>NZ_FNSY01000001.1:4390000-7224416 GCF_900105515.1 Streptomyces sp. 2131.1 | reverse complement strand
GATGAGTCGGCCCGCCTATCACGACAGGGCAAACGTTGTCTGATGCGGTCCTAGATGATCAATTCGACAGTGATCCACCGCTTCAACGACGCGTGCGGGCCCGCGCCCGTAACAAGAAAGGCATCCGCTGGGGCGGACGCCCCATGACGGCGGCGGCCTGATGTCGTTACGCCCTCCTGTCAGCTGAGGATTTCGGCCGCCTTGGTCATCGGCCCGCCTGCGTCACCGGTATTGAGTGTTCCCTCTGGTTCGAACAACAGGATCGCGGTCTCCTCGTATGCCACCGGGCAGTGCTCGACCCCGCGCGGGACCACGAACAACTCGCCGGGTTCCAGCACCACATCGGCATCCCTGAGCTGGATGGTGAGCCGTCCGCTGATGACCAGGAAGAGTTCATCGGTCTCCTCGTGCGTGTGCCAGACGAACTCACCCTTCAGCTTGGCCAGTTTGACCTCGTAGTCGTTGAGCGCAGCCACCTTTTTCTGTGACCACAGCTCGCTGAACTGCGACAGCCTGTCGGCGAGATTGACAGGGACAGCAGACTTGGACATGCGGCATCCTTCCTCAAGACCGGTCAACCGGGAGTGACTCCTCAGCCCCTCCGGCCGGTGTCACGAGCCTGCCGTGCTCGGCTTCCGCCAGTCTTGTACGTTTCTGGCATGAGTGGTGACCGACCCCGCACGACCGTCAGTGCCTGGAGGCCGCAGGTCCCAGGGATCACCGAGGTCTTCCACGCCCACTTCACCGACCACGCATACCCGGCCCACACCCACGACACGTGGGACCTGATGATCCTCGACGACGGCTCCGTGGACTTCGCACTCGACCGTCACCGCCATGGGGCAACCGGCACCGCCAGCGTCCTCCTGCTACCTCCCGGTATCCCCCACGACGGCCGCACGGTCACAGCGTCAGGCTTCCGCAAACGCAACCTCTACCTCGACGACTCCGTACTCCCGCAGCGTCTTGCCGGCCGGGCGGTGGACGCCCCAGTCGTCACCGACGGACTACTGCGCCGTCGAATCCACCAGCTGCACGCCACTCTCGTTCATGCCGAAGACCGGTTCGAAGCAGAGTCCCGCCTCTCGTTCATCACAGAACGCCTCCACTCCCACCTCGAGGCGCTCCAGCCCCGCGCACCGGGGCGTGAGGCAAACCGGCTCGCCGCCGAACTGCGAGAACTCCTGGACGCACGGATACACGTCGGCATATCCCTAGGCGAGGCTGCGGCCATCCTGTATGCCCACCCCACCCACCTGATCCGCTGCTTCAAGCAGACATACGGCCTTCCGCCACACGCCTACCTCACCGGCAAGCGCATCGAGCAGGCACGCCGACTTCTCCTCGACGGCCACCGGCCCGCCGAGGTCGCCACAACCCTGGGATTCCACGACCAAGCCCACCTGAACCGACACTTCACACGCCACGTGGGCATCACCCCCGCGCGCTACCAGCGCACTCGCACCGGTTCGTACCCAACCACCTCTTGAGCCCTCGCATCGGATGCTCGCCTCAAAACGCCCCCAATAGCCTCCGCCTCTGAAAATCAAGCCGGTGAACCTATGCGGTCAGAGCACGTGCTCTGACCGCATAGGTTCACCGGCTTGGGGTCAGGCTGCGTCGGCGAGAGGGCGTCCGCCCCAGCGGATGCCCTTCTCGCTGCGGATGCGGGCGCGTTCCTTGCGTCCGGCGGCGAGGACATCGCGGTGGCGGGCGCTGACGTTGCGCCAGCGCAGGTAGCGGTGCAGTTCGCGGGTCTGGGCGGTGTGGTTTGGGTGATTCGAGTTGGCCAGGGTGAACTGCCGAAGCGGTCCGAAGTGTGCTTCGATCGCGGGCCGCGCGGATCGATCTCAGCGCGGCCAAGGACTGGGCCGAGCCCTTGTGCCGGCGGTTGATACCCCACAGTGTGTCGTCGCCGATGGAGTAGCAGCCGCGGAAGTAGGTGACGCCGTGGGTGCGGTGGCAGGTCGCCGGGATGCGGTCGGGCTTGGTCTGGGCGGCCCAGCAGGAGCCTGCGGCGGGGCGGATTCCCAGCGGGCCGAACTCATCATGCTCAAGCAGACCCTCGGCTGGACGCGGCCACGCCTGCGCGACTCGGCCGCCGCCGACCGCTGGACCTGGCTGGTCCTCGCCGCCCACACCCAGCTCCGCCTCGCCCGTGCCACTCGCCACTGACCTCCGGCGGCCGTGGGAGATCGAGCGCCCACCCTGCACGCCCCGCCGGCCGGCTCGGACCCACGTGGTACTCCGGGTCCGTCGGTCCGCCGCGCCAGTAGCCGCCGGGGTCATAGCCGACCCCGGGCGGGCTGCCCTGCGGCGAGCCAGCCGACGGGGCGGCCGTCGATGACCTCCCAGATGGCAGGAGTATGCGACCCCGGGGGCGGCCCTTCTTGTCGACAGTGGTCATCGTCGCGTATGCGATGTCGCTTATGTACTGGAAGAACTCGCTCTCCACATCGGAGAAGGAGCGCCCTTTCAGCGCCATGGCGCCACCTCCGTCTCTGCGGGACTCATCGCGCCGCCTCTGCCGTCTCGGCACCTTCGGCGGCGGCCGGCGCGACCCGCGTGGCGTCGCCATCCGTCGCACGGGGGCGACCGCGGAGGCCGAACGCGCTGATGAGCGCGGCGAGGGCTGCCGCGATGAGCGGGACGAGCAGGGCGGCGTGGTAGCCGTCGAGCAGGGCCTTGGGGGATCCCCCGTCGCCGGTGGCCGAGACGTTGACGGCGGTGACGGTGGACAGACCGAGGGCGGCGCCGAACTGGAAAAATGTGTAGAGGAGTCCTCCCGCGAGTCCCTGCTCCTCCTCGTCGATGCCCTCGGTGGCGACAAGGGTGAGCGGACCGTAGGCCAGGGAGAACGCCAGGCCGAGGGTGATGAAGCTGGGGAACATCGCCGCATACGTCCAGTCGCCGGCGACCGGCAGGAACAGGGCGTACGACAGCACGGCCAGCACCAGGCCGCCGAAGATGACCCGGACGTTGCCAAAGCGGTTGACGAGTTTGGGGGTGAGGGTGGGTGAGAGCACGGCGTCAATGCCGATCACCAGGAGCGCGAGGCTGGTCTGGACCGTGGACCAGCCTCGCAACTCCCGCAGATAGAGCACGGCGATGAACTGGAAGCCGAAGAAGCCAGCGGAGAACAGCAGCGCGGCGAGGTTGGCGCGCACCAGGGAACCGCTGCGGAAGATCCCCAGCCGCACGAGCGGGGCGGCCGCCCGGCGTTCGGTCAGTACGAAGACGGTGAGGAGCGCGAAGCCCGCGGCGAGGGTACCGAGCGTCTGGCCCACGCCGGCGTGGGCGGCACGTTCGACGGCGAGGATGAGGACCACGATCGCGCCAGTCACGGTGAGCGCCCCGAGCAGATCGACACGCTGCCCGGCGCGGTCGGGCCGCTCGGACTTGGGGATGAGGGCCAGGGCGGCGACCAGGATGAGGAACGACAGGACTACGGGGGCGAAGAACACCCAGCGCCAATCGGCCGAGGCCAGCAGCCCTCCGACGACCAAACCGATGGAGAAACCTCCGGCCGCGGTGCCGGAGTAGACCAAGAGGGCCTTGTCACGCTGTGGCCCCTCCTCGAAGCCGGTCGTGATGATGGACAGCCCGGCCGGAGTCATGAACGCGGCGGCAACCCCCGTGACGAAGCGCGCGACGATGAGCGTCGATCCATCGTCGGCGAACCCGCCCAGGCCGGAGAAGAGCAGGAACACGGTGAGCCAGAACAGAAACATCTGTCGGCGGCCGAACAGGTCCGCCGCTCTTCCGCCCAGCAGCATGAACCCGCCGTAACCCACGACGTACGCGCTCATCACCCACTGCAGCTCACCGGTGGACAGCCCCAGGTCGGCACGGATCGACGGCAGGGCCACATTGAGCATGGCCACATCGATACCTTCCAGGAAGATCGCTCCACACAGTACGAAGAGCACCCCCCAGGCGCGCCCGCTCAGGCGGGCGGCGCCTGGATCCGGCGGAGATGACATGGACGACGTGGACATGGACGGCTCCTTCAAGCAAAAGGGAAGGGGAGAAAAGAGAGAACGAAGGCATCGCAGATGGTTACCGAACCACCTGTCAGTTCCCTCTTGTTACCGTCTCGATCCTGGTGCACCCTGAACGACCATGGAAGAAGGCACTTTGAAGTCACTGAGTCACTGCACGGGAACCGATGACGACCAAGCCCGACAGTGGGACACCCGAGAGGGCTGCGAGGTCCGTCAGATCCTCGACCGCGTGGCCGACAAGTGGTCGCTGCTCGTCATCGCCCTGCTCGACCGCCGCACCCTGCGCTTCACCGAACTGCGGCGCGAGATCGACGGAATCAGCCAGCGCATGCTGACTGTGACACTGCGCCAGCTGGAGCGCGATGGGCTGGTACACCGCACGGTGCACCCCGTCGTCCCGCCGCGCGTGGACTACCAGCTCACCCCGATGGGCTCGACGCTGCACAACACCATCCAGGCGCTCGTCACCTGGACCGAGGACCACCAGGACGAGATCGCCGCCGCGCGCGCCGACTACGACCAGCGCCAGGCCGAGGCTGAGAGCGCGCAGATGGTGATGGACGGGGTCTGAGCCGGGCCCGCCAGCCCCTCGAAGCCGTACCGCCAGCCCTTCGGCGATGAGGCCGAAATGCTCGCGTTCTACGACTTCCCTGCCGAGCAAGTCTGTGAGGGTTTCAGCTCAGTCCCTCCGGCGGTCAGCCGGGTCGCTGGCCGCGTCACTTCTGCCTCGTCGCCGCAGTGACCCGGTCGGCATACGTGCGGTACGGCTAGCGCCCGGCCGAGGTGGAGCCGGCACCGGCTAGTGACCTGAGTCGTAGGTTCGTCGTTGGTTGTTCATGAGTCGTCCGGGTCCGAAGATTCCGCCGTTCTCGGTGACTGATGCCCAGCGGGCCGTGCTGGAGGGTTGGGTGCTTCGTCGCATGACGGCCCAGGCTCTGGCTCAGCGCTCGAGGATCGTGCTGGAGTACGCCGAGGGGCACTCGATCCTGGAGATGTCCCATCGGCTGAATGTTGCCGCGGACACGGTCCGCACCTGGCGGCGGCGGTTCATCGAACGGGACCTGGAGGCCTGTCCGACGAACCGCGGCCGGGCGCGCCGAGTTCTCTATGGCACGAGGAGCCGGAGGTTCAGCTGTTCGCCGAGCGGGACCTGTGGCGCGCCAGGACTTGTCCCCGCCGCCGTGTGGCTCAACCAGCAGTAGGGAGTGCCACGCAGCCATCTCATTTGCGCCGCGACGCTGACCTCGTCCGGTCTTTGTAGTCTGAGCCGGCGTCTGTCGTGTCAGCCACGTTGTCTGCGCGCCCGCAAAGCGGCCCAGTGGCGGAGGCGTTCTGTGATCTGGGCTTCGTAGCCGTTGTGGGTGGGCTGGTAGTACGTCTCGTGGTCCATGTCGTCGGGGAAGTAGTCGGCGCCGGAGAAGCCGTCGGTGGTGTCGGGGTCGTACTGGTAGTCCTTGCCGTAGCCGAGGTCCTTCATCAGCCGGGTCGGGGCGTTGAGGATGTGGGCGGGGGGCATGAGGGAGCCGGTGCGGCGGGCGGCCCGGTGTGCGGCGTTGAAGCCGCGGTAGACGGCGATGGACTTGGGTGCGGTGGCGAGGTAGACGACTGCCTGGGCGATCGCCAGCTCGCCCTCGGGGGAGCCGAGTCGCTCGTACACGTCCCAGGCTGCGAGTGCCTGCTGGACGGCGTGCGGGTCTGCGATGCCGATGTCCTCGTTCGCGAAGCGGACCAGGCGGCGGGCGACGAACAGGGGGTCCTCGCCGCCGTCGAGCATGCGGGCGAGCCAGTGCAGGGCCGCGTCCGGATCGGAGCCGCGCATCGACTTGTGGAGCGCGGAGATCAGGTTGTAGTGGCCCTCCTGTGCCTTGTCGTACAGCGGGGCGCGCTGCTGGATGTGGTGGGCGAGCGCGGTGGTGTCCAGAGGTGTCCTGGTCTCCGGAAGGGCAAGGAGTTGTTCGGCCAGGTTGAGCAGGTAGCGGCCGTCGCCGTCGGCCATCGCGATCAGGGCGCGGCGGGCGTCGTCGTCGAGGGGCAGCCGGTGGTCGGTGAGGTGTTCGGCGCGGTCGAGGAGTGTGGACAGGGCGGCTTCGTCGAGGGGTTTGAGGACGAGGACCTGGGTGCGGGAGAGGAGGGCGCCGTTGAGTTCGAAGCTTGGGTTCTCCGTGGTGGCGCCGATCAGGGTGACCGTGCCGTCCTCGACGTAGGGCAGGAAGCTGTCCTGTTGGGCGCGGTTGAAGCGGTGGATCTCGTCGACGAACAACATGGTGCTCTGGCCTATGGTGCGTCGGTTGCGTGCGGCGGTGAAGAGCTTGCGCAGGTCGGCGACGCCGGAGAAGGTGGCCGACAACAGGACTGGCCATCAACCCGCCGACCCAACCTGTGCGGAGAAGTAGGAAGGCGAGCGGCGTCAACGCCGGAAATGAACGGCCCTCCCCAGCGGGAGGGCCGTGCGCTTGCTGCGTGGCGTGGTGCTGTCAGCCGGCTACGGAGTGCAGTTCGTCGCGTTCGTAGTTCGCCAGGGCGAGCCCGAGCGCGAAGAACGTAGGCGCCCACTCACCGACGAAGATCCCCCACCGGTCAGCGCGGGACACCCCCGACGGCTCCACCTTCATCGACCCGCACCACGACGCGATCGACAGCCCGATCGATGCGAACCCGGCGGCGTAGGCGTGCTCGGACTGCAAGCCCTTGTCATGCAACATCTTGACGATCATGACTCTCCAAGGGATCGGAAGAAGTGGCCTAACCAGGCTCGCCCCGTCACCCCTTCGGCGCATCTCGACAGCCCGGTCCTACTCCGCCAGCAGCCGCCCCGCGATCCCCCGACCCGGTTGCGCGTCTCCCGCACCGCCTCACTGTCATCGGCCAACAACATCAGCAAACGGACCACATCCCGGGCCTCAGGCAGGGCCCAGGTCATGAACGCCAGCTGCTGCGCCGGGCACGCCGTACGGGATCAGCGTCCTCGGCACTCGGAGCGGCGGGTGAGGAGAAACCGCCCGCAACTACCGCCCGTGCGGGGCTGCCACCTGTGTGATGGTGCGATCGGGGGTGCTGCGGGGGCGCTCGGCGCGGGCCAGGACCGTGGCGTTCGGGATCAGCGGCGTGCACGCTTCGCAGACTGCTTCAATGGTTCAGACGCGGCGGATGAGGGGGTCGTGGCGCAGGATCAGCAGGACGGTGCCTGCGCAGTGGGTCTTGGTGTCGGGGTGGGCTTCGCAGCTCTGCGCGCCGCAGTGGCATCGGGCGTTGGGGGCGGAGGGTTGCCGCTTTCGCGTGGGCGGCGGCGTGCCGGGCGGCGAACGCCCGCAGGCACCGGCCGTGCGGGCCTGGCTCGATGCCCACCAGACCGATGCCGCGTCTCCGGCGCTGCACGTCGTGCCGCCCGAAGAGACCGGGATGATTCCCGAGGGAGCAGAACGGCTCCCGGTGCCGCTGACCGAGGAGGAGCTGGAGCGGGTACGCCGGGCTGCCGCCACCGACCAGGTGGCGGCCGTCGAGAAGGAACTGCTGTCTTACCGTGACAGCGAGGAGGGGCGCGACGCCCTGCTTCACAAAGCTCTGGCCGCCGGCCTCCCGGCGCACCGCATCGTCGAACTCTCCGGGGTGGATCCTGCGGCCCTGCCGACCGCACATCGCTCTTGATCGGTCACAAATCGAGGCGTCACCTATGGCGCATGCCGCCTGGCGATCGCCTCCGCCCGCCCCGTCCCCGGGAACAAGGCTAGGTTGGCTGACGTGAGTACGCGGGGGCGGAGTTACCGATACGTCGGACCGGTCGAGCTAAAGGCTGCGGTCCGGCCTGACGGTGGCGGGTGCCGAATCGGCTCGGCGGCTGACTTCGACGGCTGGATCGCTGAGCGATCGGCAGCAGAGCTGACCGAACCGTTCACCTTCGTGGTCGGCACGGATGGTGTGCTTCGGCTGGCGCCGCGGCGATGAGCACGTCGCTTGCGCTGGCGGGAACGTGGTTCTGAGTGCCGGCGAGATCAGCTTCATGCGTGAGGCAGAACGGTGGACCGTGGGCAAGGTCAGCAACCAGTCCACCGTGTTCCCGAGGACGGGGCGGACCGAGGCGATCACCAGGTGGCTGTCCGTATCGATGGTGACCTGCACGTTCGCCGAGAACCGGTAATTACGGGAGGACGCGGCGACGGTACGGCCGCGAGCCAGGGTTCCGTCCACGATCCACAACCGTTCGACGTCCGCGACGGGCCGCGGAGCCGGCTCCAGCGCGAGAAGCGGCCACAGGCGATGGATGACCCGGCAGACGGTGGCCGGGGAGATCCCGTAGAGCGGGGCAAGCCGGCGCATCGTGAGGTTGGTCCGGTAGTAGACGGCCACCGACAGGACCCGGTCCGCCGGCGGCAGGCACCACGGGCGCCCTCGACCGGGACCGTTTCCTCCCGCTCCCTTACTGCCTTCACCAACTTCTCGAAGACGCCGGCCGACCGCCGTCCGTTCGGCACCGACCTTCCACCGGCCTTCGTCGCCCCGTACCGTACGGGGCGACGAAGGAGAGGATCATCATGGCGGGACTGCGCCTGGGCCCACTGCTGAGGTACACCGACGGTTCGTGCGCGACGGTCTGGGTGGAGACGAGCGGCCCCTGCACCGCCGAGGTGCGCTGCGCAGACGGGACGCGGGGCACCGTCGGCACCTTCCTCGTGGCCGGCCACCACTACGCCCTGGTCCCGGTGGAGGGCCTGACCCCCGGCACGTCGACGCCGTACGAGGTACTCCTCGACGGTGCGAGCGTGTGGCCGCCGCCCGACTCGCCCTTCCCGCCCTCGGTGATCGCCACGCCCACTGACGACGACGGCCTGCACGTCGCCTTCGGCTCCTGCCGCTGGGCCGCGCCGCCGGCCGGCGGCAAGGACCCGGTGGGCCCGGACGCCCTGGACACCCTCGCCGCCCGGATGGCGGCCGACCCCGGGGGCGCCCGCCCCGACATCCTGCTGCTGCTCGGCGACCAGGTGTACGCCGACGAGGTGTCCGACGCCACCCGCCGCTGGATCGGCGACCGCCGCGACCTGGACGAACCGCCCGGTGACCAGGTCGCCGACTACGAGGAATACACACGCCTCTACTTCGAGTCCTGGCTCGACCCGGAAGTGCGCTGGCTGCTGTCCACCGTGCCCAGCTGCATGATCTTCGACGACCACGACGTCATCGACGACTGGAACACCTCCGCCGCCTGGCTCAGCGACATGCGGGCCACCGACTGGTGGCAGGAGCGGCTGCTGAGCGGGCTCATGTCGTACTGGGTGTACCAGCAGCTGGGCAACCTCTCCCCGGCCGAGCTGGCCGCCGACCCGCTGTACGCGGCCGTCCGCGAGGCCCCCGACGGCACCGCCGCCCTGCGCGCGTTCGCCACCCGGGCCGACGCCGACGCGGCCTCCGTCCGCTGGAGCTACCGGCGCGACTTCGGCCGCACCCGGCTGCTGATGGTGGACTCCCGCGCGGCCCGCATCCTGGCGGAGGACCGCCGCTCGATGCTCGACCCGGAGGAGGCCGCCTGGGCGCGCGAGCAGATCCTGGACGGGCGGGGCTCGTACGACCACCTGCTGATCGGCACCTCCCTGCCCTGGCTGCTGCCCCACCTGGTGCACGACGTCGAAGCCTGGAACGCCGCGATGTGCGGCGGCGAGCGCGGCGAGCGCTGGGCCGAGCGCGGGGAACGGATTCGACGCGGGGCCGATTTGGAGCACTGGGCCGCCTTCAGCTCCTCCTTCGACGCGCTGGGCGACCTGATCGCCGAGGCCGGTACGGGACCGGAGGCGCCCGCGACGGTGAGCGTGCTGTCGGGCGACGTGCATCACGCCTACATCGCCGAGCCGTCCTGGCCGGGCCGTGCGCCCGACGCGCGGGTGGCCCAGCTGACCTGCTCGCCGGTCCACAACTCCGTGCCGCTCTCGATGCGCCTCGGCTTCCGCTTCGGCTGGAGCGCGCTGGCACGGGCCCTCGGCCGGTGCATCGCCCGGCACGGACGCTGCGCGCCGCCAGCAGTGAGCTGGCGCAGGACCGGCGGCCCCTGGTTCGGCAACCAGATCATGACGCTGACCTTCCGGGGCCGGTCGGCGCGGCTGCGCCTGGAACAGGCCCGGGCGGACCGTGCCGGGACGAGCGCCCTGCGGACGATCACGGACCGGGAACTCGCGTAGCACGGGCAGCGCACCAGACCGGACGGCCCTCACCCAGTCCGGGAATTCACCCCTCGTCAACGGCCGCCCGTCTCGGCTCATGTCCAGTCCAGGAGACGTGCCGCAGACCCAGCGGCGCAGACTCGGGCGCGAGTTGTACAGGGTGTCCAGGCCCATCCCCTTCAGGGGTCCGGACACCAGCTCGCTGGTATGCAGATCGAGGTGACGACCAGGATCTCTCGTACCTCGTCCCGGTTCATCCCGTAGGCACCACGAGGCAACGGGACGTTGCGGCCGTGCAACAGGGATGAACAATGCCGAGGGGCGCCCGAGGTGGCGAAGAGCAGGTCGAGGCATGGGAGCTCCGGCAGGGGCGAGCCAAGGTGCATCCATCCAGGGCCTGAAGGCGGCCTTGGCCAACAGAGTGAACGGGACCGGAGTGTGTCGGTCCGCTAGTCGTGGTCCTGGGCGGCCGCGGCTTCCATGTGCCTGCGCAGGCTCAGGGGGCGCATGTCCGTCCAGACTTCCTTGATGTGCGCCATGCACTCGTCCTTGAGCCCCATCGTGCCCTCCAGCCTCCACCCCGCCGGTACCTCCCTGTTGGCCGGCCAGATGCTGTACTGCTCCTCGGCGTTGATGACGACCGCGTACTTCGTGGTGTCCTCGCTGTCCGACATGACGCCTCACTTTCGCTGGTCAGCCCTGTACCTGCTCAACGCCCGTCTTTCGGACTGGTCACACGGTTACGACCATCTGAGGGACGAAACCGGCCAGCTGGGTCACGAGGCACGTCCAGACTCCGGCTCACGCCGGGCCCCGCAACGGCGCACGTCACCAGCGGGTGCGCCACGGGCCTTCCCCCGTTGTGGTGGACACGCGGTCATGCTCACGCGGCGAGCGTGAGCTTAGCGGTGTGGTGTCACTGTTGCGGCGAGCGCCCTTCGTCGTCGATCCGCTGGTCTCCTACGGGGTGCCCCGTTCCTGGTGGACCCCGCTTGCCGTGGCCAAATTGCTGGGGCGGCGGGGCTGCTGGCCGGCATCGGTGCGCCGGCCATCGGGATCGCCGCGGCAGTGGGCCTGATCCTCTACTTCGCCGGGGCCGTCGTCACCGTCCTGCGCGCCCGCTCCCACAAGACCGTCGCCTTCCCGGTGCTGTACCTGGCGCCCGTCGCAGCCACCCTGGCGGTCTCCTTCTCTTAGGCCGTGTATCGAAAGTAGATCTTGAGCAGTGAATGATCACGGTTCATGGGGCGGGGAGATCTCACGGACGAGCAGTGGGCGGTGCTGGAAGCGCTGTTGCCGAAGGGTGCGAAGGCGGGGCGGCCGGCCGTCTGGTCTCGACGGCAGTTGATCGACGGCATACGGTTCCGGGTCCGGACCGGTGTTCCGTGGCGGGACGTGCCCGTCCAGTACGGTCCATGGAACCGGATCTATGACCTGTTCCGCCGGTGGCAGCGGGACGGCACTTGGCACCGGCTCCTCACCCGACTCCAGTCCTTGGCCGACGCGAAGGGTGCGATCACATGGGACCTGAACGTCGACTCCACGGTCTGCCGTGCCCATCAGCACGCAGCCGGGGCTCGAACACGGGGTGATCTGCAGAAAGAACCACCAGGTGGGGTGTTCGCCGAACCTGAGGATCACGGGCTGGGACGCTCGCGCGGCGGGTTCACCACCAAGCTGCACCTGTCCGTTGAACAGGGGCAAAAGCCCATGTCGATCGTGGTGACGGCAGGGCAGCGCGGGGACTCGCCGCAGTTCGAACCCGTGCTGGAGAAGGTTCGCGTACCCCGCATTGGGCCGGGCCGGCCGCGCGTCCGCCCCGATCGCGTGCGGGCTGACAAGGCGTACGCCTCCCGGAAGAACCGTGCATACCTGCGTCGCCGCGGAATCCGCTGCACCATCCCCAGCAAGGCCGACCAGGCACGTAACCGGAGAAAGCTCGGGTCCCTCGGTGGCCGTCCGCCGCATTTCGACCCCATCGACTACCGCGAGCGTCATGCCGTCGAGTGCGGGATCAATCGCCTGAAGAGGCATCGCGCGGTTGCCACACGCTGCGACAAGCTCGCGGTCCGCTACGAGGCGACTGTGCTGGTCGCGGCGATCGGCGAATGGCTATGAAATGCTCGCGCGTCATCAGACAGGTGTTCCCGACGTCGGGATCGCCCCAGAAAAGAACAGCTTCACCCCGTCTTACCAAATCGCAGTTCACGTAGAGGGACCACACATTGGTCGACGGGGGCTCAGAAGGCCGGCCGTCCGCGGCCGTCGCGGGGGAAGCGACTCCCGCAGGTGAGCCAGTGCGGGCAGCGCTTGCGACATGGTGGTGAGGCGTCGCCACCGGGCCTCGATCTCCAGACGACGGACAACGAAGGTGGCGGGGCAGGGAGCACAGAGTACGGCTGGACAGATCGATCGACGACGGGTAGACAAGCACGCAGGCTCCTGGCGGACACCGGTTCCCCTCGGCGCGGACCCGTCTACCAGGAGCTTCGGCATGTTGCACAGCAGCCCAACTCCGAGACGTTGAACTCAGGTTGCAAAAGGGCTGATCCATAAAGATCTTGAAGGTGGGGGACTGTGAGCGTCAAGCTCTTCTTTCTCGGTGTGGGCCTTATGATACTCGCAGGCATTTTCTTCTTCTTCGCTCTTGGCTACTTCGACGCCCCTAGGGAAGAGCGACGGAATGGTGTAGTCGCTATGTGGTTCTGCCTGGGATTGGCCAGTCTGGGATCTTCTCTCTATGTGATCTCCATAACCTGAGTTCGAGATTCCCCGGCAGCATGTGCCGTCTCTGTCGAGGGACTCGTCTACGTGGTTCCTTGCGCAGGTCCCCTGTTCGTGGGTGACCGTATGCCATGGCAACTTTCACGTCGGTCAGGGGCTGACGACGGGTGAGGATCCGGTCCAGCTACCGTCCCGCTGCCACCGGCGGGACCGGTCGTAGTACCGGCCCCACGGAACGCCGGTCCGGACCCGAAACCGAATGCTGTCGATCAACTGCCGCCGCGGCCAGATCATTGGCCGCCCCTCCCCTTGGTCGCGCGTGCAATCACCTAGCCCCATGAACCGTGATAATTCACTGCTCAAGATCTACTTTCGATACACGCCCTAGCAGCACTTCGTTACTTCGAGTGATGGGGGCTGATGACGGGGTCCGGCGTGGCCTAGCCAATGCCGGACCACGTTCCTGATGGTTCCATGGCCTGCTCACACGCCCACGGCGGCCTCAAGGCTGCCGTGGGCGGTTGCCGGCGGACCAGGGCGCAATGTGGTTCACCGGGCTTCCGTGCGGGCGGATCGTTCGCCCGGAGGTTTAACCCAGCTCAACCTCCCTTTACACATGCGGTGTTGTTCCCGAGTGCGCCCGGGTGCCAGCGTGAAGGCATTCCATCTCCCCGCTCAACAGGAGTGACACATGCCCGTACGTGAACAGGTGAGCTTCGTCGGCGCCAAGGGCAAGCTCGCAGGCAATCTCTATCTGCCCGACGCCGATGCGGCCGCGGCGGCGGCAGGCGTACTGGTCGCCTGTACCTGGACCTCGGTCAAGGAGCAGATGGCCAACCGCTACACACAGGAACTGGCCGCGCGCGGCATGCGGCGCTGTCGTTCGACTTCACCGGGTACGGCGAGTCCGAGGGCGCGCCGCGTGATTACGAGTCGCCTGCGTTGAAGGTTGGTGATCTGGGCGCCGCGGCCGACTTCCTCGCCGACCATCCGGCAGTCGCCGACGGGACACTTGGAGTCCGCCGGCACAGTGAGCGCGGTGTGGAAGCGGCGGGCGCCGTCCGGGATCGCGGCAGTGCGACAGCACCAGTGCCCCGTCACTCGTGAGCTTGATCGTGACCTGGCTATCAGTCATACACACCCCTACGGCTCGGCCCGCCCTACACCGCACGAACCTACGAGCGAAGACCTCGCTCACCTACCGGATCGCCGAGCACGCGGCCAGACAGACCGTGGCCCGGGTGGCCTGCGGGCCGGGGACACCGCCCAGCAGAGGGGCGCCTCGGTCGGCGCCGCGCCCCGCGCACAGCAGTCCGGGGACGATCAAGCAGCCGGGACGGTACGCAACACGCTCACGTCCGTACCACCCGCCCGCGAGCCGGCCGCCGTACGGTGCGCACCGTACGAGTTGGCTTCTGTCGTAGACCCGCGCCGGGTGCGGCTTTCCCTGTTCGAATGACCCGTTGGGGAACGCACGATCTCCTTCACGCGATGACACGTTCGATTCACACAAGAACGCTCTGGCCAGAATCATTTGAACATATGGTGTAGTGCGAACCTAGCCCTGCTCTTCTGTCGCCTCGCCCGACACATCACGTCGCACGGGCGGGTGCCTGCCCTCACGGCCAAAGGCCATCTCGAGGACGCCGATAGTGCCGACGCATCAGTTCCCAAGGGATCGCCGCGCCGCCCCAACGCACGCCGACCAGGACTCGGCCGCATCGATGCCGTCCGCCGGCTTCGCCAGTCGCCCGGGGGTGCGGATGACGGCGGCCCAAATCCCGGCCACGTTGCACGGCGCGGCAGTGACGGCCCGTCGCCTTTACGGACGCGGCTTGCTGGCGATGGCCAATGCCGGACCGAACACGAACGGTTCGCAGTTCTTCGTCGTCTACGATGACTCCGCCCTGCGTCCGGACTACACGGTGTTCGGCACGGTAGGCGCCGCCGGTCTGAAGACGCTCGACAAAATCGCCGCCGGCGGAATCGAGCCGACCGCGCAGGACCCGGCGCCTGTCGGCGGCACGCCCCTGCTGAGGTCCAAACTGCGCACCGTCCGCCCCTCCTGCCGACTCTCATGAACCGTGCCCCGTGTCACCGAGAGGTCCGGTTGGGGGCCCGGCCCCACGTTGACGCGGGGCGGCCGCTGCCGATACGTGTATTCCTCAGCGCCTTCGAGCGGCGCCCCTCGGGGCCCGCTTCGCCGCGGCCGGCCCCCAGGCGGACGGACTGACCTGAGGTTCCCGTCATTCGGGAGGGCCGACGGCTGGGACGGCCCCTTCGTCCGGCGTGCCCGGGGGCGGCTCAGACCGGCACCGGCCGGGCGGTGTCAGTAGGTGTAGAAGCCCTGTCCGGTCTTGACGCCGAGGTTGCCCGCGTCGACGTACATCTTCAGCATCTCGCGTGGGCCCACGGGCAATGCCGGGTTCTCGGCGGCATAGTGGTTTTCGATGTCGAGGACGACGTCCAGCCCGACCTGGTCCATCATCCGGAACGGACCGGCCGGGACGCCCATGTTGATCTTCCACATCGCGTCGACGTCCTGCGGGTTGGAGACCCCTTCCGCCACCACCTGCAGCGCCTCGCGCTTGATCGCGGCCCAGATGCGGTTGAAGATGAACCCGGTCGACTCCTTGCGCGCTTCGAAGGGGAACACACCGTAGCGCGGGAGTTCCGCCTTGAGGAAGTCCATGATCTTCGGGTCAGTCCGCCCGTCGGACATCAGGTCGACCGCATTCTGTGCCGGCGGCATGTAGAAATGGATGTTCAGTACCCGTTCGGGGTGCGTCACCTGGTCGATGAACTCGCGTGACGCGTACGAGGACGAGTTGCTCGCCAGGATCGCGTCCGCAGGTGCCACGCGGTCGATTTGGCCGAAAATCTCCCGCTTGAGGTCAAGGTGCTCGGGCACCGCCTCCACCACCAGCCAGACGTCCGCGAGCGCCTCGGCCAGGTCACCGGTGACGGCGACGCGGCCCGGCGCTCCGCCCTCGACCCGTCCGGCGACCTCGGCGATGTGCTGGCCGACGTACTCGCGTGCGGCTTCGCCGGCTGCCTCGGACTTATCGTAGATGCGCACCAGGCCGCCTCGGTCGGCGAACATCAGAGCGATCCGGCGTCCTAGGGTTCCTGCGCCGATCACCGCGACGGGCCGGTCCTGGACCGGAGTGGGGAGTGTGAATGCCATGGGTTTAGCTCCGATTCTTCTCTCGCGCTCGTATCAGCCAGCGACCGCGGCAATGCCTGTGATGTGTGTGCCGAGGTCGGCCAGCAGGTGCTTTTTGGGCATGTGGCCCATGTGACTAGGGCGTTGGGGCAGCGGCACGGTGTAGATGTGTCCGACGAGGTCGGACACATAGGCAGTGCCGGCCTCCGGGTCCACAGCCAGGCCGATGGCCTCGTCGAAGCCTTCAGCGAGGATCTCCGGGTCACTTCCGCGCTCGCCGGGGGCGGGCAGTGGCGCCCGGTTCAAGGTGTTGCCGTTGGGCGGTGCGCCGCGGTCGGTCCAGTACAGGAGGCCATCGACGATCTCCAGGTCGATGGGCTCCGGCAGCTTTTCCCACAGAACCTCGATGTCGGTGCGGTTCTCGGCGCTCTGGCCGACAACCCGATCCAGGGGGGCGCGCAGGATCCGGCCGGTTCCGCCCTTCGCCGGCCCCTTTTGGGTCCAGTAGAGGTAGCCAGCGGTGTTCACAGCCACACCGATGCACTGGTTGTCGATCCCGGGCGGATTGACCACCAGGTCCTCGCGGTCGCTGCCGTCCGGACGAGCGCGGGTGACGCGGTGGCCCTCGCGGTCACCCCAGTACAACCGACCGTCGGCCATGGCGAGTTGCTTACCGGTGGTGACTTCGCCGGGGGCGGTGAGGTCACGGCGGTCGGTGCCGTCGACCCGGATCGAGTGGACGCCGCCATTGCGGGCGCTGTAGTCCAGTGCGGCTTCACCGGTCAGGCCGGGTCGGACCGACGGGGTGCCCATTGTTGTCCAGTACGCCACTCCGTCGGCGATCTGCACGCCGTCCGGATTAGGCCCCGTGTCCGCGTATACGCGCTCGACGCGGCCGTCGGCGAGGTCGACGGTGAAGATGCTGTCGGTCGAGACGCCGAGCGCGATCAACTTTCGAAACATGCTGTGTTCTCCGGTTCTCCGAGGTCGTGCTTCATGCCTGGGTCTCGGCCTGGGCCCGCGCGTCGCTGGCCGCGAGTGCCTCGGTGACGGCCCGGGTGCGGCGGTCGCGGCGGCGCGTGTTCGCCCCGTACGCCGCCGGGCCGGTGCCGTAGGCGGCGTCGACGGCCTCGACGACCGGGCCGTAGGCGTTGGGGACGGGCGCGCCGAGGTCGAAGGTCATCTGCGCTCCGACGTGCTCGACCAGGTGCCGCATCCCGGTGGGACCGCCACCGAGCTGCATGCTCTCGAACGGGCCGACGGTGGCCCAGCGGAGCCCGAGCGATGCCTTGACCAGGTCGTCGAGGTCAGCTGGGTCGATCACGCCTTGCTGCACGAGGTAGATGGCCTGGTCGTTGAAGGCCCGCTGGAGGCGATTGCCGACGAAGCCCGGGATCTCCTTCTTCAGCCGGATCGGTAGTCGGTCCAGTTCGCGGTAGACCTCGACCGCACGGCCCACGGCCCAGGGCTCGGTGTCCGGTGACGGCACGACCTCGACGAGCGGGATCAGCTGCGGTGGGTTGAATGGGTGTCCGATCAGGACGCGACCGGACGCCGGATTTCCCTCGGCGAACGCCGAAGCCGGCAGCGAGGACGAGGAGGAGGCGAGAACGACGTCGTCGGCTGTGGCGGCGGCCAGCGTGGCAAACATGTCCCGTTTCAACTCGGGCGACTCCGGGCCGCTCTCCTGCACGAAGCCGGCGCCGGCTGCCGCCTCGGTGAGGTCGGAGAACGCGGTGACAGGCAGTCCGGCCAGGTCACGCTGAACGATCTCGTCCAGATCCGGGCGCGGGTCGCTGATCCTGACCTGCCACCCGGCCTCGGCGAACAGGCGCGCCCAGGAGACGCCGATGAGACCAGCTCCGACAATGGTCGCGACACGCATGCGAACTCACCCCACAAGAAGATGAAGAACAACCAGCGCGGACGCACCGGCCGTCAGCCCACCCACCAGTACATATCGGCGTGGAGGCGGCAATGCGACTGAGTGAACGGAGGCGAGGCCGGCCCCGCACAGCGGCGGGCTGTTTCTGATCTCCAGTGGACACCCGATGGGGAAGAACCGTCCAATATATAATAAGGTACTGGATAATATGATCGACAATATCAACCTCTCCCGGCGGCTGCTGGAGCAGTTCCTGGTGGTGGCCCAGGAGAAGCACTTCGGCCGCGCCGCCGAGCGGCTCGGCATGCGCCAGCCGCCGCTGAGCCAGTCGATCCAGCGCCTGGAGCGGGCGGTGGGCGCCCGCCTGTTGGACCGCGGCCCGAACGGCGTGCGGCTGACCCCGGCGGGGGAATCCTTCGCCGCCGACGCCCGGCGGATGCTCGATCTACAGAGCGCCTCGGTCGCCCGGGCGAGGCGGATCTCCGCCGGTCTGGAGGGCGACGTCCGGATCGGCTATGTGAGTCTGATGAGCCAGCTCTATCTGCCCACCATGCTCCGGACGGCGGCCGAGCAACTGCCCGGACTGCGCGTACACCTCCAGCACGGCTCGTCGGCGGGCGTCGCCGACCGGGTCCGCATCGGCACCCTCGACCTCGGCTTCGTGCGCGATCCGCGCCGGCTCGCCGACGATCTCGTCAGCCGGGTCATCACCACTGAGCCCATCGCCGCCGCTGTCCCACACGACCACCGCCTCGCCGAGTGCGTCGACGGGATCGAGCTGGCGGAACTGGCGCAGGAGGACTTCGTACTGCCCGACCCGGCCGCCCTCCCCGTACTCGCCGAGCAGGTCCGACACGCCTGCTGGCAGGCCGGGTTCACCCCACGGGCGGTAGCCACCGCCGACGACCTCACCGGCCTGTTCAGCTATGTCGCCGCCGGCCTGTGCGTCAGCCTGGCCCCGGTAGAGCTGCGGCACCTGACCAGCGGCGGCGTCACCCTGCTCCCCCTGCGCGGCGGGAACGGCTACCTGGACACCGCCGTCTACGCAATCCACCGCTCCGACGCCGACCCGACGGTGACCCGCCTCCTCGAACTGATCACCGCGCTGCGACCGCGGAGCCCGTGATTCCGGGAGCGGAGTCGCCGTAGGGGTTGGTCAGGGTGCGGTGCCACTCCCCTGCGCTGAGGTCGCGCGGCAACAACGGTCCCTTCGGGGGCCACATCCACACGCTGGCCTACGTCCACATCGGTCGAGATCGGAGCCTCCCTCTGAGTGGACGTCAAGTTCGCCCCCCAAGTGGTCAACCCGGTTGCGCGAATCCGGTTGCGGGATGCAGCCTTTGCCCTCGTCTGCGGGGCTGTGGCGGACGACCTCGACCTCGGTGTCCAGCGGGGCACCGTGGAGGAGAGCACCTCGTCCTCGAAGCCCCGGTCCACCAGGGCCTTCTCCAGACGGATTCCGCACCGCCCATCCGCCGGATCGATCAGGGCGGTGCCGGCCGCTTTGTCATGGACTGAGGCAGCCGGCACCACGACACCGATGATCAGCCCCAGAACATCGACGGCCAGTCCCCGCTTGCGTCCCGACACCTTCTTGTCGGGTCCAGTCCCGTCGCGGCTTCGGGACACCCGCGGCAGCGCGGACGGACTGGGTGCCGATGATCACCAGGCGATCCGGTGACCGCCTGGGCGCTCGCCCCCGCGCAGCCGTCAGTCCAGGCGTACGACTTGGCCGCTGCGGCGTGCACGTTCCGCCGCCCAGACCACCAGGTGCGACCGCAGGGCCTCGTCCGGGCCTGTATTCACCAGTTCCCGGTCGTCACTGGCGACCGCTGCCAGGAAGGCGCGGATCAGCTCGTCGTCCGCGCCGCCGTGTCCGTCCGCCGCCGACGCCCCACCCTCGGGGTCGAAGTCGAAGACCTCGCGGGTGTCGGTGAGGAAATCGTGAAGGGTGAGCGTACGGCCGTCGCCGTCGAGCGAGCCGTGGGTGCCGAACACTCGGGTCTTACGGAAATCGAGGCCGGTGAAGGCGGTCATGGTGAAGGAGGCGGTGGCGCCGCCCTCGTACTGTAGGTTCACGACCTGGTGGTCCACGACGTCGTTGCGCCCGTTGTAGACGCACTCGCCATACGGCCCGTCCTCCAGCGCCTTCGTCAGTCCGAAGCTCGTCACGTCGTCGGTGAGAACGCCGAGCGGCCACTGTTCGAAGACGGGGTCGCCAAGGAAACGCTCGTAGATGCGCGGGGCCGAGTAGACGCAGGTTCGTTCGACGGGGCAGGCCACACAGCGGTCACCCGCGCCCTCGGGCTTGTTCTCCGGGCGGAAGTGGAAGAGGCTGCCGAAGGACGAGACGTTCTCCACCGGTTTGCCCACCACATGGCCGAGCCAGTCGATGTCGTGGCACGACTTGGCGAGCAGCATGGACGACGACTCTGCCTCGACGCTCCACTTGCCGCGCACGTAGGAGTGCGCCTGGTGCCACCAGCCGACGGGTTCGAGGTGCTCGACGCTGACGACGTCACCGATCCGGCCGCTGTCGATGAGCTGCTTGAGCTTGACCGAGTACGGCGTGTAGCGCAGGACGTGGCACACCGCCAGCAGGATGTCGTTGCGCGTGGCCGCGGCGACGATGCGGCGGGCGTCCTCCTCCGAGGGTGCCATCGGTTTCTCCAGCAGCAGGGCGTAGCCGAGGTCGGCCAGTGCCACGGCCGGTTCGACGTGCATGCGATCGGGGGTGGCGACGATCGCGGCGTCGGCTAGTCGGGGCCGGGAGGCGAGTTCGGCCCAGTCGGTGAAGACCCGGTCGTACGGCAGCGCGAACTCGCCCGCGAGGGCTTGGCGGCGTACGGGGTCGGGGTCGGCGACGGCCGTGACGACGGCAGCGCCCTGGTTGGCGGCGATGCGGGCGTAAGAGGCCCCTCGGGCCCCCGCTCCGACGATCGCAAGGGTGACGGTCACGTGCGCAATCCCTTACTTGACGGCACCCTGGAGGATGCCCTTGATGAAGTGGCGTTGGAACAAGAGGTAGACCAGCACGATCGGCGCGATCACGATGAAGGTGCCGGCCGACAGCAGCGGAATGTTCTTGCCGTACTGCTGGACGAATTTGCCGAGGCCGGAGGGGGCCGTGCGCATCGCCGGGTCCTGAATGAGCACCAGGGCCAGCAGAAACTGGTTCCACGCCCACATGAAGTAGAGGAGGCCCAGGGTGGTGAGCGCCGGGACGGCAGTCGGCAGGAGAACGCGGGTGAGGGTGCGCCAACTGTTCGCGCCGTCCACGGCGGCGGCCTCCAGCAGTTCCTTCGGCAGCGATTCGAAGTGTGTACGCATCCAGAAGACGCCGAAGGGCATGAATAGTCCCACCAGCGGCAGGATCACGGCCCAGTAGGTGTTCAGCAGACCGGCCGAGTCCAGGTCGTAGTAGAGGGGGATGACGATGGCCTCGTACGGCAGGGCGAGTCCGAGCATCAGAAGGGCGAACAGCGGCCCCTTGGCCTTCAGCCGCATGGTGGCCAGGCCGTAGCCGGCGAGGGTCGCGAGGACGAGGGCGATCGGGACGACGCCGAGCGCGATGACGGCGCTCGACTTCAGTAGCGAGCCGAATCCGGCGGTGGTCCATGCGGTGGCGAAGTTCCCCCACTGCGGGTCGGACGGCCAGGACAGGCCCGGTGAGAGGTTGCTCTGCGGCTGGAGCGCCGCGGTGAACAGGGCGAGGAAGGGGAACAGTACGGCTGCGGCGGCGACGGTGAGTGCCAGCCTGGGCAGTTGCTTGGTCATCGGGAGGACTCCAGTGAAATGCGCGGCATGCGTCAGCGCTCCCGCGACAGCCTGTTGAGGCCGTACATGGCGGCACAGGTGATGAGGGACAGCACCGTGGCCAGGGCGCAGGCGGTGCCGACCCGGCCGGCGGTGAAGACGAGTTGGTAGACCTGGACGCCGGGGACCATGGTGGAGTAGCCGGGCCCGCCGCCGGTCATGACGTACACGACGTCGAATCCGGCGAGGGCGGAGATGACGGTGACGTTGCAGGCGACGCCGATCTCCTTGCGGAGGCCTGGGACGGTGATGTGCCAGAACTCGCGCAGTCTGCCGCAGCCGTCCAACCGGGCGGCCTCGTAGAGGGAGGGCTCGATCTTGCCGATGCCAGCCAGCAGGAGCAGGAAGCACAGTCCGGTGGAGACCCAGGTGCCGATCAGGCCGACGGCCGGGAAGGCGTAGGTGAAGTCGCCCAGCCAGGCGCGGGCGAGGGAGCCGAGGCCGACGGCACGCAGCATCTGGTTGAGTGGGCCGTCCTCGCCGTAGATCCACTTCCAGACGACGCCCACTGCG
This sequence comes from Streptomyces sp. 2131.1, assembly GCF_900105515.1. Classification (GTDB taxonomy): domain Bacteria; phylum Actinomycetota; class Actinomycetes; order Streptomycetales; family Streptomycetaceae; genus Streptomyces; species Streptomyces drozdowiczii. The sequence goes on along the minus strand of NZ_FNSY01000001.1, from coordinate 7,202,162 downwards.
ACGAGCGGCAGGATCTGCGGGAGGAAGATGATGGTGCGGATCACCGGCATGGCCCGCCAGGGGACGGCCGAGGTCACGGCGGCCAGGATCAGGCCGAGGATGACGGGGACGACCGTGTAGAAGACGATGAAGCCGAAGGCGTGCGTCAGGGCGGCGCGCAGGGCGGGTTCCTCGAACACCGCGGTGTAGTTGGAGAGTCCGGCCCAGGTGGCGGCGCCGATGCCGTTCCAGTTCCAGAACGAGATCCAGAAGCTGTGCAGCCAGGGCGCGATAACGAAGAGTGCGTAGAAGACCAGAGCGGGGGCCACGTATAGCAGCGGCACGAACCGGCCCTTGCGGTGCGGGGCGGCGACCGCCCCGCGCCGGGCCTCGGCCGAAGCCGCCGGCCGCTCGGTGCGCACGAGTGTGTCAGCCATGCGTCTTGGTCCACTCGTCCTGGATCGCCTTGACGAAGCCGTCGGTGTCGGTGCGGTTCGCGAGGAGTTCCTGCGTGGTGGCGGTGAGCTTGTCATTCATCGTCGCGGTGGCGTTGTTGTTGAAGCCGACGAGACCGTTGTCCTCGTTGACCCTCCCCCACGCCGTCACGATGTCCTTCATCACGGTGCCGTCCTGCGGCTTGGCGGCGGTGAGGTCGGCGGGCATGAAGCCGGCCCTGAACTCGGCGGCCGAGGCCTCGGGCGAGTGCAGGAAGTCCAGGAAGAAGGCGGCGGCGTCGGCGTTCTTGCTCTTCGAGGAGATGGCGTACGCGACGGAGGTGCCGATCGCGGTGGCCTTCGGCGACGGGAAGGCGATGAATCCCGCGTCCTTGCCCAGCTTGTCGCCGATCTTCTCGGCGTCCCAGTTGCCGTCGACGAAGTAGACGCCCCGGCCCTTGGTGAACTTGTCGACGGCCGTCTGCAGATCGGTGCCGTTGGCGCTGCCCGGCAGGTAGCCCTTCTTCTTCCAGGCGGTGAGCCTGTCGGCGGCGGTGCGGTTGCCCGGGGTGTCGAAGGTGGCGCCCTTCTGGCCGAAGGTCCACTGCGCGGCCTTCTCGGCACCGTCCGCCGACTGGCCGATGAGCTGGATCGCAAAGGAGGCGTGGCCCTGCTGGTTGCCGAGCTGGAGCGGGAGCTCACCGGCCTTCTTCGCCTTGGCGAGGGCGTCTTCGAACTCCTCCAGGGTGGCCGGCGGGGTGGTGATACCGGCCTTGGCCGCCTTCGCCTTGTTGTAGTAGACGCCCACGAGGGAGAAGCCGGCGGGGGCCGCGTACAGGCCGCCGGTGCCGAGCGTGCTGCCGTCCTCGGCGACCCGCCACTGGTTGAGCTGCGTGCTCGGATACGTCTTGTCCCAGTCGTACGCCTTAGCGTACCGGGAGAGGTCGAGGACCAGGCCGTCCTTGACTGTCGTACCGACCGAGTTGAGCAGGGCGATGTCGGGCGCCTGGTCGGAGGCGAGGGACAGGTTCAGCGCCTTGTTGTAGTCGTCAACGCTGTTGTCCTCGTATTCGATCGTGACCTGGGGGTACTTCACCTCGAAGGCCTTGATGACCGACTTGACCGCCGCTCCCGACTCGGGCGTGGAGACCAGCTTGAGCGTGACCTTCTCGTCGGTCACGCCCTTCTTGACCGGGCCCGAAGGCTCCGCTCCCGACGCCTCCTTCGATGCGCCGGGCGCGCAGGCGGTCCCGCACAACGCCACCAGGACTGCTCCTGCCAGAACTCTGCTGATCTTCATCGACGCTGCTCTCCTGTGACACGTGGGAAGGAATCGCTGGTGTGGCAGGATGGCGACCTGCAGGTGCCAGCCAGCTAGTTTCGAAGGAAACTTTTCTTCGAAAGAATCGGTTACGCCTCTGCGCCCGTCAAGACGCCAGGGGGCAGCTATGCCGTTCCGTAACCTGGAATGTACGCAGCAAGTGGGGGACATGAAGAACTCGGACGTCCTGCCGGGCGGCGACCAGAGCGCCCTGCGCCACCTCAACACCAGTCGGATCCTGCAACTGCTGTACGACGGACCACCGCTGACCACCAATGCGATCGCCCAGGTCACCGCCCTGTCGCGTCCCACGGTGCGCGGCATCGTCACCGCCCTCGTGGCGGACGGCCGCCTCACCCTCGACGGCCAGGACGCGACGCGCACCGGCGGCAGGCCCGCGCAGCGCTACGCGTTCGACTTCGACGCCGGGCGCCTGGCCGGGATCCACATCGACTCCGACGGCATCTCCGTACGGATCACCGATCTCGGGGGAACCCTGCTGGCCGAGGCCCACCGGCCCACCCTCGCCGCGCTCGACCCGGACGAGCGCGTGCGGGAGGCCGCCGATCTGGTGCGCGAGCACCTTGCCGCGGACGGCCCGTCGCTGTGGGCGGCGGGCGTCGGGACGCCTGGGATCGTGGACGCGCGCGGGTCCGTGCGGTTGAGCGTGGCCATCCACCAGTGGTCGGGCGTGCACCTCTCCGCGCAGCTCCACGAGTTGCTGCGGTGCCCCGTCGTGGCGATGAAGGACACCAACCTGGCCGTCCTGGCCGAGCACCGGATCGGCGCAGCTCGCGGCACCTCCGATGTGCTGTACGTCCACCTGGACAACCGGCTCGGCGTGGGAATCCTGGTCGACGGCACGCCGTTCACCGGGCGCACGGGGGCGGCGGGCGAGATCGGCAGGCATCCGCGCCTGGGCTGGGCGGACACCCCCGCCAAGCTCAGTGGCGGCTCCGTCGCCGCCCTGCCCGACGCCGGAGAGGCCGGCTTGGTGTTCACCCGGGCCCGGCACGGGGATCCTGCCGCCAAGGCCACAGTCGACAGCTACGCCCGGGCGGTGGCGGACGGCATCGGCGCGATGGTCCTCGCAGTCGACCCGCAGCTGATCGTGCTCGGCGGGGCACTGGCCGGGGCCGGGCCCGCGGTCCTGGAAGCGGTGCGGGAGCAACTCAACGGCATCTGCTACGAGGCTCCGCCCCTGACGCTGGGCGCACTGACTGCGGGTGCGGTGGCCGTCGGCGGCGTGGAAGCCGCCCGGGACCTGGTGCGCGGACGGCTGTCCGTGGCGGAGCAAGTGGCGAACTGACGCTCACACGGCTGTTGACAGAGGGCGGACCTGACGGCACATTACGCAGGAAACTTTCTTACGTAAGTGCACGGCTGCATGGCTATGTCGTCCCGTGGTCGCCACGACAGCCGATGCCTCCTGAACTCTGCCTCGAAGGAGCCAAGTTGAGACACCGCCGTCTGCGCACCCCCCTTCTGGGAGTGCTGGCAGCCACACTGGGCGCACTGGCCGTCGCCCCAGCCGCGTCGGCCGCCGACTTTCCCGCCAACCCGACGGCAAAGCCGGGATACACCTTGGACTTCCAGGAAGAATTCAGCGGCAGCACCCTGGACACCGACAAGTGGCTGCCGTACTACCTCCCCCACTGGACGGCCGACCGCGAGAAGGCCAAAGCGCGTTACACCATCGCGGACGGGGTGCTCACCGAGCGCATCGAACAGGCCACCCCGGCGTGGAACCCCGCCTACGACGGCACGGTGAAGATCTCCAGCATCCAGACGTACGACAAGGACTGGTGGCACCGGTTCAACTACGCGATGCCCAACGACCATCACGAGCCCGACTTCGACGGCTACTCCACGCAGTACGGCTACATCGAGACCCGTGCCAAACTCTCCGACGTCGGCGGCGGGGGCCACCAAGCCCTGTGGCTGGTCGGCACGAAGGACACCAGCAGCGCGTCGGCGAACGCCGAGATCGACATGATCGAGACCTTCTTCAGCAAGCCGGACTCCTGGCGGATAGCCGCGTACGGCTGGGGCGACCCCAACTTCCTCGGCTCCTGGGTGTTGCACGAGGACCCGGTACCCAGCGGCAAGCCCACCGAGGAGTACCACGTGTACGGGATGGACTGGACGCCCACCCAGCTCAACTTCTACTACGACAACCAGCTGTACAAGACCATCAACGACGCCCCCAACATGCCAATGGCCATGATCATGGGCATCTACACGGACGCCGGCTCCGGACAGCACAACGACGTCTGGCCCAAGTCCTGGAGCGTGGACTACCTACGCGTCTGGAAGAAGGACGGCGGGTACGGCAGCAGCGGGTACGAACGGCTGAAGAACCGCCAGACCTCGAAGTACCTGCACATCGAGAACAAGACCGGGAAGGCCGAGTACGGCAGCCTGCCCGCCACGGCCTGGAGTTCCCAGTGGGCGCCGGAGACCACACCGGCCGGCTACACCCGTTTCCGCAACCGGTGGACCGGCGAGTACCTGACCTCCGGGTCCGACGGCTACGTCCACTACGGCACAGCGGCTTCGGATGCGCCAGGAGCCGACTGGACGGAGGAGTCCGAGGCGGGCTATCTACGCCTGAAGAACCGAGCATCCGGCGGCTACGCGCACACCGAGGGCCTGACCGGATTCGTCGAACAGGGCAATGTGCCGGCCGGCTACTGGACGAGCCAGTGGGCGACCGAACCGGCGTCGTGAGCCACCGCGTACACCCATGGCGCGCCCTGCCACCGGGGCGCGCCACCCACCCAGGAGCCCCCGCCCATGCGCGCACACCGCCTCGCCACCCGATTCGCCCTGCCAAGCCTCGCCGTATTGCTCTTCAGTGGCTGCGATTCCGCGACCACCGTCCCGGACCCGGCCTCCTCCACCGCACGGCAGGCCGGACCGCCCACCGGCCCGGAAAACCGCTCCCTGTGGACGCTCATCGACGCCGACGGCGAAACCATCGAAACCCTGGCGGATGACGACCCCGACGTTACCGCGATCCGCAGGACCGTCGTTCTCCACTCGGGCGCAGTTGACGACCGCAACAGCGCATCGGTCACGGAGAGCCTGAAGAGCGAGTTCTCGTTCTACGGCGTCGAATTCCGAAAGGCCCTCGAAGCGCGGAGCTACGCCACGAAGGCGATCGCCCTATTCCGGGACAACGCTCTGGCCACACGGCAGCAGAAGGTCGCCTGGTACCGGTCGACCGTCTTCCGGAACCGCAGGACCGCCAAGGCCGAGATGGACACCGTCTTCGAGTTCACCGCAGGAGACCCCGCGTACCTCAAGAAGGGCGGCCTCGCGGTTGGGACTCCGTACACCGAGCACCGCACGATAAGCCTGGCCAAGCAGGGCAGCACCTGGGTCATCACCGGAATCCGGCGGACACCGCTGGAACGCCCCGCGCCGAAACCCGTTACGCAGTAACCTCTGCCCTGGCCCCTACGCCACCACGCCCCGCTGTCCCCGCACAAGCAAGAGCGGCAGAGGCAGACACCCGGCCCGGACGCAGCGAGTGCGCCGATGAAGTGGCAAAGGCAGCCGGTATCGGCGTGATCCGGATCCAAACCACCACATGGGACTACCCGCAGGAAAGGACGAAGCACTGGCCCGAGCGGCAGAACAGGTACCAGCCGGACGCATTCCGCCCGGCCACCGGGGACGAGATCGATGTGCAGGGCATCCTCTGTACCGACCTCGAACGAGGCATCGGACGCCGCCTCGGCCGGGCCATCTCCGAAGCGCTGGGGAACCTGGCAACCGGTCGAGGCCAGGGCGACCCGTCCGCTGTCATCTGACTAGACGACCAGATTACGGCCCTCGACCGCCATGACGCTGACCGTGGGATTCCGACTGGGCAACGACATCACAACCCGGCAGGTGACTGTCCTGGTGACCCAGTCCGCCATCAGTGAGTCTGGGAGGACTCGTGCCAGTTGGCGCGCGTCGATGCCGCCAATGGGTCACTGCCCGCAGCAGATGGGTCAGCGTTTCCGGGCTGTCCGCGCGATGCCCGGAATCGCTGACCCTGCACCGGGTGCCAGGGGTGCAGGCGGCAGGTCTGCCAGCGCCGGCCGGTCCGGCTGATCAGACCAACCTCCTCCAGGCGCCCGAGCTGGTAGGCGACCGAGCTCGTGCTCGACAAACCGACCCGGGCACCAGCCTCCAGGACCGAGGGCCCCTCCCCGTGCTCGGCAATCCACTCCCGCACCGCGCGCAGGACCGCTTCCTGCCGTGGCGACAACCTGGTTGGCGGCTCACGCCGATCGCTCCCCGCGTGGTTGTGCAGCCACATGCGCACCTCGCTGATCACCAACGCGATCGAGATGGCCGTGGCCGCCCGCGGCGGACGGGTGGACGGCGTCGTGTTCCACACGGACGGAGTGCCCAGTACAACGCGGCCGCCTTCACCGAGGTATGCCGCCGGCACGGCATCCGCCGCAGCATGGCCGGACCGGCTCGAGCTACGACAACGCCTTCGCCGAGTCGTTCTTCCAGGGCCTCGAACGAGAACTGCTTCACGGAAGACGCTGGACCTCGAAGGCCCCGACACGGCTCAAGGCGTTCCGCTGGCTCTCGTACTGTGCGTTCTCCGCCCGAAGCCGGGCCAACTCGTCCGCCTCGCTGCCCGTGTCACGGTGGCCGGGCGCGGCCTGAGCGTTGTTCTTGCGCACCCACGTTCGCAGCGACTCCGCGGTGACGCCGAGATCTGCAACCACGGTCGCATAGGTCCTCTTCCCGGCAGCGGCACGGTAGAGCGCGACCGCGTCATTCCTGAACTGCTCCGGATACGGAGACCCGGGTCCCCCACCTGCACATCCCTCCTTGGACCATCAAGATCCATTGTCAGGGTGTCCACTCCAAAGGGTCAGCCTCAGCGACCGCTTCATCCAAATCGGTTTCCCCTTCCCGACAGCCAGGTGAGGGCCGCGACGGTCATCGCCTCGACGCCGGTGGACAGGGTGGGCTCGATGACCGGTGCGAAGTACGGGGAGTGGTTGGAGGGGATATCACGGTTGACCGTCCCGGACCGCTGCGCCTTCGCGTACGTCTCCGGGTCGATGCCGCCGAAGAACCAATAGCAGACGGGGGTGTCCGACGCGGTCCCGAAGACGCCGCAGTCCTCGCTGCCGGTCGCCGGCCCGGGGTCGAAGACCTGAGTCTCACCGAAGTGGTCGCGGAAGGCAGCGAGGGTACGGGCCACGGCGGACTCGTCGTTCACCAGGGCAGGAAAGGTGTCGATCGGCTCACAGTCGGGGCTTCGCGTGGCTCCCGCCACCGCCGCTTCGCCTTCGATGATGCGCTTCACCGCGTTCAGGACCGTCTTGCGTACCGCTTCGTCGTACGTGCGGATGTTGATTTTCAACACCGCGGTGTCCGGGATCACGTTGTCCTTCGTCCCCGCGTTGAGGGCCCCGACGGTGACCACCGCGGTGTCGCCGCCGGCGATCTCGCGCGAGACCACGGTCTGCAGCCTCATCACGGTGGACGCGGCCATCACCACTGGGTCGATCGCGGCTTCGGGTCGGGAGCCGTGGGCACCCTTGCCGTGAAGGGTGACCTTGAGCGCATCCGTGGCGGCGAGCGCGGGGCCTGCGTGGCAGCCGATCGTGCCGGCGGGGAAGGGGCCGACGTGCTGGCCGAGGACGATGTCCGGCTTGCCGATCGTGTCGAAGAGCCCGTCATCGACCATGGCCTGGGCCCCCGATCCGATCTCCTCCGCCGGCTGGAAGACGGCCGAGATCTTCCCTGCCCAGTACGCTTTTCCTTGGACCAGCAGGTCCAGCGCGCCCAGCAGACAGGTGACGTGCATGTCGTGACCGCAGGCGTGCATCACGCCCGCCGTCTCGCTGGCGTACGGCAGACGGGTCTGTTCCGTGACGGGAAGGCCGTCGAAATCGGCGCGCAGCAGGAGATTGGGGCCGTCACCGTTGTCCAGGACACCGACGACGCCCGTCCGGCCGAGACCCGTGGTGACGTCCATACCGAGCCCGCGCAGCCGCTCGGCGACGAGGCCGGCGGTGCGGGTCTCCCCGAAGGAGAGTTCGGGGTGGGCATGCAGATGCCGGTAGAGGTCCGCAAGGCCGTCCGTCCGACCGGACAGCCTCGCGAGCAAACGGGATGGTGCTGGGACGTCGCCGATGTTGTCCGTGTCGCTCATGTGCTCATGCTCGGTGGGCCACGCGGCCGTGTCCCGCGAACTGGGCCATTCGGGTATCCGCGGCACGCGCTCGGACCGGCCCTGTCGGAAGCCGATTGTGCAGATCACCTCTCATCTCTGCTCTGACCTTCCAGCTCTTGACGCGGACCGAGGGCGGCATGACTCGCTCACCGCCCGGGGCGGGGGCGCTGAGGAGTGCGAGAGCAACGCGCCGTGGATGATCCGCACCGCGGAGACCTTCCCGGCAGACCGCGGCAAACAGCCGCCTTTGGGTGCGCCTCTGTCCGGCTACGCAGCGCTGGCACGCCAGGAGCTTAGGGGCGGGGTGCCGCGCTCGCTCCCGTCATCCGTTGCCTGGCCTCCCAGGACCGCCCGCAGGTCGGCCACTTCACGGACACCGACATCGTTCTGGACTTTCTCGCCCACGACCAGCATTCGCGGCTTGCCGCCCTGGGCACCTCCTGCCCGGACCACTGCCTGCCCACCCAAGTCCGTCCGCTCCTCCTGGACCTGCCGCCCAAGGCCCCGCTGGGCAGGTTGTTGCCCGGCTGAAGAAGCTGCACGAGGTATACAGGTAGGAGTTAAGCCGCCTACTACGCGCGACACGCGGCCTCCGCCTCGCCTGCCATGCGCGGAGCGAACCCCGCAATCGTTCCGGGCCTGGGTGTCGGGCTGTTCTCCTTCGGCGAGGACAAGCACCGCGCGGGTGGCGGTCGAGTTCTGCATCAACGCGATCAACGTGATGCGCGGCGTCGAGGCGGTGTCGTGATACGCCTCCATCGACCAGGGGGAGAAGTTCCGCATCGAGTACTGGGAGCTGGAAGAGGCCAAGCTGCTGCCCGAGCCGAAGCAGCTTGCGACCCGCGTCGCGCTGGTGACCGGGGCGGGCTCCGCGGTCGGCAGAGCCATTGCACAGCGGTTCGCCGCCGAGGGCGCATTCAGCCACCAAGGCCGACCAGGCCCACCAGGTCCGCCCGCTCGCCCCGCCGCCCGAGCCGGGTCCGGCGACGGGGCAGGCGAAGCACTGAAGCTACGCGGCAGACGGGACTGCAAAACGTTCGGTGGGCTCACCCCCAGGGAGATGACCGCCCTGGTGGGCGGTCTGCGCGTGCTCGGCGCCACCTACCAGTAGTCGGCCATGGGCGGATTACTTCGTCAACCTGCTCGACTCAAATTTGGCCTAGGCGCTGTCTGATAATTGATCTTGTGGTGGGTCGTGGTGGGCTGACGGATGTGGCATGGGAGCGGATAGCGCCCCTGTTGCCTGGTGTTGATGGCCGTGGGCGGCCGTGGCGGGATCACCGGCAGGTGACCAACGGGGGTGTTGTGGCGGTTGCGGACTGGTGGCCCGTGGCGTGACCTGCCGGAACGCTACGGGCCGTGGCAGACGGCCTACGAGCGGTTCGCCCGCTGGGAAGCGGACGGCACCTGGGCCCATTCGCTCGAGCAGGTACAGGTCCGCGACGACTCCGCCGGAGCCGTGGAGTGGACCGTGTCGGTCGACTCCACGATCAGCCGGGCTCACCAGCATGCCGCCGACATCCGCAAAAAGGGGCGGCGGCGGGGGACGAACTGGAAGATCCGGCACGCGAGGCGGCTGGTCAGGCGCTGGGCCGTTCGCGTGGCGGGCTGACCACCCAGCTCCACCTCGCCTGCGACGGCCGAGGCCTTCCCCCCGGCCGTCCTCGTCACGCCCGGTAACGTCAACGACTCCACCGTCTTCGACGCCGTCCTGGGCGCTTTGAAGGTGCCCAGGAGCGGCGCCGGACGACCCCGCCGCAAGCCCGACGCGGTCATCGCGGACAACGCATACTCCTCCCGGGCGATCCGCCAGACCCTGCGCAGGCGAGGCATCCGAGCGGTGATCCCAGAGCGGGCGGACCAGAAGGCCAACCGCCTGCGGCGCGGACAGGCCGGCGGCAGACCTCCGGCCTTCGATCGCGAGCCCCACAAGGCCCGCAACGTGGTCGAACGCTGCTTCGGCCGCCTGAAGCAATTCCGCGCGATAGCGACCCGCTTCGACAAACTCGCCGTTCGCTACAAGGCGGGAATCCACCTTGCCGCACTTGTCCTCTGGCTCCCCGAACCCGCCCAAGATCCTTTGTCGGACAAGCCCTAGGCCCCACTGCCCACGATCCGGAGATTTCGAAGGCAAGGACACCGCGACCGGAAAACAGCACTGGACAGGCAGCCGCCCCGACCTCGTCTTCGGCTCCAACGCCGAACTCCGAGCTCTCGCCGAGATCTACACCCCCCACGACGGGAAGCGCCAATTCGTCCAGGACCTCGCAGCCTCCTGGACCAAGGTGATGCACTTGGACCGCTTCGGCCTCCGCCACCACAGCCCCTAACACCCCCGCTCGGTGCTGCCGCACCGGGACCACGCACGACCGCCCCCACCCGAACCCGGCGTACGCCGATGCACGAACGCCACTCTCTTCGGACGTGCGGCTACGCGGGGGACATCGAGCGGGCGCACCGACCGCCGGTCCGGCTACCGCCCGGTCCCGCAGTGCGAACAGGGCGTGTATCCGCCTACGCCGCCAGCAGGCCTTTCTCCCTCAGCAGCGGCAGCACGTGGTCCCGTACCGCGGGAGCAATACGGATGTCCTTCTCGTGGCCCGACACCCACCGCAGGCATGCGAGCTCTGCAGCCGGGACCGGGGGGCCGCTGAGGCGCGCCGCGAAGACGGTCATCAGCAGAGGGACGCCCTCCAGAGCCGCGACGGACTCAACCGCGGCCAGCAACCGCGGCTCCACGGGCCGAACGCCGAGCTCCTCCTCACATTCTCGTACCAGCGTCTCCAGGGGCTTCTCGTTCCCGTCGGGCTTCCCGCCGGGAAGGTAGAAGACCTCGGGAGCCGCCTTCTTGCTCACCACGAGGAGCTGCCCGTCCTGGACGACCGTCGCCGCCACGACGATCAGTGGTTCAGTCTGGATGGGCGATGTCCCCGCCGCATTTACCTGGATCATGCACACAATTCTCTCAGACGAAGCCCGGACAACGTTTCACTGCGACGGGCCGCCGCTCGATCGGCACGATTCCCCACCGCATGGAGCAGAACGGGAACGACGTCGTTGACGCGGGCCACTGCGGAGTCCCTGCCGTCTGACCTGTGGCCGGATCATGGCGATTGTCCGGTTTTGACCAGGTCGAGACCGCATGTGGTAGCCGTACTTGCTTTCGAGGGAGGGATCCCTTCGAGCTGGGGTAGTGGTGGAGATCTTCGGTCTGCCCCGGACAGAAATGGACGGCTTGCCTTAGAGCCCGCGCAGATAGGCGGGGTGGAGGCTCAGGCAGCGATGCGGGCACAGGTCTCCGTGATCATGGAGTTGCGACGCTCTGTGATCACTGGGGGAACCTGTGCCCGTGTTGCCATCATGGCTGACCGGCCCGCTGTGGGACCAATTCGCTGCCTTGCTGCCCGAGCGCCCGACGGTCGTGGTCGAGCACGAGCCCGACGATCCGGTCGCTGATGCGGGGCCGGTGGCACCCCAGCGGGTGGGAGATCGCCGTTGATGGCTCCATCACCAAGGCCCCCGGCGGCGGCGAGGTCGCCGGGCGCTCACCGGTCGACCGCGGCAAACAGGGCCTGAAACGCTCGGGCATGACGGATGGACACGGGATCCCGCTCGGCCGGGTCCTGGCCAACCCCCGGTGACCCCGCCTACGTACGCGACGGCCACGGCCGGTGGAACTGGCAGGGCAAACCCTGGCCCACGGCAACGGCACGTCGGCCACGAAGCATCACGCCCCAGCTCCCGATACCGAACCCGCCCTCGCGGGCGGCTTGGGAACTCGCCCTTCGGCGAGGGCGGCGCGTAGACGTTCCCCCAGTGCCGCTGCTTCCGCGTCGGTGTAGGACGGCATGCCGTTCTCGGTCATCAAAGCGTGGAACTGCTGTTCCCTGTACGGCGTTCCCGGGGGAAGGCCGGCGATGTGCCAGTGCAGGTGCGCGTTGCCCTGCTGGCTGCCCAGGGACAGCAGGTAGGTGCGCTCGGGTGCGACGACCGCTTCCACCGCAAGCGCCACCTTGCGGACCACGGACATCAGAGCGAGGTAGGCGGGCTCCTCAAGTTCGCGGACAGCATGCTCGATGTGGGTCTTGGGAGCCACGAGCACCTTCCCCGGCACGGTTGGATACCGGTCGAGGAAGGCGATGTGCTGGTCGTCTTCGTACACCGTCACATGACCGGGCTCACCCGCCACGAACGCGCAAATGAAGCATGGACCGTTACGCACCCTGGCCTCGTACGCGTCCAGGTCCATGGGTCGCCGATCCGCTGCCACAAGGCTCTCCTCTTCGATCCGGTCGCCGGGCGTCAGCACGTCAGACGATGGCGTGGTCCAGTAAAGCCCACATCCGCTCCAGCTGCCCGTGCTCGATCGCTGTGCCCGGATCCTGCGCGAGCAGCCGTGCCGCCCCTGCGACCAGCGAGGCCACCGCCACCAGCCGGATCTGCTGCTCCGCAGTGAGCCACGGCGCGTCCTGGACCACGCACGCCACGGCGGCCAGCTCGCTGCGCGTCACTTCGTCGACGCCGCCCGTGCCGTCGATCATCGCGCCGTAGGCGTCCATGCGGTCGCACTCCTCCGGAGTCAGGGAGGCCGTCGCCGTCTCGGTCACCTCCGGCAGCTCCCCGGCGAGCCAGGCCCCGCCGGGCAGGCAGTCGGCGCACCGGGCAAGGAGCGGACCCACGCGGCGGCCCGTCGGCCGGCAGCCGCGGCGGCCAGGGCCTCCTCCTCGCCCTCCCACAGCTCGGACGGAACATCTTCAGGGGACCTGGCGGGCGGATGAGAGGTCGTCACCCTCCTCTGACCGCTGGAAGAAGTCATAGGTCACCGGCGACCGCCGCCGCCCACCCCTCAGGCGCGCCGACGTGAGAACCAGCGGCGGGGCTTCCGCGCCGGCTCCGTCTTCCTGGTGGTCCTCCTGGTCGTGGCGCTCCGAACGGTGTTGGAGGGTCTGGGCCAGCTGCACGGCGACGAGGGCGCGGCGCTGGCACCGGTCGCAGAGCGTGGGGTGGGTGTCCGCCGGCGTTCCCCAGTCGGTGGCCTGGGTCGTTTCCCACCGTTCGTCGGTGAACTTCGTCCCGCACCCGCGCACACGCCGGGCGCTGCGCTTCCCGCTCCGCCGCCCGCTGTTCGGCCTCCTGGCGCTCACGTTCCCGGACCTCCCGCTCACGGGCCTCCTGTTCGACCCAGTGGCGTTCCAGGACGGCCTGGCGGCGGGGATTGCCGATCGCGTCGAACACGGACTGCGGGCCGGACCGACCGAAGCGGCGGAAGACGGCGCCGCGCGGTCCGTGGGCTTGGAGGTCGGTCAGGGTGGTCGTGATGACGGGGATCTTCTTGTCGTAGTGGTGGAAGTCCTCGTCGTAGTCCTTGGTCCCGGCCCAGAGGTGGCGGGTGAGGGCGGCCAGGCGCGGGATGGTGCGTTCGGGGTTGCGGGCACCGAGCGGGTTGAAGACGAGCAGCACTGGTGGGTACGGGTTGTCGCCCATGTCCCGAGCGGGGTGGTCCAGCGGGTGCGCCACATCGGCTGCGCCTTGCCCACCGTGTCCTTCACCTTGCGGCGGAAGAAGCGGGCGTACTTCTCCAGCTTGTCCGCGAGCTCCTCCGCGGTCTCGTGGCAGTTGTCGACCTCCACGAACAGCAGCGGGACGCCGTCCTGGGGCGCGGTCAGGACGATGTCGGCCTGGGCGCCGCCCCGACCCGGCGTGCTCCAAGACCCAGCCACCGGCAACGGGACCTCGGTCCAGTACGAGCCGATGCTCCCCACCCCGCCCGGTGCGTCGACCACGGCCTGGGCCGCCGCCCGCACCTCGGGCCGGTCCGTAGCCAGCTTGGCGAGTTCGGGGTTCGGGCGCAGCAGCGCGATCACGGTCTCGTTGACGGCCATCGGGTGGGAGGCGCCGCCGGCACCGGCGCCGCGGGCGGTGGCGCCCATCTCGGACAGGGGGCATTGGAGTTCGGTGGCGGCGGCCTCCAGGCCCTTGAGGGTCAGATGGCGCAGGGCCTCGCCTGTGCTGGTGGAGCCGCCATTCGCGGCGAGGCGGTGGGTGCGCAGGTCGGCGAGGGCGGCGGTATGAGTGGCGGTGCGGGCCGTCTTCCGCTTCGCCTCTGTCGGCTTGCCGGTGTGGCGGTGGTTCAGGTGCGGCATCGCTATCCGCTGGATCTGATCCGTGGTGGCGACCTTCAGCACTCCGAGGACGCGCAGCACGTCCGCCCGTGCCGTGTTCGTCGAACCGGCCGCGTTCGACTTCCGCTTCACCGCCGCCATCAGCTCGCCGCCTTCTTCGCACGTCCCGCTGCCAGTCGGCCGTCGGCTGGGCTTCGCCGGGCGGCCGGGGCCGGCACCCGATGCTCTCCTTCCTCAGGAGGGGAGAAGAAGGGGTGTGCCACCGCTCCGTTCCGCGCTGACCAGCAACTTTGCGAGGTTTCGGCCGCCGGGCACCAAAGGGGGATTCCAAGGGGCATCCGCAGGGGCCGCTGCAGGGCGCTGCCGGGCCTGGAGCGCCGGGAGGCCGGGCGGCCGGCTCGTACGGTGCGCACCGTACGGCGGCCGGCTCGCGGGCGGGTGGTACTGGTCATCGAGGGCTCCTTCGCTGCACCGGAACAGGACCCGGGCAGCGTGCGAGGGCACCCCTTGTCGTCGGTCTGACGGTGCCCGGCAGCCATCCCGGTCAAGGAGAAACAAGACCACCTGGAACCGGGCTTCCAGGGCTGGGTCACTGTTTGGGTCACTGCCCGCAGCAGATGGGTCAGCGTTCCCGGGGCGTCGGGGCGCCCGGTCCGCTGACCCAGCACCCGGTGTCAGGGGTGCAGGCGGCAGGTCCGCCAGCGCCGGCCGGTCCGGCTGATGAGCCCGCGCGCCTCCAGGCGCCCGAGCTGGTAGGCGACCGAACTCGTGCTCGACAGACCGACCCGGGCACATCTGCCGGACCGAGGGCCCCTCACCGTGCTCGGCAATCCACTCCCGCACCGCCCACAGAATGGCCTCCTGCCGCGCCGACAACCTAGCCGGGTTCACGCCGATTGGTCACCGCGCCGCTGCACAGCCGACCGGGCGCGGCGACGTAGCTCCACCCGGGCCGCCGGCGCACCACCGGGGGCGGTCGCCCAGAACGGGTGGGTGTGCAGGGGACCGACAGCTTCAGCAACCGCCGGCGCAGCACGGTGGAGTGGCGGGGGTTCGGCACGGCCAGGGCGTCGTAGGTGGCGTTCCATGCCTGCTGCGCGCGGAGGTGTGAACGTGCACGCTACTTGGCACCGGTGGACAACTTCGATGCACAACGCGGCGGCATGACCGAGGGCCGCGACTGGTCATGCGTTGCTCAGAGCAGGCCGGCCCAGGGGTCATCGTCCGGTTCGGGCTGTTCGGGGTGGAACATGCGGCGAACGCAGCGCAGGAGTCCCGGTTCACCTGACCCGGCGGCGGCAGTCATCCACGGCAGGGCCTCCATGGCCTGCGCGCGTTCATTGGTGGCGAGAACGTCAAACGCGTGGCGGAGATCTGCGGGGGCCGGCTCGTCAGTGAGGCAGAGCCACCCGATCGCTGCGGCCAGGCGGGCTTCGGGGGCCAGTGTCCGGTCCTGCCACCGCTCGTGGATCCACGAGGCGATCGGCGGCCGCGCGTCGGCGCGGGTGGTCTCGGCGCCGGCGAGGAGCAGGGCGGCGCTGACTATGGCGTCGTGCTCCGTGGCAAGCCTGGTGGCGAAGGCTGTTCGGACCGTGCCGTCGGGGTCGGCGGCGGTGGCCAGAGCGTAGGCGGCATCGATGCGGATGGCGGGGTCGGCGTCGTCGAGAAGGGTCAGGAGCACCGGCGTTTCGGTGGTGATCGCGGCTCGGGCGGCGGCGACCGACCAGCCTGCGGGGTAGCCGGTCACCTCAACACCGTAGTCGTCGTAGTCGTCGAGGGCGTGGCGCCGCGGGTCGGTGCGGTGGAGAAGGAATTCCTCGCGGGAGGCGACGCCGAAGTGACGGGCGCGGGCCGGGGCGGAAAGTACGCCGAGGGCGTCGGCACGGCGTGGGTGGTGGATGTCTGTGGCGATGGGGATCAGAAACGGTACGGCAAGGGCGGCTGCAGCCCGGCTGTCGTTGGCACACAGGCCGCCCAGCAGGCCCGTCGTGCGGCGAGCGGATCTGTCGCCGGCGTGCAGCAGGTGAACGGCCTCCCGGGCATCGTCGCCGTACGGGAAGTTGCCCCACGGGACAGCGTCCAGGCGGAACCCGCGCTTTATCTCGGGCCCGATGTCGGCCACCACCGCCCGCACATCGAAGGCGCCTCCCACGAACGAGGCCAGATCTGCTCCGTCCACCAGTGCACGACACATCGCGAACGTCGGATCGGTCCGCCAATCCTCCACACCACACCCCCACCATCGAATCCCCAGAGACTCGATCATGCGCCGTCGATCCAGTTAACGGCCAGCCACCGGCCGCCCTCCCACGTCCCGGCGCCCACCCGGTAGTCGGGGCTGAGGGCGCCGGCGGCCGTGAGGCGAAGGAGGTGGTCGTCCTCCTGGGCCATCTCTGCGGCCTTCTCGTCGGCGTTGTCGCCGTCGGGGGTGTTGGCCTTCACCGCGACCGCCCCCGTGGGGCCCTGCACCTTCCAGGCCCGGGAGCCGCGCCGGTCGCTCAGGAGCTGGATCGTGGTGGGTTCGCCGGTGTGTCCGGTGAGGAGGGCGACGGCTTCGCCAGGGGCAGGAGGTTCCTGGCCCATGTGCGAATGTCCTTCCACTCGGTAGGGATGGGCGCGAACACGTCGCGTCCGTCGTCGTCGGCCCCGGCGAGCGCGGCGGCCAGGTCGGGTGTCGCGCTCAGGAAGCGGGAGTCGCGGCGACGGACGGCGGCCCGCACGGGAAGGAACGAGGCGGGCGCGGCCGGGATCCGGTGGCCGGCCCCGGTGACTTCCTCTTCTCCCGCGTAGAACTTGCCGAACATCACCCCGACCGGTCCATAGAGGTTCTTCAGCACCCAGTGCGGCCAGGCCATCAAGTCACGGTGCCGGGCACCGGGCACGTCGCCCAACAAGACGATGTTCTCGCACCGCAGCAGGCCGTGGGGCCGCTTCAGCAAGGGCCTCAGCCACTCCGCTGCCTGGGCGCCGGCGTGGAAGAGCTCCGCCTGGACGGCTTCGGCGTCGCCATCGACGCGGTACGCCCCAGGTCCGGATCGCCATCGTCAGTGACAACTTCTCACCCCACCTGACCACGAAGAAGTGTCAGCGCGTCGGCACCTGGGCGGCGGCGAACAACGTCGAAATGGCCTACACCCCGACCAACAGTTCCTGGCTCAACCGCCTCGAAGCCCAATTCACAGCCCTGCGCTACTTCACCCTCGACGGCACCGACCCCGCCACCCATAAGGAACAGGGCAGCATGATCCGCCGCTACATCATCTGGCGTAACCGCCTTGCCGACGACCAGCACCTACGCGCCGTCGTCGACAGGGCGAACGCTGCCTGATCCGGCCGTGGTACTGAACGAGATCCAGACGTCAGCTGCCAGGTCCGGCCGGCTCGGCACCGGTCTGCGCTCCTCGGTCCAGGCATCGCCGGTGATCTCTGTGGCGACGCGACGCCAGAACTTCACCGCGCCCGGGTTGGCATCCTGGAACGCGATCTCCCACGGCCCCGGATGCCGGGCCACGATGCCCTGAGCAGCGCGCATCCCGGTCCCCGCCCGCCGTGCCCCACGCACCACGAAGAAGCTGTTCATCACGCGTGCCGGACCAATCAGACCGCGGACGAACGCGAACCCGATGGGCCGGTCACCGCTCGTCAAAAGATACGGTGCCCGGTCGGGGTCGGAGAAGGCCATGTGAAGCCACTCGTCTCGGAAGGATCCGTCGGGGTTGGGCAGGTCACCCTCGAACTCCGACATGTCATGTCGGAACATAAGCCACAGGCGTTCGACTGTGGGCTTGTCGGCGAGGTCTGCGAGGTGCAGGAAGATGTCTGACACGAGACTCCGTGGTGAGGGTGGTCGACTTCAGCCTGAGACAATCTGTTTCCGGGCATGAAAAAGCCTCCCCGGCGGGTACGAACTCCGGACCGGGAAGGTTAGTTACTCAACGTAAATCTATCAGGCTGGTGCGCGGGCCTGTACATGTATCGATGCATGACAAAGGCGGCCGCCCCATGCCGCCCGGCCAAGCATTCGGGCGGCGCGTCACACCACAACAGGGCGAACGTTGCCTGCTGCGGCACTAGGTTGGCTGACGTGAGTACGCGGGGGCGGAGTTACCGATACGTCGGACCGGTCGAGCTAAAGGCTGCGGTCCGGCCTGACGGTGGCGGGTGCCGAATCGGCTCGGCGGCTGACTTCGACGGCTGGATCGCTGAGCGATCGGCAGCAGAGCTGACCGAACCGTTCACCTTCGTGGTCGGCACGGATGGTGTGCTTCGGCTGGCGCCGCGGCGAAGTGAGCACGTTGCTTGCGCTGGCGGGGACGTGGTTCTGAGTGCCGGCGAGATCAGCTTCATGCGTGAGGCAGAACGGTGGACCGTGGGCGAGGTCAGCAACCAGTCAACCGGATACTGCCCGGACGTCGCCTCCTGGTCGGCAGTCGCTCATGCTCTGGACGACGTAGGGATCGAACGCCCCTACGGCTTCACCCACGAAGTGGTGTTCCGGCGGTGCCCCGCTTGCCAGGAGCACAACATCGTGCGCGAGGACGACTTCGTCTGCGTCTTCTGTGGCAGCGATCTGCCGGAGACGTGGAACGTGGATCCCATCCAGTGATAACCGAGGGTCACAGCCACTCGTTGATGGCTGCGACGACGTCGGTCGCCTCGTAACGGGCCGCGAGTTTGTCGTATCACGTAGCGACAACACTGTGTCTTTGGAGGCGGTTGCTTCCGTACTCCACCGCGTGGGTAGGCGCCGCGTACCGGGCCCAGCCCTTGATCGCCGCCTACCTGGACCACCCCTTCAGCCTCAACGGAGGGGCCATCGGCGAGCACCCAGTCATCGGCTACACCGGAACCCGAGCTGAGTACATCCAGCACGTCCCCGGCTCTGGCCGCAGGCAGAGGTAATGGGACAGAGGATCTCGGTTGAGATCGATGACCCGCGCAGGGACACTCACGCGATGAGCTCCAGCACATCATTTGAACCGATCGAGCGAGGATGGGACGGGCCCTGGTATCGGGTCCGCATGGAGAACTTCCAGGTGTCGTTCCTGCCCAGCGGCGGCGAGGACTTCGCCGAGGTCTGCAATGTCGATGTCTTCGTGACTCTGAAGGACGGATGTGAACGGAGGCGTTACTCACCCGGAACGGCGGCGGGCTGAATGCTTCAGCCGGCCACGGTGCGAGCCCCAGCGGCGGCAGGGTACCAGTGCTGAGTGGGATGCTTGCCTGAAGCATCGGGGCGGGCAGGGGGCCGGTTGTGGCGGTGAAGTGGAAGCAGATCGGTCAGCGGAAGTTCGACCGGATCATCGAAGCGCTGGTGCATCGCACGTACGACGCGACAGCGCGCGTGGAGGCGGTGAACGGGCGCGGCGGCGATGGCGGTATCGACATCAAGGTCACCCACGGCTCGAAGGTGCGCATCTTCCAGCTGAAGTACTACCTGGACGGTTTCCCCACCACTGCATACAAGGGGCGACGCGATTCGATCAAGCAGTCGTTCGCGCGGGCCATGGAGCACCAGCCCTGGGAGTGGATCTTGGTGGTGCCGTGCACCCTCACCCCGCCCGAGCGGGAGTTCGTTACCTCGCTGGCGGCCGGGCACAAGGTCCGGATCGAGGTGTGGAACCGGCCGAAGCTGGACGGGCTGCTCGCCACGCACGCCGACCTGGAGGCGTACTTCATCCGGAAGCAGCTATTCGAGGCGGCGAAGGTCTACGGGCAGGAGCGCGCGCTGTTGATGGACGGGGCGCGGGATGTGAGTGCGCGGGTCGCGGCGCTGGGGCGGCAGGCTGACGGGCTGGATGCCAGATCGCGGCCACCCCCTGCGGGGCGGCGTCCCGGCTGCACGATCGAGAAGACTGCGAGGGCGCACTCGAGCTGTGGACCCGCCTCGACGAGCTACAGGACGCGATCCACGACTGCCTCACCGCCGAGGGACGGGCACCGCCGCATGCAGAGCCACAGAGGGGTCCGCTCGTCCGCCAGCGCGCGATGCTGCTGCCCGAACCTGCCCCGGCGGCGAGTTGCAGCGTGGTGAGCGCCCCGGTGGACCGGATGGGACGTCCGTCGAGCAGCCGCTGGATCGCTGCTGTAATGGCGTCGCGTTCGGCGTCGCGGTCAGTGGCCCTCGTGGGGTTCTCCGGTGCGGTCGTGGGCGGTGAATATGTGCTCCAGGCGGTCGAGCTCGTGCTGTTCGCGGGCGTGTCGGAACGCGGGGGCCAGCGAGTCGTCAACGAGCAGCCGTAGCCGCTCGATCTGGACGAGGATCTGTTCAATGTCGCGGTCGGTCCGTGCAATGTTGACGCAGCTCGGGCGGCAGTCGTCGAGGTCAGGTGTGCGGCGGGTGCTGTCCTCCTCGCTGCGCAGGCGGCAGGCTGCTCGCTTGGGGTCCAGGACGCAGATCATGCCCTTGCCGGGGAAAAATCTGAAGGCCGGGGTTGGCGAGCATGGTGGTGGCGTGCCGCTTGGTGCGCAGGACTCGGCCGGCGAAGCGAGTGGCGGCTTGGACGCGGTGCCGGTAGGTCTCGGCCGCTGCGCCGCTGACCTGCTCGCCTTCGCGTAGGCGCTGGTGTGCGGACTAACGAGCTTGTGCACGGTAAGCGGTGGGACGTCGAAGGGCCGGGGGCATTCGGTGCTCACGTCTGCCGAGCCAGGATCCGGTATGCGGTTTGTTGCTGGGACAGTAGGCCGGCGATGGCTTGGACGGTGTCGTCCATGTGCTCGCGGCGGCCGAGGTGACGTGCCAGTGCTCGCCAGTTCTTCAGGTGGGCGATGCCGTGCTCGACCCGGATGCGGAGCGAGGAGTGGGCCTTGCGCTGGCGCTCGTGCATCTCCTCGTACCAGTCCGGGGCGTTTTTCTTGAACTTGCGGTGCGGTGGCGTCACGATGCGTCCGCCGGTCTGTGCTCCGAGGCCTTGGTAGCCGGCATCGGCGAGGATCTCGACCGCTGGCCCGTCGGCCAGGAGCTTGACCAGCCCTAACTCGCGGGCGTGGGTGACGTCCGCGCAGCTTCCGGGTCTCATCGGGCTGCAGAACAGCAGCCGCCCGTCCCCGTCGGTGAGGACCATGGCCTTCACTGCGTTCTGCTTGTTCTTGCCGGAGATGAACTTGTCCCGGTCCTTGCGGCCGACGGCCGGGCGGCGGACCCGGATCTCGGTGCCGTCGATGATGCCGGTCTTCCCGGCCTGCCCGAGATGTTCCACGACCTCGGCCAGGGTCCGCAGCCGCACGTCGGGGCTGACGGTGCACCCTCGCTCGGCGAGCAGGGGCCGCACCTCACCGACAGCCCGGGTGACGGTCGAGCGGTCCATACCGAACCAGCAGGCCAGCACATCGTGAGTAACCCCGTGGCGAAGGTGCACGAGCGTGGCCAAGAGCCGGTCGACGAACACCATCTGGTGCTTCGCACCAGCGCCCACGGCACGCTTCCGCGACCGGGACGCAAGCCTCGCCTGGTGCCGCTCACGCCACAACGGCCCGACCTCAGCAACGAGTTCAGCAATCACAGCGGCCGATAAGCCCGTGATCCTCCGGTCGCTGATGATCGCTCTGCGAGTCGCGTTCCCCACCACACAACCTTGATCGCCGATCCGCGCTCGACGTCCCACCGCTTACCGTGCACGAGCTCGTTAGGCCGTGTATCGAAAGTAGATCTTGAGCAGTAGATGATCACGGTTCATGGGGCTAGGTGATTGCACGGGCGAACAGTGGGCGGGGCGGCCGGCCGTCTGGTCTCTACGGCGGTTGATTGACGGCATTCGGTTTCGGGTCCGGGCCGGCGTTCCGTGGGGCTGGTACTACGACCGGTTCCGCCGGTGGCAACGGCGCGGTAACTGGCACCGGATCCTCACCCGTCGTCAGCCCCTGGCCGACGTGAAAGTTGCCATGGCATACGGTCGCCCGCGAACGGAGGACCTGCGCAAGGAACCACGTGGACGAGTTCCTCGACAGAGACGCCACTTGCTGGCGGGAGAATCTCGGACTCAGGTTATGGCGGCGATCACATAGAGAGAAGATCCCAGACTGGCCAACCCCAGGCAGAACCACAGAGCGACTTGACCGATCCGCCGGTTTTCTCTTTCGACGAAGAAGCTGCCGAGGGTGAAGAAGAAGAAGATGCCCGCGAGTATCATGAGGCCCACACTGAGAAAGAAGAGCTTGACGCTCACAGTCCCCCACCTTCAGAATCTTTGACGATCAGCCTTTTGCAACCTGAGTTCAATGTCTCGGAGTTGGGCTGCTGTGCAACATGCCGAAGCTCCTGGTAGACGGGTCCGCGACGAGGGGAACCGGTGTTCGCCAGGAGTCTGTGTGCTTGTCTACCCGTCGTCAATCGATCTGTCCAGCCGCACTTTGTCTTCCTACCCGTCCACCTCCGTTGTCCGTCGTTTGGAGATCGGGACCCGGTGGCGACGCCCCACGACCGGGCCGCAAGCGCTGCCCGCACTGGCTCACCTGCGGGTATCACTTGCCGCGACGGCCGCGGACGGCCGGGCTCCTGACCCCCCGTCGACCTAGGCCGTTTCGTTTGTATCTTGCAAGGCTTGTCATACTTCCCGAGTGGAGATGCAAGCCGAGGAGGCAGCGCGGCGTTGGCTGGCCGATCAGGGTGTCAGCCATGTGCGCGACGGGTGGGTGAGCGACGAGAAGCCGGACGCGTTGCTCACCGCCAACGAGGTAGCGCACTCCTGGGCCGGTGATGTGTTCGCCGAAGACCTGGATGCAGCCGACCAGGTGAGGTTGGCTTTCGGGCTGCTGGACCTCCTCGACGAGTACTGGGTCACGCGCGAGATCCGGTTCGCGAACGAGGGTGCGGAGGGTCCCCTGCCGGCCGACGTGATGTGGGACGGCTACCGTCAGCGACTGGAGGCGGACCGGGACTCTGAGGCCGTCACCTACTCGCTGTGGGTGGACTGGTTCGAGGACCACGCCACTTCCGCGACCGCCTTCGCCGAGGTTCTCGGCAACGACATCGACCGGATAGTGGCCGAGCAATCGAAGGCCCTGCTCCGCCGAGCCCGTCGGGTTCTGGAGTGTTCGGGCCCGGTGCGCTGGACGGTGAAGGAGCTGACGTACCGCACCGCCATGCGACTTCCTGCCCTGCACTCGGCCGTCTTCCGCGGCCTCCTGGCGAGCTTCCACGACGTCTACGGCGACCTGGAGCCGGCTGTCGCACTGACCTTCCTCGGTCAGCTGGATCTCCCCACAAACACCCAGCACCTTGCCGAACTGCGCCACGTACTTGCCGCCGGGCACAAGAACCACTATCGCAGCCCTGGCGCCTGGGACGATGCGCTTCGCTCCTGCTCCTGAGCCGTTGGCCTGGCAGACCAAAGAAAGATGCCAGCGATGTAGAGTCCGGCCAGGTAGATGGTTGCGGTCTTCTCGTAGCGGGTGGCTATGCCCCGCCACTGCTTCAAGCGGTTGATGCAGCGTTCGACGGTGTTGCGCTGCTTGTACGCCTCACGGTCGAAGGCGGGTGGCCTACCGCCCTGGCTGCCGCGCCGCAGCCGGTGGCCGCGTTGATCGGCCGGAACGGGGATGACCTCCCGGATTTTGCGCTTGCACAGGTGCTCGCGGATCGCGCGTGAAGAGTACGCCTTATCGGCCAGGACCACGTCCGGCCTGGTACGGGGACGTCCTCGTTGACGAGGGACGCAGAGGCGGGCCATGACGTGAGCGAAGACGGGCACGTAACCGGCCTGTCCGGCGGTGAGCACGAAGGTCAGTGGCCGACAGTGAGCATCAGAGGCGAGGTGGATCTTCGTGGTCAGTCCACCACGAGACCGGCCGATGGCATTGTCATCGGGCTCGCCGGCCGGGGCCCCTTTTTGCGGGCCCCGGCTGCGTGCTGGTGCGCGCGCACGACAGTGGAGTCGACCGAGACGGCCCACCTGAGGTCTTCCTCGGCATCGGCCTGCGCGATGAGTGCGGTGAACACCCGCTCCCAGGTGCCGTCGATGGCCCACATCCGCAGCCTGTTGTAGGCGCCCCTCCAGTTCCCGTACTTCTCGGGCAGGTGGACCCACTGCGATCCGGTCTGGAACTTCCAGGCAATCGCATCGATCACCTCACGGTGATCCCGCCACCGGCAACCCCGCTGCGGCGTCCGGTCTGGCAACAACGGCTCGATTCGCGCCCACTGCACGTCAGTCAACGGCACGTCCAGACCAACGATCAGGTGATCCAAACGAAACGGCCTAGCCGATTCCGAACGCCTCCTCGGACCCGACCACCCCAACACCCTCACCGCCCGCCACAACCTCGCCATCTCCTACACGAACACCGGACGCACGGGGAAGGCAACCGCTCTTCGCGAAGGGGGGTTCGGAGAGCGCGACCGCTGACCACCACGCGATGGTGGGCGGCGGCTTCTCCGCGAGGGCTGCGTTGGACGGCTGGCAAGGGGTGGGGACAGCACACCGTGTGACTTGGACCGCTTCTGGCGCTGCAGGGCCCCAGCTGGGCGTGAGGCCGTGGGGCACACATCGCGCGGGAAGGGAAGGCCATCGTCGGATGGCAGCATGTTGAGGGCCTGGCGGACGGGATGTCCGTGCGACTCGGGGTGTTCCTGAGCAGCCACATGAGTGGGCGCGACCGGCGGATCGAAGGCCGGCTCGCCGCCCTCGCCGATCTCGGGCTGGAGTGGGCGGCGTAGCAGTTGGTGCAGTAGGTGGACCCTCGCGCCTGGTCTGTGCGGCCCCGTCGCGCGGTGGTGTGCGCCGGGAGGATTTGGCTTGCGCCGGAGGGCGAGCAGTCAGAGGTATCTGACCCTCTTACCCCTGCCTGACAAAGACCGGGCGAGACGGGCTTCGTCATGCCTCGGAAATTTCTGGCTGTTCTCTGCTGTCCAGTTACCGGCCTTGGCGCCTATGGGGTGAAGACGCTGATCCTGCCGGACCGAGACAGCGGTATCCGAGCCCGTCCCGCCCGCAGACCGACCACTCGTGGAGGAAGCCCTCATGGCTATCAAGCAGGCAACGGGGGCAACGACTCCGCCCACCAGCGCTACGGTGGATGTGTCAACACCGCCACCCTGGGCGACGGCTGAAGCCGGACTGCAGGGACGTGCTCACGAGAGCCGGAGCAGGACCGCCGACCGCGCGGCGTACACCCCCGCGGACGACACCACGCAGGTGTCCGGACCTCTTCATCTCCTCGTCCAAGGAAGCACCATGACCCGGGATAATGTTTCTCCGCGCGTCCAGCTGCCCACCCCGGCGCCCGTTCCTCAGCCGCCCAGCTCCGACAGTGCCGGCCTCACCTCCCAGATAGCCCTGGGCACGGTCCAGGGGGCGTTCCGTGCGCTCGCAGCCCGGACGGTGGACAAGAGTAGCGGCGAGAGCGTGTAACTGCCCGACCGGCGGGGTGGTCGAGGACGTTCCCTCCTCGACCACCCCGCGGTTCTGGCACAGCTTCTGTGACGTCGAACCGATCTCCGGTGTCAGGAGCCGGCGATCCCTGAGAACTGGCAGGTCAATGGCTTGCCCCGAGGTGGGCGCCTGACCTGCTGACACGGCTTCCCAGAAGTTGGACCAGAGCCCACCCCGCTTCTGGCTTGTTCACGAGAACGGCAGCACCGGGTCTCGCTGCGCGTCATGCTGCAGCGGTGACCACTGCACATGGGCTCTCCTCAGTGGCAGCAGGGCGTCCTTCCCTGCCCTATTCCAGGCGAGCGCACTGGTACTGAGCAGCCTGAACCAAAGCTGGCCCCCGTAGCAGCGGCCGTCAGGTGCTCGTCTCGCACACACCGTGTGCGGCGTCGCGGCTGTCGAGGACGATCGGCCGGCCGATCAGGTCCAGGACCTCGTTCGTGGTCCGGACGTCGCCGAACGACCGGTAGATCGTGTGCAGGGTGGCGTTATGGTCCTGGTCGCGCCGGGCCGCATTCGCGTCGGCCACCATCAGCACGCGCAGGCCAGTGGTGGCCGCGTCCCGGGCCGAGGACTCGCAGCAGACGATCGTGAGCGCGCCGGTGATGACGACGGTGTCGATCTCGCGTTCCGTCAGCAGTTCCGGCCGCACGCAGCGGCCGGGGAAGAAGGCGCTGTACGCGGTCTTTTCCACCACCAGGTCGTCCGGGCGGACGTCGAAGGGGTGCCACACACGCGAACGTGGAGGCCCCTCATCGCCGGTCGCCGCGAACGTCTGGCTGACGACCGGTCCGTAGAACTCGCCGCTCACCCTCGCGAGCGGTGCCACGTTCGCCGGCAGCACCCAGGCGACCAGCCCACCGACGGTGCGCAGCGCGTCGGCGAGGCGGCCGATGTTCGGCACGATGCCGCGCAAGTACGGGCTCGCCTCGACGAAGAACGGCACCATGTCGATCACGATCAGCGCGGTGCGCACCGGGTCAAGGCTTGAGTAGGCGTGCCTCTTGCCGCGCCTGGCCTCCTGCCGGGCGTACTCCCGGGGTTCGATCCGCCACTCGTGCATCGCGGAGTCGGTCTGCATCAACCCCTATTTCCAATTCCGACCGGACGGCGCTGCGACGGTCCGGCGAGCGAGGCCGGCGTCGCCCGCAGGACACCCGCACGTGCCGCATCAGGCGATGGCACGGTCCAGCAAGGCCCACATCCGATCCAGCTCCTGGTTCTCGATGGCTGTGCCCGGGTCCTGCGCAAGCAGGCGCGGGGCGTCAGCGCCGGGAGAGAGTGTGCCGGGTGACATTCGTGGTCAGACGGCGCAGTGTCGCGCGTACCTGCTCGAACTCATCGGCCTCCAGACCCATAGCCTCCCCGATCTCTCCGGGAATGGCGAGAGCGCGTTCTTCAGCGCCTTCTGCCGGAGGCCCTGGACACGGACGCGCTATTGCCCCCCTCGGGGGCGACCACTCGTGAACGCGTCGCACGCCGGTCGGCCCCGCCCGGATCTCCACGCGCGACCTGCTAACCGAGGCCGACAACGCGGTGGCTGCGGGCCGGCGCATCAGCAGAGGCCGAGCATCTGGCCGAGTACCGCGGACGGAAGGTCGCCAGCGAGGGCCACGCGGGTGGTGGGTGGGGTTGGCCGGATGGGGAGCTGGAGCCATTTCCGGCCTGACGGTGGACAGGCGGTCGGCGGGCCGTACGAATTGCCGAAGCTCCTGGTAGACGGGTTCGCGACCAAGCTCACTCGTGTCGGCCAGGGGCCTTGACCCTGAATTCTGAACACGGGTTATGGGGCTTGGGCCAGCGTAGTTGGGGTGCGGTGGAAGACGTTCTTGAAGGCGATCGGTGATCGCTGTCCGAGGCGGGAGTGTCGGCGTCGGGTGTTGTAGCGGTTCAGCCATCTGAAGGCGTCGAGTCGGGCCCTCGCCAGGCTCCGCGGCGCGAACGCCTTGGGCTTCTCCCGCGCGGACCTCGTGAGACCACGCTCAGTCGCGTGCCGCTCGCGGCCGGCGGCGCGTCAAGCTCCGCTCGGAGCGTCTCGGCCGCGGCTCTCCGCCCAGCCCCCGTCACCGGCGGAGAGTTGTCCGTCTGCGGTCGGCGCGGTGGGGAACCGACTCCGTCGGCCACGTAAATGCTGGCCACAGGCCGTGGACTCCAAGGCTCGATGGATGCTCTCGCATCAGTGCCCGATGTGCCGCCACCCGGCGTCCGACCCCGCGGCGTACCGATTCGCCTGCGAAGTGCTACAACTCAGGCGCCGCTGATGGGGTCGCAGGTTCGCAGCCCGGTGACGTAATTGCCGTCCGTTCCGTAGCCGGCGAAGGTCGCCCACTCGCCGGGTTGGAGCACGCGGCACGGGGCCCATTGGTTGTTCGTGTACTCAACTGTGACGGAGACCGTGTCGTTACAGGTGTTGTGGACGTCGGTGTAGCGCCAGCTCTGGAAGGACTCCACACATGCCGGCGCGAACGTCCCGGTGTCCGCCACGGCGGACGGGGCCGCGGTCAGGGTCATGACGAGACCTGCCGCAGCGGTGGCGGTGAGAGCGATGGGGCGCAATCTGTGCTTCATGAGGTATGCCATGCCCGGATCCTTGCCGCACTCGGAGACCTTGTGCAACTTTCAGCAAGAGTTTTCAGCCAACCATCGAAGAATCATACTAATCAGCAGTTCAGACGCGGTTTAAGCAGGCGAAAATTCTTGCACTCCTGTCGTTCTTCCATACCGGAGAGCCCGAAACTTGCGCCACGACCGGCCGCAGCCGCCCGACCGGCGACATGAGTGACACCGGAAATGGCTGACACTCGGCACTTCCAGCCTCTCGCTTCGCCCACGACACCTCGCGCGCAGAAGCCGGGCGTACAGCGGCCTCGGTACTGCTGGGCTCTCCTATTCCGCTGTCGCCAGTTCCCCGAGGAACCCAGCCTTCTGGTGACCGTGTGTGATCTCCAACGGGGTATCGTCTCCAGGTCCCGTCGGTCTCGTTGAGTAGGCGGGTGCCGGTCTTATCGTGGTAGCCGAGAGCGTCCGCGACCAGGGGAACGGGCATCTCAAGGGGTTGTTGACGGATGGCGGCGCCGCGAGCGGCAGTCACTGGAACACCGATCTCGATGAGGGACGCGGACAGGTCATCGGGGTGGAAGGGCTGACCCGCCCGGCGGTCGGGAAACGGCCAGGGGGATGCCTGGTTGGTGGCTGTGTTCATGTACTCGCGGTCGGCGATGTAGTCCGCGGCAGGAAGCGGCCGGGACGGGGACAGGTGGGGCCGGTTCCCCGAGCCGGAGGAGGACTGGTTCGCCGCCGTGGACCACGTCGTCGACGTAGAGCCGGACGATCCGGTGAGGGGTTCCGCGTAGAGGAGAACGGTGACGCCGGCGACGCGGAGCTTCTTCGGCGTGTCCGGGTCGGTCAGCAGCCAGCCGAGGGAGTCCAAGCGCTCGTCTTCACTGAGCGCGGCGCGTCGGGTGGCCTTCATCACGGGAATGGAGAGTAAGCATCGCCAATGGCGGATCTGCATGGCCCAGTTGAGGAAGGCCCCCAAACAGTGTTGGGGCTGCGCTCGCTGTTCTGGGCCCACAACCGCGCGCTGAATCTCGGTGTCTACGCGGCGAGCACCCCCCGGGGTGCCGCGGCGGTGCAACGGTCCGAGGACGGCAGCTACGCCTGCAGTGGTCGCTCGTGCCCACCGGCTCGTACTACAAGCTCCTCAACCGCCGCTGCGGCAAGGTACTCGGTGTCGACTCCCCCTCCACTGCGGATGGCGCGCAGGTGGTCCAGTGGAACGACACCGGGGGCCGCGGACCAGCAGTGGTCGCTGGTACCGGCGTCATAGACGGCCCGAGGCGCAGCACTGGGGGCCCGAACCGAGGAGGGAGGGGTGGACGGGTGGCGCCGCTATGGGAGCTCAGCCGCTGGGGCCGGCGACCGCTGCTCGTCGCATTGAATATGAACGCGGTGGGGGGTGGAGGGCCGGCCCATAGGACGGACCGTCGGAAGGGGCTCGGGATCGCCGTCCCGAAAGGGTTTCGCCCAGCCATCTCCACGCCGCATTCTCCCCGGGAGCGGCTCTCGGCGCGTCCGGAGTCCGAGTCCGAGTATGCGCCGTAATGGTGGACGTGCGCCGTCGTCCAGTGTCAATTCCCCGGCGCACCAGAGGTCCGAAAGGCTTTCGTGAGGTTACCGGTGACATGGCGATGTCCCGTCCCGATACTTGCCACCAACCAGCGCACGCATCGGAGGCTCATCGCCTCTTCCGCGCGCCGTGGTGACACCCCTTAAGCCGCGAGGCGATACCCGCGTGCACCCAGACCGCCACGACGACAGGCGCCGGCACGCGCATGCTAGAAGGAGCCGCAGTTGATATCTGACTCGATAAGGAAAACGTTCGCGGTGGCGACCACGGCAGGATTGGGAGTAGCGCTCACTCTCGCCCTGGCACCGAGCGCGGCGGCGTACCAGCCAAGCCCTTCCGACCTGTACGTGGCGCAGAGCCCGACGTGCAACAAGCGCCCTTGCGTGCTCTACCCCAAGTCGGCACAGCTGCCGAGCGGCCGGATCGTGGCGGCGTTCGAGAACAGCCAGGGCGATCCGGTCGGGCAGACGATGCCGCTGTACAAGAGCGACGACCACGGCACGACGTGGCAGAAGCTCACGGACGTGAAGGCACCAGCCGCTTTGTCCGCAGACCCGCGGTACGCGAAGTACACGAGCAACTGGACCAATCCCTACCTCTACGTGCTGCCCCACGACGTGGGGCAGCTGAAGGCCGGCACCTTGCTGCTGGCGAGCGTCGTGTCGGGCGACGATTATTACTACAAGGAGCGCAAGGCCGCCGACCCCGATTGGCAGCCCTCCGGCAACGGTGACCGCAAGGACGTTTCGCTCGCCCTGTATGCCAGCGCGGACGACGGCGCCACCTGGAACTTCGAGAACATCATCGCGGCAGGCGGATGGCAGGGCGGCGACGGCGGCACGGGCCGCTCTGCCGCCAACACGAACAAGCAGCAGGACCCCGTCTGGGAGCCTCACCTGTATGCCCGCGGCGGCAAGCTGATCGCCTACTACTCGGACGAGAACGAATACACCGGCTACGACACCACCACCGGTGTGCCCGCTCTCGATCCGCACAACGACACCGCGCCGGACCCCGCTCTCCAGATCCTGGCGCACCGGACCTGGGATGGTACGGCCGCCTCCTGGAGCACCCCGGTGGTCGACGTACCCGGCAAAACCGTGTGGTCCGGCGTCAAGAACCTGATCGGCGGCGGACGCCCCGGCATGACCACCGTCGTGCCGACCACGGACGGCAAGTGGCTCATGACGTACGAGTACTGGGGCGGAGGGTCGACCGTCCGCTACCGGCTGGGGGACGACCCGCTGGGGTTCCACGCCGCCCAGGACGACGCTGTCGGTGCCCTGCCTGTTTCGTCCGGGGGCAGAGGGCTCGCGACGGGCGGCAGCCCCGTGCTTTCGGCGCTGCCCGACGGGCGCATCGTCTACAACGCGAACGGCAGCGGGAACGTCTGGGTGAACGAGACCGGCCGGAGCAGCGGCACCTGGAAGGAGTACCAGACGCCGGTGCCCGCCGGATACAGCCGCGGCCTCCAGTACGTCGAGGGCACCGGCCGGGTGCTGATCCTCCAGGCGTCGTGGGCGGGCGGCAGTATCGGTCCCGTCCGGTACGGGGAGGTCGACCTCGGGCACTCGGACGGCGCCTACTACACGCTCGTCAATCGCCGCACCGGGCAGGCACTGACTCCGCGGGGCGGCAGGACGCAGGATGCCATCCTCACCGGCAACGTTCCCGACCTGGTCACCGGGCCGGTGTCACCGGCAGACGACACCCAGCGGTGGCACCTCACCGACGTGGGCGGCAGGGTGACGCTGCTGAACAAGGCGGGTGGCCGGGCGGCCGGCATCTGGGGCGGCACCGCGACCGCGGGCGCCGAGCTCGCGCAGTGGGTCGACGACGGCGCCGGCGACAAACAGTGGACACTGGTTGCCTCCAGCGACGGCTACTACAAGCTCCGAGCCTCCGGGGACAGCAGTCTGTACATGACCGGCGCGGCCGCGGACGCGGCCGTCGATGTGCGGACGGCCATCGATGCGGCTACGGACCCGTCCGCGGACGATTCCCAGGAATGGCGCCTGGTGCGGGAGGCCCTGCCCACGGATGCGCCCTTCTCGCTCAAGGGCGGCCTCTCGGGCCGATGCCTGGACGTGCCGGGCGGTGCGACGGGGGTGCAGGTGCAGATCTGGGACTGCAACGGCAACGCGAACCAGACCATCACGCAGACCGGCGCGGGCGAACTCCGCGTCGCGGGCAAGTGCCTCGCCGCGGCCGGTGACGGCACTGCGGCGGGGACCAAGCTCATCTTGTGGCCGTGCAACGGCAGCTCCAGCCAGAAATGGTGGTTCAGGCTGGACGGTTCGGTGATCAACCGCTCCAATGGTCTGGCTATCGACGTCAGCGGTTCGCGG
Source organism: Streptomyces sp. 2131.1 (assembly GCF_900105515.1). GTDB lineage: Bacteria > Actinomycetota > Actinomycetes > Streptomycetales > Streptomycetaceae > Streptomyces > Streptomyces drozdowiczii. Next base: position 7,170,258 of record NZ_FNSY01000001.1, on the reverse strand, counting down.
ACCGGCAACGGATCACTGGTCCAGCTCTGGACGGCGCTCGGCCACGCCACTCAGGCGTGGAGCCGGGTGTAGCCGTCTCGCAGCGGGCGCCGCAGGCTTGTCTGCCGGCGCCCGCTGCTGTTGTGTGGGCTGACGTGCAACGCCCGGCGCGCAGCCGGTGAGGAAAGCGGGACAGTGACGGTTCAGGACAGCGGGCGGCTTCAGGCGCAGTACGGGCTGCTGACGAGCATCGCGCAGGAGGCGGGGGTATCACTGAGCACCGTGTCCAAGGTGGTGCACCGGCGTCGTGACGTGGGGACGCGGACCCGGGCCCGGGTCGAGGAGCTGCTGGACCGGCACGGGTACATCCGCTCCTGGGAGCGCGATCCGCGGGTGCCCCGGCAGATCATCGCGGTGTTCCGCGACCTGTCGGGTCCCTACACCTTGGAGGTGGTGCGCGGGATCGTCGAGGCGGCCGGGGAGTTCGGTGTGCACGTGGTGACCGGTACTACCGGGCGTCGGTCCATCGGGCAGTGGCTGAAGGAGTGTGAGGTGCTGGGCGCTGCCGGGCTGATCGTCGTCATCTCGATGTTGTCGGAGGATGACCAACGGCGGATCGTCGAGGAGCAGTTGCCCGTCGTGCTGGTGGATCCGCTGAGTGCTCCGTCAGCGGAGATTCCGAGCATCGGGGTCACCAACTGGAGCGGTGCCCGAGAAGCGGTGCAGCATCTCATCGGCCTCGGGCACAGGCGCATCGGCATGGTGGCGGGGCGTTCGCACTCGCTGGCCGGGGCTGCCCGGCTGCACGGATACCGGGCGGCCCTGGAGGAAGCCGGAATCGATTACGACCCGGCACTGGTGCGTTCGACGGATTTCGACTACGCCGAGTCGCTGGCGGCCACGTCGCAGATTCTGGGGGCGGAGGTTCCGCCTACGGCCGTGTTCGCGGCCAGCGACACTCAGGCACTGGGGGTGCTGGAGGCGGCCCGGCAGCGTGGGCGGCGGGTTCCGGAGGACCTGGCGGTGATGTCGTTCGACGACACGCTGGTGGCAGCCATGGCAAGCCCGCCGCTGAGCGCGGTCCGGCAGCCCTTCGAGGAACTGGGGCGGGAGGCCACGCGGGTCCTGCTCCAAGTGGCGGACGGGCGTCCGCCCGTCTCGTCGCGCATCGAGCTGGCGACGGAACTGGTGCTCAGGACATCGACTGCCGTACGCAACGAATGAGGGCGGCCGGCCCGAAGGCCGGCCGCCCTGCGCAGGTCTTCAGCCCCGTTCGACCGTTACGGGCACGCCGTGCCTGCGGACGACAGGCACGGCACGCTCCCGGCCCACCACGCGCACCACGGCCTCAGCCGGTGTGTCGGAACTGGAGGACCCGGCGTACAGCTGGATCTCGCCGGGCTCGACGATCCGGTGGCCGGCCCGTCCGGTGAAGGCGAGCCGGTCGGTGTGGACGTCGAAGCGGACCGTGGCCTCCTCTCCGGGTTCCAGGTGGACCTTGACGAAGGCGAGCAGTGCCCGCACCGGCCGGGTGACCTGGGCGAGCGGGTCGGTGAAGTACAGCTGGACCGTCTCGGCGCCGACGCGCGCGCCAGTGTTCCTCACACGCACCGACGCCACGAACCCTCCGTCGCTGGGGACGTCGCTGCAATCGGCCTCCAGGTCTGCGACCGTGAAGGTGGTGTATGACAGGCCGTGCCCGAAGGGGAAGGCCGGGGTGGGGTCGAGGTTGGACAGCGCGCTCTGGCGGTCGCCCAGGGGCGGATGCAGGTAGGTGTAGGGCTGTCCAGCCGGCGAGTTCGGTATCTGCACCGGCAGCTTGCCGCTGAAATTTGCCACGCCTGAGAGGAGTTCGGCCAGGGCGTGGCCGCCCTCCTCCCCCGGCAGGAAGACCTGCACCATGGCGGCGGCGGTGGCCGCGAAGCGGCCCACAGCGTACGGGCGGCCGCTGTTGATCACAAGGACGACGGGTTTTCCCGTGGCAAGCACGGCTTCGACCAGATCCTCCTGGGCGCCCGGTAGCCGCAGGTCCTCGACGTCACAGCCCTCGCCGGACGTCCCGATGCCGAACATGCCAGGTTTGTCGCCGACGACCAGGACGGTGAGGTCGGCGGCAACGGCGATCGCTGCCGCGGATTCGATGCCCGACCGGTCGAGATCCCGGATCGGGCACCCCTGGGCGACCTCCCACATGACGTCCGGGAACTGTGCGGCCAGCGCGCTGCGCAGTGATACGGCGGTGACACCGTTGCCAAGGTCGTCGCGGTTGGACAGGACGTGGTTGGGGAAGCTGTAGCAGCCGAACATGGTCCGTACGTCGTCGACGCACGGACCGATCAGAGCGATCCGTCCCGTGGACGGCAGGGGAAGGGTGCCGTCGTTCGACAGCAGGACCGCACTGGAGCGGGCAACGGAACGGGCGAGGGAGCGGTTCTCGGGCTTGTCGAGTTCGAGTTCCCCCGCGCGCAGCGCGGGAGGCTCGGGGTCCCAGTCCGGGTCGAGGAGACCGAGTTCGGTCTTCTGCCGCAGTACCCGGCGCACCGCTCGGTCGACGTCGGCCTCCTGGGCCAGCCCGTTGTTCACGGCGGCGATCAGGGCGTCACCGAAGCCGCGCTGGTCGGGCAGTTCGACGTCCATGCCCGCAGCCAGGGCCAGCGCCCCGGCTGCGGGGAGGTCGGCCGCCACTCGATGGGCGTTGACCAGGAAGGGCAGCGACCAGTAGTCGGATACGACGGTGCCCTCGAAACCCCACTGCTCGCGCAGGACCTCGGTCAGCAGCCAGCGGCTGGCGGCGGGGGCCTCTCCGTCGATTTCGGCGTACGAGTTCATGACCGAGCGAACGCCGGCGCAGACCAGCCGCTCGAAGGGAGGGAGGATGACGTCGGTCAGTTGGCGGCGCCCGATGTTCGCGGGTGCGTGGTTGCGGCCGCCCATGGAATCGGAGTAGCCGGCGAAGTGCTTCAAAGTGGCATACACACCGTCGCTCTGCAGGCCCAGAACGTATGCCTCGCCCATTTCCCCGGTCAGGTGCGGGTCTTCGCCGTAGGTCTCCTCGCAGCGGCCCCACCGGTAGTCACGGATCACGTCGACGACGGGGGCGAGCCCCTGGTGGACACCTGCGGCCGCCATGTCCGCCCCGATGGCGGCGCCGACGCGGCGGATGAGTGGCGGATCGAAAGTGGCGGCCATGGCCAGCGAGGTGGGGTAAATCGTGGCGCCGTAGGCGGTGAAGCCGGTCAGGCACTCGTCGTGGGTCATTGCGGGGATGGCGAACCTGCTCTGGGCCATGATCTGCCTCTGCCGCTCGGCGAGGAGCCGGGCGTGGTCGAGGGCATGTCGCGGCACGGTCCCGTAGGGCCGGGTCAGCTGTCCCAGACCGTTCCTGGCGGTCTCGGTGAGATCGCCTACCCGTTCGAAGAGGCTGGTTCCGGGGGCCACCTCGGGGCCGGAGGGCTCGACGTCCTCCCAGCTGCTGCTCAGCTGGGCAACCTTCTCCTCCAGGGTGAGGCGAGCGAGGAGTGCCTCGACCCGTTCGTCCGTCGGCAGGTCCGGATCGGCCCATGGCCGGTCGCCGCCTGCCGGCGGCGGGAGAGTTTCGCACTCCGGCAGCTTGAAGTCCGGCGTGGTGGTGGACATGTACTGCTCCTAGTGGTTTTCGGGCATGCCGAAGTGGGCCAGGCGTGGTGCCTGGCCTGCCTCGGGCGACTACTTGGAGAATCCGGCGGTCAGTCCGGCAACCAGTTGCCTTCTGGCCAGGACGAACACGACGAGCATGGGCAGGGTGGAAAGGACCACCGCGGCCATCGTCGCGGGGACGTCGATGCCGAACTGGCCCCGGTAGAGGGTCAGCGCGAGCGGCAGCACAGCCTTGTCGCCGCTCTGGGTGAGGATCAGGGGGAACAGGAACCCGTTCCAGACCTGAAGACCGTCGTAGACGGCTACCGTCACCAGAGCCGGACGGGCCATCGGTGCTACGAGGGAGAACAACATCCGCCAGTCCCCGGCCCCGTCGACCACCATTGCCTCGAACAGCGAGCGGGGGATGTCCCGCAGGAAGCTGACCAGGATCATCACGGTCACGGGCAGTGCGAACGCCGCGGAAGGCAGAACGATCGCCGGGAGACTGTCGTACATCTGCAGGCGGATGATCAGCAGGTATACGGGGATGATCACTGCCTGCAGGGGGATGGCCAGTCCGAGCAGGTAGAGCCGGAAGGACAGGCGCGACCACGGATTGGAATACCGCACGACCGTGAAGGCCGCCATGAGGGCGACGACCAGGGTGACCGCCACGGTGACGACGGTGACGAGGACGCTGTTGATCAGGTAGGTGGTGAACTCACCGTTCAGGACGGTCTTGTAGTTCTCCAGGGTCGGGCTGCTGGGCAGGGCCAGCGGGCTGTCGGTGGTGAAGTCCGTGCGGGTCCGCAAGCTGGTCACGACCAGCCAGTACACGGGGACGACGGCCAGTGCCGTCCATCCCAGAGCGGCGACGCCGGAGAGCGTGCGGCGCAGCGGCTTGCCGCCCCGTCGCGAACGGGCGGCGGCCTGCACCGGCGGCCGGGTGGCCTGGTGGCGTCCGCGTGCAGTCGAGGTGGTGCTCACATGCCCTCCTGCTGGCTGTCCATCCGGGTGAAGCCGGACAGGCGGGTGGTGATCATGGACAGGCCCAGGCCGAAGAGCACCAGGAGCGTGGCCAGTGCGCTGGCCCGGCCCATGTCGTGCGCCTGGAACCCGGTGATGTACATGGCCAGGGGCAGTACGCGGGTCGCGGTGCCTGGTCCGCCCGTGCCACCCGAGAGAACAAAGATGAGGTCGAAGTAGGTCAGTGAGCCCACCAGCATGAGCGTGCTTGACGTGACGAGCGTGTACTTCAGCTGCGGCAGTGTGATCCGCAGGAGGCGGGTCATCACGCCGGCGCCGTCGATGGCAGCAGCCTCGTACAGGGATACCGGGATCTGCCGGATACCGGCCTGGTACAGCAGCGCATGGAAGGGGACGAACTGCCAGGCGATCACGAAGATCACCGTGTACAGAGCCAGGTCGGGCGAACCGAGCAGCGGACGGGCCAGCCAGTGCAGGCCGGGGGTGGAGCCGATGCCGAAGGAGGGATCGAGCAGCGCCTGCCAGGTCAGGCCGATCGCCACCGCGGACAGCAGGAGCGGCAGGAACCAGAGCACCGCGAAGAAGGCGCGCGTCCGGCCCCGGGGTGCCTGGAAGAGCCCGAGTGCAAGGGCCAGCGGTGTCTGGACCAGCCAGCTGACCACCATGACCTTGGCCGTGAGCCACAGCGCCTGCCAGGTAGTGCCGTCGGTCAGGACGCCGCTCCAGTTGGACAGGCCGGCCCAGCTGATGGATCCGAGGCCGTCCCAGCTGGTGAGGCTGAGCACCACCACGCCCCCGAGTGGGATCAGGGCGAAGAGGCCGAACAGGAGGAGCGCGGGAGCGGCCATGAGCAGACCGCTCAGGCCGCGTCGACCCGCGCGGGTCGTGTCCGGCCGCGCCCTGTGCGGCGCGGCCGGACACGGCGTACGAGCAACGGCGGTCATTACTTCGACGCCTCGCTCATGTTCTTACCGAACTGCTCGGGCTTGATCTCGCCCAGGAACGACTTGTCCACGTTGGTCAGCAGCGGATCCGCCTGGCTCGACGGAAGGTCCTGGTCCCAGGAGAGCTGGAAGTTCGGTGCCTTCTCGACCAGCCCGTAGACGAAGGTCAGCCACTGCTTGTCGGCGGCCGACTTCGTCTGTGCCAGCTTGTCCTCCAACTTGTTGACGGGCGGCACGCTGCCCGCGGCAAGGTAGCTGTCGATCTGCTGCTCGTTCATGGCGTAGTTCTTCAGGTAGTCCAGAGCCTCGGTCTTGTTCTTGCTGTCCGAGTTCAGCGACAGGAAGTTCGAAGGATTGCCGACGACATTCTTGGGATCACCCGCTCCCGAGGAGACGGCGGGGAAGGCGACGTAACCGAGGTCCTTCTTGACGAAGTCCGGCGCGGCCTTGACCAGGTTGGCGTACTCCCACGTGCCCATCAGTTCCATGCCGGCCTTGTCGGTGTAGAGCAGGGCTGTGGAGGCGCCCTGGTCGTAGCCGACGGAGGAGGCGTTCTTGCCGAAGGCTCCGGCCTTCACGAGTTCCTGGAGCCGGGCGTTGGCCTTGGTGACCGCCGGGCTCTTCCAGTCCTCGGAGCCGTTGGCGGCGATCTTCTGGAACACCTCGGCGCCGCCCTCGCGGTCGAGCAGGTATTCCAGGTACATCATGGTCGGCCACTTCGAGTTGGCCGCGAGGGAGAGCGGAGTGACTCCCTTGCCCTTGAGCTTCTTCACAGCAGACGACAGATCGTCGTAGGTCTTGGGCGGCTCGACACCCGCGTCCTTCAGTACCTTCTTGTTGTAGTAGAGGACCACCGGGGCCAGCCCGTTGGCCGGGACGCCGTATGTCTTCCCGCTGAATGCCGCGCTCTTCAGCACGCTGGGCATGAAGCGCAGCAGGTTGACCTGCCTATCCGTGAGCGGCTCGACCTTTCCTGCCTCGACGTAGTCGTTCAGGGCCCCACCGCCCCAGTTGAAGAACAGGTCCGGGGCCTGGTTCGCGCCGAAGGCCACCCGCAGCTTCTGCTTGTAGTCGTCGTTGGCGAACAGCCTCAGGGTGATCTTCTCGTCGGGGTGGTCCTTGTTGTAGGCGTCCACGGACTCCTTGAGGATCGTCTGATCCGTCAGCGCCCACATGGTCAGGCCCTTGTCCGACGTGGCCGCGGACGGGCCCGAAGAGCCGCACGCCGCGAGGCTGAGCGCCGCCGCCACAGCAACCGCCGGCATGAGGAAGCGCCGCCCCTTCGCCTCGCGCGTACGGCTTTTTGCTCCACCCGGTCCCAGGTTCCCGTGCATGTTCTTGTCCCGCTTCTCTCGGCCGTGCTCTGTCCACAGATCAGGCGGGCGGATTCCCCGAAAGGATTTCGGACCGGTACGGCTAGGACTACCTGCCTGATGAACCGGGACACTGACACGCCATTCACACCCGCGACAAGGAGATGGAATCCACCAGTGACGAAACACTTTCGTAAATCACCGCGCTCCTCGCCTCCCCAGTCAACTGCGCGGATCGGCCGCCGGTGCGAGCCCGGGGCGGGGCTGTACTCGGCGGCGAGGAGGTGGATCACACTGGCAGCGGCGCGGCCGCCCGCGACTTATTGATCGTTTCAGAATGAGTTGAACCGCGGGTCTTGCATCTAGCGATCTTGGTCGTCAAGGTGTCCGGTTGCGTGCTGATCTTGTTCCGGATGACTTGTGGGAGCGGGTGGCTCCGCTCCTGCCACCCGCTCCTGAGCGACGCCGCCGCCACCCCGGGCGACTGCGTGTTCCCGACCGGGCGGCCCTCACCGGGGTGATGTACGTACTGCGGACTGGCGTCGCCTGGCGTGATGTCCCGGCCGAAACGGTCGGCTGCTCCGGGGTGACGGCCTGGCGCCGCCTTCGAGACTGGACCGAGGCTGGCGTCTGGCCGCGCCTGCACGCAGCCCTGCTGACCGAACTGCGCCGCGCCGACCTGCTGGATCTTGAACATTGCGCTGTTGACGGCTCGCATGTTCGGGCCCTAAAAGGGGGGCTCACGTCGGCCCCTCGCCAGTCGACCGCGCCCGGCCCGGCTCCAAGCACCACCTGATAGTCGACCGGCATGGAACCCCGCTCGCCGTCACGCTCACCGGCGGCAACCGCCACGACGTCACCCAGCTACTGCCGCTACTCGAGCGATCCCGCCGATCCGGGGACTACGAGGACGGCCTCGCCGCAAGCCGCGGCACCTGTATGCCGACCGGGTCTACGACTTCGACAAATACCGCCGCCTCCTGTGGAAGCGCGGCATCAAGCCGATGATCGCCCGACGCGGCGTCGTCCACGGATCAGGACTCGGCAAAGTCCGCTGGGTGGTGGAACGGGCCTTCGCCTGGCTGCACCAGTTCAAACGACTCCGGATTCGCTACGAACGACGCGCCGGCCTTCATCAGGGCTTGCTCGAACTGGCACGCAGCCTCATGTGCCTCCGCCGCCTGCGGACCGCACGATGATATGAGCGGTCAGTTGAGGATGATCGGATTGGTGAGTGCGGCGACGTGCCTGCTGTGATGTCGGACCTCGATGCGGACGAACGCTGACTGCTCCGCTGTCGTGTCCCACTGCACCGCTCCCGGCCCGTCATCGGGGAGGGGGGCTCGGTGGACCTTTCCTCGATCGGTGTGGAAGCTGACGGTCCCCGCCGGCACACCCCGTACTGCCGCATGCACTTCCACCTGCCCACCCTGAGTCGCGAGCCGCTCGCCCACCCCGGCAACGCGGCCGGCCGCATGGGCGGTGAACGACACGTCCACATCCGCCGACTCGGCGATCCAGCTGCGGCCGGCGCAGATCCCGGCCAGCACTGCCCCTGTGCTCAGTTCCTCAGCGAAGACCACGGTGTGAGGGATCCCGATCTGCCCTTCCAAGTGGGTATCGCTGTTGCCCATCGCAGGCCGCCACGAGCCCGTGCGAAGGTCCGTCGCAAGGCTCCGACCCCATTCGGCCAGGGCCGCCTCGTTGTCGGCATTCCAGGGCCGGTCCGAAGTCCACATTCCATTCCATACCTCCACTACGTCGAAGCCAGGGAAGGGGAACATGAAGTCGCCCGAGGGGTAGGGCGCATGCGGGTGTGCGGCCACGCACAGGCCCCCTGCTCGGTGGACCTGGTCCAGGCATTTGTCCACCAGTCCGTCCCTGACCTGGTGGTTCCAGTCGACGACCTCGCCGGGATCGAGGCCAAGCGCGAGCCAGTGCCCGGTCTTCGTGGTCACCTCCTCGCCGAGAAGGATCAAGAAGTCATCGGCGGCCAGATGCCCCCACACCCCCGGGGCCGCGGCTGAGTTGTGCTCCGTAGTCGCGATGAAGTCGAGCCTGGCCGCCCTCGCCCGGACGGCCAACTCTTCGGGGGAGAGTTCCCCGTCCGAGTGGAGGGAGTGAACATGGCAGTCCCCGCGGTACCAGGCTGCCCCGCGTCCGACCGCCCGCGTCGACGGGAAGCTCAAACTCGACAAGGTTCTCCTTCCAGAGTCCTGTCGAGCCAACGCGCCAACCGGGGCAACCCGTTCCATCGCCTGCTGAACGCGATCTCGGTCAGACGTCAGACCAAGTCTCATTCTGAAACGATCAGTAAGGACGGCACAGCGGTCAGGTCCAAGGGCGTGGTGGAGATCAAGCGGACCGGTGCCGGCCGGTACTCGGTCACCGTCAACGAGGAGATCGCCCTCGACCGGTCCGTTCCCGTCGTCTGTCTGAGGCAGGACGCGGACTGGGGCAGCGAGATCTACACCCGCGTTCCCGACGGAGCCGACGTCGACCGCACCTTCTCCGTACTCACAGGAGTCAACGGCACCGCCACCGACGAACCCTTCCACGTCATCATCCCCTAACCACCCCACCCGCCACGGGCCCCCGCACCCCACCGGGGGCGCCGGGGGCCCGTGCGCTTCACGGAGCGGCGTGCCCGCCGCTGTCGGAGCGCATGGCGGGCACGCCGCAACGGCGGGCTGGTAGTCCCCTCGGCCCTTTCGTCGGAGGACGCTCCGAGGGCGGCGCAGTCCAGAGGACGCCACCCGCCTGCGTAGTGCGGGCCAGCCATTCTCACACCTTTTCCACCTGGCCGAAGTCGAGCTCCACGGAGGTCGGCTTACCGAAGATGAGGATGGAGATCCCGAGGCGGCTCTTCTCATAGCTGACGTCCTCGATCTCTCCGTTGAACTCGGCGAACGGCCCGTCCACGATCTTGACGATCTCACCTGCCTCGAAGGCTTTGCGGGCAGGCGTGGCTGCTTCGTCCATGTCGCCACTCCCTCTCACTGCGCGCGGAGCCCCGAAAGCAGCATGGTAACCCAAAGTGACTGCTAGGCCGCTCTTAGTACCCGGGGTTGGGCGGGCTCCGTCGGGGTGGACCGGAGGCGTGCGGGATTCAGGGGGCCGCCGTCCATGAGGTCTGCGCATGACGCCTTGCGCGGCCACGGCAGGGCGAGACAGGTCTCCCGAGAACCGGTCCGGGACCGGTCACCAGGTTGTCCAGCCGGCGGTTATGCCCACGGTTGGGCGATCACCTCGCGAGGGTGCGCGTCGTTGTCGGGAGTGGACTGGCTCTCCAAGGCGGAGAGCCGAGTGAGGAATCTCCATGAAGTCTCGAAGCTGAAGCCCGTGATCAGGCGCACGTGCTGGTAGTACTGGAACGAGGGCCCGCGGGCCTTGGCCCAGCACGGCTCGGTCACGAAGACATCGAGTTCGCCGCCGTCCGTAATCGGCGAGGTCGTACTCGCCGCACTCCCAGCTGGATATGTCGTGCATCACCAGTCCCCAGTCGGCTCCCCCGCCGTACGCGAGTGGCATGCGCTGCTGGTCGAGGAATCCTCGCACGAGCGTGTCCAGGAACATCCCCCGGGAAGAAGACGACGTTGGTGCGGGAGCGCGCGGTGTACTAAGAAGTCATCTCATTTGGGCGACTCGACGGAAGCTTTGGCCATGGGATCACTGAGCGGTTGATGCTGGGCGAGGTGTGGGAGTCATTCCGTGTCGATCAGGTCTCCTGCACAGGCAGCGGCATGTCCGACGAAGTGCTCCGTACACAGAAAGCCTCCAGACGGGCGGAGCCACGCCTGGCATCTCTGTGGAGAGTTGTGCGCCACCGATGCCGACGTTACGTTCTCCCGGACGGTCGAGACTGAGACATAGTGCTGGCAAGAGAAGGAAGCCCCGAACAGAATCGACGTGCCGAACCCCGCCGAATTTGGGCCCCTCGTGCTGCTTGAGGAGAGCTTGGCAGGGCGTTCCGCCGGGCAGCTCCTGTGTGTCCCAGGAAGTGGCGTGCCCCGGGATTACCTCACGTGGCAGGTGCGCTGCCCGCCAAGCAGCGCGTCCGCAAGTTCGAAGCGGTTTCTCGATCTTGTCTCGGCTTCGGGTAGAGCGCGAGGGCGGCGGCCCAGACTCCTTTCGGTGTCTGGGCCGCCGGGGGCTGTCGAGTCGCTGGTGTCGTCGCGTCAGGGCGAGGGCTACGAGGTGGTCGTGGGGGCGGGGCCGCCGGGTGTTCCTTGGCCGTCATGGGTGGCGTTGGGATCGACTGCCATCGTGATGTGTCCGATGACGCCGCGCTCGATGTGCTTTTTGTCGTAGTTGAGATTGAGCAGGCCGCCCTGGGGGCCGGTCCCCGGATAGATGGAGTCGTTGTCGAGGGTTATCCGGGTGATGGTGTTCGCAGAGTAGGGCTCGGTGTTCGAGGTCGCGTTGACCGCCTCTTCGGGAAGGTAGAACTGCCCGGTGTGGCAGGCGCGTCCGCCGGTGTAGCCGTCGGAGGTGCGCGAGCCGCCGGTGTGGACCTTGGTGTGGATGTGGACGGCGCGACCGGCATACCAGCCGGGGAAGACGGTCCGGAAGGTAACGAACCCCTGAGCGTCGGTCATCTGAATGCCGCGCAGCCACGTGAGGTCGTCGGTCGGGGGGGCGTGACCGCCCGGACCGCCCGGACCGTCCGGAGGAGCCGTCGGCGTTCCGGTGGGCGGCGGGCCGGGAGGTGTGCCCCCGCCGCCTCCGTTACCGTTCTGGGTGTAGCCGGAGTAGACGCCGGAAGCGTCGCAGTGCCAGATTTCTATGGCGGAGTTGCGGAAGGGACGGCAGGTCGCGCTGTCCACCACGCGCAGCACGAGGAGGAGCGGGATACCCGTGCGGTCCTCGACCACGTCCTTACGGAAGAGCTCGTAGTCGATGTAGTAGGGGCCTTCGATCTGCTCCGTGGTCAGCGACATGCAGGTGGTGGAGGCAGCGGCGGTCGTTTTCACCGAGTCGAGGAAGCCGGCGTCGGCGGTGTTGCGGCTGGCGGCGTTCGCGACGGCGGCGCCGCCGAGGGCTACGGCGCCGACCGCTCCGCCCAGCAGGAGCATGCGGCGGCGGGACACCATTCGGGAGACGAGAGCGTTGTCAGGCTCATCGGTAGAGCTTTCCGGCATGATCACGGCAGTACCTCTCTGTGTTGGCCGGGGCTTCCGCGTGTGTCACCGGCCGGCACGGCGACGTGCCGGCCGAACGCTCAGCTGGTTGTCAGGGAGGTGTCGTCCACGACGAAGTTGGTCACGAGGTACGCGTCTTCGACGCCGGTGAACTTCAGGGTCACCGTCTGGCCCGCCAGCGAGGAGAGATCGAAGGACTTCTTGGCGTAGCCGGAGGCCGCATCGGCGTTGGAGTACGTCGCGAGGGTCTTGGATCCCGCGGTGACGGTCAGCTTGTCGTATACGCCGGCGTAGAACTCCGTGGTGTCGATGTGCAGGTAGAAGGACAGGGTCGCCTTGCAGCCTGCGGGGATCGTCACGGTCTGGGACAAGGTGTCGGTGTGTGCGGAGCCCCAGCCGTTGAGCCAGGCCGTGTAGGAACCGCCATGGGCCGGCTCACGAAGGTCGTTGTTGATGACGTCGCTGTTGGTCCAGCCGGTGTTGCCGGATTCGAAGCCTGGATTGGTCAGCAGTTGAGCCGCGGTGCAGCCGCCGTCCCCGCCGCTGGTGCTGATCTTCCAGGTGAAGGTCGTGGTGCCGGTGGCACCGGTGGAGTCGGTCACCGTGAGGGTAATGGTGTAGGTCCCGGCCGTGGTGGGCGTTCCGGAGATCAGGCCGGTCGAGGCGTTGATCGACAGGCCGGTGGGCAGGCCGGAGGCGTTGTAGGCCAGGGAGCCGCTGTTGGTGCTGCTCGCCTGGACCTGGAGGCTGACGGCGGTGTCGACAGTGGAGGACTGGCTGCCCGGGTTGGTCACGGCGACGCCGCCGACCGGTGGGTCGATGTGGCTGCCCACGTTGATGCCGGCGAAGGCGTTGCCGACGGCCGCGTACTGGGCGGAGTTGGTGCCGTAGAGCGCGGACGCGGCGTTGAGGGCGGCGGTGCGGGCGCCGGCGTAGTTGGTGCTGGACGTCATGTACGAGGTCAGCGCCTTGTACCAGATCTTCAGGGCGGCGTCGCGGCCGATGCCGGTGACGGCGACGCCGTCGGCGGTCGGGCTGTTGTAGGTGACGCCGTTGATCGTCTTGCTGCCGCTGCCCTCGGAGAGCAGGTAGAACATGTGGTTCGCGGGGCCCGAGGAGTAGTGCACGTCGAGATTGCCTACGCCGGAGTACCAGCTGTCCGCCGAGTTTCCGTCCTTGCTGGGCTTGTCCATGTAGCGCAGCGGCGAGCCGTTGCTGTTGATGTCGACCTTCTCACCCACGAGGTAGTCGCCGACGTCCGTGCTGTTGTCGGCGTAGAACTCCACACCCGCGCCGAAGATGTCCGAGGTGGCCTCGTTGAGGCCGCCGGACTCCCCGCTGTAGGTGAGGCCCGCGGTGTTGGAGGTGACGCCGTGGCTCATCTCGTGGCCGGCTATGTCCAGCGCGGTCAGTGCGTGGGTGTTGCCCGAGCCGTCACCGTAGGTCATGCAGAAGCAGCTGTCGTCCCAGTACGCATTCACGTAGGCGTTGCCGTAGTGGACGCGGGAGTAGGCGGCGACGCCGTCGTTGCGTATGCCGCTGCGGCCGAACGTCTCCTTGAAGAAGTCCCAGGTCTCCTGCGCGCCGTAGGCGGCGTCCGCGCCCGCGGTCTGCGTGTGCGAGCCTGAGCCGGTGCCCCAGACGTCGTCGGTATCGGTCATCAGGGTGCCGGTGCCCGACGTGGCGTTGTTGAGACTGTAGGTCTTGTGGCCGCCGCGCGTGGTGTCGTAGAGCTGGTACGTCGAACCGGACCGCGTGGTGTCCAGCGTGACGGAGCCGCTGTACTGGGTGTTTCCGGTGCCGGTCTTGATGTCCTGGTAGCGGGTGATCTCCTTGCCGGTGTCCGCGTCGGTGATCACGTGCAGGCGGCTCGGGGTGCCGTCGTCCTGCAGGCCGCCGATCACCGTCTCCCAGGCAAGTCTGGGGGTACCGCTGCCGGCCCAGACGACCTTGCGGGCGCTTTCAGTAGCGGGCTGCCGGGCATCCAGTGTGCGGGCCGTCTTGAGCGCCTTGGTCTCGGCCTCCGCCTTGGTCAGGGAGGCGGTGGTGGAGGCGACGCGGATGTCGCGCTTGGTGTTGAAGGTCGTGGCCACCGTGCCGGACGCCTGCGACGCGGGTGCGGTGTGCACGACCAGGTCGCCGCCGAGAACGGGCAGGCCGGCGTAGGTGCGCTCGTAGCGCGTGTGCAGGGTGCCGTCGTTGTCCTTCACGACGTCCTTGACGACCAGCTTCTCCTTCGTGCCGAGGCCGAGGGTGCGAGCGGTGTCAGCGCTCTTGTCCTCGGCCTTGCGGACGAGCGCCTTGCTCTCGGCCGGGCTGAGCTTGGCTTCCAGGGCGCCGTGGTGCAAACCTCGGGGGGCGTTGTCGGCGCTCCGGTCTGCCGCGGTGGCGGTGGTCGCCAGTGTGCAGGCGAGGCCCGCCGTCAGGGCAAGGGTGGCGAGGGCCGCCGTGAGTCTGGTGGGTTGCACTTCTGCTCCGGGTATTCAGGGGGGGTGGGGATGGGCCAAGTATGGGTGTGTGCATGCCATAGAGGGGACATCTCATCGCCTATAAGACGGGTGTTATGGATTGCGTCGCCGGAGCCCTTCAACTCAGCTGCTGTGCCTGCATATGCTGGAGAAATGCAGCTAGAGCTGAGGCATCTGGAAGCTGTCCTCCAGGTGGCGGAGGCAGGTAGCGTGGGGCGTGCAGCAGCGCGGCTCGGGGTGTCCCAGCCCGCCCTTTCCGCGCAGTTGCGCCGTATCGAACGAGTGGCGGGCGGGGAGCTGTTCGTCCGCAGCGCGTCCGGGGTTGCACCGACGCCGCTGGGCGAGTTCGTGCTGTCGGCGGCCCGCCGGGTGCTCGGCGAAATGGACGCCCTGACCGCCGGGACGCGAGCCGCCGCTCCGCACCCGACACTGCGGCTCGGGTGCATCCTGCTCGTCCTGGTGGACCAGTTGTTCGGGCGTCTGGAGACGGAACTGCCCGACCACGAAATCGACATCACCATCGAGCACTCGGCGCCCGCGCTCATGCGCATGCTCCAGGCCGGACAGTACGACGCGATCCTGTTCGGAGAGGTCGCGGACCACGAGGTGCCGCTAACCGACGGTGTGGCGGTGCGCACCCTCATACCGAAGGAACCTGCATGCGTGCGCCTGTCGGCCTCCCACCCACTGGCCGGGCAGAAGGAAATCGAACTTGCCGACCTCGCGGGCGAGACCTGGACGACGTTGACCGATGACGGTGATGGCGGACCCGAGGCTATGACGGATGCTTGCCGACGAGCCGGGTTCACACCGAAGCTGCGCTACCGGATCGCCGACCGCCGAATGCGGTGGGAACTGATCGCCGCCGGACGAGCCGTCTCCCTGTGCCAGCCCACCTCGCCGCACGTCGAGGGCACAGTGCTCCGACCGTTGGCCGGCGACCCGATCATCGGCCGCATCCGGCTTGCCTGGAACCGGGCCGCGATCTCCGAACCACGCGCCGGCCTGCTGTTCCGTGCGGTGGCTCGCGCGTACCTCGACAGCATCCCGAACAACACGTTCTTCCAAGCCTGGTGGGAATCCCGACCGGAGCTGCATCCGGCCTTCGACTGAATGCCAGCAGCCCACGGGACTGTCACCGTGCGAAGTGGCCCCAGGCAACGGGGCCGCAGCCCCGCAGTGCCGTGGCGCCGGTCATGCCGGCCCGTACCGCGCTCGTCACCGCCGAGGTGCGGGCGCTTCTTCCCGACCGCCGATCCGAAACTGCGTTACCGAAATGACAGCGAGTCGCCCGGGCGCCGTCTCACCGGCGGGCAGTGCCTTCGGCGGCCGCAACCGGGCCGCCGCCGTGTCTAGAAAGGGGAGCGGCTCCCGGGCAGGGCACCGCATGGTTGTTGGCAGGGCGACGCGGAATGCGGCTGCCGGCCCGGCAGCCACCCCCCAGGGCCGTGGCTTCGCTCGGTCAGCCGCGGACGATGTTCTGCGCCTGCGGGCCCTTCTGGCCCTGCCCGATGTCGAAGGTGACGTGCTCGCCTTCCGTCAACTCGCGGTAGCCGTTGCCCTGGATCTCGGAGTAGTGCGCGAAGACGTCCGCACCTCCACCGTCCTGCGCGATGAAGCCGAAGCCCTTTTCGGAGTTGAACCACTTCACAGTGCCGCTGGCCATGCTGTTGATCCTTCGCTCATACCTGGGAACACCGCCCGGACGTCCTGGCGCGCTCCGGCCCCTGGCAGCAGGAACCGCACACGTTCTACCCCGCCTGGTCCCACTTATCCGATCAACGACACGCGCGGCCCGAAGCGACCATCCCGCGACCACGTCACCGCCTCCTGGACCAGGCTCTCTACCGCGTCGCGCACCTGTTCCTCGGTCCGCGCGACATCCCGTCCGCCAGCGAGTTGCAACAACGCGGTCGAGCGGGCTTTTGCGAGCCGGATGCCGAGTTTGCGGAGTCGTTCGCCCCTGGCCCAGGCACTTATCGGGCGGCCGGGCTGGCCGCCGGGAAAGAGCCAGACGAGTCTGTCCAGCCGAGGACGGCATGGCTGCGCCGAGTCCCGGCCTGCCGGGGGGCCAGTGCAGCGACGGGCGCGGGGAGCTCGACGGGGACGGTGTCAAGGCGGATGCGGATGGTTCCGTCCCTCTCCTCGATGTGGTCGACGGTGAGCCGGGAGATCGCTGCCGGCCACTGGGCGTAAACGGACTGAGGTGGCTGGGCAGGCAAGGGGCCGGGACGGCACTCTGTGATGAGTACCGGTCAGTAGTCTGCCGGGCCGGCACGGCGAGGGGCGATCCTCCAGCAGGCGCGGACCTCCGCGCCGGGGCCGTTCACCCGTTCTGGGGGAAGCCGAGATCGATGCCGCCGTGGCTGGGGTCGGCCCACCGGGAGGTGACGACCTTGCCCCGGGTGAAGAAGTGGACCCCCTCGGTGCCGTGCGCGTGGGTGTCTCCGAACAGGCTGTTCTTCCAGCCGCCGAAGGAGAAGTAGGAGACGGGCACGGGGATCGGCACGTTGATGCCGACCATGCCGACCTCGACCTCGTTCTGGAAGCGCCGGGCCGCCCCGCCGTCATTGGTGTAGATCGCGGTGCCGTTGCCGTACGGGTTGGTGTTGATGAGGGCCAGGCCGTCATCGTAGGAGGGCACACGGACCACCGAGAGGACGGGGCCGAAGATCTCGTCGGTGTAGAGGGACATGTCGGCACTGACGTGGTCGAAGAGTGTCGGAGCCAGGAAGAAGCCGTCCCCGTCTGCGTCGATCGCGCCTTCGCGGCCGTCGACGAGCAGGGTGGCACCGGCTTTGACGCCGGCGTCGAGGTAGGAGGCGACCTTGTCCCGGTGCTCCCGGGTGACCAGGGGACCCATGTCGCAGTCGCGGGTTCCGTCGCCGGTACGCAGGCGGCGCATCCGTTCGACGATCCGTGTCACGAGCGCGTCGGCAACCGGTTCGACGGCGACGAGCACGGAAATCGCCATGCACCGTTCGCCGGCCGAGCCGAAGCCGGCGTTGATGGCGGCGTCCGCAGCGAGGTCGAGGTCGGCGTCCGGCAGCACCAGCATGTGGTTCTTCGCGCCGCCCAGGGCCTGGACCCGCTTGCCACGGGCGGTCGCCTGCTCGTACACGTACCTTGCGATGGGTGTCGAGCCGACGAAGGACACGGCCTTTACATCGTCGTGGTGGAGGAGCGCGTCTACGGCCTTCTTGTCGCCGTTGACGACCTGGAACAGGCCGTCGGGCAGACCGGCTTCCTTCCACAGGGCGGCCAGGGCGAGGGCGGCGCTGGGGTCCTTCTCGCTGGGCTTGAGCACCACCGCGTTGCCGCAGGCCAGGGCGATGGGGACGAACCACATGGGCACCATGGCGGGGAAGTTGAAGGGCGAGATCACCGCGACGACGCCGAGGCTCTGCCGGACGGAGTGGACGTCCACCCGGGTCGACGCGTTCTCGGAGTAGTCCCCCTTGAGCAGCTGCGGAATTCCGCAGGCGAACTCGGCGACCTCAAGGCCCCTGGTGACCTCTCCGAGGGCGTCCATCAGC
This sequence comes from Streptomyces sp. 2131.1, assembly GCF_900105515.1. Classification (GTDB taxonomy): domain Bacteria; phylum Actinomycetota; class Actinomycetes; order Streptomycetales; family Streptomycetaceae; genus Streptomyces; species Streptomyces drozdowiczii. The sequence continues at coordinate 7,152,272 of NZ_FNSY01000001.1, read as the reverse complement.
ACCTTGCCGTGCTCGGCGGTGATCAGGGAGGCGATTTCCCGCTTGTGCGCGTTGAGCAGTTCCCGGAAGGCGAAGAGCACGTGCACCCGCTTGGCGAGGGACTGCGTGCGCCAGTCCCGCCAGGCCGTCTTCGCGGAGGCGACGGCGGCGTCGACGAGTTCGGCCGAAGCCAGGTCCACGGTCCCGGTGTGCTCTCCGGTGGCGGGATTGTGGACCGGGTTGGTGCGTCCGGCGGGTCCGTCCCAGAGACGGCCGTCGATGAAGTGGGTGATCCGTTGCGGCAGGCTCACGGCGAGCTCCTTCTGCGATGTGGTCAGGACTGGTTCCCGGCACGCGCTGCGGGCGGGCCGTTCCGCTCCGCGTCGGCCGCGGGGGCGAGCAGGGGCCGCTGGGCCTTCTTGTGGGCCGTGTAGGAAGCGTGGGCCTCCTGCGTCGAGCCGAGCCGGGAGACCGCGCTGACGGGGACGTCCCACCAGCTCTCGCTGTCCGGCGCGAAGACGTGCGGGTCGGTCTCGACGTGGATGACGAAGGGGCCGCCGTCCGCCGGCCACGTCTTGGCCTGTGCGACGGCTGCCGCCAATTCGCTGCGGGAACGCACCTCGACGACGTGGGCACCGAGGCTGCGGGCGTTGCCGGCGAGGTCGGTGGGGAGGTTCGGGCCGTCCAGGCGTCCGTCGGCCGAGCGGTAGCGGTAGCGGGTGCCGAAACGCTGGGAGCCGAGCGATTCCGACAGGGAGCCGATCGAGTGGAAGCCGTTGTTCTGGACGAGGACGACGACGATCTTGAGCCGCTCCTGGACGGCGGTGGCCAGTTCGGTCGGCATCATGAGGTACCCGCCGTCGCCGACCATGGCGAAGACGTCCCGGGTGTCGTCGGCGAGCCGGACTCCGAGTGCGGCGGGGATCTCGTAGCCCATGCAGGAGTAGCCGTACTCGACGTGATACCCCTTGCGGTCGCGCACGCGCCACAGCTTGTGCAGGTCACCGGGCATGGAGCCGGCCGCGCACAGGACGACGTCGCGCGGGTCGCTCAGTTCGTTGACGCAGCCGAGCACGGTGGCCTGGGTGAGGACGCCGTCGGGGAGCCGTTCGGTCACCTCGGGCGGCGGGTTGTACGCGGCCTCGACCTGCTCGTTCCAGCTGTGCCACAACTCGTCCTGCCGCTTCTCGTAAGCGGAGTCGACACGGTGTCCGCCCAGTACGTCGGTGAGGGCGGTCAGCGCCTCACGGGCGTCGGCGACGACCGAGAGGCCGGCGTGCTTGCCGGCGTCGAAGCCGGTGACGTTGATGTTGATGAAGCGGACGTTCTCGTGCTGGAAGGCGGTCCGCGAGGCGGTTGTGAAGTCGGCCCAGCGGGTTCCCACGCCGATGACGAGGTCCGCGTCCCGGGCGAGGGCGTTCGCCGCGGTCGTGCCGGTGGAGCCGATGCCGCCCATCTGCTGCGGATGGCCGTGGGGCAGCGATCCCTTGCCCGCCTGGGTCTCGCCGACCGGGATGCCGGTCTTCTCGGCCAGCGCGGTGAGCGCCTCCTCCGCCGCGGAGTGGTGTACGCCGCCCCCCGCCACGATGAGCGGGCACCGGGCCTGTCGTACGAGGTCGGCGGCGGCCGTGAGGCGGGTGGGTTCGGCCGGTGGGCGGGCCACGTGCCAGGTGCGGTCGTGGAACAGTTCGGCGGGCCAGTCGTATCCCTCGGCCTGGACGTCCTGGGGCAGCGCGATCGTCACCGCACCGGTCTCCGCGGGGTCGGTGAGCACCCGCATGGCTCCCATGAGGGCCGAGGGAAGTTGCTCGGGGCGGGTGACCCGGTCGAAGAACCGTGACAGGGGCCTGAAGGCGTCGTTGACGGAGATGTCTGCCGCGCAGGGATGCTCGAGTTCCTGGAGCACGGGGGCGCTGGGGCGGGTGGCGAACGTATCGGCGGGCAGCAGCAGGACGGGGAGGCGGTTGATGGTGGCCAGTGCCGCGCCTGTGAGCATGTTCGTGGATCCCGGGCCGATCGACGCGGTGCAGGCCCAGGTCTGCAAGCGGTCCTTCTGCCGGGCATAGGCGACGGCGGTGTGCACCATGGCCTGTTCGTTGCGGGCCAGGATGTAGGGAAGGTCGGGGCGCCCTTCCGCTTCGTGCTCGTGTTCGAGGAGTGCTTGGCCGATGCCCGCGACGTTGCCGTGGCCGAAGATGCCGAGGACGCCCGCGAACAGCGGTCTGCGCTGTTCGTCGCGCTCGGACCACTGGGCGGCGAGGAACCTGACGGTCGCCTGCGACACGGTGAGCCGCACGGTTGCGGACGGTGCGGTGTTCATGCGGCGCCTCCTGGTGTGCGGCGTGCGGGCCGGGTTGCTCCGGCGGCCCGGTGGGGCGCCGGTCGTGCGTCGAAGGGCAGCTCCGGCCATGTCTCGCGGACCCAGGCGTGGGCGGGGTCGTCGCTGATGAGCCAGGCGCGCTCGGGGCCGGGACCGGCCATGACGTTGAGGTAGTACAGATGGGCGTCCGGCGCGGCCATCGCGGGACCGTGCCACCCGTGGGGCACCAGGACGACGTCGCCGGAGCGGACTTCGGCGAGTACGTCTATGGGCCGATCGGTGTCGGAGGTGTAGACGCGCTGGTAGCCGACGGGGTCGGTGCAGCGGGCGTTCGTGGGTTCCGTCTCGAAGTAGTAGATCTCCTCCAGCATGCTCTCCTCCCCCGGGAGTGCGGTGTCATGTTTGTGCGGCGGCCAGGAACTCCAGTTACCGGCTGGTGTGATGACCTCGCAGGCGATGAGGGCGTCCGCGCCGAGCACCTCGGGGCTGGCGAAGTTACGTACCTGCCGGGAGGCGTTGCCGGCCCCGCGCCGTTCGACCGGTACCTCGGCCGCGGCCAGGTGCCGGAAGGCGTAACCGCCGGGCGAGCCCTGACGGGTGTCCCCCGCCACGCGCGCCCCTGCAAGAGCGAGCCGGACCGGTCCGGCAGAGGCCCGGAGGGTGATCCGCGACCGCGCGGGCACGTACACGGTGTCGGTGGGGCCGGCGAACACATCGGGGCGGCCGGAGAGTTCCGCCACGTGGGTACGTGCGTCGGCGGTCACCGCGGTGACCTGAGCACTGCCCGACAGCGGCACGACGACGTGCTCCCAGTCCCCCGCGTCCACCGCCCGGCTCTCGCCGGGGGCCAGGGTCGTCACATGGAGGCTGGTGTGCCGCCAGTCCTGGCCGTCGGCGGTGACGGCGGTCTGCCATCCCGTGGCGGCGGACGTCCCCAGGGGGCGCACCCATCGGCTGTTGTCACTCATGTGCCGCTCCCGTGCACGATCCCGGCCGCGACGTCGACGGCGGCTGCGACGTCGCCGTCGGGCGGGTAGAGCAGGGTGCGTCCGACGACCAGTCCTCGCGTCGCCGGCAGCGACATCGCCTTCGCCCAGGAGGCGTAGGTGTCGTGCGGATCGCCTTGCGGGTCACCGCCGAGCAGCAGGGTGGGCAGGGTGGTCGCGTCCAGGACGCGCTCGAGTTCGTCGACGACCGGCAGTTTGAGCCAGGTGTAGGCGCTGGACGCGCCGAGTCCGCTGGCGATGTGGATCGACTTCATGACGCTGTCGGGGTCGAGGAGGTTGCGCGCGCGGCCTTCCTCGCGGACGGTGAGGAAGGGTTCGACCATGGCCATGAGGCTGTGGTCGGCCAGGCCGGTGACGGCGGCGGCGGTCGCTTCGAGGGTGGCCGCGGTGCCGGGGTCGTCGAGACAGATCCGGGTGAGTGTCTTGCCGCCCTCGAGCCCGTGGCCGGCGATCGCCTCGGCGGTGTAGGCGGTGAATCGGTCGTCGAATTCGAAGGACGCGCCCTGGAGTCCGCCGCGGTTCATCGAACCGATGGCGACCCGGTCCTCCAGGGCGCCCATCAGCAGCAGGTCGTCGAGGAGGTCCGGGGTGCCCAGCACGCCGTCCACCCCGGGGCGGGACAAAGCGGTGGCCAGGCGGTCGAGCAGCGTGCTGCGGCTCGCCATGGCCGCCTCGTCGCCACCCGCGCCCAGGGCTCCGCGGGCGGGATGGTCGGCCGCGACGATGAGCAGGCGGCCGTCCTCGCCGGTCAGCGGCCGGCGGGAGCGCTTCTGCCAGGACCGTGCGATACGGCCGGGCTCGCGGGCCCGGATCTCGGTCAGTTGTGCGGCATCCATCAGGCGATCCCTTCGGCATGGGCCGGCGACCGGGACGCGAGGACCGCCTCTACCTCGGCCGTGGTCGGCATGGCGGTGGAACAGGCCAGGTGGGAGGCGACGATGGCGCCCGCGGCATTGGCGAACTCGATGACGCGGCGCAGGTCCCAGCCGCTGAGCAGGCCGTGGACGAGCCCGCCTCCGAACGCGTCACCCGCGCCGAGCCCGTTGACGACCTCGACGGGGAACGGTGCGACGCTCACCCGTTCGTCCGGGGTGGCGGCCAGGACACCGGCCGGCCCCATCTTGACGACGGCGAGGTCGAGGCCGCGTTCCAGCAGGGCGTCCGCCGCCCGCTGCGGGTCCGTCTCCCCCACGGCGACTTCGCATTCCTCCCTATTGCCGACGGCGACGGTGACGTGCTCGAGGGCACGGTCGACCTGGTGGCGGGCCTCCTCGGTTCCGGCCCAGAACATGGGGCGGTAGTCGAGGTCCAGGACCGTGCGGGTGCGCCGGCCGCGGGTTCGCCAGGCGGCGAAGTGCGCGGCACGGCTGGGCTCCGCCGACAGGCCGGTGACGGTGGCCCAGAACACCGCCGCTTCGCGGACGTCCTCCAGGGGCAGTGTGCCGGGATCGATCATGAGGTCAGGGGCCGCGCCGTACCGGTAGAAGTAGAGCGGGAAGTCGTCGGGCGGGAAGACTTCGCAGAAGGTGACCGGGGTGGGCGGTCCGTCCGGCGCGGTGAGGGGTGTGATGAAGGCGGTGTTCACGCCGAGGCGGGCGGCCTCCTGTTGGACGTACCGGCCGAAGGGGTCACGGCCCACCCGGGTTATCAGGGCGGCGTCGCGGCCGTGGCGGGCCGCGGCGACGGCGACGTTCATGGCGCTTCCGCCGAGAAACTTCTCGAACGTGCTCACCTGTTCAAGGCCGACGCCGTGGTCGAGCGGATAGATGTCGACGCCGGCCCGTCCGATGGCGAGGAACTCGTGAGCCATGGTCAGCCCACCACGGTGTCGTCGCCGGCGAGGGAACGAAGGTGGGCGACCGAGGCGCGGACGTCGTCGAGGGGATCGGCTCCACCGTCCTCACCGGGTGCGGCGCGCAGGATGGTGTCCTGTTCGAGCACGTACCATCCGGCGTATCCGTCCGCCTCCAGCAGGCGGACGATTTCCGCGATGTCGATGTCGCCGGCGCCCAGGGGAACGTACATGCCCTCGGCGACCGCCTGGGTGTACGTCATGCGCCCGGCCCGTACGTTGTCGGCGAGGTCGAGGCGTACGTCCTTGAGATGGACATGAGCGATGCGGCCGGGCAGCCGGGCGGCGAGGTCCCGGGGGTCGCCGCCGCCGATGAGCAGGTGGCCGGTGTCCAGGCACAGCCCGATGCCCGATCCGTCGAGGACCCGCTGGGTCTCGTCGCCCGATTCGACCATCGTGCCCACATGGGGGTGGAGGGTCGCGAGGACGCCTGCGTCGGTTGCGGCGACGGAGATCCGGTCGAGGTTGGCGAGGAGGACGGACCACCCCGCGGCGTCGAGTGCGGGCCGGTCGTCGTAGCCGTCGGAGCCGGTCGCCGCCGCGATGACGACGGTGCGGGCGTCGGCCGCCAGGAGAGCGGTCAGCGCGGTCTCGACCTCGGGGAGCGGGTCGTGGTCCGGGTCGTGGAGGACGACCGGCACGAACTGGCCGACGGCGCGCAGGCCGTGCGAGGCGAGTGTCTCGGCCTTGGCCGCGGGGGCGTCGGGGAGAAAGCCGTCCGGTCCGAACTCGGTGGCGGCGAGTCCGGCCTCGCGCATCTGCCGCAGGACCAGGTCGGTGCCGAGCTGGTGGCCCCAGCCCGGGACCTCACAGACGCCCCAGGAGATGGGTGCTCCCGCGATGCGCTGGGTGAGGGGTGCGGTCACGGCCTGCCTCCTTCGGCGGTGTGTACGGCGTGGGCCAGGCTGATCGGCATGCCGTCCTCTTCTCTCTCCGTGGTGGGTGTGCCGGGCATGTGTCCGGCTCTCGTGACCGAGCTTGCTCCGTCATGTAGCGACCTGTCAACCTATTGTCCTTACATACTGACTGAAGAATTGCTCATGCCCGGGTGCCCAGCTGCCGCCGGAAGGGGCAGCAACAAGCAACACGGCCTTGCGTGCGCGGAGTCCTTCAGTCGACCTCATCCTGCAACAGAGTCACCTCGGTTATCCCCTCCCGGTCGGAGAGGCGAGGCACCAGCTCGTCGTACACCCCGTTCCCGGACAACTCGAGCAGGACACCCACCTGGGCGGGGGCCGCCTCCGCCGCCGGGCAGCCGGCCGTCCGCAGGCCGGCCACGTGGAATCCCGCGCCCGTACACTCCCGGACGATGTCGCGCAGCAGTCCGCGTCCATCCAGGTAACTGACGCGCAGCAGCACCGACTCCGTGGGCGAGCGGGGCAACTGCCGTGCGATCACCGGGAACGCGAACGTGACCAGGAGGTAGGCCGCCGTCACAGCGGCTGCCAGCAGCAACAGCCCCGCGCCCGCGGCCGCGCCGATCGACGCCGCCAGCCACACGCTGGCCGCCGTCGTCAGACCACGCACCGCGTCCCTGCGCACGAATATCAGTCCACCGCCGATGAACCCGATACCGGATACGATCTGCGCGGCGACGCGTGAAGGGTCCAGTGCCACGCCGGGCAGTCCCAGCATGTCGGCGAAGCCGTACTTCGAAACCAGCATGAACAGCGCCGATCCGAGGCCGACCAGCACATGGGTGCGCAGGCCGGCCGACTTCTGGCGGTACTCGCGCTCCAGACCGATGACGGCACACAGAGCGAAGGCCACCGCCAAGTGGGCGAGTGATGTCCCGTCGTGGTTCACCGGGCCATCGCCCCGAGCGCCGATCGCACCGCCGCCTCGCGGACCACAAGGATCGCGGTCGACAGCCTCTCGCCCCGTCTCATGTCTCCTCCTTCGGGTTCGGCGCGCGTGCGGAGCGGCCGGGAGCCAGCCGCAGGCCGGGCCGGGCCAGCAGCACCGGGCCACCGAACCGGGCCGCCGCCGCGGCCAACGAGCGTCCGGCGTCCTCCCACGGGCGCAGATGGGTCACCGCGAGCAGGCCGGTTCCGGCGGCGGCCGCCAGCTCCCCGGTCTGCCGGGCGGTGAGATGGTGCGGAGGGGGACCGGCGGCGTCGTCGTCCCAGCGGCCGCGTGCCGCACCGGGCGCGTCGCCGGGTCCCAGTGCCGCCTCCGCCAGCAGCAGTCCGGTGTCGAGGGCCAGGTCCAGGAGCGCGCGGCAGGGCCCCGAGTCACCGGTGTACGTCAGCGATCCCCCGCCGGTCTCGACCCGCACGGCGTACGTCTCCACCGAGTGGCGTACAGGCACCAGACGGAGTCTGAACGGCCCGCGATCCAGCTCGCCCGGACGGGAGTCCTCGAAGGCCAACGGCGACGTACGGCTCGCGCCCGCCCGTGTGCCGGCCGGGGCGATCACCCGGGTCGGCTCGGCACGCGGCGCCAGCTTCTCCTGGGCGTACGCCAGCGCCGCCAGGTCCGCCGAGTGGTCGCCGTGCCGGTGGGTGACGACGACGGTGTCGACCTGGTCCGGCCGGGCATACGTCAGCAGCGTGCCGAAGGCTCCCGTACCGAGATCGAGCAGCAGCCGGTGACCGCCGTGCTCCACCAGGTACCCGGAGCAGGGGTTGTTTGGCCCGGGCACCGACCCCGAGGAGCCGAGGACGGTGACGATCACCGTCCGGCGCCCTGGATGACGTGCTCGACGAGGTCAGCGACCGCGCCCAGCCCGCACGGGCCCACCACGATGTCCGCGGCGGCGCGGACTTCCTTGTGCCCGTCGCCGACTGCCGCGCCCAGGCCGGCGGCGCGCACCATGGCGGTGTCGTTGGGGTTGTCGCCGATGGCCGCGACGCGCTCCATCGGCACGCCCGCCCGCTCGGCGAGCCGGCGCACCGCCACCTCCTTGCCCGCGGCACCCGGCAGGATCTCCAGATAGGTGTCCTCCGACTGCAGGAGGCGGGCGGCCGGGCAGTGCCGGGCCGTCAGCCGGGCCAGTGGACCGAGGCCCGGCCGGTCGGCGATCAGCATCACCTTCGTCGGTGCCTGCGGCACGGCGTCCTCGCGCAGTTCGATCCGGTCGCGTCCGGCGTAGGCCGCCAGCGAGGGCGCTGCCCGCAGGATGTGGGCGTCCTCGCCGGCGAAGGCCACCGCTCCTACGCCGTCGGGGAGTTCACGGAGCAGATCATCGCGCAGGGCGTCCCACGAGACCCCCAGGTTCAGGTCGAGCAGCCGTGTTCCGGACAGCGGATCGACGACGCGTGCGCCGTTGTAGACGATCAGCGGTGTGCTCAGGCCCAGTTCCTGGTGGTAGCGGCCCGCCGAGACCTCGTTGCGGCCGGTGGCGATGACCACGGTGCCGCCCATGTCCTGGTAGCGCCGCAGGGCCTCGGCACTGCGGGGCACGATCCGCAGGTCACGGCCGACCAGCGTGCCGTCCAGGTCGGTGACGATCCACGCGTAGTGCGGGGGTGCCTCCGGCATCATCATGAGGCACTCCTCGCGGGCAAGGGGTGCCTCCGGCATCGTCATGAGGCACTCCTCGCGGGCAGCCGGCTCAGGTACCACTCCACGAACTCACGCGCGGCGTGCGGTTCGAGGTTCGCCCCGTGTGCGAGATACCCGGGCTGGTCCCAGCCCCCGTCACCGGCGAAGGACTCGTACACGCCGCCGGAACGCCGGACCAGCATCCGGGCGGCGCAGATGTCCCAGGCGTTGACGGAGGTGCCCAGGGCCGCGTCACACCAGCCGGCCGCGACGTGGGCGAGGGTCAGCGCGGCGCTCCCCGTACGGCGTACGGTTCCGTAGCGGGTGACGAGTTCACCGAACCTGGGCAGCGTCTCCGGGTCGTTCCACGCCAGCTCCCGGGTGGTGGGGAAGCCGGTGATGAGCAGCCCGCGGGCCTCTTCGCGCACTCCGGCGGGGCGCAGCGGCTCGGCGTTGAGGCAGGCGCCGGTGGCGTCGGCGGTGAAGACGTGTCCGGCGACCGGATCAACGATCGCGCCCGCCACGGGTTCGCCGTCGACCGTGACGCCGACGGACGTGCAGAAGAAGGCGAGACCTCGCGCGAAATTGGCGGTCCCGTCGATGGGGTCGACGTACCAGGCGATGCGGCCGCTGCCGTCCTGACGGCCGCCTTCCTCCCCCACGACCGTGCTGTCGGGCACCCGCTTGACCAGCAGGTCACGGATGCGCTCTTCGGCGCGCTTGTCGTGCACGGTGACGGGGTCGTGCTCGTCGCGTTTGAAGTCGACGTCCATGGCGCTTCGGAAGGCCGCCACGAGGTCGGGACCGACGGCCAGCGCCGCCTCGGTGGCAACCTCGCGCAGCCGTACGGAGAGCTCGTCCAGTTCGTTCATGCCGCGGCCTCCTGCCCGGGGGTGTGTGCGGTGTGGCGGGTGAGTGCGGTACGCAGCAGGTCCAGCAGTTCCGTTCCGTCGGCGACCTCGGCGTCGGGCCGGGGGCGGCTTTGCGGGTCGCGACGGTCGGCGGGGCGCATGAGGATCGTCACCCCGGCCCCCGCGCGCTTCCCGCACACCACGTCGCGGTCATAGTTGTCGCCGACGTACCAGCAGTCGGCGGGGACGACCGACAGGGCGCGGGCGGCCAGGAGGATCATCTCGGGGTCGGGTTTGCGCCGCCCCGTCTCGTCGGAGTACACCTGCACGTCGAGCAGGGGGCCGGTGCCGAAGCGCCGGGCCAGATCCCGGTTGAGCGCGCCGACGAGGGTGTTGGAGACGATGCCGGTGCGCACACCGTGGCGGCGGGCGAGCCGCAGCGTCTCGAGCATGCCCGGGGCCACCGTCTTGTCGCTCTCGGCGAGGACCAGTTCGCGGCATAGCGAAGTCGCCTCCGCACCGACGAGAGCGCGGGCTGCGGGTGGCCAGTCCGCGGCGATGAAGTCCTCCCAGAGTTCGCGGTGCCTGATCTCGCGGGGCTCGGGGTTGCGGACAAGCCCGTTCTTCCAGGCTCGGTACGCGGCCCTGCCGGCGGTGATGTCGGCCAGCACGGCGGCGCGGTCGAGACCTGATGAAGGGCCGGTCAGGGCGTGCACGCGGGCGGCGAAGTCAGCCATGCGCTCGGGGCGCTTGACGGACCGCATCAGCACACCGCCGTGGTCCAGCAGCAGCGCCCGCGGGGGGCGGAGCGTCGTCACGGGGTCTCCCATCGGGTGGTTCGGGTGGTCGGGAAATGTGCGCGGAGGACCGCCGGCCCGGCAGCCCACAGGTGATGCCGGGCTGCCGGGCCGGCGGTGCTCACTGAGTACGCGGGGCCGATGCCCCGAGGAGCAGTCCGCGCAGTTCGTCCGGGTCGCCGACGACGGCGTCGGGTTCTGCCTGAACGATGTAGGGCCGGTCGTAGGTGGTGCGAGCTTCCATCAGGACGGTGGCGCCGGCTCCGGCTCGCCTGCCGCACAGGACGTCGCGGTCGTAGTTGTCACCGACGTACCAGCAGCCGGCCGGGTCGGTGTCCAGGGCCCGTGCGGCGATGTGGATCATCTCCGGGTTGGGTTTGCGGACGGCGACTTCGTCGCTGTAGACCTGCACCGCCACCCGCTCGTCGAGGCCGTGCTCGGCCATGTACGCGCGGTGCACGGATCCGGAGAGTGCGTTGGAGACGATAGCGACGGCGATGCCGAGGTCGTCGCAGGTGTCGAGGAGCTCGGACATGCCCTGGCGGGTGGTGCGGTCCTGCTTGAGTTCGCCGAGGCGGTGGCACAGCGGATCGGCGTGCGCGGTCACCCAGGCCTGCGCCGCGGCCGGCCAGTCCGCGGCGACGAAGTCGCGCCAGAAGCGCTGGTGGGTCAACTCCTCGGGCGCCGCCGGCCGGCTCATCGCGTTCTTCCAGTGCGAGTCGGCCGTGGAACCCGCCTTGAGATCGGCCTCGATGTGCTCGATGCTCAGTTCGCGGCAGCCTGCCGCGCTCAGCGCGGTGTGCAACTCGGTGGCGAGTTCGTTGGCCCAGGTGGGCCGGTTGGTCGTCGCCACGACCACCCCGCCGAAGTCGAGCAGGAGGGCGGTGGGGCGGGTCAGCTGGCCCATGTGGCGGTGTTCTCCTCGGTGAGTGCGGCGTCGGCGGCCTCGTCGGGCAGCCTGTCTCCCGACGCGTCGAACAGGTGCAGGTCGCTCGTGCGGACGGCGCAGCGCACGGTCGCCCCCGGGGCGGCGTGTACGTCGGTGTACGAGACGAAATACAGCTCGGTGTCTCCCGCGGTGACCAGTACGGTCCAGCTGGAGCCGGTGGGCAGGGCGGTCTTGATGGTCGCTTCGAAGACGTAGGTGCCCGCGGGTGGCTGGTCGCCCTCGTCGAGCAGCCGCAGGTTCTCGGGGCGCGCGCCGATGGTGGTCAGCCGGTCGGTGAGGTCGGGGCGTGCCGCCAGGACCTGGTCGCGGGCCGTCTCGGTGAACGCGTCGTCGCCGACCTCGAAGAGGTTCATCGGAGGGCTGCCGACGAAGCGGGCCACGAAGGTGTTGGCCGGCCGGGCGTAGACCTCCATGGGCGGGGCCATCTGCTGGACGTGTCCCTTGTTCATCACCACGACGTGGGTGGCCATGGTCATGGCTTCGAGCTGGTCGTGCGTGACGAAGACGATGGTGTGGCCGGTCTCGTCGTGGATGCGCTTGAGTTCGGCCCGCATGTCCAGACGCAACTGCGCGTCGAGGTTGGACAACGGTTCGTCCAGCAGCAGTACGTTCGGGTTGACGGCGAGCATGCGGGCCAGGGAGACGCGCTGCTGCTGACCGCCGGAGAGCTGGGCGGGGTAGCGGTCGGCAGCCCATTCGATCTGCATCATCTTCAGCGCAACGGCCGCGCGTTCGGCCCGTTCGGCCGGTTTGACCTTGCGGACCCGCAGGCCGAACTCGACGTTCTTGGCGACCGTCAGGTGCGGCCAGAGCGCGTAGTTCTGGAACACGAGGCCCATGCCGCGCTTCTCCGGCGGGACGAAGACGCCGTCGACGGTGGAGTCCATGATCCGGTCGCCGACGGTGATGGTGCCGGCGTTGAGCGGTTCGAGTCCGGAGATCATGCGCAGGGTGGTGGTCTTCCCGCACCCGGAAGGGCCCAGCAGGCAGGTGAACGAGCCGTCGGGTATCTCCAGGTCGAGGTTGTCGACCGCGGGCGGTCCGGAGCCGTAGCTCTTGCGCACCGCCGAGAGCGTGATGGTCGGCATGACGTCTTCAGCCTCCGAGTCCGGACGACAGGTTGGTCTTGGTCAGGCGTTGGGTGAGGTAGGTGGCCAGGAAGGAGACCAGAGCGATGACGAGCACCACCGCGTTGGCCATCTGGTCGTAGGCGTAGTCGACCAGGTTGATCGACAGCGTGGTCAGCAACTGGGTGCCGGTGGTGGTGAGCATGATGACGATGCTCAGTTCCTTCAGGCCGGAGATGAACGGCAGGATGACGCCGGTGGTCAGAGCGCCGCGCTGGATCGGAATGATGATCTTGCGCAGCCGGGTGAACCAGCCGGCCCCTGATATCTGCGCGGCCTCCTCCGGTTCCCGGCCGAGCTGCGTCATCGCGCTGATGCCCGACCGCGAGGCATAGGGCAGGTGGGTGACGGCCAGGACGAGTACGAGCAGGCTGACCGAGCCGTACAGGGCGGGAACCGGTCCGCGGCGTACGGCGAACAGTGAGAGGAAGGCCGCGGCGAAGGCGATGCCCGGCACCATGTACGGCAGGAAGCTGATCTGCCTCAGGAGCGAGCCGGTCCTGCTGCTGCCGGCGCGGACCACGACGTAGCCGACGAGCAGTCCCACCACGCCGCAGATGAGGGCGGCGAGGCCGACGATGCGCAGGCTGTTCCACGCGGCTTCGTAGAGTTGACTGCCCCGCAGCACACCGTGCGGGAAGCCGGGGGCTCCGGGCAGATCGCTGCCGACCCAGTACTTGAGGGTGAAGTTGTCGGCGCGGAAGACGCCGGGGGTCTTGCTGACGGTGGACAGGGCGAGGGTGGCCACCGGGAGGATGACGCCCGCGGTGAACACGGCCAGCGCCGCACCGAGTGCGGGCCGGCGCCAGCGTCCGAGGTCGGAGACGCGGTCCATGGCGCCCTTGCCGCCCACCGTGATGAATCGCTTCTGTTCCCTGGCGAGCCGGGTGTCGACGAGGATCACCAGGACCCCGACCACTACGATGACCGCGGTCAGCACGGCGGTGACGCCACGCTGGTGGCTGTTGACCGCGCGGAACAGCGAGGTGGACAGCAGGCTGTAGTCGACGGGCAGGCCCAGGATGTAGGGGGTGCCGAAGGTACCGAGGATGCGGCCGAAGACCAGCAGGACCGAGGACGACAGCGACGGAAGCATCAGCGGGAGGGTGATCCGGCCCGCGACCGTACGGCGGCCTGCGCCCAGGATGCGGGCGGAGTCCTCCAGCTGGCTGTCGATGCGGCGCAGGGCGTTGCCGAACAGCAGGAGGACGAACGGGTAGTAGTGCAGACCCAGGCAGAGGATGATCGGCACCTGGCCGTATGCCAGCCAGTTCGGTGTGTGGACGCCCCAGGACTCCAGGATGCCGATCTGGCCGCCGGAGGAGTCGTTCTTGAACAGTGCCAGCCAGGCCAGCGCGAAGGTCCAGGACGGCAGCATGTACGGCACGACCAGCGCGGTGGACAGCCACTTGCGTCCCATTACGTTGGTGCGGGTCAGCAGCCAGGCCATGGATCCGCCGAGGACCACGGCCACGACAGTGACCCCGAGCGCGACCACGACGGTATGCAGCAGCGGCTCCCAGAACAGGATCCTGGCAACCGGCGAACGGAAGACCCGCCAGAAGTAGTAGCTGGTGAAGCTGCCGGGATCCTGACGGGCCTGGCCCTCGTCCCCGTGCTGCACCTGGGCGGAGTCGGAGAGCACCGCCACCAGTGGTGCCAGCACCAGGTAGAGAAGCGCGATGACGAGCAGGATGCCCAGGAGGTGCGTCGGCTCGTGCCGTAGGACACTCAGCCGGTAGCGCAGCCGGCTGAGCCGGGTTCCCGCCGGTCCGTCGGCTTCGGGTGGGGCGGTATCGGGTGAACGGGTTGCGGCGGCCATACGCGGTTCTCCGTAATGTGTCCGTGTCCGTATGCGTGCCGGCGGGGTCCGGGCGGACGCGCCGGCGATCGGTCAGCCGTGGTTGAGGCGCCAAAGGTCCTGCATCGGCTGCAGGTTGTCGAAGTCGCTCTTGAGCTTGGACGGGTCGAAGACGAAGAGCTGCTTGTTCCAGTCGGTCAGCCCGTCGGGCAGGAACGTGCCCTGTTTCAACGCCGGGTTGCCCGGGAGGCCGCCGTTGCCCAGCTGGGTGTCCACGCCTTGCTGCGTGAGCATGAAGTACACGAACAGTTTCGCCGCGGCGGGGTGCTTGGTCTTCGTGGCGACGGCCGCGTACTTCGGGTACTGGTAACCGGACCAGGGCTGCATCTCGGCACAGACCCTCATGCTGTAGCTCTTCTCCTTCACGTCACGGAACTTCGCGTTGGACACCAGGGCGACCCGGTCCTTGGTCTGGTTCGGTGAGGCGACCGCGGCGGTGGCATCGTCGTCCGAGGACGTCAGGATCGGGCCGTTCTTGGCCAGCCCCTTGACCCATGCCTCCGCCGCCGAGTCACCGGAGGCCAGTTCCTTCCTGTACTTCGTCTTGTACGCCTGCCGCAGCCCGGCTTCCCCGCCGGCCTTCAACTGGTTGAAGAACTCGACGATGTTGGGCTTGCCCAGGGGGTCCTGCATGGCGACCTTGCCCTTCCAGGCGGGGTCGGCCAGGTCCCAGATGTTCTTCACGGGGCACCCCTTGGGGAAGAGCTTGGGGTTGTAGATCCACATGTTCCCCTTGGACAGCACCTGCAAGGGGCTCTGCCGGGAGGGGGGGATGTCCTTGACGAGGCTGCCGGGTATCCAGGTGTAGACGACCTTCTGCGCCAGCAACTGGCCGACGAGCGAGGGCCCGTCCTCGTAGAAGGTGGCGTCGATGGTGACGTTGCCGGCCTGGTTCTCTCTGGTCATCTTCTCCAGGGTGTCGCCGACCTTGCTTTTGACCCCTGTGGCCTTGATGCCGTACTTGGCGGTGAAGGCGGCAGCGGTCTCGGTGATGTCACCGGTGCTGTCGTAGACCGTGACGCTGCCCTCCTTCTTCGCCTCGGCGACGAGTGCCTCCAGGTCGAAGTCGGAGTCGATCTGCGGCTTGGCGCCGGACGCGGAGTCGGTCGCGGCTCCGGTGCCCGTGGGACCCGTGGACGGCGCGCAGGCCGCTGCGGCGCCGAGCGCGCCTGCGAGGACGAGCGATACGGCGATGCGCCGACGACGGCCGCCGGAACGGGGGGCGGCTCCGAGTGCAAAGCTGGGCATGGGTTGACCTCTCGCGGTGTCCCGGAGAACCGGGCTCGATTGGCGTGGTCCGAGGCCAACGAGCACCGCTCGGCGACCTGATGCCGGACAGCTTCGACCTGCCCGAAGCACTATGTCAAGACATCAGGATGAAACCCGCACACATAATGTTCACCCCTCCGCAATCAGCAGGTCATCCGCCATCTGTCGGGAGAGGTCGCGGCGCACCCCTTTATTTGTCAGCACATTCTTATGTAAGGTCCGTTCTCACCGATGAGGTGACTCACTTCCGTCAAGGAGGAACCATGCACAGACGCACCCGCCTGGCCGCCGGTCTCGCCGTGCTCGCGACCGGCCTGACCGCCGCCACCGCCACCGCGTCGACGCCGCCGCTCCCGGGCAACCACTCCGTCGCGCCCGTGTACGCCAAGGCCGAGACCCGGGCCCTCTTCGACGACGACGCCGGCGGCAACTCCAACGCCGACGACCCCGCGATCTGGTACAACTCCGCACGCCCCGGCTCCAGTCTGGTCCTGGGAACCGCCAAGGAGGGAGGTCTGGACGTCTACCGCCTCGACGGCTCACTGGTGCAGTCCCTGCCGGCCCCGGCCGCGCCCGGGACCGATTCCGCACCCGGCCGGTTCAACAACGTGGACGTGCTCACCGGCGTGCGGTTTCCCGACGGCAAGCGCTCGGACGTCGCCGTCGTCACCGACCGCGGGCGCGACCGCATCCGCTTCTACCGGATCGACGGCTCACGGCCGGGCACACCGCTGACCGATGTCACCGACACCGCCGTCCCGCGCGCCTTCGCCGCCACCGAGGCGGAGGTCGACGACCAGTACACGGCGTACGGCACCGCGGTGTGGCGGGACCAGGACAGCGGCCGCTCGTACGTGCTCGCCAGTCGCCGCCACGCCCCTGACCTGGCGCTGTTCGAGGTACGTGTCACCGGGTCCGGCACCGTCACCTACAAGAAGGTGCGCACGCTCACCCTGCCGAGCACCTTCCGCACGCCGGGCGGCACCTGGAGCCCGTGCCAGGACCCGGGCGACGGTCCGCAGATCGAAGGGCTCGCGGTGGACGCCGACGAGGAGGAGGTCTACATCGGCCAGGAGGACGTCGGCGTCTGGAAGGTGGACGCCGACCTCGACGACGAGCCGGAGCTGGTCGACCGGACGCGCCAGTTCGGGATACCGGCGGTCTACGACCCGGAGACCGACGAGTGCGTGGCGGGCAGCGATCCGGGATACGGCGGCGAGCACATCACCGCGGACACCGAAGGAGTCACCCTGGTCCGCGGCCCCTCCGGCCACCAGTACCTGATCGTCTCCAGCCAGGGCGACTACACCTACTCCGTCTACGACACCTCGGACGACGACGAGTGGACCGGCTCCTTCCGGGTGGCCCCGGGCGCGGTCGCCGACGGCTCGGAGGAGACGGACGGCATCGCCGCCACGGGCCGGGCGCTCGGCACGGCCTTCCCGAACGGCCTGTTCGTCGCGCAGGACGGCTACAACGCCCCGGCGTCCGGTGACGACGGCGACCGCACCGACACCAACTACAAGCTCGTCGACCTGTCCGACGTACTGCGCGCCGCCGGCGTGCGCTGACCGAACGGCACCGGGAGGGCGGCTGTCCGCCGCCCTCCCCTTTCCGTAGCGGCCGCACACCGGCCGCACCTGGTCCCAGCCGTGAGAAAGGCTCCCACGTGACCGTCACCATCGCCCTGTGCGTCACCGCTGTCGCCTTCGTCTTCATCTGCGGTGCCAACGACGGAGGCGCTCTGCTGGAGCTCGCCGTACGGCACCGCGGCCGCTCGGCGGGACTGCTCCTCACGCTGCTCGTACTGGCCGTCGGACTGGGGCCGGACCTCTTCGGACTCACCGTCGCCCGCACGTTCACCGGCCACCTCGGCCAAGGGCCGCCCGACGCCGCGCGGCTGGTCTTCCTCGCGGGCGCCGGCGCCTCGGTCCTGCTGGTCCTGCTGCTGGCCTGGCGCGGCGTGCCCACCTCTCTGACCTTGGCCGTCCTCGGAGCACTGGCCGGAGCCGATGTCTCCCTCGGCATCCGTCCGGCGTGGGGCAGCCTGGGCATGGTGCTGGCCGTCGGCACTGTCGCGCCCCTGGTGGGAACGGGAGCCGGCTGGTTCATCGGCCGTGCGATGCATCTGCTGCCCTCCCTGCACGGCATGCCGCGCATCGTGAGCGTTTTGCAACTGACGGCCTTCGGCTGCCAATGCCTGGCCTACGCGGCCAACGACGCACAGAAGATGTTCGCGGTGGTGGCCGTGGCCTTCGCCGGAGACGTACTCATGCCCCAGCCATGGCAGGTCGGCGACGCCATGGTGGCCGCGGTGTTCGCGACGGGCGCCATGACGGGTGCGCGCAGAGTGGCTCGCGGAGCGACCAGTCGGCTGCTCACCACCCGGCCCTGGCAAGTGATGTCGGCCGAATTCGCCTCGTCCGCAGCGGTGTTGTCCACCGCCGGCTTCGGCATGCCTGTCAGCATGACGCAGTCGGTCGCCGGCGGACTCGTCGGCACGGGCGTCAGCGAGGGCAGCCGACGAGTGCGCTGGCAGTACACCCTTCCACTACTGACCGTCTGGCTGGTCACACTGCCGGCGGGTTTCGTCGCCGGCGCACTGGCCGGCCTGATCCTCAAGGGAGCCACCTCATGGTGAGCGCGACCGTGCGCCGCGTCATAGGCGATCTCACCGGACGCACGCACCGCACAACCATCGGCCTGCTGACCGCACAATTGGACGCGACCATCAGAGGTGTGGACCTCGCGGCGGACCTCGCCGCGGGGCGTGTCTCTCCGGCCGAGGCGCGCGAGCGTATGGCCGGTGTGGAACACGAGGGCGACGAACGGCGCGCCGCGCTCGTCGCGGAGCTGTCCGCGACACTGACCACGCCGATCGACCGTGAGGACCTCTACCGCTTCTCCCGGTCCGTCGACGACGTCCTCGACGGCCTGCGGGACCTGGTCCGGGAGACCGATCTCTTCGGCCTGCCCGGAAACCCGGACGACCTGCCTGCCCTGCGGGCGGTGCACGAGGGCCTGGTCGCCCTGCGCAAGGCGGTCGGCGAACTGACGGGCACCCCTGCTCGGGTACACCAGGGCGCCATGGCCGCCCGCAAGGCCGCCGGGCGGGTGCGTCGCACGTACCAGGAAGCCATAGCCGCACTGCTTCGCGAGGAGGTGCGCGTCGACACGCCCGGCCGCCGGGAGTTGCTGCGCCGCCTCGACGGCATCGGGCGGCGTCTCAAGGACGCCGCCGCCGACCTGTCCGACGCCCTGCTCAAGCGGGGGCACTGATTCCCGCGACGCCGGGCCGCCTCTCGCCGCGGGCGCGTGCGTGCCGGCGCGTCCGCGGGTCAGTGTGCGGCGACGGTCATCTCGAACGCGTAACGGGAGGCACGGTAGACGTGCGACCCGTACTCGACCGGTCTCCCCGAGCCGTCGAACGCGGTGCGGGTCATGGTGAGCAGGGTCGCGCCGCGGGCCTCGTCGAGCAGTTTGGCCTCCGCGGCCGTCGCCCTGCGGGCTCCGATGGTCTGCTCTGCGCTGCTGAGGACAACGCCGGACCGGCGCAGGAGTTGGTACAGCCCGCCCTCGGCCAGCGAGCCTGCGCTCAGCTCGATCACACCCTCCGGGAGGAAGTTGTGCAGCAGCGCGATCGGCTGGTCCTCGGCGAGACGCAGGCGGTCGACGGACAGCACCGGGCTGCCCTCCTGCAGGCCGAGTGCGGTCGCGGTGGCGGCTCCAGCCGGGACGGTCTCGACGGAGAGAACCTGCGTGGACGGGCGGCGGCCGTCCCGCTCCAAGTCTTCGAAGAGGCTGGTGAACTCGACGTGCCGGCGTATGCGATTGGTGACGACCTGGGTGCCCACGCCACGCTTGCGGGCCAGCAGCCCCTTGTTGACAAGGTGCTGCATCGCCTGGCGCATGGTCGGGCGGGAAAGGCCGAACTCATCGGCCATCTGGATCTCGTTGCTCAGCCTGGTACCGGGCGGCAGGTCACCCGACTCGATGAGGCCCTGCAACTGCTGGGCGAACTGGAAGTAGAGGGGGACCGGACTGCTCCGGTCGATCGTGATCTTCTTTGTGAGCGATTCCACATCACCCTCCTGCGCTCTGCTGCCGACACCTGCCAGTATGCCTCACTCCACATTAGATTCGTACGTCTTTATGTCTGAACAAACTCTTGCTCTTCTCTCGGCCTGGGGATAGAAATCAACTGGGTCGTCCCCGGCTCGTCCCCCCGCCCGCTCGAAAGGTTCGCACATGCGTATTGGACTCATCGGTACGGGCCGCATCGGCGCGTTCCACGCCTCCACGCTCGCCGCTCTTCCGGCCGTCACCGCGCTCCTTCTCCACGATTCCGACGCACGCTCGGCCCGTAGCGTGGCGGACAACGTGGGCGGCGAGTACGCCGACAGTCTCGGCGTGCTGCTCGGCGCCGGACTGGACGGCATTGTCATCGCGTCGCCCACCGGCAGCCACGCGGAGCTGATCCTGGCCGCCCACCGCGCGGGACTGCCTACCTTCTGCGAAAAGCCCGTCGCCTCGACGCTGGAGGAGACCGACCGCGTACTGTCGGCGTTGCAGGACTCGGACGTGCCCCTGCAGATCGGCTTCCAACGCCGTTTCGACGCGGGTTACCGGTCCGCGCGCGAGGCCGTCGCTGCCGGCCGGCTCGGCTGGACGCACACCCTGCGGGCCTGCACAGCGGACCCCGCTCCCCCGCACCCGGGGTACATCCCCGGCTCGGGCGGCATCTTCCGTGACTGCTCGGTGCACGACTACGACATCGTCCGCTGGGTGACCGGCCGGGAGATCACCGAGGTCTACGCCACCGGGGCCAACCGCGGTGACGAGTTCTTCGCCGCAGCCCAGGACGTCGACACCGCCGTCTCCGTACTCACCCTGGACGACGGCACCCTGGCCACCTGCACCGCCACCCGCTACAACGGCGCCGGTTACGACGTACGGCTGGAAGTCTGCGGCTCCGAAGGCACCCTGGTCGCCGGTCTCACCGAAAGGGCCCCGCTGACCTCGGCCGAGGGGGCGGCCTACCCGGCCGACTCCCCCTACCCGGGATTCATGGAGCGCTTCCAGGAGGCCTACCGCGCCGAACTCACAGCGTTCACCGAAGTCGTGGCGGGCCTCAGCCCCAGTCCATGCACTGGTGAGGACGCCCGGGCGGCTCTGGCTGTGGCCGAAGCCGCCACCCGCTCAAGGGCCGAGGGCCGCCCCGTCCCAGTCTCCGCTTCCAGGCGAGAGCGCGTGTACGGCAACACCCGCCCCTGAGCCGGTCCGTGTCAGGTCGGGAGCTCGCCCTTTCGGCACTGACCTGCCCTCGGCACCGCGACCAGCCCGGGGCCGCCCGTTCGGTGGGCCAGGCGACGGCCGCGTACTGGGTGGAGTTGGGTGCCGTAGAGCGCGGACGCGGCGTTGAGGGCTGCGGTGCGGGGCCTCCAATGTCTCGCAGGACGACGTCGGCGAGTGCCGGGGTCCGCGGCTCTTGGGCAGCTGGTCGGCGCGGCGCCGGACGTTGGAGGCGATCGCGCGGGCGTCGCCGGTCAGCTAAAGGGCGATCTACTCGTATTCGGAGATTGAGGCCGGTAGGGCCGCATGTTGCGGCATAGCGAATTCTCCTGCGATTTTCCAGCTTTGTCACCCTGAGTGGTCGGTGGTGACCGTTGATAACTCCGCGCCGTCGTGACCGGGCACGGCGGCGGGATCGTCCAGCGCATCGTTGTCTGGCCCGTGGGGGCAGGCTGAAGAGTCACGGGGTAGACCTGTCCGAAGCGACGCTCGCCGCGATGTCTCATCGAGTGGTCGCCGCTGTCCCAGTTGATGCCCAAAACGGGGCGGTCAGCGACCTCCAATGCGAGCTACGTCACATATACGCCGGAGTGGCTCCCAGTGTGCTGACCTGTGAGGTCGGGGACGCGGCCGGCGGGTGGTTGGCCCTTGAGCGCGGTGTGTCCGCGGTGGTGATTGCAGGTGTGCAGCCATCGCGGGCAGGTGTCGCGTCGTTCGGTCTCGGTTCGGTCGGTCTTCGCGTAGGCCCATTCGTCGAGCAGGGTGCGGTTGCACCGCTCGACCTTTGCGTTGGCCTGAGGCTGGTAGGCGGGTCCGTTTGTGTTGAATGCCTTGCGCTGACAGGGCGTCGCGCCAGTGGCGCGACTTGTAGCAGGCGCCGTTATCGGTCATGACCCGCTGGACCGTGATGCCGGCGGCGGTGAAGCAGGCGTGGGCCTGTTGCCTGAATCCGACGGCGGTCTCTTTCCTCTCGTTGGTGAGGATCACGTTGTAGGCCAGGCGGGAGTGGTCGTCGACGGCGTTGTGCGGAAGCCCGTCCCGGCGTTCGCCCGGTTCCGGCGGCCCGCTTGCCGGTCGAGGGCCTTGTGGCCACCGCCGTCGGGGATGTTCCCGAGCTCTTTGATGTCGACGTGCACGAGGTCGCCGGGGGCGGGGTGCTCATAGCGGCGGATCACCCGGCTGGTGGCCCGGTCCAGGTGAGCCAGGCGGGCCAGCTTGTAGCGAGTCAGGACATGGTGGACGGTCGCCGGGTTCAGCCCGAGCAGGTAGGCGATGCGTGCCGGTCCCGAGCGGTGCAGGACGCGGACCTTGATGATCCGGCGCTCGGGTCCGGGACGATGTCCGGCGGGGGCTGTGGTGCGGGCGGGAGGAGCGGTCGGCCATCCCGGCCTCACCCAGAACCCGGTAGCGGGTCGCCCACCGCTGAGCCGTCGTGGGCGAGAGCTGGAAGCGCTCGGCGGCCCGCCGAAGCGGCCAGCCGTCCTCGACCACGCAGTGGGCCAGACGCAGGCGGCCGGTCTCGGTCGGGGGTGCATTACGGTGGGGACAGCGCGGCCGGCTCCACCATCGCCATCCGCTCCAACGAAACCGGCACCGAGAAACTCAGCTTCCTCACCGCCGACCGCCACGGCACCGCCTCGATCGCCGTCACTGCGGACTCCACGCAAGCGCTCACCAAGCGCTACACCACCCCCTTCGGCTCCGCCCGAGGCACCACCACCGGCACCTGGCCCGACGACAAATCCTTCCTCGGTAAGACCGCCGACACCGGCACCGGACTCACCCACATCGGCGCCCGCGAATACGACCCCTCCCTCGGTCAATTCATCAGCGTCGACCCCATCCTCGCGCCGGACCAGCCGCAGTCCCTCAACGGCTACAGCTACGCAGCCAACAGCCCCGTTACCAACAGCGACCCCACAGGCCTGAAAGTCTTCGAAGGCGATGTTGCTGGCACTGGTGGAGTCGACAGCGGCGGCGGCAGCAACAAGCCCGCAGAACACCGCGAACAAATCGCAATAGACAACAAGGGCTGCAAGACACTCGGCGAATGCGGTGGCGGTGGCCCTCTGCCAAGCCCCAGCCCAGGGCCGCCCCCTACGCCTGGGCCATACCCGAAGACGAAGGCAGGTGGTCTGTTCAGTTTCCTGTGGGGGCTGGGGCGTAACCTTGCCTACACCGTTGACTACTTTGCCCTCTGGGACAGCGACTGCCGATCCGGTGGGGGGGGTTGACAATCCGGGCTGCGACTACGGTGAGTCATACGACGAGGCGGCAGCCAACCTCGGCGTTGACACCGAAGGGGACGCATACCAGGTTCCGGGAGCTCTAGCTTCGCTCTTCGGCGCCCATAGCGGAGAGCATCCTGGAGTATTCGGAGCAAAGCCGAACACGAGATCGGGTAAGCCGACCTATGGCGACAGGGCGGCGAAGGGCCGCCGTGGCACTATTACGGGCCCTACCACGACGAAGACCCACTGGGCGCGAGTGGAAGTTACGCGGGACGGTCAGCTCGTCGTCACGTACACGGTGAGAAGTGGCAGCATGACTAGCAGCGAAAGCCAGTCATCGAGTCACACCGAGACACGGACCATCCGAATGTCTGGGACCACGAGTTACAGCGTCAACGGTGACCGGTACGCGAACATGGCCCCCGTGCAGCGAGGAGATACGATAACCATCCATGGCCTGAAACCGCCCTGCACAAACTGCCGTAACAGGATGAGTCAGGCAGCCGAAGAACTGGGTGTCACCTTTATCTACAAGCAGGGCAGTCGAGAATGGAGTTGGGGTAATAGATGAGTTCGCCATCCCCTTACTGGACAATCACGAAAATGGTTGCGGGAGAAGCCGTACCCGGCTTGACCTTCACGGTCTTTGTTGGAGACGGTGAAGATGCGGAAGTAGAGGGATTCTACTTCGAATTTCAGCGCGACCTAGGCGATCAGCCTGAAGAGCAGGACGTGCGAAATGAAACCGACAGCTATTGCGTTGTAAATGAGGCAGACGGCGTGCACTACGGAGGTGTGGAAGAGGTTGCAATAACCGGCAATGTGCTGCAGCTTCGCTTCAACGACGAAGCAGTCGAAGAACTGGAGCTGCCGTCAAACCTAGTTCCGCTTAGTATCGGCCCGAATATTGACGCCGAAGTGCTGCGAGCGGGGCTGCGCAGGGTTTTCTCCTACGGCAATCCACAACGGGTTCCTGTCATGAATCTCTGACGCGCGTGGGACCTGAAGCCCCTGGAGTGCCTGTGCGGATGTGTTTGAGGCGCACTGGTGTCAGTGGGTGACATGTTCAATTGGAGCTGGATCCTGCGTGCAGCATTTTTTTACAGGTGTGCGCCAAGCAGGGCGCGTGCGTTCTCATCTGCCGGGATGAGCAACTCGCCCGTGGATGTGCCCTGATGGCCCGCCTACCTGGGTCTGGATGTGGCGAACGCGACCCCTGATGATCAATGTTCTCGAAGCCGTTGATCAAGAACAGGGGTCGCGTTCGCGTGCCATCCTCCCTGCTCGATGTCCTGTAACGCCACCGCAGGGGCGTCGACCTGCCTCAACGGGGCCGCGTTGCTCACGTTTCGCCTTGCCCCCCGAACCACCGCTCAACTACCCGGCCTTGGGCGTAGCCCACAGCCCTGATCGCCCAGCAACTGCTGTAGCAGCACGGTGAAGCTGTAACATGCCTTACTTGCCTGGCTTGTGCTATATACGCTCACCTCTAGGTTCGTCTTGACACCCTAGATAACGATCGCAGTGTCCGTACAGCGTGCACGCGTCCGCGCGTAGCGGCGACTTCGCACAGCGCATCGTGTAGATCGTCTACTGCGGTGCGCACCGGCAGCCCACGTATCCGGGCTCGATAGTCGGCCTCCCACTCCCCGGTTACCGCGGAGACGACGCCGACCCGGTGCAGTCCACCGTCGACACGGTCGACCAGATAAGGCCCGTTACCGGCCAGCATGAACTCCGGGTTCCGGGTGCGCACGAACTCCTCGGAGGTCCAGGAGACGATCCACACCAGCTCGTGCTCCTCGACGTCGACCACAGCCATCCGCATCGCGTCCACACCCGCAGCCCGCCACTGCTGATAGTCGCGCTCCAGCTGGTCCTCGACAGCCTGAACGGCGGCCTCTCGCTCGATCACGCATGCAGCTTCCCGCACCGACCCCTCCCTCGACCAGCGAATTTGCACGGCCCAGGGGCACCTACGAGGCGTCTGACGGACCTTCTTGGCCAGGAATACGACAGCAACGGAACAAGTGCTCTGCGCCAGTACCCCCAGGTCCTGGGCGGCTGCGATGCTCGGCAGACGGACCCCGACCTCCCCTGGGAGAGAAGCATGGAGCTGAGCGCCACCGGCGAACCCGTCGTGACTCATGAGGACACCCAGGTCGACGTCGGTCTTGACCTCCAGGCGGGCACGCTCAAGCTCCTCGCTGAGTGGATGACCGCTGGAACCAGGGCTGCACGAACGCCTGGAGGGTGTGGGAGGAGATCGTGCCGCTCGGCTATCAGGGCAACTACCAGCGGGTTCGCGCCTATTTCTGGGAGAAGCAACTCTCGCCTGGCTCCGTTACGGCTCGGCCACCGTCACCCCGCGCCGTCACCGGATGGATCCTGCGCCGGCCGGAGAACCTCACCGAGACGGAGCACCTTCGACTCAAGGCCGTTCTGGTCCACTGCCCTGAGCTGGACGCTCTCACCGGTCACGTCCGGTCCTTCGGCCAGATGCTCACGGAGCGCCAGGGCGAACGGTTGCCGCAGTGGCTCGATGCCGTCCGGCGAGACAACCTCCCCGGCCTCCACACCCTCGCCGCAGGCATCGACCGCAACCGCGACGCCGTGATCGCCGGCCTCACCCTGCCCTGGAGCTCGGGCGTGGTCGAAGGACACGTCAACCGAATCAAGATGCTCAAACGCCAGATACTCGGCCGCGCCGGCTTTCACCTCCTCCGCAAGCGCGTCCTGCTCTACTCGTGAACCGCAGGTCAGACCGTTCTGGGTGGCCAGTTGGTTTTCCCCGTCCGTGACCGTCTGATAGGGAGCCAACTATCCACGGGACCAGTGACGGTCAGTCACTTGATTCGCGCTCGTCATCCATCTTGTTCGGCGGTTCCCGCGACGGCCGGCCGAGATCGGTGGGGACGTGGCGTACTGCCAGGGCGACGGCTTCCTCGGCTGTTGCGGCCTCGCCGAGAACGTCATCGGAGAGCGGATGCCTCTTCACGCGGAATGGGCTGCCACTGTGTGACGCGACGATGGCCACCTCATCGCGGAACGGGTATCCAGCGCGGGAGCTGAAGCCGAGCGTCCAGTGGCTGACGAGGCGATGCCCGCCGAAACGAGTGGGCTCCAATCACCGGGAACCACTGTGAGATCGGCGCCGAGTTCGGCCGCCAGCTGTTCCAGCGCTGCGGCCAGGCTGCCCGCAGCAGCCAGATCAGGGTAAAGGTCAGAGTCCACCTCCATATTCTGCCGTCGCGCCGCCACCAAGTGAACGGCGATCAGACGTCGCAGCGAGGCTGTGGGCACGTGACTCCGACTGTCCGTTGCTCACGGCCTGGGGAGTCATTGACATCACACTAAGTCAACCCTCACGGAAAGTGAGCCAGAGCCCAAACTCGTGAACACCTACTGTCCGTTCTCAGGTTCTGGCTCAGTTTCCGTGGGCTGGTTACGGAGAGTCAGATCTTCGGGGCCATGCGATGGCGGTTTGGATGGGCACGAAGTTGGGGTGAGGTGAGTTCGAGGGCCCGGTTGTCGCGTCCGGCACTCATGTGGTTGAGCCAGCGTCCGTACCAGTCGAGGAAGTCGGTGGCGGAGGAGACGTTGGGGCCCCAAAATCCGTCGCTGTTGCCGATGAGGACGCGGCCGGTGAGGGGACCGGTCACCGCGATGACACATACGTCCGTGCAGCCCATTTCGATGACGTGGAGGAAGAGGTCGCGTTCGTGACCCCTGGGTTCTGCGTCGTCGAATCCGCGGGGTGCCCCCGGTTCCTCCCGCGGGTTCATGACCAGCAGGGAAGACCGCTCCAGCGGCATAAGGCCATAGAACGGCGCCGCGCCTGAGCCGCCGATGTGCGTGAGGAACTGCCGGTAGGCGTCAGGCAGGGCGATGTCGTGCTCGGCCTCGAACGCAGCGACGCGTGCGTCTGCCAGCTTCGGACCGAGGCGGAACTTGTGTTGCTCTTCTCCGAAGGAGTGGCTGCGCTGCGGTTGGAAAGGGATCGCGGCCAGCTTGTGACGCAGGCGGGGTATGCGGGGATCCATCGTGCTCTTCTCTCGTCCCCGTCACCCTATGGGGGGCTGTGGTCAGCGGCCATAAGAGCCCTCTTCCGCAGCAGAGCGAAGCCGGTTTCTCTAAACATCTGGCGCTTGAGCGCCTTAGACCGTGTCCTATGTGGGGTTGGTTCGTTGGACTCGTCATGGGCCGGGGTACGTGGAGTTGGATTGTTCCGGACGGGCTGTGGGAGATCGCGGAGCCGCTGATCCCGCCGTCGAAGGTGCGGCCGCAGGGCGGCGGGACGCAGGACACGCCTGATGAGACGCTGTTCGCCGCGATCATCTACGTACTGGTCAGCGGATGCGCCTGGCGGGCGTTGCCGCCGTGCTTCGGGATATCGAAGTCGACGGCTCACCGCAGGTTCCTGATCTGGTCGCGGGCAGGTGTGTGGGGCCGGCTGCACGAGGAGATCCTGCACCGCCTGGACGACGCCGGCCTGCTCGACCTGTCCCGGGCCGTCCTCGACTCCGCCCATGTCAGGGCCAAAAAGGGGGCGAACTCACAGGTCCGAGCCCCGTGGACCGGGGCAAGTCGGGTTCCAAGATGCACGTCCTGTCGGACGCGAACGGACTGCCCCTCCTCGTCGGTCTCACCGCGGCCAACACCCACGACAGCCTCGCGCTGAAGCCCATGATCATGGGTCACCAAACGAGACACGACCCCCACCGCGGCCGCTACTTCAAGCCCCAGCGTCTCCACGCGGACAAGGCATACGATGTCCCCCACCTGCGGAAATGGCTATGGGGCAAGCACATCGGCGTGCGCATCGCCCGCAAGGGCATCGAGCCCAGCGAACGCTTAGGGCGCCGCCGATGGGTCATCGAGCGGACCATGTCCTGGCTGACCGGCTACCGCAGACTCAACCACCGCTACGAACGCCATCCCCGCAACTACCTGGCCTTTCTCGGCCTCGCCGCCACCCTCTGCTGCTACAAACGACTCGCTCGACTCACCACATAGGACACGGTCTTAATCCGTTTGACGCTTGTAGTGGAGGAGAGCATCGGGTGCCGCCCTCGGACGTCCGGCGAAGCCCAACTGGTGGCCGCCTGGCAGAGCGACGCTCGGCGAAGGCGGCCAGCTGATGGCCGGGCAGCCGAAGCCGAACGCGGCCGTCTCGACGAACACGGCGCGCGTGGACGTGCCGCGCCTCCTCGGAGCGCTGAAGGTCGCCACCACGGACCAGATCCAGCGGATCACCATGCCGCACCTGAACCACCGCCACACTGACAAGCCCACGGCCGCAAAGCGGAAGACGGCCCGGACCGCGACCCACACCGCCGCCCTGGCCGGCGCATTCCTCTGCTCTCACTGCGGGTGGACCCATCGGTGACAGGCGGCCTGCCTCGTAGGGCACAAGTGAGCTGAGCATCGCAACTGGTTGGGTGCGTGAGCAGCAGGTCAGGGCCGGATGGTGTCGCTACGCGAGACGGGGCGGGGCATGGGGCGTGACGAGAAACCGCTCGATCCGAGGCAGAGCCCAGTGGCGCGGCTGGCCTTTGACCTGCGGCGGCTGCGTCGGGAGGCGGGCGGGCCCACGTACGCCGCCATGGTTCGCCGTGCCGGGTACTCGGTGGCGACACTTTCACGGGCGGCTGCGGGCGAACAGTTGCCCTCTCTGCCCGTGGTGCGGGCCTACGCGACGGCATGCGGCGCCGACCCCGGGGAGTGGGAGGAACGCTGGTATGCCGTATCCCGGGAACTGACGGTTCGTGAGCAGGCCGACGATGCGCCGTCTCCGTATCGGGGTCTGGCAAGGTTCGAACCCGGTGATGAAGACCTCTTCTTCGGCAGGGATACGCTGGGCGCCGAGCTGCTAAACCTGACGAGGGAGCACCGTGTGGTCGCCCTCCTCGGCCCTTCGGGCAGCGGCAAGTCCTCGCTGCTTCGAGCGGGTCTGATTCCCCGACTGCAGCGGGCGGTCCGGTCAGGTGAGCACGGTGCGGCGGCCCGTCCGGCGGCCATTCGGGTCCTGGCCCCCGGGGCGCGCCCGCTCGACCGTTACCGGTCCGCGCTTGTCCCCGCGACGGGTGAAGGGGAGACCTGGGTCGTCGTGGATCAGTTCGAGGAACTCTTCACACTGTGTCCCCATCCGGCGGAGCGGGAAGAGTTCGTCGCGGCGCTTCTGGCGGCTCAGGACCCGGGCAGCTGCCTTCGTGTCGTCCTGGGGATCCGCACAGACTTCGCCATGCGCTGCCACCAGTACTCCGGGCTCGCCGAGGTGATGCGCGGCGCAAGCCTGACCGTGACCCGCATGAGCACGGCCGAACTCCGCGAGACCGTCGTCGGACCGGCGCGCGCACACAACCTGGTCGTCGAGCGCGCGCTGACGGCCCGGCTCATCGCCGACGTCACGGAGAGCGGATCCGCGTTGCCGCTGCTGTCTCATGCCCTCCTGGAGACCTGGAAGCGTCGGAGCGGGCGGACGCTCACCCTTGCTTCCTACGAACGGGCCGGCGGTCTCCAGGGAGCCATCACAAAGAGCGCCGAGGGCGTGTACGCCCGGTTCGACGCCACCCGGGCAGACACCGCACGACGGATTCTGCTGCGGCTGATCACCCCAGGGACCGACAACACTCCCGACACACGCCGCTCTACGACACGGGCGGAGCTCGAAGCCCTCTCCGGCGCCCCGGAAGCGGACGGCGTCCTGGAGGCACTGGCCCGAGCCGGACTGATCACACTCGACGGGGCCGGCGTCTACCTGACACACGAGGCACTCATCAACGCCTGGCCCCGGCTGGACCACTGGATCGAACAGAACCGTGAGAAGCTCCACTTCCAGCGTTGGCTGACAGAAGCCGCCGACGCGTGGGAGGCGATCGGACGGGAACAGGGCGTGCGGATATCCCCGATCCGCTTGGCGCAGCTCGCCGCACTCGCCTCAGGGGCCGAGCAGGATGACATCACCCCTCTCGAAGCGGACTTCCTCGCCGCCGGCATGGCCACACACCGCCGTACGCTCCGGAACCGCCTCGTGACCCTGGCCATGGGGTCCCTGCTGGTGGCCACAACCCTGCTGACCGCCGCCATGGCGCGAAGACAGCGGAGACTGCTTCGCGGACACTAAAGGTTGTTGCAGAAGGGTGGGTGCGGGCAAGCCGGGGTGGTGTTTGACCTGGTGGTTCAGCCTGTCATGGCGAGGTTGTGCATGGTGGCGACGGCTTGGACGGCGTGGTGGAGTCCGTCTCCTTTCTGGCGGCAGTCGCGCAGGATTTTCCAGTTCTTCATGCGGGCGAAGGTGTGCTCGACGCGGGCGCGGACGCGTCGGTGTTCGGCGTTGTCCTCCTCCTGGCCGCGCAGGAGTGGCCGTCCGGCTCTTCTGCGGTGCGGGACGATCAGCCCGGTGCCCAGGTACGCCCCGTCTGCGATTGTCCCGGCCGCGACGGCGGGCAGGTCCGATTCCCGCCAGGCGTGTGCGTCAGCCTTGTTCCCGGGGACGGGGCGGGCGGAGGCGATCACCGCATCGATGATGACCTGCACGTTCGCCGAGAACCGATAGTTGCGGGAGGACGCGGCGACCCTGCGGTCGCGGACCGGGACCAGAGTGCCGTCCACGATCCACAACCGTTCGACATCCGCTACAGGCCGCAGCGCCGGCTCCAGCGCGAGAAGCGGCCTCAGCCGATGAATTACCCGGCAGACGGTGGCCGGAGAACAGCCCAAAGACGAGTTTCAGACCACCGATGCGTCCCTTGACAACGACCACAAGGTCGGAGCCCTGGTAGTACTCGGCCACCTGCGTGAGGACCTCGATCGGGTAGTTGCGATGGATGCCCAGCGGGCTCCGGATGTCTTCTCCGTGCACGATCGTCTCGCCCAGCATGGCGACGCGCAGTCGCCGGTACCCGGCGAGCCGGATCGAGGGCTTCTTCACGTCGTGGTGGATGCGGAGGGAGTCGCGGGCGCGGCCCTTCTTCTTGAAGCGCGGGTATCCGACGCGGCGGCCTGCTCGGCTACCGCCCAGGGAGTCCAGCCAGTTGCCCCAGGCCCGGTCGGCGTCGATCATGGCGGACTGGAAGGCGTAGGTGTTGACCTCGTGCCACCACGGGCACCGGCGGGGAGGTCCCTGCGCACCGGCCGCGAGGTCAGGGGAACGCGAGTCGCCCTTGATCCGGTTCAGGTCCTTTTGCACGGCGGGCTTCGTCGGGACCGGAACCCGCACCTGCTTTCGTGCCTCTGCCTCCGTGATCCCCGAGTCGAAGATTTCCTGAACCTGGCGGCGCCACTCCTGGTGAGCGGCTGCAAGCCGAAGGGCCCCTGTCTCGACGAGGAGGCTGCTCGGCCCGTGTCAGGCCGGTCGTCCGCGGTCTGCGTCAAGCTTGCGTACCTGTGCAGGAGGCAGGTCGCGGCGGATTCGTACGTACCGCACGGGGTGCCGTCCTACGCCGTGCTCCTGGGCGGTGTCGGCGCTCACCTCGGCGACATGGTCGGGTTCGACGAGTACGGGGTCGAGGAGGTCGCGGCTTCCCCACCGGGCGCTGAACCGGGCCCCCGTCCACGGATGGTCCGGGCCGGCCGGAGTGAGCAGGGCCGCGACCTCCTGGGCGGCCGCCGCCTTGAGCGGGACGGTTTTTCCGACCAGGCGGAGCCGGCCGGTGGTGTCATAGCGGCCCAGGAGCAGAACGTTCGGGCGCCGGAGGGATCCGGTGACACCGCCGATGATCGCCTCGGACGACTCCCTGCGCCACTGGTGAAGTGTCGGTATCTGGCAGCTGCGGTATTCCAGGCCATGGTCCGTTTTCTGGGCACCGTCAGTGCCTGACGCTGTCGGGGAACTTGGGAAATTCTCCGGGGCAGCCTCGTTGCTCATGGCCGGTCGGGTTCGTTAGATCGCGATGACTTGCCAACGGCTCGGGATGCCGCTGGGCCGATTCGGGAGTTGAGGAACTCTGTGGCGGACCCAACAAGCACGAGGAGCCACCATGGTGTGAGGGCACCACGTTCGGCTGACAGTCGCACGAGGGCAGGGTGTCGGAGCCGACCTGGGCCCGAGAATGATCACTTGTCCTGCGTGCCCGGTCGTGATGAGAGTGAGTGATCCCGGTGCAGGACTCGGGCTGGATGTCGTAGAGATCGCGCGGGAGGAAGGCAACCTTCCTGGCATTGGTACGGGTGCAGGCGGCCTTCGGCACCGGCGGCAGTGGTCCGGAGAGAATTCCGCGTTGCCGTAGGGCGAGAGAGAGTGGCGTCGACCACCGGCGGCCGACCTTGCCCTGACGGCAGGTGACATGCTTGGCGTCCCAGTTGCGGAGGTCCGTGAGCTCTCGACGGCACCGTGTGGGCGTCATGGACAGGGCGGTGTTCGATCGGTGGACGAACAGCGACCACGGTTACCGTCCGGGCAGCGCGGAAGCACCCTTCAGGAGATCATTTCCTCACTCGACTGAGTGAAGTGCAAGCGAAGCCGCCCGGACTGCCGTGCCCAGGAAATACGCTCCTCGTCCCGTTGATCATTCACTTCCGGAGGCGTAGATGTCAGGACAGACAGAAGCAGGGTGCATCTTCTGCAAGGTGGCGACGAAGGTGATCCCAGCAAAAACGATCGCCGAGACTGACAGCGCTCTGGCCATGCATAGCGTCAACCCCGCAGCCCCGACTCACGTCGTCGTCATCCCCAAGGCTCACTACAAGACCGCGGCCGACTTGGCCGACAAGGCGCCGGACGTCATGGCTGACGTCATGCGCGAAGCCTGCAAGGCGGCCGCAGCCTTGGGACTTGCGGCGGAGGGTTACCGCATGGTGGTGGACACGGGCCATTCTGCGAGCCAGGAAACTACCCACGCTCAGGTGCACGTCATGGGCGGCCGGAACATGAACTGGCCCCCCGGATAGAAGTGGCCCTCCGGAACCAGGACGGGCTGCGGCGTACCCAGGGCACGTCCACGTCGTGCAGGGCCGGAACATCCACCCGACGCAGCTACTGCTCCTGACCGACGACGAAGCCCCGCAAGGGCCGCCGTCACGGAGACCGACCAGGAGTCGGACACACCACGGGCCCCGGGAATCAGCAAGCTCGTGCCAGCCGCGCGCTGAACATCTCGGGCCCGTCAGCTCGTTTCACTGGTGAAGTGTCGGTACTTCGGGAGCTGCGGTATGCCCCGGTCGGGGTCTGGGCTCTCGATGCCGTCAGATCAGCTCCGCGAGGACACGTACTCGGACCAGTTGTTGCCTGCGAGAGTGGCCCAACGGTCGGCCGTTTTGGGATGGATGCCGAGAAGGTCAGCGATGATCATCGGCGGTAGATCCGTGAGGGCGTTCAGCATGGCGGTGTTTCGAGCCGCGCGAGCTGACAGGCCGTGGTGCCTCATGGTGTCGGCGAAGCCGATTGGATTTCGGGGACGGCCAGGGCTTTGACCAGGCAGAAGATGTCGTGGTCCGGTCACAGCGCTGTGCCCGGGTGTACTGCAACGGATCTGGTCGGCGATAAGGCCGGCGAGCTTGGGTGGCAGCAGGAAGGGGTGCTGCTTGACCCTCAGGTATGTGTGCTCTCGGTCGCGGCTGATGTGCTCGGTGGTGAGTTCGACGATCCGGGTCAGGGGCAGAGCGTAGAGGCGGACAAGAGCTCCGGCGATGCGGACATCCAAGGGCAGTGTGGCGTCGTTGAGGCAGCGCGTCAGTTCTGCACGTGCGTCGTCTTCGGCTTGGAAGTTGCCCGGGAGTTGGGAGTCTGGGCGGTCGATGACCAGATCGGGAGGACAGAGGTGCCGGGCGATGCCCCAGCGGAGGAAGGGGATGGCTCGGGCGCGCAGAGTCGGCCGGTCGGTTGCCCAGGTGTCCAAGTGCGGCTGTTGGAGCCGGCGGAGGTTCAGGCTCTGGGAGTCGAGCCAGTTCAGGAGGTCGATGGCGGCAGTTACGTTTCCGTAGTCGCCCTTGTACGCCGCGTAGGTGTAGCGGCCTCGTGATGAGCGTCGGCGAGCATCACGGACGATGTGCCACTCGGCGAAGGGGCGGATGATGTTGGCCTGCCGTGCTGGAAGGTCGGCGACCGTGCGTGTCACGCGGTTGGTGAGCAGTGCGAGATTCTCGTCCCGCGGCGCAAGGATGCCGGCGGTGACGAGGAGTCCCCGCACGTATGCCGATGCGGCCCGCTGAGGGAGTGCGTCGAGGGCCCCGTGGCTCAGGGTCTCCGGGGAGAGGGCCAGGCGCTTCACGAGGTGAGCGGCTGGGCTCCGTCGCAGCCACTTCAGGACCTGGTAAGGATTCTCCGCATCGGTCAGCACGTGGATGAGCGGCTGTAGGTGCGGTGCCACGCGCTCCCCGTCCGCGGAAAGTAGATGGGTGACGCGGTTGGTCAGAGTGCAGCGGGGACAGCGACCTGCGGAGTACAGGTCCGCTGGTTCGTCGCAGGTCGCACAGCGCTCAACTGGTTCGTCGGGGAACGAGCACGCCTTGCACAGCGGAGCTCCTTCGGGCGTCTGTCCTACGAGGATGCGACTTCGGCGGCAGGAGGTGCATGGAGCGGGCGTCGACCGAGTCGTCCGGTAACAGGAGGCGCAGACCGGCCCTCGCGGCCAGAAGATCTTGACCTTCGTGGATAGGCCGCAAAGTGTGCAGGGTCCTTCTGCGCGCGGTCGGCACGTGTCGCAGTGGAACGCGCCGCGGCCGCTATCGATGTGATGGCCTGGGCGAACCTTCCTGCAGATTGCGCACGGTTTCTTCGACCGTTTGTGGCATCGGTAACAGGTGTCGGGCCTGGTCCCGTCGGCCCGAGCCATGATGGGCACGATCTCTTGGCAGACCCCGCACTGTCGTGGCGGGCTGGTGTAGCAGGTACCGCAGACTGGGCCTGCGGCGGTCAGAGCGTTGACCCGGCGTCGGCGGCCGCATCTGCAGCAGACCTGCAGGTTCTTGGGCACGCAGGTCTGGCACAGGCTGGATCCGTCGAGCAGGCGACGGTAGGGGAGCATCAGCCGTTGGCAGTTGGCGCAGTTCTCCTTGGCGTCCGGCTCCTTGTTTCTGCACGGAAGGCAGATGCCGCCTTCCTCGCGGCGCGTGTAGATGCTGGCCACGTTGCCGCACCGCGCGCACGGCTTCTTGCGGCGGCGGCCGGCGCAGCGTGAACACAGGCGCCCCTCCGGTCCGTTCTCGGTGGGAAGGGGCTGGGTACGCCCGCAGTCGGCACAGGCCAATAGCGTGACCTTGTCGCTGTGTCCGGCGGCGGCGAGCGCGGCCAGCAGGCGCACCGCGCAGGGAGGGCAGTCGCCACGGGGAGCACTGAGAGCGTCGGGTTCACTGGACAGATATCGAAGCAGGCGGAAGGCGTTCGCTCCTCGCCATGCCTGGGCCTGCTCGGCTGCGGCTTGGGCCTGCTCGGGGGAAAGAGCGTCCCCCACTGCCGATCGCAGCAGTGTGACGATCTGTTCCTGGGCGGCGGCGAGCTCGGCACGTAGACGGATCTGGTCGGAAGTCGGCGGCCTCACGGCTGTCCTGGACGCCGGATCGTGGTCCGCGGCTGCTTGAGCGGAAGCGGCTCTCCCTGCCCGTCGGCGGTCTTCCTGACCTGGGCGTTGACCACTTTCGGCTTGATGAGGTCATTCGGCGTGCACTCGAAGATGTCGCACAAGGCGACCAGGGTGTCCATGCTCATCCGCTGGGGCGGCTGCGTCACCAGGCGGTAGACCTGCTCGCGTGACAACGTCACGCCGCGCTCGGCGAGGAGAGGCACGAGGTCCGATGTCTGGAACATCTGATGCTCCGCCATCGTGGCCCGCAAGCACCACTCGTACCCCATCTTCTTGATCATTTAAGGTCCCAGTCGTCACCCAGCCGACGCTTCAGTGAAGCCTCAAGCAGCTGGTTGCGGTACTCGTCGGAGACGCCCATATAGATGGCCGTCGTGGAGGCGTGAGTGTGACCCACCTGCTCCTGAACGAAGCGAGCGGGGTAGCCGAACTCGGTCAGGTGGGTGATGTAACTATGACGAAGGCAGTGGAGATCGAGGTCCTCGTCGAGGTCGGCGTCCCGGCGTGCCGTCACGAACGCTTCGTTGATCGAACGAGGAGACAGCCGGCCGACTCGTTCGGTCACCCACAGTGCTGGGTGGCGGTCGGGTGACAGCCGAGGACGAAGTTCTTGCACCCACTCGTCGAGGACATCGGCTGCCCAGTCCATCTCGGGCACCAGGAGTACGGTCCGTCGCTTCGGCGGCGCCCCCTTGGAGGACTTGCCGTACCGGATGGCCATGCTGCCCGCTTGTCCGAACTGCGGCGCCTTCCTGTGCCGTCGCAGATCAACCAGGTCGACCTTCGAGGACTCCGTTCGCCGGGTTCCGTAGGCGTAGATGGTTTTGAGGACGGCTGCATCGCGTAGCGCGGTCAGGGTGCCCTTTCGGCCTTGCCCCTGGACTCTCCGTGGCCGGGCATCGGCCGCATCGAAGAGCGCCTGAACCTCGTCATAGGTGAGCGGCCGACGCCTCGGATCGCCTTCGTACTCCACCGAGTGCAGGACCGAGTTGCCCTCATGGAAGACCGCCTGAGGCGACAGGCCGAACCGTTCCCGGCAGGTCTTGCCCCATCCGTAGCGGGGGTCCAACAGGTACTCCACGAACAGCTCGATCACTACTTCGTAGGAGCGAGCTGTCGACAACTGGATCGGTTTGGCTCCGCTGCGAAGGTGGACGATGAACGCTTCGCCGTCGGCGGGAGTCCACTGCCACGGGTACAACCCCGTGAAGTCCTCGAAGCGTTGCAGTAGACGCAGCCGGGGCTGGATGGTTGAGGGCTGGAGGAAACGCGCCGACTGCTGCCGAGCCCATCCCTCTTTCATCGCAGACGAAACCGCTGGCTCCGGATCCAGAAGGATGACATTCGGGGCCAGGGCAAGACGAGCCGAACCGGGGGCCTCAGCGACCATGGCGGTTGTTGTATCAAACGCATCATTGTTGCGTCCAAGCCGCTAGCGGCCGGTCACGAACCCAGAGGGGGCTCACCTGCTCGCCGTTCGGAGGGCTTGACCTGCGATAAGGCCGTATGTGACCTAGTACGAACTGTTGCGTCTAATGCAATTCAGCTCGATTCGCACCTTGGTCCAGCCGCGGACTCCGGGGCGGTACCGGCCGGTGAGGCTCTTGACGACGATCCCCTCGATCCCGGGCGTCCGAGTCCATCCGTTCAGCCACTCCTCAGCAGTCGCCATATCCGTGGTCGAGGGACACAGCGTCCACGGCGGCGTCGTCAGCCCGTGCTCCACGAACAGGCCCTCCAGGAGGGCCCGGCGGGCGGCGTACGGCTCGTCCAGCAGCTCGCGGCCCTCGATCTGGAGGACGTCGAAGGCGATGAAGTGCGCCGGCAGGGCGGCGGCAAGAGCCTGAGCACCGCTACGGTCGCGGCACGGCGTTGGAGTGCCGGGAAGCTCAGGTGCCCGTTCTCGTCGAGCACGACGAGCTCGCCGTCCAGGACCAGGCCGGACGGCAGCTGGCCGGCCGCGGAGACGAGGTCGGGGAAGCGGGACTGCAGCATGGTGCCGTGCCGCGACTGCACCAGCACCCGCCCACCCTGCACGTCAGGGGTGAACAGCAGGGCCCGGTAACGGTCGAACTTCAGCTCTGCCGCCGCGCCCCCCGGGCCGGGGCGGGGAATGGCGTCGCGGGCCTGGGCGAGCATCGGCTCCAGCGGCGGGTTCAGCGTCACATCAGGTGTCCGGGTGGGCGTCCGTCTTCAGCGCCCACGCACCGCCGGGACAGCCGGGCGGGAGCGGAGGGAAGCGGTGGCCCTTGACGTCTGTGCTCCAGTGGTGGCCGGCCCCGCAGTCGCACTCGTAGATACCGCTCTCGGGCACGATCTCCCCAGGACGCCACGTTCGCTGCTCGTCTCCCATACGTCTGGTGTACGTCGCCTGGGCGTGTTCGGCGACTTGGAGGAACATCCGCCGGAACCCCAAGGCATCACGCGGCCTCGTACCGGTGCGCGCGGCCGCCGCGCCACTCGACCAGCGAGGAATCGTCCAGGAGCCGTTCCGCGTCGTGTAGGCCGGCACGGCGCAGAAACTCGACGACATCACCGTCGTCGTGGGCGAGGCCGGCGATCTGCCCGCGGATGGTGACCCGCCGCCCGCCGGTCGCGGACGGGCGGTGGATGACGATGGGCGCGCTCATCCATCCAGCGTGCTCCCTTACTCCGCAGTCCGCTATCCACGGTCGGTCACCGCGCAAACTGGCTACGTTCGTGAGAAGCGAAGCAACAGCGAATGTCGATCGGTTCGAGCAGCAGATAGCGATCTTGTCGGCTCAGAATGTTTGCGAGAAATTTGGGAGGCACTGAGAACGGTGATCGTTCGATTCTACGTGGGGGCGGGAGCTTCCTCTGGCAGGTACGGCGGGTCAGTCGGAGGCGGTGTGCCAGGCGGTTTCGGCGTCCTGTGCGGTGAGGTGGACGGTGAAGACCTGGTCGAGGCCGACGATGCGGAGGATGCGGTCGAGGTGGTTGGGGACCGCGGCCAGGACGACGATCGCGTTCGCGGCCAGGGCGTAGTTGCGGGCGGTGATCAGGACGCTGATGCCGGTGGAGTCGCAGAAGGCGAGGCTGCCGAGGTCAAGAACGAGTTGCTGGCCCGGGCTCGGAGTCAGGCTGGGCAGCGCGGCGCGGACTTCCGGCGCGGTGTGGTGGTCCAGTTCTCCGATGAGTTCGAGGACCGGTCCGGCGGGGGTGGTGCGGGTGTGAAGGGTCAGGTGCTTGGTCACTGCTGCTCTTCACTGGGGGGTCGGGGTACGTGGATGGCCAGGACCGCGGTGTCGTCGTCGACGCCGGTGCCGAAGGTGTCGAGCAGGTCGCGGACGGCGTGGATGGTGTCCGGGGCGGTGGTGGGGGCGAGCTGGCGGCCGAAGTCGAGGAGGGCGTCGTCGCCGTAGCGCTGCTTGCCGCCCGGGACGGCGTGGGTATGGGCTTCGGTGAGGCCGTCGGTGTGCAGGAGGAGAGTGTCGCCAGGCACGAGGTGGACGG
The DNA here is from genome assembly GCF_900105515.1 of Streptomyces sp. 2131.1. Lineage (GTDB taxonomy): Bacteria > Actinomycetota > Actinomycetes > Streptomycetales > Streptomycetaceae > Streptomyces > Streptomyces drozdowiczii. The sequence goes on along the minus strand of NZ_FNSY01000001.1, from coordinate 7,113,256 downwards.
TGGTGGTGGCGATGTGGGCATCGGGCAGGACGCCGATGAGCTGGCCGCCGGGGGTGGGCAGGAAGTCGGCGGTGCCGTCCGCGCGCATCAGCAGGGCCGGCGGATGGCCGCCGCTGGCCAGCGTGATCCGGAAGCCGCCGCGGTCCTCGTCGGGGGTGAGCAGGCCGAAGACGACGGTGCAGAAGCGGGGGTCGGTCCCTTGGTACTCGTGGTTGAGGACCGTGTTGAGGTTGCCGAGCACGGCGGCCGGGGCGGGGTCGTACACGGCGGCGGCGCGCAGAGTGTAGCGGGCCAGGGAGGTGACGGCGGCTGCGGCGGCGCCCTTGCCGCACACGTCGCCCAGGAACAGGCCCCAGGTGCCGGCGGCCAGGGGGAAGAGGTCGTAGAAGTCGCCGCCGACCTCGTCGACGGAGGCGATGTGGTAGTACGCGGACACGTCCAGGCCGGGAACGTTCACCAGGGCCGGCGGCAGGAGGGTTTTCTGCAGGGTGGTGGCCAGGACCTGGAGGCGGTCGCGTTCGAGGTCGGCTTCCCGGCGGGCGCGCAGCAGCTCGGTTTCGTAGGCCCGGCGGTCGCGGGCGTCGAAGACGGTGGTGCGGATCAGCAGGGGCTGCCCGTCGCTGCCCGTTTTCACGGTGGAGGTGACCAGGACCGGCAGCCGGGTGCCGTCGGCGGTCTTCAGCTCCAGAGCGATGCCGCTGATCTCGCCCTGCATCCGCAGCAGCGGGCCGAAGTGGGTCTCGTGGTAGAGCCGGCCGCCGACGGTGAGCAGGTCGGAGAAGTGCTTGCGGCCCACGAGATCATCGCGCTGGTATCCGAGCCAGTCCAGCAGGGTGGTGTTGACCTTCGCGATCCGGCCGTCGAGCTGGGTGGAGAGGTAGCCGCAGGGCGCGTGCTCGTACAGATCCTCGGCACTGTCCTCCAGCAGCGCGGAAAACTGTGCCTGCTCATCCACCGGCCCCCCGCCTTCTCGTCCCTCCTGCCCTTCGCCGTTCGTCTTGCACATCACCGGGCGGCTCCCGCGAACACGGCGATCGCCTCGGCGGTCTCCTCGGGCGCGGCGAGCTGCGGGCAGTGCCCGGTGGCGCTCAGCGTGACGAGCCGGCTGTCCGGAATCTGCGCGTGGACGAAGGCGCCCACCTCGGGCGGGGCGATCGCGTCGCTGGAGCACTGGGCGACCAGCGTGGGCACCCTCACCCCGGCGAGGTCGGCGCGGTTGTCGGACAGGAACGTCACCCGGGCGAACAGCCTGGCGATCTTCGGGTCAGTGCGGCAGAAACTGCTGGTGAGCTCCGCCCCCAGCTCCGGCCGCTCCGGGTTGCCCATGATGACCGGGGCCATCGCACCCGACCAGCCCAGATAGTTCGCATCGAGCGATTCCAGCAGCTCGTCGATGTCCGCGGCACTGAACCCGCCCCGGTAGCCGACATCGGGATCGTCGACGAAGCAGGGCGAAGGGGCCAGCAGGACCAGTCCCGCGAACGCCTCGGGCTCGCGCACGGCGGCCAGCACACCCATCATGGCGCTCACCGAGTGCCCGACGAACGTCACCGGTCCGAGCGCCAGCTCCCGGCACAGTTCGAGAACGTCGTCGACGTACCCGTTCAACGTGGAGTACCGCTCGGGGCTCCACGCAGAGAGGTCCGAGTTCCCCGCGCCGACGTGGTCGAAGAGGACAACGGTGAAGTCCCGCTCCAGCGCCGGCACCACCAGACGCCACATGTTCTGATCGCACCCGAAACCGTGCGCCAGCATCACCACCGGTGCACCGGCCTTACCGGTCACCCTCACATGATTCCTGCTCCGCACGTCCATACGGCCCATCCTCGCAGACCCCTCCTTGGCGGTCGTCGCGGAGCAAGGTCTTGCTGACGGCGGGATGGTCAGGCTCGAGTGGAGATCTCTGGCTGACGACGAGGCGAGGATTGGTCGAGGAGGCCAGCGGCGGTGGCGGTAGTCCAGCCAGTCGGCGGTGATCTGGTGGGTGAGTTCCTCCAGGTAGAGGGTGTGCCGTCGACGGCCGCGACGGATGACGAGGGTGCCGCGTGCGAGGTTCAGGTCGCAGGTCAGGAGCGTGCGGAGCTCGTGGGCAGGCACGGCGTGGACAGCGGCCAGGACGAGGACCAGGCGTCCGAGTGGCGTCCTCGTGTGCCGTAACGCGTCAGCCAGCAGGTCGCTGGGGACCGGTTTGGGGACACCGGTCGGGCTGCCGACGCGAAGGTGCTGGGCGGGGTCCCGGAAGACCACCCGTTCCCGTGATGCACCACCCCAGCCCCCCCTTCTGGAGGGCAGGTCATGCATCAGACGGGATCGACTCGGCAACATGCCCGCTCAGGAAGCAAGTCCATAGACCCTACGAACTCGTTCCACTTCCCGCATCGCCCAGGCCACCTGCAGTGCCTCGCCCGCCTGATGCAATTGCCGAGGGTTGTAGTAGCGCTGGGTAGTGCTGACGGACTTGTGGTCCACCAGTTCGCCCAGGACGTCGAGGGGGGTTCCGGCGTCTGCGTGGCGTTGTACGTGGGCGGCATCCGAGTTGCCGCTACGGGCGCTGTCAGGAGCTGAGGCATCCTTACAACACACGTTCTGGAGGGGGCCTCGATGCAATTCACCGTCCTGGAGTACAGCGAACCGATGCCGGATCGGCCCGGTGCCTACCTGATGGTCGACAGCTGGAACGACGGTGGGTTCATCACCACGTTCGAGCTCAGCATCCGCTTGGCGGACGCTCGTGTACTCCGGATCGGGTATCTGCGGATCGGCCATGTGTCGATGCGTTCCGACGGAACGAGGCGGACGGCGGACCTGCTTCCCCCTGCGTTCACCGCCCTGGGCGACGAATTCTTCAGTCTGGCCCACGAAGACGACTACTACGAGAAGCTGCGGGAGCTGCCCGATGCAGGCATGGGGTACGAGGTTCTCCGCGCCCTGAACGATGTCGTCTTCGACTCGAGTGCCCACAGAACCGCGCGGATACTGGACGTCTACCAGAAGTCCCTGCTCCGCGGCCGAACGGAGCAGCAGCTCTACGCGGCGAACCTCATCGCGACGGGAATGCGGGCCCGCGTCGTGCCCTTCCGCTGGAGTTACACGCCTGATCAGAAAGGTCTGCTGCCCGCGCACAAATTCGATTTCCACGCGGAACCGGGGAGCAAGCCACCCACCAATCTGCACGCGCTGATCGGCCGCAACGGCGTCGGGAAGTCCACGCTGCTGCACCGCCTGGCCGAAGCGGCGACGGAGGGACGCATCGCCGTGCACAGTCCGTCCGAATACGAGGACAACAACTTCACCGGATGCGTCGTTGTCTCCTTCAGCCCCTTCGACCGGCCTTACGATCTGGCGCCTGCTGGCCTCTCGTTCCACTTCATCGGCCTGCGGCATGCCGAGGGGGTGCGGCTGAAGACCGCGGCTGAATGGCGCAAGGAGTTCGTCGACAGTTTCGCCACCGTCCGGATCGGCTCGCGAGGCGCGCGCTGGCGAAAGGCTGTCGACACGCTCAGTTACAACGCGAGCGGCTTCCTCGACGAGCACATGCCGGTGATCGACGCCATGGTCCGCGAAGGCAGCGACCTCAAGTTCAAAGAACGCATGGGCAATATCTTCGACAGCCTGAGCTCAGGGCATGCCGTGGTCTTGTTGATGATGACCCGCCTGATGGAGGTGGTCGGTGAGCGCACCCTGGTGCTGATCGACGAACCCGAGACGCATCTGCACCCCCCGTTGCTCGCGGCCCTGACGCGGACACTGTCCGACCTGCTCAGCGATCGCAACGGCATGGCCGTGATCGCGACCCACTCCCCCGTCGTCCTGCAGGAGGTACCGGCGTCCTGCGTGTGGATGCTTTCGCGCCACGGCGACGAACTCACGGCTCATCGTCCCACGACGGAGACCTACGGTGAGAGTGTCGGAGAGCTGACCTTCGAAGCGTTCGGCCTGGAGGTCGATTCGACCGGCTTTCATGCGGCGATCGCACGGGAAGTGGACCGGGGCGGCACCTACGAGGAAATCGCGGGCAGGTTCACCGGGCTGGGCAGCGAAGCCCGGGCCCTGCTGCGCGCGATGACGTTCGAACGGGCGCGAGGAGCACGCTGATGCTGTGGCCACCCAAGCCTGAGATCACTGTCAGTGATGTGCTGAACGCCTGTACCAAATGGCTGGACACCCAGGACTGGGGTGAGGATCTCCGTGCCCGTCTTCCCGAACTCGTCGCACTCGAGGAGCGCTACCGGACGTCGGGAGAGGCGGGACAGCTCCTCGCACTGCTCGTCGCGGAGGCCGGTGCGCAGAGGGAGGACTCCGACAGGAAGCGCTTTCACGCCGTCTACGAAACCGCGCTGGTGGACCGGGCGCCCGGCCGGAAGCTCTACGACGCCCTCATGGCCGCCGCCGTGCACAACCTATGCCCTCTGTGCGGATACCAGCCTGTCGCTCAGCTCGACCATCACGCCCCCAAGGCCACCTTCCCTCTGTGCGCGCTGACGCCGCTCAACCTGGTGCCCGCCTGTGGTCCCTGCAACCAGGGAAAGAGCAACAAGCTCGCCACCGAAGCAGGCGAAGAGGCCTTTCACCCCTACTTCGACGACCTCGGAGCAGAACGGTGGCTCTTCGCTTATGTCCATCGGGCGAACGGCGGCGTCACGGCCACCTACTTCGTCCGCCCGCCTGATTCCTGGCCCGAGACGAAGGGCCGGCGCCTGCATCACCACTTCGCTGACCACAAGCTCGCGGAGCGGTACGCGAAGGCGACGTCGAGCCGGCTGTCCAACCGCCGCAGGCGGGACATCAGGCTGCTGACGTCCTCGGGGCCCGAAGAGCTCCGCGCATCGATATCGGACGAGGCCCTGAGCGCGGAGGAGGCACACCCGAACAGCTTCGAGACCGCACTGCTCCACGGCCTGACGGCGTGCGACTGGTATGTGAACGGCGGGATGGCGGTCGGCTGAGCAGCGATTGCCTCCCGGCGTCATCCGTCGGCTCGTACAGGACTCCTGACCGCGGCACCCAGTGACCCGGCGCTGCTGGACGCGCCGGAGAACAGGATGGTCTGGGAGCCGGGTGAGGAGGCGTGGGAGGCCAAGCTCGCCGTCCTGCGCTCGTACCGGCGGGCGACCGGACACCTCACTCCCCGGCAGGACGCGGTCTGGGGCGACCCGGCCGGCACCGGGTCCGTGCCGATCGGGCAGCAGCTGGCCAACCTCCGACGCAAAGACGGCCTCGGCAAAGATTCGTACCGGGCCGCGAAAGAAGCAGCGCAGCTCACCGCGATCGACGCAGACGGGGACTGCCCGTGGCCGCTGGACTGGCAACGCCACTACCGCGTCCTCGCCGACCTGTCCGACGCCGACGGCCACCTGCCCCACATCGCGCCCGGCATCATCTTCGAGGGAGACGCCGTCGGCACCTGGCGGTCGCGGCAACAGGAACACGACAGTTGGGCCAAGCTCCTGCCCGAACCCGTCCCGCGCGGGGCGGTGGTGGACGTCCTCGTCGACGACGAGACGGTGCCCATAAAGCTGGGCGTATGGCTCTCCAACACCATGAGCCGGCGCGACAAACTCCCCCCGGAGCAGCTCGCCGCCCTCGCTGGTCTGGGGCTGGAGTGGGCGGCGTAGCGGTTCGGAGCGGCTGGTGTGAAAGAGGCTTCCTTCTTGCTGCGATCCTCGCCACCGCTGCTGCCACGCCCGCCTTCATTCTCGCAACCGCAGGAAACGCCGCCGCCGACAGCCAGATCCACTGGCGCAACGCGGCGACGGGCGGCTGTCTGATCACCGAGACCACCACGGGCGCGGAGCACGTCGTCACCACGGACGCTCCGGGATATGTCCACTGCTTCGACCCCATCGGCCACCTCAAGAGCGACTGGTACGACGGCCAGAACAACCTGGAGAACTTCGACGGTGCCTGGACCGAGAAGTCGTACCAGGGCGAATGTCTCACCGCCTACTGGCAAGGCCAGGTGTACACCGAGCGGTGCTCCAGCCCGGTGAACTACTACGAGCAGTGGTACGAGAAGTGGACCGGCGACGGCTTCAACCTGGTCAACCGGGAGACGGGGCAGTGCCTTGACAGCAACTCCCACGGCGTCGTATACACCCTGCCGTGCAACGGTGGCAGGTACCAAGTCTGGAAGTAACGTGTAGCTGCCGATGACAGCCGAGTAGCTTCCGCTCCTCGTCTCGGCCGCATTGCCGAACAATGACCAACGAGACGTCATGTATCGCTCGTGCGATCCCGTCATGCCCATTGCTGGTACTCACAGCGTGGGCATGACGGGCGCGGCCAACTCGCGCCCCGGTCATCGGCACCATGTCGAGGCGTCTAAAAGGACGCTCGTGTTCAAGAAGTACCCGACGCGGCTCGCTGCCGCGGCCTGCACCGCCCTGCTCGCTCTCACTGTTTCGGCAGGCAGCGCCAGCGCCTCGCCGGACGCCGGCTACATCGGCAACAGATACACCACCAGCGGCACTCCGGTGTGGTGAACCGCTCCGGGTCGTTGGGGGCTCGATTCCCTGAGAGGATCGAGTTCATAGCCCGTCCTTCCCCTTACCCTGCCGAGCTTCGTGAGCGTGCGGTGCGCATGGTCGCGGAGGTCCGCCCCGAACTATCCGACCGAGTGAGCTGCGATGAGGGCGGTCGTATCATCGGCTCCATCCACACCGGCGCCGTCCGCGCGTACGACGTGATTCGGATGCTCTCCCGCGACGGGCGCCCGACCCCGCTCGGGGACGCGATCGCGCACTATGGGCGGATCGCGAAGACCCTGCACCTTCTGCGTCTGGCCGACGAGCTCGGTTACGCCGCCAGATCAAGGTGCAGGCCAACCTTCAGGAAGGCACGCGCTCGCCCGGAAGATCTTCCACGGCCGTGCCGGGCAGCTTTACCAGCGCTACCAGGATGGCATGGAGGACCAGATCGGCGCCCTCGGCCTCGTCCTCAACACCTTGGTCCTGTTCAACACCCGGTACATGGATGCCGCCCTCGCCCAGCTCCGCGCCGACGGCTTCGATGTCCGGGACGAGGACGTCGCGCGACTTTCGCCGTTCCGGCCGAGGTGCGCCGGCGGTGCGAGGGCTTCAGGCCCCTATCTGCGATGCGCGGGCGGTGCTGCCGGCCGGGGTGAGGCAGCGGCCCACGAGTGCGAGGGTGCGCTGCGTGACCGTATCGAGGGGGGTGCCGTTCTCGACGGCGGCCAGGGCGGTGTGGAGCATTCCGGCGATCAGGTCGGCCGTGAGCGCGGGCTCGGGAGCGCCGAGTTCCCGGACGGCGGCGCGGAACGGTTCGACCTGTTCCAGGTGGAGTTCCATCAGCCGCTGCTGGCAGGCCGGGGGGAGGCCGGCGTTCATGAGGGCGACGGCGGGCCGGTGTGCGCCTTCGGCGGCCAGGCGGAGGCTTTCCGCGAAGAACGCCTCGACGCGTTCCAGTGGGCCGTTCGCGGTGGCCAGGGCGCGGGTGAGTGCCTCGTTGGAGCGCCGGAAGGCTTCCTCCGTGATGGTGGCCAGGAGGGCGGCGGAGGAGTCGAAGTACTGGTAGACGCTGGAGCGGGCCAGGCCCGCGCGGGCGCCGACCGCCGCCGGTGTGACGGCGGCGGCGCCCTCGTTGACCAGGATGTCGATCGCCGCCCCGATCAGCGCTTCGCGTTGCTGGGCACGGTGCTCGGCGACGGTGGAGGCGTTGATCTTCGGCATGCGGGGCGGGCTCCTGGGGGGGTGGACGGGGCCGGGAACGGTGCTGGCCCGCGGCCGCCGGTCAGGACAGGCGGCCGTCGACCATCTCGTACACCCGGTCGGCAGCGTCCATTATCACCGTGTCGTGGGTGACCATGACCGTGGCCGTGTTGCGTTCGTGGGTCTGCTCGGCGATCAGCCGCACCGCCTCGGCGGACCGTACCCGGTCCAGTGCCGAGGTGGGTTCGTCCACCAGCAGGACGGCGGGAGAGGTCATCAGGGCGCGGGCCAGGCCCGCGCGCTGGCGCTCGCCGCCCGACAGCTGGTGCGGACGGGAGCCGGCGCGGTGGGTCAGTCCGACGGCTTCGATGAGTTCGTCGGCGCGGGTCCGGGCAGTGGTGTCGAGGCGTCCGTCGATGTGCAGGGGCAGCAGGAGCTGTTCCCTGACGGTGAGGGAGGCCAGCAGGTTCGACTGCTGGAAGACGAAGCCGATGTGGCGGAGCCGGGTGGCGGTGCGTTCCTTGTCCGAAAGGGTGGTCAGCTCGGTGCCGGCGATGTGCACGGTGCCCGAGGTGGGGCGCTGGAGGCCGCCGGCGACGGCGAGGAGGCTGGACTTGCCGGATCCGGAGGGGCCGACGACGGCGACGAACTCCCCGGGGGCGACGGTCAGGCCGACGTCGTCGAGGGCAGTGACGGCGGTATCGCCGTCGCCGAGGGTGAGGGTGACGTCGTTCAGGCGCAACCCGCCGGAGCGGCCTGTGTCCGCGGCGGCCTGGTTGTCGGAGGCGGGTGTGGTCATCGGGTGGCTCCCAGAGCGGTCAGGGGGTCGACGGCGGTGATGCGGCGGACGGCGACGACGGCGCCCACGGTGCCCAGGACGATGAGGAGGCCGGAGGAGGTGGCGATGGCCGGGGCGGACAGCGAGAAGGGGGCCTTGCCGATCATCGCGCTGCCCAGGGCCAGACCGACGGCGGTGCCGAGGGCCGTGGCGCCGATGAGGACGGCGACGACCTGGGCGAGCGCGTCGCGCAGGATGTACCGGGTGGGGGCGCCCAGCGCCTTCATCAGGGCGATCTCCGGCTTGCGCTGGACGGTCCAGACGGTGAAGAACGCGCCGACGACCAGGGCGGAGATGACGTACAGGAAGCCCTCGATCAGGGCCATGGTGCTCGACTCGGCCTCGTAGCCGGGGGACGCGTTGAACGTCTCTTCCTTGGTCTCGGCGAGGGTCCCGGTTGCCTTTTCCACCGCGGCGATGTCGGCGCCCGGCTTCAGGGTCAGGGCGACGGCGGTGGCCTGCCGGCTCGCGGCCTCGGGCAGGTCGCCGGGCAGGCCGTAGTGCAGGTGCCGCCACGTCTCGAGGTCGGCGTAGGCGACGCCGATGTGGCCGTAGGAGATGGTCTCGTCGACCAGCCCCACGACCTTCAGCGGCACCCCGCTCTTGTCCGCGGTCAGCACATCACCGACCTCCACGCCCAGGTCGGCGATCTCCCGGGTGATCACGATGCCCGCGCTGCCCTCCTTCAGGCCCTCACCGTCGCTGGGGCGGGGTGCCAGGGGGGAGTCCGGTGCCATGCCGAAGACGGCGAGGTTGACCTGCTCGCCCTTCTTGGCGCCCTGGGTCACCTGGGCATTGGCCAGGGTGTTCCCGAACGGCTCCGCGCGCTCCACCCCCGGGGCCTTGGACCACGCCTGCCAGTCCTCCTGCTCCACGGTCGAGCGGGAGAACTGCTCGCTGGTCGCCTTCTCATCGAAGGCCAAATGGGTCACAGGCAGCGCGCGCAGCCCGGATATGCCGGCATCCGCCAGACCAGAGGCAAGCCCCGACAGCAGGACACCGAGTACGGCGATGAGCGCGACCACCGCACCCATCAGGGCGAAGCGACCGCGGGCGAAGCGCAGATCGCGTAGGGCAAGGAACACGGAGTTCTCCGAGGGAAAGGGAAATGAGGGCATGACAGGCTGGCCACATCGCATCTTTGCCTAAAGTTGACGACGCAGGTGTCGGCATCCTATCGGGTGTTGCCGACACGACCGTCGGTATGTTGTGTCGCGTGCGCCACCCGCTCCCTCCCCGCCAGGCCGCCCTGCGCGGGTGCGGCCAAGCTTCGCCTGGGGTTTGGCCCGCGTCCGTGGACGGCCTCGCGGACCAAAATTCCGCAGACGCCCCCTGTGGGGCGCGGCCAGTAGCACGGAGAAAGAGATCAACCCGGGAGGGCTACATGACCGTTCGCGCAAGCGCGGTGGAACGCGCAATGCGGTACGAAGCGGCTGCCGCCAGGTACGCCAAGAAGGCCATGGAGGGTGACGCCGGCGCGGCACAGCCGGCGCAGACGTTCGCATCGCTGGCGGTCGCGGCACGGATGGAGCACATGGACCGACGCATGCGAGTTCTCGGTGACCAACTCGAAGACCTGTGGAAGGCGGTAGGCGGCCTTCGCCGCAAACTGCCCGAGCGGTAATGTCCGTCAGCTGGCGGCGGGTGCTTACCGTGAGGCTGTGACCACTGCCTCCGCTGACGCGGCCCAGCCGGTGCCGGTGCGGGTCGTACTGCCCGCCGGCCCGGTTCCCGGGCACCCGGAGCAAGAGGTCGTGGCACGGCTATGGCAGCGGCGGCAGACCGAGACGGGCTGGCTATACCTCGTGGGCCTGCCATCGTTCCGGGACCTCGAGAACAGGATGAATTGCATCGAACACAACGCCCCGCAGGCTACTCGAACTCTTGATACCGCTGGCCCAGCGCGGTGGGGCGGACTTCGATGAGAGTTCACCCTTAGCGGTGACCTGGGAGGGAAGAGACCGCCGCAACAATGTTGCATCGGTTACAACGAGCCTGTGACTACCGAGGCCCCAGGGTCAGCACGGCTTGTACTGCCCCGGAATGTGGTGCACCTCGACCCGGCAGCAGCGGTGTTCGAGGCGAGGAAGAACGGTTGGACCCGCCAGCAGGCGGCACGCTTCCTGAGGGCCAGGACGATTGATCCGCGGGCTGCGTCTGGTCAGCGCCTGGAGGAGTTCACCGACCTGTACCCGTGGCAATGGACTCCAGCGGAAGGCGAGGCATTCATCGCGCACCTCCGCAGCGGTACGCAGCCGATCCAGATGTCCACGGTCCGCACGTACGAGGTGACGATCCCGCAGCAACCGCTTAACACTTCGCGAGGCGCTGCAGGCGGTCGCGAGCCGGCAGGTCGGCAACGATGACGAAAGGCGGATCAGCGTGCCGGCTCGGACGTGCCTCGCGCCTGGTCGCGGCCGGCGACCACCAGGTATCCGTCGCTCGCGGGGTCGAAGGTGGTGGACTGCACCGTGAGTCCGACGCTCCGCAACTGCGCCACGAGGTCCTCGTACCGGTAGGGCCAGATGGACAACCGCTCCGAGCAGGCTCGCACTGCCCCATCCGGCTCGATCTGGGCGACCACGATCTCGAGGAAGTGTTCCTGCGCCCAGCGTTGCTCGATCTGCCAGTAGTAGCTGACGACCGCATCGCGGTCGTTGCGGCGGATGAGTCGATCGCGGACGTCTACCCGTGAGCCGGCGGAGCGCACGAGCTCCCAGTTGCGGGAGTGGAGCACAAGGCGTCCACCCGGATTCAGCAGCCGCGACATCGCTTCCAGTGCGGTCAGGCGTCCGGCTGCGCCCTTGGCGTGCCCGAGCGAGTTGCCGACGCAGAACACCAGATCGAACGTGGAGTCCTGCAGGTGGTCGGGCAGCTCGTCCCAGCTCGCGCGGAGGGCTCGAAGCGAGACACCCTGCTCGTCGGCGGCCTTCTCGGTCCGGCGAACCATCCCGCTGCTGGCGTCTGCGGCGACCACGTCAAGGCCGAGACTCGCGAGACCGACGGCGAGCTGGCCGGTTCCACATGCGCAGTCGAGGACGCGTGCGTTGGGCGGCACAGAGCCCACGACATCGCTGTAGTAGACCGCGGCTGCCTTGGCGGGGGTCAACCTGTCATCCCCGATCAGCCACTCGTATACGTCGGAAAGCGCCCCATAACCAGCCATCGCGACAACCTCCATCACTCGACGACGCGCGGACTGGACCGCGCCTGCGACTCGGCCCTTGCGCCTCGCACTGTGCCGGGCCGTGCCAGCGAAGCATTGGGCAGGACCCAACCACTTCCGACGGCTGAGACTCCACCGGATTTCGTGGGAATCCGCGACACGCCGCACTGACGCAGGTCTCCACTCCACCGGCGCCCATCGGCTGCGATGGGGACCGCATACGGACGGAGCCGTCCGCATCCGCCGCACCGTCACCGCGCTGGTGGGCTTCCCCGCCGCCGACAGCTCCGCCGCCTTCGCCTCCTCCCGCTGCGCCGGCGTCCGCACCTCCGGGTCGTACTCGGTCCGCGCAGGGCCGACCCCACCGGATCCGCCCGGGTACACCGTCTCCACCTCCCGCACGTGCCCCTCCCAGGCCAGCGCTCGCTCCCGCACCGTCGCAGGCAACGAGTCCAGCAGGCCCTGCGGCGCCAGCGTGCTCCACGACCCGGCAACCGCAACGCAACCTCGGTCCAGTACGAGCGATACTCCCCACCCCGCCGGGCCCGTCGGCAACGGCCCGGGCGACGGCCGGCACCGCGGGCGGGTCGGTGGCGAGCTTCGCCAGTTCCGGCTTCGGGCGCAGCAGCGCCATGCCGGTCTCGTTTACGACTATCGGGTGAGTGGAGCCGGCCCCGCCCGCGCCGCGTGCGCCCATCTCGGACAAGGGTCGCCGGAGTTCGGTGGCGGCGGCCTCCAAGCCCTCGAGGGACAGATGGCGCAGGGCCTCACCCGTGCTCACCCGTGCTCGTGGAACCGCCGGTCGCGGCGAGGCGGTGGGTGCGCAGGTCGGCCGGGGCGGCGATGTGGGTCGCTGGTGCGGGCTGTCTTCCGCTTCGCTTCGGTCGGCTTGTCGGTGTGGCGGTGGGCGAGGTGTGGGAGCCGGCCGGGGTGGCGTTCCCGCTGGTCCTTCATGCCGCAACCAGGAGGGCAGCGATGATCACCATGATGGCGGCGGTGCCGAGGTGGACACCGTAGATGGCGGCGTGTGACCCTTTGCTGCGCGCCACTACGGCCGCGTCACCGGCGGGTATCAGTGCAGCGGCCAGCATGACCCAGCCCAGCAGGTGAGTGGTGGCGCCGATCAGCAGGACCCCGAGAATCAGGCCTGTGCCGATGTCGCGGACGCCCATGACGGCCAGCCACGATCGCATCGCCGGTCGTCGGGGCGGGTGTTGGGGATGCCGAAGCCGACGGCGGAGCTGGGCGCCCACACGGAGCGGGCCCCGACAAGGACGACGGCGGCGGCAATCAGGGCGGCCAGGGTGGTGGCGATGGCGGCGAGCATGAGACGGATCCCTTTCGTGGCGGTGTTGGAGAAGTAGAAGCTGTCGATGGCGGAGCGAGCCCGGCGCTCGGAGGCGGGGTGGGCCTCGGCGTGCACGTAGGGCCGTTGGGAGAGGCTGAGTCATGCGGCGGTGGCGATCCTGCCGAGGGGATACCTGAGGCCAGCTGTCCGGCGAGAGTGGACAGGGTGCGCCGCCGTCACCGCTCGTGGGCGTCGACGAAATGGTTGTCGTGGTCTTCGTGAAGCCGGCTCAACTCCCCCTCGTTGATGGTGGCGAGCTGTGCGAAGTACTCCTCCCGCGGTACACCTGGCGAGAGTGCCATCAGGAGGGTGGCCGGCTCGGCGCGTTCCTTCCGGAGGGCGTGGACGCCGCCCATCGGGGCATGTGCGGTGTCGCCGGGCAGCAGGGTTCGCCATGCCTGCCCATCGAAGTAGTCGACTTCGCCTTCTTCCACGATGAAGGTCTCGCTGAACGTCGTGTGAAAGTGCGGGGCAGGTCCCCGGCTGGAGGGCGACATGCGCCACCGGTAGATACTCACCACTGCGCTGGTCTCCGCCGGCCTGGCGAGGACTTCGATGGTCGATCCGCCGACGCCCAGCCGGATCGTTCGCGTCTGTTGGACTTGCTCGGATTCCTTGGAACACCGTGCATTCGATGCCGTGTCGGTCATGGCCCGAGTCTCCGGGTTTCACCGTTCCGCTCGCGCTCACTTCGGCGGTGGCCTAACAATGCGGGGATGATCCGCTACCGATTGGGCGCCGGCGCTGCGAGTGTGCGGTGGGCGATGTCACCGATCCACGAAGTGGTGAGCCTCGCCCAGCTGTTGACCGAGCCGCAGCGTCACGCGATGTACCATCCGTGGCTTCGCCGTCGCCACCTCCATCTCTCGCATCCGGACCTGCGGGCGCTCACCGTCTTCATGGCCGACGACGCGTATCGGCCCGACTTCCTCGACCCGTCGCCGAGGACCAGTGAGCCGACGTTCGAGGAAGGGATGGAAGCCCTCCTCGCCGCACCGGCGGACCAGACGTACGCGGAACTGGTCGACGCCACGAGGGGACGCGGGGCAGACATGGGCCGGCTGCTCGACGACCCCGAGCGAGCCAGGTCCGAGGCCGCCGATGCGCTGCGCCGCCTCTGGAAGAGTGTGGTGGAGCCGGAGTGGGTGGGCATGCGGCAGGCGCTGCGTGCGGAGTTGCTGGACCGGGCCATCCAGGTCAACCGCGAGGGACTACGCGCAGTCCTTCCGCGCCTGCACCCCTCAGCGGCGTGCGAAGACGACACCGTCATCGTCGAGAAGCCTGTGGACATCGACGTCGACTGCCCGGAGGGACTCGTTCTCGTTCCGTCACTGTTCATCACCGACCGGGTGCAGTGCACCACTTCGGACCGATGGACTCCGGTGATCTACTACCCGGCGTCCGGACGGTACCTATGGGCGGCGCCCCCCACTCCGAGATCTCTCCACCGTCTCCTGGGCGTCACTCGCGCGAGGATCCTTGCCGCGCTCACCACACCCCTGCAGACGACGGCGGTGGCGGGACTGGTGCACGTCTCCGCTCCGACGGCCAGCGAACACCTGGCAATCCTGCGGGAGGCCGGGCTGGTCGAGTGCAGCCGGGCCGGCCGCACGGCCATGTACGAACTCACCGACGCAGGACACACTCTCCTGGCCGCGGCCTCACCACGGCCGTGACAGGTCGAGGAGCTGCTGCTGACCGGTCAAAGCGTGGGGCCTACCGCGACGCAGCCGTGGCACGGGGCTGTCACCGGGGCAGGAGTTCGCCGGCTTCGGGGTCTCGCGCAGATCCTCCCGGCGTCGTGCAGTCCTCCTCCGGGGGCGGTCCGTTGGTGGCGATGTCCTCCAGGACGGTGGCGATCCCGTCGGCGCTCTCTCGCGGGAGCCGGACGCCGAAGACAAACGGAGCGGTATCGGTACGGAGCATCTGTGTTACGGGCCCTTCGACGACTGATGACCGGCGTCGGCTTCCACGGAAGGATGACCGCATGACAGATCGGCAATCCGCTTCCTCGTCAAGTCGCCGACGCATACGTCAACGCCCTCATCGAGGTTGACCCGATCACGGGTACGTTCCTCGGCGTGCCGCACGCTGTCGGCCTGGCGCCCGCCCCCTTACGGGCGGGCGCATCGCCTCATGCAGCTAGCTCACCACGGCCGGTGAGAACTCAAGGCGCAACGGCCCAGCCCTGCCCCTCGCCGTGATCATCGCCCCCCGGCCGACGACAGGAAGCCCGGCGCCGGTCCGACCGAGGCCTGTTGAGCGAAATGCGCGTGCCTGCTAACTGGGGAGGTACCGGGCATAGGGGAAACGGTCAGCGGGCGCGTTCGTAGTGGCGGCGCGCCTTCGCGCGGTTACCGCAGACAGCCAGCGAGCACCAGCGGGCCCGGTTGGCGCGGCTGCGGTCGAGCAGGAACAGTCGGCAGCGCAAGGGCGTAGCCGACCAGGTAGGTGATCCTTCACGGCGGACCAGGCAAGGACTGCCTCGACGGCCAGCCGGGCGTGCGGAGGACTCTCAACGGTCCACTGTAGACGCCGTGAGCTCCGGGACCTGGCGGACCCCCTCGAGTATCGGGCTCAACGCGGCGGGCGGGCTTTCTCCGCACACCACATCCCGCAGGGCGTCCCGCGCACCCATGCCAGGGACATCCGGTCGAGGACGGGAATCCACCCCTGATGCGATTCCACCACCACCGGGGGATCGTCCTGCTCGATCCGAGCCAGAGGGATCCCCCATGCAGCGCAGTCCTGGTTCTCACGCCGGTAGACGAGGACGCCGCCCAGGGCGTCATCGACGTACAGGCCGGAGGGCTTGACCAGCGGCTCCTGCTGTCGGGTCATGTCGTCCCGACGGCCGAAGAATGCATAGCCCTCACGCAAGGCGGTCGGCAGGTCGAATCCTAAATCGGCTTCCCCGCCGCCGACTCTGCGGCGGGGAAGCCGTCTTCCGGATCCACCGGACGGCCCATCCAAGCGTCGGCGAACCAGCGCACGAACTCCCACGCATCGGAGCGGGTGCGCACCCCGCTTCGCAGAGCCGCCGCTACACCAGGACCATCCAGCATGCCGAGGACGCTACCGCCTTCTGCAACCGCGCGGCGAGCCGCTGGAGGCCCATCCCCCAATCGCTGGCGGCTCGACTTGACCCGCCATGCGCTTCCCACGGGCCGGCGGGGAGAGCGAAGCCTGTTTTCCGGCCTTCTTGATCTCGAGCGTCCGGGCCATGGCATGAGTCACAGTTGTGCGGTGTTTTGCACGTCAGTGGGAAAACGAGTCTCCAACGAAAAGGGAGGCTGACGTGGTACGCGATCGAATCGGACTGGCTGAGGTGCTTGAAGCGGCAGAGGCCGCTGCCCCTGTGGCTTCGCTGGATGTCGTGGCGAAGAATCTGCGCGAGCGGTTCGGCGCACGGCACGTCTCGTTCCTGTTCGTCGACATCGTGGGCCAGCGCCTGCTGCGAGTCAGCGAGCAGTCCATCGCTCCCCAGGAGCGCCGCCCCGACGAAGTTCCCTTCGACAACAGCATCTACGACGAGGTCCTGCGCACCCAAAAGGTGGTGCACGTGCCAAAGGACGAGCGCGGGCAGCGCGTGCTCGCCCCGGTGACGAATCGGGGCGACACCGTCGGTGTGCTGGAACTGTTCCTCACCCGGGTCACGCAGGGCGTGATAGCAGAAATCGAGGAAGTCGCGCACGCGCTGGCCTACGTCATCGTCACCGACCGCCGCTTCACCGACCTCTACCACTGGGGCAACCGCACCACATCTGTCAGCCTGGCCGCAGAGATCCAACGCCAGCTCCTGCCCTCGGCCTCCGCCTGCGAGGCCACCGAGTTCGCCCTCGCAGGAGCCCTGGTTCCCGCCTCAGACATCGCCGGCGACACCTTCGACTACTCCCTCGACCAAGACACCCTCCACCTGTCCATCACCGACGCCATGGGCCACGACGTCGACGCCGCGCTCATGGCCACCCTCCTGGTCAACGCATCGCGCGGCGCACGCCGCGCCGGAGCTGATCTCGCCGAACAGGCCCACCGAACCCACCAAGCCCTCCTCGAACACGGACGAAGAACCTTCGCAACCGGGCAGCTGCTGCGCATCGCCCTCGACGGCAGCAGCGCCCAGCTCGTCAACGCCGGCCACCCCTGGCCCCTGCGGCTGCGCGAGGGCACCGTCGAGGAGGTGCGCCTGGCCGTGAACCTGCCCTTCGGGGTTCCAGCACATGACACCTACAAGGTGCAGGACATCGACCTGCTGCCCGGCGACCGCCTCGTTCTCTACACCGATGGCATGCAGGAACGCCAAGCGCAGAAGGTCGACCTCCCCGGCCTCATCCTCGACACTGCCACCGAGCACCCGCGTGAGGTCGCTCGACACCTGGCCACCGCGGTCACCGACGCCTGCAACAACAATCCACAGGACGATGCCACCGCCCTGTGCCTGGACTGGCACGGACCACACGGCAGACCGACGCCGTACGGACGCGCCTGACGTTGTCGGGGATCTTGGCGTTGACGGTCGGCCCTCCCCTGAACACGTCAGTCTCCGAGATTCCCGACAGCGTCACCCACATCAGCTCTGCGTCTCCTCGCGGCATTCGACAGCGGCCACTCCGGGTATAAGGAACAGGTTGCCGGTGGTCGCCGAGCCCCTGCAAATCGCTGTGGGTCCGGGCCGCCTCGGACAATGCGTGGCGGCCCGTCACGGCGACCTCAAGCGCCTTGGAGCGCACCCACTCGAACACATCGGCGGCCCGTCGGAGCAGTTCGGACCGACCGGCGATGAAGTCCCCGACGTAGTGCCCGGAATTGGGGTGGGCCTGCCGGCCGGGCTCGGCCTGTGCCGGCTCTTCTTGACCCGACCCCCGAGACGGATCGTGCACGCGGTCAACGAACTGGTGGTGTGGCGCCTCAGGCGTCCTGCCGCTGGAGAAGCCGAGCGAGCGGGAGGGGCGGCTGCGGGTGAGCCGGGGTCAGCCGATGTCGGGTGTGACCACGTACGTGGCTACCAGGGCCTCAGTGCCTGTGCCCATCACGGGATCGGGCCCTGCAGTTCCCTGCCCACAGCGGCCGGGGGGCGATCTGGTGCCGCGAGTTCTTGAGCAGGCCCTCGGAGAAGTACGGATTTTTGGAGTACTTGGCGCGGAACGCCTCGTCGGCCCGGTCCTTCGCCGCCTCGTCGTCGGCCGGCGAGAACACCACCCGCACTTCCCTGTCCGCGACGGCGACCGCACCGCACCCATACGTCACGGCGGAGTGGAACCACCGCGAGTTCCGCGTCGCCGACCTGACGTAGACGTCGCCGTCGAGGGCGACCGCCCACACCCGGATGAGCCGGCCGGGCGTCCGGTCGGCGTCCTGATCCGGCGCGACGTGGAAGTCGTCACCCTGCTGAACGCGGCGCAGATGTGCGTCCGTCCACCGAGGATGTCCTTCGGCCTCTCGTGCACCGTTGCGGAGGCGGAGTCTTCGCGGGCAAGCTGTGCCGTCACCACGTTCCAGGCCCGGTCGTCGACGGCCAGTTGGGTGCGCAGGAACGCTGCGGTTGTCTCCAGGACCAGGAGTGCGCGGGTGAAGTTCTCGTCCGTCGTCTCCGCGGAGTCGTAGCCGGAGATTCCACCGGGGCTGTGCTCACCGCCGTGGACGTCGAGTAGGAACTTGGGCCCGGGCGCCAGGTGAAGGGCGTCGGTCTGCCACGCGGCCCCGACGACGTTCAGGTGGTGGGCGTAGTCCTGGTCTCCTGCTACGACCAGGGTCGGGGGTGCCATGGTGGTGAAGTCGGTGTCGTTGAGGACGGGGTAGTGACGGGCGGCACGGGGATTGAGGGCATCGCCTCCGCGTCCCGGCGCGGCCATCACCACTCCGGCGCTCACTCGCTCGTCCCTCGCGTTCCCCCTGTACCCCGTGGCGAGGTCGCGAGGCTGGGCGCCCAGCACCATGCTCGCCGTGTGGCCGCCCATCGAATGGCCGACGCCGGCGATCCTGCCGGTGTCCATGCGGGCCGCCACGTCCGGGACGACCTTGTCGAGAACGCCCAGGTGGTCCAGCACCGACGACACTTCGCGTGCGCGGGAGCGCCAGTACAAGGAGGCTTCGGGGCTGTCGGCGTGCCGCAGGCCGAGGGTGGCCGAGTCCAGGTGGGTCGGCTGAAGGACCGCGAACCCGCTGACCGAGAGATAGTTGGCGAGCGGGGCGTAGCCGTAGAGCGACGAGACGTACTGGGACGGACCGTGCCCGTGCGACAGGACGACGATGGGCAGCGCCCGGTCCGTCATCGGCGCGGTCAGTCGTACCTGCAGTTCCGCCGGGCGGTCGCGTGAGGGGTAAGCGACCGGAGCGACCGAGACGAGCGGCCCGAACAGGTCGTCGCCGGCGCGGGCCGGGATGGCGATGTGGTCGGTCATGCAATGTCCAGGGGCTGCGAAACCTGAGGGTCGCTGCTCCGCAGCACGGGAGCAGCGGCTGACCGGGGCGTGGCTCATCGTGGACTTCTGGCTCTGACCGCCGGGCTTCGGTGCATCACCGGCGTGGTGGGTGCGAGAGGTCTCCCGGCCCGCCGCTGCCGTGCGGCGGGCGACGGGCCGGGAAGGGGCAGCAGTGGGCTGGGTCAGTCCTTGTGCTGGAAGGACGCCTTCTCGAGGGCTTCGGTGTCGTCACGGAAGCGGGACCACGCATCGGGGTCGCGGTCTAGGGCGTCGAGGAGGTATGCGGTGACGGCGTCGGCGACGAGGGCGACCCGGTCGGTGTCCGTGTCGCTGGTCTCGCTCACGGCTTCCCCGGCGATGCCGCCCAGGGTGTGCTCTCCGCCGGGGACGACGAGGAGACGTTTGGGGGCGGGGCTGAGGTCGAAGGCGTCGAGAAACCAGTCCGGTCCGCGCGTGGACATCTTTGACTGGTCCTTGTCGCCGGCGATGACGAGTGCCGCTGTGGTCATGGTGGCGTAGTCCGGCCTCATGAAGGGCAGATGCTCGACGGCGAACGGCGTGAGCGAGTCGCCCGTGCCGGTCGCGGCGATGAGCACGCCCGCCTTTGCTCCGTCGTGGGAGAAGTCCTCGCCAGGAGCGCCCTCGGCATCCAGTACCCGAGCCCCGAGGAGAGCGCCGACGGTCTGGGCGCCCCACGAGTGACCGGCCAGGGCGACCCGTGTCGCATCAGCGCGGTCGATCAGGTCGCCGGCCTCGGCGAGGATGCCGTCGAGGTGGTCCAGCACCGCGTGGAGGTCGTCGATGCGCACGCGCCAGATGGTGCCGAAACGCGGATCGTCGAACCCTATGGCGTTGCGACGCGAGTCCAGGTGGGTCGGTTGCACGACCACGAAGCCAGCGGCGGCCCAACGGTCGACCAGCGGCTCGTAGCCGTCCATCGACCACGCGTTGCCGTGGGAGAACACGATGACCGGAAGACCGCGACCCTCGGCCGGTGCGGTCACCTTGACCTGCAGGGGCATCGCCCGGTCACTGGTGGGAACGGTGATGGGCTTGATCGCGACGGTCTTCGTCCGGGATTGCGCAGGAGTGAACATGTGCGGACTTCCTGTGGGAAAGGCGCGTGCCGCATACTTGGCGGAACGACGTTCCGTTCACACTAGCGGAACAATGTTCCGCGAACCAGAGGTGAGATCTTGTCCCGATCGGTCGGCTCCAGAGCGGCGGGCGCCGAGCGCACTCGCCAGTCCCTGCTCGCGGCCGCGGCGCAGGTGTTCGTCGAGCAAGGCGTCCAGGCACCCATCCGTGACATCGCCGGCCGGGCCGGAGTGGGCCTGGGCACCGTGTACCGCCACTTCCCCACCCGGGCGGAGCTGGTCTTGGCCGTTTACCGCCACCAGGTGGACGAGTGCGCGCTACTTGCCGCCGATCTCGCCGGGTCGCCGAGACCGGGCGAGGCCCTGTCACAATGGATGGACGCTTTCGTGGAGTTCCTCGTCACGAAGCACGGACTGGGAGCGGCACTCCAGTCCGAGGACCCCAGCCTGCAGAGCCTGCACTCCTTGATGCTCGACACGCTGGTCCCGGCCTGCGCCTCGCTCCTCGACGCTGCGACGGCCCGGGGCGAGTTCGACCCGGACGTCACCGCGTACACACTGATGCGAGCGGTCGGCAACCTGTGCATCGTGGGCCCCGGATACGGCCGTGAGCACGCGAGGGCCATGGTCGCCCGGCTCCTTGCCGGCTGCCGGACGGTCATGCCCCCGGACGGTCCTGTGGCGGTCTGACGACGAAGCCCCGCATCCCCACGCACCCGGGCGAACAGGTCGGCAGCGGCCGAGTTCCCCGGAACCACCTCCCGCCGGCGGGTCTGCCGCCCGCGCTGCCTCTGCGGCGTCGGTTGGCCCATTGGTCCTTCGGCTCTGGGATCGTGTGCCGGATGCGGCGTCTTCGCAGGTAGCGGCGATCTCAACGGGAGCTGTATGCCTTGTCGCCGCCGACGTGATCGGGCCTCGTCCGGGGCCGCCCGACCAGTCGGCGGGGAACCCTGATCCGCTCCAGGACCTCGATCATCTGCGGGGCATCACCCCACTGACCTGGAGTAATCAGTAGAGCCATGGGCCGGCAGCCGCCTTCACCGGCAAGGTGGATCTTCGAGGTCAGACCGCCCCGGGACCCTCCGGGGCCCTCATCGGGGCGCTGGTGCCTGGGCGTCGTCCTACCCTTTCCTCACTGTCTACATTTGCGTAGATTCCGCTGCGGCCGGGCAGTTGCGCCCACAAGCTCAGCCACTGACATTGATGGTGACTGCCCATGAACTCCGCCTCGGCCGCGCTGCTGCCGGTCGATGCCATGCTCGGCGGGGTCTTGGCCGTGCTCCTCGCGGGGGCCGTCACCGTCACCGCCTGGGTCCGGCTCTCTCCTGAGCAGAGCTACGGCCGCCCCAGCGAAGTGCTGACCGCCGGAGTCCGCGCGGCCGTTCAGCTGGCGGCCGTCTCCGCCGTCATGGGCTGGGTCGTCCACCGCGGCGCCGCCCGGCTCGGCTTCCTGCTGCTGATGTACGCCGTCGCCGTGGGCAGGGCCGGACGCCGGATCACCACCGACAGCACCTGGTGGTGCGCTGCCCTGCCGATCACCGCCGGTGTCCTGCCGACCGTCGCCCTCCTGCTGGCCACCGCCCTGCTCCCGCTGCGCGGCATCTCGCTCATCCCGGTGACCGGCATCCTGATCGGCGGCTCTCTCACCGCGACCGTCCTGGCCGGGCGCCACACCACGGTCACGCTCGAACAACGGCACGGCGAAGTGGAAGCCGGTCTCACCCTCGGCCTGGCCAAACGCGACGCCGGAATCGAGATCGCCCGCCCGGCCGCCTCCGACACCCTGGTGCCCGGACCAGACTCGCACCGTCGGCCCGGTCACCGTGCCCGGCGCGTTCGTCGGCATGCTCCTGGGCGGCGCCGACGCGCTCACCGCCGGAGCCGTACGGCTCTCTGTCCTCGTCGCCCCGATGGACGTGCAGGCCATCGCCGTCACCGTCACCGTCACTGGAACTCGTCGACCGCAGCCGCCTGACTGCACCGCGCGGCGGCACGGCTGCCCCGCCGCCACGCCGTCCTCCCACCAGGCGAGGGCGGCGTGCAGGGGACGGCTCAACCCGACGAGACCTTGCTCCGTGACCGCCGCCGCATCATCTGCGTCCGTTCCCGGAATTGTCCGGCCCGCCGAACCGACGGCACGGCTCGCCGGCCTGCAGCCCGCCCACACACCTCGCCCGGACTTCGGCGCGTGCCATGGCACCGGACGGATCGGCTGGCGCGGATGGGCGACATCCTCCAGGCAACCGCGCAAGGGCTCAGACCACGGGCAGCCACCCTGTGGGCCGGGGCGCCCGAGGGCCTCCTGGAACAGTGGCTGGCGCATGACTCGGCCTTCGCCTCGGCCGTACAAGCGGCAGCGGCCCTGGCCGCCGCAAACGGTCTGGAGCCCGGCGGGAGAAAGACCCCGGCGGTGATCCGCATCGCGATCATGGCGTTGAGCAGAGGTGAGTCCTGGGCAACAGCCGCCGAGCTCGCCGGTATCACCGGCTCCGGACACCGCCAGATGGGTAGCGGTCCGCCCCCATCCTGGTGGCCCTGGTGGACACCGAGAGGCGCGCACGACCACGCAAACCCAAAGCTACGTTCCGCCGGCCTACCGGTCTCGCAGCCGGGGCGGCAATGCCCCGACCGCGGGGTACCGGCTTGTGCAACGCGACGACCAGTAGGAGCGAGCGGTCGCACAGCTGGCCCGGGCCCTCTGACTGCTCTCACGACGCCTTTCTCAACGGCCATGCGAGTTTCGGTCACGAGCCTGTCGCTGTCGCTCATTCCGGGCTGCGGCAGGCTCGTGGAACCATCTTGCTCAGTCAGCTCGCCCTCTCCGTGAACTCGCTGGTGTACGTCTTCTCCAGGTCGATCGTGGCGTTCTTCAAGTTCGGGTTGAAGGACTTCAGGACCCGTTGCACCGTCGCGGGCCCGTCGGCCGGCATCTTGCCGTCCTTCGTGAACATCGGAAGCGTGCTCTCGATCGCCTTGGCATAGAGGCCCTCGCCGCCCTGCGCGTAGTCGCTCGGCATCTTCGTCGCGATCTCCTGCGCGCTGTGTGCGGACATCCACTTGAGGGTGCGCACGAAGGCGTTGGTGAGCTTCTGCACCGTGTCCTTGTGCCCCTCGACCCAGTCGGTGTTCATATAGAGGCTCGACGACGGGTACAGCCCCCCGAGGGCCTTCTTCGAGCCTCCGGGGGTGCGCATGTCGATGAGAACCTTGCCGAGCTTCTTGTCGAGGATCTGCGCGACGGTCGGGTCGGTGGTCATACCGCCGTCGATGGAACCCTGCTGCAGCGCGGAGATGAAGGTCTGGCCCGCGCCGACCGCGACGTTGCTGAACTTGTCCGTGGACACCCCGTCGTGGACGCCGAGGTACTTGGTGAGGAAATCGGTGGAGGAGCCGAGGCCGGTCACTCCGAGCTTCTTGCCGGCGAAGTCCTTCGGCGACTTCAGGTCGTCTGCCGCCTTGTCGGAGACGATCTCGACCTCGCCGGGAGTCTGCGCGAGCTGGACAACGGACTCCACGGACTTGCCTTTGGTCTGGAGGTCGAGGGTGTGGTCGTAGAAACCGACGACGCCCTGGACGTTCCCGGCGACCAGTGACGTGGTGGCGTCGATACCGGCGGGCTCGCTCAGCAACTCCACGTTGACGCCCTCGTCCTTGAAGTAGCCGAGGCGCTGGGCCAGCATCGCGGGCAGGTAGATGACCTTGTCGATGCCGCCCACCATGATCTTGACCTTCGGCCCCTTGCCTCCCGAGCCGCCGCTGCCGGAGGCATGCGAGGAAACCTGGTCGGCGCAGCCGCTGAGGGCGGCGAGAGCGGCCAGGGCAGCGGTGACGGTGGTGAGCTTGCTGGCAAGGGTGCGACGGGACATGTGCGGCTCCTGGATGTGGTACGTGCGGCGGCGGGAGGGTCTAGCGGGCTTCATCAGCGGCGGGCTTCCAGCGGAAGAGCTTGCGTTCGAGGAAGGTGAGCAGGCCCTCGGCGAGCAGGGCGACGACGGCGAGGATGACCATCGCGGCGTACACGCCCGCGGAGTTGAAGGTGCCCTGCGAGACGGAGACCAGCAGGCCGATGCCCTTGGTGGCGCCGATGTACTCGCCGACGATGGCGCCGATCAGGGCGAAGCCGAAACTGACGTGGAGGCTGGTGAAGATCCACGAGGTGGCGGCAGGAATGACGACCTGGAAGGTGACCTGGCGGTCGCGGGCGCCGAGGATGCGGGCGTTGTCGATGAGGTGGCGGTCCACTTCGCGGGCGCCCTGGAAGGCGTTGAAGAAGACCGGGAAGAAGACGAGCACGACGGCAGAGGCGACCTTCGAGGCCGGGCCGAGACCGAACCAGATGAGGAAGATCGGAGCGAGCACGATCCGCGGCAGCGCGTTGAGGACCTTGATGTACGGGCCCATGACGTCGGCCAGGAAGCGGATCCGGCCCAGCGCGATACCGAGGACCACGCCCACGATGACGCCGACGACCCATCCCAGCAGCGCCTCGTAGAGCGTGTACCAGATCTGTTCGAGCAGTGAGCCCTGCGGGGTGCCGTGCAGTGCCCACTGCTGGATCTGGTCCCAGATCTTCGACGGCATCGAGAAGTTGAAGGGATCGATGATCCCGGCCCGCGAGAACCACTCCCACACGCCGAGGACGAACACCAGCACGGCGGCGCGGGACAGCAGCACGATGACGCGCCGGCGGCGCGCGGCCCTGGCACGCTCCTCGGTACGGGCGGACTTGGTGACGCCGACCGAGTTCGTCACGGTGGACGAAGCGGTGTCCGGTGCGGCGGTGATGTCAGGCGACATTCTGGGCACCCCTCTCGCGGGTAATGCGGACTTCCTCACCCAACGACGACCAGATCTCGCGGTAGATCTCGACGAAACGGGGCTCCAGACGGATCGACTCGACGCGGCGCGGGCGCGGGAGGTCGATCGTGAAGACCTCTTTGACGGTGGCCGGTCCGGCGGTCATGACGACGACCTTGTCGGCCAGTGCGATGGACTCCTCCAGGTCGTGGGTGACAAAGACAACGGAGGCCCCGGTGCCGGCCCACAGCTCCATCAGCTCGTCCGACATGAGCGCCCGGGTCTGGACGTCGAGCGCGGAGAACGGCTCGTCCATGAGCAGGATCGAGGGGTCGTTGACGAAGGTGGAGGCGAGGGCGACGCGCTTGCGCTGGCCACCGGACAGCTGATGCGGATAGCGGTCCTCGAAGGCGCTCAGCCCGACGCGGCCCAGCCACTCCCGGGCCCTCTCCTTGGCCTCCGCCTTGGGCACACCGCGGAAGCGAGGGCCCGCCATCACGTTGGACAGTACGGTCCGCCAAGGGAACGTCGCGTCCTGCTGGAAGACGAAGCCGACACGCTCGTCGATGCCGCGCACGGGCGAGCCGGACAGCATCACCTCGCCGTCCGTCGGCTCCTCCAAGCCGCTGACCAGAGTCAGGGTGGTGGACTTGCCGCAGCCGGTCGGGCCGACGACGGCGACGAACTCGCCCTGCTGGATGGTCAGGTCGAGATCATGGACAGCGGTGTGGGAGGCGCCTGACGGCGTACGGAATGCCTTGCGCACACCGCGCAGTTCGATGGCCGGGCTCGATGGGCTTGTCATGCCGGGGACGTTAGAAACAGTCGTACGGGCTGGGAAGTTTTGGCCGGCAACCACTGCCAGTTCCCGTAGAACGCCATTCTGCGCATTGTGCCGACGGCATGGGGGCCCGCTGCCGTCCAAGCTCTTCCGTGGCCGAGACAGCAGCGGCTACGGTGCGTTCACCCCGGCGAAACTTCTGGTCGCACGGGCGGGTTCCCGAAAGCAGGTGTCAAAAGTGGCCCGCGTGCGCATCGGCTGGCCGAGGCAAGTGTTCGCCCAAGTGCTGATCGTTCAGTTGTTGATCACCACCGGCGTCTTGCTGTTGCTGACCGGCCTGTTTCTCCAGCCGCTCCGCACCCAGCTCGACGACCAGGCCGAGCACGAAGCCCTGGCCATCGCCCAGACCACGGCGGTCGACCCGGAGATCGCCGCAGGTCTGCTGTCGAGCGACCCCGATCCGACCGGGCCCGTGCAGCGGCAGGCGCAGCGCACCCGTAAGGCGACGGGTGCCCTGTACGTCGTGGTCATGGATCTGCGCGGGATCCGCTGGTCCCACACGGATGTGCAGCAGGTGGGCCATCGTGTGTCGACGGATCCGTCCACTCCGCTCCACGGTCACGTCATCCTGGAGATCGACCGCGGCACTCTCGGCACATCGGCTCGGGCTAAGGTCCCACTACGCAACAGTGCCGGCGAGGTCATCGGGGCGGTGTCGGTCGGCATCGCCTACTCCGGCGTGCAGGAACGCCTGATGGCCGCCCTGCCGGGATTGCTGCGCTACGCGGGCGCAGCCCTCGCGGTCGGCGCGGGCGCCGCGTTCCTGGTGGCCCGCACTCTGCGCAAGCGCACGCACGGGGTGTCCGTCGCCGACATCGCTGCTCTGCTGTCGGAGCGGGAGGCGATGCTGCACGCGGTACGGGAGGGGGTCATCGCGCTCGACCGGCACGAACGCGTACGACTCGTGAACGACGAGGCTTCCCGACTGCTCTCGCTCAAGGAGGATACCGAAGGCCGGGACCTCAAAGAGGTCCTTCCGCCCGGACGGTCCCGCGACGTCCTCACCGGACAAGTCGCCGGACGCGACCTGCTTACGGTGCGCGGGAGCCGTGTCCTCATTGCCAACCGGATGCCCACCCCTGACGGCGGCGCGGTCGTCACGCTGCGGGACCGCACCGAGGTCGAACTGCTGGGCCGTGAGCTCGACTCCATCAAGGGGCTGCTGGACGCACTGCGCGCCCAGGACCACGAGCACGCCAACCGCCTGCACACCGTCCTCGGCTACCTCGACCTGGACATGTCCGAGCGGGCCCGCGACTATGTCGCGGGCCTCACCCACGCCCGGCGCGCGTCGGCAGGCAACATCGCGGAACGTATCCGGATCCCGATGGTCTCGGCCCTCCTGGTCGGGAAATCGGCCATCGCCGCCGAACGGGGCGTGACCTTGCGCCTGTCCGACCGCAGCCAGCTCCCCAGCCGGCTCATCGACGCCCGGGATATCGTGACCGTGCTGGGCAATCTGATCGACAACGCACTCGACGTCGTCGACGCTCACGCCACCCAGCCCACGGTGGAAGTCGAGATGTTCACCGAGGCGGACACCGTCGTGGCCCGCGTGAGCGACAACGGGCCCGGAGTACCCGTGGAACTGCGCGAAGCGGTCTTCGAAGAGGGATGGAGCACCAAGGAGTCCCCGCACCATCGTGGCCGAGGGCTCGGCCTGGCAATGGTGCGCAGCCTCGCCGAACGCTACGGCGGCACCGCCCGCATCGCGGCCCGCGCCGGCGGAGGCGCCGTATTCACCGTCACGTTCCCCGACATCGCCACACGATCCGCAGCCCACGCACAGCACGTTCCGGCAGGAGAAACCCTTGATTGACGTCCTGGTGGTCGACGACGACTTCCACGTCGCGGAGATCAACGCCGCCTACGTCGACAAGACAGCCGGCTTTCACGTCGTGGGCACCGCCCACACCGCCCTGCACGCCGTGCATACGCTGGAGAACAGGCACGTCGACCTGCTCCTACTCGACCACTACCTCCCAGACCGCAGCGGTCTGGACCTCGTGAGACTGATGCGGCAGAAGGGGATGCGCAGCGACGTCATCATGGTGACCGCGGCACAGGACGTCGCGGTCGTGGAAGCCGCGCTGCGCTACGGCGTGCTCCACTACCTCGTCAAACCGTTCACCCTCGACGGCCTGCGCTCCCGCCTGAACAGCTACACCGAGTTGCGGCGCAGTTTGCAGGACGCCGGAACCGGAACGAGCCCGTGCCAGCAGCAGATCGACCGCATCTTCGGGACCGTGCGCACGCCGTCGACCACGACCGCGCCACCCGCCAAAGGCTGGTCGGGGCCCACCATGGATTTGATCTGCCAGGTGATCGCCGAGGCTGACCACCCCCTGTCGGCGCAGGACGTGGCAGCCCGCGCCGGAATCAGCCGCTCGACGGCCCAACGCTACCTGCGCTACCTCCAGGAAAAAGGCTCGCTCCAGCTCTCCCTGCGCTATGGCGACGCAGGGCGGCCCGAGCACCGTTACGCCCGCACAGCTCAGGCACGGCAGAAAGGCTGACCTCCCCTGCCGTCGGGCTTACGGGAGCGCCGCGCAAACTCCCGAGACATCATGACGTCCCACCCCACCGGCCCACGCGCCCGCCCTGGCCGACCTCGATATTCGCGGCATGAGCAACGCAAGAGTCGACACCTTCCACGAACTCAGGATCTGAGCGAAGGCAGCGTGCGGTGGCCCCGCGGTCCGGCCCCCAACAGCGCAGCCCACCGGTGGTAGCGGGGCTTCATCGTCGCGCCTGCGCACACTCGCCGAGGTCATCGACCACCTCGGCGCCAGCGTACAGACCGGGTTCATCGACGGCACCCAGGTCCCGGTGCGTCGACCGGTGGCCGGGCGCAAGGACCGGGAGAAGTGCGTCTCCGGCAAGAACAAACAGAACGCCGTCAAGAGTCCATGGTTGTCACAGACGCCGCAGGAATACTGCTGTTCTGCAGTCCGGCCGAGCAGGCCGGCTGCGCGGACATCACACACGCCCGGAAGCTGGGCCTGGTCGGGCTACTGGCCGACGGGCCCGCCGTGGAGATCCTGGCCGACGTCGGCTACCAGGGACTGGGTACACAGACCGGCGGGCGCGTGGTGGCGCCAGCGCCCCGCAAGTTCAAGAAGAACCCGCCCGAGTGGTACGCCAACCATGCACGAGCCCGTAAGGGTTGCCCCGCAATGCATCAGCGGTCACAGGTGGCTTACTCGCCGGTCCGGCCGTCGATGAGTTCGCGCGCGATATCGAGGTGCCCGACGTGCCGGGCGTACTCCTGGAGCAGGTGGAAGAGGATCCGCCCGAGCGAGGGTGCTTGGTCGGGCGTCTTGAAACGGCCCCCGAGACGTGCCTTGTCGCTCAGCGCGGACGTCGCCGTGAGTGAGGTCGCGACGGTCACCTCCGCTTGATAGGCAGCGATCACCTGGGCGATGGAGGTGTCGCCGGAGACCGTCCACTCCTCGGCGTCTCCGCCGGGCGGATAGGCGACGACGTCCTCTGCGCCGAACCCCCAGCGCAGCCAGCGGCGTTCGACCCACCCAAGATGCTGGACCAAGCCGAGCGGCGACCAGCCGAGCGGTGAGACGGGCATGCGGAGCAGGTCATCGGAGAGCCCATCAAGCTTTCGCATCAGGGCCTCGCGGTACCACTTCAGATAGCCGAGGAGCAATTCATGGGCGTCGGAGATGTCGACGGCCGGGCCATCGAGGAGCGCGGGGACCTGTTCCGGAGGCTGCTGCACCCCGCGAACATAGCGCGGGCGCGGGGCCGGCCGCACGCCCCTGACATGATCTTGGCGCCCGCGTGGCTTCGGCAAGTCGGCCGCGGGGCCCCCGTGGACGCGTCAGCCGCGTGCCTCAGTGCGAAGAGGCGCAATGAGGGGTTCGTTGGGTAGGCGGCAGCGTGTACTGCCAGGAGCACTGGACGCTGTCCGCCTGCCGGTCGGCGGCCGCGCTCGACACGCCGGTCGGACAGTGGCTGTCCAAGCTCCGTCGCCCCGGCGCTCTGGAGGGGCATCCCGTGTGGAAGGCCGCCCTCGAGGTCGTCGACAAGGACTGCAACTGGCCCTCCGAGCACCGGCAACATTACGCCGCGCTGCGCGAACTGGTGCGGGACTAGGAAGGCCGGCGGAGAGGCGCGGCACAACCGCCCCCGCTACGTCCTAATTCTCCTCCGGCTCCCAGGCGCGGAGCAGGTCGAGGAGCCCGGCGTCGCCATCAACGTGCAAGGAGTCGGCCTTGATCCGGTCGTAGAGGTAGAGAACCAGCTCACCGGCCGTGCCGCGAACGGAGGCGCCGGCTGTGTCCGAGGCCTCGCCGGTCGCGGGGAGGCGGGTGGTGCGTGCGCCGTCGCCGTCGACGGTGAGGCGCCAGGAGCGGTCCTCGTCGGCGTGGAAGTCGAAGGCCGTGGGCTTGTGCGGCCAGGCACTCGGCGTTGCGCAGACGGTGAACAGGAACTCCTCCACTCCGTCAAGTGCCAGCTCGACCGGCAGCGGCTGCGGGGCGCCCCCGGAAAGCTGGGCGTCGTACGTATGCACCGCGGTCTCCTGGACCCGGTGGCGGGCAGTGCCGCCGGCTGTCTGCGGTGACTGCGACGCGGGCCACCACGTCCAGCAACCGCTCTCCGGTCCCGCCGCGCGCAGGGCGCCCAGCAGAAGCTGCGTCGACGCGTCCAGCCAGGCCAGAAGGGCCTCACGCTCCTGCGGCACTTCCAGAGCGGCACGCGCGGCGACGGCCTCTGCCGGAGGTGCGTCGGCGGGCCCCGCGCTGACGATGGCGGCCCAGAAACGGTCTCCCCCACCCAGGTGCCTCACCAGATCGAGCAGCGTCCACCCGGGGCAGGTGGGCACCTGTGCGTCAAGACCGGGTGCGGCGGCGACCGCAGCGCGGAAGGCGGTTGACCGTTCATCGATGAGTCGCAACAGGTCGGTGAACTCAAGAGTCTTTTCCACGCCGGATGTCTATCACCATGCTTCGGCAACCGGACAGCGATTTTCGCAGTCGAGCAATGCTAGGCCTGTGGATCGGCCTCGGGTTGGAACGTGCGAGGGCGTACCTACCCGAGTGATCGATAGGGCCCCGAGTAGACGACGTTGCACCGTCGGTTGGGAAGGCACGCCCATGCTCAGCGTAGTCGACGAGGACGGCACCACCGGGGCCGGTTCCCTGATCGACGAGATCGTCCGGGAGGGAGCCCGGCGGATGCCGGCCGCCGCCCTGGAGGCGGAGGTGGATCAGTACATGGCCGAGCTCGCCGGGCAGCGTGACGAGGCCGGCCGTCGACTGGTGGTCCGCAACGGCCGCCACCGGCCGCGGATGGTGACGACGGCCGCCGGGCCGGTCAAGGTTGCCGTCCCGCGCGTGAACGACAAGCGGGTCGACGCGGAGACCGGCGAGCGCAAGCGTTCTCCTCGAAGCTTCTCGCGCCGTGGTGCCGGAAGTCTCCGAAGGTCAGCAAGGTGCTGCCGATGCGATATCTGCACGGCCTGTCCCTCGGGTGACTTCGTGCCCGCGATGGAGCAGTTCCTGGGCTCCTCGGCTGGGCTGTCGTCGAGCACGGTGACTCGGCTGACGAAGCAGTGGACCGCCGACCATGCGGAGTTCCAGCGTCGTGACCTGGCTGAAACCGACTACGTCTACGTATGGGCCGACGGTGTCCATCCCAAGGCCCGGCTCTCGCCGACGCATTCGTGGCTCTTGGTCCTGATGGGCGTGCGGGTGGACGGCACCGCGGAGTTGATCGCGATGGCCGAGGGCCTGCGTGAGTCCACCGAGTCTTGGGCGGACCTGCTGCGGGACTGCAGTCACCGCGGGACGGATCCGATGCTCGTCGTGGGTGACGGCGCGATGGGATTGCGGCTTGCCCTGGCGGAGGTATTTCCGCAGGCCAGGCACCAGAGATGCTGGGTCCGCAAGATGCGGAATGTCATGAACGCCCTACCGAAGTCCACTCAGCCCGGAGCACGAGCGGACCTGCAGGAGATCCACAACGCCGAGGACCGCGCGCACACGGAGAACGCGGTCACCGCGTTCGAGAAGGCGTACGGCGCGAAGTGGCCCAAGGCCACTAAGGAGATCATGGGTGAGGTCGACGAGCTGCTGGCGTTCTACGACTTCCCCGCCGAACATTGGGTGCATCCGCGCACGACGAATCCGATCGAGTCGACGTTCAGCACGGTGAAACTTCGGACCAAGGTCACCCGCGGTGCCGGCAGCCCGTCCGCCGCCCTCGCGATGGTCTTCAAGCTCGTGGAATCCGCCCAGGCCCGTTGGCGAGCGGTCACCGCACCCCACCTCGTCGCCCTCGGCCGGGACGGCGCCCGATTCGAGAACGGTCACCTCATGGAACGGCCGGAAGGCAAGGCAGCATGGACAGCCGACACCAAAGCGACGAGCCCGCCGAGCATCGGCGATTCGCCCACTACATCCAGGCCCTGCAAACCGTCGCCGCGGCGGACGAAGCCGACCTGCTGGCTGCTGTTCTGCGCGATGAGGACACCACCATGGCCGTCAGCGCGGTGAGTCGACACATGGACCGCCGGGCGACCGAACTTCTCACCGCCCCGGCATTCACGGCATGGGCCCAGGCCATGTCGGGGGTGATCGACCAACACGACTTCCTCACCACCCGACTCCGCGAATGGTGCCTGCTCAGGACCCTCGCCCTGGGCGAACCGTGGGCCGCCGAGGAGCTCACCGACGCCTCCGACTGGCTCCAGTGCACAGCCGTGACCACACAGATCGTCACCGCACCCGACGTCTTGCAACTACTCGCAGAACGCGGGCGGACCCGCCGAGTCCGCAATGCGGCACACCACCGACTCCATCACCTCAAGGAATCAGGCTGACCTGGTCCACAAGTCCTGACTATTGCTCGTGATCCTCGATGACACCCTGCTGCCGATCGACCGCATCGCTGCCGACCAGCCGTACAACTCGGGGAAGAAGAAGCACCACGGGATGAACGTGCAGGTACTCGCGGATCCAGCGGGCCGTCTGATCTGGGCTTCGGAGGCACTACCCGGGGCCGTGCACGATCTGACCGCGGCCCGGACCCGCGGCATTCCTGCCGCTCTCGCCGCCGATGGCATCAAGTGCTGGGCGGGCGAGGCGTATCAGGGCCCAGGTCCTGCTGTCCGCGTCCCGTTCCGGGGCAAAGGTCTGCGCGGATGGCGTCGGCGTCACAACCGCGATCACGCCAAGATCCGCAGCCTCGGCAAACGCGCCAAGGCCATCCTCAAATGCTGACGGCTCCTTACGTAGCCGATCGACGGGCTCGGGGATGGCCCGGATCGTCTGCTGGGTGTCGTCGGATATACGTGCCTCCGCTCGGTACTGTTCGTCTGTCGCAGTCGTGCGGGCCGGTCGTGACACGGATGCCCCCACACTCCTGTGTCTGCGGCTCGGACAGGGCGGGGAAGTGGACGAGTCCGGCCACGTGCTATGGGAGTTTGATCGGTCCGTAGCGCGCGTGCGGCTCGTGGCGCATCATCGCGTCGTACCGGTCCGCTGCCGAGAAGTGCCAGAACTCGGACCCATAATTCGTAGAGCCCGCGTTCTCCGTGGCGTTGAGCAGCAGCATGCGGTGGTGGCGTGCCTGGTCGCTGACGTTCAAGGCGTGCGAGGGCGCTGCGGGCACGGGGTGGCCGGCTGACGGCGGTGGGGCGGGAGTATGAGCGTGCTCACCGGGTGGGCGGCCGTCGTGCAACGCGAGGTCGTGGAGGCGCCTGACCTGAGTGTCTCGAACTTGGAGTGCAGGCCTCGGGCTTGAAGCTTGGAAATGATGTCCGATCGTGATCCACGGGTGCACAACCACGTATGGCTCCTGACTGTCTGAAAGGCGCCGGAGGAGGGCTCTCCGGCGCCTTTCAGTGCAAGACACAGAGATGGAAAGATCGGGGATCAGGTGGGCAAGAAGGTCTGGAGAGTGCTCGTGGCCGGTGGCGCGGCGGCGGTGTTCACGGGCGTGGCCGCGGTGCCGGCCGGGGCGGCCGAGGGCGGCGTCTCCTTCACCCGCGTCCAGGTGAACGGCGGCAAGCCGATCGTGATCGGAGTGGCCAAGGAGGTAGGGGCACCCACTTCCTTCCGGATGGAGACCACCCGCAAGTGGAAGTGGCCGGCGGTGTTCCTGTACCGCGGCGATACGGGTGACCGACTGTGGCACGCCATCGAAACGAGCGACTGCAACCAGGTGAGGTCGGGTGTCTGCGACATCGCCGAGACGATGTACTTCGACCCGGATGTGTGGGACATGCGCAACAGCGAGGCCGGAGCCTGGAAGGTCGCAGCCGAGGTGTACTTCAAGGGTGGCGGTGGCGACACGGACGACAAGGGCCTGACCGTCTACGTCAAGCGCAACTCCCGCCTGACTGTGAACGCTGCGCCCGAGCCGGTCTCCAAGGGCAAGACCATCACCGTGACCGGCAAGGTGACGCGGGCCAACTGGGAGACGAAGAAGTACGCCTCCTACGGGGGCCGCCTGGTGAGCCTGCAGTTCAAGCCCAGTGGAGCCACCTCTTACACCACGGTGAAGAAGGTTCACGCCAGCGGCTCGGGTGGCCTCAGGACGACCGTCAAGGCGTCCAAGACCGGCGCGTGGCGCTGGGTGTACTACGGCAACACCACCACCGGACCGTCAACTTCGGCTGCGGACAACGTCGTGGTGCGGTGAAGGACCCGTCTCGGAACCCGCTTCATGGGTTCCGAGACGGGTTTCCAGCCACTGGCCATTGCACTCAAGATGAAGCCGAGGACCGCCCGCGGCATCCGCGAGAACGTCGCTTCCGAGACGCTTCGGCAACGCGGCGAGGTGCCGCGCCAAACGCCACGGTCCGGTCATGATCCGCAGTTCCTAAGCACCCGCCGTAGGTTTCCGGTCATGGACATGAACATGCAGCCAGATGCGATCGAGCTGATCCGGCTGACCGACCTCACCCAGAGCATCATCGTTCGTCTGCGTTCGTCCCAGCCCACCCTCAAAACTCCGGCAGTCCGGCACTACGACGCGGAGGCCGTCGTCACCAGTGGCTTCGTGAACGGAACTGTCCACCTCGGGTTCGACTCCGATGACCTCTCAGACTGGGGTCGGCTTCTGGACGCTATCGAGGAAGCCGAACAGGAGGCCGACCTTGACGAGCCGTTCACGGCGGAGTGGCCACAATCAGGCCGCGCCGCTTACCTCCGATTCATATCCGACGACCCCTACGTGGTCGAAGTCCATGACGGCACCGGCACCCAGATCGTCGTCTCCGTGCCGCTCGACATGGGCGAAGAGTGGATATCCGAATCCAGGGAGCGTCTCGCGGCAGCCCGAGCCGCCCTGGGCGGTGGTGTAGAGGACCACCGGGGCGCATGTCCCTGAGCACGAACCTGCCTCCCTCAGTCGACGCCGTCCGGCCCGTCCCATTCGACGGCAATCCGATGCGCCGCGTTCTCGCTGCGCAGCCCGAGTGCCTTGGGGGCCCGGACCGGCCGGACGCTTCCCAGCCGCAGGAGGCAGATGCCTGTGACCGCGTGGCCGTGCAGCACGCCGCCGACGCGAGGAAGGTATCCCCGGCCGCCGTTCCTCAAAAAGGGGGCCGAGCGTGGGACGAATCAGGTCGATCCGGTGCTGCGGAATCTGGCCGTCCGGCTGGAGGAGGTGGTCAGATCGGCGAGTGTCTGGGACGTTCCCGCAGCGGATTCACCACCAAGATCCATCTCGCCGCCGACGGGCGATGCCGGCCCCTCGCGTTCGTCCTGACACCCGGACACTATGGGGACGGACCCCAACTCGAACGGGTCCTGGAGCAGGTATCGGTGCCCCGCACCGGAGTCGGCCGGCCTCGCACCCGACCTGACCGTGTCCTGGCGGACAAGGCGTGCACATCGCGCAGAAACCGCCGCTACCTGCGGCGACGCGGCATCCCGCACACGATCCCCGAACGCCTCGACCAGCAAAGACATCGCAAGAACCGAGGCTCCCGAGGCGGCCGGCCCACCGGCTTCGACGGCGAGCGATACAAGAAGCGCAACACCGTCGAACGCACCAGCAACCGCCTCAAAGGCTTCCGGGCCCTCGCCATCTGGCTCAGAACGTGATCCGAGAACAGTGCCTAGGCGAGGCAGTCTGCTTGTCACCAGTGAGGCACGCGGTCGCACCCGCGCGTGCAGCCATCCTTCTGCCACCGGTGGCAAGATCGGGTCCTGCTACTTGAGGCCGGTATCCGAAATGGCTTCAAGTTGGCTGGTGTGCCGCGACGGCAGGCTGTCCGTTGACCTCCGGTAGGTTGCGGCGCGCACCTGGTCCCCTGCGACGGAGTCCGACGTGAGCACGTTAGAAGGCGACGAGGTCCCACATCACCTGGCGGCGTCGTATGCCGCGGGCTTCGGTGAGGAGGGGAGAGCCTGGATCGCAGGACTGCCGACTCTCGCAGCGAATATGCTGGAACGCTGGGATTTGGAACGGGATGGCGCTGCAAAAGCCGGAGAAGCCTCACTGGTGCTGCCGGTGTTGCGTTCCGACGGCACGCCCGGGGTTTTGAGACTCCAGATGCCCCGACAGGAGACCGCTGCCGCACTGATTGGCCTTCGTACCTGGAACGGCAAGGGGGTGGTGCGACTGCTCGATCACGACCCCATGAGCAGCAGCATGCTCTTGGAGCGCCTGAACGGAACTCGCACGCTGGCCTCGATCAACGATGACGACGTGGCGATGGGCACCCTTGCCGAGCTCCACGCGCGACTGGTCGCGGTCCCCGCACCGCAGGGACTTCGCGGTCTTGGCGACATCGCCTCCGAGATGCTGGATAAGGTCCCTCGGGCGATTGTGCGGCTGTTCGACCCGGCCGACCGTAAGCTCCTGCGCAGCTGGGCATCGGCGGTGGCCGAATTGGCCGGTGAGCCCGGGGACCGGATGCTGCACTGGGATTTGCACTACGACAACGTTCTCGCCGCGCAGCGCGAGCCGTGGATCGCCATCGATCCCGAGCCACTCGCCGGCGACCCGGGATTCGATCTGTGGCCCGCCCTGGACAGCAGGTGGGACGATGTCGTCGCGAAGGGCGACACCCTGCGCATCGTACGGCGCCGCTTCGACCTACTCACCGATGTCCTCGGCCTGGACCGCGCACGCGCGACCGGCTGGACCCTGGGGCGGTTGCTGCAGAACTCGCTCTGGGACATCGACGACGGTGGCACCCGGCTCGCTCCATCCTCCGTCGCGATCGCGGACTCGCTGCTAAACCGGAGAGCTCCGGCCGACGGAGGGCCGGTGACAACAGGCCCGCCTATGTGACAACTATCGTGCTTCGCCTCAGCGTCACCCACCGGGCGACGTCGTCCCGTAGGGTCGGCAGACGGTGCAGTCCATGCGATCAGATCTGGTCAGAACGGTCGTGGTGCCGACTGAGCGTCGCGGGTCAAAGGCAGTTCACGGCGGCAACCGTGAGCATTCCAATGGCGCTGCGTCGGAGCGGGTTCTCGAGGGCAACTTCAGTTGGTTCCCCCGCCGATATGCGCCAGGCTGCCATATGCATGATTCGGAACGATGGCGCGAGCCACTCAGCCTACTGATAGGTGCGCGACTCCATTGTGCCCCGCTCAGTGCCTGGTGCGGGGTGCTGCGGCTCGCCTCCTGTGCCGCTCACCGGCCCGGCGGGCACGATCCATCAACCGGTCTCGTACCCACCACCACAACAGGACCACCGGTGTGCAGAACAACGAGAGCAGTAACGCCTTGCCCCAGCTCTCATGGTTCCCGAACCGCAGGTACAGCGTTCCGGCCGCATAAACGCCGAGAATGATTAACGCGTACTTCGATGGCTTCGATAAAGTCATGCCACGTCTCTTACCCCCAGGGAATCTCGGCATCCCCGATCGAAGACACTCGGGATAACCGAGGGACGTGCTTTCGGGCACCGCTGCACGCGGGCCTCGCGGCCTGTGCGGCATGGGGTGCTCGGTGCACCCTGGCGAGGGGGTCGGACCACCGAAGTCGTGCTGTTCGCACCGGCAGTAGTCCCCCGGCGCGGCGGCGGGTACAGCGTGCCGGACGCGTCCACCCCCGGTGGGGGGTGCGGCGGCGCCGCGCAGGCCGACGGGCCAGGCCAGCGTCAGCCGCAGGCCGGCGCCCTCCCCCGACCCGTAGCGGCTGATCACCAGTGCCTCGCCGGTCACCGCGAGCGGTGCCGTACCCGGGACGGCGAGACGGCGCACGGTCGCCCCGCACTCCCCGGCCGCGAGGTCCGCAAGCACATCGGCGTCGCCTCCGTGCACCAGGCGGACAGCCGGTCCCCGCCAGCCGCGTCGTGGTCCAGGCCGAGGGCCGCGTCATAGGGGTGCATGCGCCGCTCGCCCCGGGCGCCGAGCACGGTCAGGGGATGACCTGAAACGCCCGGCGTTCGGCCCGAGGGAAAACCCCAGTGTGAGCCGTCCGGGTACGTATGAGGCGATGACGCCGCGGAACTGGGTGAGGCCAGCCGGGGGCGAGCCGTCCCCCGGGACGCCGGGCGCAGTGCGTCAGGAGTCGGATGGGGTCGGAGCAGCGGGGACCGGGCTGTAGAAGACGGAGCGTCCTTGCTTGGTTCGCTCCAGTAGGCCCTGTGCGACTCCCTGTTCCAGAGCGTTGCGCACTACCGGCACCTGAACTGTCCGCTCGGGGTGTGCTTCGGTCAGCGCATCCGAGATCTCGGCCGCAGACTTGGGCTCGCCCTGTCCGCCCAGGTAGGCGGTGGTCAGCTCCAGCCAGGTCGCCTCGCCCGGCCTTTTCGCCGCGGCAGGCTTCTTGACAGCTTGGCGTCCGCCGACGGCACCCGACTTCCCTGCTGCGGTTTTGGCGTTGGAGTGGCGGGCTGCCGGAACCGCAGCCGCCCTGCGGCTCTTGGCCTGCTTCGCCGTCGGCTTGGGTGCCCCGCCGAGCACATCCTGCATCTTCGTCAGGACCTGCTCACTCTCCTCCAGACGGACTAGCTCGTCCCGCAGCCGATCCAGTTCGGAACGCACACGCTCCTGCTCACCCCGGTTAGCAGACAGGTCGTCAGCAACCCGCTGGGCATAGTCCGCCGTGACACTCGGGACTGAAGGGTTTGTGGACATGTGATCCTCGGCTCTCGAAGTGGGGGGGTTGAGCAGGTAGCAGCGATAGTACTCACACGACTCAAGTCACCTTCCGTCGCTTCCAGCGGCATAACGCAACCACGGTGCCACTTGCAGCAGTCTGGAAGAGGCTCGATGAGAGCGCGGGTTCGAATGAAGGCCGGACTGGTACCGCAGCTTCGTAGGAAGACATCAGCCGAGGCGGAAGAATACCTTCTGCTTCGAGCCCTCGAACTGCGTGCACACAAGTGGTTCCTTTGGCCGCTTCGGCCCTTCTGCACGACCGCAGTGGCCATACTGCGTCTCCACCGCGGGGTCCCGGGGAGTTCCGCGAGGATGGGCCGGATCACCCGGGTTCATCACGCGCCGAATCCGTCATCTGGAGCGTGGGTTGGGTGGGGTGGGCACGTGTGGGTGGTGCTCCAGTGGCCGGCATTGGTCAAGAGGGGCTCGGAGCCGGCCTCGGTCCGGAAGGTGAAGGTCACACCCGTCGCCTCGACCTGCAGAGCCGTTTGTCCGGGCGGCTGGTGAAGTTTCACCGGGGTGCAGCGCCAGCCCATCGCGCTGAGCTCGGCCGTGATTTGTGAGTGTGTGAATGGTCCGGTGAACGTCGCACGTTTCTCCGTTCCGAGAACGGGAAGCTCGACGGTCTCTCGCCAGGTCTGGACGCTGATCATCGTGACACGGCGGCATCGACAGACGCAGAGCTCAACATCCCCGTACGAGAACAGATGCGGCCAACGCCGACGCTTGCTCACCCGACCGATGTCCCATGGCGGGCCCAGGATCGCCGCGATGTCGCTGAGAGACGCGCCGCAGTGCAGCGGGCCGATGGCTGCGGAGGAACCGAACTCCGCCAGGCTTCGAATCGCGGTCACGCAGTGGAGCGTGCCACGTGACCTGGTGGGACGTCCATCGAGTTGATCCGCCGGCGCGGAGGAGACCAGGACGCTTCTCCACCCGGTCGGCCGGGACGTGTCACCAGGCTGCCGGATCCGCTCCACTGGAACCGGGTGAGCTCACGGCGATGTAGCGACACGATTGAGTCCGGATGCCGCTGTGCGCAAGGGCTTCCCCGGGATCGGGGAAGCCCTTGCGTCACTGTGCGGGGGAACGTTTGGGTTCAGGCGTGGCGGCGGTTGCCGGTGATGACCCGGTAGAGCACGAGCAGGATGATCGAGCCGACGATGGCCGCGATCCACGTAGAGAGATCGAAGAAGCCGTCGATGGAGTCGACGCCGAAGATGACCTTGCCGAGCCAGCCGCCGAGAAGGCCGCCCGCGATGCCGATGAGCATCGTGATGATGACGCCGCCCGGGTCCTTGCCCGGCATGAGCGCCTTGGCGATGAGACCCGCGAGCAGCCCGATGAAGATCCACGCAATGATACCCATGATTACCTCACCAACCTGGTCGTATAAAGAAGCTGTAAGGGCCGTCTTTACCGAGTCGGCGTTTCCAAACATCGCCGGCGCCCACTTACGCGGAGAACTCCGCCTTCGGGCTCCGTGGACGACGGGCCCGGCCCTGCGGTCTGTCCACCGCCTGGGCGGTTTCCACGCCTCCGCGCCCACCCCGGCACCCCGGCACCCCGGCACCCCGGAGCGATGCCCTCGCCGCGACCCGCCCTGAGACCCCCCGCACCACGCTCCGGCCGGTCCCCGAGGTACTCGCCACCAGGGACTGACACCGAAGCATGACGCATGACCGACGCGCGCCAGCACGCCGCGAACGCTCTGGGCGTCACCCCACAGGGCGCGCCGGCGCGGGGGTGGCGGGACCGGCCGGACCCCGGGTCGGCGGGCGGCCCACCCACAGCACGGCGCGTGCCGGCTCCGCCTCCTGTTCGCACCCGCAGAGAAGGCGGGAGACAAACTCCGGGAAGGCACGAGCAAGCCGCCCAGGCGTTCCCCCTGTGGCGTGCGACGGTGGACGATCGTGCAGGCTGGACACATGGCCGGCCGCGTTGAGAAGTACCTCGCACATCTTGATCGACTTTCCGGAGGAAGGGAGCCCCGCTTCTTCCCTGTCGAGTCGACCGAGCAGGGGCTGCAAGGGTGACGGAGATCGTTTACGACAACCTGCCGGACGGGCTTCTCACGGTGCTCACCTATGGCTTGTCGCTGGCGGAGCATCCCGATTGGCAGCTCGGCTCGCCGGAACTTTGCCTCAGCGTGAACTCGGCCAATGTGATCTGGGCCCACGCGGTGGGCTTCCTCGCCGAGCAGCTCCGTGGAACCTGCCCATTCGGTTACGGCAGCACGATCAACTTCGGTGAGCGCATCGTGCCCGAGTCAGAGATGACGGCATTCTGCGTGTCGGCGCCGCTGGTCCTCGACAGAGGCGACTGCCTGGGCATCGACGTCGGCCCTGCGGGACACGAGAGCCACGACGTGATCAACATTCAAGGGATGTACCCCATCCATGAGGTCGAGCGGCAGTTCATCAACGAGTACGGGCTCGCAGCCTTCTGGAAGAGCGACTGGGAGCCCGCCAACGTGCTCCGGCGCCCCGCGATCTGATCCGGGGAGGACAGCCGGTGGACGGCATCGGGCCAGCATGACTCGCTTGCGTAGGAGCGCCAAGCCGGCTCGGCCAAACGTCTGGCGGTTGAGCATCTTGATCCAGTTGACGTGTTCTTCGACGACGCCCGGATTCCAGGGCAGGGTCACGCCGGCGATGACGTCGTCACGGTCGCGTTCCAGTCCTGAGGCGAGGGTGTGGAGGCTGGGAAGGTCGTCCTGCCGGACGGCGTCGAGCCAGCCCGGCAGGTCGACCTGGCGCTCAGTGAGCATGGTCGCAAAGTGCTCGACTGTGCGGAGGGGACCTGATGTCCCCTGTTCATACGTCAGGCCGGGAGTCCCTCACCGCGAGAGAGCCGGACACCCACTCCTGCGCGCCAGGAGGGGTGACAACGCCGAACACCGATGCGTCCGCGCCGAGCACATCTTCGCCGCATGAAGAACTGGAAGGTCTTCCGCGACTGCCGCCAGAAAGACGACGGCCTCCACCACGCCGTCCAAGCCGTCGTCACCGTTCGCAACCTCGCCATGTCACCGTAATGGCAGGCCAGACGCCACTTCGGCCCGCCGCGGCCAGCCTTCTGCAACACCCTTGTAGGCGTGTTGCAGAAGGCTGGCGATCGGGCACCTACCCTGCGTGGGCGGAGCGCTGGGGGCTGATCCGTTGCGGGTGGAGACGTTCGCGGAGCTGCGGATGCGGCGGTTCGAACGGCTGCTGAAGGTGGTACAGGAACGTGAGCAGCCAGCCACCGACGACCACGTCGGGCCGAAGCCGAGCGCCGCGTCCCGTGGTTTACGGCCGGACGTCGCCGTCACTGCGCAGACCGGCCACACGCTCGTTCTCCGCCGGCGGCACACCTGTGGAGAGTGCGCCACCGACGGAGGACACGGTCCGTCAGGACCAGGGCTGGGCCGGCAGCCAGGAGGTGTCATCGCTCCAGAGGGCGTCACTGTCCCATGTGTTACCGCCGACTCCGTCCCCTGCGAGGTAGCCGGTGTAGGCGTAGTGGCGGAGGAACCGGTTGGGGTAGTTCACCGCCTGGAAGGAGTAGCCCTGCCCGCTGTGGCCCGCCTGGAGACAGAAGGTGGCGTCCTGGTTGAACAGGGTGGTGGCGTTCGGGGCCGCGGTGTGGAGTTGGAATTCCGCGTGGCGCAGATACTGCCC
Source organism: Streptomyces sp. 2131.1 (assembly GCF_900105515.1). Classification (GTDB taxonomy): domain Bacteria; phylum Actinomycetota; class Actinomycetes; order Streptomycetales; family Streptomycetaceae; genus Streptomyces; species Streptomyces drozdowiczii. The sequence continues at coordinate 7,070,330 of NZ_FNSY01000001.1, read as the reverse complement.
GGGGGCCGCGGCGGATTCGAAGGACAGGCAAGCGCTGCTGGCCAGCCCTGATCGAACGATCCAGGTGGCGTCCTTCTTGTCGCCGCTGGAACTTGTGGAAGTGATCGGCGCGATGGCCACGGTGCCGTCGGTCTGGTGGCGCAAGTAGTGGCTGTCGCAGCAGGAGGTGGTGGCCTTCAGGGAGACGCGCGCCCCAGCGGTGAGGGCGCTGGACGTTATGGCGGGAGCCTGGTAGTTGGCAGCGGTGATGTTGGACTGGACCGCGTTCTCGGTGGCATCCGCCGGATATCCGGAGGTCATCACCCCCTCGTAGAAGGTGCCGCTGGAGGACTTGCTGTTGTCCCCTCCGATGCCGAGGATGATCGCACCCTCCTTGTGCATCGGGTTGTATCCCGAGACGTTGGGCCGGGCTCCGTTGTAGTACGTGGACAGGCCCCCGGACTGGGCGTTGGCGGCTTTGATGGCCCAGAGGTTGGGTGCGCCCTTGACGATTGCGGTCAGGAAGCGGTGGCTGACGCTCGGGTCATTGGCGTTGTAGCCGGCGTCGGGGCCGGAGAACAGGCCGTTCTCGAGGTCCGCCATGACCCACGGGCCCTTGCCGGTGCCTGAGCCCCAGATCGTGCTGTCTCCGAAGTAGATGGCCTCCATGTGGCCGTTGCCGGTGTCGAGGTTGTTCGTCTCGGCGTTGCCGTAGTCGAAGCAGCAACCTCCGCCGAAGTGGGTGCCGTCGAGGACGGCGTACATCCCCTCGGGCTGGTCGCCGGTCGCTATGCCGTTGGTCTTGTTGTTTCGGTAGCCGGTTCCGGCGGCGACGTACACGCCATAGGCCCGATGGCCGGCCACGGTAATCGGCGCGGCGGTCGCAGGAGCGAGGTTGTCTGGACCGGGGGCAGCGCCGCCGGCTGGGGCCTGGGTGAGCTTGTTGCCCCGGCCGGACTGGTCATAGATGACGGTGATCACGCAGGTGGTTCCGTCGCAGAAGGCGTCTTGGGCGGCGGCATCGGCATAGCCGCCGGCACTCAGCAGGCCGATGTCCTTGGTCACACTGTCAGAGGTCCGCCGGACCTGGTACAGGGCGCCGTTGTACGCGCCGTAGAGAGCACGGGTGGTGGAGTGGGCAGCCACGCACGGGGTACCGCCGGAGGCGTAGAGGTCGCAGGGCGCCTGGGAGGCAGCCTGCGAGGTGACCTCCGTGCCGGCCAGAAGCGCGACGGTCAGTACGGCGGTGGTGCCGGTGGCGAGAAGACCGCGTCGTGCGCGACGCAGCCAGGTCTGGACAGTCAAGGACGGGCTCCTTACGGGTAGGGGCCGGAAGCGCTGGGCGCGCCGGTTGGCGAAGGCTGCCGACGGAGGTGTCGTCGGCCAAGGGCTGGTCCGGCTGATTGTTAGCGCTAACAATTCAAGTCACGAGTCGGCCCGGGCGAATCGACGAGGTGAGCAGCTCGCGCAGAGCCAGGCATTACTATGGGGACTTGACGTGACCCAGTCAAGACCCTCGTGTTGGATCCCTGAGGTTAGACCGGTCGCCGGCTCGACGATGAGGCAACCCGATGACTCATGGTGTTATCGCTCACAGGGTTAGGCGTTCGGCTTTCTCCACCCAGTCGGTGTCCCAGTGGGCGAACGTCACCGGCGAATCGTCGTCGAGCCGGGGCCAGGTCTGTGTCGTCCACCCGGCAGCCGGACCAGATCGTGCCACAGTGGCTGCCGATGATCATCAGCCATTCTCTCTGGGCGCAGCCCGGGCGGAGGAACACGATGCCGTCGGCGGTGCGCTCCGAACGAACATGATGACCCGGCTCACCGTCACACTGACAGTCCGCTGCAAACGCCGCCGCGAGCCTCAGGACCGGCATGATCAGGCTGCAGTTCATCCCGGCCGCCTCCTCCCGTCAACTGCCGGACGGCGTCCGCCGACGCTCCCGGCACGCGACGTTGATGGCCAGCCCTGTGGCGGTGAGGCAGCCGTCGAATGGGCGGGGCCGGAGTTGGATCCTGCGCAACTCACTGCGGGCTTCCGGTCGATGTCGTCGGGTGTGCTGAAAGCGGTGTTGGCCATTGCTTTGCGCACGAGTGACCAGACGGGGTTCAGGTCGGGTTCATACGGCGGCGGCCGGACGGGGTGAGCCAGTCGTATTTGGCCTCGTACTCCTTCAGCTCTGCGGGCAAATGGGTGTCGAGGCTGCCCCAGACGACAATCGATCCGTCGATCTGGATGTGTGTCCGCACCAAGCGGTCGCGATGGTCCTCCCAGGAGAACCTCTTGCGAGCGGCCTTGGGCCCCATTTCGTAGTGTGGGACATCTGCTCATCGCAGGGGTGGTCACCGCGCAGTCGGCACACCGGCCTTGGCCCTGTTCTGGGCCGTACCGTCCGCGAACGACTGACTGACCGTGCCGGCCGTTCGGCAGCGCGGTGACGGCCGGCCAGCTTCTCCGCGATGAAAGGGCCTGGCCTTCCCGTGACCGACTCGGCGGTTGGTCGTTTCCCAACCGTACTGGCGGCCGGACCCGCAGAGGCCGACGAACATGGACAGGACGGCCAAGCTCATGCGTGTCGACAGGACAGCCAGCCCCGGTCAACCGTCTGCACCGCCCGGCCCGGAGGTATTCACCCACTCCCGCGCCCTGCGGTTCTGGCTCAACCCGGCCAACCTAGCGGCCCGCCTCGACCGGTCCGGCCCGGTCGTCAGGACCAGGACCGGTCCGGCGACCGCCTTCCAGGTCAACGACCCGTCACTGCTGCGCAAGGTAGGCAGTGACGAGGACACCTTTCGGTTCTGGGGGCCGGACCCGAGCCTGCGCGACTTCAATGAGAACGGCGTGGTCGGCCTTGAGGGCGCCGCCCACCGGGAGCGGCGCGCCGTGATGAGGCCCGCGTTCGCCGCGTCCCGGCTCACCGGTCTCGGGCCCAGTGTCCAAACCTGTACCCGGCGCCTTCTCGCCGACCTGCCCGCGGACCGGCCGCTCGGCATCCGGGTGGAGATGAGTCGGCTCGCCTGCGGCCTCCTCGTCAGTTGTATCCTCAACAGCGCGCTCCCTCCCGACACTTTGTCCGGGATCGCGGCCGCCCGTTCCACCCTGTCGAGTGGCACCTTCTGGCGCTACGCGCTCTCACCCTGGCCCTGGGTGCCCGTGCCCCGGCGCCGCGCCTGCCGCCGCGCGCTGGCAGAACTGGACGAGGCCGTCCGCCAGGTGCGAGCCCGACACCGGCCCGCCCCGGACGGCCAGGACCTGGTCTCCCTGCTCGAAGCCGCCGCCCGCGGGAATCCCCACCTGGTGCACCGCGACATCCGTGCCCTGCTGATCGCCGGCATGGAGACCAGCGCGTCCACCCTCGCCTGGGCCTGCTACGAACTGGGCCGCCACCCGCACTATCAGCAAGCGCTCCGGGACGAAGCCGACGCCGCACCCGATCCCGGCCGCCTCCACGCACATCAGCTTCCGCTCGCGACCGCCTTCGTCCAAGAAGTCACCCGCCTTCACGGCATCCCGTTCCTGGTCCGCCGCACCCGCCACCAGACCTGCCAGGGCGGTGTACGGATCCCGGCCGGAGCCGTAGTCACCCTGCCGCTGGGAGCCTTGCGACGGGACAGGAACCGCTACCCCGACCCGGACGTGTTCGATCCGCAGCGCTGGCACCCCGACGCCGAGCCGAAGGCGGCCCCCGCCGCGCTTCTCGCCTACGGCCTTGGTCCCCGGTACTGCCCCGGCGCGGCCGCGGCCGACGTCATGCTGCCCGTCGCCCTGGCAACCCTCGCAAGCACGCGCACGCTGCGCCCCGCACGACCGGGCCGCAGGATCGGGGTGAGCCTGGAACTCACGCCGACACCCAAGGGCCTGACCATGTACGCCACACCACGCGAACCGCGACCCACCGGCCCCCAGGGGGCGTGAGCGGCAACAGGAACCTGCACCATCACGAGGCCACCTCTGCTGCTTCATCGGAGCCGGTCGAAATGACGCCCGCATTGCCCGCCACCTTCCTGCGGATACGGGGCGCCGACCCACAGCCCGCCAGGTTCGACGTGTATCGACGTAGGCGCATGCCGTAGGCGAAGGCGCTGCCGCTGCCGGAGCCCTCCGAGGTTCAAGGTGTGATGCGGTGCTTTCCGTCGCTGACCGAACACCCGATGACCGACAGAGCTGCTCCCCCTGCTGACCGTGGGCACACACACTCCTGTGTGGGTCGTCGCCGTGCCGCCGACCGAGCGGGCACCGCCGGCGCCGTACTCAACACCGCCTGCCAAGTAGGCGGTGCGATCGCCGTAGCTGTCTTCGGCACCATGCTGGCCGGCGCGGATCCGTTCCTCGCGGGGATGCACTGGAGCATGCTGCTCGCGGCATCCGGGCTACTCGCCACCGCCGACGCAAAGCTGACACTGCCAAGGGCCCTTCGCACCGGTGCGCCGCTTCACCTCCAGGGCTGAACCAAAGCGGAGGAAGTCGGTCCGGGCCTTGAGAACCTCAGGACTCATCGCCGCGGCGTCAGGAACACCCACACGAGATCTCCCTGCACGGCCACTATGCGCCTCCAGTCCCGCCCGTGAGACGAGCACAACCGCGAAACCGTGGCAGAACTCAGTGATTCTGTCGGTCGGAAGGGTGCCGGGCGGCATGAAGAACACGGTGCCCGAGCCTGGGCGAAGCTGCACCGCACAGCCCCTGACCACCTTGGCACGCACCCGACATGCCCGGTCCCCTCGGGCTTACGTGATCGAGCCCGGCATCCCACCTAAGCTCTGCTCACAGACCTACTCGCCCGGCGGAACTCGAACGAAGCCCTCGGTCCAATCGTCCTCGTCAAGCTCGCAGGGGTCGAAGTAGAAGCACTCCGGTTCATCACGGAAGCCCGGTAGCAGACGAGCCTGCCGCACACGCGCCTCTACCCGTTCGAGGCTTGAGTAGATGCCAAGCAGCTTCACGTCGTCGCCGTCCGACTCGTCGCAGAACACGCCGTTCTCATCGACGTGCACGGTCGAGCCGTCGTCGCCGGCTTCGTTCTGGTGGCCGACATGCCACAGCGGATACACGATCACGGGCGCGAAACTATCAGCACTTGGGTTCATGGGGCCCTGGCCGTTGGACGCACCTCCCGGATCCCCAAGATCACAAACCGGACGTCAGCGACTTCACCGAGTGGCGGCGGCTGCCCTCGGCGCCGGGTGCGGGCGAGGACGGCGGCGGGTAGCTCGGTGGCGAGCTGGAACAGCGCGGTCAAGCGGGCTCCCGCGAGCCGCATGCCGGGTTTGCGAAGTCGTTCGCCCATGGCCCAGGCACTTATCGGACGGCCGGACCGGCCGCCGGGGAAGAGCCAGGGCGAGTGAACCATTCCGGGATCGGTGGAGGCTCTGTGCGTTGACTCCAGCCCCCGGTTGGCTCCACCTCGGCGGCCATCGGAACCGAGCCGAGCGCCGCCCGGGCCCGCCGCTGAAGGCCCTCGATGTGCTCGGGCGGGCAGATGGTGAGCACGAGGTCCGCCAAGCGGGCGCCCTCCAGGGTCGGCCGACCAACAGTCGCACAGTGACCCCGATCGCACGGTCCCACCACTCCCCCGTTGCCCTGATCCTCTCCGCGAGCCGCCGAGCTCGCTCCCCTATGGCCCGCACACCGCACAGGAGTTGCCGATGTCAGTGACCACCGTGCGGCGGGGCGGACATCGCGCCATGCGCGCCATGGTCGTGCTCCTCGTAGCCCGGGATCGTGCCGTCCGGCTTCTTCACCAGGAACAGGCCGACCATGCCCATGTCGGAGTGGCTCTGGACGTGGCAGTGGTACATCCACGCGCCGGCGCCGACGCCCTCGCCTGCGATGATCTGGAAGCCGAAGGAGTCGGCGGGGCCGCAGATCTTGTTGTCGATGACCTGGCTGGGGTCGTCGGGTCCGGTGAGCATGCCGGTGCGGTTGTCCGCCCAGCGGTGTCCGTGCATGTGGAAGGTGTGGTAGTACTCGCCGTGCGTGATCATGACGATCTCGACGCGGTCGCCCACGGTTGCCTCGAAGTTCGGGCCCTGCGGCAGGTTGTTGATGAGCATGTCGTTGAAGACGATCGTGTGCGTGGCGTCCGGCAGGACGTCGCCCTTGCGGCGCACGACCACCGGTCCGTACAGGCCCTTGCGGATGCCCCCGGTGCCGTGTTCCGTGCCGACGACGTGGTCGTGGTAGTGCCAGTAACCGGCGCTGCCCGCCCGCCAGGTGCCGTCCGCGCGGCGGCCGGGAGTGTGGGTGCGCCAGGTGTATGTGCGGGTGGCGCCGGGCTCGACCTCGCTGTGGTTCATCCTGGTGCCGTCGCTGGAGATCTCGTAGTCCAGGCCGTGGACATGGAGGCTCGCGGTGACGTCCATGGTGTTCTCGAACTCGATGTGCAGCGTGTCGCCCTCGATCAGCTCGATCAGCGGGCCGGGGATGCTCGCCTTGCCCTTCTCCAGGCCGTAGCCCATCTGCCCGTCGGGCAGCTTCTCGGCGTACATCTTGAGGTGGCGCACCTGCCCGCCGGCCGGCGCCGTGCCTGCCGCGACGGCGGCGGCGGCCGGAGCGGCGTCGGCCAGCTCGGGACCGATCGACAACGATGTCGCGGCCACGGCGCCGCCCAGCAGCACCCGTCGGTTGAAAGAGCGTCTGTCCATGCCGAACTCCCCACAGAGGTATGGGCTCAGGGCCTGTGGGACGGTACCTGCCACCTCTGCGTTTATCCACACCCAGGACAAAGTTCGCTTGATCCTGGTGATACCTCTTGGCGAACCGTGCAAAGAGGTCTAGCTTCCTCAGCGCTGTCGCTGCGACCGAGGAGGGTGGGTCAACACATGCGATTGACATCGCATCACATGCCCCTGCACCAAAGAGGATCGAGCGCCAAGGCCGGGCACAGACGGATCTGGGCGGCGTCCCTGACCGCGGGCCTGGTCATCGCCGGCCTGCTGTCGGGTACGTCCGCCAGCGCGCGCCCGGCACCGGAACCGCCTTTGACAACGATGTCCGTCAAGTCGCCGCCCGGCGGCTCCGACGTGCGTGTCCTGGTCTTCTACGGGTCCGCCGCGGCCGGCGACGAGTCGCCCGTCGTGAACGCGGGCATCGCGGCCATCGAGCGCATCGGGCAGACCGGCCCGGCCGCGGAGCGGTTCACCACCGAGGCCACCGGCAACGCCTCGGTCTTCACCAACGCGCGCAAGCTGGGCAAGTACAACGCCATCGTGTTCCTGACCGGCGGTGGCGACATTCTGAACGCCGATCAGGAGGCCGGACTGGAAACCTACATGGAGGCCGGGGGCGGCTTCGTCGGCGTCCACGACGCGGCCCGCGCCGAGCCGTACTCCGATTGGTTCACCGGCCTGATCGGTGCCCGTCCCGCCGCCGGCGCCGCGCCCGCGGTGCAGCGGGCCACCGTGGAGGTCGGCGACCGGCGCAACCCGGCCACCAAGGACCTGCCGCTGGAGTGGAGGCGCCCCGACCAGTGGCTCAACTGGGCGAATAACCCCTCCGGCGAGGTGCACACCGTCGCCCGGGTCCGCGAGTCGACGTACAAGCCGGGCACCGGCGCCAACGGTACCGACCACCCGGTCAGCTGGTGCCGTGACTACGACGGCGGCCGGTCCTTCTACACCGCCATGGGCGGCACGGCCTCCTCCTACGACGAGACCGACTTCCGCACCCATCTGCGCGGCGCCCTGATGTGGACCACACGCCTCGCGCAGGCCGACTGCAAGGCCACCATTACCGCCAACTACCAGGCGGAGCGGCTCACCCAGCCCAACCAGCCCGGGCAGAACGACCAGATCGGCGAGCCGCACGGCCTGGTCACCGCGCCCGACGGCCGGGTCTTCTACATCGGCCGCGGTGGCGCCGACGCCTCCCAGCCGGTGATCACCGACTGGAACGACCCGGACGTCGGCAAGGGCAAGGGCCAGATCCACGTCTACGACCCGAAGACCAGGAAGGTCACCCTCGCCGGCGAGCTGACCGTCTTCGGCAACAAGGGCGGCGGCGAGGAGCTGACGAAGGTCGAGGAGGGCCTGCTCGGCATCGAGCTGGACCCGCGCTTCAGCGAGAACGGCTGGGTGTACCTGCACTACACGCCGCACTCGCAGATCAACCGCGACACACACATGGCCGAGCGGCGGGTCTCCCGGTTCACCTACAACAACACCACCGGCAAGCTGGACATGGCCAGCGAGAAGGTGCTGCTGAAGTGGCCGGTGCAGATCCACAGCTGCTGCCACGCGGGCGGCGGGCTGGCCTGGGACTCCAAGGGCAATCTGTACATCGCCACAGGTGACAACAACTCCAGTGGTTTCAGCGACGGTTACTCGGGCAACAACCCGCAGCCCAACTTCAAGGGCGTCTCCTTCGCCGACGCGCGCCGCACCGCCGGCAACACCAACAACCTCAACGGCAAGATCCTGCGCATCCACCCCGAACAGGACGGCACCTACACCCTCCCCGAGGGCAACCTGTTCACCGGCGAGGAGACCGCCGAGGGCGGCGGCAAGACGCGCGGCGAGATCTACGTGATGGGCGTGCGCAACCCGGCCCGCATCTCGGTCGACAAGGCCACCGACACCCTCTACGCCGGCTGGGTCGGCCCGGACGCCGGCGCCCCGTCGACGACCTGGGGCCCGGCCAAGTACGACACCTTCGCCGTGATCGACAAGGCGAGCAACCGCGGCTGGCCGTACTGCATGGGCAACAAGCAGCCCTACCGTGACCGCAACCTGCCCGACCCGACCAAGCCACTGGGCTGGTACGACTGCGACCACCCGAAGAACGAGTCGCCGAACAACGACGGCCTGGTCAACCTGCCGCCGGTCACCGGCAACAACATCTGGTACTCCCCGCAGGGCGGCGGCCCCGACTACCCGCGCGACGCGAACGGCGTTCCGTCGTACAAGGAGTCGGAGGCGACCTACCGGCTGCCGTGGCTCAAGGGCGGCGGCCAGGCCGCGATGGACGGCCCGGTCTACCGCTACGACGCCGCGAACGGCAGCGCGGCGAAGTGGCCCGAGTACTGGGACGGCAAGTGGTTCGTCGGCGACTTCTACGACGCCGACCAGCCGCGCAACGCGGTGCTGATGGACCCGAAGACGCAGGGCGACGGCGGGATCCCGGTGCACTCGGAGTCTCTGAAGAAGATCGTGCCGGTCGGAAACGACGGCATCAAGAACCTGATGGACTGGAAGTTCGGTCCGGACGGCGCGCTGTACGTCCTCGACTACGGGCGCGGCTTCTTCACCTCGGACGCCAAGTCGGCGCTGTGGAAGGTCACGTACAAGGGCGGCGGGCCGACCCCGGCCGCCGACCAGATGGCGAGGGGGACGCTGTGACAGGCAAGCGAAGAGTGTGGGCGGCCCTGCTGGCGGGCCTGTTGCTGGTACTCGGACTGCAGACGACCACGTCGGCGGCCGGGGCACGTGAGGACGGGCCCGCACAGGCCGCTGCCGCACAGGTGCTCACCTGGACGGCCGGCGACGACATCACCAAGTACGCCAGCTTCCCGGAGACGGCGGTCGCCGGACCCGCGACGATCGTCTTCGAGAACAGCGCGGCCACCGGCAACACCACCGGCATGCCGCACACGCTGACCTTCAGCACCAGCGACCCGGAGTACAACACCGACGTCCAGCTGAACATCCTGGCCAACCCCGGTGACGACCAGGGCGGCAAGCACACCGCCGAGGTCACCCTCTCCCCCGGCCGCTACTTCTACCACTGCACGATCCCGGGCCACAGCTCCATGACGGGCGTGCTGACGGTGATGGAGGGCGGCGGCGGTGACGACACGACCGCGCCGGAGACCTCAGCGAAGGTGACCGGCACCCAGAACGCCGAGGGCCAGTACGTCGGTTCGGCGACCGTCACGGTCACCGCCACGGACGAAGGTTCCGGCGTGGACCGGATCGAGTACGCGGTGGGCGCCGACGGCGCCTGGCAGCCGTACACCGCTCCGGTCGTGGTCGACCAGGTCGGCGAACAGACCCTGCGCTACCGGGCGTTCGACAAGGCGGGCAACGCCGCCGCCGAGAAGGGCGAGACCTTCACGGTGGCCGCCCCGCCGACCGACGACACGACCGCGCCGGAGACCTCCGCGACGGTCAGCGGAGAGAAGGACGCGAACGGCGACTACATCGACATGGCGACGGTGACCGTCACCGCCTCCGACACCGGTTCCGGCGTCAACACCATCGAGTACGCGGTCGGTTCGGACGGCGCCTGGCAGCCGTACAACGGGCCGGTGATGGTGCACCAGGTCGGCGAGCAGACCGTGCGCTACCGGGCGACCGACAAGGCGGGCAACGCCGCCACCGAGAAGAACGTACGGTTCACCGTCGTGGCCGCCCCGCCACAGGACACCACTCCGCCGGTGACCGGCGCCACCGTCAAGGGCACGAAGAACTCCGCCGGGGCCTACGTCGGCCGCGCGGAGGTCGGCGTGAGCGCCACCGACGAGGGCGGTTCCGGTGTGGCCGGGGTGGAGTACTCCCTGGACGCGGGGCCTTACCTGGCCTACACCGCGCCCGTGGTGGTCGACCGGGCCGGGCGGCACACCGTCGCCTACCGGGCGACGGACAAGGCGGGCAACACCTCTGCGCCGCTGAGCGTCAGCTTCTCGGTGATCTCCGGCGGCGGGGTGCCGGCGCCGGGCTGCCCGGAGTACGACGAGCGGCTCACCGTGATCGTCGGCACGGTCGACACCGGCGTGCCGAACCGAGTGACCAACAACCGTTGCCGGATCAACGAGTTGATCGAGGACGAGAAGGAGTGGACCTCCCAGGCGCTGTTCATCAAGCACGTGGGCGAGGTCACGGCCGCCCTCAAGGCCGAGGGCGTCGTCGACCGGCGTGAGGTGAAGGCGATCAAGCAGGCAGCCCGCGAGTCCGGCATCGGCACGCCGGGCCAGACGGACGGCTACCGCACGATCCTCGGAGAGGACCCGGCGACCTTCGCCAAGTGGGAGCAGGTGGGCGGCGGTTCGTTCACACGTAACGCGGACGGCTCGATCACCAGCGGGACGGTCAAGGACGGCTTGGGCATGCTCTGGTTCCCGGAGCGCACCTACGGCGACTTCTCGCTCAAGCTCCAGTGGAGGGACGACGCCCCGGGCACGGCCAACGCCAACGGCGGCGTCTTCGTGCGCTTCCCGCAGATCCACGACCACCCCGAGGAGCCGCGCCCGGAGTGGGCTGCGATCAAGTTCGGGCACGAGATCCAGGCGTTCGACAGCCCGAGCGGCGACATGTACAAGTCCGGGTCGGTCTACGGCTTCGACCGGGTGGGCCTCGCCGGCGCCCAGGTGACCCAGAAGGGCACCTGGAACGACTACGAGATCCGGGTGGTGGACCAGCACTTCTCGGTCTTCCGCAACGGCGTGCTGATCAACGAGTTCGACAACACCGGCGGCCAGGACTTCTACCCGGCGCGCGGGGACGACCCCGGCACCGACGGGCGGCGCTGGGCGGCCGGCTACATCGGGCTGCAGGTGCACAGCACGGCGGACGTCATCTCTTACCGGGACGTCCGGGTCAAGGACCTGTAGGGCCGTACCGAGGGGCTCCGAGCCGGGTCAGGACTGCTTCCTGACCCGGCTCGGCTGTGCACCTGGTCGCCGACCGCACTCGCACCGTCAAGCTGCTCCGTGCCCAACTGCCCGGCACTCCGCGACGGACGAGCCTACGAATCCCTGCCGCCCACACCTCTCGCAGCTGGAGAACGGCCAGGGCTTCGTCGATCCGCCCGAGGTCGATGAGGTAGCCGGGCAGGCCGTGACCGTTCTCGCAGTCGTGCTGCTGGAGGACTGTGACGGCCGCTGAGAACTCCACACAGAATGCGTCGTCTGTAGCGTGGCTGGATCCATCACGGTCAGATACCAAGGCGTCCTAGAGTCGCCACATGCGTCGAAGGACGGGACTGGCGATAGCTGGGCTTGCGGCCCTGGCCTGGGGTGAGTGGTTGAACTGGCGCTGGTCCCGAGCGCTCGTGGGGAGTAGCAGGGGCGCCTCCACGGCCTTAGTGGTGTTGGGGTACCGGAATCCTCGAGCGACGGCGAACTTGATCAACCGATGGCGAGTCCGCGCTGGAATCCGCTCCATCGCCGCTGACGGTGCACACGTGCCATGTGCGATCTTCAGCGGCGGTGCGACCAGCGGCGGCGCCGCAGAGGCACAGCTGATGGCCGACTACGCGAAGTCGGTGCTGGAGTTCGACGGGACGGTACTTCTCGAAGACCAAAGCACGACGACGTGGGAGAACGTCACTAACGTGATTCCACTGCTTGAAGGCGTGGACTGCATCAAGATCGCATCCCAGCCCGCTCATGCGCTCAAGGCCCGTGCGTACTTGCGTCGACAGCGACCGGATCTCGCAGCGAGGCTGGTGCGCGCGGATGACTATCGCCCCGGCGAGTGGCTGGTCGTCAAACCGTTGTCAGCTCTGTACGGACTCTGGACACTCCGCGATCTCAAGGCCGAGGAGCGAAAGGTCTCGTTGTAGACAACCGCTGTCGCTTGGCCTCACACATGGTTCTTGAGCGGACGCCGGCAGATGATGCCGCGCCCTGGAGTGAGGAAGGCTTCGTGGGCGTCGTCGCGGATCTCCCAGCGGGTCCGCAGGCGACGGAACCAGTGCGGGTGGGCGAACGCACGCTCCACTGACCAGCGTTGCGACCCCAAGCCGGAGCCGTACTCGGTGCCCCCCAGGATGCCGGGCCCGACGCTCCACCTTCGGCAACAGCGGCTCGATCACTACCGACAGCTCGTCGTCGATCGCCGCCCGGCCGGAACCGGAACCCGAACGCCCCGAACCGGTCAGGCCGAGTCTCCGAGACGAATCGTGAAGACCTGATCCAGACCTGCCAGAGTGAAGATGCGCATCAGGTGGGTCGGCACAGCCTCCAGAACCATAGCGGCGCCCGCTGCCTGAGTGTGCTGGCGAGCAGCCAGGAGGGCCGTGATGCCAGTGGAGTCGCAGAACTCCACACCGGACAGGTTGATGACCAGACGCTGCCCAGGTGAGAGACGAAGAGTCTCCGCCCGGAAGCGCAGGGCGTCGGAACTCGCGTAGTCGAGTTCGCCAACCACATGCAGCACAGGGCCGGCGGGAGTTTCGTGGGGTGTGACTTTCAGCGGGCTCATACAGGTTGATTCGTTGCCGGTTGGGTGTGCGGATTGGTGGCGGGGATGACGAGAGTCCAGCGGGTGGTCCCGTCCGTCTCCGCCGGGCCCAGCGGGATACCGAGAACCCGTCGGGTGTCACGTCGAAAGGCGCCCTCTCCATGGTCCGCACCGGCCGCCCGGCCCCACCTTCAGGCTCGCCATCGCGGCAGTTGGGCCACTCCAAAGGTCCCCGCGGAAGCCCAACTGCGAGGAAGCCACGGTGATCCGCCCAGGACGTGCACCCCGCACACCTTCCGACCGCGGAACTCCCGCTATGGGCAGCTTGGGGCAGGGACTGTCGGCCAGGGGCGGTGATCGTGCCAACGGCGTGGACGACTGGCCCGGCGCGCGTGGGTTCCGAGTCGGAACGTGGTGCCTCCGCCAGGTGAGGGCCGCACCCGTGGTGAGCGATGAAAAGTCTTCCCACCGTACTTCTTCTGTTGGTCCGGCCTCACTACTCTCCAGTCGCCCGGTCCGGCACAGGAGAGGTACGTCATGAGCCCCCCGGTCCACCGCAACCCGACTCGGCAGTCGGTCCTGCCCCCAGCCCGGCAGAACCGGGAGCGTGGCCGGACGGGAGATCCGTCCCTCATCTCGCCGGACCACCCGCTCCTCGCGATCCAGGCCAGTCTCGGCAATCGAGCCGCGGTCGCGGCGGTGCAGCGCGCCGACGAAGCCGCCAGGACGACAGAACCGGGGAACCCCGCCCCACTCCCGGCTCCCAACAGTTACCACGCACGGATCGCCGCAGTCCTCGATAAGGTCAAGAAGAACCTCGAACTCATCGACACCTTCGTCAAGGGCGTCCACGTTCCCGCCAACGCGGGCTTCGCCCAGCAGGCTTCCGCGACCGCGAGCGAGGGTCTCAAGCACTCCACCGGCGCATCGGGGACCGCCGCGGCTTCGGAGAACCTTGTCACGGAGACCGCCGGCGCTGTGCTCAGTGGAATGGAGGCGGTCAAAGCGAGGAAGGATGCTACGAAGCACAAGGCCGGGGCTGCCTTCCACACGGCGGCCAAGAAGGCGAACTCCAAGAAGGCCGATGCGGTCATCGGTGCCGCCGGAGCGGGGAACTACGCCCTCGGCATCGCCAAGGAACTGACGAAGGCACAGATGGCGGCGCACGCCGCGACAGCCTCCGAGGTCAGCGGCATCGGCTCCAGCGTGGTCGGAGCGGCGAAGGGCGCCCGCGCGGCGACACGTGTCGGACTGACCGCTCGCAAGTACCACGCCCTGAAAGGCCTCGAAAGGCACGGCCGCACCGACGAGGGGGCCATGGCACGGCTGGACCTGGCCCGGCGGGAGGCCGAGCAGGCCGCAGATGACGCCTACATCGCGCTGGACGGCCACTGGGACCGCGAGGGCGAAGACCGCATGGCTCGCGTCTCCCAGGCCATCGATGCGGCGTGGGCGGCGACGGGCGCCGCCCGTGATGCGGCCGCCGATATCCGGCGCGCCGAAGACGCGAACACCATGAACACCGTGCACGCGTACGCGCTGGGCAAGCAGCGCAACAAGATGGGCAAGCAGGCGTTCACCGCCGTGGGTGAGTCCACCAAGGCCGCGGGTGGCATCGTGACGGCGGTCGCCGCCACGGCGGGCGGAGCCGGACTGGCGAGCAATCCCGTCGGCTGGGGCCTGGCCGCCGGGGCAGCCGGCCTCATCCTCGGCCTCACCGCGTACAAGGCGGGCCGCGCGGGCATGAAGCGTTACGACGGGGTCCGCCACCCGGAACGCTGGGCGTCGGCAGACGAAACCCCGGCCCCGCCCGCCTCTCGGCCTGATGCGCTGAGGGAAGCCTTGAAGTTCTGGAAGAAGGTCGAGAACGGCGAACGCCAGGCCATGGCGCGCAAGATCTACAGGCTCGCGGCGGGAGCGGGCATCGAGGGGAGCGGTCAAACGTCGTCCGCCGTGCGGGACTCGGCCAGAGCTCTTCTCATCGCTCTCAAAGCGGGCCCCGCCAGCCACGGTCTGACCCCGGACGAGTGGGCGGAGTCCCTCGACGACCCCGCCAGGAGCGCTGCGTGGGTCAAGGAGATCGCCGAGCAGTTGTCCTCGGCCTGACCCGCGCGTGGCCGGGCCTGATGGTCGCTCGTCGATCCGTTGTTGCCCGAGCCAGGGCCGAAGCTGGTGGCGGGGCGGCCGCGGCTGCCCGACCGGTCGCACCTGATCCGACTGGCGAGGCTGCGGCGGGGCGCAGTTGCGCCTTCGGCGCGCTCCGGACTACGGCCCCCGAGCGGAGAGGTTGTCACCGTAGGGAGGCTGCAACTCAGAGGTCGCTGTCGATTCCTGTTACTGCGGGCGGACCAAGAGGGGCATCGGATTCTTCAATTCCTGCCCTTTTCAAGGCTGCGGCGAGAATCCGGCTGGCGTTTCGCTCGGCCTCATATCGATCCGGTGCTTCGACTTCCAGACGGACGGAGAAGGTGCCGTCCTCGTTGAGGGTGAGCAGGTCAAGGCCCTCGCTCTCACTCACGTCCGTGTGCCGTGAAGCCAGCGCGCTCTCCAGAGCGGAGCGCGTGGAGTCAGCGATATCGATGCCGAATGTGCCAGGAACGGTGATAACGAAGCGGGTCATAGCGGCTCCTGCATGATCTATATCTGCCGTATTTGCGGGGCCGGAGTCAGCGCGAGCGCGAAAGGACCGACCATCCATTCCTGCTCTACTGGTCTCTTTCCTCGAAGACACGCCGCGCCACGGCTGCCTCGTCATCCACCAGCCCTACCGTCTCGGGCAGTCCCAGGACGGCGCCGCAGTTCTCGCACAGCTTCCCTTCACTGGCGGGCGTGCCGCACGCCTTGCAGAAGCGTTTGACTTGCCGGCGTTCCGTCTCCCCTGTCATGACTCTTCCATCCTCAGGCAGTATGTGAGTGGCCGCAGAGGACGGGTACCCACTCATGGGACGCTGATTCTCCTCTTTCCCGAACTTCGACTGCTTGACCGAGTAGGCGGGACAAGATGTCGATTCAGGGGACGCTGCTGTCGCATTGGGAAGCCGGGCCGACGCGTTCATTTCGCGGGTTCGTGTACCGAAAGTGCAGGTCCCCGGGCCACCTCCGCACCGCGTCCTTCAGTGTCCGAGCCGTGGTCACCCGGCTCGGGAAGCGGTTTCTCCGCCTCACGGCCGGCCTGTCCCACAGATCCGAGGCCCCGGGAGAAGCTCTCCCGGCTGAGCGAGACAACGACCGCCTTGTGGTCGCCCGCCCGACGCGACGCGCCGTGGCGGCCGCGTACCTCTATGCCGGTGAGGTGGGACGGGGAGGCGGAGGTCTCGGTGCATGCTTCTTCCCCGGTGCCGGTCAGGTGTTCGCCGTCGGCGCGGTAGCTGGTGGCGCAGGCCTGGGCGTGTTCACACTGACCGCGACCGCGACGAAAGCGGTGGGCGCTGGGATGCTCTGAGCTCGGGCTGAACGCCGGACGCCTACGCCAGAACCGCGCGCAGCCGTGCGGCGTACGCCCGGGGGTGGGTGGTGTTGCCGTTGTGCCCACCGGGGAACGGGACGACCTCCCGCCCCACCAGGTCGGCCAGCCGGCGCGCGCACCGGCCGACGAAGACGTCCGGAGCCGTGGTGGTACCGCCCGCGGGCACGATGCGCACCGGGGACGTCCGCAGCGCCTCCCGGTCGAGTTCGGCCTCGATCACAGCAGTGAAGTCGCGTGCGATAAAGAACCCGAAGTTCGCGGCCCGGCCCGGCGTGAGCGGCATGGGCGTCAGGTCCGGCTCGGTCTCCTGGCGGGACGGGTCGATGCCGAGGACGCGGGCGATCTCAGGGAGCGCGGCCTGCAACCCGCCCTCTCGGTACACCCCCTGCAGGTGGACCAGCTCCGCCGCGTGACCGGCGCGAGGCCCGGCAGGCAGCAGGGAGGGAGAGACCGGGTCGTGCGCCACGAGGGTGTGCAGTTGACCGGGGTGCGCCACCGCGAGGTGGAGCCCGATCGCGGCACCCATGCTGCAGCCGAGCATCGAGGCGGGCTCGTCGGTGAGCCGGTCCAGCAGCCGGTGCACGTCGTCGGCGTGCTGCTCCATGGTCACGCCGCGCTCCGGGTCGGCGAGCGTGCTGCGGGACAGGCCCCGGCGGTCGTACGTGACCACGGTGTACCGGTCGGTGAGACGGCTGACCATGTCGGCGCTCCGGTCGGCGTCACCCTCGCCGCTCTGGGCGACGAGCAGGAGGGGGCCGGCGCCCTGGACCTCGTAGTAGAGCGTGGCACCGTCGGTGTCGAGAAACATCAGGGTCTCCTGGTGGGGTGAGGTCGCCGGCGCGGGCGGCGCCGGCGGGTGACCCCACCGTAGTGCATCTATTTCGATGCATCAATACAGATGAATCAAAATAGATGCATCGGCATTGATGCATCGAGGTAGGGTCGGCCCATGAGCGCTTCGATGACCCCGGTACAGCTCTTCCTCCTCGGGCGGACCCTGATGAAGATCGGCGAGGAGGCGCTGCCGGAGCCGGCGTCCGCCGCCGATGCCGCACGGCGCGGGGGCACCCGGGCGGCCCTGGTCGTGCTGAGCGACGTCCTGGGGCACCAGGGCACCTCCGTGAGCGAGATCGCCGCGCGCACCGGTCTGCCCCAGAGCCAGGTGTCGGGCGCCGTGGCCAGACTGAAGGAGAGCGGATCCTTCGTCACCGCCCCCGATCCGGCGGACGGCAGGCGACAGCTGATCCGTACGGCCTCCGAGGCGTCGGAGCGGGTGGCCGAGGTACGGACGGCCCGGATCGACGGTGCGCTGAGCACCGCGCTGGGCACCGACGATCCGGAGACGCTGCGTACGGTGGGCGAGGCGCTGGACGTGCTCGCCCGGCACCTCACGCCGGAGGCGGCGGGCAACCTCCGGTCGTGACGTAGCTCGGGGCAGCTCAGGGTCCACGCGCCGTGCGCCCGTCGGCTTTCGAGGTCGCCCGCATGACCCTGGCGGCTCGCTCGTGGATCGCCCGCCGAGCCGGGTCGGCCCCCGCAAGGTCAGTCCAGGAGGGCGGTCGCCTCGACCTCGACGAGCACATCCGGCTCGAAGAGGTAGTCGACGCCGATCAGCGAGGCCGGAGGCAGCGGAATCGGGAGCCCGATCTCGCCGGCTACGGCCTCCACTCCGGCCATGAAGTCGCCGATCTGATCCGGCGCCCACCCGGTCACGTAGAACGTCAGGCGCAGCACGTCCGAGAAGGTCGCGTCCGCGCCCGCCAGTCCGATGGCGGTGTTGCGCAGCGCCTGAGCGACCTGTCCGGCCAGATCGCCGGGCGCGACGGGGGTTCCGTCGGGCCTGCGCGCGATCTGGCCGCTGACGTGTACGTGCTTCGTCCCGGTGCCCACGGCGACGTGGTGGTAGGGAACCGGCTGGAGCATGCCGTGCGGAGTGAAGTGGTGAACTGTCATGGGTCTCTCCTCGTCCGTTCTAGGTATCGTGAAGCTACTTAGACCGTGTCCTATGTGGGGTTGGTTCGTTGGACTCGTCATGGGCCGGGGTACGTGGAGTTGGATTGTTCCGGACGGGCTGTGGGAGATCGCGGAGCCGCTGATCCCGCCGTCGAAGGTGCGGCCGCAGGGCGGCGGGACGCAGGACACGCCTGATGAGACGCTGTTCGCCGCGATCATCTACGTACTGGTCAGCGGATGCGCCTGGCGGGCGTTGCCGCCGTGCTTCGGGATATCGAAGTCGACGGCTCACCGCAGGTTCCTGATCTGGTCGCGGGCAGGTGTGTGGGGCCGGCTGCACGAGGAGATCCTGCACCGTATGGACGACGCCGGCCTGCTCGACCTGTCCCGGGCCGTCCTCGACTCCGCCCATGTCAGGGCCAAAAAGGGGGCGAACTCACAGGTCCGAGCCCCGTGGACCGGGGCAAGCCGGGTTCCAAGATGCACGTCCTGTCGGACGCGAACGGACTGCCCCTACTCGTCGGTCTCACCGCGGCCAACACCCACGACAGCCTCGCGCTGAAGCCCATGATCACAGGTCACCAAACGAGACACGACCCCCACCGCGGCCGCTACTTCAAACCCCAGCGTCTCCACGCGGACAAGGCATACGACGTCCCCCACCTGCGGAAATGGCTATGGGGCAAGCACATCGGCGTCCGCATCGCCCGCAAGGGAGTCGAGTCCAGCGAACGCTTAGGCCGCCGCAGATGGGTCATCGAGCGGACCATGTCCTGGCTGACCGGCTACCGCAGACTCAACCACCGCTACGAACGCCATCCCCGCAACTACCTGGCCTTTCTCGGCCTCGCCGCCACCCTTTGTTGCTACAAACGACTCGCTCGACTCACCACATAGGACACGGTCTAAGGTGCCGGACTACCCGGGTGAGGGCTCGCCGGTCATCGGCACCGTCACGGACTCCTCCCTGGAGTACGCGGAGCTGGGCCGGCACGTGGGACCGGAGCAGAACGCTGGATCCGGTCTTCGACGGCTTCACCCGCAAGCAGGAGGGGCGCCAGCGCGCACTCGTGAAGTCCACGCAGGTCGACGAGGACATCATGGCCGCAGCCGGCGGCACCGGCGAGCTGCGGGGCGTGGCAGGCGCGGTGATGGACGAGCGGCGGCGCTACGAGTACCCCCGTGACCAGGCAATCCTGGTCGACGTCGCCTCACAGCCGCTGAAGGTCGACGGACATGACGCCTGGCTGCTCGTCAGCGAGATCCACTTCCATAAACGCGGGGTGCCCTCCACGATGGACCTGAACGCGGTCCTCGTGGTCGACACCGGGCGGGTCCGCCCCTCGGTGCTGTGGGTCGTACTGCCAGAGACGAATAAGAAGCTCTGGCCAGACCTGAACACCCTGGTCGCATCCGTCCAGGTCCGCTGACCTGCACCAACACGGGATGGGCCCGGGCGCGCGACGCGTCGCGGGCCCGTTTGGTAGAGCGCACCGCCGGCCAGGCATCGGCATCAAGTCGGCGGCGACCAGGGCCACCGCAACCTTCCCCCCCCCCCCCCCCCCCCCCCCCCCCCCCCCCCCCTTCACGAGCTCGCGCCGGAGTGCGATCCCGTACAAGGGCACAAAAATGAACTAATTTGGCTACTGCCTCAGGGCCCGCCTTGTCCACAGGTCCGGCGTCTGCTCCGGGTTCTGCTCGACCTCCAGGGATGACCGCTGGTGATGTACATAAGGGCAACGGCCGGCACTGCGGCCGCCGCTCTGGCGATGGTCTTCGCGCTCGCCGAGTCCGTCGGACAGCGCTGGCGAGCGATGAACGCGGCCCGTTTCGTCGGGTCCGGAGCCCGTTTCGAACGCGGCCTTGTGGCCGAGCGATGGCCGCATGCTGCACCAAGAGCGCTGGCAGTGGCGGCCGAGAAGTGAACACGGTTACTTCGCACGAAAGGCATCTGAGCATGCGGCGGTACATTCTCACTGGCACGCCCGGCGCGGGCAAGACATCGATCCTGCGGTGCCTGGCAGAGCGCCGTTACGAAGTGGTCGAGGAGGCCGCGACCGCCGTCATCGCACGAGCGCAGGCTCAGGGCGAAGGCGAGCCGTGGGCACGGGCATCCTTCATCGATGAGGTCGTCGGTCTGCAGAAACAACTGCAACTGGGAGCCCCCTCCCGAGACTCTGTCCAGGTGTTCGACCGGTCACCGGTCTGCACACACGCGCTCGCGACCTACCTGGGGCAGCCGGTATCCCGTGCGCTGACGGCAGAGATCGAGCGGATCACTGCCGAGGAGATCTACGAGCGGCAGGTGCTCTTCGTCCGCAATCTAGGGTTCTGTGAGCCCACCAGTGCCCGTCGGATCGACTTCCGGGAATCGCTGGTCTTCGAGGAGATCCACGAACAGAGCTACCGCGCGTTCGGTTTCGAGCTCATTGATATCCCTGCTGGCGACCTGGCCGACCGTGTCACCGCGGTCAGCTCGGTACTCTCGCGACCCGACTCATGAGCCACGCCGGTCGTGGGCGTGGTGCGCTCGATAACCAGTGTCTGACCCCGACCCGCCCGAGCCGAGACACCGAAGATGGATGCGTCTGACGCCGACTGCCCGGACGTCCTCGCGTCGCTGAAAGCCGTGGGCGCCCCGGTGCCCGCAGAACCCGTCTGCGGATCCTGCGGTGACCGGCTCGGCGCGGGACCCGCGTCGCGGCCGCTGAGCCAGTGGGCTGCTTTCAGCCGTCGAGAGGTGCGGTGAGGCGCTCGAGGACGTGACGAATGCCGGGTTGCCGGCCGGTTCCCGAGCGGTGGAGGGCATTGACGCTCCGGTGGACCGGCACACGCAGCGTGTGGATGCTCAGGTTCGGTCCGGGGGCCGGCAAGGCCATATGGGGAATGAGAGCGACTCCTGCGCGGCGGGCGACCAGGGCTGTCAGAACAGCGAAGTCGCCCGCCACTGCCGCGGCTCGCGGGACGAAGCCGGCTGCGCCGCACGCACGTTGTGTCATTTCGTGGCAGGCCGTCTCGGGGCCGGGAAGCAGCCACGGCGCGTCGGCGAACTGGCGCAGGTCCGCCTGCGAACCGGGAGCGAGGCGGTAGTCGCTGGCGTCGGCGGGGTGCAGGACGAGATGAACAGGCTCGTCGAACAGAGACGTCTCTTCACAGCCCGCGGGAACCGGGCGGGGAAGCAGACTGTAGGAGTGGGTGACCGCGATGTCGACCTCGCGGCGGCCGAGGGCGGTTTCCGCCGCCGGGGGTTCGTGTTCGACCAGGAACACGGCCGGCTCTTCCGGGGCCGGTGCCACTCCGGGCTCGGGCCAGAGACTGGGGATGATTGTGCGGGCGGCGGAGGCGAACGCCGCGACGCGGATCGTGCCGCGTTCGCCGTGGCGCAGCGCCGCCAGATCCGACTCGGCGGCGGCGAGGTTGCCGAGGAGAACATGTGCATGATCCACGAGACGTCGCCCTGCGCCGGTGAGGTGAAGGGTGCGGCCCCGCTTCTCCAGAAGTGGCACCCCTGCTTCCCTTTCCAGCACAGCCAGTTGCTGGGACACGGCCGGGCCGGTGAGATGCAGGGCTTGGGCTGCGGCGGCAACCGTGCCATGCGAGGCGAACTCGGCCAGCACACGGAGTCGGCGGACATCCAACAAGAAAGATCCCCTATCTGATTAGCGAGGAAAAGATAACTAGACCTAACTCATGCTACCCGGCAGAGTCGACGGGGTGAAGCTCAACAAGACCCTGCTCGCCCTCGCCGCCACCGTGCTGCTGTGGGCCACCGCCTTTCCCGCGATCCGGGTGGCACTGGACGGCTACGGGCCGTCCCAGCTGTCCTTCCTCCGCCTCGCCGGCGCCTCCCTCGCCCTCGCGGCCGTCGCCCCGTCGATGGGAGTGCGCCGCCCAGCGCGCACAGATCTATGGCGCATCACCCTGGCAGGAGCTGCCGGGATGAGCGCCTACCAGCTACTGCTGAACTGGGGGGAACTCCATGTGCCCGCGGGCACCGCCAGCCTGATCGTGGCCGCCGTCCCCGCGATGAGCGCCGTGCTGGCGGCCTGCTTCCTGGGCGAACGGTTCACCCCGGCCAAGACCGGCGGATCACTCGTCGCCCTGGCCGGCGCGGCCCTCATCGCCACGTCCGGCAAGGAAAGCGGATACACAGCGGCGGCGTGGGCCGTCCTCGCCGCCGCGTGCAGCCAGGCCGTCTACCACCTGACGATCAAGCCCCTCCTGCACCGTTACACCGGGCTCGAAGTCGCCGCTTACGCGATGTGGGCGGGAACCGCCCTCCTCGTCCCCTTCGCCCCCGGGGCCGTCCGGGCCGTGCTCGATGCCCCGGTCGGTGCGACCGCCGCGGTCGTCTTCCTCGGTCTTCTGCCATCGGCCGCCGGGTTCGTCATCTGGGGCTACGCAGTCGCCCAGCTCAGCGTCACCACCGCCACCGCCGCGCTCTACCTCGTCCCCGCGGTCACACTCGCCGCCTCCTACCTCTGGCTCGGCGAGCAACCGCGGCCCATTGCGATTCTCGGCGGACTCATCACCATCGCCGGCCTATTCCTCCTCAACAACGGCGGAGGGCCGCGAGCACGCGGCCGAGGCCCTCGTCGTGTTCGCCACACAGTACGGCGCGAAGTTCCCCACAGCCGTAGTGAAGGGCGGCCATGACAAGGCAGAGCTACTGGCGTTGCACGACTTCCCGGCCCAGCAATGGATCACCCTGCGGACCACCGGATCACGACCCCGATCAGCCTGCGAGACGCGCGGTATGGGGCAACACTGTCCTTGGCCAGCACGGACGGTTCCGGGTTGGCACTGAGCTGACCGGCAAAAGCGGAGGCGAGGCCGGTCAAAACCGGGCGGCGCACCGCAGTCACGAGTGTCGAGCACCGTCACCCGATCGTGTTCCGGCTCAGCGAGGTGACAAAGCCACCCCGGCCCCCCACCACACCGACGTCAACGATCATCGACCGGCGCCTCTACCTACCCACCTCCTGGACCGATGACCGTGACCGATGCCGGCGGGCCGGTATCGACGACGAAGTCGTCTTCTATACCAAGGTCGCGATGGCCAGGGCGATGGCCCGCCGGGCGGCCGAGGAGAAGATTCCGTTCGTGTGGGTGGCCGCAGACGCCGGCTACGGCTACTCGAAATGCTGGCGGACCGAGCTCGAGCGGGCCGATGTCTTCCACGTCCTGGCCACCACCCGGCACGACACCGTGGTCACCCGCTGGTCCATGGATCACCCGGTTCATGACTAGTTCCATGATTCTGCCGCGGCAGAAATGGAAGCGCCGCTCGTGCGGCAACGGCTCCCACGGGCCACGGGTCTTCGACTGGGCGAGGGTCGAGGTCCGCCCCTGGCACCGGGAAGACCGGCGGCACTGGGTGATCGCCCGCCGCAGTGTCCGCCGGCCCGGGGAGATCTCCTACTACATCGCCTACTGCCCCGCCGGGACCACGTTTGAACAGCTGATCCGCGTCGCCGGCAGCCGTTGGGCGGTCGAGGAGTGCTTCCAGACCGCGAAGCAGGAATGCGGGCTGGACGACTACCAGGTCCGCCGCTATCCCGGCTGGCACCGCCACATGACTCTCGCCATGGCCGCCCACGCTTGCCTCACCGCCCTGCGAGCCCAAGAGCTCGACTCCGGGAAAGCAGAAACGGATCATCCGACCTCATCCCTCTCAGCCTCCCCGAACTCAGACGTCTGATCCACCGCCTCACCCACCCCCGCCCCGCACCCCTCAACCACGTCCTGCATTGGTCCCACTGGCGACGCAGACGCCAACACCAAGCCCGCATCAGCCACTACAAACAACGCGGCCACACACCACCCGAAACCGGTAAACCGTAATGAAAAAGACCGTTGCAATACTAGTCGGGGCGGCCGTCGGCGAGCCACTGGGCGAGGCCGTGCAGCCCGACCGCCCAGCGGCCGAGGTCGGTGGCCTCGGTGTGGGTGGTGACGACGGTGAGCAACTCGGCCACGGCCTCGTCGGGCCGGTGGGCGTCGTTGAGGGTCAGGGCGCGGAAGACGCGTACGGAATCGGAGTCGGGGTACTCCTTGCGGGCGCGGTCCAGCACCACCAGCGACGCGTCCGGCTCGCCCAGCCTTCTGAGGGTGCTGGCGTACTGGCACAGGATGTCGCCGTCGAGGCCGAGGTTGAGCGCGCGTTCGTAGTAGCCGCGGGCGGTCTCCTCCTGGCCGGCGGTGTCGTAGGCGCCGCCCACCTCGTACACGAGGACGGGGTGGTCCGGGTGTTCGGCGAGCAGCCCCTCGAAGTAGGCGATCGTCGGGGCCATGTCCGCCCGGTCGCGCCGGTCGTAGCCGAGTTGGATCGCCTCGGCCAGTTCGGGCGTCACGTCGGTCATCACTGCCGCATTCCCTCTCACGTACGAGTCAGGGGGGCCGATCCTAGGGGAGCCCCGCCTGGCCTCGTACGATCACGGCGATGCCGCCGACCGGCCGCTCGTCGCGGTACTGGGCGATCTGGAAGGGTGCGAAGGCCTCGCTGCCCACCTCGTCGGTGACGACGAGCAGCAGTTCCATGGCGCGCTGCTCCATCGGGCCCAGCGTGAGTGTGCGGGTCAGTTCGTTCTGGGCCTGGGCCTCTTCCCCGGTGGTGGTGTCCTTCAGGGACAGCCAGGCCGAGGCCTCGACCGGGCGCAGGCGCTCGTCGTTGGGGATGTTGCCCCACAGCTCCGGGGGCATCGGGCGGACGCCGACCTGATACGCGACGTCGTCGTCCGTCGGGTTGGTCGCGAGGAACGCGAAAGGCTCCGGCGCGGCGGGGGCGGCCGGAAGGAGGGCCAGGTTGTGCTGGGCCCAGTGGCGGTCGTTGACGGGGTCCGCGAGGCCTCCGGCGGCGACGTTGTCCAGCGGGTGCCAGACCTTGGCCAGGAGGCAGATGTGGTTGCCCGAGCTCGCCGGGATCCGCGCGGTGAGGGGGGCGCTCTCGGCCCGGCCGCCGTGCGGGGGCACCGGGACCGGGGAGAACCCCATGAACTTCGACGCGTCGGGGATGACGGGCCCGCTCACCGGCTTGGACCACCACACGCCGACATACGCCATCGAGGGGCTGTTCCCGCCCTGCCAGTTGCCGATGGCCACCTGGGCGGTCAGGTCTTGTCCCGGCTGGAACGCGGTCAGCGGCTGGATACCCGAACAGAGGTACCAGCAGACGCCGTTGGGGACCGGGCGCTCGCCGTGGTCCTCGCCCACGTCGGGGAGGTCGGGCGGCGGGTAGCTGTGGATGTAGAGGTAGGGCCGGTCGTTGCCCCCCTCGTGCGGCTGCTGCTTCCGGCCTCGATCGGTCTCCATGGCTGGTCCTCACAGGTCCTGGTAGGCGAGGATGTCGACGCCCACCGGGTCGTCGTCGATCGAACCGCGGGTGGACCAGCACGGGTGGACCGTGCCCCGGTCCGCGTCGAGGTCGAGGTTCGTGTCGCCGGGTGTGCCCCGGGCGACGTCCTCCCACCTGCGTACGCACTCGGGGCCGGTGGCCGTGAGGACGATGCCCGGGTCGGCGCCCACTGGAACGGTCTTCGTGTAGTCGACCGGGTGCTCCATCTCGGTCCGCGGATACCGGTAGAACGTGCGGACGTCGTCAGTCTCGGGGCGGTGCGGCTGCAGGGTGTCGCCCGGTACGGCGAGGAACTGGTGGTAGAGCGGGAAGCCCAGCCGCCCCTCCGGGTAGATGAGGCCGCAGCCGGACAGGTAGGCGCCCGCCTTGCCGAGTGCCTCCCAGAGGCGAACGTGCAGGTCGAACAACTGGGAGACCAGCTCGTCGAGTTGGGGCACCCTGGCGGCCGCCGCGAAGCCGCTTCCGGTGAGGGGCCGGCTCTGCGAGGCCAGCGCGTCCTTTTCGGCCTGGCTGAGGTCGGTGGTGAACGCGTTCCGCCAGTTCTCCGCCACGTGCTTGTCCCAGAACGTGCAGCTCTTCTCCTTGCCCCACTCGTCCCAGCACGGGCCTCCGAGCAGTACGGCGAAGCAGAGGAACGCCAGCACGGCCAGGCAGAAGCTGCCGCAGGCGCTCTCGCTGTCGGCGGTGCTGTCCGTCGCGGTCGGCGGCCCCACCTGCCCGCCGCCGTACCCGTGGTAGGTGGTCGGTTTCACCCCGGGCCCGTGGGCGTACGGGGGTGTGGCCGTCTCCGGGGTGACGGCCGGCTGCGGCGGGTGCGCGGGGTCGGCGAAGAACTTCGTGACGAACGAGGCGGGCGGCAGGGCCGGCGGGGGCGGCTGGACGAAGGTGTCGAGGAGTTCGAGCTGCCTGATCAGGCGCCCGTAGCCCAGGGCCGGATCGGGCACCGGGCTCAGCTGTGACAGGTCGTACGTCTCCCCTAGCGTCCTCGTGAGAAAGTCCGCCGTCTCGCCCGGCAGAGTCGCCGGTGCGTTGTCGAAGCGCAGGGAGTCCGCAATCCCGCGGCAGCTCCGTACCTCCGGATACCGTTCGCCGCACCACGATCCGACGGCGTTGCGGGCTATGCGGTCCCGGAGCCGGTGGGAGCGGCGGGGTCCGCCGACGACCTGGGTGAGGTAGACGGAGCCGGTGGCGTTCGCCGCGTAGCCGGACAGGATACCGAAGGCCAGGGCGCGGGTCTCTCCCGTACGGGCTTCGGCGAACGCGCTACGTACGAGCGCGTCGGTCCTGCGGGCGAGGAAGACGTCTCCCCATCCCCACTGGGACACGGGTTCGTCCTGCTGGCGCGGGTGGCGCGGGATGTGGGCCATGGTCCGCAGGCGTTTGCCGAGGCTGTCCATCCGGAGGAACGTGCCCCTCGCGTCGCTGGTGGCGTGGCGCAGGCTCAGGGTGGCCTCGCAGAACCTCGACGCGGCTTCGGGGCTCGACGGGTCGGACAGAGCCGTCTCGATCTCGCTGCGGATTCTGCCGATCTCGGCGTAGAGGGCGAGGCCGTCCGTCCACATCTTCGCCGCTTCCTCGAGCAGCTCGGCCTCGGTGCCGTCGGATGCGGCGTGGGCGAGGACGTGGTCGAGCAGGGCGCCGAGCCGCGCGTGTGCGGGGTGATCGGCGCAGTCGTCGACGAGCCGGTTGCGGGCCGCGTCGAGTGCCGGGTCGACGGGGGCTGCCGCGAGGGTGTCGAGCTGCTGCGACAGGGCGACGACATGGGTTCGGGCGTCGATCATGACGCACACCCCTTTTTGGGTGTCGGTGATGACCCACCGGTTCTTGGGTGTCGGTGCCCACCGGACGAGATCCGCGACGGGCGCGGTCCGCCGTCGGCGCGGTGCGTAATACCTGCTGCCGACCGGGCCTTCGATCGCGCGTTGCGGAATTCTCGAAATGGCCTGTGCCACCAGCATCGCGCCGTTCCGTGCACCCGGCAACTCCGTCATGGGCCGTCGGCCGGCCGGCCGACGCGGGTGCGGTACGCACCGGACACGGCGGTCAACTGGCTTACTGGCCAGGGAGGTTCGTATGCTTCGGTACTCAGTTGCGGGTCACGGGGCCTCGTCCTTCGCGACGTGGGCGGCGGAGTCGGTCAGATCCGATGGGGCCGGGCCGGAGAACCCTCGCTCCTCGCCGTACTCCCCTGCCTGGACCGCTCGCGGCGTGAACGTCTGACGACCCTGGCGGTCGCGGCGGCCTTCGCGGTGGTGGCGTACGGGCTGGCGGAACTGCCGCCTCGCCCGTGCTCGTGGCACCGCCGGCCGTGGCGAGCGGTGGGTGCACAGGTCGGCCAAGGTGGCGGACGGACGTGTCATGACTCGGTCCTCTCAGGGAATCGAGCCTCCATCAGACCCGGAGCGGTTCGCCCGCCTCGGACCAGTCGGCGTTCCGAGGCGGGCGAACGACTTCATGGCCGCAGCCCTTGGCGAAGTCGACGGAGCCGACGAAGAGGAGTCCGGCCGCGTAGACGACGATCGAGCACGCTGCGGAGATCAGAAGGCCGGCGGCCCAGCGGCTTCCTCGGCGCCAGAGGCCCACTCCTCGTCCGACGAGCGCGACCGGTGCGACGAGGGCCTCCAGGATCACGGCGGCGACCTCCGGCGGTGCGGGCCAGCGCGGGAACGGTGCGGACTTCCCGGTTGCGACGCCGGTGCGGCGCGTGCTCGTCAGGGGGTCTTTGGGCGCGGGGCGTCCGCCGGTCTGTCGTGTGCTGTACCGACGTACTCGGTGTGTGAGAGTGCGGCAAGGAGCCGCAGTTTCTCGTCGCTGTCGCTGTCCTTGTCGGGGTAGTAGACGACGAGGATGACGTCGCCGATGGCGAGTTTGTCGCGGTGGAGGCGTAGTTCACCGACTACGGGGTGGTGGACGGTGGTCGTGCCTCCGTCGAGACTACGCACGTCATGGCGGCCCCACAGGGCACGGAACCGCTGACTGGACAGTGCGAGTTCTCCGACGAGTTCGATGAACCGGGGGTTGTCGGTGTCGTCCCCGATAGTGATGCGAAGGGCGGCGATGGAATCGGCGGTGGCTTTCGTCCAGTCCTGGTGGAAGGCTTGTTCCTCAGGATCAAGGAGGAGAGAACGAAGCCGATTCTGGCCGGGCTGCAGGCGGGGGGAGAGCGCGACCGCCATGGGGTTGGAGGCCAGGACATCGAACGCGCGCCCTTCGACGAACGCGGGGATATCGAGGTGGGCGAGCAGCTCGTGTACGCGCGCCGGTACGGGCTCGGGCCGCTTGCGCCGCGGCGCCCTGGGGCGTGCCGCCGCGAGGCCGAGCAGATACGTCCGCTCGATGCCGTCGAGCTGCAGGACCCGCGCGAGTGATTCAAGGACCTGTGGTGAGGGGTTCTTGTCCCGGCCCCGTTCCAGGCGAAGGTAGTAGTCGGGACTGATTCCGGCGAGCAGGGCGACTTCCTCACGGCGCAGGCCGGGCACGCGGCGGTTGCCTCCGGGCGGGAGTCCTGCCTGCGCCGGGGAGACCAGCTCACGCCTGGCACGAAGGTAGCTGCCGAGCCGGTTGCCGGATTCCTCATCCTTCATACCGACACCGTAACGCGGTGCGCGTGTCCCAGAGGGGGCCCTGGCGGGACCAGGGAAGACAGGGGCCCTGCCACACCCGGCGGATGCCGTCAAGACTGCGATAGCACTGTTCTGAACGAGACAGAGAGCATCACTGCCTGCGCCGCGGGCCTGAACGCCGGCGGCGCCCTGGACTGAAGGGAAGACCTCGTGGATCTGTCCAACCGCACCGTTCTCATCGTCGGCGGAACATCGGGTATCGGGCGAGAGCTGGCCCGGCGGTTCGCTGCGGCAGGCAGCACCGTGGCCGTTGGCGGCCGCAGCCCGAAGGCACTCTCGGAACTCGCCGAAGAAGCCTTCGGCACGATCAGCATCGACGTCACCGACGGTGCTTCCGTCGCAACTGCCCGTGACTTTGCGCTCACCCGGTACCCCGAGCTGGACACCGTGGTGACCATGTCGGGAGTCATGCTTCTGGAGGATCTGCGCGACCCCGCGCACTTCGAGGCGGCAGCAACGACGATCGACACCAACCTGCTCGGCACGATCCGAGTCGTCGACGCCTTCACCCCCCACCTGGTCCGGCGGGGTACCGGCACCTTCGTCACCGTCACCTCCGGCATCGCCTTCCTGCCGTTCCCGCCCATGCCCAGCTACGCCGCCTCGAAGGCCGCGGTGCACGCCTACTCCGAGGCGCTGCGCGCGCAACTGGACGGCACCGGCGTTGGCGTCGTCGAGCTCGTCCCCCCGGCCGTCGCCACGGCAGAACAGGAAAAGGTGAACCCGCACGCGCTGCCGCTCAACGACTTCGCCACCGAGGTCATGCACCTGCTCTCGCAGGACCCCACCCCCCACGAAATCCTCGTGAAGGGCGTCCTCGTGCACCGCTGGGCCGAGCGCGACGGCACCTACGACGAGCTCGTCGCACAGCGATCCCAGGCCCTGGCCATGCTCCCAAGCCACCAAGGCTGACACCCCTCCCCTATCGATCGACGGCCTCCTCGCTCATCGCCCCCGGGCCCAACGCGCAACCAGGCGTCCTGGATACGAACCCCGCCCCGAACGGCCCCGCCCGCGCGCGGCCCACCCTGGCGCGCCGCGACGGTTCAGCGGCGGGCATCTCCGGGGGCGAGCAGGCTGGTGAGTTCGGCGATCACCTCCGGGGAGGGCTTGAAGTAGCGGCGGACGATTTCCGGCTTCTTTCGCCGGGACTTCGCCATCAGCACAGCAGCGAGGCGCCCTGCTCGCCGAGGTGGGTCAAGGCAGAGTGGCGGTACTCGTGCAGGTCTCAGCCCGCCCCCAAGCCGCGCAGGGTGGTGTGCTCGTCCAGCAGCGCGCGGGCCTACCCGTACGACAGGCGCGCCAGGCCGGTGTCCGGGCGGGGCTTACGACCTTGCCCGGACCTGGACGGCGGTGGGTGACGAACACCGATCCACGGGTGCGGCCCCTGCGGAGCCGGGGCAGCAGCCGGGCGGTGCCAGCGTCCCAGTACACGGTCTCCCGCACGTAGTCCTCGCGCGCCTGGCCCCGGCGGTGGGCCTTGGTCCGGGCTCCCTTCGCCTTGACCAAGCAGCGGCGCCCGGCGAGGTCCAAATCCTCGATGTTCACGCCGAGGATCTCCTCCGCCCGTCCGGCGGTCTCATAGAGCATGCGCCACAGCGTCTTCTCCCGCAGATGCACCCCGCGCCGCGCGATCAGTCGGCCAGCTTGCGGGCCCACAGGCCCACCGTGGCCCGGTGCTGCTCCTTCATGGCGAGTATCGGCGCGCTGGTCACCGTATGGGCCTGCCGGGGCGCCGGACGCTCGGGGCGGCATGCCGGAGTGGCGGCCGTGGTAGCCAGGACGCCGCTGGCTAGGAGGGCGGCGCCGGCAGCGAGAGTGGCGCGACGGCCGACCTGGTCCTCGGAGCCCGTGGCCACCTTCCTCGCGGTGGAAATGGGGAGGGCCGCCCACCCACCCGGCCGAGGACCCCGGCTACTGAGGCATCAAGGCATGCTTCGGGTGGAAGGTGGTGCCCATGAGGCACGAGAGGAGAGCAGCGATGGACTGGTCACTGGACGAGGGATTCGAGACGCCCGGAGGAGTCGTCCGGTGGGGGGCCTTGGGCAGCGGCGAGCCACTCGTACTGGTGCACGGTACGCCGTACTCCTCCCTTCTGTGGCGAGACATCGCTCCTGCGCTCGCCCGTACCCGCAAGGTCTTCTTCTTCGACCATCTCGGCTTCGGCCAGTCCGAGCAGCGCGAGGGCCAGGACTTGAGCCTGGCGGCTCATTCGGAGAACTTCGCCCGGCTCCTGGACCACTGGGGGCTGTCACGCCCCAGCGTGGTGGCTCACGACATCGGCGGGGCGGTGGCGCTACGTACCCTGCTGCTGGGAAGGAGGAGCTACCGGGACCTGACCCTCTTCGACGCGGTGAGCGGGGGCCCCTGGGAGCGAGGGCTCTTCCGACTCTTCCTGGAGCACGAGGAGGTCTTCAATCAGCTTCCGGGCTACGCGCACGAAGCGTTGGTCGCCGCCCACCTGTGTCATGCCACGCACATCGGGTTCCGGCCGGGGATCCTCGACGCCTTTCTCGCCCCGTGGCGGGGGGAGGACGGGCAGGCGGCGTTCTACCGTCAGTACAGCCAGATCAGGCAGGCGGACACGGCCGCGTACGAGCAGTTGCTGAACAGCATCTCGATTCCGGTGCGGATCGTCTGGGGCCGCGAGGACCGCATCCTCCCCCCGCAGTACGCCGAGTGGCTGCACGAGCGTGTTCCAACGGCGGAGCTGCACTGGATCGAGGGCGCCGGCCATCTCCTGCAGGAGGATGCCCCCGCCCGGCTGTTGGCCTGCCTGACAGCTGAGTTCGCCCCGGCTTGAGCTGTGTGACCGATGATCGGGTGGCCCACAGGGCGGGTCGAGCCACTGCTTACGAACCGGACGCCTACTGAGGTTGAACTCGTGGTGTCGTCTTCGGTGATCAGGGCCTGATGGTCAGTCCTGTCTCGGTGAGGCAGCCGTCTATGAGGTGGCTGCGGTACTGGATGTGGCGGAGGCCGCGTCGGACGGTCTGGACGAGGTGTTCAGGGGTGCTGAAGGCGACGTTGGAGAGCCAGCCGCGCCGCAGCAGCGACCAGATGCCTTCGACGGGGTTGAGGTCAGGTGCGTAGGGCGGCAGGTGGTAGATGGTCAGCCAGTCCTGGGCTGCCGCCCATTTCCGCAGGTCGGCGGCCTTGTGGACGTTGAGATTGTCCCAGACCAGCACGATCGGTCCGCCGAGTTGCTGGTGTGCGGCGATGAGCAGGTCGCGGTAGTCGCGTCGCGCCAGGAGAAACTCTTGCGTCCGTCGCGGTTGCCGTCGTCGCGGCGGGGTCGATAGATCAGCCTCGAGCGGTGACCGGGTTTGTAGCAGGTCAACGCTGCGATGGAGATGCGTCTGCGGGAGCGGCCGCGGACCCGTACCACCGGGGTTCGACCGCGCTGTGACCAGGTCATCGCCTGCGGCGGCGTCATGGAGAAGCCGGCTTCGGCCTCGAAGACGAGCCAGGCTCCACGGGCCGCCGCGAGTCTTCCGCACAGGGCCAGGTCTCCTTCACCCAGCCGGCCACGGCCTCGTCGTCGCGTTCCATGGCCCGGCGGGCGGGGACCTGGCGGGACCAGCCGTTGCGCACCAGCAGCTTGCGCACACCCTGAATGGTGTAGGTCAGGTGGAAGCGCCGGCCGATCACGGTCTTGATCCGGCTCAGGGTCCAGCGCTGGTCCTGCCAGCCGTGCGCGGCCGGCCCCTTGGCCAGCTCCGCCTCCAGTTGCGCGAACTGCTTCTCGCTCAGTCTCGGCAGCGACGCAGGTCCCTGCGACCGCAGAGCGCGCGGCCCGTCCTCCTCCCACGCTTGCCGCCATCGCTGCACCGAGCGGACACTGACCCGCAGATCCTTGGCGATCGCCGAGCTCGCCTCGCCCTTGGCGAACCTTTCGGCCGCCTGGAGGCGTAACTCCTCGCGGAACTGCTGCCGTTCGGCGGTCAACCCGCCCCCTTGTGGATACCGCATGCACCGGTGATACCGCATGAGCGACGAGCCGTCAGCCCCTACGACTCCACGAGTTCAACCTCAGTAGCAAGCCCAATGACCGCATTCAGTACGAGCACTCCCGCCGTGATCTTCATTGCGGGGCCCTCATCGAGATAGCCACCCATCATCGTGCCGACCGGAACGACGCTCGCAATGCTCGTCACTTCGAAGAGCCCCGGACGGCGCCACTCCCACCGGGCCTCACGCCACCTGGGTTCGGCCTTGCTCGTGCTCACCAGACGCTGCTTGCTGTCAGCGGTCTTCTTCGCATTTTCCCCCATGGGACTTTCCTCTCGCCTTGATGGTGGGCCGGTGTTTCCCGGTAGAACCACGATCAGGGGAGACCACGGGGGTGCGAAAGTTAAATCAGCAGGTCAGATGGGGTGCGCGGTTGCTTTCCGTTTGGCGGCGTCGGGTGAGATGCCGGTGGCGAACACCTTTCCCGCCATCGGCATCTCACCCGACGCCGCCAAACGGAAAGCCCGGCCACGCCTGGAAAATGCTCTCATTCCAGCGAAAAGGTTTGGAAAATTACTAAAAAGAATCATTGTTTTGCTGTAACCGAAGTAGACGGACGCAATTCTCGAAGTCGACCTGTTCGCCGTCGTCTCCGAACAGCCCGTCGGCCCGGACCGATCGGTCCGGGCCTGTGACTGAGCGCTTCAGTTGGCCAGCTGAGCGTCAGCAGCCAGTTGATCTGTTGGGACAGGTGGACTGTGGGCCAATTGGGTGATTCTGGTCGGACGGTCGTGGATATGTGGTCCATCGTGGCCTCGTGAACGAGGAACTGATCGACCACGTCGGGCACTTCATGGCGCGGATGCCACATCAGGGCGAGCCGTACGAACCTTCTCCTGCCCCGTCGTGCGCGGTGAAGGAGCATCGTTGCTCCGAAGAGACATGCCGGGATTGCGAGGCCAGGGATGCGATCGCGACGGGCCGTGACGTATACGGCGACATCGAAGCGAGCCTCAAGCAGGTTCGCCATCTACTCGAAGTCGCAGCCCTGATGGGGCCGGCAGACCACGATGTGCGGGTCTCCTATCTGGAAAGCCCCATGCCCCCACAAAGCGGGTGCAGTTCCGGCGCGCTCGTTGACGCTGCGTACCGGAGCGTCAACGCGGCTCAGATGCTTCTCTGGGCGGCCCGCGGCCAGGACTTCCGCTATCTCGCACGGGCCAACAGCTTTCTCTCCGCTGCCGCATACGGCGCCGCCCGCGCCACGGACCGCCAGATCGTCTTCGCGGGAATCGCGGACGAGCGCAAGGAGGCAGATTCCGGCTGAAGCGGTGCACCCCGGGAAGCTGGTCCGCGTCCCTGCACCGCGTGAGGCCGACGGAACAGGGTGCCCTTCTACCAGCAGCTGAAGCCGCTCCTCGACGTCCACGCCGACCAACTCGCCACCGCCGTCGATGCCCAGCGCTCAACTGGCCAACTCGACCGCTTAAAGAGCGTTTTGTCCCGGCAGGGGTGTTTGGTAATGCCGATCAGCCGGTCAAGGTCTGGGAGGTCACGTCGACGCAGTGCGGGTGCCCTGAGCCTGCCGGGGTCGATGTCAGCGCCGGGTGAGAAGATCGCGTTCATGCCTCTGCCTCAGCCCGATGATCTAACGTCGCTGATCCTGCGTACCGACTTCGGTGACGACGGGGCCTGGGATGCGGTGCGTATCGCACTCGACGCTGCTGGCGAGTATCCCCATGCCACGTATGTCAGCGACGTTCGCTTCGCTGCCGTGGACGTCCAGGCACTGCTGGACGAAGAAGCTGCTGCGGAAGAAGACGACCGGATCGTCGACTTGTTCCTTGCGGACGCGACCACGATGGAGGATCCGGATCACCCTCTTTTGGCCGTGGACCTGTGGGACGAACCTGGGCGAACGTTCAGGGTTCCGGCTCAGTGGTTTCCTGACGTGTCAGCCAACCTCAGCATCGCCAATATGGACTTTGCGGACTTCGCCGATGCCGCTGATGTATCAGGAACCTTCCGCGGCTTTGACGGGGGCTGACGCCTCACTGCTGAGGCACGTCCGGGGGGAGCTATGTGTCGCGCCAGTTCAGCGTGGGCTTCACGCGTGAGTCTGCGGCTCATCAGGTCGATCATCGCGATGCGGATCATGGCTTCGGAGCGGTGCGGGTGGGTTTCGTAGTCGCGGGCGAGACGGCGGTGATGCATGAGCCAGCCGAAGGTCCGCTCGACGATCCAGCGTCGCGGAATCACCTTGAAGCCCTTCTGGGTGGGGTCACGGCGGGTGACTTCAACGTCGATGCCGAGGGTGGCACCGTGATCGATTACCTTGGTGCGGTAGCCGCTGTCGGCCCACGCTTTCGCGACGCGAGGGTGGCTATCGGCGATGTTCGAGAGCAGGTGGATACCGCCGATGTTGTCGGAGACGCTGGCGGCAGTGACCAGTACGGCCAGGAGCAGCCCGGCGGTATCGACGCCGATGTGGCGTTTACGGCCTGCGATCTTCTTGCCCGCGTCGATGCCCTGACCAGCAGCGGGCACGTTGGCTGAGGTCTTGACGCTCTGAGCGTCGAGTATGCAGGCGGTGGGTTCGGGGTCGCGGCCTTCGGCCTTTCGGACCAGTCGGCGCAGGAGGCCGTTTAGCTGGTCGAAGACGCCGTGCTTCTGCCAGGCGGCGAAGTATCCGTAGACGGTTTCCCATGGGGCGAAGTCGTGCGGCAGGTACCTCCACGGAATGCCGGTGCGGTCGACGTAGAGGATGGCGTCCATGATCCGCCGCAGGTAGTGTTCGGGCGGCAGGCCGATGTCCAGGCCCTTCCCTCTTCGTTCTGCCCGCCAGGCTGTCAGAGTTGGTTCCAGTAGTGCCCAGCGGGCATCGGACAGGTCGCTCGGATACGGCCGCGGTCTGTGAGGCATGTTTCTGTAATACCGATGCCCGCCATCCCGTGGCAGGGCGCAAACAGGTGCGACCGGGGGCGTGTTGGGATCAGACAGGAGCGAAGACCCGAAACAGGCCTTCGCAAGCCGTCACCCGCCCCGCCCGCCACAACAGGCATTCGCACCCCAGCCGATCCGATCCCACTCGCCATCTGAACCGCAACGAAACACCTATCTCAGTATAAAACGCTCTTTTAGTGGACAGCTGTCGACCCGGCCGGCTTCAGCGACGGGTAGCCGCTGCCTCCAGTTCGCCTGGTCGTTGGTCCAGGCATGCCATTGACGGATGCGCAGTGGGCGCGAGTCGAGCCGTTACTTCCGGATCGGAGACCGCTACAGCCGGACGCATAGCCTTTCGTCGCATTACCCGCGCCACGCGCCCGACGACGAGCGACGCTCGACATCCCACCGCTAACCGTTCACACGGCCGTCAGCACCGCGGCGGATCAGGGCCCCCTCGTGGGGGCCGTGTGCTACTGAGCGGCCCGTTCTCTCCACTCGCGGTCGAGGATGGCGTGGACGATGGAGTCACGCCATTGGCCGGCCTTCAAAATGTGCTCGCGAATGATTCCTTCCTCGACCATCCCCGCAGCGGTCAGGGTCTTTGCTGACGCTGCGTTGCGCGGGGACCGTGCCCCCCAGATACGATGGAAGTCGAGTTCCTCGAACCCCAAGCCGAGGAGCAGTCGGACCGTCTCGAGTCCGAAACCAGACCCCCAGGTGTCGGGGCGGAGTGCGAAGCCCATCGTGGCCCCACGCGGCTGATGAGGATCAATGGCGAGGCGGCCGAACCCGATCACCTCACCCGAGTCTTGCTGGACCACCCCCAGCGCGTACAGGTTACGAGGCGTCTGCTGTGCCGAAGCGACGAATTCCGACACGATCTGTTCGACCTGATCGCGCGTGCGCGGGGCGAAGGACATGTGCTCGGTGGCTGCGACGCTGCCGTAGATGGCCAGCACCGCATCGACGTCCTCGTGGGAGAGTTCACGCAGACCGAGGCGGGCGCTGGTGCGACAGATCGGATACATGCCCGGACCCTATCCCCGCGACGAAGAGCTAGCGAAGAGGTCGAACCGGTTCGCCCTCGGAGGTCAGCAACTGTTTGAAATTGCTCTTTGGCTGGTGGGAGATGGGCAGGTCTCGGGAGTGCCGGATCGGGGAGAAGAGCAGGATCAGTGCGGCGAGCGGGATCCCCGCTGTGGTGATGGCCATGGCGGTACGGAGGCCGAGCGCGGTTCCGAGCACGCCGCCGAGCAGTGCTCCGATGGGAATCGCTCCGTAGCTGAGAAATGCTGTGCTCGCGGTGAGACGGCCGAGGAGATCCGGCGGGCAGTAGCGTTGCTGGAAGCTCACCTTGATGATGTTGCCGGCGACGACGCCCGCGCTGACGCCGAAGCCACCTGTCACAAAAAACACGATCCCGGCTCCGCCGGTGGTCAACGGGATGAGCAGACCGAGTGAGGGAAGTCCCAGCTCGAACAGCAAGGTCGCGCGGGCGGTGCCGATCCGGTGAGCGATCCGGCGCGCGGCGAAGGCCCCGGCTACGCCTCCTGCGCTGGTCGCCGCGACGAGTACGCCGACCGCCCCCGGGGTCAGGCCCACGCTGCGGACCAGGAAGACCACTTGGATCGACTGGTATCCCATGAGGGCCATGTTGGAGGCGGCTCCGAAGAGGGTGAACGTACGGAACCAGGCGTCGTAGGCGATCAACCGCAGGCCCTCGCGGACCTCACCGACCAGTGAGGTCCGGCGCTGTCCGGTCCTGGTGGTG
The DNA here is from genome assembly GCF_900105515.1 of Streptomyces sp. 2131.1. Lineage (GTDB taxonomy): Bacteria > Actinomycetota > Actinomycetes > Streptomycetales > Streptomycetaceae > Streptomyces > Streptomyces drozdowiczii. The sequence continues at coordinate 7,032,168 of NZ_FNSY01000001.1, read as the reverse complement.
CGCGGCTCGCGATGTCGGATGCCTGCCAGGCACAGGAGGGAGACGAGGAAGGTCGCGGCGTTGGCGAACATCCCGTTCGCCGCACCTGCCAGCTCTGCGATCAGACCGCCGGAGCCGAGCCCGGCAATCTGCGCGGCGGATGCGCTGCCGTGCAGTTTGGCGTTGCCCTCGGGCTGGTCGTCGGGTTCCAGAAGGGTGGGGAGATAGGCGGTGTAGGCGGTCTGGAAGAACACCGCTGCCGTGCCTGCCAGGAGGGCGACGGCCAGCAACAACCCGGTACTCAGCCGGCCGGACCATGCGGCGACCGGGATGCCTGCGAAGAGTACGAGGGAGACTGCGGCGGTGGCCAGCATGATCGGTCGGCGGCGCAGCCGGTCCACCCAGACACCGACCGGGAGCCCGATGATCAGCCAGGGGGCCCAGGCTGCGGCGCCCAACAGGCCGACCTCGAACGTATTGGCGTGCAGGGTGGAGACGGCGACAAGCGGCATCGCCACCCCGGTGACGGACGCGCCGAACTTGCCGGCGGTCTCGCCGCACCACAGCAGTCGGAAATCGTGGTGGCGACGCAGGAGGCCGCCGCGTATGCCGTGGCTCATGCGGAGCCACGCTGCTTGCGCGGGAAGGACTGGAGCTGGACGACGACGGGGAGCGCGTCCGGGGCGGGCTCGGCGTCCGGAGCAGGGGTATGGCGGGCGATAACGGCCATCAGCTCCGCGTTGAGTGCCTCCAGCTGTTTCGGGGTCATCCGCAGGTCACTCCAGTCCGATACGGTGCCGGCGCTCCGCCATGTGTCGTCCCAGTCCTCGCCGATGTAGTTCACGACCCGGTTGAAGTGCTGCTGCAGCAGCTCGTGCAGGTAGACCGACAGCGCGCCCCGGGTGTCGGGATCGTCGCGGAAATCGGCGGTGTTCAGCTCATTGGAGACGTCGGCCCTTCTCCACCAGCGCTCGCGTTTCGAGCCCCGTCCGGTCTCCTCCTCGATGAAGCCGTGCTCGGCGAGGTGGCGCAAGTGCCAACTGACGGTGCCGGTGTTCTCCCCGAGGCGTTCAGCGAGCCTGGTGGCGGTAGCCGGACCGTCCAGGCTGAGCAGCTCAAAGATGTTCATCCGCAGCGGATGGGCCAGTCCCCGCAGGCTGCGCGCGTCGATGCGCCGGGTGGGCTTGGCGGGGTGTGAGGCGCGTTCCGGTTCGTCGGACATGCCAACAGCATAGATTGCAGAGTCTTCTCTGCATATGGCTCTCTGCAGAGAAGACTCTGCCTGTGCTGGGCATCAGTGTCGCCTGGTGGGCGGGACTCGGAGGAGCGGACGGAAGATCACGGGCACGCTTCCGGCGGTCGTCCTCTCGTACAGGACCCTCACGGAAGCTGAGACGCGGCGGCTGACGACGTCCCCACTCGCCCGGCGACCAAGGCCAGGGGCAGGGGACGCCGACCCGTCCGCCAACGACCTGACATCCGCTCAGTCCTCAGCTATGGCGCGCGGTGGCTGTCCTGCGAAGTGTCGCGGTCGGCGCCCGGGCAAAGACCTTGGTTCAGATCGAGTCGAGCCGGCGCATCAGCTGACCATCACTTGTGTCGGCGACGGTCCGGGCGAGGGCGCGCAGCCCGGCTGAGCGGTTGTCTGTCCGCCACATCAGCGCGTACTCGACCGGATCTGCGTCCTCGAACGGCACGTAGGCGAGGCCGGCACGTGCCTGGTAGGGCTCCGATCGGAGAGGGGCGACGGTGGCGCCTCTGCCCGCCGCGACGAGCAGGAGCACACCCTGCCAGCCGCCCGCGGTCAGGCCGTGCTCAACAGGCAGTCCCAGAGGTGTACGAGACGGAAACAGCCGGTCGCCCCACAACCGGGGCATCCCACAGGCGGTGACCAGCGGCAGGAGGGCCAGGTCCTCAAGGGACACGGTTTCCCGCCGTGCCAGGGGATGCGAAGCGGGCACGACGAGCGCCAGACGTTCACGGGAGAGAACCGGCCCCACGGTGATGCCGGTCAAGTCGACGGGCGGCACCGCGACCGCCACGTCGATCTGCCGCTCCCACAAGGCCGTCACGACCAGGTGGTAGGCGACCTCGTGGGGCTCGACGGTGCAGCGCGGATACCGGGCGAGGAACGTCTCGGCGGACCGCAGGACGAGTTCCCCGGACCACGGGGCCGTGAAGCCGATACGCAGCACCTCACCGAGGCTCCCGTAGGCCGCCCTCGCGTCGGCCAAGGCGCACAGCATCCGCTGATGGGCAGGTGCCAGATCATCGCGGAACTGTTCGCCAACCGGCGTCAGCCGGACATGACGACTGCTGCGCTCGAACAGCGCGCCACCAATCCGCCGCTCCAGCGCCTTGATCGTCTGGCTGACCCGACCGGGAGTGACGCCCAGCCGCTCGGCGGTCCGTGCAAAGTGCAGCTCATCGGCCAGAGCGAGGAAAGTCTCGATCTCGTACCGCTCCACACAGCCCCCCTCGTCGCCGCGGCCTGCACCGTCGCCCTGCCGACTCGCTGCCGCACCACTTCTTGACGGAGGCTACCGGCACCCTCGACCGCGACGCGTCCGGTCAATGCATCGGGCCGCCGCCATACGCCGGGGCGCTGGGTAAGTCGCTTTGTCACCGGTCCGTGAGGGCAGTGATCCGCTCAGGCTCCCACCCTTGCCGTCCATGGAGGCCGGCCTACTACGCCGGGGAGATAGGTCTGGAGGCGTTGCGACTACCGTCGGCGCTGAATGTACCAACCGGCCACCAGCACGACGAGAATGGCAACCACGAATGCCCAAACGGTCGTTGCGCCGAGCGGTAGGCGGTCAGAGCAAGCACGTTGAAGCGGTTACCCCGGACGTGCGGCTTCAGCCGACGCGCGTCGCCCTCCCCCGGGCCCCGGGACTGAGCGCTGCTGGAGGCGGCGATGTACGAGTGGACACTGACCACCTGACCCCTGGGCAGGTCTGCCCCAGCACCTGATCGGCCAGGGCTGAACGTGCGGACCGTGGCGCAATGTGCTTCACCGCGCTTCCGCGCAGGCGGATTTGCCGGGAGGTTTAGTCCAGCTCAACCTCCTTTTACATATGCGGTGTTGTTCCCAAGGGCTCCCGGGTGCCAGCGTGGCGGCATTCCCTCTCCCCGCTCAACAGGAGTGATACGTGTCTGTACGTGAACAGGTGAGCTTCGTCGGTGCCCAGGGCAAGCTCGCAGGCAATCTCTATTTGCCCGACGTCGATGCGGCCGCTGCGGCCGCAGGCGTGCTGGTCGCCGGTACCTGGACCTCGGTCAAGGAGCAGATGGCCGACCGCTACGCACAGGAGTTGGCCGCTCGTGGTTATGCGGCGCTGTCGTTCGATTTCACCGGTTACGGCGAGTCCGAGGGCGCGCCGCGTGACTACGAGTCGCCGGCGTTGAAGGCCGGTGATCTGTGCGCCGCGGCCGACTTCCTCGCCGACCACCCGGCCATCGCCGACGGTCCTCTTGGGGTACTCGGTGTCTGCGCCGGTGCGATGTACGCCAGCGCCTTCGCCGCGCAGGACGCCCGGGTGCGGTCGCTGGCGCTCATCGCTCCGTGGCTGCATGACCGCCGTATCTGCGAGGAGAACTACGGCGGCCCGGAGGGCATCGCGACGAAGAAGGAAGCGGCGGCCGAGGCACGGCGGCGGTACGAAGAGACCGGTGAGGTCACCTACGTGCCGGTGGTCAGCGGCAGCACCCCGGATGCGGCCATGCCCTTCGACATCGACTTCTACCTCAACCCGGAGCGGGGCGGGATTCCGCAGTGGCCCAACCGGTACGCCGTGATGGCCTGGACCGAGTGGCTCGACCACGACGCCATCGCCCTCGCCCCACGCGTGACCGCACCCACGCTGCTCGTACACAGCGAGGACGCCGCCATCCCCGACGGCGCCCGCCGCTTCCATGCCGCGCTCACTGGGCCGGCGGAATTCCTGTGGACGGACGGCATCCAGTTCGACTTCTACGACCAGTCACCCCAGGTCCGCCTGGCCGCCGATGCCGCTGCCGAACACTTCGCCCGCACGCTGTGAACAACGCCGCCCGCTCGACACGCAAGGACAGGATGACCACCGTGCCCGAAACCGCTGAGTCCCTCGTTGACAAGTACGCCGTAGCCGAGACCTGCACTCGGATGGCCGTGTATGCCGACCGCCGGGAATGGGAAAAGTTGGACGCGCTCTTCGCGGACACGGTCGTGCTCGACTACACAAGTCTGAACGGTGGTAAGCCGGTCCGCCTCACGCCCAAGGAGATCACCGGTGCGTGGGCGGCCACGCTGTCGGCCTACGACTCCACCCAGCATCTGCTCGCCAACCAGCTCGTCGATCTCGCCGGTGACCGGGCTGTGTGCACTGCTTCCTTCCAGGCCACCCACCGTCTCGCAGCGGCCCACGGCGCGTCGCTGTGGACGCTCGGCGGCGACTACCGCTGGCAGCTGACCCGCAGCGGCGACCACTGGCTGATCGACGCCGTGGTCATGGCCGCGACCTGGGGCGACGGCAACCAGGCATTGCCCGTGCGGGTGGCCGGCTGATGACCACCTGTACGCAGTCCGCGCCCGCAAGCACCAGGGGCGGTTCACCCGCCGTACTGGGTGCCGCCCTGATGGGCTTCTTCCTGATCTCCCTGGACGCGTTGATCGTCACGGTGGCCCTGCCCGACATCGGGGACAACCTCGATGTCGGGATGTCCGGGCTGCAGTGGGTGGTGGACGGCTACACGCTGATGTTCGCCGCCCTGATGCTGTCCGCGGGCGCACTGTCCGACCGTATCGGGGCAAAGCAAGCATTCGGCGCGGGCCTGGTCCTTTTCACGATGGCCTCCATGGCATGTGGGCTGGCCCCCGGGCTCGCCGTGCTCGTCACGGCCCGGCTGGTGCAGGGCGCCGCAGCCGCGGTGATGATGCCTGCCTCGCTGTCACTGGTCCGCCAGGGCTACCCGGATCAGGCTGAACGGGCACGGGCGATAGCCGTCTGGACGGTCGGTGGCGCGGTCGCCGTGGCGGCGGGTCCGATCGTTGGCGGGGCGTTGACCGCGACCGCCGGCTGGCGGTGGATCTTCTACGTCAACCTGCCGGCCGCCGTGTTGGCCCTGGTCCTCCTCGCCCGGGTCCCCGCGTCCCGGCGGCTGCCGTCGCGACTGGACTGTCTCGGACAGGTGACAGCAGTCCTGGCCATGGGCGGGCTGACGTACGGCGTGATCGAAGGAGGAGCCCAGGGCTTCGGCCGCACCGGGGTGGTGGTCTCCCTGGCCGTGGCTGTTGCTGCGGCCGTGGGCTTCCTCGTCGCCCAGGCGCGAGGCAGCCATCCGATGCTGCCGCTGCCGCTGTTCCGAACGCGGGTAGTGACAGTGTCCCTGGTGGTCGGCTTCATGCTCAACGCCGCATATTACGGTGGGGTGTTCAACTTCAGTCTTTACCTTCAGCAAGAACGCGGCCAGACTGCCCTGCACGCAGGGCTGATGTTCATCCCGATGACGGCCCTGGTCGCGGTCGTGAACCTGGCCTCCGCCCGGCTTGCCGCCCGTTACGGACCACGTGTCCCTATGGCAGCCGGTCAGCTCGTCGGCACGGCAGGGCTCCTCTCCCTTCTGACCGTGGGCACGCACACCCCTGTATGGGTCGTCGCCGTTCTGATGGTGCCCGTCGGGCTCGGCGGCGCACTCGCGGTACCAGCGCTCACCGCCATGCTGCTCGACGCCGTACCCGCCGACCGCGCGGGAACCGCCGGCGCCGTACTCAACACAGCCCGCCAAGTGGGCGGTGCCATCGCCGTGGCAGTCTTCGGTGCCCTGCTGGCCGGAGCGAATTCATTTCTCACGGGGATGCACTGGAGCATGCTGCTCGCGGCCGCCGGGCTACTCGCCACCGCGGGCGCAACACTGACACTCCGGAGGTCCCGGCGCGCCGATGTCCCGGCAGCCGCATGAACACCCACCAGGTACCGCGGCGACCTCGATCACCGCCCCGGTGAAGGCCCGCAACCTCGACGAGGCATCCCCGTCCCGCCGCATGAGCGCGTACTCCACGAGCCCCACATCATCGACGGGATACGGGCGATGTGGGGCCGGACGGAATACGTCCCAGCGGCAATATCGGCCACGGTGGCTCTCTTCCCGCCACTGATCAGGGACAGCGCCCCTCCCAACCGCCTGCGGAGCCAGTCCGAACGAGGGTCGTGCGAATCCTGTCCCAGTCGATCTACCAAGCCGCGTCGACTGCGACCTGGGGCATCGCAGGCAACGGGCAGACGCCTCAGACACCCAAACGCCGAGCCAGATCTGTCACTTGGGAAGGCCGGCGGCATCCCGACGCCGGAAATGCCCCGGCTTACGACTCCGTGATGTGGTCGTGAAGCGCCGGCCCAGCAAGGTGACCATCCGTACGGCTCAGCCTGTGAGCGGCGTAGTCAGGGCGGACCGAAGCGAAGGCTGCGCTGAGCTGGTCGAGCAGGGACGCTGCGCAGGGGTGGGGATCGCGACGTGGCGTGATCGTATAGATGCCGCGGGTCGGGGGATTGGCGAGACGCACAGTGGTGATGTCGGGCCGCAGAGTGTGCGTAAGCACCCCGGGGATCAGCGCGATGGCGTGGCCGGTTGCGACCAGGGCCAGTTTGCCGGGCAGATCCGCCGCGGTGAGGTCGATGCGGGCACTGACTCCGGCGCGGGCGGCGTGCTGGTGCAGGAGTGCCGCCGAGCCGTCGTTGTCCTCGGCCCAGGTCTGATCGGCCAGGCTCCGCATGTGCACTGGGGCGCTCCCGGCCAACGGATGGTTTACAGGAAGTGCGACGACCATGTCGTCCAGCCCGAGGAACTGGCGTTCGACCTGCTGGTCATGGGGCAGGCCCGGCGGCGCGTCGGTGACGACGGCGATGTCGAGATCGCCGGTGATCACACGGTGATGCAGCTGTGCGCTCAAGCCGGGAAGCAGGCTCCACCGCATAGAGCCGCCCTGCCGCAGCAGAGCGCGGACGGCCTCGGGGACGATCCCTGCGGCGAGAGAGGGAGTCGCACCGACGGTCAGTGGCCGGTTGAACGCTTCGTCGCCTGCCTCGCGTGCCGCGCGTACGGCACGGTCGGCCTCGTTGAGCGTGGCCAGAGCGTGGTGACGGAACGCCTCTCCGGCCGGCGTCAGGCGCACACCGCGCGCATGCCGCTCCAGCAGGGGCACGCCGAGCTGCCGCTCCAGCCCGGCGATCTGCCGGGAGACGGCCGACTGCGTGTGATGGAGCTCGGCGGCCGCCGCCGACAGCGACCCGAGTCGGCACACGGTCACGAAGGTCCGCCACACCGTCAGTTCCATGGCGCCAGTATGACCAGTTGATATGCGGGTTCCGCAGAGCTGGTATGCGCAATCTGCGCTTGTCGCAGTCCGCCCGGTGCACCAGCCTGGCGCGCATGACCACACCACACACCATCGCCGTCCTCGGCCTGGGGCGCATGGGCGAGGCGATCGCGACACGGCTGACCACCCAGGGCTGGGACGTCGTCGGCTGGACACGCTCCGGGCGCACATCAGGCGCCCTCAAGACGCTCGGTGATCCGAACGACGCCGTGGCGACAGCGGACGTCGTGCTCCTGGCGTTGTCCGACGGCCGCGCCTGCCGCCAAGTCCTCGACAACGTCCGAGACTCCCTGCAAACGGACGCGATCGTGCTGAACACCAGCACCATCGCCCCTGCCGAAGCCTCGGCCCTGGCCCGGCAACTCGGCCCGGCCTACATCCACGCGCCCGTCCTCGGCTCGGTGCCGGCTGCCGCTGCCGGAACCCTGCAGATCCTCGCCGCCGGCGCCCAGGACGTGCTCGATCGAGTCGGACCGGTGCTGGAAGCGCTGGGCACCGTACGGTCTGTCGATGACGCCTCCACCGCCGCTGGCCTCAAGCTGATCGCCAACCACAGCCTCGCCGGCGCCGTCCTCGCGCTGCGCGACTCGCTGCGGCAAGCCGATGCCCTCGATCTGCCCCGGGCCCAGGTACTGGATACCCTCGAGCTCGGCCAGCTCGGCGGGTTCGTGACCCGCAAACGTCCCTTCCTCACCGACCAGCCCGACGCGGTCACGGCCGAATTCACCATCAGCGCGCTGGCCAAGGACATGACTTTGCTGGCCACCGCGTCCCACACCCCCCTGCGTAGCGCAGCCGGCCTGGCCCACCCCTCAGCCGATGCCGAAGCCGACATCGCACTCGCCGCCACAGCCCCCGCCGCGGAAGACGCCGTACTCGAGCCGCTCCGTGCCTACATCCGCGGACACGCCACCGGCGACCCCACCCACTTCCGCGACGCGTTCCTGCCCAGCGCCCACATCGAGGGAATCCGCGACGGGGCCTTCGTCTCCTGGCCCTTGGACGAGTACTGTTCTCTCTTCTCAGGCCAGCCGGCCCCAGACGAGCCGACCCGCGCCCGTCGCCTGGACGCCCTCGACGTCCACGGCACCGTCGCAACCGCGACCATGACGCTCTCGCATGGCCCAGACACATTCACCGACATCTTCCTGCTGGTCCACGCCGACGGCAGCTGGCGCATCGCCAACAAGGCCTATCACCGGCACCTTTGAGGAAGCGCGGAACGATCTCCAGTTGGGTGCCGGGGACCACACTGCGCCCTGCGACCACTGCGCGGATGGGCGGATGCCCCACCCCGGACAAGCTCGGCATGGACAGAGGCGCCTTGTCGATACGAGGAAGCCGACGGCCCCAACCTTGCGTCACCGAGCCGGGCGGGAACGCTCCGGCACCGTCTGTGGACCCGGCGGAGCACCGGACCGCCGGAGGGCGGTGATCAGCTTGCCGAACTGGCGCGGGGTCAGCCCGGTAAACGGGGGGTGCCGTGGTGGTGGGCGATCCGGACGAGACGACGTCGGCCTGTTCGCGGGCGTCGGCCTCCCAGCCGACCTGATCGTCGTAGTGGGCGGCGCGGAAGCCGCCGCGCAACTCGGGCGGGAACACCGTCAACGGCTCGTCGCCGTCCCACCGGGTGTCGAGTTCGGCGATCACGGCCGACCGCCAGGAGTCGACAGGGCGGCTCAGGCGCGGGGTCAGTCCGCCCACAAAGACACTGGGGCCCCGTACGGGGAGCGCCTCACGAGCCATCACCACGTTGATCACTGCTGGTCTCCCATCGGGTTGTGGGTGCGGGCAGTGTGCTGCGGCGTCCAGGGCGGCGGCCTCGCCTCTTGCACGAACCAGGGTCCGTGGCAACCCCGTTGCGTGGAATTAGTCCCCTTTCGCAGGCTCGCACCGCAAGGAGGAGAACTGTTATGGTCTTGGCCGCTGACGGGCGTGGGCGCTGGATCCCGGAAGGGACCGCAGGCTCCGTCGTCGCGATCCTGATCCTGGTCGGGATCCTTGCCATGTTTGGCTACGGGATCTGGAAAAAGCGACGGCAGGATTGATCACCGCAATCAGTGAGCTGTTTCCAACCTCAGCTTGAGCAGGTCAGATACAGGGTGAGGACCGCACCCGCAGCAACCGCTTCAAGCGCTGAACACTTCGCGAAGCGCTGCAGGCGGTCGCGAGCCGGCAGGTCGGCAACGACGACGAAAGGCGGCTCAGCGCGCCGGCTCCGACGTGCCTCGCGCCTGGTGGCGGCCGGCGACCACCAGGTATCCATCGCTCTCGGGGTCGAAGGTGGTGGACTGCACCGTGAGCCCGACACGCCGCAACTGCCCCATGAGGTCCTCGTACCGGTAGGGCCAGATGGACAACCGCTCCGAGCAGGCTCGCACTGCCCCATCCGGCTCGATCTGGGCGACCACGAGCTCGAGGAAGTGTTCCTCCTCCCAGCGCTGCTCGATCTGCCAGTAGTAGCTGACGACCGCATCGCGGTCGTTGCGGCGGATGAGTCGATCACGGGCGTCTACCCATGAGCCGACGGAGCGCACGAGCTCCCAGTTGCGTGAGTGGAGCACAAGGCGTCCGCCCGGATTCAGCAGCCGCGACATCGCTTCCAGTGCGGTCAGGCGCCCGGCTGCGAAGCGGCTTCAGCCGGTCACTGAGTCAGCAGGCGTGGAGCCTTCGGGGCGGGCAGTCCTGTTCCGGCGCTGAGGTGCCGGTCGGCTGTGCCGGGGCCGCCGTGGTTCGTGAAGCGTCCCGCCCGAACGGGGCGGGACGCTTCGTGCAGACCCGGCCGGGTACGCAGATGACTCAGGAGATCGCCTTGTAGATGTTCCAGTTGTCGCCTATCTGCACCCGCGGGCTGATCGAGCCCGTGCCGGTGGAGGTGTAGCGGTACAGGTCACCGTAGCCGTTGACGCCGATCAGGTCGGCCTTGCCGTCACCGTTGAGGTCGCCCGGCGCGGCGAACTTGTTGTAGATGTCGAACCCCGTGCCGATCACCTTGCGGGCCTTGAGCGGTACCGAGGCGGTGCCCGTTCCCTCGTACAGGTAAAGGGTGCCGTCCTTGGCGACGGCCACGACGTCGGCGATGCCGTCACCGCTGAGGTCTCCGCCGCCCACGATCTTGGTGTACGTGTCGTACCCGTACCCAACCTTGGCCCTGGGCGCGAACGCGGTGCCGAGACCGTTGCCCTCGTACAGATACAGGTCGCCCTTGGCGTCGCGTGCGAGCAGGTCGGCCTTGCCGTCTCCGCTCAGGTCCCCCGGAGCGGTCAGGTTGTCATAGGCGTCCCAGCCGCGGCCGATGAAGTTGCCGCCGACCCACAACTGGCCCTGGTAGACGTGAACCTGGGCAGGCTCGCCATCGTTGCTGAACGACCCGGCGTACAGGGTCGTTCTTATGTGCGCGCCGCTGGGCTCGCCGTCCGGTGAGTGGGTCGAGTGCTTGGCCAGCTCGCCGTTGTTCTTGAACTGGTACCACCAGAACAGGCCGGCGTTGGTGATGGCCAGCAGTTCGTGCTTGCCGTAGTCCGGGTTGCCGCCCGCACCGGCGAACAGTGCTGCCTCCTCCCATCCCGCCTTGTCGAAGACGCGTGGTGCAAAGGTCCCGGCCCGCGTCGACCGGTAGGAGTACGTGTCGCCGTTCTCCTTGCGGGCCATGAAGTCGGCGTGACCGTCGCCGTCCGTGTCACCGACGGCGACGAGCTGGTTGTAGACGTCGTAGCCGTAGCCCACCTGTTCGCGGGCCTTGAACGGCTTCGCGAGGTCACCGGTGCCTGCGTAGAAGTACAGGTCGCCGCCGGGGGTACGGGCGACGACGTCGCCGAACCCGTCGCCGTTGGCGTCGTCCAGCCCCACGATCTGGTCGTAGACGTCCCAGCCGTGGCCCACCTTGACACCGGGCTCGTACGGCACGCCGACCGTACCCGTGGCCGTGTACGCGTAGACGTCACCGGAGGGCGTACGGGCGATCAGGTCGCCTCGGCGGCCGTCACCCGTTCAGGTCGCCGGGTGCGGAGACTTTGTTGTACTTCTGCCAGCCCGTGCCGGACCACAGAACCTTGCCGGTGGTGCCCGTTCTCTCGCCGGCACTCTCATAGAGGGCCAGTGTGCCCGAAGCGGAGAGGGTCAGGATCTCGTCCTCGCCGTTCCCGTCGAGGTCGCCCGGTGTGAGCAGCTCCTTGGGCCTCTCGGACCGGTCCTGGCTGCGGATCCCGTAATAGCCCGAGGAATCCCACAAACTCTCCGTGGCCCACAGCTGACCCTCGACGTCCCTGTACAGGAGGTCGCCGATGCCGTCGCCGTCGACATCCAGACGCGGCCTCATTCCGGTGGCCGCGTCCGTGGACGCGGCCGTGGTCCGGTCCCCCGCCGGGCTGTCGGCCGAGGCCGGAAACGCCGGCAGCATGCTGGCGGAGAGAACGAGCGCTGCGCAGGCCGCGATCCGTGCCGCACGCTTCGAGCGCGCGGCTCTCAACTGGACAGGCCTTGATGAGAACAAAACTCCCCCATGGTTTGTTGGACGCTTGCTTTACACCCGATAGACAGATGGCAAACCTTCACAGAGGGGCATGCTTTCAGCCGATCACTGAAGACTTCAGGCCATCAGGTGACTCAAGCACGCTGAGATGCGCTTCGGCCGTCCCTCAGTTTCAGCCGCCGCCCGCCGAACCGGCCCGCAGCCGCCGGTTGTGTAATTGAGCCAGAACCACAGGAGCAACGTCGCTCGTGAACGAGTTTGGTGGACGCCCAAAACCACGGACAGGCGACATTGCCGAGTTGGCAATGCGCCGGGGGCCCGGCCGAAACAGCCCTCATCAAACCCGGCATCACGTCGACGATACTGTGCAGTTCATCAGCACTGAGCCAGAGTGCGTGCTGTCTGTAGCGGACCAGGTAGGCTACCGAGTGGACCGTGTCGCGCGACGCACTTCCGCAGCCCGCAACCGACGCCGTCACCCGCCCAGCTCCGGCTTTCTCAGCGCTTCGGTCTCGGCCCTTGGTACAACTTCCCGCCCGGGCGAGACCCCAGGCGCAGGCGCCACCACCGGTCGGAGCCTCACACTCGCGCGCCAGTGAAGCTCACCCTCCGGCGGGCAGTGGAGGCGATGTCGCGCGTCGTCGACCTCGATCGCCGACACCTCACCACCGGCGGAGATCGAGCCGAGCCAGCGCGTCAGCTGACCATCAGGTCTCGTCGGCGAAGGTCCGGGCCAGGGCACGTAGCCCGGCCGAGTGGTTGTCTGTCCGCCACATCAGCGCGTACTCGACCGGATCGGCATCCTCGAACGGTACGTAGGCGAGGCCGGCATGTGCCTGGTAGGGCTCCGATCGGAGAGGGGCGACGGTGGCGCCTCTGTGCTCGACAGGCAGTCCCAGAGGTGTGCGGGAAGGGAACAGCCGGTCGCCCCACAACCGGGGCATTCCGCAGGCGGTGACCAGCGGCAGGTGGGCGAGGTCCTCAAGGACACGGTTCCCCGCCGTGCCAGGGCGTGCGAGGCGGGCACGACGAGCGCCAGACGTTCACGGGAGAGAACCGGTCCCACGGTGATGCCGGTCGGGTCGACGGGCGGCACCGCGACCGCTACGTCGATCTGCCGCTCCTGCAAGGCCGTCACGACCAGGTGGTAGGCGACCTCGTGGGGCTCGACGGTGCAGCGTGGATACCGGGCGAGGAACGTCTCGGCGGACCGCAGGAACGAGTTCCCCGGACCACGGGGCGGTGAAGCCGATACGCAGCACCTCACCGATGCCCCCACAGGCAGCCCTCGCGTCGGCGACGGCGCACAGCATCCGCTGATGGGCAGGTGCCAGGTCGTCACGCAACTGTTCGCCCACCGGCGTCAGGCGGACATGACGACTGCTGCGCTCGAACAGTGCCCCATCGATTCTTCGCTCCAGCGCCTTGATCGTTTGACTGGCCCGACCGGGAGTGACGCCCAGCCGCTCAGCGGTCCGTGCAAAGTGCAGCTCATCGGCCAGGGCGAGGAAGGTCTCGATCTCGTACCGCTCCACACAGCCCCCCTCATCGGCGCAGCCTGCGTCGTCGCCTGCCGGCTCGCTGCCGCGCCACCATGTGACGGAGGCTACCGGCACTCTCGACGCGACGCGTCAGGCCGCCGCCGTGCTGCGGGTGCTGGGTGAGTCGCACCAGCTGGTTTGCGGCTGCGGTGCTCCACTCCGGCATCCACCTTTACCGCCCGCAGGGCTGGCCTACTGGGTGGGGGAGACAGGTCGGGGGGCGTGGCAACTATCGTCGGCGCCGGCCAGGAATAGACGTCGTGCTCCACGCCCCCGGATGGCCGCCGCCGGGAAGCCCATCACCAGGTCGTCACTCTCGCCCGCCTGCGCAACACTGCAGCCAGCCCTCGTGCCGGGAGGCCCTCGACAGACCGCCGACCTCGGACGCGCCCAGACCCGCAAACGCGCCTTCGGGACCTCGGAGGCCGCCGAGATGCCTCAAAGCACGAGCCAATTGCCCGGAGCCAGCCGTGGGCGGCTAGCCGTGGTGTCGCCTCGGCGTCTGGCGGCCTACGGAGGACGGGCGGCGCAAGGTGGCACGCTCCTGCGTCAGGACGCCCTCGACGGGCGGCCGGAGAACTCCCCCCGTTCACCGCAGCATGTGGTCGACGTCAGAAGATGTCGCTGTTGAGTTAGACACCAGCCCTTCGGCTCCCGGGCAGAGAAATGCGGACGGCGGGGCATGACGGTCGCGCCCCGGCCCGTGCTCCGGGTACGGGCAGCCCACTCGGTTCCATCGAGGATCGGCCCGGGGAGGTGTCAGGGGCAGGGTGCACAACGTCGCGAAGGGTCACGTTGGTCTCATGCGTCGGCGTGTACCCGAGCAAGGGGGAGAACGGGTCACGGGATGCTCTGAGGGTCGTACTCGCGCACGAATGCGGCAAATGCCAGCACCCGTGGCAGCTCGGCTTCGGTGCGCCAGACCAGCGCCCATTCGGTTGTGGGCGCGTGCGGCATGGGCAGGAACCGTATGCCGGGGTGTGTGTAATAGCGCAGGACGTGGGCGTTGAGGGGGCAGATGCCGGTTCCGGCGGCGACATGGGTGAGGACTTCGTGGAAGGACTCCATGGGGGGGCCGGCCGGGGTGACGGGGCGTCCGAGGGGGGTACGGGAGGGCAGCATGGCACTGATCCACGACTCCGGAAGGCCGTGGTCCACGGTGAGGGCAGAATGGTCCCCCAGGTCTTCCAGGTCCGCTTCAGCCCGCTGGGCAAGGGCATGGTTCGCGCCGACGGCAAGCACTCGGCCTTCCCTCAGCACGACCGGCCCGATGGTCAGGTCGGGCTCCCGCACCGGAAGCCACAGCAGTGCCGCGTCCGTCTTGCCCTGTCTCAGGGCGGTGAACGGATGGCTGAAGTGCACCTCCCGGAAGGCCACCCGGCAGTCCGGGTGGCGTGCGGTGAAGTCGGCTGCCAGGGGCGCTAGTTCGTGGCCGAGTGCACCCATGACGCCGATGGTGAGGGTGCCCTCGGCAAGTGCGGCGGTGGCGGCGGCCTCGGCCAGCGCCTGCTGGATGCCGTCGTAGCCGGTCCGCAGCTTCTGCGCCAGGTGCTCGCCGAGCGGGGTGAGCCGCACCGACCGGCTGGTGCGCAGGAAGAGCGGCCCCCCGATGCGGCGTTCCTGCGCCTTGATGGCCTGACTTACCCGGGCCTGGGACACATACAGACGCTTCGCGGTCCGCCCAAAGTGCAGTTCGTCGGCAAGCGTCAGGAATATCTCAATGTCCCGCATGTCCATGTGCCTGCCCCTGCGTCGTTCTCGGTCCTGGGGCTCGGGGCGTCCGGTGCTTCGCCCTCATCCGCCATCGATAACCCATGTGTGATCGATTCTTGCAAAAGCAGACGTTGATGCTCCACGGCCCCCGGAACAGACTTCGAAAGCCGCCCTGGCGGCACGCCGATTCGTTCGATGCCACTCGTACCGTTCAGGAGCTGCACCTATGTCTGTGACCGCAATCGTCATCACCGTCCTCACCGCCCTGTGGGTGGGATTCTCAGGCGTCTCACTGCTGCGCCGAGCGCCCTTCGTCGTCGAGCCGCTGGTCTCCTACGGGGTGCCCCGCACTTGGTGGACTCCGCTTGCCGTGGCCAAACTGCTGGGTGCGGCAGGGCTGCTGGCCGGCCTGGGCGTGCCGGCCATCGGGATGGCCGCGGCAATGGGCCTGATCCTCTACTTCGCCGGAGCTGTCGTCACCGTCCTGCGCGCCCGCTCCTACAAGACCGTCGCCTTCCCGGTCCTGTACCTGGCACCCGTCGCAGCCACCCTCACGGTCGCCTTCGCCTAGTGGTCTGAGTCGTAGGCTCGCCGTGGACGCCGCATCCGGGCGGAGGTGGTCGAGTCGGTTGACGGGCCAGGAACGTGCAGGGGACAACGGAGATTTGGTCGGGCATTGCTGTCGTCGGGTCAGTGGGAGTGAGCTGGAGCTCGTCCCAGGTAAGAGGGGTGCGGCGGTGGAAGGCGTTGGACCGTTCCGGTTCGGAGGGGTATCGGTCCACGGTGCAGGTTCGGTCAGGTGCCAGGTCGGCCACCCGGGATCCACACTGGCCCCGCAGCGCGTCCGCGCCGCGTTCCGAGGACGTCCCCCAACGCGGTTACCCGATGCGCGTGAGCATGTTGCGGCGGTGGCGCAGCATCGCAGGCGTCGTCATCGATTTCGGACTGTTCGGCTACGGCAAGCGACCCACGCTTCCTGCACGCGACCCCCGACCTGGCCGCCGCGCTCGCCGCAGCCGACGACGATGGCCGCGAGCCGAGAAAGGCCAGGTAGTTGCGGGGTTGTCGTTCGTAGCGGTGGTCGAGTCTGCGGTAGTCGGTCAGCCAGGACATGGTCCGCTCGATGACCCACCTGCAGCGGCGTAACCGTTCGCTGGAGGCGACTCTCTTGCGGGCGATGCGGACGCCGATGTGCTTGCCCCATAGCCATTTACGCAGGTGAGGGATGTCGTATGCCTTGTCCGCATGCAGGCGCCGGGGCTTGAAGTGTCGGCCGCAATGGGGGTTCTGTCTCGTTTGATGCCCCTCGACCATCGGCTTCAGCGCGAGGCTGTCGTGGGTGTTGGCCGCGGAGAGGCCGACGAGGAGGGGCAGTCCGTTCGCGTCCGACAGGATGTGCTTCTTGGAACCCGGCTTACCCCGGTCCACGGGGCTCGGACCTGTGAGTTCGCCCCTCGCTCGACTCGCGACATAGGACACGGTCTAAGACCGTGTCCTATGTGGGGTTGGTTCGTTGGACTCGTCATGGGCCGGGGTACGTGGAGTTGGATTGTTCCGGACGGGCTGTGGGAGATCGCGGAGCCGCTGATCCCGCCGTCGAAGGTGCGGCCGCAGGGCGGCGGGACGCAGGACACGCCTGATGAGACGCTGTTCGCCGCGATCATCTACGTACTGGTCAGCGGATGCGCCTGGCGGGCGTTGCCGCCGTGCTTCGGGATATCGAAGTCGACGGCTCACCGCAGGTTCCTGATCTGGTCGCGGGCAGGTGTGTGGGGCCGGCTGCACGAGGAGATCCTGCACCGTATGGACGACGCCGGCCTGCTCGACCTGTCCCGGGCCGTCCTCGACTCCGCCCATGTCAGGGCCAAAAAGGGGGCGAACTCACAGGTCCGAGCCCCGTGGACCGGGGCAAGTCGGGTTCCAAGATGCACGTCCTGTCGGACGCGAACGGACTGCCCCTCCTCGTCGGTCTCACCGCGGCCAACACCCACGACAGCCTCGCGCTGAAGCCCATGATCATGGGTCACCAAACGAGACACGACCCCCACCGCGGCCGCTACTTCAAGCCCCAGCGTCTCCACGCGGACAAGGCATACGATGTCCCCCACCTGCGGAAATGGCTATGGGGCAAGCACATCGGCGTGCGCATCGCCCGCAAGGGCATCGAGCCCAGCGAACGCTTAGGCCGCCGCAGATGGGTCATCGAGCGGACCATGTCCTGGCTGACCGGCTACCGCAGACTCAACCACCGCTACGAACGCCATCCCCGCAACTACCTGGCCTTTCTCGGCCTCGCCGCCACCCTTTGTTGCTACAAACGACTCGCTCGACTCACCACATAGGACACGGTCTTAGTAGGAAGAAGACACTTCAGTCGGGCCCGGGCCCTCTTCGCCAGGGCGCCGAGGCCGGGGAGCCGCGCAACCCGATCGCCAAGCTCGTCCGTGCCTGGGGCAGCGCACGCAACGACCGTGTGGTGCCGCAGCAATAGGCAGTCACCTTGCCACGGCCCGAAGTACCCCCGCACGCCATCACCGCGAGCCCACCCCGCTTCGTGTGCTCTCACGCCGCGTTTGCACAATCTGCGCAGCCCGGACGTGATTCGGCGACGACCAGGCATCTGCGAGTGGTTTCAAGACGACTCTCCAGATTCAGCACGTCGAGCGGGAAAGCGACCAAATCGCTGGCAGCCGTCCCCGGGGATGGCGCAGTCGGTGATCTCCACGGATCTGGCGGGCGCTCTGCGCAAACGAGAGGTCGCAGATCCAGGCATTGGACCGCTCCCAGTGCGTACTGCCGGAGATGCCGGGCGTCCCGGTACGACGAAGCCACGACTTCGTCCGTGCCGGCACCACCACCCTGTTCGCGGCGTTGGAAGCCGCGGCCGGCAAGGTGATCGGCTCACTGCACCGGCGTCATCCGGCAACTGAGTTCAAGACCTGCGTCGACGGTGTCCGCCCTTCCGGCCGGGAATCTGCCGCTGTGCCGCAACCGAACCACCTGGCCGCACGTCAGGGACAGTGACAGCTGGAACGAGATCAAATAGGCCGGGCACGGCGGAAGGTGGCAAAATCTCTGCGCATCGCAACGGGTTGCATGCCATGGCGCCACGAATCCGGCGGACGTGCCAGGTATCGAGCCGGCCCGGCCGACCGGTCCAGCACCCAGCCCCAATCTCTTTAAGGAACACCTCATATGCGTCGCCTCAAGCGCCTCGCCGCGTCGGCCGTCATCACCGCCACGGCCGTGACCGGCACCACGCTCCTCACTGCCACCACCGCCTCAGCGGCGAGCTACCACTGCAAGACCAGCAGTGCATCCGTCGACAACCCCGCCTACTCCGGCCCCGCGTCCGACAACTACAACTTCGACGTGAAGCTTTGCGCCAAGCGTTCCGGCGGATACATATACGCCTACGCCAAGATCTCCTTCGAAGGTCCCGTCTGGTACGTCAACCAGACCGACACCCTCGATGCCGCCCGTTTCCACCTCCAGGTCAAGAAGTCCGTCTCCGGAAGCGACCCCGTCAAGAAGTGGGCCAACTACACCGGCCTCGAGTACAAGCTCGAACACGGCAACACTCTGGGCAACGGCAGTTACACCACCGGAACGATCAAGTACAAGGCCGGATCCGGCCGCTACCTCTCCGACGGCTTCATCCAGCTGAACTGGAACAAGGACGGCAAGGGGTACCGCAACACGTACTTCAGCGCGTCACCTACCGTCTGACGCGTCTGAGACGGCCCCCAGGTGTGATGTGTGGACAGCCACCAGCGCCACCGCATGCCTGGAGGCCCTCGCACATCCCCCGCTCGACGGCCACCGGGGCCGTCGAGCACAGGCGTCAGAACACGGTGTCCCCGCGGGCCGTGCCGAGAGGGCGTCCCGCCCAGGGAGGTGCTTCTGACCGTCATCACCGGGCCTCGCGACAACGGGGCGGCCCGCCCCCAACGGGGCGGGCCCTGCTTCTCATGCGCTTCGCGGAGCTGCCGAGGCGATGGGCAGCGAGCCTGGTCGCGCGGGTGGGGAAGCCGATGGCGTGGTTCAGCCGCACATCGTGATGGGGCCACCTCACGCCGCGCCGCGCCCGGCTGGTGCGCGGGGACTTCGAGCTCTGGTTGCCCGATTACTCGCGCGCCGCGGGGGCGGGCGTATTCCTCCAGGGCCTGGTCTCTGCTCCATGAGGCCCGCGTCGAACTGCGTATCGCGGCCGTCGGCGTACCGGAGCCAGGTGTGGGCATAGCCCAGGGAGCTGCCCGCACAGTCGGCTCGAGACGGCGTCTGGTTCCCGGCGGGCCAACGGCGACGACCGGGGAGAGCCGCAGCTCGCCTACAGAGCCAGGGCGCGTGCTGGGCCCGCGGGCAGGGGGCCCATCGATCCGGCGTCCTCGCGTGCCTGTCAGCGCATGGCCTTTCGGCCCGCGCCTGCCTTACCGCCGGCCCCTTCGTCCCACGGCCCCCATCGAGGTGCCGGCCGCTCCCTCCGGTGCCCGTCGAAGAGTTGTCGGCTCGACTCGAGCACCGGGAGCGCCACTGATGTGCGGTTGCACCTGGGGCGGATCCCGGGGCCGGGCCGCAACTCCTGTATGCGGTCGTTCCAGCCTACGGAGCACGGGTGGGGCCTCGCCCCCGTGTCTCGGCTGTGAAGGGCTGCTGCTGGGCCTGCGCAGCGCAATCATCCTGGTGCCCGGCATCCTCGCTGCGACGGCCGCCGATGTCTCGGCCTGCCTCACCCCTACAGGATGCCGCCCCCAGCCCAAAACGGCAGGTAGCGCGTTCGCCGGGTTTGGTCCTCTTCCTCCAGAAGCTCATCGCTGAGTGAACACAGAGCCCGTCATGATCGCGGCCATGGCGTCGGCCTGGCCCTCGAACGTGCCGGCGACCCTCGGAGGTTCGATCAAGTACGGCATGACGGGGCTGGAGTTCGACGCCATGCTCGAAGCGAGGGTGGCAGCGGACTCCTGTACAAGCGGCATGAGAACGGAAGATCACGGCAACTAGTGCTGTGCTCGAGCCCGTGAGCACGTTCACGTACCGACCGGAGGTCGCCATGCTGTCCCACGCCTTCAACGAGGGTGTCCTCGTCTGCACCGTGCAGGAAGACCCAAGAATCCAGCGCCGTGCGGAGCTCGCCAATTTGATTCTCGATCTGGCGCGTGTCCATCAGCCGGCTCCGGTCGTCGTCGTCATAGACGATGCCGCGGCCACACCCGCCACTGCCAGCGCCATCTTGCGCGCCCGGTCGCAGTGCACCGAGCTGGGGGTCGTACTCTCGGTCGCCTCGCACAGCGCGCCGCTCAGGCGCCTGCTCCAGGACGGCGAGGATCCGACCCTCACCCGCCTCGTCATTCACACACGCATCGATACCGCAATCGACGCCGCAACCCAGACACTGTGACAGGAGCCGTTTCCTGCCCTGACCCTCCGAGCAAGCCTCTCTCCGCTCTCCAAGAGTGATCCGCTCCGGGTCTGATGGAGGCTCGCTTCCCTGAGCATTTTCAGAGCGGCCACCTATCGTCGGTCGTAGGCACCCTGCCTCACCACATCTGAGCACATGAGCAGCGAAGTCGAAAATGCCACCGCCGACGCCGCGTCGTAGGGTCGGTGCAAGCCCTCGGCCTCCGCTTTGCACCCTCGTCGGTGTGCCCGCTTCGGCCCGCAGGGTGGCACAGTGTGATGCCGCGGGACCGGAGCAGTCGTCGGTATTTGTCGTAGTCGTCCGGGTACTGCGCTCCCGGGAACTCCGCGTCCCGGACGCCAGGACAGCGGCCCGGGCCACGCAGGCGACGCCGGCCGCGGAGCCTGACGAGCAAATCCGGCAGCTCGAGGCCGGGTCGCCGAGCTCGAGGCCAGTGAGCGGATGCTGGCGACCGAGCGGGACATACTCCGCAAGGCGGCCAAGGATTTCGCCGGCGAGACGAACTGGTGAGCCGCTTCGAGTTCGGCCACGACCACCGGGACGCCTTTGAGGTGAAGCGGCTCTGCGAAGTACTGCAGGTGAACAGGTCCAGCTACTACAAGTGGCTGTCCGGCCTGCAAACCAGGCGGGCCAGGCAGCGGGCCGATGAGCGCCTGGCCGCGAAGATCCGCGAGGTCGACGCGGCCTCCGGCGGCGCCTACGGCTCCCCGCGGGTCACCGCCGAGCTGAAGGACAAGGGTCTGCACGTCAACGAGAAGCGCGTCGCCCGGGTGATGCGCACGTTCTCCATCGCCGGCGTCCGCCTGCGCAGACGCGTCCGCACCACTGTTTCCGACCCGTCGGCCGCACTGGTCCCGGACCTGTTCCGCAGGGACTTCACCGCACCCGAACCCGGCATCACATACATGGGCGACATCACCTACCTGCCCCTGGAGAACGGAGAGTTCCCCTATCTCGCTACGGTGCTGGACTGCTTCAGCCGGAAGGCGTCGGCTGGTCCATCGCCGACCACATACGCACCCACCTGGTTGCCGACGCCCTGAAGATGGCCGCCCGCACCCGCGGCGGCCTGGACGGCGCGGTCTTTCACTCCGACCACGGAGCCCAACTTGGACTCAACCGGTCGTCGCAACACCAGCTTCCTGGAGGGATAGTAGGTGCTCGTTGAGGGCTTCGGCGGGAGTCTTCCCGGCGAGGGTCTTGCGGGGGCAGTTGTTGAGGGTGAAGGCGACGGCCTGGAGCTCGTCGATGCCCCAGCGCGAAAGGTCCGTGCCCTTGCAGTGGCCCGTTGTGCGTTGCCTTGTCCCGCCAGCATCGCCGCTGCCTTCGCATGCGCGGCAACGGCACTGTCAGAGCCTGGGCTTACGGTCCAGGACATGGCAATCGAACCATCAGCACTGTGGCGTGCGCGCGTGCACGAAGAGGCAATGGAACTTGCGGTGGGAAGGCGGGACCGGAGTGACGCCTTTCTGGAGGAGCTCTTCCCTGAGTCGCTGCTGGCGGCGACGGATGAGGCGCTGCGTACGTTCGAGTCGGACGTAGAGGCGCTCCGGGACTTGGACGACGAGCGGGTGTTCGAAGCGATCAAGCGCCTCGTTCTGGTGAACGACATCAACGAGGACCACAACGGGTCCGGCTACGAGACCGAAGAGCGGGAGGAACTGTGCCTCTACATCGACGAGACCTTGATGGAGCACGGCATCAACGTCCCCGCTCTGGCCGCGAGGCGAGGCATCAGCCGCACCGAGATCACGGATGACTGGCGGGGCTGGTAGCCGTTGCTGTAGCGAGTTGGTGCGTGATTGCGTTGGAGACGCGAGGGTTCTGAGCTGGGGTTTTGCGTCAGCTGGTGGTGTTGCGGTCGGAGACAGAGCCGGCGATGGCCCGGTAGGGGGCGGGCAGGGTCTCCCGGCCGCGGGTCCAGCGGACCAGTTGCTTCGGAGCGTCTGTGATCGGCGTGGGCGTGTCCGCCGGTAATGCGCTTCGAGGAGTGCCGGTGGCGGGCTCGCAGGCGGGGTTCGCGGACCTCGGGCGGGCTGATCTTGTGCGGTCGTGCTGTACGAATCGCGGCCCGAAGCGACGATCAGGTCGGTCGCAGCCGATCTCGGGATCAATCCACAGACCCTGCGGAACTGGGTGAGCGCAGCCGGAGCGAGCCGTCCCCGGGGCCGGCGGACACAGGAACCGGCCCAGCACCGGCCCTGCTGGAGGCTTTGGAACGCGGCCCTGGAAGAAGGTGCGCGAGCTGGAGGAGGAAGGCGAGATCCTGCGGAAGGCGGCGAAGTATTTCGCCGGGGAGGCGCGCTGGTGAACCGCTTCCAGTCCGTCGCCGAGCATCAGCGCCGCTACGGCGTGAAGCGGCTGTGCAGCATCCTCGGCATCAGCCGCTCGGGCTTCTACTACTGGAGCAGGACGGCCGTGAACGGGGCCGCCCGCCAGGTGGCCGCCGCGGAGCCGGCCGCCCGGATGCGGGCCGTGCACCAGGAATCGGACGGTACTTACAAAGTCCCGAAGATTGCCGAGTTCCGCGAAGCGAGCGGCGAGGCGGTCAACCACACGCGGGTGCCAGGATCATGCGGGCGTCCGGGATCAAAGGGGTCCGGTTGAGACGCCGGCACCGCACGACCGTCCCCCATCCGGCTGCGGCCCGGGCGCCGGACCTGATCTGCCGCGACTTCACCGCCCGCACGGCGGACCGGGCCCGGTAGAAGGCGGCGTGAAGAAACGCCTCCTTCGCCGGGCCGCGGCAACGTCCTCGTCGTCGAGGGACAAGGCTCGCTGCACACCGCCCTGGTCGGCAACCTCATCGCCGGTACCGCCCAGGACAACGGCTGGGCCGGCCTCGTCCTCCACAGCGCCGTAGCGGGTGAACAAGTCCGGGGCGCCGAAATTGCCGGACTTGAGCATGAGCGCCACCTGAAGGTCACTCCGCCGAAGGTGACGGGAACGCCGATGGCTCCGGCAGCGTCCTTGGCGTTCTTGCGGGGAATGGTGCCCAGCGCCTTGATACCGAGGCCAGTCGTGGGTCGATCAGCTGCGATCGATCGAATTTCGCAGTCTCACAGGGACGAGCCTCGATCCGCGACCGGTGCAGATCAAGCGCCGAGGTCTTCCGGACGCAGGCTCAGCACCTGCGTGATACCCATCACGTCCTGATACTCGCGCCAGTGCAGGATCTTGCCATCCCGGACGCGCAGGATCGCGATGAAGACTGCGGATGCGGCGAGGCCTGTGGTCGTGACCGTGCCGGTGAACTCGTACTCCACAACGAGGACCTCGGGGTCGGCGGTCTCGCGCGTGGAGATCTCGTGGAACTCATCGCACCGGAACGGCAGCGGCCGGCTCGCGTAGAACGCCAGCCAGTTCTCGCGCCCCTCGTAGCGCCGCGCTCCCGGCGGGGAGAACGGGGTCTCCACGACGACATCATCGGCGAGAAGCTGTGCGGGGAGCAAGGTCGGACCGTACTCGCAGAGCACAGCCTCCTGCATCTGCCGGTAGACCTCGACGGGAGTGGGATGTGGCATGCGGATACCTCCTGAATTAAAGTGAGTATCACTCGACTTGACGATAGTGAGTGAGACTCACCTTGACTAGAAGGAAGTGCTGATGTCCTCTGCGGGCCTCGGGAGAACGCGGCCAGTTCGAGCCGACGCGCGGCGCAATCGCGCCCGGATCCTGGAGGCGGCCGAAGCGGTGTTCGCCGAGCAGGGCGCGTCTGCGTCCACCGATGCCGTCGCCGAGCGCGCCGGGGTCGCCATCGGCACGGTGTTCCGGCACTTCCCGACGAAGCCGGACCTGCTCAGAGCTGTGGTGATGAGCGTGCAGGACCACATCGCCGCCGAGGTCGACGTGATGGTGCTCGACCAGGTCGCACCCACCGCCCTGTTCGACTTCTGCTCGCTCGTCATGGAGGCCGGGGCGGCTCACCGGGACGTCTTCGAGCGCTTGGTCGAGACCGGCGTTCAAGCCCGTGTCTCCGCTTCTCTGGCGCGCATGCGGCCTGCCATCGACGTGCTGCTGGAACGGGCCCGGGACGGTCGCGCCGTCCGCCACGACCTGAGCGCCGATGAGCTGATCGCGCTGCTCGCCGCGGTGTGTCAGGAGGCGATGGCCGGGGACTGGAGCGGAGGGCTTCGCCGCCGCGCTCTCAGCCTCCTCTTCGGCGGGATGCGGCCCACGGAAGCGGGGCTGTAGATCGTCCGGTGCAACTCCCGATCATGGAGGATGCACCGATGACCAGTGAAAACGTGCCGAGCCGAGATCTGTGAGGCGGTAGAGCCTCAGCCGGTGAGAGGGACAACCGTCGGGGAGGCTGACGGCCGGTGTAGTGCTGGGCACTGCGGTGAGGCGGTAGCCGGGGCGGGCGTAGTTCATCCTGCGGGAGTGTGCGGGTGCCGCGGCGAGGTCGTCGGAGCCGCTGTTCCGGGAGGTGCTGGAGCTGCCGTCGGAGCTCTCTACGGGGGTGCAAGGTGCTCGGGACGGGAGGCTGGCCGTGTCGAGGGGCGGGGCCGGTTCAGATGGTGGTGATGGTCTTGTATTCGGTGTAGGCGCCGAGGCCGACGGCACCGTACTCACGGCCGATGCCGCTGTTCTTGAAGCCGCCGAAGGGGCCATCGAAACCGATGGGGGCGCCGTTGACCGTGACCGAGCCGGTGCGCAGGCGCCGGGCGACGGCGAGAGCGTGGTCGGTGTCTGCGGACCAGACACCACCGGAGAGGCCGTACTCGGAATCGTTGGCGACGCGTACGGCGTCGTCTTCGTCGTCGTAGGCGATGACGACCAGGACCGGGCCGAAGATCTCCTCCTGGGCGATGCGCATGGAGTTGTCGACATCGGCGAAGAGAGTCGGGGTGACGTAGTTGCCCGCCTCCAGCCCCGCAGGGATGTGGGGGCCTCCAGTGATGAGGCGGGCCCCTTCCTCGATGCCGAGCCGGATGTAGTCGCGCACGCGCTGCTGCTGGTCGCGGCGGATCATCGGGCCGATGAAGGTGTCCTGCGCCAGGGGGTCGCCGACCTTCAGCGACTCCACCAGTTCCTTGAGTGCGGTGACCACCTCCTCGTAGCGCGAGCGGGGCGCGAGAATGCGGACCTGTGCGATACACGCCTCTCCGTTGTTGAGGAGCGAGCCGAACTTCAGTCCTTGGACGGTCTGCTGGAGGTCGGCGTCGGGGAGGATCAGCGCGGCCGACTTACCGCCGAGTTCGAGGCTGACCCGCTTGAGCTGCTGCCCGGCGATGGACGCGATGGTCCGTCCGGCGCGGGTGGAGCCGGTGAAGGCGATCTTGTCGATGTCGGGGTGGGAGATCAGGTACTCACTGGTCGCCCGGTCGGCTGGCAGCACACTGATCACGCCCCGCGGGAGCCCGGATCGCTCCAGCAGCTCAGCGAGGAAGCCCATGCTGAGGGAGTTCTCCGGGGAGACCTTGAGCACCACGCTGTTGCCGGCGAGCAGCGCCGGGATGATTTTCGCGTTGGCGGCGGAGAAGGGCGAGTTCCACGGGATGACGGCCGCGACGACCCCGATCGCTTCACGGCGCACGATGCTGCGGAACGGGGCGGCCGGGTCGGACGGGACGAGGACGGCCTCCCAGTCGAAGTCCTCGGCGGCCTTGAAGTAGGCGTTGGCCTGTCGGCTCAGGCCGCCCTGTCCGGCGAGAGTGAACCAGGCCGCGGAGCCGTTCTCGGCGGTGATCAGCTCGGCGATCTTCTCCGCGTTCCGCTCGCGCAGTTCGTTGTAGCGGCGCAGGACGGCGATGCGTTCCTGCGGCGCGGTGCCACTCCACACCCCGGCCTCGAACGAGGCCCGGGCGGCGGCCACGGCGCGGTCGACATCGGCGGGCTGCGCCTGCGCGGCGCGGCCGACGACGGACTGGTCGTGGGGGGAGCGGATGTCAAGCAGCTCCGGATCACTGGGCTTCACCCAGGAGCCGCCGATGAAGAGCCGGTCATAGGTCGTCGTCATGACGTTCGATCCTCTCGAGCAACTTATCTGTCACTCCAATGTAGCACTTCCAACCTGTACTAGCTCATTTAAGAGACCAAACCTGCAGAATGTGGCGCGCGCAGGGTACATTTTTGGGATGAGAGCTGACGCAGCCCGCAACCTGGAAGCCGTCCTGATGGCGGGAGCACGAACACTCGCCGCCGACGCGGGGGCGAGCATGGCCGATATCGCCGCGGAAGCGGGCGTCGACCGGCGCACCGTCTACCGGCGCTTCCCCTCCCGGGAGGCCCTTCTGGCCGCGGTCTACAAGGCCCGGCTCGACGCCATCGAGGCTGTGATCGGTGAGGCCCGCCTACGGGAGGCCCCTGCGCAGGTCGCCCTGCACCGCTACGTCGAGGGCGTCATCGAGGTCAACCGGACCTGGCCCGTCGACCTCGCCCGCATGCTGACCGATGCCCCCTCCCGCGAGCGGCGCGACCACTTCGTGCACGAAGTCGACGCCTTCATCCAGCGCGCCACCGACGAGGGGCTGTTCCGGCCCGGACTCCCACCGGGATGGGCCGCCGCCCTCATCCCCCTGTTCATGCATCAGGCATCCCGGAAACTGCCCCAACTCACCCCCGGACAAGCCGCCGACATTGTCGTCGACTCCCTGCTCCACGGCATCGGCATCGGTACGCCGCCCCCGGCCACTCCCCCGCCGCAATCCAATGGGCAAGCACGATGATCTCCCAGACCGCAGACAGGGACCGTGAACCCGGTTCGACCACGCACCACGGACCGGACACACGGCGCCGTCAGCCGACCATGCCGCGCAGCACGCACTATCGCGATGTTCACACCACCAACGGCACCGCGACGTCGGCGGTCGACGGGGACAACGGCCCCTTCGGCCGGAGCAGTACCTCTTCTACGGTCCTGAGCATTCAGCGTGGCTGCGTCGTTCTGGGGCCACTCTCAGGCGACTTCATCCGCAACTCGAAGAGGTGTCGGCCTACACGAGAACGTCCCCACCCGCGGACGGATGAAAAGGGCCAGTGGTTGATGCGTTGAGACCGGCTGCGTGACACTCTGCTGCTTGGTCGGTGAGAGGCCAGGGGACGCGGTCGACGGTGGCCCTGGGGCCGCGACGCTGGTCGGAACTGCGGCGCTTCCGGCACCTGTTGGAATCCGGGGCGATCAGCTGTCGGAGGTGGCTCGGGAGACCGGGCTGGAGCGAAGACGGTAGCCACGTATCTGTCGGCGACGGGGCCGACGACCCCGCCGCGACGGTCGCCGAACGGGCGGTCGAAAGCGAGGGAGATCGACGAGTTCGCGCTGGCAGACTCGATGCTCCGGGCCGAGATCCTGATGAAGGCCGCGGTGATCCACGAGCGACTGACCACGCAGTACGGGTTCACCGGCTACCAGCGGACCAAGCTCCACGTTCAGGAAGCCAGGCCCCGGATCGCGGAGGAACTCGGCATCACACCGAAAGAACTGGCGGGCATGCACCGCCGCTTCGAGGTCATACCCGGCGCCCAGGACCGGGTCGATTGGGGGACCCGGGGACTGCTGCTTCTGCACGAGCACCTTCGGCTCACGATCACGCGCTGGTCACGGCGTCCTCGGTGCGCGGTCTGCGCCCCTGGGTCTCCGAAACCCACCTGCACGACGGGGTGAAGGCCGACCCCGGGGTGCTGGACCGCCTTCTGTTTCCCTGTCCTAGGCGAGCACGCCGGGCGCGAAACGAGCGATTTCCCTCTGGGCCATGACGACGGCGCCGTGGTTGCATCCGGGCAGGGCGCGGTGGTCGGTCTGCGGCGGCGAGCGCTCCGGCCAATCGTGTAGGCGTGATCAAGGCCATTGCCCGGAGTAGGGACGACGAGGCGCGTGGCTTGGTGAATCGGGGGTTCGCCCAGATCGGTGAGGACGACGGAGCCACAGGTGACTGGATCTGTGACGGGACCGCCAGCCAGGACCGAGTCGGGCCTGAGCCGCTTTCACCAGCTCATTGAGGACACGCCCGCCCTGCGGGAGTACTCGGCCAGGATCCGCTTGCACGCCTCGATCGCCTCGGCCGGCTGTGTTCGTTGGCCCGGCCGCGTTCGACTTCCGCTTCCCGCAAAGGCCGCCCCGGGGCAGCCGACTCCCGCGGTCGGAGTTCCCGGGCCGTTGCTGTGACAGCGTCGCCCCGGGAGCTTCGGCGTGCTTTCGCCCAACTGGCCTGCCCGGGCGCAGCCGTGTCTTCCCTCTCAGGAGACGACTGCGGCAGCGACGCGCGGCCCTGAGGAACGCACTTCACCTGATCAGCGTTCAGCTGCGGGGACCGTGAGTGACAGTGAGCCGAGAGAACCATCGCATCGGCAGAGGTGACCGCTCCGTACGTCCGTACGACCAGCGGCCTGCTCCTACGGCTCCTGAGTCCGGCCGCCGGCACAACATCGGCTTGCCGCCGCAGGGGCCTGCGGGCACCTCCCGGGGCAGGACCGCCCTGTCCCGGTCACCGAGGGGCCGGCCGGGACCGGTGCCCTGTGGGCTCCAGGCGGACGACGATGCCCTTCGACGTGGGCTGGTTGCTCATGTCGGCGACGCTGTCGAGCGGCACCAGGACGTTGGTCTCCGGGTAGTAGGCAGCTGCCGAACCCTTGGCTGCCGGGTAGGGAACGACCTGGAAGTTCTCCACCCGGCGCTCGGTGCCGTCCTCCCAGACGCTCACCAGATCCACCCGGTCGCCCGGGGCGAGACCGAGTTCCGGCAGGTCGGCCGGGTTGACCAGGACGACCTGGCGGCTGCCGTGGATGCCGCGGTAGCGGTCGTTGTCCGTGTACGGGACGGTGTTCCACTGGTCGTGCGAGCGCAGGGTCTGCAGCAGCAGGTGTCCCCGGGGCGCCCGGGGGACCACCCGCTCGTTGCAGGTGAACCGGGCCTTGCCGGTCTCGGTCCTGAACACACCCTCGTTGACCGGGTTGGGCAGCTGAAAGCCTCCCGGACGGGTCACCCGGGCGTTGAAGTCGTGGAAGCCCGGCACGATCCGGGAGATGCTGTCGCGGATGGTGCCGTAGTCACCCTCGAACCTGGCCCAGGGGATGTCCCCCACCCCGTCGACGGTCAGCCGGGCGAGTCGGCACAGGATGGCGACCTCGCTCAGCAGCATGCGCGAGGCCGGTTCGAGCCGCCCTCGGGAGGTGTGCACCTCGCTCATGGAGTTCTCGACCGTGACGAACTGTTCGCCGTCGGCCTGAATGTCATGCTCGGTGCGCCCAAGCGTTGGCAGGATCAGGGCGGTGTCGCCGCAAACGGTGTGCGAGCGGTTGAGCTTGGTGGAGATATGGGCGGTCAGCCGGCACGAACTCATCGCCTTTTCGGTGACCTCGCTGTCGGGCGCCGCGCGTACGAAGTTCCCGGCCAGGGCGAGAAAGACCTTGATGCGGCCCTCCACCATCGCTTTGATCGAGTTCACCGAGTCCAGGCCGTGCGGCCGAGGCGGGTCGAAGCCGAACTCCTTCTGCAGGGCGTCCAGGAATGTGTCCGGCATCTGCTCCCAGATGCCCATGGTGCGGTCGCCCTGAACGTTGCTGTGGCCGCGCACCGGGCAGGCCCCCGTGCCGGCCCGCCCCAGATTGCCGCGCAGCATCAGGAAGTTGACGATCTCCCGGATGGTGGGCACGCCGTGCTTGTGCTGAGTGATACCCATCGCCCAGCACACGACGACGCGTTCGCTGCCGAGGACCTCGTCGCGGACCCTCTCGATCTCACGGCGGGTCAGCCCCGTCGCCGCGTGCACGTCGCCCCAGTCAACGGTGCGGGCATGCCGGGCGAAGTCCTCGAAACCGGAGGTGTGGGCGTTGATGAAGTCGTGGTCCAGGACGGTGCCGGGGCGCGCGTCCTCCGCCTCCAGCAGCAGTCGGTTCAGTGCCTGGAATAGGGCGAGGTCCCCGCCCGGTTTGATGTGCAGGAAGCGGTCGGCGATCTGGGTGCCCCGTCCTACGATCCCGCGCGGCTTCTGTGGGTTCTTGAAGCGCCGCAGCCCCGCCTCGGGCAACGGGTTGACCGCCACGATGCGGCCGCCGTTGCGCTTGGCCACCTCCAGGGCCGAGAGTTGCCGCGGATGGTTACTGCCCGGGTTCTGTCCCACCAGAAAGATCAGGTCCGCGTGGTGGAGATCGTCGAGGCTCACGGTGCCCTTGCCGACGCCGAGTGTCTCGTTCAGGGCGAAGCCGCTGGATTCGTGACACATGTTG
Source organism: Streptomyces sp. 2131.1 (assembly GCF_900105515.1). GTDB lineage: Bacteria > Actinomycetota > Actinomycetes > Streptomycetales > Streptomycetaceae > Streptomyces > Streptomyces drozdowiczii. The sequence continues at coordinate 7,001,524 of NZ_FNSY01000001.1, read as the reverse complement.
CTGCAGTCGGGCAGGTTGTTGGTGCCCAGGGCCCGGGCGAAGAGCTGGAAGACGAAAGCGGCTTCGTTGCTGGCCCGGCCGGAGGTGTAGAAGACCGCCTCGTCAGGCGAGTCCAGCCCGTTGAGTTCCTGTGCGAGGACGCCCAGGGCATCGTTCCAGCCGATGGGCTCGTAGTGGTCCGACCCGGGCCGTTTGATCACCGGCTCGGTGAGCCGGCCCTGCTGGTTGAGCCACATGTCGGAACGAGCCGCCAGGTCGGACACGCTGTGCTCGCGGAAGAAGTCGGCGGTGATCCGACGCGTCGTGGCCTCGTCGTTGATGTGCTTGGCGCCGTTCTCGCAGTACTCGTTGCGATGGCGTCGGCCCGGTGCGGGGTCGGCCCACGCACAGCCGGGGCAGTCGATGCCGCCCACCTGGTTCATGGCGAGCAGGTCCACACCGGTCTTGCCCGGGGAGGTCTGCTCCAGGGAGTACTCCAGCGCGTGCACGACGGCGGGGACCCCGGCCGCCCACTTCTTCGGCGGTGTCACGGAGAGCGCGGTCTCCGGCTCCTGACCGGGCGGGTTCTGCATCGCTTGGCCTCCTTCTGCCGTGTACGGGTGGGCGGGTCAGCCGACAGGCCACTGTGCGACACGGCTCCTGGGCGGTTCCGGGGTGTCGTGCTGGACGCGGCCGTTGCGGATGGTCCCGCGCCAGGCGCCACCCTCCTGGCCGAGCCCTTCGATGAAGTGCTTGAAGCCGACCAGTTCGGCGCGCACCAGCCGGGCGGCCAGCCCCGTGACGGCGGTGAAGCGGCTGAGGACCTTCGCGGCGCCAGGCGGCCGCAGAAGCATCCGCACCGTGATGGCGGTGCCGCCTGGCCCCATGGGCCGGAACTCGACCTCGCCCTCGTGGGTGGGATGTTGCTCCAGGCCGCGCCAGGCCAGGTAGGCGTCGGGGTCCTGCTCCGCGATCTCGACCAGAAAACGGTGGCGCAGCAGGCCGTAGCCGATGGTCCACGCGGTAACGGTGGGCCTCACCTGCTCGACATCGCGCACCACGGCCGAGAAGCGCGGGAACGTCTTGAACTGCGTCCACTGGTTGTAGGCCGTGCGGACCGGCACCGCGACCTCGACCGCCTCCTCGACGTGCCACTCACGCAGCGGACGGCGGCGTGCGACGCCGTCGCCATCGGTGCGCCAGTCATCCTCTTCCTGCGCCATCATGGTCCTTCTTCCGGTGAGTAAGCCGGGCATCCGTCCCCTCCTCGCAGGTCGAGGCACCACTTCCAGTCTCCCGATCCCCGGTTTCGAATCACTCGACCGCACACCGGCCTCTCCGGGCGTGGCTTGACCGCGGGACGGACCCTCCCGTTGCCCGACGGACGCCTCCAGCTTCATCCCAGGACACGGCCACCCGCCACTCACCGCGCCCCAGGCAGGTGACAGGCGGCCGCTCCCCGGAACACCGCTCCGCCGTCGCCGCGTCGTCGCAGATAACGCCGGTTCTTCCGAGAGAGGAATCGACTCCCTTACGGGCGATTCGGCGGGTGAAGCCGCGCTCGCGTAATCATCGCCGCAGGTGAGCGTAGTCGTAGCCTTGTCGGCGTGGAGCTTGCCGGGCTTGCGCCGTCGCCGACCCCGGCGCCAGCGGATCGCCGGGATGCCCTTCACGAGCCGGGGCAGGGCCTGACTGTCGTGCAGGTTGGCCCCGAAAATGCCGACGGCTATGGGCATACCTGGCCGCTCCGCAATCAGGTGGATCTTCGAGCCTTACTTGCCCCAGTCGGCAGGATTCGGACATGTGCAGGCGCGGCCGTGACCTTCTCAAGGTCCGCTTCGGCCTGAAGCTGTCCAACGAGAGCGGCCCGAACATCAACTGACGCCGCAAGCGGACTCACCCGCGCGCCGTATGCGAAGCCCTACGGTCCGACCGTGGGTCGGGACCCGGCGCTTCGACTGCCGCTGAAGGCCCGCTCCAGGTCTGCCTCGCCGACATCGGAGGCGCTTGAGGTAAACGAACCCCGTGCCCAGCGCCTTCGGCCTTGCGCATGCATGGTGGACAGGTGAGAAGAACGGTACGAGCCACGGGCTCGGCAAGCGTGGAATCGGTCTGGCGGCGGTACATCCGCACGGAGGCCTGGACTACGTGGGCCCCGCAGATCCGGGCCGTGGAGGCGGAGGCGGAACTGCGCGTGGGCCTGCGCGGCCGGGTAGTGCCCGTGGTGGGGCCCAGCATCGCCTTCGTCGTGGAGGCCGTGGACCACCAGGCCCGCACCTGGCAGTGGCGCGTGCAAGCGGGCCCGGTACGGATGCGTCTGTGGCACGCCGTCCGACCCCGCCCACCGTTCGGGACGGAAACCGAACTGCGCATCGACGGCCCCACTCCGCTCGTGATCGCATACGCGCCACTGGCCCGCCGCGCCCTGCACCGTCTGGTCGACGGCTGAACCTCCGGACACGGCGCACCAGGGCCAGCGCAGTGACCGCCGTCTTCAGCGCCCGGTCCCATCCGCCACCCGGGCCGAGGGCCAGGCGTGTTTCAAAATGGGGTGGACTCTGAGTCGTTACTCGCGCAGAGCTCGTGTGATGAGCCGTTCCATCACTCGCTCGGGCAGCGCCGGGTTTGTCGCGGCGGCTTGAGCCAGGGAGCCGTCGGGGGCGTCGATGAGGCTTTCCAAGACTGGGAGGGCCAGAGCAGGGTGGGCGGCTACGACGCGCCGAGTGTCAAGATCCTCGGAGTCCAGGCAGAGCAGCAGTGTCTCGGACCGTGCCGCCGGGTGACTGGCGATCTCTTGAAGCACGCGCCTGGTGCCGGCTGGGTGGGCCGCCATCCGATGCAGCAGGGCGGAGGGACAACCAGGGTGGCGGGCGACCGCGGCGAAGACTGGCGGGCCGTGCCGTTCGGCAATTTCGGCGAGCCGTTCGGAAGCGAGTTCCGAGCGGGCGGCGATCCGCTTGGCCACTACGATGTCCTGGTCGGTGGCGAGCTGTTCGACGAGGACGCGCGGAAGCTGGCTCCGGTCGGCGACGAGCGCCCTGGCCTGCGCCACTCGACTCGAGGCCAGTGTTCGGAGCTCGAGGTCGGTGGCGGACTCGGTGCGAGGTACCGGTTCGCCAGGCATCCGTTCGTTGGCCACCAGAGTGGTGAGCAGGTCGAGCGGGACGGACGGGTTCTCCACGATGGCTCGGCGGACCTCGGGAGCATGGTCGGCGGCGAGGGTGCGCGCAGGGTTTCGGGGACAGCGGGGTTCGCGGCGATCACAGTGCGGACGTCGTCGCAGGGGTGGGTGGCGAGCCGGTTCAGGAAGTTGACCGGCAAATCGGTGCGGGCAGCAAACGTCGTGACCGTGTTCTCGGGGCGTCCAGGAACGCGGAGAGGCCTGCGGGCGGCACGGCCGGGTGGCCGACAGCTGCCAGACGGACACGTCGGACGCCGGGTGCGTGGTCCGCACACGCCACCTCTCGGCGGTGGCAGGCACCGCAGCGCGTCGGGGCCGGCCGCCCGCCGTCGGCTAGGAGGGCGGCGAGCAGAGCGGGTGACGCGTTCTCGTTCTCGGCGACGGCCTGCCGTACGACCGTGCTGGGTGGCGGGCGAGATGGGGAAGCAGCTCGGGTGGAAGGTTGGGGTTCGCGGCGGCGCTGGCCACGACCTGCAGGTCCAGGTCGCGGACGAGGAAGGTGATGACGTCAGCGGGTGCGTCGTCGGCGTAGGCAACCTCTCGCCGTGCCTCGGGGTTTGGATCAGTGGCGACTGCCCGCCAAACGGCGGCCGGTGCTATCCCGCCGAGGACCGCGTCGAGCAGCCGGCCGGGCTGTTCCTTGGGGATCTCGGGCCACGGCACCAGCCCGATCCGGACCATGAACCCGGTGAGCGACGGGTTGCCGACGGCAACAAGATCCCTGACCTGTGGAAGCGTCAATTGGTCGCGGTGAGCCAGCGTGAACAGGACGTCCTCGTCACCGTTCGCGATGAGCCGGGCGAACAGTCTCGTGGGCAGGGCCGGGTTCTCGGCCAGCCCCAGCAGCACGTCACGCAATCGGTTGCTCTCCCCAACGACTAGGTCTGCCACTCGGTGGCCGGTGGCAGGCTGATGTAACAGGAATGCTGCCTGGCCGTCCATCGCATTTCGTCGGCGACAACCGTCTCGTGATCTCAGTCGATGTCGGCCACGAGAGTGTGAAAGTCTTGGGCCGCGCACGGGCGGCGTGGCGGCCCCGCGACGACGGGGGTCGGGACGCAGTGTGGTGGTTGTCCGTGTGGACGCCGACGTCGCGCCCCGGCCGGTGCTGGTAAAGCTGAAGGCGCCGATCCGGCTGCACCGACCGCCAGGAGCAGGTGGACGACTGGCTCCGCCAGCTCGGCCTGGACGCCGGCCTGACCGGCATGGAGAGCCTGGTCGAAAGCTACCGGGCCACCGCCTCGACGCCGATGTAGCCCGCAGGACGCCATCGCTGACGCCGATTAGGGAGCGATAGGACGCCCGTGAACAGCGGAGAGTGGAGAGCGGCCAAGGATCGTTGTGCGCACGGCACGGGTCCGGGGTGGTGATTCCGAAATTTTGGAATCACCACCCCCGAAGGCACCGACCGTCGCTGCGGCCCAGAGGTTCGTCGTGTGTGCTCAGCCGCGTCCGCGCGGGACGCGGCTCACATGGATCAGCGGGCTGACGAAGCATAGGGCTGCGGGGCGCGAGACCAGCCGTGGGCGTGCATCGTTTTCGGTCTCCTAGTCCCCGCGAGGGCTGCACGTACGGCCCGTGTGATCGATCACATCGTTGTCGGGACTGTCCCTGCGCGCGGGGTCTGCGCATCGGCCCCATGGGCTCCCGGCCTTGGCTCCTGCTACGGGGCTGTGAGGGTGTCGAGCCGGGTGGCGAGGTCGGGGTGGGCGGCGGCCAAGTGGGGGCGGGCGGCGTTCAGGGGGGCGATGAGGTCGGCGGGATCGTCGTGGGCGAGGGCCGCGTGGAGCTCGCTGAGAGGGCGGCGGGCGGCGGCGGGAAGGTCGGTGAGGGCGGTGATCTGGCCGGCGAGGCGGCGCAGGTCGGCCGCGTTGCTGCGGGCCCGGGCGGCGGTGGTGCGGTCGGCGGCCCGGGCTCGGCGGGTGGCCGTCACGCGCTGTTCGCCGGTGGTCCCTGCAGGGCCGGGGCGGCCGCGCAGGTAGCGGCGTTCGGCGGCCTGTCGGCTGGCGACGCCGAGGGGTTGGGCAAGGTCGGCCCAGCTGGCGCCCGCGTCGCGGGCGGTTTCGATCAGGCCGGTCTCCCATCCGGCGAGCTGTTCGCGGACCTGCCGCAGCAGCGACAAGGAGGCCAGGGCCTGTTCCGGACCGGGAGCGGGGGCGGTTTGGGTCTCGTGCTGGGCTTCACGCAGGGCGTCGTCGATGGCGTCAAGGGCCGCCGCGGCGGCCAGGAACGACACCGGGCTGTAAGCGTCGGCGCGGGGCGGGGACGGCTGGTCGGCCGGAGTCACGGACACCTCCCTCGGGTTGTCATCGGGCAGACGACACTTTGTTTGTCATCCATTGGATGACATGTTACAACGGTGTCAGTGAGGCGCATTGGCAGTAACTGCCTGAACCTGCTGGAGGTGTTTTCACGATGTTGATGCGCACTGACCCCTTCCGTGAGCTGGACCGACTGGCGCAGCAGCTGATGGGTCCGGGGACCTGGTCGAAGCCCTCGGCGATGCCGATGGACGCCTACCGCGAGGGCGACGAGTACGTGGTGGCCTTCGACCTTCCCGGTGTCACCGCGGACGCACTCGACATCGACGTCGAGCGGAACATGCTGACCGTCAGGGCCGAGCGCCGACCGGTGGCGAAGGGCGATGACGTGCAGGTGGAGCTGGCCGAGCGGCCGCTGGGCGTCTTCTCCCGCCAGATCGTGCTCGCCGACACCCTCGACACCGAGCACATCAAGGCCGACTACGACGCGGGCGTGCTCACCCTGCGCATCCCGATCGCCGAGCGCGCCAAGCCCCGCAAGATCTCTGTCGGCGTCGGATCCAGCCACAAGGAGATCTCCGGCTGACACCGGCCGGACAGGTGCGGAGGACGGGCACCTGATCTCCCCCTCATCCCGCCCTCCGCACCCCTACGGGCATCCGAATGAAACAAGAAGGGGTGGCGGCCGAGATGGCTCTGCGACACGAAGCGTTCCTCGACCACGTCAAGGAACGCGGCGAGTACGAAACCGTGGAGGAAGCCGAGCGCGCGGCCCGCGTGATCCTCGGGCTGCTCGGCGCGCACCTGGTCGGCGAAGTCCGCGCCCAGCTCGCGGCACGCCTGCCGGAGGAATTCGCCCTTATCCTGCTCAACCCGCTCCAGAGCGCCGAGCCGCTGCCACCGGAGCGGTTCCTGCGGGCCGCCGCGGCCTGGATCGAGGGCGCCGCCGAGCACACCGCGACCTGGGACGTCAGCGCCGTCCTCTCAACGGTCGCCGACACGGCCGGCGATGACCTTCTGGGCCAGATCCTGCTCCAGCTCCCCACCGGCTACGACCTCCTCTTCGGCCGTCCCCGGCCCACCTGACCACCCTGGCTCCCATGAAAGGAATCCACCGCAGTGATCACCGACGTACGGGTACCGCTTGAGCACCAGCAGCCGTACTCGACGGCATACGAGCAGATGCTGGAGAAGGTCCGCTACGAAGGCGCCTACCCCACCCGCGAGCGAGCCGAGGAAGCCGTCCGCCTGGTCCTTTCGGGGCTGGGACGCCAGCTGACCGGCGACGAACGCGTCGACATGGCGCGCTGCCTGCCCCGGGAGGCCGCTCGTGTGCTGACCGCGCAGATCCCCGACCCTCAGCCGCTGACCGGATGGGCCTTCGTGAAGGACCTCGCCGCCCGCTCAGGCGCCTCCCTGGCCACCACCCGCTGGGACACCGGCTCCGTCTTCGCCGCCGTCACCGCCCACACCGATTCCGACCTCATCACCCGCATCCTGCACCAGCTCCCCGCCGGCTACGCCCTGCTGTTCGGCCGCGCCGAACTCACCCCCGCCGCGTAATAAACGGCCGGTGTCCTTCAGGACGATGTCGGCCTGGGCACCGCCCCGGCCCTGCGTGCTCCACGACCGGCCACCGGCAACCAACCTCGGTCCAGTACGAGCCCATGCCCCCGCCCGGTGCGTCGGCGACGGCCCGGGCGGCCGCCTGCACTGCGGACGGGTCCGTGGCGGGCTTGGCCAGGTCCGGCCTCGGGCGCAGCAGCGCGATCACGGCCTCGTTCACGGCCATCGGGTGGGTGGCGCCGGCTGCGCCCGCGCCGCGCGCGTTGGCGCCCATCTCGGACAGGGGGCGCTGGAGCTCGGCGGCGGCCTCCAGGCCCTTGAGAGTCAGGTGACGCAGCGCCTCGCCGGTGGTCCGCGCGCATCGCGCGCGAGGAGCAGGCCCCGGGACTGTAAATCGTTCGGTGTAACTCCCGATCAAGGAAGATGCGCCGATGACCAGTGAGAACGTGACCGAGGCCGAGACCGTCGAGGCGGCTGAGCCGCAGCCGGCGAAGGCGGTGGGCGACCGGCTGATTGACGAGTTGGCTCCCGGGCCCAGGCCGAGGACCTGCAGCTGACCGGTGAGGGCGGGCTGCTCCAGCAGCTGACGAAGCGGCGGCTGGAGTCCGCCCTGGAAGGCGAGATCACCGACCACCTCGGCTATGACCAGCACGATCCGGCTATGACAAGCACGATCCGGCCGGGAAGAACGGCGGGAACAGCCGCAACGGAACGCGAGGCAAGACCGTGCTGACGGACGTCGGCCCGGTGGAGATGTCCATGCCCCGCGACCGTGACGGATCCTTCGAGCCAAAGATCGCCAAGAAGCGGCAGAAGCGCCCGACCGGCGTGGACGAGATGGTCATCTCACTCTCCGCGAAGGGGCTGACGACCAATGAGGTCCAGGCCCACCTCGCAGAGGTCTATGGCGCCGAGGTCTCCCGCCAGACGATCTCGACGATCACCGACAAGGTCATGGACGGCATGGCCGAGTGGCAGAACCGGCCGCTCAACGCCGTCTCTCCAGTGGTTTTCATCGACGCGATCCACGTGAAGATCCGCGACGGCGCGGTCGCGAACCGGCCCATCTACGTCGCCTTGGCCGTCACGACCGAGGGCCGGCGGTACATCCTGGGGCAGTGGGCCGGCGACGGCGGCGAGGGTGCCAAGCACTGGATGCACATCCTCACCGAGATCAAGAACCGCGGCGTGAACGACGTCCTCATGCTGGTATGCGACGGACTCAAGCGCCTGCCCGACGCGGTGGAGACCGTCTGGCCCCGCACCACTGTCCAGACCTGCGTGGTCCACCTGCTGCGGAACTCCTTTCGCTATGCCGCCCGCCAGGACTGGGACAAGATCGCCAAACTCCTCAAGCCCGTCTATACCGACGCGACGGAGGACGCCGCACTCGAGCGGTTCGCCGAGTTCGCAGACGCCATGAGCAGCAGCGTACGCATTCGCATTTACTCCCCTGTCGGCCATCACGCACAGAACTCATGTCATACCGCGACAGGGCGCAGGGATGAGGCCGAACCAGCCAGAACAGCCCCCAGAGGAGAGAACCTGCCACCGACCGACGGCTCCCCGCCCACCCGCCGCAGGCTGAGAGCCGGGCCAGGGACAGTGGCTCCACCTGACGCCCGCCGGAAGGACCGGACCACGGAGCTCACCCTTCCGGTGACACGTCAGCGCGGGGCTTCAGGAGGAGGCGGCCTGCACCGGGACGGAGCCCGGTCACACCTCCCCTACCGCGGCCTTGTCGGCGGCCCGGTGCATGGGCAGTTATTCGACCGTGTTGACGCTGATGGCGACAATCGCACGATCCAGGCGATGCGTCTCGGACACGTCGAGCTTGCCCAGCTGGGTGAGCGCGGGCTTCACCACGACGACTTGGGAGCGTCGAGCGCTGTGCTCACGCGACACGGGGCTGCTCGTCCGCGAGGCGGGCGAGCGCCTAATGCGCCGCAGGAACAATTCCCGCTCACGCTGGAAGTATCGTGCCTCTGATCGTGACCAAGGCAGCGCGGCGAAGCGATGGAACGGCACACCCCCACGTGCTCATCATGGGTGGGGGCGATTGGGCGGGACTCCGCCGGTGCCGCCCGGCGGCCAGAGCGTTGCTGTACCCGGCAGAGCCGGTGGAGTGGTGCGGGGTGTGTCCAGTGCCAGTTGACCGGGCTCCACTTCTTCTTCAGGGCCGTGCACTGTCGGGCGTAGGCCAGGCCGTGCTCACGCATCAGCCGTTCGACGGTGCAGCGGGGTGCGACAACGCCTTCCCGCAGCAGCCCGTGGTCGATGCGCCGGGCTCCGTAGGTCTCGCCGGAGTCCGTGTGGACGCAGCGGATATCGGCGAGGAGGCCTTCGTCGCGGAGCCGACGTGCGGGCTTTGGGCGCTTGCGGCGCCCGTTGCAGGCGGAGATCGGCAGGTCCAGATCCCGGCACACGGGCCCCGCCCCGAAGTCATCGCAGAGGTGGTTGCTCACCGCTTGGGCTCGCACGGGGCTGGTGGAGCTCCTTGGCGAAACGCGCTGGAAGTCTTCAGGAATTTGTTCGCCCTCGGCAACTCAGCCGCCCATTTGCGGAGGTGTACGAGTTTGGCGCGCTCGACAGAGGGGAATGGATGGGGCCGCCTACCGCGGTTGGCCTTGGCCTGGTGGCCCCACAGCCGCCATGCTTCCTTGTGGATACCGAGGTCTCGGACCGCCTGGGCGACCAGACGGCCATAACTCTGTATGTCGCCCAGGCACGCTCGCGGAGCGCGTCAGGAAAATTCCGGGGTGCTGGAATCAGACCTGCGCTTCCCATCTGCTGAGGCGATCATGCCCGGCTTCAGCACCGCTACGAGATCCGGTTCAGCTCAAGGTAACCATGGCGAACCTGAACGACCCCACTGTGAGCAGCTGCCACATCTGGGTTTTCAACGAGAAGAATCTGACCGCTCTCCATCGACCGCGCTCGCCCCGACTCAAGCGCAATGCGGGCGCCAACCACCTTCTGGCTGAACCGGTTCAGCGGGTCAGCCCCTCCCAGCCACCGCCATGGCATCCCTGTTCACACTTCCCGCCACGCGGCGCTGGCCGCCCTCGCCGCTGATCTACCCAGCCCGATCCTCGCCGACGTGACCGGAATGCACCGCCACACCGCGCTCCGCTGGGTCGCCTGCGCCCGACGCGACTGGGCGGAGTACCTTGCCGCCCGAGCCAAGTTCATGCTCTAACGATCCTGCCCAGGCAGGAGCCGCCCGCCGAGTAGCACCGCGCAGGACCCTGCGGTCAGCAGTCCGCCGGCGAGGAAGGTGCCACGCACGTCGGCGATCGGCAGGACCAGGCCGCCGAGCGCGGCACCCACCGCGATGCCGGCGTTGTAAGCGCCGGAGTTCGCTGCTAGCGCCATATCAGTGCGGCCCGGCGCGCAGCGCAGCATCTCGTTCTGGGTAATCATGAACACCGGCCCGAGTGCACCGCCCATCAGCGCCAGGAAGACCACCGCCGCCACCGCATGGTTGCCAGCCGCGTACAGGCCGAGCATGCCCACCGCCTGCGTGGCCACGGCAGTGGTCAGCGCAGACTGCGGAAAGCGGTCCAGTACCACCCCAGTGATGCTCACCCCGGCCAGACACGCGACACCGAAAACCACGAACAGGGCGCTGACCGCGCTCGGGGAGAACCCGCTCACGTCGCCCAGAAACTTCACTAGGTAGGTATACCCCGTGAACGCCCCAGCGGCTGATAGGGGTCCTGTCGCCAACACGAGCCCGAACCGGCGGCCGTCGGGACTGGCCGCATAGGCGGCGGGCTCCTTTTCTGGGCGCGAGGTCGGCAGCAGTACGGCGATCGTCACGAGGGAGATGAGCCCCAGAGCCGCCAGCAAGGCGACTGGCACCTCCCAGTTGCTCTGCTGGCCCAGCCAGGTACCGGCGGGAACACCAAGCACGAGGGCGAGCGAACCGGCAACCGACAGCGCCGCGACTACGCGTCCGCGGACCGCAGGCACGAACAGGCCCACCGCGACCGGCCCCATCACAGCCCAGAACAACGCCTGGGCGAGCGCGGTCAGCAGCCGCGCCACAAGAAGCAGCCAGTAAGAGGTCGCCAGCGCCGCGACGAGACTGGACACCACCAACGCGGCCAGTAGCCCCGTAAGCACATGACGTCGGGGTACGGCCCGCATGACGTGGGCGAGTGGCAAAGACGCAATGGCCACCGTCACGCCATAACCGGTGACCAAGAGACCGACCGCCGACACGGACACCCGCAGGCTTTCCGAGATGAGCTCCAGAAGGCCGACCGGCAAATTCTCCGCAGTGTTGAAGGTGAACGCAGCCAGCATCAGCGCAACGAGCACCGCCAACCTGTGCCATGGAGCCGGTCGCGCCGTAACCTCACGGTCTCGTCCTGACCTCACCCGTCGGGCCTGCTCAGTGCCACCGTCCATGGAGGCACCCCAGCGGGCTCACATGTCCCGCCGCAACCGAATATCTGTCATATGGGGGTGTGGAACACTCAAATGATCGGCCATTGCCTTCGATATCGCCCACCCCGTGGTTCGAAAGCACCCGTCTGGCCGGCTGGGCGATCACCGGCCACATGCGCGTGGACCCCGTCACCGACGCCCTGGCCGTGGCGGTCCGCACCCGCGGCAGCCCGCCGGATCGATCATGCACACCGACCACGGAGCTCAATACACGAGCAGAATCTCTTGCCCAAGCCTGCAGGTCAGCAGGGGCTCGGCGAAGCATGAGCGCAGTCGGGTCCAGCGCGGACAACGCACTCGCCGAGTCCTTCAACGCAACCTTCAAACGCGAGACCCTGCAAGGACGAAAGAGCTGGCCAGCCGAGGGCGAGGCCCGACTCGACGCCTGATCGGCAGCCTCTCCCACCTCATCCGCGAAGCCGCGCGATGGGTCCTGCTGCGCCGCCACTGATGGCGGGCACGATCCCGCCGTATGCTGCCTGTCCGCGCCCCACTCGCTTACTCCGGGGCAGGCGGGCGGGTACGGGCGTGCTGCGTCGGTGCGCCATGCCGGATGCGGCCGTCGATACAGGGCGCGCCCCTGTCGCTGAGCGGGTCGATGCCCGACTCCATGGCACCGGCCACCTTCTGGCGGGGTTGATCTGCATGGAAGCATGATCCGGGGTCCTTCCCGCCGGGCGGGAGGCCATGTGACCCGTGTGGCGCGAAGCTATGAACGGTTGGTTGAGAAACAGAGGAACGCGCTCCGGGCGGTACGTCGCGCCCCTCACCTCCACCATGCACGGTCTCGTCAGAGCCGGGCTGTGACGGCGACGCCGGTTGGGATAAGAACGCCGGTGAGGGAGAGGAGCCAGCGACCCCTTTCCATTCTGATCAGGTGGCGAGTTCGAGGGCGACGACGGCACGGACGATGATTGTGATCCGGTGGTGCTGCAGCGGAGCTTCGGCAGAAGCCGCCAGCACTTGAGCGTGGCCATAGCGCGTTCGCCGAGGCTGCGGATCTTGGCGTGATCGCGGTTGTGACGTCGGTGCCAGCCGCGCAGATTTTTGCCCCGGAACGGGACGCGCACAGCAGGACCTGCGCCCTGATACGCCTTGTCCGCCCAGCACTTGACGTCGTCGACGGCGAGAGCGTCGGGGATGCCGTGGGTGCGGGCTGCGGTCAGATCGTGTACGGCTCCGGGTAGCGCATTCGAGGCCCAGATCACATGGCCGGCGGGATCCGCGAGTACCTGCACGTTCATCCCGTGGTGCTTCTTCTTCCCCGAGTAGTACGACCTGTCAGCGGCGATGCGGTCGATTGGCAGCACGGTGCCGTCGAGGATTACGTACGCCTTCTTCCGTACGGTCGTCATGGCCTGTTCCAGCGTGGGCGCCAGAACGGCCAAGAGGTCGACGGCCTCGCGCATGTATCGGTAAACCGTTGCGATCCCGACGCGGAAACCTGCTGCGAGGCGGGCGTAGGTGTCGCCGCAGCGCAGGTGGGCCAGGACGAGTATCAGGCGCCGCCATCGGGAGCCGATCCGACGGCGGTGACCTGCGAGGAGGCTGGAGAGGTGTTGCAGGGCGCGGCTGGACAGATCGATACCGGACGGGTAGACAAGCACGCGAGGCTCCTGGGGGCACGGGTGATCTAGGTCGAGAGCCCGTCTACCAGGAGCTTCATCGTGCTGTACGGCAGTCCAACTCGTAGGCTTCGAGCGCAGGTTGCCAAGGGTTGATCGTCACATAGAGTCTGGATGGTGGGTGACTGTGAGCGTCAGTCTCTTCTTTGTCGCTGTGGGCCTCATGGCAGTCGCGGCCATGTTCTTCTTCTTCGCTCTTGGCTACTTCGACACTCCTAGGGAAACGCGACGGAATGGACTAGTCGCTCTGTGGTTCTGCCTGGGGTTGGCCTTCTTGGGGTCTTGCTTCTACGTAATATCCCTTTAATCCGGGATTCGCATCACACATCGTGCACACGCCGCGTCCGTGGGAGTCGCCCGAACTGCGCGGAGCAGAGCGCGCGCCACCACGCCCGCCTCGGACATATGCGCGCTGCAACGGCACCGAATCGCCGAGATCATGAAGTTTGACCCTCGTCCTCTAACTTGCTCAACCTGAGGCTGGAAAAGGCTCAGTAGCGGAATGCGGTAAGCTGCGTCCGCCGGGCGAGAGGAAGGTTGGCGATCCACCACAGGACGGCGCTCGCTGCAGTCATGGGGCCGAAGAAGAGAACCTCGACCTGAGGCTGGAAAGGGCTCCATGAGTTTTGACATCTTCGTATGCCGATTCGAGAACGGTGAGCCGACCTCGTTGGACATGAGCGCTGTGCACGAGGTCCTCGACCCCTATGTGGTGGCACGGGCCCCCCGGACGAACTTCCTGCAGGTGCGTACGGCGGAGAGGGAGGAGGCGGGTGTGTTCTTCTCAAACCCGGACAGCATCATCTTCAACCGCTTCGGAGGCGGCGGAATCATGGACCTCATGGCTGTCCTGCTGCGCCGGCTGGATGCCGTGCCCGCTGCCCCGGGCGGACCAACCATGATTCAGCGGGACGCACTCGTAGAAATGAACCCGAAAGCGGGACAAGACGTCCAACACCTCGCTTGCCGGCCCTGGGACGCGGAGACTCATACTCAGCGGCCGTTCTCCGCGCTTCGTGACTCGACATCTCGAAGCGTGGAGAACGGCCGCATCCGCTGTCCCGGGAAGAACCGCAGATCAGCGATTCGCGTGACAAGCGAGGTTGAACGCCAAGCTCAGGCTCCGCCTGCGAGTCGGCGGCGTTCGCGAAGATGTATCCCGTACGTCCGCATCAGGGTTGATTCTCCGCCTTGGTTCGGATGAACATGTAGGCAGCCCCGTACGTGCAAACAATCATTCCGAGAACGATCCAGCCTCCCGTATTTCCAATGAGGATGAGAATAATTGAAAATACAACTCCGACGACTGACAGAATCGTAGCGAAAAGCATGTAGCGCTTCACGGTCGCCCGCTGCTCGACCGTCCATCCAACGTTCGGCATGGTGCTCCTTCGATTGGGAGTTGTAATGGGTTCGGGGGTACCACCTCCGAACCCATTACAGTCAGGGGCTAACTGAAAGCATTGGACGCTATCGATCCAACGCTCAAGCCGATTGATTGCGTAGCATCCCAGTGATGCACTGAGCGGTGAACCGAGTGTTGCGGGCGCACTTGCCGCTGCAACAGATTCGCAAAGCGTGCCGGCAACCCCTCCAGCCAAGACTCCGAGCACGTCTCCCCAAAGGGCTCTTGTATCTTCATCAGCAAGGTGCTGGATGCCCGTTACTGCATCGTCGGCAACGCCGAGCGCATCCCAGACACTGAAAAGTCCGCTGGGGTCGGTGTGGTTGATGGGGTCGCCGGTGGCGTAGAGGTAGGAGTTGGTTTCCTGGCCGGAGGGGTCGGGCTGGGTGAAGCGGCCGAGGGTGGGGTCGTAGTAGCGGGCGCCCATTTCGTAGAGGCCAGTGGGGTCGTTGTAGGCGCCGGCGTAGCGATAGGGCTGGGGGACGGTTTCGGTGGGGGTGCGGGTGGTGCCGGTGGGGGTGTAGGCGTAGGTGTGGGTGCGGGTGCCTGCCTGGTCGACGGCGCCGAGGATGTTGCCGGTGGCGTCGGTGAGGTAGTAGTAGCTTTTCCCGCTGCGGGTCATGGAGTTGAGGGTGCCCCGGGGTTCACGGACGAATCCTGTGTCCGTGGATCCGGTGGTGGTGGAGGCGAGGCCGAGCTGGGTGTGGTGGAACCAGGTGTCGCCGAGTTTGGTGCGTTCGTCGTTGGTGGTTCCGGCGTGCTTGGCCTGGTAGGCGGTCCCACCTAAGGTGATGCTGGTGAGCTGGTTGTAGTCAGACCAGGCCTCCCCTGTGCGGGCGGTGCCGCCGGCCGGGGCGGCACTGATTTCACTGCCGGCCTTGACGCAGGACCAGCCGACAGTCGAACCCGTTCTTCGATTCCAGTTCGGAGGCGTCGTCGTAGCCGTAGGTCGCGCTGGTGGGGCAGGAGGTGGCGGTGCTGTCCTGGTGGGTGAGGTTGCCGTCCTTGTCGAAGCAGCACAGCCAGCATGCGGTCCGGGCGCCGAAGGACGTGTTTGTTTCCTTGGCGTAGGAGAGGCGCCCGGCGCTGTCGTAGGTGTAGCCGGTCTTGCGGCCGGCGGCTGCGTCGGTGCGGCTGGGGCCGGACGCCGGCCTCGGTCCAGTCCCGCAGCCGCCGCCAGCACGTCACCCCGCTGCAGCCGATCATCCGGTCGGCACGTCCGCCCAGGTCACACTCGTGCGCAGGACGTAGACGATCCCGCGCAGAGCCGCACGGTCGTCCGCCGGCAGCC
This sequence comes from Streptomyces sp. 2131.1, assembly GCF_900105515.1. Lineage (GTDB taxonomy): Bacteria > Actinomycetota > Actinomycetes > Streptomycetales > Streptomycetaceae > Streptomyces > Streptomyces drozdowiczii. The sequence goes on along the minus strand of NZ_FNSY01000001.1, from coordinate 6,985,761 downwards.
GGCCCGGATACCGCCGACGCTGCGGCGGACGGGGTGGGAGCAGAGGGACGACACGATCCCACAGGTCATCAGGCACAGGATCATCCGGGACCTGCAGAGCTCTGCCGCCTGCCAGCCCAACTGACAAGACCTCGAGCCAAACTCATTCTGAAATGATCAGTAAGGCAACCGCATGGGCCGACGACGGCCCAGGAGCCACCGGGTTACGCCACGTCGTTGAGTTCGGCGACCTGGTCACGGAACACCCGCTCGTCGCCAGGTCGGGGTGCGGCGGTGAACTCGGCGGCGTGCCAGTGCAGGAGGGGCAGGGCTACTCCCGACCGCGGCGGTGAGCGCAACCTCGCCGCCGCGCGCAGCCAGAGCGTCGGCGACCAGGTCGAGGATGTCGTCGAGGCCGCAGTCCCCGTCCGGGCGAGGGCAGCGGTGTACTCCAGCAGGCAGCCCAGCGCCCTTACTCCGGGTCCGACCTGAGGAGGCCCGGCGCCTGCGGGTACTCCGCACCGACGACCGAGCCGTCGGCCGCGGGCGCCGGTGCGGTGCTTCCGGACGGGGACGGCGAGGCGGGTGAGCGGCCCGGCGAGGGCGTGCGGGTGGTCCATGACGGCCGGCAGGTCCTCGGCGAGGTCTGCGTCCGTGCGCCACACCGGGTTCAGTAGGCCGAACAGCGCTTGGTCGGCGAACAGAAAGTCCGGTGCAGCGCGAGGCGGTCCGCGCCGCCGGGGTCGGACCGGACGGTACGGCTCAGGGGTCGGGCGGCTGGCCTGGGCACAGGTGGAGTATCAGGGCGAGCAGCGGGCGGAACGCGGCGAAGCCCCAGCACACCAGCAGGCCGCTCACGCCGAGGGTGACCTCGTTGACGACCTGCGGACCCGCATCACCAGCGACGAGGGCCGGGCCGGCCTCGAACTGGGTGGAGCCGGAGGGCTGGAAGCAGTGGCGAGCCATGCTCACGCACCTTCGTGCCGTGCTGGGGGGCGTGGCTGGCGAGGCAGAGTTTCAGACGTTCTGTTGCCGGGCGAAGGGCCCGGACAGTGCTGCCCATTGCAGGAGCATGATGGTCTTTCCGTCGGTGATGCGTCCGTCGCGGGTCATGGCGAGGGCCTCGGCAAAGGGAAGTTCGAGGACTTCGATGTCCTCGCCCTCCTCGTCCACACCTCCGCCCGGGCCGGTCCGGTCGTCCGGGGTGTAGGGGGCGGCAAAGAAGTGGAGGCGCTCGGTGACGGAGCCCGGGCTCATGTAGGAGTCGAGCACATGGACGAGAGCGCCGAGACAGATGCCCAGTTCCTCGGCGCTCTCGCGGCGGATCGCGGTGTACGGGTCCTCCTCGTCCAGCAGACCGGCTGCGGCCTCGATCAGCATGCCGTCGGGATGGCCGTTCACGTAGGCGGGGTAGCGGAACTGGCGGGTCAGCAATACACGGCCGCGTTCCGTGTCGTACGGCAGGACGACGGCGCCGTTGCCGCGGTCGTAGGTCTCGCGCTCTTGTGTCTCCCATCTGCCGTCGCGGCGTCGGTAGTCGAAGGTGGTGCGGCGCAGGACGTGCCAGCCCCGGGAGGTGAGTTCGACGTCGCGTATCCGGACGCCGGGATTGCGGTCGAGGTCTCGTCCGGCGAGGTGGAGCCCGGTGCGACCGCGGTGGTCCGGGGTGTCGACGCCCGGGCCGCCCGTCACCTGGTCTCCTGCGGGGCGCGGCGCGGGATCTCGGAGACGTCGTGGTAGACGGGCAGGCCGCGACGGTGGGCGACGGCAACGTCCTGGTCGGCGCCGGCGGACTCGCCCGGCAGGCGCAGTACGGCGTCACAATGGGTGAGCAGCCGGTCGGCGGCCGGGTAGAGCACCTCGTCGGCGAGGGCGTCGGTTGGGCCCGCGCCGGCGGAGCGGAGGACGGGAAGTGCGATCCACTCGCCGATCACCGGGAGGTGTCCGGCTGCGAAGACGGGCCACGCCGCGGACTCCAGGTGGGCGAGGTTGGTGGCCATGGCCTGCGGGTCACCGTCCGTGCCGGAGCGGTAGGGACCTGAGATGAGGATGAGCAGGGGCTTGTCGGTCATGACGGCTAAGATACATGCAGAAACGTGCAAGAACAGGAGAGAGTGCGGATGCTGGCAGCTGAACGGCGCGACCACCTGCTCGGCCTACTCGCCCGCGAGGGAAAGATCGTGGCCAAGGAGGTCGCCGCCGAACTGGGCATTTCCGAGGACAGTGTGCGCCGTGACCTCCGCGATCTGGCTGCCGAGGGGTTGTGCCAACGGGTGTACGGGGGTGCGCTGCCCGCATCTCCCGCGGTGGTGGACTACGACGCCCGGCAGGCACTGGCCCCGGACGGCAAGCCAAAGGTCGCCGCGGTGGCCGCGGCACTGGTGCGGCCGGGCGGGTCGGTGATCCTGGACGGCGGTACCACCGCCCTCGCCGTGGCGCGGGCGCTCCCCAAAGACCTCGCATGCACGGTGATCACGCACAGCCCGACGATCGCTTCGGCTCTGATCGACCACCCGCGAGCAGAGCTGTTCCTTCTCGGAGGGCGCGTCTTCAAACACTCGGCGGTCACATGCGGCGCCGCCGCGGTCGAGGCCGCACAGAACGTGACGGCGGACGTGTGCCTGCTCGGCGTCACCGGCGTCCACCCAGAGGCCGGGCTGACCACGGGAGACGTGGATGAGGCGGCGATGAAGCGCGCCCTGTCCGCACGGGCCGCGGACACCTACATCCTCGCCTCCTACGAGAAGATCGGTACGGCGTCGCCGTACCGCGTCCTGCCCTGGGAGAAGATCACCGGTCTGATCACCGATGCCGATCCCCGCGACCCCGTGGTCGAACAGCTCGAAACGCTCGGCGTGCAGGTCCTCGTAGCCCGATGAAAGCCGAAGTCCTTGGAAGCGTCACCGTCCCAGAGGATGAATACGAGACCGGGCAGCGCAGGAGGGGCATCCGTCCGTCCCCGATGTGCACGCTCGTTGATACGGGGCGACTCGGTCAGCGGACGTCCTGCTCGGCATCGCAGCCGGCGCCCTGGCCACAACCGCACTGCGCAACACCTGGCTCGCGATCGTGGCGGCGCCCGCGGCGCCCGCGGCGACCTGGCTGATCACCGCTGCTCTGGTGCGCTCACGGGGGCCCTCCTGCTGGACTTCCCAGCCTGGACCCGCGTCCAGGGCATGCACCCCGGAGGCGTCCTCGGCCTGCGGTTCTACAGCGCGTCCTCCCACAGGACACCTACGCCATCGGCTCCCTTGAGCCGAGCGACTACTGGCCCTACCAAGCAGCCCAGAGCGCTCTCGTCCTCGGCATCGTGGCACTGCTCACCTGGACGGCCCTGCGCATCATTCGACGCCACACCAGCCAGACCTGATATGCGAGACGGGCCGGCTCCGGTCCGCCACATTAACGACGCCCCAGGACCCACCATCGGCCCGGGGCGTCGCGGCCTACGTTCTCCACCAGCCGGTGGCTACCCCGGAGCGCCGGGTTTGCACCACGGCCGCCGGTGCGCGCAGCTGACGAAGAGCGTCCCATGCCAGGTCGGCCGTGGTGGTGGGCGGCGATGGGTGACGAGCACCGGGCTGCGGATACGCCCGCGCAGCAGCTGGGGCGGGAGCCGGGCGGTGCCCGCATCCCAGTAGAGGGTCTCCAACACGAAGTCCGCCCTTGCCCGCGGCGGCGGGCCTTGCTCCGGGCGCCGTTGGCTTTGACGGGGCAGCGGCGGGCGGCGAGGTCCAGGTCCTCGATGTTCACCCCGAGGACCTCGTCCGTGCGGGCGGCGGTCTCCGGCCTCGGGGCTGGTAGGCCCGCATGCTGAGGTGTCACGGATTCGCGGCCGAGCCCCACGGACCATGACGCCGGGTGAGAAGCCGGGCCGGTCGATTGGGGTCTGGCATGATCGCGCGGTGAGTGATGCGAGGCTGCTGGCCGTGGAGGCCGTTGAGTCACATGTCCGGGCGTTCTTCGATGGGCATTGCGTTGAGGTTGTCGTCTGCGACCTGGGCCCGGAACGGCGCGAGGTCGTGCCCGAACTACGGGTTCTCGTTGTCGGCCCCGGTCCACGCAGCGATAGCTGGGCCTATGTGACCGCCGGGTGCTGGGCCGCGATGGAGAAGGACGGCCATGGGCTTGAGTTCGTCATGACCGCCCATGCCCGCGACCAGCGGTTTATCGACCTCATGGCCATGATCACCTACTACCACCGCGGTGGGCATCAGCTCGACTTGGAGCACGGCATGCCGATCGGTGAACCATGGGTGCCGGGCTCGAACTGCGACCACCTGTTGATCAGCCTGCCCTATCTCCACGGACCTGGCCTTGAACAGTGCCCGCTGCCCGGGGGGGCACGCCCGCATCCTGTGGACCTTGCCTGTGACGGCCGCCGAAATGGAGTTCCGCAGGAATCAGGGTCATGAGGCGTTGGAGCAGCTCTTCGACGAGGCGGAGATCATTCCCGCTGATCCTTTCCGGGCATCGGTCGTGTGAGACGACAGCCCAAACACTACCGACGATCACCGTGTGTGATCACCAGGAGCATATCGGCTCCAGGTGGAATCGTCGTTGAGGACAACGATTCCTGGCCCGTTCACGCACGGCGACTAACACCCCGGTCCGGGCGGCCCATGAGCCCTGAACCGGAGGCATTCGGACAGTTCCAATACCCGAGTCCACCATTAGCCGTCTTCAAGGACGACCTGGTACGCAGCTACCGAGGCTTCCTAGACCGGCGCCGGGCCGAACGTCCTCAGGAGGAATACCGCGAGCCGACTGCGGCGCAGTGGCATGACTTCCAACAGCACTTCCAGCTCCGCAAGGTGTCCCTCGGCACCTGTGGACGGCCCTACGGAACCCCCTGCAAGCACGAACACGCCTGCCCGCAGCCCAGGACGGCACCCTGCCCAACGCCCGCCACCCCCGCATGGTCAATGCCCCGCCACCCCGCATATGCCCGGGCGCTGCCACCCGTCCGCCCACACAGAGGGGCGAGCGGCGGCAACTGCAATGCCAGCGCCCGGTGGGGCGGTGACGTGCCCGTGCCCTGGGGGCGGCGGGGCCACCACGGCCCGAGGCTGCTCGCCGGAACACCGGATGAGTGCCAGTGCGCCGCCGGGCGTCAGGTGGTTTCGGCCTCGCCTGTCGCCGCGTGCCGTAGTTCGACGCGGCACTCTCCGGGCTGGGGAGCCAGGACTGGCCGCTCACACCAGCGGCACGACTCTGTCGGCACAGTGAATGGCGCACCGTGCCGAACCAGTCCGTTTCCATCTCGGGGCGCGCCCATACGGCGGCCCCCGCAGTCTGGCTGACCAGGCCAGCGTCACCCCGTACGCCCCCGGACAGTACCGGGCTGAGCACCAGCACCTCGCCCGTCACCGCGAGCGGTGCCGTGCCCGGGACGACCAGCCGGCGCACGGTCACCGCGCACTCCACCGGCCCGCGAGCTCCGCCAACGCATCAGCGTCCGTGCGCTGAGCGGAAAGCCGGTCGTCCCCGTCGGCATCGCGGTCCAGGTCGAGCACCTCGTCATCAACCACCTCAAAAGGAACCGGTCTCTCATTTGGATCAAGCTGTTGGAGCGGTGCCTCCGCTACAGTGCGAGGATGACGATCCGTCGCATCATGCCCAACGTCGTCAGCCAGGACATCGAAGAGAGCCGAAGCTTCTACAGCGATTTCCTGGGCATGGACGTACGCATGGACGAGCCCGGCTTCTTGATGCTGGCCTCGCCCGGTAACCCGACGGCACAGATGACCGTGGTCTCCCCTGCCGCAGAGTCATGGGACCCGCATACCGCCCAATCGACACTGGCGGTCGAAGTCGAGGACGTTGACGCCGCGTACGCCGCAGCCGAGCGCCGGGGGTACCAGGTGGTCTTTCCCCTGACCACGGAGCCATGGGGAATCCGACGCTTCTTTGTTCAGGCACCCGACGGAAGTGTCATCAACGTCCACAGTCACGTCTGAGGACGAAGGATCGGGCAGACCAGAGGGAGATACCGGCGACGTGGAGTCCGGCCAGATGAACGGCGGCGGTCTACTCATAGCGGGTGGCGATCCCGCACCACTGCTTCAGGCGGTTGATGCACCGTTCGACAGCGTCGCGCCGCTTGTGAGTTCCACGGTCGAAGGCCGGTGGTCTGCCTCCCCGGCTGCCCCGGCGTAGCCGGTGTCCGCGCCGGTCGGCGGGGGCGGGGACCACTGTGGACGCCAGAACACCGAGCGCTGTCCGGTTGCTCAGCTTCTCGTCACTGACACCGGAGTCGGCGACCTGAAATCCGGGCATGGACGACGGCGAGAGGGCCGCGGGGGCGGTAGAGCCGCGGCCCGCCAGGTCAGTCGTCGTGGCCTTCGCCCTGGGCGATCTCCACATGGTGATGCAGACTCACGAGACCTACAGCGGCTCCCCCGCCAGTTACGGCTGAGCAGGCAAGTAGAAGGCCGGCCGCGGCAACGGCGGTCCTGCGAGAAGTCGCCGCCGGCTGAAGCAGCGCTTTCACACGCTGAGGCACCGGGCCGCCTGCAGCTCCTGCGGCGAAGTCGGGCCGGGTGGAGCTGTCGACCCTCCTGGCAAGGGCTGCGCGGCCAATGGCGCGCGCCGTCAGAGTGCGGTCGCCGACCGCGGTCGCGGCGGATTCGTCGGCGACGCGCTCGACAGCCAGGGCAATGGCGTCACGCAGTCCGCGCATCGCGGGATGGCAGCGGGTAGCCAGGTCTCCGACGGCGAGGAAGTAGTGGTGGCGCCCTGCCAGGTGGGTCCGCTCGTGCGCGAGGAGGGCTTCCCGCTCGGGTCCGTCCAAGGTACGCAGCATGCCGGAGGTCACCACGATGCGCCCGGGGTTCCCAGGGAGGGCGTAGGCGTCCGGTTCGGGGTGGTCCAACACTCTCAGGTCTCCCGCAAAAGGTGCGTCGCGCAGCTGCGCGTGCGCGGTGCGGTACTGGCGGAGTTGACGCAGCGCTGCCCGGACCACGGCGCAAGCACAGATGAAGAGCGCCCCGACGGCGAGCGCGGAGGCCGGGTAGGCGACGGCGGCGGGCGCGACGTTCAAGGGGTGGATCAGGTGGCCGAGGCGGGCCAGGGCCGACACGGTGAGCATGCCGGTGAGCAGAAGACCGCCGAGTTCCGCGAGCCAGCCGACCGCCAGCACGCACGCGGTCGCGGTCAGCGCCCACATCGCAGCGGCGGGACGCTGACGGTACTCCACCAGCCGGACGAGTACTGGTGCGGCGAGCGGCATCAACAGGGGCACGAGCAGGGCGGTGATCACTTCCCGTCACCGTTTCCCAAGAGATCGCGCAGTATGCGTTCGTCCTCGGGATCCAGGTCGGAGACGAACCGGGCGAGCGCGGTCGGGCGGTCATGGTCCTTGTCGAGCTCGTGGTGCATACGCTGCGCGGTCAGGCCGTGGGCGTCGCGGACGGGGAAGTAGGCGAATCCGCGGCCGGAGCGCTCCCGGCCGACGGCTCCCTTTTCGTGGAGGCGGGTCAATGCCGTCGTCACGGTCGTGCGGGCCAGTTCGACTGCGAGGCTGCCCTGCACCTGGCCGGCGGTCTGGGGGCCGTCCGCTGCCCACAGCGCCGCGAGCACGCTCGCCTCCAGCTCCCCCGCCGCTCTGCGCTCGGCAGCGTGCTCCGCCATTGCGTTCCTCTCGCCTCAGGATCGTCTACAGTTCAGTAGACCGTCTACGGCACTGTAGTCGCCCGGGTTCCGCCCCGGCTGCCCCTGCCCGCATTCATTGAGAGGCCACCCGCCTCATGGCCGTACACTCCGTCGCGACGACTTCGCTCGCGGTGAATGTCCTCGACGCCCAGTCGCTGTTGTCAGCCTTCGGTGTCCTGGGCATCGCCGTGGTGATGTTCGCCGAGACCGGGCTGCTGGTCGGCTTCTTCCTGCCCGGCGACTCCTTGCTCTTCACCGCCGGCCTCCTGTGTGCGGGCACCGCGGACAAGCCTGCCACGCTGTCACTGCCGTGGGTCCTGGCCGCCTCGGCAGCCGGAGCTCTGGCCGGCGCCCAGTGCGGCTACTTCATCGGGCGACGTGCAGGCGGGGCAGCCCTCTCCCGGAGCCGGTCCGCACGCCTGCACGAGGGCGCCGAGCGCGCCGAAGTACTACTGGAGCGCTACGGCCACGCCAAGGCGATCGTGCTGGCCCGCTTCGTCCCCGTCGTACGAACGGTCCTGAACCCGCTCGCCGGGGCGCCCAACGTCCCCGTCCGGGTCTTCACCCTCTGGCAGGCCGCGGGTGGCCTGGTTTGGACGGTCGGCCTGGTACTGGCGGGCTATGCCCTCGGCTCCTCCGTCCCCGACGTGGACCGCTACCTGCTGCCGGTCATCGCCATGATCATCGCTGTGTCCCTGCTCCCGCTCGCAGCCGAACTGCTCCGCTCCCGACGAGCCGCCAAGCAACGGAATGAGAACGTCTGATGCAACTCGCCTATGACGGTTCGGCCATCGACGGCTCCGCCTACCTGAAGATCACTGACCTTGCCGACCGGGCGCCCGGATGGGTCGACAGCCTGATCACCAGCTGGTCGGCATACGGGCTGGGAGTGTTCGCGCTGCTGATGCTCGTCGCCTGGTGGCAGGCCCGCCGAGCGGGGACACCGACCGCGGTCACCGCGCTGGCCGTCCCTCTGGTCACCGTCCTCGCCTACGGTGTGAACTGCCTCCTCAAACTCGCCGTTCACGAGGACCGGCCATGCGACCAACTGCACGTGGCCACCCTCGAAGCGTGCCCGGCGCCCGGTGACTGGTCCTTCCCCAGCAACCACGCGGCCCTCGCCTCCGCGGCAGCTGTCGCGCTCCTGCTCGTATCCCGCCGACTGGGCATCATCGCCCTTGCCGCAGCGATTCCGATGGCGGCATCCCGAGTGTGGGTCGGCGCGCACTACCCGCATGACGTCCTGGGCGGGCTCCTTGTCGGCGCTCTGGTCGCCTTCCTCAGCACCTGGCCGGTACGGCGCAGGCAGGACGCGATTGCCGTGCGGCTGAAGGGCGGCCCACTGCGTCCACTGCTGGCCGCCGTGTGACCCGTCGTCCCGCGTGTGAGGACACCCGCACCAGGGTGTCCTGGGGTGCCGCCGCGGCCCCGGGCGCTACGGCGCCGAACGCGGCTGCAGCGGCCAGCACGGATCCGGCGGGCACCGTACGCCGGGAGGGCCGGTTCGCCGGGGCCGTCGCGCGGCCCGCCCGGTCAGGTTGCGCCTTTTCGCTCATGGTCAGGGAACTCCTCGTCGCATCGCTCGCAGCCAGGTGCGTGCTTCGCGAGCAGTGAACCGGAGTCGACCGGGCCAGGGCTCCAATCCGACGGGCCGGAATGGCCGCGGGACTTGGGCCCTCGGCCCAATCGGGACACATCGTGTCGATCGGTCCGCGGACAGGCGGACGCATCGGCGCCGTCGCCGTGTGCAAGGCTGCTACTACCGGCCCGGGTGGGACGCCTCAGCGGCAGGTGAGGCGGCGCAGGAGGTCCGGATCGGTGGTCGACTCCAGTGCCATCAAGGCTTCCCACACCTCATCGACTCGTGCCGGTTCCAGGACGCGGCCTGCCGTCTGCCCGAACTTCGCGCCCGCCTCCGCACGGCTGCGCGATTCCTCCTTCAAGTGGAATCCGGCCGCCGTCGAAACCGCCGGGACATCGCCCATCTCACCGGTCATCGCGCTGGAAGCCTCGGCGGACCAGCTGAGCGTCGTGGTGGACTCCGGTGAGGTCGCCCCCGGCAGCGCACTCTTCATCTGGAACTGAACCGCATTCTCCGTCCACACCTGCTGGTGCCCGCACAGCGCGAGAAGCCCGGGGCTTGTACCGTGCCCTTCCGTTCCGGACGGAATCCCGCGGGCGGAGTGGAGGCTGCGATTGCTCTGGGCATAACAGTTGGAGGAGTTCCAGGCATGGCGAACTTGTGCTGGGCGCGAAGGGCACCACCGGAAGGCCGGGCAGTCGCCGGATGATCCCGATCACCTGAAAACACGTAAGGCGACAGCCCCACCGCAGGAACTACGGCGCAGGGTCCTTCGCCCGGCAGGTGTGAAGTCCTCCCGGCCCGTGCATACGTGCAGGGGCCGGTACCCAGCAGTCCTCACTGGGTGCCGGCCCCTCCGGTCCTGCCTGTTATGCCTGTTGTGCCTGTTGTGCCTGTTGTGCCTGTTGTGCCTGTATTCCTACGGCGTCAGCGTCTGGCCGACATGGGCCGCGGCCGGGGTACCGAGGTTGGAACGGCCGTAGTAGATCGCGCTCTTGGCGGACACGCCCGCGCTGCCGCTGTCCATCTGGAGGAAGACGCCGTCACCGGCGTTCTCGCCGTCCGCGCCGATCGCCAGGTCCGCACGGCCGTAACCGGACAGGTCCTGGAGGAGGACGGAGGACCCGAGCCGGTCGCCGGACTCGGTGTCGCCGCTGACGTCGGCCGTGTCCTGGCTGTACGCGATCGAGCCGGTGCCGGAGATGCCGGCGGAGGTGCCCTTGAAGAGGATGACCGAACCGGCGTTCACTCGGCTCACACCACCGCGGGTGATGTCCTCGTTCGGGGCTCCGGCCAGAACGTCCGCGTATCCGTCCAGGTTGTAGTCGCCGACGGCGACGGAAGCGCCCAGGTCATCGCCAGTCTCACCGGTACCCGGCACATTGGCGGAGTCCTGTCCGAGAGTGATCACACCGGTCGAAGTGAGGCCAGTCGTCGTGCCCTTGACCAGGGCGACCGTGCCGCCCTTGGCGGTCGAACCGGACTCGGTCGTGCCGGGTTGCCCCACGACCAGGTCGTCGATGCCGTCGCCGGTGACGTCACCGGCGGCGAGTGAGCGGCCGCCCTTCGCGGTGAGAACGCCGACGCGTTGCAGGCCGGTGGCCGAGCCCTTCAACCAAAGCAGCCGGGAAATGCCGGTCGGGTCACGGAAGTTGACGGCGGCGTCCGCGTAGCCGTCCCGGTTGAAGTCACCGGTGGCGACGGCCGCGTAGGAGACGGCCGCGGTATAGGCGGTGGTGTTCAGGTATCCCGACTTCGCCGCACCGGACTTGGAGTCGTACGACCACCAGCGGCCGGGCTTGCCGGGCGCGACCGAGAAGACGTCGGCCATGCCGTCCGCGTTGAAGTCACCGGTGGCGACGGAGGTGCCGAGCTTCTCACCGGCGGCGCGGGTCGCGGTGGCGGTCCCGTACGACGTGCCGGTGGTGAGCGCGGGGCCGTACATCACGGTGACGAAGCCCGAGTCGGCGTGGCCGCTGGTGTCGTCCTCGCCGGGCGAGCCGATGACCAGGTCGCCGTAGCCGTCGCCGTTCACATCGCCGTAGGCGTTGGACGTACCGAAGAGGTCACCGGACTCCGAGCTGCCGGGGACGCCGGCGCTGTTCTGGTCGATGATCTTCTTGGCGGAGGCGACGGGGCCGTCGTCGCCACCCGGGACGACCGTGAGCGAACCGGCGCTGCTGCCCGTCTTCGGGGTTCCGGCGACCAGGTCGGTCACACCGTCACCGTTGAAGTCCGTGCGGGTGAGTGCGTGCGAGATGCCGGGCGCTGCAGCGAGCGTACGGATCAGCGACAATTTGGTGAACAGCCCGTCGCCGGGGCAGAGCGTGTTGTTGGTGTCACGGTGACCGAAGACCCGGGGCAGTGTGATCGAGGCGCCCTGGGCGACCTTGTTGCCGTCCTGGCCGAGCGGCGATCCGGACACCAGCGTCACGCTGGAGGTCGGGCTGATGCCGTACATGCCGAACTTCCAGGCGATGACACGGGAGATGGCTTCCAGGCCGGCCCGGGTCGGCTTCAGCGTCATCGTGTTGCCGATGTACGAGATGCCGACCGTGTTCGTGTTGAAGCCGACGTCATGGGCGCCGACCACGGGGAGGTCCATGCCGCCGCTGCGGCCCTCGAAGATCTGGCCACACCGGTCGACGACGAAGTTGTAGCCGATGTCGTAGTAGCCGCGAGCGAAGTGCTCCTGCTGGATGGTGCGCATCCGGGCCTTCGACTGGCTGCACGGGACCGCGTTGTCCTGGTCGACGCCGGTGTGGTGGACGACGGCGGCCTTGATCTCCTGGCCGTACCCGGGCGTGCCGTCGTAGTCCGTGGAGGCGCCCCACTCGGCCTGGGTGATGACCGGCGGCTTGACGACGGTCGAGGGGCGAGGAGCCGGGACCGTCGGAGACGGGGAGGCCGTGGCCGTCTCGCTGGAAGTGGTGCTCGGCGAGGCGCTGTCCGTCGGGGACGCCGAGCCACTCGGCGGTGGCGTCGCGGTGTCCGTACCCGTCGGTGTGGGCGTGGCCGTGTCGGTGGGCGTGTCCGTCGGCGCCGGCGTGATGTCCTGCGCGTACGCGACGGGCTTTGCGGCGCTCTTCGGGTCGGTCCCCGGGTCGAGAAGCTTCACGTCCATGCCGGACGGGAGAGCGGTGGCGGAGCCGTCGGCGGCCACGACCCGTACCTCGACGCCGTCCGACGGCCCTGTCCACACGGAGGCGGTACCGCCGCGGGTGGCCGCGTCCTCGGCCTCCTTGCCGTCGGCGGAGAAGGGATCGTCCGGCAGGGCCTGCCAGCCCGACCACTCGCCGGTACCGGCCTCCTTCGACCGGATCTGGGCGGTCCCCCTGAGCTTCACGTCCGGGTCCGACCAGGTCAGCAGTGCGGCGCTGAACTGCGCGGTGTCCTGCTTCGGCAGCCCCTTGCGTCCGGCGCCCTGGCCGGCGAGCTTGACCGTACGCACGGCCGCGGCCCGCCCCTTGTGATCGTGCGCCGGCCCGTTGTCGCCCGGCCCGGCGACGGCGTAGGCCGTCGCCCCCGCCCCGCTCACGACGACGGCGCCGATGGTCAGCCAGGCCCGTCTCTTCAGGCTCAGCGGTTTGTACGCGTGCTTTGTGCGCGGGCTCAATGCCCCACCCCATTGTTTCCGTTCGCGGTCACGTGAACACCACAGGTTCTGTCTATGGTCCGAACCGTTCTGCGTTCGTGGCACACGTAGTGTCACACCTGAGGCGGCGTCGGCCACCGCCCGGGAGGCCGGATACCGGCGGCATGGACAGCGGGTACAGGTCCGCAGGTGCCCGGAGCGCCCTGCCGGCCCTGAGGGTAGGGCGTGTCCACCGGCCGAGGCTCGGACGGGAGCGGCACTCGGGCTGCCCTCGGGTATGCCAAGAAGGCAGGAGACGGCGATGCAGATGCGGCACAGCCGGCGCGGTCGCTCGCGTCGCTCGCGGCCGCCGCGCGGATGGAGCGCTTGGACTGGCGTATGCGGGTGCTGGGCGACCAGCTCGACGACGTGAAGAAGGCGGTGGATCGTCTTCGCCTGAAGCTGCCGGAACGGTGACGTCTGACAGCTGGCAGCGCTGTGCTCACCATGGGGCCGTGATCAACCCGCCGACGCCCCGAACCGACGGTGCCGGTTCCGGTGCCGGTGCGTGCCGCTCGCCGGCCCCGCCATTCGCGTGTCGGCGGTCTGCCCCGGCGGCTCCGACCCAGGCCTCAGGTCTGTTGATGCTCCGGCGGATGTCGCATGGCACGCGGGTGCGCACCGAAGGAACGTGGCAGCGCCCAGTGCCGGCGTGGGGCGCTGCTCGGTAGGGGTCTTACGGAGCTGCTATCGCTTCATCCAGTACCGCACCTGCTCGCCTTGGCGGGACCTGCCCGATGAACTCGGCTCGTTCCAGACCGCCCGCAAACGGCTGATCAGGTGGGCTATGGACGGCACCTGGGAACGCGTCCTTGCCGCGGTCCTGGCAGCCACCGAAGGTGCTGAAGATATCGGCTGGACCACGTCCGTGGACTCCGCCGTCTGCCGGGCTCACCAGCACGCCGCCGGAGCCGGAAAAAGGGCTCCAGGTCGGGACGAACCGGTGACCATGCGCTTGGACGCTCCCGTGGCGGCCTGAGCACGAAGGTCCACCTCGCTGGCGACAGCCGTGCACGCCCCCTCACTCTTCACGTCACCGCAGGCCAGGCCGGCGACGCCCCGGCACAAGCTCGCCACCGCCTACCAGGCCGCACTCCACCTCGCCGCCATCCTCATATGGGCGCGGCGATGACGACGAAGCAACGGTGATTCAGTCGTAGAAGAAGAGCTCGAGGTCCTCTACGGATCCCGGCCCGGTGAGGAAGCCTTCAGCCTTCGCGATCTCGTTCTCTGGTGGCAGCACACCCGTCAGGAGCTGCCGCATCCAGATTTCTCCTTGCTCGCCGACCGCGTAGATGCCAGACAGCAGCTCGGCCATGCCGGCAGGGTTTGGCGGGATGCGTCCGGCGACGGGTTCGAGCACCCATCCGCCTGATCGGGCCGCGAGCCGCAGTACCCCGGCCCAGTTCGCGATCCTCCCGATACGTACGTGCCACGAGTCCTCGGTGAACGGGGCCATACGTCCGCCATGGAGAGGATTTGTGGCGGCCCCGATGTCCTTGATGACCTGCCGTTCCACGGCGTCACGGACCCAGCGCCCCTCCTGTGCTTCTTCGATGGCGGCCTCCCACCACTTCCACCCGCCGTCGAGTCGGTCCGCGAACGCATCCATGTGGACAGGCTTCCATGCGAGCTGCCGCAAGCATTGAGGGGGCGTCGATCAGTGGATCGCCCCATCAGGACGACATGCTCCAGCGCTTCGCGGACCGATTGGGTGCTGGATGAGGGGGAGGTGGCCGTCATGGAGGGGCGGCCCTTGGGCAACCAAATCTCGTCATCGAGCGAGAAGGCACGAGCACGCTCCAGTCGCAGCAAGTCTCCGATTCCTCTCGCGACAGGTGACCCGGGCACACTCACGGCCGTCAACCGCACCAACGCCGAAGCGCTCTTCCCCGCCTGGCCGCCACTCCCCCGACGCCGGCCCCGGCTGTACCCGCCCCGATACGTCTGCGCCACGCGGCCCAACGCACCACCGCGTGCCTGGCCTTCAAGCTCCTCCAGCCCCGCACCGACTGAGACAAGTTCCTCATGTCCACCAGCCCCCACGGCACGTCCGGCGGCGTGTTCACGAGTTTGACGGCATAGCTGAGCCCCGCCCCCCGAACCAGTCCGACCTGCACCGGCAGACCCACCTCGGCCTCCACCGCCGCGACCGCCTCGGGGACATCCTCCACGAAGACTCCGGCTCAGCAGCCTGGCCACCACGAACGGGGGTATCCGGCACACACAGTGCTCAGGCGTCGGTCCGGGCTGCGGCGTGCGGTCCGCCGACGAGCATCCGGTCCACGACCCGCGCCGTCGCGAGACCGTCCCCGGGCTCGCAGAAGTCCTTCTTGAACTGGGCGTACTTGTCTCGGTACTCCGCTTCGACGGCGTCGACGTCGCGCAGGGCCTTGACCAGCTCTTCGGATGTCTTCAGCAGCGGGCCGGGCGCCCGGGTGGTGAAGTCGAAGTACAGGCCGCGCAGCGAGTCCCGGTAGTGCTCCAGGTCGTAGGTGAAGAACAGCATGGGCTTGCCCGAGTGCGCGAAGTCGAACAGCGCCGAGGAGTAGTCGGTGATCAGGACGTCGGCGACGAGGTAAAGATCTGCGATGTCCGGGTAGCGGGTGACGTCCCACACGAAGCCCCGGCCGGCACCCGGTACGTTGTCATGGACCCTCGGGTGCTTACGGAAAAGCAGCACATGGTCGTGGCCGAGTTCGGCCTGGGCCGCGGCCAGGTCGATGCGCAGATCGAGTTTGTACATCTTGTTCGCGTGCCGCTGGTCCTCCCGCCAGGTGGGGGCGTAGAGCACCACCTTCTTGCCCTCGGGCAGGCCGAGCCGCTCCCTGACCCGCGCGGCCCGCGCCTCGCGGTCGGGGGCGTGGAAGACGTCGTTGCGCGGATAACCGCTCTCCAGCATGTCGCGTTCGATGGAGTACGCCCTGCGCATGATCTCCGTGGTGTACGCGTTCGGCGACACCACGAAGTCGAACTGCCGATAGCTGTGCGGCAGGCCGGCGATATAGGCGGGACTCGACTGGGGAGACCCCTGCAGGTCCTTGCCGATCTTCTTCAGCGGCGTGCCGTGCCAGGTCTGCACGACCCGTTGCCCGGGGCGGGTGACGAACCAGTCGCCCACCGGCGAATTGACGACGACGTAGCGGCTGCGCGCCAGTGCCTCGTACCACTCGCGGCTGCCCCAGCTCACCACCCGGGCTTCCGACGGCATCTCGGGCAGCCCCCCGTCCCGGGTCCAGATGTGCTCGACCTCGGTCCCCCGGCGCACCAGCTCCTCGTAGACCGCGCGCGGGGAGTCCGAGAACTGCCGGCCGTCGAGGCTCAGGTAGAGGACCGCGTCGCGCAGGGGGAGCTTGCGCTGCTCGTGGAAGTATTTCTCGCGCAGTATGCGCTGCCGGTAGGCGCCGTGCTCGTCGGGGCCGAGCAGCCGTTCCGGTTCGATGAAGATGCGGTCGAAGTAGCGGCGGTCCACGGTGTAAGCACGCTGTGGGCCACTTGAGCACAGGGGCAGCTCCTGCACCCGCTCCGGACGCAAGGTCACCGGGACGTCCCCGGACTTGTCCCAGGCGTCCGCGTCGCGGAAGAAGAGGTACCAGCGGCCTGGGCACAGAGGCAGCTCGGGACCGTGCGTCTGGGGAGCCGCCTCGGTGTTGATCCGAAGTGTGAACCGCCCGTCGGTGAGCTCGACCGGCAGTTCCTTCTCCTCGAAGCGGACGCCGTGGCGCAGAACGAACTTCTTCCCGGCCCCCTCCCCACCGGGATACGTGCCCTCGAGCACCAGCTCTCCCGGCCCCGTCACGGTCATCGTGTCGACGACGGGGCGCACAGCTCGCGTCAGCAACACCAGCCTGCCGGGCCCGTCGCGGTGGACGGCCAGCTCGCGGCCGGGCGTAAGCCCATGTCTCGAGGTCGTGAAGCCCTCGGCGAGGAGGGCCTCATGGCCCCGCCCGTCATCTCCGCGCAAGGTCACTTTGAACTGAAGGGTCTTGGTTCCCGGCAGGTCGTTCTCGGTCAGTCTGGCAAGGCTGAAGACCGCTCGGTGGCGCCGGAACGCATCAGGGGAACCGGACAGCGGAGTGAGCGGGCTGTCAAGTCTGTTGTCGCCTTCGACGATGCGCACGGCGGTGGGGGCCTCGGCCCCGCGCCGTGCCCTGGTGACGAGTCGCAGTTCGCCGTCCGCGACGGTGCAGGACTCGACCTCGACAGCAGGCTGCTGCACCGTGATGCTCACGGCGTTCTTGGTGAAGCCGACCACGAGACGTGAGCCGTCCGCCAGATGACGGACCTGGTTGTGCCCGGCCGTGCCCGCGTCGCGCTGGCGCACCCGGGCGCCGTAGGGCCCGCCCGGTCCCGGAATCCCGATGTACAGGAACCACTGGCCGGCACCGCTCTCGGCGAGCTCGCGCAGCCGACGGGCAGGGACGACGACTTCGAAACCCGTGCGGTCGTAGCAGTGCAGCGCCTGTTCGGAGGCGACGGTGGCCTGCTCGTTACTGGTGCGGCGCATGCGCAGCTTGATGCGGCGGCCGGTCTCGCCGTTCTCCAGCACCGCGAACCGGCCGATGACGCGGCCCGAGGGACGGGGCAGGTTCGCGACGAACGCGTACCCTCCCCACACCAGATCGTCGCCGCGCCAGTCGACCGAGGTCAGCTGCGCCGTCACCGGCAGGTCGAGGGGCTTGAGCGCGGCTATCCGTTCAGGCAGCGCGAGTCCCCGCAGCCCCGGGAGCACCAGGCGGGGGCGCCGGGAGCCTGCCACGAGAAAGGCGCCCGGGTCCCGGCGCTGGCTCCGAACCACCTCGACAAGGTCCTCGGCTCGCCCCTCGGCAGCGAGATGCCATATGACGCGCTCGGTCGGTGGGAGGCCAGTGAGCACTCCCTCACCGTGGACGTCGATCAGTTCCCGCGCCGTGGTACACAGTTCCTCGCGCTCGGCCGGTGAGCTCTCAGGAAAGAAGCGCAAGGTCCTCCGCACTCTTGCCGAGGTGAGAGCGGCGAGGGACTGTGCCATGAATAGTGCCCTTCTTCAACGCGGGTTGACATAAGTCATTCAACGTTAACCGAGTCACTCGTGTGCCGTACGCTTCGCATGATAACGGTACGAGCACATGCGGCTTGGACCCGTTGAACTTGTGGGGCTCGTTCAAGGGTGTAGATCTTTGACTCGTGGCCTTCCTTTCGGTGGTTCGCCGGCTTGGCTTGGATGGACAACCAGCCTTTTTGGCAGCCCAGTTCCCGGTGATCCTGCCGCATCTCCACGAGCGGTGGGGTCCCCTGCCGATAGGGCCGGAAGCTCAGTCTCCCGGCCGCGACGGGATCAGAGCGGTCGCCCCTGCCGCCGATGAGCCGGAAGGTCACGGTGTCTGCCGGTGGTGCGGGAACCCGACGCCGGAATGGACCCGTAGGGGTGCCTCCGCGTGCCCGGCTACGGCCCAAAAAGGTCGGCGGCCGGAACCCAGCGCTTCGGGAGGCAGGAACTGGCGTCAGCGGCCACTGCCCGGCCGCTGCCCTCAATGCGGACACGCGGGTACGACCAGCCACTCTCATTTACCTGGATATTACTTCTTTCCGTGCAGCTGACAAGACCCCGGAAAAGCCCCACCGTTGCAGTTCAGGAGCGCTCTCCGCCTATTCGGTCAAGACCCGGACAACCCCGCTCGCAAGGGCGCGCCGTCAGCCGTTTTCCCGGCCCGGCAGAGGCGCGCCCTCCAGGAAGGCGCAATAGACGTCGACGGCTTCCGGCTCGATGTCAGGGCCGGAGGGGCCGTAGCGGGCGCGACGTCCCGGATCCGCGGCTGATGTGTGACCAACGAAAGGTGGGCGGTTGGGTCAGCTCCCGGCGGACGCACTGCTCCGACGGTTCGACCGCTTGAAGAGGCTATCGACGGACCGCCGAGATCAGTCCGCCGGGCCGTTCCTCTCGCTGCGGAGGGGTGCTGATCGGGCGGCCGTAAGCGGCAGCGCGCTCACGCACGGTGTGGCTGTCGGCCTTCCAGCCGTGCCCGCTCAGCCAGCCCACCGGGTCGTCAGGCATCTCCGAGACCCACATGGACGCAGCCGATCCCGGCACAGCATCCGCGCCGAAGCGCTCGATCACTCCTCGCGAGCCCAACGTGAGCCCTAGCCAACTGCCTGCCGTCGACAACGCGCTGATCCGGGCCAGCAGCAGCTCCACCGCGTCCTGGGGCAGATAGATCAGCAGCCCTTCGGCGATCCACACGGTCGGCGCGGCCGGGTCGTGCCCTGCGGCGGCCAGCGCGCCTGGCCAGTCCTCCCGCAGGTCCACCGCGACGGTGATCCGCTCGCAGCGTGCGACGGCCCGCTCCTGGCGCAGCACTGAAGCCTTGAAGCCCAGTGGCGCGGCGGTGTCGACCTCGAACAGGCGGGTGCCCTCGGGCCAATTCATCCGAAAGGCCCGACTGTCCATGCCTGCGCCGAGCAGAACGACCTGCCGGACCCCGGACTCGGAAGCCTGCTGCAACAGGTCGTCGAGGAACTTCGTCCTGATGACGATGGAGAACGACACCGCAAGCCGGCGGCGGCGCGCAATCTCGTCACCGGTCACGGACGGCGACGAGGGCCACAGGCCGCCGGCTGTGGCGAAGGCCCGTGCCAACGGATCGTGGAACAGCGCGTTCTCCCGCTCGGACTCCAGCGCCCGCACCCTGGCCACCCCCACCGCCGTTGCCCACACTCCAGACGGCTGCACCCGCTTCGGCTCATCAGTCACCATGCCAGCCTAGAAGAGGACGGTTGTGCCTTCCCTTGCGGCTATGGCTTCCGGCAGCAGCGCCGTGAGCACGTCCGGCGTTGCCGCAGGCCCCGGCCGGCAGCGGTCTCCGTAGAAAGGCGCACCGCAACAGGAGGAAGAGCCGGCTCAGCTCACTCCCCGCCATGTGCGAAGGAAGGCGAGCAGGCTGGCCGGGCGGCCCTGGAGTTCCGCAAAGTCCCCCCGGACTAGGGCGAGGAGCCGTGGGAGATCTACGCCGTCAGGCCGGCGGCCCGGCGGGGGCCCGCGCCGGCCAGGCGTGTGGTGCACGGCCCTTCCCGATCGCTCCGGGAACAGCGGCTCAGGCAGTGGGGGCGCCGGCCACACGGCGCTCGCCGCCGTTGCGCTCCTGCCACAAGCGGTAGGCATCGACGGCGGTGTCCCGGGGCTCGTAACGCATGGGCAGCCGGCGCTGCTCACACTGCTTGGCGAACTCCTCGTAGAAGGTGTTCAGCTCGAAGTATTTACGGTCGTCGATGTAGTGGGGTTCATAGGCGTCGTCACCGCATCCTCATCCAGGCCGAGCAGCTCGGCGACGGCCCTTGCGGGCGCCTCCGGAAGGGCGTGCCGGCCCAGGAGGGCCGCGGTGGTGAAGGCGGCTGACAGGCCGGAGGCGTTGGCTATCTCTTCCCAGGTGAGGTTCTTTCGGATCTTGGCCTCTACAGCGGCGTTGGCCAGAGTCTCGCGGGCGGTGGGTTCGAATTGGGCGTGCATCATGAGAGAAGCTCCTTTGCGTTGGTGCCGGCCCTCAAGGGGAGGGGTGGGCCGGCTGGTTCTCGGGTGGAGTGTTCTGCGGCGTGTCGTGCTGGTGGCCTCTGTCACCGCCTCCGGCCGTATCCAGGTCGCCGGCTCGGTCAGGCGGCGAGGGCGGTGCCCGCGCCGACGACATCGAGTGCTTCGACGCGTCCGGTGGGGATGTCGAAGACCCAGCCGTGCAGCGTCAACCTCTTCTCCGCCAGCGCCTGGGCGACGGAGGGGTGGGTGGCCAGGTTGGCCAGCTGCGCGGAAACGTTGTGGCGGACCAGGGCGCCCACTTTCTCGGGTCCTGTCGCCACTCCTGCGGTACGCGCCACAGCGGCGTCCGCGTGCCGCAACCACTCCGCGACCGTCGGCGCGCCGGACAGGTCGTGCTCTTCGGCCAGGGCGGTCATCGCACCGCAGGCGGAGTGCCCGCACACCACGATGTCTCTCACATCCAGCAAGGCGACGGCGTACTCGATGCTGGCCGTCACTCCGTTGGCGCCGGGGGCGTAAGCCGGGACGAGGTTGCCGGCGGTGCGGATGACGAACAGCTCACCCGGCTCGCCCTGGGTGAGCAGCTCCGGTACGACACGGGCGTCCGAGCAGCCGATATAGAGCGCCTGAGGCTTGTGATGCGTGGCCAGGTGGGTGAAGAGCTCCGCTTTGGCCGGAAAGATCTCGCGCTGGAAGCGCGCGACGCCCTCGGTGAGATTCTGCATGGGTCACTCCCTTCGGTAACCGGGACCGGCCCCTCGGGGCCGACGAGATCCACCATGCACGAACTGCACCTATAGCGTCCAAGAGTCGAAAACGATCACTCTTATTGACCGCGTCTATACTTGAAAATATGGCCGCCCTGGAACTGCGTCACCTGCGCTACCTGCTCGCCGTCGCCGAACACGGCAACTTCACGCGCGCCGCCGAAGAGCTGCGCATCTCCCAGCCCACCCTCTCCCAGCAGATCAAACAGCTCGAACGCACCCTCGGCGTGCAGTTGCTGGACCGAACCGGCCGCACGGTGCGGCCCACCGATGCCGGCGCCGTCTACGTTGAGCACGCCCGCCGGGCCCTGCGCGACCTCGCTGCCGCGGAACGCGCTGTCCACGACCTCCAGGATCTGTCCCGAGGCCACCTTCGCCTCGCGGTCACCCCGACGTTCACCGCCTACCTCATCGGTCCGGTCATCGCCGAGCTCCATGCCCGCCACCCGGGCATCACCCTGACCCTCACCGAAGCAACCCAGGACCGTATCGAAGCCGGCCTGACCGACGACGAGGTCGACCTCGGCATCGCCTTCACCCCTGTCCACCAGCCCGGCATCGCCATCACACCACTGTTCACCGAGACCCTCAGCCTCGTCACCACGGCGCAGCACCCCACCAGCCGCCACCAGCCCATGCCCGTACATAACCTCGACCGGCAACAACTCGCTTTGCTCAGCACCGACTTCGCCACCCGCAGCCACATCGACGCCTACTTCACCCGCCACCGGGTCCACCCACGCATCGCCGTGGAAGCCAACTCCATCCAGGCCCTGACCGAGATCGTCCAGCGCACCGGCCTGGCCACCGTCCTGCCCGACGCCATCACCCACGACCACGACGACCTCACCCCCGTCTCCCTCGACCCGCCCCTCCCGTCCCGCACCGTCACCCTCCTCAGACGCGAAGGCGCCTACCTGTCCGCCGCCGTCCGCGCCTTCACCCTCCTCATCCACGACCACGTCACAGCCCGCGCCTACGCCCCGACCTGACGGGCGCGGCCCTACGGGCTCGCGCAATCCGCGGCGCTGGGCACCCAAGGAGTCCCAGCTCAGGTTCCAACGGAAGGCGATCACCACCGGGCAGATCACGCACGGCGATGCCGGCTGCGGGGCCGGCGAAGGACTGCGTGCCGCTGTGGCTGAAGGCCCGCGCGCGGTGAGCTGCGGTCCACCGGTTCGAAGTCGGGAGTCCGGTGGCGGCACCGTTACCGGAATCGGGGGAAGGGAACTGATCACGGGACGGTCATGTCGGTTGGAGGAGCGCATGGTGAGAAGCCGGGCAGAGATGAGGTTCAGGCATCCCCGTCATGAGCGGCGAGGTGAGGCGCGGCTGCCCGCCGTCGTTGCGACCCTCGTGGCGATCGTTCTCTACCTGGCGCTCCCGCAACAACTTCTCGTCGCCCCGCGCTTCGTACTGCCTGGACTGGAGCTGCTGCTCCTGGTCCCACTGGTGGCGATCAATCCTCGTCGTTTGACACGTCAGACCCGCGCTTTCCGCGTTCTGTCCCTGACGTTGGTGCTCGTGATCGCGGCGAGCAATATGACCGCACTGGGCATCCTGGTCCACGAACTGGTCCACGCCGGGATCAAGGACGGTCCGGCGCTGCTCACGGCCGCCCTGCAGGTGTGGCTGACGAACATCATCGTGTTCGGTCTGGCCTTCTGGGAACTCGACCGCGGCGGCCCCGTCACCCGCACGCAGGCGCCCCGGGACGAACTTCCCCTGGCGGACTTCCGCTTCTCCCAGGACGAGAACGACGACGCCATCCAGGAAGTCGCCGACGGCTCCAGCAGTTCCTCCGACTGGGTACCCACCCTTGTGGACTACCTCTACATCTCCGTGACCAACTCCACTGCCTTCAGCCCCACCGACACCATGCCGCTCTCCGGCCGCGCCAAACTGCTGATGAGCATCGAGAGCATCGCAGCGCTGACGACCTCGCTGCTCGTCATCGCCCGCGCCGTCAGCATCCTGCACTGACGATCACAGCACCTCGGCCGCGGACTTCAGAGCCACCATGGCCGGGGCGCCGCAGGGCGTCCGCCGCGCCGCGCAGGCACGACTCCGCGACGTCCGCCAACCGCTCCGGGCCGGCGCCGGACAGTACCCGCGCCGCGGCATCAGGCCCAGCGCCCGAACAGCCGCCTCACCGTGCGCGGCTCCGTGCCCTCGTGTCGTGTCCGGCGGCCCCGGTACCTCATCAGCCCCGCCGCCTCCAGGAGCCGCCTACCACTCCTGTTCACCCTCCGGTCTCAAGGGAGTCCGAGCAGTTACATCGAGTTCTCCCTCTGCAAGAAGAGCTGGGGCATAGGCGACGACTGCTCCGCCCCGCCGGTCCGCCCGACGAGGAAAGCCCGCAGACACGCTCACCCTGCCACCTGCTACGGGCTTGGGGCCAGAGTGAGAGAGTGGCACTCGGAGCTGCCCATGCCGGCTTGGCAGGGTGAACGCGGGCCCAGGGGAACGGGAGCTCCGGCTCGGGGCAGGGGTCAGCAACCAGCGCGGCAGGGCCGCCACGCCGTCCCCGGAAAGGGTCGGGCTGCTTTCCGCCATCGGGATGCGGTGGGCGCATGACCAACTCGGGCTTGACGACGGACGTAGAAGCCCCTGGGCCGGCCACTACCTCTGACGTAATCGACCACGCTCCCCTGATGCGGCAGCGTGGCGCATGTCAACGAGATCCCGACCAGGGTTTCCGGCACCTGAGGCGCGAGGAGCAACCATGCCCGTAAAGTCCGCTGACCTGACCGCGAGTGCCGTCACCGACACCACCCGCCACGTCGTCCAGGAGTTCCTCGCCGCCCGGATGGCCGGGGACGTCGAGCGGCTCGTCGCGCTCTTCGCGGACGACGTCGACTGGCTGCTCGCCGAGAACCCCGCCGTCCCGTGGATCCGGCCGCGCTCCACCGGAGCCGAATGCGCCGCCCAGTTCACGGAGCTGGCCGAGCACACGGTGGCCGAGGATGCGCGGGCCTCCGTCGACACGTTCCTCGTTGACGGCACCGACGCCGTCCTGATGGGGCACCTCTCGGGGACCGTACGCGCGACGGGGAAGTCCTTCGAGGGCCCCTTCGCGCTGCGCCTCACCGTCGAGGAGGGCCGGATCACCCGGCATCACCTCTACGAGAACAGCGTGTCGATCGCCGAGGCGTGCACCTCCTCCTGAGCCGCGCGCCCTCTTCCTCTCGTCTGCCACGGCACCAGTGTGCTGTCGCGACGCTCCGCGACAGTACCCTTCTTCGTCGTGCCGCTGCCCGTGCCGGACGGCTCGCTCGACGCGGTGTTCTGCGCGTCCTCGCTGCACTTCCTGGGCCGCCGCGCCCTCACCGACGTCACCGCTCACGTGACCCTCCTCGGTGACCGCCGGGCGGCCATCACCGCGGCCCGACTCCCCGAACACCTCTGAACAGGCCGCATCGAACCGACCGATCCCGCCCGGGCGTCCCGAACCCGTTCGGCCTCTGTGCCAGGAGGGGCCCCCGGACGCGGGCGAGGCGGACTCACCGTCCCGGCGGGTACGCCCACCGGGACGCGTACGGGTGACGTCACGCCCCGCCCGCACGCCCGGCCGACCGGTTCCGCAGGGCTGATCGGGGTCAGTCGCCGCCACGCCCACCAGTGAAGCGGTCAACTTCGGGTACCGGGTTCTGCGTGGCCGGGCCGTCCCGGCCTCGCGACAGGACGGCGAGGAGGAAGCGGATGACCACGGGAGGGCATGATCCGGCGGACGGGCAGCACGGCGGGAGCGGCGGTCCGGCGCCCGGTCTGCGGGCCCTCCGCGACGAGCTGGAGCGGCGGGTGGACGGCGAGGTCCGCTTCGACGCGGGCAGCCTCGGCGCCTACGCGACCGACGGCTCGAACTACCGGCAGGTACCCATCGGTGTCGTCGTCCCCCGCACGGTCGACGCGGGCGCGGAGGCGGTCGCCGTCTGCGCCCGGCACGGCGTGCCGGTGCTGTCCCGGGGCGGCGGCACCAGCCTCGCCGGGCAGTGCACGAACGCTGCCGTCGTCATCGACTGGACGAAGTACTGCCACCGCCTGGAGTCCGTCGACGCATCGGCGCGGACCTGTGTGGTGGAGCCCGGCATCGTGCTCGACGAGCTGAACCGGCAGCTGGCCGGCCGTGAGCTGCGGTTCGGGCCGAAGCCCTCGACGCACAGCCACTGCTCCCTCGGCGGCATGATCGGCAACAACTCGTGCGGCGCGTCCGCGCAGGCGTACGGCAAGACCGTCGACAACGTGCGGCGGCTGGAGATCCTGACCTACGACGGTCTGCGCTGCTGGGTCGGGCCCACCTCCGACGAGGAGTACGCGCAGATCCTCGACGCGGGCGGGCGCCGCGCCGAGGTGTACCGGGGGCTGCGCCGGATCATCGACGAGCACCTGGCCGACGTCCGCCAGGGCTTCCCCACCATCCCGCGGCGGGTCTCCGGCTACAACCTCGACTCCCTGCTGCCCGAGAAGGGCTTCGACCTGGCGCGTGCCCTCGTCGGCAGCGAGGGCACCCTCGTCACCGTTCTGCGCGCCGAACTGGCCCTGGTCCCCGTCCCGCCCCACGAGGCAATGCTCGTTCTCGGCTACCCGGACATCTGCGCCGCCGCCGACGACGTACCGCACCTGCTGGAACACTGCGCGCCGACCCAGCTGGAGGCGCTCGACGGCCGGATGGCGCAGCTCATGCGCGAGGAGGACAGCCACGTCGCGTCCCTGGACTCCTTCCCGGAGGGCGACAGCTGGCTGCTCCTCCAGTTCAGCGGGGACACCCAGGAGGACGTCGACCAGCAGGCCCACGATCTGCTGAAGGCGCTCGGCCGCGACGAGGACGACCCCGCGGTGTCCTTCTCCGACGACCCGCCGCGCGAGCGCCGGATGCTCAAGGCCCGCGAGGCCGGGCTCGGCGTGACCGCCCGGCCGCCGGACGGACGGGAGACCTGGGAGGGCTGGGAGGACTCCGCCGTACCGCCCGAGCGGCTCGGTGACTACCTGCGCGATCTGAAGAAGCTCTTCGCCGAGTTCGACTACGACCATCCCTCTCTCTACGGCCACTTCGGACAGGGCTGCGTGCACACCCGCATCCCCTTCGGGCTGAAGACCGCCGAGGGCGTCACTTCCTTCCGCGCGTTCCTGTTCCGGGCCGCCGACCTCGTGGTGTCCTACGGTGGGTCGCTCTCCGGTGAGCACGGGGACGGGCAGTCGCGGGGCGAGCTGCTGCCCCGGATGTACGGCGAACGGCTCGTCGCCGCGTTCGGCGAGGTCAAGGCACTGCTGGACCCGGACAACCGGATGAACCCCGGCAAGGTCGTCGACCCGTACCGCACCGACGAGAACTTGCGGCTCGGCCCGCACTGGCGGCCGCGGAACGACGCGACGCACTTCCACTACCCGGACGACGACGGTTCCTTCGACCGGGCGGTCATGCGCTGCGTCGGCATCGGGAACTGCCGCTCCCACAGCGGCGGCGTCATGTGCCCCTCCTACCGGGCGACCGGCGAGGAGGAGCACTCCACCCGGGGCCGGGCCCGGCTGCTCTTCGAGATGCTGGGCGGCCACCGGGACAGCCCCGTCACCGACGGCTGGCGGTCCACCGACGTGCGCGACGCGCTCGACCTCTGCCTCGCCTGCAAGGGCTGCAAGTCCGACTGCCCGGTGGGCGTTGACATGGCCACGTACAAGTCGGAGTTCCTGGCGCACCACTACGCGGGGCGGCTGCGCCCCACGGCGCACTACTCGCTGGGCTGGCTGCCCCTGTGGGCCCGGCTCTCGCGCCTCGCCCCGCGCCTGGTCAACGCGGCGCTCGACGCGCCGCTGCCGCCCGGATCGCCAAGCGGCTCGCCGGGGTCGCCGCCGAACGGCAGCCGCCCGCCTTCGCGGAGGAGTCGTTCGTCCAGTGGTGGCGGGCCCGCGGCGCACCGGACCCCGACCCGGCGGACCCCCGGACCGTGGTGCTGTGGCCGGACACCTTCACGACCTACTTCCACCCCGGCATCGCCCGGTCGGCCGTCCGGGTCCTGGAAGACGCCGGCTTCCGGGTCGCCGTCCCGGAGCAGGCCGTGTGCTGCGGGCTCACCTGGATCTCCACCGGGCAGCCCGCCACCGCGAAGAAGGTGCTGCGCCGGACCGCCGACGTGCTCCGGCCGTGGCTCGAGGCGGGCACCCCGGTCGTCGGTCTCGAACCGTCCTGCACGGCGGTCTTCCGGTCCGACGCCCCCGAGCTGATGCCGCACGACCAGGACATCCAGCGCCTCGCCGGGCAGTTCCGCACCTTCGCCGAACTCCTGGTGAACGACGCCCCCGACGACTGGCGGCCACCCGTCCTGACCCGGCAGGCCACCGTACAGACGCACTGCCACCAGCACGCCGTCACCAAGTTCGACGCCGACCGCGAGCTCATGCGCCGCGCCGGCCTCGATGCCGAGGTCCTGGACGAGGGCTGCTGCGGACTCGCAGGCAACTTCGGCTTCGAGCGCGGCCACTACGACCTGTCCATGGACATCGGCGAGCAGGGCGTCCTGCCCGCCGTCCGGGGCGCCGCACCCGACGCGCTGGTCGTGGCCGACGGATTCAGCTGCCGGACGCAGATCGAGCAGGGCGCCACCGGCCGCCGCGCCATGCACCTGGCCGAAGCACTCGCGCTCGGGCTCGACGGGCCGCTGCCCGCCGACCACCCCGAGAAGGCCACCGCCCGCCCCGACCGCCCGAGCCCGGCCGCGAGCCGGCTTGTGACGGGCGCCGCACTCACCGCGCTGGGAACGGCCGTGTACACCGCCCTGCGCCACAACCGACGCACGACGCACCACCGATAGGAGAAGAGAACATGGCGACCAAGGTCTCCGACTACGTCCTGCGGCGCCTGCGCGAGTGGGACGTCGACCACGTCTTCGCCTACGCCGGCGACGGGATCAACGGGCTGCTCGCCGCCTGGGGAAGGGCGGAGAACAAGCCGAAGTTCGTCCAGGCCCGGCACGAGGAGATGGCCGCGTTCCAGGCCGTCGGCTACGCGAAGTTCTCCGGCAAGGCCGGCGTCTGCGCCGCCACGTCGGGCCCCGGGGCGATCCACCTGCTCAACGGCCTGTACGACGCGAAGCTGGACCACGTGCCCGTCGTCGCGATCGTCGGCCAGACCAACCGCAGCGCCATGGGCGGCTCCTACCAGCAGGAGGTGGACCTGCTCAGCCTCTACAAGGACGTGGCCTCCGAGTTCTGCGAGATGGTCACCGTCCCCGAGCAGCTGCCCAACGTCATCGACCGGGCCATGCGCACCGCGTACGCCAAGCGCACCGTGACCGCGGTGATCATCCCGGCGGACGTCCAGGAACTGGACTACTCGCCGCCCACCCACGCGTTCAAGATGGTCCCCTCCAGCCTCGGTGCGAGCATGTCCGCGCCCGTCCCCGCCGAGGACGACATCGTCCGTGCGGCCGAGGTGCTGAACGCGGGTGAGAAGGTCGCGATCCTCATCGGACAGGGGGCCCGCGGGGCCCGCGCCGAGGTCGAGCGGCTCGCCGAGGTGCTGGGCGCGGGCGTCGCCAAGGCGCTGCTCGGCAAGGACGTCCTGCCCGACGGTCTGCCGTACGTCACCGGTTCCATCGGGCTGCTGGGCACCCGCCCGAGCTACGAGATGATGCAGGACTGCGACACCCTGCTCGTGGTCGGCTCCAGTTTCCCGTACACCCAGTTCCTGCCCGAACTCGACCAGGCCCGCGCGGTCCAGATCGACATCGATCCCTTCATGATCGGTCTGCGTTACCCGTTCGAGGTCAACCTCGTCGGTGACGCGCGCGCCACGCTCGACGCCCTGCTGCCGCGGCTCAAGCGGAAGAAGCACGGTTCCTGGCGCAAGAAGATCGAGAAGGACACCGCCAAGTGGTGGGAGGTCATGCAGCGCCGCGCCAAGGTGGATGCCGAGCCGGTCAACCCCGAGTACGTAGTGCACGCGCTCGACGCGCTCCTGCCGGACGACGTCATGGTGGCCGCCGACTCCGGGTCCGCCGCCAACTGGTACGCCCGGCACCTGCGTTTCCGGGGCGCGATGCGCGGCTCCCTCTCCGGAACGCTCGCCACGATGGGCCCCGGTGTGCCGTACGTCATCGGCGCCAAGTTCGCCCACCCCGGCCGGCCCGCCATCGCGATCGTGGGCGACGGAGCCATGCAGATGAACGGCATGGCGGAGCTCATCACCATCGCCAAGTACTGGCAGGAGTGGGAGGACCCCCGTCTCGTCGTCGCCGTCCTGAACAACGAGGATCTCAACCAGGTCACCTGGGAGATGCGCGCCATGTCCGGCGCTCCGCAGTTCCTGCCCTCCCAGTCGCTGCCCGACGTGCGCTACGCCGACTTCGCCCGCTCGGTCGGCCTGGACGGCGTACGCGTCGAGAAGCCCGAGCAGGTCGAGGACGCCTGGCACCGGGCCCTGGCGTGCGACCGGCCGTTCGTCATCGACTTCCGGACCGACCCCGCCGTACCGCCGATCCCGCCGCACGCCAGCCTGGACCAGATCGAGGCCGCGGCGCTCTCCCTGGCCAAGGGCGACAGCGACCGGGGAGCCGTGCTGAAGCAGGGATTCAAGGCCAAGGTCCAGGAGATGCTGCCCGGCCACCACGAAGGGCGCTCGGACAAGTGACCACGCGCCGCGGCGGCGCGGACGCCCCCCTGATCGACCGGGTGGAGACCGCCGTCTACACCGTGCCCACCGACGCCGCGGAGGGGGATGGCACCCTGGCCTGGGACGAGACCACCCTCGTCCTGGTCCGGGTGGGCTCGGGCCCGACGAGCGGCCTCGGCTACACCTACGGGGCGCGCGCCACCGCCGCGGCCGTCGACCAGCTGCTCGCCGGGGTCGTCACGGGCCGCAGCGCCTGGGACGTCCCCGCCGCCAACGAGGCCATGAGCCGGGCCGTCCGCAACGCCGGGTGCCCCGGCCTCGTCGCCCAGGCGCTGTCCGCCGTCGACATCGCCCTCTGGGACCTGAAGGCCCGCCTCCTGGACCTGCCGCTGACCCGCCTGCTCGGAGCCACGGCCCAGGAGGTCCCCGTCTACGGCAGCGGCGGTTTCACCCCGTACGACGACGCACAGCAGGACCGGCAACTGCGCGACTGGGCACAGACCCGGGGCATCCCGCGCGTCAAGATCAAGATCGGCGAGTCCTGGGGCCGCGAGGAGAAGCGCGACCTGGACCGGATCGCGAAGGCCCGCCGCAGCATCGGCGACGGCACCGAGCTGTACGTCGACGCCAACGGGGCCTACACCCGCAAACAGGCCATCCGCGTGGCGCGGAGCTTCGAGGAACACGGCGTGACCTGGTACGAGGAACCCGTATCCTCCGACGACCCCGCCGGCCTCGCCCAGATCAAGGCCGCCACGACGGCCGACGTGACGGCCGGTGAATACGGCTACGCGCTGCCGTACTTCTGGCAGCTGATCGACACCGGAGCCGTGGACTGCCTCCAGGCGGACGTCACCCGCTGCGGCGGCATCACCGTCTGGCTGCGTGCCGCCGCGCTCGCCGAGGCCGCCGGTCTCGGCCTCTCCGGACACTGCGCCCCGCACGTCCACGCCCATGCCGCTGCGGCCGTGCCCAGCCTGCGCCACCTGGAGTGGTTCCACGACCACGTCCGCATCGAGGAACTCTTCTTCGACGGGGCCCTGGACCCGGCCGGCGGCACCGTACGCCCCGGCGCCTCCGGTGCCCCGGGTCACGGCCTGGAGCTGCGTACCCGGGCCGCGGAACGCTACCGCGTCCGGTGAGACCCCGGACCCCCACGAGGAGGCGCATGACCCGCCCGCACCCCCCGCACGACGACCCGCCGCCCCACGTACTGCGCGAGTACGCCCTCATCGCCGACGGGGAGCGCGGCGCGCTCGTCGGCCCCCGCGGAGACATCACCTGGCTGTGCGCCCCGCGCTGGGACTCCGGCGCGGTCTTCGCCGCTCTCGTCGGAGGACGCGGCCACTACACCGTCACGCCCACCGAACGCTTCGTCTGGGGCGGTTCCTACGAACCCGGCACGCTGATCTGGCGCAACCGCTGGGTCACCACGTCCGGCGTCATCGAGTGCCATGAGGCGCTGGCGTTTCCCGGCGACCGGCGGCGTGCGGTCCTGCTGCGCCGGATCTGCGCCGTGGAGGGCGATGCCCGGGTGACCGTACGCCTCGAACCGCACGCGGAGTACGGCGCGCACCGCCCGCGGGACGTGCGGCGCGAGCGGCCCGGGGTGTGGACCGGCCGCACCGGCCCCCTGCACTGGCGCTGGACCGGGGCCGACGCCGCACACCACCGCACCGCGGGCATGGCGGCCGAGCTGACCGTGCCGGCGGGCGGCCACCACGACCTCGTCCTCGAACTCTCCGAGGACCGGCCGGGCGAGCCGGTGGACCCGGACCGGGCCTGGCACGCCACCCGGAACGGCTGGTCCCGCGCCGCCCAGCCCCTGTCCGACTGCCTCGCACCCGACGACGCCCGCCACGCCCACACCGTGCTGCGCGGCCTCACCAGCGCCTCCGGCGGCATGGTCGCCGCGGCCACCACCAGCCTCCCCGAGCGCGCCGAGGCGGGCCGCAACTACGACTACCGGTACGTGTGGATCCGCGACCAGTGCTACGCCGGGCAGGCCGCCGCCGCAGCCGGGGCGCACGGGCTGACCGACGACGCCGTACGGTTCGTCGCCGCCCGCCTGCACGAGGACGGCCCCCGCCTCGCGCCCGCGTACACCGTCGCCGGCGCATCCGTCCCCGACCAGGAGCCGCTGCCCCTACCCGGCTACCCGGGCGGGGGCGACCGGATCGGCAACCACGTCAACCGGCAGTTCCAGCTCGACGCGTTCGGTGAGGCGCTGCTCCTGTTCGCGGCCGCCGCGCGGGCCGGGCGGCTCGGCCCGGACGGCCGGCGGGCGGCGGACATCGCGGTGGCCGCCATCGAACGGCGCCACCATGAACCGGACGCGGGCATCTGGGAGCTGGACGACCGTGCCTGGACGCACAGCAGGCTCATCTGCGCGGCCGGACTGCGAGCCATGGCGGCGAGCGTCCACTGCCCCCAGGCCGCCTCCTGGGCCGGGCTCGCGGACACGCTTACCGCCCGGACGGCGGCCACCAGCACCCACCCGACGGGGCGCTGGCAGCGCGCGCCCGACGACCCCGGTCTCGACGCCGCCCTGCTGATGCCCGCGATCCGGGGCGGCGTCGGCGCCCGCGATCCGCGGACCGTCCGCACCCTCGACGCCTACCGCGCCGAGCTGACCCACGACCACTACGCGTACCGCTTCCGGCACGACGAACGCCCGCTCGCCGAGGCCGAGGGCGCGTTCCTGCTGTGCGGCTACCTGATGGCGCTCGCCGAGCACCAGCAGGGCAACGAGCGCGAGGCGGTGCGCTGGTTCGAACGCAACCGGGCGGCCTGCGGGCCCGCCGGCCTGTTCACCGAGGAGTACGACATCGGCCAGCGGCAGCTGCGGGGCAACCTCCCGCAAGCGTTCGTCCACGCGCTGATGCTCGAAACATCCGTCCGTCTCGCCGCACCGGCCCCAACCGAAGGAGAACAGCTGTGAGCCAAAGCGTCGTCATCACAGGAGCGAGCGCCGGAATCGGCCGGGCGGTGGCCCGCGCCTTCGGCGCACGCGGGGCCGACATCGCCCTGCTCGCCCGGGGCCGGGCCGGACTCGAGGCGGCCGCCCGCGAGGTCGAAGCGGCCGGCGGGCGCGCACTGGCAGTCCCCACCGACGTGTCCGACCACCGCGCGGTCGAGGCTGCGGCGGAGGAGGCCGTGCACGCCTTCGGCCGGATCGACGTCTGGGTCAACTGCGGCTTCACCTCGGTCTTCGCTCCCTTCACGGAGATCGATCCCGAGGAGTACGAGCGGGTCACCCAGGTCACGTACCTCGGGTTCGTCAACGGCACCCGGGCCGCGCTCACGCACATGACCCCGCGCGACGCCGGGACGATCATCCAGGTCGGCTCGGCTCTCGGCGAGCGGTCCATCCCGCTCCAGTCGGCGTACTGCGGGGCCAAGCACGCGATCAACGGCTTCACGTCGTCGCTGCGCACCGAACTCATGCACCAGGGAAGCGGGGTGCGCGTCACCGTGGTCCAGATGCCGGCCGTCAACACCCCGCAGTTCTCCTGGGTGCTCTCCCGGATGCGCGGCCGGCCGCAGCCTGTTGCGCCGATCTACCAGCCGGAGGTCGCCGCCGGGGCGGTGCTGTACGCGGCCGACCATCCGGGCCGCAAGCAGTACTACGTGGGCTCCAGCACGGTGGCCACGCTCGTCGCCAACAAGTTCGCGGCCGGCCTCCTGGACCGCTACCTCGCGCGCACCGGCTTCGACTCCCAGCAGTCCGGGGACGCCGGCGACGGCGACCGGGAGGTCAACCTGTGGCAGCCGGTGGACGACGCCACCGACCACGGCGCGCACGGAACGTTCGACCAGGAGTCCCACCGGCGCGACCCGCAGCTGTGGGCGTCCAGGCATCCGGCCCTCACCGCCGCCCTGGCAGCCGGTGCCCTCTCCGGCGCGATGGCCCTGGGCCGGCGCGCAGCCCAGGGCCGGTGAACACACGGGACCGCCGGCCACCGCATCGACCTCCGTTCACCGGGTCCGGCGCAGTCGCAGCGCGGCCACCGCGCCCAGGGCCGCGCCCACCGCGAGCACCACGAGGCCCCGGAGCCAGACCTCCCGCTCGATCTGGGTGGCGAGCCCGATGCAGGAGGCGGCGCCCAGAACGGGTACGAGGGTCGGCGCCCTGAAGTGGTCCGGGCGCCCCGGGTCACGGCGCAGGACCAGCAGCGCCGTGTTGACGAGGAAGAACACGACGAGAAGCAGCAGGACCAGGGTGGAGGCGAGGGTGGAGACGTCGCCGGTCAGGGCGAGCAGCAGCGAGAGGGCTGTGGTCGCGGCGATCGCTGCCCATGGGGTGCGCCGGCCCGGGAGCACAGCTGTCAGGAAGCGTGGCAGCAGCCCGTCGCGCGCCATGCCGTAGGCCAGCCGCGAGGACATGATGCCGGTCAGCAGCGCCCCGTTGGCGACGGCGACCAGCGCGATGGCGCTGAAGAGCCAGGTGGGTACTCCCCCGGCGGTGCGGACGACTTCGAGCAACGGCCCGCTGGAGGCGGCGAGCTTCTTCGTCGGTACGGCGGCCGCGGCGGCGGCGCCGACCAGGGCGTAGACGGCGCCCGCGGTGAGCAGGGCACCGAAGAGGGCCCTGGGGTAGGAGCGGCGGGGGTCGCGTGTCTCCTCGGCGACGTTGACGGAGGTCTCGAAGCCGACGAATGAGTAGTACGCGAGCACGGCCCCGCTCAGCACGGCCAGGACCGGGCCCTCGGTCTCGGTGCCGAGGTCCGTGAGCCGGCCCGGGTCCCCGTCGCCGCGCAGCACGATCCAGGCGCCGAGCACGATCACGAGGAGCAGTCCGCTGACCTCGATGACGGTGGCGACGGCGTTGGCCCGTGTCGATTCGCTGATGCCCCGGGCGTTGAGCAGCGCGAGCGCCAGCAGGAAGACCACGGTGACCAGAACCAGCGGGAGCGTGACGAACTCGGAGAGGTAGTCGCCGGCGAAGCCCCGGGCCAGCGCCGCCACCGACACCACCCCTGCCGCGAGCATGCAGAAGCCGGCGACGAACCCCGTGAAGGGCCCGTAGGCCAGAGTCGCGTAGTGGGATGCGCCGCCCGCGCGCGGGTATTTGGTGGCCAGTTCGGCGTAGGAGGCGGCGGTCAGCAGGGCCAGGCACAGGGCGACCAGGAGGGGCACCCAGACGGCACCGCCCGCGTCGGCCGCGACCTCTCCGACGAGGACGTAGACGCCGGCGCCGAGGACGTCTCCGAGGATGAAGAAGTAGAGCAGCCAGGTGGTGAGCGCCTTCTTGAGGCTGGTCGGGGCGTCCGGGCTCTCGGGGGTCGTGGTACGGGGAGCTTTCACGCAGCCCGTATACCCGGCGGGTCCCCCGGCAGACCACGCAAGGGCGGCCGGACGGCGGAGTGTCGCTCAGAGGAACGCGAGGTCGCAGCGGATGGCTCAACCCACGTGTTCGGCCACCACGGAGAGGATCGCCGGAAGGGCGGAGGACAGGTCGCGGCCGGCACGGCCGCCTACGGTCCGAGGGGGCGGTTGTGCCCGCGGGGGTGGCTGGTGGGGCGGCGTCCACGGTGCCGGACGGCATCACCGAGCTTCTCGCAGGTCACCGCGCCTGGGACCGCTTCACCCCGGCTCTCTGACATCGCGCCGGGCCGGCGCGCGTAGCCGGCCCGGTCCAGAGCATGCGCGGGAGGAGACCAGGGGGCCGGCGGGCAGCGCACGTAGCGACGTCAGCCCCTTCACCCCGATACGAGGAGACGCATGAACCACCAGGACCGTGAGCACGGGAAGCCGCCCCGCACCGCCGCAGACGAGGTGATCGAGGAGGCGGAGGAGGCCGCGACCGACGTGGCGGACACCGCAGGTCCGGCGAAGCGGCATCACGAGGACCGCGAGGCGGGCGATGCGCTGACCCCGAACGAAGAGGCCCGGGAAGACGTGGAGCGACCGCACACCTAGGGTGACGAATGGGATGTTTCAAAGCAGACAGAGGCACGTGACAACGACGCCCGCCAGTCGCAGTACGACGACCTCGGCCCGGAGAACACGCTGTATCGGACCTGGACGGCGGCGTCGGCGAGCCGCCGGAGCCGGAGGAGAGCCCCGCTCCGGCCGGCTGAGCGCGGCGGACGAGGTGCCCGGGCGGAGCACCGACGTCTAGGCCTGGTGGCCGACTGCCAGGCCCTTCTCGACGATCTGTACACCCGGCGAGGACGGCTCGGCGCTTATCGCCGGCGGCGCCCGCACCGGCCGGACCTGAGGAGTACCGATGGCACGCACCGACCGCATCGCACAGCCCTGGGGCACCCGTACCCCCTACGGTCCCGGCGAGCCCTGGCCCGTACGGGTGGACACCCGGCTCGCCGAAGGCGTCACGCCGGACCAGGTCGAGCGGTGGGTGCAGTCGGCGGCGATCCTGCACTCCAACGGTGACGGCCTCGACATCGCCGTGAAGGACGGCCGGATCGTCGGGGTGCGCGGCCGGGCCGAGGACCGGGTCAACCACGGGCGTCTCGGCCCGAAGGACCTGTTCGGCTGGCAGGCCAACGGCTCGCCCGACCGGCTGACCCGGCCGCTGGTGCGCGACGGGGACGGGCGCTGGTGGAGAGCGACTGGGACACCGCGATGGACCGGGTCGTGCGCCGCACGAAGGAGCTGCTGGAGGAGCAGGGGCCCTCGGCTGTGGGCTTCTACACCTCGGGCCAGCTGTTCTCGGAGGAGTACTACACGCTCACGCTGATCGCCCGGGGCGGCATCGGCACCAACCATCTGGACGGCAACACCCGGCTGTGCACGTCGACGGCGGCCGAGGCCCTGAAGGAGACGTTCGGCAGCGACGGCCAGCCGGGCTCATACACCGACATCGACCACGCGGACACGATCGCGCTGTTCGGGCACAACATGGCGGAGACGCAGACCGTGCTCTGGACGCGGGTGCTGGACCGGCTGGCCGGGCCGAACCCGCCGTCCGTCGTCTGCGTCGACCCCCGCCCCACCCCGGTGGCGAAGGCGGCGACCGTACATCTGGCACCTCGGCCCGGGACGAACGTGGCCCTGATGAACGGTCTGCTGCGGGAGATCGTGGAGAACGGCTGGACCGACCAGGAGTACCTCGACCGCAACGTCGTCGGTTTCGACGAGCTGAAGAAGCGCCTCGACGCCTACACGCCCGAACACGTGGCGGGTATCTGTGGCGTCCCCGCCGAGCAGATCCGCCAGGCCGCCCGCGTGCTGGGCACCGCCGAGCGGCTGCTGTCGACGGTGCTGCAGGGCTTCTACCAGTCCCACCAGGCGACCGCGGCCGCCGTGCAGGTCAACAACCTGCACCTGGTACGGGGCATGCTCGGCAGGCCCGGCTGCGGGGTCCTCCAGATGAACGGCCAGCCGACCGCGCAGAACACCCGGGAGTGTGGCGCCAACGGCGACATGCCGGGGTTCCGCAACTGGGAGAACGACGCTCACATGGCCGAGCTGACCCGCCTGTGGAACCTGGACCCGCTCCAGGTGCCGCACTACGGCCCGCCGACGCACGCGATGCAGATGTTCCGGTACGTGGAAGAGGGCTCCATCCGGATGCTGTGGGTCAGCGGCACCAACCCGGCGGTGTCGCTGCCGGAGCTGCGGCGCATCCGGTCGGTGCTGGCGCAGGAACGGCTGTTCCTCGTCGTCCAGGACGCCTTCCTCACCGGGGCGGCGGCCGTCTCCGTGGACTGGGAGCTGCTGGCCCAGACCGCCCAGGCCGCCCGCGACCAAAAACTCCTCGACCTGACCGAACGCTGCCACCCGCAGACCCTGCGCCAGCAGCGCTGGGCCAACGCGATGATCAAGGTCGTTTCACCGCAGGTACTGACCAGCTGACCGGGCCCCCTCGGTGAAGAAGCGGGAACCGCACGTCCGCCGACCGCACGGGGGCTGGTTCACGGCGTGCGCGCACGGAACAGGACGCTCAGTCCTGGCCCCGGACGATCGTGGGCTGCTCGGGCGAGTCCTCGTACTGCCCCGTCTCGTCCGGGCCGAGATCTGGCGCGGTCGCCGGCTCGCACGTGCGGACCGGGTCGCCCTCCGGATGCATGCTGCTGATCAGACCACCCACTGTCGCAGAGTTCACGGCGGGTCCCTGCTTCCTCCATAGCCGGTGGGCCGGGCAGACGCTCCGGCCCACTGAAACGGATACCCCGCCACCTCCGTCGTACTAGGCGCGCCCGCGGCAGCGAAGCCGCGATCCGACGAAATCCAGCTGCGGGGTCGTGCCCGCGGTTCTGCGGCGGTTCGGGCCAGGGTGGTGCGGATCGGTCATGGCCGTCGGGGCGCTCCGTTTCGTGACGGCCGTGGCCCCTCACACGCCGCGCAGGGCGTGTGCGACTCGTGTGTGCGGGTAGTGGACGGAGGGCTGCGAAACGCGGCCGGCCGACCGGGGGTAACCATGAAGCAGCAGGCAGTTCGCAAGGACGTCGACCAGAGCCGGGCCGAGGAAACGGGCACCATGCGCGGCAGTGCCGCGTACGACATGACGTCGGGTGCGATAGCCCGTGCCCGCGGTTTCGCCCGCGACTTCCTTACCGGGACAGGGTCATCAAAGGGCTGGTCTGTCTCCGAACGTGCGGCGGATGTGGCGCAGTTGGTGGTCAGTGAGCTGGCCACCAACGTGTGCAAGTACGCTCCGGGGCCGTGTCTGCTGGACCTGGAGTCCGACGGCGCCATGCTGAGCATCACCATGTGGGACTCCGGCCCGGTGCTCCCCACCGCTTCCCCCTGCGACCCGACCCGGATCGGCCGGCACGGCCTGGAACTCGTCCTCATGGTCTGCCAGAGCTTCGAGATCCACCGCGAACCGGTCGGCAAACGCGTGACCGTCCGCGTCTCCCTCCACGACAGCACCGACCACAGCCCCTCCGGCCACACCGCCTGGTAACCCTCGAACCCCTTGAAGAACGCCCTGTTCAGGAGGCAGATGGAGGGCGCCTGGGGCGTGTGAGGCGGGCGGGGAGTGCGGGGCGTGGAATCGGGTACGTGAGCGCACGGCCCTAGCCAGTCGGTGCAGGTGAAGAAGGACGGTTTTGTAATGCTGATGGCCCACCCCGCGGTGCTGCGGAATCTGATCGACCAGTACGAAGCCCTCGCCGCCGTGGACGCCTCCCACGCCGACAGCGCGCAGGTGCGTCGGCGCATGAACGATGTGGCCTACACGCTGTGTGTGTCCACCGGCACCCGCGACATCGACGCGGCACTGATCGCCGCCCGCCACCAACTGCCCGGAGCCCGCCCCCTGGACGACTCGGTCCTCAACCCGGGCTGAACCGACCACCCCGGCCCCGCTCGCCTCACGAATGAGCGCCGTCGTCACGGACGCGGCACGGATCGCGGAGCAAGCTCTGCGCCGTGGTCGAGCCCTTTACGAGCCACGCAGTGCCACGGATCAGGGTCAGGGGTTTCTGCCTCGCGCCGGCAGCACGCCGCCGAGGGTAGGTGAGAATCCGGCTACAGCACCCCGCCGCCCACGGGCCCACGGAAAGTGGACACGGAAGTCCCCGGCCGTGCGGCCGGGGACTTCGGCGGACTCACTGTCCGCGCCTCCGTTCGGTCCGGTCGGAGGGAGGCGCGGTTGCCGTCACCAGCTGGTGTTGTCGTCCGCCAGGTGCCAGAGGCGGTCGGCGCTCGGGTAAGAGGTGCCCAGGTAGAGGGTGACCCAGCTGCCGTCTGCCGCGAGCAGGTGTCGTTGTGCCGCTGGGAGTCGGCTCCAGCGTCCCGCGCCGAGCGTCGGCATGGCGACGGACCCGCCGCAGCCTGAGCTGCGGCGGGCCCGTTCACGGACAGCCCCTAGTTGAACGGGTCCAGCGTGATGTACGCCTGTTGTGGGTCGCCGTCGTGCACGAGTGATTCGTGCGCGCCCACGTCGTCGAAGGCGAAGCCGTAGGCCTTGCCGTCGGCCATCTGGGCGTGGATCTTGGCTGAGTAGTGATTGGTGACCGCGTCCTTGTAGAAGTTCGCGTCGTTCGCGTCGGGCTGGTTGGGGTTGCTCAGCAGCGTCGACCGGTTGTAACCGGCACACAGGGTGCGGGAGATGGGCCCCCGAACAAGGTCGTTCGGCGCGTCGAGGAGCTTGTAGCAGCCGAAGATACTGTCCGAGTCGGGCTTCTGGAAGCTGGTGACGACCGCTCCCGAACTGTTGGTGAAGTTCATGGTGTTGCCTTGCACCCGTCCGAAGTACTTCGTGTTCGGCTGGTCCGCGAACGGCTGGACGGTCAGCGTCTGCGAGGAATACTTGCTCCACACCCGGTTGACATAGTCGTTCATGACCGAGGCCGACAACGCTCCGGCCTCGATGCCATGGCCGGGGGCGAGCGCCCGCAGGATCGTCCCGTCGGAGCGGGTCCTGACGAGCCCGCCCCAGCCGCCGGACTGACTGCGCAGGGAGTCGAAGAACGCCTTGTAGCCACCGGGCTTGAGGTGTCCGGTGGACAGGGTGGTGCCGTTCGGGCGCTTCACTCCGACCGCGTAAGGGGCGGAGAACATGTCGACCTGGGTGCTGTTGATCCACAGACCGGCGTCGTTGAGCGTGTACTCGGTCCAGTTGAAGAGAATGTTGGCGTTCGGGTCGCTCGGGTTCTGCACCGCGGGCTGCACCAGACCGCCGGTGGTGAGCTTGAAGACCAGCTTCTGCCCGTAGGAGAAGTAGACGCGGCCGGAGAACTTCGGCATCCGGATCGTCTTCGACTGCCCGTTGGCCGGGCCCGCGATGGACGCGTCCGGAGCGGGCGTCGGCGGGTTGCCGCCGGCGGGCCACGGATGGAAGGTGCCATTCGCGTCGGACCAGCCCTGGCGCCCGGACGAGAGTTCAGTGCCGATGACGTAGACGTAGACCTGCTCGCCGCGTCCGGACTTGTTGGCGAGCGTGAGCGGGATGGTCGCGGGAACGGCCGCAGCCTCGGTGGCGGCGGTGACCTGAGTGGCGACGAGACATCCGCCGGCCAGCGCGAGCACGGCGACCAGGGCGGCTGCCCTGGGCCGACGGGACCGGTGCGTGCGGGGGACGGAAAGAATGTTGGCGGACAAGCTCTACTCCTCATCCGGAAAGCCGTGCTGCGGAGGTAGCCGGTGCGAGACCTCCGAAGCGATCTGAGAGCGCTCTCAGAAGGGTTTCTGGAGCGTATCGATCGGTCAGGTACGCGTCAATGGCGGCCTGCGGAGAAGTCGGCCTGGCCGCGATCCAGACGGCCCGCCTCGTCGGCGCGGTGCCGATCGCCACCGTCCGGGGCGCCTCGAAGCGGCAGGCGCTCCTCGATGTCTGCGCCGCGCATGACATCGACAGCGAGAACGAGGACCTGGTCGCCGCGTCAAGGAGATCACGGGCGGCCACGGCGTCCGGCCTGCCCTCGACCCTGAGCACAGGCATGTTCACGATGTTCCGTGTGACGTGGGCCCCGGAGCACGGCTGCGCCGCGCGGTCGCGTTCAGCAACGCGGGGCCTGAGCGACGGCGCCCTGGCTCCGGTGGTCGACAATCCCTTCGACCTCGGCGACGTCGCCGAAGCCCACCGCTACATGGAATCCAACGCGCAGACCGGCAAGATCGTCCTCACCGTCGATCACGGCACCGACGCCGCCTGATCCCGGACCCGTACTCACCGCCCCACAAGGAGCCGCACCCATGCGAGCGATCATTCAGCAGACCTACGGAGGGCCCGAGGTCCTCATCGAGACCGAACTGCCGCTTCCCGAGCCGGGCGTGGGCGAGATCCGCGTCCGGGTCGCCGCGGCGGGTGTGAATCCGACCGACTGGAAGCACCGCGACGGCACGATTCCCTACGACCACGGCCTGCCCGCGACCACCGGCTGGGACGTGGCCGGTGTCGTCGACAAGGCCGGCCCCGGTGTCACGATCTTCGACGAAGGCGACGCGGTCTTCGGGATGCTGCCGTATCCGTACGAGCCCGGCGGCTACGCCGAGTACGCCACCGGGCCGGCCCGGGCCTTCGCGGCCAAGCCCGACAGCATCGACTTCACACAGGCCGCGGCGCTGCCCCTGGCCGCGCTCACGGCCTGGCAGGCCCTGAATGACACCGCCCGCGTCACAAGGGGCCAGCGGGTGCTGATCCAGGGCGGTGCCGGCGGGGTGGGCCACCTCGCCGTACAGATCGCCCGTCATCTCGGCGCCGAGGTCACCGCCACCGCGTCGGCGGCCGACGCGGAGTTCGTACGCTCCCTGGGCGCGGACCAGGTCTTCGACTACCGCACCACCACCATCGGCGACGTCCTCACGGACGCCGATGCCGCGCTCGTACCGCTCACCGGGCAGACGCGCCTGGACTCCCTGCGCGCCGTGCGCCGTGGCGGTGTCCTCGTCTCCCTCCTGGGCGCCGACGACGAGGCCCTGGCCCTGGCCGGTGAGCGCGGTGTGCGGTACCGCAGCATGATGGTGCAGTCCGACCACGCCGGTATGCGGGCCATCGCCGACATGGCCGCCACCGGAGCGCTGCGCGTCAAGGTCCACTCGACGCTGCCGCTGTCGAGCGCCGCCGAAGCCCACCGCCTCGGAGAGTCCGGTGGGATCCACGGCAAGCTCGTCCTCATCCCCTGAGCCGGCAGTACCCGGGCCGCCGGCCTCGGCCCGGGATCACTGCGCGACCTTCACCATCTTTCGGTTGAGGAACCCGCCGATGCCGATCTCGGCCGGCTCGCGGCCGAATCCGCAGTTCTCGACCCCGTCGAAGGGCAGCCGCGGCGAGTCGGCGAAGCAGGAGTTGATGTACACCATCCCGGCCTCCAGACGGCCGGCCACCTGCCGGGCGTGCTCGACGTCCGCGTCGAAGACGTAGGAGCCGAGGCCGAAGCGCGTGGCGTTGGCCAGCCGGATCGCCTCCTCCTCGCTGTCCACCGCGTGGAACGACAGCACGGGGCCGAACGCCTCCTCGTGGTACAGCGGATTGTCCTCGGTGATGTCCGTGACGATCGTCGGTTCGAGGTAGAACCCGGGACGGTCGATCCGGCTGCCGCCGAAGGCGATGCGGGCGCCCGCGGCCTCGGCCTCCCGGATCTGCCGCAGCAGGCCCTCAAGGGCGATCCCCGGGACGAGCGGACCGACCACGGTCCGCTCGTCCCGGGGATCGCCCACCGTGATGCGGGCGAATCGTTCCCTGAACTCGGCCGGCAGCTACTCGCCCCGTTCCCTGCCGACCACGATGACGCGCGTGATGTTCACGCAGCCCTGGCCCGAGTTGTAGGTGCGGCCCATCACGATCTGCTCGGCCGCGTGGCCCAGGGGTGCCCCCGGCAGGATCAGAGCGGGGTCGCTGCCGCCGGGTTCGAGAC
Source organism: Streptomyces sp. 2131.1 (assembly GCF_900105515.1). Taxonomy (GTDB): domain Bacteria; phylum Actinomycetota; class Actinomycetes; order Streptomycetales; family Streptomycetaceae; genus Streptomyces; species Streptomyces drozdowiczii. Next base: position 6,942,766 of record NZ_FNSY01000001.1, on the reverse strand, counting down.
CCCGCGTCCCGCGATCTGTCCACCGACTGGGACACCAAGGCCCGCGACGTGGTGGGGCAGCTGCGGGTCTGGGCGGGCGTGCACCCGGAGGACGCGCAGATCGCCTCGTTGATCGGGGAACTCGCCATGAAGAGCGATGGGTTCCGCAAGCTGTGGGCCTCGCAAGACGTCGCGAACAAGACCCACGGCACCATGCGTCTGACCCACTCGCTCGTGGGTGAACCGACCCTCCGCTACGAGACCCTCGCCCTCCAGGGCGACCGGGACCAGTACCTGAAAGGGATGCGGGTTCCGGCTGCCTCCGCCCCGCGTGTGGCGATGTGACCCGCCTCAGGGTGCGTGCGCCCGCCTGCCAAGGGACGGGATCAATGGTGCCCAGCACCTCTGCTGAGGGTCTTCAGGAGCGCCTGTGCCATGACTTCCTCGCCCTTCGCGTTGGGGTGGGCCGGAGCGGCGGGCGCCGTGGGGCGCAGCGGCTCGATCCACCGGTCGGCGGGTGCCGTGCACATGTCGTGGCCCACCGTCGGTCCGTACGTGTCCACGTAGTCGGCCCGGTTCAGCAGCGCCACCGCGCGCAGCATCAGGTTGAGGCGCTTCTCCGTGTCCCGCAGGTACGAGAAGTCCTTGGCCGCGAACGGGACGTCGGGGTAGCAGCCCGTGCCGTCGTCGGGAAGGAGGTCCGGGTAGCCGACGACGACCACGCGCGCGTGGGGTGCCCTGCTGTGCACCTCCCGCAGTACGCGGGCGACCTTGGGCGCTGTCTGGAGGATCTTCACTGTCAACTGGTCGTAACCCGAAGCCCCGTAGTACTGCTGACAGGGGTTGCCGGCGAGGTCCTTGGCACTGAGACCGGCGCAGGTGCCGATGATGGAGCCGAAGCCGACGTCGTTGCCGCCGATCTGCAGGGTCACGAGATCCGTGTCTCGCTTCACCGCTTCCAGTTGAGGTCCGTTGGTGCCCTGCGCCTGCCACATCTCGGCGGTCGTCGCACCGCCGCAGCTCACATCGGTGAACGAGGTGACGCGGCGCTCACGGGCGGTGATCGACGGGTAGTTGTGGTCGGAACGGGCACAGTTGGCGTCGACCTGCGTGGGTATCAGGGGGCCGGAAGTGTAGGAGTCGCCCAGCGCCACGTAGGTGGAGCGGGGTGTTCCGTGCACACCTCCCGCCGCGGCCGAAGCCGTGCCGGTGAAGCCGACGGCGAGCGCGCAGCTGCTCAGCGCGGCCAGCGTGATGGCGGTGCGTCGCTTGGATATGGCCCCGCCCGGACGCGTCCGATGCATCATCATGTCCTCCCCAGAAATTCCGACAGTCCGCCGACATTCGGCGGCGACCAGGACGCACGGGACATGAGAAGGCACCCGGCGCTCGGTGGCCGGTGCCCGGCAGACCCAACCTCGCCTGTATACCGGCCAGTAGGGCGTGAGGCCAGCAATCGGACGAAGTCAGCTGCAGAGCAACGCTCTCATCTCCCACTGATGCACTCGGATCCAGCGGGGGCGCGGCCGTAGCGGCCGGGGTCGTGCCGCTTGCCCACGGCACCGACGCCGCCGGCTCGCTCCGTGTTCCCGCCGCCTACAACGGCCTCTTCGGGTTGAAGCCCGCCCGCGGCCGGGCTTCCATGGGCCCCGGCTCCGAAGAACACCGCTTCGCCATCGTCGTACCCGCAGATCCGGCAGGCGGTCTCGGTCCTGTCATCCATGCTCATCTCGGCCAGAGCCACCGATCGACGGCGAACGACGTCTGAGGGGTCATCTCGATTGGCGGGTGGTTCGTCGAAGTGCCCTCCTGGCCGAACTCAGGCAGGCACTCGCTGCCGCGCCAATGTCCGTCGAGGTGCTTCCGGCCGCCAGCGACCTGGGCAGGGGATCAGCCAGAGTTCGCGAACGGACTCAGCGCAGAGGTCCAGGTCGGCTTCCCGCCCTGGTACACCTGCCCGTAGACCCACGAACAGCGGCGCCATGCGTTCGGCACAGGCAGCGACATACAGGCGGACCACTTCGTCGTGCCCGTCACGGAGCCCCCCTGCGACGGTTTCCTCCACCAGCGCCCCCACGTCCGCCCTCACCCCTTTCGAGCAGATCGAGAGGGCTACACGGCGGGCTGAGGAGCGGGGTTTGACGAGTTGGGGCCCCGAAGTGTCCGCATACCCCCTTTCAGCGGGCCGAGCCTCCCCTCAGGCAGTTCCGTGCTTGAGGCCCAGGCCGCCACGGAACCCCATGTCGTCAGGCCCCTCGGACACCAATGCGTCCGGGTGCCAGCGGTCGACTGGTACTACGCCCGGGTCCAGCAGTTCCAGTCCCGTGAAGAATTCCTCGATCTGCTTCTGTGTGCGCAGCACCACGGGCTTGGAGACTTTGTTCTGCCGGTAGAAGGCCGATGCCTCCGCTGCCCTGACGGGATCCGCGTCACCGCAGGCATGGGACAACGCGACATACGAACCGGCCGGAAGAGCGTCCACGAGGACTCGCAGGACGCCGGCCGGGTCCTCGTCTTCGTCGAGGAAGTGCAGGATCGCGGCCAGGACCAGGCCCACCGGACGCGTCATGTCGAGCGTCTCGGTCACCTCGGGCGATTCCAGTACCGCGCGCGGGTCACGCAGGTCGGCTTGCAGGTAGGTCGATCGGCCCTCGGGTGATATCGGGGTGAGCAGCGCCTCGGCGTGCCGCAGCACCACGGGGTCGTTGTCCACATAGACGATCCGAGCCGAGGGCACCAAGCCTTGAGCGATCTCGTGCAGGTTGGGCCGGGTGGGGATGCCGGTGCCGATGTCCAGGAACTGTGTGACACCCCCCTCTTTCACCATATGCCGGACAGCGCGCGCCATCCATGCCCGGTTCTGCTGCGCACTGCGCTGGATTTCCGGCCAGCGCTGGGCGATGCCCTCCGCGACGGCTTGGTCCACCGGGTAGTTGTCCTTGCCACCGAGGAGGCTGTCGTAGACGCGCGCCGGGTGCGGCTTTCCCTGTTCGAACGACCCGTTGGGGAACACACGATCTCCTTCGCGCGATGGCACGTTCGGTTCACACAACAACGCTCTGGCCAGAGCTATTTGAACATACAGTGTCATGTGAACCTGCCTTTGCTCCCGGATCACTTCGGCCCGACTCATCACGGCGCAGGGGCAAGCGCCTGCCATCACGGCCGATACCCAGGCCCTGTCGAGGGCGCCGCCGGTGCCGACGCATCCGTTGCCGGCAGCTCGCCGAACCCGAACGCAGGCCGGCAAGGACCCGACGGCTCTGGTTTCGACGGCGAGGTCGAGGGGCGACACACAGCAGCTTCGCGCTCTCGCCGAGGACCGTGGCACATGCCGTTCCAGGCGGCGCCACACCGATGACCAGCACTTTGGATACACGCCCCAGCACACCGGACGACCGCACTGCCACGAGGACGTGGCGAGCGGCTCCGACAGTTCCGGCAGAGGGCCTGGAGGGCGACGACGCCCGCGCCGGAGCGGCATCCCGGAGCCGGTCGCCGGAAGCGGGACGCGCGGCCCGGCCGTCGGAATCGCCCGTCGGCATCGGTGCCACCCAGAGCGAGCTGGAGTGGTGGGTGTCGGTGGAACCACGTACGTGGCGCCCTGAGCCGGACGTACCTGCTGTACGTGCGGCACGTCGGTGTAACCACGGATTCGCTGCGGCCCAGGCGGTGGGAGATTTGTGACCGGTCCGGTGAGTCAGGGCACGGGCGGTCCGTGTGGCAGAGCAGGCTGCCGGGCTGATGGACGGCTTGACCGACGGCGATCTCGCCGCTCTGTGCGAACTGCTGGGCAGGTTGGGGTGGGCCGAGGCATTCCTCGGCCGCTACGCAGACGCCGAACGCCGTGCCAACCGGGGACTGCGGATCGCCCGGAACTCCGGCCAGGTCTACGTGCTGCCGCTTCTCCTGCTGTGCAAGGCGCACGTCCGGATCCAGGTCTGCCGACTCAGGTCGGCCCGGGACCTGGCGGACGAGGCTGAGGACATCGCCCGCGGCATCGGCAGCAGCGAGCTCTGGCAGCTGCTGGAGACGCCGGACTGCTTGGTCGGTCTGGCGGAACTGACCCGCCCGCCCTCACCCGACGCGGTGGGCACCGTGTCGTGGTCGGCCAACCTCACCCCGCGCGCGCGGGAGATCGCCGGACTGGTGGCCGAGGGCCTCACCAACCAGGCGATAGCGTCCCGGCCCTACCTCAGCCACCGTACGGTCGAGACACACGTCACCCGGGTACTCCGCAAAGCCGGCGTCGCCACCCGTACGGCCCTCGCCGCCCTGATGGCCCGTCCCGTCCAGCCTGCCGGTGAACCTACGTATCCGAATCCGTAGTTCCACTGATGCCGGGGACAATCCGACTTGGGGAGACTCACCCAGAAGGCTTCCCGAGGGGATCGCACGGTCACACCGGGAAGCCTGCCGACTCCCCGCCGGGCTGGCGTCGTCGGCTGTCCATGGGGAGCGCACGCTGTCCGATCGATCCAGCCGGCCCGTACATGGGAGTGTCACCCGTGATTTCCAGGATTCGCGTACTTCTGGGCATGCTCGTGCTCCTGTCACCGGACCTCGGAGCAATCGCTCTGCTCGCGGCCGCGAAGGCCGGTCCCACCTGGTTCACCTTCGTTCCCATCGGCATCCTCGTCGTCGGCGCGTCCGTCGCCCAATCGCTCGGATGGTTCAACAAGAAGGCCGGTTGACGGACGTACGACTTCGCCGGAGCGGGCCATGGCGTGCTTCGCACCGTCCAGACCGGCAGGCGGGCCGCGATTGCGGATTCGCCGCTCACTCGCCAAGCCTTCGCGCGAAGCGCGTGGTGGCCCGGCAGCCATCTGCCGGGCCACCTGTCGATCAGTGGGTGGCGGTGCGCTTTTCGAGACGGGTGCCGTCGCGAAGAGTGATTGACATCAGGTCGCTGGGGGCGTCGAGTTCCAGGCGGTGCCAGCGGCCGCGGGGGACGACCACGGCGGCGCCCGCCTGCAACTGCACCATGTCCTCGGCCCCGTCGGGCGCGTCGGGACGGAAGTAGATGCGGATGCCACCGCTCAGGCAGCACACCGCTTCCTCGGCCTCCGGGTGCATCTCCCAGTGGTCGGCGTGAACGTCGGCATTGGTCTCGACGTGGAACGTAGCGATCTGCCAGGTGCCGGAACTGCCGCTTGTCATCTGCCGCTCTACGGCTCGGACATGGCCGTCGGGGTGGAAGTGCAGCGCCGAGGCGAACAGGTCGACGGTGGTGGTTGTCACGAGGGTGTTCCTTCCAACTGATCTTCTGCGGGGTCGGTGGATCGCAGGGCAGGAGTGACGGCTCGGCGGCGCGGCAGTACGCCGATGGCCACGATTGCCGCGAGTACGAAGACGACGGCGGCTGTGGCCAGGCCCAGGGCGTAGCCGTCGTTGAGGGCGGCGGGGCCGGTGGCTGTGCCGGTGTGGTGGGCGGCGACCGTGGCCAGGGCCGCCAGGCCGATGGAGCCGCCGAGTTGGCGCGAGCTGTTCATGAGGCCGGAGGCCATCCCGGCCTCCCGCGCGGCAACGCCGGTGGTCGCCGCGGCGGCGACCGGGGCCAGCACCAGTCCGGCCCCGACGCTGGTCACGAGGGAGGGGCCGAGCACGTCGGCGAGGAAGCTGCCGTCGGGGCTGATGAGGGCGAACCAGGCCAGGCCCGCGGCTGCCAGCAGCGCGCCGGGCACCAGGGACGCGCGGGGAGTACGTGTCGCGATGATGCGGGTCGCGGCGACGGTTCCCGCGATCAGGCCCAGGGAGAAGGGAAGGAAGGCGATGCCGGTCGCCGCGGCACCCATGCCCAGGACCTGCTGCATGTACAGGGACACGAAGTAGAACGCCGTGAACTGCCCGGCCGCGGCCAGGAACACCAGCACGTTCGCCCCGGCGACCCAGCGGCTGCACAGGAGGCCGAGGCGCAGCAGAGGTGCGTCGGCCCTCGACTCCGCGAAGGCGAAGGCGACCAGCAGCAGGGCCGCGGCAGCGAGGGCGGCCCAGGTGATTGGGGAGCCCCAGCCGAGGGCGTCGGTGCGGACGACACCCAGCACCAGCAGCCCGACGCCGCCGGTCGCCAGAACGGCCCCCGGCACGTCCAGCCTTTCACGCCGGGCGGGCGTGGTTCCGGCGGGCACCCCTGCGGGGATGAGGGCGAGAGCCGCCGCGACGATGGGCAGGTTGATCAGCATGACCCAGCGCCACCCCGCGTATTCGGTGAGCAGCCCGCCTGCCAGCACACCCAGCGCGCCACCCGCCGCGTTCACCGCGCTCCACACGCCGAGCGCACGGACGCGCCGGGGCCCTTCGGCGAAGGTCGTGGTGAGCATCGCCAGCGCGGCCGGCGCGGCCGCGGCGGCGCCCATGCCCTGCCCGGCGCGTGCGGCGATCAGTTGCCAGGGTGTCTGGGCCAGCCCGCCCACCAGCGAGCACAGCCCGAAGACGGTCAGCCCGAGCGCGAACATCCGGCGTCGGCCGTACAGGTCGCAGGCCCGGCCTCCCAGCAGCAGTAACCCGCCGAATGTGAGCGCGTAGACGTGCACGACCCATGACAGGCCGAGCGGCGTGAACCCCAGCGCGGCGCGGATCGCGGGCAACGCGACATTGACAACCGACATGTCCAGGGCGACGACGAATTGGGCGACGGCGGCGGCAGCCAGCACCACGCCCGGCTTCCCCCGTGAGTTTTTGTACATGTAAGGAAACTAGCCGAGGGAAGGGCCGCTGTCGACACCTGAGGGATGATGGCGGGCATGCCGCAACCGACCGCACCCCGCAAGGCCCCGGGCCGGCCTCCCCGCATCTCCCGCGAGGAGATCATCGGGACGGCCCGCCGGATCGTGACCGAGGGAGGTGTGAGCCGACTGACCATGCGGCGACTGGCCGCGGAGGTCGGCAGTACGCCGATGGCGCTCTACCACCACGTCCGCGACAAGGAGGAACTGCTCGTCCTGCTACTGGACGACTACGCCTCGCGAACCCTGCGCCGCCCCGAACTGCCGGACGACCCCCGCGAGCGGGTCGTGGTCGCCGCCACCGCGATCCACGAGGCGCTCGCCGCCTGTCCCTGGATCGTGGAGGTGCTGACCGCCGACGACCTGATGTCCACGTCCGCGCTGTGGTTCGTCGAGCAGATCGTCGACGGCTTTGTGGCGAGCGGCCTCCCCCTCGAGCGGGCCGTGCACGGCTACCGCTCTCTCTGGTACTACACCGCCGGAGAGATCGTGGTCAGGACGACGGCGGCCCGACGGCGTACGGACGACGGCCGTACGACGTACCGGGAACAGGTCTTTTCCGATCTCGATCCGGACGAACTCCCCCGCTTGGCGCAGGCCGCCGACCGCTGGGCGCCGCTGACCGCCGAGGACACCTACAGCGACGGCCTCCGAGCCCTGGTGGACGGCCTCCTCACCAGCCGCTGACAGACTCATTGCCCCGGACTTGCTGCTGGGCTTCTGGCGTCCTGCCGGCCCCCGCTCTGCTCTGATCTCGAAGGGGCGAATGTGGCTTGCGGACGGGTACTCGCCCGACGGGCGGCGCCCTAGACTGCGACCGCTCCGAAATCTGACGAACTGTTGGAGGGTGTGCAGGATGAACCGAGGTCTCATGACCGCGTTGGCGACACTGACGTTGGTCGTGTCCGGGGGCAGCGTCACCGCCTCCGCTTCCGATGCCCCACCGCGAACCACGCACGGCCCTTGCCAGTACTCCCAGACACCGGACGACCCGGCGGCGCGGCCGGTTCCCCTGCCGCCCGACCCGCGGCACACCCCCAGTCACGGCACGGTCGATATGGCTGTCCCGACCAGCCAGGGGCCGCTTCCCCTGCGTCTGGACCGGGCGAAGGCGCCCTGCACGGTCCAGAGCTTCGCGCACCTGGCGCGGCACCGGTTCTACGACCGTACGGTGTGTCATCGGCTGACGGCGTATCCGACGCTGAAGGTCCTGCAGTGCGGCGACCCGACCGCCACCGGCGAGGGTGGACCGGGGTACGCGTACAAGGACGAACTGCCGGTGGACCTGCCGCCGGCACCGAGCGATCCGATCGGCGCCCGTCGCGTTTACGGGCGCGGCCTGCTGGCGATGGCCAACGCCGGTCCGAACACGAACGGTTCGCAGTTCTTCGTCGTCTACGGTGACTCCGTGCTGCGGCCGGACTACACGGTGTTCGGCACGGTCGGTGCCGCCGGCCTGAAGACGCTCGACAAGATCGCCGCAGGCGGAATCGAGCCGACCGCGCAGGACCCGGCGCCTGTCGACGGCACCCCCGTACTGAGAACCGAACTGCGCAAGGTCCGGCCTTCCTGCCGACTCCGGTAGACCGTGCTCCGTGTCACCGTGGGGTCCGGCTACGGGCCTGGCCCCACGGTGACGCGGAGCGGCCATGAACCCGCGACTGCACGAAGCACGCCGGCAACGGGCTCCGGCAGAGATGCGGTGTGGCCCGCGCCAGGCAGCGTGAAGGCGATACCTCGCCCGTTTTCGCCGCTCTCAGGGCAAACTGCATGCATGGTCTCCGAAGAGTGCAAGCGCGAGGATCGTAAGCGCAGCGTGGACCACGGGCTGCGGACGGCCCTGGCCGAGGCGAGTGAGCTCCCGGATGTCTTCGCGCGTGCGTTCGCGAGGCTGGCGTTGGAGGCCGCGGCGCAGCGGTTCCAAGCTGATGACCCGGCAGAGGCGCAGGAGTGCCTGGCTCTGCTGGCCGGAAGGGGCGGGCGAGGCGCGGAGATCGCACTGCGTTTCGCCGACGTGCTGGGAATCCCGCGCGATGCCGACCGGGGCGCCGGTCCTCCTCTTGCCCTTGACACGCGAAGCACGAAGACCGCGCGGGTCAACTTGGATCCCGACACTTTCGACAGGCTCCTGGCGAGCGGCCGTTGGGACGGATTGGAGTCGGCGCAGGATGCGCTGAGACGCCAGTCCCAGGCCGAGATCGTCAACGAGATTCTGGCGGGCGGGGCCGTGGCCGCGTCGTTCACGGCAGCCGCTGCGGTCTTGAAGGCCAAACTGGAGGCGACCACCCAGCGGGAGAAGAACCGCATGGACATGGAGATCGAACGGCTGAGGATCGCTTCCCACGAGCGGATCGCGGGTCTCCAGGCCCGAAGCGGGCAGCAGCTGCCCGCTGCCGACGCGAACGACGAGGAACCCGAGGCGTAACGCGGAACGGCGGAGTCGGACGCGGGGCCTTGGATGAGTTCGGCCAAGTGGCAGCGCGTCCCCTGTCCTGCGCGCGGACCGGGGACGAGGGAGGGCAACAGCGCCGGCGACGGGCACCGTGCTGTCACCTCCCACTGAGATCGGCCTGCACCAGGTCGTGGTCCGACCACGGGGTGAGGTGCACCCGTTGCTCCAGCGGATCGAAGCCGCGCAGGAAGATGTAGTCGAACTTGCTGCGCCAGTCGGTGGTCGGCTCGCACGTGCCCGTACCGGAGGGGCCGCACTCGGGGTCCGCGTCCCGGGCCATGTTCCACATCACGGCGAGTTCCGAGGCGTACGGCCTCGCGTTGAAGTCACCGAGAACGATCGTGCGGTCGTAACGGGCGACCTCCTTCGCCAGCACGGCGGTCTGCTCCGCGCGGAACGATTCCTGTCTCCGCTCAGCCAGGTGCGTGTTGAACACCCGGACGCGCAGGCCGTCCACGAGGGTGGTGACGGCCATGTAGCCGCGGTCCTCGGACCCGCCGCGGGGGTACTCCGCCTTCACCGGGTCGGTCATCGGGGCGGCCGAGAGAATCGCCTGACCGAAGCCGCCGGGAGCCCACGGCACTCCTCCGCATCGGCTCCAGCTCGACAGTACCGACCCGTACTCGACGTGGTAGACCAGCCCGTACCGGTACCGCAGATAGTCCCGGATCCTCTCGACATCACCCACGCAAGCTTCTTGCAGGCCGATGACCTGAGGCGCGTACGCGGCGATCTCCGCCGCTCTGCCGCCGTTCCGCCCGCTGTCCTTGCAGGGATTGCAGATATTCCAGGTCATCACACGGTTCGGCACGGCCTCTTTGGGGGCTCCGGCCGGCAGCGGCTCGACCATGTAGACGCTGTTCGACGCGCTGGGGCCGGCGAGCAGCAGGCAGGCCATGATCAGCGCGCCCGCAAGCCACCGAGCGCCGGTTCCGGTCACCTTCCGCTCCTCGAAGTCGAGTCATACGCCGCCTGCGTCACTGCGGGCCGGCGGACGTGGTCTCCGTGGCCATTCCCTCGCCTGGAGGGGGCTTTCACGCTACGGCCACAGCACCTCGTTCTCCCGAACCACCGAGGCCTCGAACCGGTCCGGTTCGATCTGCCGGCGACGGTCGGCCCACCAGATCTCGAAGTCCGCAACCGTGCCTTCCGGCGGCCAGTCCTCTCTCTGCTCCGGAAGCAGCAGGACGTCTACGAAGCCCCCGACACCCAGGCCGATGTCCACGAAGATCCCGATCGCACCGGGCCGGGGAACCCGCACGACGGTGCCCGTGAAGCTCTGCCCGAAGCGCAAGTCCCTTCGAATCCGAGTCCACTCGGCCTCTGTCACCACGCGTGCATCTTCGCACCCCCTGTCCACACCACACCGCGAGGAGTTGGACGGCGTCGAGGGCAGCCTTGTCATTGGTGTTGACGGCGGTGACGACGGGGCTCACCCGTTCGCCGTGTCGTCGTTCGGCACTGACGGCGCCATCGAGGGCGTTCACGGGGCGCCGTCGCGAAGCCCTTCGATCGCACGTCGCAGATCCTCGAAGGCCCGCTGCTCCTGGTGGGGCGACGTCCGGCTGCTGGACAGGAGGCCGTCGCGGGCGGCCCGGGCCCGGCTGTAGGCGTCGAAGGAGGCCAGGACCTGTTCCACGAGCGGTTGAAGAGGGGGTGTCCCACTCATGACTGGGGCCTTTCTGGGCACGGCGATGACATCGCCGACCAGGCTTCCCGGCACACCACCCGCCCTAAGAGGGCGAGCCGCCGCACATATTAGCTTCGCAGCTGCCGACCGGTCGCAGGGGGAGGTGCCTTGCCACCGCCCGGCTCCTGGTGGCCATCCGGCTCCAGCCCGGCCCTTGAGCAAGGCCCCTCATCGGCACTCCGGGGCGGTCGCGCGCGGCGTGGTCTCAGATGTCGGCTTGAGGCTGCTTCCGGGTGAGGTAGTGAACCGCGGTCGGTCCGGCGTGCGGGGTGAGCAGGCCGTGCAGTTCTTCGGCGGCGACTTCGAGGAGGTCGCCGTCGCGGGTGGCGTTCAGGGTTTCCAGGACGAAGGCGACGTGGGTGGAAACATCGGTGACGCGGGTGCGGTGAGCGTCGCGGTGGTTCCAGTGTCGGGTCAGCACGTCGGTGCTGTCGGTGTAGATGATCTCGCCGGACTTGGGGTTCTCGACGGTGTCGGGCTCGCCGAGCGGGGTGAAGGTCTCGCTGCCGTCGGCGTAGCGGATCTCGACAGCGCCGGTGACGCGGTGGAGGTCGAAGGCGCCGGCGGGCAGGCCGTGGCGGACGGAGACGGCGTTGTAGGAGTCGACGGCCGGGTTGATCCGGGGCAGGGTGCCCTTCTTGGCGAGGCGCCGGCCGAGGGCGTCGACGCTGGGGCGGACGCGGCGGGGGTTGGTGCCGAAGGAACGGTAGGCGGTGTGCCACGCCTCGATGCGCGGGTCGCTCTCGTCGGCGGGCTGCCAGGTGCCCGCGGCGAGTGCCCGCTCCAGGTCCTCCACGGCAGTCGCGGTGCGGGGCCAGGGATCGGTGCCGCGCAGGCCCTGGGCGGTGACGACGGCGATGCGGGTGTCGGGGAAGGCGTCCGCGACGGCGGGGCTGATACGAAAGGCGGTCATCGCAAGGTAATCCGTTCCGGGAAGGGGCGGGCCGGGGGTGGCGGGGTCAGGCTTTCCACGTACCGATGCGGTCCAGTCGGCGCTTCTGCTGCACAGCGGTCGGCACGTCCAGGCCCTGGCCGCGCTCGGTGAGCCGGCGCACGGTGTCGGTGCGCTGCTCGACGGGCTTGTGGTCGTCGTACTTGAACTTCGCCCGGACGTCTGTGACCTCCAGGCTCAGGCCTCGGATGCCGGGCAGCATCCGGCCGTAGGGCGGCTGGTCGACCGCGATGGGGGCGTGGTCGCCGTCGGGCTGGAAGTGGGCCATCTGGCGTCGCAGCAGTTCGGCCTTGGCCTGGGGCTCGTCGACGATCACGGCCCGGCAGGTGAACTGGACAGCGGCGTAATAGCTGGTGGGAACGCAGTCGGTGGGCGGCACGTCCGGCTTGGCGCGCCAGGGACCCGGGATGAAGGCGTAGTCATCGGTGACGGCGAAAGCGACGTTCGCATCGGCCTCGATCGCCTCCCAGACGGGGTTGGGTCGGGCGAGGTGCACCAGCAAGGTTCTGCCGTCGACGGTGAAGTGGGTGGGCACGACGATCGGCGCGTGTCCGGGCCGGCCGTTGACGCTCAGGAGGCCGAAGTCATGGCCTTCGGCGAGCCATGTCTGCCATTCGGCGTCGTCCAGGGCGGCGTCCCAGGGCTGGATGAACATGCCGAGCTCCTTTCCGGGGTGGGGTTACATGACGGCAAGGAGGCCGGCGGGCACGGCGGTGCTCACGGGGACAACCGGCCGGGCCGTATCCGGCCGACACCGTCGTGCTCGCCCCCGGCCTCGAGACTGCACCGGAAGTCTGCGCAGCCGCAGCCGAACAGCTGACCGGAGCGTGGAGCGGAGCGATCACGGGTAGTACATTCCTTACAATCAGTAGAACGACTACACCGTACAACGCACCGACCGGCTTGCGTCAACCGAACGACCGCGCGGTCCAGTGCGCCGACCCATCTACTCCGAGGGAGGACAGCGATGACGGAGACCGAGGCGGCATTGCGGGCGCTCGCGCACAACGTCCGCGCGATCCGGACACGGGCCGGGCTGTCCCTGGACGAGCTCGGCCGCCGGGCCAAGGTCAGCAAGGGCGCCCTGGTCGCCCTGGAGAGGGCTCGGGGCAACCCGAACTTCGCCACCCTGGTCCGCCTCGCCGACACGCTGGGCATCTCGGTGTCCGCGCTGACGGAGGGCCGGGCCGAAGGCCGGGTCCGGGTCGTGTCCGCCGATGCGGTCATGCCGCTGTGGGCCGGGGAGAAGGGCGGCGAGGCACGGCTCATGCTGACCACGACGGGACCGGCGCCGGTCGAGGTCTGGCGCTGGAAACTGGAGCCCGGCGAGGCGTACCCCAGCCACCCCCATCAGGCTGGTGTCGTGGAAACCGTCAGCGTCACCGCCGGCCAGATGGTCCTCGTCGTCGATGGCACCGAGCATCCCGTCGAGGCAGGCCAGACCGCCACCTTCGACAGCGACGTCCCCCACACCTACCGGGGGTCGGGCACCGGGACCTGCCACCTGATCATGACCGTCCACATCCCGCCCGGCCCGGCTCAGGGGCTCCCCGTTTGACCGGCCCACCGGCCGCGCTTCCACGGGCCGGGACGGCGGCGGCCTCGTAAGCGCCGCCGGGACAGCGGGAGCTGAGTGGCCATCAGTTGGGTTTCGCGGATGGGAGCGTGCCCCCTCTACATCACCGAAACATTGATGTACGGTCCACTCGCATGCGCACCCGACTTGTTCTCGCGTGGACCTCGGCCGTGACGGCCGCAATCGCAGTCGCGGCCGCTACCGGCCCCGTGGCGGCCGCACCGGCCGGTCACGCGTCCGTGACACCGGCGGCCCGCTGCCCTCAGCTCTCCGACGACCTCCCCTGGTACGGCGACAACCGGGCCCGGCTCCAGCGCGTGATCGACGAGCGCGGCACCTGCCACGGCAGAGGTGGACCGCGTCCGGTCGCTGCGTTCGACTGGGACAACACCATCACCAAGAACGATGTCACCGACGCCACCATCAGCTGGTCCCTGCGGCACGACAGGATCCTTCGGCCGGCCAGCTGGAAGGACACCAGCAAATGGCTGACCGGCACGGCGGACAAGGCGCTCACCGAGGCATGCGGAACCGATGTGAAGGTGGGGGCGCCGCTGCCCACTTCCACGAATGCGCGCTGCGCCGACGAGATCCTCCAGATCCGTGAGGACGGCAGCACGATGAGCGGCGCGGCCGCCTTCGCGGGGAAGTGGAACCACCGGCGTACCGTGCCGCAGTACGCCTGGGTGCCGCAGCTGTTCGCCGGGCACACCGTCGCCGAACTGCGCGCGTACACCGAGGCCGCCCGCGCGGAGGCCCTCGCCGCGCCCATCGGCGCGACGCGTACCGTCGGCACCCACGTGCTTCCCGCATACGTCCGGTACTACGAACAGCAACGCGACCTCGTGCGGACGCTCCAGAAGGCCGGGTTCGACGTCTGGATCGTCTCGGCGGGTTCCGAGCCGGTGACCGAGGTGTGGTCGCGCGGCATCGGCATCGACCGCGCGCACACCGTCGCCATCCGGTCCGTGCTCGACGGCAGGGGCCGCATCACGACCAGCAACGAGGGCTGCGGCGGCGTCGGCGTCACCAGGGGCGAGGCCATCCCGTACATCGACGGCAAGCGTTGCTGGATCAACCAGGAGATCTACGGGATCAAGGGCCGGGCCGCCTGGAACCAGCAGGCACCCCACCGGCGGATCACGATCGGCGGCGGTGACGCCGACACCGACGTCACGTTCGTCGGCGATGCCACGGGCGCGCACCTCGTGCTCAACCGCAACAAGAACGAGCTGATGTGCCGTGCCTACGACAACTCCGACGGCCGCTGGGTCGTGAACCCCATGTTCATCGAGCCTCTCCCCCGCCGGGCAACGGCCTACCCCTGCGCCACCGCCGCCTACACCGAACCCGACGGCACACTCGGTCCCGTGCGGCGTGGCGACGGCAGCGTCGTACCGGACCAGCAGGACAGGGTCTACTGACGCGGGGCCGGCCGCGGCTGCGGTGTGGACTGCCGTCGGCCACGGCATGATGGGCGCATGAGCACACCCTCCGCCGTTGCGGTCACCCTTGTGCGGGGGGACATCACGCAGCAGTCCGTCGATGCCATCGTCAATGCCGCGAACTCCTCCCTGCTCGGGGGCGGAGGAGTGGACGGCGCGATCCACCGCCGGGGCGGCCCCGAAATCCTGGCAGCGTGCCGCGAGTTGCGCGCCTCGCAGTACGGCAAGGGGCTGCGCACGGGCCAAGCCGTCGCCACGACGGCCGGAAGGCTCGACGCACGATGGGTCGTACACACGGTCGGCCCGGTGTGGAGCCGCACCGAGGATCGTACGGCCCTCCTGGAGTCCTGCTACCGCGAGGCCCTGCGGGTGGCGGCCGAGCTGGGCGCGCGGACCGTCGCCTTCCCCGCCATCTCCACGGGGATCTACGGCTGGCCGATGGACGACGGGGCCCGAACCGCCGTACGCACCGTGCTGGCGGAGGCCGCAGCGCCCGTCGAGGAAGTGCGGTTCGTCCTCTTCGACGCAGACGCGCACCGGGAGTTCGAGAGGGCTCTGACCGCGGCCCGGAACTGACGCCGGGGTGCCGGCCGCCGTGAGCCCGTGGACTGCGGCGTACGGCGATCAGGTGTCCACGTCGCCGTCCGTGGGGCGGTGGCGACGCTGTTTGAGTTCGGCTTCGTGGATGTGGTCACGGCCCTGGGCAAGGTCGTGGACCAAG
Source organism: Streptomyces sp. 2131.1 (assembly GCF_900105515.1). GTDB lineage: Bacteria > Actinomycetota > Actinomycetes > Streptomycetales > Streptomycetaceae > Streptomyces > Streptomyces drozdowiczii. The sequence goes on along the minus strand of NZ_FNSY01000001.1, from coordinate 6,927,226 downwards.
CGGTGTTCGAGGTCGGCGAAGCGCTGGTAGTACGTCCGGTTGTAGGCCTCGATGATCTGGAAGGTCCAGTGGCCCGGGATGACGTTGCGCCCGAGAACCTCGCGCTCCAGCAGGTCCGCCTCCGTACCGTGGCCGGCTTCACGCAGCAGGCGTACCGCGTCGCCGACCTGGAAGTCTGCGGTGCCCGTCAACTGGTGGAACTCGTAGAGCGCGCCCCGAGCCCGCTCCGTCGTCTCCAGCGCCTTCGACAGCATCCCCAACGCCTCGACGGTCTTGTCGCTCATGCCCTCGGGACGTCGATGTGCGGCGTCCGGGACGTCCTTGTGTTCATCGCTCACACGTAGACCTTTGCCCGGGTTCCGCGCTTCCTACCAGCCGGGCGGGCATACGGGAAGCGCCCGGCACACGGCACCTCCGCGCGGAACCGGCCGGTCCGTCGTTCGGAAGTCGGGACCGGGTGTGGTTGGACCGGGTCGGGTGAGTCCGGTTTCGGTGTCGGTCAGGTGGCCGCGTTCGCTGCGGTGCGGTCCTGCAGGAGTCCTTCGATGCCCTCCAGGAACGTCTCGGTGATCAGCCCGGGGTCGGCGAGGCACCCTGCGGCCATGGCCCCGTCCCGCAGCATGGCGAAGTGCCGCCCCGCGGCCTCGGCGGGGGCATCCCCGACCTGTGCCAGCAGGCCGGTGACGGTGTCGAGGAACCACTGCCGGTGTGCGAGAACCGCCTGGTGGATCGGGTGCGCGGGGTCGGGGTACTCGGCGGCCGCGTTGAGGAAGGCGCAACCGCGGAAGCCGTCCGACCGGATGCCCTCGGCGATGGCGCGGCCGACCGCCCGCACCTTGCCGTCCGGGGTCCGGGCGCTCTCCTGGGCGGCCGACAGCTGGGCTCTGATGCCCTGGTCCGCCTGGTCGAGGTAGGCGAGGACGAGGTCCTCCTTGCCGCTGAAGTGGCGGTACAGCGTGGCCCGGGTCACCTGCGCCTCCGCGATGATCCGGTCGATGCCGACGGAGTGGATCCCCTCGGCATAGAAGATCCTCACCGCGGTCCCGAGCAGCCGCGCCCGGGCCTCGGACGTGCTGCCCTCTTTCGTCTTCCGGCTCATGGCTTCCATCGTACATCCGAGGGAGAACGTTCGGTCTTGACAGGGTGGCCGTAGCGCTCGACGATAAGGAGACCGAACGTTCTCCCCCTTCCAGGAAGGCGGCTCCGCCATGGACACCGTCATCATCAAGCCCGCTCCCTCCACACCGGCGTCCTTCTCGGCACCCCTGCGCAAGCTGTACTTCCTGCGGTTCGCGTTCGCCGCCGCCTGGGCGGCCCTGCTCTTCGCGACGGCCGACACGCTGGGGCCGCTCAGCGGGACGCTGCTGGTTCTCTATCCGCTCTTCGACGCGGCCTGTGCGGTGGTCGATCTGCGGTCGACCCGGGCGACCGGCGGCGCGGCCGCGAGGCTGTGGGTGAACGTCGGGCTCAGCGCCCTCACCGGCGTCGCCCTGGGGGTCGCGCTCGCCTCCGGCATTCCGGCCGTCCTGCGCGTCTGGGGCGTCTGGGCCGTCACGGCGGGCATCGCGCAGCTCGCCGTGGCCCTGGTGCGGCGCCGTACGGGCGGGCAGTGGCCGATGATCGCGAGCGGGGCCATCTCCACCCTCGCCGGCACGAGTTTCTTCCTTCAGGCCGGCAAGGACGGGGCGAACCTCACCAATCTGGCCGGGTACGCCTTTCTCGGCGGCGTCTTCTTCCTCGCGTCCGCACTGCGTCTCGGATCCGCGAACCGGAACGACTGATTCGCGTAGGGGCGCAGGTAACCCCGTGGTCGGTCCTGTCCTGGCTACTCCTCGGGCTCCCAGGCGATCAGTCGAACAGCGTCCACTCGGGGCACGACGGCACCGGCGCGCCGAGGCCGGGCGCGGCTGCGACCGCGCTCCGGAACGCGGCCGACCGCTCCTCGATCAGTCGCAGCAGGGCGGAATACTCAAAACCGCCTGTCACACCGCTTGGCTATCACCCCGGCTCAGCCGACCGCATCCCCTTTTGGGTCCGCCGCTCGCGCAGCGCGTCGACGGCGATGCGGGCCGCGGTGCCGATCACCGCGTCGGCGGCGGGCACGATCGCGGCGGTGCTGAGGGTGCGGGTGAACACGGCGACGGCGTACTGGCCGCCGTCGGGGTACTCGACGACGCCGACCTCGCCGCGCAGGGTGGGCAGCGACCCCGTCTTGCCGGCCACGTGCACGTCGTCGAAGGGGAAGCCGGAGGCCAGGCGGTGCGGCCACACCTGCAACGCCATCAGCCGCCTCATCGCGTCACCGTTCTCCGGGGTGCACACCTCGTCGCGCCAGATCGCGGCGAGGAGCCGGGTGAGTTCGCGCGGGGTGCTGCGGTTGCCCCATGCCGGGTCGAGCGCGCGGAGGCGGGCGACGACGTGCGGGTCGGCGAGTGCCTGGGCGCCGCCGGGCCCCGCGTCCTGCTTGACACTGGCCATCATCTCGCCGAAGGAGTGGGTGACGGTCGTCCGGGAGAGGCCGAGGCGTGCGGCCGTACGGTTCACGGCGTCGAGACCGACGCGGTCCAGGAGCAGGTCGGCGGCGGCGTTGTCGCTGACGGCCATCATCAGGTACGCGAGGTCGCGCAGCGAGAGCCTGGCGACGTCCAGCATGGCCGCGAGGCCGGTCGGGCCCGCGGGGCGTCCGAGCGGCGGGCAGTCGATCTGCTCGGTGAGGTCGAGGTCACCGGCGGCGGCCCGCTCGTGCAGTGTCACGAGCAGCGGCAGCTTGTGGATGCTGGCGGTGCACACCAACTCGTCCCCGTATAGATCGAGTTCGGCTCCGGAGCCAATGTCGAGGGCGTGTATCCGGCCGGTGACCCCGGCGTCGGTGAAGGCGGTGCGAAGCGCGGTGAGGGTGTCGGTCATAGCCAGTACTCCGCTGCGGGGCGCAGATACGTCGGACGGGTGGGGGTGTCGGGACGGGCGTCGGCCGTGGTGCGCAGGGCGTGCGCGGCGGCGTCGGCGAAGGCGCGTACCGCGGCGTCACCGTGTCCTCGTGGCCATGCGGCGGAGTGCCGCCAGGCCAGCGGGGCGCCGGCGAGGGGGCGCCACACCAGGCCGGGGGGTGTGGTGTCGTCCGCGGTGTCGCGCGGTGCGAGGGCTACGGCCGCGGCGGAGAGCACGAGTCCGCGGACGAAGCTGGCGCCTCTGCCGTGCCGGACGGCGGGTGGTGTGTAGCCGCCGCGCGCGCAGGTGGTGAGCAGGTCGTCGTAGAGGGCGGGCGATCCGGCGCGGGGGAAGAGCACCAGGTCGTGTTCGGCGAGCGCCGCGAGCGGTACTTCGGTGTGCTGAGCGGCGGGGGCGTCGCGGGGCAGCAGGACGCCGAGGTCGCGGCGGAGCACCGGCCCGAGTTCCAGGCCGGTGACGTCGCAGGGGTGGTGTACGAGCCCGACGTCGAGCCCTTGGGACGCGAACCGTTCGAGTTGCTCGGCGGTGGAGAGCTCATGGAGCTCCAGCTCCACGGTGGCGCAGTTGGCCCGGAACTCGCTCAGCAGGGCGGCGACGGTGGTGCCCGCGATGTCGGGTGGCAGTGCCGCCCGGAGGAGTCCGCTCTCGCCGTCGCGGATACGGAGGGCGGCGGCGCGCAGAGTTCCGGCGCGGGCGAGGACCTCGCGCGCCTCGGGCAGCAGCAGTGTGCCGGCCTTGGTGAGGACGACCTGTCGGCTGGTCCGGTCGAACAGCCGCACCTCCAGCTCCCGCTCCAGCCGCTGGATGCGCTGGGACAGGGGCGGCTGGGCCATGTTCAGACGGGTCGCCGCACGGCCGAAGTGTGACTCTTCTGCAACAGCGACAAAGCATTCCAAGTGCCGGATCAGGTCCACGACCAGCAACCATATCTCTTCTTGATGGATGTTCCATCCATATACGACTTGGACATGCGGTGAGGGATCTTGGTCTCCTCGCGGCATGACACACACTTCTGTCCGGGAAAGAAACACACGTACCCCGCTCAAGGCCGTCACCGCCGCGGCCGTCATCCTCGCCGTCGTCGCGGGCGGTGCGTACGCCGCGAAGCTCGGCCCCTTCGAACACGGTTCCGACGCTCCCGACCCGGCCGCCGCCACGCAGGCGCGCGCCTTCCTCGGGGACTGGTCGGCCGGGCGCTACGACGGTGCGGCGGCGCGTACCACCGCCCCGGCCAGAGCCCAGGATGTGCTGCGCAGTTTCACCTCGGGCCTGGACATCGAGAGACCGCGCCTGACCGCGGGTTCGGCGGAGCGCGGGGACGACGGCACCGTAAGGGTCCCGTTCACCGCGAAGATGCCCGTGAAGGGGCTGGGCACCTGGACGTACACCTCCCGGGTCCCTCTGCGTGAGGAGGAGAGCGGAACCTGGAAGGTCGACTGGGCCCTGGAGCTGGTGCATCCGCACTTGAGCGACAAGGCGAAGTTCCGGCTGGAGCGGGAGGAAACCAGCCCGCCGGAGGTCGCCGACCGGAACGGGAAGTCACTCGTCGGCAAGGAGTATCCGTCCTTGCAGCCGTTGCTGGCACGGATGGCCGGCGGAGACGGGAAGCCGCGCGGCGCGATCCGGCTCGTCGACCGGGTCACCGGTGACACCGAAGGCACGGAGGCCACGTTCGGACAGCGAGCGGACAAGGGCGGCAAGGCGGGCAAGGAGGCGACGAGGACCACGCTGGACGCGGCGTGGCAGGCCGCCGCCGATCAGGCGCTCGACGCCGAGGCCGGCGGCCGGAACGCCTCGCTGGTCGCCCTGCGCATCGACAACGGCGAGATCCTCGCCCTGGCCAACTCCCCCGCCACCGGCTTCAACCGGGCCGCCTCGGGGACGTACGCCCCCGGCTCCACCTGGAAGATCGTCACGAGCAGCGCGCTGCTGCTGAAGAACGCCGTGACCCCGGACACCGTCGTGGACTGCCCCAAGTACCTGACCGTGGGCAAGGAGTTCCACAACGTGGAGACGTCTGAGTTCCACGGCGCCACGTTCCAGAAGGACTTCATGGAGTCGTGCAACACCGCGTTCATCAGCCTGCGCGGCAAGCTCGGCGACGCGGAGACGGGCGATGTGGCGCGCAAGTACTTCGGCGTCGGCCAGGAGTGGCACGTGGGCATCCCCTCGTACGACGGGTCGGTGCCCGTGCCGAAGGACGAGACGGAGAAGGCGGCGGCCATGATCGGGCAGGGCCGCATCCAGGCGAACCCGCTGATCATGGCCTCGGTCACCGCCACCGCGGCTTCCGGCCGTTTCCACCAGCCGACGGTCCTCCCCGGCACCGGGGACACGACTTCCACCACGCCGCTCCCCCGGTCCGTGGTCGACCAGTTGAAGACGATGATGCGGGCCACCGTGACGGAGGGGACCGCGCACGTCCTGGCCGATTTGCCCGGGGACATCGGGGCGAAGACCGGCACGGCGGAGGTCTCGGAGGACGAGCCCAACAACGGCTGGCTGGTGGCCCGCCGCGGCAATGTCGCCGTGGCCTGCGTGGTCGAGCAGGGCGTCACGGGCGGTGGCTCGGCCGGGCCGATCCTGCACCGTCTGCTGTCCGCCGTCCCCGGCGATCCGTCCTAGCACCTGATAGCGGTGATCTCCCGCAACAGCTCGCGAGCCCGCTCGCGGAACTGCTCCGCCCCCGTGACGTCCGGCTCGGCGGGACCGGCCGTCAGTGGGCGGCCCTCTCGTCCTGGCCCGCGACCTTCGCGGTGCTCAGGGCGATGCGGTTCCAGGTGTTGATGGCGAAGACCAGGGCGAGCACGCGCCCCAGTTCCTGCTCGTCGAAGTGGCGGCCGGCCTCGGCATACACGTCGTCGGGGACACCGTCGCGGGACACGAGAGTGACGGCCTCCGTCAGGGCCAGCGCCGCCTGCTCCTTCTCCGTGAAGAAGTTTCGGGCTTCGCGCCACACGCCGACCATGTGCAGCCGGGCCTCGTCCTCACCGGCCCTGCGGGCGTCGGAGGTGTGCATGTGGAGGCAGTACGCGCAGCCGTTGAGGAGCGAGGCCCTGATCTGGATCAGTTCGACCAGGGCCGGGTCGAGCCCTTCGCGGGCGGCGGCGTCGAAACCGATGAGCGCCTTGAACGCTTTGGGGGCGGCCTTGGCGAAGTTCAGGCGCGGGGCCCGGTCCTGGGAGGCGGCCTGGAAGGTGTGCGTGGTGTGCGTCATGACCACGAATCTACGGGCGTGAAAGACCTCGGATAAGGTGCATTTCCATGGCGGATTCATGGGTCAATTCGGCGCAGCGCGCGGGCAGCGACCTGCATCTGGACCTGTCGGGACCCGGCAGCCGCCGTGCTGTTCTCATTCGCGCGCTGCGGGATGCCGTACGCGAGGGCCGGCTCCCGCCGGGAACACGGCTGCCGGCCTACCGTTCGCTCGCCGCCGACCTGGGCCTCGCCCGCAACACCGTCGCCGACGCGTACGCGGAACTGGTCGCCGAGGGCTGGCTGGCCGCACGCCAGGGGTCGGGTACGCGGGTGGCCGAGCGGGTCTCACCGCCCAGGCCCGTCCGCCGGTCCCCCACCGCTCCGGTACGGTCGGCGGCACCCACGTACGATCTGCGCCAGGGCACTCCGGAGACCGCCTCCTTCCCGCGCACGGGCTGGCTCGCGTCCGCCCGGCGTGCGCTGAACACCGCGCCGGACGACGCCTTCGGGCCCGGCGATCCGCGTGGCCGCATCGAGCTGCGGCGCGCTCTCAGCGACTACCTGACGCGCGCTCGCGGGGTGCGCGTGACGCCCGAGCGGATCGTGGTGTGCTCGGGGTTCGCGCACGCCCTGCGCCTGCTGTTCGGAGGCTCGCCCGGCGGCGGCGCGGGTCCTCTGCGCGGCCCGGTCGGCGTGGAGGCGTACGGGCTTCCCTTCCACAGGAAAATCCTGGAGGGCTCCGGGGCGCGGACCGTGCCGCTCGACCTGGACGAAGGGGGCGCCCGTGTCGAGCAGTTGGCCGATGAACCGCGGGTACGCAGCGTTCTGCTCACGCCCGCGCACCAGTTCCCCACCGGCGGACCGCTCGCAGCCGTGCGGCGGGCCGCGGTCATCGACTGGGCCCGAGCGCACGACGCCCTGGTCCTCGAAGACGACTACGACGGGGAGTTCCGCTACGACCGCGTGCCCGTCGGCGCGTTGCAGGGGCTCGACCCCGAGCGGGTGGTCCACCTCGGTTCGGTCAGCAAGAGCCTGTCCCCCGCCGTGCGCCTCGGGTGGATGGTGCTGCCCGCACACCTCGTCGACGGCGTCCTGGCGGCCAAGGGCGAGCGGGAGGCGTGGGCGGGCGTCCCCGACCAGCTCACCCTCGCCGACTTCATCGAATCCGGACGGTACGACCGTCACGTACGCCGGATGCGGCAGCGCTACCGGCACCGGCGCGACCAACTCGTCACTGCTCTCGCCGACAGGGCGCCGCACGTCACCGCCACCGGCATCGCCGCCGGTCTGCACGCGGTGCTCCGGCTCCCTTCCGGAACGGAGGCGTCCGTGGTGAAGGCCGCGTCCTGGCAGGGACTGGCGGTGGACGGGCTGTCGGGGTTCCGGCATCCCGGGGCCCTCATGCCGGCCGCCGACGGTCTGGTGGTCGGGTACTCGACCCCGTCGGAGCGCGCCTACGGGGCCGCCGTCGACGCTCTGATCAGCTGCCTGCCACCGTCCGACGCGCTGCCGGAGGGGCCTTCCCGTTGACCGGGTGAGCAGAACCGTACGCGGCTCAGGTCCCGGCGGGTGAAGCGGGCAGGCCCTCGAAGGTGCCGGGGTTGATGTCGGCGGCGAGGAGCAGCAGTCGCAGCGGCTGGGGCCGCAGTCCGGTGACCGTTGCCCTGCGCTGCGCGGTGGCGGGGAGCAGGAGGTGGAGGCCGGAGACGTCCATGAAGGGTGTGTCGTGGAGGTCCCACTGCACGTCGGTCACGTGCGGCGGAAGCGCGTCGGCTGCGGCGCGCAGCGGGGCGAGGGCGTCGGAGTCGATGTCTCCGCGCGGGGTGATGCGTGCGGACGTACCGGTGACGGCGGTGGTGATGTCCATTGCGGGCGCGCCCCCTTCCGGGGGTTGTCGAGCCCAAAGGCGAAGCACCCCCTGGTGAGGGGCCGCGACGATGGCAGGGGGCCGGATGCCCGGGATGGGGGCAACGCCCGGCTTCCCTAAAGACCGTCACCCGTGGCGGGCTTGGCGGTCGGTCTCGTTGTCAGCCCACCGTCGCACACTTGCACCCCATCCGGCGAGGCCCGCCGCCTTCGACCGCCATCACGGGCACCTTCGGCCCCGTGCGTCTCCGGAGTGGGCGGCGCGGATGCCGGGCGACCGCGGAACGGAGTTCGGGACTCCTACGGACAACCGGGTGCCGGGCGGCAGTGTCCGGCCGCCGCCCGGCGGTTCCCGTTCAGACGGATTGCGGGTGTCCGCCGTCGCCCTCGACCACGAGTCGGTCGGTCCCGGGATCCTCTGCTCCCTCGACCACGGTCACGTCGATCTCCCCGTCGCCGGTGGTGTCGAACTGGTAGAGATCGGCTTTGCCGTCACCGGTCGTGTCCGTCATCCAGACGTCCGGTTTCCCGTCCCCGTTGGTGTCGGCGCTGAGAACGACATGATGCTCGTCCCCCTGCGTAGGAACCACTTCCGCGTTGCCCTCGTTGACGTCCATGAACGGCGGTTGCCCCTGCGGCACGTTCCGAAACCGAGGTGATACGGCGGCGGCGCCAGGGCCTGGCGGCTGCGGCCGCGCCGGCGGCGTTCTCGGAGGGGGCACGATGGTCCTCCTCGCGGCGCGGGCGGTGAAATTCGGCTGCGTGCGCCCTGGGCGCTCCACATACTGGCGGTCTCCGACTTCCAGAATCCGAAGGAACGTTCCCGCGTGCAGGCTGCCGTCACCGTCTCCCCCGCTCAGATCCCCGAGCTGCTGCTCGGTCTCGCCACCGTGCGGCCCGTGTTCCTGTGGGGAGCGCCCGGGATCGGCAAGTCGTCGCTCGTGCGGAAGTTCGCCGAGTCCCTGGGGCTGGAGTGCGTCAGCCTGCTCGGGACCCAGCTCGCGCCGGAGGATCTCATCGGGGTGCCCCAGATCCGGGACGGGCGGTCCGTGTTCTGCCCGCCCGAGTCCATCGCCCGGGACGAGCCGTACTGCCTGTTCCTCGACGAGCTCAACGCGGCGGCCCCCGACGTGCAGAAGGCCTTCTACTCGCTGATCCTGGACCGGCGCATCGGGTCGTACGAGCTGCCCGCCGGATCCATCGTCATCGGGGCCGGCAACCGTGCCACGGACAACGCGCTGGCCCGCCCGATCGCCTCCGCCCTGGTCAACCGCCTCACCCATGTCCACCTCCGGGCCTCGGCGGCGGACTGGCTGGTGTGGGCGGGCGAGAACGGTGTCCACCCGTGGGTGACGGACTACCTCGTGGACCGCCCCGACCACCTGTGGTCGCAGCCGCCCAAGACCGAGGAGCCGTTCTCCACGCCCCGCTCCTGGCACATGCTCTCGGACGCGTTGCACTCCTTCGGGCCGGAGATCGACGAGGAGACGCTGAAGGTCGTGGTGCACGGCACGCTGACACCCGCTCATGCCGTCTCCTTCTGCGGGTACGCGAAGATCGTCCGCCATGCGTTCGGCATCGAGGCGATCCTCAAGGGCGATGCCTCCTGGCCGGGGCGGCCCGAGGACCGCGACCTGCTCTACTACCTGGCCGACGCGTTCCGGGGACGCCTGGTCAAGGAGCTGCCCCGGCAGAAGGAGCACGTCTCGCCGTCGCTGCGGCAGACCGCGTACCGGGCCAGATCGCTGCTCGTACAGCTCGCCGAGATCTCGGTCGAGGTCGCGCAGACCGTCATCGCGGACGACGCCGACGGGCTGCCGGTGCTGCCCGCGTGGTTCCTCGTGGACGCCGCGCGGGACATGCCCCGGCTGGTCGAGGCCCGGCGGTGAAGGGGGCCGGCGGACGCCGGGGGGGCGGCAAGGGCGGGAAGAGCACGGCCGACCCGGCCACCGAGGCCTTCGCCGCCGGGCTCGCGCTCGTCAAGCGCAACCCGGCGTTCGCGGCCGTGGAGGCGTCAGTGTGCCGCCAGGACAAGTGCGCGCTGACCCCGGCCGGAGGCATGGCTGCCGTCACCTCGAACGGCACCATCCACGTACACCCCACCAGACGGGCCGATCCGGCGGAGTGGGCGTGGGTGCTGGCCCACTGCCTGCTGCATCTCGGTTTCGGCCATGTGCCCGCGTCGGCGGACGAAGCGCGCGTGCAGCCCGACCGCTTCGACCTCGCGGCACGCTGTACGGTCGTCAACCGCTTCCTGCTCACCCACCCGGTCGGCACGCCGCCCGCCGCCCTGCCGGAGTCCTTCCCGGGCGGCGACGAGGAACTGCTCGCCGCCCGGTGGCGGCGTGACGGCATCCCCGTCACCTTCGAACACTGCGGCACCGCGGGCGAGCATCCCGACCAGGTCCTCACCACCTGGAACGCCTGGAACAACTCAGCGGTCCCGGACTGGGAGACCGCCTTCGCGCACGCGCTGACCCGCAGTGTGTCCGCCGCGATGGACGTGGCCGGCGGCCGCCGCGACCGGGTCACCGGAGAACTCGCGCCCCAGCGGCCCTGGGACCGCGCGCTGAACTGGTTCGTCTCCTCCTATCCGCTGCTGGGCGGGCTCGCCGCGGGCCTGAAGATCGTGGCCGACGCCGAACTGGCTCGGACGCAGGGCATCGCCGTCGCGGCGGTCAGCCCGGTCGCGGGCGAGATCTACATCAACCCGTTGTGCGGGTTCACCGACGAGGAATGGCGCTTCGTCCTCGCGCACGAGATGCTGCACGCCGCGCTGCGGCACGGCGAACGCCGAGGCGGCCGTGACCCGTTCCTCTTCAACGTCGCCGCCGACTACGTCGTCAACGACTGGCTCGTCCAGATGCGCGTCGGCGACATGCCCGAAGGGCTGCTGTACGACCCGCACCTGCGGGGTCTGTCCGCCGAGGAGGTGTACGACCGCATCGCGCACGACCTGCGCCGCCGCCGCAGGCTCGCGACGCTGCGGGGCAAGGGCGCCGGGGACATCCTCGGTGAGCCGGTGCCGCATGCCGGTACCCGGCCGTACACGGACCTGGACGAGTTCTACCGGCGCGGGCTGACGCAGGGCTTCGACCTGCACCAGTACGGGGAGCGCGGCCTCCTGCCCGCAGGGCTGATCCAGGAGATCCGCGCCCTGTCGCACCCGCCCGTGCCGTGGGACGCGCGGCTGGCCCGCTGGTTCGACGAGTACGTCCCCCGGCCGGAGCCCGTACGCTCCTACGCGCGCCCGGCACGGCGGCAGGCCTCGACCCCCCACATCCCGCGTGCGGGACGGTACTTCCCGCCCCAGGAGACGGCCCGCTGCACCTTCGGCGTCGTCCTGGACACCTCCGGCTCCATGAACAGCACCTTGCTCGGCAAGGCACTCGGCGCCATCGCCTCGTACGCCGAAGCGCGTGACGTACCCGCGGCACGCGTCGTCTTCTGCGACGCCGCCCCCTACGACGCCGGCTACCTGCCGCCCGCCGAAATCGCCGGCCGGGTGCGGATACGCGGACGCGGCGGCACCGAACTCCAGCCCGGCGTGGACCTGTTGCAACGGGCGGACGACTTCCCGCCGGGTGCGCCGGTCCTCGTCATCACCGACGGCTGGTGCGACGTCCTGCGGATCCGGCGAGAGCACGCCTACCTCGTCCCGCAGGGCGCGTCACTGCCGTTCACCCCGCGCGGCCCGGTGTTCCGGCTGGCCTGACCGCCCGGCGGTGGGCGCCCCTGCTCGGCAAGCGCGATCATGCCTGTCGACGATGACGTGCGAGGGCGGCGGCGGCCGGCACCCCCGCGAGGACGCCGGCGGCGGCCCAGAACACGAACTTGGCGTCCGGCCCGTTGACCGTCCGCAGCTCACCGTCGTCGTGGCGGCAGAACGAGTCGGGCGGGAAGTACTGCGAGACGGGCTCGGCGTCGGCGCCGTGGCAGGGCGACGTATCGGGGAACAGGAACGGCTGCGCGCGCTGCGAGAGCGCCCAGCCGGAGAACAGCGTCAGCCACCCGGCGAGTACGAACACGGCCAGCATCCAGCCGGGGATCCTCGCTCGCCGCCCCAGCCGCCAGACCAGGGAGGTCGGCAGGGCGAAGACGACGAACGCGGCGGACAGCGCTGTAAGAGCCTCCATAAGGCCGCGACCATACATGTCACCGGCCGGACACACCGCGTACGTCGCGAGGGGGCCGGCCGGCGTGCGGTCAGCCGGGGAAGGAGAAGTAGAGCGCCTCGCTGTAGAAGGACGCGAAGTGGCTCTGCCAGTCGGCACGCAGGGAGGTCAGCCACGCCTCGTTCCGTCCGGCCAGCGCCGCTTCGGCCCGGGCCACGGTGCCGGGGATGTCGTCGGCCACCAGGCGCCGCACGCTCGCCACCGGATCGTCGCCGTCCATCGAGATGATCTCGCCGGTCTCGAGGATGAAGTACGCCGCCTGCTGCTTGTCGAGGTGGGCCGTGGTCCTGGCCACGCACTCGGCGAACTCGGCGTCCCCCTCCAGGCCCTTGCCGACCGCGTCCAGGACGCCACGGAGCAGGGCCGCCCCGCCGGCGTAGTCCGCGGCGATCCCGATGCGGGGGTTCCAGATCATGGACGGGACGATCGTCGTCCCGCGCCCCACCAGGAGCTTGTGCGCAAGCGGAATGTCCCAGTTGTGCTCGGATATGCACCGGATCCGCTTGGGAATCTCCGCCTCGTCCGGCATCGAGTCGGCGGAATAGAGATACGAACGATTTGCCATGGCGGCGACGCTAACACCGAGGGCCGACAACACCGTTCCCTGCGGGCCTCGGCCCAGCCGAGCGAGTCCCCCGGCCGCCGTGAGGTCCCACACGGGTCAGTCGTCCAGCATCGCCGCTCCGTATCCGACCGGCGCCGACAGGAACAGGAACAGCCAGTCGCGGTCCTGGGCCTCCACCTTGAACACGCGCGCCATCTCACCCGTGTTGTTGCTGAAGACGTGCCAGGCGTCGCCGAAGTCGCCTCCGTACGGAGCGACGGCGAGCAGGCAGAGGCCGAGGAGCGTGCCCAGGTAGGCGCCCAGCGGAGCGGCCAAGGCGCAGACCACGGCGACCGTCTGGCTGTTCTTGCTGTAGGTTCCGGCGACGAGCCCGGTGACACCGGACACCAGTAACGCGCCCCAAGTCATCAGGTCTTCCTGGTCCTTGACCACATAGGCCCAGCCCACGGACAGGCAGACCGTCATGCCGAGTGCGATCAGGACGCCTGTGCCCTCGTCGTCGTTGCCCGACTCGCTCATCCCGTCCCCCTTCGAGATGCGGATGCCTCCGCGACCCGGGGCCTCCGTCCACCTACGAGGAGAGACAGAGCCCCGGGGTTGAGCGGTTCCCCGTACGCGCCCGTCCGACACGCGACGGCACGGGCGGACGACCCGGATCCGGCCACCACCGGCTCAGGCCCCCGGCAGCACGTCCTGCTGTACGGGCGCCGTGCTGCCGCGTTCGATGAGGTCGGGCAGGGGCATCCGGACGGTGCGGGGCGGGCCGCCGTCGAGGAGTGCGGTGAGTTCGCGTGCCGCGAGCCGGCCGAAGGCGACCGGGTCCCGGGAGAGCGCGGTCAGCCACGGGGCGGTCAGCCTGCACAGCGCGGAGTCCTCCCAGGACACCACCGACACATCGCCCGGAACCCGGACCCCCAGTCCGGTCGCCACGGCCACCCCGGCCGCCGCCATCACGTCGTTGTCGTAGATCAGCGCGGTCGGCGGGTCGTCCCGCTCCAGGACCCGGCGGGTCGCGGCGGCGCCCTCGGTGTCGGAGTAGTCCGTGGTCACCGAGTGCGCCCCGGTCAGGCCGCGCCGGTCGGCCTCCAGGCGCAGGGAGCGGATGCGGCGGTCGGTGTGCGCGAGTGAGGGCAGGCCGGCGATGTGCACGATGCGGCGGTGCCCCAGCTCGTGCAGGCGGTCCACGATGGCCGCCATCGCCCCGGCGTCGTCGGCGCGGACCTGGGAGAGGCCGGGGTGGGGGCCGGTGTCGGTACCGGGGAGGGCGCCGATGACGACGCCGGGCAGGCCGAGTTCGTCGAGGAGGGCGACGCGGGGGTCGTCCGTGCGGGGGTCCACGACGAGCAGTCCGTCGACGCGATGTTCGGCCCACCAGCGCCGGTAGACCCCGCACTCGTCCGCCACGTCGTCCACCACCTGGAAGAGCAGGCCGAGATGACGCTCGGACAGCACCTCCTGGATGCCGGAGATCAGCTGGAGGAAGAATGAGTCCACGCCGAGGTTGGCCGCCGGACGGGCCACGACGAGGCCGACGGTGGCCGAGCCCTCCCCGGACAGGGCGCGGGCGGCGGCGCTCGGGCGCCAGCCCAGCTGTTCGGCGACGCGGCGCACCCGGGCGCGGGTGATCTCGGAGACGCCCGGCCGGTCGTTGAGCGCGAAGGAGACGGCGCTCTCCGAGACTCCGGCCCGCTGGGCGATGTCCTTCATGGTCGGCCTCTTCGGAGCCACCCGTGCCTCACTTCCTGCCTTGCCCGGGGTACTGACGGGCCGTCGGGCCCGCTCGCCCCGGGAGCATCGTAGAGCTTCCCCCACTGCTTGGTCGAGCGAGAGCGGCCGGGCTACTAATGCGCTTGATCCCAAGGCACCTAAAGCGCATTAGTAAGCGCCCGTCAATAGCGTCGCTCAACGCTCTGACCTGCACGTATACCGTGAGTGTAGATAATTTTCCGTCGAATGTATTGACTTCAAGCGCCAGTGCAATGCAGGGTCTGTCGGGCGAACGCGGCCCACCGGGTCAGGGACTCCGGGGGCCTCCGTCCGCGCGCCTGGTCCGAGCAAAGGAGCCGTTCACCGTGCACATCCCCCGCAGAGCAGTCGCCGCTGCCGCCGTCCTCGCCACCGTCCTGCCGCTGAGCGCGTGCGGCGGGGGATCCGGCGCGGACTCGTCCGACGCCTCGGGCAAGGTCGAAGGGAAGATCACCTTCCAGACCTGGAACCTCCAGGCGAACTTCAAGGACTACTTCAACGGCGTGATCGCGGACTTCGAGAAGAAGTACCCGGGCACCGAGGTCAAGTGGGTCGACCGCCCCGGCGAGGGCTACGCGGACAAGATCAGCGCGGACGCGGCCGGCGGCACCCTGCCCGACGTCGTCAACGTCTCGCCGGACCTGGTGGCCCCGCTGGCCAAGGCCGGCCTCGCCCTCGACCTCGACAAGGCCGCGCCGAAGTACCGCAAGGAGTACCTGGACGGCGCCTGGAAGAGCCACCAGATACCCGGCACGGAGGGCACGTACGCCTTCCCCTGGTACCTCAACACCGGCCCGATGTTCTACAACAAGCGCCTGTTCAAGGACGCCGGACTCGACCCGCAGAAGCCGCCGACCACCTACGACGAGGTCTTCGCGGACGGTCTGAAGCTGGCCGAGAAGAGCCACGGCAAGGTCGCCACCCTCGCGAACGTCCCCACCATCGAGGACTTCGGCCGGTACGGCGGTCAGCTGATGAACAAGGAGGGCACGGGCTTCGCCTTCAACGACGCGAAGGGTGTCGAGCTCCTCACGCACTACAAGGAGCTGTACGACGCCAAGGGGCTCGACTCCCAGGCGCTGACCGCGACCCCCGAGTCCTCGGGCCACAAGTTCCTCACCGAGTCCGTGGCGATGAACCCGGGCAGCGCGCTGGACCTGGCCAACTTCAAGAAGCAGGCCCCGAGCCTCTACAAGAACATCGGGATCACCGACCAGGTCAGCAGCACCGGCAAGGCCAACATGTACGTCATGGGCGTCATGGTGAACGCGCAGTCCAAGCGCAAGCCCGCCGCCGTGGCCTTCGCCCACTACGTGACCGACGCGACCCGCCAGATGGAGTTCGCCAAGCAGGTCGCCATCTTCCCGAGCACCGCCGGCTCGCTCGACGACCCGTACTTCACCAAGGAGGACGGGACGGACGTGACCCGGGTCCGCGTCGCCGCCGCGAAGTCCTTGAAGACGGCCGTCAACTACACCCCGGTGCTGTTCAGCGAGCAGATGAAGACCGAGCTGCGCAACCAGATCGCCAAGGCACTCCAAGGGAAGCAGAGCCCCAAGGAAGCTCTTGACAACGCTGTCAAGGCGTGTGACCGGCTGTTGCAGCAGAGCTGAGCCCTCTCGTGAAATCCCCCTCCCCCACCACTGCGGCGGGCCGGCCCTCCGGCCGGATCCGCCGCCATCTGCCCCTCAGCCCCTGGCTGTTCGCCGCGCCCGGTCTGATCGTGGTCGGCGCCTTCAGCCTCTACCCGTTCTTCAGCACGCTGGTGAACTCCTTCACCGACCGGCGCACGCTGGTCCCCGGCTCGTTCGTCGGCCTGGCTAACTTCCGGGAGCTGCTGCACGACGAGATGTTCTGGACCGGCCTGCGCAACAGCGTGCTGTACGTCGTCGGCGTGGTCCCCGCACTCGTCATCCTGCCGCTGCTGCTGGCGATGCTCGTCCAGCGGCACATCCCCGGCATCACCTTCTTCCGGTCGGCGTTCTACACCCCGGTCGTCGCGTCCATCGTGGTCGTCGGCCTGATCTGGGTGTGGATGCTGGACGACCGCGGGCTGGTCAACGCGGTCCTGGAGGCCGTCGGCATCGGCAAGGTCGGCTTCCTGAGCGACCAGTGGCTGCTCCTGGGCAGCGCGATGACGGTCACGGTCTGGAAGGGCCTCGGCTACTACATGATCATCTACCTGGCCGCACTCGCCAACGTACCGAGGGAACTCCACGAGGCCGCGTCGGTGGACGGCGCGGGAGTCGTACGCCGCTTCTTCACGGTGACCGTGCCCGCCATCCGCTCCACGATGGTGCTGGTCGCGGCCCTCTCCTCGGTCTCCGCCTTCAAGGTGTTCTCCGAGGTCTACCTGATGGCCGGCCCCTCCGGCGGACCGGCGGGCGAGGACACCACCCTGGTGATGCTCGTCCAGCGGGTCGGCACCGGGCTGAGCGGGCGGGTCGGTTACGCCTCCGCCATCTCGGTCGTCATCTTCGTCGTCACCGTCGGCCTGATGCTGCTGGTGCTGCGCGCCGACCGCAAGGAGGACGCGTGAGCTTCCTGAAGACCACCGACGCCGAGGGCCGGCGCGTCCCCGGCTGGCAGCTGGTGCTGCGGTACGTGCTGCTGCTGGCGGTCCTGGCCCTGACCGTCGGGCCGTTCCTGTGGCAGCTGTCGACCTCGCTGAAGGGCCCGAACGAGGACATCTTCAGCTCCCCGCCGAAGTTCTTCCCCAGCGATCCGACCCTGGACAACTACAGCCGGGTCGCCGAAACGATCCCGGTCTGGGACTACGCCCTGAACTCGCTCAAGGTCGCCTCCGCCAACGTGGTCACCAACTGCGTCGGCTCGGCGCTCGCCGGGTACGCCCTGGCGAGGCTCCGCTACCGGGGGCGCAGGGCCGCGACGCTGACGTTCATCCTCGCGATGCTCGTACCCGTGGAGGGCATCATCATCGCCCAGTTCACCACCATGCGGGACCTGGGGCTGAACAACACCCTGCTCGGTGTGCTGCTGCCCGGGTCGGTCGGCGCGATGAACGTCCTGCTGATGCGCAACGCGTTCCTGAACCTCCCCGTGGAGATCGAGGAGGCGGCGTTCGTGGACGGCGCCAACGTCTGGCAGCGCTTCCTGCGGATCGCGCTGCCCTCCGTCAGGGGCACCCTCGCCGTCGTCGCGATCTTCGCCTTCATGGGCTCCTGGGACGACTTCCTGTGGCCGCTGATCGTCCTCAGCGACCCGGAGAACTTCACCCTGACCATCGGCCTGAACTACCTGCACGGCACCTTCGCCAACGACGAACGGCTCGTCGCGGCGGGCACGATCATCGCCGTGCTCCCGCTCATCATCCTCTTCGCGGGGCTGCAGCGTTTCTTCTTCCGGGGTGTCGGCGAAGGCGCCGTCAAGGGCTGACCCCGGCCGCCCCCTCGCACCACTAGAACCAGGACTCCCGTTCCGTATGAGCACCTCCTCCCCCTTGCGTTTCGGCGCCAACTACACGCCCAGCCAGGGCTGGTTCCACCACTGGCTGGACTTCGACCTCGACGCCGTGCGCGCCGACCTGGACTCGATCGCCGGCCTCGGGCTCGACCACATCCGGGTCTTCCCGCTCTGGCCCCTCTTCCAGCCCAACCGCACCCTGATCCGCCCGCGCGCCGTCGAGCAGCTCGTCCAGCTCGCCGACGCCGCCGCCGAACGCGGTCTCGACGTCAACGTGGACGGGCTCCAGGGTCACCTGTCCAGCTTCGACTTCCTGCCCGCCTGGACCGGTACGTGGCACCGGCGCAACCTCTTCACGGACCCGGACGTCCTCTCCGGGCAGGCCGAGTACCTGCGCACCCTGGCCGCCGCCCTCGCCGACCGGCCGAACTTCATCGGGATGACCCTGGGCAACGAGATCAACCAGTTCTCCGGCGACCCGCACCCCGACCCGGACCGCATCACACCCGAGCAGGCCGACGCCTGGCTGACCCGGATGCTGGCGGCCTGCGAGGAGGGGGCGCCCGGCAAGCTCCACCTGCACGCGGAGTACGACGCCGCCTGGTACCAGGACGGCCACGCCTTCACCCCGGCGCAGGCCGCGCGCAGGGGCGCCGTCACCGCCGTGCACTCCTGGGTCTTCAACGGCACCGCCCAGCGCCACGGCCGGACCGGCACGGCCACCGAGCACCACGCCGCCTACCTCATCGAACTCTCCAAGGCGTGGGCGCTCGACCCGCACCGGCCGGTCTGGCTCCAGGAGGTCGGCGCGCCCGCCCCGCTGATCCCCGCCGAGCACGCCGCCGCGTTCACCCAGGCGACCGTGGCCAATGCCCTGGACTGCGAGGACGTGTGGGGCGTCACCTGGTGGTGCTCCCACGACGTGTCGCGCTCGCTGGCCGACTTCCCGGAGCTGGAGTACAGCCTCGGGCTGCTGACCAACGACCGCCGGGTCAAACCGGCGGGCCTGACCATCGCCCGCATCGTCGAGGAGTGGCGAGGGCGCACTCACCGGCCCGCGCCCCGGACCACGGCGCTCGTCGTCGACACCGGGGACGACGAGACCGCGCCCCGCCGCTCCGTCTGCGCCCCCGGCGGCGCGGTCTTCGAGGCGTTCGCCCGGCTCACCGCCGACGGCGTCCGCTCCACCACCGTCCTGGCGAGCAGGGCCTCCGACCGGGACCACCTGGCCGCCCGTGGCATCACGAAGGTCGTCACGCCCGAAGAGGTCCATTGACCCCCCGTCACCCCGCACCGCACCGGAATCGAACCCGCACGATACGGAGCACACCATGGCCCAGTCCCCACGACGCCCGTCCGCACCCTCCCGCCGCACCGTGGTCCTCGCCGGAGCCGGAACCGCCGCCGCTCTGCTCACCCCCGGCCTGGCCACGACCGCCCACGCCGCCGCACCTGCCGCGAAGCAGCCCTGCGCCTCGTACTGGTTTCCCGACTCGCTGCCCGCCGGCACGCCCGGTGACGGCATCATCTGGCGCAGCCTGAAGGCGTGGCGTCCCGAAGCCGACCCGGACCTGCCGTTCAACACCGCGTCCGTGCCGCTCGCCGACCGCTTCACCCCGGTCCCGGCCAACACCACGGCCCGGACCGACCAGGCGCGGATCACCTCGCTGGTGGCCTTCGGGAACACCGCGGGCAACCCGTCACAGGGCTCGGCCACCGCCGACTACTACGCCCTGAACCACTGGGCATACATCGACGAGCTGGTCTTCTGGGGCGGCTCGGCCGGTGAGGGCCTGATCCTGGCGCCGAACGCGCCGGTCGTCGACGCGGCCCACCGGCACGGTGTCCCCGTCCTCGGGACCGTGTTCCTGCCGCCCGTGCACCACGGCGGCGACCTCCGGTGGACCCGGGACCTCGTGCAGCGCGACGCGGCCGGGCGCTTCCCGCTGGCCGCGAAGTTGGTTCAGGCGGCCGTCGCGCACGGCTTCGACGGCTGGTTCCTCAACGCCGAGACCGAGGGCGGGGACGCCGCGCTCGGCGCCGAGATGCTCGCCTTCGTCACCGAGCTCCGGGCGCGCAGCGAAGCGGCGGGGCTGCGCATCACCTGGTACGACGCGATGACGTTGAAGGGCGAGGTCGGCTGGCAGGGCGCGCTCAACGCCGAGAACACCGCGCTGTTCCGGGAGGCGGACTCGATGTTCGTGGACTTCCGCTGGACGCCCGAGTCGCTCGCCTCCTCCGCCGCGAACGCCGAGGCCGCCGGCCGCAGCCGGTACGCCCTGTGGGCGGGCGTCGATGTCGAGTCGACCGGCTGGAACGCCTCCGTCGACTGGGACGCGATCATTCCCGCCGACCGGCCGCACACAGTCGGCTACGGCTTCTACCGGCCGGAGTGGACCCGCAGCCACCTCCCGGAGGACCGTACGCCCGCTCAGTTCCACGCCGCCGACCAGCGGTTCTGGACCGGGCGGTCCCTGGACCCGGCCCGGCCGGACCGTACGGACAGCTGGCGCGCGCCCGCGACGGCGGTGGCCGACCGCTCAACCGTGGACCGGCTGCCGTTCGCCACCGCCTTCAACACCGGCCACGGCCTGCGCTGGTACGAGAACGGCCGGGTCTCCTCGGACGCGGAGTGGAACCACCTCGGGGTGCAGGACCGGCTGCCGGGCCGCCGCTGGGTCGTCCGCACCGAGGGCCGGTGCCCGTCCGTGGGCTTCGACTTCGCGGACGCCTGGCGCGGGGGCAGCAGCCTCCTGGTCGCCGGGGAGTTGGACGCCCCGGTCACCGTCGAGCTCCACCGCACCCGGCTGCCGCTGTCCCGGCGCACGGTCGTGGAGCTGACCCACCGCGCCGACGCGGGGTCGGGCCCGGTCACCGTCGAGCTGGCCGTTGCCCTGCACGAGCCGGACCGGCCGGGCGACCCGGTCGCGTACACCTACGTCCCGGCAGGCGAACTCCGGGCGGGCGGCGGCGGATGGACCACCTCCACGCTGCGGCTGAACTCCCTCTCCGGTAAGGCCGGTACGGTCCACGCGCTCGGGGTGCGCCTCACGGCGGCCGGCCCGGTGCGCTGGCGGCTCGGTGCCCTGGCCGTACGGGACCGGACCGAGACGCCCGCCGCGCCGGCCGGGCTGCGCGTCACCGGAGCGTCCCGGGGCGCCGACGGCACGGACCTGCGCCTGCGCTGGCACCGCTCCCCCGGCTCACCGCGCCACTACGAGCTGCACCGTGTCCTGCCCGACGGCAGCCGGCGCTTCCTGGGCGCCACCGCGTCCACCGCGTTCTTCGTGCCCGGTCTGCGCCGGGAACCGGGTGAGAAGGCCGCTCGTTTCCAGGTCAGGGCTGTTGGCGAGCTGTACACGACCTCCGGCACCGCCTCCACCGCGCACCGCTGGTAACCCCCCACCCGACCCACCCACTCACAACGGAGCCCCCTCATGCACGACGACCGCAGCCTGGTCGAAGCCCGTCTCAAGCGCGTCCTCGACGAGCGCATCCGGCCCGCCGTATACCCGGAGTCCGTCCCGCTGGACGTCGCCGTGTGGAACGCGCCGGGCGAACCCGTCCCCGTCGCCGATGGCCTGGCCGGTCCCACCGAACCGATCGCGGTCGGCGACCGGTGGGGCGCTCCGTGGGGCACCTCCTGGTTCAAGGTCTCCGGCACGGTGCCGGCGGCGTGGGCGGGCCGGACCGTGGAGGCGCTGCTCGACCTCGGCTTCGACGAGAACATGCCGGGCTTCCAGTGCGAGGGCCTGGTCTACCGCCCTGACGGCTCCCCGGTGAAGGGCCTCAACCCGCGCAACCAGTGGGTGCGGGTGGGCGCCCCGGTGGCGGGCGGCGAGGAGGTGCTGCTGCACGTCGAGGCGGCGTCCAACCCGGTGATCCTCGACTACCACCCCTTCCTGCCGACGCAGTTGGGTGACAAGGAGACCGCCGGCAGCGAGCCGCAGTACACGCTGGCCCGGATGGACCTCGCCATCTTCGACGAGGACGTGTGGAACCTGGTCCAGGACCTGGAGGTGCTGGGCGAGCTGATGCAGGAGCTGCCCGTGGAGGGCGCGCGTCGCTGGGACGTCCTGCGCGCGGTCGGCCGCGCGCTGGACGCGGTCGACCTCCAGGACGTGGGCGGGACGGCCGCCGCCGCCCGGGCGGAGCTGGCCGAGGTCCTCGCGACGCCCGCCGCGCCCTCCGCTCACCGCATCAGCGCGGTCGGCCACGCCCACATCGACTCCGCCTGGCTGTGGCCGCTGCGCGAGACGGTCCGCAAGGTGGCCCGTACGACGTCCAACATGACCGCCCTCCTGGAGGACGAGCCGGACTTCGTCTTCGCGATGTCGCAGGCCCAGCAGTTCGCCTGGATCAAGGAGCACCGCCCCGAGGTCTACGCGAAGGTCAAGGCGGCCGTGGCCGAGGGCCGGTTCGTACCGTCCGGCGGCATGTGGGTCGAGTCCGACACGAACATGCCGGGCTCCGAGGCGATGGCCCGGCAGTTCGTCCACGGCAAGCGGTTCTTCCTCGACGAGTTCGGCATCGAGAACGACGAGGCATGGCTGCCCGACACTTTCGGGTTCGCGGCCGGGCTGCCCCAGATCATCAAGGCCGCGGGCTCAAAGTGGCTGCTCACGCAGAAGATCTCGTGGAGCCAGACCAACAAGTTCCCGCACCACACCTTCAACTGGGAGGGCATCGACGGCACTCGGATCTTCACGCATTTCCCGCCCGTCGACACGTACAACTGCTCGATGAAGGGCAGCGAGATCGCCCACGCGGCGACGAACTTCAAGGACAAGGGCGTCGCGCAGCACTCGCTGGCGCCGACCGGCTGGGGCGACGGGGGCGGTGGCACCACCCGCGAGATGATCGCCAAGGCATCCCGGCTGCGGAGCCTGGAGGGCTCGGCGACGGTGACGTGGGAGGCCCCCGCGGAGTTCTTCACCAAGGCCGAGGCCGAGTACGCCAACCCTCCGGTCTGGGTCGGCGAGCTCTACCTGGAGCTGCACCGCGCGACGCTGACCAGCCAGGCGAAGACGAAGCAGGGCAACCGCCGCAGCGAGCACCTGCTCCGCGAGGCGGAGCTGTGGGCCGCCACCGCCGCCGTCCGGACCGGATTCGCCTACCCGTACGAGCAGCTGGACCGGATCTGGAAGACGGTGCTGCTGCACCAGTTCCACGACATCCTGCCCGGCTCGTCGATCGCCTGGGTGCACCGTGAGGCCGAGAAGACGTACGCGGCCGTCGCAGAGGAGCTGACCGGCATCATCGACGCCGCTCAGCGCGCGCTCGCCGGTGACCCGGCGGGCGGCCTGGCCCTCGCGTTCAACGCCGCGCCGCACGCCCGCGGCGGCGTCCTCGCCGGAGCGGCGGCCACCGCACCGACGCCCGGGACCACCCGGTCCACCCCCCGCGAGGGCGGCGGCCATGTGCTCGACAACGGCCTGCTCCGGGTGGAGATCGACGGGCGGGGCCTGGTCGTCTCGGCGTACGACATCGCCGCGGACCGTGAGACAGTGGCGCCGGGCGCGGCCGCGAACCTGCTCCAGATCCACCCCGACTTCCCGAACATGTGGGACGCGTGGGACGTGGACGCGTTCTACCGCAACACGGTCACGGACCTGACGGACGTGGACGAGCTGGCCCCGGTGGAGCACGGCGTGCGGATCGTCCGCAGTTTCGGGGACTCGAAGGTGACCCAGCTGCTCACGCTGGAGCCGGGCGCCAAGCGGCTCGACATCGACACCGAGGTCGACTGGCACGAGACGGAGAAGTTCCTGAAGGCCGCGTTCCCGCTGGACGTGCACGCCGAGCGGTACGCCTCCGAGACGCAGTTCGGGCACTTCTACCGGCCCACCCACACGAACACCAGCTGGGAGGCCGCCAAGTTCGAGGCGTGCAACCACCGCTTCGTGCACCTGGAGGAGCCGGGCTGGGGCGTCGCCCTCGTCAACGACTCGACGTACGGGCACGACGTGACCCGCACCGTCCGGGACGCGGACGCGGGGACGACCACCACCGTGCGGGTCTCGCTGCTGCGCGCGCCGCGCTTCCCCGACCCGGAGACCGACCAGGGCGTGCACCGCTTCCGGCACGCGCTGGTGCCCGGAGCGGCGATCGGCGACGCGGTCCGCGAGGGGTTCCGCGTGAACCTGCCGGAGCGCCGGGTCGCCGGTGAGCGCGAGGTGGCTCCGCTGGTGGGCGTCGACAACGACGCGGTCGTGGTCAGCGCGGTCAAGCTGGCGGACGACGGGAGCGGCGACGTCGTCGTGCGGCTCTACGAGTCGACGGGCGGCCGTGCGAAGGTGAACCTGGCCACCGGTTTCCGGGCCGCGGGCGTCGTGGCGACGGACCTGCTGGAGCGGCCGCTGACCGATGCCCCGGTGCCCGAGAGCGACGGGGAGGGCGTGCGGTTGTCCCTGCGCCCCTTCGAGCTGGTGACGCTGCGGCTGACGACGGGCTGACCCCGGGGCCGGTCGCATGACGGGCCGCCGCACGGCGGCCCGTCATGCGACCGGGCGGGATGGTTCCGGGTGGGATTGAAGTGCTTTGCACCCCGGTATACGAACGCCATGACCACTCATGAGATCGGGCCGCGTCTGGTGGACGGGCGGCTGATGTACAACCGGGCCGTCCGGGTGGACGACCCGCGCAGTTGGCTGTTCGTGTCCGGGCACGAGGCGCGCGACGACGACGGTGCCATCGCCCATCGGGGCGATATGGCCGGGCAGATGAGGCTGACGCTCCAACGGCTCGGCGAGACCGTGGCGGAGGGGGGCATGACGATGGCGGACGTGGTGCAGATCCGGATTGCCACCACCGACCTCGCCGCGTGCACCAGCCGGTACGACGTGCTGATGGACGGACTCGCGGCGGTGGGCTGCCGGCCCGCCAGCCTCCTCGCGGAGGTCAGCGCGCTGTCCGATCCGGACATGCTCATCGAGATCGAGGCCGTGGCGGTGCGCTGAACGGGTCTCTCCGACGTACGAACCTCAGGACATGCTCCCCCGGCACACGGTCCCCGGGGGCGGGGTGCGGCCCGTCAGAAGGTACCGGTCGACGTTCTTCGTGACGCAGCGGTTCTGCGGGTAGGTGCCGTGGCCCTCCTCCTCGGCGGTCAGCAGGACGCCGACGCCCTCGCCCAGGGCGCGGGCCATGTGGCGGGCGCCGGAGTACGGGGTGGTGGGGTCGCCGGTGCCGCCGACCACCAGGACCGGGGACGCGCCGTCGGCGTTCACCTGGAGCGTGCTGCGCTCGCCGTCGAACGGCCACTCGAAGCAGAGGTAGACGGCACCGGACCAGGTGGCGCCGAAGACGGATGAGGCGGCCTTGACGCGGGCCTCGTCCTTGTCGAGTTGTTCGAAGCCGTGGCGCAGGCTGGAGTCCGCGCAGGTGATCGCGGTCTGGGCGGCGCGGCTGTTGTCGGGCGGGCTCTCCGAGCGGTCGGCGGAGCCCACGTCGTCCGCCCCCTTGCTCAGCGGACGGCCGTCGTTGTCGTCGATCAGCGCGGTGAGGGCCTTGGCGAGTGCCGGCCACTCGTCGGTGCCGTAGTCGAGGTGGTCGGCGACGGCGTACGCCAGGTCGTAGGCGTCGAGGGTCATGCCACCGCCGGCCGGGGCGGGTTTCTTCTTCAGGCGGTCGGCCAGGCGCGCCATGCGTCGCGCGGCCTCCTCGGGCCCGTCGCCGGTCGGGCAGTGGCGGATGCGGGCCGCGCAGTGCGTGGCGAACCGGTCGAACGCGGCCTGGACCGCCTCTGCCTGCGACACCTGTTCTTCGACGTGGTCCTCGGTCGGGTCGACGGACGCCTCGAGGACGACGCGCCCGACGTGTTCCGGGTACAGATGGGCGTAGACCGCGCCGAGCGCCGTTCCGTACGAGACACCGAAGTAGTTCAGCCGCTCGTCGCCGAGGAGGTAGCGCATCAGGTCGAGGTCGCGCGCGGTGTGCGAGGTCCCGATGTACGGCAGGACCGCCCCGGAGTGCTCGGCGCAGGCCTCCGCACCCTCGTAGCCGGTGTCGTCCGAGGTCTTCCCGCAGCGCACGGGTATGGTCGCGCCCACGCCGCGCGGGTCGAAGGAGACCAGGTCGTAGCGGTCGAGGAGCGGCTCGTACTGATTGAGGAAGTCGGGCAGCCCGCTCACGCCGGACACACCGGGTCCGCCGAAGTTGAAGACGAGCGAGCCGATCCGGCGGCCGTTCGGCCCGGTGGCCTTGCGGCGGATCAGGGCGACGTCGATCGTCCTGCCGTCCGCCTTCCGGTAGTCGAGGGGCGCCTTCATCGTGGCGCAGTCGTAACCCTTGCGGGCGGTGGGCGGCGAGGTGCAGCGGGACCAGTGGAGGTGCTGGCCGGTGGTGAGCGCGGCGGGCAGCCCCGCGGGCGGGTTCTTCGCGGTGAGCTCCGTACGCGGCTCCGCGCTCCGGCCCGTGGTGTCGTGCTTCAGCCAGGCGCCGACGGCTCCGGTCGCAGCGAGGAGGATCCCGGCGACGATGAGCGCACCGGCCGACAGACCCGGTCTGCGGCTTCGTATCGGATCTGCGTCACTCATCGGAAACCCCCGCGCTCCCGTCCCCGGGCGCCCGCCCGTGCCCGCTGCCCGCTGCCCGTACGCTTGTATGCCCGTACGTGTGATCGTCCGGTCGTCGAAGAGTACAAGCCGTGTCGGACAGCACGGTTCGGAGCGCCTCGGGGGCGAGGGCGGCTGTCGTGCGGATGGAGCTTCGGCAAGTCAGCCGGAAGTGCTCGACGTTCAGCCCGAGGTAGGAGGCGACGCGGGCGCCTTCCGGCCAGCGGATCGGTTCGCGCTCCACGATCGAGCTGATTCCGGCTCGCCGCCGGAGTGCGTTCAGTGTCCGTCACCGCCGTGACCTGGATCAATGCCGTGATCCGGAGCCACCGTTGAACCCTGGCTGAGGAATAGTGGGGTGCACGGAGCCGTACGGGGTTCGGGCCCCCGCCGGGACGTCCTTCGACGCGTCGTTCCTCCGAGCAGTCCTGATCATCGTTCGCAAGGAAATCCATGCACCTGTCCAGCCACGCCAGAAACATCGTCATGTGCGCGGCAGCGCTCTCCCTCCTCACCGGATGCGGGGCGGGCCACGGCGCGGGCGGGACCGTCGGGTGAGTCGCGGAGAGGCCCGCCTCATGGACGGACCTGCCGGTGCGGACCGGCGCACGGGAGCGGGGAGTCGTCCGCGCGGTCGCCGAGACCGACGGCCTCCAACACCGTCAACGCCCGCGCGCACGGCGGGGTCCTGGGGGTTCATGCCACGCAGCAGCAGGGGCAGGGCGGTGTTCTCCCCGACGGTGAGCGACGGTACGAGGTTCAGGGACTGGAAGACGAATCCGATCCGGTCCCGGCGCAGGCGGGTCAGCGCCGCCTCGGACAGCCGGGACAGGTCGGTGTGCCCGATGCGCACCGTGCCCGAAGTGGGCTGGTCGAGCCCGGCGGCGCACTGGAGGAAGGTGGTCTTGCCGGAGCCGGACAGGCCCATGACGGCCAGGAAACTGCCCTCCGGGACCACCAGGCTCACGTTCTCCAGGGCGTGGAAGTCCTTCCCGCGGCGCCGATGGCTGCGGGTGACGGAGTCGAGGGTGAGGGCGTGGGCGACCGCCGCGTCCCCGACGGGCGCCGGCGGCCTTCTCCTGATGCGCAGTGCCATTGATTCGCCTTCCGGGCGGGGGCGTCGACCGTGTCGTTCACACGTCCCGCCTCGTCGTTCCGCGGGAAACGGGGGGGAAGATCCTTCCCTGTGGCGACCGTAGGGCCGCGGGCGGGAGCGGCACGAGGGAGCGCCCACCCGCTCCCCGGTTCAGCCAGCACCACGGGGCTCCGGGGAGCGGAGCACACCGACTGCGGACCCACCGCCAACTACGGTGATTCCATGGAGCACTTCACCTCCCGGCTGCAACGGTCCTGGCAGGGGTCCTGCCACCTGTTCTTCGGCCTGCCGGTGGCCATGGCCGCGTTCCTGGGCTGCTTCGCGGTACCGGCCGGGGTGTTCTTCACCCTGTTCCTCATCGGCGCGCCGGCCTGGCCGGAGATCGTACGCACGCTGCGCCGGTTCGCCGGGTACGAACGGGTCCGCGCCGGTGGTTGGCTGGGCAAGCCGATTCCGGAGCTGTATCTGCCGCTGGACGGCTCACCCGGAGACCGGGTGCGGCTGGCGTTCACCGACCCCGGCACGTGGCGCGACGTGCTCTGGCTGCCCTTCGCGACCGTCAGCATCCTCGGCTGCGGGGCGGTCGTGTTGGCCCTGTGGCCCCTGGCGCTGCTCGTCGACGGCACGGCGGCCGTCGTCCACTGGACGAGGAGGCCCGGGAACACCGGGCACGACGGCGCCGCTCCCCCGCCCCCGCGCGCGCTGCTGCTTCCCGCGTTCGAAAAGCTGGCCGACGCCCAGGCCCGGTGGACGGCCGCGCTGCTCAAGCCGTCGCCCTCGGCGAAACTAGGCCAACGCGTCGCGGAGCTGGCCGAGTCCCGGGCCGGTGCCATGGAGTCCCACAGCGCCGAACTGCGCCGCATCGAACGCGATCTGCACGACGGGGTCCAGGCCCAGCTCGTGGCGCTTTCCATGCGCGTCGGGCTCGCGCGCCAACAGGTCAGGAACGATCCGGATGTCGCGGCGGAGTGGCTGGCCGAGGCCCAGGAGGAGATCGACGCCACGCTCGCGGCGCTGCGGGGCATCGTCCGCACGGTGCACCCTCCGGTGCTCACGGACCGCGGTCTGGCCGGAGCGGTGCGCACGCTCGCCGTTGCCGCGGACATCCCGGTCGAGATGAATCTGGCGGCGGTGGAGAACGGCCGCCGGCTTCCGGCAGCCGTCGAAGCCGCCGTGTACTTCGTGATCGCGGAGTGTCTGACGAACATCCGCAAGCACAGTGGCGCGACCCGGGCCTCGGTACGCTTCACGCGGCCCGACGGGTCGCTGCACGTCGTCGTCACCGACAACGGCCGCGGCGGGGCCGAGGAACACGGCGGAAGCGGGCTGCTCGGCATACGCCGCCGGGTCGCCGCGCTCGACGGAACGACCGAGATCACCAGCCCTCCCGGGGGGCCGACGAGAATGAAGGTGGAGCTGCCATGCGGATCCTGATCGCGGAGGACAACGCGCTGCTCCGGGAGGGGATGACGCTGCTCCTGACCCACAACGGCCACGAGGTGGTGGCGACGTGTGTGGCGGGGCCCGAGATCATTCCGTCCCTGCGACGCACCCGGCCGGACGCGGCGGTGCTGGACATGCGGCTGCCGCCGAGCTTCCGCGACGAGGGCCTGCGCGCGGCGGTCGAGGCCCGGCGGGAGTTCCCCGAACTGCCCCTGCTCGTGCTGTCGCAGTACGTCGAACAGGCCTACGCGGCAGAACTGCTGGCCCTCGGCGCGCGCGGGATCGGCTATCTGCTCAAGGACCGGGTCGGGCGGGTGGAACAGTTCCTGGAGGCCCTGGAACGCATCAGCGAGGGCGGCACCGCCCTCGATCCCGAGGTGGTCAACGAGATCATCCGGCAGAAGGCGTCGACGCGGTCGCTGGAGGAGCTGACGGCGCGCGAACACGAGGTGCTGGGGCTGATGGCCCAGGGGCTGGCCAACGGGGCCATCGGGGAAAAGCTGTTCATCACGGAGCGAGCCGTCAGCAAGCACATCCGGGGGATCTTCGACAAGCTGAACCTTCCCGCGGAGGGCACCAGCGTCCACCGCCGGGTCCTCGCGGTCCTCACGTACCTGGGCAACGACATCTCCGGCACGGCGTCACGGGAAGCCCCGCAGAACGGGCGCCGGTAGCGTCAACTCCCCCCGACGGCCCGCTCAGCTCGTGAATCGCCGCCGGCGGACGACCGCCCAGATCACCGCGATCGCGTCCAGGGCGAACCCAGCGCACATCACGGCGGTGTAGGTGCCACCGTCCACGGCGTGCGAGATCACGGACGTGAGCATGGCGCCCACGAAGAACAACAGGAGCGGCGGCACGAACCACGCTCCCGTGGCCTTCCGGGAGCGGTGATCGTCGTCGTAGTCGGTCGAGCGTGCCATGAGAACTCCCATTCCACCCGCGCTCGTAGCGTCACGCGGTCCTCCGCGTCGTCCCCTCCATGCTGCCCGGCCGGACCGTGCGGGTCAGTGCATCGCACACCCGAACCGGGGTGAAGCCTGCACCACCGTCCGCGGTTCCGCACCGGCCGAAGAATTCGCCGTCCTCGACCAATCCGGATTCCCGGGTGCGGCGAAATACAGGTGAACAGTCCCTGGCATGCGTAAGGATCAGGAGATGGCCTTCCCCGACCACGTGAACGGCAGCGGCGAGAGCACCGCTTTGAGCCCCGTCCGCGGCCTACGCGCGATGCGGCGCGCCCGAGCCGCGGTGCTTCTGCTGCACGGCGGGCGCGCCGAGGCGCTGGAACCTCCTGCGATGCTCAACCTCCCCGCGCTGCGCATGAGGCCCTTCGCCGCGAGCATCCGGCGGGCCGTCGCCCACGAGGACGTTTTCGTGGGCCGCGTCCACTACCTCCACCGCGGCTGGAACGGCGGGAACGCACATCCCGTCGCGGACACCCGACGCGCTCTGAGTGAGTTGTACGAGGCCGTGGGCCCCGTTCCCGTGGTGCTCGTCGGCCATTCCATGGGTGCCCGGGCGGCCCTGCGGGCGGCCGACGACCCGCAGGTGAGGGGCGTGATCGCGCTGGCCCCGTGGTGCCCGCCGCGCGAGCGGGCCCCGCACCTGGGAGGCCGTACGGTGATCGCCCTGCACGACGAGGCCGACCGGATCACCCGCGCCGGGGACACCTGGGGCTATCTCTCCCGCGCCCGGGCGGCCGGAGCGCAGGTCCACGGGCTCCGGATGCCCGACGGGGGTCACACCATGATCCGCCACGCCCGCCGGTGGCAGCGCGTCGCCACGGAGGCGACGACGGCGCTCCTCGGGCTCACTCCTCTTCCCGCCCCGCTCGGGGAAGCCGGCGCATGGGACGGCCGGCCGGTCCTTTGGAGGCCCTGACGCTAGAGCCGGCCGGGCGGCAAGTGGGCCATCAGGGCCCCTCGTCGCGGCTGTCGGCGGGCGGTTGCACCGGGCGAGAAAGAGGACCGCCAGGGCCGTCACCCTCACACGGTTTCCCGCACGCTCACTCGGCGCTCCCCGAGACCGCACCGTAGAGGAAGACCTCCACCAGCTCCCGCGGACTCAGATCGGGCTCGTCGTCCGTACGCCGCTGGGTGAAGAGGAGCCCGAAGAAGAGGGCCGCGATCTGCTCAGGGGACCGGCGCAGGGTGTCCCTCTCCGGCTCAAACAGCTCCGCGAGCGCGGAGCGGACGCGTGTCGTCGACTCGTTGCGTCCCGCGCCGCGTACCGGGCCGGGGTGCTTGCCGCCGCCGTGACCCAGCGAGCCGAGGATCGCTGCCATCCTGTTCATGTGCGCCTGCAGCGCCTCGGCCGCCTCCACGAGCCGGTCGGGCAGCGGCTGGAAAACGTCGATGGCGTCGAGCTCGCGGATCGCGTGGTCGGGTGAGAGCGCCTCGGCCACACACGACTGCATCAGTTCGTCCTTGTCGGCGAAGACACGGAAGATCGTGCCCTCTCCGATGCCCGCGGCGCGGGCGATCTTCGCGGTGGTCACCGCGGCACCGTACTCGGCGATCAGCGGGATCGCGGTCTGGATGATCATCGTGCGCCGCTCGTCCGGCGACATGGCGGGGGCGCGACGGCGCCTCGTCCCGTTCTCCTTGGAGGTGGTCATGGAGACGACGATATGGAGTGAGTGCTCACTCCGTCAATGAGTGAGCACTCACTCCGTTGTCCGGTTCATGCGTTCAGTGGTGACCGTGGGCGGTGCTCGACGCACCGCCGAAAAGTCGGGCGACAGCCCGGAACGGAAGCGTGACAACCGTGGCGATGGCACCGCCGACGGAACGAAGCACATCCGCTATGGCCTTCAGCATGGGAAACCTCCGTTCGATGACACCCCCTCCCGGGGTGCTCTATCCACCCGCGTACCCAGGCACTTTCCGGAAAAACGCGGCCGGGGCACGGCGGCGAGGGAGGCGGCCACGTATCTGGCCGGCATCGACGGACTGATTGCAGAGAACTCTATGCAGAGTGTCCTCTGCAACCTACTCTGTGGGCATGACAGACGAAGCGGAGCAAGGCGCGGCCGCCGCCCGGCGCAAACCCGTCCGGCGCATCGACGCCCGCAGCCTGCGGGGCCTGGCGCACCCCTTGCGCATGAACATTCTCGAAATGCTGGCCCTCGACGGGCCGTACACGGCCACGGGGTTGTCCGCGCGCCTCGGCGAGAACACCGGCACGGTGAGCTGGCACCTGAGGCACCTCGCCCAGCACGGGTTCATCGAGGAGGAGACGGACCGCGGGACCAAGCGCGAGCGCTGGTGGCGCGTCGTCGAGGACACCAAGATCCTGGAGACCTCCGAGTTCCGGGACGACCCCGACACCAAGGGCGCCCTGTCGGTCTACATGCACGAGCTGGTGCAGCAGTACTTCAGCCGGGTCACGCACTACCTGAGTGAGGACTGGGACGCCGAGTGGCACCGTTCCGGCACCATCTCCGACTGGTGTGACCTGCGGATGACGCCTGATCAGCTCAAGGCGCTCAACGCCGAGTTCATGGAGGTGATTGCGCGTCACAAGGTCACACCGGACGCCGAGGAGGCACCGGGGGCGCTGCCGGTCATCGTGCAGATCCAGTCGTTCCCCCGCAAGGAACGGGACAACTGATGAGCGACGGGATACGAGTCGGTCTGCTGCGTCGGCACCGGGATTTCCGTCTGCTGTGGTGCGGCGAGGTCACGGGTAAGTTCGGCTCCTCCGTCCGGGCCGTGGCGATGCCCCTGATCGCCCTCTCGACCCTGCACGCCAGCACCTGGGAGGTCGGGCTGCTGAGCGCCTCGGCGTGGCTGCCGTGGCTGCTCATCGGCCTGCCGGCCGGAGCATGGGTCGACCGGATGCGACGCAGGCCCGTCATGTTGAGCTCCGCGGCCGTCTCCTTCCTGTTGTTCGCGCTGATCCCGGTCACGTCCTGGAGCGGTCATCTGAGCGTCGCGCTGCTGGTGGCCATCGCCCTGCTGACCGGTACCGCGGCCGTGTTCTTCCAGACCGCGTACACCGCCTACCTTCCCAGCATCCTGGACCCCGAGGACCAGCCCGAGGGCAACGCGAAGCTGCACGGCAGCGCGTCCGCCGCGCAGATCGGCGGTCTCGGCTCCGCCGGCCTGATCGTGCAGGCGGTGGGTGTGGTCAACGCGATGTTCGCCAACGCGGCGACGTTCCTCGTCTCCTTCCTCTGCATCGCGAGCATCCGCAGGAGCGAGCCGCGCCGCGAGCGGAAGGCCGACCGCCCCGCGGCTCTGCTGAGCGAGGTCGGCGAGGGCCTTCGGCTGGTCGCCCGCGACCCCTGGATCCGCACGCTGATGTTGTTCGGGGCGTCCTCCAACCTGGCCCTCATGGGGTACCAGTCGATCCAGGTCGTCTTCCTCGTCGACACGGTGGGCCTGGCGCCCGGTGCGGTGGGCGGGCTCATCGCTGTTTCCAGCACGGGAGGTGTCGCCGGTGCGTTCGTCGCCCGCCGCCTCGCCGACCGTGTCGGGACCGCGCGCGCGATGCTCATGTTCGAGCTCGGGTTCGCGCTCTTCGCACTGCTGATCCCGACCGCGTCCGAAGGGGTCGGGCTGGTGCTCTTCGCGGCCGGCGGGTTCTGCGTGGCGGCAGGTGTCGTGGCCGGAAACGTGATCAAGTCGAGCTTTCAGCAGCGCTATTGCCCGCCGGAGCTCCTCGGGCGCATCACGGCCAGCACGGCCTTCCTCAACTTCGGGACGATGCCCCTGGGTGCTCTGCTCGGCGGCTGGCTGGGAACGGCTTTCGATCTGCGTACGGCCATGTGGATCACGACGGCGGGAGTGCCCCTGGCCGCCCTCGTCCTTCTCTTCTCCCCCATCGGCCGCACCCGCGACCTGCCGACGGCTCCCGACGCCACGGACACCTCGGCCACGGCACACTCCCAGCCGTCGCCGTCGTAGGTCGTGTCCGCAAAGTCGCGTCCCGGCGAGGTGGGTCACGGCGTGGCGTGGATGATCCCGTGTGCCGCGCGGACGAGGGACGCGTTGTCGGCGGCGGATTCGCCGTCGGGGAGGTGGAGTACGTCTTCGAGGCCTATACGGGTGTGCAGGCGGCGGGCGGCCGCGAGGCGCAGGACGGGCCAGGCTGCGGCGTCCTCGCCGTGCAGGAGGATCGGCGCGGCCGCCGGCCGCAGTGCCTCCAGCAGCCCGACGGCGGCGTGGAGCGCGTCCTGCGCGCCGGTCTCGGTGACCTCGGCCAAGACACGGAGGACCCGGCGGGATCCGGACCAGGCGAGAAACCGTTCGGCCGCGGGGGTGCCGGAGTAGATGCCGGCTTCGACGCCGATGCCTCGGTCCAGCAGGGCCCGGGCCACCTCGGCGGCGCCGTCCTCGTGCCAGTTCACCGACGCGTGGTCGGGCAGTACGGTCCAGGACCGGACCTGGGCGGCACGTACATACGGATCCGGCACCGCCCACGCACCCGTGGTGACCCCCACCGCGACGCCCGGCACAGCGGCCCGCACCGCGCTCACCGCGGCGGCGACAGCGGTCGCCTCCAGCGTGTCCCGCGCGTCGCCGTCCTTGGGATGCAGATGGACGTCCGCGGCGCCGGCGGCGACAGCCTCACGAGCCGCCACCGCCAACTCGGCTGCGGTCAACGGCAGATGGGAGCACTCGGCGCGGCCACGGGCACCGTTGAGGCAGACCTGGAGCATGCCGTCATGGTCGCAGACGGCGAGTCGCGGCCCCCGCAACTGTCTCAGGCGTGTGCCTGGCGCGGCTGCGACGCCTTGTGGGGGGCGGCGTGGTGTGCGGGCCGGTACGTGGTGCGGCCCGCGAGGCGCCGCAGGGACACGGCGGCGGTGATGAGGAGGCCGGTGAAGACGGTCAGCAGGATGGCGGACACCCACATCTGACGGCTTCCGGGAGCCTGCCAGCCGGTCCAGGCGACGGACGCCGCCCACAGCAGTGCTCCCACGGCGTAGAAGGAGCGTGCCCGGTGGAGCTGCCGCAGGGCCCGCAGGAACTGGATGCGCTCGATCTTCTTCGGTGCCATGCGCACCCGTGTACCCCGATGTCCCGGAGTCATCGGGGCGTTTCCGGAACCGGCCGGTGTCACCGCGACCGATGAGTTTCCGGGAGGGAGCGGGTCTGCACAGGTATGAAGACCCACACACTCGAAACGCCCGGCGCCGACCTCGCCTACGACGTGCGCGGCCCCCTGCCGGCCTCGGACGGACGCCCGCCGCTGTTCATGATCGGTTCACCCATGGACGCCTCCGGCTTCGCCACCCTCGCCGCGTTCTTCCCCGAACGGACCGTCATCACGTACGACCCGCGCGGTCTCGGGCGCAGCATCCGCAAGGACGGCCGGGTGGACCACTCGCCGCAGACCCAGGCCGATGACGTGCACGCCGTCGTCGAGGCCCTGGGCGCCGGGCCGGTGGAGATGTTCGCCAGCAGCGGCGGAGCGGTCACCGCGCTCGCGTTCGTCGCGAAGTATCCGCAGGACGTGACCACCCTGGTCGCACACGAGCCGCCGCTCATCACCCTCACCCCGGACGGCCCTGCGGCCGTACGGGCCCGGGTCGCCCTCCGGGACACGTACGAGAAGCAGGGATGGGGGGCCGGGATGGCGGCGTTCATCGCGATGACCTCGTGGGAGGGGGAGTTCACGGACGCGTACTTCGCCCAGCCGCCGGCCGACCCCGCCGCGTTCGGGATGCCCACGGAGGACGACGGCTCGCGGGACGACCCTCTGCTGTCCGACCGGTCGTGGGCGATCAGCGACTTCCGGCCGGACGCGGATGCGCTGGCCGCCGCGCCGGCCCGCGTCGTGATCGCCGTGGGCGAGGAGTCCCGGAACGTGCAGACGGGCCGTACCTCGGTGGCGACCGCCGAACTGCTCGGACAGTCCGTCACCGTGTTCCCGAGCCACCACGGCGGCTTCTGCGGCGAGGAGTCCGGATACGCGGGTAAGCCGGAAGAGTTCGCGCGGCGCCTGCGGGAGGTCCTTGAGGACGCCTCGTAGACCGCCGGTCCTGTGCGACCGGTGCCGATGCCGGCTCACTGCACCGGTCGCACAGGACCCTCGCTCCGCTGCGGGCACCCCCTTGACGCCCACCTTGGTCCAGTCCAATCTGGGCACCCATCACAGTGTTGTGTCCCTGCCAAGTTGGTGGCCCCTGCGGTCGCCCGACCGGAGGTGCCGCCATGTTCCACGTCCTCTCCCCCGCCGGCCCGCCCGCGCGGCGGAGGCAGCGCGCCGCTGTCGCCGCCGCGCTCGTCGCTGCCGGGCTGCTCGGCATGTCCGGAGCCGCGTCGGCGGACGTCCCGGCCGCGGCCTCCGACGGGACGACGGTGCGGGTGACGAACGGCAAGGAGCTGAAGGCCGCCCTGGCCGCCGCCGTACCGGGCCGGACGATCGAGCTGGCCGACGGCTCCTACGTAGGGAACTTCAAGATCACGACCGGCGGCACGTCGAGCGCCCCGATCACCCTGACCGGCTCACGGGCCGCCGTGCTGACCACACCGTCGGGGGGCGGCAACGGGATCCAGCTCACCGCCGCCCCGTACTGGGTGATCAAGGGCATCACCGTCACCGGCGGCCAGAAGGGGATCATGGTCGACGCGTCCGACCATGTCGTCGCCGACTCGGTCGAGATCCACCAGACGACCATGGAGGGCATCCACTTCCGGACGTCGAGCAGTTACGGGGTCGTCAGGAACTCGTTCATCCACGACACAGGAACGTCCGGGAACGGGATGGGTGAGGGCGTGTACGTGGGGACGGCCAACACCCTCACGGATGCCAGCGACCACGTCCAGATCGTCAACAACCGCATCGGTCCCGGCGTCGGCGGCGAGAACATCGACATCAAGGAAGGCACCAACGGCGGCCTGATCTCCGGGAACACCTTCGACGGCGACGGCCTCACGGGGGCCAACTACGACGACTCCTGGGTCGACATCAAGGGCAACGGCTACACCGTGGAGAACAACCGGGGAACGGGCACGACCAACGACGGCTTCCAGACGCACACCCAGGACCCGGGCTGGGGCTGCGGCACGGTGTTCCGCAACAACACCGCGGACCTGACCGGTGCCACCGGCCCCACCCGGTTCGCCATCGACGTGACCAACTACGACCCGGCGAACTGCCCCGTCACCATCACCCCGGACAACCGGGTGACCGGGGGCGCGGGGCTGGTCAACCCCGGCATCCCCGTCAGCTGACCGTCCGGACGGCCTCGCTCGCCCGGGCGGTGGGCCGGGGAACGCGAGCGGTCTGCGCACGGCGCTGCCGGGATTTCCCCGGTGGGGGCGATACCGTCATGAACCGCCCCCACCGGATCCGACCGGGAAGACGCTCCCCGTGCACTGGCTCTTCGGCGATCAGCTCGGCCCCCACTTCCTGACCCCCGGGGAAGCCGGCCCGGCCCATGACGCTCCCCTCCTCATGATCGAGGCGCGCTCCGTCCTCCGGCGGCGGCGGTTCCACCGGGCCAAGGCCCACCTCGTCCTGTCCGCGATGCGCCATCGCGCGGCCGAGCTCGGCGACCGCGTCACGTATGTGCGCGCCGACACCTACCGCGAGGGTCTGGACCGGGCGACGCGCGGGCGGCCGGTCGGGGTCCATCACCCGACCTCGCACGCGGCCCTGCGCCTGGTCGAGTCCCTCCCGCAGGTGACGGTGGGGCCCGCACGCGGCTTTCTCGTACCGCCGGCCGACTTCGCCACCTGGGCGGACGGGCATGGCGGGAAGCGCCTGCGGCAGGAGGACTTCTACCGCTGGGTGCGCCGCGGACACGACCTGCTGATGGACGGCGACGGGCCCGCGGGGGGCCGGTGGAACCTCGACCACGACAACCGGGAGCCGCCGCCCCGCGACACCTCCACCCTGCAGGTCGCCCGGCCCTACCGGCCGCGTGAGGACGAGATCGACGAGGAGGTGCGTCACGATCTCGACCACTGGGTGCGCGACGGAGACGTCTCGTTCGTCGGCCGGGACGGGCCCCGGCAGTTCCCCGCGACCCGCGCGGAGGCACGGCGGGCTCTGCGCCGCTTCGTCGAGCAGCGGCTCGCCACGTTCGGGCCGTACGAGGACGCCATGCTCGCCGACGACCCCGTGATGAGCCACAGCCTGCTCTCCTCGTCCCTGAACCTCGGGCTGCTCGACCCCGCCGAATGCGTCGAGGCGGCGGAGAAGGCGTGGCGCGAGGGCCGGGCGCCGCTGAACAGCGTGGAGGGCTTCGTACGGCAGATCGCCGGCTGGCGAGAGTACGTGTGGCAGTTGTACTGGTACTTCGGCGACGACTACCGGCGCTCCAACGCCCTCCGGCACACCGCTCCGCTGCCGGACTGGTGGAACGACCTGGACGCGGACGCCGTACGGGCCAACTGCCTGCGCACCGTCCTGGCCCAGGTGCGGGACACGGGGTGGACGCACCACATCCCCCGGCTGATGATCCTCGGCAGCCACGCGCTCCAGCGCGGCTGGGACCCCGCCGCCGTCACGGACTGGTTCCACCGCTCCTTCGTCGACGGCTACGACTGGGTGATGCTGCCCAACGTGGTCGGCATGTCCCAGTACGCCGACGGCGGCCGGATGACGACGAAGCCCTACACCTCGGGCGGCGCCTACGTGAACCGCATGAGCGACCTGTGCGGCCCCTGCGCCTACCGGCCGGGCGAGCGCACCGGCGAGCACGCCTGCCCGTACACCGCCGGCTACTGGTACTTCCTCGACCGCCACCGCGACCCGCTGGCGGGGAACCACCGCGTCGCCCAGCCCCTGCGGCAGCTCGACCGGCTCGCGGACCTCGACGACGTACGCCGACAGGAGGACGCGCGGGGCGACACGCCGCCGTGAGCGCCGCATCCGCCGCCTGCCGGGATGAGATCACCCGACACGCGTTACGGCATGAGGCCGGCGCATCCGTGACGGAGCATCGGCGACGGGCGTGGTCCGGCGCCGCGCGGAGGAGGTCGCGTGAAGGGCGTGCCAGGGCCCACCGGCCATGTCGTCGTGGTGGGCGCGGGGCTGTCCGGACTGGCCTGTGCCCTGCATCTGCTGGGTGCGGGCCGCCGGGTCACCGTGGTCGAACGGGACACCGGCCCCGGCGGCCGGGCCGGACGGCTGCGGCTGGGCGGGTTCGAGATCGACACCGGGCCCACGGTGCTGACCATGCCGCACCTGGCCGACGAGGCGTTCGCCGCCGTCGGTGACAGCCTGTACCGCCGCGTCGAACTCACGGCTCTGCACCCGGCGTACCGCGCCTGCTTCGCGGACGGGTCCTCGCTCGACGTGCACACCGACGGCGAGGCGATGGAGGCGGAGGTGCGGCGCTTCGCCGGACCGGCGCAGGCTGCGGGCTACCGCGACCTGCGGCGGTGGCTGGAGCGCCTGTACGGGGCGCAGATGAGGCGCTTCATCGACACGAACTTCGACTCCCCGTTCCAGCTGCTGCATCCGGATCTGGCACGGCTGGCGGCGCTGGGCGGGTTCGGGCGGCTGGACGGCCGGATCCGCCGCTTCCTCTCCGACGAGCGCCTGCGCCGTGTCTTCTCCTTCCAGTCGCTGTACGCGGGGGTGGCCCCGGCCAGGGCGCTCGCGGCCTACGCCGTGATCGCCTACATGGACACCGTGGCCGGTGTCTGGTTCCCGAAGGGCGGCATGCACGCGCTCCCCCGGGCCATGGCCGACGCCGCAGCGGAAGCCGGTGCCGAGCTGCGCTGGACGGCCGAGGTGAACGCGCTGGAGCATTCGGCGGGGCGCGTACGGGCCGTGCGGCTGGCGACCGGTGAGCGCATCGCCTGCGACGCGGTGGTACTGACGTGCGAACTGCCAGTGGCGTACGAGCTGCTGGGGCGCCGGCCCCGGCGTCCGGTGCGGCCGCGCCACTCGCCGTCCGCCGTGGTCCTGCACGCCGGGACGGACCGCACCTGGCCTCAACTCGCCCACCACACCCTCTCGTTCGGAGCCGCATGGGAGCGGACCTTCGACGAGCTGACGCGTACGGGCGAGCTGATGAGCGATCCTTCCCTGCTGATCACCCGCCCCACGGCGCACGATCCGTCCCTGGCGCCGCCGGGCAGCCATCTGCACTACGTCCTCGCCCCGTGCCCCAACACCACGACCGGTCCGGCGGCCACCGCGTGGCGGGGCCTCGGTCCGCGCTACCGCGACAGCCTGGTC
This sequence comes from Streptomyces sp. 2131.1, assembly GCF_900105515.1. Taxonomy (GTDB): domain Bacteria; phylum Actinomycetota; class Actinomycetes; order Streptomycetales; family Streptomycetaceae; genus Streptomyces; species Streptomyces drozdowiczii. Next base: position 6,887,059 of record NZ_FNSY01000001.1, on the reverse strand, counting down.
CGGGAACTGGAACGACGGGGCCTGGAGGGGTTCGGGGACAGCATCGAGAGGGAGCTTCTGGTGACACCCCTCGACTGGACGGCGCGGGGACACGCCGCCGGCAGCCCGTTCTCCCTGTCCCACACCTTCGCCCAGACCGGCCCGTTCCGTCCGCGCAATCTCGTGCGGGGGACGGAGAACGTGGTGCTCGCGGGGTGCGGCACCGCGCCGGGCGTCGGCGTGCCGACGGTGCTCATCAGCGGCAAGCTGGCCGCCGCACGGATCACGGGACTTCCGGGGCTCCGGCCCGGCCGCGCGCGAACCAGCCCCTCCCTCCTGGTCCGGGCGGGTGCCGATGACCCGTCGTGAACTGGACGCAGCCGGCATCACGGACCCCGGTCTGCGCCTCGCGTACAGCCGGTGCCGGGAACTCAACGCCCGTCATGGCCGGACGTACTTCCTGGCCACCCGGCTGCTGCCGCCCGAGCGGCGCTCGGCCGTGCACGCCCTGTACGGCTTCGCCCGCTGGGCCGACGACATCGTCGACGACCTTGACCGGCACCAGGAGCCCGCGGAGCGCGACCGGCTGCTGCTCCGCCTGGAGCGCGATCTGGCGCGGGGGCTGGCGACCGGCACGGGCGACGAGCCGGTGGTGCGGGCCGTCGCGGACACGGCTGCCCGGTACGGCATCGGGCACGGCCTGTTCGCCGACTTCATGTCCTCGATGCGGGCCGACCTGACCGTCACCGACTACCCCACCTATGCGGACCTGGAGACGTATGTGCACGGTTCGGCCGCGGTGATCGGGCTTCAGATGGTGCCGGTCCTCGGCACGGTCGTTCCCCGGGAGGAGGCCGAGCCGCACGCGGCGGCGCTCGGTGTGGCGTTCCAGCTCACCAACTTCATGCGTGACGTGGGTGAGGATCTGGACCGGGGCCGCGTCTACCTGCCCGGCGATCTGCTGGCCTCGCACGGTGTGGACCGGCCTCTGCTGGAGTGGAGCCGGCGCACCGGGCGCGGGGACTCGCGCATCCGGGCCGCCCTCGTTGCCGCTGCGGCGATGACGCGGGAGGTGTACCGGACTGCGGAGCCCGGAATCGCCATGCTCGATCCGCGCGTACGCCCCTGCATCCGCGCCGCGTACACCCTCTACGCCGGGATCCTCGATGTGATCGCCGAGCAGGACTACCGCGTCCTGCACCGTCGCGCGGTGGTCCCCCGGCGGCGCCGCGCCGCCACCGCCGCCCTCGGGGTGCTGCGGGTGGCCGGGGCCCGGTGGCGTGCGCGAACCCCGAATGCGGGCACGGGACTCGAGCGGAAGGAACCGGTGCGTTGAGCCGACGGGCGAACGGCAGGCGGTGGTCGGCCCCGCTCCGGCTGAGGGGCTCCGGTGCCAACTGGGAACAGCAGAATCCCACTTGGCGCGAGGCGCGACCCGTGCTCATCGCCGAGGCGCTGAAGCGGGCCACCGCCCGCCCGTCCGGCAACTGGTACGTGGTGGGCGCCTCCCGCGAGGTGCGTGCGGGTGAACGCCCGTACGGCAGGACGGTCGCGGGTACGGAGGTCGTGCTGTGGCGCGCCGACGGCGGCGAGTTGAGGGCCGGGCCCGGGAGCTGCCCGCACCTCGGGGCGCCTCTGCGGGAGAGCCGGGTGGTGTGCGGCACGTTGGTGTGCCACTGGCACGGACTCGCCCTGGACGGTGCGCCGTTCGCCGGCTGGCAGCCCTTCCCGGTGCACGACGACGGCGTACTCGTGTGGGTGCGGCTGGACGAGGTGGGCGGCGAGGACCCCACCGAGCGGCCCGTGGTGCCCGAACGGCCCACGCGGGGCGGCCCGTTGGACGCGGTGTTCACGGCGGTCGGGCGGTGCGAACCGCAGGACGTGTTGGCGAACCGGCTCGATCCGTGGCACGGCTCGTGGTTCCACCCGTACTCGTTCGTCGATCTGTCGGTGGTCCGGGAGCCGCAGGGCGACGAGGACGACGCCTTCGTCGTCGACGTCTCGTTCCGGGTGGCGGGGCGGCTCGTGGTGCCGGTGCGGGCCGAGTTCACCGCGCCGGAGCCGCGTACCGTCGTCATGCGCATCACGGACGGCGAGGGGGTGTCCTCCGTGGTGGAGACGCACGCGACGCCGCTCAGCCGGCCGGATCACGAGTGCCCGCGCACCGCGGTGATCGAGGCGACGGTCGCCACCTCGGACCGGAGGGGCTTCGCGCTCGCCCGGGCCGCCGCCCCCGTGCTGCGGCCGCTCATGCGCCGCACGGCCGGGCGGCTGTGGGTAGACGACCTGGCGTACGCGGAACGGCGCTGGACACTGCGCAGCACGGGGCGGTTCCCCGGCTGAGCTCAGGCCCGCCCCAGGCGCGCGAGCGCGCGCAGGGCGCGGGAGCGGCCCGCCCTCGGCACGGTCCACAGCACCTGCCCGCGCACCCCCCGGTCGGCGAGCAGGGCGTTCGCGGCCAGGAACCCCGTGGTGGCGGCGCGTTCCATCAGGGCGACGGGCAGGTCGCAGCGGATCGCGTCCCCGGCGAGGGTCAGCCAGGGGTGCGGGGTGCGCACGGTGGGGCGCAGGAGGTAGGTGCCGGCCTCGAAGAACGGGCAGTCCGCGCGCCACTCGTGCCGGGAGTCGACGATTCGGGCGTCCCGCGTCTCCGGGTACACCCGGTGCAGCCGGTCGACGAGCGTCTCCTGTACGTCCTTGCGCTCGGTCGCCGGGTCGACGGCGTAGGCGTGCAGCTCCACGACGGAGCCTCCGGTGCGCGCGGCCCAGTGGGCGGCCTCGCCCTCGTACCGCTCCAGGACGCTGATGTTGTCGAGCCCGTCGTAGCCGCTGGTGCCGAGGAAGCCGGGCCGGTCGGCGCGCACCGGGCGGTCGAGCCAGAGCCGGGAGACGAGGAACGGCGGTGCCGTGCACAGGGTTGCGATGGCGTCGCGCCAGCGGGTGGTGCCGAGACCGGGCGACGCGGCGACGGTGTGCCGCAGGCCCTCGGTGTCGAGGGCGAGCACCACGGCGTCGTGGCCGTCGACGCCGTTCTCGGTGTGCACGTGGGCCCCTCCCCCGTCGCGCGGGGCGATCCGGCACACGGGCGCCCCGGTGCGAATCGTCGCTCCGAGGCCCTGGACGTACTCCGCGAGAGGCTCCCAGAGCGCCTGCGGAAAGGGTTCGGTGGGCACGTCGAAGAGGAGGCCCTCGGCCGAGCCGAGGAAGTAGATGTGGAACATCAGCAGCAGTTCGGCAGCCGACAGCCGGCGCGGGTCGGCGAAGAAGCTGCGGGAGAACACCTCGAACGCCAGATGGTGGGCCGCCTCCGGGAAGCGCACGCTCTCCAGGAAACCGGTCGCGGTCACGCCGTCGAAGCGCTCGTACACCTCCGGGACCCGCACATCGAGGAGCGGCAGTGCGGCCCGGGCGTCCATGGCGGCCAGGTCCCGCCAGCCGAAGGCGGGGCTGAGGGCGACGAACCCGAGGGCGCTGAGCGGGGGCGTCCTCGGGACCCGGGCGAAGCTGTCGGTCAGGCCGCCGCTGTGCCGCAGGGGGTAGTCGGGCAGCGGTGTGAGGCGGGTGAGGCCGGGGTCGGTGCGGCGCAACAGGCCGCGCAGGTTGTAGTACTGACGGAAGAAGGCGTGGAAGCCGCGCGTCATGGTCACCGGGGAGCCGTCGGCCAGCAGAGTGCGGTGGCCGGAGAGGCGGCCGCCGAGTGCGTCGTCCCTCTCGTACAGGGTGACCCGGGCCCCGCGCTCGGCCAGCAGGGTGGCGGCCGCGAGGCCGGCGATGCCGCCGCCGACGACCGCGACGGACGGCTCGTCGCCTCGCCGGAAGCGTTCCGCGCCGGGTGCGGCCAGCAGGATTTCGGCCTTGCGGTCGCGGCCTCGTCGGGCGGTTGGACGTGGGGCGTTCACGGTGCGTGCTCCGGTGTCGTGGCCGGTCGGCCGTTGCGGGCGAGGAAGGTGTGCACGATGCCGGTCTGCCAGCCGGCGACAGGGGCGATCCGCACGGAGGTGAGGCCGGCGCGGCCGAGCCGGTCGGCGAAGCCGGGTGCGGTGTCGAAGGCGAGGACGCTGCGCCAGAGGTGGCGGTAGAGGGCGCGGTCGCCGGTGAAGGTGCCCGCGGGGATGATCACGCCGTGGCAGACGGCCGTCCACAGCGCCCGGTGCGCCGGGGAGCCGCTGAGGCTGTACTCGTGTGCGGCGAAGCGTCCGCCCGGCTTCAGCAGGGTCCGTACGGATCCCAGGACCGCGTCCGGGTCGGTGACGTTGCGGAACAGGTAGGCGGCGAAGACCGCGTCGAACGGGCCTTCTCCGGCCGTGCCGAGCTCCTCGGCCGTCAGGTGGGCGAAGCGCACGCGCGCGGGCCAGGGTTTGGCCAGGGCGCGGCGCAGCATGCCGGCCGAGGCGTCCACGGCGGTGATCCTGGCCCTGGGCGCTGCGGTGAGCAGGGCGCGTGTGGAGGCGCCGGTGCCGCATCCGAGGTCCAGGAGGTGCAGTCCGGCGCCGTCGTCGGGCAGGCGGAGGCGGCGGGCGGAGCGCAGGAGGTCGGTGCGGTAGCCGGGGTTGAGGGCGGTGAGGCCGTCGTAGGTGTGGGAGGCGTGGTCGAAGGCGCGGGCCAGGTCGTGGTCCCGCAGGAGGCTCATCGGTGGCTTTCTCCGTCACTGGCGTGGGGCCGGGACCGGCGTGGCAGGAAGGGGAGTTCGGCGGCTGTGGCGAGCATGGGCCGGACGGGGGTGCGCAGCCCGATGCCCCACTCTTCGCCGAGCGAGGCGGTGCCGTCGAGGAACCGCAGCAGGCGCTCGGTGGGCACGCGGCGGAACAGGCCGGTGAAGAAGTCGGGTCCGTCGATCCTGCCGGTGTCCAGGGCGCGGAGCACGATCGCGTCCATGGCCAGCACCCGCCGCCCGTGAGGTGCGGGGACGGTCCATCGTCCGGCGCGCAGGCCGGCGGCGACGGCGCGGCTCTGCCTCTGCGCGGCGGCGAAGGTGTAGCCGGTGGCCGGGCGGGTGGCGCCTCCCGCGGTGCCGATGCGGAACACGGACGGCCCGGCCCGGTGCGGGAAGCGGGCATCGGTCATGGGGATCACGCCCTGCTCCGTACGCTCCACCGTGTACGCGCCGAGCCGGAGCACGTCGCGGCAGTAGTGGCCGAGGGCCGCCTCGTATGCCTGGACGGTCAGCGGGTGGCGAGAGAACTCCGTGTACTCGACGAGCGCGTGGTCCGGTGCCAGGGGCAGCACGTAGCCGAACGCGAGTCCGCGCGCCGGCTGGGGGACGCGAAAGTCCATCAGATCGGCGACCTCGGGGTCGAAGCGGCCGGTGGCCGTGCGGACGAACCAGCCCCGGAAGTGCTGGAGCAGCCGGGTACGGGCCGGGGGCAGGGCCGGCAGGGGCCGCGAGTCGAACACGCGCCGGGCGCGCAGTGTCACCGTGTCGCCCCCGGGCAGCGTGCAGCGGACTTCGGCGCCGCCGGGCACACCGCGCACCGCGTCCGCCGTCGCCCGCAGGACGCGTCCGTCGTTCGTACGGGTCAGGCGGTCGTGGACGAGCCGCTCGAAGTCCCCGGAGCGCAGCATCCGGTACGTGAAGGGGGCCGGATCGACCGTGACCGGGCGGCCGTCCGCGCCGTGCACCCGGAGCACGGGCCAAGAGGCGCTGGCCGCGTCTTCGAGGCCGTCCGCGCCCGCGTGCCAGTAGCACCAGGTCCGGTCCGCCGGGCGCAGCGGCCCCTCCGGCGGCTCGATCACGGTGACGCCGGCGGCCCCGGTCTCCGCCAGCCGGTGTGCGAGGCTCAGGCCGGCCGCGCCGCCCCCGACGACGGCCACATCGGTCCAGCCGTACGGCCGTTCGCGGTGCGCCGTCATGTCCGGCGCGCCAGGTCCGCCGCCACCTCCCGGGCGGCCCGGGTGCCCGAGGCGAGGGCGCCCTGGACGGAGCCGGTCGCGCGGTGGTCCCCGCAGACGTACCTGCCGGGGCCGGTCCGGGGGGTGCGGCTCAGCGGCCAGGGCGGGCGCATGGCCGGCAGGGCCCCGTCGACCGTGCAGGCGGCGATCTGCTGCCAGCCGGCCGTGTCGGTGCCGTACAGCTCGGCCAGCCGCCGGAGCACTTGCAGCGACCGGCCGGGGAGATCGGTACCCAGAACGGAGGTGGAGATCAGCGCGGTGCCGGGAGGGGCGTACGAGGGGGCGACCTCGCTGAGTACGCAGGTGTTCAGGACCGTCCCCGCGCTGTCCACCAGCAGCGTCGGCTCGGACAGCGGCGAACGGTCGGCGGCGTGGTAGTAGGTCGTGACGGTGCGTGTGTCCGGCACGGTCAGGTCCGGCAGCAGGCGGGCGGCGGTGGCCGGGTCCGTGGCCACCACGACGACGGGCGCGGGCACTTCGCTCCCGTCCGCCAGGGAGACGCCGGTGTCGGTGAGTTCGGCGACGGGGGCACCGAGCCGCAGCACCCCGTCGGGGAGGCCCTGGGCGAGCTGGTGGGGTACGGCGCCGATCCCCCGCGCCGGCAGGCACAGCGTCCCGCGCACCATGCTCCGCCAGACCAGGTGGAAGAAGCGAACGGAGGTCTCCAGCCCGTCCTCCAGGAACACCCCTGCCAGGAAGGGCCCAAGGACCTCGTCGATCGCGTGCTCCGACAGGCCGGCCCGGGCCAGGGCCTCGGAGGTGGGGCCGTCCTTGCGGTGTCTCACGAAGGAGGCGGGGAGTACGGCGTCCTGTGCCGTGAGCACCGCCAGTGCGGCCAGGTCGCGTGCGGAGAGGACGCGGCCCGGCAGCAGGCTCCCGGCCGCGCCCGGCTCCCGCGTCGGGTCGGCGAGGCGGACCGGGCCCGTCCGGGTGTGGGCGATGATTCCCGCGGTGAACGGGCACAGTCGCAGGTCCCTCAGGTCCAGTCGCCGTTTCACCTGCGGGTACGAGGTGTTGAAGACCTGGAAGCCGCGGTCCAGCAGGAACCCGTCCCGGCGGTCCGTGCGCACTCGGCCGCCCACCGCGTCGGACGCCTCCAGCAGGGCGACGCGCAGTCCGGATCGGCTGAGATCCAGTGCGCAGGCCAGGCCGGCCAGGCCCGCTCCCACCACGACGGCGTCGGCTGCCCGGCGGTGCTCGTCGGTCATGCTGCTCCTCGGTCGACGCGGGGCGCGGCCGACGCACGGGGGCGCCCGTGGGCCGCTTGCTCGGAGCACGCCGGTGCCGGTGCGGCGTCAGGCGTCGCGGTCGTGACCGCCGGTCCAGCCGACCACGTACGGCCGGTCGATGCCAGGAGCCACGGCGGAGCGGACCGGGTGACGCGCAGGTAACGGCCCCGGCCCGCGAGCGGACCGGGGCCGCTACCCCGTATGCCGGTGCGTCAGCCGCCGGAGCAGACCGTGCCGTTCAGGCGGAAGGCGGCCGGGTCGGGGTTGGGTCCGTCGTTGGCGCCGACGAAGCCGAAGGAGGCCGTGGAACCGCCGTCGGGGGCCAGCGGTCCCGCGCCCTCCGGAGCGGTCACCCGTACATGGGTTCCGGTCTGGTCGAAGGAGGCGTTCCAGCCGGAGTCCACCGACTGGCCCGAGGTCGGCCAGTCCCAGTCCACGGTCCAGCCGGTGATCGGGGTATCGGCGAGGTTGGTGACGGTCACGGTGGTCACGAAGCCGTTGCCCCAGCTCGTGTCCCGGTGGTACGTCACCGCGCAGGACGCGTCCGCCGGGGTGCCGGTGCTGAAGGTCAGGGGCGAGGACGGTGCGGAGATCCGTCCCGAGGAGTCCGCCGCCAGCACGTTGACCGTGTGGGTGCTGCCCGGCGGCAGGTTTCGCAGGGTCACGGACGTGCCGGTGGCCTCGCCGACGAGGCGGGTGTGCGCGCCGTCGCGTTCCTGGACGAGGTAGCGGGTCGCGCCCGTCGCCGCCGTCCAGGACAGGCGTGCGGTGCTGTCGGTGACCGCCTGAAGGCGAGGGGTGCCCGGTGTACCGGCTGCGGAGGCGGCCGGACCGGTGCCGGCCTTCGGTTCGAGGGTCACGGTGAGCAGGGCGTACGGGGGCACGGTGACCTGTGACGCGGATGCCCGGCCGTCGGTGACCTCGGCGATGTCGTTGTCGCCCCGCGCGTATCGGCTGACCTGCGGCGCGGTCGCGGAGGGGGTGAAGCCCGCGTAGTCGAGGGCGACGGTCCGTGCGCTGTCCGGGTCCTTGTTGACGAGCATGACGCTCAGCCGCCCGTCGTCCCGGAGCACGGCGTGCGCCGAGACGTCCTGCGCGGAGGACTCGGCGGCGACCATGGTGTCGCCGGCCGTGCCCAGTTGGCTGGTCATCTTCATCCCGTAGTAAGGGGCGAACGGCGTGTTGGGCGCCGGCTCGCAGACGTCACCGGTGCAGGCTCCGCTGGACAGCATGCCCATGTCGCCGTAGTCGGTCTCGCCGTCGACGGTCGTGATCTCACCGGCACCGTTGTGGGTGTTCCACCAGTCGACGTTGAACACGCCGTTCTCCAGCGCCGTCATGAACGCGTCCGCCGCGAACAGCCCGTTGGGGCGTGCGGTGAGACGGGCTCCTCCGGTGTTGGTGTTGATCTCGGTGAGGGCGATCTCGATGTCCGGGGCGTGCGCGCCCGCGACCCGGTCGATCTGGTTGCGCACCTCGCGGAGCTCGCCCGGCAGCTTGGCCAGCCTGGCCAGGGCGGCGTCGGCGGTGGTGTCCGATCCTCCCGCGTACCAGTGGACGCTCACGAAGTCGATGACGTCCGCCACCGCCGGGAGCACGGTGTGGTTCCAGTCCCCCGAGTCGCCGGTGCCGACGACTCCGTCCGGCCACTCCCCCGGGCTGGTGAGGACCGCGCCGATCCTGACCGTGGGGTCGACGGCCTTCATCGCCGCCGCGTAGGCGCGCACCTCGCGGGCGTACTCCTGGGGGCTCTTGTCCTCGTGCTCGTCGTTCTCCCAGCCGCTGCCGTAGTGGCCGTTGCCGTAGATCTCGTTGCCGATCTCCCAGTACTTGGCGCCGTAGTCCTTGGTGACGTTCGCGTACCTGACCCAGCCGGCCGCCTCCTGCGGGGTGCCGGAGCCGTAGTTCGCGATGAGGATCGGCTGCGCCCCGGCCGCGCGGACGGTGCCCATGAACGCGTCGAAGCCGGTGCCCGGGGCGACGTATCCGCCGGGTGCCGTGTGGGTCTCCCAGTGGTAGATGTCCGCGTACGAGCCTCCCGGGTAGCGCATCACCCCGACGTCGGCCGCCTTCATCAGGTCCGCGACCTCCGGGTCGTTCATGTGCGAGTCCCAGACGGCGGTGTTGACGCCCCGGGCGGCGCCGGTCAGCGTGCCGAGCGCCGCTTGGGCGTTCACCCGTACGTCGACGTCGGCGCCGTCCGTCGCCGTCGTCGCGGCGGGGGCCACTCCGGTCAGTGAGGTCAGCAGGGCCAGCGAGGCGGTCAGGACCGCGGCGGCGCGTGCGAGGGGACGCAGGCCGTGCGGGGGTCTGTGCGAGGGCGCCATGGGTGATCCTCCCTGGGATCTCGGCGGCACGGGCGGAGTGCGGGTACGTGCCGCCGGACACGCGAAGTCCGCTGCGGCGACGAGGCGTTGCGGGCGGAGCGGTGGTGCTCGCGCGGGGCGTTGATCCACGCGCGTGGGAGCGCTCCCATCATGGGAGGGGTACGACGCCCTGTCAACGCCCAGTGACACCCGCGTACGGCAGCGGGGAGCGGTACGCACCGCAGGCGGGCGACTGGCGGTGCGGGCCGCGCGTGCGCGGTGTAGAGAGGAAGCATGTCGCAGCACGCCCAGAAGGTCCGTAAGCCGCTGCGAGGGCGGGCGATGCTCGCCATCCCCGTCGGCTGGATCGTCGCGGTGTTCGTGATCGACATACTCGCGCCGCCCGGCATCCATCTGGGTCCGCTGCTCGTCGCGGCCCCGGCGATCACGCCGTCGATCGGCGGGCCCCGGGCGGTCGGGTTCGTGGCCGTGCTGGCGGTGATCGCGCAGACGGCCGTCGGCATCATCCGCGATCCCGACGAAGTCCTCTCCGCCAACCACGAGGCCCAGATCGCCGCCCTGGCGCTGGTGGGGGTGAGCCTGGTCGTGTTCTGCGTGCTGCGCGAGCGCCGCGAGAAGGAGCTGGCGCAGGTGCGGTACGTCTCCGAGGCCGTGCAGCGGGTGGTCCTGCCACCGCTGCCCCGGCGCCTCGGTCCCCTGCGTACCGCCTCCCTCTACCTCGCCGCGGAGGCGGAGGCGCAGATCGGCGGGGACCTGTACGCGGCGGCGCGCACCGACACCGGCACCCGGCTGATCATCGGCGACGTCAGGGGCAAGGGGGTGAGCGCGGTCAGCGACGCGGCTCTGCTGCTCGGGGCCTTCCACGCAGCGGCCCGCCACCGGGCGAGTCTGGACGAGCTGGTCGCGTACCTCGACCGGAGCGTGTCGTGGGGGCTGGCGGAGGCGAGCGGGGCCGGCCACGGGGAGTCGTTCATCACGGCCACGGTCCTGGACATCCCGGACCGGCACGCCCGCATCGACATGGTCTCCTGCGGGCACCCACCGCCGATCGTCCTGCGCGACGGACGGCCGATGACGCTGGACGCCGCTCGCCCCGCTCCCCCGCTGGGCCTGGGCACGCTGTCGCAGCCGCGCTACCACATCGACAGCTACGGGTTCGCCCCCGGCGACCTCCTGCTGCTCTACACCGACGGTGTCACCGAGGCCCGGGACGGCTCCCGCGCCTTCTACCCCCTCGCCGAACGCATCACCGGCTGGCCCCACAGCGCCCCCGAGACTTTCATCGACCGTTTCCGCGACGACCTGCTGCACCATGTCGGCGGGCACTTGGACGACGACGCGGCCATGATCGCGATCGGGTACGCGGGCACTCTGCGGACTGACCGCGCGGGTGTGTCCGGCGATCACACCGCTCGCTAGGCTGGCGCCCGGGGAGGGGAGCCGGTGGGTTCGGCGTTCACGGGGTGCGCCGGCGCGACCCTCGCATCCCTGAACAGTGAGGGCGAAAAAACTCCCGGAGGATTCCGCGTCGGCATGTAGAGAACCCGGATCCGGTGACGACAGAGGGGTGAAGGGGCCCCGAACGGTGGGGCCGAGCGGGTCGTGAGGATCCGTCGTGACGGAGAACGGAGTAGGCAATGCCGAAGTTCATCTTGCTGGTCAACCACGACGGCGGAGTGTTCGAGGAGCCCATGGACACCTGGCAGCCGGGAGACATCGCGGCGCACTTCGACTATTACGCGCTGCTGACCAAGGAGCTGACCGAGAGCGGTGAGATGGTCCAGTTCATGGCGCTCGCCGATCCGCGGCAGGCCCGCACGGTCCGCGCGGACGGCGTCGCGGCGCCGGTCGTGACCGACGGGCCGTTCGCCGAGTCCAAGGAGGTCCTCGCCGGCTTCAACGTCTTCGACGTCGAGTCCGAGGATCGGGCCCTGGAAATCGCCGCCCGCATCTCGGCCGTGCCCGGGCCCGGCGGTGTCCCCGTCCAGCAGCCGGTCGAGGTGCGGCAGGTCATGGCCGACGAGCACGGCGAACTGTGAGCAGCAGCGGCGGGACGAGCGGGCGCGCCCCCGGAGCGCCCCACGGCGGGAGGGCCGCCCGGTGAACGGCTCCGGACGCGTCGAGGACCTGCTGCGCACGCTCGCGCCGCAGGCCCTCGGCACGCTCGTACGGCGTCGCGGGGACTTCGCGGCGTGCGAGGACGCGGTGCAGGAGGCGCTCCTCGACGCGGCCGCATCGTGGCCGGCCGACGGACTGCCCGGCAACCCGCTCGGCTGGCTGATCCAGGTCGCCACGCGCCGCTACATCGACCACGTACGGAGCGAACTGGCGCGACGCCGGCGGGAGGAGGTGGTCGCCCGGGAGCCGGCCGCGGGAGCCGCCACCGGGCAGGACGACTCGTTGACGCTGCTGTTCATGTGCTGCCACCCCGCGCTCACCCCGGCCTCGGCCATCGCGCTGTGCCTCCGGGCGGTCGGCGGGCTGACGACCGCCGAGATCGCCGGGGCGTACCTCGTACCCGAGGCGACCATGGCGCAGCGCATCAGCCGTGCCAAGCAGCGGCTCAAGGCGTCGGGCGCCTCCTTCGACGTACCGGAACCGGGCACGGACGGCTGGGAGTCGCGGCTCGGCTCGGTGCTGCGGGTGCTGTACCTGATGTTCAACGAGGGGTACGCGGTCACGCGGGGGCCGGAGCTGCACCGCGCGGACCTGGCCACCGAGGCGATCCGGCTCGCCCGGGGCGTGCACCGCGCCCTACCGGCGGAGGGCGAGGCGACGTCGCTGCTCGCCCTCATGCTGCTCACCGAGGCCCGGCGCCCCGCCCGCACCGGTCCGGCCGGCGAACTGGTCCCGCTGGCCGAGCAGGACCGCTCCCGCTGGGACCGGCGGCTCATCGGGGAGGGGTCCGCGCTGCTGGCGAGCACGCTGGGCGGCGGCCGCCCCGGTGAGTACCGGATCCAGGCAGCCGTCGCGGCCCTGCACGACGACGCGGCCCGCGCCGAGGACACGGACTGGCCGCAGATCGCCGCCCTGTACTCGCTGCTCGACCGGGTGGCGGGGGCGGCCAACCCCGTGATCACCCTCAACCGGGCGGTGGCCGTCGCGATGAGTGAGGGTCCGGCCGCCGGCCTTGCCCTCCTCGACGGCCTCGACGCCGACGGCGGCCCGCTCACCGGGCACCATCGGCTGCACGCCGTACGCGCTCATCTCCTGGAGCGCGCCGGTGACGTCACGGCGGCCGCGGAGCAGTACCGGGCCGCCGCCGCCCGCACCACCAGCACACCCGAGCAGCGCTACCTGATCATGTGCGCCGCGCGCCTCCAGCACGGAGAAGCGGGCCACCACAGCTGGGAGATCGCACAGTGACCGCGTCCGTGTCCTTTACATCGAACCCCGAAGTGCAGGCACTCCTGTCGTGCCTGGACGGACAGCGCCGACACATCCTCGGCATACTCGACGGCCTGGACCAGGAGGCCCTGCGACGGCCTGTGCTGCCGTCCGGATGGAACTGCCTGGGGCTCGTCCAGCACCTCGCGCTCGACGTCGAGCGGTTCTGGTTCCGTGCCGTATGCGCCGGTGATGCCGCCGTCGTCGAAGCCCTCGACGACATCGACGACGCCTGGCGGGTCGGCCCCGACGTACCGCATACCGAGGTGCTCGACCGGTACCGCGCGGAGGCGGGTCTCTCGAACGCCGCCGTCGCCGCGGCGGACCCGGACGCCACTCTCGCGTGGTGGCCCCACCACCTCTTCGGCGAACCGCACTTGCACACCGTCCGGGACGTACTGCTCCACGTCATCACCGAGACCGCGTGCCACGCCGGGCACCTCGACGCCGCGCGGGAACTCGTGGACGGCCGGCGCTGGATGGTCCTGACCTGAAGAACCCCATTCCACGTTCTATCGAGAAACGATAGATTAGAATCGAATCTCGACAGAAGGAGGGGTCCATGGGAAAACCGACAGCGCTCGCTCTGCGCTCGGTGATCGTGGCGTTGCTCGTCGGCTCGGTGTGCCTCCAGGGGGTGATGGGGGTGCTGCTGTTCCGCGACGGAGGTGAAGCCGGCGGCGACACCGCGGACTTCCCCCTCGTCCCCGTCGCGCTGATCATCGTCCTGGGGGTCGCCTGCGCCGAGACCGTGCTGGTCTCCGTGTGGCGGCTGCTGACGATGGCTCGTGGCGGAACGGTCTTCTCGCGCCCCGCCTTCCGGCACGTGGACAGAGTGACCGGCGCTTTCGGGGGAGCCGCCGTCCTGCTGTGGGTGCTCGGGGCCGTCCTGGCGCCGGGTGAGGCCGTCGCACCGGGCGTCGTCCTCCTGATCGGCGTGGCCGGCCTGGCGGTTCTCGGGGTCGCACTCATCGTCCTCGTGCTGCGGGTGCTGCTCGCTCAAGCGGTCGCGCGTGATCTCGAGGCCTCGCGGATGCAGGCCGAGCTGGCCGGGGTGATCTGATGCCGATCGTCGTCGACATCGACGTGATGCTGGCCCGGCGCAAAATGTCCGTCGGCGAACTCGCCGAACGCGTCGGGATCACCCCGGCCAATCTGGCCGTCCTCAAGAACGGCCGCGCCAAGGCCGTGCGCTTCGCCACCCTCGCCGCGCTCTGCGAGGTGCTCGACTGTCAGCCGGGAGAGCTGCTGCGCTGGGAGGCCGCGGACGAGTTGGACGGCCTGCCCGCCCAGGACGCACCGGTCCCCCGCTGAGGGCGCGGGGCCCGGCTCACGGGCCCCGCCAGACGTTGGCGAAGGCCGCGTTCTCGATGCTGCGCCTCTGGCGTACGGCCTCCAGCTCCATCAGCGAGTCGTGAACGGCCGCCACCACGATCGTCGCCGTCTCGTCGTCGAAGCCGGGCTCCTCGTCGGCCTGTCCGTCCCCGATGCCCACGGCTGAAGCCAGGGCGGTGAGGACTGGTTCGTTCTCCTTCCAGCGGCCGGCCGCGCGGCTCCGCGCGGGCGTGTCGGCCGGTTGCACACGGTCCGATCCGAAGGACAGCCGGCCGGTCCGCTTCTGCGTCAGCTCGCCGTCCTCCTCCAGGGCCGCCTGGTACGTGGCCGCCAGGTCTTCGCCCCGGCGCCAGAGCCAGTCCTCGACCCGCTCGTACGGCGCCTCGCGGACGAGCCCGTCGGCCGCGGCGCGCATGAGCCGGTCCTCCGGCGCCGCGGGCTCCCCCGGCATGATGCGGTCGCCCTCCACGACGACCGCGCCCGACCCGGCGAGATCGATCAGCTCGGCTCCCGCCAGGGCGAGCGACAGGTCGCCCTGGCCCACGGAATGCTCAGGGTTCATGGCGATGATGAACAGATCTTTCGCCGTGGTCATGAACGGCCTCCTCTGAAACATCGACGAAGGTCAGCGCCCGTCGGCCGGCCCGGCCCGTGCGGGGCCGTCCACGAACGGACGGCTGTCACGATCAGTATCGCGCCGTTTCGCCGAGCCCGGGGCGTCTCGACCCACCCGGCTCGTCCACGTGCCCCGGCGCGTACATATGACGCTCCGAAAAGCCGGTTGTGAAGTGATCACCACGACGCCTATCATCGACAACCGACGACGTGTAGCTCAGCAGTAGAGCGCCGGGCTCTGAACCCGGAGGGCGCAGGGGCGGAACCTGCCACGTCGGCTTATGAATGACAACGCTGAGCAGCAGCCCCTCACCGTGACCACGTCCTATCCGGAAAGCCTGCTGGCCCAGGCCTTCGTGACGGCGCTGACCCATGAGGACGCCGACACCCGGCAGCGCGCCGAGGCGCGTGGGCAGCGCTGGCGGCAGGTGCTCTCAGCCATGACCGCGGGCCGGGTGACGGTCGGTTCGCGTACACCCGTGACCGGGTATCCGGCCTGGGTGACCCCCGAGGTGATGCGGGGCGGCTTCTCCACCGGGGCCGTGAGCGCCGGTGGCCCGTTGCAGGCCCACGAGACCGATGCCGCACGGACTTTCGGCGTACCGGCCGAGCGGCGCGCGCTGTTCGCGTACTGCCTCACCGAGCCGGGGCTCGCCCGGCTGTGGGACCTGCTGGACAGCGGCGGGTACGAGATCGGTGTGCCCGAGGAGGCCGCGCTGCTGACCGTGGCGTGGCTGGTGCGCCACGGCGAGAGCGACGCGGCGGCCGACCTCGTGGCGGAGCTGGAGCCGTTCGCCGACCGGCTGCGCTTCCTGCCCCGCCCGGCCGTCGCATCCGCATCGGCCGCCGGTGCGGCGGTCCACCGCCGTACCGTCTCCGACGCCGTCGACACCTTGGTGCGGCGGCGGCCCAACGCGGCCGTCGAAGCCCAGCGCGAGGCACTCGCCGTGTGGCAGCCGTTCGGGGACGAACTGCTCGTTCACTGGCTGCGGAACGCCGGGGACGGCCAGGTACTGGAGGCCGCCCCCGACGCCGACTGGCTGGCCCGGGGGCAGGCCCTGCTCGGCCGGTACCGGGTGCTCGCGGAGCAGCACACCCTGTGCACCAAGCACCGCAAGCCCAAGGAGAACCTGGGCATTCTGCGCGGGGCGCTGGAAGAGGTCGTCGCCGGACGGCCGTTGGAGGCGCGCCGGCTCGGTCTGCTGCGGCACGCCGTGCGGTCCATGGTCCAGCGGCGCGGGCTGCCGGGGTCGGAGGCTCACACAGCCCTGCGCCGGGGCCAGGCCGACCATGCGGCGCGCCCCTCCCACTACGCCCTGGTCCAGCTGATGCTGGGCCGGCTCGCCGTGCTCCCTCAGGATGGCGGAATCACCGATGTCACCGCGCTGCTGGGCCCGGTGAGCGGGGAGGAGAGCCGGGAAACCGGTCTGCCCGCCGGAGCCGTCGTACCGGCCGGGATCGGCCAGGCCGTCGAGTCCGCGATGAGCGCGCCGCTCGACACGCTCGTCGAGCGGGGAGTCGTTCCGTCCGCCGAGATGATGGCCGAGCTGGTGCCCCAACTTGTCGCCGCCGCCACGGCCCACGCGTACGGCGACGAGGCGTTGCGGGGTGTGATGGCGGCGAACTACCGGGCGTTCCGCAAGCGCCGCTCCCTGCTCCTGCTCGACTTGGCGCAGCAGGTGCGCGTCGAGGAACTTCCCTGGGTGCGGGCGGTGTCGGGGCAGCGGTCCGCCGTACTGGGCGCGTCGGACGACGAGGGCGCGCTCGCCGTGCTGCGGCAGGTCGGTGAAGTGGCCGTGCAGGCCTTCCCGGGAACGCTTCTGCCCAATCCCCTGGTTCGCGAGTTCGGTGTGCTGGGCCGGAACTGCGATCTCGGGGTGCCGTTCGTGGAGGAGCTGGCCGCCGACATCTTCATGGGCACGTTCGGCCCGAAGTTCCTCAAGGCGGCGCGGGTGGCCGCCGAACTCCTGCGCGGCACGCTGTACGAGCGCTACTACGGCATCGACTACGCGGCGATCCGCAACCTGGCGATCGTCACGGCGGGCCAGGCCCTGACCGGCTCGGCCGGTGCCCGCAGCCATCCCGGGTTCGCGGCGCTGTGCGCGGAGCGGGCCGCGGTGACGTCGCGGCACTGGTCCGTCGCGGCGAACGGGATGGTGATCGAGCAGGCGCAGATCCTCACCACCCACAACCTGGCCACGCTGGTCGACCGGGTGGGTATCGTCCCGCGGTCCGGGTGGGCCGATCTGGCGGCCGAATGCTTCGTGACGGTGTGCCGGCTGACCGCCCGGGTCCACCACAACCCGCGCCCGCTGCGCACGATCAAGGACGCGGCGTACGCGTGGCGCCAGATGATGTTCTACCTGTCGCTGTGCCCGCCGGCCGAGCAGCGGCGGTTCCTCGCGGGCCTGGAGGCCGAGACGGGCCGCCACCCCGCCCAAGTGGCCACCCGGCTGGCCCCGGTGCTGGCGGGCCTGGCCCTGGTCGCGGAGGGCGCCGCGTTCGGCGAGGACGGGACGGCGGAGGCGGGACGCGCCCGCCGCTTCACGGGGTGGACGACCGAACGGCACTGGATGCGGTGAAGTCGGGGCGGGGCGGCGCGGCAGCCTCTCCGACCGCCGCGTCCACCACACCCATCGCTCCGCCCCCTGTCCCCCAGCCGGCGTTCGTTAGAGTTCGGCCGAGCGTAGGGGAGGCGATGTCCGTGTCCGTCCTGGTCGTGCAGAACACGTCGTACGGGGGTCCCGGCCGGCTCGGGGCGTGGTTGGGCGCGGCAGGGCTCGAACTGGAGGTGCTGCGGCCGTACGCGGGTGAGGAGTTGCCCTCCGGTCTCGGGGGCCGGCCGCTGCTCGTGCTCGGTGGCGGTTTCCTTCCCGACGACGACGCACGCGCGCCCTGGCTCGCCGCCACCCGTCGCCTGGTGGCGCAGGCGCTGGCGGACGGCACACCGATGCTGGGGATCTGCCTGGGCGGTCAGATGCTCGCCCAGGTGGCGGGCGGGACGGTGCGCGCGTCGTACGGCGAGCCCGAGTACGGCAGCACGGCCATCCACCTGCGCCCCGAAGCGGTGGACGACCCCCTTCTCGCGGGCCTGGGTGAGACGGTGCCCGCGATCGAGCGGCACGTCGACGCCATCACACGGCTTCCAGCGGGGGCGGTCTGGCTCGCTTCCGGTGACAGCTGCCCGTACCAGGCCTTCAGGGTGGGCGAACGGGCCTGGGGCGTGCAGTTCCACCCCGAGGCGGAAGCCCGGAACATCAGTGCGTGGGACCGGACTTGGCTGACCGCCCAGGGCATCGACCGGGACCTGCTCCATGCTCGGGCCGTGGCCGACGAGGAGGCCGCCGTCGCGACGTGGTCCGTCTTCGCCGAACGGTTCGCGGGCGTGTGCCGTTCCGCGGGGCGGGCGCGTCGGCCGTAGGAGCCCGTGCGTCCAGGGCCTGTCCGGCGGATCATGGCTGGGGTCGCGACCCTGAACCGCCGGACAGGTCCTGGCGCGGCTCGTTCGCGTAGACGAACGCCGCGCAGTGCTCGTCCACGTCCTTCCCGCCGTGCCGGGCCCGCAGCGACAGGTCCGAGGCCAGTCTCCGCGCGAGCCCCCGGGCCTCACCTCGCGGCGCCGACCCCTCCACGTACTCCAGAAGTGTGCGCAGCGCGTGCAACTCGCCCGTGCGGAGGGCCATGTCGACCACCTCCTGCTCCCCCGCCGCCAGAGCGCTCCGCACACGCCTCCCGTACGCGTCGGCGCGCAGGCTCGCGAACCGACGCTCGTGATCACGGGGTTGGGCCGCGCCCTCGTACGTGTCGAAGACCGAGAGCCGCCCCAGCAACGCCTCCGGATCCGTGTGGGACGTGCGGTAGAACGGCCGGTCCTCGCTGCCCGCGAAGTACGGGTCGAGCCGGGCCTCGGAGAAGAACGCGGCGACCCGGCCGGGTTCGGGCGTCAGGCCGCCGCCCATCCAGCGGGCGGACTCGTGCAGACCCTGGCCCGAGCCCTCGGGTATGCAGAAGAAGCACCAGCCCGAGACCCCGCACCAGAGCAGCCCCGCGTCCCGGCCCCCGCCGAAGGCGGCCCGGCAGAACCCGCCGGTGAACTCCACGCTCCCTTCCACGTCCGCGCCGAAGTCGTCCTGACTGTCGTCGTCATAGGCCCCGTACGCCGAGATCGCGGCCACGGGCAGACCCTCGTCGAGGAGCCGGCCCGCCACGGTCGCCATGTAGTGGCCGATGGCGGATTCGAGGTCGTCCCTCACCTGCTGAGCGTCTTCCTGATCGTCGGTCACGCCTGTTCTCCCGATTCGACTCCGGTCGCGGTTCCGCCTCAGAGCGGTTCCCCGAGATCGCGCTCGTACACCGCGGACGCCCTTCACCACGCCGGTAGCCTGCGGGTTCCGCTTCCGACGCCGAGGAGGAGAGCTCGTGAAATCCGCGTCCGCCGCGCTGCTGCCGGTCAATCCGGTGCTCGGCTGGGTCCTGGCCGTACTCCTGGCCGTCGCCGTGGTCGTCACGGCGACGGCGCGGCTCTCGCCGGACCATGGCTTCGGCCGCGGCCGAGGTGCTGACCGCCGGGGCGCGGGCCGCCGGGGCGCGGGCCGCCGCCCAACTGGCGGCCGTCTCCGCCGTCATCGGGTGGGTCGTCCACCACGAAGCCGCCCTGTTCGGCTTCGTGCTGCTGATGTACGCGGCCGCGGTGCGCACCGCGGGCCGCCGGATCACCTCCGACTCCACCTGGTGGTGGGCCGGGATGCCCATCGTGGCCGGGGTCCTGCCGGCCGTCGTACTGCTGCTGGCCACCGGGCTGCTCCCGCCGCGCGGTATCGCGCTCATTCCCGTGACCGGCATCCTGATCGGAGGCGCGCTCACCGCGACCGTCCTGGCCGGGCGTCAGGGCCTGGCCGCTCTCGAACAGCGGCACGGTGAGGTCGAGGCGGGGTTCGCCATCGGTATGACGGAGCGCGACGCCCGGATCGAGACAGCCCGCCCGGCGGCCTCCGACTCCCTGGTCCCCGGTCTGGATCAGTCCCGTACCGTCGGCCTGGTCACCCTGCCCGGCGCATTCGTCGGCATGCTCCTGGGCGGAGCGGACGCGCTGACCGCCGGGGCCGTCCAGCTCCTCGTCCTCACGCCCTCATGGCCGTGCAGGCCGTCGCCGTGACCGTCACCCTCGAACTCGTCGCGCGGGCCCGGATCACCGCACCCCGCCGCGGTGCGGCGGCCTCCCCGGCACGGCGCACACGGTTCACGCGACGCTCGTGAGCGGTCTTACCCCGTGTACATCCCATGGATAGCGTTGGCATAAGGTGAGGCTCGCCTAATCTTTTGAGGCTGAACAGAACGAGGAGCACGCTCATGTCACACCGGCGCCGTGGTACAGCCGCAGTCGCCCTCGCCGTCGCTGCCGCGCTGTCGCTGGCAGCGTGCGGCGCCGACTCCTCCGGGAAGGACGGCGGCTCGTCCTCCCAGGGGTCGAAGGACTCGAAGTCGGTCGCCAAGGGCGGCAAGGACTTCGGCGACGCGGCCGCGAAGACCGCGGCCCTCGGCACGGACGCGAAGCCCGGTCAGTGGCCGCGTACGGTCAAGCACGCCATGGGCAGCACCGAGATCAAGGAGCAGCCGAAGCGCGTCGTCGTGCTCGACGTCGGTGAACTCGACAACGTGGTCTCGCTCGGTGTGAAGCCGGTCGGTCTCGCGCCGACCGAGGGGTCGCCGGAGCTGCCTTCGTACCTCAAGAAGGACGCGGGCACGCCGAAGAACATCGGCACGATCAACAGCCTCAACCTGGAGGCGATCGCCGCGCTCAAGCCCGACCTGATCCTGGGCAGCCAGCTGCGCGCCGCCAACTCCTACGACGAGCTGTCGAAGATCGCGCCCACCGTCTTCTCCATCCGGCCCGGCTTCACGTGGAAGGAGAACTACCTCCTCAACGCCGCCGCACTGGACAGGACCGCGCAGGCCGAGGCGAACCTGACCGCGTACAAGAAGAAGGCGAAGGCTCTCGGGGACAAGCTCGGGGCGGACAAGCCGACCGTGTCGATGGTCCGCTACCTGCCCGACGGCCTGATCCGGCTCTACGCCAACGACTCGTTCATCGGCACCATCCTCAAGGACGTCGGCATCCCGCGCCCGAAGAACCAGGACATCGCGGACCTGGCCGCCGAGGTCAGCGCCGAGAACATCGACCAGGCCGACGCCGACTACATCTTCACGGGCGTGTACGGCGATGTGAGGGCCACGGACAAGAGCAAGGCGCAGGCCAACCCGCTGTGGAAGAACCTGAAGGCGGTCAAGGACGGCCACGCCTACGACGTACCGGACGAGACCTGGTACCTGGGTCTCGGTGTCACCGCCGCCGACGTGGTGCTCGACGACCTCGAGAAGCACCTGACGGCCTGAGGCCGCGGACCGAGAAGAGAGAGTGAGCCCGGCGCATGTCGCCACCCAACCTCACCCGCCGGCGGGCGGGCTGGCTGCTGGCCGGAGCGGCGATGCTGCTGGTGGCCGTCCTCCTGAGCCTCATGGTCGGCAGCCGCCAGGTAGCGCCGGGCGACGCGCTGCAGGCCCTGTTCCACGACGGCGGCAGCGACGACGCCCAGGTGGTACGCGCCCTGCGGGTGCCCCGGACGGTGGTCGGCGTGCTCGCGGGGGCCGCGCTCGCTCTCGCGGGAACGGTCATGCAGGGGATCACCCGCAACCCCATCGCGGAGCCGGGCATCCTCGGCGTGAGCCAGGGCGCCTCGGTCGGCGTGGTGGCCGCGATCGCGTTCTTCGGGGTGCACTCGCTGAACGGCTACGTGTGGTTCGCGTTCGCCGGTGCGGCGCTGGCCGGAGTGGGTGTGTACGCGGTCGCCAGCGGCGGGCGCGGCGGGGCCTCGCCGGTCAAACTCGCCCTGGCGGGGGCCGCGATGAACGCGTTCCTCGCCTCGCTCGTGTCCGGTATCGCCACGACCAATGCGCGAGCTCTCGACGAGTTCCGGTTCTGGCAGGTCGGCTCGATCAGTGGCCGCGACGGTGAAGTGATCGGCCAGGTATGGCCGTTCGTGGTCATCGGGATGATCCTGGTCGCGGTGATCGCCCGAGGGCTGGACGCGCTCGCGCTGGGCGACGACGCCGCGCGCAATCTCGGCAACGACGTCGGGCGGCTGCGGGCCCTCGGTGCGCTCGGTGCGACCGTACTCACCGGGGCGGCCGTGGCCTCGGTGGGACCGATCGCGTTCACCGGCCTGGCCGTCCCGCACATCGCGCGTGCCCTGGTGGGCACGGCTCACCGCTGGGTGCTGCCGCTGGCGGCCATGCTCGGTCCGGTGATGATCCTCGGCTCCGACGTGCTGGGGCGCGTCCTCTTCCCGCCTTCGGAGGTGCCGGTGGCGGTCATGACCGCGCTGATCGGTGTGCCGTTCCTGATCGCGCTGGTCCGGCGCCGGAAGGTGGTGGCCGCGTGAGCGACCTCGAAGCCACCGTCACCCCGCGTCTGCGCCCCGGCGGGCATGCCGTGCTGCGGCGCGGGCGGGCGAGTTTCCTCGTACACCGCCGCGCGGCCGTCGTCGCCGTGGCGCTGGCGGTGCTGCTGGCGTGCGCGGTCGTGGCCTACCTGTGCGTCGGCGAGTCGTTCGTGGCGCCGTCGGAGGTCGTACGCGTGCTGTTCGGGCGCCCGAGCCCCGACGAACTCGTCGTGGGAACGCTGCGGTTGCCGCGTCTGGTCGTGGGCATCCTCGCGGGGGCCGCGTTCGGTGTCGCGGGGGCGCTGGTGCAGACCGTCGCCCGCAACCCGCTGGCCAGCCCCGACGTCATCGGCGTCACGCACGGGGCGGGCGCGGCGACGGTGGCAGCGCTGAGCTTCAACGCGGTCGCCGCCGACGCGCTGCCCTATGTCTCCGTCGCCGGCGGTCTGGCGGCGGCCCTGCTCGTGTACGTGTTCGCGTGGCGGGGCGGACTGCACTCCTCCCGCTTCGTGCTGGTCGGCATCGGTGTGTCGGTCGCGCTCGGGTCGCTGACCCAGCTGCTGCTGACCAAGGGCGACTATCTGGTCGCCCAGCAGGCCAAGGTCTGGCTCACCGGCTCGCTCAACAGCCGCGGTTACGAGGAGGCCGGGCCACTGGCCCTCGTACTGCTGATCGGCCTGCCGGCGGCCCTGTGGGCGGCGCGGGCGCAGCGCGGGGCGTCGTTCGACGACGACACCGCGACGGCGCTCGGCGTCCGGCTGGGCCGGGTCCGGCTCGGGCTGACCGCGCTCGGCGTGGTCCTGGCGTCGGTGGCCACCGGCGCGGTGGGGCCGGTCGACTTCGTCGCGCTGCTCGCCCCGCAGATCGCGCGCCGGCTCACCCGCACGGCCCAGACCCCGCTGCTGTCGTCGGCGCTGGCCGGGGCGCTGATCGTCGTGGTCGCGGACCTGCTGGCCCGTCGCCTGTTCTCCCCGATCGAGCTGCCGACCGGCGTCCTCACCGCCGTGGTGGGCGCGCCGTACCTGATGTGGCTCATCGTCCGTACCCGCAGCCGTTCCGGAGGCACCCCGTCATGAGCCGTCCGTCCGCCAGCCGACTCTCGGCGCGCGACCTCACCCTGGCCTACGAGGACCGCACGGTCGTCGAGGGCCTGGATCTCGAGATACCCGACGACAAGGTGACCATCGTCGTCGGGCCCAACGCCTGCGGGAAGTCGACGCTCCTGCGGGCGCTCGGCCGGCTCCTCAAGCCTCGGCGCGGTGCCGTGCTGCTGGACGGCGCCGAACTGGCCGGCCTCCCCGCCAAGGAGATCGCGCGGCTCGTCGGTGTACTGCCGCAGTCCCCCACGCCGCCCGACGGCATCACCGTCGCCGATCTCGTGGCGCGGGGCCGCCAGCCGCACCAGAAGTGGTGGCAGCAGTGGTCGGAGGCCGACGAGCACGCCGTGGGCGAGGCTCTGGAACGTACGAACACGGCCGCCCTCGCGGACCGCCTCGTGGACGAACTCTCCGGCGGGCAGCGCCAGCGCGTGTGGATCGCCATGGCCCTGGCGCAGGACACCGAACTGCTGCTGCTCGACGAGCCCACGACGTACTTGGACGTAGCCCATCAGGTGGAGGTCCTGGACCTGGTGCGCCGCCTCAACGTGGAGCGCGGCCGCACCGTCGTCGCCGTGCTCCACGACCTCAACCAGGCCATCCGGTACGCCGATCACCTCGTCGCCATGAAGGACGGCCGCGTCGTCGCGCAGGGTGCGCCGGACGAGGTCGTCACGACGGAGCTGGTCCAGGAGGTGTTCGGGCTGTCGTCCGTCATCATCCCGGACCCCGTCACGGGTGGCCGGCTCGTCGTGCCGGGGTACAGCCGGCAGCCGTCGGCGGCGACGGCGAAGACGATCGCGCGCTGACCGCGGGCGTTCGTGAGTCCGCCCGGGAAGGGCGCGACGGAGTTGACATGCCCACGCCTCTTTCTGGATAGGGTCGGAGTGTCAGCCCGACCCCGACCCCACACGGGAAAGAGGAACCATGAGACTTCCTCGTACGTCCGGCATCACGGCCTTCGCGCTGTCCGTACTCCTGGCCCTCACCATGTCGCTGATGACCGCCCCCTCGGCGCAGGCCGGCCAGACCGGCATCCGCGGCGCCGACCCGAGCGTGCTCCGCGTGGGCGGGACGTACATCTCCGTCCAGTCGACCGGCGCCGGCATCAACGTCCGGCAGGCGTCCTCCACCGGCGGTCTGGCGTCGGCCGCGGCCCGGCAGGTGTGGTCGGACACGGGCAACCTGGGTGAGGTCTGGGCCCCGGAGATCGTGCGGGACGGCGGCCGCTACTACATCTACTTCTCGGCCGGCCGCGGGGCGGCGCACCGCATGTACGTGATCGGCTCCGCCTACCCGGACAGCGGGTACGGCGCCGCGACGAAACTCGCCCTGCCCGACGACAAGTGGGCGATCGACGGCACCCTGTTCACCTTCAACGGCCAGCGCTGGTTCGTCTGGTCCGGCTGGGCCGGCACCACCAACGTGGAGCAGAACCTCTACATCGCCCGGATGAGCAACCCGACCACCCCCACGGGCGGGCGGTACATCATCTCCCAGCCGAGGGAGAGCTGGGAGCGCGTCGTCGGCAACCCCTTCATCAACGAGGGCCCCGAAGCGATCAGGGACCCGAACGGGCAGCTGCACATCACGTACTCCGCCAACGGCAGCTGGAGCGAGCAGTACTGCATCGCGGAGCTCCGGCTGAAGGCGGGCGGCGACCCGACCTACGTATGGGACTGGTACAAGTCCAACGGCTGCCTCTTCGGCTCCAACCGCGCGACGATGATGGCCGGCTGGGACCCCACTCTGTACGTGAACGGTCCCGGTCACCACACCTTCGTCCTGCTCGACGGCGACATCGCCACCAGCCCGCCGGCCGGGCCCACGTTCCCCCTGATGTACCACGGAGTCCCCAAGGGAACCCCGTACAGCTGGGAGAACCGCTCCTGGTACACCGGCTCCTTCTGCTGGTGGGGCAACACCACCTACAGCCGCGCCAACGTCCCCGGCGCGAACACCGACACGGGATGGAGCCTGAAGTTCTTCGAGTGACCTCCCTAGGGGCCCGCCGCACCGCGGTGCGGCGGGCCAACGGGTCAGCTCCGGCGGAGCAGTTGGTTCATCTGCTCGATCTCCGCGCTCTGCGAGGTGACGATCTGCCCGGCCATCTTCCTGGCCGGTGCATACGTGCCGCCGGCCCGCTCGGTGCGGGCCATGTCCACCGCGCCTTCGTGGTGCTCGACCATCATCCGGAGGAAGGCCCGGTCGAACGCCCGGCCCTTCGCGTGCTCCAGCGTGGCCATGTCGCCGGCCGTCATCATGCCGTCCATGCCGTCCATGCCGTCCATGCCGTCCATGCCGTCCATGCCGTCCATGTCGTGCGTGGAGTGGGCCGTGGAGCCCTCTGCGGGGACGTCCTGCCCCCAGGAGGTGAGCCATCCGGACAGCGTCCTGATCTCCGGGTCCTGAGCCGCCTTGATGTCCTCGGCGAGCTTCTTCACCTTCGGTGACTGTGCCCGGCCCGGCGCGAGCTCCGCCATGTCGACGGCCTGGCGGTGGTGGGGGATCATCCCCTTCGCGAAGGCGGTGTCGGCGGCGTTGTGCCGGCCCGGGGAATCGGAGGAGGACGCCGGGGCCGAGGCGTGGCTGCCGTGCCCGGGCCCGCCGTCCCCGTTGCTGCCGCAGGCGGCAAGGACCAGGGCCGCGGCGCCGGCGGCTGCGAGGGCGGCGGTTCGGCGGATCGCCGCGTGGTTGACGGTCATCGTGGTGCAACTCCTTGGAGCGCGGCCCCGGAAGGGCCTGCGCGGTAGCGGAATTCGAGAGAGGGCATGACGTGGCATCGGCACCGCACCCGGAAGAACCGGGCGAAGGGGCGCCGTGCGGGCCTCGCTCTATATCCGCAGGAGTTGCAGTTCGGAGAGGTCGGGCGGAGCCCGGGCGGCCAGGGCCGACTCCGGCACGCTCGCGGACCAGGGGGCGGCGAAAGGGGAATCGCTGAACGCGGTGCTCAACGCGGGCGGGGTGTACGGGGATCCGACACCGGCGGCCGCGCACGTCTGGTCGGCGTGGTGAAGATGGTCCGTCCCACCGGCAGTGTGTGCGCACAGCCCGGCCGCAGCGGAGCCGGACTCCGCGTCGGCCGTGACCGCCATGTGGCCGTGGCCGCTCCGGATCGCCGGGGAGGGACCGGAAGGCAGGGCGTGCATGCCCAGGATGCCCCCCAGCACCGTCAGGACCAGCAGCGCGTACAGCAACCCGGCGCGGTGGCTGAGGGAGCGGCTGCGGACGGTCACGGCCTCATCGTACGTCGGCCTGGGTACTCCCCCGCGAGCGGCCGCGCGCGAGGGACTGTCGTACGCGCGTGCGGCGCGGGTGCGGAAACGCTGTTCCGAATGCCTCCATGGTGGAGTACGTGTACGGACCGGACGGCGAGGACATGTACGAGGACTTCTCCGTCCGGCCGGTGCTCCCGCTCTGACGCACGCGCGGGCAACCTCTCGTGGGTGCCGACGGTCCTGTAGTGCATGAGAATCTCATTCCTCATCCACAACGTGTACGGGATCGGAGGGACCATCACGACGACGTTCAACTTGGCCCGGGCCCTGGCCGATCGGCACGATGTGGAGATCATTTCCGTGCTCCGGAGCCGGGAACGGCCGAGCATGGTGCTCGATCCGCGCGTGCGACTGCGGCACCTGGTGGACCTGCGGCACGAGAAGGACGACCCGCGGCACCGGACACCGGCGAAGATCTTCCCGTCGTCCGAGTACCGCTACGGGGAGTACAGCGCTCTCACCGATGAGCGGATCGGTCAAGCGCTGGCTTCCCTCGACGCCGACGTCGTCGTGGGCACCCGCCCCGGCCTCAACATCCACCTGGCGCTCCAGGCTCCCGCGCGGACGGTGCGCGTCGGCCAGGAACACCTGACGCTCGACCACCACCCCCCGCGGCTGCGGAACGCGCTGCGCAGGGCGTATCCGCGACTGGACGCGATCACACCCGTCACTGAGGCCGACACCGCCGTCTACCGGCGCAAGATGCGCCTGCCGGGCGTACGTCTGCAGGCACTGCCCAACAGCGTCCCCGCCCCGGCCCTCGCGCCGTCGGACGGTCGCGGTCGCATCGTGGTCGCCGCCGGCCGATTGGCGCGGATGAAGCGGTTCGACGTACTGATCGAGGCATTCGCCCCGGTCGCCGCCGCGCATCCCGACTGGACGTTGCGCATTTACGGCAGGGGGGAGGAGCGGGAGCGGCTGCGCGCGCTCATCGACCGGCTCGGGCTGTACAACAACGTCTTCCTCATGGGCGCGGTGACCCCGATGGAGGCCGAGTGGGTGAAGGGGGCGATCGGGGCCGTGACCTCCGACTACGAGCCCTTCGGCATGACCATCGTCGAGGCGATGCGCTGCGGGCTGCCGGTCGTGAGCACCGATTGCACGTACGGCCCGGGCGAGATCATCACCGACGGCGAGGACGGCCGGCTGGTCCCCGTCGGGAACCGGGAGGCGCTGTCCGGCGCCCTGCTGGAGCTCGTGGGCAATGACGAGCTGCGCCGACGCATGGCACACAACGCGCTGGACAACTCCCGGCGTTACGGCCCCGCCCTCATCATGGCTCAGGCCGAGCGGCTGTTCGAGGACCTGCTGGCGGCCCGGAGGGACGGCAGAGCGGTCGCCGGTAAGGACCGCGCCCTGGCGAGCAGCGGGTACGCGGCGAAGGACACCGTGCTCGTCGCGGCGAGCAGCGTCGTGAGGGCCGCACGGAAGGCACGAGGATGAGCGTCACGGGCGGCGAGGACGAGAAGTCGTACGGAGCGGTGACGGTGCGGGAGGACGGGTGTCTCCTCGTACGCGTTCGCTCGCCCCTGCCCACCTCGGCACGGCCGCACCTGCTGCTCCAACTGCGCCCGAAGAAGGGGAAGCCCGAGGAGATCAGCCGGTCCCTCGCGCTCGAGCCGGCGGGGCGGGACCAATGGCAGGCCGTGGTGGAGGCGGCCCCGCCCCTGGAGGAGGGCCGCTGGGACGCGTACGTCGTGGGCGCGCCGGGCGAGGATCGTGTGCCGCTGCTCCCCGGCCCGCGAGACGTGCGCACGCTGGTGTCCGGCGGGGAGGGCGCACCGGCCATGCCGTTGGCGGTCCGGATTCCGTACGCCACCAAGGACGGCCGGCTCGCCGTACGTGCCTGGCGCCGCGCCGCGCACGCGGAGGCCGGCCGGATCGTCGTCGCGGGTGACTCGGTGACCGTGGCGGCGCGGCTTTTCGGCGCCCGGCTGGGTGACGGGGCCGCGGTGTCCCTGAAGCGGCGCGGCCGGGGTGGAGCGGAGACACAGTTCCCGCTCCGGGCCGGGAAGGAGCAGGACTTCTCGTTCACCGTCGACTACACGGACCTCCGGCCGGCGGTCGCGGAGACGCCGGTGATCTGGGACGTGTACGTCAGCCCGGACACCGACGCCCCGCGCGTCCGGGTCGCCCGCCTGCTGGACGACATCGCGGACCGCAAGCAGGTCTTCGTCTACCCGTCCACCACGCTCGACGGGGTGTCGGCACGCCCGTACTTCACGGTGGACAACGACCTGGCCGTGGAGGTGGCGCCGCTCCGGCCACGCTGAACGTGCCGCGCGTCGGCGGCGGTTCCTCCGGCCCGGCCTGTCTGGGACGCGCCGGAGGAGGCCGTCGGTGCTGCATTCACTCACCCCGGTCCGAAGCCTCGCCTCCGATCACAGCGTGGTGGCCGGCCAGATGGTCACCGCCGCTGCCGTGGCGAGAGCGATGTTGAGGGCGATCCGACGGTCCCCGCCGGTCAGGTGCACGGCGATCGCGCCGATTTGGAGGAGGACGAAGCCGATCGCCGCGGCCACTGCCAGGGAGGGCATGACGCCGGTCAGCGGCGGCAGGACGAGGCCGATCGCGCCGAGTATCTCGATGGTGCCCAGCGCCCTGAGGGCGGGCAGGGGTATGCGGTCGACCCAGGCCATCATCGGCCGGAGCCGGTCAGGGCCGCGGATCACTTTCAGTGTGCCCGCGTACAGGTAGAAGAGTGCGAGCAGCCCCGCCACGATCCAGTAGACGATGTTCATCGCTTCCGTTCCGGGCCGCCGATCCGCGGGGCCCTGTCGGTACGAGTGCACAGCCGGGGCTCCGCGCCTGTCCAAGACCCATCCTGCGGGGCCGATACCCCATGGGTATCGTTGCAGCGTGGAGCTACGGAGCTTGCGCTATTTCGTGGCGGTCGCCGAGGAACTCCACTTCGGCCGGGCCGCCACCCGACTGCATATGAGCCAGCCGCCGCTGAGCCGGGCGATGAGGCAGTTGGAGGCCGAGGTCGGCGCCCTCCTCCTCGTCCGCTCGCCGGCAGGGGTCACGCTGACGCCGGTCGGTACGGTGCTGCTCGGCGAGGCGCGAGACCTGCTCGACCATGCCGACCGCGTCCGCGTCCGCGTGAACGCCGCGGCAGGGACCACCACCCTCACCGTCGGCATCCTGGGCGACGGCACCGACCCGGGAGCGTCCAGGCTGGCCGCCGCCTTCCGCCGGAAGCATCCGGGTGTCGACATCCGCATCCGCGACACCGACCTGGCCGACCCCACGTGCGGGCTGCGCGCCGGGCTCGTCGATGTCGCGCTCACCCGGGCACCGTTCGACGAGACGGCCCTGACCGTGCGCACCCTGCGAAGCGACCCGGTCGGCGTGGTCCTGCGCGCCGACGATCCGCTCGCCGGGCGTGCCCGGTTGCGGCCCACCGAGCTGAGCGAGCGCCGCTGGTTCCAGTTCCCGCCGGGCACCGATCCCGTCTGGCAGTCCTACTGGAACGGCGGCCGTCCGCGCCAGGGGCCGGTGGTGCGCGCCGTTCAGAAGTGTCTTCAGGCCGTGTTGTGGAACGGCACGATCGGCCTGGCCCCTCTCGGGCACGACCTGCCGCCCGAACTCGCCGTGGTCCCGATGCCCGACATGGCGCCGAGCCGCGTGGTGGTCGCGTGGAACGAGGGCGACGGCAATCCGTTGATCCGGTCGCTCGTGGAGATGGCTCCGGCCGCGTACGGGCGCTGAGCGCCGCCGTCGGCTGCCTGCCCGGCGCACGGCACCGCGCAGCCGCCCAGGCAGCGGCTCAGTCGTCGTGCGGTGCATGCCTCCGCGCGTCCGCCAGGCGTGGTGCGGGCCAGGTCGGCTCCCACGTCCAGCGCGCCCAGCGGTCCGCCTGGGCAAAAATGCCGGCGCGGGCCGCGAGCATGGCCAGCGCCTGGTCGCGCGCGTCCTCCACGGCCCGGTGCTCGGCGTCGGAGATGATCCCGAGGCGGCGTACGTGGGCGTATTCGTCCTCGTCCTTCCACTTCCAGAGGGCGAGGTCGGGGCCGATGAGCAGGTCGACGGTGAGGTCGAAGGTGTCGAAGCCGTCGGCGGTACGGCGGGTGGGGTGCTCGAAGTTGACGTACCAGTTCCGCAGTCTGCGCCCTTCGCCGTCCGGGACGAAGAAGGCATTGACGCTGAACCAGGTGGCCGGTGGCTTCCACAGCAGCAGGTCGGTCTCCTGCCAAACGGCCGCGGTCAGGTCCCACTGCCCCTCCGCCAACGCATCGAACGCGCTCGTGCGGGCCGACCGGTCGCCGCTGTCACGGGCCTTCGAGTACAGGGCGGGCCAACGGACCTCCGCCCCGGGCGCGCACGCGGTCACCAGCGCCTCGTCGGTGTCCGCGACGACGCGCAACGCGTGTTCGCTCCAAACCCGGCCCGTACGGTACACATCGCGCCGCACCACCGTCTCTCCCACCCCGAAACCGCGCACCGCGTCCTCCTCTTCCACCGGCCTGGCCAGGTCATGGTCGCCCATTCGGAGCGCGGGGCAACCGGGGCGGGCGGATGGTAACCGCCCCTGGCCGACAGGGACGACGGCAACGCGTCGCCACCTATCGGCCGCGGCTACGGCCGGGACACCAGCTCCGACATCACGCTGGGCGGCAGTGAAGGGTTGGCCGCCGCCGCCTCCGCCACCTCGGCGTCGGTGAGCAACTCTTCGATCACCGCCTGCGGAAGGGCCGCGTGGCCGGCGGCGATGGGCCTTGCCCGGGCGTCCCGCAGACAGGCGAGCAGTGCCGGCGCCGGCGCGTGGCGGTGCCGGGCGATCTCGCGGAGCGCCTTCCGCGCCGCCGGCCCGTGGCGGGCGATGGTCTCCAGAAGCGCTGGTGTCGCATCCGGGTTGGCGGCGACCTGGCTGCCGTACCGGTCGAGCATGGCGCTCAGCCGGCTGTCCGTGAGGCCCGGATGCGGGGCGATGGGCTTCGCCACGCAAGTCCGCGCAGGACAGGGTTCACGGAAACGTCCTGTCGCGAATCGTGGACGAGTGGTTCCTCGCTTTGTCGTGGCTCGCACCTGCCGCGTACGGTCTGGGCGTGACAAGGACCACGCCGGCGAGACCGGTGTCCGTGGGGGCCGTCTTCCCCGAACTGGTCCCCTACCGGGCCCGGACGACCCGCTTGCATCCGAGGCCGGGGCGTCCGGCGACGCATGACAGCCACGTGGGCGGGCCGATGCTGTGGCCGGACGACGAGCCGTGGCCGCTCTGCCATGAGCCGCACCGGAGCGAGGACGACGGGTACGCCCCGGACGACATCCGGCGTTCCCGGGCCGCGGGCGCCTGGCCGTCGAGCCGGCCGAGGCCTCGCGGCGAGGACGGTCCGGTGCCGTTCGTGGCGCTGGCGCAGCTCTTCCGCCGTGACATCCCGGGCCTTGTCTGTGGGCCCGGTGGCGCGGATCTGGTGCAGCTCTTCCGGTGCCCGTCGGCCCACGGTCCGTACCTGGATCGCCGCTACACCCTGAGGTGGCGGGATGCCGTACGGACCGAGCGTGCGGAGCACTTCCTCGCGGCACCGCCCGAAGTGCCCCTGCTCCGGTGGGAGCACGAGCTCCCCGAGCCGTGTGTCCTGCATCCGGAAGAGGTGGACACGTATCCCTGGGCGGAGGGCGACACACTGCCCGCCTCACTGATCGCGCGGATCGACGCGTGGGACGACGCCCAGGCGGCGGAACACGGCCCCGACGCCGTCAGCTACCAGTACGACCTGTCGATCCCGCCCGGCTGGCGTGTCGGCGGCTGGCCCACCTGGGCGTCGACGGGCCCGATGGCCATCGACTGCGCGTCCTGCGGAAGTCCCATGCGGCTGCTGCTGACGGCGGAGGGAAACGAGATGGACGGCGGCTCGCACAGCTGGGTGCCCCTGGAGGACCGTGACCCCGCCCTGAGCGGCAAGGAATCCATTCTGGGCGGCCGGTCCGTCGCCCGGCCCACGCGTCTCCGCTTCGGCCGGGACCGGGACCTGCACGTCTTCGTATGCCCGGCCGACGCGGGGCACGCGCCCCGCTGGGTGCTCGCCTGAAAGGCGCTCACCCAGTCGCCGCCGGTACGCATTACGTATTACGTGCCGCCCGACATCGCGTACGTACCGATCGACGACGCCGCTCCCATCGAGTAAGCGCTCATGTGGCGGAACGGGGACCTCTCCACGGCGTTCCCTAGCCGCCCTCCAGGCGGACGTAGCCACCCTGGCGAAGGTCGGACGGCCGAAGGGACCAGATGACATCGCGCAGTTCAGGCAGGCCGAACTCACGGCCCGGGCCGCCGTCAGCGCGCTCAAGGGTGACGCGTCCGCACAGCACCCACCCCGTGCCGCTGTCGGACCTCAACTTCACGATGAGGTTGTGGGCCCTCCACCGGGTGGGCGTCCCGGACAGCTCATGGATCGTGCTGAGCTCCGGCTCGACGACGGCGTGAACCTCCAGCGCCCTGTACGAGCGGGTGACCAGTTGCATGGCGTGGACACCAACGAAGTGCAGGACGAGATGGTCGGTGTGCTCCTCATCGGGCAAGGAGCCCAGAAGCAGTCGCGTGTGGCCCACCCCGTAGCGCAGGGCGCGGAACGTACGCCTCGTGCTGAGCAGAAGCGTGGTGGGAGCATCGCTCGTCCCGGATCCGTTCACCGTCTGTGCCGCCCCTCGTACGAGAACACCTGGGGCCAACGGTCGGGGCTCCGGCGAGGTTCCCCCGATCCGCCGGACCGGCCCCGGCTTCGGCAACACTCCGTCGGGCGCGGTCGTGTGGCATGGCGGAACATCACTCGACGGTCCGGGGCACGTTCCGCACGAACAGCACCGGGGTGATCGCCGTCGCCGCCGCGAAGAGGCCGAACGCGAGGCGCATGCCGCCCAGTTCGGCCAGGAGGCCCACCAGGGCGGCGCCCAGCGGCATGGCGCCGAAGTTGAAGAGGCGGGACGCCGCGCCATAGCGGCCGAGCATCTCGTCCGGGACCCGGCGCTGGGTGAGGGTGCGGGCGTTGACGGACCAGAGGGTGCCGCCCATGCCGCCGAGGAACGCACCGACGGCGACCGCCCAGAGGCTCGTGGTGAGCGCGGGCAGGGCCACCATCGCGATGGTGCCGATCAGGTCGGCGAACATCGCGCGGCGGGCGCCGAGGACCCGGTTCACCCAGGTCGCCGTCAGCGCGCCCGCCAGGCCGCCGATTCCGAGGGCACTGAGCAGGATGCCGTACTCCTCGGACCCGAGGCCCATGGTCCGCTGGGCGTGGAGCGGCATGAGGGCCAGCCAGGCGCCCCAGACCGCGGAGAGCATGGCGACGATCACCGACAGGGTGCGCAGCAGGCGGTCGCTCCAGAGGAAACGGACGCCCTCCGCGATGCGGCTGTTGACCGACGCCGGGGCCGCGTCCGGGGCCGGGGCGGCCGGGCGGAAGCGGCCCACGAGGAGGAGCAGGGCGAGCGCGGCGAGGGCGTAGGAGGCCCCGATGACGCCCAGGGCGAGGCTGGTGCCCGCGGCCAGGAGGAGCCCGCCGACGAACGGTCCCGCGAATTCCTGGCCCACGGTTTCGGCGCCCACCATCCAGGCGTTGG
Organism: Streptomyces sp. 2131.1; assembly: GCF_900105515.1. Lineage (GTDB taxonomy): Bacteria > Actinomycetota > Actinomycetes > Streptomycetales > Streptomycetaceae > Streptomyces > Streptomyces drozdowiczii. Next base: position 6,852,924 of record NZ_FNSY01000001.1, on the reverse strand, counting down.
CGCGTTCGCGTCCCGCCGGGGGCACCGCGGCCGGGACCAGGGCGGAGGCCGAGGTGGAGGCCGCCACGTCGGCGACGCCGAGGATCGCGCCGGCGGCGAAGAGTTCGGTGAGCGTGACGCCGCCGGACACGGCCGAGCCGGTGAGCCAGCCCATCGCGGCCAGGCGCATGCCGTTCGCGAGCCAGAGCAGCCGGCGGCGGTCGAAGCGGTCGACGAGGACGCCGATGTGCAGGGCGATGAGCAGCCAGGGCAGCGTGAGCGTCAGGGAGACCGCGGTGACCTGCGCGGGTGAACGGGTGAGTTGGGCGGCGAGCAGCGGCAGCGCCATCTTCATCACGCCGTCCGCGAGGTTGGTCGCTGCGGTGAAGGCGACCAGGACCGCGGTGTTGCGGCGCCCGGAGTCCGCCCTCGCGTCCCGTCCCGTCGCGACCGGCTCCGGTACGTCGCCGAAGTCCGCTTGTTCGGGCGCGGTTGTGGTCATGGCCATCCCCCTGGTCGTCTCAGCGACGCGGAATCTCAGCAACACGGGTCCTCACCGGCTAACGCATTAGCCGGTGAGGGCACTCTGCATCACGGCACTCTCGCCACGCAACCGGTAAAACGGTTAGACGGTAGAGTGGCACTGAAGGGGAAGGGGTGACACGCATGCTGGAGCCGCCGGCCTCGGCCGTCCTGGTCGAAGCCTTCGTCAACACGGTCGACGTGGAAGAAGCGAGCGACGAGATCGCCGCCCCGGCCGCGCTGTCCGCCTGGCTCGTGGGCCGCGGCCTGCTCGACGAGCCGGCCGAGATCACCGCGGACGTCCACGCGGACTACCTCGCCCTGCGCGCGGGGCTCCGCGAGGAGCTGGGCTCGCATGTGGGCGACACCCCCGACCCCGAGCTGCTGACGGCAGCGGACCGGGTGCTCGCCGCGCACCCCGTACTGGTCACGGCACGCGGCCCGCTCACCACCGTCCCGGGACTGCCTCCGGAGCGCCGGCCCCTGACCGTGCTGGCGATCGCCTGGAACGAGCTGACCACCACCGGTGACGCGACCCGGCTCAAGCGCTGTGCTGAACACACCTGCGCCTGGGCGTTCTGGGACGTCTCGAAGAACCGCAGCCGCCGCTGGTGCTCCATGCGGGTCTGCGGCAATCGCAACAAGTCCCGCACCTACGCTTCCCGGAAGCGGCAGACCGCCTGACCGGGGCGACGGGCGCGGCACGGTCCGTCAGGAATCGAGAAGCACGGCCCCCCGGCGCGTACCTAGCCTGCCGGGCATGGACATCTCACACACACGGAGTACCGGGCCGGAGCGTACGGCCGTCGAGTCGCAGCGCCTGACCGACGTGAAGCGGCTGCGTCGCATACGCGACCGGATCGACCGGGAGTACGCGAAGCCGCTGGACGTGACAGCGCTCGCCCGCGGGGTGAACATGCCCGCCGGCCTGCTCAGCCGGGCGTTCCGGGCCACCTACGGGCAGTCCCCGTACGCCTATCTGACGGCACGGCGCATGGACCGCGCGACGCTCCTGCTGCGCGGCGATCTCGGCGTCGACGCCGTCTGCTCCGCGGTCGGCTGTGCGACGCCGGGGATCTTCGTCACCCGTTTCGCCGAGCTGGTGGGCCTGACGCCGGAGGCGTTCCGCGGCCTCGCGTCGGACTCGGCCGGGGCCGGAATCGAGAGCATGCCGGCCTGCGTGGCGCAGCGGGTGGCGAGAGCGGTCAGGAATCAAGAAGCCCCGGCACCGGGACGGCCTCTAGCGTGATGTTCATGGAAACCAACACCGCCACCAAGGCCACGACCTCCCTCTCCTCCGTCACCCTCACGGTGGCCGACACCGAGGCGGCCCGCCGCTTCTACAGCGCCTTCGGCGTGGACACGTACGTGGGACTGCGGGCCTCCGAGGAGCCGCCCGGCACCGGATTCCGCGGCTTCACGCTGGCGCTGACCGTGTCCGGCCCGGCGACCGTCGACGGCTTCGTCGCCCGCGCGGTGGACGCCGGCGCGACCGTCCTGAAGCCGGCCGCCAAGTCGCTGTGGGGGTACGGCGGCGTCGTACAGGCCCCGGACGGGACGATCTGGAAGATCGCGACCTCGGCCAAGAAGGACACCGGCCCCGCCACCCGCGAGATCGACGAGGTCGTCCTGCTGATCGGCGTCCAGGACGTGAAGGCCACCAAGCAGTTCTACGCCGACCGGGGACTCACCGTCGGCAAGAGCTTCGGCGGCAAGTACGCCGAGTTCGTCCCCGGCGAATCCGACACCGTCAAGCTGGCCCTCTACAAGCGCCGCGGCCTCGCCAAGGACCTCGGCGTCGCCGACGACGACAGCCGCGCCCACCACATCGTCCTCGGCAGCACCGGCCACGCCTTCACCGACCCGGACGGCTTCGCCTGGGAACCCGCCGCGTCCACCGCAGCCGACCAGGGCTGATCCCCGTCCCGCTCCCCCGCCACAGCCCTTTTCCGTACGAGAGGAACCCCAGTCATGGCATCCACGAAGTCCACCGAGAACTACAGCGGATTCAGCGCCGAGGAGCGGGCCGCGATGAAGGAGCACGCGAGCGAGGAGAAGAAGGCGGCCTCCCGGCGCGGCGCCTCCCGTGCGGAGAAGGAGGCCGCCGCCGAGCAGGACGTCCTCGCGAAGATCGCCGAGATGCAGGACGGCGACCGCGCCCTGGCCGAACGCGTCCACAAGATCATCAAGGAGGCCGCTCCCCAGCTCGCGCCCAAGCTCTGGTACGGCATGCCGGCGTACGCCCGGGACGGCAAGGTCGTTTGCCACTTCCAGAGCGCCGAGAAGTTCAAGTCCCGGTACGCCACGCTGGGCTTCAGCGACCAGGCGGCGCTCGACGACGGCGCGATGTGGCCGGCCGCCTACGCCCTGACGGAGATGACCGCGGCCGTCGAGGAGCAGATCACCGCGCTCATCAGGAAGGCCGTGGGCTGAACCGGCCCGCCATCGGTCACAGCCCCGCGCCGGACCGGCGTCGGGGCCAGGGCCTCTCGTTCGGTCCAGGCCCTGGGCCGCGATGGGAGACTTGCCACATGGACATGGGGCGGGAGTCGCGGTGGGAGAAGGACGCGATGACGGTGGAGATCGTGTTCGCCCTCGTCACCGCCTGCGTACTGGCCGCGGCGGTGTTCGCCGCGGCCTTCGCTCCGGTCCTGGCCTTCGGCATCTCCGGCCCGGCCCGGCACACCACGCTGACCTGCGGTGCGGCGCTCGGAGCGGCAGCAGGCGTGTGGCGCGTGGTGCGGGTGCTGCTCCGGTTCGACGCGCAGCGCCGTAAGGGGCACTGACCGCGGGGAGCCCCGGGGTTACGCCCCCGCCTGCAGCCGCAGCCCGGCCAGTGTCAGCTCCAGTGCGGAGCGGAACTGGTCGACGTCGTCATGGCCGTCGAACTCGTCGACGATCTCGTGCACGAACGGGAACTCCGCCGGGTCGAGGTCGCGCCAGGTGTCGGCGAAGCGGCCGAGGTACTCGTCGCGGTCCACGGCGCCGTCGAGGATCTCCTGCGGCGGCTCCTGCCCGATGTCGACGGCGGAACCGACGACGACCCCGACGATCGCGGAAACCGCGTGGAACCGCTGGCGCGCGTCGAGCTCCAGGCGCAGCGTCTGCCGGCCGAGCTTCTCGTACAGGCGCAGTGAATTGCTCTGGAGCTCGGTGTTGCGCATGAAGTACGCGCCGAGCCAGGGCCGCTCCACGATTGCGTCGAAGAGCGTGACGGCGATCGCGCGGAGGTCGTCGATGGGGTCGTCGCCGGGCGGCAGCTTCTCGATGTCGGCAAGCACCGTGCCCACCACATGATCGGTGGCGCGGTCCAGCAGCTCGTCCTTGCTCCCGACATACCAGTAGATGCTGGCGACACCGCCGCCCAGGCGCTGGGCGAGCGCGCGGAAGGTCAGCGCGGGCGCGCCGGCCTCGTCGAGCAGGGCCACCGCCTCGGTGAGCACGGACTCCATCGAGTGCGAAGCCCGGCGGCGCCCTCCGTCGGTGCGGCTCCGCTGCTGTGCCATGGCCTCTTCCTCTCGCTCTTTGCATCTCATCGAACGCTGTTCTATCGTAACTCATCGTACGGCGTTCGATAGCCGAACGTTGTTCGATCGAAAGGACCGCGCCATGACTACCGCCCCGCCCCGAACCGGGCCTCGCGCCTATCCCTCGCTGCGAGCCGCCTGGATACCCCTGGCCGCCCTGTGCCTGGCCTTCTTCGTCGAGATGGTCGACAACACGCTGCTGTCGATCGCTCTGCCCACCATCGGCCGCGACCTCGGCGGCGGGACGACCGCGCTGCAGTGGGTCACCGGCGCCTATTCGCTGACGTTCGGTGGCCTTCTGCTCACCGCCGGGTCCATGGCGGACCGGCTCGGCCGCCGCCGGGTGCTGCTGATCGGGCTCGGCGTGTTCGGCGCGCTCAGCCTGTGCGTCGTCCTCGTGAGCACCACGGGCGAGCTGATCGCCCTGCGGGCCGCGCTCGGCGTGGCCGCCGCGGCAATGGCGCCGATCACGAACTCGCTGGTCTTCCGACTGTTCGACGACAAGGCGCTGCGGATGCGTGCGATGACCGTCATGATCATCGTCGGCATGTCCGGCTTCGTCCTGGGCCCGCTGCTGGGCGGTACGGCGCTGGCGCACGTGGGGTGGGAGTGGCTGCTGATCGTCAACGCCCCGATCGCGCTGATCGCGTGCATCGGCGTCCGGCTCGGCGTACCGGCCGACAGGCCGGAGGACCTGACCAAGGACCGGCTCGACGTGCCCGGCGCCGCCCTGAGCGTCGCCGCCATCGGTCTCGCCTGCTACTCGCTGACCAGCGGTGTCGAGCACGGCTGGCTCTCCGGCATCACCCTGGCGTCGGTCGTGGGTGCCCTCGCGGCCGGGTTCGCGTTCGTCCGCCACGAGCGGCGCACCGCGGCGCCCATGCTCGACCTGCGCGTCTTCTCCAACGGCACCGTCCGCGGCGCCGCCATCGCGCAGATCGGGACGTCCATCGCGATGGCCAGTGTGATGTTCGGGCTGATCCTGCACTTCCAGTACGCGTACGGGTGGAGCCCGGTACGGGCCGGCCTGGCCAACCTGCCGATCATCGTGACGATGCTGATGGCCACGCCGCTGTCCGAGTGGCTGGCCCGGCGGTTCGGGCACCGCATCGCCTGCCTGGTGGGCGCGGCCTGTCTGGCGGGCTCGCTGGCCGGTCTCTCCTGGGGCGTCGAGCACGGGTACGCGGTCATCGCGGTGTGCATGGTGCTCATGACCGTGGGCCTGCGCACCGTGATGACGATCTGCGCGGTCGCCCTGGTCGACGCGATGCCGAGCAATCGCACCTCGATCGCCGCCGCGCTGAACGACACCGCTCAGGAGGTCGGCACCAGCGTCGGCACCGCGGTGGTCGGCACGCTGATCGCCGCACTGGTCACCACCCGGCTCCCGGCGGGCGTCTGGAGCAGCGACCTCGTGTCGTCGTTCTTCCACGGCGAGCGGATCACCTACGCGCTGCTCGCCGTCGTCGTCGGGCTGATCGCGGCCGGCGGCGCGCTGAGCCTCACCAACTCGCACTCGGTGGAGGAGCACCCCGTCGAGGAACCCGCCTGACCCGCCTGCCCGGCACCCGGCCCGTCGGTCCCGGGCCCGGTGCCGGGCGGGCGGCAGGCGGGACCCGCGGTCGCGGGAAGGGCGTTCGCCCGGCCACTGCACGGCCGGGCGAACGCCGGCTCATCCCCGGCCGCCGAAGTCCCAGTCGTGGACCTCGACGTCCGCGTACCGGTCCGCCGTGAGGACGGCACGTGCCTCGTCCCGGCCCGCGGCCCCGAGCAGGACGGCCGCGCCGAGCCAGGTCTCGCCGTCGTCGGCCAGCAGGGGCCCGTACGCGATCAACCCGTCCCGGGCGGGCGGCAGACCGAGGTCGGCGGCGGGGCCTTCCCCGAGGCCGAGCACCAGGTACCGGTTGCCTTCCTCCGGATCTCCGGGGTACTCCCACATGGTGCGGCCCAGCACGTTGCGCCACCGGCGCACCAGCACGTCCCGATAGGCGCCCGCCTGGTAGTTGGGCTCGTCGAAGGCGAACGCGCGGACGGCGGCCGCGTCGGGAAGGTCGACGATGTGCACGCTTCCGGTGGGCGTCTCACCGTCGGCGGCGAAAGTCGGGCCGCGGGCGATCAGCTCCTGCTCGTACCGGTCCATGTAGGACCAGTGCTCCTCCAGCAGCTCTTCCCGCAGGGCGCGGGAGCCCGGCCGGTCTCGGTGGTAGCAGAAGTACTCCATGGGCACAGACCCTTCCTCGTCGACGGCGCGCGCACAACCACTTTCCGTCCGGCCGACGCGGAGTTCTGACGGCTCGGGGCGCTACTGAGGTCCGACCACCGGGTTGGCTCCCCGGTATGACGCCGCCGGCGCGGCCGTGCCCCTACTCTCCGGTCACCGCACCGAACCCGAGGAGGGGATCCCCATGCCGCTCACGCCCGCCCCCTCCCCCGCGTACCGCCCCCCTTTGCCGCGGCGGGCGGCGCTGCTCTTGGCCCACGCGCTGCCGGCCCTGCCCGTCACCGTCGTCGCGCTGGTGCTGGCCGTGACCGGCAACGCGTCCGCCGCCGGCCGCCTGCAGCGGCGCCTCGCGTCGCTCGGCGGGCCGGCCGCCTCCCCGTCGGACGCGGGGCCGGACCGCTTCCGGTCCGTGGCCGGCCCGGCCCTCCGGTGCCTCCCGGCGAACGCGCTCGCCTTTGCGCTGGCCGCCCCTCATCGCCATCAGGCGTCCTGGGACCGCGCCGAAGCGGTGGTGTCCGCCTCGACGGTGAACGTCTCGCCGGCGGCGGGCACGCCGACTCCGGTCCAGCTGAAGGGAATTCCCCGCGCCGCCTCCAGGTCGGGCCCGTCCATCAGCTGGAAGTGCACATGGGGCTCGGTCGAGTTGCCCGAGTTCCCGCAGAGGCCGAGGAGTTGGCCGGCCCCGACCGCGTCGCCCGGCCGGACGCGCAGGGAGCCCCGCTGGACGTGCGCGTACAGGGCGTATGTTCCGTCGCCCAGGTCGAGGACGATGTGGTTGCCCACCACGCGACGGCTTCCGCCCACGGCCCTGCCGATCCCCTCGACGAGCCAGAAGTACAGGAATCCGGCGAGCGAGCTGCGGCTCAGGTGGTCGCGCTGGACGTCCTCCGCGTGGACGACGGTCCCGCCGGCGACGGCGTACACGGGTGCACCGAAGGCGGGGTAGTCCCGGTTGCGCCGGAAGACGGGCCGGAACCAGACGGGGGCGGGACGCGCGGGCCCCTCCTCGGGCTCGGCCACGATGTCGATGGCGTACGTCTGGCCCAGGCTGTGCGTCCCGTGACTCGGCACCTTGTCGGCGGGGCTGTTGACCGCGGACCAGCGGCCGGTGACCGGGGGTGCCACGGCGACGGGCGCCGGGGGCCGGGTCTCGATCCGCCGACGGGCGGAGCGCTCGCCGACCAGGCCGATCCCCAGCGCACCGAGCGCCGGGAGCCAGCTCAGCCAGTAGTCGTACGGCAGCTCCACGAAGAGCCCGACGGCGACCTGGGCCAGGAAGACCACCCACAGCGTGTACTGGACCTTGGTGGCGATCTTCCTCCGGTTCATGGACATGTTCTCCCCCTTGTACAGAACGTGTACGGAGTGCGGTCAGGTCACGGGGCGCGCGGCGGTGAGCACCACGAGGAGCGGCACGACGCGCCCCGCCGGGATCTCGTAGCGTCCGCGCTCCGGGGAGTGCAGCCAGCCCGCGCCCGTGAGTTGGCGCAGGTGGTGGTAGATCTGGCCGGTGGTCCCGACGTCGTCGAGCGCGGCCAGTTCGGCCGCGGTGCGCAGGCCGTCCAGGATCGCGCGCAGCAGGGCCAGTCGCACGGGGTGCCCGAGCGCGGCGAACGACGTGGCCGCCTCCGACCAGTTGCCGTCGAACAGCGTCTCGGCCGGCAGGCCGTACTGCCATTCGTAATGGTGCCCGGTCGGTACGCGCACCGCGCCGGCGAACAGCACTGCGCCGTCCGCCTCCGGCGTCACCGGATGCCGCGTCTTCAGCGCGTCGAGCGCCCAGAAGTCGCCCTCCCCCACGGGAGGCGCCGGCGGCGCGGGCGGCGCCGCCTCCAGCTCCGCCATGCGTCGCTCCAGCTCGGCGACACGCTCTTCCAGACCCATGGCACAAGGTTACGTAATTACGGAGTTACGTTCAAGCGACAGCACGCCACTCATACCCGCAGATTCGATTGCGCAGTTCAGCCTGCGCAATCCAGGCTGGACGCATGCCCCCGAACGAACACGCCGTCTCCGCGACGGCCGCGCACACGGCGCACGAGGTCCGCTTGGTGTACAGCCGGCTCCGGCGGCGCCTGTGGGAGACGTACGACCGCGCCGACCTCACCCCCTCCCAGACCTCCGTCCTCAGCCGGCTCGACAAGGACGGCGAGGCGTCGGTCGTCGACCTGGCCGCGGCCGAGGGCGTCCGGCACCAGTCGGTGGCGAGCACCGTGGGCGCCCTCGTCGAACGGGGCCTGGCCGGCCGCCGCCGGGACCCCGAGGACGGCCGCCGGCAGCTGGTGTACGTGACCGACAGCGGGCACGCCTTCCTGGAGGAGCGCCGCAGCGCCGGGGAGAGCTGGCTCGCCCGGGCCCTGGACGAGCAGTGCACGGAGGAGGAGCGCCGGGCCCTGCTGGCCGCGACCGCCGTGCTGGAGCGGATCGTCAACTCGTGAGTACGGCCCTGACACCGTCGTCCGACGGTGGCGCCCGGGCGGGACAAGGGCCCGGAGAGCGGCTTCGACCGCCGGCTCCTCGCACCGATGATGACCGGGGCCGCCCTCAACCCGGTCAACTCCTCGATCATCTCCGTCTCCCTGGTCCCCATCGGGGCCGCCTTCGGCGCACCCCCTCCGAGACGGCCTGGCTGATCTCCGCGCTGTACCTGGCCACCGCGATAGGCCAGCCGGTCATGGGCCGGCTGATCGACCTGTTCGGAGCCCGGCGCCTGTTCCTGACCGGGGCCGCGCTGACCGGTGTCGCCGGAGTCGTCGGCATGCTGGCGCCCGGTCTCGGCGTGCTCATCGCGGCGCGGGTGCTGCTCGGCTTCGGTACCTGCGCCGGTTATCCGGCCGCCATGTACCTCATCCGCAGCGAGGCCCGCCGCACCGGGGAGAAGAGCCCGGCCGCGGTGCTCACGGCCCTCGGCGGACTGCTCGTCGGGGTCGGCGGCGGGCGCGCCACGCTGGCCGTCAACATCCCGCTGGCGCTCCTCGGCCTGTACCCGGGGGCGCGCCGCATTCCGGGTCTGCCCGGGACGGCCCGCACGGACGGCCGCCATCCGCTGCGCAGTCTCGACCTGCCGGGGATGGCGCTGTTCGCGGTGGCGCTGCTCTGCCTGCTGCTCTTCCTGATGGACATCGGCAGCGGCGCCTGGTAGCTGCTGGTGCTCACCCTCGCGGCCGGGGCCGGTTTCGCCTGGCGGGAGCTGCGTACGGCGGAGCCGTTCATCGACGTACGCGTGCTCGGCGGGAACCTGCCGCTGGTCGCCACCTACGGCCGCGCGCTGCTCTGCTACGTCATCACCTACGCCTTCCTGTACGGGTTCACCCAGTGGACCGAGCAGGGCCGCGGGCTGTCCGCCTCCGAGGCCGGGCTGGTCCAGCTCCCCCTGCTCGCCACGGCGATCGTCGTCTCCACCCTCACGGGCCGGCGGCAGGCCGTACGCGGGAAGCTCCTGGTGGGAGCGGTGGGCCAGGTCGCGGCCTCTGCCCTGCTGCTGCTCCTGAGCGACGGGAGCCCGGTATGGATGCTGCCGGCCGTCATGATCGTCCTCGGCGTCCCGCAGGGCCTCAGCAGCCTCGCCCTCCAGAACGCCGTGTACCACCAGGCGGACGCCGAACGCATCGGCTCCTCCGCCGGACTGCTGCGCACCTTCGGCTACCTCGGTGCCATCACCGCGTCCGCCGCCAACGGCGCCTTCTTCGGTCAGCGCGCCGACACCGGCGGCCTGCACGACCTGGCCTGGTTCATGCTCGCGGCCAGCGTCCTGTTCCTGGTGCTGACCGTCATCGACCGCTCGCTGCGGCACTCAGCGAGAACCCCCGCAACCCCGAGAACGACGAGGAAGGCTCATGACCCGCCCCGCCCTGCTCGTGATGGACGTCCAGCAGGCCGTCGACCACCGCCTCACCGTCCTCGCCGACGGCTGCGCGGACCGCGACGCGGAGGTGTGCACCGGGTGCTGACCGAGAAGGTCTTCCCGCACCAGGGCGAGGTCACGACGATCGACACCTGGATCACGGGCCTCGGCTGATCCGGGCGGTGCCGGCACCGGCCCGGGGCCGCACGCTGTGCGAGTTGCCGCATGCGGATCGTTACCGGCACCATGGGACTGTCGTCCGGGCCGGCTCGTCCGGCCTCACCGCCAGGGACGGGATGGGTACGGCGTATGGCCAGGTACTTCGAGAACGGCGCCGGGCAACTCGTGGCCGACGCGCTGTCCGGTTTCGCCCGCGCACACGCGGATCTGGTGCGCTACGACGCGGCGGACGGTTTCGTCACCGCCCGGCACACCGCCCCCGCGCGCCGGGTGGGGCTGCTGTCCGGGGGCGGATCCGGGCACGAACCGCTGCACGCCGGGTACGTCGGTACGGGCATGCTGGACGGCGCCTGCCCCGGCAGGGTCTTCGCCTCCCCGCACAACCGGCAGATCTTCCGGGCCTCCCGCGCGGTGGCGCGGCCCGGGGGCGTGCTGCACATCGTGAAGAACTACACCGGTGACCGGATCAACTTCGGCATCGCGGCCGAGCGCCTCGCGGACGCGGGGATCGCCTGCGCGCGGGTCCTCGTCGACGACGACCTCGCCACCGACTCGGAGGACATCGCCGCCGGGCGCCGCGGTACCGGCGCCACGGTGCTGCTGGAGAAGGTGCTGGGCGCCGCGGCGGACACCGGCATGGGGCTCGACGGACTGGTGGAGCTCGGTACGGGCCTGGCGGGCCGGTGCCGTACGCTCGCCGTCGCCTCGGCCGCCCATCACGCGCCGGCCACCGGTGAGCCCGCGTTCGTACTGCCGCCCGGTGAGCTGGAGTACGGCGTCGGGATCCACGGGGAGCGCGCCGCCCGGACCCGGGAACAGGCGACGGTGGGCGAGCTCGTGGAGGAGATGACGGACGCCCTGCTGAAGGCGTTGCGGCCCGGGTCCCAGGACTCCGTCGTCGCTCTCGTCAACGGGCTGGGGTCGGTCACCTCGCTCGAGTTGTACGGGGTCTTCGGCGAGTTGGGGCGGGTGCTCGACGCACGGGGGGTGCGGCTCGCACGGCATCTGGTGGGTGACTACGTCACGGCGCTGGACATGCGGGGGTTCTCCCTCACGCTCATGGCGGCCGACCGGGCCACCCTGGATTTCTACGACGCACCGGTGCACACACCGGCACTGCGGTGGTGACCGGTCCGCTCCACGCGGCGGACGTACGAGGAGGGCCCATGACCAGCAGCGCATTCGACGGCGAACGGACCCGCGACTGGGCGGGGCGCTTCGCGGAGTCGGTGTACGCCACCGAGGCGGAGCTGACCGCGCTCGACCAGCAGGCGGGGGACGGCGACTTCGGTGCCAATCTGGCCGCCGGGGTCAGGGCCGCCGGTCCGCTGCTCGACCGGGTGGAGGCGTCGGCCGGCCCGGCGGAGTACCTCGGCGCCCTGGCCACGGCCTTCCTCGACGAGGTAGGCGGGACCAGCGGCCCGCTGTTCGGCCTGCTGTTCCAGGCGATGGGGCGGGCCGCCGGGCCGGGACCGGAGCTGACGACGCAGGCGCTCCGCGAAGGTACCGCCGAGGGTCTGGCCGCCATCCGCCGGGTGGGCGACGCCTCTCCCGGTGACAAGACGCTGGTCGACGCGCTGGCGCCGGCGGCCGACGCGCTCGGTGCGGCCGGGGAGGCACCGCCCGCCGACGCCCTCGCCGCGGCGGCGGAGGAGGCGTGGCGGGGGGTGCGCGAGACCGCGTCCCAGGCCGCGCGGATGGGGCGCGCCAGCTATCTGGGCGAACGTGCGACCGGCGTCCCGGACCCGGGGGCCGTGGGCATCGCCCTGTTCTTCTCCTCCGCCGTCGGGACGGTCAGGTCGCTGGCACCCCGCCTCGGCGGCGACTGACCGCGGTTCCGCGGCCGCCTTCACGGACCGAGGCGGCTGCGGGCCCAGCTGAGCAGTTCTGGGTCGGCAAGGGTGGTGACCCACAGGTCTGCCTGTTCCGCGTCCGGCCCCGGAGGGCGGGTCCCGATGCCGATGACGCGGAGACCGGCGCGGCGGGCGGACTCCATGCCGGTCAGCGAGTCCTCCACGGCCAGGGCGTCTTCGGGCGGTACGCCGCAGAGGCGGGCGGCGGCCCGGTAGACGTCCGGCTCGGGTTTGGGCCGTACCTCCCCGTCCGGGACCACGACGTGTTCGAAGCAGCTGAGGAGTCCGGCGCGGTCGAGGCATGATTCGACCGTGGCCCGGGGGCAGTTGCTCGCCACCGCGAGCGGCCGGTGGCGGGCGGCCAGCCGGACCAGTGCGGCGGCGCCCGGCATGGTGACCGGGTCCTCCTCGACCAGGGTGGTGAAGGTGCTGAGCAGCGTACCGGCGAGTTCGTCGCCGAGGTCCGGTTTCCCGGTCTCCTGCGCCATCAGGGCCCCGCACTCGGTGTAGTGGACGCCCTTCGCGCGCTCGGCGAACCCGGCGGGCGGGGTCAGCCCGAAGAGCCGGAAGGTGATGTTGCGGGCCTCCTGCCAGTGCCTTTCCGTATCCATCAGGGTGCCGTCGCAGTCGAAGACGATGGCCGACGGGGACCAGGAAAGGATTCGTTGAGCTGTCATGTAACCGCCGTTCTCGGAGGCTGCGCCGGCCGGTTGGGCACCAGGACGCAGACACGTGCCGGGAGGCACACAAAAGGAAGGGAGGTATCGGACGCGGGCGTTGCTCCACGGCCACTGCGGCCGGGCCGGAATCGCTGAGTGCACCGCGCGGACTCGGACCCTCGGATCAGACCGTCCGAAACATCATGGTCATTACGTTAATTCGGCCCCCGCCCATTCCGCAATCACCAATTCGAGTGCACCGAAAAGCCCGAGAAGGCACCGGCCCGGGCGATGGATAATAAGATCTTCGCGCGATGCGACTACACCTTCCGCCGATGAGCGGAATGGATTTTCACGTCGCGGCGCCAGCACGTATGAGCGAAGGTGGAACAGGTGCAGGACAGAGCGCGCGCAACCCGCAAAGTGCTGCTGGAATCGGCAGCACACCTATTTGTCGAACGGGGATATGCGGGAACGAGCGTCAATGACATAAGCGACCACTCGGGAAAGACCAGCGGGGCCATCTATTTCCACTACTCCAGCAAGGAGAAGCTCGCGCTGGCCGTCGTCCGCGAACAGTTCGCCAGCTGGCCGCAGCTCGCCGTCGCGTACGCCGCACCCGGCGTCCCGCCGCTGGAGAAGCTGGTCGTCCTCAGCTTCCGCGTCGCCCGGTCCCTCAGCGAGGACGTCCTGGCGCGGGCCGGCGCACGCCTGTGGGCGGAGCGCCGCGCCATCGAGGCACCCGTGCCCACACCGTTCGGCGCCTGGACGCTGGCCTGCGCCCGGCTCCTCGCCCAGGCCCGGACACGGGGCGAGCTCGCGGAGGGCGTCGAGCCGTCGGCGGCGGCCGTGGCGCTGGTGTGCGGGTTCTTCGGGCATTGCACGCTGACCGACGAGATGCCGGGCGGGAGGGACTGGACGGAGCGGCTGGAGCAGTGGTGGCGGCTGGTCCTCGCGTCCCTTCAGGCGAAACCCGACCCCATGGGCCTGCTCGCCCGGGCACGGGCACGGATCCCCGCACAGACCGACGCGTCGAGCGCCGACGACCTCTGCCGGCATTCGAGCGGCTGAGCGTTGGCCCCGCGTTGGCGTGCCGTTGGCGCGCTCCGGCAAAGTCGTCGGGACCAAGGGCGGTGACGGCAGCGGCCGCTGCCCGTACCGGCCGTCCCCGCGCCGGTGTACGCGGTGGATGCGGGCGGCACGGGGGTGCGCCCGCACCCGCCCCGGGCTGCGAAGTCCGCCCTCGTCACACGGCTTACCATGTCCCCAGCCGGTCCCTCGTCCATGTGGACGCCGACCGTTGACGCCTATGGGGGACGTGGTGCTGAGGTTCGGGCTGCTCGGGCCCCTGGTGGTCGACGACGGGATGGCGCTGCGGCCGGTCGCGGGGCTCAAGGTCCGCGTCCTGCTGGCCGCCCTGCTTCTCTCGGCGAACCGCGTCGTGTCCAAGGACGCGCTCATGGACGCGATGTGGGACGAGCGCCTTCCCTCCAGCGCCGGGGCGTCCTTCGCCAACCACGCGACCCGGCTGCGCCGCATCCTCGCCCCGGCCGGCGGCGAGCGCCTGCGGACCGTGGCGCCCGGCTACCAACTGCTCGTCGCCGAAGGGGACTTGGACATCGAGGTGTTCGAGGCCCGGGCGCGCGCCGCCGGCCTCGCCCATCGGGCGGGCGACTGGCACGAGGTCCGCGAGGAGTGCGCGGCAGCTCTGGCCCTGTGGCGCGGCGCCCCGCTCTCGGACCTGCCCGGGTTCCGCGACCAGCGCGGGCCGTCGCTGCGCGTCCACCAGCTCGATCAGCTGCGCCTCCAGGTGCACGAGTGGGCCTTCGACGCCGGTCTGCGCCTCGGCCACCATCGCGAGGTCCTGGGCGAACTCGGCGTCCTGGCCGCCGAGAACCCGTTGCGCGAGGAGCTGCACCGCCAGTTCATGGTCGCCCTGCACCGGACCGGGCGCCAGGCCGAGGCGTTCGAGGTGTTCCACGCCCTGCGCCGGCAGCTCGTGGACGAGCTGGGCACGGAGCCCGGGGCCGCGGTCCACCGTACCTACCAGCAGCTGCTGAACGGGGAGGACTCCCCCGCGCCTCCCGCTGCCGCGCCCGTCCCGTCGAGCGGTGGGGGCGACGCGCCGCGTTCCCCGTACCAGATCCCGTCCGCCGTACCGGAGTTCACCGGCCGGGAGGCGGAGGCGGCCGCCGTGGTGGCCCTTCTGCGCCGGGCGGCGGCCGGGCCGGGCCACGGGGGCGAGGAAGCGCCCGAGCCCCTGCGGCCGGTGGTGGTCTCGGGGATGGGTGGTGTCGGCAAGACAGCTCTGGCCGTGCAGGCCGCGCGCCTGCTCCGGGACGACTTCCCCGACGGCACGCTCTACGCGGACCTGCGCGGGTTCAGCAGCGCGGGTCCGCGCACCGCCCATGACCTGCTCGCCCGGTTCCTGGGGGACCTCGGGGCCCGTCCGGCCGCGCTGCCGGACGACACGGACGACCGGGCCGCGCTGTTCCGGTCGGCCGTCGCCGGGCGTCGCGTGCTGCTGGTCCTGGACAACGCCCGGGACGCGGCGCAGGTCGTCCCGCTGCTGCCGCCGCACGGCCCGAGCGCGGTCCTGGTCACCAGCCGCCATCTGCTGGCCGAGCTGCCGGGCGTGGAGCTGATGCCCCTGCAGCCCCTGCGCCCCGACGAGCAGCTGGCCCTGCTGTCCCGGCTGTGCGGCGCAGCCCGGATCGAGCGCGAACCCGCGGCCCTGGCAGGCATCCTGGCGGCGTGCGGCGGTCTTCCGCTGGCTCTGCGGATCGTCGGCGGCCGCCTGGCCTCCCGCCCTTCCTGGCCGTTGGAGCTGCTGGCCGAGCGGCTCGCCCCGAGCCCCGGCCGCCTGCGGGCCCTGGCGATGGGCGCGGTCGCCGTACAGGACACCTTCGACATGAGCTACCGCGTGATACGTGACAGCGGCAACGCTTCGGAGCAGGCTGCGGCGCGGGCGTTCCGGCTGCTCGGCGTGTGGAAGCCGCACGCGTTCGGCGTCGGGTCGGCAGCGGCGCTGCTGGGGGTGGCGGAAGGCGAGGCGGCGGCCGCCCTGGAACTGCTGGTGGACGCGAACCTCGTGCACAGCCCGGCACCCGGCCGGTACGCCCTCCACGATCTCCTGGGCGAGTACGCGGCCGAGCGCGTGGCGGAGGAGGAGCCCGCCCGGGAGCGGGACGAGGCCGTCGTACGGATGCTCACCTGGTACGCCCGCGCCGTGGTCGCGGCCAGCGCCGTGGCCAGCCACGAGACGCAGTCGCCGCCGCCGCTCGACGGGCCCGCGAGCCCGGATCTGCCCGCTTTCACGGAGGACGCGCAGGCCATCGCGTGGACCAGGGACGAACTGCCCACGATCCGGGAGGCGATCGGCCGGGCCGGGCGGGCGGGGCGCTCCGACATCGCCTGGCGCCTGGCCACCGGGCTGTTCGGGTACGCCACCACCCACTGGTGGACCGGCGAGTGGGACGCGTGCCTGCGGCAGGCCATGGAGATCGCGGTGGCTCACGACGACGTGCTCGGCCAGGCCTGGCTCCACCGCAGGATCGCCGTCGCCCACGGCATGGCCTCGCGCAACGCGGAATGCCTGGAGCATCTCCGCGCGGCCCTGGGCTTCTTCGCCGAGACCGGCGACGTCCTGGCCCAGGCCTCCATCCTCGGCAACATGGCGGCGGTGCACACCCAGTCCGGGGCCGGTGCGCAGGCGCTGGTCCTCGCCGAACGGTCCTACGAGCTGTACCGCGACTCGGCCGGGGACCGCAGCGAGGCGCTGGCCCTGAACCGGATCGCGGAAGCCCATGACCTGCTGGGTGACCACGCGCTCGCCGCGACGTACCACCGGAAGGTCGTCCGCATGCTGCGCGAGCAGCGCCACGGGGTCTTCCTGGCCACCTCCCTGACGAACCTCGGAGACTCCCTGCGGAAACTGGGCGACAGGGAGGCCGCGTTGAACGCGCAGACGGAGGCCCTGTCCATCCGACGGGAGATGCGCGACCCGGGCGGCACGGCCGACTGCCTGGACTCCATGGCCCGCACCCACCTCCACTTCGGAGACCGAGAGGCGGCCCGCGCCGACTGGGAGCAGTGCCTGGAGCTCGCGCTCCGGCACAACATGGCCCAGCACATCGAGACCACCCGCGAAGAACTCGCCGCCCTGTCCTGAGGGGAGTCGGCGCGGCGCCTCGCCGGGTGAGGGCCTGCCCGGGTGGCAGGCCCGGTACCGTACGGGCGCCCTACGCGGCACCGTCCGTCAGCGTGACGGTGAGCGTGTCCTCGTCGCGGGTGAGGTGTTCGATGCTGATCGATCCCTCCGCGCCGCTGTACGTTCCGGTGCCGCCGGTGATCGCGAACTCGTGCGTCCACCGGCGTGAGTTGACGGGCAGTTCGGTCACGGCGGGGAGCGGGCGCTGGAAGGCGGTGGAGGCCGTGATCATGCCGTCGTCGAGGCTGAGGACCAGCGTCGCCATGACGTAGGAGCCGTCGGGCCCCACGTTCACGGGCAAGCAGTGCGCGTTCTCGGTTCCCACGCCGCGGCCCTCGGTATCCATCAGGTCGTAGCGCACGTAGTACGGGACTCCGGCGGTCAGGATGTCCGGGATGTTCGCGCCCGTGCGCGTGCCCTTGAGGGTGATCTGCCGGTCGGCCCTGCGAGTCGCGTGGGCGGTTCCGGCCGCTCCGGCGGCCAGTCCTGCGGCGATCGTCGCCGCCGAGGTCAGCTGGAGCATGCTTCTGCGGTCCATGGGGGTCATCCTTGCTCGTCGTGTGCGTGGGGTGCGCGCTCGCGCCCCACGGGTAACGGCGCCCGCGGGCGGAACGGAGCGCCCTCGAGCGCAAGATCACCGGAACGCAGGAGTCGCCTTGCCAGGGTTGCGCCTACGAAGACGCACCCCGGGGCTGCCGGCGCCATATGGACCGGGAGGCATGACCGGTGGCGGTGTTCAGTCCGCCGCGCCGAACCGGTGCGGGGCCAGGGACCTCAGCAGGGCGGTGAGTACGAGGTCCGTCGAGGCGGCCATGTCCACGGAGCCGGGCGCCAGGAGCCATTGCACTTGCAAGCCGTCCATCACGGCGATGACGGCGTTGGCCGCGTTCTCGACCCTCTCCGGCTCGCCGTCGGGGAGGTCGCACACCTCGCGGAGGGCGTCGGCGACGAACGTGCGCAGTCCGTCGTAGCGGTCCCGGAAGTACTCCTGCGCCGGGTGGTCGTCGGTGACGGACTCCGCCGACAGGACGGCGTAGAGGCGGACGATGCCCTCGCGTTCGGCGTTGCGGGTCGCCGTGTCGACGAGGTGGCGCAGGAAGGCGAGGCCGTGCGGGCGGTCCGGGCCCAGCTGTTCGATGTCCGACTGGTCGCGGAGTTCGAGGACGCTGGTGAGCAGGAGCGCCTTGGACCGGAAGTAGTGCAGGACGCCGGCCTGGGTGAGGCCGGCCCGGTCGGCGATCTCGGCGAGCGAGGCGTTGTTGTAGCCGCGGGCGGCGAAGGTGTCCATCGCGATGTGCAGAATGTCCCGCTGGCGCTGCCGGGCTTCGGGGCTTCGGGGGGTACGGGGCTTGGCCGGCCGGCCGGGCCTGCCCGCTGACTGGTTGCTCACCGGCACAGCTTAGACCGGCCACAACGCGGGGCGGCCGGGGCCTCCGGGCCCTGACCTGGGGGCGTTCGGGGGCGCGGCACGCGGCGTGCGGCAAAGCCGGTCGCGCTACTTACTAACTACTTAGTGGGTGTGCTTTCATATCGCCGTCATCCGAGGGAGCCACGCCCCGCCACGGCTCCGCCGGATGCGCCATGTCCTCCCCCAGACATGACCGAAGGAGAGCCGCACATGTCCCACGACAGTCCCCCGCGTCCCCGGGCGCGCGCCGCAGCCGCCGCCCTGGCGATGGCCGTCGCGGCCATCGGCCTGGCCGGCAGCGGCACGCCGGCCCAGGCCGCCGACCCCACGGCGCAGGTATGGGTCACCACCCCCGACGGCGCGAAGAAGCTGTCCGCCGAGGGCACCGTCGCCTTCACGGGCTCGGCGCAGAGCGTCGACATCCGCGTCGACGCCAACAGCAAGGGCCAGCGGTTCACCGGGGCGGGTGCCTCGGTCACCGGGGCCTCGGCCCACCTGATCCAGGGCCTGCCGCAGGACAAGCGCAACGCGCTGATGACCTCGCTGTTCTCGACCGGCGGCGACGGCATCGGGCTCAGCTACCTGCGTCAGCCGCTCGGCAGCAGCGACTTCAACGCGGACAGCAGCCTCTACACGTACGAGGACAGCCCCGGGTCCTTCTCCATCGACCGGGACAAGGCCGAGATCATCCCGGTCCTCAAGCAGGCCACCTCCGTCAACCCGGCCATCCGCTTCATGGGCACCCCCTGGTCGCCGCCCGCCTGGATGAAGACCAACAACGCGCTCAACGGCGGCAGCCTGAAGCCGGAGAGCTATCAGGCGTACGCCGACTACCTGGTCAAGGCGATCAAGGCCTACGGGCAGCAGGGCATCACACTGACGGACCTCACCGTGCAGAACGAGCCAGAGTTCGCGGCGAGTTACCCGTCGATGACCATGACGTCCTCGCAGCAGGCGGACTTCTTCAAGGTGCTGGACCGTACGCTGACCGCCGCGGGCCTGCCCACCAACCTGCTGGCCTTCGACCACAACTGGGACCACCCCAACTACCCGTTGGAGGTGTTCAACGGGACGCCGGGCATGAGCCGGGTGATCGGTGCGGCGTTCCACTGCTACGGCGGCAACCCCTCCGCCCAGCAGCAGGTCGTCGACGCCGGCAAGCGCGTCTTCTTCACGGAGTGCTCCGGCACCGAGAGCGCCGACCGGTCCACGACGTTCGCCGACACCCTCAAGTGGCACGCCGAGAACCTCGTCGTGCAGAACATGCGCAACGGCGGCGAGACCGTCGTCGACTGGAACCTGGCGCTCGACCAGAACGGCGGCCCTCACCAGGGCGGCTGCTCCGACCGCTGCAACGGGGTCGTGGAGATCGCCAACGGCAACGTGACGCGCAACGCCGAGTACTACGTGCTCGGTCACGTCGCCAAGTTCGTCAAGCCCGGCGCCACCCGCATCGGCTCCACCAGCCAGGGCAACGGCGGGGTGGAGAACGTCGCCTTCCAGAACCCGGACGGCACCCGTGCCGCGTACGTCGTCAACTCGGCCGCGAGCGCGCAGAAGTTCTCGCTGACCGACAACGGCAGATCGCTCGTCTACACGCTGCCCGCCGGCGCGGTCGCCACCTTCCTGTGGAACGGCACGGACGGCACGACCGAGCCGCCCGCGGGCTCCATCGACTCGTCCGCCTGGTACCGGGTCAGGAACACCAACAGCGGTGCCTGCCTGGACGCCGCCGACTGGGGCACCGCCGACGGGACCGCGATGCAGCAGTGGAGCTGCACCACCGGCGCCAACCAGAGCTGGCAGTTCCGGAGCACAGGTGACGGCACCTACCAGGTCGTGAACCGGCACAACACGAAGGTCTGGGACGTCGACGGCGGACCTGGGGCGACCGCCGCCGGGACCAAGGTGCACCTGTGGTCGTACGTGGGCGGCACCAACCAGCAGTGGCGTGCCGAGTCCTCCGGCGCGGCCGGCCAGTACCGTTTCGTCGCCCGCAACAGCGGCAAGTGCCTGGCCGTGGACGGGGCTTCCACGGCGAACGGGGCGCACCTGTCGCAGCAGAGTTGCGACGGATCGGCGGCTCAGAGGTTCACGCTGGACCGCTGAGCCGCGTCCGCCCCTCGCCTGACCGGGGGCCGGACTGTGTGACGCCCCCGCGAGCGGTCCGCTCGCGGGGGCGTCGCGCGTGCGAGGCGCGCGCTCAGCCGAGACCCCGGTGCGCGGCCCACAGGGCCCCGGCGCGGCTCGCCGCCTCGGCCACCAGGGCCGTCAGCTCCGGGCGGTCGGGCACCGGGAACGACACGTAGGCGCCTCGCCCGCCCTCGGCCGGGCGGCCGTACGCCTTCACGGCGAGGTGGCCGTCGGGCAGGAGGCGGACGTTGAGGGTGCTGAGGAGGAACTCCGTGCCGCGCCGGGTGTCTGTCCAGCGCAGCTCCGTGGGGATAGTGACGTTGATCGCCAACGCGCTCACTTCCAGGTCGTCGCTCATCCGCGCATGATCCCACGGTGCTCCCCTGCGCCGGGGTGTGCGGCGCATTGCGGTCGGGGGCCGTGCTCCCAGGGGGGCCCGCGCGCCCTACCGGGGCCCGCGGGCGGCGGAAATGATGAGCGCACCGCAGGTCGACGAGGTGATCCGCACCTCCGCGGTGGAAGGAGCCAATGGTGTTGCTTCTCATCTCTCCGGACAGCGTCGAGGAAGCCATCGACTGTGCGAAGGCGGCGGAGTACTTGGACATCGTCGACGTGAAGAAGCCCGACGAGGGGTCGCTCGGCGCGAACTTCCCCTGGGTCATCAGGGAGATCCGGGAGGCGGTCCCGGCCGGCAAGCCGGTGTCCGCGACCGTGGGAGACGTCCCGTACAAGCCGGGCACGGTGGCGCAGGCTGCGCTCGGGGCCGTGGTCTCCGGAGCCACGTACATCAAGGTCGGTCTCTACGGGTGCACGACGCCCGATCAGGGCATCGACGTCATGCGGGCCGTCGTCCGGGCGGTGAAGGACTACCGTCCGGAGGCGCTGGTCGTCGCCTCCGGGTATGCCGACGCCCACCGCGTCGGGTGCGTCAATCCGCTCGCCCTGCCCGACATCGCGGCCCGGTCCGGCGCCGACGCGGCCATGCTCGACACGGCGATCAAGGACGGGACGCGGCTGTTCGACCACGTGCCGCCGGAGGTCTGCGCCGAGTTCGTCGCGCGCACCCATGCCGCCGGTCTGCTCGCGGCGCTCGCCGGCAGCGTCAAGCAGGCCGACCTCCCCACGCTGACCCGTATCGGCACGGACATCGTGGGGGTTCGCGGGGCGGTCTGCGAGGGCGGCGACCGCAATGCCGGCCGGATCCAGCCGCATCTGGTGGCCTCGTTCCGGGCGGAGATGGACCGGCAGGCCCGGGAGCACGCGGCCGCCGTCACCGTCGCGGGCTGACCGCGGGATGCCGACCTTCGACGCGGTGGCCGCGAACCGCGTGCCCGGGCGGGCCGCGCGGTTCGCGGTCGTCGACCCGGCCACCGGGGAGCCCTTCGACGAGGCCCCCGACATGCGGCCGGAAGAACTGCACGCCGTGGTGGGCCGGGCGCGCCGGGCCTGGCCAGGCTGGCGGGCCGACCCCGCCGCCCGGACTGACGCGCTGCTCCGCGCGGCCGAAGCCGTGGAGGCGGCCGGCGACGACCTCGCCCGGCTGCTCACCCGGGAGCAGGGCAAGCCGCTGGCCGAGTCGTACGCGGAGACCGCCCGCACGGCGGCCCGGCTGCGGTACTTCGCGGAGCTGGCCCCGCGGACGCGGCGGATCAGCGACGGCCGGCCCGTACGCAGCGAGGTCCGCTGGCGTTCGCTGGGGCCGGTCGCCGCGATCGTGCCGTGGAACTTCCCGCTGCAACTGGCGGCGGCGAAGTTCGCGCCCGCGCTGGCGGCGGGCAACACCATGGTCCTCAAGCCGTCCCCCTTCACCCCGCTCGCCACCCGGCTGCTGGGGTCCGTACTCGCGGCCGCCCTGCCCGAGGACGTACTGACCGTCGTCACGGGACGCGAACCCCTCGGTGCGCGGCTGGCCTCCCATCCGGGGATCCGGCACGTCACCTTCACCGGTTCGGTGCCCACCGGCCGGGCGGTCGCCGCGGGGGCGGCGGCCTCCCTCGCCCGGGTCACGCTGGAGCTGGGCGGCAACGACGCGGCGCTCCTGCTGGACGACGTCGACGTGGAGCGGATCGCGGACCGGCTGTTCTGGGCCGCGTTCCGCAACTGCGGGCAGGTCTGTATGGCGGTCAAGCGCGTCTACGCCCCGGCCCGGCTGCACGCGGAGGTGGTCGAGGCGCTCGCCCAGCGGGCGAAGTCCGTCGCCGTCGGCAGCGGCCTGGACCCCGACACCCGGCTGGGGCCCCTCAACAACGCCCCGCAGCTGGTCCGGGTGGAGGAGGTCACCGAACGGGCCCTCGCGGACGGCGCCCGGGCCGCGGCGGGCGGCCACCGCCTCGACGGGCCCGGCTACTTCTTCGCCCCGACGATCCTCACCGATGTGCCGCCCGGCAGCGCGGTGGTGACGGAGGAGCAGTTCGGGCCGGTGCTGCCGGTGCTGCCGTACGGGAGCGTGGACGAGGCCGTCGACGCGGCCAACGGCACCGGCTTCGGGCTCGGCGGCTCGGTCTGGGGCACCGACCTGGACCGGGCCGAGGCGGTCGCGGACCGGCTGGAGTGCGGGACGGCCTGGATCAACCACCACGCCGAGCTGTCCCTCGCCCAGCCCTTCGCAGGGATCAAGGACAGCGGGGTCGGCGTCGCGGGCGGGCCGTGGGGGCTGTACGGCAACCTGCGCCCGTTCGTCGTCCACCGCCCGGAGGACGCATGACGACGAGATTCCGGGCGGCGGTGCTGCGCTCGTACGAGGAACCGTTCGCGGTCGAGGACGTCGTCCTGGACACGGAACCGGCGCCGGGCGAGATCCTGGTCGAGATCGCGGGCGCCGGGATGTGCCGTACGGATCTCGCGGTACGGCGGTCGGCCGGCCGCAGCCCGTTGCCGGCGGTACTCGGCCACGAAGGGGCGGGAGTCGTCGTCCGGGCCGGGGGCGGACCGGACACGGAGATCGGGGTCGGCGACCACGTCGTGCTGAGCTTCGACTCCTGCGGACACTGCCGGAACTGCCGGGGCGCGGCGCCGGCGTACTGCGACTCCTTCGCCGCGCTCAACCTCTTCGGAGGGCGGGCGGACGAGCCGCCCCGGCTGACGGACGCGGACTGCAAGGTGCTGGCTCCCCGGTGGTTCGGGCAGTCGTCGTTCGCCGACTACGCGCTGGTGTCCGCCCGCAACGCCGTCCGCGTGGACCCCGCCCTGCCCGTGGAACTGCTCGGGCCGCTCGGCTGCGGCTTCCTCACCGGGGCCGGGGCCGTGCTGAACACCTTCCGCGCCGGGCCCGGCGACACGCTGCTGGTGCTCGGCGCCGGGGCGGTGGGGCTGGCCGCCGTCATGGCGGCGGGGGCTGCCGGTGTCCCGGTCGTGGCGGTGGACCGGCATCGGCAACGCCTGGAACTCGCCGAACGGTTCGGCGCGGTCCCGCTGGACGCCGGCACGGCGGGGCTCCCGGAGCATGTCCGCCGACTGACGGACGGCGGCGCGCGGTTCGCGCTGGACACCACGGCGTCGCCCACGCTCATCAACGACGCGCTCCGGGCGCTGCGCCCGACCGGCACCCTGGGCCTGGTGGCCCGCCTGCACACCGCTCTGCCGCTGGAACCGGGCACGCTCGACCGGGGCCGGAGCATCCGCCACATCTGCGAGGGGGACGCGGTCCCGGGGCTGCTGATCCCCGTACTGACGGGGCTGTGGCGGGCCGGGAGCTTCCCCTTCGACCAGCTCATCCGTACCTACCCCCTGGCCGACATCAACGAGGCCGAACGCGACTGCGAGGAGGGCCGGGTGGTCAAACCCGTCCTGCTCCCGGAGGGAAGAACCCGATGAACGAGGCAATCGGCACCACCGCATCACCGCACCCGGACACGGAGGGGGTGGACGGCGGCGTGGGGCTGACCGCCCTCCTGGTCGCCGCGTCCCGGGCGATCGAGAGTCACCGCGGCGACAGTCTGGCCCAGGACGTCTACGCCGAGCACTTCGTACGGGCGGCACCGGCCTGTGCCGGGTGGCCGGTGCGCATCGAGCAGGTCCCGGACGGGGACGACAACGCGTTGTGGGGCAGGTTCGCCCGCTACTTCGGGCTGCGCACCCGGGTCCTCGACGACTTCGTCGTACGGTCGGTGCTCACCGGTGTCCGCCAAGTGGTGTTGCTGGGTGCCGGGTTGGACACGCGGGCGTTCCGGCTGGACTGGCCGTCGGACTGTGTGTTCTTCGAGGTGGACCGGGCGGGTGTGCTGGCCTTCAAGCACCAGGTGCTCGCGGAGTTGTCGGCCGCCCCGAGGGTGCGACGCGTGCCGGTGCCGGTCGATCTGCGGGACGACTGGGTGACCGCGCTGACCGGTTCGGGCTTCGACCCGGCCGCGCCGAGCATCTGGCTGGCGGAGGGCCTGCTCTTCTACCTTCCCGGGCCCGCCGAGACGTATCTCGTCGACACCGTGGACCTGCTGGCCGCCGAGGGCAGCGCCCTGGCGTTCGAGGCGAAGCTGGAGGCGGACCTGATGGCGTACCGCGACAGCGCGATCTACACGGCGACGCGGGAGCAGATCGGCATCGACCTGCTCGACCTCTTCGACAAGGGCCCCCGCCCCGACTCCGCGGGCCGCCTGGAGGCCAGGGGGTGGTCGGCCTCGACGCACACGCCGTTCGAGTTCACCCGCCGGCACGGGCGCGGTCCGCTGCCGGAGCCGAACGACGCGCTGGAGGGGAACCGATGGGTGTTCGCGTACCGGCGCCGACCGTAGGGGCTACGGCAACTCGCGGGTGAGCCAGACGATTTCGCCGTTCTCCTCGGTGGAGAGGTGGTCCTGTACGAAGTCGAGCTTCTCCAGGACACGGAGCGAGGGCTCGTTCCAGGTGGCGACGGTCGACCAGAGCCGTTGCCGCCCGGTCGCGGCGGCGGCCGCGACCACGGCACGGGCCGCCTCGGTGGCGTAACCCCGGTTGTGCGCGCGGCGGAACAGCTCGTAGGCGATCTCGGGCTCCTCCAGGGTGGAGCGGCCGATGATGAGGCCGCAGTAGCCGATGAAGTCGCCCTCGTCGCGGCGCTGGATGGGCAGGAGCGCGATGCCGGTGTTCTCCGTGCCCGCGAGCAGACCGGCGATGGCCTGCCGGGCGCGCTCCACCGTGTAGGTCGCCCCGCCGCGCTCGGACAGCAGCTCGCTGAAGTCGGCGGCGTCGGATTCGGCCCAGGGCCGCAGGATCAGCCGCTCGGTCTCCAGGTGGTAGGACATCGTCTCGTAGCCGGTCATGGCCCCACTGTGCCGTACGGGCGTGGGCCCGCCGGCGCGCGGGTCCGCGTCGGGTCAGGAGTCCGGCGAGGAGGCGAGGCGGAGCGCGCGGCCGGTCAGGGAGGCGGCGTCGTCGAGGAGCGCGGCGGGGGTGCCGGTGAAGACGACCCGGCCGCCGTCGGTGCCGGCGCCGGGGCCGATGTCGATGACGTGGTCGGCGCGGGCGACGACGCGGAGGTTGTGTTCGACGACGACGAGCGTGGCACCGGCGTCCAGGAGGTCGTCGAAGAGCACGTTGATCCGGTCGACGTCGCTGGGGTGCAGTCCGGTGGTCGGCTCGTCCAGGACGATCCGCTCGCCGGCCATGTCCTCCACCTGGCTGACGTGGCGCGCCAGGAGGAGCCGCTGCTTCTCGCCGCCCGAGAGGGTGTCGAGCGACTGGCCGACCGCGATGTAGCCGAGCCCGACGCGTTCCTGCCAGGACATCGCGGCGACGATGTCGGGATCGTCGGGGAACTGCTCGGCGCACGCGTGTGCCGCCATGCCGAGGACGTCGGCGATGGTGCTGCCGTTGACCGTGACGCCGAGGGCGGTGTCGTTGAAGCGCCGGCCGCCGCAGACGTCGCACGGGGTGGAGACGTCGTCGAGGAACGCCAGCTCGGTGGTGAGGTGGCCCTTGCCGCGGCAGGCGGGGCAGGCGCCCTTGGAGTTGAAGCTGAACCAGGACGGGTCGAGGCCCGACGCGCGGGCGAACGCGCCCCGGACGTGGTCGGCAACCCCGAGGATGGACAGCGAGGTGGACCGCGCCCCGCCGCGCAGCGGGTCCTGGCCCACGACGGTGAATCCGGGGTGCTGGGCGGGGAGTTCCCGGGTGGCGAGCGAGCTCTTGCCTGAGCCGGCGACCCCGGTGACGGCGGTGAGGACGCCGAGCGGGATCTCGGCGTCGAAGCCCGTCAGGTTGTTGGCCCCGGCCTTCCGGACGACGGTGGAGCCGCGCCACGGGCGGGCGGTGGTCGCGACCTCCAGCGGGGTCCCGAGCAGGCGCCCGGTAACCGTACCGCTCGCGCGGAGCGCGTCGGGCGTGCCCTCGAACTCGATCCGCCCGCCCTCGGTCCCGGCGCCCGGCCCGACGTCGATGACGTGGTCCGCGATGCCGATCATCTGCCGGTGGTGCTCGACGACGAGCACGGTGTTGCCCGCGTCCCGCAGCTGGAGCAGCAGATGGGTGAGGAGGTGGACGTCCACGGGGTGGAGGCCGACCGAGGGCTCGTCGAACACATAGGTGACGTCGGTGAGGGCGCTGCCCAGGTGCCGGACGATCTTCACGCGCTGCGCCTCGCCGCCGGAGAGCGTGGACGAGGTCCGGTCCAGGGACAGGTAGCCGAGGCCGACGGAGCGCAGGGCGTCGAGGGTGGCGCGGATGCCGTCGAGCGCGGGTTCGACGCGCGGGTCGTGGGTCTCCGCCAGCAGTTCCCGCAGCCGGGTGACGGACATGGCCGACCAGTCCGCGAGGGAACGGCCGTCGATGAGGCTGGCCCTGGCCGCCGCGTTGAGCCGGGCGCCGCGGCACTCCGGGCAGGTGTGGCGGGTGGTGATACGGTCCAGTTCCGCGCGGACCTGGGCGGAGATCTTCGTCGGGTGGTTCTTGACGAACGTGTCGCGCATGCGGGTGATGACGCCGTCGAAGCGGGCGGTCTTCGGGAACTCCGGGTCCGGGTCCGGAAGCTTCAGCTGCTCCGCGTGCAGGAAGAGGTCCATCTCCTCGTCCGTGTAGTCCTTCAGCGGCTTGTCCCGGTCGAACAGGCCGCTGTACGCGAACCGCTTCCACCGGTATCCGCCGCGCCGGAACTGGCTGAACCGGACGGGCCCCTCGTTGATGGACTTGTCGGGGTCGATGAGTTCGTCGGGGTCGATGTCGACGACGGTGCCGATGCCCTCGCATTCCGGGCACATCCCGGTCGGGTCGTTGAAGGAGTACGCGGGTGTGTAGCCGGCCGAGGGTTCGCCGATCCGGGAGAACACCAGCCGCATCAGCGGTGCGACGTCGCAGGCGGTGGCCACGACCGAGCGGGCGTTCCCGGTGAAGCGGCGCTGGTCGATGAGTGCGGTGAAGGTGAGCCCGTCCATCGACTGGACCTCGGGCGCGGGCAGTTGGGGCAGCCGGTTGCGTACGAACGTCGGGTAGGCGTCGTTGACCAGCCGCTGGGCCTCGGCCGCGATCGTGTCCAGCACCAGCGACGACTTGCCGGAGCCGGACACCCCGGTGACGACCGTGAGCGCCTTCTTGGGCACATCGAGGGTGACGTCCCTGAGGTTGTTCGTCGCCGCGCCGACCACGCGGATCACTCCGGCCGCATCCGCATTGCTCATCAGAGGATCGTACTAGCCCCAGTCCCTGCACGGGTGACGGCGCCCGGCATTTCGCGCAACGGGCGCCCCGGGGGGTCAGCCGGTGGCGGCGTTGAGCAGGTCGAGCGCGCTCTGCTGGCAGCCGTAGTCGGTCGACCCGCCGCCGCCGTTCCAGTGCGGGCCGTACTGGTCGAGGGCGTTGCGGTCGCGGGTGTAGGCGCTGTCCGCCCACCGGGTGAGGGCCGCGGCATACGGGTGATCGGAGAGCTCGCGGTCGAGGACGCCGAGGCCGCGCACGTAGGCGCCCTTGAAGCTGGGGCCGTCCCCCGAGCAGCCGTCGCCCTCGCCGGGTTCGCGCAGGACGCCGTCGGTCTGGAGGCGGACGGTGGACGCGTCGGCCAGGCCGCGCGCGGTCGTCAGGAGGCCGGCGTCGCCGGTGGCCCGGTGCAGTTCGGTCAGCGCGCCCAGGACGACACCCTGGTTGTAGGTCCAGGTCGGCTGGCCGTTGTTGGCGCAGTTGCCGTCGAGTCCGTCGTTGATCATGCGGTCACCGTTGATCATGCCGCTCTGCCGGAACCAGTCCCACTCGTTCCTCGCCCGCTCCAGGTACACGGTGTCGCCGGGGATGCGGTTGTGCAGGGCCGCCGTGAGCCGGAGGAAGAGTTCGTTGGTGATGGCGTTCTTGTAGTTGCCGTCGGTGTTCCACCGGACCCCGCCGCCGCAGGTGCCGTTCCAGTTGGCGAACATGTGGTCCGCGTCGGCCCGTGCGGTGTCGAGGTAGCGGCTCTCCCCCGTCAGGTCGTACGCGGCGATCCAGGCGAGGCCCCACCAGCCGGTGTCGTCCAGGTACTCGTTGCGGAACTGCCCGCCCTGGGCGTTGATGTTCTTCTCGTACGTGTCGGCGATGGCGTACCGGTAGCTGCCCATGCCGGTGATCCGGATGTTGTCGACGACGGCGGTCAGCGCGTTGGCGGCCGTCCACCAGCCGTTGCCGCCGAAGAGCTTGGTGCCCCGGTCGTACGACATCATCAGGGCGGTCGCGGCGGCGGTGCTCCTGCTGCCCGCGTTCCAGGTGGTGCGGGCCCAGGGGGTGCACGCGATGGCACTGCCGCCCGCGGGCTGCCCGCAGGCCCGCAGCGCGCCGACGCCCTGCGTGTTCCAGTCGTCCACGTTGTACATCTGGGTGCGCCAGCCCCGTCCCCCGGCCGGCACGGCGGTCTCGCCCAGCTTGCTGCCCGAGGCCCAGGTCCTGCCGCCGTCCATGGAGCGGTCGAGCCAGACGTGGTCGCCCTCGCCCCCGTTGTCGATGGAACCCCAGCCCATCGCGTCCGTGTCGTCGATATGGAGGGCGATCGTGCGCGAGGACACCGTGGCAGTGACGGGGATCCGCTCCTGCGGGCTGAGCGCCGGGTCCCGCGCGTCGCAGTACTTGTTGCACACCGCCGCCTCCGGTGCGGCGGCGGCGGGCACGGCACCCGCAAGGAGGGCTGACAACGTTGTCAGTACGGCACCGAAGAGGGCTGCCCTGGATCGCGCAGGCTTCATGGGAGGGCTCCCGGAACGTCTGGGGGTGACGGATGGCGCTCCGCCGGCGAGCAGGAGAACGCTCTCCGAAGTTAGCGAAGCGCCATGCGCACGTCAACGATGCGGGGTGGTGCGAGGCCGGCGCCCCGTCACCCGCGCGCGGGGCCTGCCGCGTACGCCAGCGGCGGTGCGATCGCCTGGGCGTCCGCGCCCTCGCCCACCCACAGGCCGATGAACAGCGCCGCCGTGGCCTCCAGGAGTCCCGCGCGCTCCAGCCCGCCGCCCGGCACGGGTTCGCACCCGGTGTCCCGTACGAGCCGGCGTACGCGCGCGAGGGAAGGTTCGTCGTCCCCGCACACCGGTACGGCCAGCGGCCGGCCGTCGAAGACGGGCGGGGCCATGCGCCACACGTCCTCGTGGCAGAGGTTGAACGCCTTGACCACATGAACTCCCGGAGCCGCGCAGGCCAGTCGCTCCGCCGCGGAGCGGCCGTCGCGGGTCAGCAGCCGGAAGCCGGGGCCCACGGGGTTGGAGCAGTCGATCAGCGCCTTGCCCTCCAGAGCCGTGCGCAGCTCCCCCACCACCTCCGCCCCGGCACCGAAGGGCAGTGCGGCCAGCACCACGTCACCGTAGGCGGCCGCCTCGCGCAGCCCGCGGGCCTTCGCGCCGCCGCCGAGACGCGCCGCGAGCCGCTGGGCCCGGTCCGTGTCGCGGCCTCCGACGACCACGTCGTGTCCGGCCCGCGCCCAGTGGGTGGCGAGCGCCTGCGCCATGTTCCCCGCGCCCAGTACGCCGATCTTCATCACGCATGTCCTTTCGACGGCGGCCCGTTCAGCCGTTCGCGTCGACGCTAGAACGCCGCTCGGGCACCATCTGGTACGTGACCACCGACGCCTTCCTCGCCGACTGCCGCGCACGCCTGGCCTTCGACCTGCTCTCCCACACGTGGAACGCCGTGGTGCTCTGGTCGCTGCGCGACGGCCCCCGCCGCCCGGTCGAACTGCGCGAGCACATCGGGTCGATCAGCTCCAAGGTGCTCACCGAGACGCTGCGCCGCCTCCAGTTCAACGGGCTCGTGTCCCGGCAGGCGTACCCCGGTTCCCCTCCCCACGTCGAGTACGCCCTCACCCCTCTGGGGCGCACCCTGCTGGGGCCCATCGACGCCATCGGGGCGTGGGCGTTCGAGCACGGCGACGAGGTGATGGCGGCGCAGGACGCCGGCGCGGACGAGCGGTAGCGGCGGGCGGGCTCAGGGCAGGATCGAGTCGACGTACCCGCCGTCCACGCGGAGTGCGCCGCCCGTGGTCGCGGAGGCGAGCGGGGACGCGAGGTAGACGACCATGTTCGCGATCTCCTCCGGCTCGATCAGGCGTTGCAGCAGCGACTGGGGACGGTGCCTGACCATGAACTCGTGCTGGGCCTCGTCCCAGGGGAGGTCGTCGCCGACGAGTTCGCGGACGAAGTCCCCGACGCCGCCGGTGTGGGTGGGGCCCGCGATGACGGAGTTGACCGTGACTCCGGTGCCGGCGGCGTCCTTGGCGAAGCCACGGGAGACGGCGAGCAGCGAGGTCTTCGTCATGCCGTAGTGGATCATCTCGGCGGGGATGACCACGGCGGAGTCGCTGGCGATGTTGAGGACACGCCCCCACCCCTTCTCCTTCATGGCCGGCAGGTAGGCGCGGATGAGCCGGACGGCGGAGAGGACGTTGATCTCGAAGTAGCGGCGCCACTCCGCGTCGTCGATCTCCAGCGGGGCGGCGGATCCGAAGACGCCGAGGCTGTTGACCAGGATGTCGACCGCGGGCGCGGCCTCCAGCACGGCAGCGGTGCCGTCCTCGGTCGCGAGGTCGCCCGCCGCGCCGGTGACCTCGTCGCTGCCCGAGGCGGTCCGCACGGCGTGCACGGCCTCGGCGACGCGTTCCCGGCCGCGGCCGTTCACGACGACGTGCGCCCCGGCGCGGGCCAGCCCTACGGCGATGGCCTCGCCGATGCCCTGGGTGGAGCCGGTCACCAGGGCGGTGCGGCCGGAGAGATCGATGTGCATGGGCGGGTCCTCCTCGTGCCCGGGGCGCTGCCCGCGCGGGTGGGCGGTCGGGCGCCCGTCCGGCCGGACGGGCGCCGCACTGCGTCAGTTGAGGGTGTCGGGGTCCGGTCCCGTCCGCAGTCCCCGGTCGAGGGCGGCGATGTCGGCCAGGTCGGTGCCGGTGAGCTCGAATCCGAAGACGTCGAGGTTCTGCCGGATGCGGGCGGGCGTGACGGACTTGGGGATCACGATGTTGCCCGTCTGAAGGTGCCAGCGCAGCACGACCTGCGCGGGGGTTACGCCGTTGGCCTGAGCGATACGGGTGATCGCCCCGTCCTCCAGCACCGCGCCCTGGGCCAGCGGGCTCCACGCCTCGGTCGCGATGCCGTGCTCGGCGTGGAAGGCGCGCAGCTCGGCCTGCTGGAGGCCGGGGTGCAGCTCGACCTGGTTGACCGCCGGGACCGTGCCGGTCTGCTGCATGAGCCGCCGCAGGTGCGGGACCTGGAAGTTGGAGACCCCGATGGCGCGGGCGCGGCCGTCGCTGAGGATCTTCTCCAGGGCCTTGTACGTCTCCACGTACAGGTCGCGGGCCGGGGTGGGCCAGTGGATGAGGTAGAGGTCGACGTGGTCCAGGCCCAGCTTGGCCAGGGAGGCGTCGAAGGCGTCGAGGGCCTGGTCGTAGCCCTGATCGGCGTTCCACAGCTTGGTGGTGACGAAGAGCTCCTCGCGCGGCACGCCGGAATCGGCGATGGCCCGGCCGACACCGCGCTCGTTGCCGTACACCGCGGCGGTGTCGATGCTGCGGTAGCCGGCGTCCAGGGCGTGACCGACCGCGGCGGCGGTCTCGTCGTCGGGGACCTGGAAGACGCCGAAGCCGAGCTGGGGCATGCGTACGCCGTTGTTGAGGGTGATGTGGGGTGCGGAGGTCATGGGGGGTGGTCCTTTTCGTCCTCGACGTCGCGCTGCGGCGCGGGCGGCGACCTGGATCGCCGCCGACTCGCGCACGTAAATGCAAGCGCCTCTTACATGCATCGACAATACTTGCAGACGCGCACTAATGCAATCGACAACTCCCCGCGTCGGCACCTATTCCCGCGCCGGTACGGTCGATGACCGGGTTCAGGAACCTGCGCTCACTCCGGATCGGCGTCCTCGTCGAAGTCCCCCAGATGCAGCGGCGCCCGGCCCGTGTCCGCCTCGGCAGCGGTGAGCAGGCCGGGCAGGAGGGCGGCCATCCCCTTGGGCCGGACGGTCTCGACGGTGACCGCCAGCTCCGGCACGGTCCACCAGCGGTGCCCGTAGCGGGCCTCCTCCGTCTCGACGTTCATGGAGCGGACCTCGTCCGCCGTGACGCGGGCCAGGCGGTACTCCTCGTACTGGTCGTAGAACCGGCCGTCGACGCTGAAGAGCGTCTGCCGCGTCCAGGCGAGCGGGCCCAGCCTGTCGCCCGCGATCCTCAGGGCCGTCTCCTCCCAGGTCTCGCGGACAGCGGCCTGTATGGGGCTCTCCCCCGGCTCGACTCCTCCTCCGACGGTGAACCACCACCTGGCGCCCGGTCTGCGCGGGTCGCGACCGCACAGCAGGAGCAGCCGGTCCTCCTCGTCGACCAGCAGGACCCGGGACGTCGACCGCTTCCTCCGCATCATGGGCGCCGAGGCTAGCGGAACCTCACCGCTTCACATGGAGGCCGAAGCCTGTGCGGCCGACCGGTTCCAAGCCCTCCTTGAGGTGCAGGGAGGGGATCTCGTAGTCGCCGGAGTTCTGGCGGCGGAACGGGACCGGGTCGGTCGACTCCAGGGTGAGCAGGCGCTGTTCCCATGCCTTGGCCACCTCCGGGTAGTCCGCCTCGGTCATCCGGTCGGTGCCGTAGAGGACGAAGGGCGGCAGTACCTCCAGGCCCGGGTAGTAGAGGATGCCGTGCTGGATCGGGAACAGCAGGTCGTCGACGGGGCCGTTGATGCCCCGGGACGAGTAGTGGGACTCCAGGCCGCCGACCGTCACCGACAGCAGGGCCCGGCGGCCGGCGAGCGTGCCTTCGCCGTAGCGCTCGCCGTACTCGGTGTCGTTGTGCTCGCCGACGCCGTACGCGAAGTGGAAGGTGAACACGCGGTCCACCCAGCCCTTCAGGATCGCGGGCATCGAGTACCACCACAGCGGGAACTGGAAGATGACGGTGTCCGCCCACAGCAGCTTCTCCTGCTCGGCGCGCACGTCCGGGGTGAGCGTCCCGGCGTCGAAGGCGCGGCCGGAGTCGCGCGCCACCTTCAGGGGGGTCGAGGCCTCGGGACCGTAGTCCGCGGCGTCGACGACGGCCTTCCAGCCCATCGCGTACAGGTCGCTCACCCGTACCTCGTGCCCGGCGGCCTCCAGCGTCGAGACCGCGAGGTCCTTCAGCGAGCTGTTGAGGGACCGCGGCTCGGGGTGGGCGTGGACGATGAGCGTCTTCATGGCGGGCTCCTTCGGATCGGATGCCTCGATCCTGGCCGCCCCGGCGCTCCTTGTTCAGGGGCGCCGCTTCCGTCGGACGGGACTTCCTGGTACCGGCAGGGCCACCCTCGTGCGCGGCGGGCGTGGCCATACTGGGGCCATGGACGATCTCGCGGGATTCCTGCGGACCCGGCGCGCACGGGTCGACCCGGCCACGGCCGGTATCTCCGCCGGCAGCCGCCGTCGGGTCAACGGGCTGCGCCGCGAGGAGGTCGCGCACCTGTCCGGGGTCAGCGTCGACTACTACGTGCGCCTGGAGCAGGGCCGCGCCACCCAGCCCTCCGAGCAGGTGCTGGACGCGCTCGCCCGCGTCCTCGGCCTGGACGACACCGAGCGCGAGCACCTCGACCGGCTGGCCCGGCAGCGCCGTCGGCACTCGAAGGCTCCGGGCGGGCGGGTACGGCCGGAGGTGCTGCGGGTCCTCGACCTGGTCGTGGACGCCCCCGCGGTGCTCATGGACCACCGCATGGACATCCTCGCGGGCAACCGCCTCGCCCGGCTGCTGTACGGCCGGCCGCTGCCGGGGCTGAACACCGCCCGGCACCTGTTCCTGGAGGAGACCGAGCGGGGTCTGTACGCCGAGTGGGACCAGTGCACCCTGGACGCGGTCGGTCATCTGAGGCTGGCCGCCGGCAAGTACCCCGACGACGCGCGGCTGGCCTCGCTCATCGGGGAGCTGTCGATGGGCAGCGACCGCTTCCGCCGGCTGTGGGCCCGCGCGGACGTGCGCGCCCGGACGCACGGACGCAAGGTGTACCGGCACCCGCTGGTCGGGCTGCTGGAGTTGCACCAGGAGAATTTCGCCCTGGCGGACGCGCCGGGCGGGGAGATGATCGTGCTCTCCGCCGCCCCGGGCAGCGCAGCCGAGGACGGGCTGCGGCTGCTGGCCGGGCTGGGCGTGGAGGCGGAGGACGACGAGGCACCCGCCCTGCCCCGCGCCCGCGAGGAACGCCCCCGCTAGCGCGCCGCCTCGAAGCGCGCCATCTGTTCGCCGCTGAGCCGGACGTCCCGGGCGGCGAGCGCTTCCTCGACGTGCTGGACGCGGCTGACGCCGACGATGGGGGCGATGCCCTGGTGGAGCAGCCAGGCCAGGACGACCTGGTTCTTCGTCGCGGAGACCTCCTCGGCCACCTCGTCCAGGACCGCGAGCACCCGGGAGGTTCCGGGATGGTCGTAGATGTCCTGGAAGGGCTTGTCCGGGCGGGTGTAGGAGCCCCACAGCAGGGAGCTGTACGCCCACACGTCGAGCCCTTCGGACGCGGCGAGGTCCAGGTCATCGGGGGTGAGGTGTCGGTGGCCGCCCTCGGCGAGCGGGGTCAGGGGGCGCGGCTGGACGAGCGAGTGGCGCAGTTGCAGAGCGGTCCACGGCTCGGCGCCCTGTTCCCGGGCGAGCGAGCGGGCGCGCTCGACGCGCCAGGCGGTGTGGTTGGCCGCGCCGACCCGCAGGGCGGTTCCCTCGGCGACGAGTTCTCCGAAGGCCCCGACGGTGTCCGCCAGGGGCACGGTGCGGTCCTCGGCGTGCGCCCACAGCATGTCGACGTGGTCGACGCCGAGGCGTTCCAGGCTCTCCCGCATGCCCGCGTGGACGGCGCGGGCGGAGAGACCCTCGGCGCTCTGCGGCCAGGAGTGCGGGACGAGCGGGTTCTGCCGGACCTTGGTCGCTATGCGCACGGAGTCGCGCGCACCGGGCCGGGCCCGGAGCCAGGCGCCGATCACGCGCTCGCTGGCGCCGCCGACGCCGCTCGGGTCTGCCCAGAAGGAGTAGCAGTTCGCGGTGTCGAGCCAGTCGCCGCCGCCGGCGACGAAGGAGTCGAGGATCGCGAAGGACGTGTCGGAGTCGACCTGCGTGCCGAAGCCCATGGTGCCCAGGACGATGCCGGGGTTCGTGTTGTTCATGTCCCTCATGCTCTGCGTTGAAGTGCGCTCCAGGTCAAGCCCGTTCTCCCGGGGCCGCCTCGAAAGGTGCACGGGTCCATGAATCACCCCCGCGGGCGGCCGGCCCGGACCTAGGCTCCCGGTGACGGCGGGCGGAGGGCCGTCCACGCCCGGACGACTCCTCGCGCGCGCCCGATACCTGGGGAGTCGAGATGGCGGATCTCGCCGCATCGGTGGAGTCGATGGAACAACTCGCCGTCGTCTGGCGGGCCATGGTGCTCGACCGCGACGCCGGCGCGGACGTACGGGACCTGCCGGGGATCGCCGTGCGCTGGGCCGACTGCGGTTTCGCGTTCTGGAACTGCGTCACGCTGACCGACGTCGGCGCGGACGCCCGGCTCGCCGAACGCCGCCTGGCCGAGGCGGCTGCGATCATGCGGGCCAAGCGGCGGCCCGGCTTCCTCTGGGTCTTCGAGGACCTCCTCGACGAGGAGGCCCGCGCCTCGCTGGACGAGGCGGCCGAGCGGGCGGGCCTGGAGTACGCCTTCCCCGGTACGGGCATGGCGGGCGACCTGTTCCCGCTTCCCGAACCGGCCCACCCCGAGCTGGAGTTCGTACGCGTGAGTGAGGAGGAGCAGCTGCTGGCCTACGCGGACCTCAACTCGCGTGCTTACGGCTTCCCTCCGGAGGCGGGCCGCGACGGGCTCGCGGGGTCCGCGCTGTGGAGGAGCGGGGTGCACGCCTATCTCGGGCTTCGGCAGGGTGAGCCGGTGACGTGTGCGGCGACCGTCGAGGCGGCGGGCCGGCTGTTCGTCGTCCTGGTCGCGACCGATCCGCGCTGGGAGCGCCGGGGGTACGGGGAGGCCGTGACGCGCAAGGCGCTGTACGAGGGGGCCAGAGCGACCGGCCTCACACGCGCCACCCTGCACGCGACGGCGGCCGGGGCGCCGGTGTATCCGCGGATCGGGTTCGAGCCGAATTCGGCGATGCGTTTCTACGGGTTGCGGGGGTGAGCGGCGGGGCGCCGGGCCTGTCACGGAATCGTGGCGTTCGGGGCGAGAGCCCCCCGGCCCCGGACGGCCCGTCGCGTGGCCGGTGAGGGTGGACGTCGTCCGCTGCCCCGTCTACGCTCGCCGCATCGGCGGCCGGGAGCGCTCGGCCCGCCGGTCGCCATCGCAACCATTCGAGAGACCACTGCCCGGTGACGGAGCCGGCGTGGGGTGCGCGTCCCCGCCCCGCGCCAGCACTGGACGGTTCCAGGCGATGACCACGGGTCGGCAGCTCAGGACGCCGACGACCCCGTGCGGTCGGCCCCGCCTCCTCGCGCACACCGCCTCCGTGGCCTCGCTGCTGGCCCTCGCCTCGGCCGGCGCACCGCCCGGCGTGCTCGCGGCGGCGGGGGCGCTGGCGGGCGGCACGATCCCGCAGCTGGGGGCGTTGTCCGCCGCCCGCTGGTCCGCGCTGCTCCGGGACGGGCGGGAGGCCCTGCCCACCGCCTTCGCGCTGGAGTCGCTGGCCAACGGGGCGTGCTACCTGACCGGTCCCGCTCTCGTCGCCGCGGCCGGGGCGGGAGGCGATCCGGCGTACGGCATGGTGCCGGCCACGGCCCTGGTGGCGGGCGGCGGGCCGGCCCTCGCCGCACAGCGCCGCACGGCTCCCGCACCTGCCGCCGCCGCCGAACGCCGCGACGCGGGGCGCTCGTTGCTGCGGGCTGGCTTCGCGGCACAGTTCGGGGTGAACCTGGCCCTCGGGCTGTACTTCGGTGCGATGCAGGTCTCGGTGACGGCCTTCGCGGTACAGCACGGAGAGCCGGGTGCGGCCGCGCCGCTGCACGCGGTGTCGAACTGCGCCGGTCTGCCGGCCGGGTGGCTCTACGGACTGCGGCGGTGGCACGGCTCGTCGGACGCTCAGCTCGCCGTGATCACAGCCTGTTCGGTGGTGGCGTGTGTACCCCTCCTGATCGTCGGCACTCCCGCCGGGATGGGGATCGCGCTCACCGTGACCGGCCTCGCGGTCCCACCGGTGCTGGTCCTCTCCTCAGTGATCACCTCCGCA
Organism: Streptomyces sp. 2131.1; assembly: GCF_900105515.1. Classification (GTDB taxonomy): domain Bacteria; phylum Actinomycetota; class Actinomycetes; order Streptomycetales; family Streptomycetaceae; genus Streptomyces; species Streptomyces drozdowiczii. Next base: position 6,814,862 of record NZ_FNSY01000001.1, on the reverse strand, counting down.
TCGGTGCACCCCGCCGCGCTCACCCGGGCGTTCACCTGGCTGAACTCCGCGAGCGCCGCCGGGTCGGCCGGTGCGGCGGCGCCGGGTCGGCCGGTGCGGCGGCGCCGGGTCGGCCGGTGCGGCGGCGCCGGGTCGGCCGGTGCGGCGGCGCCGGCGGGAAGTGCGGTGGACGCGTACGGCGCGCACGGCGGCTTCGCGGTCGGGGCGGCGGCCACCTCGGCGATGGCCGTGCTCGCAACGGGCCGGTTGAGCGGGGCCCGTCGGCGCACGTGAGGGGTCCGGCCCCGGCGACGCGGCGTCGGGGACCGGACCCTTCCGGGACGCGCGGGGTCAGGAGGCGATGAACCGCGCGACCCGGCCGAGCACAACCGTGTCCGCCAGGTATCCGATGTGGTTCTGGCAAATCACGTTGTTGTTCGTCGCACCGGTCAGGCGGGTGCTGGTGTACGGGAGGATGACGCCGTCGCACGCCGAGTACCAGGTGGCGTACTTGGTGTCGCCCGGGGTCTCGTCACCGGAGGTGAGCTGGGAGATGAACGAGGAGCCCGGGTACATCTGTTGGCAGGTCGTGTAGATCAGGCAGGCACCGGCGGCCGTGGTGCCGTGGTTGGCGCCGGCGATGGAGGCGAGGTGGCTGACGCTGCTGTTGCCGCCCAGCACCTTCAGGTAGTACTGGCTGACCAGGCCGCCCATGGAGTGGTTGACGATCGCGACCTTGCTCGCGCCGGTCCGGGACTTCACTCCGTTGACGAAGGCGGCGAGGCCCTGCGCGTTGGTGATGTTGTTGCCGTAGGAGTCGTACTCGTACGCGAACAGGTTGGAGCTGGACCATCCGTTGAGGCGGAAGACGCTCATGGCGGTGACCCAGTTGGAGGCACTGCCTGTGTAGCCGTGGACGAAGACGACCGGGGTGCCGGTCGACAGCGGCTGCACGGCGGCCGCGCGGGCCGTAGCCGGGGCCGACGTCTCGGCGGCACCGGCCGTGGACGCCGAGGAGAAGAGGGTGAACGCGACCGTGACGGCCGCGAGGACGCCGAGGAGCCGGCGCGGTGAACGACGACGCATGGGGCACTCCTGAGGGGATGCGAGTTCGGGGTTGCCTGCCCGCTCAAGGTTCCGGGCGCGGGACAGCCGCGCCATCGGCTAATTCACCGGTCTTCCGCAGCTGGAGCTCCGTGGTCCGGGGTCGGCCGGGCCACGGACCGGCGGTTTTCGGCCGTTCGGGTCCGCGAGGCGGTGTTCCGCCCCCGGCCGGCGCGGCCCTCGCGCAGAGTGCTGCGTATGACCACACCCGCCGAACTGCTCCGCTCCCTCGCCCGCACCCGGGCCTCCCTCGACGGGGAGGAGGTCACGTACTGGTGGTCGGGCGATGTGTACTCCTGGGCTCCCGACCAGCCCTACCAGCGTCTGTTCGGCTTCGAGGGGGTCAATGTGGCCCGCCTCGTCCAGGATGCCGAGGCCGGTCCCGACGCCTACCGACTGCTCACCCGCGAGGCCGCCTTCTACCTGGACCCGCTCACCCGCGAGATCCTGGAGACCTGGCAGAACCTGCCGGTGGTGCACGTCTGGAACGACCCGGCCAACCAGAAGTGGCGGCCCTTCCCGGTGCCGGTGACGGAGTTGGGCAGACAGGTGTGCTTCAGCCTGGAGATCCCGCTGTCCTACCCGTCGCCGCTGCCCGTCGCGGAGTACCCGCGGCACTCGTCCGGGGACACCTACCGGGCGCTGGAGCTGTTCCAGTTCTTCGCCGACCGGGCGGACCTGGCCGGTTCGGCGCCCGGTGTGCCCGCCACCATGTCGTGGACGAGGATGTCCCCGTGGCTGCCGTGGATGGCCCGGGGCCAGGCACCGGGCGGACTGACCTTCCACTGCCGGGGCCGGAAGCTCGGCTCCTACACCGAGGTGCCGGAGCGCACCCGCGCCTACATCGCCGACCGGCACCCCGAGTTCGCACATGCGCCGGAGCGGTGGACCGAACCGAACGAGACCAGCTGGACCTACTTCCGCAAGCTCAACCCGCCGTCGCGGCAGGGCGCGTGAGCGGGGTCGGTTCTCGCGCCCGGTAGCGGCGGCCTTATGGACACCGGGCCGTGGCCGTGCTCTCATGCCACTTGCCTTTTCCAACGATGCACAACGAGCGGTGCGGACGGGCCGGCCGGTCGGCGTGAGAACGGAGTCGCACATGAAACCTCCATCCGCGAGGCGGTGGCGGGGGCTGCGCCGGTGGATCGGTGGAGCCGCCGTCCTCGGCACCGCCGCGGCCATGACGGTGACGGGCACGGCCGCGCCGGCGTCGGCGGGCGGTGCGCACAGCCATCGCATCCCCACGGTCACCTCCGGCGACGCCCGGTTCCAGGTCCTGTCGCCGACGCTGATCCGGACCGAGTACGCGGGTGACGGCGAGTTCACCGACGAGGCGACGTTCAACGCGATCGGCCGCGGTTCCTTCGCCCCGGCTGCGTACACCGCGAAGACCTCGGGCGGCTGGCTCACCCTCACCACGAGCGCGGTGACGCTGCGGTACAAGGTCGGCTCCGGGCCCTTCGACGCGAGCAACCTGTCCGTCCGGCTCAACGCCGGCGACGCCCCCGTGACCACCACCCCCTGGCACCGGATCACCTGCGCGCCGGGGGCGCTCTGCGAGGCGGAGAGCTTGCGGGCCGGCGGGGTCTCCGTGGCGTCCGACCACCGCGGCTACACCGGGACGGGGTTCGCCGCCGGCTTCGAGGGCACCGGCGTCTCCCTGTCGTCTGACATCGATGTCAAGGAGTCGGGCTCCTACCGGTTCGCCGTGCGGTACGCCAACGCGCGCGGCGGTGACGGGCAGACGGAGCCGCGCACGCTGACCGTGTCCGTGGACGGCGGTGACGAGCAGCGCTTGACCCTGGCGCCGACGGCTGACTGGGACACCTGGGACGTCGCCTCCGCCGGAGTGCGGCTGGACGCCGGGCACCACACGGTGGCCCTGACCCGCACGGCCGAGGACTCCGGCAGCGTCAACGTCGACAGCGTCGCGCTGCTGGGCGAGGGCGAGGCGTTCCCGCCCGCGTCCACCACGGCGGTCCCGGACTGCCGGTTCGGCGTGAGCTGCGAGGCGGAGACCGGGCGCATCGGCGGTACGGCAGCCGCGGCGACGGATCACCAGGGCTTCGCGGGCAGCGGCTTCGTCGCGGAACTCAACCAGGGCTCCTCGCTGACGACGCACATGGTGGAGGTCCCCTCGGACGGCACGTACACCCTGCGCGTCCGCTACGCCAACGGGGCGGGCGGCGACGGCCGGCACGAGACGCGCACCGCGACGGTGTCCGCGGGCGGCGCCACCGGCACCCTGTCGTTCCCGGCGACGGACGACTGGGACACCTGGTCGACGGCCACCCTGCCCGTCCGCCTGAAGGCGGGCGCCAACGACGTCACGCTGAGCTGCCCGGACGCGGAGAGCTGCCATGTGAACGCGGACACCGTGTCCGTCGCCGCGACCGGCGATCCGGCCCCGCAGCCGCATGTGGCCCTCGGCGGCTACCGGCGCGGCCTCGACGGCGTCACCGGCAACGGCGCCGCCCCCGTCACCACACCCGGCCTCCTGAACCGGGACGGCTGGTACCTCCTCGACGACACCCCGTCGGCGCTCTACGACACCGCCTCGCGCAAGGTCACCCAGCGCTCCGACCACGGCGGCGCCCCCTACCAGGACGGGTACCTCTTCGGCTACGGGCACGACTACAAGCGGGGTCTCGGCGACCTGGCCAAGCTCACCGGGCCGCCCGCGCTGCTGCCCTCCTGGGTGTACGGCGTCTGGTACTCGGAGTACATCGACCGCACCGACGCGGACTACCGGAACACGATCCTGCCGAAGTTCCGGTCCGAGGGCGTGCCGCTGGACGTGCTGGTGACGGACACCGACTACAAGGCCGTGAACGCGTGGAGCGGCTGGGAGATCGACCCGGACAAGTTCCCCGATCCGAAGGGGTTCTTCGACTGGTCGGAGGCCCAGGGACTGCACAACACCCTCAATGTGCACCCCAGCATCCTCGCCGCCGATCCGCAGTTCGCGCAGGCCCAGAAGACCGCCAAGGGCAAGCTGGAGAAGGGCGGTTGCGCGGGAGGAGCGGGTGACGACTGCTACACCTTCGACTTCGGCGACCCGGATCAGCTGAAGGCGTACATGGATCTGCACCGGACCATGGACGAGCAGGGCAACGACTTCTGGTGGCTGGACTGGTGCTGCGACGCGGCGCAGTCGTCGCTGCCGGGTGTGACCCCGGACGCCTGGATCAACCAGCAGTACGCGGACGCCACCGGCGAGCACCTCGACCGGCCGTTCGTCCTCTCGCGCGCCTACGGTTCGCTCCAGGCCGGCGGCTACAGCGGCCAGCAGGCGGTGCCCACCGGCCCCTGGGCGGACAAGCGCACCACGGTCCACTTCACCGGCGACACCTCCTCCACGTGGGGCACCCTGAAGTTCGAGGTGGGATACACACCGGCCGAATCGGCGGCCACCGGGATGGCCAACGTCACCCATGACATCGGGGGCCACAACGACACGACGGGCCTCAAGGGCTCGGAGACGTACACCGACGGCGGCGGCACGCACACCACGACGAAGCTGCCGGACGATCTGTACGCGCGCTGGGTGCAGTTCGGCACCTTCCAGCCCGTCGACCGGCTGCACAGCAACCACAGCGACCGGCTGCCCTGGCAGTACGGGGCCGAGGCATCGGCCTCCGCGAGCAAGTTCCTCAACCTCCGGGAGAAGCTGCTGCCCTACACGTACACGCTCGCCGAGGAGGCGAACCGGACCGGCGTGCCGATCGTGCGGCCCATGTATCTGGAGTACCCGGAGGAGCAGCAGGCGTACGCGACCGCCGGCAGCGAGTACTTCTACGGCTCCGACATGCTGGTCGCCCCGGTCACCACGCCCGGCACGTCCGCGAAGACGTCGGTGTGGTTCCCGCCCGGGCAGTGGACGGACTACTTCACCGGCAGGACGTACGAGGGCGGCACCACGCAGGACGTGACGACCACGCTGGACACGATGCCGGTGTTCGTCCGGGCCGGTGCGATCGTGCCGAGCCGTACGAGGGACGTCGCGCACGACGGGGCGGCCGGTGCGGACGACCTCACGCTCACGATCGCCTCCGGCGGTTCCGGTTCCTTCAGCGTGTACGAGGACGACGGGGGCGCCCCGGGGAAGGCCCGGAGCGCCACGACGAAGGTCTCGTACAAGGTGGCGGGCGGGCGCCACACGGTGTCCATCGGCCCGGCGAAGGGGTCGTTCCAGGGCCAGGCGAAGAGCCGTACGTGGACCGTGTCCGTCAAGGCGGATCACGCGCCGAAGCGGGTCGAGGCGGCCGGCGCGCACCTGTCCGCGCACGCGTACACATGGGACGCCTACACCGGGACGCTGACGGTCACCCTGCCGAGGACCGGCGTGCGCGCGCCGGTGAGTGTGACGTACTGGTAGAGCGGCCCGGCGAATGGGATGGGCCCGTCCCCGGTGCGAACCGGGGGCGGGCCCTGCGAGCGGCGCGGATCAGCGGACTTCGAGGGTCCGGCGCTCCTTGAACGCGGCGCAGTTGGAGTTGTCCACGGAGACGGACACGTTGGCGATCTGGCCGCCCCAGCTGACGCAGTGGCCCTTGCCGTAGACGTAGGCGGGACCGGCGTACGACGTGTACCTCCCGTAGTCCCCGGCCGACTCGTCCGTGTCGGTGACGTAGATGTACGTGGACATGTCCTTCGCCGCACCGGGGGTGGACCGGATGGTCACCACACAGTTCCTGCCGTTCGACGCGTTGTACGTCAGGTAGACCGTGCCGAGGGAGCCCACGGCGGCGGAGTTCACGGTCTTGTAGGCGCTCCCGCAGACCTTCTGCGGGGTGGTGTTGGGTGCGGCGGAGGCAGCCGGGCCGAAGGCGGCCGTCGCGCCGGCCATCAGGGTGGTCAGGGCCCCGACGGCCGCGAGAGTACGGATGTTTCGCATTTTTCCCCCTTGTAGCTCCAGGAGCGTTTTGCTCCCACTTGGTGGGACCTCCGAGGGACACGGATGGTTGTATGCGGATTGCCGGGGACCCGGCGGTTGGTGATCTTTTACGCCCCGGGGCGCGCTCCGGGGGCGGGCAGGAAGCCGGTGACCTGGAAGTACGTCAGATAGCGCGTCAGGACCTCGTCGGTGAGCGGCGGTTGGCGGACGCCCGCCTCCGCTGCCGCCCGGGCGGTACGGCTGGAGTCGAAGCGGCGGTGGTCCGTCTCGTCCTCGCCGGTCCCCCCGTCGTCACCGAGGAACAACTGCGCCGCGTTGTCGGGGTGTTCGGCAACGCAGGCCCGCCACTCCTGCGGGGTCACCGGCCGCAGCTCGTACCCGAGGCGGCCGGCCGCCTCGAAGACGCGGTCGAGGCCCGGCGCGTCCGGGTTGGTGTAGTGGTACGCGTCCTCCCCGGCCCGGTCGGCGGTGCTGAGCGCCACCACGGCGGCGCTGACGTAGTCGACGGGCACCCAGTCGGTCGTCCCGTGCGCCAGGTCCGGGATCGCGCCGGCCTGGAGGCAGCCCTTGATGAGCTGCCAGAGCAGGTCGCGGTCCTGGCAGGCCCCGGTGGCAGTGTCACCACTGATGCGGCCGGGTCGGTGGACCGTCACCGGAAGTCCGCGCTCGCGGGCCAGACCGACGAGCTGCTCCGCGACCCATTTGCTCTGGGCGTACCCGTCGGGCAGGCCGTCCGCCGGTCCTGTCGGGGACGACTCGGTGAGCGGTGCGGGGTCCGTGCCGCGCGACGGGGCGTACACGCCGGTGGTGGACACGTAGTGCAGGCCGGGCGAGCCGGAGTCCGCGAGGAGCCGCAGCAGTTCCTCGGTGCCGGCCACGTTGGCCGCACGCAGATCGCCGTACGGGGCGGCGAAGTTGACGCGTGCCCCGTTGTGCAGGACGGGGCCGAGGCGGCGGGCCAGGGCGGTCCTCTCGTCCGGTGCGAGGCCGAGGCCGGGGGCGGCGAGGTCGCCGGGGACGGGGTGGATCAGGTCGGCGTACCGGGCCTGCCACAGGCCGTAGTGCTCCAGGTTGGCCCGGATGCGCTGGGCCGCGCTGTCGGGGCTCGCGGCCCGGACGAGGCAGTCGACCGGGCCGTCCGTGGCCTCGATGAGGTCACGCAGGAGGAACGCGCCGAGGAAGCCCGAAGCACCGGTGAGCAGGGGCCGCGCGGTGGGCCGGGCGGCCCGTCGTTCCCCGGCGTGACGGCGTTCCCCGGCGTGACGGCGCTCGCCGGTGATGTCGGGCGCGAGCCGCGTCTCGGCGCCGAAGTCGGGTGCGGGCGCCTCCTCGTGGTCCTCCTTTCCCGGTCCCCGGCCGAGCAGGCGGTCGACGCCCTCCACGGTGGGCGTCGCGAACAGGGCGCGCAGGGAGGGGCGCAGGCCGCAGCGCTCCCCGATCCGGCGGGCGAGGGTCACGGCGAGCAGGGAGTGGCCGCCGAGCGCGAAGAAGTCTTCGGTGACACCGACTTCGGGCACTCCGAGGGTCTGCGCGAACACCTCGCACAGCTCGCGTTCCCGGGCGGTGCGAGGGGCCCGCCCGCCGGCCGCCACCGCGTGGTCGGGGGCGGGCAGGGCGCGCTTGTCGGTCTTGCCGTTGGGCGTGACGGGGAAGGCGTCGAGCCGGACGTGCGCGGTGGGCACCATGTGGTCGGGCAGCGTCTCGGCGAGGTGGGCGCGCAGCTCGGCCCACCCGGGGGCCTCGGCGCCGTCGGCCGGGACGGTGTAGGCGACGAGGCGCCGGTCGCCGGGGCGGTCCTCGCGCACGGTGACGCAGGCGGCCGCGATGCCGGGATGCGAGGTGAGCGCCGCCTCGATCTCGCCGAGTTCGATGCGGAAGCCGCGCAGCTTGACCTGGTCGTCGACGCGGGACACGTAGAGCAGGCGCCCGTCGGGGGTCCAGCGCACCAGGTCGCCGGTGCGGTACATGCGGCCGCCCGCGCGGTCGAACGGGTCGGCGACGAAGCGGGAGGCGGTGAGACCGGCCCGGCCGTGGTAGCCGCGTGCGACGCCCTCGCCGGAGACGTACAGCTCGCCGGTGACACCGGGCGGCACGGGGGCCAGCCGCTCGTCGAGGACATGGACGCGGGTGCCGTCGACGGGGCCGCCGATGGGGACGCTGCGGTCGGGGGCGAGCGGGCCCTCCGCGTGCTGGAAGGGGCTCATGGTGGCGCAGACGGTGGTCTCGGTCGGGCCGTAGGCGTTGACGAGGAAGCGGTCCCGGGCCCAGGCGTGGACCAGGGCGGGCGGGCATGCCTCGCCGGCGAGGACCATGGTGAGGCCGGTGGGCAGGGAGCCCGGCGGCATCACGGCGAGGGCGGCGGGCGGGATGGTGAGGTGGGTGACGCCCCGGTCGCGGACGAGGCCGGCCAGGGTGGGGCCGGGCAGCAGGGCGTCGCGTTCGTCGATCTCCAGGCAGGCGCCGGTGAGCAGCCCCATGCACAGCTCCCAGAACGCGGCGTCGAAGCTGACCGACGCCATGTGCAGCACCCGGCTGCCCGGTCCGACGCGCAGCCGCTCGCTCTGCGTCGCGGCCATGGCGCGCACACCCCGGTGGGTCACGACGACGCCCTTGGGGCGGCCGGTGGACCCGGAGGTGTAGATGACGTACGCGGGGTTGGCCGGGTGCACGCGGGCTCGCGGGGCGGCGGGGGTGCCGTCGCCCGCGCCGAGGTCGTCGGTGTGGAGGTGCGGCACCGTGTGCTCGGGCAGGCGGCGGTGGAGTTCCGGGGTGGTGAGGAGCAGCCGGGGCCGCGCGTCGTCGAGCATGTACGCCAGGCGCTGGGCGGGGTAGTCCGGGTCGAGGGGCAGGTAGGCGGCGCCCGCCTTGAGGACGGCGAGCAGAGCCACGACGAGCTCGTGGGTCCGGGGCAGGGCGACGGCCACCCGGTCCTCGGGGCCCACGCCCCGCTCGGTGAGGTGCCGGGCCAACGCGTCAGCTCGGGCGTCGAGTTCGCCGTAGGTGAGGGTGGTGTGCGCGTCGCGGACGGCCGGGGCGGCGGGGGTGCGCCGGGCCCACGCCTCGAAGAGCGCGGGGACCGTCGTGGCGGGCAGGGTGTCGGCGGGCCCGGTGCCGAGCGCGGCGAGGCGGCCGTGCTCGGCCGGGGTGAGCAGGTCGTATGTGTGCAGGGGGCGGTCGGGGTCGGCGGTGACGGCGCCGAGGAGCAGGACGAGCCGGTCGGCGAGGGCCTGGACGGTGGACTCGTCGAAGAGTTCGGTGGCGTAGTCGACGGTGGCCCGCAGGCCGTCGAGGGCGCCGGTGTCGTCGTACGCCTCGGTGAAGGCGAAGGACAGGTCGAACTTGCTGACCTCGGCCTCGGCGGGGACGCCCGAGACGGTGAGGCCGGGCAGGTCGACGGCGGCGGGCGCCTGGTTCTGGAGGACCAGCATGGTCTGGAAGAGCGGGTGGTGGCTCTGGGCGCGCGCGGGGTTGAGGAGCTCGACCAGCCGCTCGAAGGGAACGTCCTGGTGGGCGTAGGCGGCGAGGTCGAATTCCCTGACCCGGCCGAGGAGTTCGCGGAACGTGGGGTCGCCGGACAGGTCGGTGCGCAGGACGAGGGTGTTGACGAAGAACCCGACCAGCCCGTTCGCGGCCTCGTCGGTGCGTCCGGCGACGGCCGTGCCCAGGGGGATGTCGTCGCCCGCGCCGTGCCGGGACAGGACGGTCGCCAGGGCGGCCTGGAGGACCATGAAGACGCTGGAGCCGCAGGTGCGGGCCAGCTCCGTGACGTGGCGGGTGGTGTCGCGGTCGACGGAGAAGCCGAGGGTGGCGCCGGTGTGCCGGGAGGTGGCGGGGCGCGGCCGGTCCCAGGGCAGCTCGACCGCCTCGGGGAGCCCGGCCAGCGCGCGCCGCCAGTGGGAGAGCTGCCGGCAGACGAGGCTGTCGGGGTCCTGTTCGTCGCCGAGAAGGTCTCGCTGCCACAGGGTGTGGTCCGCGTAGTCGACGGGCAGCGGAGCCCAGTTGGGTTCCTCGCCGCGGGATCGGGCCCGGTAGGCGGCGCCCAGGTCGTGGGCGAGGGGAGCCAGCGACGTGCCGTCGGCGGCGATGTGGTGGACGACGAGCACCAGGACGTGGGCGTCGGGGGCCAGGCGCAGGAGGGTCGCCCGGAGCGGCAGGCTGCGCTCGATGTCGATGGTCTCGGCGGTGGCGGCGGCGACGCGGTGGCGCAGCTTCGCCTCCTCGACGCTCTCCATGGCGAAGGGGATGACGACGTCGTCCGGCGCGGTGATGTGCTGGTGAGGCCCGTCCTCGCCCTCGGGGAAGACGGTGCGCAGAGCGGTGTGCCGGGCGATGAGGTCGGCCACGGCGGTGCACAGGGCGTCGGCGTCGAGCGGTCCGTCGATCCGTACGGCGAGCGGGATGTTGTACGTGGCGGAGGGGCCGTCGAGCCGGTGGAGGAACCACAGCCGCTGCTGGGCGTACGACAGCGGGAGTTCGGCGGGGCGCGGCTGCGGGACCAGCGCGGGCCGGGTGCCGCCCTCGGCGCCCTCCAGGGCGGTGGCGAGCGCGGCGACGGTGGGGTGTTCGAACAGGGTGCGGATGTCGGTCTCGGTGTGCAGGGCGGTGCGGATGCGGCCGACGAGGCGGGTGGCGAGCAGGGAGTGGCCGCCCAGGGCGAAGAAGCTGTCGTCGGTGCCGACGCGGTCCACGCCGAGCACGTCGGCGAACAGCCCGGCGAGGATCTCCTCCATGGCGCTGCGCGGCGCCCGGCCGGCCACCGTGCGGGGACCGGTGGGTGCGGGCAGGGCCGCCCGGTCGATCTTGCCATTGGGGGTCAGCGGCAAGGCGTCCAGCGGCTGGATGACGGCCGGGACCATGTACGCGGGCAACAGCCGGCCGACGTGGGCGGCGAGCAGCCCGGGGTCCGGGTGCTCGCCGGGGGCGAGGACGACGTAGGCGGTGAGGGTGCGGTCGCCGGGCAGGTCCTCGCGCACGAGGACGCAGGCGGCGCGTACGGTCGGGTGGTCGCGCAGGACCGTTTCGATCTCGGCGGGTTCGATGCGGTGGCCGCGCAGCTTGATCTGCTGGTCGGCTCGGGCGACGTAGCGCAGGGTGCCGTCGGCGTCGCGGCGGACCAGGTCGCCGGTGCGGTACATGCGGGATCCGTCGCCCGCGAAGGGGTCGGCGACGAAGCGGGTGGCGGTGAGGGCGGCCCGGCCCAGGTAGCCGCGTGCGACGCCGGGGCCCGCCAGGTACAGCTCGCCCTCGGCGCCGGGCGGTACGGGGCTCAGTGCCGCGTCCAGGGCGTGGGCGCGCATGCCGTCGAGGGGGTGGCCGATGGGGGGCGCGCCCTCGGGGTCGTGGTCGGGGCGGACTTGGTGGGCGGTGGCGAAGGTGGTGGTCTCGGTGGGCCCGTAGACGTGCAGGACGGTGGTCGCGGGGTGGGCGGCGGCGACGCGCTGCATGACGCCGGGGGCGGCGGCCTCGCCGCCGGCGGCGACCAGGCGCAACTGGCCGAGGGAACCGGGGTCGGTCTCGGCGAGGACGTTGAACAGGGCCGTCGTGAGGAAGGCGGCGGTCACGCCGTGCCGTGTGACGACGTTGCGCAGGACGTCGGGCTGGAGCGGTCCTTCGGGGGCGACGACGACGCGTCCGCCGCGCAGGAGCGGCGTCCAGATCTCGAAGGTGGAGGCGTCGAAGACGTACGCGGAGTGCAGCAGGACCGCGTCGGCGGCGCCGCCGTCCCAGCCCCGGTGGGCGGCGAGGGCGGCGATGTCCGCGTGCGAGACGCCGACGCCCTTGGGCAGTCCGGTGGACCCGGAGGTGAACATGACGTACGCGAGCCGGCTGCCGCCCGCTGTCTCCGGGAGCGTGCCCGGCTCGACCGGTCCCCCGGCGAGTACCCGGCCGGCCGGGTCGACGGTCAGCACGGCCGTCTCGGCTCCGAGCCCTCGGACCCACGGGAGGTCGGCGGTCGTCGCGTCGACGACGAGGACGCGCAGGGGGACGACCTCGGTGACCCGGTTGAGCCTTTCGGTCGGCCAGCGCGCGTCGAGCGGGACGTACGCGCCTCCGGCGCGCAGGGCGGCCAGCGAGGCGGTGACGGTGGCGGCCGAGCGGGCGACGAGGATGCCGACGCCCTCCTCCGGGCCGGTCCCGAGGCCGGTCAGGGCGGCGGCGAGGCGGCCCGCGAGCCCGTTGAGCTGCTGGTACGTCAGCGGCTCACCGGCCCCCGAGACGGCCACCGCGTCGGGCCGGCGGGCGGCCCGCTCGGCGACGGCGTCCGGGATGCTCAGGGTCGTGATGCCCTCGGGGAGGGGGGCGCCGGTGCCCCGGGCGACGAGTTCCTCGCGTTCGCCGTCGAGGAGGAAGGGCGCGGTGTCGGCGCGCCGGCCGAGGTCCTGGGCCAGGGAGGTCAGCAGCTGCCGCATGCGGGACACGGTCTCGGCGATCTGCTGCCGGTCGAGGACGGCGGCCCGGTAGCCGAAGGTGATCCTCAGAGTGTCCCCGGGGGCGACGGTGAGGGTGAGCGGGTAGTGGGCGGCGTCGGTGCCGCTGAACCCGGTGACGGCGAGGCCGGGCAGTCCGTGCTGGGCGGTGCGCAGGGCCTCGGCGTCCATCGGGTAGTTCTCGAAGACGACGAGGGTGTCGAAGAGTTCGTCGAGGCCGGTGACGCCCCGGATGTCGCTCAGGCCCACGTGCTGGCTGCCGAGGAGCCGGCCCTGCTCGGCCTGGAGCCGGGTAAGGAACTCGGCCAGGGTCTCGCCGGCCGCGGGCCCGGTCCGTACGGGCACGGTGTTGATGAACAGGCCGACCATGGACTCGACACCCGGGATCTCCGGCGGCCGCCCGGACACGGTGGTGCCGAACACCACGTCGGACCGCCCGGTGAGGTGGCCGAGCAGCAGGCCCCAGGCGCCCTGGACCAGCGTGTTCAGGGTGAGGCGGTGGGCGCGGGCCGTCTCGCGCAGTCGCTCCGTGGTGTCCGCGTCCAGGTCGAGGACGAGCGTCTCGGGCAGCTCGACGGCGCCGTCCGAACCGCCCTCGGCGAGGAGCGTGGGCGTCTCGATGCCGGCCAGGGCGGCAGACCAGGCGTCGAGGGCGGCGGCCCGGTCCTGCTGAGAGAGCCAGACCAGGTAGGCCCGGTAAGGGGTGACGCGCGGGAGCCCGCCGTCGTCGCCGCCGGCCGCGTACAGCTCGAACAGCTCCCGTACCAGCAGGGGCAGCGACCAGCCGTCGAACAGGATGTGGTGGCTCGTCATGACCAGGCGGTGCCGGTCCGGCGCGGTCCGTACGAGGGTGAACCTGATCAGGGGCGGGGTGGCGAGGTCGAAGCGGCGGGTGCGGTCGGCGGCGAGGAAGGCGGTGAGCCGGTCCGGCACCTCGTCGGCGCCGGTCAGGTCCAGTTCCTCCAGGGGCACGGGGACCTCGGCCGCGACCGCCTGCACGGGCTCGTCGAGGTCCTCGGACAGGAAGCCGACTCGCAGGTTGGCGTGGCGGCGCAGCAGGCCGGCGATGGCGGCGCGCAGCGTCGCGACGTCGACGGGGCCTTCCAGGTCGAAGACGAACTGCGCTGTGTAGACGTCCACGGCGTGCGAGTCGTAGAGGGCGTGGAAGTACATCCCGGCCTGCAGCGGCGTCAGCGGGAGTACGTCCTCCAGTTGGAACCCGTTCACTTGCGTCCACCCCACTTGTTCTGCAGTCGGTCGATCTGGGCCTGGTTGAGCGAGACCAGGGGAAGGTCGGACGGCGTGTAGCCGCCTGCTCCGGGCTGTTCGGCGTGTTCCGCGATGGTGCGCAGGGCGCGGTTGAACGCCTCGGCGAGCGCGCCCACGTCCTCCTCCTTCAGCAGGTCGCTGGGCCAGGTCCAGCGGGCCACCAGGCGCGGTCCTTCGGGCAGGTCCTCGGTGTGCGCGTTGATGTCGAGCACGTGGTGCACGGGCATGTCGGGGTCCTGGCTGCGCGGCCCGCCCGCGTCGAGCAGCACCTCCCAGTCGCCGCCCGCCGCCTTGTCGGGGGCGGCGTACCGGCCCAGGTAGTTGAAGCCGATCTGAGGTGCGGGGGCGGCCAGCCGGGGGCCGGTTGCGGGGTTGAGGTGGCGCAGCATGCCGTGGCCGACGCCGTGGTCGGGCACGGTGCGCAACTGTTCCTTGACGCGCTTCACTGCACGTTCAACGAGCGTGGCGTCCAGGCGTGCCGGGTCGCGGGCGTCGAGGGGGCCCGGGTCGAGCCGGACCGGGTGGAGGCTGGTGAACCAGCCGACCGTGCGGGAGAGGTCGATGTGGTCGGCGATCTGTTCGCGGCCGTGGCTCTCCAGGTCGAGCAGGACGGCGGTGTCGGACCGGGTTCCGCCGGGGTGCGTGCCGCGCCGGGCGTTGACGGCGAGGGCGAGGGCGGTGAGCAGGATGTCGTCGACCCCGGCGTGGAAGGCGCCCGGGACGGTGGTCAGCAGGGGCTTCGTCCAGGTGGCGGGCAGGTGGGTGGTGAGGGTGCGGGTGCCGTCGGCGGTGTCCAGGAACGGGTCGAGCGGCCGGTAGCCGAGCTGCGGGTCCGGGGTCCTCAGCACCTCCTCCCACAGGGGCAGTTCACTCATCCGCGCGGGCGCGTGGGCCTGTTCGGTGAGGAGCTGGGACCAGCGCCGGTACGAGGTGGTCGCTGCGGGCAGTGCGGGTGTGGTGCCGGCCGCCCGGGTGACCGCCCGCCAGGCGTGTGCGAGGTCGTCGGCGAGGATGCGCCAGGAGACCGCGTCGACGGACAGGTGGTGCACGACCAGGAGCAGCCGCCCGCGCGCGTGGGGGCCCGCGTCGCCCCAGACGGCCTCGAAGACCGCTCCGGCGGTGGGCCGCAGACGCCTGCGGGCGCGTTCGCCCGCTTCGGTGAGGGCGGCGCGGGCGGCCTCGGCGTCGAGTCCGGTGAGGTCGACCCGGGTGAAGCGGTTCCCGGCGGTGACGGAACCGGGGGGCAGTGCTTCGAGTACGGGGTCACCCCCGGCCGTGCGGGTGACCCGCAGACGGAGCATGTCGTGGTGGTCGGCGAGGAGCTGGAGTGCGGCGACGAGGGTGTCCTCGGTGGCCCCGGCGGGGGTGCTCAGCACACCGGACTGGTTGTAGCCGTCGGTGGTGCCGGGGCGTTCGAGGAGCCAGGCCGCGATGGGCGTGGGCGCCATGGTGCCCGTGCCGTGGCCGGCCGGTTCGCCCGTGCTGCCGTCGAGCGGCGCGGCGGCGGCCGCGATGGCCTCCGGGGTGCGGTGGACGAAGACGTCGCGGGGTGTGACTACGAGTCCGGCTTCCCGGACGCGGCTGACGAGCTGGATGGAGAGGATGCTGTCGCCGCCGAGCGCGAAGAAGTCGTCGTCGGTGCGGACGGCGGGGACGCGCAGCACGGAGGCGAACGCCTCGCACAGGACGCGCTCGGACGCGGTGCGCGGCTCCCGGCCAGGCCGGTCGGCGACCGGGCGTTCCGGCTCCGGGAGGGCGGCCCGGTCCGTCTTGCCGTTGGGCAGCAGCGGCAGGGCGTCCAGGGCCACGAAGGCGGCGGGCACCATGTACGGCGGCAGGGTGCTGGTGAGCCGGGTGCGCAGTTCGCCGTCGGCGAGGGCTGCGGCGGCGCCCACGGTGTACGCGACCAGGCGCCGTTCGCCCGGCCGGTCCTCGCGGACGAGGGCGCAGGCGGCGGTGACGCCGTCGAGGGCGGTGAGGGCGGCCTCGATCTCGCCCAGCTCGACGCGGAACCCGTTCAGCTTGACCTGGTCGTCGGCGCGGGAGACGTAGTGCAGCAGCCCGTCGGCGTCCCGGCGGACGAGGTCGCCCGTGCGGTACATGCGGCTGCCGGCCGGGCCGAAGGGGTCGGCCACGAAGCGGGTGGCGGTGAGGCCGGGGCGGCCGAGGTAGCCGCGGGCGAGGCCGTCGCCGGCGATGTGGAGCTCGCCGGTCACACCGGCGGGCACGGGCTGGAGCGCGGTGTCCAGGACGTAGGCGCGGGTGTTGTCGACGGGGCGGCCGAGGGGGACGCCGCCGGCCTCTCCCCCGGCGGTGGCATGGGCGGTGACGTGGGCGGTGGCGTCGATCGTTGTCTCGGTCGGGCCGTAGAGGTTGTGCACGTCCGCCGACCAGGCGCGGGCCGCCCGGGCCGCCAGGGCCCCGGTCAGGGGCTCCCCGCCGCACGCGACGGCGCGCAGGGCCGTGGGCGCCGCGCCGGGCCCGGTCTCGGTGAGCAGCAGTCCGAGGTGGGAGGGCACGAACTGGGCGATGGTCACGCCCTCGTCGCGCATCCGGGCCACCAGGCCCGCCGGGTCGTGGTTGAGGGCGAGCGGTACGGGGCAGGTGGCGCCGCCGTGCAGCAGGGGGAGCCAGGTCTCCCATACCGAGGCGTCGAAGCTCGGCGAGGTGCGGGCGAGGATCCGGTCGTCGTCGGTGAGGTTGAAGTGGCCGGCCATCCAGGCCATGTGGTTGGTGAGCGCGCCATGGGTGACGACGACGCCCTTGGGCCGGCCGGTGGACCCCGAGGTGTAGATGACGTACGCGGCGTCGTCCGGGCCGGGAGCGGCGGCCGGTGGCACGGCGCGTCCGGCCGGCCATGCGCTCCGGTCCCCGAGCGCGAGAAGCGGCACGGCGGCGAACCGAGCGGCGCGCGCCGGGTCGTGGACGAGGAAGAGCGCCGGGAGGGCGTCGTCGAGCATGTGGGCGACGCGTGCCTCGGGGTAGTCCAGGTCGACGGGCAGGCAGGCCGCCCCCGCCTTGGCCACGGCGAGCATCGCGACGACCCGGTCGGCGGTGCCGTCGGCTGCGAGGGCGACGAGGTCGCCGCGCCCGATGCCCCGGTCGTGGAGGTGGTGGGCCAGGTCGTCGGAGAGGGCATCCAGTTCGGCGAAGGTCAGCCGCTGGGCGCCGGCCCGGACGGCGGTCCGTTCGGGGGTACGGGCGGCCTGGGCGCGGAACGCCTCGGGGGCCGTGCGGGCCTCCACCTGCCGGACGGGGCCCGGGGCGGCCCGGTCCAGCTCGGCGCGCTCGGCCGTGTCCAGGAACGCGGCGGTGCGGACGCGCCCGTCGGGGTCGGTGGCGAGCGAGGCGAGCAGGCGGGTCAGGCGCGCGGCCAGGGCGTGCGCGGTGGCGGGGTCGAACAGATCGGTGGAGAACTCCAGGTTCCCGTCGAGCCCGGTGGGCCGGCCCGCGTCGTCGCGGGTCTCGGTGAAGGTGAACGTGAGGTCGAACTTGCTGATGCCGGTCCGCACGGGCTGCTCGGTCACGGTGAGACCGTCCAGGCCTAGCGTGGTGTCCGCCTGGTTCTGGAGGACGATCATGGTCTGGAACAGCGGGTGGTGGTCCTGGGCGCGGCTCGGGGCGAGGGCGTCCACCAGCCGTTCGAACGGCAGGTCCTGGTGTGCGTAGGCGGCGAGGTCGAACGCCCGGACCCGGTCCAGGACCTCGGTGAAGGCGGGGTCGCCCGTGAGGTCGGCGCGCAGGACGAGGGTGTTGACGAAGAAGCCCACCAGGTCGTCGAGCGCTTCGTCGGTGCGTCCGGCGACAGCGGTACCGAGGGGGATGTCCTCGCCGGCCCCGTGCCGGGAGAGCAGGACGGACAGGGCCGCCTGGAGCACCATGAACAGGCTGCATCCCCGGGCGCGGGCCAGTTCCGCGAGCGCCCGGTGCGTGTCCGCGTCGACGGGGAACGCGAAGGCGTCGCCCCGGTAGGTCAGGACGGCGGGGCGCGGCCGGTCCAGGGGCAGTTCGAGGAGGCCGGGGGCGCCGGCCAGCGCGGTGCGCCAGAAGTCCAGCTGGCGGGCGGCCCGGCTGCCGGCGTCGTCCGCGTCGCCGAGGAGGGTGCGCTGCCACAGGGTGTAGTCGGCGTACTGGACGCGGAGTTCGGGCCGGTCGGGCGCCTCGCCGAGACGGCGCCGGCGGTAGGCGTCACCCAGGTCGCGGGCCAGCGGGGCGAGCGACCAGCCGTCGCCCGCGATGTGGTGGACGAGGAGGACCAGGACGTGGGACTCGGCGCCGAGCCTGAGCAGCCGGGCCCGCACCGGCAGGTCGCCGGTGACGTCGAAGGCGTGCGCCACCTCGGCGGCCAGCGCCTCGTCCAGACCGTCCGGGCGGATGTCCCGGGGGGTCAGGTCCAGGTCGGCGTTGTCGGCGCCCAGGACGAGCTGGCGCGGCACACCGCCGGTCTCGGGGAAGACGGTGCGCAGGCTCTCGTGCCGCTCCACCACGTCCACCAGGGCCTGTTCCAGGGCCGGCGCGTCGAGCGGGCCGTCGAGGCGCAGCACCAGCGGCACGTTGTACGTGGGGCTGGGGCCCTCGAACCGGTTGAGGAACCACAGCCGCTGCTGCGCGAAGGACAGCGGCAGCGGGTCGGGGCGGTGCGGGGCGCGTTCCAGCGGCAGGGCGGCCGCTTCGGCACCGTCGAGGGCCGCGGCGAGCGCGGCGGGCGTGGGGTGTTCGAAGACCGCCTTGACCTGGACCTCCACGGCGAGGGCGGCGCGGATGCGGGCGACGAGGCGGGTGGCGAGCAGGGAGTGCCCGCCCAGGGCGAAGAAGTCGTCGTCGGCGCCCACGGCCGGGAGGCCCAGGACATCGGCGACGAGGCCGCAGACGATCTCCTCGCGCGCGGTGCGGGGGGCGCGCCCGCGTGGCGCGGCGTGCTGCTCGGGCGCGGGCAGGGCGCGCCGGTCCACCTTGCCGTTGACGGTCAGCGGCAGCGCGTCGACCAGGACGAACGTGGAGGGCACCATGTAGGCGGGCAGCGACCGCCCGACGGCCTCGGCGAGCTCGGCCGGGTCGGGGCGGACGGCCCCTGCGGGTACCACGTACGCGACGAGCCGCCGGTCGCCCGGCACGTCCTCGCGTACGACGGTGAAGGAGTCGGCGACGCCCTCGCAGCAGGCGAGGACGGACTCGATCTCGCCTGGTTCGATGCGGTAGCCGCGCAGCTTCACCTGGCTGTCGGCGCGCGAGACGTAGGCGATCTGTCCGTCCGGCGTCCACTTCACGAGGTCTCCGGTGCGGTACATGCGTCCGCCGTCCGGGTCGAACGGGTCGGCGACGAACCGGGTGGCGGTGAGAGCGGCCAGACCGGTGTATCCCCGGGCGACGCCGCGCCCCGCCAGATACAGCTCCCCCGTCACACCCGCCGGGACCGGGCCCAGCGAGCCGTCGAGCACGTACAGCCGCATGCCGTCCAGGGGCCGGCCGATGGGCGGAGGGCCCGCCGGCAGGTCGGCGGCCACCTCGTAACGGGTGGCGAAGGTGGTCGTCTCGGTGGGGCCGTACACATGCAGGACGCGTACGCCGGGCGCGGCGCCGGCGACCCGCTGCATGGCGTCGGGCGAGGCGAGTTCGCCCCCGGCGCAGACGAGGCGGAGTCCGGCGAAGGCGCCGGGATCGGTGTCCGCGATCACGTTGAGCAGAGCAGTCGTCAGGAAGACCGCGGTGACGCCCTGTTCGCGTACCGCTTCGCGCAGGGTGCGGGCCTCCAGGACGCCGTCGGGTGCGACGACGACCGTGCCGCCGCGCAGGAGCGGCGCCCAGATCTCGAACGTGGACGCGTCGAAGACGTACGCCGAGTGCATCAGGACCGCGTCGGCCGCGCCGGCGCGCCAGGCGGAGTCCTCGGTGAGCGCCGCCACGTCGGCGTGGGTGACCCCGACGCCCTTGGGCAGACCGGTCGAGCCGGAGGTGAACATGACGTACGCGAGTGAGCCGGGGCCCGGTACGGCGGCGGGCCGGCCGGGGGCCGGGGGCGCGCCGCGCAGGACGCGGCCGGTCCGGTCCACGACCAGGACCGGGATGCGGCGGGCGGTCCCGGCCACCCAGTCGGAGGAGGCGGCCTGCTCGTCGACGACGAGGACCCGCACGTCCGCCACTTCGGCGACCTGGTCGAGCCGTTCGCGGGGCCAGCGCGCGTCCATCGGGACGTAAGCGGCAGCCGCACGGACCGCGCCGAGGGAGACGGACACGACGGCCGGTGACCGGGAGAGCAGGACACCGACACCGGTCTCCGGGCCGGCTCCCAGGCCGGCGAGGGCACGGGCCAGCTCGGCGGAGACGGTGTCGAGTGCGGTGTACGTGAGGGTGGTGCCGTCGCCGGACACGGCTACGGCTTCCGGGGTGCGGTGGGCCTGCGCGGCGAACAGCGCGGGCAGGGTGGTGTCCGGTGCGGGCGCGGGCAGTTCGCGGCCGGTGCCCCACTGTGCGGCGCGGACGCGCTCGTCGGGCGTCAGCAGGTCGTACTCCGCGAGAGGCCGGGAGGGGTCGGCCGCCACCTGTTCGAGGAGCCGGACCAGGCGCGCCGCCAGGGCCCGCACGGTGACGCGGTCGAAGAGGGCGGCGGCGTACTCGATACCGGCGGTGAGTCCGCCCGCGCCGCGCTCCTCACCGAAGGCGAAGGTGAGGTCGAACTTGCTCAGACCGTTGTGCACCAGCCGGTCCTCGACGGAGAGCCCCGGCAGGTCGGGGCGGACGGCCTCCTGGTTCTGGAGGACCAGCATGGTCTGGAAGAGCGGGTGGTGGTTGCGGGTCCTGACCGGGTTGACGCTCTCGACCAGCCGCTCGAACGGCACGTCCTGGTGCGCGTAGGCGGCGAGGTCGAACTCCCGCACACGCGCCAGGAGTTCGCCGAAGGTGGGCGCACCGGAGAGGTCGGTGCGCAGGACGAGGGTGTTGACGAAGAACCCGACCAGGTCCTCCAGCGCCTCGTCCGTGCGCCCCGCGACGGGCGTGCCGAGCGGGATGTCGTCGCCCGCGCCGTGCCGGTGCAGCAGCGTCGCCACGGCCGCCTGCAGCACCATGAACAGCGTGGTGCCCGACTCGCGCGCCACGCGCAGGAGTCGGGCGTGCAGCTCGGGCGGTACGTCGAAGGCGTGGACGTCCCCCGAGGGGTCGGTGGTGACGGGGCGCGGGCGGTCGAGCGGGAGATCGATGAGTCCGGGCAGTCCGGCGAGCGCGGTGTGCCAGTGGTCGAGCTGTGCCCGCAGGACGCTTCCGGGGGTGTCCGCGTCGCCCAGGACGGTGTGCTGCCACAGGGTGTAGTCCGCGTACTGGAGTCCGCTGCCGGCCTCCGGTTCCCGCCCGGCGAGGCGGGCCCGGTAGGCGTCGCCGAGGTGGCGGGCGAGCGGGGCCAGGGACCAGCCGTCGCCCGCGATGTGGTGCAGGACCAGCACGACGACGTGGCGGCCGGGCGCGGTGCGCAGGAGCCTGCCTCGCAATGGCGGATCGGTGAGCACGTCGAACGGCTCGCTCACCGCGTCCAGGACCGCCGCCTCCAGCGCGGCGGGGGCCGTGCTCTCCACGGTCAGCCGGGGCGCGACGACCTCGGCGGGCAGGATCGACTGGTGCGGCACGCCGTCCCGTTCGGGAAACACCGTGCGCAGCGCCTCGTGCCGCTCCACGACGTCCCGCAGGGCGTCGCGCAGGGCGTCGGTGTCCAGGGGCCCGTCGATGTCGAGGACGAGCGGGATGTTGTAGGAGGAGCTGGGTCCTTCGAGCCGGTTCAGGAACCAGAGCCGCTGCTGTGCGTACGACAGGGGCAGCGGGTCGGGCCGCTCGGCGGCGGACAGCACGGGCGGCCGGGAGCGCTCCTCGTTGTCGAGGGCCCGGGCGAGCCCGGCGACGGTCGGGTGCTCGAACAGGCTGCGTACGGCGATGTCGGCGCCGAGGACCGTGCGGACACGGCTGACCACGCGCATGGCGAGGAGCGAGTGTCCGCCGAGGTCGAAGAAGCTGTCGTGCGCTCCGACGCCCGGGCGGCCCAGCACATCGGCGAAGATCCCGGCGAGCAGGTCCTCGCGGGGGCCGCGCGCGCCGGTGCCTTCGAGCGCGGTCCCGGCCTCGTCGTCCGGCCGGGGCAGGGCGCGCCGGTCCGCCTTGCCGTTGGGCAGCAGCGGCAGCTCGTCGAGGACGACGACGGCGGCGGGCACCATGTAGTGCGGCAGCGCCTCCGCGAGGGCTTCGCGCAGACCGGCCGGGCGCGCGCCCGGGTCCGTGGTGACGGCGTAGGCGACGAGGCGACGGTCGCCCGGTGTGTCCTCGCGGATCACGGCGCAGGCGGCGGTGGTCCCGGGGCGGGCGAGCAGGGCGGCCTCGATCTCGCCGGGTTCGATGCGGAAGCCCCGCAGCTTGACCTGGTCGTCGGCGCGGGAGACGTAGTCCAGCTGCCCGGCCGTGTTCCACCGGACGAGGTCGCCGGTGCGGTACATGCGGGCGCCGTGGCCGTTGAAGGGGTCGGCGACGAACCGGGCGGCGGTCAGGCCGGGCCGGTTCAGGTAGCCGCGGGCGAGGTTGGGGCCCGCGACGTACAGCTCGCCGGTCACGCCGGACGGCACGGGCCGCAGCCGGTGGTCCAGGACGTAGGCGCGCATGGTGTCGACGGGCCGGCCGATCGGCACGGTCTCGTGCGAGGCGTCCGGGATGGCGGGGACGCGGTGGGCGATCACCTCGATGGTGGCCTCGGTCGGGCCGTACAAGTTGTGCACCTCGGCGCCCCACAGCGCGGCCGCCTCCTGGGCGAGGGCGCGCGGCAGGGGCTCCCCGCCGCAGAGGACGGCGCGCAGAGCGGGCAGGGGCGCGGCGTGGGCCGCCTCGGACAGGACGAGGGCGAGGTGGGAGGGCACGAACTGGGCGACGGTGACGCCGAACCGGCTCATCCAGGAGACCAGCGTGTCCGGTTCGGTGTTGGCTCCGGGCGGCAGCACGCACACCTCGGCCCCGGTCATCAGGGGCAGCCACACCTCCCACACGGAGGCGTCGAAGCTGGTGGACGTCCTGGCGAGCACGCGGTCGTCCGGACCGGCCGTCAGATACCGGGTCATCCAGTCCATGTGGTTGGCCAGGGCCTCATGGGTGACGACCACGCCCTTGGGGCGGCCGGTGGACCCGGAGGTGTAGATGATGTACGCGGGATCCGCGGGGTGGGCTGTGTACGGGGCCGGCGTGCCGGGGTGTACGGGCATCGGCAGCGGGGTGTCGAGGGTGAGGAGCGGTATGCCGCCGGTGGGCAGGTCCGCCCGCACGTCCTCGGTGGTGAGGACGAGGACCGGCCGGGCGTCGCCCAGCATGTGGCGGATCCGGGCGTGCGGGTACCCGGGGTCGACCGGCAGGTAAGCGGCGCCGGAGCGCAGCACGGCCAGCATGGCGACGACGGTGTGCGCGGAGGGCGGCGCGGCGATGGCGACCCGCGTCTCCCGGCCCGCGCCGCGCTCGCGCAACGCGTGGGCGAGGGTGTCCGCCCGGGCGTCCAGCTCGGCGTAGGTGAGGCGGGTGTGCGCGTCGCGTACGGCGACGGCGTCGGGCGTGCGCAGGGCCTGTTCCCGGACCGCTTCGGGGACGGTCGACTCAGGCAGCGGCCGGGAGAGGCCGCGCCCCTGGGCGAGAAGGTCGGCGCGCCGGCCGGCGGTGAGCGGGTCCAGGTCGCCGATGGGGCGGCCGGGTTCGGTCACGGCCAGGGTGAGGACGTGGGCGAAGCGGTCGCAGAGGGCACGGGCGGTGGCGGCGTCGAAGAGGTCGGTGGCGTATTCCAAATAGCCGCCGATGCCCGCGGCGGCCTCCCCGGTGGTCTCGGTCAGGGAGAACGTCAGGTCGAACTTGCTGCCCCCGGGGTGCCCGGAGCGGTCGCGGACGGTGAGGCCGGGCAGCTCGGGCTCGGCCCGGTCCTGGCTCTGGAGGACCAGCATCGTCTGGAAGAGCGGGTGGTGGTCGCCGGACCGCTCCGGGTTGAGGGCCTCCACGATCCGCTCGAAGGGCAGGTCGCTGTTGCCGAACGCCGCGATGTCGAACCGCTTCACGCGGTCGAGGAGTTCGCGGAACGTCGGCTCGCCCGAGAGGTCCGTGCGCAGGACGACGGTGTTGACGAAGAAGCCGACCAGATCGTCCAGCGCCTCGTCGGTGCGCCCGGCGAGCGCGGTGCCGAGCGGGATGTCGGTGCCCGCGCCATGGGCGCCGAGCGTCACGGCCAGGGCGGCCTGGAGCACCATGAACGGCGTGCAGCCGGCCTCGCGGGCGAGCCGGACAAGCGCGGCGTGCGCCGGGGCGGGCAGCTCGAAGGGGACGGACGCGCCCCGGTGGCTGGGCACGGCCGGGCGGGGCCGGTCCAGGGGCAGGTCGAGCAGGCCGGGGGCCCCGTGCAGCGCCTCCCGCCAGAAGGCGGTCTGCCGGGCGGCCAGGCTGTCCGGATCGCCGTCGTCGCCGAGGAGCCGGTGCTGCCAGAGCGTGTAGTCGGCGTACTGCACGCGCAGCGGCGCCCAGTCCGGTGTGCCCGTGCCGTCGGTCCTGGCCAGGTAGGCGGCGGAGAGGTCGCGGCCGAGCGGGGCGAGGGACCAGCCGTCGGCGACGATGTGGTGCAGGACGAGCACCAGGGTGTGCCGGGCGGGCCCTTGGCGGAGCAGGTGGGCGCGGACGGCCGCGTCCCGGCTCAGGTCGAAGGGGGCGGTGCTGAGGCCGCGTACCGTTTCCGCCGCCCAGGTGTCCATGTCCCGGTCCGCGGGCGGGTGTTCGACGGTGACTGGGACGAGCGACGCGGCTTCGTCCGCGTCGACGATCCGCTGGCGGGCGACGCCGTCGTGTTCGGCGAAGACGGTGCGCAGGCTCTCGTGCCGTGCGACCACGTCGGCCAGCGCGCCGCGCAGCGCCTCGGTGTCCAGGGGGCCGTCGAGCTCCAGGACGAGCGGCACGTTGTAGGTGTCGCCGAGGCGCTCGGCCCGGTTCAGGAACCACAGGCGCTGCTGCGCGAAGGACAGCGGCAGCACGTCGGGCCGGTCCTGCGGGACGAGGACGGGCCGGGCGGCCCCGGCCGTGTCGAGTGCGGCGGCCAGGGAGGCGACCGTGGGGTGGTCGAAGAGGGTGGACAGGGGGAGTTCGACGCCGAGGGCCGCCCTGACCCGGCCGGTGAGGCGGGTGGCGAGCAGCGAGTGGCCGCCCAGGGCGAAGAAGCTGTCGTCGATGCCGACCGCGCCGACGCCGAGGACGTCGGCGAAGAGTCCGGCCAGCACCTCCTCATACGCGGTGCGCGGGGCGCGTCCCGCGCCGGTGTGGACACGGGGTGCGGGCAGGGCGCGGCGGTCGACCTTGCCGTTCGGGTTGAGGGGCAGCGCGTCGAGCACGACGAAGGCGGACGGCACCATGTACGCGGGCAGCGTGCGCCCGGCGCGTCGCGTGAGCGCGGCGGTGTCCGGGCGGGCGCCGGGGGCGGGCACGACGTAGGCGACGAGCCGGCGGTCTCCGGGCGTGTCCTCGCGTACGACGACGCAGGCGCCGCGCACGTCGGGGTCGGTGAGCAGGACGTGTTCGGTCTCCGCCGGTTCGATGCGGAAGCCGCGGAGCTTGACCTGTCCGTCCGCCCTGCCCACGTACTCGATGTCGCCGGCGGCGGTCCAGCGCACGAGGTCGCCGGTGCGGTACGTGCGGGTGCCGGGCGCACCGTACGGGTCGGCGACGAAGCGGCCGGCGGTGAGCGCGGCGCGGCCCTGGTATCCGCGGGCGACGCCGTGCCCGCTCACGTACAACTCCCCCACCACACCTGGCGGCACCAGGCCGAGGGCGTCGTCGAGGACGTAGAGGCTCATCCCGTCCAGTGCGCGGCCGATGGGCGGCACACCGGTGCTGTCGGCGGTGACGGGGTGGCGGGCGGCGAAGGTGGTGGTCTCGGTGGGGCCGTACACGTGCAGGACGAGCGTGCGGGGCGAGGCGGCCGCTGCCCGCTGCATGAGGTCGGGTGTGGCGGCCTCGCCGCCGGCGGCGACCATGCGCAGACCGGAGAACACCGCCGGGTCCGCCTCGGCCATGACGTTGAACAGGGCCGTCGTCAGGAACAGTGCCGTGACCCCGTGGCGTTCCACCGCCTGGCGGACGGCGTGTGCCTCCAGGACGCCGCCGGGGGCGACGACCACTCTGCCGCCGTTCAGCAGCGGCACCCAGATCTCGAAGGTGGAGGCGTCGAAGACGTACGCGGAGTGCATGAGAACGGCGTCGGACACGCCGTCGTGCCAGCTGCTGTCTGCCGCGAGGGCCAGTACGTCGGCGTGGGTGACGCCGACGCCCTTGGGCAGGCCGGTGGAGCCGGAGGTGAACATGACGTACGCGAGCCGGTCGGGTCTGGTGGTCCGGGGCAGCGGTCCGGGCCGCTCCGGGGCGCCGTGGAGCAGCCGGCCGCGCGCGTCCACGACGAGGAGCGGCAGATGCGCGGCGGCCTCGCGGACCCAGGGTTCGCGGGCGGTCGTCTCGTCGGCGATCAGCGCGCGGACGCGGGCGGCCCCGGCGACGCGGTCGAGCCGTTCCGCGGGCCAGGCCGCGTCCATCGGTACGTACGCGGCGCCCGCGGCGACGGCCGCGAGGCTGGCGGCGGGCACGGCGGCCGACCGGCCCAGGAGCACCCCGACGCCGTCCTCGGCGCCGATGCCCCAGCCGGTGAGCGCGCCCGCCAGGTCGTCGGCCGCGCGGTCGAGTTGCCGGTACGAGAGGGTGTGGGCCCCGTCCACGACGGCCGGGGCGTCCGGTGTCCGGAGCGCCTGGGCCCGGAACGCCTCGGGGAGCGTCGTGGCGACAGCCCGCTCGGGCAGTGCGGTGCCGCGTCCCTGGGCGCGCAGGGCGGGGGCGGCGGTCTCGTCCACGAGGGGGAGGTCGCGCAGGGGCAGGCCGGGGTCGGCGGTGGCGAGGGCGGACACGAAGGACACGACGGCCTGCTCGTGCAGGCGTACGTCCTCGGGGCGGTAGAGGTCGGACCGGGCGTCGAACCCGATCAACGGGCCCTTGCCCTCGGCCCGTTCCGAGACGAAGAGGGACACGTCGTCGACCGGGCCGACGGAGAGAACCCGGGAGGGTGCCTGGATGCCGCCGAAGTCGCGGTCGTAGTCGTAGCCCATGATGTTGACGACGATGCCGGTGAGGCGGGCCGCGTCGTCGCCCATGTTCAGTTCGCGGGCGAGCTGTTCCCGCGAGAAGCGGCGGTGGCGCAGGGCGGCGCGCATCTCGTCCGCGACGTCACGGACGAGGGCGCCGACGGTCATGTCCGGGGTGAGCGTGAGGCGCAGCGGCAGGATGTTGGCGGTCATGCCCACGATGTGCCGCAGTCCGCCGTGCCGGCCGTTGGAGGCGAGGCCCACGGTGACGTCGGTGGTCGCGGTGACCCGGGCCGTGTAAGCGGCGATCGCGGCTACCAGGACCGCGCTCCAGGTGGTGCGGTGTGCGGAGCCGAGGCGGCGCAGGTCGTCGAAGACGCTCGCGGACAGCGACTCGCCGGTGTGCAGCCGGATGCCGGGCCCTTCGGACCCGGGTGCGGGGAGGTCGGTGCGGCGGCGGATGAGCGTCCTGCCGCTGTGCGCGTCACCGCCGGAGGCGTCGGAGCCGTTGGCGGCAGCGGGGTCTTCCGCGTCGGCTGCCAGGTCGGCGAACCTGCCGGTCCAGTAGGCGCGGTCGGCCTCGTAGCGGCCGGAGTTCCGGTAGGCGGTCTCGTCGGCGACGAGTGCGCGCAGGGGTGCGGCGGGCAGCTCGGCCTGGGCCAGGTCCTCACCCCGGACCGCGCGTCCGTAGAGGTCTGCCACGGCGCGGGTGAAGACGGCGCCGCCGAGACCGTCGACGGCTATGTGGTGGAAGCGGGCGTACCAGTAGTGCAACCGGCTCCCGGCGCGCAGCAGGGCGAAGTGGTGCCGGGGGCGGTGGAGGCTGTCGACCGTGGCCATGTCTTCCGCCATGTAGCGTTCGACCTCGGCCGCCGGATCCGCGGCGTGGGACATGTCCACGGTCCGGAGCCGGCCCGGGGCGTCGGCAGGGTGGGGGACGATGCGCTGAAGGACGTCGTCGCCCTCCGTGACGAACTCCAGGTTGAGGCTGTCGCACAGCTGGAGGGCCCGGTCGACCGCTGCGGCGAATAACGTCCCGTCGAGGTCGCCCCGGATCTCGAAGCATTCCCCGATGTTGTATTTCGGGCTGTCCGGGTCGACGAGTTGCCCGTACCAGACACCCTGTTGGGCTGCGGTCGTCCCGAAGAACTCTTCGGGTACGGATTCCGTGGGGACAGAGCCGTTTTCGCGCATGCCGGGACACACCTTCGGGGAGATTTTTTCGGGGGGACGAAGTGGGCAGGACGAAGCCGGTCATGCCGGTGCGGCGTCCATGGCCGACAACGGGCGGGGATGGGCGAAGACGCACACCACCGGCCCCACGGCATCGGACGCCGGCTCAGCGGCCACCCGTTTCGAAAACCGGGAGCGCACTCGTTTTCTTCGCGTATTGCGGACGTGCTCCAGAGCAGTCCAGCAATGAGGTGGTAAAGCCGCGTGACAGCGGCATGAACACTTTCAGTCGGCGCTAGATCGATCACCACTCCACGCTGATCGGTCTTGCTCGGGTTGGAGCAAAATTGATCGCTTCAGACAGGAGTGACGGGCCGCCCGGACCGGGCGGCCCGCAGGACTCGACGGTCTCCGCGCCGCCCTACCCGGCGTCCGCCTCCATGGCCCTTACCAGGCCGGCGGGCCGCATGTCCGTCCACTCCGCCTCGATCGCGTCGAGACATTCCTGTCGCGAACCCTCCGGGCCGCCGACGCTCCACCCGCTCGGAACCTCGATGTGCGCGGGCCACAACGAGTACTGCCCCTCGCCGTTCACCAGCGTCACGAACCGTCCCGACTCGTCATCGAAAGGATTGGTCACGACCGTCCCCCACTTGTTTTCCCACATGCCACCGCATGTTCCTCAGATAGATATATGCGGGCCCACCGCGCGGATTCACCGCACCCCCACCACCGAACCGTCCGCCCCTTCCGCGCGACCTCTGCCACATGGGACGGAGATACGTTACGCCTCGGGATACCGACGTGACGCCGATGGCCGATCGGTCTTCCGGCTTCGCCCGTTCACGTCAATCACCATAGATGACCTCACCCGACCGAAGAGACGAATTCGGCCCATTACTTATGGAGGCGCACGGCTGCGACGTGCGCGAAGGTCGGCCGGAGACATATGCCAGCGCCGCTCCCCAGGAAATATTCGGCCACCCGATGTCCCGATTGTGCATGTTTCGCTGAATACGACCCGCGCAAATCCGGATAACCACCGGCGTACGCCCCCTCATCACCGGGCACGTACTGATCGCGCCGCGCTCCCGTGCGCCGGGTGCGCGCCCCATACTCAAGCAATGGCCTATTTTGTCACGCAGCGTGATGTTCAGCTCGTGGGGTCCGTCCACCCGGCGGGAACGGCTTCTTTCGCATGCGGTACGAATGCCGTGTGACCGAAGAGAAGCCGCCCGCGACCGTTCGCGTGTTCATCGCCCTCGCCCCGCCCGACACGGCGAAGGACGAGCTGACGCGGGAGCTGCGCCCGGTCTACGACACGCATCCGCGGGTGCGGTGGAACCGTGTGGAGGACTGGCACATCACGCTGGCGTTCCTCGGGGAGCTCCCGGTGGCGACGGTTCCGCTGCTGCGTCCGCCGCTCGCCGCTCTCGCCGCGTCCCACCCCGCTCCCCGCCTGGCGCTGCACGGCGGCGGCACGTTCGACGATCGGGTGGCGTGGAGCGGGATCGCCGGGGACCTCGACGGACTGCACCGGCTCGCCGCCGGTGTGCGAACCGTGGTGGAGGACTGCGGTATCGCTCTGGAGGGCCGGCCGCTGCGCCCGCATCTGACCCTCGCGCGGGTCCGCCGCGGCGACCACACGTCGGCCGGGGAGATCGCGGCGCGACTCACGGACTTCCGCGGCCGGACGTGGCCCGCCGAGCGCCTGCACCTGGTGGGCAGCAACGCGGGGCGCAGCCCGGGGCAGATCCGCTACCGGGACATCGAGGCGTGGCCCCTCGGCACGGCGGAGCCCGACGCGGGGGCGTGAGGTCTCGGCAGGGCGTTACGCCAGCCTGCGCAGCGTGGGGCGTGGCTCCGTGTGTTGCTGGGGTTCGGGGGTACCCCTGTGGAACGGTGAGCTGACTTCGGCTCGCACCACACAGGCGGACGCCGCACAAGCGGAGAGGGATTGCACTGATGGGACACGGCGGAAATGTGATCGCGGAGCTCACCACGGACCACCGCGAGGTCGACGAACTGTTCGCGAGGATCGAGGCCCAGCCGGTCGGCGACGAGCAGCGCAGGAAGCTCGCCGACGAGCTGACGATCGAGCTGGTCCGTCATTCCGTGGCGGAGGAGATGCACCTGTACCCGGCGGTGCGCCGGTACGTGGACGACGGCGACGACATGGCCGACAAGGAGCTGGAGGATCACGCAAAGGTGGAACAGCACCTCAAGGACCTGGAGGGGCTGCCTGCGGACGACCCGCAGTTCGACCATCTGGTGGCGAAGCTGAAGCTGGAGGTCAGCGAGCACGTCCGCGACGAGGAGAACCGGCTGTTCCCGCTGCTCGCGGCAGCCGTCTCCCCGGAGACCCTGGACCAGCTGGGCGAGAAGATCCGTGCGGCGAAGAAGACCGCCCCCACCCGTCCGCACCCCTCCGCCCCCGACACCCCGCCCGGCAACAAGGTCCTCGGCCCCGGCGCCGGACTTGTCGACCGGGCCCGCGACCTGCTGACGGGCCGCGGCAAGGGCTGAGCGGTTTTCGGCGCCCCGGTCTTCAGCGGGCGCGGGCCGGGCCGAGGCGCAGGCGGTCGAGCAGGTCCGCGTGGTGCAGGCGGGCTATGGGCTCCAGCAGGTCGGGGTGGCGCAGCAGCGCGGTGGCCGCCAGGTCGTGCGCGTTCGGTTCGGTCAGGCGGCGGAACTCGGCGGGGCAGGCCATGGAGTGCTCGCTGCGGTCCAGCGCCTTCACCGCTTCCCTGGCCGCGTCCGGTGCGGTGAGCAGGTGGGCGGCCCAGCTGGCGACGACCTCGTCCACCCAGCCGCGCCAGACCAGGTCCTGCGGGCCGGTCGCCGAGAGGCCGGGGACGCCGGTGACCTCGTCGAGACGGGCCGATCCGCCGGGTCCGGTGAGGAGCACCAAGGCGGCGTCCAGGTCCGTGGGGTAGCGCAGCCAGGTGGCGACGGTGACGGCCTGGCGCGCCTGTGCCTCGGCCAGGGCGGCGGTGAGCGGTCCTCCGCCGGCGGGGAACGCGCGCGTCAGCCACTGGGTGGTGGCTGCGATGAGCGGGGAAAGGTCTGCGGGCATCGGGGCGTCCCCTCGGGTGCTGGATCGCCGTGCAGACTACTGCGCCGTCCCGTGCGCCCCGTATGACGCAGGGCACGTTGCGGCCGTGGTGTGCGTCATGGGCCCGCGCCGCCGAAGTGCCGGACCAGGAAGCAGCGGGCCGTCGGCCCGGAACGATTGGGAGAGCACACCATGACCCACCCCCGCCCCCTTCCCGGGCTGGACGAGTCCTTCTGGATGGACAGCACCGAGGCACCGGACCACCCGCGTCTGGCCTCGGACACGGATGCGGACGTCGTCGTCATCGGCGGCGGCATCGCGGGCCTGAGCACGGCGTGGGAGCTGAGCCGGACGGGGCGCAGCGTCGTGGTGCTGGAGGCGGACCGCATCGCCTCCGGGGTCACCGGCTACACCACGGCCAAGGTGTCGGCGCTCCAGTCCCTGGTGTACGAGCGGCTGCGGCGGACCAGGGGCGTGGACGCCACCCGGCTGTACGCGGCGTCGCAGCAGGATGCGGTGGACCGGGTGGCGGACATCGTCGAGGAGCTGCGGATCGCGTGCGACCTGGAGCGGGTGAGCGCGTACAGCTACGCGGCCGTGCCGGAGTCGCGCCCGTTGATCGAGGCGGAGGCGCGTGCCGCCGCGGAGGCGGGTCTCGATGTCGCGTACGTCTCCGGGACGGAGCTGCCGTTCGCGGTCGCCGGCGCGGTCCGGGCCGAGGGGCAGGCCCAGTTCCACCCGCGCAAGTACCTGCTGGCGCTGGCGGAGGACCTGGTGGCGCGCGGTGGCCGGATCTTCGAGCGCAGCCGGGTCACCGGCCTGACGGAGGGGACGCCCTGCCGGGTGACGTGCGAGTCGGGGCGGACCGTGACGGCCCGGGACGTGGTCGTGGCCACGCACTACCCGGTCTTCGACCGGGCGATGCTGTTCGCCCGGCTGTCGCCCCGGCGGGAACTGGTCGTCGCTGCGCCCATCGCGGCGGACCGGGCGCCGAAGGGCATGTACATCACCGAGGACGAGGGGAAGCGCTCGGTGCGCTCCACCCCGCTCGACGATGACCGGCGGCTGCTGATCGTGACCGGGGAGAGTTTCACGCCGGGCACCGGGGATCCCGCGGAGGGGTTCCGGCGGCTGGACGACTGGATGCACCAGCGGTTCACGGTGGAGCCCACGGCGTACCGGTGGGCGGCGCAGGACAACGATCCCAGCGATACGGTGCCGCTCATCGGGCCCTTCCACATCGGGGCCCGCCACACCTATGTGGCAACCGGTTTCGGCGGCTGGGGCATGACCGGCGGGGTGCTCGCCGGCCGGCTGCTGACCTCGCTGATCTCCGAGGGGACGCCGGCGCTGCCGTGGGCGGAGTTGTACGACCCGCGACGGCTGGGCAGCGCGGTCCGCGAGGCGGGGTCGCTGCTGGGCGCCCAGGCGGAGGTGGCGAAGCACTTCGTCGGCGACCGGCTGGGCGTGAGTCACCTGGACTCGGTGAGCCAGGTACCGCCCGGCACGGGGGCGGTGGTCCGGGTGAACGGTCGTCGCTGCGCGGTGTACCGGGAACAGGACGGCACGGTGCGTGCGGTGTCCGCGCGGTGTACGCATCTGGGATGCCTGGTGGCGTTCAACGAGGCGGAGACGGCGTGGGAGTGCCCGTGCCACGGTTCGAGGTTCGCCGTCGACGGCACGGTGCTCCAGGGGCCGGCGGTCCGGCCGCTGGAGGTGCTGGACCCGGGCAGCGAGGGGTGACCGGCCCTAGCGCCGGGCCATGTACAGCTGGAACGCCTTGTGCAGGACCTTGTTGAGGGGGAAGTCCCACTCGCCGACGTACTCCGCGGCCTGCCCGCCGGTGCCCACCTTGAAGCGGAGCAGGCCGAGCAGGTGGTTGCTCTCGTCGAGCGTGTCGGTGGTGCCCCGGAAGTCGTAGACGTGCGCGCCCAGGGCGTGGGCGTCGCGGATCATCTGCCACTGGATGGCGTTGTTGGGCTGCACCTCGCGCCTGCGGCTGGTGGAGGCGCCGTACGAGTACCAGACGTGCCCGCCGACGGTGAGCATGGTGGCGGCGGCCAGCACCTCCCCGTCGTGGGCGGCGAGGTAGAGCCGCATCCGGTCGGGGTCCTCCGCGGTGAGCGCCTTCCACATGCGCTGGAAGTACGCCAGGGGGCGGGGGATGAACCGGTCGCGTTCGGCGGTCTCGGTGTAGAGGGCGTAGAAGGTCTCCAGGTCGGCGTAGTCGCCCTGGACCACTTTGACGCCGGCCTTGTCCGCCTTCTTGATGTTGCGGCGCCAGAGCTGGTTGAAGCCGCTCAGGATCTCCTCGGGCGAGCGGTCCGCGAGGGGGAGCTGGAAGACGTAACGCGGCTGGCCGGCGGCGAAGCCCTCCTCGCTGTCGCCGCCGGACTGCCGCCAGCCCATAGTCCGCAGCCGGTCCATCAGCGCGAAGGCGCGGGGGTCCCGCTCCGTCGGCTCGACCTCGCCGAGGCGGTGCGCGTCCGGGTCCGCGACGGCTTCCTTCACGGTGGCCGCGTCCCAGCGGCGGGCCACGACGGGCGGGCCCATCCTGACGCTGAACGCGCCCTGGCCCTCGAGGTGTTCGAGGAGCGGAGTGAGCCACCGGCCGAGGTCGTCGTCGTACCAGTCGATGACCGGGCCCTCGGGCAGATAGGCGAGGGAGCGCTTGAGCTTCGGGAGCGGCCGGTGGAGGACCAGGGCCGTTCCGGTGATGCGGCCGGTCCCGTCGAACCAGCCGAGGCTCTCGGCCCGCCAGTCGGGTTTCACCTCGCCCCAGGAGGGGACCTGCATGTGGCTCGCCGACGGCAGGCTCTCGACGTACGCCGTGTGCTCGTCCCGGCTGATCGTCCTCAGGCGGAGATCCATCGGTCTGCTCCTCGTCCACGGGTCGTGATCCTCTGGCAGCGTAAGGGCGTTCGTCGCCGCCCACGACGCGAGCGGGCCGGGGCTCGGGCAGGGCCGGCCCGCCGTGTCAGCGCCGCGGCAGCAGTGACGCCGGTACGAGGCCGAGAGCGGCGAGGGCCGCGACCGCCGGCAGCGCCTGGCCCATGACGGGCCCCGGAACGGCGTGGGGCGATTGGGCCGGTGCGGTGAGAGGCATCAGCCCGGCGGCCACGGCGATCCCGAGCGTCGGGCCCACGTTCATGGCGGTCTGCTTGAGACCCCCGACCACCCCCGCGTAACCGGGCGGCGCGTCCCCGACGACCGTGCCGGTGGCGGTGACCATGACGGCGGTGAAGCCCGCGCCCAGTACGGCGAGGACCGGGCTCGTCTCCGCCCAGGAGGCCGCCGGGGACAGCCGGGAGAGACCGAGGACGGCGACGACGACGCATATCTGGCCCGTGATCGCGGTGCGGCGCGGTCCGTAGCGGGCAAGGGCGGCCGAGGCCACGGGCGCTCCGGCGATCATGAGCAGGGTCAGCGGCAGGCATCTCAGTCCGCAGGCGAGCGGGTCGAGGCCGAGGCCCTGTTGCAGGAAGAAGGTGACGACGAACAGCGCGCCGAACAACCCGCCGGAGGTGGTGAGCAGCAGCGCCATGGAGGCCATCACGGGCACCGAGCGTGTCACCGCACGGGGCACGACCGGCTGGGCGCTGCGGCATTCGTACGCGAGGAGCGCCGTCCCGAGCAGCAGGCTCAGCAGCAGCCCGAGCCCGGTCCGGGTGCCGGTCCAGCCCTGGTCCGGGATGCCGGCCAGGGTGTGGACGAGGACGGCGAGCGCGGCGGCCAGCAGGGCACCGGCGGCGAGGTCGAAGCGGCGGAACGCGGCGCGCGGCACGTCGGGGACGCGTACGGCGAGGGCGAGAGCGGCGATGGCGAGGGCGGCCGGGATGTTGATCAGGAACACCGCCGGCCAGCCCCAGTGCGTGACGAGCAGTCCCCCCATCACCGGGCCCGCCGCGGCGGCCGCCCCGATCGCGCTGGTGCGGAAGGCAACGGCCGCGCCGAGCCGGTCGGCCGGGTACACGAGCCGGAGCAGGGCGAGTGTCGCCGGTTGCAGGAGCGCGCCGAAGACGCCCTGGGCGGCGCGCAGAGCGATGACCCAGCCGATGCCCCGGGCGAGCCCGATGCCCGCCGACGCGGCGCCGAAGCCGAGCGCGCCCACGCACAGCAGCCGCCGGTGCCCGTAGCGGTCGCCGAGCCGCCCGGCGACGACGAGGAGGGCGGCGACCGCGAGCAGATAGCCGGTGCTCGTCCACTGGACCTGGGTGACGCTCGCCCCGAGATCGCGTCGCAGTTCCGGCTGTGCGACGAGCAGCACCGTGCCGTCCAGGGCCACGATCATCGCGCCCGCCACCGAGGCCAGGAGGGCGGCCCGGGGCCGCACAGCGGTGGCCGTCACGGTTGCACCCGCCCGAGATGGGCGTCGAGCACCGCCGTGACCAGCGGGTCCGGCCCGCCGCTCCCCTCGGGCAGCGCGGCGTGCAGGGCCAGAGGGAGGGCGCCGCTCGCCCGGAGTACGGCGATGCCGTGCAGGTTGGTCCACAGGGCCGCCGCGGTCACGGCCGGCGGCGGGGCGGACTCGTACGAGGGGCCGGCGCCGTGTGTCCTGTGGTGGGCCCGGTCGCGGGCGACGAGTTCGACGAGCTGCGCGAAGAGCGGGAGCGTCGAGTCACGCAGGCGTGAGGGGGGCGGCGCCCCGGGCCCCGCGTCCGGCTCCACGTCACCCGCATGGGCCTCGCTGTCGAGCAGGTCGTGGCGGAACATCAGCTCGAACATGCCGCCGTGCTCCCCCGCGTACTCCAGGAACGCGTCGGCGAGGGCCCTCAGCCGGGCACGCGGGGTCTGCCCGCCTTCCGTAGCCGCCGTCAGACGGGTCGCGAGGTCGGCGAAGCCCCGTCGGGCGATGGCGGAGAGCAGCGCGTGGTGTGTCGGGAAATAGCGGCGCGGAGCCCCGTGGGACACCCCGGCACGCCGGGCGATCTCGCGGAGGCCGAGCGAGGCCGAGCCGTCGGTCATGACGAGGTCGACGCCTGCGTCGATCAGGCGCTCCCGCAACGAATTCGAGTGATCCATAGACACTGTCTACCACGTGCCTGTAGACACTGTCTACCGCCTCGGTTCCCACGGCGCCCGCGCGGCACACGTCCCAATGCCCTCGCCCAAGATGCGGGGCCGGTGAGAGTGAGCAGACTGGGTGCCATGGCAGATCAGCGGCGCTCCCACGCCGGAACCACGAAAACGGCGACCACTCGTCGCGCCTCGTCAGCACGGGGCCCCGAGCACGCGGCCCGCGCTGCCTGCAAGAGCCTGGAGGGTCTCATCGACCACCACGCGGAGGGCGTGTCGGCGGTCCGGCGCACCGACGACGGCTGGTGCGTCGTCGTGGACGTTCTCGAAGTGCCCCGGATCCCGGACACCACGAGCCTCCTTGCCTCCTACGAGGTGCAGCTGGACCGGTCCGGTGAGCTCCTGGAATACCGCAGGGTCCGCCGGTACCGCCGGGGCGCCGCCGACGAGTGAGCGGCGCCCACTCCCCTGCCGGAAGGACATTCCATGACCGCGACCACCTACTCCGACGAAGTCGTCGCCTGCCCGCCGCGCGCCGGCACCCTGTACGACGTCCTGGAGCTGATCCTCGACCGGGGCATGGTGATCGATGTCTTCATCAGGGTCTCCCTGGTCGGCATCGAGATCCTCAAGATAGACGCGCGCATCGTCGTGGCCAGCGTGGACACGTATCTGCGGTTCGCCGAGGCGTGCAACCGGCTCGACCTGGAGCGGGACTCCGGCAGCACCACGGTTCCGGAGCTGATCGGCGGCGGTGCCGCCAAGTCGATCGGCAAGCGGAAGGTGCGCAGGGCGGCGGAGTCGGTGGGCGACACCGTACGCAAGGCGGTCGGCGGTGACGACGACGAGGAGCCGGAGGAGCGGCCGAAGAAGCGGCGCGCCCCGGCCCGCGGCAGCGAGAGCCGGCGCCGCCGTGTGGAGGCCTGAGCCGTGACAGCCGACGGCGTGTACGTCTACGCGATCACCCGGGCGGGCACCGCCCTCCCGGAGGGGCAGGGCGGTGTGGGCAGCCCGCCCGCACGTCTGCGGTCCGTCCGGCAGGGCCGGCTCGCGGCCGTGATCAGCGACGCTCCCCCGGATCTCCGCGCCCGCCGCCGCGATCTGCTGGCCCACCAGGACCTGCTGATGCGCCTCATGGACGAGGGACCCGTGCTGCCGATGCGCTTCGGCATGGTCGCACCCGGCGAGGACGCCGTACTGCGGCAGCTGGCGGCCGACGAGAGCGGGCACGCGGCGGCCCTGAAGCGGCTCGCGGGCTGCCACGAGATCAACCTCAAGGCGCTGGCGGCCGAGGACGCGCTCGCCGACGTCGTCGCCGAGGACGGCACCGTACGCAGGCTGCGGGATGCCGCGCGCCGGCGTCCGGGCTACGAGGCCAGTCTGCGGCTGGGCGAGGCGGTGGCCGCCGCCCTCGCGCGCCGGGCCTCCGACGCCGGGCGGCGGGTGCTGCGGGAGCTGACGCCGAGAGCGCGGGCCGTGGCGGCGGGCCCAGAGGTCCAGGGGTGTGCCCTCAACGTGTCGTTCCTGGTCGAGCGCGACGCCGGTGACGCGTTCCTGGCCGAGGCGCACCGGTTCGCGAGCGCCAACCGCGGCCATGTGGAGCTCCGGCTCGCCGGGCCACTGCCCTGCTACAGCTTCGTCGCCGCCGAGGCGCGCCCGGTGCCCGTGGGCGGTGGCTGAGATGGGCCTGATCACGGGTCTGCTGACGTTGCCCGTCGCACCCGTACGCGGAGTGGTCTGGGTGGCGGAGAAGCTTCAGGACGCCGCCGAGCGCGAGCTGCACGACCCACAGGTGCTCCGCGCTCAACTTGCAGAACTCAACCAGGAGTTGGAGGCAGGAGACATCACGATCGAGGAATTCGAACGGGAAGAGGAGCGACTGCTCGACCGGCTGCACGCCGTTCGGGCGGGCCGAGTGGCAAGCGATCGAAGGTGACGTGCTCATGGATGACGAGGCCAAGGTAGCGCTCGCAGCCGCGGTGGTCGGCGGCTACGTGCTGGGCCGGACCAAGAAGGGCCGGATGGCCCTGACCGTCGCTACGTACCTGGCAGGCAGACGGTTCGGGCTCGAACCCCGCCAGCTCGCCGCGGAGGGGATGCGCCGTCTCGGCGGTGTCCCTCAGGTCGCGGAGCTCCAGGAGCAGTTGCGGGGCGAGGTCATGGACGCGGGCCGCAAGGCCGTGACGGCTGCGGCCAACCGCGGCATGGCATCGCTGGCCGACGCGATCGGCGACCGCACCGCCCGGCTCGTCGAGGGCCCGCGCGACGACGACACGTATGAGGACGACGACGAGGACGGCGACTCCGACTACGAGGACGAGTACGGCGAGGACGAGGAGGACGAGGACGAGCCGGAGGGCGAGGACGACCAGTACGAGGACGAGGAAGAGCCCTGGGACGAGGACGAGGACGAGGAAGAAGACGAGGGCGAGGAAGAAGAGGAACCCGAACCGGAACCAGAACCGGAATCGCCGCCCGCTCGACGGTCAGGCGGAAGGAGCGGCGGAGCCGGCAAGGCACCGGCCAAGAAGACCGCCAAGAAGGCGGCGAAGAAGACCGCCCCCGCCAAGAAGGCCGCTCCGGCGAAGAAGCCGGCCCCTGCCAAGAAGTCCGCCGCGAAGAAGACGGCGACGAAGAAGACCGCCCCCGCCAAGAAGACGGCGGCCAAGAAGACGGCACCCGCGAAGAAGGCCGCGGCCAAGAAGACCGCTCCGGCGAAGAAGACCACCTCCAAGAAGACGTCGTCCTCGTCCAAGCGGACCGCTTCCAAGCGCACCGATCGTCGGAGGTAGCGAGTCATGGCCAGGACAGATCAGGACGAGCGCGCCGACGCGCCGGACGAGTCCGGGACACAGGAGTCGGGGGGACTGGACAGAATCCGCGAGGAGCTGTCGGGCTTCCTCAGCGCCAAGATGGAGGACCTGGCGGGGAAGGCGAGCGGCAAGCTGACGGACGTCGCGCAGCAGCTCACCGACTCCGCGGAGAACGGCGGCTCCCTGCCGGCCGTGGCCTCCCGCGTGCTCCAGGGCGAGTCCCCGCTGAAGTCGTTCGTCTCCGAGAAGGCCAAGGGCGTGAAGGACAACGTCACGGAGAAGGCCAAGGAGGCGTTCGGTGGCGGCAAGGGCAAGAGCAAGTCGAGCGGGGGCGGCAAGTCGATGAACATCGTCGAGGTGCTCGACGTCGGCGTGCCCCTGCGTACGGCGTACGACTACTGGACCCAGTACGACCGCTTCAGCAGCTTCGCCAAGGGCGTCCAGGACGTGTCGACGGAGGACGAGGCCACGAGCGACTGGAAGGTCAAGATCGGCCCTTCCTCGCGGAGCTTCAAGGCGACCGTGCAGGAGCAGGTCCCCGACGAGCGCATCGTCTGGACGTCCGAAGGCTCCAAGGGCACCACGCGAGGCGCCGTCAGCTTCCATGAACTGACACCGAACCTGACCCGCATCGTGCTGGTCGTCGAGTACTACCCGTCGGGGTTCTTCGAGAAGACGGGCAACCTCTGGCGCGCCCAGGGCCGCCGTATCCGCCTCGACTTCAAGCACTTCCAGCGGTACGTCACGCTCACCGACGAGGAGCCCGACGGCTGGCGCGGTGAGATCCGCGACGGCGAGGTCGTCGTCTCCCACGAGGACGCCGTGGCCGAGGAGGAGTCCGAGGGCGACGAGGAGGAGCCTGAGGACGACGAGGGCTACGACGGCGAGGACGAGGGGGACGAAGAGGACGACGAGGGCGACGGGGAGGACGACGAGGACGAGTGGGAGGACGACGAGGAACCGGAGGAAGAAGAGGAAGACGAGGAGGAACCCGAGGAGGAGGAAGAAGAAGAGGAGGAGCCCGCTTCCACCGGGCGGCGCGGGCGGAGGTCCCGGCGTGACTGATCTCGACTTCCGGCAGGAGGCGTACGCGCCGTCCGGCCCTCAGACGACGAACCTCGCCGACATCCTCGAACGCGTCCTGGACAAGGGCATCGTCATCGCCGGTGACATCAAGATCGACCTGCTGGACATCGAGCTGCTCACCATCCGGCTGCGTCTCTTCGTCGCCTCCGTCGACACGGCGAAGAAGGCCGGCATCGACTGGTGGGAGACCGATCCCGCGCTCAGTTCGCACGCGGCGCGCAACGCCCTCCAGGACGAGAACCGGGAGCTGCGCGCCCGTCTGGAAGCCCTGGAGTCGCGGTCGTCCGACGCGCCGGAACAGCAGGAGCAGGAGTCCGAAACGAACCCGTCGTCGCGGAGATGACCCGAGGAGAACCGAGTACATGACCGAGGACATCCCCGCACCCGCCGAAGCCGGCACCGAGGCCGTCTACGTCTATGCGGTGTGCCGTGCCGAGGAACCTCCGGACCTCACCGGACCGGCGGGCCTCTCGTGCGAGAGCCCACTGCGCCCGCTGGCCGTGGGCCCCGCGCTCACCGCGGTGGTGCAGACCGTGCGGGCGGCGGACTTCACCGACGAGGCGTGGCAGGCGCGGCTCGCGGACGAACCCGAGCTCGAACGGTACGCGCGGGCCCATCACGAGGTCGTGTGCGCGGTGGCCGCCCGCCTGCCGACGGTGCCGCTGCCGCTCGCCACGCTGTACCACGACGAGCAACGGGCCCGGGCCGCGCTGAGCCGCGAGTCGCGGCGGTTCCACGCCGCACTGGAGCGTACGGCGAACCACTCCGAGTGGGGCGTGAAGGTGTACGTGACCGACGCACCGGCCGGGCAGGCCGCCGGGGCCGCCCCGCAGCCGCCCGCTGCCGGGGCCGGGGCCGGCCGAGCCT
This sequence comes from Streptomyces sp. 2131.1, assembly GCF_900105515.1. Lineage (GTDB taxonomy): Bacteria > Actinomycetota > Actinomycetes > Streptomycetales > Streptomycetaceae > Streptomyces > Streptomyces drozdowiczii. Next base: position 6,774,072 of record NZ_FNSY01000001.1, on the reverse strand, counting down.
ATCTGGACCGGAAGCGGAGTCTGCGGGACCGGCGCGAACGGCAGCGCTCGGACGCACTGCGGATCGCCGACGCCGTGGACGCGGACGTCAGCGCTCTGGCCACCGCGTCGCGCAGACTGCCGCCGCACGGGGGACGCGCCCCGGAAGAGCGGCGCACGCAGGTGCTCAACGCCACCTATCTGGTGGCCGGGGAGCGCGCGGCGGAACTGGCGCGGCTGGCCCGGAACCTCCGCGAACGTACGGGGGCGCAGGTCGAGCTGTCGGGACCGTGGGTTCCGTACTCCTTCGTCGGCGAGGTGTAGGGGTGGAACGCGCCGTCGTGCCGTGGGACGGGCCCGAGCCGCTGAGCGGGCCGATCGGGGTGCCGCTGGTCGATCTGCTGGACCGGGTGCTGGCCACCGGGGTCGTGATCAGCGGGGACCTGGTCATCGCGATCGCCGACGTGCCTCTCGTACGGCTGTCGCTGCACGCGCTGCTGTCGTCGGTCAGCGAGCGTGTACCCGCGCCGTGGGCGGACGGGGGGCCGCTGTGACGGACGCGCGGGTCGATCTGGACTCCGACAAGGTGGGCAAGGACCTCGTCACGCTGGTGCTCACCGTGGTGGAGCTCCTGCGCCAGCTGATGGAACGGCAGGCGATCCGGCGCATCGACGAGGGGGATCTCACGGACGAGCAGACCGAGGAGATCGGTACGACGCTGATGCTCCTGGAGGAGCGGATGACGGAGCTCTGCGAGCAGCACGGCGTACGGCCCGAGGACCTGAACCTGGACCTCGGGCCGCTCGGGACGCTGCTGCCGCGGGACTGAGCACCGGCGGGTGTGCCCCCGGCGGGCGGCCACCCGAATGGCGGGGGCGCGGGAGCCGGAGGAGAGTGGAGAGGGGGCGGAACGCGGCGGATCGGCTTCGCCCGCCCGGCCCCCTCTCCCGACAAGCTTCCGTGTGAGGAACTCATGGCGACCAACGAAAGCGTCAGCGGCACCAAGCTCGAAGGCGGTGCGACGGGCGGCACGCGAGGGACGACGACCATCGCGGACAACGTGGTCTCGACGATCGCCGGCATCGCGGTACGAGAGACCGATGGCGTCTACTCCGTGGGCAAGGGTGCCTCCCGAGCACTCGGTGCCGTCAAGGACAGGGTCTCCCGCTCCAGCGACCCCGGGCGGGGCGTCAAGGTGGAGGTCGGCGAGAAGCAGACCGCCATCGACCTCGACATCGTCGTCGAGTACGGCGCCACCATCGTGGAGACCGCACGCACCATCCGTACGAACGTCACGGAGGCCGTCCAGACGATGACCGGCCTCGAAGTGGTCGAGATCAACATCAACGTCACGGACGTGCATGTGCCGGGTGACGACGACGAGGACGAGGACCAGGACGAGACGTCCGGCAAGCGGGTCCGCTGACCCGGGTGAACTCCGGCGGTCTCAGTCCTCGGTGAGGATGCCCTCCCGGAGCTTGCCGAGTATGCGGGCGATCAGCCGCGAGACGTGCATCTGGGACAGGCCGAGACGTTCCCCTATCTGGGACTGCGTCATCTCCTCCCCGAAGCGCATCTGGACGATGGCGCGTTCTCGTTCGTCGAGCGTCTCCAGCAGGGGCGCCAGGGCGTGCAGGTTCTCGACCAGTTCGATCCCGGGGTCGCATTCACCGGTGATGTCCGCGTGGGTGCGGTTCACCCCACTGGGACTGTCCGACTCCGCACCGTCCAGGGGCACGTCGAGCGAGTGCGCCGTGTAGCCGTTGGAGGCGACCAGGCCCTCGATGACGTCCTCCTCGCTGATGCCGAGGCGTGCGGCCAGTTCGGCGACCGTGGCTTCCCGGCCGAGCGTGGTGGCCAGCTCCTCCTTGGCCTTGGCGAGGGTCACCCGCAGTTCCTGAAGGCGCCTCGGCACGTGGACGGACCAAGTGGTGTCCCGGAAGAACCGCTTGATCTCGCCGACGATGTAGGGAATCGCGAACGAGGTGAACTCGACTTCCCGGGTGAGTTCGAAACGGTCGATGGCCTTGATCAGCCCGATGGTGCCCACCTGGATGATGTCTTCCATCTGCCCGTTGCCGCGGTTGCGGTAGCGGGCGGCCGCGAAGTGCACCAGGGTGAGGTTCATTTCGATGAGCGTGTTGCGGGCGTACTGGTACTCCGCAGTGCCTTCTTCGAGGGTCTGCAACCGGTCGAAGAACAGTTTGCTGAGTGCTCGCGCGTCCTTGGGCGCGACCTTCAGCGGATCGGCGATCTCCGGGAGTGCCGTCGGCACACCTGTTGCGGTCCCCGCGACCTGCACAGATTCGGTTGTCGGCATCGCGATCATTCCCCTTCCGTCGGACAGCGACTGCTTACGCATCCGCGAAGCTGCGACTACCCGGAGCCATGCAGTCCACACACGGCCGCGCGGCAAAAGTTGTCGCGCGGCAAAAGTTCTGCCGCCGGCGCGCCCTGACGCGGCGGCCGCAACGGCGGGAAGGGGACGCGGTCAGCGCGGAGGGTAGGGCGCGCCGGCCAGCGCCCGGGCGAGGTGTGCGGCGTTGACGGCCATCGAGTGGGTGGTGGACCTGACGGCCTCGGGCGTCTCCTCCAGGTCCTGGTAGTCGGTGCCGTGCTGGGCCTCTCCAACCCAGTAGCTCACCGCGCCGGGCGCCAGGGTGAAGCCCAGGTCGTTGAGGCCCTGGAAGGCGTCGGCGCTCACCTTGTGGGCGCCGTCCTCGTTGCCGACGACGGCCACCATGGCGACCTTGCCGTAGGTCAACTGCCTTCCTTCGTCGTCGGTCTCGGAGATGTCCGCGTTCAGCCGCTCCAGCACCCGCTGGCACAGGCTGGACGGATGCCCCAGCCAGATGGGGGTGGCCAGCAGCAGGATGTCCGCCGCCATCACCTTCTCGCGTAGCCGGGGCCACTCGTCCCCGTCACCCATGTCCTGGGCGATCCCGGGCTTCACGTCGTGGTCGGCGATCCGCACGGTCTCCCCCCGCACGTTCAGGTCCGAGAGTTCGGCCATGATCTGGTCGGCGAGGAGCTGGCTGCTCGACGGCTTGGGCGACGGGGAGAGGGTGCAGACGAGCGCGAGTGCTCGGGTCATGGAAGGGCTCCTCAGGGTGGTGCGGTCGTTGCGCGAGGTGCGGCCGGGGGCGCTCCTCGGACGCCCGGTCCGGCGCCCTCTCCACTATGGCTCCCGCCCGTGGAGTGCGCCCGGTACAACGGGCTGCGGTATCGCCTTCCCGCCCTTCTCCGAGAAAGTCGTGAACCCGGCAGGAATACTGGGCAGGGGCGGGGGCATCCGATGCTTCGGAGGTTGATACCCATGGTTCCGATCATTCTGGTTCTTCTGCTTGCACTCATTCTCTTCGGGGCGGGTTTCGCCCTGAAGGCCCTGTGGTGGATAGCCATCGCCGTACTTGTGGTGTGGCTGCTCGGTTTCGTCGTCCGCCCGGCGGGCGGCGGCGGAAAGCGTGGCCGCTGGTACCGCTGGTAATTGATCGACCCGGACCAACAGAATGGGAGGTCCCGGCACCTGCGCCGGGACCTCCCATTTTTCTTTTCAATTCCCGTGTGTACGGCTCGCGATGAGGGGCACGCGGAGTTCCGAGAAACAGTGGATCACGACGAAGGAGCGTTTTATGAGTGACAACATCTGGGGCTACCAGCCGACCGCCGGCCACATCGCCGGGACCGACCTGATCGGCTTCAAGGTGGAGGCCGCCGACGGGAGCATCGGCAAGGTCGACAAGCACTCGGACGAAGTCGACTCCTCGTACCTCGTGGTGGATACCGGTGTCTGGATTTTCGGCAAGCACGTCCTGCTGCCGGCCGGCACCGTGCGCAGCGTCGACGCGGACGAGCGCAAGATCTTCGTCGACCTCACCAAGGAGCAGATCAAGGATTCGCCCGAGTTCGACAAGGACAAGCACACGAACGACCCGGGATATCACGAGCAGATCGGCGGCTACTACCACGGCCACCGTCGCGCCTGATCCACACAGCGTGAAAGGAGGGCCGCCCGGGAATTCCCGGGCGGCCCTCCTTTCTTTCTTCCTTGCGGCACCCTCGGACCGGGCGGGCCGGGCCGGTCAGCCGAATGGCTCGCCCGACTGGCGGGCGGGGGCGGGAGGGCTGTTGGCTTTCCTCAGTGCGCACACACATCTGCCGGACGGGTGATAACCCTGATGAACAACTCCCCCACCAGTGAAGGTGAGCGGTTCCTACACGGGTTCATGGCCGAGGTGCACGCCACGGCACCGACCGATATTCCCGCTCTGGTCAACCGGTACGCGGGGCTGCTGGGTCTGCGCAGGGTCGAGATCTACATCGTCGACCTTCAGCAGCAATGCCTGTCCCCGCTCTCGGGGGAGGCCCAGCTCCGGGTGGACGCCTCCTTGGCCGGTTCGGCTTTCCGCTCACTGGCGTTGCGCGTCGAGACGACCGACACCGAGACGCTGATCGCCTGGCTGCCGCTGGTGGACGGGGTGGAACGGCTGGGAGTCATCGGCGTCCAGGTCGACGCGCTGGACAGGACCGCGCTGGAGCGGTGCCGGAGCCTGGCGTCCGTCCTGGCGATGGCCATCACGTCCAAGCGCGCGTTCAGCGACCGGTTCGTGCAGCGGGCCAGGACCGAGACCATGACGCTCCCCGCCGAGATGGTCCGGGCCCTGCTGCCGCCGCGTGCGGTCGGTGAGGAGCGCGCGTTGTCCACCGCCGTGCTGGAGCCGGCGTACGAGCTGGGCGGCGACGCCTTCGACCACTCGCTCACCGAGTCGACGCTGCACGCCGTGATCCTCGACGCGATGGGCCACAACCTGGCGTCCGGGATGACCAGCGCCCTCGCGATGGCCGGCTGCCGGAGTTCCCGCCGCAAGGGGTCGGGGCTGCGGGAACTCGTCAAGACCGTCGACGACGTCCTGGCCGAGTGGCTGCCCGACCAGTTCTGTACCGGCATCGCCGCGCAGCTGGACATGTCCAGTGGGATCCTGAGCTGGATCAACTGCGGCCACCCGCCGCCGCTGCTGATCCGGAACAACCGAGTCCTGGACAACGCGCTCGCCCGCCCCAGCGAGCCGCCCATGGGCACCCCGGGAGTGATCGGCGAGGCGGAACGGGTGCTCCACGAGGTGCCCCTGGAACCGGGGGACCGCGTGCTGCTGTACACCGACGGCGTGACAGAGGCCCGGATGGCGGACGGCAGCCAGTTCGGTCTGAACCGGTTCACGACGTCGATCATCCGGGCCACCGCTGCCGGAGAGCCCGCTTCGGAGGCTCTCCGGCAGCTCATCCACAACATCCGGGAGTATCAGCACGACCGGCTGAGCGACGACGCCACGATCATGATGCTGGAGTGGCGCCCCAGCCCGCCGTCGGCCTGAGGCCGGCGCTCAGAGGCTCGCCCGCGGCACGCTCTCGTTCCAGGTGCGGGAGAAGACCCGGCGGCCGTCCTCGTAGCCGTCGAGGGTGGCGTCCACGTGGAACGCGGTGTCGTCGGAGGTCATCATGGTGCGGGTCTCCACGCGTACGTCCCAGCCGGGGCGCCGGAACCGCATGGTCCAGGCGGACTCGCCGCTGACCGAGCCGAAGTCGTCCGCGACGGAGGTGTACCTCTCGCAGGCCCGCAGGCCGACCTCGATGCCATTGTCCTCGAACCGCTGGAGTCCCCGGTCCTTCGCGATGTCGAGCGCGGAGTGGTAGTCGACCAGGTTCCTCGTCACCCTCCACGCCTGTTCGGGTTCGGTGAGCTGGGTGACGTCGGGGGGTGGGCATCCCTCCGGCTCGCCGAACGGAACCGGAGGCATCTCGTCGGGCGCCTCGGCGGGCCGCACGGGCAGCGTGAGGCGGCTGCCGCTCTCGTACACGCTCAGGCAGACGGGCGCGGCGGCGGGCCAGACCAGCGGCCAGTACGAGGTGGAGAGCGAGAGCCGGATGCGGTGACCGGCCGGGAAGACCTGGGCGACACCGTTGAGGGGAACCCGTACGGGGTATGCCTCGCCGGGCTCCAGGGGTTCGGGCCGGTCGGCGCCGGAGCGGTGGGCGAGGTTGAGCACCCCGTAGGTGACCCGGGTGGCCCGGCCGTCGGGTGCCACGTCGGACAGGCGCACCGCCACCTGGCCGGTCTCGCGGGAGGAGGAGACCAGCAGGTCCACCGAGGGGGCGCCGAGGATCTCGACGCGTTCCTCCAGCGGATCGGTCTCGAAGACCAGCGAGCCGCCGTCCTCCTCGCGCTGGTCGTAGGGCAGGTCCGGCGGGGCGTTGTACGAGGCCCACTTGCCGGCGAACTGACCTACGGACAGGGGAGATTGCACGGTGTGGACGCGCTCCACCCCGGGCTGGGCAGCCGGCGCCCCGTCGCCGCGGACGATGCGGTGGTCGCGGAGGGGGTGGGGCACCTCCGCGATGTGCGGGGAGGGCCAGCTCGGCTCCCCCACCCACCGGCCGGGACGCTCCTGGTAGGAGGTGGACGGGGGCACGCTCTCCTGCATCCAGGCGCGGATCATGGGGCCTTCCATGACGCCGTTCTCGACGCCCTTGAGCCAGTGGTCCCACCAGCGGACGACCTCCTGGAGGTACCCGATGGCCGGGCCGGGCTCGCCGAGGTGGGGCAGCTTGTGCGACCAGGGCCCGATGAGTCCCTTACGGGGGACGTCGACGCGGCTCAGGAGCCGGGTGACGGCGTTGGAGTAGCCGTCCGCCCAGCCGCTGGAGGCCAGTACGGGGCACCGCAGCGCCTGGTAGTCCTCACTGAGCGAGGCGTGCCGCCAGTAGTCGTCGCGTTCCTGGTGGCGCAGCCATTCGAGGACCCAGGGGCGGGCGGAGTCCAGACGTTCGTGCCACATGTCCCGCCAGCGGTCGCCGACGGCGGCGGGGTCGGGCGGGCAGGTGGAGTAGGCGAACATGGTGCCCGCCTCTGCCAGGTTGTCGGAGAGCATCGCGCCGCCGACGTAGTGCATGTCGTCCGCGTACCGGTCGTCCGTGAAGGACGCGATGACAATGGCGCCCAGGCTCGGCGGCCGGCGGGCGGCGACCTGGAGTGCGGCGAACCCGCCCCAGGAGATGCCCATCATGCCGGTGTGGCCGTCGCACCAGGGCTGTGCCGCCAGCCAGGCGAGCACTTCCTCGGCGTCGCGCTGTTCCCGTTCCAGGTACTCGTCGAGCAGGACGCCCTCGGATTCACCGGTCCCCCGCAGGTCCACGCGTACACAGGCGTAGCCGTGGCCCGCGATGTACGGGTGGTGGATGGCGTCGCGGGTGGAGGTCAGGTCGTTCTTGCGGTAGGGGATCGCCTCCAGGATCGCCGGGACCGGTTGGCGGTCGGAGGTGGTGGGGCGCCAGATCCTCGCCGACAGCCGGACCCCGTCCGACATGGTGATGGTGACGTGGTCCTCTTGGCTTACCTCGTACGGCAGTCGGTCGACGTGTCGCATACTCGTGCTCTGCTCCTTCCTCTTCACGGCCGGGTTCAGGACGCCTTGACGTCGCGGCCGCCCGGTGCGGTGTCGTCGAAGCTGAGGCCGAGCGCCGCGACGCACTGGTCGAACTTGCGCCGCAGGCCCTCCTCGTCGTCCGCGCCGGTGAAGATGTGGGCGATCTCGTAGCTGTAGCTGTCCTGCCCCGGCACGGTGGACAGTTTCTGTCCCTCCGAGGGAACCATGTCGATGCGGACGCCGGGTATCTCGCGTTCGATGGCGGCGAGCTCCTCGGGGGTGGGCACCTCGCGTACGGTGCCTTCGCCGAACCAGCGGTAGTACCACTTGGCGGCCATGCGGTACGGGCCGTCGCCGCCGGGCACGACGGGGTCCTCGTCGAGGGCGAGGCGGATCATACGGTGGTGGTTGGGGACGCCGTCGACGTACTGGAAGAGTTCCGCGTGGGACTGGGAGTGCCGGGGGTTGATCTCCAGCAGGCTGACCTCGCCGGTCTTCGGGTCGTAGAAGTACTCGATGCTGAAGGTGGCGGCGTCCATGCCGATCTGCCGGATGGTCCGCTCGCTCACGTCGTGCAGCCGGTGGACGACTGCCGGGGGCAGGGTGCTCGGGTACTGGTGGCGCAGGAAGCAGGGCGAATCGGGGTAGTTGATGGAGTCGAGCACCCCGTAGACGGTCACCTCGCCGTTGTTCGCGTAGCCCTCGACGGCGACCTGGATGCCGGTCATGGCCTCCTCGGCGAGGCAGACCTGTCCGCCGACACCCTCCATCTCCGGCGGGAGGTCGAGGAGTTCGAGCACGGCGTCGAAGGGCTTGCCGACCCGGCCGATGCCCTTGCGTATGGTCTCGACGGCGGTGCGGAACTCCTCCATGTCCTCGACTCCGTAGGCGAGTTCCGAGGAGTACGCGAGGGCGGGCTTGACCCACATGGGGAAGCTCACGCCCTCCGGCGGCTGCGGGTCGTCGCTGTCGAGGTCGACGCGGCCGAAGGCGGGCAGGGCGTCAACGGCCTTCCGCTGTTCCAGCCGGCTCCAGTACTTGTGCTCGCACTTGACGACGGATTCGAGGCTGGTGGTGCGGGTGCCGTACTCGCGGCCGAGCATCGGTACGAGGGTGCTGACGGGGAAGTCCCAGTAGCCGACGATCGCGTCGATGCTGCCCTCGTGCGCGTCGAGGACCGCGCGCGCCCGGTCCATCAGGTCGTCGACGGACACCTCGCCACCCTGCAACTCCTCGATGCTCAGCAGGGGGTGGAAGTGGCAGGCGTCCGCGTCGGGGACGGCGTTCAGGGTCGGCAGGTTCGCCTCGTCGAGGCCGATGACGAAGATGTTCTTGCGCTGTGGCGACACGCGTCGTCCTTTCGTGGGGTCCACGCCGCGTACCCTCCATCGGCCGGATCAATGGCCGGACCGGTGCCCGCCCTCGGAGGGGGTGGACTGCGCCTCACGTTCCGGCACGCTGTTCCGTCGAACCCTCGACGGGACAACGGACGACGAGAACCAGGAGCGGTCACGCACATGAGCACACCTTCCGACGCGGGGAACGAGCGGTCCGAACCGGAGCTGAGCGCCGTCGTCGGCGAGCGCCGGCAGCTGATGAACCTCGCCTACCGGATGCTCGGTTCGGTCGCCGAGGCGGAGGACGCCGTACAGGAGACGTACGCCCGCTGGTACGCGATGTCACCGGAGCGGCAGGAGGCCGTCGCGTCGCCCGGGGCATGGCTGACGACGGTGGCCAGCCGGGTCTGCCTCGATGTGCTGGGCTCGGCGCGGGTCAGACGGGAGCGTTACGTCGGCGAGTGGATACCGGAGCCGCTGCCCGACCGTTCGGAGTGGGTGGGCGGGCGCACCGGCAGCGGCCGGGACGAGCCGGCGGACCCGGCGGACCGGGTCACCCTGGACGAGTCCGTGAACATGGCCTTCCTGGTCGTGCTGGAGTCCATGACACCGGCGGAGCGGGTGACGTTCATCCTGCACGACGTCTTCCGGTACCCCTTCGCGGAGGTGGCCGAAATCGTCGGCCGCAGCGCCCCGGCCTGCCGCCAGCTCGCCGCTTCGGCCCGGCGGCGCCTGCGCGACGCCCGGGCCGGAACGGGGCCGGCGACCGGGCAGGGGGCCCTCGTCCGGGATTTCAAGGAGGCGTGGGAGGCGAAGGACATCGGGGCCCTGATCGGCCTGCTGGACCCCGAGGCGACGATGGTCACGGACGGCGGCGGGCTGGCCGGGGCGGCGCTGCGTCCGGTGGAGGGCGGGGAGCGCGTCGCCCAATACCTGTGCCACTTCGCGGACAAGTTGCCCGATCTCGTCCTGCTGGAGCGGACGGTGAACGGCAGGCCGGGGCTGGTCGCCCAGCACGCCGGGGTCACCGTCACGGTGGCCGCGTTCGGTCTCACCGGGGACCGCGTCCACCGGATCTGGGCGGTGCGCAACCCGGAGAAGCTGCGGCCGTGGCCCGGGCACGGCCCTCAGTCGTGGGGCGGGTAGGTCAGCCGTCCGTCGCGGACCCGCGCGTCCTCGTTCAGAGACGCGGGCCGCGTCGATGTGGGGGACATGATGTCGACGACCCCGGCGCCCGCGACGATCAGCGCGTCGGTGATCAGCCGGCGGTGGCAGCGCCAGGGCACGGCCTCGCTGCACATGATCGCGGGCCGCTCGTGCTCGGCGAGTGCCAGCAGCTCGTCCAGCCCTTCCCGGAAGGCGTCCGTCGCCATGTAATCGGCGTAGTCGCGAAAGGCCTTGACCCGCCAGGCGCCGTTCTCGCTCTCCACGCCTTTCGGGGTGTGGCGGCGGCCCCCGAGCTTCTTCAGCCACCGGTAGCCGATATCGGGCGGCAGGGAATCGATGATGTTCCGCTGATTCCATTGCGGGAGTTTTCTGGACGACGGATAGGAGCGCACATCGGCCAGCAGGGTGACGTCGTTCCGCCGCAACAGGTCCACCAGTTCGCCGAACTCGCGCGTCGAATGGCCGATCGTGCAGATCCGGTTCACCGCACCGCCCCCATCAGGCCTTCTTCAACGCGCTGCCCTTGTGCATGGCGAGGTGACCGGTCTTGTCGCTCTTGATCTCGTACTGCGGCTCCTCCTTGCTGCAGTGCCGGGTGCGCCCCTTGAATTCGACGTCGCTCGTGTGTTTGCCGGTGATGACGCCTTCGACGTGACCGGCTTCGGAGTTCCATCGCACATGGTCCCCGACGGCGAAATCCTTCATGGTCCGGCTTCCCTTCTCTTCTCGTGGCGAGCGGATCCGTTTCACCCGCCATGGTCCCATCCGCCGTGGGTACGCTCATTTCGAGCGGTACGCCACCGGGGCGCGGCCGCCGTCAACGCGTCGGCAGGACGGGGAAGCGGGTCCATCATGTGCACCGCCGAGGACTACCCCGTACGGGCTGCCGCCGGCTCTCGTACGCTGGCCGCCCTCGACGAGCAGCTGGTCCGGTGCCGCGCCTGTCCCCGTCTCGTGGAGTGGCGGGAGGAGACCGCACGCGTCAAGCGCCCCGCGTTCCGCGACTGGGAGTACTGGGCGCGCCCCGTACCCGGCTTCGGGCCCCCCGACGCCTCCCTGGCGATCACGGGCCTGGCGCCCGCCGCGCACGGCGGGAACCGGACCGGCCGGATGTTCACCGGCGACCGGGCCGGCGACCTCCTGTACGCCACGCTGTACGAGCTGGGGCTGGCATCCCGGTCCACGGTGACGGACCTGGACGACGGCCTGGAGCTGTACGGGGTCCGGGTGACGTCCCCCGTGCACTGCGCGCCGCCGGACAACCGGCCCACGCCGGGCGAGCGGGACACCTGCCGCCCGTGGCTGGCCCGGGAGCTCCAGCTGCTGCGGCCCACGGTGCGGTCCCTCGTCGTGCTCGGCGGCTTCGGCTGGCAGGCGACCCTGGCGGCCCTGGAGCGGGCCGGGCGGCAAGTGCCGCGGCCGAGGCCGGCGTTCGGCCACGGTGTCCGTACGGTGCTGGCCCCGGCCGACGGAGCGGACGACCCGCTGACCGTGTTCGGCTGCTACCACGTCAGCCAGCGCAACGTCTTCACCGGCCGCCTCACTCCGGCGATGCTCCGCGAGGTGCTGGCCGAGGCGGCCGGGACGGCGGGGCTGCCCGTCGTGCGGCCGGCCCCGGAGTGAGCCGGCCGGTGCGGGGGTCGGCGTGCCCGACCAGGGTGTCCGAAGTGTCAGGGTGTCCGGGGGCTCACGGTGTCCGGGGGCTCAGGCTGAACAGGCCGCCGTCCGGGTCGCGCAGGGTCCGCGACGCCCCCTCCTCCGGGCCCGGACTGCTCCCGCCGGCCGCGAGGGCGGCGGCCACGGCGCGCTCGACGTCGTCCACGGCGAAGTTCACCAGCCAGCGCGGGCGCAGCAGGGGCTCCGGTGAGGTGTGGGCCGCTCCCCCGCGCAGCGCCACGACGGCGCGTCCGGCCCGCTCGACCAGGATCCGGTCGGGGTGGTGGGCGACGGCGATCTCCGGTTCCGCGGCCCAGCCGAAGACCTGGGCGTAGAACGCGGTCGCCTCGGCCGCGTCCCGGGTCCGCAGGTCGAGCCGGGAGGGGGCGGCGCCCGCCTGCCCGTACACCCAGGCGAGCGTGGGGCCCTGCCAGAAGCCGAAGGCCGCCCCGTCCCGGTCGGCGGCGAGACCGGCACGCCCGTCGCCCAGCGCGATCGGGCCCACGGCGAGGGTGGCGCCGCGCTCCTTGATGCGGGCCGCCGTCACGTCGGCGTCCCGTACGGCGAAGTACGGCGTCCACACGGAGGCCGGCGCGAGACCGGGCCGGCGGGCCCCGATCCCGGCCACCGGGGAGCCGTCCTGCGAGGCGACCAGGAATTGATCGCCCAGCAGACTGGACCGGAACTCCCAGCCGAGCACGGCCGTGTAGAAGGCGGTGGCGGCCGGCAGGTCGCCGACCATCAGGTTGACCCAGCACGGAACACCCGGCGCGGGCACCACATGCTCCGCGGCAGACGCAGACATCAGCTCTCCTCCACAGCCACTGTTCCGCACCGCGCCCCGCCCGGCGGCGTGAGCCCAGACTGCGGCCCGTGTGCGCGGGACGAGCTCGCGGTGGGCAGGGACGGCCCCTCCCGCCACGGCGCCCAGGTGGGCCGACGGCCGGTAGAGGGCACGGTGCGCGGCCCCGGTGGTGTGCGGATGGAGCGGCCCTGGAGTCGCTGCGGGAGCCGTCCGGAGTACCCATCCGGGCCTGGCGGCGATTTTGCGAAATCATCAGGTTCGGAGTACCGAATATCGAGCAGGCGTCCGTTATGGGCTCACTTTCTCGCATCAACGCCACCTCCGACCCGTTCGAGCACGCGCCTCGTCCGCGAGACCGCGAGGCCGCCGGGAGAGCTCGCAGGCTCCGCCGTCGCCTCCTCGTGCCCGTCGCGATGATGTCGTTCGCGGTCGTCGCGGCGGGCTGCGACGACGGCGGCTCCGCCTCGGACGCCTCGGCCTCGCCCGCGGCCCACGCCGGGTCCACTACCCCCTCGCCGGCCTCGTCACAGCCGTCGACCGATCCCGCGCCCTCGGACTCCGCGCCGCCGGCCTCGTCGCCCAGCGCGAGCGGCGGCTCGGACGCCGACGCGGCGGGCCCGGGACGGTGCACGGCGGACGGCCTCGGCATGAGCGTGAAGCAGGGCGACGGTGGCGCCGGGCAGGTCTACTACGACCTCACCTTCGTGAACAAGTCCTCCCGTTCCTGCACCCTCAACGGCTTCCCCGGCGTGTCCCTGATCCAGCGCGACGGCAGCGTCATCGGCAAACCGGCCAAGCGCGACGGCGCTTCGCACGGGTCGACGGTGATCGGCGCCGGCAGGACGGCCCATGTCGTCCTGCACACGCTGAACCAGGGCATCGCGGACGGCGGCTGCTGGAAGCAGGCCGCCTACCTGCGGGTCTACCCGCCGGGCTCCAAGGAGGCGCTCACCCTGCGCGACCCCCAGGTCCGCGTCTGCGGCAACCGGTTCACGACCACCTCCGTGGAGGGCTGACCCCCGGGCGCGTCGGCGTGGCTTCGCGACCGGGGCTCGACCGGGACTCCGGTGTTCGGGGGCACCGTCGAACCGGCGTACGGAGGCGGCTCCGCCCCGTCGCCGCCACCCCGGCCGACCCAGACCGCGGCGGACGGAACCACCCCACGCGCCCCTCCCCCGCGTGGGGTCGTCCCGGTGCCGTCGGAGAGGACCACCGCACATGAAGACCAGGACCATCGGACACCTCGACGTCTCCGCCGTCGGCCTGGGGGCCATGGGCCTCAGTCAGGGTTACGGGTCCGGCGTGAGCGCCGAAGAGGCCACCGGGCTCATCCGTAAGGCGTTCGACCTGGGGTGCACGTTCTTCGACACCGCGGAGGGTTACGCGGCCGGCGCCAACGAGGAGTTGGTCGGTCCAGCCCTGGCCCCGATCCGTGACCAGGTCGTCCTGGCCACCAAGTTCTACCTGGGCGGACCCATCTCCCCCGCCGAACTCGGCAAGCAGATCCGGGAGAAGATCGACGCGTCCCTGACCCGTCTGCGTACCGACCACGTGGAGCTGTACTACCAGCACCGGGTGCCGGACTCGGTGCCCGTCGAGGACGTCGCCGGTGTCATGGGCGAGCTGATCGCCGAGGGCAAGATCCTCGGCTGGGGACAGTCGCAGGCGACCGAGGAGCAGATCCGCCGCGCACACGCCGTGACGCCGCTGACCGCCATCCAGAGCGAGTACTCCCTGATGGAGCGGATGTTCGAGCGGGACGTGATCCCCGCCTGCGAGGAGCTGGGCATCGGTTTCGTCGCCTTCTCGCCGCTCGCCACGGGCTTCCTCAGCGGCCGGATCACCGCGGAGGACACGTACCCGGGAGCGGACGTCCGCCGCGTCATCACCCGCTTCGACAAGGACAACATCCGCGCGAACCAACCCCTCCTCGACCTGCTCACCGAGTTCGGGCGCGAGAAGAACGCTACGCCCGCTCAGGTCTCGATGGCCTGGATGCTGCACAAGAAGGACTTCATCGTCCCGATCCCCGGCTCCCGCAGGATCGAGCGCGTCGAGGAGAACCTGAGCGCCGCCGATGTCGAGCTGACCGCCGAGGAGTTCGCGCGGATCGAGACGGCACTCGCCGGCATCGAGATCCACGGCAACCGCACGGACGAGGACATCGCGAAGCTCCTCATCAAGGAGTGACGCCGCAGCGCCGGGGCGGGGCACGGAAACTCGCGTGCCCCGCCCCGGCGCGTTCTGCGAGCATGCCCGGATGTCACACGTTCTCGACCCTCTGGTCATCCGGCACACCCTCCGCCTGCCCGCCCCCTCCGGGCCCGCCGGCCAAGGCGGTGCGGCGGCCCGGCAGTTCGACTCCGCGCTCATGTCCGTGGGCTTCAAGCTCTCGGGTCCGGTGCTGGAGCATCTGTCTGCCCTGTCCGGTGAGACGGTGACGGAGACCGCCCGGCTCACGCTGGACGTCGTGCGCGGGATGGTGGGCGACCACGTCCGGCACAACAGCTACTTCATCGACTTCCCGGCGGGCGTGCCGGACACGTTCGACTTCTGGCGGGAGTGCGTGGCCGACGCGCTGCTCGACGAGACCTCGCGCCCGGCCGTCATCGAGCAGCTGAGCGCGGGGGCGGTCGACCTGCTGACCCTGCCGTCCTACGGCCGCTACCAGCACACGTACGAGGAGATGCTCGCCGTCCAGGATGAGCTGATCGCCGCTGCGGGCGACCGCACGACCGTGCTGCACCTGGGCGGTTCCCCGGACGAGGAGGTCTCCGCGCTCTACCTCGCCCTCGCCGGCAGCAGCACCCCGCTGAACGAGGAGCACCTGCTCGACCTCGGTGTGCTCGCCGCGCACTGCGTGGACGGCGAGCAGCCGGAGACGATACCCGTGCGCGAGAACCGGGCCGTCGTCAACACGGCGCGCCTCGCCGCCGGCCGGGCCCTCCTGCTGGACACCGTCACCGATGTGCTGCGCCTGGCGTGCGCGCTGAGCGACGGCGATGTGAGCCTGGTGGAACCGACCCGGTTCCGTTCGCTGTCGCGGCCGGTCCGCCGGGCCCTGATGGCCGGGCTGGACGCCGTGATCGCGGCGGCCCCCGCCAAGCTGGCCGACGTCTCCGCGCACCGGGAGGCGTTCAAGCGCCTCGGCGAGCGGCTGCACCCGCACGAGTACCCGGACCGGCCGCACGCAGCGGAGGTCTTCGCCGTCGCCCGGGGCGAGAAGGAGGCCCGGACCTTCGACAGCCGCGTCGAGGAACTGCTCGCCGCCGGTGACATCGCGGGCGCGGCACACCTCCTGGCGGCGGCGCCCGGCAAGCTCTTCCGCGCGCTGGACCGACTGCTGCGCGTCTGCGGCACCGACGAGGAACGCGACGCCGTCGTGGCCGCCGCCGAGCGGGTGGCCCCGCGGGTCTCCGGCCGCGTGCTGCTGTCCGTCCGCGAGCACCTGCACAACCGGGGGACGGAGCCGGCCGGGCGCCGCTTCTTCGTCAACCAGCGCGCCCGCGCCTGGGTCGCCGAGGACAGGCGCGCCCCGGTCCCGGAGTCCGCGCGGGAACACCTCGTCGCCGCGCTGGACGCCGAGGCGGCCCGCCGCCTGCCCGGGGGCGGTCGGCTGCTGGTCGATCCGGACATCCTCGATGTGGCGCTCCCGCTCAGCGGCAAGTCGACGGCGACCGGCCTCGGGGTGCTGCCCCGGGGCTCCCTCTCCCCTGTGGACGGCGAGCTGCTGCGCTTCTTCGTGTACTGGAAGCAGGCGAAGCACACCACCGACTTCGATCTGTCGGCGCTGATGCTCAACGCCCGTTACGCGACGGTGTGCTGGCTGTCGTACACCGCGCTCACCGAGATCGAGGGCGAGCACTCCGGAGACATCACGGAAGCACCCGACGGGGCCTCGGAGTTCATCAATCTGCGGCTGGGCGCGGTACGTGGTGACTTCATCGTGCCGCAGGTCAACATCTTCTCCGGGGAGAGCTTCGAGGCCGTCGAGGAGTCGTTCTTCGGGTTCATGACGCGTGACGCCGAGCAGGCGGGCCGCCCGTTCGAGCCGCGTACGGTCCGGATGAAGTCCGAGCTGCGCGGGCGGGGAGGGGTCGCACTTCCGCTGGCGTTCCTGCGCGGGGACGACGGCCGCTGGCGCGCCAAGTGGCTGCACCTGTACCTGACGGGCGCGCCGAACGCCAACCGGGTCGAGGGGAACCGGGTGTCCGTAGCGGCGCTGCTGAGCGGGATCGTCGAA
The DNA here is from genome assembly GCF_900105515.1 of Streptomyces sp. 2131.1. GTDB lineage: Bacteria > Actinomycetota > Actinomycetes > Streptomycetales > Streptomycetaceae > Streptomyces > Streptomyces drozdowiczii. Next base: position 6,757,465 of record NZ_FNSY01000001.1, on the reverse strand, counting down.
CGCGAGTACCTGACGGTCGGGTACCTCACCGGCCTGCGCGAGGGGCGCGGGGCGACGGTCGCGCTGTGGGACGGCATGTCGGTCCCGGACGGACCGGTCACGTACATCGGTCTGGAACGGCCCGACGGGCTGCACCCGGATTCCGCGGTCGTCACGCCGGAAAATCTGCGCGACCTGATCCCGGCCTGACTGCTAACGTTGCCCGTGGCGAGGCCATGGAGGGACTTCCTTCTCATTCCTCTTACGAAATAGTCCTTCCGCTTTCCTCGCCGCCGACATCACGCCGGGGTGCCCCGAGGGCATCCCGGCGTCGTCGTGTGGTGTGGTCGCCTCAGGCCCGCGCGGCCTTGCGGGGGCGGCTGTACTTGCGTACGAAGGGCTTCTCGACCCAGGCGTAGAGCGCCCAGGACATCAGGAGCGAGGTGACGGCCGCACCGGCCATCATGGCGACGGTGGCCGGGGTGGAGAACATCCGGTCCTCCCCCAGTGCCCAGCGCAGCGAGCACAGCACGATGTAGTGGACCAGGTAGAAGGCGAACGACACCTCGCCCAGCCAGATCATGGCGCGGCCGCGGAACCAGGTGGCGCGGCCCTCGATGTCGGCCGTGGCGGTGGCGGCGATGAGCAGCACGATCGGCACGATCATGACGGCGCGCTGCCCGTAGAGGTAGGGCACGTAGGCGGTCGCGGCGTACGAGGCGGCGAGCAGCAGGGCCGACCAGGCCATGCCGATGTTGCGCCAGCGCCCGTGCTTGACGGCGAGCGCGACCAGGATGCCGAGGGCGAAGTCGGCCATGCGGACCGGCGGCAGCACATAGCTGAACCAGTACTGCGAGACGGAGCTCTCGTGGCCGCTGGTGATGCGCGGGGAGTCCGGGAACAGGGCGTAGGCCAGTGCCGGGGTGGCCGCGATCACGGCGAAGGCTCCGGTGATCCAGTACTTGAGGTTGCGGGGGTCGATGCGGCGGAAGGCCCGCAGCAGGAACGGGAAGGCCAGGTAGAAGACCGCTTCGACGGCGAGCGACCAACTCGGCGCGTTCACGCTGAAGTTGGTCATGTACTGCGGCACCCACACATGGAGCATGAACAGGTTCGCGACGGCCAGCCGGACCGAGGTGTAGTACATCGCGAACAGCGAGACCGCCAGCGCCCAGGTGACCACGTACAACGGGTAGATCTTGACGAACCTGCGCCGCCAGAAGCCCCTGGTGGTGTCGTTGTCCCGGGCGGACCAGGTCAGGACGAAGCCGCTGAGCACGAAGAAGAACGTCACGCCGAGCCCGCCGGCCTGGGTGAACCAGCCGGCCAGCCGGTCCGCGGTGCCGTCGTCGGCGAGCAGCCGGAGCGGGACGATCGGCAGGAAGGCGTGGTGGACGAAGACGGCCAGGGCGGCGGGGAACCGAAGACCGGTCAGCGACGGCAGCCGGGACATGGCGGGAGGCTTCGGGTCGGTGGCCCGGGTGACGGTGACGGGTGGTGCCGGGCGGGTCAGTATGTGGTCCGTGGCCATGGGCTTTCCGATCTCGGGGATGGTCCTGCGAGGGATGCGGGGAGCTGGGGGGGCGGTCCGGGAAGGCTCACCGCTCTTTGTATGCGCCCTTGCTCGGGGACCACTTGAGACCGTCTATGAGGTGGCTCGCAGCCACGGGGGAAGGCCCGGTCCCCGTGTTATGGAGTGCGACGCCACCGGCCGCACCCTCGCGCGGGGGTGCGGCCGGGCCCGGTCAGGCGGGGATGTCGTCGACCGTGAGGGCGACGGGCGCGAAGAGGTCGGCGATGGCGGTCAGGGCGGCGGTCTTGAGGGCCGCGGCCGGTACGACCGTGCCGTCGGGGGCGGGGAGGCTGCGGGTTGCGGTGGCCTCGGCGACGACGGCGGGGCGGTAGCCCAGGTTGAAGGCGCCCTGTGCGGTGTGGGTGACGCACATGTGGGTCATGAATCCGGCGAGCACCAGCTCCTTGCCGCTGCCGGGCTCCGCGCCCAGTGCGGTCAGGGTCTTCTCCAGCTCCGTGCGGTGGAAGGAGTTGGGGAACTGCTTGACGACGACCGTCTCGCCGTCCCGGGGTGCCACCTCGTCGCTGAGCGCACCGATCCACTCCCGGATGTCGTACGGGGAGCCCTCGCCGCCGTCGTGTATGACGTGGACGACGGGGGTGCCGGCGGCCCTGGCCCGCTCCAGCAGGCGGGCGCAGGCCGCGACGGCCTCCTCGGCGCCCTCCAGGGCCATGACGCCGGTGCGGTACGTGTTCTGGACGTCGATCAGGACGAGGACGGAATCGGCGAGCCGGGGCAGTCGGGAGTCGAGGCCCGACACCTGGCGGAGCGTCGCGGAGGGCTGGTGGGTGGTCATGGTGGTGCCTTTCTCGGATGAGGGCATGGCGGAGCCGTCCGTCGTGCCCGGGTGCGTGGAAGTCGCCGGTGACGGCGGGGGGTTGGAGATTTGGAGCGGTCAGACCGCGCGGGTGCGGAAGCGGCGGCGGTAGGCGGCGGGTGTGGTGGCGATCTGCCGGCGGAATACGCGGTGCAGGGTCTCAGCCGACCCGAGTCCGGCGACGGCCGCCACCCGGTCGAGGGGGTCGTCGGTGGTTTCGAGGAGCCGGCGGGCCGCCTCGACGCGGGCGGACTCCACATAGGCGGCGGGAGAGACGCCGGTCTCCTGTTTGAAGACCCGGGCGAAGTGCCGCTCGCTCAGGCACATCCGTGCCGCGAGCACCGGCGCGGAGAGGTCCTCGTCGAGGTGGTCGGCGATCCACAGCCGCAGCTCGTCGATGTCGCGCCGCGAGGCCGCCGGTCTGCTGAGCGGTACGGAGAACTGGCTCTGCCCTCCCTGCCGCTTGAGGTACATCACCAACTGCCGTGCCACGGCGAGGGCGGTGTCCTCCCCCATGTCCTCGGCCACCAGGGCGAGCGCGAGGTCCAGGCAGGCGCTGATGCCGGCCCCGGTCCACACCCTCCCCCGGTCGGCGCGTACGAAGATCGGGTCCGCGTCGACCGTGACCTCCGGGTGCGCGGCGGCGAGCTGGGCGGCGGTCGACCAGTGGGTGGTCGCCGTCCTGCCGTCAAGGAGCCCGGCGGCGGCCAGCAGGTGCGCGCCCACACAGACGGACGCCACCCGCCGGGCGTGCGGGGCGGTCTCCCGCACCCACGTCACGATGTCCGGGTCGATCCGGGCGACGGGCCCCACGTCGGTCATGTCGACCGCTCCGGGCACCAGCAGGGTGTCGACCTCCCGGCCCACCTCGTCGAAGGTCAGGTCGGTCAGCAGCCGCACCCCGGCCGAGGTCCGCACCTCGCCCGCCTCGGGCCCGGCAAGCCGGACCCGGTAGCCGGCGCGGCCCTCGGAGACCCTGTTGGCCAGGGCGAAGACCTCGGCGGGGCCGGAGACGTCGAGGAGGTCGACGCCGGGGAAGACCGCGATGACGACGCGGTGTGCGGTGGACATGTCCCCATCGTCGTCAACCGCGGCGTTGGCCGCAATGACGGTTCTCTGTCACATTCGGACACCGGGCGGGACGACGGGCAGGCGGCTTCGGGAGGTCCGCACGACGGAGGGCCCGGGGCGGTTCGAGATGCGGGGCCCGGCGCGCGCTGATTCGCTGGAGTGGTCGGCTGTCCACCGAGCACCGGGAGTGATCATGAGCGTTGCGGACGAAACCGGCGGACGGGCCCAGCGCATCCGGGCCAAGGCGCAGGAGATGCAGGAGGCCGCCGACCGGGCGGCGGACCCGCGGGAGCGGCAGCGCCTCCAGGACAAGGCGCGCCGGCTCCGGGAGCGGAGCGACCAGGTGACCACCCAGGGCGACCACGGGACGAACGCGCTCTGATCCGCCCGGAGCCGGCGGCCCTTCGGGACTACTGGGTGAACCGGGGAAGCCACTTCACCTGGTAGTCGGGGTGGCCGGCGCTCTCCGCGGCCAGCTGCCGGACGACGAAGCCGAGCCCGAAGGCCCGGCCGGACGCGAAGTCGCGCTGCGGGCGGTCGACGTCGAGCGCGGCGACCTCGGCGTACTCGTCGAGGAGGACCCGGTTGGTCTCGATGCGCTGGAGAGTCCTGGCCGGGTCCTGGCGGACGATGTGGCGGTCGTAGTCGTGGCCGTGGGTGCGCAGGGTGAAGGCGATAGCGCCGCCCCGGTCGTGGATCTCGCCGGGCGTCTGTGCCGGGCACCGCCATGCCTCGCCGCCGGCCGCCCGCGCGAGGTCCTCTTCCTCGTCGAGGCGTGCCCGGACGAACGCGACGAGGTCGGAGTTGTCTGTCATCTGGTCTCGCATCCTTCCGCTCGGCCCCACCCCCTGGGGGCCGAGCTGGACACTATCCCGCCGGGGCTCAGTGGCTCCCGTCGACAGGCTCCAGTACGAAGACCGGAATCTGCCGGTCGGTCTTCTTCTGGTAGTCGGCGTAGTCGGGGAACGCCTCGACCGCGCGCTCCCACCACCGGGCCTTCTCCTCGCCGGTGACCTCACGTGCCGTCATGTCCCGGCGCACCGGCCCGTCCTGGAGCTCGGCGCGCGGGTCGGCCTTGAGGTTGTGGTACCAGACGGGGTGGGTCGGGGCGCCGCCCTGGGAGGCGACCACCGCGTACAGGCCGTCGTGCTCGACGCGCATCAGGGGGGTCTTGCGGATCTTCCCGGACTTGGCGCCCAGGGTGGTCAGGACGATGACCGGCATGTCGCGCATCGTCGTCCCTTCCGTGCCGCCCGAGCTCTCGTACTGCTCGACCTGGTCGCGAACCCACTGCGAGGGGCTCGGTTCGTACTCGCCCTGGAGAGGCATGCGTGCTGTCCCATCGTCGTTCGGTCCGGCCGTGGCGTGTCGCCGGCCGGGGCACCTCATCATGGCTTCAACGACTTGCGGTGCCGGGAAAATCCCCGCCGCCGTCGTGTCGCGGTCAGGAGCCGGCGGTGCCGTAGTGGACCGTGACCGTCTCGAAGCCGAGCGAACCGAGCAGGCCCTTGAGCATGGCCGTGGTGTTCTTCTCGGCGCGCTGCGTCAGCCCGCTCTCCTTGGCGGCGTCGCCGATGTGACGTGCGGCCAGCTGGTTGACCGCCTGTTCGCTGCCGGGGTTGTCGGAGAAGAAGTCGCCGAGCCGGTCGAGGATGCCGCGCTGCTTGGACACCGCGTAGGAGCGGTCGGGGTCGATCGCCGGCTTGCCGAGGGTGGCGTGCGGGAGCCGGATCTCCGCGGTGGTGCGGTCCTTGTCGACCTTCACCCCGCCGCTGGTCACCTGTCCGAGGTCGACGTACGCGGACACGGTGCCGGCGCCGACGTACAGCGTGCGCTTGCCACGGATCACGTCGGGGACGAACTTGGTGTCCTTCTCCAGGTCGACGACGACCTGGAAGTTGCCGGCCGCCGCCTCGTAGCGGTCCATGTCCTGGATGGACTTGAGCACCGCGGGACCGGAGCGGTCGTGGGTCTCCTCGCCCAGTAAGTCGCCCAGTCCGGGCAGCAGGCTGAGGCGCGTGCCGATGAACAGCAGGGCCAGCGCGGCCGCGCAGAAGGCGGCGGCGCGGCCCCAGCGGCGGTTGCGACGGCGGCGGACGCCGTCGTCGGCCGGTTCGGGCTTTCTGGACGGTTCTGTCGCCGAGTCGGTGGAGGTCATAGTGCTCGTATGACCCGGCCCGTCGGGTTCAAGCCGGGCGGACGGTCCCAGGCCCGTCTTTCGGCCTCACGCGTTTCCCTCAGTCCCCGGTGACGCCGTCCAGTCGCTCGCGTACCAGATCGGCGTGGCCCAGGTGGCGCGCGTACTCGCCGATCATGTGGACGTGGACGAGGCGCAGGGAGAAGACGGCGCCGTTGTGGGTGAAGGTGTCGTCGAGGGATGCGCCGGCGACGGCCTCGCCGGCGAGCCGGATCTCCTCGATGAGCCGGGCGTGGTCCTCGGCGGCGGTGGCGGGGTCGAGGTCCTCGAAGTCGGCGTCCTTGCCCTTGGCCGGGTCGTACATGGGTTCCAGGTCCTGTCCGGCGAACCGCTGCCGGAACCAGGTGCGTTCGACCTTGGCCATGTGGCGCACGAGGCCGAGGAGGCTGAGGTTCGACGGGGGCACGGTCCGCTCGGCGAGCTGTTCACCGGTGAGGCCGGCGCACTTCTGCAGCAGGGTGGAGCGGAACCAGTTCAGGTATCCGGTGAGCGTCTCCCGCTCGTCGGCGACGAGCGAACCGGGCGTACGGGTGACTTCGGGTGCTGTCCAGGTCATCCGGTGATCATGCCGCCGAACGGCCGCCCGCACGAGTCCTTTATCGCCCGGCGCTGTATTCGGTCTCGTCCGAGGACGGACGGGTCACGGAAGTGGTGACGCCGCCGAGCAGCCCGAGGACCAGGAAGAGGACGATCAGGGCCTTGGCTCCGGTGCTCATGACCAGGGGCCTGGTGGCGGAGCGCGGGTGCCCCTGCGGTACGGAGAGGGCGTCGTCGCCGAAGAGGTCCTTGGGATAGACCGGGCTGAGCAGCGAGAGGTAGGCGGAGACCCGCATCTCGTAGCGCAGGGTGGCCGCCGTGGCCTCGAACAGGGGCCGGGGCATGCGGCCGAGGACCAGGGTGATCAGCCACCACAGGACCGCCGGCGCCCACCAGCCGGAGGTGACGAGGCCCTGCACGATCGCGGCGGGGATGACCAGGAACAACCGGAAGAAGACGGCGAGCCGGTTCAGCCGGGTCGGCCGGACGTCGATGTGCACCGGGTACCCCGGCGGCTGGGCCAGCGAGAACGGCGGGTAGCTGTCGACGAGGAGCATGACGCTCGCGCCCACCCGGGTCCGGTAGGCCAGGACTTGGGCGAGGAAGCGGTAGACGGGCCCGGGCAGCCGGGCGAGCGCGAGCGCGGCGAACCAGCCGAACACGAGGGTGAAGAACGCCGCGATCTCCAGGAAGAACAGCACGACGGCGTGCGGGATCAGCAGGAGCAGCCGGAAGAAGACGGTGAGCCGCCGTTGGCGCGCGGGTTCGACGATGTCCAGCACGGGCCGGAACTCGTCCGCGTCCCCCGCTCGTGGCCCCGGGCTCCACTGGGCGTCCGTCATGTCGCTCCTCTTCGGCTGTGACCCGCGCGACCGGGCCCGCGCCCGCCCGCGACCTTGGCGGCCGGGCGTCGTACAGCGGGACGCCCGGTGTCGTCCCACCGTCAAACCGGCCGGGCCACCCCGCAATCGGCGGCGGTCCGATCGGGTACCCGGGTCAGCGCTTGCGGGAACGGCCGCGCGCGGCCGTGCGGCGGACGCCGTGGCGCATCCGCGTCCAGACGGAGGCGGGCCGGCGCCCGGTGCGGCGGGCGGGGGCCTTCGGCCGCCGGGCCGCCGGCCGGGCCTGCGTGCGCACCGGCTCCGGATCCTCCGCGAGGACGTGGTAGCGGTGGCTCAGGCGCCGCCCCACCAGCAGGTAGGCCAGCAGGGCACCCGCGGTGTTGAGGATGACGTCGTCCACGTCGAAGGCACGGCCCGTGACGACCGCTCCCTGCACCAGTTCCACGAGGACGATGACGATCACGGTCAGCACGAACATGCGGAGCATCCGGAGCCGTCGCGGCACGAGGATGGGCAGCAGGATGCCGAAGGGCATGCCGAGCAGCAGGTTGCCCCCGGCCTGCTTGCACGCCGCGAGGAACGTGTAGTCCTCGGCGTACTGCCGCAGCGAGCGGCCCGGGTGCAGGTTCGACTTCACGAGGTCCTCGGAGGCGGGCGACGGGGTCAGCGTCACCTTCGCCAGCACCACCGAGAATCCGACCATGGCCACGAAGGCCAGAACGAGAATGGAGACGCGCAGCAGGAGCCGCCCCCACCCTCTGCTCCGCGTTCCGTCGCGTTCAGGTCTTGCCGCCGCTGCGTCCATGGGCGACGGATGCCCCGCAACCGCGAGACCACACCCGCCGTGCGGTGCGAGGCGCGGGTCCGGGCACGAGACTGGTCTGAACGGACCGGTCGCTCGGTGGCCGGCCCTCCCGACGATGCGGAGAACTCATGGCCGGCGACCACACCCACGCGCCCCTGAACTGCCTGGTCACCGGCGCCACCGGCTACATCGGCGGCCGGCTGGTCCCGGAACTGCTGGCCGCGGGCCACCGGGTGCGGTGCCTGGCCCGCACCCCGGCGAAGCTCCGTGACCAGCCATGGGCCGGGGAGGTCGAGAGCGTCCGGGGCGACGTCACGGACGCGGCGTCACTCGCCCCCGCGATGGCCGGCATCGACGTGGCGTACTATCTGGTGCACGCGCTGACCACGGGGGCCGGCTTCGAGGAGACCGACCGGCGGGCGGCCGCCGCCTTCGCCGAGCAGGCGCGGGCCGCGGGTGTCGGCCGCATCGTCTATCTCGGCGGCCTCACCCCCGAAGGAGTGTCCGAGCAGGAGCTGTCGCCGCACTTGCGTTCGCGCGCCGAGGTCGGGCGCATCCTGCTGGAGTCCGGTGTGCCGACGACCGCGCTGCGGGCCGCCGTCATCATCGGATCGGGCTCCGCCTCCTTCGAGATGCTGCGCTACCTCACCGAGCGGCTGCCGGTGATGGTGACGCCGAGCTGGGTGTCGACGCGCATCCAGCCCATCGCCGTACGCGATGTGCTGCGCTACCTCGTGGGCAGCGCCCGCATGCCCCGGGACGTGAACCGCACCTTCGACATCGGCGGCCCCGACGTCCTCACGTACCGCGACATGATGCAGCGGTACGCGGAGGTGGCGGAGCTGCCGCACCGGCTGATCCTGCCCGTGCCGATGCTGTCCCCGGGGCTGTCCAGCCACTGGGTCGGGCTCATCACGCCCGTGCCCGCGTCGATCGCCCGGCCGCTCGCCGAGTCCCTGCGGTACGAGGTGGTGTGCCGGGAGCACGACATCGCGGGCTACGTCCCCGACGGCGCGGGGCAGCCGTTCAGCTTCGAGACGGCGCTGCGGCTGGCCCTGCAACGCATCCGGGAGGCCCGGGTCACCACCCGCTGGTCGTCCGCCTCGGTGCCGGGCGTCCCGAGCGACCCGCTGCCCACCGATCCGGACTGGGCGGGCGGCAGCCTGTACACGGATGTGCGCGAACGGGCCGTCGACGCCTCGCCCGAGGCCCTGTGGCGGGTGGTGGAGGGCATCGGCGGCGAACACGGCTGGTACTCGTTCCCGCTGGCCTGGGCGGTACGCGGCTGGCTCGACCGGCTGGTGGGCGGGGTCGGCCTGCGGCGCGGCCGGCGCGACACCGACCGGCTGAGGGTGGGCGACTCGCTGGACTTCTGGCGCGTCGAGGAGATCGAACCGGGTCATCTGCTGCGGCTGCGCGCGGAGATGCGGCTGCCGGGCCCGGCCTGGCTGGAGATGTACGTGGAGCCGGACGGCGAGGGCCGGTCGCGCTACCGGCAGCGGGCCCTGTTCCATCCGCGCGGGCTGTTCGGCCACGCGTACTGGTGGAGCGTCTCGCCCTTCCACGCCCTCGTCTTCGGAGGGATGGCACGCAACATCGCGCGGGCCGCGGAGACCCGTACGTCACCCGGACGGGCGGTAGGCGCGGTGTCGCCCTGAGCGGTGCGCCCCGGGGCGGCAGGGTAGCGGCAGCATGACTGTCCCCGCCTCTTCTGGAGTTGCCCCATGACCGTTGCGGTCGTCCTGTTCACCGCCGATCTCCGCCTGCACGACCACCCGCCGCTGCGGGCCGCGCTCGCGTCCGCCGACGAGATCGTGCCCCTGTTCGTCCGGGACGGCGCGATCGAGGCGGCCGGCTTCGACGCCCCGAACCGGCGCGCCTTCCTCGCCGACTGCCTGCGCGACCTCGACGCGGGGCTGCGCGACCGGGGCGGCCGGCTCGTCGTCAGGTCCGGGGACGTGGCCGAGGAGGTGTGCGCGATCGCCTCGGAGACCGGTGCGGACGAGGTCCACGTCGCGGCGGGCGTCAGCGCGTACGCCCGGCACCGCGAGGAACGGCTGCGCGAGGCGCTGGAGTCCGCCGGGCGCCGGCTGCGCGTCCACGACGGGGTGGTCACCGCGGTGGCGGCCGGCGCCGTCACGCCCGCTTCCTCGGACCACTTCGCCGTCTTCACCCCGTACTTCAGGCGCTGGTCGGGGGAGCGTCTGCGCGATGTGTTCGGTGCGCCGCGTGCGGTACGGGTGCCCACGGGGCCCCGGTCGGAGCAGATCCCGGACCGCGGCGGCGTGGCCGGCGTGTCGGAGGGGCTCCCGGAGGGCGGGGAGCAGGCGGCGCGCAAGGAGTTCACGGCCTGGCGGCGGCGCGGGCTCGGTGCGTACGAGGAGCAGCACGACGACCTGGCGGGCGACGGCACCTCGCGCCTCTCGCCGCACCTGCACTTCGGCACCCTGTCCCCCGTCGAGCTGGTGCACCGGTCGCGGGAGGCCGGCGGCGCCGGGGCCGAGGCGTTCGTACGGCAGCTGTGCTGGCGCGAGTTCCACTACCAGGTCCTGGCGGCCCGGCCCGCCGCGTCCTGGGAGAACTACCGCGACAAGCGGGACCGCTGGCGCTCCGAGAAGGACGCGGCCGACGAGGTCGAGGCATGGCGGCAGGGACGCACCGGCTATCCGGTGGTCGACGCCGCGATGCGCCAGCTGCGCCACGAGGGCTGGATGCACAACCGGGGCCGGCTGCTCGCCGCCTCCTTCCTGGCCAAGACGCTGTACGTGGACTGGCGTGTCGGGGCGCGGCACTTCCTGGATCTGCTGGTGGACGGCGACATCGCGAACAACCAGATGAACTGGCAGTGGATGGCCGGTACGGGGACCGACAGCCGGCCCAACCGGGTGCTCAATCCGGTGGTGCAGGGCAAGCGGCTCGACCCGGACGGGGCGTACGTGCGGCGCTGGGTGCCGGAGTTGGCCTCGCTGTCCGGGTCCGCCGTGCACGAGCCGTGGAAGCTGCGCGGCGAGGAGCGGGGCCGGCTGGACTATCCGGAGCCGGTGGTGGACCTGTCCGAGGGGCTGACGCGGTTCCGGCAGGCGCGTGGGCTGGAGTGAGGGCGCGGGAGGGCAGCGCGCTACTGCTGCTGTCGGCGGCCTCCGGGGCGGCGGACGCGTTCGTCTTCATCTGCGTGGGCCAGGTCTTCGCCGGGGTGATGACCGGGAACCTGGTGCTGCTGGGCGCTTCGGCCGCCGGGGCGGGCGAGGAGGGCGTCGCGCTGCGGGTGGTCACCGCGCTGCTCTCGTACGGCTGCGGGGTGGCCGGTGCCGCGGTGGTCGGCGAACGGATGTGGCGGCGGGTGCCGGTGATGCTGCTGGCCGAGGCGGTACTCCTCGCGGCGGGGGCGGCGCTGTGGGCGGCCGGGCTCGTGGCGTCGGATGCGGACCGGCTGGGGCTGCTGGGGCTGATGGGGCTCGCGATGGGCATCCAGGGGCGGGTGCGGGCCACGCCCACGAACTACTTCACCGGCACCCTGACGTCGCTCGTCGGCCGGCTGGCCGTGGGCGCGTGGCGCGGTGGCGACGGCTGGGTGGCGGGGCGGCTGGCCGCCGTGGTGGCGGGGGCCGCGCTCGCGGCGCTGACCGTGCGGCTGTGGTCCGCGGCCGGTGCGGTGGCGGCCGCGGCGCTCGCGGTGGCCGCGCTCCTGGTGGAGACCTCGGTGGGGCCGGGGCGGGCGGGGGCCGGACCGGAAGAGGGGAAGCCCCGGCCGGATCGGGGGAATCCAGCCGGGGCGGCTTGAGTGCGGGCGCTCAGTGCGTCATCCACATATAGGTGAACGATAAACCACTGCGCGGTGTTCCCTGCAATCCCCGCCCCGAGCTGTGATCCAGGGCACGGGCACCGGGCGGCCCGACAGTGCTTACTCGCCAGCGGCGGGTGCCTCGGCGCCGTACCGGAGGTGGAACCTCTCGATCCGGCCCGCCGTGTCCAGCACCTGCTTGGTCCCCGTGTAGAACGGGTGGCTCGCCGACGAGGTCTCCACGTCGATGACGGGGTAGCTGCGGCCGTCCTCCCACGTCACGCGCCGCTCGGAGTCGGCGGTGGAGCGGGTGAGGAAGGCGGTCCCGGCGGCACGGTCACGGAAGACCACCGGACGGGAGACGGGGTGGATGCGGGGCTTCATGGGCATTCCTTCCTTGGCGAACGGGCGCGAACGGGGCGTGCGGGTCGGGCCGTGCGGTCGGCGCCCCTCAGCAGTCCTCAGCGTTCCTCGCGGAACAGGACGTGCCGGCCGGCGGAGGGGTCGTACTTGCGCAGGACGAGGCGGTCGGGGTTGTTGCGACGGCTCTTGCGCGTCACATAGCTCTGCCCCGTCCCCGCGGTCGAGCGGAGCGTGACTACGGGACGGATCTCACTGCGGGCCATGAGCACCTCCGGGATCGTCGGTCACGAGCCCCGCACCCTGGTGGGAACGGGATTCGTTTTCGTTCTGCCCGTACAACACGGCACCCCCCGGCCCCATTCCCGCACGCGGCAACCCGTCCCGACTTGCACCAACCGCCTTGAGCAGCAAGGCTGTTCGAAGAAAATGGGCTACAGTCAGCCGCTGGCATATGCCGGATGCAAGAACGCATCGAGTGTTGCCAAACCCCTTACGGGCCCCTTCCGGCTGTGCGAAAGTCGTATGCGGTCCACCCTTCGTCACTGGTTGTGCCGCCCTGTATCGGAGTACGACATGCCGTCCCCCCTCTCTGCGGACCGCTCCGCCCCACAGCCGCCGGAGCGCGATGCCGTCGACGCGTTGATCGACCGGACGCGCCGGCTGCGCGGTGACGTGGACGCGGTGCGGCGCGACACCGTGCGCGTCGACGAAGACGATCCGCGGGCGCGCTGGCACCGCGCGCTCTGCGAGCTGGCGGTGCACCACCTCGACGATCTCGGCACCCACCTCGGACAGCTCCGGGAGGGCCTGCCCGAGGAACCCGAGCGGCACACGCGTGAAGAAGCCGCCGCCGACGAACCGCAGGGCTCCCTCATCGGCCGGGTGGGCAGCGCCGAGTGGAACCTGCTGACCGACGAGGTCAGCTGGTCCGACGAGCTGTTCCGCATCTTCGGCCGGGCGCCGGAGGCGGGCGGGCTGTCGCTCGACGACCTGCCCTCCACCCTGCTCCCCGAGGACCAGCCCTTACTCACCGCGCTCGTCACGGACTGCCTGGTGGACGGCAAGCCGATAGACGGCGAGTTCCGCATCCGGCACACCGACGGGCGCGTCCGGACCCTGCACATGATGGGCGAACCCGTGCTCGACACGGACGGCCGCACAGCCTCCATGTGGGCCGTCCTGCGCGATGTCAGCGCGCTTCGGCGCAGCCAGCAGGTAGTGCACCGCACCCATGAGTCCCTGCGCCGCGAGCAGCACATCGCCCGTGCCGAACACCGGGTCGCGGTGGAGCTCAAGGAAGCCGTGCTCCCCCCGTGGCAGAGCTCGCTGCGGCTCCCGGACCAGGGCCCGGGCACCCTGGACATCGCCGCCCACTACCTCCCTTCCGAGACGAGCGCCCTGGTCGGCGGCGGCTGGTACGACGCCATGGAGCTGCCGGACGGCAGGACTCTGCTCACCGTCGGCGACCTGACCGGCCACGGTATCCAGGCCACCTCCGCCATGGCGGTGGTCATGGGCGCCGTGCGCGGCATGGCGGTGGCCGGCACCGAGCCCGGTGCCCTGCTCGGCCATCTCAACCAGTTGCTGGAGACCTCCGTTCAGCCCGCCCTGGGCAGCGCCGTGTGCTGCCGGTTCGACCCGGCGACGCGCACCCTGGACTGGGCGCAGGCCGGACACCCCGCACCGCTGCTCTTCCGTGCCGGGTCCGGACGCCCGCTGCCCCTGCCTGACGGAGTGCTGCTCGGCGCGGCCTCCGGGGTCGCATACGAGCAGGACGAGGCACGCCTGCTGCCCGGCGACGTGCTGGTGCTGCACACCGACGGACTGGCCAGGGACGACACCTCCGGGCGCGGTGGTGCGCGCCCGGGCACGGAGGCGCTGCTCGGTCTGGCCCCCCGCTTCGCCGAGGCCCGTTCGGCACAGGAGTGCGTACGGGCCGTCGTCGAGGAGTTCGGGGCGGCCGAACGGCTGGACGACGCGTGTGTGCTGATCGCCCGCGTCGGGGCGTAGGGCAGCAGCGACGGCGGCCCACGTCGGGGCGCAGATTCGACTGCTCGGCGGAGCCCGGGTCCTGTCGCGTCCCGGTGCTCCTCAGATCTCCGCGCTCCTCGGCTTCCTGACGCGCTGGCTCGGCGGCAGTGAGAGCTGGATCTCCTGGCGCAGGTCCTCGATCTTCGCGTAGCCCGCGAACTGCCCGGTCAGGCGGTACATCTCGCGCAGCCGGTCCCAGGTCCGGTGGGAGGAGGTCTCCCCCATCGTGACCAGGGCGAGCCGTGCGTAGCGGTCGGCCTGTTCCGGGTCGTCGGCGATGAAGCAGGCCGAGGCGAGAGAGATGTAGTCGAAGATCTTGGACCGCTGGCGCCCGTTGACTCGCAGTTCCAGGGCCTGCTTCGCGTGCCGCTGGGCGATGACGGCCGCGGAGGGGTCGTGCTCGGCGAGCGTCCGGAAGGCCAGGGCCTGCATGCCGTGCATGTCGGCCTCGTCGAACATCTGCATCCAGCTGGGCGGCGGCACGTCGCTCTTGTCCGAGACGAAGAGTTCCTCGGCCCGTCCGAGGGTGCGCCGCATGGCCTGTCCCCGGCCCATGGACGCCTGGGCCCACGCCTCGATGGTGCAGAGCATCGCCTGGGTGCGCGGCAGGACGCTGTCGCCCGAGCCGGACTTGGCGAGCTTCATCAGGTCCAGGGCGTCGTCGGGGCGGCCCAGGTGGACCATCTGGCGGGCCGCGCGGGACAGGGCCTCGCCGGCACGCGGGCGGTCGCCGCCCTCGCGGGCCGCGTGCGCGGCGATGACGAAGTACTTCTGCGCCGTGGGTTCGAGGCCGACGTCGTGCGACATCCACCCCGCCAGGACGGCGAGGTTGGCGGCGACGCCCCACAGTCGTTTCTGGAGGTGGGCGGGGTGGTGGTACGAGAGCATGCCGCCCACCTCGTTGAGCTGGCCCACCACGGCCTTGCGCTGGAGGCCGCCGCCGCGGGAGGCGTCCCAGGCACGGAACACCTCCACGGAGCGTTCCAGCGCCTCGATCTCCTCGGAGCCGATGGGCGCGGCCTCGTACCGGTCGAAGCCGGCGGGGTCCGCGTGTACCGGGCTGTCGGCGCGCGGGGCGTCGGCCGCCAGTACGGGGTCGGTGTGCAGCCAGTCGTGCATGGGGCCGGCGATGGTGGAGCCGGCGGCGAGCGCGGCGCCCGCGCTCACCAAGCCGCGTCGGTTGAGCATGAGGTCCATTCCCGTGAATTCGGTGAGGACCGCTGCCGTCCGCTCGGGCGCCCACGGGAGTTGGTCGGGATTGTCCTGCGTCCCGGCCTCTCGCCGCTTCCCCACACGCCCGCGTCGGCCGAACCCGAGGTCCTCGATGGTCACGACACGGCCGAGCCGCTCGGTGAACAGAGCAGCCAGCACCTTCGGCACGGGATCGCGGGGGGACTCCCCCATGTCGATCCAGCGCCTCACGCGCGAGGTGTCGGTGGCCAGTTGGGGGTGGCCCATGGCCGCCGCCTTCCGGTTCACCATTCTCGCGAGTTCGCCCTTGGACCAGCCGGCAAGGCCGAACAGGTCCGACAGGCGGGTGTTGGGTTCTCCGGTCACGTCAAGCCCCCAGGTTCTCGGCTGTGTTGACAGTAACCCCGTGTCAGATGCCTTGCGACTATTCGCCAGGGTTCGCCAGGGTGCGCTATGTCGAGAGACACCCTCGCGCTGTTGTCAGGTAGGAAAGCGCAACCCCGCCCGGCAGCCCTAGGTACTCCCCAGGGTGCCGAAGGGCCGCCGGCCGGGGTGGCGCACGCAACTTGTCGGCGCACGAAGGGATCTGGTTCGCCCATGTACACAGCATCGTCCTCCGTGTCCGCCCCGCCCCGGCCGCTGCGTCCGCTCCAGGCGGGCGGCGGACCGTACCTCGACCCGCGCGCCACCGTCCCGGCTCCCGGCATGGGCCGGCCCCGGCGGCCGGCAGGGCCCGGCGCCCCCTCCCTCGGCGGGCGGCTGGACCTGTCAGGCCCGCAGGGTGCCCAGCTGAGGATGGTGATCGCGTCCGTGCACCGCATCTGCCCGGAGTTCAATCCGGTGCAGGTACTGCGTCGCAGCGGACGCTCCGTGCTGCTCGTCGGTTCCACGGGGCGTGCGACGGCGGTCGCGAAGTGTTTACTGGACCACTCCCCCGCGTGGTCGGAGCGGTTCCGGCACGAAATAGCGGCATACCGGGCGTTCGTCCGGCACCGCCCGCCGGTCCGGGTGCCCCGGCTCATCGCCGCCGATCCGGAGAACTGCACGCTGGTCATCGAGCGGATGCCCGGCCGCGTCGCCGCCCTGACGAGGCATCCGTCCGAGGCCCCGCCCCGCGCGGACCTGCGTGCCGTGCTCGGGGCGGTCGCCCGGGTGAACGCCTGGCGTCCGCCGGCCGGCCTGTTCGAGGCGCCGCTGGACTACGCGGCGCGGATCTCCCGTTACCACGAGCTGGGTCTCTTCACCGACCGGGACCTGGGCGACCTGCAGAAGCTGCTGCACGGTGTGGCCCACGCGGGCGGGCGGCAGAGCATGGGCCAGTTCTGCCACGGGGACGCGCTGCTGTCCAACATCTTGCTGTCGCCCACCGGCCCGGTGCTTGTGGACTGGGAGCACGCGGGCTGGTACCTGCCGGGATACGACCTGGCGACGCTGTGGACCGTGCTGGGTGACGCCCCGGTGGCGCGGCGCGAGATCAGCAAGCTGGCGCAGGTCGCCGGACCGGCCGCGCGGGACGCGTTCCTGGTCAACCTGATGCTCGTCCTCACGCGGGAGATCCGCAGGTACGAGACGGCCGTGCAGCGGGCCATGCGGGACGCCGGTCCCACCAGGGCCGGACAGGACCGCCCGGGCGCGCTCGCCCCCGGCGAGGAGCAGCGGCTGCTACTGCGCCGGCTGCACGACGACTGCGCGATGGCCCGGAACGCCGTGCGGGCCGCGGTCGGCACACGCTGACCGGCTGCTCCACGGGGCGCGCCGCGGGACCGGTGCCGACACACCGGTCCCGCGGCGCGCTGTTGTGCGTACCCGCTCCCCGGGTCAGCGGGCGCGCACGATGTCCACGTCGGATGCCTTGACGAAGGCGACGCGGTGGCCGATCTGGACGGTCACGTACTTCTCCTTGCCCTTGAAGTACGCGTGGTCCAAGGGGTAGGAGGCGTCGATCGTCGGCGCGTAGAAGAAGCCGGTGGGCGCCTCGCCGCCGCCGGGGTAGGACTGGCCGGCCTTGATCGTGTACTGGAGCGGTGTGCCGACCCGCTGGTCCGCGAAGTCCGCCGGGTACTCGGACTTCTCCGGGTACGCCACTCCGTAGACCGGCACCTCCGCCTTGCCCGCCTTCGGGCGGACGACGTAGCCGGAGGTGGGCACGGTGGTGCGGGTGTGGGCGGGGGTGCGGAACCACGCCTTCTCGCCGTACCACCAGATCGCCGTCCAGCCGGGGGCGCGGCCGGCCACGACGGCCTGCTGGGTGGCGCTGATCTTGCTGCCCCAGTCGGCGGCGCAGTTGGTGCCGGGCGAGCCGTCCGTGTGGATGCCGGGGTCCGAGAAGAGGGGCGCGTCGTCGGAGGGCGCGGTGTGCAGCGGGACGGCGCTGGAGCCCTGGACGGGCAGGTCGACGTTCTTCTCGCAGTCGCGGAACGCCTGCTTGTTGTCCTTGAACCTGGGGCTGACCGTGACCAGTCGGCTGCCCGGGAGGGCGGTCGGTACGGTGGGCCTGCCCAGCAGCGTCATGAAGTAGTTCCAGTCCCAGTACGTGCCCGGGTCCCAGTGCATGTTCTTGGTGCCGGCGGCGCTGGTGGGCGGGACGCCGTCGTGGCCGATGATGTGCTGGCGGTCGAGCGGGATGTCGTACTCGGCGGCGAGGTAGCGCACGAGGGCGGCGGTCGAGCGGTACATCTCGGGGGTGTACCAGTGGGAGCCGTCGGCGGCGAAGCCTTCCTGCTCGATGCCGATGGAGTGGCTGTTGACGTACCAGTTCCCGGCCTGCCAGGCGACGTCCTTGTTCTTGACCATCTGGGTGACGTGCCCGTCGGCGGAGCGTACGACGTAGTGGGCCGAGGTCTGCTTCAGCGGGTTCTGGAAGATCTTCAGCGTGGTGTCGAAGTCCTCCTCGGTGTCGTGCAGCACGATGAACTTGATCTTGTTGGTGTGCGGCCGGTCGGCGGTGTCGTAGTTGCCGTAAGTCTCCTTGTCGGCCGGGTCGCCGGTCTGCTGGTAGGCCGCCGGGACCCAGTCGCAGGCGAGACCGCGCGGGCACTCGGGCCGGACTCCGTCGGCGCCGGCCTCGGCGGCCGGGCTGAGCAGCGCGAGGCTCAGTGCTCCGGCGGTGGTGAAGGCGAGTGCGAGCCTGGTCCTCTGCTTGGACGTCATGACAACCCTTCATAGAGCCGGGTGGAGCCGTTGCGGACGTGCGCGCACACTCTGTGACCTGAGGTGAACGGCCGTCAAGAGTGCTGGAAGGGCAGCGCGTTGAGCCACTGGACCAGACCACTGACAGGAGCCGTGACCTGCGAAGGGCGGGGAGGGGCGAGGCTCTGGCGGTGACGCGTTACCAGGGTTTTACGCGCGTGGACCGGTACGGGTGTCCCTCGAACGGGCGCTCTGCGGTGTGACTAATCGCGGGGGTGCGTGCCCCGAACGGACCAAGGGTAGTGCTCGCGCCGACAGGACCGATACGCGTGGCATTCGCGCGGTGTCTCTCGGAAAGGCCGGACACACATGGCTCAGCCGTTCACCCTGCCGGACTTCTATGTTCCGTATCCGGCGCGTCTCAACCCTCATGTGGAGGAGGCCCGGCAGCACACGAAGTCATGGGCGCGGGCCATGGGGATGCTGGAGGGGTCCGGTATCTGGGAGGAGAAGGACCTCGACGCCCACGACTACGCGCTGCTGTGCGCGTACACCCATCCCGACTGCTCGGCCGAGGCGCTGTCCCTCGTCACCGACTGGTACGTGTGGGTCTTCTTCTTCGACGACCACTTCCTGGAGCTCTTCAAACGGACCCCGGACCGGGAGGGCGGCAAGCGGTACCTGGACCGGCTGCCGGCATTCATGCCGATGGAGCGGGATGCGCCGGTGCCCGAGCCGGAGAACCCGGTGGAGGCGGGTCTCGCGGATCTGTGGGCGCGTACGGTGCCCGCGATGTCGGACGCGTGGCGGGTGCGGTTCGCGGAGTCGACACGGAACCTCCTGAACGAGTCGCTGTGGGAGCTCGCCAACATCAACGAGGGCCGCATCGCGAACCCCGTCGAGTACATCGAGATGCGCCGCAAGGTGGGCGGGGCCCCGTGGTCGGCCGGTCTGGTGGAGTACGCAGCGGGTGCCGAGGTACCGGAAGCGGTGGCCGGTGAACGGGCGCTGCGGGTGCTGAGTGACGCGTTCTCGGACGGGGTCCACCTGCGCAACGACCTCTTCTCGTACCAGCGCGAGGTGGAGGACGAGGGTGAGAACAGCAACGGGGTGCTGGTGCTCGAACGCTTCCTCGGCTGCTCGACGCAGGAGGCGGCTGAGGCGGTCAACGACCTGCTGACCTCCAGGCTCCAGCAGTTCGAGAACACGGCCCTGACGGAAGTGGGCCCGCTCTGCGCGGCCAAGGGACTGGACGCCGCGCAGACGGCGGCGGTAGGCGCGTACGTGAAGGGGCTCCAGGACTGGCAGTCCGGCGGCCACGAGTGGCACATGCGCTCCAGCCGCTACATGAACGACGGCGGGGCCGGCGAGGCGGAGCCCGGCTTCGGGATGTCCGCGGCGTCGATCCGCTTCACCAGGCGGTCGGAGTCGGCGCGGCTGCGCAGTCACAGCCATGTGCTCTTCCAGCACGTGGGCCCGTCCCTGCTGCCCGACTTCGACCTGCCGTTCGGTACGACGCTCAGCCCACATCTGGAGGGCGCCCGGGAGCGCCTGGTGGTCTGGGCCGGCCGGATGGGCATCCTGGGCCCGCAGCCGGGGGTGCCGGGTTCGCACATCTGGGACGAGGAGCGGCTGCGGGCGATCGACCTGCCGCTCTGCGCCGCCGGTATCCATCCGGACGCGACACCGGACGGGCTCGACCTGTCCTCGGGGTGGCTGGCCTGGGGGACGTACGGCGACGACTGGTTCCCGGTGGTGCACGGCCGGTCCCGGGATCTGACCGGCGCCCGGCTGGCCAACGAGCGGCTGTCGCTGTTCATGCCGCTGGACGGGAGCCCGGCCCCGGAGCCGGTCAACGCTCTGGAGCGGGCTCTCGGCGACCTCTGGGAGCGTACGACGGGACCGATGGACGACGCGGGGCGGCGCGCGTTCCGCAAGTCCGTCGAGGACATGACGGCGAGCTGGCTGTGGGAGCTGGCGAACCAGGCGCAGCACCGGATCCCCGACCCGGTGGACTACGTCGAGATGCGGCGCATGACCTTCGGCTCGGATCTCACGATGAGCCTGTGCCGGATCGGGCACGGCAGGAAGGTACCGCCGGAGATCTACGAGAGCGGCCCGCTGCGCTCCCTGGAGAACGCGGCGGCCGACTACGCGGCGCTGCTCAACGACCTGTTCTCGTACCAGAAGGAGATCGAGTACGAGGGTGAGGTGCACAACGGCGTCCTGGTGGTGCAGAACTTCTTCGGGGTGGACTACCCCACGGGGATGGCGATCCTGTACGACCTGATGAAGTCGCGGCTGCGGCAGTTCCTCCATGTCGCGGAGAACGAACTGCCGGTGCTGTACGACGACTTCGGGCTCGACGCCGAGGCACGGGAGACGCTGGCGGGCTATGTGCAGGAGCTGAAGCACTGGCTGGCGGGCATCCTGATCTGGCACCGGGGCTGCCGACGCTACCGCGAGGAGGATCTGCGACGGGGCACCGGCGCCCCGTGGCACCTCAACGGTCCCACGGGGCTGGGCACTTCGGCGGCGCAGGTGGCGGCGCTGTTCGGTCAGTCGTCGGGGGTGAACGTGTAGCGGCGCCCGGCGCGGGCCCTGAGCGTCATGCGGCCGTTCGCGAACAGCGTGGACCGTACGGTCGCCGTACGGCTGCGGCTCGCCGTGAACACCACGCGGCGGGCCTCGCCCCCGGCCCATTCGATGTCGACGGTGAAGCCTCCCCGGGCGCGCAGTCCGCGTACCGATCCCTCGGGCCAGCTCGACGGGAGCGCGGGGAGGAGGTCGATGGTGTCGTGCTGGCTCTGGACGAGCATCTCCGCGATACCGGAGGTGGCGCCGAGGTTGCCGTCGATCTGGAACGGGGGGTGGGTGTCCCAGAGGTTGGGCAGGGTGGAGCTCTTCAGCTGCTCGGCGAGCATCTTGTGGGCGTGGTCGCCGTCCAGCAGCCGGGCCCAGAAGTTGATCTTCCATGCCTTGGACCAGCCGGTGCCCCCGTCGCCGCGGGCGGTGAGCGAGACCTCGGCCGCCTCGGCCCAGGCGGTTCCGGCCTCGATCTGACGCCCGGGGTGGAGGGCGAAGAGGTGGGAGACGTGGCGGTGGGTGTCGGCCGGGTCGTCGCGGTCTGTCTTCCACTCCTGGAGCTGCCCCCAGGAGCCGGTGCGCAGGCCGGGGTCGAGGCGCTCCAGGGCGGCTTCGAGCCGGTCGCGGAAGGCGGGGGCGTCGCCGAGGGTGCGGGCGGCCTCCAGGGTGCTGGTGAGCAGGTCGTGGACGATCTGCTGGGACATCGCGGCGCCGGCGGTGAAGTCCCCGTGCTCGGGCGAGTAGCTGGGGGTGACGACGAGGAGGCCGTCGCGCGGGTCGGTGCGCAGATTGGCCAGCCAGAATTCGGCGGCCTCCTTCATGGCCGGGTAGGCGGAGGTGCGCAGGTAGTCGGTGGAGCCGCCGAAGCGGTAGTGCTCGTACATCTGCTGGGTGAGCCAGGCGGCGGCCTCGGGGAACCAGAAGGCGGTGGACCAGTCGTGGACGCCGGTGAAGCCGTAGGGGTTGGTCTCGTTGTGGACGACCCAGCCGGCGGTGCCGAACATCTCCTTCGCCGTTCTCCGGCCGGGTTCGCGCATGGCCTGGACGTAGCGGTCGTAGGGGGCGGTGGTCTCGGCGAGGTTGGTGACCTCGGCGGGCCAGTAGTTCATCTGAAGGTTGATGTTGCTGTGGTAGTCGGCGGACCAGGGCGGGGTGGTGGAGTTGTTCCAGACGCCCTGGAGGTTGGCGGGCAGTGAGCCGGCGCGCGAGGAGGCGATGAGGAGGTAGCGGCCGTACTGGAAGAACAGCGCCTCCAGCGCCCGGTCCGCCGCCGAGGACCCGCCGGTGTACGCGCTCAGAAGTTGGTCGGTGGGTACGTCGGGGAGCTGCTGGCCGATGTCGAGCACGACCCGGTCGAACAGGGCGCCGTGGTCGCGCGTGTGGGCCTCGCGCACCTTCTCGTACGGGCGGGCCGCGGCGGTGTCGACGGCTGCCGTGACCCTGCGGTGCGGGTCCTCGCCCCGGTAGTCGGGGTAGCTGTCCGCGTAGTCGGTGCCGGCGGCGAGGAGGAACCACGCGCTGTCGGCGCCGGTGACGGTGAGGCTGCCGTCGGGGTTGGCGGTGACCGTGCCGCCGGCGGTGCGGACGCGGATCTGGGCCTCGAAGCGCAGGCCGTTGTCCTTCAGCGCGCCGCGCACGGTGAGCCGGTCGCCTTTCGCGGTCGCCGTGAAGTCGTCGCGCGGTGAGGTGTAGCGCAGGGTGAAGGCGACCCGGCCGGGGCGGTCCGCGGCGAGCCGTCCGCCGATGACGCCGCCCGGGTGCGAGGCGAAGTACTCGCGGGTGTGCGCGGCGCCCTCGTGGGTGTAGGTGACGGTGGCGAGCGCGGTGCGCAGGTTCAGGGAGCGCCGGTAGGAGGCGTCGGGCGCGGCCGGTGCTCCCTGTGTGTCCAGCCGCAGTTCGCCGAAGACCTGGTAGGCGCCGTAGCCCCGGCGAGCCTGGCCGAGCTCGGCGGCCGCGGCGTCGGGGCCGAGTACGCCCTCCGCGTCGAGCCGGGCGCGCACGTCGTCGAGGGCGCCGGGTCGGGGCGTGGTCCAGTTGCCGAAGTCGTAGCCCTCGGCCGAGCCGGGTCCGCCGGTCCACAGGGTCTTCTCGTTGAAGGTGAGGCGCTCGGATGCAAGGGTGCCCCAGACGTTCGCGCCGAGCGCCCCGCCTCCGATGGGCAGTGACTCGCGCTCCCAGTCGGCGGCGGGGGCGCGGTAGTGGAGCACCGGGTCCGGCAGCGGGGTGGCTCGTGCACGGCCGGCCGATTCATCGGAGGTACCGGCGGCGGCTGCGGCGCCCGAGAGGACGGGAACTCCCAGAGCCAGCGCGCCGGTTGCGCCGATCACCGTCTTCATCGTGGTACGTCGCGTCATTCCGGATGTCATACACGGAGACGCTAGAGGTCCGATGACTGACCGGACAATAGACATGACAAAGCGGCCTCTTGGACGGAGGCCGCGCGCAGTTGGACGGAATTGGGATCACCGGGCGGGGCCGCCCGGTGACCGTGTCGGACTCAGCCCTGCTGGAAGAGTTCGGCCGGCAGCGGCTTCAGGAGGGTGTACAGGTCGTCGGTGATGGGCCGGTCCCAGCTGGCGATGGTGACGAGCACACCGTCACTGCGGTCGAACTGCACACAGGAGATACGGCTCTCGGAGAGCTTCACACGGCGCACGATCAACAGGTTGTCGCCCTGCATGACGGGCATGTCCTCGGTGGCGGTGACCTCCACCGGCTCGTCGTTCTCCAGCGCGAGCAGCAGCTGGGCCACCTCGAACGGGACCTGCCCCTCCTCGGTCTCCCGCGCGGGCGATCCCTCCGGAAGGTTGCCGATGATCATCGCGGGGCCGCGCCCGCCGAACAGGTCGTACCGCAGGAACACACCCTGGCAACTGCCGTCGGGGGCCGGCAGCAGACCGGCGCCGAGGTTTCCGGGCCAGTCACCGGGGTCCATGGCCAGGACGTCGAAGTCGGGGCCCGCGGGTGTGGCGGCGCTACGGCGGCGGAGGAAGGACATGCACACATGTTACGTGTCCTGGCTCACCTCGCCGAGCCGGGCCCGGACCGGCATATGCGCAGGCACGCGGCGCACCCACGCACACCGCATACCTTCGTGAACCGCACACCGTCACGCCGTGCGCGACTCCCCCGCCAGCCGCTCCAGGACGGCCACGGCCTCGCCGGTGCGCCCGTACGGCACGAAGAGGTGGTCGTGGTGGAACCCCGCCACCACGTTGCAGCTGATCCCGGCATCGGTCAGGGCGAGCGAGACCGCGGCGGTCAGCCCCACCGCCTCCAGCGCCGAGTGCACCCGCAGGGTGATCCAGCCCGCCGCATAGGTGTACGGCAGCCCGGCCGCGACGGCCTCCGCCTCCGGAAGCACCAGCGTGAGCCCCTCGCTCTCGCGGACGGTGACGACGGGGGTCACGGCATCGGGGAGGGCACCGTCGGGCGCGGTGGCGTAGACGTAGCGGCCGGGGTGCGGCTCGGGGCGAAGGTTGCTCAGCAGGACTCGAAGATCGCTCTCGGCTGTCACACCACCACGCTACCCACGGGCGCCGTGCGGGCGCGGACGTGAGCCATTCGGGCACGTCCCGCGACCAACCGCTCACCGTACGTGGCACCGGAGGGGGATCGCCCATAGCTTCGGATCATGAGGAAACGACACATCACACGCCTCGTGGGCATCGCAGCCGCATCGGCCGCCGGACTGGCCGCGGCGGCGCCGTCCGTACCGGCCGCCGCGGCCGGCGCACACGTGGTGTCGCCCGGGCAGTCCATCCAGGCGGCGGTGGACGCCGCACGGCCCGGCGACACCATCGTGGTCCGGCCCGGCACGTACCGCGAGAGCGTGCGGATCAGCACGCCCGGACTGACCCTGCGCGGCTCCGGGGACCGCACCGTCATCATGCCCGCCGCCGGCCGGGCCGCGTCCGGCGACGACTGCGCCGGTGCGGGCAACGGGATCTGCGTACTCGGGGCGGCGGACCGCACCGTGGACGGGGTCACCGTCAGGTCCCTGCGCGTCACCGGGTTCGCCCGCAGCGGCCTCTGGGCCTCCTGGACCGACCGGCTGACCGTGCGCTCGGTGACCGCCGACACCAACGGGGTCTGGGGCATCGCCCAGCAGCGCTCCACCCGCTCCGACATCCGGGACAGCACCGCCCGCTCCAACGGTGACGCGGGCATCTTCGTCGCCAACAGCGTCGACGAGGAGGGCGGCGCCACCGACACCGGCGGCACCCGGGTCCGCCGCAACACCCTCACCGACAATCGCATCGGTTTCACGGCGCGCCGGGTGCGCAACCTGTCGGTGCGCGACAACACCTT
Source organism: Streptomyces sp. 2131.1 (assembly GCF_900105515.1). GTDB lineage: Bacteria > Actinomycetota > Actinomycetes > Streptomycetales > Streptomycetaceae > Streptomyces > Streptomyces drozdowiczii. The sequence continues at coordinate 6,732,252 of NZ_FNSY01000001.1, read as the reverse complement.
CACCGCCAACTGCAGCGGCGTGTTCGTCGTCGGCGACGAGGGCACCCCGCAGGCCGGCGCCATGTCCGTGCGCACCAACCGGATCACCGGCAACAACAAGTTCTGCGCCGCCACCGACCGGCTGCCCGCGATCCAGGGCTCCGGGATCGTCCTGACCGGCACGGCGTCCACCGAGGTGCGGTCCAACGAGATCCGCGACAACGTGGGTTCGACCCCGCTGTCGGGTGGCGTCGTGCTGTTCAAGAGCTTCGTGGGCGCGAAGAACACCGACAACACCGTCAGCGGCAACGTGGTCCTCGGCAACCAGCCGGCGGACCTGGCGGACCGGGACACCGGCACGGGCAACCGGTTCACCGGCAATGTCTGCACGACCTCCGCACCGGCCGGGATGTGCTGACCGGTGACCCCCCGCACGAGGAGAAGCGAGACGGCATGACCACCGTGAGCACGACCCCCGGCACCACTCCCGTCCAGCCCCTTCCCACCCCCCAGCCGGCGATGCGGCTGCGCGAGCTCGTGTTCGGCGCGGCACGTTCCGCAGCCGTGCGCGCGGCCGTCCGGCTGGGCGTCGCCGACGCGCTGGGCGAGACGCCCGAGACCGCCGAGCGGCTGGCGGCGGAGGTAGGAACCGAAGCCGGTCCGCTGCGGCGGCTGCTGCGAGCCCTGGCCTGCTACGGCGTCTTCACGGAGAACGCCGATGGCACCTTCGCGCACACCGACATGTCCCGGCTGCTGCGGGAGGACGACCCGAACAGCCTGCGGGCGATCTCGCTGTGGTGCACGGAGCCCTGGACCTGGGAGGTCTGGCCCCGGCTCGACGACGCGGTGCGCACCGGCGGCAACGTCTTCGAGGACGTGTTCGGCAAGGAGTTCTTCGACTACCTCCACCAGGACGCCCACGAGTCGGCGCAGGTGTTCAACGCGGCGATGACCACCTCCAGCGTGCAGTCGGCGCTGGACGTCGCCGGCCTGCTCGACCTCACCGGGGTCTCGGTGGTCGCCGACATCGGCGGCGGCCAGGGGCATGTACTGGCGAGCCTGCTGGAGAAGCACCCGTCGGTCCGGGGCACCCTGATGGACCTGCCGGGGGTGATCGCCCGGGCCGACGAGCGACTGCGGGAGGGCGGCGCGCTGGCCGGGCGGGCGGGCATCGTGTCCGGTGACTGCCGTGAGGGCATCCCGGTCGCTGCCGACCTCTACATCATCAAGAACATCCTGGAGTGGGACGACGACAGCACCCGCCGGGCGCTGCGCTCCGTCGTCGCGGCGGCCCGCCCCGGCGCCCGGGTCGTCGTCATCGAGAACCTGGTCGACGACACCCCGTCGATGCGGTTCACGACCGCCATGGACCTGCTGCTGCTCCTGAACGTGGGAGGGGCCAAGCACACCCGGCAGAGCCTGGTGGACCGGCTGACCGAGGCGGGGCTGCGGATCGACACGGTCCGGCCGGTCAACCCGTATCTGCACGCGTTCGAGTGCGTGGTGCCCGGCTGAGTCCGGGCCCGTACGGGGACCGCCCCGGTTCCGGCTCCGCGGCCGGGACCGGGGCGGTCCTCGTCGTACGGGCGCTCACGCCGTGGCGCCGCGCTCCCAGCGGTAGAACTCCTGGGCCATCGCGTCCTTCGGCCCGCGCCAGGTCTCGGGGTCGTAGGGGCTGACGAAGGCGGTGAGCCGTTCGCTGATGGCCCGGAACTCCGGGTGCTCGGTGACCTTGGCGATCTCCGGGCCCGGCGGGCGCTCCGACTCGATCATGTGCAGGTAGACGTCGCCGAACTGGAAGAGCTTGCGGCGGGTGACGCCCACCAGGTGGGGCAGTTCGCTGTTGTCCGACGCGGCGAACAGTTCCGCGATGTCCGGGGCCGATCCCGGCGCCATCCGGGCGACGATCAGAGCGTGGTGCATCGGTGGTGCCTTTCTGCTGCCCCGGGCCGGGGCCCGGCCCGGGGGCCGGGCGCGCCGGGTTGCGACGGTGGACCGGTCAGTTGGCCGGGACGGCGGCGGAGCGGCGCTCACGGTCGCGCTGCTCGATCCTGTCCCGGATGAGCTCCATCTGGACCTTGGAGTTCCGGTTGATGTTGTCGGTCATCCAGGCGTCGTCGACCGGTGCGTCGGGGCGCATGGCGAAGTCCTGCTGCCAGTGCATCCGGGTGCCGCCGGGCACCTCGGAGTACTGCCAGCGGATGTCCATGTGCTGGAACGGCCCGGGTTCGACGCGGCGGGCGCGGACGGTGCGGCCCGGGCGGTCGGTGGTGCGCTCGGAGACCCAGCTCCACACCTTGCCGTTCTCGTCGGGGTGCATGGTCAGGCGGAAGGTGGTGCGCTCGCCGTCCCGCTCCATGACGTCGACGGCCGCGTACTCGCTGAAGAGCTGCGGCCAGTTCTCCAGGTCGTTCGTCATGTCCCAGACGAGGTCCATGGGGGCGGCGATGACGATCTCGTTCTCGGTGTGTCCGGACACGTCAGGCTCCTGTCATGAGGCTGTTGTTGACGAGGTCGAGGAACTCACGGGGCGTCTTGCAGCGGTCCGCGTCGGCCGGCAGCGGCTGCCCGTGCCGGTTCTCCAGTACGGCGACGATGCCGAGCAGGCCGAGCGAGTCGAGGCCGAACTCGTCGAAGGGGGTCTCGGAGCGGTTCTCCATCTCGCGGGGGTCGACGGAGAGTCCGGCGCCCTTCTTCATCAGGGCGGCGAGCTCTTCGTACGTCAGTCGTTCGGTCATGAGGGACTTCTCCTTCTCACCAGGGGTGGACGGGCTCACGCGGGGCGCCGCAGCACCAGGGCCGCGTTCGAGCCCATGAGGCCGCGGCTGAGCACGAGCGCGGTGCGCAGCTCGGCGGGGCGGGCCCGCTCGGTGACGACGTCGAGGTCGTGGCAGACCTCGAAGACGTTGGGCGTGGGCGGCACGAGGCCGTTCTCCATCGCCAGAACCGCGGCGGCCGCGTCCAGGACCGGGCCGCCGCAGTAGGCGCGGCCGATTCCGGTCTTGGGAGCGGTCACGGGGACGCGCCGGCTGTGCGGGCCGAGCGCGTCGGCCAGCGCAAGCGCCTCGGCCCGGTCGGCGGCCGGCGAGCCGAGCGCGTCCGCGAAGACGACGTCGACCTCGTCCGGGGCGCAGCCCGCTTCCCGCAGTGCGCCCTCGATGGCGTGGGCGAGGCCCTCGCGGGACTCCTCCCAGTGCGCGGCGGTGGTGAAGGTGGCGGCGTGGCCCGCGACCTCCGCCCGGACCCGGGCGCCGCGTTCGCGGGCCGACTCCACCTCCTCGACCACGAACATCGCGCCGCCCTCGGCGGGCACGAATCCGCAGGCGTCCGAGGTGAACGGGCGGTAGGCACGTGTCGGATCCTCGGCCGCGCTCAGGTCGCGGTAGCCGAGCTGGCAGACCACGGAGTAGGGCGCGAGCGGGGCCTCGGCGGCGCCGACCACGACCGCGTCGGTGCCGCGCCGCACGGAGCGGTCGGCGTGCGCGATCGCGTCGAGGCCGCCCGCCTCGTCGCTGGCCACCACCGCGCACGGCCCCTTGAAGCCGCCGCGGATGGAGATCTGGCCGGTGCTGGCCGCGTAGAACCAGGCGATCGACTGGTAGGGGCCGACGTACGTGGAGCCCTGGCCCCACAGCTTCTGCAGCTCGCGCTGGCCGAACTCGCCGCCGCCGGAGCCGGCCGCGGTGACCACGCCCACGCCGAACGGCCGCTCCTCGTAGTCCGCGCGGCCGAGCCGGGCGTCGTCCAGGGCCATGTCGGCCGCGGCCATCGCGAAGTGCGTGAAACGGTCGGTCTGGACGAGGTAGCGCTCCTCGATGAGCGCGACCGGGTCGAAGCCGCGGACCTCGCCGGCGATGTGCAGCGGCAGGTCCTCGCAGCCTTCGCGGGTGACCCGGCCCAGGACGCTCATGCCCTCCTGGGTCCGCTTCCAGAAGGCTTCGGTGTTCGTGCCGTTGGGGGCGACGACGCCGATGCCGGTGACGACGGTGCGCCGGGCCTTTCGGGTGCTCATCATGTCCTCCCACGGGTCAGGGCCACCGCGGACTGGAAGCCTCCGAAGCCGCTGCCGACCGACAGGACGCTGCGCAGCTTCAGGGGGCGGGCGGTGCGCGGCACGTAGTCGAGGTCGCACTCGGGGTCCGGGGACTCGTAGTTCGCGGTCGGCGGCACTGTCTGGTTGACCAGGGCCAGGACGCAGGCGGCGATCTCTATCGCACCGATGGCGCCGAGGGAGTGGCCCACCATCGACTTGATGGAGCTCATCGGCACCTTGTGGGCGTGCGCGCCGAGCGCCCGCTTCACCGCGGCGGTCTCGTGCCGGTCGTTCTGCTTGGTACCCGAGCCGTGCGCGTTGACGTAGTCGATGTCCTGCGGGGAGATCCGGCCGTGGCCGAGCGCGCTGTTGATGGCCTCGGCCATCTCCAGGCCCTCGGGGGTGAGCCCGGTCATGTGGTACGCGTTGCCGAAGGTCGCGTAACCGGCGATCTCGCAGTACACCGTCGCCCCGCGGGCCCTGGCGTGCTCCAGCTCCTCCAGGACGAGTACGGCGCCGCCCTCGCCCATGACGAAGCCGTCGCGGCGTGCGTCGAAGGGCCGGGAGGCGTGCTCCGGGTCGTCGTTGTTGGGGGAGGTCGCCTTGATCGCGTCGAAGCAGGCCACGGTGATCGGGGTGATCGGCGAGTCGGACGCGCCGGCGACGCAGACGTCGACCCGGCCCTCCTCGATGGAGTGGAAGGCGTAGCCGATGGCGTCCAGGCCCGAGGTGCAGCCGGTGGAGACGGTCTGCACGGGGCCATGGGCGCCGACCTGCTCGGCGACGGCCGAGGCCAGCGAGCTGGGCGAGAAGGCGCGCTCCAGGTGGGGGCCGGCCCGGCGGTGGTCGACGTCCCAGCGCGCGCCGCTCTCGCTGACGGCGACGTAGTCGTGCTCCAGCCGGGTGGTTCCGCCGACCGCGGTGCCGAGGGAGACGCCCATCCGCCAGGGGTCGATGTGCTCGGCGTCCAGGCCGGCGTCGGCGAGCGCCTCGCGGGCGGCGACCATCGCGAACTGGACGTACCGGTCCGCGCGGGCGGTGTCCTCGTCGTCCAGTCCGTGGGCCGCCGGGTCGAAGTCGCACTCGGCGGCGATCCGGGAGCGGAAGCCCGCCGGGTCGAAGAGGGTGATGCCCCGGGTCGCGGTGCGGCCGTTGGAGAGCAGGTCCCAGAAGGCCGGGGCCCCGATGCCGCCCGGGGCGACGACGCCGACTCCGGTGACCGCCACGCGCCGGGTCATGAGGCGGCCTCGGTTCGTTCTGGCGGCGCGCCGCGCTCGGCCGTCTCGGTCACCTCGGTGTCGACGTGGCCGAGTTCCGGGCGGGGGGCGAGCGGGCCGAGGTGGAAGACCATGCGGGCCTCGGTGTCGCCCACGTTGCGGAAGCGGTGGCGCACGTGCGGGGGGATCAGCAGGCCCTGGTCGGGGCGCATCGCGTGCGTCTCCCCGTCCAGGTCGACCTCCAGGAGCCCCTGCACGACGTAGACGAACTCCTCCGAGTACGGGTGGTAGTGCTCGCCGATGCGGTCGCCGGGCTCGACGATGGCCAGGCCCATGAAGCCGCTGGTGGCGCCCACCGCGGTCGGGGTGAGCAGGGCGCGCAGGTCGCCTCCGCGCCTGGTGTTGGGCTGGGTCTCACTGAGGTCCACGATGCGTGGCCGGTGGGTGGTCATCTCTGCTTTTCCTCCTGGGCGCAGGGCGCGTTGTGGTGTCGGGTCGGGCGAGGGCCCCGGGTGCCGGAGCGCGGTTCAGGAATCGGTGGCGCGCCGGTCGGTGATGAGCCGCATCTCGGACCGGGCGAGGAAGCGTGCGGCGTCCTGGTCGGTGGCGGGCACGGCGTTGGCCTCGCCGTCCAGGAGGCGGGCCAGGCGGGCCGCTTTCCCGGGGCCGTGGATGCCGAGCGCCTGGGCGGGCTGGGCGTCGAGCGGGCCGCTCGCCTCCAGGAGGCGGACGACGACGTCGTCGCGCTGGAAGATGGTGCTGCTGTCGATGGGGCTGCCGGTGTCGTCGGCGGCCTCCTCGTCGTGTTCGGCCAGCAGGCGGGCCAGGGCCATGCCGCAGCCCTCCTTGGCCTGGTAGACCACGGCGTGCCGCTTCAGGCTGCCGGGGTCGATGCGGCCGGCCGAGACGTGGTGCACGGTCGGCAGGGCCGCGCGGGTGAAGAACATCCGGGCGGAGTCGGGGTCGGAGAGGTCCCGGTCCTGTTCGAGGTAGGGGTTGATGGCCTCCTCGACGGCGCGGATCTCCGGCTGGCGGGAGACGTGGCGCAGTGCGGCCATCAGGTCGCCCTCGACCTCGACGGCGCGCACGACCCGGTTGCCGTGCATGAAGAGCGAGGTGCGGCGCAGCCGGGTCTGGTCGTCGACGCGGGAGCGGGGCGACTCGTAGTCGGCGAGGAGCTTCGCCACGATGTCCTCGGTGCCGGGCTTCACCGTGAAGGTGAGCGCGTGGCGTACGACGCCGTCGCCGAGGCGCGGGGAGGTCTGGAGACCGCCCCTGACCGGGTCGGGGACGGTCTCGAAGCCCTTGCCCGTCTCGCGCAGGACGCTGAAGCGCAGCGACCGGGTGTCGCGTACGCAGCTGTGCAGGGGCTGCACGGTCGCGACGTGCTCCTCGCTGTTGACCCAGGCGAGGAAGGGCGGGGCGCTCTCCCACTCGCTGGTGATCAGCCACTGCGAGGGGTTCTCGATGGACTGGCACAGCTGGTCGCTGATGTGGCCGGGGATGGAGGCGACCTGGTTGCGCATGTGCTCGTACGCCTCCAGGAACTGCTTCTGGGCGCCGTCGTGCAGGTCCAGCAGCAGCACGACGCGCAGCCGGGATCCGTCGAAGGCGGACTGTGAGATCCGTTCCGAGAGGGTGGTGGTCATCTGGCGAACTCCTTCGACGCTGTGGGGCAGGGACGCTGGGAGAGCCGGCCGGAGCGGTGGGAGCCGTCGGCTGCCGAGGGGAATCGGAACGGGGAGTTCCGGCGATCGCGCACGGCCCGCCCTGGTCCGAGGGCGTCGTCTCCGTGACCGATCGTGAAACGCTGGTCCGCCCGACGCGAGATTTATGAACCGTTCAGGTGAGCGATCGTCCGAAGCGCTCCGACCCGGCCCCCGCCCGGGCATGGACAGTGCATCTGTACGGCGTCGGAGCTGGAGCAACTGATGAACGAGAACGTCGACCTCCACGTACCGGTCCTCATCGTGGGCGGCTCGCTGGTGGGCCTGTCCGCGTCCCTTTTCCTCGGTCGGCTCGGCGTCGAGCACCTGCTGGTCGAGAAGCACGCGGCCACCTCGACGCATCCGCGCGGCCGCGGCAACAACGTCCGCACGATGGAGGTGTTCCGCCGTGCGGGTGTCGAGCAGGAGATCCGGGCGGCCGCTTCGGTGCTGGCGGACAACCACGGCATCCTCCAGGCCGGCTCGCTGACCGGCGAGGACCAGGAGTGGCTGTTCAAGGAGATCGACCCGGGCGGCGCGCTCGCGCGGTTCAGCCCGACGGGCTGGTGCCTGTGCAGCCAGAACGACCTGGAGCCGGTCCTGCTGGAGCGGGCCCGGGAGCAGGGCGGTGATCTGCGGTTCTCCACGGAGATGATGTCGTTCGACCCGGACGCCTCGGGCGTCACGGCGACCCTGAAGAACCGGGAGACCGGTGAGCACACGACGGTGCGGGCGGACTACCTGATCGCGGCGGACGGACCGCGCAGCCCGGTCCGCGAGCAGCTGGGTATCGGCCGTTCGGGTGCGGGCGACCTGTTCCACAACGTGAGCGTCACGTTCAGGTCGCGCGGGCTGGCCGATGTGCTGGGCGAGCGGCGCTTCATCGTCTGCTACCTGACGAACCCGGAGGCGGAGGGTGCTCTGCTGCCGGTGGACAACGAACGGGAGTGGGTGTTCCACGCCCCGTGGCAGCCGGACCGCGGCGAGACGCTGGAGGACTTCACGGACGAGCGGTGTGCCCGGCACATCCGGGACGCCGTCGGCGCGCCGGACATCGACGTGGAGATCACGGGCAAGGCGCCGTGGCACGCGGCGGAGCGGGTGGCCGACCGGTACTCACGGGGCCGGGTGTTCCTGGCCGGTGACTCGGCGCACGAGATGTCGCCCACCGGCGCGTTCGGCTCCAACACCGGCATCCAGGACGCGCACAATCTGGCGTGGAAGCTGGCGGCGGTGCTGCGGGGCGAGGCGGGCCGCGGACTGCTGGAGACGTACGGGCAGGAGCGGCTGCCGGTGGCCCGGGCGACCGGTGAGCGCGCGTCGGCGCGGTCCGAGGAGCACAGCCACCCCGGCTACGCTCCCCCGCCCTCGGTGGGCGGCGGGAAGCGGGGCGGGATGCTGAACGTGGCGCTGGGCTACCGGTACACGGCCGGCGCGGTGCTGGGCGTGGCGCCGGACGCGCCGGTGGTCCCGGAGGGGATGCGGCTGACGGGCGAACCGGGCAGCAGGGCGCCGCACCTGTGGGTGCGCCGGGCCGGGGAGCGGATCTCGACCCTGGACCTGTACGAGCGGTCGTTCGTGCTGCTCGCGGACGGCGCGGACACGGTGTGGCTGCGGGCAGCGGCCCGGGCCGCCGGCCGGCTCGGGGTGCGGCTCGACGCGTTCGGCATCGGCGCGGGCGGCGATCTGGAGCCGGAGGACGGGGCGGACTGGGCCGAAGCGCACGGGACGCGCCGGGACGGTGCGGTCCTGGTGCGCCCCGACGGCTTCGTCGCCTGGCGTGCGGAGTCGGCCGCCGAGGACGCCGAGGACGCCGAGGTGACGCTGCACGACGTCCTGGCGGCGCTGTTGCACCGCAACTGACGCTCCCTCAGCAGTCCGCTATATACCGAACGCCCGGAGGGCGGACAGGAATTCCTCCGGTCGTTCGGTGTGTACGAGATGGCCCGCGTCGATGGTGACGAGTTCGGCGCCGGGGATGCGGGCGGCCATCCTGGCCAGATCCCCCTGGGCGACGTGGCTGCTCGGACCGCCGCCGACCAGGAGGGTGGGTACACCGATGTCGCCGAGCAGTTCGCGGCCGGCCGGGTCCGGTGCGTTGAGCTGGGCGTCGGTGGAGGGCACGAGCGGCCAGTCGAAGCCCAGCTCCCCGTCCGGGTGTTCGGGGACGGGGCGCGGCGGGTCGAGCGGGAAGGGCGGCGGCGCCTCCTCGATGACGAGGCGGCCGATCAGTCCGGGGTGGCGCTCGGCGAGCAGGTAGGCCGCGACGCCGCCCATGGAGTGCCCGACGACGGTGGCGCCGGCGAGGTTGCGGGCCTCCAGGAAGCCGTGCAGGTCGTCGCGGAACAGCTCGAAGGAGTAGCGGCCGGGCCAGTCGCTGAGCCCGTGGCCCCGGAAGTCGAAGGCGTACACCCGGTGCGTGCCGGCGAGCCGGGCGGCGATGTGGGCCCAGTCGCCGCTGCTGCCGCACCGGCCGTGGGCCAGGACGACCGGCGGCGCGGCCGGGTCGCCCCACACCCGGTAGGCGAGCCGGATCCCGCCGGCCCGGACGCTGTGCACCTCCGGGTCGAGGAACGCCTCGACCGTACGGGCGAAGGCTCCCGCGTCGTCGATCCACGGGAAATGCGCGGCGCCGCGCTGCACGGCGAACTCCGCATGCGGGAAGAGCGCGGCCAGTTCGGCGGCCCGGTCGGGCGTCAGAATGCTGTCGTACTCACCGGCCAGCACGAGGGCCGGCGCCTCCAGCGTGCGCAGGGCGGGAACCGTCGCGGCCGGGTCGAAGGCGCCTTCGCCGGCGTACCGGGCGGCTGCCTCGGCGTTGATCTGCGCGGATGAGGCGGCGGCGTGCTCCTGGGCGGCGGCGTCCCAGCGCCCGTACAGGAACGGCCTTGTCCTGGCGCGGAGTCCACCGGTCATCCGGCCGGCCCAGATCTCCTCCAGGGCGGCGAGCGCGTCCTCGTACCAGGGTTCCGAGCCACGCAGGGCGGCCGCCGCGCGGGCATCGCCCACGGCGGTGGGGAGGCCGGTGGCCAGGGTGGTGGGCGCGACGAGGACCAGGTTGCGCAGCCGGTGCGGATACCGGGCGGCGTAGAGGGCGGCGAGGTCGCCGGCCGCGGAGTGGGCGAGGAGATCGACGTGTTCCAGGCCGAGGTGGGCTCGCAGGGCCTCGACGTCCTCTGCCTGCCGGTCGCAGCGGTAGGTGGCGGAGTCGTCGGGGGCGGCGGAGTCGCCGGTGCCCCGCAGATCGAGGAGGACCAGCTGCCGGCAGGAGGACAGTCCGCCGAGGGTGCCGAGGTAGGCGCTCGCCCGCATGGCACCGCCCGGCAGGCAGATCAGCGGCGCCCCCTCCCCCACGAGGTGATAGGCGAGCTCGGTCCCGTCGTACGTATGGAAGGTCGGCATGACCCCATCCAAACAGGGCCGTCCGGGTGACGCAGCCGTGTTCGGTACGGGCGTAGCCGGGTCGGAGGGCGATGTGCGTCACGCCTCTTGCCAGGCGGTGCAAGATCCTGAATTACTGCTCCGGAGGGAAACGACCGAATGATCGGTCGTCCGCACCACGTGTACGGAACGAGGGAGGCCCGCGTGACGACTCTGCTGGATACGGCGGAACGGATGGGCCGCGACGAACTGGCGGCACTCCAGCTGGAACGGCTGCGCGCCACGTTGCACCACGCCTACGCGAACGTGCCGCACTACCGGGCCGCGTTCGACCGGGCGGGGCTGCGCCCCGATGACTGCCGTTCCCTCGCCGATCTGGCCCGGTTCCCGTTCACCACCAAGGCGGATCTGCGGGACAACTACCCGTTCGGGATGTTCGCGGTGCCGGAGGAGGACGTCCGCCGCATCCACGCGTCCAGCGGCACGACGGGCCGGCCGACCGTCGTCGGCTACACGGAGAGAGACCTGGAGACATGGGCGGACGTGGTGGCCCGCTCCATCCGGGCGGCGGGCGGCAGGCCGGGGCAGAAGATCCATGTGGCGTACGGATACGGGCTGTTCACCGGTGGTCTCGGTGCGCATTACGGTGCCGAGCGGCTCGGCTGCACGGTGATTCCCGCGTCGGGCGGCATGACGGCCCGCCAGGTCCAGCTGATCCAGGACTTCCGGCCCGACATCATCATGGTGACGCCCTCTTACATGCTCACCGTCCTCGACGAGTTCGAGCGGCAGGGCGTCGATCCGCGCACGACCTCGCTGAAGGCGGGGATCTTCGGGGCCGAGCCGTGGACCGAGGAGATGCGGCGCGAGATCGAGGAACGGTTCGCGATCGACGCGGTCGACATCTACGGCCTGTCCGAGGTGATGGGCCCGGGTGTGGCTCAGGAGTGCATGGAGACGAAGGACGGGCTGCACATCTGGGAGGACCACTTCTATCCGGAGGTGGTCGACCCGTTCACCGGCGAGGTGCTGCCCGACGGGGAGCAGGGGGAGCTGGTGTTCACCTCGCTCACCAAGGAGGCCATGCCGGTCGTCCGGTACCGGACGCGGGACCTCACCCGGCTGCTGCCCGGCACGGCGCGCGTCTTCCGGCGCATGGAGAAGGTCACCGGGCGCAGCGACGACCTGGTCATCCTGCGCGGGGTGAACCTCTTCCCTACGCAGATCGAGGAGATCGTGCTCCGTACCCCGGGGGTGTCGCCGCACTTCCAGCTGCGGCTGACCCGTGAGGGCCGGCTCGACGTGCTGACGGTGCGGGCGGAGGCCCGGCCGGGGGCGACGCCGGAGCAGCGGGCGGCGGCCGCCGCCTCCGTCGCGGCGGCGGTCAAGGACGGCATCGGGGTGTCGGTCGGCGTCGAGATCCTCGACCCGGAGACCCTGGAGCGTTCGGTGGGGAAGTTCCGGCGGATCGTGGACGAGCGTTCCTGACTGCCCTGCTGGTCAGTGGGGTCGCTGTGACAGGATGTGCCGGAACGACCGTCGTCCGCAGGGGGATTCGTGTTCTCCCGCCGAGTGATTGGGGAGCACACCATGACGGCAGGGCAGGCCGGCACACCGGTCGACACCAGCAGGCCGCATCCGGCGCGCGTCTACGACTACCTGCTGGGCGGCAAGGACCACTATCCCGTCGACCAGGCACTCGGTGAGCGGATGCCGGAGCTGGCGAAGGTGGGCGTCGCGCAGAACCGGTCGTTCATGCACCGGGCGGCCGGCTGGGCGGCGCGGGCGGGCATCGACCAGTTCCTCGACATCGGCACCGGCATCCCGACCCGGCCGAACCTCCACCAGATCGTCCAGGAGGTCAACCCGGCGGCCCGGATCGTCTACACGGACAACGATCCGATCGTCCTGCGGCACGCAGAGGCGCTGCTCGTCAGCGCCCCCGAGGGCGCCACGGATTACCTGGAAGCCGATGTGCGCGACCCGGAGAAGATCATTGCCCACGCCCGTGCGAGGCTGGACTTCGAGCGGCCCGTGGCGCTCTCGATGATCGCCCTGATGCACTTCCTGGCCGACGAGGACGACCCCTACGGGATCACGCGCACGCTGCTCGGCGCGCTGCCCGCCGGCAGCTGCCTGGTGCTCTCGCACTTCACCAAGGACTTCCTCTCGGCCGAGCAGGACAAGACCGACGAGTACCGGGCGAGCGGCATCACCCTGCGGCCCCGTACGCGTGCGGAGGTGGCCCGGTTCTTCGAGGGGCTCGACCTGGTCGGACCGGGGGTGGTGACCGCTCCGCAGTGGCACTGCGGCACGCCCGCGCCGGAGCGCCGGGAGACCACCGACAGCTTCCATGTGGGGGTCGGCCGCGTCCGCGCGTAGGGGGCTCAGGCGAGGCGGTCGCGCAGCTCGCGCTTGAGGATCTTGCCGCTGGCGTTGCGCGGGAGGGCGTCCACGAACACGACCCGCTTGGGCGCCTTGAAGTGGGCAAGCCGTTCACGGGCGTGTGCGATCAGCTCCTCCTCGCCGGCCTCGCCCTTCAGGACGACGACGGCGGTGACCGCCTCGATCCAGCGCTCGTCGGGCAGCCCGACGACGGCCGTCTCGGCGACCGCGGGGTGGGTGTAGAGGGCGTCCTCGACCTGCCGGGAGGCGACGAGGACCCCACCGGAGTTGATGACGTCCTTCACCCGGTCGACGACGGTGAAGTAGCCCTCCGCGTCCCGGACGGCCAAGTCACCGGAGTGGAACCAGCCGTCCCGGAACGCCTCCGCGCTCTCCTCCGGCTTGTCCCAGTAGCCGTCGCACAGCTGGGGCGAGCGGTAGACCACCTCGCCCGCGGTGCCGTCGGGGACGTCCTTGCCGTTCTCGTCGACCACCTTCGCCTCGACGAAGAGGACGGGCCTGCCGCAGGAGTCCATCCGGCCCTCGTGCTCGTCCGGTCCGAGCACGGTGGCCAGCGGGCCGATCTCGCTCTGCCCGAAGCAGTTGTAGAAGGCCAGTCCGGGCAGCCGGTCGCGCAGGCGTTCCAGGACGGGCACGGGCATGATCGACGCGCCGTAGTACGCCTTGCGCAGTCCGCCGAGGTCGCGGGTGGCGAACTCGGGGTGGTTGGCGAGGCCGATCCAGACGGTGGGCGGGGCGAAGAGGCTGTCGGCCCGCCCCGACTCGACCAGGTCGAAGATCCGGGCCGCGTCCGGCGCGTCGAGCACCGTGTTCTCGGCGCCCACCGCGAGGTAGGGCAGCAGGAACACATGCATCTGCGCCGAGTGGTACAGCGGCAGCGCGTGGACGGGCCGGTCCCCGGCGCTCAGGCCGAGCGCGGTGACAGCGCTGACGTACTCGTGGACGAGGGCGCCGTTCGTCATCATCGCGCCCTTGGGGAGCGCGGTGGTCCCGGAGGTGTACAGCAGCTGGACCAGGTCGTCGGCGGCCGGTTCGCGCGCGGCGGCGAAGGGGCGCGGCGTGCCCAGCCCGGCCAGGAGCGAGCCCTCGTCGTCGCGCAGCGCCCGTACGGCGAAGCCCTCGGGGATCCGGTCCGCGAGCGCCGGGTCGGTGAGGACCAGGGAGCTGCCGGACTGGCGCAGGATGTACGCCAGATCGTTGCCGGTGAGGTTCTGGTTGACGGGCACGTGGACGAGCCCGGCGCGGGCGCAGGCGAGGAAGGCGATGAGGTACGCGTCGGAGTTGTGCGCGTAGGCGGCGACCCGGTCCCCGGGGTTGAGCGCGTGGCCCTCGGTGAGGACGGCGGCCGCGGTGGTGACGGCCTCGTCGAGCTCGCGGTAGGTCCAGGCCCGGCCGGCGTACCGCAGGGCGGTGCGTTCGGGGGTGCGCCGCGCGCTGCGGGTCACGACGCCGTCGACTGTGCTGCTGCGTACACCGGTCATGGCGTGATCCTGTGCGGCCGGGGGCCGGTGGTCAAGGGTCCGGAACCCGCCCGGCGCTGTTGACACGGGTGGGCGGGTGCTGGCTGAGTTGCCCGCGACATCTGGAACTCCTGAGCAACCGGCCTTCGTACCCGCAGAGTTGGGAGGACCGTTTCCCTTGTGGAACCGTCTGAGGATCCTTGCCGTGTCCGGCCTCGCCCTGTTCACCGTGTCGGCCTCGCTGCCACCGGCCTCGGCGCACGCCCCGCGCACCCACCATCCGTCGGGCGGCGGGCTGTCCGCCGTGATCCGCTACACCGAGTACGGCATTCCGCACATCGTGGGCAAGGACTACGCGGACCTGGGCTTCGGCAACGGCTGGGCGCAGGCCGCCGACCAGGTGTGCGTGCTGGCCGACGGCTTCGTGACGCTGCGCGGCGAACGCTCCCGCTGGTTCGGGCCGGACGCGGCACCCGACGGCTCGCTGTCGTCGGCGTCGAAGAACCTAGCCAGTGACCTGTACTTCCGCGGGGTGCGCGACGACCGCACGGTGGAGAAGCTGCTGAGGACGCCCGCGCCGGCGGGTCCGAGCCGTTCGGTGAAGGAGCTGCAACGAGGGTGGGCGGCCGGGTACAACGCCTGGCTGGCGCAGAACCGGATCACCGATCCGGCGTGCCGGGGCGCCCGGTGGGTGCGTCCGGTCACCGCTGTCGACGTCGCGGCACGCTCGTACGCCCTGTCGGTCCTCGGCGGGCAGGGGCGGGCCGTCGACGGGATCACAACCGCGCGGCCGCCCGCCGGCGCGCCGGAATCCGCTCCCCCGTCGCCGTCGGGCGCGGCGGAGGCGGCGGAGCGGCTGCTGTCGGCGCGGGACGCGGACATGGGGTCCAACGCGGTGGCGTTCAGCGGCGGGACGACGGCGAACGGGCGCGGGCTGCTGCTCGGCAACCCGCACTACCCGTGGGAGGGCGGGCGGCGGTTCTGGCAGTCGCAGCAGACCATCCCGGGCAGGCTCGACGTGGCGGGCGGCTCGCTGCTGGGATCGGCGACTGTCTCGATCGGGCACAACGCGCACATCGCGTGGAGCCACACCGTGGCCACAGGGGTCACCATGGATCTGCGGCAGCTCACGCTCGCTCCGGACGACCCGACCGTCTACCTGGTGGACGGCAGGCGGCACCGGATGACGAAGCGGTCGGTGGCCGTCGCGGTGGCGGGCGGCGCCACGGTGACGCGTACGCAGTGGTGGACCCGGTACGGCCCGGTCGTCACCTCCCTCGGCACGGGCCTGCCGCTGCCGTGGACGGGGACGACCGCGTACGCGCTGGACGATCCGAACGCGGCCAATCTGCGCTCCGGCGACACCGCGCTCGGGTTCAGCACGGCCCGGTCCACGGCCGGGGTGAAGGAGGCGCTGCGGCGGACCCAGGGCCTGCCGTGGGTGAACACGATCGCGGCGGACTCCTCGGGACACACGTTCTTCTCGCAGGCGCAGGTGCTGCCGAGGGTCACCGACGAGCTGGCGGAGCGCTGCTCGACGCCGCTGGGGCGGGCGACGTTCCCGGCGTCGGGCCTGGCGGTGCTGGACGGCTCGCGCGGTGAGTGCGCCACCGGCTCCGATCCGGACGCGGTGCAGCCCGGCATCTTCGGCCCCGGCCATATGCCGGTCCTGGAGAACGTGCCGTACGTGGAGAACTCCAACGACAGCGCCTGGCTGGCCAACGCCGGGCAGCCGCTCACCGGCTACGGGCGGATCTTCGGCACGGTCGCCACGCCGCGCTCGGTCCGTACCCGGGGCGCGCTCCGGGACGTGTCGGCGATGGCGCGGGACGGCGGGCTGACCGTGGCGAGCCTCCAGCACCAGCAGTTCGCGAACCGGGTGCCTGCCGGGGAGCTGGCCGCGTCCGCCGTGGCCGAGGCGTGTGCGGCGCTGCCCGGCGGGACGGCGGCCGGGAGCGACGGCAAGGACATTGACGTGTCGGCCGCGTGCCCGGTCCTGCGCGACTGGGACCGCACGGCCGGTACGTCGAGCCGGGGCGCGCTGCTCTTCGACCGGTTCTGGCGCAGGGCGGTGGCGGTGCCGGCCGACCGGCTGTGGAAGGTGCCCTTCTCCCCCGCCGACCCCGTCCACACGCCGAACACGCTCGACACCTCGGCCCCGGGGGTCCTCGCGGCCCTCGCGGACGCGGTGGGCGAACTGCGGGGCGCGGGGGTCGCACTGGACGCGCCGCTGGGCGAGCACCAGTGGGTACGGCGGGGCTCGGAGCGCATCGCGCTGAGCGGAGGTACGGAGGCGCTGGGCGTCTGGAACAAGACCGAGGGCGTGTGGGACGCGTCGGCGGGCGCGTATACGGACGTGTCGACCGGGTCCAGCTACATCCAGGCCGTCGGCTGGGACGGCGGCCCCTGCCCGGTGGCGCGCACGCTGCTCACGTACTCCCAGTCGTCAAATGCCGGCTCGCCGCACTTCAGTGACCAGACCGAGCTGTTCTCGCGCGGGCGCTGGGTGACGTCACGGTTCTGCGAGAAGGACATCCTGCGGTCGCCCGCCCTGCGGGTGGTGCGGGTGCACGAGGGGCGGGGTCCCTCGCACCACTGACGCCACGACAGTTGTTGATGGGACATCAGATTCTTTGTGGCTCCCGCCCCTACGAGACGGCGGGTCCTGACAGTAACCTCTCAGCTCGGCAGGAAGTTTCACGCCCGGACGGAATTCCGAAAGTTACTTTCAGGCAGTGGGAAGGGGCAGCGCATGACGCAGGACACGGCGGGTGGGGGTATCAGCCGGCGGCGGGTCGGCGGTGGGATGCTGGCCCTGGGCGGAGCACTCGCCCTGGCGCCCATCCCGTTCGCGGGCACGGCGTCTGCCACGGAGTCGGGGACGGAGTCGTCGGGGATGCACACGGGCCGGGACGCGAAGCCGACGCTGCGGCACGGTCCGGCCTCCCGCGCCGGGCTGTCGCAGGGACCGCTCGACCAGCTGGTCACCGAGGCGGAGCGCTACCTGGCCGCCTCGCCCAAACACCCCTGGTACGCGGGCGCGGTGCTGCTCGCGGGCCGGGGCGGGACGGTTGCGCTGCACCACCCGATCGGCAAGGCGGTGCGCTACTCGGCGTACGACGAGACCACCGACACCGGTGTGGAGTTCCCCGCGGACCAGCAGATCGCGATGGCCGAGGACACGGTCTTCGACCTGGCGTCGGTCTCCAAGCTGTTCACCTCGATCCTGGCCGTGCAGCAGATCGAGCGCGGCACGCTGGAGCTGGAGGCGACGGTCGCCTCGTACCTCCCGGAGTTCGCGGGCGGCGGCAAGCAGGACGTCACCATCCGTCAGCTGCTCACGCACACCTCGGGGTTCACCGCCTGGATCCCGCTGTACAGCGCGCCGACCCGGGAAGGGAAGCTGGAGCTGCTGTGGAAGGAGGTGCCGGCCAACCCGCCCGGCACGGTCTACCTCTACTCCGACCTCAACCTGATCTCGCTCCAGCTGGTCCTGGAGAAGCTGACCGGACGCCCCCTGGACGTCCTGCTGCGCGAGCGGATCACCGGGCCGCTCGGAATGCACCGCACCCGGTACAACCCGCCCGCCTCCTGGAAGCCGAAGATCGCCGCGACCGAGGACGCCCGGCTCCCCTGGTCGGGACTCGACCGCGGCCTGGTGTGGGGCGAGGTGCACGACGAGAACGCGTACAGCCTGGACGGCGTCGCCGGGCACGCCGGGGTGTTCTCGTGCGCCTGGGACCTCGCGGTCCTCGCGCGCACCCTGCTCAACGGCGGGGTGTACGGGCGGGCGCGCATCCTCTCGGAGGACTCGGTCGACCTGCTGTTCACCGACTTCAACACGGCGTTCCCCGGTGACGCGCACGGCCTCGGCTTCGAGCTCTACCAGCACTGGTACATGGGAGCCATGGCCACGCCCCGTACGGCGGGGCACACCGGCTTCACCGGCACCAGCCTGGTCCTGGACCCGAGCACGGACTCGTTCCTGATCGTGCTCGGCAACTCCGTGCATCCGGTCCGCAGCTGGCGCTCCGGCAGCGCGCCGCGTGTCGCCACGGCCAACCAGATGGCCCGGGCGGTCGCGGTCCGGCCGGAACGGGGGCGTACGGCCTGGTTCTCCGGAATGGCGAGCGCCGCCACGGCCACCCTGGCGCTGCCGTCGCTGCCGCTGTCCTCCTCGCGCGCCCGGCTGAGCTGTGCGCTGTGGTGGGACACCGAACCGGCGTCCGACTTCCTCCACCTGGAGGCGTCGACGGACGCCGGCGCCACCTGGCAGCCGGTCCCGTTCACCACCACCCCGACGGGCCGGGGCCGCGACCCGGAATCCGAGTCGCACCCGGACGGCTCGCTCTCCGGCTGGTCGGGCCGGGTCTGGCACCACCTCGACGCGGACCTCGCACAGTGGCGCGGCACCGGAACCGTGCTGCGCTGGCGGTACACGACGGACCAGTTGTACGTGGGCCGCGGGGTGTACGTGGACGCCGTCCGGGTCGAGGACGGCGGCCGTACGGTCTTCGACGAGAACCGGCCGGGTGACGCCCGGCGCATCACGGCCGTGGGCTGGGCCGCGTCGGCGGACTGACCGCCGCTCCTCCGGGGAACCGGTCCCGGAGGCCGGAACGCGCACGTCCGGCCTCCGGGATGGGTAGGCTCACGCCGCACGCCGAGCGGGCGGTCCTGGCCGCGCCGCGTACGGCCCGGTACCGAACCATCGAGGATGCGCGGCATGAGTACCTACGGCAACGGCCCCTGGGGACCGCCCGGCGGGCCCGGCCCCGGACAGCCCGGCCCGGGTCCCGGACCCGGCCCGTACCCCCACCCGTACCCCGGCGGGCCGGGTGGACCGGGCGGTCCCGGCGCGGGGCCCTACCCGCCGGGCGGAACAGTGCCGCCCCAGGGCCCGTACCCGCCGGGGCCGTACGGTCCGCAGCCCCCGTCGCCGCTCCCGCCCCGGCCGCCGCTGTCGCGCGGACAGCGGATCCTCAAGTGCGTCTACAACCCGTTCTACGCGGCCCAGCGCGCCTTCCGCCCCTCCCGCCCGGACACCGTCGAGGACCCGACGGTGCGCAGGATCCAGAACTGGCGGACCGGCCTCGGGATTGTCGCCTGGCTCGTCCTGGTCATGTCGTACAAGCCGGTCGACAGCGCCAAGGGCGTCGGGGAGGTGGCGGACGACAAGTTCGGCGACAGCTGGATCAGCACGCTCGTCCTGGTGTGCGCGTTCCCGTTCGTGATCGCCCTGTTCGCGTTCGCCGCGCGGGGCGCTCTGCGCGGGCTCTACCTTCGGAGGTCCCTCAAGTCCTTCGGGGCGGTGGCGGCGCTGATGGGGTCGATGGCCACGTTCCCGCTGGCCATGGCGCCCGACGCGGCGACCACCGCCTTCCGCGACGCCGTCGGGACTCCCGGCAAGGTCGTGATCATCACGCTCTGCGCGTGGTCCTTGGGCTTCGCCCTGTACGGGATCTGGCTCTGCCTCACGCATGTGTTCCGCACGGCAGACATCCACGAGGTGCTGCCGCCGGTCCTCGCCACCCTGCTGGTCTGGGTGATGGCGGCCCTCGCCGTGTTCAACAACGAGAACGCGGATGTCCCCGCCCTGGCCCGGATCGCGTTCCTGCTCGGCGGACCGGTGTCGGTGACGGTGCTGTCGTGCTGGGAGCTGTACCGGCTGGGCAAGTACCACGACGTGAGCGTGCGTCAGGCGCTGGGCCGCTAGCGCCTGTCTTCAGCGGCCCCCGGGGTCACAACCCCAGCGCCGCCATCGCCGCGTTGTGGCCGGGGACCCCGCTCACCCCGCCGCCGCGCACCGCGCCCGCCCCGCACAGCAGGACGTTGGGGTGCGCGGTCTCCACGCCCCAGCGGCCGGTGGCCTCCGTGGCGTAGGGGAACGCGAGGTCGCGGTGGAAGATGTGGCCACCCGGCAGGCGCAGGTCGCGTTCGAGGTCGAGCGGGGTCTTCGCCTCGATGCACGGCTCGCCGTTCGCATCGAGCGCCAGGCAGTCGGCGAGCGGCTCCTCCAGGTGCGCGTCGAGTTCCGCGAGGGTGGCCCGGAGCAGGGTGGCGCGGGTGGTCTCGTTGTCGTCGGCGAAGAGGCGGGCCGGGGTGTGCAGGCCGAAGAGGGTCAGGGTCTGGTAGCCCCGGGCGGCGAGGTCCGGGCCGAGGATCGAGGGGTCCGTCAGCGAGTGGCAGTAGATCTCGGACGGCGGTGCGGCGGGCAGGCGTCCCGCCGAGGCGTCCCGGTGTGCGGCGGCGAGCTGCCCGTACCCCTCGGCGATGTGGAACGTACCGGCGAACGCCTCGCGCGGGTCCACCGACCGGTCGCGGAGCCGGGGCAGCCGGGTGAGGAGCATGTTCACCTTGAGCTGGGCGCCCTCGGCGGGGGTCGGCGGCTCGTCCCCGAGGAGGGCGGCGAGGGCCTGCGGGGACGCGTTGACCAGGACCCGGCGTGCGCCGACGGTGTGTTCGCCGTCGTCCGTGCGTACGGTCACCTCGGCGCGCGTCCCGTCGGTGTCGACCCGCAGCACCTCGTGGCCGGTACGGATCTCGGCGCCGGCGGCCAGGGCGGCCCCGGCGAGGGCGTCGGTGAGCGCGCCCATGCCGCCGACCGGGACGTCCCAGTCGCCGGTGCCGCCGCCGATCACGTGGTAGAGGAAGCAGCGGTTCTGGAGCAGTGAGGCGTCGTGGGCGTCGGCGAACGTGCCGATCAGCGCGTCGGTGAGGACGACGCCGCGCACGAGGTCGTCCGCGAAGTGCTCCTCGACGGCGACGCCGATGGGCTCCTCGAACAGCATGCGCCAGGCGTCCGCGTCGCCGATCCGCTCCCGCAGCGCCTCGCGGGTGGGCAGCGGTTCGGTCAGGGTCGGGAAGGCGCGGCCGGCGAGCCGCCCGGTCATCGTGTAGAAGCGCTGCCACGCCTCGTACTCGCGGTCCGAACCGGTGAGTGCGGCGAAGGAGTCGCGGGTTCCGTCGCCGCCGACGAGGAGGGCGGTGGGCCGTCCGTCGCGGACGGCCGGGGTGTACGAGGACACGGTCCGATTGCGTACGGCGAAGTCCAGACCGAGGTCGCGGACGATCTTCCGCGGGAGCAGCGAGACCAGGTAGGAGTAGCGGGAGAGCCGGGCGTCGACCCCGGCGAAGGGGCGGGTCGAGACGGCCGCTCCCCCGGTGGCCGGGAGGCGTTCCAGGACCAGCACCCGCCGGCCGGCTCGGGCCAGGTAGCCCGCCGCGACCAGGCCGTTGTGGCCGCCGCCCACGATCACCGCGTCATAGCTGTCCCGTACCGTCATGCCCCTTGCTAACACGGCGCGGGCGGCCGGGCCAGGGCGTGTGGCCGGTCAGGGCTGCGGGCGGCCGGCCCGCTGCCGGAGCGCGGCCACCTCGCGGTAGAGGTCGGCCGCCTCGCGGGTGCGGCCCAACTGTTCGAGGCAGTGCGCCTCGTCGTCGCGGCCGGCGAGGGTGTCGGGGTGGGCGGCGCCCAGCAGCCGGGTCCGGGCGTCGGCGACCTGCCGGTAGACGGTGAGCGCGTCGGCCCAGCGGCCCAGCCAGCCGAGAGCGACGGCGACCTCGCGGCGGCTGACGAGGGTGTCGGGGTGGTCGGGCCCGAGGACGCCCTCCCGGGCGGCGCACACCGCCCGCGCCTCCGCCAGGGCCTCGTCCCAGCGGGCGAGCCGGCCGAGGTTGACGCCCAGACCGTGGCGGGCGCGCAGGGTCTCCGGGTCGGCGGGGCCGTTGACCCGGGTGCGGTCGGCGACGAGCGCGCGGTACAGCTCCAGCGCGTCGACGCTGTGGCCGAGGCGGCCCAGGCTGATGCCGACCTCGTAGCGGGTGGCGAGGGTGTCGGGGTGGTCGGCACCCAGCAGCCGGGTCCGGGCCTCGGCGACCTGCCGGTACGTGTGCAACGCCTCGGTCCACCGGCCGAGCCGGCCCAGCGCGTACCCGACCTCGTAGAGCGTGACCAGGGTGTCGGGGTGGTCCGCCCCCAGCACCCGGGCGCGGGCCGACGCCACGTCACGGGCCATGTGGTACGAGTCCTCCAGGCGTCCCAGTCTGCTGAGGCTGAAGGCCAGGTTGTGGCGGCAGCGCAGGGTGTCGGGGTGGTCGGCGCCCGTCGCGCGCTCCTGCGACGCGAGCACGGCGGCGTGGAGTTCGTGGGCCTCGGCGTGCCGGCCGAGGCGGCCGAGGGCGTACGCCGTCTGCTGCCGGGCGGCGACGGTCTCACTGTGGTCCGGGCCGAGGGCGCGGGCGCGCTCCTCGGCCAGGCGGCCGAACTCGCGCAGCGCGTTCTCCGCCCGGCTCCGGCGGTCGGGGCCGGCGCCCACGCTCTGGCTGCCGGTCAGGGGGGCAGGGCCGGGCCGGGCGCCGGTGGTCCAGCTGAGGGTCAGGCCCGCCGAGTGGTCGGGCGGTGCCAAGGGGGCCACCGCGCCCGTCGCCTTGTGGCCGCCGGTCATGGTGTGCGCCCAGGCGGGCAGCGGCCGGGTGGGGGGCCGGCCGGGCAGGGCAACGGAGGCGGGCGGGGCGAGCAGCACCCGGCCGGTCGGCTCGACGGAGGGGTGCTCGCCGGTGCGGCCGACGGCGATGCGGCGGCGCAGGTCGTGGGCGTCGGCCGGGCGCTCCTCCGGGGTCTTGGCGAGGAGGTCGAGGACCACCCGGTCGAAGAACCCGGGCAGTTCGGCGCGGTGGGAGCGCGGCGGCTCGGGCGCGGTGTCGCGGTGGCCGACCAGGATGCCCCAGGAGTCCCCCAGGTCGAAGGGCGGGGCGCCGGTGGCGATCTCGTACAGCACGCAGCCCAGCGAGTAGAGGTCGCTGCGGTGGTCGACCTGGCCGCCGCTGATCTGCTCCGGCGACATGTAGTGCGGGGTGCCCATGGCGACGCCGACGCCGGTGAGCCGGGAGGTGACGGGAATGCCGTGGCCCGGCCGGGCGATGCCGAAGTCGCAGATCTTCACCGTCCCGTCGGACAGCCGCATGATGTTGGCGGGCTTGAGGTCGCGGTGGACGATGCCCTGCTGGTGGGTGTAGCCGAGCGCGTCGGCGACCTGCTCGGCGATGTCCACGATGTCGTCGACCGGCAGCGGGTGCTGCTCGTTGTCCTCCAGGAGCTGGCTGAGGTTGCGGCCGTCCAGCAGCTCCATCACGAGGTAGAGCACGCCCTCGTACTCGCCGAAGTCGTGGACGACGGTGACGCCCCGGTGCTGGAGGGCGGCGGCGACCCGGGCCTCGCGGCGGAAGCGTTCGCGGACGATGCGGGTGTGGTCCTCGTCGTGCTGGGCGCCCACGGGCTTGAGGCACTTGACGGCGACCTGGCGGCCCAGTGCCTCGTCGCGGGCGCGCCAGACCTCGCCCATGCCGCCGCGCCCGATCAGGTCGAGCAGCCGGTACCGGCTCTGGATCAGCCTGGTTTCCGCCATCCCTCTTGCCGCCCCCGTCTTTCCGCCTGCTGCCGCCGCGCCCTCCCCGGCCCGTCCAGTATGGCTGCCTGCTTCTTCAGTGTGTACGGGGTGGGGCGGACGGCGGGTCCGAGCCGTGCCATCGCGTTCATGATGTGACCCGGCGGAAGCCGCCAGCGCAGCCGCGCGGGTACGGCGCGCAGGAGCGCCCCGGTGGCCCGCAGCCGACGGTCGACGGCGGCGGGCGGCGGCGCCGTCCTGCCGTACAGCTCATGGGCGAACGGCGGCAGCGACTGGTAGGCGAGGGTGGCCACGCGCCGCCACAGCAGGGCGCGCGCCGGTACCAGAAGGGGTGGTACGGGCGGCCGTCGCAGGAAGTCGTCGACGTCCATCGCCTCCGGGGTCCGGGCGAGCCCGGGCCGTACGCGGGCGAAGTAGTCGGCCAGCTCGGCGGTGGTGGCCGGTACGTCGTCCGGGTCGAGGCCGACGAGGCGGGCGCTGTGCCGGTGTTCGCCGATGTACTGGTCCGCCTGCCGGGCGGTGAGCGGGTAGCCGGATCGGCGCAGGACCTGGAGGTAGGAGTCCGCCTCGGCGCAGTGCACCCACAGCAGCAGCCCGGGCTCGTCCACACCGTGGGTGCGGCCGGTCGCCGGGTCGGTGACCTTGAGGTGCCGGTGGATCTTCCGGACCCGGGCGCCCGCCTTCTCGGCGGCCTCGGTGGTGCCGTACGTGATGGTGCCGACGAACCCCGCCGTGCGCATGAGCCGGCCCCAGGCGTCCTCGCGGAAGTCGGAGTTCTGCATGACACCGCGCACGGCGAGGGGGTGGAGCGCCTGGAGGTAGAGGGCGCGCACCCCGGCGACCCACATCATCGGGTCGCCGTGCAGCTGCCAGGTGACCGATGCGGGCCCGAAGAGCCCGGGGTCGGCGTCCGTCATGTGCGTGTCCCTCCCGCTCGGCGGCGGCCCGGCGCCGGGGCGTCGGCCGCTTCCAGTGTGACCGAGCACGGCTGCGGCGGGCACCCCGCGCGAGGCGATCACGCCGGAGGGGTCCGGAGACGGTCCAGGAGGGCCGCCTCCGCGGTGTCCGATCCCGTGTCCTCCCAGCTGGTCAGGGGCACGGCCCGCAGATGGCGGCCCTGGGGGTCGAGGAGGTGGCCGGCGAGCTTCATCGGCCAGAGCGTGAGCGCCCGGTCGGCGACCGCCAGTTCGGGGTGACGGGCGGTGAGCCGGGACTCGAAGGCGCCGATGTCGTCGACCGAGCGCAGCCAGGCGGCCAGGAGCAGGTTGTGCGGGCCGGTCAGCGAGGCGCAGAGCCGGATCTCGCGGATCTGGCTGATGCTCTTGGCGAGCTGGGGCGCCCTGCTCTGCGGCACCGCCGCCCAGTACGAGACGGACACCGGCCAGCCGGAGAGCGACCGGGCCACCTCGCAGCGGTAGGCGAGCGCCCGGTCCGCGTCCAGCCGGTCGAGGCGGCGGCGGACGGTCGTGGGGCTGAGCCCGGTGCGCTCCGCGAGGTGGGCGACGGGCCGGCGCGGGTCCTCGCCGAGGACCCGGACCAGTCCGAGGTCGCGTTCGGGGACGGTGCGGGTGGGCTGCCGGTTCGGGGCGGGCGGTGCGAGCTTGCGGCGCTGCTCGTCGGTGAGGCGGTCGAGCCGCCAGCGGCTGCCCTCGGTGTGCAGGGTGGTGGCGACCTGGGTGCGGGACGCCGCGACGCCGTCGAGCGCGCCGAGGCGGAACCCGACGTACCGCGCCAGCTGCGCGTTGTCCTCGAAGACGGCGGTGACCAGGAGGTCCCGGCTGCCGCTGACGTGCTCCAGGTTGAACACGTGCGGGTCGTCGGCGATGTGCCCCGCCACCTCGTGGAGCCGCCCGGAGACGCAGTCCACCTCGATGAACGCCACCAGGGCCGCGGAGTCCGGGCCGGTCGCCGCGACGGCCGGGTGCACGCCGATCCAGGCGTGGCCGGCCTGTGTGAGCCGGGCCCAGCGCCGGGCGACCGTCGAGGCGTCGATGTCCAGGACCTCGCCGATGGTCCGCCAGTCCGCGCGCGGCGCGATCTGGAGCGCGGTGACGAGGAGCAGATCGAGTTCGTCGAGCACGGGACACCCTCCGGGTGGTGGTTGTCGGCAAACGATCAGCCCGAACCGGAGGATACGCGCACGGTGGCTGGTGCGATCGGCCGGATCGGCACCATACCAGGCATGTTCGAACGCACTGACGCCCTCGCCATCGAAGACTCCCTGATCCGGCTGCGCCACGCGCTGCACCGGCAGCCGGAACTCGGCCTCGACCTCCCCCGCACCCGTCAGACGGTCCTGGACGCCCTGGCCGGACTGCCCCTGGAGATCACGACGGGCGAGAAGCTCACCTCGGTCGTCGCCGTGCTGCGCGGCGGCCTGCCCGGCCCCGCCGTGCTGCTGCGCGGCGACATGGACGCGCTGCCCGTACACGAGGACAGCGGTGTGCCGTACGCCTCCGAGGTCCCCGGCCGGATGCACGCCTGCGGCCACGACGTGCACACCGCGGGTCTGGTGGGGGCGGCCCGGCTGCTGGCCGCGCGGCGCGAGGAGCTGGCGGGCGATGTGGTGTTCATGTTCCAGCCCGGCGAGGAGGGCATGGGCGGTGCCCGGCTGATGATCGACGAGGGCGTGCTCGACGCCGCGGGCTCCCGGGTGGTCGCCGCGTACGCGCTGCACGTCACCTCGGCGGTACTGCCCGCCGGTACGGCCGCCGTACGGCCGGGTCCGGTGCTCGCCGCCTCCGACGACGTGACCGTGCGCGTGACGGGCGCCGGCGGCCACGGCTCGTCGCCGCACCTGGCGCAGGACCCGGTGCCTGCGGTCTGCGAGATGGTGACCGCGCTCCAGACGATGGTCACGCGCACCGTCGACATCTTCGACCCGGCCGTCATCACGGTGGGCTCGCTGCACGCCGGTGCGGCCGGCAACGTCATCCCCGGGACCGCCGAGTTCACCGCCACCGTCCGCTCGTTCTCCGAGGAGACCCGGGCCCGGGTCCGGGCGGGCGTCGAGCGGACCGTGCGGGGGATCGCCGCCGCACACGGCCTGGACGTCGCCGTCGACTACCGGGACGGCTACCCGGTCACCGTGAACGACGCCGCCGAGGCCGCGTTCGCCCTGCGCACCGCGCGGGAACTCCTCGGTGCCACGCAGGTCTTCGAGGCGCCGCGCCCGATGGCCGGCTCCGAGGACTTCTCGTACGTGCTGCGCGAGGTGCCGGGGGCGTTCCTGGGCCTCGGCGCGTGCCCGCCGGGCCGCGATCCGTCGGCCGCGCCGATGAACCACTCCGCGCAGGCGGTCTACGACGACCGGTCGGTGGCGGACGCCGCTCTGCTGCTGGCCGGGCTTGCCGCGAGCCGTCTCCGGCAGGCTGCGGACCGGTCGGCCGTCCGTGCCGCCGCCGTCACCACCGAGGAGGCTTCATGAGCACAACCGAGTCCGCGCGGCCCGCCTCAGCCGGGGCCGCTCCCCCGCCGTCCGCGTCCGTCGGCGCGGTCGTGGGCCTCCTGATCCTCTTCGAGATGACCAGCGGATTCCTCCAGGGCGGCATCGCCCCGCTGCTGCCGGACATCGGCACGGAACTGGGCATGGCCGACGCCGACCTCAACTGGGTCGTCGCCGCCCAACTGCTCGCCGCCGCCGTGTCCGTGCCCGCCTTCGGCCGGCTCGGCGACGTGTACGGGCACCGCCTCATGCTGCGGGTCTCGCTGATCTGCGTCGCCGTGGGCTCGCTGCTGGTGGCCTTCGCCCCGTCGCTGCCCGTGCTGCTGGCCGGCCGGGTGCTGCTCGGCCCGCTCGCCGCCCTCCTCCCCCTGGAGATCGCCCTCGTACGGGACCGGCTCTCGGTGGAACGCGCCCGCGCCGCCATCGCGCGCCTCGTCGGCGCGCTCACCCTCGGGACTCTGCTCGGCGGCGTGGTCATGGGTCTGGCGCACAAGGCGACGGGCGATGTGCGGATCACCCTGCTCCTGCCAGCCGCGCTGGCGGTGCTGTGCGTGCCGGTCTCGTTCCTCGCGATCCCGGAGTCCACGCGGGCGCCCGGCGCCCGGCTCGACTGGCCGGGCGTGGGCCTACTGAGCCTGGCCATGCTCCTGCTGCTGGCGGGGATCTCGGCGGCGAAGAGCGGTCCGCTGCTCTCCGGCGCGGTGCTCGTCCCGATTCCGCTCGCCCTGCTGACGGGCGCGGTGTGGGCGGTACGCGAGCTGCGGGTGCCCGACCCGCTGGTGGACCTGCGCGCGCTGGCCGACCGCAGTGTCGCCCCCTACTTCCTGTGCGCGGCGGCCTTCGGCGTCGTCTACTTCGGCAGCATGGCCCCGGACTCCACGTTCCTGGCGGCGGACCCGGACCTGACCGGTTACGGCTTCGGCCTCTCCGCCCTCGCCATCTCGCTGATCATCCTGCCCGCCGGTGTCGCGGCCGTCATCGGCTCCTCGCTGACCGCCCGTATCGCGGGACGCCTCGGCTACCGCCCCGCCCTGATCGCCTCGTTCGCTCTGATCGGTGCGAGCTTCCTGGCCACCGCCGCGTTCCACACGGCGATCTGGCAGCTGGTGGCGGCCAAGGTGCTGGCCGGGGCGGGCATCGGCGTGGCGCTCGGCGCGCTGCCCACGGTGATCGCGGAGGCCGGCGCCCCTTCCCGTACGGGGATCACGACGGCTTTGTACAACAACGTGAAGACCCTGGGCGGCGCGATCGCCGGAGCCGTCATCGCCGTCATCCTGGCGACCCCGGCGACGGAGACGGGAAGCGCCGTCGCCGACGCCGAGGAGGCGGCGAGCGAGTCGGGGTACGTCGCGGTCTGGCTGCTGTGCGCGCTGCTGTCCCTGGGCGCGGCCGCGGCGGCGGCCTTCGCGCGGCGCGGCGCGCGGCCGTGAACGGGTGGGGTCCGGCTCAGCGTCTCACCGCGCGCAGCACCACGAACTTCGGGTCGCCCGCCACCGTGGTGCAGTTGCCGAACACGCGGCGCAGGGTGGTGTGGTGGCCGAGGTGCCGGTTGGCGACGACCCACAGCTCGCCGCCCTGGCGCAGCGCGCGCCGTGCCCCGTGGAACATGGTGCGGGCGGTGGCGTCCGTGGTGGCCTGGTGGGAGTGGAACGGGGGGTTGTTGAGGACGAGGTCCGCGCTGCCGGGCTCGGCGCCGGACAGGCCGTCCCCGACGACGAAGCGGGCCTCGGCGCCGGGCCCGGTGTTGCTCCGGAAGGTCTCCTCGGCGGAGGCGACGGCCTGGTGGGACTCGTCGACGAAGGTGACCGAGGCGTCGGGGTTGGCGAGGGCGGCGGCGAGGCCGACGACGCCGTTGCCGCAGCCGAGGTCCACGACCCGGTCCGGGCCGGTGCGGTCCGGCAGGTGCTTGAGGAAGAAGCGGGTGCCGATGTCGAGGCGGTCGGCGCAGAAGATGCCGGCGTGGTTGGTGACGGTGTGCCCGGCGGCCGGTCCGGCGTCGGCGGGCAGCTCGTAGCGCAGCGGCCAGGGGCTGGGGGTACGGGGCAGGGCCGGGTCCGGCGTGCAGTGGATGAGCCGGGCCTTGCGGACGGCGAGGGAGGTCCGGGTCGGCCCGATGATCCGCTCGAAGAGGCTGAGCGTGGAGGTGTGGATCTCCTTGACCATGCCGGTGCCGACGACGACGGTCCCGGCGTGCACGGCGGGCGCGAGCCGGTGCAGCTGGTCCTCCAGGAACGCGAGGCTCTTCGGTACGCGTACGAGCAGCACGTCGATGCGGTCCGGCGGCGTGTCGCGCGGGGAGAGCAGGCGCACCGCGCCGGCGGGCAGCCCGTTGCGCGCCAGGTTCGTCGCGGTCGCCCGCTGTCCGAGGAAGGAGTCGCTGATCTGCACGGGGTGGTGCGCGGCGAGCACGGTGCTCAGGGCGCCCCAGCGGTCCCCGGCCACGACGACGTTCCCCGAGAGGTCGACGGCCTCCTCCTCCAAGTGCTGGAGGAGATAGGCGTCGGCCGCGTCCCAGGCACGGAACGGGTCGCGGGGGTCCTCGGGGAAGCGGGCGAGGTCGTAATCGCCCTCTGACGTCGTCAAACGGTTCATTGTGCGTTCAGGCTAACCGAGCGGCGCCCGTCGCCCGTACCTGCCGGGGCGCGACGGCCGGGGCCGCCGCGCCGTACCGCCGTCTACGGCAGTCGCTTGTCGATGGCCGCCCGGCCCTCCCTGGCCAGGGTGCGCTCCGCCCACTCCAGGTTCTCCGGGGTGAGGTCCTTCCCCGACGCGAGTACCAGGTCCTCGGGGGACGGGTTGTCGGTGGCGCCGGTGTGCAAGAGGTCGTCCGGAGTCACGCCCCGGGTGCTGGATACGGAATCGGACTCGTCGCTCATGCCGCCTCCTTGTCCTTCCCGTCATTCTCGCCCGCCACCGGCGCTCGCGCATCCGAGGCCGGGCGGGGTCACGAAGGCGGTTACGGGCCCTCACTTGACCTGCGCATGATAGATACGAGGCGTTCACACATCGTGACGGTCCGCATGGAAGGCTCCCGCGTACACATAGCGGACACGACCACCGCGGCGCCGTTCCCCCATCCCGTGACGACGCCGCGGTGCGCGTATTCCCGGAGAGGACACCCCACATGTCCCGTCGTCACCTTCCCCTGCGCCGCGCCCTGCCCGCCGCGCTCGCCGCGCTCGCGGTGCTGACCGGCACGGCCGCCGCCGCACCCTCCCCCACGCCACCACCGACCGCGGTCTCCCCGCTCTCCGCGCTCGACGACACGTACTACCAGGACGCGACCGGCAAGACCGGCGCCGCGCTCAAGAGCGCCCTGCACACGATCATCAGCGACCAGAGCAAGCTCACGTACAGCCAGGTCTGGGACGCCCTGAAGGACACCGACGAGGATCCGGCCGACTCCTCGAACATCATCGAGCTCTACACCGGCCGCTCCGAACCCAAGAGCGACAACGGCGGCAATACGGGCCAGTGGAACCGCGAGCACGTCTGGGCCAAGTCCCACGGCGACTTCGGCACGGCCACCGGCCCCGGTACCGACATCCATCACCTGCGCCCGTCCGACGTCCAGGTCAACTCCACGCGCGGCAACAAGGACTTCGACAACGGCGGAACGGAGCTGAGCGACGCGCCGGGCAACTACACCGACAGCGACTCCTTCGAACCGCGGGACGCCGTCAAGGGCGACGTGGCCCGCATGATCCTCTACATGGCGGTGCGCTACGAGGGCGACGACGCGTTCCCCGACCTGGAGCCCAACGACAGCGTGTCGAACGGCTCCTCACCGCACATCGGCCGGCTCTCCGTACTGAAGGCGTGGAGCGAGCAGGACCCGCCGGACACCTTCGAGAAGCGGCGCAACGACGTCATATACGAGGACTACCAGCACAACCGGAACCCGTTCGTGGACCACCCGGAGTGGGTGGAGGCCATCTGGTGACGGCCCCGCACTGAGCCACCACGGGGCCGTCGGCCATCAGCTCCGTTGCGCCTGGGCGATCCGGGGGACGGACTTGACGCCGGCGGCCTTGCGGCTGTTGGCGTGCTGACTGACGGTCCGGTCGGTCGGCGCGTCCGGGAAGCCGAGCACCACGGAGTCCAGCACCTCGCCCGACGCGTCGACGAACTCCACGCGCACGGCGAAGAACGCCGGCTTGTCGCCCGCGTTGGTCACCCGCACCAGGGCACTGCGGAACTGCTCCCCGGGCCGGACCGCGACGCTGCTGACGGAGACGTCGTCCACCGCGTTGCCCTTGCCGTCGACCCCCTTGAGGGTCGACACCGCCTTCTGGCGGTTGCGCTCGACGTCGGCGGAGACCGAGGCCGCGAACTCGTCCTGGGTACGCTCGCTCGGGGCCGGGCTCGGGCTCGCCGTCGGTTCGGCGGACACCGTGCGGGTGCTGCGGGCCGTGCCCGCGGACGAGGTGTCGGAGCCACCGCAGGCGGCCGCGCCTGCGACGAGGACCGCGACGAGAGCGGCGGCGGGGGCCGGGCCGCGGGACACCCGGCCTCGGAGGGGGCGCCGCAGGGGGCGGGTCCGGTTCACAAACGCTCCGTCCACTGAAGCGGGCACGGGGAAGCAGGGCTTCTCGCACCCGGAATGACCAACTCGCCCATATTAGGATCAAAAGGTATGAATTGACTCGTTGAATCACCCGCTCCGCATCACCCGCTCCGCACGCGGTGCGCAATTCCCCGGGAGGGAACTGATGGACACGGACGCCCTGACCGCCGGCCTGCTGCAGGAGCTGCGCGCGGCCAAGCCCTATCCGGCCCTGTCCCTGACCATGCCGACCCACCGGCACGCCCCGGACAACGCCCAGGACGCTGTTCGGCTGCGCAACCTGCTGTCCGAGGCGCACAACAGGCTGGAGGCCGACCCGGCGGTCAGCCGCGAGACCTGCGCCGCGATCGAGCGGCAGCTGGAACGCGCGGTCGACGAGCTCGACGCCCGCCGGGCGCTGGACTCGCTGGTGCTGCTCGCGACGGCCGACGAGTTCCAGATCTGGCGGCTGCCGCGTACCGCACCCGAACGGGTGGTGCTGAGCGACAGTTACCTCACCCGCAACCTGGTCGCCGCGAAGGCGCAGGCCCGGCCCTTCTGGGCGCTGACCGTGGCCGCCGACCACGCCGCTCTCTTCAGCGGCACGACCGAGTCCGCGCAGGAGGCACGCGTCGGCGGCTTCCCGCTGGAGGCCCCGCGCGAGGAGTTCAACCCGCAGCGCATGGAGCGGACCGGCGACACCCCGAGCAACTTCGCCAACGAGGACACCAAGTTGTTCCTGCGCACGGTGGACGAGAAGCTGCGCGCCGTCCTGGCCACCGACCCCCGTCCGCTGTACCTGGTCGGCATCGCCCCGGCGCTCGCCCTGTTCGACGAGGCCGGCCAGTGCGCGAAGGACGCGGTGGGCCGGGTCACCAAGGGAGCGCCGGCCGACAACGCGCCCCGCGACCTCCTCACCGAGCTGCGCCCGGCCCTGGACGCCCGGCGCGCGCACTTCGCACGGGAGATCGAGGGCCGGCTCGACGCGGCGCGCGGCCGTAAGGCGTTCGCCGGCGGGCTCGACGAGGTGTGGGCGGCGGTGCGAGAGGGCCGGGTGGGCCTGCTGGCGGTGGAGGAGCACTACCAGCAGACGGTCCGGGTCGACCAGGAACACCTGAAGCCGGTGACCGACGACGTGGTGGACCCGGCCGACGAGAACGTCCGCGAGGACATCGTCGACGAGCTGGTGGAGGCAGCGCTGGACAGCGGCGCCGAGGTCTACTTCGTCGCGGACGACTCGCTGAAGGGGCACGGGCGGATCGCGGCCGAACTGCGCTTCTGAGCCCGCACGTTGTACGGCGAGGGCCCGGACGGAGATCTTCGTCAGGGCCCTCGCCGCATGCCGGTGCTCAGCCCTCCCAGGACCAGTCGGTTACCTCGGGCAGGTCGGTGCCGTGCTCGCGGATCCAGGCGTGGTGGCGGGTGCGGGTGTCCGCCATCTCCTGACGCACCGCCACGGCGCGGACGCCGAGGCCGGGGACCCGGTCGATGACGTCCATGACCAGCCGGTAGCGGTCCAGGTCGTTGCGGACGACCATGTCGAAGGGCGTGGTGGTCGTGCCCTCCTCCTTGTAGCCCCGCACGTGCAGGTTGGCGTGACCCTCCCGGCGGTAGGCCAGCCGGTGGATCAGCCAGGGGTAGCCGTGGTACGCGAAGATGACCGGCCTGCCCCGGGTGAACAGGGCGTCGTACTCGGAGTCCGGCATGCCGTGCGGGTGCTCCGAGTGCGGCATGAGCCGGGCCATGTCGACGACGTTGACCACCCGCACGGCCAGCTCCGGGAGGTGGTGCCGCAGCAGCTGGGCGGCCGCCAGGGTCTCCAGCGTCGGTACGTCCCCGGCACAGGCGAGGACGACGTCGGGCTCACGGCTCCCGTCCTCGGTGCCCGCCCAGTCCCAGACACCGGCGCCGCGCGCGCAGTGCACCCGGGCCTGGTCGAGGGTGAGCCAGTCGAAGCTCGGCTGCTTCCCGGCCACGACGACGTTGACGTAGTCGCGGCTGCGCAGCGCGTGGTCGGCCACGGAGAGCAGGGTGTTGGCGTCCGGCGGCAGGTAGACGCGTACGACTTCCGGGCTCTTGTTGAGGATGTGGTCCACGAAACCCGGGTCCTGGTGCGAGAAGCCGTTGTGGTCCTGGCGCCAGACGTGTGAGGTGAGCAGGTAGTTGAGGGAGGCGATGGGACGGCGCCAGGTGAGCCGGCGCGAGGTGCGCAGCCATTTGATGTGCTGGTTGACCATCGAGTCCACGATGTGCGCGAAGGCCTCGTAGCAGGAGAACAGTCCGTGCCGGCCGGTCAGCAGATAGCCCTCCAGCCAGCCCTGGCACAGGTGCTCGGACAGCACCTCCATGACCCGGCCGTCGCGCTCCAGGTGCTCGTCCGTCGGCAGCGTACGGGCCTGCCAGGCCTTGCCGCTGGCCTCGTACACCGCGTCGAGCCGGTTGGACGCCGTCTCGTCCGGGCCCACGAGCCGGAAGTCCCTGCGGTCGGCCGTCGCCGCCATGACCGCTTCGAGGAGCCCGCCGAGCACCTTGGTCGGCTCCCGCAGCGTGGTGCCGGGCCGGTCCACGGGGGCGGCGAAGCCGTCCAGGTCCGGGATGGGCAGGTCGCGCAGGAGCAGGCCGCCGTTGGCGTACGGGGAGGCGCCGAGGCGGGCGGCGCCCTCGGGGACGCAGGCCAGGACCTGCGCGGTGGGGCGGCCCTCGGCGTCGAAGAGTTCGTCCGGCCGGTAGGAACGCATCCACGCCTCCAGCTGGCGCAGGTGGTCCGGGTTGTCGCGGACGCCGGGCAGCGGGACCTGGTGGGCGCGCCAGGTACCTTCGACGGGGAGCCCGTCCACCTCGGCGGGGCCGGTCCAGCCCTTCGGGGTGCGCAGCACGATCATCGGCCAGCGCGGCCGCTCGGTTTCACCGCCGGTGCGGGCGGCCGCCTGGATCTCCTCGACGCGGTCGACGGCGCGGTCCATCGCGAGGGCCATCGCCCGGTGCACGGCGCGCGGGTCGTCGCCCTCCACGTAGAGGGGGTCGTGTCCGTAGCCGCGCAGCAGGGCGTCGAGTTCGGTGTGCGGGAGGCGGGCGAGCACCGTCGGGTTGGCGATCTTGTAGCCGTTGAGGTGGAGCACGGGCAGGACGGCCCCGTCGTGCACCGGGTCGAGGAACTTGTTGGCGTGCCAGGACCCGGCGAGCGGCCCGGTCTCCGCCTCGCCGTCGCCGATGACGCAGGTGACCAGCAGTTCCGGGTGGTCGAGGGCTGCGCCGTAGGCGTGGGCGAGGGAGTAGCCGAGTTCGCCGCCCTCGTGGATGGAGCCCGGGGTCTCGGGCGCGACGTGGCTCGGGACGCCGCCGGGGAAGGAGAACTGCTTGAACAGCCGCCCCATGCCCTCCGCGTCCCGGCTGACGTCCGGGTACGCCTCGGAGTAGCTTCCCTCCAGCCAGGAACCGGCGAGGACGGCGGGTCCGCCGTGGCCCGGGCCCCAGATGCACAGCGCCGGTGTGCCGCGCGCGCCGATGAGTCGGTTGAGGTGGGTGTACACGAGGTTGAGCCCCGGTGAGGTTCCCCAGTGGCCGAGCAGCCGGGGTTTGATGTGCTCGGGTGCGAGCGGCCGGGTCAGCAGGGGGTTGTCCATCAGGTAGATCTGCCCGACGGCCAGGTAGTTGGCGGCCCGCCAGTGCGCGTCGAGGGCGTCGAGCTCCTCGTCGGAAGGGCTGGCCGGCGCGGGCGGTGGGGCGTCGCTCATGGTCACCTCTCTGCGGGCGGGATCGGGGGCGTCGCGCGCACGGTCACCGGGGCTCGGAGCCGTACCAGACGGTGGTGGCGTTGCAGAACTCGCGGATCCCGTGTCCGGCGAGCTCACGCCCGTAGCCCGAGCGCCTCACCCCGCCGAAGGGCAGCGCGGGGTGGGAGGCCGTCATGCCGTTGAAGAACACGCCGCCGGCCCGGATGTCCCGCACGCAGCGCTCGGCCTCGCCGGCGTCGCGGGTCCAGACGTTGGAACTGAGCCCGAAGGAGGTGTCGTTGGCGACCTCGACGGCCTCGTCGACACCGTCCACGCGGTAGAGGGTGGCGACCGGGCCGAAGGTCTCCTCGCGGTGGATGCGCATATCGGGCGTGATGCCGGCGAGGACGGTGGGGGCGTAGAACCAGCCGTTCTCCAGGCCGCCGCCCAGGCCCTCGGGCCGGCCGCCGCCGCACAGGGCCTCGGCGCCCCGGTTCAGGGCGTCGTCGACGAGCTCCTCCAGGTCGGTGCGGCCCTGTTCGCTGGAGAGCGGTCCGACGTCGGTGGACTCCTCCAGCGGGTCCCCGACGGTCAGCTCGCGCATGCCGACGGTGAAGCGCTCGGCGAACTCCTCGTAGACCTGGGTGTGCACGATGAACCGCTTGGCGGCGATGCACGACTGGCCGTTGTTCTGGGCGCGGGCGGTGACGGCGGTACGGGCGGCCTTTGCGACGTCCGCGGAGGGCAGGACGAGGTAGGGGTCGCTGCCGCCGAGTTCGAGGACGGTGTGCTTGATCTCGTCACCGGCGATCGCGGCGACGGAGCGTCCGGCCGGTTCGCTGCCGGTGAGGGTGGCCGCGACGACGCGGGGGTCGCGCAGGATGCCCTCGACGGCCTTGGAGCCGACGAGCAGGGTCTGGAAGCAGCCGGCCGGGAAGCCGGCGCGGTGGAAGAGATCGCCCAGGTACAGCGCGGTCTGCGGCACGTTCGACGCGTGCTTCAGCAGGCCCGTGTTGCCGGCCATCAGGGCGGGGGCGGCGAAGCGGACGACCTGCCAGAGCGGGAAGTTCCACGGCATGACGGCGAGCACCGGGCCGAGCGGACGGTAGCGGACGTACGCGCGCACGGCGCCGGAGTCCTCGACGTCGGCGGCGGACGGGTGCTCGTCGGCGAGGAGCTCCTCGGCTCGGGCGGCGTACCAGCGCATCGCCTTGGCGCACTTCGCGGCCTCGGCGCGGGCGGCCGTGACCGGCTTGCCCATCTCCAGGACCATGGTGCGCGCGATGTCCTGCTGGTCCTCGTCCAGCAGGTCGGCGGCGCGGTTGAGGAGCCGGGCCCGTTCGCGGAACGTGGTGGTGCGGTAGTCGCGGAAGGCGGCGTCGGCCGCGGCGATCCGCTTCTCGATCTCGTCGTCCTCCAGCGCGTCGAACGTCCTGAGCGTCTCGCCGTTCGCGGGGTTGACCGTCGCGATGGGCATGCCTGTGGCCTCCTTGCCTCGGTACTTCGACCGTGCCGCGCACCGGGCCCGGCCGCAACGCGGGGGGCCGGGGCACGGCCGGCCCCCGCCACCGGATACCCGGCCGGCGCGGATCATGCATGCCAGGGCATGCGGTCCGCGCCGGCGGGGGTCCGCGGTGGCGGGGGCTGGTGCTCCCGTGTCGCGTGGGCCGTACGCCTCAGACGAGGGCGGGGGCGGGAGCGGCTTCGGGGACGGTCTCGCCGATGCCGGCCGGGACCGGCTCGGGGATCTCCGCGACCGCGGCCGGCGGGCGGCGGAACTCGCGGACGCCGGGCAGCGGCGGCAGCGGCACCAGCTCGATGTGCTGCGGCTCCTGGGCGTACCGGGTGAACCAGACGACCTTGCCCTCGGCGGTGCGGCAGGTGCCCCAGCTGTCGCTGAGGGCCATGACGCGGCTCAGGCCGCCGCCCTCGTGGAGCAGCCGCGGCATCTCGGAGCCGTTGTCGGCGACGGAGACCGTGAGGTGCCGTCCGGACCAGCGGAGTTCGACGACGCAGCGGTTGTCGTCACCGACGTGCCGGTGGACATTGGTCAGCAGC
Organism: Streptomyces sp. 2131.1; assembly: GCF_900105515.1. Classification (GTDB taxonomy): domain Bacteria; phylum Actinomycetota; class Actinomycetes; order Streptomycetales; family Streptomycetaceae; genus Streptomyces; species Streptomyces drozdowiczii. The sequence goes on along the minus strand of NZ_FNSY01000001.1, from coordinate 6,694,901 downwards.
TCCTCCACGGCACGGCACACGGGCCGCACGTGGAGTTCGAGACTCCAGTGGCGCAGATGTGCGGCGACTATCCGTCGCAGCTGGTCCACACGTTCTGCGGAAACCTGGAGTTCGACCAGATAGTGCCGGTCGAGTGGAACGGTCATCGTCGAGGCTCCTCACATCGAGGCCCACGTTCTTCGCCCCGTTGAACCAACGACCCCCGAATACGAAGAGTGAGCAGATGTCTCTTCTGGGTCACTCCACAGGGTGACCCGGCTGGGCCGGTCGCGCAACATATCGGACCGCGCACCCCGGGTGACCGGCGCCTTCGCCCGATCGGGGTGCGCGGCCCGGAGGTCACGCCAGGTGGGTGAGCACCCGGTCGGGCGTGAGGGGCAGGGTGCGCAGCCGTACGCCGGTGGCGTGCCGGAAGGCGTTGCCCACGGCCGCGGCGGCGCCCACGATGCCGATCTCGCCGATGCCCTTGCTGCCCATGGGATTGAGGTGGGGATCGTCCTCGTCGATCCAGTGCGCCTCGATGGCGGCCACGTCGGCGCAGACGGGGACGTGGTACGAGGCGAGGTCGCTCTCGACGAAGTCGCCGAAGACCGGGTCCAGGGTGCTGCCCTCCGTGAGGGCCATGCCGATGCCCATCGTCATGCCGCCGATGAACTGCGAGCGTCCGGTACGGGAGTTGAGGATACGGCCGGCCGCGAAGACGCCGAGCATGCGGCGCATCCTGACCTCGCCGGTACGGGTGTCGACGGCGACCTCGGCGAAGTGCGCCCCGAAGGCGTGCCGGGCGTACGGGGACTTCTCGGCGGTCTCCTCGGTGGTGTCGGCGGTGACGGTCACTCCCGCGTCGGGCAGCGGCCCGGTGTGCGCTGCGAGCCGCTCCGCGAGCCCGGAGGCGGCCTTGTGCACGGCCCAGCCCCAGGAAGCGGTGCCGGACGAGCCGCCGGCCAGCGAGGCGTCCGGCAGATCGCTGTCGCCGATGTCGATGGCCACGTCGTCCAGCGGTGCGCCCAGCACGTCCGCGGCGATCTGCGCGAGGACGGTGCGGGCGCCGGTGCCGATGTCCGTGGCGTTGATGGCGATCCGATAGGTGCCGTCGGGGGCCGCGTGCGCCGAGGCGTGGCCGGGACTGGCGTAGACGGGGTACGTGGCCGAGGCGACGCCCGTGCCGAGCAGCAGGGCTCCCTCGCGGCGGATGCCGGGGGCGGGGTCGCGGTCCTGCCAGCCGAAGCGTTCGGCGCCCTCGCGCAGACAGGCGGCCAGGCCGCGGCTGCTGAAGGGTTTGCCGGAGTCGGGTTCGTCGGCCGGGTCGTTGCGCAGCCGCAGTTCGACGGGGTCGAGGGAGAGCTCCGCCGCGAGTTCGTCCATGGCCGATTCGAGGGCGTACATGCCGGGGGCCTCGCCCGGGGCGCGCATCCACGAGGGGCTCGGCACGTTCAGGGCGGCGACCCGGTGGGTGGTCCGGCTGTGCGGGGAGCCGTACATGACGCGGGCGGGCACGGCGGCCTGCTCCACGAACTCCTTGATCGTGGACGTGTGGGTGATGATCTCCTGGGCGACCGAGGTGAGTGTGCCGTCGGGCCCGGCGCCGAGCCTGACGCGCTGCACGGTGGGCGCCCTGTGCCCGACGAGTGCCGGCATCTGGCGCCGCGCCAGGGCGAGTTCGACCGGGCGGCCGGTGTGCAGCGCCGCCATCGCGGCGAGCACGGCCTGCGGGCGCGGGGTGCCCTTGGAGCCGAAGCCGCCGCCCACGTGTTCGGAGACGGCGGTGACCTTGTCGGTCCCGATCCCGAAGGCGGCGGCCAGGCTGTCGCGGACCTTCGTGGCGCCCTGGCTGGAGTCGTACACGGTGAGGTGCCCCTCGGGCGACCAGCGGGCGGTGGAGGCGTGCGGCTCCATGGGGTGGTTGTGCAGCGGCTCCAGGGTGTACGTCACGTCGACGCGTACGGGCGATTCCGCGAAGGCCCGGTCGAAGTCGCCGCGTTCACGGACGGCCGGGTAGCCGCCGTTGGCTTCCTCGGGGGTGTAGAGCCCGGCGTGGTCCTCGGTGAGCACGACGTCGTGCTCGGTCGTCTCGTACGTGATGTGCAGGGCCTCGGCGCCGGCCCGTGCGCTCGCCAGGCTGTCGGCGACGACGAGCGCGACCGGCCAGCCGCGGTGGGGCACCCGGTCGTCCTGGAGCACGGCGAGGATCGGGTCGTCCGGCTCGTGGAGCCGGGGCGCGTTGTCGTGGGTGAGGACGCTGTGGACACCGGGCTGGGCCAGGGCGTCGACGGTGCGGACGGCGGTGACCCGGCCGGCCGGCACGGTGGCGGGCACGACCCAGGCGTACAGGCAGCCGGGCAGGCCGCGCTCGGCGGCGTAGCGCGCGGTGCCGGTCACCTTGGCGCGGCCCTCGCGGCGGACGGCGGGCGCGCCCAGTGGCTGGGGGGCGTGGCTCATGGCGGGAGTCCTCGGCTCTTCAGGTGCGGGCGGTGAGTTCGGCGAGGGCGTCGACGGCCAGGTGCCGGGCGAGGCGGACCTTGAAGGCGTTGTCGCGCAGCGGGCGGGCCGCGGCGAGTTCGGCGTCGGCCGCCCGGAGGAAGGTGGCTTCGGTGGCGGGTGCGCCGAGCAGGATCTCCTCGGCGGCGCGGGCCCGCCAGGGCCGGTGGGCGAGGCCTCCAAAAGCCAGCGCGGCGTGCTCGATGCGCCCGTCGCGTACGCGCAGCACGGCGGCCACGGAAGCCAGCGCGAAGGCGTACGAGGCGCGGTCGCGGGCCTTGCGGTAGAGGCAGACCGTGCCGTCGGGCAGCGGCGGGAGCAGCACCTCGGTGACGAGTTCGCCGGGCCGGACGACCGTGTCGGCGTCGGGGTTGTCGCCGGGCAGCCGGTGGAAGCCGGTGACCGGCACGGTCCGTTCGCCCTCCGGTCCGTGCAGCACGACGTCCGCGTCGAGCGCGGCCAGCGCCACGGCCATGTCGGAGGGGTGGGTGGCGACGCAGTCCTCGGAGTACCCGATGACGGCGAGGTCGCGGTGGGCGCCCTCGCGGGCGGGGCAGCCCGTGCCGGGTTCGCGCTTGTTGCAGGGCTTGGAGGTGTCCTGGAAGTACGGGCAGCGGGTGCGCTGAAGGAGGTTGCCGCCGGTGGTCGCGATGTTGCGGAGCTGCCCGGACGCGCCGGCCAGCAGAGCCTGCGAGAGGGCGGAGTAGCGGGTGCGTACGGCGGGGTGGGCGGCCAGGTCGCTGTTGCGTACGGTGGCGCCGACGCGCAGGCCGCCCTCAGCGGTGTCCGTGACCTGGTCCAGCGGCAGCCGGCTCACGTCGACGAGCAGGCCGGGTGCCTCCACGCCCAGTTTCATCAGGTCGACCAGATTGGTGCCGCCGCCGAGGAACTTGGCCCCGGGGTGGGCGGCGCAGGCGCGGACCGCGTCGGCGACGGTCTCGGCGCGCAGATAGGCGAAGGGCTTCACGACGCCACGTCCTCGACGGCCTCGACGATCCGGGGGTAGGCGCCGCACCGGCAGAGGTTGCCGCTCATCCGCTCGCGGATCTCCTCGGGGCCGAGCCGGGCCGGGACGCCCACGGGGGCGTCGTGCGGGGTGACGTGGGAGGGGTGGCCGTAGTCGGCCTCCGCGAGGACACCGGCGGCGGAGCAGAGCTGGCCGGGCGTGCAGTAGCCGCACTGGAACGCGTCCCGCTCCAGGAACGCCTCCTGGAGCGGGTGCAGCCGGTCGCCGTCCGCCAGGCCCTCGACCGTGGTGATGCGGGAGCCCTCCTGGGAGACGGCCAGCAGGAGGCAGCTGTTGGCGCGGCGGCCGTCCACCAGGACGGTGCAGGCGCCGCACTGGCCGTGGTCGCAGCCCTTCTTCGCCCCGGTCAGGTCCAGGTGGTGGCGCAGGGCGTCCAGGAGGGTGGTGCGGTGGTCGAGGGTGAGGGTGTGCTCGGTGCCGTTGATGTGCAGGGTGAGCGTGGCGGAGGGGAGGTCGCCGGGCGCCTGCGGTTCTCCGGCGCCGCCCTCCCACGTACTGGTCGGGTCCACGTACGGCACCTTTCGACGAAGTCACTTTGTCCGATTTCTACCAGATGCGACTGTCGTTCCGTGTCCCGTCGGGGCCCCGGCCGAGCGTTCGGCCTACTTGTTCTCCAGCCGCAGTCGCACTTCCTCCTCCTGGTCCCCCGAAACCGTGCCGACAACCCGGACGGCGAAGGCGTCCGCCAGACCCGCCCGGAGCCGGTCGACGGCCCGGTAGCCTCCCTGCACGTCGACCGTGACGGGACCGCCGAGCGTCACGGACCCCGAGATCACCCGCGCTTCGGACACGTCGACGGTCGCGGCCCAGGCGGTGGGACGCCTGCCCTCGGCCTCATGGGGTACGTCGGACGACGAGCGGTCGGTGGTGAAGGCGGCCCGCAACGCGTCGAAGACCGTGCGCGCGTCCTCCTCGGGGCAGCCGCTGAGGACGACCGACACCTCCTGGTCGTGGTGGTCCTCCGTGGTCTGCCGCTTGTCCTGTGCGCTGTTCACCGCTGCTCCTTACGAAGGGGGCAATGCCGTCATCTCCAGGCTGACCCCACCGGCAGTCGGCTGCGACAGGAGCGGCCCGGAATCCCCGCGTGCCCGGAGCGGCCGGGGCTCACACGGATCGAAACATTTTCCGCACTCATATCCACTTAAAACATGAATTCGATTGCCAGCCCGAGTGGCGGGCCCGTCCCGGGGTATCCGGCAAGCATGGACGTTTCGGATGGAGCTTTGAATTCCCTGGCGGTCACTCTCGCGGACGGACGCGGCGCGACGGGAGTCGTGATGGGCGTGATCGGCGTGCTCCTGGTGCTCTTGCTGATCGGCGGTTTCGTGCTGGGCAAGCGACGGCACGACCAGGAGCTGCCCCCGCCCCGGCCGGACGAGCAGCCGGTCGGCCCCGACCACCGCAGCCACGAGGAGAAGCGGGACGTCCACGGCGACGACCACTTCCCTCAGGACGGCCGCGCCCTGTCGCCGTACGAGCTCGGTGAGCACGGCAACGAGCCGATCCGCCATGAGGACGACGACAAGCGCGACTGACCCACTCCCCGCTCGGGGGCCGGGCCCGGACGGCATGCCCGTCCGGGCCCCGTGCGGTCGCGGCGGGCGGATGCTCCGCGTGTTGCGGGAGCGGCCGCCCCCGGTGAGGCTGGTGACGGCCCCGACGGCCTCCGGCATCCGCGCCGCACCCCCGATGAAGGCAGTTGCACCATGACCCCAAGCACCTCCGGCACGGCGCCCGCGCGCGCGGCCCTGACCGGGTCCGCGGCTCCCTGCTGGGTCAATCTGATGACCCTGGACCTGGCGTCCGCCCAGGAGTTCTACGGCCCGGTGATGGGCTGGACCTTCCGCCCGGGACGGCTCGGACAGGACTTCTCGGTGGCCCGCCGCGGCGACGTGCCGGTTGCCGGCATCGGCGCCGTGGCCACCGCCTTCCGGGTCGCGGTCGCGTGGACGCCCTACTTCGCCGTCAAGGACGCGGATGTGGCCGCCTCCCGCATCCGGGAGCGCAGCGGCACGGTGGCGGTGGGGCCGCTGACGCTCGGCAAGGGGCGCGGCGCGCTGGCCGCCGACCGGGACGGAGCCGGCTTCGGCATCTGGGAGCGGACCGAGCCGGCGACGTCACCGCCCGCGCCGGACGGCCACGCGCACGCTTGGCTGAGGCTGCGGACCCGGAGCGCCTTCGACGCCGCGATCTTCTACGGCGAGGTGCTGGACTGGGCGAGCGGGCAGCCGGGCGCGTGCGAGGTGTCGTACGCGAAGGACGAGGTCATCGTTCAGTGCGGGGGCCGCCAGCTGGCCCGGATCAGCTCCGGCGCGGTCGAGGCCGCCCCCGACCCGCTGGTCCGCCCGCACTGGCAGGTCAACTTCCCCGTGGACGACGTGACGCAGACCGTCGAGCGGGCCCGCAAGCACGGGGGCTCGCTCGTGGAGGAGCTGACGCGCCCCGAGGGCCGGGAGGCGACGCTGCTCGACCCGGACGGCGGACTCTTCACCGTCACGGACGTCCACCGCGCCTCGGACGACGAACCGTCCTGAGGACGTGCCTCAGCCGACCGGCAGGACCAGTTCGGGCCGGTCCCACATCACCGCGGGGGGCGCGGCTCGTACGGTGCCGGTCCGCTCCGCGCCCATGCTCAGGTAGAACCCCTCGGCCGGAGGGTGCGAGACGACGCGTACACCGGGCAGCCCCCGGGCCTCCGCCTCGACCCGCAGGTGACCGATGAGCAGCCGCCCCGTGCCGGTGCCCTGCGCGTCGTCGGCGACGAAGAGCAGGTCCAGCTCGGGCGGGTCCAGGATCAGCGCGTAGAAGCCGAGCACCCGGTCCGTCGTCTCCTGCACGGCGGCGAAGACCTCGTGGGCCTCGATGTAGTCCGGTCCCACCCGGTATCCGGCGACCATCGGCGCGTAGGGGCCCTCGTACGCGCGCGAGGACCGGACCAGACGGGTGAGACGCCTGGCGTCCCGCGCGGTCGCCCGCCTGACGCGGACCGGTCCGCCGGATGCCCGGCGACCCGTCGGCGTAACGCTTGATCTCATGGAGTGAGTATTACGTATCCGGACCGGCGACCGGCCCGGGGGCCTTCAGGAGGCGGCGCGGGCCTCGCGCCACTCCTCGACGAGGGTGTCCACGTCGAACGGCCGCAGATTGAGGAGCGGTCCCGGCGGCGGCCTGCGGACGGCCTCCCGGATCTTGTCGTCGACCTCGGTCAGCAACCGGCGCACCTCGGCCTCGGTCCGGATCTCCGGCAGGAGGGCGAGGACGTCCTCCGCCTCCTTGCGCAGCGCCAACGCCGGCGGGAGCACGGAGACCCCTTCGCGCTGCATCTTCGACTTGATCCACCACGTCTCGTCGTACGGGGCGCTCAGCGCCTCGATCGGCTTGCCGAACCCGGGCAGCCGGGAGACGTCACCCCGCTGTTCGCACTCCCGGATCTGCTGGTCCACCCATGATTCGAAGCCGACACCCGCGGGTTTGCGCTCGGTCACCGTGATCCGCCCTCCCGGAGTACTCCTGCTGCGGCCCTTCCCAGCCTACCGAGGCGCCCCGGAAAGCCTGTTGGGCGGGAGACGTGTACGTGGCGCGTCTCGAACGCGTTCGCGGGGGTACACGAGCGACACGCCCGGTCGGAACGGAGCCGGGCAACGAACCGAAAGGGATGGTGGGAGTGGAACTCAGCGACCTGCGGACCGACTACCGCCGGGGGTGGTGACGATGACGACTCTCGTGATCATCCTCGCGGTCGTCGTGGTGGTGGCCGCCGGAGCGTTCCTCGTCTTCGGCCGGAAGAACAGCGGCCACGGACTGCGGCGGCGTTTCGGACCCGAGTACGAACGTACCGTGGCGCGGCACAAGGGCGACACCAAGGCCGCCGAACAGGAACTGAACGAACGGCTGAAGCGGCACGGCTCGCTGGACGAGCGGCCGCTGACGCCGGAGGCCCGGGAGGAGTACCTGGCCCGCTGGGCGCGGGTCCAGGACCGGTTCGTCGACTCGCCGCAGCAGGCGGTGGCCGAGGCCGACGCACTCCTCGCGGAGCTGGCCCGTGACCTGGGCTTCCCCGACGGCAAGGACTTCGGCGAGCAGAGCGACGCGCTCTCCGTCCACCACGCCGAGCACGTCCACGGCTACCGCCGGGTGCACGACGCCAAGCACGGCGAGGGCGACACGGAACAGCTGCGGACGGCTCTCGTGGAGGCCCGGGGCCTCTTCGACGTCCTCGTATCCAACGGCGCGGACCGACCGGCCCGCCGGGACAAGCACCACGCGGAAGGAAGTGGCACGGCATGAACAAGGACACCGATCGCACACCGCAGCCCCCGGCCGCGCCCGTGAGCCCGCCGGCCACGGATGACCGGACCGCCGGCACCGGGTCCCCGTCCTCGCACTTCTCGGACGACACCCGGAACCGCTCCCCGCGGACGGCCCCCTCCACTCCCCCGGCCACCGCCCCGGTGCCCCTCGCCGAGAAGGACACCGGCCGCGCGGACTCCGGGCACACGGGCACCGGCCGCACGGACACCGAGCGCACCGGCACCGGGCTCGGCACACCGGAGACCCCGCCCCGTCACACGCAGGCGGGCACGACCGGCGCCGGCACCGACACCGACACCCGCACCTTCCGTACGACGACGGCCCCGCACGAACCGGACCGCGACAGCCGGACGCACTCGGCGCACGACGGCGCCGAACCCCTCCTGCCGACCGGTGACCAGGACAAGCTGGCCCACCGCCTCCACCAGGCGGTGACCGACTTCGTCGAGAGCCCGCACCGCGCGGTGGAGGAGGCCGAGTCCACGTTCGACGCGGTGGTCGCCGGTCTCACGGACGCGCTCAAGAAGCGCCGCAGCACCCTGCACGTCGACGACCACGACGGCGGCGACCCCGGCTCGCGCACCGAGGAGCTGCGGATCACGCTCCAGCACTACCGCGACCTCACCGAACGGCTTCTGAAGGTCTGAGACTTCTCCGGCCGTCCCCTTCGCCCTCTGCCCCCGGCACCGCATCGGTGCCGGGGGCAGAGGGCTGTGCGGGCCGCGCTGCGGCAGCCGCTACGCGTCGGCGTAGACGACCAGGTCGCTGCGCAGCCGTCGCAGCGCCGGGCCGGGGACGCGCAGACCGTCGCGTACGTAGCCGTCCAGGCCGCCCCAGCGTTCGTCCATGGCGGCCAGGGCCGTGTCGAGGTAGCGGGAGCGGACCTCGATGATCGCCGAGGCGATCTCCGGGTCGCCGCCCGCGTCGAGGAAGCCCTGCACGTACGGCCGGCCGACGACCCGCAGCACCGGATTGACCGCCAAGAACTCCCGCCGCACGACGTCCCGCGAGGCGCCGAGGATCAGGAGCAGCAGGGCGGCGGCCCAGCCGGCGCGGTCCTTGCCGGTCGCGCAGTGGAAGAGCACCGGCCGCGCGGCGGGGTCGGCGGCCGTGTCGATGAAGGCGCGGTACGCGGCCGCGGCCCCCGGCGACAGCACCATCTGGCGGTACGACTGCGCCACCGCCTCCTCGGCCTTGCCGTTGCCCAGGAGGCGTTCCGCCTCGACCGGGTCGGCGAGCAGCGCGCGGAAGCGGGCGGGGGTGACGCCGGGGTTGTCCCCCAGCACGTCGGCCACGAAGAGCCGGGCGCCGGGCGGCAGGGCGTCGGGGGCGGAGGACCGCTCGTCGGCGGTCCGAAGGTCGACGACCGTACGGATGCCGAGTGCGGCCACGGCCGCGGCGTCCACCGGGTCCAGACCGCCGAGCCGGCCGGAGCGCAGCACCACACCCTGCCGGACCTGTCGGCCGGGCCCCAGGGTGATGCCTCCCAGATCGCGCAGATTGAGGGCGGAAACGGTCGGGACGGCCCTGACGGTTTGCACGATGGATTTCCCCTTTTCCCGGCACGCGCCCGAATGCGTTTCGGCCTGGCCGGATCAAAAGTCGCATGATGTCGTCACATCGACAAAGTAAAACGCCGGAGATCATCGATCGGGCGCGGACAGGCCGCGGCCTCGTCGTACGCGGGCCGCTACCGGCGGTGTCCGGCCGGGCGGTCGCGGGGTCCGGAGAGGCGGAAAGGCTGCGGAGCGGCCCCCGTTCTCACTCTGCCAGCAGCCGTGCCTTCTGGGCCTCGAATTCGGCTTCGGTCAGGACGCCCTGTTCCTTCAGCGCGGCCAGCCGCTCCAGCTGCCCGATGATGTCGTCGCCCTGTGAGGCGGCGGGCTGCGGGGCGGTCGGCGTCGGCTGCTGGGCGGCCTCCTGCTCGGCGAACCTGGCCTGCTGGCGCTGCTGGACACGCCCGGACACGGCGGACGCGGTGCCCGCGACGACGGCGGTGCGGGCGGCGGCCCCGATGAGGCCGGGTCCGCGGCGGTTCATTCCGGGTCCCCGGAAGATCGGCATGGTGTGTTCCCCTTCCGGTGCGGGCGTCAGCTCTCGTGGCCGGCGGCGGAGGCGGCGGCCTCCGCGACCTCGGCGGGAATGCGTTCGTGGGCGATGACCTGACCGCCCGAAGCGCGGACGGCCTCGGCCAGCGGGACCGCCCACAGGTCCTCCCACACGATCAGCGCGGCGGAGCTGCCCGGCGGCACGCGCTCGCCGAGCATCCGGATGTCCTCGCTGCTCAGCATGCCGCTGACCTCGCCTTCGACCGGCTCGAAGGAGACCAGGTCGTCGGGGTCGAGATCGTCCAGCTCCACGGCCTGGATGGTGCCGTCCTCGGCCCGTTGCACGAAGGTCAGGTCCAGGATGCGCACCGCCTTCGAGGCGACCGCATCGGCCAGCGCCGGCGCGATGGCGCCGGTGAACCGGCTGCCCGGAAAGGCGACGACGAGGTACTCCACTGGTCCCACGGTCACGGGCGTGTCCTCTCCGCATGGATGGATTGTGAGCAGCATAACTTTGGGCATTCCCTGACGCACTGCGGCCAATCACCACATAAGGGCGGACGCGGCTACGCGACAGTACGTAAAGGATCAAGTGCGCTGGGGGAGGGCAAGGTCACAGGCCGACGCACTGCTGCTGCCACGGGAGCTGTCCTAGCATCTGGGCCATGACGGTCCAGCCTGCTGACGGGCTTTCGCTGGCCGCCGGATTCCCCGACCCCGCCCATGAGCAGTGGCAGACCCTCGTCGAGGGCGTGCTGCGCAAATCGGGCAAGGACGTGTCGGGACCGGCCGCCGAGGAAGCACTGTCCACCACGGTGGAGGACGGGCTCATCACCCGCCCTCTCTACACCTCGCGCGACGACGCGCCCGATGCCGGTCTCCCGGGCTTCGCCCCCTTCACCCGCGGCAGCAGGCCGGAGGGTGGTACGGCGAGCGGCTGGGGCGTACGGCAGCGGCACGCGTACACCGACCCGGCCCGGCTCAACGAGGCCGTGCTCACGGACCTGGAGAACGGCGTCACCTCGTTGTGGCTGGCCGTCGGCGGCGCCTGCGGCGTGCCGGTGTCCGGTCTGGAGCGGGCACTCGACGGCGTCCTGCTGGACCTCGCCCCCATCGCGCTGGACGCGGGCGCCGAACTGGACGCGGCGGCCACGGAGTTGCTGCGCCTGCACACGGAGCGCGGTGTCCCGGCCGCGGAGGTACGGGGCAGCCTCGGCGCCGATCCGCTGGGGCGGGCGGCACGTGAGGGCGGCGAGCCGGATCTGACCGACGCCGTGCGCTGGGCGCTGCGGTGCGCCGAGGAGTTCCCGGGGCTGCGGGCGATCGTCGTGGACGCGATGCCGTACCACGAGGCCGGCGCTTCGGCGGCCCAGGAGCTGGGTGCTTCGCTGGCCACCGGTGTCGCCTACCTCCGGGCGCTGACGGATGCCGGGCTCGGCGTCGAAGCGGCGTGCGGGCAGCTGGAGTTCCGGTACGCGGCGACCGCCGACCAGTTCCTGACGATCGCCAGGATGCGGGCGGCGCGCCGGCTGTGGGCGCGGGTCGCCGAGGTGTGCGGGGCCCCCGGCGCGGGGGCGCAGCGGCAGCACGCGGTGACCTCGCCGGTGATGATGACGCGGCGCGATCCGTGGGTGAACATGCTGCGGACCACGCTGGCGAGTCTGGGCGCGGGTGTCGGCGGGGCGGACGCGGTGACGGTGCTTCCGTTCGATCACGCGCTGGGCCTGCCCGACGCGTTCGCCCGGCGCATCGCCCGCAACACCTCCACGATCCTGCTGGAGGAATCGCACCTGGCCCGGGTCATCGACCCGGCGGGCGGTTCCTGGTACGTGGAGCGGCTCACCGACGAACTCGCGGAAGCGGCCTGGTCGTTCTTCCAGGAGATCGAGCGGGCGGGCGGCCAGGCCGCCGCGCTGGGCTCGGGGCTGGTCGCGGAGCGGATCGCGGCGACCTGGGAGGCACGCAAGAAGGACCTGGCGCGGCGCAAGGAGCCGGTGACCGGAGTGAGCGAGTTCCCGCTGCTGGACGAGCGTCCGGTGGAGCGCGAGCCTGTGCCGCCGGCCCCCGCGGGCGGCGGGCTTCCGGTCGTGCGGCGCGACGAGGCGTTCGAGGCGCTGCGTGTCCGCTCGGACGCCCATCTGGCGGCGACCGGCGCCCGGCCGAAGGTGTTCATCGCCGCGCTCGGCCCGGCGGCGGCCCACACCGCGCGGGCCTCCTTCGCCGCGAACCTGTTCCAGGCGGGCGGGATCGAAGCCGTGCACAAGCCGGTGCGGGTGGACGCGTCGACGGTGACCGAGGCGTTCGCCGCCTCGGGGACGGACGTTGCGTGCCTGTGCTCCAGCGACGCGCTCTACGCCGAACAGGCGGCGGAGGTCGCCGAGGCGCTGGCCGCGGCGGGCGCGCGGCGCGTGTACCTGGCGGGGCGGCCCGGCGCGTACGACGGTGTCGACGACTACGTCTTCGCCGGCTGCGACGCGGTGGACGTGCTCTCTTCGCTTCTCGACCGGATGGGTGTGGCGTAATGCGTATCCCCGACTTCTCCGACATCGGGCTCGGGCCGGACGGCTCCCCCGAGGTCACCGAGGACCAGTGGCGCGCCGCGGTCAAGGAGTCCTCCGGCAGCTCCGACGGCGATCTGCTGTGGGAGACCCCGGAAGGCATCGCGGTCAAGCCGCTGTACACCGACCGGGACCTGGAGGGGCTCGACTTCCTCGGTACGTACCCGGGCATCGCGCCGTACCTGCGCGGTCCGTATCCGACGATGTACGTCAACCAGCCCTGGACGATCCGGCAGTACGCGGGCTTCTCAACCGCCGAGGAGTCCAACGCCTTCTACCGCCGCAACCTGGCGGCCGGGCAGAAGGGCCTGTCGGTCGCCTTCGACCTGCCGACGCACCGCGGTTACGACAGCGACCACCCGAGGGTGACGGGCGACGTCGGCATGGCCGGTGTGGCGATCGACTCGATCTACGACATGCGCCAGCTCTTCGACGGCATCCCGCTGGACCGGATGTCGGTCTCGATGACGATGAACGGCGCCGTGCTGCCCGTCCTCGCCCTGTACATCGTGGCCGCCGAGGAGCAGGGCGTACCGCCCGAGAAGCTGGCCGGGACCATTCAGAACGACATTCTGAAGGAGTTCATGGTCCGCAACACCTACATCTATCCGCCGAAGCCCTCGATGCGGATCATCTCCGACATCTTCTCGTACACCTCGCAGAAGATGCCGCGCTACAACTCGATCTCCATCTCCGGTTACCACATCCAGGAGGCCGGGGCCACGGCCGATCTGGAGCTGGCATACACCCTGGCCGACGGGGTGGAGTACCTGCGCGCCGGGCAGAACGCGGGGCTCGACGTCGACGCGTTCGCGCCCCGGCTGTCATTCTTCTGGGCGATCGGCATGAACTTCTTCATGGAGATCGCAAAGCTGCGCGCCGCCCGGCTCCTCTGGGCCAAGCTGGTGCAGCAGTTCGAGCCGAAGAACGCCAAGTCGCTGTCGCTGCGGACGCACTCGCAGACCTCCGGCTGGTCGCTGACCGCGCAGGACGTGTTCAACAACGTCACGCGCACCTGTGTGGAGGCGATGGCCGCAACCCAGGGCCACACCCAGTCGCTGCACACCAACGCGCTCGACGAGGCGCTGGCCCTGCCCACGGACTTCTCCGCGCGCATCGCCCGCAACACCCAGCTGCTGCTCCAGCAGGAGTCCGGCACCGGCCGGGTCATCGACCCGTGGGGCGGCAGCGCGTACGTGGAGAAGCTGACGTACGACCTGGCGCGGCGGGCCTGGCAGCACATCGAGGAGGTCGAGGCGGCCGGCGGCATGGCCAAGGCCATCGACGCGGGCATCCCGAAGCTGCGCATCGAGGAGGCCGCCGCCCGCACCCAGGCCCGCATCGACTCCGGCCGCCAGCCGGTGATCGGGGTCAACAAGTACCGGGTCGAGACCGACGAGCAGATCGACGTGCTCAAGGTCGACAACACCTCGGTGCGCGCCCAGCAGATCGAGAAGCTGCGCCGGCTGCGCGAGGAGCGCGACGAGCAGGCCTGCCAGGACGCCCTGCGCGCGCTGACCGCCGCCGCCGGGCGGGACCCCGGTCCCGGTCTGGAGGGCAATCTGCTGGCGCTGGCCGTGGACGCGGCTCGCGCGATGGCGACGGTGGGCGAGATCTCGGACGCCCTGGAGAAGGTCTACGGCCGGCACGCGGGCCAGATCCGTACGATCTCCGGTGTGTACCGCAACGAGGCAGGGGAGTCGCCGTCCGTGGACCGCACCCGCGCGCTGGTCGACGCGTTCGAGGAGGCCGAGGGCCGGCGCCCGCGCATCCTGGTCGCCAAGATGGGCCAGGACGGGCACGACCGGGGCCAGAAGGTGATCGCGACCGCCTTCGCCGACCTGGGCTTCGACGTGGACGTCGGCCCGCTGTTCCAGACGCCGGGCGAGGTCGCCCGGCAGGCGGTCGAGGCGGACGTGCACATCGTGGGCGTCTCGTCGCTGGCCGCCGGCCACCTCACCCTAGTCCCGGCGCTCCGCGAGGAGCTGGCCGCCGAGGGGCGCGAGGACATCATGATCGTGGTGGGCGGGGTGATCCCGCCGCAGGACGTCGACGCGCTCCTGGCGGCGGGCGCCGCGGCCGTGTTCCCGCCCGGGACGGTGATCCCGGAGGCGGCCCACGACCTGGTGACGCGGCTCGGTTCCGCTCTCGGCCACGAGCTGTGAGCCGCTGAACCATGGCCCCGAGGATCGATCTCGACAGTTATGTGAAGGGCGTCCTCGACGGGAAGCGCGCGCACATCGCGCGCGCCATCACCCTCGTCGAGTCCACCCGCCCCGACCACCGGGCGCTGGCGCAGGAGTTGCTGCGCCGGCTGCTGCCGCACTCGGGCCACGCCCGGCGCGTCGGCATCAGCGGGGTGCCCGGGGTCGGCAAGTCGACGTTCATCGACGCGCTCGGCACCATGCTCACGGGGCTCGGGCACCGGGTCGCCGTGCTGGCGGTCGACCCGTCGTCCAGCCGTACGGGCGGCTCCATCCTGGGCGACAAGACCCGGATGGAGCGGCTGGCGGTGGACCCGGACGCCTTCGTGCGCCCCTCCCCCACCGCCGGCACGCTGGGCGGGGTGGCGAAGGCGACCCGCGAGTCCGTCGTGGTGATGGAGGCGGCGGGCTACGACGTGGTCCTGGTGGAGACCGTCGGGGTCGGCCAGTCGGAGACCGCGGTCGCCAACATGGTCGACACGTTCCTGCTGCTGACCCTGGCGCGTACGGGTGACCAGTTGCAGGGCATCAAGAAGGGCGTCCTGGAACTCGCGGACGCCATCGCCGTCAACAAGGCGGACGGCCCGCACGAGCGGGACGCGCGCGCCGCCGCCCGTGAACTGGCGGGCGCGCTGCGGCTGATGCACCCGGCGGACGCGGCGTGGACCCCTCCGGTGCTGACGTGCAGCGCCCGCGAGTCGACCGGCCTCGACACGCTGTGGGAGCGGCTGGAACAGCACCGGTCGCTCCTGGAGTCGACGGGCAGGCTCGCCGCCAAGCGGGCCGAGCAGCAGGTCGACTGGACCTGGACGATGGTGCGCGACGAGCTGCTGGAGAGTCTGCGCGCCCACGCCGGGGTGCGGGCGCTGGCGCCGGACCTGGAGCGGCGGGTACGCGAGGGGACGCTGCCGGCGACGCTGGCCGCCGAGGAGATCCTCGCCGCGTTCCGGGGGCCCGGCCCGGCGGACTGAGTCCGCCGGGCGTGACCCGGGCCCCGCGCCCGGGTCACATCCGGGCGTGCAGGGCCTCGGTGTGCTTGCGGACCTGCTCCGGTGTCATATAGCTGTCGGTGTACTCGAAGTCCCGCAGCGTCGCCGGCTTGCGCATCTGGAAGCCGGTACGTACGAAGTCGTCGCCTGCGGTGGCATTGATCAGCCAGTTCGCCATGACACGCGCCTTGGCCACGTTGGTGCGCAGCGCCGACCAGTGGTATCCGCGGGCCACGGCCTGGGCGCCGATGCCGTGCAGCTCGATGCCGAGGGGCTTGGACACGGCGTCCTTGCCGCCGAGGTCCACG
Source organism: Streptomyces sp. 2131.1 (assembly GCF_900105515.1). Classification (GTDB taxonomy): domain Bacteria; phylum Actinomycetota; class Actinomycetes; order Streptomycetales; family Streptomycetaceae; genus Streptomyces; species Streptomyces drozdowiczii. Next base: position 6,678,978 of record NZ_FNSY01000001.1, on the reverse strand, counting down.
ACGAGCCCGAGGTCCTTGTGGACGTAGGGCTGCAACGGCTGGTTGCGGAGCTTGGCCAGGAGGTTGTCGGCGAGCTTGCGGCCCTGGCGCTGCGCGTGCTGGGCGGTGGGCGGGCACACCGCGCCCCCGCCCTTGGCCAGGTCGGGCACGGCGGCCACGTCGCCGAGCGCGAAGATCCTTTCCTGTCCCGGCAGTACCATCTCGGGCGTCACGGCGAGCCGGCCCTTGACGGTCTCCGCGTCGAAGGTGCCCACCAGGGGGCTGGCGGCGACCCCGGCGGTCCAGATCAGCGTCCGGCAGGGCAGCACCCGGCCGTCGGTGAACTTCACGGTGTCGGGCCCCGCCTCGGCGATCGACACGCCGAGCGACACCTCGATCCCGCGGTCGCGCAGCACCTTGAGGGCGCTGGCCCCGAGCTTGTCGCCGAGCTCGGGCATGAGCTTGGGTGCGATGTCGATCAGGTGCCACTTGATGAGCTTCGGGTCGAGGCGGGGGTAGTGCCGCAGCGCGTTCGTGGTGAGGCGCTGGAGGCAGGCCGCGGTCTCGGTGCCGGCGTAGCCGCCGCCGACCACGACGAACTGGAGCCGCGAGGCGCGCTCCTCCTCGTCGTCGCTGGCGTCCGCGAGGTCGAGCTGCGCGATCACGTGGTCGCGTACGTAGGCGGCCTCGGCCAGCGTCTTCATGCCGCGGGCGTGGTCGAGGAGCCCGGGGATGTCGAAGGTCCGGGTGACGCTGCCGGGGCTGAGGACGAGGTAGTCGTACGGCTCGTTCACGATCTCGTCGGTGATCTTGCGGACCACGCAGATCTTCGCCGCGGGGTCCACACCGATGGCGCCGCCGGGGATGATGCGGGTGCGGTGGCGGCTGCTCCGGCGCAGGGACAGCGCGACGGACTGCGGGGTCAGCACCCCGGAGGCCACCTGAGGCAGCAGGGGCAGGTAGAGCTGGTACGAGAACGGGGCGACGAGCGCGATGTCCGCTTCACCGGGCCGCAGCCCCCGCTCCAGACGGCGTACGCACTCGACCCCGGCGAAACCGGCTCCGACTACGAGAATCCTGGGTCGTGCCACAGTGATCGTCCCTTCTGGGGGTCTGCACGGTCGTCCGTTCGCCTGCCCCGTCACACGCGCCCGTCACCTCTCATCTTCACGACCGGGCGGCAAGTTCGCCTGCTGGGACGGCAGAACGGACGACCGGACCGGCTCAACGGGCCAGGTAGCCGACCACGCCGCAGGCGCCGCCCGCCGCGCCCGCGCAGACCAGGGCGGCGGCGACGCAGCGGGCGCGGAGCCTGCGGTAGCGCGCGGTGTACTCACCGCGCAACTGCAGGGCACGGGCGGAGATCCGCGCCAGCACCACCCGTGATTCGGCGGTCCGCTCCGCGGTGTAGACGCGTTCCACGTCCTCGCGCTGGGCGGTCGTGAGCCAGGGCAGCTGTTCGGTGAAGCGGCGGGCGAGCCTGCGTGCCTGCTCGACCTCGGCGTTCCACAACAGGTAGCCCTCCACCTGGGCCAGCCCCCGGGCGCTCTCGGCGTCCGGGTCGGCCGCCGCCCGCCTCTCCTCGCCGCTCACGCCTGCTTGTCCCCGGGCGCCACGGTGACGGAGGTGTGCGGCCGGGTGGCGGCCTCCTCCAGCTGCCGTACGGCGGGGTGGTGCAGGTCGAACGCCGGGGACTCGGAGCGGATACGGGGCAGGGTGACGAAGTTGTGCCGCGGCGGCGGGCAGGAGGTCGCCCACTCCAGCGAACGGCCGAAGCCCCACGGGTCGTCGACCTCGATCTGCTTGCCGTACTTGGCTGTCTTCCACACGTTGTACAGGAAGGGCAGCATCGACAGGCCCAGCAGGAACGAGGAGATCGACGAGATGGTGTTCAGCGCGGTGAAGCCGTCCGACGCGAGGTAGTCCGCGTAACGCCGCGGCATGCCCTCCGCGCCCAGCCAGTGCTGCACCAGGAACGTGCCGTGGAAGCCCACGAACAGCGTCCAGAAGGTGATCTTGCCGAGCCGCTCGTCCAGCATCTTCCCGGTGAACTTCGGCCACCAGAAGTGGAACCCGGCGAACATCGCGAACACCACGGTGCCGAAGACGACGTAGTGGAAGTGCGCGACCACGAAGTACGAGTCCGAGACGTGGAAGTCGAGCGGCGGGGAAGCCAGGATGACGCCGGTCAGACCGCCGAAGAGGAAGGTGACGAGGAAGCCCACGGACCAGAGCATCGGTGTCTCGAAGGACAACGAGCCCTTCCACATCGTGCCGATCCAGTTGAAGAACTTCACCCCGGTGGGCACGGCGATGAGGAACGTCATGAACGAGAAGAACGGCAGCAGCACCCCGCCGGTGACGTACATGTGGTGCGCCCACACCGTGATCGAGAGGCCGGCGATGGCGGTCGTCGCAGCGACCAGGCCGATGTAGCCGAAGATCGGCTTGCGGCTGAAAACCGGGATGATCTCGGAGACGATGCCGAAGAACGGCAGGGCGATGATGTACACCTCCGGGTGCCCGAAGAACCAGAAGAGGTGTTGCCAGAGCAACGCTCCCCCGTTGGCCGCGTCGAAGACGTGGGCACCGAACTTGCGGTCCGCCTCCAGCGCCAGGAGCGCCCCGGCGAGCACCGGGAACGCCAGCAGCACCAGCACGGCGGTCAGCAGGACGTTCCAGACGAAGATCGGCATGCGGAACATCGTCATGCCGGGCGCGCGCATGCAGATGATCGTGGTGACGAAGTTGACCGAACCGAGGATCGTGCCGAAGCCGGAGAAGGCCAGGCCCATGATCCACAGGTCACCGCCGACCCCGGGCGAGCGGACCACGTCGGTCAGCGGGGAGTAGGCGAACCAGCCGAAGTCGGCGGCACCGTTCGGGGTGAGGAAGCCGGCCACCGCGATGAGCGAGCCGAAGAGGTAGAGCCAGTACGCGAACATGTTCAGGCGGGGGAACGCCACGTCGGGCGCGCCGATCTGCAACGGCATGATCCAGTTCGTGAATCCGGCGAACAGCGGCGTCGCGAACATCAGCAGCATGATCGTGCCGTGCATCGTGAACGCCTGGTTGTACTGCTCGTTCGACATGATCTGGATGCCGGGCCTGGCCAGTTCGGCGCGCATGAAGAGCGCGAGCAGACCGCCGCCGAGGAAGAACGCGAACGAGGTGACCAGGTAGAGCGTGCCGATCGTCTTGTGGTCGGTGGTGGTCGCCCACTTGATGACGACGTTGCCGGGCTCCCTGCTGCGCACCGGTAGTTCGTTGGAGTACGACTCCTCGTCCTCCGCCGTACCTGCTGTGCCCGTCGTCGTCACGGGGCCGCTCCTTCGCTTGTGCATCCGTGTTACCGGATGCAGCAAACCAGCGATGCGGTCCCGGGGCGCGGCCCGGCACCCGCCGGGGCGCGACATTCACCCGTCAGGGGGTTGGGGACACGACACGGGGACGCCCCGGCGCGGCGGGGGCCGGCCGGGGCGTCGGGTGCGCGTCGGGTCAGGCGAGGCTCGCGATCGCCTGGTTGAACGTCGCGGACGGACGCATGACGGCCGCGGCCTTGGCCGGGTCGGGCTGGTAGTAGCCGCCGATGTCGGCCGGCTTGCCCTGGACCGCGATCAGCTCGTCGACGATGGTCTGCTCCTGCTCGGCCAGCGTCTTGGCGAGCGGGGCGAACGCGGCGGCGAGCTCGGCGTCGGAGGTCTGCTGTGCCAGCTCCTGGGCCCAGTACAGGGACAGGTAGAAGTGGCTGCCGCGGTTGTCGATGCCACCGAGGCGGCGGCTGGGCGACTTGTCCTCGTTGAGGAACGTGGCCGTGGCGCGGTCCAGCGTGTCGGCGAGGACCTGGGCGCGGGCGTTGCCCGTGGTCTGCGCGAGGTGCTCGAAGCTGACGGCGAGGGCGAGGAACTCACCCAGGCTGTCCCAGCGCAGGTAGTCCTCCTTGACGAGCTGCTGCACGTGCTTGGGGGCGGAGCCGCCGGCGCCCGTCTCGAAGAGGCCGCCGCCGTTCATCAGCGGGACGACGGAGAGCATCTTCGCGCTGGTGCCGAGCTCCAGGATCGGGAAGAGGTCCGTCAGGTAGTCACGGAGCACGTTGCCGGTGACGGAGATGGTGTCCTCGCCCCGGCGGATGCGCTCCAGCGAGAAGGCGGTGGCCTCCTGCGGGGTCATGATCTCGATCTGGAGGCCCTCGGTGTCGTGCTCGGCGAGGTAGGTCTTCACCTTCTCGATGAGCTGCGCGTCGTGCGCGCGGTCCGCGTCGAGCCAGAAGACGGCGGGGTTGCCGGTCGCGCGGGCGCGGGTGACGGCGAGCTTGACCCAGTCCTGGATCGGCAGGTCCTTGGTCTGGCACATGCGGAAGATGTCGCCGGCGCCGACGGCCTGCTCCAGCACGGCGTTGCCGGCGGCGTCCACGACGCGGACGGTGCCGGTGGCGGGGATCTCGAAGGTCTTGTCGTGGCTGCCGTACTCCTCGGCCTTCTGAGCCATGAGGCCGACGTTGGGCACCGAGCCCATCGTGGCCGGGTCGAAGGCGCCATTGGCGCGGCAGTCGTCGATGACGACCTGGTAGACACCGGCGTAGCTGCTGTCCGGGAGGACGGCGATGGTGTCGGCCTCGTTGCCGTCCGGGCCCCACATGTGGCCGGAGGTGCGGATCATGGCCGGCATGGAGGCGTCTACGATGACGTCGCTCGGGACGTGCAGGTTGGTGATGCCCTTGTCGGAGTCGACCATGGCGAGGGCGGGGCCCTCGGCCAGCTCGGCCTCGAAGGACTCCTTGATCTTCGCGCCCTCGGGCAGGGCCTCCAGGCCCTTGAGGATGCCGCCCAGACCGTCGTTCGGGGTCAGGCCGGCCGCGGCGAGCGCGTCACCGTGCTCGGCGAAGGTCTTCGGGAAGAAGGCGCGCACGACGTGGCCGAAGATGATCGGGTCGGAGACCTTCATCATCGTGGCCTTGAGGTGCACGGAGAACAGGACGCCCTCGGCCTTGGCGCGGGCGATCTGGGCGGTGATGAACTCACGCAGGGCGGCGACGCGCATGACGGAGGCGTCGACGACCTCGCCCGCGAGGACGGGTACGGACTCGCGCAGGACGGTGGTGGTGCCGTCGTCCCCGGCGAGCTCGATGCGCAGGGTGCCGGCCTCGGCGATGACCGCGGACTTCTCGGTGGACCGGAAGTCGTCGACGCCCATGGTGGCGACGTTGGTCTTCGAGTCGGCGGTCCAGGCACCCATGCGGTGCGGGTGGGTCTTGGCGTAGTTCTTGACCGACGCGGGGGCGCGGCGGTCCGAGTTGCCCTCGCGCAGGACCGGGTTGACGGCGCTGCCCTTGACCTTGTCGTAACGGGCGCGGACGTCCTTGTCCTCGTCGGTCTTCGGGTCGTCCGGGTAGTCCGGCAGGGCGTAGCCCTGGGCCTGGAGCTCGGCGATCGCGGCCTTCAGCTGCGGGATCGAGGCCGAGATGTTCGGAAGCTTGATGATGTTGGCCCCGGGGGTGGTGGCCAGCTCGCCGAGCTCGGCGAGAGCGTCGTCGATGCGCTGGTCCTCGCGGAGGCGCTCGGGGAAGCCGGCGATGATCCGGCCCGCGAGGGAGATGTCCCGGCTCTCGACGGTGACCCCGGCCTTTGAGGCGTACGCCTCGATCACGGGCAGGAACGAATACGTCGCCAGGGCCGGGGCCTCGTCGGTGTGTGTATAGATGATGGTCGAGTCAGTCACCCTGTGCTCCGCTCCACGTCTGCAACATTGCTTGACATCAAGATATCTCGTGAGCGGCGCCGTCTCGACAGGGCCCTGCCCACACCGGCCTGAACCCGTCCTACGGGCGGCCCTCCGGCGGGATCTCCTCCCCCGCCGGCACCGGCCCGGGCGGGGTTCCGTCGCCGAAGGGGCGCCCGCCGAGCTGTTCGCGGTGGTGCGGGGTCAGCCAGCCGGAGAGATCGGGGCCGGCGGGCACGATTCCGGTGGGGTTGATGCCGGTGTGCACCCGGTAGTAGTGCTGCTTGATGTGGTGGAAGTCGACCGTGTCCCCGAATCCGGGGGTCTGGTAGAGGTCCCTGACGTACGCCCACAGCACCGGGTCCTCGGACAGTTTCCGGCGGTTGCACTTGAAGTGGCCGTGGTAGACGGCGTCGAAGCGCACCAGGGTGGTGAAGAACCGGATGTCGGCCTCGGTGATGGTGTCCCCGACGAGGTAGCGCCGGTCCGCGAGCCGCTCGGACATCTGCTCCAGGCGGCGGAAGAGCGCCTCGTACGCCTCCTCGTAGGTGTCCTGGCCGTCCGCGAATCCGGCCCGGTAGACGCCGTTGTTCACGTCCCGGTAGATGCCCTCCATGACCTCGTCGATCTCCGCGCGCAGCGGCTCGGGGTAGAGGTCGGGAGCGCCGGGGCGGTGCAGGGCGGTCCACTCGGTGGCGAGGTCCAGGGTGATCTGCTGGTAGTCGTTGGTGACCAGCTTGCCGCTGGGTACGTCGACGATCGCCGGGACGCTGACGCCGCCCGGGTAGTCGTGCTCCCTGGCGTCGTACGCCTCGCTCAGATACCGGATGCCGAGCACCGGGTCGCGGCCGTCCGGGTCGAGCGTGAACCGCCAGCTGCGGTCGTCCTGGAGCGGGTCGGTGACGGCGAGCGAGAGGGCGTCCTCCAGGCCGAGCAGCCTGCGGGAGACCAGGGAGCGGCTGGCCCAGGGGCAGGCGCGGCTGACGACGAGCCGGTAGCGGTCCGCCTCCACGGGCCAGCCGTCGCGGCCGTCGGCGGTGATCCGGTCCGCGAAGTGGCTGCGGGAGCGCTTGAAGGGCTTGTGGCCGTACGAGCTGTTGCCGTCGGTGCCGGCGGAGTCGTTCATCGCGTTCTCCTTACGAGGCGGCTGCGGGAGGTGAGGCGTGCCGTGTACGGCGTCTGCCCCGTCGGCCGCCGCCCACGTCCGCGAGTGCGACGAGCAGGGCGCCGACGACGAAGGCGACGGACACGACGAGCCCGTGGTCGTACGCGTCGGACCAGCCGTCGCCGCCGACCTGGGCGAAGAACACGGCGCCGACGGCGGCGATCCCGATGGCGGAGCCGACGCGCTGCCCGGTCTGCAGGGTGCCGCCCGCGCTGCCCGCGGTGGCCACCGGCACCTCGGAGAGGGTCAGGGTCTGGTTGGGCGCGATGACCAGGCCGCTGCCGAGCCCGGCGAACAGCAGCGGGGCCGCCATCGCCCAGCCGGCGCCCCGGCCCGGCACGAGGTGGACGGCGAGCGCGGTGGCCCCGAGCCCGATGGCCACGGCGGCCAGTCCGACGACGACGAGGGGGCGGCCGAAGCGGCCGACGAGCCGGCCGCCGGGGCTCGCGGCGACGGCGGAGCCCAGGGCGAACGGGGTGATCGCCAGGCCCGCCTGGAGGGCCGTGTAGTGCAGGCCGCTCTGGAGGTACAGCGTGGTGATGAAGAAGATCGAGGTGAAGCCCGCGAAGTACAGCAGGATCAGCAGGCAGCCCAGCCAGTACGAGCGCACCTTGAACAGCCGCAGGTCGACGACCGGCTGGGTGCCGCGCCGGCCGCACCGCGCCTCCCAGCCGACGAAGGCGACGAGCAGCGCCACGGCCAGGATCAGCAGCAGCCACTTGTCGTTGCCGGGCCACTGGCGGGACTGGACGAAGGGCAGCAGCAGGGCCAGGACCCCGGTGCCTAGCAGCAGCACGCCCAGCGGGTCGAGGTCCCGCAGCCGGACCGGACCGGCGGACGGGGTGTCGGGGAGCAGCCGGCGGGCCAGCAGCAGGCAGACGAGGCCGAGCGGCAGGTTGACGTAGAAGACCCAGCGCCAGCCCTCGTCCGCCCCGGCGGCCTGGATCAGCAGGCCGCCGAGCAGCGGGCCGACGGCGGTGGAGATGCCGACCACGGTGCCGAACATGCCGAAGGCCCGGCCGCGTTCCCGGCCCTGGAACATCTGCTGGATGAGGGCGGAGATCTGCGGGGAGACCATGCCGCCGGCCAGCCCCTGGACCAGTCGGGCGATCACCAGCCAGAGGCTCGACTGGGCGGCTCCGCAGGCCGCGGACGCCAGGGTGAAGAGAGTGAGCCCCGCCATGAACACGGCGCGCCGGCCGCGCGCGTCGCCGAGCCGTCCGGCCGGGATGAGGAAGAGGCCGAAGGCCAGGGCGTAACCGGACAGGACCCATTGGAGGTCGGACTCCGGGGTGTGCAGCCCCTCCTTGATGGAGGGCAGCGCGACGTTGACGATCGAGACGTCGAGGAGGGTCATGAAGCCCGCGACCAGGCAGACGGCGAGCGCCCGCCACCGTCGCGGGTCGGGCGTGCCGTGCCCGGACCCCGGGTCCGCGTCCTGCCCCGCAGAGCCCCGGTCCGCCGCGCTGTCTGCCATGGTTGGCACCCTAGGACGCGCGCTGTGATTCCTCATCCCGGCTGGTCCACCCGGCCGTGCGGGACGGGGCGGGTGGACCAGCCGGTTAGGGTACGGCGCATGCAGTCCTACACGATCGGGCAGGCGGCCCGGCTCCTCGGCGTCAGCCCCGACACCGCCCGGCGCTGGGCCGACGCGGGGCGGGTCGCGACCCACCGCGACGAGGGCGGCCGCCGCCTCATCGCCGGCCGCGACCTGGCGGCGTTCTCGGTGGAGGTCGCGCAGAACGGCGCGGGCGACGAGGAGGCGTCGTACACCTCCGCGCGCAACGCGTTCGCGGGCATCGTCACCGCCGTGAAGCTCGGTGATGTGGCCGCGCAGGTCGAGATCCAGGCAGGACCGCACCGGCTGGTGTCCCTGCTGACGCGGGAGGCCGTCGAGGAGCTGGGCCTTGAGGTCGGCGTGCAGGCCACCGCCCGCGTGAAGTCGACCAGCGTGCACATCGACCGCTCCTGACCGGTCAGTCCAGACCCTTCCGGGCGGCGGCGAGGATCTTCACGACGGTGTGGAAGAAGCGGGTCGTGGCGTCCCGCCCCAGGATGCCTTCCTGGAAACCCTTGGCGGCGGGGGCCTTGCCGTTGATCAGGTGCCAGACGACGAACGCGTCGTAGTCGGTGGTGCCGATGATCTCCATGTCCTTCTTCGGGGAGAGCATCGGCAGCGCCAGGTCCGGATCCACGCGCTTTGTGGTGAACACGACGCAGCAGCGGATGTCGTCGGTGACGGTGACGTCCTTGAACGGGTCGAGCGCGATCAGCGCCTCCAGCTCCGGGACCGTACGCAGGCACACCGCGACGTCGTAGCCGAGCGCCTGCGCGAGGTGGCCGCCGATGCGGGCGGCGAGGGCCTGCCGGTCGGTCTCGTCGGACTCGAAGAAGACGTTGCCGCTCTGGATGTAGCTGCGCACCGAGGCGAGACCCAGCTCCGTGAACAGCCCCCGCAGGCGCTCCATCTTCACGGAGCGGCCCGGCACGTTCAGCCCCCGGAGGAGCGCGATGTACAGCAAATCCGGTCACCTGTTCATCCTGGAGGGAGCGCGGGGCGCGGCGGACGCCGACAGCGTAGCCCCGCCGTCTTCGCAGCGGCGTGATCACGGCCTACGGTGGGAACGGTTCACGCCGTCCGGGTCCGACAGCTCTCCTGGGAGATTCCGTTGCGCATGCTGATCAACGTCCCCGAAACCGTGGTGGCCGACGCGTTGCGCGGGATGGCCGCGTCCCATCCCGAGCTGACCGTGGATGTGGAGAACCGGGTCGTCGTGCGCCGGGACGCGCCGGTGGCCGGGAAGGTGGCCCTGGTCTCCGGCGGCGGGTCGGGGCACGAACCGCTGCATGCCGGGTTCGTCGGGCCCGGGATGCTGTCGGCGGCGTGTCCGGGCGAGGTGTTCACGTCGCCGGTGCCGGACCAGATGGTGCGGGCCGCGGCCGCCGTGGACAGCGGCGAGGGCGTGCTGTTCGTCGTCAAGAACTACACCGGTGACGTCCTCAACTTCGAGATGGCCGCCGAGCTCGCCGACGAGGAGGGGCTGCGGATCGAGCAGGTCCTCGTCGACGACGACGTCGCGGTGACCGACAGCCTCTACACGGCCGGGCGCCGGGGCACGGGGGCCACACTGTTCGTCGAGAAGATCGCGGGCGCGGCGGCCGACGAGGGCGCCCCGCTGGACCGGGTCGCCGCGATCGCCCGCCGGGTGAACGAATCCTCGCGCAGCTTCGGCGTGGCCCTCAGCTCCGTCACCACTCCCGCGAAGGGCTCCCCCACCTTCGACCTGCCCGCCGGTGAGCTGGAACTGGGCATCGGCATCCACGGGGAACCCGGCCGTGAGCGGCGCGCCATGATGACCTCGCGGGAGATCGCGGACTTCGCCGTGAACGCCGTCCTGGACGACCTGCGCCCGGGCGGCCCGGTGCTCGCGCTGGTCAACGGCATGGGCGGGACCCCGTTGCTGGAGCTGTACGGCTTCGGCGCCGAGGTGCACCGGGTGCTGCGCGAGCGGGGTGTGGTGGTGGCTCGTACGCTCGTGGGCAACTATGTGACGTCGCTGGACATGGCGGGCTGCTCGGTGACGCTGTGCCGGGCGGACGAGGAGCTGGTGCGGCTCTGGGACGCGCCGGTCGAGACGCCGGCGCTGCGCTGGGGCCGCTGATCCGTACGCGACGGAGCGAAGGAGAGCATGTGCTCGACGCCGATTTCTTCCACCGCTGGATGATCGCGGCCGCCGGTCTCGTCGACCGCGACGCGGAGCATCTGACCGAGCTGGACTCCGCGATCGGGGACGCCGATCACGGCAGCAACCTCCGGCGCGGGTTCGCCGCGGTCTCCGCGGCCCTGGCGAAGGAACCGCCGCAGACCCCGGGAGCCGTGCTGTCGCTGGCCGGACGGCAGCTGATCTCGACCGTGGGCGGGGCCTCCGGACCGTTGTACGGGACGCTGCTGCGGCGTACGGGCAAGGCACTGGGTGGCGCCCCCGCCGTGTCCCGAGCCGACCTGGCGCGGGCGCTCGGCGAGGGCGTCGCCGCGGTGTCGCAGCTGGGCGGGGCGCAGGCCGGTGACAAGACGATGCTCGACGCGCTGCTGCCCGCCGTCGACGCGCTCGGAACCTCCTTCGCGGCGGGCCGGGACGCGGCGCGCGCCGGGGCGGAGGCCACGGTGCCGCTCCGGGCGCGCAAGGGGCGGGCGAGCTACCTGGGCGAGCGCAGCGTCGGGCACCAGGACCCGGGGGCCACGTCGGCCGCGCTCCTGATCGCCGCGCTGGCGGACACCGCTGAGACAGCCGGGGGCGAGGCGTGAGCAGGGACGCGCAGGTGGGCATCGTGCTGGTCTCGCACAGCGGGCCGGTGGCCGACTCCGTGGCGGAACTGGCCCGGGGGCTGGCGGCGGGCGGTGCGACGGCGCCGGTGGCCGCGGCGGGCGGCACCCTGGCGGGCGGGCTCGGGACGAGTACGGAGCTGATCGCGGAGGCCGCCCGGTCGGTGGACGCCGGGGCGGGGGTGGCGGTGCTCGTGGACCTCGGGTCCGCGGTGCTCACGGTCAAGGCGATGCTCGCCGAGGGGGACGAACTCCCCGCCGGGGCGAGGCTGGTGGACGCCCCGTTCGTCGAGGGTGCGGTGGCCGCCGTGGTCACGGCGTCGGCGGGCGGCGACCTCGACGCGGTGCAGGCGGCGGCCTCGGAGGCGTACGACTACCGCAAGGCGTAGGCGGCGGGCGCCGCGCACACTTGGCGGTATGACGGCCAAGAAGAACGCCCGCCGCAGCGCCGGCCTCCTGCTGTTCCGCACGGGCGACGGCGGCGGGCTCGAAGTGTTCATCGGCCATATGGGCGGCCCGTTCTGGACGGGCCGCGAGGAGGCCGCGTGGTCGGTCCCCAAGGGTGAGTACGCGCCCGACGAGGAGCCGGGGGCGGCGGCGCGCCGGGAGTTCGAGGAGGAGTTCGGGCACCCGGCGCCGGACGGTGCGTGGGTGGAGCTCGGGGAGGCCCGGCAGCCCAGTGGGAAGACGGTGACCGTGTGGGCCGTGGAGGCGGACATCGACCCGGCGGGGGCGGTGCCCGGCACGTTCACGATGGAGTGGCCGCGCGGGTCCGGGGCGCTGCGCGAGTTCCCGGAGATGGACCGGTTCGCGTGGTGTACGCCGGAAGTGGCGGCCGGGAGGCTGGTCAAGGGGCAGCGGGTCTTCCTGGACCGGCTGCGCGAGCACCTGGCGGAGGGCGGGGCCTGACATCGGCGCCCGCCCTCCCCCCGTGGTGCGGCCGTCGGGTCAGCTCTGCGGGAGGATGACCGCCCGGCCGGTGATCTTGCCGGCGTGCAGGCGCTCGTAGGCCAGCGGTGCCTCGTCCAGCGTGTACGTCTCGACGTGGACGTCCACCGCGCCGGCGTGGGCCAGGTCGAGCACCTCGGCCAGTTCGGAGCGCGAGCCCCAGTACGGGGCGGTGACCGTCGTGTTGAACGGCAGGACGCCGAAGCCGACGGGCAGCGTTCCCCCGCCGATGCCGACGATGGTGACGTCCGAGTCGATGGCGGCGGCCGCGCCCGCCGTGGCGACGGTCGGCGGGGCCCCGACGAAGTCCAGGACGACCTGGGCGCCGATGCCGCCCGTCAGTTCGCGGATGCGGTCCGCCGCGTGCTCGTCCGACAGGACGGCCTGGTGGGCACCGACCGTGCGGGCGAGGGCGAGCTTCTCCTCCGTGACGTCGAGGGCGATGACGCGGGCGGACGTCAGGGCGCGGAGCAGCTGGATGGCCACGTGGCCGAGGCCGCCGGTACCGATGACGACGACGGTGGCCCCGGGCACCAGCTTCGGCAGGGAGCGCTTGATGGCGTGGTACGGGGTGAGGCCGGCGTCGGTGAGCGGCACGGTCCTCACCGGGTCGAGGTCGCCGATGGGCACCAGGTGGCGCGGGTCGTCGACGATCATGTACTCGGCCATGGCGCCGGGTGAGCCGAGGCCGGGCGGGTTGATGCCCAGCTCCGCGGCGCGCAGGCAGTAGTTCTCCTTGCCCTCGGCGCACTTGATGCAGGTGCCGCAGCCCCAGGGGCCGTAGACGGCGACGGACTGGCCGGTCTCCAGGCCGGTGACGCCGTCACCGAGCGCGGCGATCGTGCCGACGCCCTCGTGGCCGAGGGTGAGCGGCAGCGGGTACGGGAACTGGTCCGCGGGCCAGCTCATCACGGCGATGTCGGAGTGGCAGACGCCGGCCGCCGTGACCTTCAGCAGCACCTGTCCGGGGCCCGGTTCCGGGTCGGGGACGGTGACGACCTCGGGTGCGGCGCCTATCTCGCGGTACTGGACTGCCTTCATGGGGTCCTCCTTGACCTCTCTGGCTGGTGTGCTGACCCCCCGATGCCCCCCGCGCCCCCGTTGTCCTCCGTGTCCCCTCCCCCGTGCCCTCCGGGTTCAGGAGGCGGAGTAGCCGCCGTCCACGAGGTGGTAGCTGCCGTGGATGAACGAGGCGCGGTCGGAGAGCAGGAACGCTGCGAGCTCCGCGACCTCCTCGGAGGTGCCGAGGCGGCCCGCGGGGTGCAGCGATATCAGGTGGTCGCGGGCCGGGCCCTCCGTGTTGCGCAGCAGCGGGGTGTCGATGAAGCCGGGGCCCACCGCGTTGATCCGGACGTTCTGCGCCGCGTACTCCAGGGCGGCGGTCTTGGTGAGGCCGACGACGCCGTGCTTGGCGGCGACGTAGGCCGGCGAACCGGCGAAGCCGTTGGTGCCCAGGATCGAGGACATGTTGACGATCGCGCCGCCGCCCGCGGCGAGGATGGCGGGCAGTTCGTAGCGCATCGAGTAGAAGACGCCGCTGAGGTTGGTGGCGACGACCCGGTCCCAGTCCTCGACGGGGTACTCGCCGGTCGGGCTGCTGGGGCCGCCGATGCCGGCGTTGTTCACCGCGAGGTGCAGGGCGCCGAAGGTGTCGACGGCGAACCGCACGCCCGCCTCGACGGACGCTGGGTCGGTGACGTCCATGGCGACGGCGGCGGCCCTGCCTCCGGCGCTCTCCAGTGCTGCGGCCGCCTCGCGGGCGCTCGCCTCGTTGTAGTCGGCGACGACGACCGAGGCACCGGCGCCGGCGAGCCGGTGGGCGAGGGCCAGTCCGATGCCGGAGGCCCCTCCGGTGACGAGGGCGGTGCGGCCGGCGAACTCCTGGTCGGTGGGGGTGGTGGTGCTCATGGTGTGCCGTTTCCTTCCGTGGTGCTGGTGGTGCTGTGCGGCGCCGGTGCCGGTGGCCGGGTGAACAGCTCTCCGGACAGGGCGTCGAAGGCTCGCTCGACGAGCCGGGGCAGCTCGTCGGGGCGGTCGCCGCGGACCCAGGCGGCCTGGGCGGCGAGGAGGGCGCCGGCCCCTGCGGCGACCGTGACGGCGGGCCGCAGGTCGGTGAGGGGGTCGGTGCCGAGCCGTTCCGCGACAACGGCGACCGAGTCCGCCTGGGCGTCCACCCGGATGTGGTGGAACGCGGCGTAGAGGGTCGGCTCCCGTTCGGCGAGGACGAGCAGCTCGTAGATCCACGGGCGGCGGTGCCAGGCCGGCGTCCCGGGGTCGTCGAGCCAGTCCTGGACGGCGCGGTGGTAGGCGGTGAGCGGGGGCTCGTCGGCCGGGCGGGCGCGCAGGGCGTCGTTGATCCGGTCCCCGTCGCCCCGGACCGAGTCCAGGACGGCGTCCTCCTTGCTCGCGAAGTACCGGCTGAAGGTGCGGCGGTCGACGTCGGCGCGTTCCGCGATCTCCTCGACCGTGACCTCCCGGAGCCCCCGGTCGAGCACGAGCTCGAACGCGGCCCCGGCCAGTGCGTCCCTGGTCCGGCGGGCCTTGCGGCTCCGCCTTTCCGGAAGCTTCTGTTCCGCTTGCATGTTCTTCACCGTACACCCGAAAATGTCCCGACGCGACAGAAGTCTCGTCGGGACATCAAGTGCCTCGTGGTGGGCGCGGACTACCGCCCGCTGAGCGCCTCGGCGGAGCGCGTCGCGCCGTGCCCCGCCGGCGCGGACGGGGCGGGTGCGCCGGCGGGAGCGGGGACCCGCCGCAGGGCCAGCACGGCGACGTCGTCGCGCCGTACGCCGCCGGAGAACTCCTCCAGGTCGTGTTCCAGCGCGTCGAGAAGCTCCCGGGGGGCCAGGCGCGCCCAGCGGCTCAGCCGGGTGTCGAGGGGGTAGAAGTGTCCCTCGGGGTCGCGGGCCTCGGTCACTCCGTCGGTGAACATCAGGAGCGTCGCGCCGGGCGGGAGGTCGAGCCGTTCGGCGGTGCGGCCCTCGTTGCTGAGTTCCGCCATCCCCAACGGTACCGATGTCCGGCGCAGCGGCACGGGGACGGCGACCCCTTCGTGCACCAGGCGGGGCGGGAGGTGCCCACAGTTCACGGCCTGCGCCCGGCCGTCGCCGTCGAAGCCGAGCACGAGCGCGGTGACGAAGCGTTCCGTCTCGCCGGTCTGGGCGGAGAAGGCGTTCTGCCGTACGACGGCGTCCTCCAGGCGGTCCACGACGCCGGTGAGGGACGGTTCGCGGATGGCCGCCTCGCGGAAGGCGCCGAGAACGGCGAAGCCCGCTCCGATGGCGGGGAGCCCCTTGCCCTGGACGTCGCCGATGATCACACGGGTGCCGTAGGGCGACTGGACGACCTCGTAGATGTCGCCGCCGACGAGGTGGTCCTCCTCGATCGGCGTGTAGGTGCCGTGGGCGGTGATCTGGTCGGTGGGGATGGGCAGGGGGCGCAGGATCTGGCGCTGGAGGGCGACGGCGGCGGAACGCAGCCTGGCGATCTCGGTGGCGTGCCGGATGCGCAGGACGCACGCGCCGACTCCGAGGAGGCAGGCCAGGAAGGTGAAGACGACGCTGCTGGCGACGTCCCAGAAGGTCCCGCCGGCGACCAGCCGCGAGCCGACGGCCACCACCATGACGAAGCAGGCGACGCCGACGGTCTGGCTGATCGTGCCGAAGACCGAGACGAACGCCGGGACGACCACCAGGAGCGGCACCAGCCGCAGATCCTGGCCGGACAGGACGTCCAGGCCGACGATCAGCGCGGTCAGCAGGGCCAGCGCACCGAACAGCACCCCGTTCCCGACGCGCGGGGCACGCACGGCGGCCTCCCACGCCTCGGTGCCGGGGAGCGCCACACGGGGCTCGGGCCGGCTCAGGAGTCCTGGGGTCACGACGCTCTCCTTCCGGGATCTGCCGACGGGGTGCCGGCGCTTACCTCCATTCGACCCGGAGGAGGGCAGGGCGCACACGAGGCTTACGGCCCCGAGCGCCCTGCCGAAGGTCCCGGAAGCGGCCCGGTCAGCGCGCCGCCGTGGCCGTACCGGCGCGTTCGCCGGGCGCGGGAGCGGTCGCCCCGTCCGGTACGAGGGCGGCGAGGAAGGCGGTCCGGCGGCGGAGCGCGAACCCGAGCGATTCGTAGAGCCGGACGGCGCCGGTGTTGGCGGCGGCCGCGTGCAGGAACGGGGTGTCGCCGCGCTGCCGGATCTCGTGGGCGACGGCGCGCACGAGTCCGCCGCCGAGGCCCTGGCCGCGTACCGACTCGTCGGTGCAGACCGCGCTGATCTCGCTCCAGCCCGGCGGGCGCATGCGCTCACCGGCCATGGCGACGAGCACGCCGTCCCGCCGCACCCCCAGGTAGGTGCCGAGCTCGACGGTCCGGGGCTCGAAGGGGCCCGGCCGGGTGCGGGCGACCAGGCCGAGCATCTCCGGCACGTCGGCGGGGCCGAGCCGGACGGCTTCCGGGAGCGGGCCCGCGTCCACCCCGTCGTCCACGAGCTGGACGCCCTCCGCGTGGAAGGTGATCTCCCAGTCCTCCGGCGGGGGCTCCCGGAACGCGGTGATGGTGACGGCTCCCCCGGGTCCGGAGAGCGCCGCCGCATCGGCCCAGTCCGCGGGGCCCGGGTCCGGCGGGAGCGCCACCCAGGGGGCGACCGCGGCCGGGTAGCGCAGGACGCGGCCCCGGCGCTCGGCGAAGTGGGCGTGCGGGCCGCGCAGGGCGGTACCCACCGGGTCGTCCAGCGGGTGTCCGGGGTCCAGGGGCGCGGTCACGCGGTCACCTCGATCACGGTCTTGCCGAGTGCGTGGCCGTCCTCCACGGCGCGCAGCGCCTCGCCCGCCCGGTCGAGCGGGACGGTCCGGGTCACATGGGTGCGCAGGACCCCCTCGACGACCAGCCGTGCCACCTCGTCCAGGACAGCCGCGGTGCGGGCCCGCCGGACGGGTTCGCCGCCCAGTTCGGCCACCAGGGGCTTGCCGCCGGCGCTGATGAGCGCGGCGGGGTCGACGAGGGCGGCCGCTTCGCGCAGGGTCTCGCCGCCGACGAGGTCGAAGACGGCGTCCACGCCCTCGGGGGCGGCGGCCCGCACCCGGTCGGCGAGGCCGGGTCCCGACGGGATGTGCTCCGCGCCCTGGGACTCGACGAAGTCCTTCTTGGCGTCGCCCGCGACACCCAGGACCCGTACGCCTGCGTGGCGCGCGAGCTGGACGGCTGCGCTGCCGACACCGCCGCCGGCGCCGGTGATCAGGAGCGTGCTCCCGGGGGCGGGGGCGAGCTGGCGCACCCCGTCGTAGGCGGTGGCGGCGGCGACGGGCAGGACCGCGGCGTCGGTGAACGGCAGGCCGGCCGGTTTGTGGGCGGTGACCGCGACGGGCATCAGCGTGTACTCGGCGTACCCGCCGGTGAGCGGGTTGCCGAAGACGTCGTCGCCGGGCGCGAAGCCCTCGACGCCGGGGCCGGTCGCGATGACGACTCCCGCGGCCTCGCTGCCGAAGACCGTCGGGAAGGGCTGCGGGTCGCTGCCGGGCCTGGCGTAGCCGGTGCGCAGCTTCCAGTCCACCGGGTTGACGCCCGCGGCGCGGACGGCGACGAGCAGTTCGCCGGGGCCGGGTTCCGGCCGTTCCACGTCGGTGATCTCCTCCACCTCCGGTCCGCCGTTGCGGGTGAACACGTACGCCTTCGGCATGAGCTCCTTCTCCCTGTTCCGTGCTCCGGCGCCAGGCTGCGCGGCGCCACTGCAGCGGCAAGGACGCGTGGCGCGCGGCTATTCCCGTACCGTCGATTTCGACTCAACTACAGCCGCATATGAGCCGGTCGGTCCCTGCCGCGCGCGGCTTTGTGGCACGCTGGCCGTGGCCGTCCCACCGGGCTCCCCCGTACCGGTGGGGCGGTCTCCGTCGTACGGCGACGACCGCCCCGGGCCGGTTCAGCCGGCGTCGTGCCCGGGGGCCCGGCCCGCGTAGTAGGTGGCGACCATGTCCTCGTCGCCGTGCCCGTCCGCCTCCGCGCGCTCGAAGCGGGCGGCCGACGCGGCGGCCAGGTCCAGCCGGACGCCGGCCTGTGCGGCCGCGTCGAGGATGAGCCGGGTGTCCTTGAGGGCCGTGGACAGGGCGAAGCTCGGGGTGAGGTCCCCGTCGAGCACGGCGGCGGACTTGGCTTGGAGATAGCCCGAGTCGAGCGGACCCCCCTCGACCAGGCCGAGGAACGCGCGCGGGTCGACGCCGAGCCCTTCGGCGAGGTTCAGGCACTCCGCGACGCCGCCCACCATGTTGATCACCCAGGCGTTGACCACGAGCTTGAGCCGGGAGGCCGCGCCGGGCTCCTCACCGGCCCAGACCGTGCGCTGCCCGATCGCGTCCAGCACGGGCTCGACCACCGCGCGGGCGGCCTCGGGGCCGGAGACGAGGACGGTCAGCGCGCCCTGTTCGGCGGGCTGCCGGGTGCCGACGACCGGGGCGTCGAGGGCGACGAGCCCCAGGTCGGCGGCGCGCTGGGCGAGTTCGACGGCGCCCTCCGGGCCGACCGTGGAGGTCTGGAGGAGGACCTGCCCCCGGTGCAGCCCCTCGGAGGCGGCGGTGAGCGCGCCGGCGACGGCCGTCTTGTCGGTGAGCGCGGCGAGCACGACGTGGGCGCCGCGCACGGCCTCCTCCGCCGTCTCCGTGACGGTGGCGCCGTCGGCGGCGAGCGGGGCGGCCTTCTCCTGGGTGCGGTTCCAGGCCCGGACCTCCAGGCCGGCGCGGAGCAGGCTGCGGGCCATCGCCGCGCCCATGATCCCGGTGCCGAGTACGGCGACGACCGGCCGCTGCGGTGCTGCGGGGACTGCTGAGGTCATGGGGTTCCCTTCGTCGGCCGCGCACCGGGCCCGGTGCGCGGCGAATTCGGCTTCTCAGGGTTGCCGCAGCGCGCCCTCCAGGACGGCGGCGTGTACGGCTCTGGCGAGTCGCGCGCCCCAGCGGGAGCGCGGCCCGGCGAACGGTTCGGCGGCGCCGGTGTCCGGCGGGGCCGCGGGCGCGGCGACGCACACGGCGTCCGTGGGGGTGCCGGAGCAGTCGAGCCCGGCGTCCAGGAGCGCCTGCACCTTGGCCTCCGTGGCGGTGGCGACGGCGTTGACCAGGGCGGCGTCGGACAGCGGCACCGGGAATATCACCACGATGTTGACGGTGCCGGGAGGCGGCGGTCCGCCGGTGCCCTCGCCGGGGACGGCGGCCCAGCCGCGTACGCCGAGGCCGCAGGTGGCGGTGGCGTGCACGCCCTCGTCGGCCGCGGTGGTGTACGCGGTGACGTCGGCGGCGGTCATCAGGCCGGCGCCGGGGCCGTCGAGGTGTGCGGCGGCGGCGATCTCGGCGAGGTGGCGGTCCGGGTCCGTGCGGGGATAGCCGCCGGGCACCTGGGCGTTGAGGATCCAGCCGCGCGGGCCGATGCCGCCGCCCAGGACCGCGCTGCTGCACACCCGCCAGCCCGGCCCCAGCCGCCACACGAGGTGGTGCAGGTCCACGCCGTCCTCGCGCCGGGCGAGCAGCTCCCCGCGTGGTCCGGGGAGCCGGATGCGTACGGAACGGATGGGGCACCCCCGGAATGGCGCGGCAGGACGCCGGTCGGCACGGACCCGTTGATCATATGTGCCGGGTCCGGGGCCGCCGGGAGCCGCCCCGGACCCCTCCCCGCGCCCCCGCCACCCGGCCCCGTTCACCCGGATGGCGTAACCGGCGCAAGAGCCGCGCAGCCGCTTCACGCGGGGGCTGCGCGGGTCCGGGGCGGATACCGCGCCCCGCCCCCGGTGGCCGGGCGGTTGCAGCGCCCATCCGGGTGAGGCGCGATGGAATCCGGACGCGTCTTCTCTGCTGGACCCACCCACAGGACGCGCCCGGGCGAGGAGGAATCGGATATGGGAGCCGCTGACGGTTTCACGGATTCCGGAGAGCTCGACGGCCTGACGGTGTACGACACCGAGGGCGAGAAGATCGGCAACGTGGGCCGCGTGTATGTCGACGACAGCACCGGCCGCCCGGACTGGATCACGGTGAAGACCGGCCTGTTCGGCATGAAGGAGAGTTTCGTGCCTCTCGCCGGAGCCCGTCGAGTGGGCTCCGACCTGCACATCTCCCACGGCAAGGACCAGGTCAAGGAAGCTCCGAGGGTGGACGCGGACGCGCATCTGTCCGTGTCCGAGGAGGAGGAGCTGTACCGCCACTACGGTCTGACCCGGAACAGCAAGAGCAACCTCGGCGAGCGTTCCGGGACCGGCGCACCGACGACCACGGGCACCGGGACCATGGGCGCGGCCGGAACCGGGGCTGCGGCCGGTGCCGGAGCCGGGGCCATGGGTGCGGCAGGCACCTCCGGCACAAACCGGACCCAGGCGGCCGGCACCGGCAGGCACCGGGACACCGACGCCGCGGGTACCGCCACGGGCCGGCCGCTGGCCGGAGCCGGCGCGGGCACCCAGCGGTCCGGCGCCGACCTGGGCGGCAAGGAGGAGATGATCCGCTCCGAGGAGCAGCTGCACATCGGCACCGAGGAGTACGAGAGCGGCAGGGCCCGCCTCCACAAGTACGTCGTCACCGAGAACGTCACGCGCAGTGTGCCGGTCTCGCACGAGGAGGTACGCGTGGTCCGTGAGCCGCTGCAGCCGGGCGACAGGACGGCTGCCCGCGGGGACCTCACGGAGCAGGACGTGGAGGTCACCCTGCACGCGGAACGCGCCACGACGCGCAAGGAGACCGTCCCGGTCGAGCGCGTCCGGATGGAAACCCAGAGGGTGACCGAGCAGAAGGAGGTCTCCGCCGAACTGCGCAAGGAGCAGATCGACTACGCGGACGGCACCACCAAGGGCGGCAAGGACATGCCCGGCAAGGACAGCGGCGGCGACATGGGCCGAGGACGCCACCGCTGACCCCCCGCCGGCATGACTGCCGCACCGCACCACAAGCGAAGGGCGGGCCCGCCGACGGGCCCGCCCTCTCGCGTCCCCGGGTGGTGCCAGGGGCAGGAAGCGTACGGAGGGCCTGCCCCGCGGCCCCTCCGGGGTCACGACGGCCCGCACCCGGTGGACCTCCTCGATCAGCTCCCCGGTGATCACCTGCCCGGGCGATACGCCCGCGACCGCCCGACCCCGCTCAGGACCACGATCCGGTCGCAGAACATGGCGGCCGGAACCGAGCAGCACACGGCGGTCCTCGGCAACGCCGCGAGTGTGCGGGGCAGGCGCCCCGACGCCAGGGGGTTTACCGGACGCCCCTGCGGTGGAGTTCGACCGGCCCGGGCACGCCACCACGGGCGTCCGCGCAGCTCAGCGGCGCCCGTGGCCGTCGTGGGGCGGCCGCTCACGGGCGCTGGAGGGCGACCACCGCGTTGTGCCCGCCGAAGCCGAAGGAGTGGCTGACGGCCCGGCCGACGGGGCGCACCAGGGGCACCTTGGTGACGCAGTCGATGTCGAAGCCGGGTGCGGGGGCGTCCAGGTTCGCGACGGGCGGGACGACCCCGCGCTGGAGGGTGAGGATCGTCAGCCCGGCCTCGATCGCCCCGGCCGCGCCCATGCAGTGGCCGAGCACACCCTTGGGGGCGGTGACGGGCGGCCGGTGCGGGTACACCCGGCTGATCAGCGCGGCCTCGGCGGCGTCGTTGCGTACCGTCGCGGTGCCATGGGCGTTGACGTGCTCGACCTCGTCGGCCCGCCACCCCGCGTCGCGCAGCGCGGCCTCGACGGCGGCGCGGGCGATCCGTCCGTCGGGGTGCGGGCTGGTGGGGTGGTGGGCGTCCGTGGTGGCGCCGGTGCCGGCGAGCAGGGCCCTGGGTTCGGCTCCCCTGGCCTCGGCGTCGGCGGCACGTTCCAGCACCATGACGGCGGCTCCCTCGCCCATGACGAGTCCGGCCCGGTCGGCGGCGAAGGGCCGGCTGAGCCGGGACAGGTCGCCGTCCGCGTGGGCGGCGGCCCCGGACCGGGCGAACCCGGTCATCGCGATCGGGAAGACCGTCGACTCGGTGGCGCCCGCGATGGCCACGTCGCACTGCCCGGTGGCAAGCAGGTCGCGGGCGACGGACAGCGCGGTGACACCGGACGAACAGGCCGTGCAGGGGGCCATGCTGGGTCCGGTGGCCCGCATCTCGATCGCGATCTCGGCGGCGGGCATGTTGGGAATGGTCAGCAGGACACCGGCGGGCGAGGTGGCCTCGGGGCCCCGCCGTTCCAGGACGAGCGCCTGGTCGGTGAGGTGGGCGGAGCCGCCGCTGCTGGTGCCGACGACGACGGCGACCCGGCTGCCGTCCCAGCCCGCCGGGTCGAGCCCGGCGTCGGCGACGGCCTCCCGGGCGGCCAGGACCGCGAACTTGACGTACCTGCCCATCCGGAAGGCCGTACGGCGGCCGACCGCGGCGTCCAGGTCGATGCCGTCGACGACGCAGGCGAAGTCGATCGCGCACCCTTCGAGCGCGGGAACGGTTCGGGCCGGGCTCACCGCGGCGCACACCCCGTCCCAGGTGGACTCGGTGTCGTTGCCGACCGGGGTGATCATGCCCAGCCCGGTGACGGCGATGGCCGGTGTCCTCATCGGGCGGTGCCCGCGGCCGCGTGGAGGTGCGCCGTGAGTTCGGCGAGGGTGGTCCCCCGGGTCAGCGTGCCGGTCGCCAGCTCGACGCCGGTGGTCTCCCGGAGGACGACGGCGAACTCCGCGGCCGCGAGGGAGTCCATGTCCAGGCCGTCCATCGTGGCTTCCGGGTGGATCTCGGCCACCGGAACCTTGAAGGTACGGCTCAGTACGTCGGTGATGCGGGGGTCGATCGTGCTCATGGTCTTCCTTTCCTCATGGCATCGCGTGCGGTCTCCGGGGCCGGTGCACACGGCCCGACGCCGGAACAACTGAGCAGCGTCGATCCGGTTACGCCTTGCGGCGAACCGATTCGGCACCGCTCGTCCGCGGCTCTCCGGTCCAGCGTGCGAGCAGGGCGACGGTGGTCCAGTACGCGAGGAGTACGGCCCCGGTCCCGAGCCCCTGTACGGTCCGCGCGGCGCGGGGCGTCCGGGTGCCCCTCATCGCCCCGCCTCCCGGTGCCAGTGGGCGTCGGGATCGTCGTAGGCGTCGGCGTAGCGGGCGCCCGTGATCGGCCAGTCGGCGAGCATCTCGTCGGGGAAGGCGAAGGAGTCGGCGAGTTCGGGGAGATGGGGCGCCACCGCGGCGATGAGCTGTTCGGTGCGGTCCGTCAGCGCCTCGACCTGACCGGCGCTCAGGTGGCCGGCCGCGAGGAGGTCGCCGCTGACGCGGGCGATCCGGCCGAGAGCGAACAGCCGGGCCAGCTCGTCCAGCCGGTCCCGGTCGGCCCCGGCGGGCAGCGCCTCGACCGCGTCGGCGTACGCCTCGGCCGCCTCCCTGCAGGCGTGCGCGTCGACGCCGCGCAGGGCGGGGCCCGATGCGGCGTTCCACCGCTCCAGCGGGTTTCCGTGGGCGACCGGTGCCATGCGGGCGGCGGCGCGCGCGAACCACAGCTGCTCCGCCCGTGCCAGGAGCCCGGCCAGGAACCGCAGGTCGGTGAGGTCGCCGGCGGCCGGGGCGGGCGGCTCGTGCGCGGGGCCGGCCGCGAGCAGGGCGGCGGCGGCCCTGGCGTGGACCGCGAGGTTGTCGCCCTCGGCGGTGATGGCGCCCTCGACGCCGGTGACGAGCACGGACATCCCGTTGTTCTCCAGCAGCCCCTGGGCACCGCAGCGTTCCCGGGACTCCACGATGACGGCGCGGGCCTGCCAGGTGATCCAGCCCTTGGCGATGTCGACCAGCCGTTCGGCCGCCTCGCGCGCGGACTCCGGCCCGGATTCGGCCGCCTCCCAGCGGGCCAGGACGCGGCGGTGCAGCAGGCTCATGGCGAAGACGGTCGCCATGGCCTCGGCGAGCGGCCCGTGGTGGGTGCGGTACGCGAGCACCGGCAGCCGCGCCCCGCGCCCGGCGGAGACATGGCGGTGGCCGCCGTAGCGCACCGCGACGGCCAGTGTGGCGCGCGCGGAGCCGACGGCGCTGGCGCTCATGCAGATCCTGCCCGCGACGACCCGGGCGATGGAGGCGAGGAAGCGGCGCCTGCGGCCCTCGACGGCGCTGCGGAAGACCCCGTCGTCGTCGATCCGCCCCTGCGGCCCCGTCAGCAGCGCGTCGCGGCCCACGAAGACGTGGTCGAAGGAGGTCAGGCTGTGGTCGACGGGGCTGCCCATGCGCGCCGGGAGCCTGCGCACCCGTACGCCGGGCAGCGGCCCGGTGGCGTCGGTGAGGGGCACCAGCAGCAGGAACACCCCGTGGTCGGTGCCGTCGACGAGCAGCCGGGCGGCGACCAGCCCCGACTTGGGGCCGCCGGCGGGGCCGGTGTTGGGCATGAACTTCTGCGCGCCGCAGTGCGGGGTGTGCAGCACGAACCCGCCGCGCACGGGGTCGAAGGCGGCGGTCGTCTCGACGGCGGCCGCGTCGTTCCCGTGCGCCACCTCCGTACACAGGAAGGTCCCGGTGCGCCGCAGGTCGAGGAAGTCGGACAGGTCGCGGGGGCCGTCGGCCCCGTGGTCGAGGAGGCTGCCGAGGAACAGGTTGTAGTGGATGCCCGCGATGGTCGCGAGGGCCGGGTCGACGGGGGCGAGCCATTCGTGCAGCGCCGCCAGCGCCCGGGGATCGGCGGCCGGGCGGGCGGCGCTGTCCAGGGCGTCGTTGAGAGTGCGCAGCCGGGCGTACGCCCGGGCGAGCCGTTCCTCGGGGGTGCCGCCGGCCTCCGGCCCGGGGGGCAGGCGGAACGGTTCGGTGGCGACGAGCCGCCGCCAGAAGCCGTGCTCGCGGCGGGCGTCGGCGCCCAGGAGTACGGAGGTGAGCGGGCGTTCGAGGGGCTCGGCGCCGGTCCCCGTGGCGCCGGTGCCGGTGAGCGTGGTGGTCATACAAAGCTGAACGACCGGCGCACGGTCAGGACACCGGGGTCGCGCAGTTGTTCACCTGTCGGCGTGCCGGGCGCGTTCGAAGGCGAGCACGACGTTGTGGCCCCCGAAGCCGAAGGAGTGGCTGACCGCCCGCCGGACCTCCTGGCGGCGCGGCTGCTTGGTCACGCAGTCGATGTCCCACTCGGCGGGCGGCGCGTCCAGGTTGGCGACCGGCGGGACCAGCCCGTGTTCCAGGGTCAGCACGGTGGCGGCGGCCTCGATCGCCCCGCCGGCGGCGAGCGTGTGCCCGAGGACGCCTTTCGGGGCGGTGACCGAGGGGCGGTGCGGGAAGAGGCCGGCGATCAGCGCGGCCTCCATCGCGTCGTTGAGCGGGGTCGCGGTGCCGTGGGCGTTGACGTGGTCGACCTGGTGTCCGTCCCAGCCCGCCGATTCCAGGGCGGCCTCGGCGGCGCGGCGGGCACCCCGGCCCGCGGGGTCGGGGGCGGTGGGGTGGTGGGCGTCGGTGGCGGATCCGGACCCGGCGAGCACCGCCCGTGCGCGGGCGCCCCGGGCGGCCGCGTGCCCGGCGCGTTCCAGGACCAGCACGGCGGCGCCCTCGCCCAGGACGAAGCCGTCGCGGTCGGGGGCGAAGGGGCGGGAGGCGCCCGCCGGATCGCCGGTGCGCGTCGACAGCGCGCCCAGCTGGGCGAAGGCGGCGACCACAAGAGGCGTGAGGACGGACTCCGCGCCGCCCGCGACGACGATGTCGCACCGGCCGGCCGCGAGGAGGTCGTGTGCGGTGGCGAGGGCGGTGGCGCCCGAGGCGCAGGCGGTGGCCGGGGCGAGGCTGGGGCCGTACGCCCCCAGGTCGACGGCGATCTCGCCGGCGGCCGCGTTGGGCATCATCATCGGCGCGAGGAGCGGTGAGACGGCCTGCGGGCCGCTCGCGTCGAGCCGGCGGACGTTGTCCACGAGGACGGCCACCCCGCCCACGCCGACGCCGAGCACGACGCCGACCCGGCCGCCGTCCCAGCTCTCCGGGCGCAGTCCGGCGTCGGCGACGGCCCGGCGCGCGGCGACCAGGGCCATCTTGACGAACCTCGCCATCCGCCAGCTGGACCGGCCGCCCACGGCCTCGTCCAGGTCGGTCGCGTCCGCCCGGCAGGCGAAGTCGGCGGGCAGCCCGGCCAGTTCCTCGCAGCGCCGGGCCGCCGAACGGCCCGCGCACAGCCCCGCCCAGAAGGCGTGCTCGTCGTCGCCCACGGGGGTGACCAGGCCCAGTCCCGTCACCACGGTCGTCGTCCTCGCGTCCCGCTCCATGCCACGGCCCTCCCCTGTGTCGTCCGGTTCTCTCAGTGGCAACGCGCGGGGGCTGGGAAGGGTGCGGGCGGTTTCCGTCACCCCAGGTCGAGGGCCGCACGCAGTTCCGCCTCGTCGGGCGGGTTCGCCCCGGCCCGGGCGACGGTGACGGCCGCCGACGCAGCTGCGTGGCGCAGCACGTCGCCCACGGTGTCCCGGTCCGCCGAGCGCAGCCGTTCCCGGCCGGAGCCGCCTAGCAGGCCGTGGGCGGCGAGGGCGTGCAGCGTGCCGGACATGAAGGCATCCCCCGCGCCCACGGTGTCGACGACTTCGACGGGCAGCGCGTCGGTGTACACCCACCCGCCGGGCAGCAGAGCCGTGGCCCCGTCGCCGCCCCGGGTGACGAGGACCAGGGCCGGACCGGCGTCGAGCCACCGCTCGGCGGCCTCCGTCGCGTCCCGGCCCGGATACAGCCAGTCCAGGTCCTCGTCGCTGGCCTTGACCACATCGCTGAGGCCCACGCACCGCTCGACCCTGCGCACGGCGTCCTCGTGGTCCCCCATCAGCGCGGGCCGCACATTGGGGTCGTAGCTGACCGTGGCGGCCTCCCGCAGCGACTCGACGGCGGCGAGCACGGCGGCCGCCCCGGGCTCGGTCACCGCGGCGATCGACCCGGTGTGCACGTGCCGGGGGCGCCGGTCGAGGACGACCGGGCCGAGCGTCCAGGCGATGTCGAACGCGTACGAGGCCCGCCCTTCGCCGTCCAGGGTGACGACGGCCGACGGGGTGGGGCCCGGGGCACCGTCCGTGCGCACCTCCACCCCTCCCCCGGCCAGGTGCGCACGGATCAGCCGTCCGTTGTCGTCCGGTCCGAGCTGGGTGAGCAGGGTCGCGTCGTGCCCCAGCCTGGCGAGCCCGTGGGCCACGTTCGCCGGGCTGCCCCCGGGGTGGACCCGGTCAGGGGCGCCGGGGAGCCGGACGATGTCGGCGACGCATTCACCGATGACCAGGAAGTCGGGGTGGTCGGGCATGGGGGCGTGGTCTCCCTCGGTGCGGTGACGGAATGGCGGGGTCCGGCCGCCGCTACGGCGTCCCGGGCCCCCAGCACCCTCGCACGCGACGCTCCACGGACGCGTGTGCGGGCGCCGCGCGCCGCAGGCCGGCTACCCCTCCAACGCGTCCGCCACCTGCTCCAGGAACCGCGCGTGGGCGTGCGCGCTGCACACCGGCTCCGGGTTCCACGGAACCACGCGGGCCGCTGCGGCGACGGCCGCCCAATCGGGGTTGTCGCGCAACTCGTCGAGCGGGGTGGCGTTGGAGCGGATGTCGGCGAGGACGACGTCGGGGCGCAGCGCGGCGGCGTCGGCCCAGCCGGTCGTGGACCAGTTGACGCCGGGGCCGTCGGCGGGCTCCAGGAGGCAGACGCCCAGGTCGGCGAGGACCCGCAGCTCGGGCCACATGCGGGGGCGGGCGAGGTGCGCCTGCTCCTGGCCGGCCGGTGACAGGGCGAGGACCCTCGCCCTGTCGGGGCCCTCGGTGAGCGCCCGCAGCCGCGCCCTCGCCACGTCCAGCTCCGCGGTCGCCGCCGCGGGCTCCTCGGCGCCGAGCGAGCGCGCCAGCTCCGCGAAACGGTCGCCGACTTCGGCGAGGGTACGGGCCTGGCCCACGTCGATGACGACGACCGGGACGTGGCCCTCCAGGTGCTTGGCCGTCTCCGGGTCGAGGCCGTAGACCTGGCCGCCGCCGTAGCTGACGGCGACGACGAGGTCGGTCGCGCCGCTCAGTAAGGCGTCGACGTCCAGGGCGGTGCCGGCACCGGCGTACGCGATGCCGTCCAGGGGCAGCGACCCGGTCTTCGCGGGGTCCGGGGCGGCCGGGGCGTCGTGGCCGGAGCCGAAGAGCCCGGCCGGGCGTATCCCGTGGTCCCACAGGGTCGCCCCGGCCTGGATATAGGCGAGCACCCGCTGCGGGCGCTCCCCGGTTGCCGACAACTGCCCCCGGTCATCGGTGAATTGCCACACGGTCTGCTCGCTCACGTCACACGCCTCCCACCGGGACCCGCCGCCCGGGTGACGGCGGTCGACGAGTACCTGCCCAGCAGATGCGGGCGGCACCCGCCGGGATGGAAACCGGCTGGAGGTGCGCCGGAGACGGCCTAGGAATCCGGCTGCGTGCCGCGTACGAGATACGTGACGGGGCCCGGGTCCGGGACCTGGATCTCGGTGAAGCCGAGCCGGTCGTAGAAGGCCCTGGCGGGGGTGTTGGAGGTGAGCATGGAGAGGTGCACGCCCCGCACCCCCCGGGCGTGCAGGGCCGCGAGGAAGGTGTTCATCAGCGCCCTCCCGTACCCCTTGCCCTGCCAGTCGGGCAGCAGGTCGATGTGCAGGTGGGCCGGGTGGTCGGCGACCTCGGGCAGGACCATGCGCTCCGGGTTGTGCAGGAGGGCGGTCATCTCGTCGCTGGGGCTCCGGGGCGGGCCCCCAGGCAGGGGGTAGCGGTCCGCGACCCGGGGCAGCCAGTGCTCGCGGAACTCCTTGACGAAGCGCGGGGTGTCGGCCGTGCCGAGGATGTAGCCGACCGCGCGGCCCGTGCCGTCGTCGAGGACGAACGTCAGCTCGGGTTCGAGGTGGGCGTAGGGCGTGGCGAAAATGGCCGGCACCAGTTCGTGGTCCGGGTAGATGTCCCGGGCGTCGCCGCCGCCGGCGGCGGTGCGTATGCAGATGTCCGCGAGCGCCGCGCTGTCGTCGGGTCGGTAGGCCCGTGGGCCGGGAAGGATCGTCACGGGCTCATCCTGCCGACCCGGAGAGCGCTCCCACAAGGGTCTCAGGGATTGACGGCGGTGAGGAGGACGACGGCGTCCTCCAGGGCGAGCAGCCCGTGCCGCTCCTGCGGGATCGGGTGCAGCCGTCCGGGTGTCAGTTCCACGTCGCCGGAGACGGCGGTGAGCCGGACGGAGCCGCGCAGGACTTGGAGCGAGGCGGCGGGCGGGGCGTTGTGCTCGTCGAGCGCGGAGCCGGACGTCAGGGCGATGACGGTCTGCCGCAACGGGTCCTGGTGGAGCAGGAGGTGGGCGCTGCGGCCGTGCGGGGCTTCGCGGGCGGCGGCCAGGTGCTCGGCGGCGAGGGCATTCAGATCGTTCGGAGCGTCCATATGCCCACTGTGCCGCAGCCCCGGCCCGCCCGCGAACCTGCCGTACGGGGCTGGACGCGCTCCCACGCGCCCGGCCCCGTACGCCCGTGGCCTCGTCAGGCGCGCAGCCACACCGCCGTGTCCCGCGGGAGGCGGCCCGCCTCGTCCAGCGGCCCGCTGGTGAGCAGCAGCGCGCTGTGCGGGGGCAGCTCCGCAGGCTCGGCGGCCAGGTTGACGACGCACAGCAGTCCGTCGGTCCTGGCGAAGGCGAGCACCCCCGGCGCGGCGTCGAGCCAGGTCAGCCGCTGGATGCCGGGCTCCCCCTCCGTACCGAAGCCCGGCTCGGTGCGCCGCAGCCGCAGGGCCTCGCGGTAGAGGCCGAGCATGGAGTCCGGGTCGCCGTTCTGGATGTCGGCGGCGTATCCGGACCAGCCCTCCGGCTGCGGGAGCCAGGGTTCCGCGGTGGCGCCGAATCCGGCGTAGGGCTCGCCCGCCGCCCAGGGCATGGGCACGCGGCAGCCGTCCCGGCCCGGGTCGGTGCCGTTCTTCCGGAAGTGCATCGGGTCCTGGATGCGGTCCAGCGGGATGTCGGCCTCGGGCAGACCGAGTTCCTCGCCCTGGTAGAGGTAGGCGGCGCCGGGCAGGGCCAGCGAGAGCAGGGCGGCGGCGCGGGCGCGGCGGGTGCCGAGCGCCAGGTCGGTGGGGGTGCCGAAGGCCTTGGCCGCGAAGTCGAAGCCGGTCTCCTCACGCCCGTACCGGGTGACGGTCCTGGTGACGTCGTGGTTGCAGAGCACCCAGGTGGCGGGGGCGCCGACGGAGGCGTGCTCGGCGAGGGTGTCGTCGATGGCGCCGCGCAGCTTCTCCGGCTCCCAGGGGCAGGCGAGGAAGTTGAAGTTGAAGGCGGTGTGCAGCTCGTCGGGGCGCAGGTAGCGGGCGAAGCGCTCGGTGTCGGGCAGCCAGACCTCGCCGACGAAGACGCCGCCGTACTCGTCGGCGATGGCACGCCAGGAGCGGTAGATGTCGTGGAGTTCGTCGCGGTCGACGAAGGGGTGCGGGTCGCTGCCGAGGGTGAAGTCGGGCAGCGCGGGGTCCTTGGCGAGGAGGGCGGCGGAGTCGATGCGTACGCCGGCGACGCCGCGTTCGAACCAGAAGCGCAGCACGTCCTCGTGTTCGCGGCGGACGGCGGGGTGGGCCCAGTTGAGGTCGGGCTGCTGGGTGGCGAAGAGGTGGAGGTACCACTCGCCGTCGTCGAGCCGGGTCCAGGGGGTGCCGCCGAATTCGGAGACCCAGTCGTTGGGCGGGATCTCGCCGTTCGCGCCGCGGCCCTTGCGGAAGTGGAAGAGGTCGCGCTCGGGGCTGCCGGAGCCGGCTTCGAGGGCGGCGCGGAACCAGGCGTGCTGGTCGGAGACGTGGTTGGGCACGATGTCGACGATGGTGCGGATGCCCAGCTCGCGGGCCTCGGCGATGAGTTTCTCGGCTTCGGCGAGGGTGCCGAACGCGGGGTCGATGGTGCGGTAGTCGGCCACGTCGTAGCCGCCGTCGGCCAGCGGTGAGAGGTACCAGGGGGTGAACCAGAGGGCGTCGACGCCCAGTTCGACGAGGTAGGGCAGCCTGGCCCGTACCCCTGCCAGATCGCCGGTGCCGTCGCCGTCGCCATCGGCGAAGCTGCGTACGTAGATCTGGTAGATGGCGGCGTCGCGCCACCACTGTGCGGTGGCCTCGGACGGACGGTTGGCTGCCACTGACGTTCCTTTCGGGCAGGTGGGACTCCGCCGCCGGCCCGGCAGGCGGGGCAGGATGGGTGGGCCGGCGGCGGAGTGCTGAGGGGTTGGCGGCTGGTGGGGCGGGCGTCAGCCCTTGAGGCCGCCCGCGGTGAGACCGCTCATGATGTTGCGCTGGAAGAGCAGGAAGATCAGCAGCGTCGGGATCGACGCGATGGTGAGCGCGGCGATGAGGACGTTCTCGGGGACACCGCTGGCCAGGGAGTAGATGCCCACGTTGAGCGTCTGCTTGCCGGGGTCGGGCAGGGTGAGCATCGGCCAGAGGAAGTCCTTCCACACGCCGACGACGGCGAAGATGGAGACGACTCCGAGGATCGGCCGCGAGATGGGCAGGATGATCGAGCGCAGGGTGCGCAGCGGTGAGGCGCCGTCCATGGCCGCGGCGTCGAGGAGCTCGCCGGGGATGGAGTCGAAGAACCGCTTCAGCAGGAAGATGTTGAAGGCGTTGGTGACGGACGGCAGCCAGATCGCCCAGGGCGAGTTGACGAGGTTGCGCTGGACCAGGGGGACGTCGAGGACCGTGAGGTACTGCGGGACGACGAGCACGGTGGCCGGGATCATCAGCGTGGCCAGCATCATGCCGAGGATGACCTTGCCGAAGACCGGCCGCAGCTTGGACAGCGAGTAGGCGGCGGCGACGTCGAAGATCAGCTGGAAGGCGAGCGCGCCGAAGGCGTAGTACAGGGTGTTGAACAGCAGCTTGGACAGGTCCATGACGGTCCATGCCTGGCTGTAGTTCTCGGTGTGGATGGAGCTGGGGAAGGCCGTGGGCGGGCTCTGCACCACCTCCTGGGTGGTCTTCAGGCCACCGGTGACCATCCAGTACAGGGGCCCCAGGAAGACCGCCGTGAACACGACCATCACCAGACCGAAGACGATCCAGTAGACGGCCTTGCCGCGGGGCCTGCCGAGCTGGGCCGGCGAGATCAGGGTGCGCTGGCGGGCGCGCTCGGCGCCGCCCTCGGACCTGCGCCGTGCGGACTTGCGTGAGGTGCTCCCGCGCCGGGAGACAAGCGTGTTCGATGCCATGGTCCTGGCTCCCGTCCTAGTCTTCGCTGCTGCGGCTCAGTCGTACGTACACCGCGGAGAATCCCGCGAGGACGACGAGCAGGACGAGGCCGAGTGCCGCCGCGCTGCCGTAGTTGTTGAAGTTGAAGGCGTACTGGTAGATGAGGTAGACCACGGTGGTGGTGGAGCCCTCGGGGCCGGCGCCGTTGGTGAGCAGGAACGGCTCGGTGAAGACCTGCATCGTCGCGATGATCTGCATGAGCAGCAGGAGCGAGAGGATGAGGCGGGTCTGCGGGATGGTGACGTGCCAGATCTTGCGCAGCAGTCCCGCGCCGTCGAGTTCCGCGGCCTCGTACAGCTCGCCGGGGATGCCCTGGAGCGCGGCGAGGTAGATGAGGGTGGCGCCGCCCATGTTCATCCAGGTCGCCGCGATGACGACGGAGAGCATGGAGGTGCTGGTGTCCTGGAGCCATTGCTGTTCGGGCAGGTGGAAGATGCCCAGGATGCGGTTGAAGAGGCCGTAGCCGGGGTCGTAGAAGTACTTGAAGAGCAGCACCGAGGCGACCGGCGGCAGCATCACGGGGAGGTAGACGAGCAGCCGCAGGTAGCCCTGTCCGTGCCGGAACTCGTTGAGCACCACGGCGACGGCGAACGGGACGACGAAGCCGAGGAGCAGGGCGAGCACCGTGAAAAGGAGGGTGTTGCGCCAGGCCTGCCAGAAGGCCGGGTCGTTGAACACGTACGTGAGGTTGGACCAGCCGGCCCAGGTGGTGGTGCCGTCCTCGTTCTTCTGGAAGGCCAGGATGAATTCCCGGACCATCGGATACCAGGAGAAGAGCGAGAAGCAGAGCACCGCTCCGATCAGGAAGCCGTGCGCTGAGATGTTGCGGCGCAGGGCGCGCAGGAACTCCTCGCGGGCGGAGTCCCGGCGGGCGGGGCCTGGGTGTCCTGGGCGAGGCCTGGTCGCCTTGCGGGGGGACAGGGTTGGGGCCGACATGGTGTCTCCTCGGTGCCGGTGTGCTGCGAGCGCGGCAGCGGACGGGGGCGGATGCGGGGCCGAGTCCGCGTGACCCGGCCCCGCGCGTCCGTTACTGGTTCGCCAGGACCTGGTTGACCTGCTGCTCGGCGGTGGAGAGCAGCTTGTCGACGTCGGCGTTCCTGTTGGTCAGGACGCCCGACATGGCGTTGTCGAGGATCTTGTAGATCTCCTGGGCCTTCGGGGGCTCGGCCTTGCCGGGGACGGGGTTGTCCATGAAGGCCTTGAAGTTCTCGACGGGCATCGTCGCGTTCGCGGCGCGCGCGGCGTCGTCCTTGGTCTTGCTCTCGCCGAGGAAGAAGTTCGGCTGCGGCAGTCCGACGGGGAGCTTGTCGGCCTTGGTGCGGGCCCAGTC
This sequence comes from Streptomyces sp. 2131.1, assembly GCF_900105515.1. Taxonomy (GTDB): domain Bacteria; phylum Actinomycetota; class Actinomycetes; order Streptomycetales; family Streptomycetaceae; genus Streptomyces; species Streptomyces drozdowiczii. Next base: position 6,645,380 of record NZ_FNSY01000001.1, on the reverse strand, counting down.
GAACTGGCCCTTGCCGGGGGTGAGGTTCTTGAAGTTGAGCCAGGCGATGGCGGCCTTGATCTGGTCGGGCGAGCTGCCCTTCTTGATCAGGTAGTTGTTGCCGCCGAAGAGGGTGCCCTTGGCGCCGGGGATCGGGCCCAGGCCGAAGGTCTCGTACGAGGCGCCGAGCTGTTGCACCATGTAGGCGATGTCGTCGGGGGCGGCGAGGAACATGCCGAGCTTGTCGCTGGCTATCTGCTTCTGGAGGTCGCCCCACTTGAGCAGCTGGGTCTTGCCCATGCTGTCGTCCTCCCAGCGCATGTCGTGCAGCTGCTGGAGGACCTGCTTGCCGGTCTCGTTGTTGAAGGCGGCCTTCTTGCCGGTGGCGTCGACGACATCACCGCCGAGCCCGAACTGGGTGGCGGCGAAGTGCCAGCCGCCGTTGTTGCCGGCGCTGTACTCGCCGTAGCCGGAGATGCCCTTGCCGAGGCCGGCGATCTTCTTGGCGGCGGCGCGGACCTCGTCCCAGGTGGCAGGCGGGGTGTTCGGGTCGAGGCCGGCCTGCTTGAACAGCTTCCGGTTGATCATCAGGCCCATGGTGTAGTTGCTGGTCGGCAGGCCGTACAGCTTGCCGTCCTTGCGGGCCACGTCGACGACCTGGGGCTGGATGTCCTTCAGCGCGGGGACCGTCTTGTCCGTGACGTAGGCGGAGATGTCCTCGGCCCCGTCGTTGTCCAGGACCTGCTGGAGGTCGCTGAAATAGGCGTAGAAGACGTCGGGCTGCGACTTCCCCTTCAGCATGGCGGTGAAGCGGGGCGGCTCGTTGCACTGACCCGGGGTGGACTTCCCGTTGATCGTGACGTTCGGGTACTTCTCGTTGAACGTCTTGATGTCCTCCTTCCACTCCCGCAGCTCCGCCGCCTTGGCCGCCGGCGGCATGCAGTCGATCGAGATCGTCACCTTGGTCTTCGGGTCCAGCGGAGCCGAAGGGTCGGACGATCCCTTGGACGAACTGCTCGAGTCGTCGTCCTTGCTGCTGCTCGTGCCGCAGGAGGCGAGCGAGGTCAGGGCAAGTGCGGTGACAAGGGCAGCCGCGGAGGCGCGGCTGATACGGCGTGTGCGGCGCAACCCAGCACTTCTCATCGATGGTCCCCTTCGGGCATGAGCGTGGATGGCCCTCGGCCGACTGACTGCCGGGGCGAGGCACACTCAACCAGCGTCGACATGTGAACGCAATATCTCGCGCAGTTTTCGTAAAAGTTTGACAGCCATGGGTACGCCGCATGCGGAATCAGGCGCGTGGACAGCATGGGGCGCCGCCCGGCGGACCGGACGGCGCCCCTGTACGCGGGAATTGCTACGGGTTGATGTTGATCTTCATGGTGGACGTCGTGTTCTTCACGTCCTGGGCGTTGTCGCTGAACCTGAGCCCGTTGAAGGTGACCTCACCGACGGCGGGCCCCTGGCCGGCCTCGGGCATCTCGTTGGCCCACAGCCCGAAGCCGGACTTGGCGTCGAAGGCGTCGCCGCTCTTGCGTGCGCCGGAGATGGAGATGTCGGTCAGGATCGTGTCCTTGATCGGGAACTGCGGCCGGCCTCCCACGTAGTTGGTCTGGAACATGATGCCGCTGTACGTCGGGTCGACGATGTCGACGTGGTTGATCCGGATGCCCTGGAAGACCTTGGAGGCGGAGAACAGCCAGATGGCGGGGAAGGTCTGCGAGCCCCAGAAATGGCCGCCGGAGCGGACCACGGAGACGTTCTCGATGGTCGTCGGACCGGTCCCGAAACCGTTCATCGGGTAGCCGAAGTCCAGCGAGCTGACCGTGATCCCGGAGTAGACCAGGGTGTCCGCGATGCGGATGTTGCGGAAGGTGTTGTCGTAGCCGCCGTAGACGGCCACACCCGCCGCGCGCCAGGTCAGGAGGGACGTCAGGTTCTCGTAGACGTTGTTCTTCATGTCCGCGCCGCCGGAGTCGATCGCCGAGAACAGCGCGAAGCTGTCGTCACCGGTGGCCCGCGACTCGTTGTTGACGACGTGGTTGTCCGTCGAACCGTTGGTCATGTTGATGCCGTCGGCGAACGTGTTGCGGATACGGGAGTTCTTGATGGTGATGCTGTCGGTGTTGGCGCCCCAGTAGAGGCACACCGTGTGCTCGTCCCAGATGTTGTCGATCACCACGTCCGAGACGTTGGAGAAGTCGAACACCTTGCCCGGTCCGTCGATGCGCGAGGTGTAGTTCCCGAAGTACGCGAAGTTCGCGAACGTCGACCCCTTGGCACTGGCCTCGGCCCGGAAGCCGATGTCGGTGTTCTCCTGCGTCGAGGGCGCGTGGAACCTGGTGTACCAGGGCCCCGCACCGATCACCTTGACCGCTCTGCCGTACACCTGGAACTTGCTGGCGGTCTCGTAGTCGCCGGCCGGCAGGTAGACGCCCACCAGCTTGCCCGTGGTGTCCATCCGCACCTTGTCCAAGGCGTTCTGGACGTCCTGGTGGGTGAATCCGGTCGGAACGGCGTAGGCGGCCGGGTCCGGGTTGGCGATCTGGGTGGCCTGCTCCAGGCCGATGAAGTCGATCGCGTAGGTGCTGGTGTTCGCCGCGTCCTTCTGCAGCCGGATCCTGCTCCCCGCCGGGACGGTCTTCCCCAGCATCACGTTGGCCTCGTCGTAGATGTGCCGGGGTGAACCGGAGCCCGGGGAGTTGCCGGGGCCGGTCTCGGCGCCGTACAGCCAGGCGTACTTCGAGGTCAGGTCGATCGCCTTGAGGAAGGCGCCGTCCACGTAGATGTTGAGCTTGGAGTCGATCCCGCCGCCGCCCGCGGAGTCCGGGATGGAGTAGCGGGTCACCAGGGTGTTGGTGCTGGCCCTGGTGGTGAACTCGACGTAGTTGCCGGTGTCGTTCAGCGTGACGGCCTTGCGGCCGGACGCCTCGCCCGCGACGTCGCCGACGGTCCTGTTGGGCCCGACGACCTTCGCGCCGCCGCCGGTGACGCCGTCCTCCGCCTCATAGGTGTCGTACGGCATGTTGGCGCCGCGCCCGACGAAGAAGGAGCTGCTGGCGGTGTTGTTCTCGCGCTTGACCGGAAGTTCCTGGGCGTCGTCCGCGACGACCGTCCTCACGGTGTACGAGCCGTTGACCGCCGTCCAGGAGCCGAGGTTCACCGGGGCGCTGGTGGCGCCGGCGGCGATCGAGCCGTTGTAGCTTCCGGTGAGGGTCTTCACCGTGGCGCCCTTGGAGTCGAGCAGGGTCACGGTGACGGCGTGACCGCCCGAGGCCGAAGCGACCGTGCCCTGGTTCCTGATGGCGACGGTGAAGGTGACGTTGTCGCCCTGGGCCGGGGCCGAGGGCGAGGTGGTGACCGCGGTGGGCACCAGGTCGGAGCTGGCGACCGGCTTCACGACCAGGCCGGAGGCGCTGGTGTAGGTGTTGTCGGTCTCGTTCTGCTCGATGATCTGGTTGTCCGGGTCGGCGACCGCGCTCAGCGTGTACGTGCCCGCGTCGCGCGCCCCGATGTCGGCAGTGACCTGTGCGGAGGCCCCGGCGGCGAGCGCACCCACGTTGGCGGTGGCGACCTTGGTGCCGCCGAGCCGGAATTCGAGCTTGCCGGCCGGGGCGGCGACGGCGCCGGTGTTGCGCACCGTCGCGGTGAGCGTGACCGGGTCCGACTCGACGGGTGCGGCCGGGCTCGCCGTCAACGCGCTGACCTGGAGGTTCGGATTGGGAGCCGGGGCACCCAGCACCTGGAACTCCGCGACCTGCCCGGCGGGCGCGCCGGTGTTGGAGGTGAACTTCAGCTGGACGTCGGCGACCCGCGCGTCGACCGGGATGGTCACCGTGTTGCCGCTGCCCGGGCTGAACGCGTAGTCCTTCGCGGCGACCAGGCTCGTGTAGACCGAGGCGCTCTGCTCACGCCCGAGGACCTGGATGTTCTGGGTCCTGGCCCCCCAGCTGCTGTCCGGGTTGAGCTTGACGACGACGCTCTGGGTGTCGGCGTTGGCGCCCAGCTTCACCGTGAGGGTGTTGGGGTAGCTGCCGCCCGCGCCCTCCCAGTAGGTGGAGAGCTGGTTGTCGTTGGCGTTCTCCGCGACGAAGGTGTGCACCACGGAGGAGGCGGTGACGGGCTTGCCGACGGCCAGGTTGGAGGCGGTGCCGGTGGAGCCGTTGCGGGTGACGGTGTTGCTGTCACCCGAGACGTTGCCCGCCGCGTCCCTGGCCCGCACATAGTACGAGACGGTGGCACCGGCGGGCTGGGTGTCGGTGTACGTGGTGACATCGCCGGCCACGCTCTTGCGCAGCACGTTGTTGGCGTAGATGTCGTACCCGGTGACGCCCTTGTTGTCGCTGGACGCCGTCCAGGCCAGCTTGATCTGCCCGGAGGCGGGCTCGGTGAAGCTCAGGTTCGCCGGTGCGGTGGGCGCCTGGGTGTCACCGGAGTCCCCCTTGCGGGTGACGGTGTTGCTGTTGCCGGAGACGTTGCCCGCCGCGTCCTTGGCCCGCACGTAGTACGAGACGGTGGCACCGGCGGGGCGGGTGTCGGTGTACGTGGTGACGTCACCGGCGACGCTGGTCAGCAGGGTGTTGTCGGCGTAGATGTCGTACCCGGTGACGGCGGTGTCGTCCGTCGACGCCTTCCAGGCCAGCCTGATCTGGCCGGTGTCCGGTTCGGTGTACGCCAGTTGCGTCGGGGCGCTCGGTGCCTGGGTGTCACCGGACTCGGGGCCGTAGATCTCCAGCTCGGAGACCTGGGCGCCGGGCTGGACGGTGTTGGCGCTGACCAGGACGCGGACGTAGCGGGTGGTGGTGGCGTCGAGGGTGACCGTCGCCGTCTCGCCCGATCCGGGGCTGAAGGAGTACGCCTTGGCCTGGGTGAGGTCGCTGAAGTCCGAGCCGTTGGCGCTGCCCTGGATCTTCAGGGTCTGGCTGCGGGTCTCCCAGCCGTCGGGCAGCCGCAGCACCACGCGGTCGACCCGGACGGACGAACCCAGGTCGGCCTGGATCCACTGCGGCAATTCGTTGTTGCGGCTCTCCCAGTAGCTGGCCCGGTTGCTGTCGTTGGCGTTGGCCGCGACGTACGTCTGGGTGTAGCTGCTGGCGGTGAGGGGGCGCCCGGCTGCGAGGTTGACCGAGGACTCCGCCGCGGCCCGGACCTCCATCTCGGCGAGCTGGCCGTTGACGGCCCCGGTGTTCGCGGTGATGTCCGCCCGTACGAAACGGGCCCGGGTGGCCGGGAAGCCGATGGTCACCGTGTTGGAGCTGCCCGGCGCGAAGCTGTAGGAGGCCGAGGTCTTCAGCGTGGAGAAGCTGGTGCCGTCGACGCTGCCCTGGAGGGAGAGCGTCTGGCGGCGGGCCGACCAGTCGGCGGGGAGCTTCAGCGTGACCTGGTCGATGCGGGTGACCTTGCCCAGGTCGCTCTGCACCCACTGGGGCAGGGACTTGCCCGACCCCTCCCAGTACGTCGACTGCTGCCCGTCGGCGATGTTCCCGGCGGACTTCCCGCTGCTCGCGGCGGTGCGGTGGCCGGCCGCGATGTCCGGGCCGCCGGCGGCCGAGGCGTTCAGCGCCGGCCAGGCGACCATCATCAGGCTGGTGGAGACGGTCGCGGAAAGGATCCGCCATCTCCAGCGTCGCGTTCTCATCTGTCCCCGATCTGCCGCCTCGGCACGGGGTGGCCGAGGCGCGGCTCAGTCTGCGAAACCTGCCCGTACATGAATTCCTGCACCGACAGGATGGCCTTTTGCGTTTTGCGGTCAGAGAGTTGCAGAGAACTGACATGGAGTCCACCGTTCCGGCAGAAGTCGGCGACTCCGCAGGACGGGTGCACCGGAGCCAACTAGCGTGACATTAAGGGCAATTGATGCCGCGCCGACGGTGTCCTTTACCACCGCCCCTCAACGCAAGGAATTTGCGCGTCTACGCAAACCGCTGAAAGCTGCCAGTTGGGAGGGGGTGATCCCCCGGGGTGTTCCGGGCATGAAGAAGGGCGGGACCGCCTCCGCGGACCCGCCCCTCGTTCTCTTCGCCCGTCAGCCGGAACGGTTCACCTGGCGGGGCTCCACCGGTACCGGACGTCCGGCTCCTTCTCCTCGTTGCGGCTGCCGTCGTCGAACGCGACCGCGGTGAACCCGTGGCGCTCGTAGAACGCCCGCGCCGCGGCGTTGCGCTGGAAGGTGTACAGGGCGAGCCCCTCCGGGCGGGCTGCCTTGGCCGCTTCCAGCAGGAGCGAACCGATGCCTCGGCGGCGCAGCCCGGGGGCGATGTAGAGGTGCTCCAGCTCGGTACCGTCCAGCGAGACGAAGCCTGCGATCCGCGTCTCCCCGCCCTCACGAGTCTCGGCCACCAGGACGTCGGTGCCGGGGAGCACCACATGGGTCAGCCAGGCGAGGGTGGCCTCGTCGCTGTGCACCCGGGCCAGGTACGGCATGGCGGCGGCGCGGGATTCGAGGAAGAGCCCGGTGAGGGGGCCGGCATCGTCCGCACGCGCTGCGCGGAGCACGGCGGGAATGCTGTCCGACGGCATGGGTTCGCTCCTGTCCGAGGGGCCGCCGCCGGGGCGCGGGGCACACGGTGATCGAACGTACGTCGGGCCCGGTCCGGATCTCCATAGGATAAGAGCGCCCTGTCCCACCCGGTGCCCGCCCGCGGCACCCGCCCCCGCCGAGGAAACGACGTAACGGTGTACCAGCCCCATGTGTTCACACTGACCGAGGACGGATACCGGGGGCCCGCACCCTGCTGGCCCGCCGGCACTCCCTCCGTGTGGCAGGTGGACACGAAGCAGGTCGCCGGGACCGCCCGGTCGCTGGCGCCCCGCATCCTCGACGCCTCGGAGCTCGAACGCGTGAAGAAGCTCGCCTTCCCGGCCGACCGCGACTGCTACACCGCCGCCCACGTGGCTCTGCGGCTGCTGCTCGGCGCCCGCCAGGGCGTCGCCCCGGAAGCCGTACGGCTGACCCGGGAGCGCTGCCCGTCCTGCGCCGGCCCGCACGGCAGGCCGGCGACCGACGGCGGGGTGCACTTCTCGCTCTCGCACACCCGGGACGTCGCGTTGCTGGCCTTCGCGGACGTACCCGTCGGCGTGGACGTCGAACGCGTCCCCGAGGCGCGGGTCGTGGCCGAGATCACGGGGCAGCTGCACCCGGCGGAGGCTGCCGAGCTGGCCGAGCTTCCGCGGGAGGGGCGGCCCGCCGCCTTCGCCCGGGTGTGGACCCGCAAGGAGGCGTACCTCAAGGGCGAGGGCATCGGCCTCGCGGGCGGTCTGAACCGGGAGCACGTGGGCACCGGCCCGCGCCCGCTGGGCCCGCCGGGCTGGACCGTCACCGATGTGGCCGCCCCCGCCGGGTACGCGGCGGCGGTGGCCGTCCGGACGGCGGGGCGGGCACCCGGCGAGGGCCGGGACCCGCGAAAATGACCGCACGGGCACATCGCACCGACCGACCGATACGGAGGAGTGGCAGATGCCGCACGCACGAGCCGGACAGCAGGCGCGCCCCGAGGACCTGACCGACGTGGCACGGCTGGTGACGGCGTACTACGCGCTGCACCCCGATCCGGCCGAGCCCGGCCAGCGGGTGGCGTTCGGCACGTCCGGGCACCGCGGTTCGTCGACGGCCACCGCGTTCAACGAGGACCACATCGCGGCGACGAGCCAGGCCATCAGCGAGTACCGGGCCCAGCAGGGGACGGACGGGCCGCTGTTCCTCGGGGCGGACACCCACGCCCTGTCGGAGCCGGCCCGGGTCACCGCACTGGAGGTGTTCGCCGCCAACGACGTACGGGTACTCATCGACACCGAGGACGGGTACACCCCGACGCCCGCCGTCTCGCACGCCATCCTCACGTACAACCGCGGCCGCACCTCGGGCCTGGCGGACGGGGTGGTGGTCACCCCGTCCCACAACCCGCCCGGCGACGGCGGTTTCAAGTACAACCCGCCGAGCGGCGGTCCGGCCGGGTCGGACGCGACCGGCTGGATCCAGGACCGGGCCAACGAGATCATCACGGGCGGGCTCAAGGAGGTCCGCCGGGTGCCGTACACCCGGGCGCTGGCCGCGCCGACGACCGGCCGGTACGACTTCCTCGGCACGTACGTGGCGGACCTGCCCTCCGTCCTGGACCTGGACGCGGTACGCGAGGCGGGCGTACGGATCGGCGCGGACCCGCTGGGCGGGGCGTCGGTCGCGTACTGGGGACGGATCGCCGAGCAGCACCGGCTCGACCTGACCGTCGTCAACCCGCTGACCGATCCCACCTGGCGGTTCATGACGCTGGACTGGGACGGGAAGATCCGGATGGACTGCTCGTCGCCGCACGCGATGGCCTCGCTGATCGGGCAGCGCGACCGCTACCAGATCGCCACCGGCAACGACGCCGACGCCGACCGGCACGGGATCGTCACCCCGGACGCCGGGCTGATGAACCCCAACCACTACCTCGCCGTGGCCATCAACTACCTGTACGCGCACCGGCAGAACTGGCCGGCCGGGGCGGGCATCGGCAAGACGCTCGTGTCCTCCGGCATGATCGACCGCGTCGCCGCCGACCTCGGCCGTCGGCTCGTCGAGGTGCCGGTCGGCTTCAAGTGGTTCGTGGACGGGCTGGCCGACGGGTCGCTGGGCTTCGGCGGTGAGGAGTCGGCGGGGGCGTCGTTCCTGCGCCGGGACGGCTCGGTGTGGACGACCGACAAGGACGGCATCCTGCTCGCCCTGCTCGCCTCCGAGATCCAGGCGGTCACCGGGGAGTCCCCGTCCCGGCACTACGCCGCGCTGACCTCCCGGTTCGGCGAGCCCGCGTACGCGCGCATCGACGCGCCGGCGGACCGCGAGCAGAAGGCGGTGCTGGCGCGCCTCTCCCCCGAGCAGGTCGACGCGGACACCCTCGCGGGCGAGCCGGTGACCGCCGTGCTGACCTCGGCCCCGGGCAACGGCGCCGCGATCGGCGGCATCAAGGTGACCACGGAGAACGCCTGGTTCGCCGCCCGTCCCTCCGGCACGGAGGACGTGTACAAGATCTACGCGGAGTCGTTCCGGGGCGCCGACCACCTGACGCAGGTCCAGGAGGAGGCCAAGGCCGTGGTCTCGGCGGCGCTGGAGGCCTGAGGCGGCCGGGCCCGGCCCTCCCCGCGGCTGTGCGGGGAGGGCCGGGCTCCGCTCAGGGGATCCACACCGTGGGCCTCGGGGCGGTCGCCATGCCGGCACCGATGAAGAAGCCGGGGTGCGGTGGCTGGTTGTACGCCGTGTTCTGCCAGGCCAGCGCGGTGCGGTAGGTGGTGTCGTGGAGCAGGGTGGTGATCCTCGTGCCGGTCTCGTACGGCGTGGAGTAGATCCGTAGCGCGGTGTTGTTCGTCGTCGCCCAGACCACCTCTTCGCGCCAGTCGCCGAACAGGTCGCCGGAGATGACCGGGGTGGCCTTGGTGCTGTTGTTGGAGTGGACCGAGGCACCGGTCAGCAGCCGGGTGTCGCCGGCGGTGCCGTACTTGTCGATGTGGGTGCCGTCCAGCAGTTCCCGGGTGGTGTCACCGTCCCACCAGGCGAGGAAGTTGGTGCTGGAGGGCTTGCGGCTCGCGACCACCGTGCCGTGCGGGTCGCGCAGTCCGGAAGCCGCGGACGACCAGGACTCGGCGCCGGCGCTGCCCGCCCAGATGTCGTCGCTGACGCCGCGTCCGTTGTCGCCGCCGGCGGGCGTCGACCAGATGATCTGCCCCGTCTTCGCGTCGGCCATCCAGGACGAGGGCTTCGATCCGTCCTCGTCGACCTTGAACTCCTCCAGGCCCGGGCGCGCGGGGTCCAGGTCGCCGACGTGCATCGCGTCGCCGTGGCCGTTCTTCGTGGTCCACAGGGAGCTGCCGTTGTCGTCGACGGCCATGGCGCCGTAGACGATCTCGTCCTTGCCGTCGCCGTCGACATCGGCGACCGACAGCTGGTGGTTGCCCTGGCCGTCGTAGCCGCGGCCGGTGTTGGTCGAGCTGTTGGTGTCGAAGGTCCAGCGCCGGGTGAACGCCCCGCCGCGCCAGTCCCAGGCGGCGATCACCGTACGCGTGTAGTAGCCGCGCGCCATGATCAGCGAGGGCCTGCTGCCGTCCAGGTAGGCGGTGCCGGCGAGGAAGCGGTCGACGCGGTTGCCGTAGCTGTCGCCCCAGGAGGAGACGGTTCCGCGTGCGGGGACGTAGTCGACGGTGCCCATGGCGGCTCCCGTCAGGCCGTTGAACATGGTGAGGTACTCGGGGCCGGACAGCACGTAGCCGGAGGAGTTGCGGTGGTCGGCCGACGCGCTGCCGATCACGGTGCCCCGGCCGTCGACGCTGCCGTCGGCGGTCTTCGTCGCCACCTCGGCCCGGCCGTCGCCGTCGTAGTCGTACACCTGGAACTGGGTGTAGTGCGCGCCGGAGCGGATGTTGCGGCCGAGGTCGATCCGCCAGAGCCGGGTGCCGTCGAGCCTGACGCCGTCCAGGATCGTGTTGCCCGTGTAACCGGACTGTGAGTTGTCCTTGGCGTTGGTGGGCTGCCACTTGAGTACGAAGTCGAGTGCGCCGTCCCCGTCGAGGTCGCCGACGGACGCGTCGTTGGCCTCGTAGGTGTAGGCGACCCCGTCGGGGGTGGTGCCGCCCGGGGGCGGGCTGATGGGCACGTCCTTGTAGCCGGCGCGGAACTGGATCGCGTGCGCGGAGTCGCCCTGCTCGACGCCGCCGACGACCGCGCGCACGGTGTAGTCGGCCGAGTTGGGGGCGCCGGCGTGGAAGTAGTTGGTCGACCCGGTGACGGGCGAGGTGTTCACCTTCGTACCGGCGCGGTAGACGTTGAAGGCCACGGAGTCGGCGTCGGTGGCGAGCCAGCGCCAGCTGATGAGGTTGCCGGCGTCGGTGTGGACGCTGACGACGCCCCGGTCGAGCGCCTCGGCCTGGCGCGCGGTCGCGGCGTGCGAGGTCTGGCCGGTGACGACCAGTCCGGCTGCGGCGAGGATTCCGGCGGTGACGGCGCCGATCAGGGTTCGGGTCCGGGTCGTACGGCGTCTGCGGGATGTACGGGGATGCGCGAGAGCCACGGTACGTGCCTTCCGGATTGGGGGCGGGTGGGGTACTCCTCAGTGGCCGCCGCGCGCGGAAAGGTTGCCGCCCCGCGCGATTCCCCGCGCTCACCCGTTCGGCGCCGCGCGGTGGCGGGCCCGGTCCGGCCGCGCGCAGGCTGTCCGGAGAGCTGCCGATCGACAGGGGTGGCGTGACCCGTTGGGGGTGCGACGTGTCGGACACCGGTACTACGGCCCCTGGCGCGGACACGGGCGACGACATGGCCGAGGCCCTTCTCGACACCCTGTTCAGCCAGTCCGCGGTGGGCCTGCACGTCCTGGACACGGAGCTGCGGGTGGTACGCGTCAACGCCCTCACCGAGGAGGTCGACCCTGCGGAGCTCATCGGTCTGTACTTCACCCAGGCGTATCTGCTCGACGACCCCGACGAGGCGGAGCGCCTGCTGCGCCAGGTCCTGAAGACCGGCGCGCCGATGCTGAACCAGCCGGTCCGGGGGCGCGTCGCGCTCGCCCCGGGCCCCTCGCGCAGCCTGACGGTCACCCTGCACCGGCTGGACGCCGACGACGGACGCGTGCTCGGCCTGCTGGCGGCCGTGGTCGACGTCAACGAACGGGAGAAGGCGCATGTGCGGGCGGACGTGCTCACCGCCGTGCGAAGGGGGGCCGGCCACTCCCTCGACGTGGCGGCGACCTGCGAGGGCCTGGTGTCCGCGCTGGTCCCCGAGTTCGCCGACCTGGCCGTGGTCGAGGTGGTGGACGAGGTGCTGCGCGGCGCCGATCCGCCGCTGAGCCCGCTGGCCCGGGACGTCCCGCTGCGCCGGGCAGCGGTGCGGGGGACGGAGACGGCGTCGGACAACCTGGTCGGTGAGCTTCGCCGGCTGCCCGATTCGACCCCGTACGCCCTGGCGGTCACGGATCTGCGGCCCAGGCTCGTCCAACTGGGCCCGGACACGCCCTGGCTGGACGCCGACCCGGCGACGCGGCGGATGATCGAGGCGACCGGCGCGCACTCCCTGATCGTGGCCCCGCTGAAGCTGCATGGCTCCGTGCTCGGCCTGGTGAGCCTGTACCGGCACCGGGGCGATCCGTACAACGAGCGCGACCTCACCCTCGCACTGACCGCGGCCGCCCACACGGCGCTGAGCATCGAGAACGCGCTGCGCTACGCCCGCGATCACGTGATCGCCTCGACCGTCCAGCGCCGGCTGCTCCCCCAGCACGACGGCGACCGGGTGGCGATCGAGACCGCGCAGGTCCTGCTGCCCGGCCGCAACAGCGGCTGCTGGTTCGACACCATCGGGCTCTCCGGCGCCCGGACCGCGCTGATCATCGGCAATGTGGCCGGGCACGGGCTGCAGACCGCCATCACGATGGGCCAGCTGCGCACCGTCATCCACGCCCTGGCGGGGCTCGACCTGGAGCCGGACGAGGTGCTGGCCCGGCTCAACGACACCGCCGACCGGCTGACGGAGGAGCGCCGGTCACTGCCGCCAGGTGACGCCCTGCACCGCCAGCCGCTGACCGCGACCTGCCTGTACGCGGTCTACGACCCGTTCACCCAGGTGTGCACGGTGGCGCGGGCCGGGCATCCCGCACCGGTGGCCATCGGGCCGGACGGCCGGCCGCTCGCGCTGGACGTGCCGGAGGGGCCCGCGCTCTTCTCGGAGGACAGCGCGCCCTTCGCGACCGGCTCGGTCCGGCTGGACGAGGGCAGTGTGCTGGCGTTCCTGACCGGGTCGCTGCTGCCCGAGGAGCATTCGGTGGAGCGGGTGCAAGAGGCCCTGGCCTATCCGGAGCGGCCGCTGCGGGACCTGTGCGACGCCATCGTGTACAACCTGCCGGAAGAGGCCGATCCGGACGGGGCGGCGCTGCTGCTCGCCCGGACCGGGGTGGTGCCGCCGGAGCGGGTGGCGACCTGGGAGCTGGCCCACGAGCGGACGACGCCGGCGGTGGCGCGCACCCTGGTCCGGGACCGGCTGGAGGGCTGGAACCTCGACGAGGACACCATCGAGGCGGCCGAACTGATCGTCAGCGAGCTGATCACCAACGCCGTCCGCTACGGCACCCCGCCGCTCCAGCTGCGGGTGCTGCTGGACCGTACGCTCACCTGCGAGGTCCACGACACCAGTCCGGTGGCCCCGCACCTGCGCCACGCGCGAACGGTCGATGAGGGCGGGCGCGGCCTGTTCATCGTCTCGCAGCTCGCCAGCCACTGGGGCACCCGGTACAGCACCGAGGGCAAGGTTCTGTGGACGGAGCAGGAGATCCCGCACGAGGATCTCTGACGCCCGGCGCCTCCCGTACGTCCGCGCGCATACGGGTGCGGCGCACCCCGGCCGGTGGGCCGGGACGCGCCGCGGGGAGAGGCCATCGGCGGCGGCCCGGGTTCAGCGGGCCGCCGCCGGTGGTTCAGCGCCGGGGACCGTGGTGGTGGCGGCCCCAGGACTTGGAGTCGACCTTGTGGCCGCGCGCGTCGCGCAGGGTGGCCGTGTCGCTGTTGTCCCAGACGTAGTTGTGCCGGTCCTGGTAGACGTCGTGGCGGGTGTCGCGGCCGACGCCGGTGTGGACGCGCACCGAGGAGCGGCCGGGCAGGCGGAGGTCGAACTTGTAGGTGCGGTGGCTCTCGTCGCTGAGCGTCCAGTTGCGCAGGTTCACCGTGTGCCGGCCGGTGTTGGTGACGGTGACCCACTCACCGTTCAGGCTCCGGTTGGAGCCGTTGTCGCGACCGGGGCTGTCGTACTGGATCTCGCCCAGGACGACGGTCGGGCGCGGGTCGTGGTGACCCCGGCCGTGGCCGTGGCCGTGGCCGTGGCCGTCGGCGACCGCCGGGAGGGCGGCGGCGGCGACCAGCGCGCCGGAAGCGAGGACGGCGGCGGTGATCCGCCGTGCGTTACGGGACATGAAGACCCCTCAGGTGCAGGCCCGGACCGGTCGGGTCCGGGTGGTTGTTCGTTCCCGGTGTGATTCCGGGAGCCACACCTTGGCCCCGCCGGCGGGGCCGTGGGAACGGCATCGGGGCGTGTTACAAAGTACGGACATTTCCGTCACACACGACTGTAGGCGGCATGGAGGGAAATTCACGGGTACCTGTCAATCCCTGTCCGCTGCAACCAGCCGTACGGCACGGGATTGACGGGGTCCGTCGTACGGGCGACGGACCCGTTCCCTCATTCGTGGTGCCGGCATACCCGACCAGGGGGTTTGTAACAAACAGACCATAATGCCTGTTGAACGCCTGTTTCGTTACCCTCGGAACGGGCGCACGGGTGTTCCCTGCTCTCCCTCCCCGTGCGCGTCGGGCCGGCCGGTCCAGCCGAGCAGGACCACCGAGCAGGCGGCGGCGAACGCGCACCACGTGGAGACGAACTCATACCGCCACAGCGCGGCGCAGACCGCCGCCCCGCCCGCGACGAGCACCCCGAGCCCTACCAGTCGGCGGTCGCCGGACAGGAGGAGCGAGCCGATGGTCGCCACCAGGTAGCCCGCGACCAGCAGCAGCGGGTACGGGAGGTCCACCGCGTAGCCGAGGGCGTGACCGCGCACGTGCGCGGTCACCGGGCGGGTCGCCAGGCTGTACGCGAGAACCCCGCCGGTCACGGCACCGGCGGCGAGCGGCACGGAGAGACGGCGCCGCGCGCGTGCGGGCGCGGCGCACAGCACACCCAGCGGCACCCACAGGGGCAGCAACGGCAGGGCGATCACCGCCCAGGCGAGTGTGGCGGGTCCGCTGCCGCCGTCCGCCCGCCAGACCGCGGACTCGATGATCTGGTGGGCCCCGAGCAGCAGGGGCAGCGCCGCCAGCGGCAGGTCCCCCGCCCGTCGGGCGCGTACGACGCAGGCCACACCGATCGCCGCCACCGCACTGCCTGCCACGAGGTCGGCGGTCGGGCTCCAGCACATGTGGCCACGCTACGGGCCGGCGGGCGTGTTCTCAGGCCGTGGCGTCCGACCAGGCGTACGGCGGCCGCGCCGCGCTGTCGGGCCGCCCCGCGCCGGACTCCGTGATGGCGCGGTCGGCCACGCTCATCAGCTGCCCCGCGACGTCGTGCATCGCGCGGCTCGCCGCGACCTCGTCACCGATCTTGGGCACGTCGGGGTCCTGGGGACTGCACCGGGCGATTCCCTGGCCCGTGAGCTTCGCGGCGCCGGTGTCCAGCACCGCCTCCGCCCTGGTCGTCCCGTCGTCCTCCGACAGTTCGACGCGCACCGTCCATTCCAGCGTGCGGTTCATCGCATACCTCCCGCCCGCGCCGGCCGGCGGGCGCGGGCCGCCGCACGGGTCCACCTCCAGCATCCACCCGACCGGCCTCCCCCGCCCCTCCACCGTCCCGGCCTGCGGGCGCTCCCCGGCCGAAATAGGATGCTGGCACAGCGACGACCGCGGCGGCCGTGCCAGGACGGCTGCCGGACCGACCGGCCAAGGGTGTCCGGAGCGGCACCCCCTGCACTGCGGAGCGGCCCATGAACCGGCGTCGTCCTCCCCGGTCGGCCAGCTCCGACGAACTGCTCACCGCCCTCCACGACCTCACCTCCCGGGCCCGGCGCGAGGTGGAGCTGTACCAGGCGCGGGTGGAGCTGGCCGAGGCGCTTCAGCGGGAGATGCTCCCTGCCGCCCTGCCTTCGCTGCCCGGACTGCGGACCGCCGCCCGCTACACGCCCGCGCGCAGCGGCCTGGACATCGGCGGCGACTGGTTCGACGGGTTCGCGCTGCCCGACGGTTCGCTGGCGTTCGCCATCGGAGACGTACAGGGCCACGACGTCGAGGCGGCCGCCTTCATGGGCCAGATCCGCATCGCGATGCGCGCGCTCGCGCTGGCGGCGGCCGACCCGGGCGAGGTCATGAGCCGCACCAACGACCTGCTCCTCGCCGAGGACGCCGGCCTGCTCGCCACCTGCACCTTCGTCCACTTCGACCCCGCCACCCGGGAACTGCGGAGCGCCCGGGCCGGCCACGTGGCCGCCGTCTGGGCCACCACCGACGGGCAGGCGGGCTCGACGGACGACGAGGGCGGGCTGCCGCTCGGTGTGCAGTCCGGCGAGGAGTACCCGGTCACCGCCCGCCGGCTCGCCGGCGATGGCGCGTTCGTGCTGCTGACCGACGGGGTCGTCGAGGGCCCCTCGTACTCCCTGGACGACGGGCTGGACGCGGTGATGCGGCTCGTGCGCGCCCGGGTGACCGAGGACGCGGACACCCTGGCCGACGCGATCCTGGGCTCCGCCGAGCACACCGGGCACGAGGACGACGCGGCGGTGCTCGTCCTGCGCCACGAGGCCGGCGCGTCCGACGGAGGATGAGCCCGGCACGCGAACGCCCGTGCGTGTCACACCGCCGTCCACCGCGGGCCGGTGTCTGATGAGACCGTGATCCGCAGCGAGAAGACCCGCCCGTACCTGGTGGCGGCCCTGCGTGTCGTGGTCGTCGCCGCCGCCTACTACGGGGCGGCCCGCCTCGGGCTGCTGCGGCAGGTGACCGTGCACGGGGCGGTGGTCACCCCGTTGTGGCCGCCGTCCGGGATCGCGCTGGGGTGCCTGCTCTACCTGGGCATGCGCGCGCTGCCCGGAATCGCCGTCGGTTCGCTGGCCGTGGTCGCGATGCTGGGCGGTACGGTCACGCTGTCCACGCTCGCCGTCGCGGCCGGCAGCACGCTGGCGCCCGTGGCCGCCTACCTGCTGCTGCGCCGGGCCGGGTTCCACCGGGAGCTGGACCGGTTGCGCGACGGGGTCGCCCTGGTGTTCCTCGGGGCGATGGCCGCCATGGTGATCAGCGCGACCGCGGGCGCCGGGATGCTCGTGGTGGACGGCAAACTGCCCGCGTCCAACTTCTGGTCCGTCTGGGCGGCCTGGTGGGCCGGTGACGTGATGGGGGTGCTCATGGTCACCCCCGTTCTGCTGGTGCTGCGCCGGGTGCGGATGCCCCGGATCACGGACCGGTGGGCGGAGGCGGGGGCGCTGCTGGTGGTCGCGGTCGTCGGCACGGTCGTGGCGACCCAGAGCTCGCTCTCCATGATCTACCTGGTGTTCCCGATCCTCGTCTGGGCCGCCCTGCGCTTCCAGCTGGCGGGCAGCGCGCCCTGTGCCCTGCTGGTGTCGGTCCTGGCGATCGTGGCGGGGACGGACGGGGCCGGCCCGTTCGCGGGGCACACCATCGTGGAGGTGATGGTCAACCTCACGGTCCTGAACGGCGCCGTGGCACTCACCGCCCTGCTGCTCGCCGCCGTCGTCGCCGAACAGCAGAACGTGCGGCACCGCATCGAGCGCGCCTGCGAGGAGCTGGCCGAGGTCGTCGACCAGCTCGCCCCGGGCAGGTCCGCGGCCGCCTGGCCGTCCCGGGCACGCGACGAGCGCGGCAACCGCTGACCGGGCCCGCTCTCAGCGCCGGAAGTACCGGTCCAGGAACGGATTGCGGAAGGCGCCCTCCGGGTCGTGGCCGGCCATCAGCGCCTCGAAGTCCGCGTACCTCGGGTAGAGCGTGCGCAGCACCTCCGGGTCCGTCGAGAAGACCTTGCCCCAGTGCGGGCGGGCGCCGAACGGGGCGAGGGCCGCCTCGATCTCCACGACCACCGGGGCGACGGCCGCCGCGTCGGGCACCCAGGTGAAGTGGAAGGCCACCGAGTCCCGGCCGTGGGCGGGGCTCAGCCACAGGTCGTCGGCCGCGACAGTGCGGATCTCGGAGATCTGGAGCACCGGCGTGATCCGGTCCCGCAACCGGGCCAGGGCCTCGTACGCCGCCACGGCGTCCGCGCGGGCCACGAAGTACTCCGACTGGAGCTCGTCGCCGTTGCTCGGGGTGAACTCCATCCGGAAGTGCGGCAGCCGCCGGTACCAGGGGCCGGGCGCGCCCTGCTGCCGCGTGCAGTTCACGGCGGGCACACCGGGGATCGGGTGCCTGGGGCCGTCGGCGAGCCGGGCGCCGAGCCACTCGGCGGGCACCTCCGCCGGCTCCCCGCTGTCCACCCGGTGCTTCAGCCACACCTGGCCGACCGGTCCGGGGCTCCAGTCGGTGAAGACGCTGACGCTGTAGGCGGCGGACATCACCTCGTCGAAGCGCGCGGTCAGCGTGGCCTCGGGCAGGTCCTCGTACACCCACTGCCGTACCTCGAAGGCGGGCACCAGGTCCAGTTCGAGCGAGGTCACCACACCGAGCGCGCCCAGGGACACCACCGCCCCGGCGAAGTCCTCGTCCGTACGCCACAGGGTCCGCATACCGCCGTCGGCCGTCACCAGGGCGAGCTTGCGCACGGAGCCCGCCAGCGAGCGGTTGCCCACACCGGAGCCGTGGGTGCCGGTCGCGACGGCGCCGGCGACCGAGATGTGCGGCAGCGACCCCAGGTTGGCCAGGGCGAACCCGCCCTCGTGCAGTTCGGCGGCGAATTCACCGAAGCGCAGCCCCGCGGACACGGCGACCGTGCGCCCCGGGACGTCGATCTCGACGACGCGTGGGAGCCCCGCGAGGGATACGTGGTCGCCGGTGGTGTCGGCGACGGTGTTGAAGGAGTGCCGGGTGCCCAGCGGGCGTACCGCGTCGGAGGCGGCCACCACCTCGCGCAGTTCGCGGACCGAGCGCGGTACGCACAGCCGCCTCGCGCCGAAGGTGATGTTGCCGGCCCAGTTCTTCTCCGCGGGGGTCACCGTACGTCCCTCTTCCACTCGTGGCCGGGCACGTGCTCCCGACGCCGCATTCTCCCAGACCGTCCGGCAGGTCCCGGAGGCGATCGGTCCGAATACCTCCCCCGCAACCACTTGAGCACGTACCGTAGCTGACCGACCGAGGTACATATCCGCACACCAACCGATTGAGGCAGGCCCCACATACCAACAGGTGCGCACAGAACCTGAGATCCGGTACGGATCGGGACGAGTCACGGATCACCGAGACTGTCTGAACTTCACCGGAACTCCAGCGAAATGCCATGTGTGTGGATATCGTGCACCGGGCGAAGGCGCATCCGTCGGTCCACGGGATCGGCGGGTGCGCCCCGTTTGTGGCGATGCAACTGTGACTGGGGGGTTCATGGGGCATGTCGAGCTACCCGAATCCGATATACCGAGGCATGTGGGACTGGCGGGGGCGCCACGACCACGGACCTCGTCCGGCCTTCCGCGGGGCCAGGGCTTCGGCCACCCGCGGCAGGCCCCGACCGTACGGCGCGAACGCGGTGCGGGTGCGCCGCGCGGTGGTCCCGGCCTGCTGCCGCTGGTGGTGTGCGTCGAAGCCGCCGGCCTCGGGTTACCCGGCTGGCTCGTGCTCCGCGCCGACGGGCAGCCGGAGGCGCTGGCCGGGGCGCTCGCGGCCACCCTGGTGTGGTGCGGGGTCCGCGCCACCCGGGGGCGGTACGCGTTACGTGTGCCGGACCGGCCGGGGGCGCTGACCACGCCCGCGGACTGGTTGCTGCTCATCGGTGTGCTGGCGGTGCTGTGGACCGCCGTCGACCCGACCATCGACCCGGCGGCGGCCGTGGTGGCCCTGATCCCCGGCCTCCTCACCGCGGCGGGCACCTCGTGGGTGCGGCGGCTGGCCCGGTCCGGGCGGCGCCGGACGGCGCGCCGGGTCCTGGTGGTCGGCGAGGCCGCGGGGGTGGACCGGGCGGTGCGGCTGCTGACCTCGCGGAAGGACCATGGCTATCGCGTCGTGGCGGCCCTGCCCGTCGGCCCGGCAGCGCTGAGCTGCGAGGTCGCGGTGCCGGGGCGGCTGGCTCCGGCGCCCGCCGACGACGACGCGTCGACGGTGCTGGGGGCGGCCTTCGCCCACGACGCGGACCTGGCGCTGGTGGTCCCGGGCCCCGGGTTCACCGAGGAACGACTGCGGCGGCTGTCCTGGGGGCTGCACGACGGGGGTCTCGAACTGTCCGTGGTCTCGCACCTCTTGGAAACGGCGGCGGACCGGATACGCCCCTCCTCGGCGGCCGGTCTCACCCTGCTCCACATCGTTCCGCCGCTGCGCCGGGGGCTCCAGCCGGCCCTGAAGGCGGCGGTGGACCGGACGGGTGCCGCGTGCGGTTTGATCGCGCTGTCCCCGCTGCTGCTGCTGATCGCGGCGGCGGTCCGGCTCACCTCCAAGGGGCCGGTGTTCCACCGGCAGACCCGGCAGGGCCGGCACAACCACCCGTTCGTCATGTGGAAGTTCCGCACGATGGTGGTGGACGCCGAGCGGCTCAAGGCCCGGCTCGCCGCGGCGAACGAGAACGACGGCCCGATGTTCAAAATGCGCAGGGATCCGCGGGTCACCCGGCTGGGCCGCCTGTTGCGCCGCTCGTCGCTGGACGAACTCCCGCAGCTCATCAACGTGTTGAAGGGTGACATGTCCCTGGTCGGCCCCCGCCCGCCGCTGCCCGACGAGGTGTCCCGCTACGACGAGCGCGAACTGCGGCGCCTGGCGGTGAGACCGGGGCTGACGGGCCTGTGGCAGGTCAGCGGCCGGTCCGACCTCTCCTGGCAGGAGACGGTCTCGCTCGACCTCTGGTACGTCGACAACTGGTCGGTGGCCACGGACATGGGGCTCATGGCCCGTACGCTGCGCGCCGTCACCGACGGCCGCGGGGCGTACTGAGAGCGGGGGCGGATGCGCGCCGAAGACAGGTGCCGGGGCCGGGTCGCCCAACCGTCGTGGACGGCGGCGGACCACCCGGCCGGACGGCCGCGGCTAGGCGGCCGACTGCCGGAGCCACCAGGTGTACGTCTGCGCGATGCCCTCCTTGAGCGGGATGCGCGGTGCGAAACCCAGGGAGGACAGCCGGGAGACGTCCAGGAGTTTGCGCGGGGTGCCGTCGGGCTTGCCGGTGTCCCAGACGGTCTCGCCCTGATAAGACGTCACTTCGGCGACTGCAGCCGCGAGTTCGCGGATGGTGAGGTCCTCTCCGCAGCCGACGTTGACGGGCGCGTCGTCGTCGTAGCGCTCCAGCAGGAGCACGCAGGCGGCGGCGAGGTCGTCGACGTGCAGGAATTCGCGCCGGGGGTTCCCGGACCCCCAGAGCGTCACCGCCGGTGCGCCGGACTCGCGGGCCTCGTGGAAACGGCGGATCAGGGCGGGCAGGACGTGCGACGTCTCCAGGTCGAAGCTGTCGCCGGGTCCGTACAGGTTGGTCGGCATGGCGCTGATGTAGGAGGCGCCGTACTGGCGCCGGTAGGACTGCGTCTGCACGATGCCGGCGATCTTCGCCAGCGCGTACGCCTCGTTGGTGGGCTCCAGGGTGCCGGTGAGCAGGGCGCTCTCCGAAATCGGCTGCGGGGCGTGCTTCGGGTAGATGCACGAGGAGCCGAGGAAGAGCAGCCGCTCCGTGCCCGCCGCGTGCGCGCCCGCGATCACGCTCAGCTGGATGCGCAGGTTGTCCTCGATGAACTGCACGGGATACGTGCTGTTGGCCATGATCCCGCCGACCCGGGCGGCGGCCAGCACCACGGCGTCAGGGCGTACGTCACGCAGAAAGGCGGCGGTCCCGTCGGCATCCCGCAGATCGAGGCGGTCGCGGCCGCGCGTGATCACCTCGTGGCCGTCGGCGGTGAGGCGGCGCGCCACCGCCGACCCGACCAGGCCCCGGTGGCCCGCGACGAACACGCGGGCGCCGGGGCGTAACAGGGACGGGACTCGTTCCCGGGAGGAGCCGGGGAGATCAGTCGTCATGCTGACGGATTGTGCCAGCAGCCGGGTGAAACGGTGACGTTTTAGCGCTGATCGCTCAGACCTTGACATTCCATGACCAACTGCCTTACGGGCAACCACAGAAGGGGGAAAAGTGGCGAAGACCGCGCTCATCACCGGGGTGACCGGACAGGACGGTTCGTACCTGTCCGAGCTCCTGCTCCAGAAGGGGTACACGGTCCACGGTCTGATCCGCCGCTCGTCGAGCTTCAACACCGAGCGGATCGACCACATCTACCAGGGCCCGGAGCAGGAGAACCGTTCGTTCGTGTTACATCACGCCGACCTGGCCGACGGCGTCGCGCTGGTGAACCTGCTGCGGGACATACGGCCGGACGAGGTCTACAACCTGGGCGCCCAGTCGCATGTGCGGGTCTCCTTCGACGCACCGCTGTACACGGGTGACGTCACGGGGCTCGGTACGATCCGGCTGCTCGAAGCGGTACGGGCCAGCGGCATCGACACCCGGATCTACCAGGCGTCCTCGTCCGAGATGTTCGGCGCCAGTCCGCCCCCGCAGAACGAGCTGACCCCGTTCCACCCGCGCAGCCCGTACAGCGTGGCCAAGGTCTACTCGTACTGGGCGACGGTCAACTACCGCGAGGCGTATGGCATGTTCGCGGTCAACGGCATCCTGTTCAACCATGAGTCGCCCCGGCGCGGGGAGACGTTCGTGACCCGGAAGATCACCCGCGGTGTGGCCCGGATCAAGGCCGGGCTCCAGACCCGGCTGCACCTGGGCAACCTGGACGCGGTCCGCGACTGGGGTTACGCCCCCGAGTACGTGGACGCGATGTGGCGGATGCTCCAGTGCGACACCCCGGACGACTACGTGGTGGCCACGGGCGAGGGCGTCAGCGTGCGGCAGTTCCTGGAGTACGCCTTCGAGCACGTCGGCCTCGACTGGCGCGAGTACGTCCGCTACGACGCGAAGTACGAACGCCCCAGCGAGGTCGACGCGTTGATCGGGGATGCCTCGAAGGCCGGGCAGCTGCTGGGCTGGAAGGCGGCCGTGCGGGCGCGGGAACTGGCCCGGATCATGGTCGACGCCGATGTGAGCCGGCTCGCGGACGAACTCGCCGGGACCGCCGTGCGGGTCGACAGATAACCGACTCCGGCGCGCACCCCCACCCCCACCGGTGACGCGGTGGGGCAGAACGCGCCGGTACGGGCGGGGCCCTGGCTCCGCCTCCCCACCCGCCCCCGGCGGCAGCCGGGCGGGGCAGCAACCGCGGCCCACGGGCCGCAGCTCGTTCTCACCTTCGGAGCTGAATGATGAAAGCAACCACGGCGCGCCGGCGCGGCCGGACACGCGCCGCGGCCGCGGCGCTCGGCCTGCTCGCCGGCGCCCTGAGCGCCGCCGCGGCCGGGTCCCCGGCCTCCGCGCTCACCGCGCCCGTCTCGATCACCGCGGACGACCTGTCCACCTGGCAGACCAACGGCATCGTGTGGTCGATGGCCGCGTCGGCGGACGGCGTGGTGTACGCGGGCGGCACCTTCTCGACCGTACGGCCGCCGGGCGCCGCCGCCGGCACCTCCGAGCAGCCCGCGGTGAACTTCGCCGCGTTCGACGCGGCGACGGGGGCGCCGACCGACTGCTCCCTGTCGTTCACGGTCTCCTCGGGCACCGCGACCGTCCGCTCGCTCGTGCTGTCCCCGGACGGCAGGACCCTGTACGCGGGCGGCCGGTTCGGGGCGGTGAACGGGGAGGGCGTCAGCAACATCGCGGCCATCGACACCGCCACCTGCACCCCGCGCCAGGACTTCAAGGTCGCCGTCTCCGCCACCGTGCGGGCTCTCGCGGTCACCGGTGACACGGTTTACCTCGCCGGGGACTTCACCCAGGTCGGCGGGCAGCCCAGGAGCCACTTCGCCGCCGTCACGACCGGGGCCTCGCTGCTGCCCTTCACAGCCGACGCCGACGAAGTCGCACGGGCCGTCGAGGTGACTCAAGACGGGCGGCACGTGCTGCTCGGCGGGGACTTCTTCCAGATCAACGGCACGAACACCCACGCCCTGGCCGTCGTCGACGCCACTACCGGACAACTCACCAAGTCCTACCCGGGGTTCATCGACAACAACTCCACGGTCCAGGACATCACCACCGACGCGGGCGGCTTCTACACCGGCAACGAGGGGACCGGCGGTGGTGTGTTCGACGGCCGCATCGCCCTGAACCTCAGCAACTTCGAGCAGCGCTGGCGGGACACCTGCCTGGGCGCCACCCAGGCCCTCCTCGTGCACGACGGGGTCCTCTACAGCGGCAGTCACGCCCATGACTGCTCCTCCATGGACGAGTTCCCCGACCAGCCGCGCAAGCACCTGCTGGCCCAGTCGGTGGACGACCCGAAGCTGCTTCCCTGGTTCCCGGACACCAACGACGGGATCGGTGAGCCGGTCGGGCCGCGCGTGATGGCGCAGACCGACAAGGGCGGCCGCCACTACCTCTGGGTGGGCGGCGAGTTCACCACGGTCAACAGCAAGGGGCAGCAAGGGCTCACCCGGTTCGCCGACGGCCCGGACACCGGGGCTCCCTGGGTGCCGAACGTCAGCGTGTCGACGGTCGCCGCGAACAAGGTGGAGGTGAACTGGCAGACCAGCTTCGACACCGACGACGGGACGCTCACGTACCGGATCTACAAGGACGGGGCGAGCACCCCCGTCCACACGACGACGGGGTACTCCGTGTTCTGGGACCGTCCGCAGCTGCGGTGGACGGACACCGATGTGGCGCCCGGTGAGACCCACACGTACCGGATCACCGCGAGCGACGGCATCAACACCAGCGCCAAGTCGCCGGCCGTGACCGCGACCGTGGCGGCCAAGGCCGAAAGCTATCCGGCCGGCGTGCTCGCCGACGGGGCGAACCTGTACTGGCGCTACGACGAGGGCACGTCCACCTTCGCCGCCGACACCGGGACGGGGCTCGACAACGGCTTCCTGCGCAACACGCCCTCCTACCGGCAGACCCCGGCCGCGGTGCCGGGGCCCTCGACCGCCATCGGGTTCAACGGGTCCACCCAGTACGCGTACAGCAACCGGAGCCGGTCCCAGCTCACGCAGTTCTCCGTGGAGACCTGGATCAAGACCACGACGACCAAGGGAGGGAAGATCATCGGCTTCGGCAACAAGACCATGGAGCTGAGCGGCAAGGACGACAAGCATGTGTACATGCTCAACAACGGGCGGCTGACCTTCGGCACCTCCAACAGCGGCACCCAGACCATCACCACGACCGGGGCCTACAACAACGGCGCCTGGCACCATGTCGTCGCCACCCAGGGCCCGAACGGCATGGCCCTGTACGTGGACGGCCAGCTCCGCGCCTCGAACACCCGTTACACCAAGAACGAGAGCTACACCGGCCACTGGCGGGTGGGCGGGGACAACCTCTCCGGCTGGCCGAACCGTCCGACGAGCAACTTCTTCGCCGGGCAGATCGACGAGACCGCCGTCTACCCGACCGCGCTGAGCGCTTCCCGGATCAGCGCGCACTACGCCCTGAGGAACGGCTGAGAGATGAGAAACCCGTTCCTGGCCGGTGCCGTCGTCGTCCTGACGGCGGTGGCGCTGGCCTCCTGCGGCTCGTCCGCGGAGGGGAACGACCCGGAGGCCGCGGGCGCCCAGCGCCCCGCGGCCTCCGGGCCCGCCGCTCCGGGACCGTCCACCACCGGGCCCGCCACATCGCCCGCCGAGGATCCGGCGGCTCCGGAGGCGCCTGCTCCGCCCGCCGAGTCCGAGGGCCAGAAGACACCCGTCGACCGGATCACCCCGGCCACCGGCACGTTCACCAAGAAGGAGAAGGAGTATCTGAAGGACCGGGTGCCCGAGGGGACCGACCCGGCGGCCGTGCTCCAGACCGGCCAGGAGACCTGCGACAGACTGCGCTACCTCGTCAAGACCGACCGGGACACCGCGGTCGGCGCGATCGTGACGGGCGAGATCCCCGACGCGAACGACGCCGTCGCCGGGCTCTGCACCCAGCACCAGGACCTGGTCGACGAGGCCGCGTACGGCTACCCGGACGGCAAGCACTCCGGGAAGAAGCTCCGGCCGGGCGTGTACCGCTCGGCGTCCCCCACCACGGACTGCTCCTGGAGCATCGAGGGGGCGGGTGGCAAGGAGCTGGCCTCCGGCACCTCCGACACCGGGAAGTCCCGGAAGATCACCATCCCCGCTGCCGCCCGTACGTTCACGTCCACAGGCTGCTACGCCTGGCTGCCCGAAGGAGCCGAGGGATGACCGCAGATACGCCGAAACTCCCGATAGCCGTGGCGATCCCCACCAAGAACGAGGGGCTGAACATCGCGGAGGCGGTGAGATCGGTGCTCGGCCACTTCGAGGCGGTCGTCGTGGTGGACTCCCACAGCACCGACGACACCGTGAAGATAGCCGAGGAGTGCGGGGCCGAGGTGGTCACGTACACCTGGGACGGCGGCCATCCGCGCAAGAAGCAGTGGTGTCTGGAGAACGTCCGCACGGACCTGGACTGGATCCTGCTGCTCGACGGCGACGAGCGGCTCAGCCCCGGGCTGCTGGCCGAGCTGCGGGACACCTTCCGGGACCCGGACGCACCGAAGCCCGCCGCGTACGACATTCCGCTCGGCTACTGGTTCTCGGGCAAGCGGCTGCGACACGGATACACGATCCGGAAACGGTCATTGACCGACCGGACGCGCTGCCACTACCCGGAAGTCGGGGACCTGGACGCGCCGGGGATCGGGGAGGTGGAGGGCCACTACCAGCCGGTCGCGGCCGGCGTGGGCACCCTCACCCACCCCATCGAGCACCAGGACCTCGACCCGGTGACCGCCTGGTTCGAACGGCACAACCGCTACTCGGACTGGGAGGCCTGGCTGGAGCACCACCCCCAGGTGAAGGAACAGGTCCGCCAGGTCAAGTCGCGCCAGGGGCAGTTGTTCCACAAGGCGCCGTTCAAACCGGTGGTGTCCTTCGCCTACATGTATCTCTACAAGCGGGGCTTCCTGGACGGCCGGGCGGGCTTCGACTTCGCGCTGGCGATGAGCTTCTACCGCTGGCAGATCGCGCTCAAGTCCCGCGAGAAGCCTCTTCGTTGATGCGCGGGACGCTCACCCTCGCCTCCGGCGGACCACGTCTTCGTAGGTGCGCCGGAGGGTGGCGGTGACGGCCTCGATGGTGAACTGCTCGTTCACCAGCTCCCAGGCGGCCTTGCCCGCCTGCTCGGCAGCCTCCGGCTCGAGCAGCTCCAGAATCGCGTCGGCGACCTTGCGGGCGTTGGCCGCGTCCTCGCCCACCCGGCTGTCGATCACCCGGCCCGAGCCCGCCCCGGCCACATCGGGGGCCTGCCCGCAGGTGCGCGTGATCACGACGGGGGTGCCGACCGACATCGCCTCCAGAACGGAGACGGGAAACGGCTCCTCGATCGCGGGCAGCACGTACACATCGGCCTCGCGGTCGGCGGCCAGCACCTCGTCGTGCTCCAACGGGCCGACGTGGTCGAGGGATTCGGCCACCCCGAGCCTCCGGGCGAGCGCGAGGGTGTCGGCCAGCGCCCCGGTGTCGGGGCCGGCCAGCACGAAGCGGGCGTCCGGGTGGCGGGCGAGGACGTGCGGCATCGCGGCGACGAAGTCCTCCGGCCGCTTGCGCGCCTGGATGCGGGCCAGATACAGCACGGTGAACGGCCGGCCGGGCTCGCGGGCGGGCTTGCGCTCCTGCGGGCGGACCCCGTTGACCAGCCGGACGGTGCGGGTGAGCGGGACGGGGGCGGCGACGGCGTTCACATCGAGCCGCTCCATCTCGGTCAGATGCAGGACGGCGTCCGCCTCGCGCAGCACCTTGCGGACCCCGAGGAGATCGGTGAGCTGGGCGACCCTCTTCTCGGTGGGGTCGATCATGCCGTGGGTCTGCACGACCAGGGGCGTACGGGTCGCGAGCGCGAGGAGCGCCGCGGGCAGGGTCACCAGGTCCCGCATCAGATGGACGTGGACGAGGTCGGCGCCGCGCATCATGCGGCGGGCGGTGTTCAGCAGCGCGGCGGAGGTGATGCCGCTGACCTCGAACATCGGGAGGAGGTGCCGGGCCTGGAAGAGGTGGACCGGAACTCCCTCGACGTGGCTGGGCAGTTCGCCGTCGGGGAAGCCGTCGCCGAGGGCCATGACGCGTGCGTCGTCGCCGTGCGCCCGTTGGACTCCGGAGAGGTTGAACGCCACTCGCGTCGGACCGCCGAAGGCGTGGTCCGGTGTGTGGAGCGTGACAACATGCAGGATTTTCACCAGAGTTCCCCTCCACCATGGCCAAGTATTCACAGCGTAGTCATCGGGTCACCCTCAAGTGGGCTGATTCGTTAGAGTGTTCAGCAGTTCGCTGATCCCGGGGGGGCGCATGACGTCGGTGCACACGTCGGCGCGGGGGCGGGACGTGCCCACGGTCGCGGGCGCGCCGAAGCCGGGAGGGTCCGGTGGCCCTCCGAAGCCGCCGGAGCGGCCGGAGCGGCCGATCGCCTGGTCGATGCTGTCGCGGGCGCTGTCGGTGCCGCTCACCCTGGGCCTGGTCTGCTTCCTGCCCGCCGTGATCGCCGCCCAGCCCGGCGGTGAGGTCCGGGACACGGCGTACTGGCTCCAGCTGGTGCTGACCTGCTACGCGGGGGCCCGGCTCGCCACGATGATCCTCTCCACCCGGCGGCGGCTGCTCCAGGGCGTCTTCTGGATGTTCGTGTACATCGCGATGGGTGTGGCGCCGTTCGCCCAGGTGGTGATCGGGCAGACGCCGACACCGATGGTGGGGCCGCGCGAGGACCTGGTCACGGCCGTCGCGATGGTTCTGGTGGGGTGTGCCGCCTACGACCTGGGGGCGCTGCTGGCGTCCCGGCGCCCGCTGCGCCGCCGGACTCCCTCGGCGCGGGGCCGCAGCGGGCCCGCCGTGGCCCATCCGCTGCGGCTGCGGCTGCTGGTGCTGCTGGCGTTCACGGCGAGCGCGTTCTACGTGCTGAAGCTGGGCGGGCCCGCGGTCTTCTTCGCCAGCCGGCAGGAGATCAACGAGACGGTCGCGGCGAGCGGGGTGGCGGCGGAGGGGTCCAATGTGGGCTCGGCGTTCCTCAAGGGATTCGGGCAGGTCCCCGCGCTGCTGGCGCTCCTCTTCTACACCCGCCGCCTGGCGACCTCGTACCGGGCCCGGCGCACACCGTCGACGGTGCTGGTGTGGGTGGCGCTGGTGGCGCTGAACCTGCTCGTGAACAACCCGGTTTCCAACGCCCGTTACTGGTTCCTCACCGTGGTGGTGGCGTTCGTGTTCGCCGCGTTCCCGAGCAGTGCGGCGGTCTACCGGACGGTGCTGACGGCGGGCGTGGTGGGGGCGCTGGTGCTGTTCCCGTACGCGGACAGGTTCCGGTACGAGGAGGGGAGCCAGCGGGCCGTGCAGTCGGCCTCGGTCTTCGATCCGCTGGTGACGAAGGACTACGACCAGATGGTGATGTTCGCCAACACCATCTCGTGGGTCGGCACCCGGGGCCACACCTATGGCCGCCAACTGGCGGGCTCCGGGCTGTTCTTCGTGCCTCGCGCGGTGTGGAGCGGGAAGCCGGAGGACACCGGGGTCCGGGTCGGGCAGTGGATGGGGCTGCGGATGACCAATCTGTCGGCCCCGCTGTGGACGGAGTTCTGGGTCGATTTCGGAGCGACCGGCATGATCGGCGGGATGGCGCTGATCGGTTACGCGTCGGCCCGCACCGACCGCCGCTACGCCCTGGCCGTCACCCGGGCGGGGCCGGGCCCCGGGAGCGTGCTGGCCATCGCCGCGCCGCTGATCGCCGGTTACACCTTCATCCTGCTGCGCGGGCCGCTCCTCCAGGCGGCGGGGAAGCTGGCGATCGCCGCGCTGTGTCTGGCCGCGATCAGTACGTTCCGGGAGCGGCGGGCAGGGCGTCGGCGCTGACGTCCTCGTCGCGGGCAGGCGTACGCCGACGCAGCCGCGCCACCCTGACCCAGGTGGCGGCTGCCTTGCAGAGGGAGCCCAGGAACAGCCCCCAGGCGGCGCCCGGGACGCCCCCGACGACGTAACCGCATGCGAGGAACGCCACGGAGGCGAGCGAGAACACCACCTGGATGGACAACGTGGTGCGCGGGTCGAGGAGCCGGAGGGCCAGCAGGCCGCAGGTGCCGGCGGCCATCGCCGCGTACTGGCTGCCGGTGGCCGGGAGCAGCTCCGCGGCCGTGGGCCAGGTGGCGCCGAGCAGGCGGCGGCCGACGGAGCCGGGCAGCAGGGCGAGGACGGTGGCCCAGGAGGCGGCCGTCAGGGCGAGGACGGCGGCCAGCGCCGCGGTGGCGCGTACCCGGAGCCGGTCGGTGGCGAGCCGTCCGAGGAGCGGGGGGCCGAAGCCGGTGGCGGAGGTGAACAGCACGTTGAGCGGGCCGAAGAGGGTGGTGGCGCCGCGCAGGGCGCCGACGACCAGCGGGTTGCCGACGGCGCCGAGGCCGAGCACGGAGAGCTGTGAGGTGGCGTTGCCGACGCCGAACTCGACGACGAACCTCCGGCCGAGGTGTCCCCTGGCGAGCAGCGGTCGCAGCGCCACCGGTGCGCCGGCGGTCCTGCAGTGCAGGGCGACGGCCGACAGCAGCAGCGCGGGCAACGCGGAGAGCCCCCAGACGGCAACCAGACGGGCGGCCGGCGCTCCGTGCGGTTGCACGGCCAGCGCGCCCATGACGCAGACGAGCCGGAGGGTGTCGGCCGCCAGGGCCAGGTGCTGGGCGTGCAGCGTGGCGAAGGCGTAACGCACGATGTCCTGCCCGAGCACCACGGGCAGGACGAGGCCCAGTGCCATCAGGGCTTGTGCCGTGGGGCCCGGCAGCAGCGCGCAGACGACGGCGAGCAGTCCGCCGAGGACGGTGGCCGCGAGGAGGGTGAAGCAGGCGGCGGTCCGGCAGGCGCCGCGGGTGTCGTCTCCCCCGCCCCGGCGCAGGACGAGCGGCTGGCCCGTATAGGCGCCGGAGACGCCGAGCAGCACGGTGAAGACGAGGTAGACGGCGGAGAAGCGGGCGAAGCCGGCGACAGTGGAGAGCCGGGCGGCGGCGACCAGCACCAGGATGTTGGTGAGGGCCGCCACCCCCTGGTCCGCGACCGAGCAGACGACCGCGGTACGGGCCCTCATCTGTGTCCGGCGGCGCTGTTGCGGCCGCCGCGCCCGTGGCCGTCGTCCACGGTGCGCAGCCCGAGCGTCTCGGCCGGGTCGCCGTGGACGGCGGCCACGTCCGGGTCGCCGTACCTGGCCGGCGGGGCGGCGGGCTCCTGCACGGCGGGCTGCCGGCCGCGCCCGTCCCGGGGGGCGTTGCGGCGGGCCCGCCGGTCCACTCGGCCGTAGCCGGGGTGGAGCAGGGTGCCCAGGACCGAGCCGCCCGCCGCGCCGATGACCTCGCGGATGCGTTCCAGGTCGCTGCGGTGCACCTCGCGCGGCCGGCAGACGATGACGACGCCTTCGACGCGGTCGACGAGGGCGACGGCGTCTGCGTACGAGAGGACCGGCGGGGCGAGCACGATGACGACCGCCCCGGGTCTGCCGCCCTCCGCCAGGATTCGGCTGACGGGGGCTGAGGTCAGGGCGCGCGGCACGTTCTCGGTGCGGCGGCCGGCGACCAGGGTGAAGGCGCCCGAGCCGGGGACGTCCACGTTGGCGCGGCTGTCGGCGGGCCAGCCGCGTTCCTGCTGGCCCGTGGCCCAGCGGGGGCCCTTGGTGCCCGGGTGGGCCACGCCCAGCTCGGCTGCCAGGGACGGGGTGCGCAGGTCGGCCTCGACGAGCAGGACGTCCCGGCCCATCTCGGCGAACGCGGCGGCGAGGTTGGCGGCGGCGGCGCGCGCCATGTCGTTGTCGCCCCGGGGCGCGGTGACCAGGAGCCGGCGGCGTTCGGCGAAGGAGGGGTCGTAGGCGAGCCGAAAGGCGACCGCCCGGTACTCCTCGGCGAGCCGGCTGCCGGGGCGGCCGATCGCGAGCAGGGAGCGGGCTCCCGCGCGCTCCCTGGGGAGGGTGCCGAGCAGCGGGGCGCCCAGCGAGCGGACGAGTTCCCGGGTGGAGCGGACGGCCGGGTCGAAGACGAGCCGCACCCAGGACATCAGCAGCCCGAGGGCGAGTCCGACGACGCCGCCGAGTCCGAGCAGCAGTGGCAGCCCGGCCCCGGTGGGGTGCTGCGGGGCGACGGGTTTCTTGTTGAGGTAGCCGGGCGTGGTGTCCAGGGCGCGGAGTTCGGAGATCTTCTGGTTGAGCGCGGAGATGGCGACGATCAGGTTGGCGCGTGCGCTGGTGACGTCGTCGCCGCTCGTCCCGGTCTCCTGCTCGGCGAGGCGGTCGCGCTGTTCGGTGAGCGGTTTGAGCTGGGCGCGGTAGCCGTCGACCATGTTGTCGATGCTGTCCTCGGTGCGCTCGCGCCGTATCTCCAGGTAGGCCTCGGCGAGCGCCTGGGCCCTGGCCCTGGCCTCCTCGGGGGTGCGGCCGGTGTAGGCGAACTTGAGGACGAGGGTGTTGGGCGGGTTGGTGACCTGGAGCCCGGAGAGCAGCGCGCCGACCTCCACGGTGTCGCCCTGTTTGGCGAGGGTGCCGGCCGCGATGGTGCCCACGGCGTCGCTGACGGCGGTCTGGCGTTCGGAGCCGATGTTGATGCCCTTGTCGGCCGAGGCCCCGGCGGCGAACGGGTCGGAGGCGGCGGAGCGTACGGACACCTCACCGGTGGCGGCGTAGGTGTCCTCGCCGCTCAGGGCGAGCCAGCCGCCGCCGAGGAGCCCGAGGAGCACACCGGTGACGAGGAGGGTCCGGTAGCGCAGTAGCTGGCGGAACTGGTCCCTGAGCAGTGCGGGTTCGTCCTGCTCGTCCAGCGTGCGGATCGGTTCGGTCATCGGCGGCGTCCCTCTCGGTGGTCCCGCAAGGCCTCGGTGAGCAGGGCGTCGAACCGGGCGAGTGCGGCTTCCCGGCCCAGATACCTGTCCACGTACCGCGGTCCGTTGGCGCCGAGTGCGTCGGCCTCGGCGGGTGACTCGATGAGCTTGCGTACGGCGCCGAGCACGGCGGCCGGGTCCTCGGGCGCGACGAGGAGTCCTGCCCCGGAGCGCCGTACCTCCTCGGCGGTGCCGCCCTCGTCGGCCACGGAGGCGACGACGGGGCGGCCGGACACGAAGTAGGAGGTGAGCTTGGAGGGCACGCTCATGTCGAGCACCGAGGCCCGTTGGGTGACGGCAAGGACGTCGGCGGCGGCCAGGATGTCGGTGAAATCCTCCGCGTCGGCGGGCGGCAGGAAGTCCAGGTTGGGCAGTCCGGCGGCGCCGGCGCGCAGGGCGTCGCGCTGATTGCCGTCGCCCATCAGGACGATCCGGATCTCGGGGGCGAGCCTGGCCGCGTCGACCAGGACCTCCAGGCCCTGCTTGAGCCCCATGTTCCCGGAGTGCAGGACGACGGGCGTGCCCTCGCACCAGCCGAGCCGGGCCCGGGTGGCGGCGCGGCCGGCCGAAGGGGTGCGCACATGGCTCCAGTTGGGGACGACCCGGATGCGGCCGGGGTCCACCCCGTAGGCGGTGACGCGGGGGACGAAGCTCTCGTGGATGACGCCGACGAGGGTGGCGGCGCCCAGCGCGAACCGCTCGGCCCTCGCGGCGAGGGCCGCCGCCCTGTCCCCGCCCCGGATGCCGCTCTGGGCCGCGGCGGCGCCCATCAGGTCCTGGACGACCGGGACGTACGGCACCCGGAGGCTGCGGGCGGTACGGGCGCCGATGACGCCGCCGGCGAGGCTGGGCATCTGGGCGACCACCGCGTCGGGGCGCACGCCGGGCGGGGCGAGGAGGCCGTGCGCCAGGACGCTCGCCTCGAAGGCGGCTCTGCGTAACGCGCTCTGCCGGGCCGGCACGTAGTGGCGCCTGCGGTGGACGGTGACGCCCTCGCGCCGCTCCTCGGTGCGCCACACACCCCGGTAGGCCGCGTCGGTGCGCCAGGCCGGGTAGTGCGGCATGCCGGTCAGGACGTGGGTGTCGGCGCCGGACGCGGCCCAGTGCTCGGCGAGCTGGGCGGCGTACGGGCCGATGCCGGTCAGCTCCGGTGCGTAGTTCGTGGACACCACCAGCAGGCGCCGGTGCTCGAACGGTCTGCGGTGCTCTGGGTCTTCCATCGGACGATCGCCTTCCCCCCCGGAGCCATCAGTGTTCCACCGAGGAACAGCCCCAAAAGCGAGCTTATCCGTTCATGAGATGAGCAAGTGGTCTTCACAGTAAGGTCGTTGGACTATCGCGGACATCGCGTTCACCGTGGGGGGAGAGAACGGATGGTGCACAGGGTCGGCTACGCGCCGGGGGTCTACGACCTGTTCCATGTGGGACACCTCAATATCCTTCGTCATGCGCGGAGCCAGTGCGACTACCTGGTCGCGGGGGTGGTCTCCGACGAGATGGCCGCCCTGGCCAAGGGACACCGTCCGGTGATCCCGCTCCCGGAACGGCTGGAGATCGTGCGGAGCGTGCGGTACGTGGACGCTGCCTTCGTCGAGACCGTCCCGGAGAAGGTCGAGACGTGGCAGCAGGTCAGGTTCGACGTCATCTTCAAGGGGGACGACTGGCGGGACACGGACAAGGGCAGGAAGCTCGAACGCGACTTCGCCGAGGTCGGCGTGGAGGTCGTGTACTTCCCTTACACCGTGCATACCTCAAGCACCCAGTTGCGCCGGGCGCTGGACACGCTCGTCAGTGCGCCCGGAGCGCTTTCAGCTCCCTGAACCACTTGCCCAGGAACAGGACGAGGAACAGCGCGTGCACGGCGGCGAGTACGGCGTATCCGACCCGGAACGCCGTCTCGTCGCCGAGCAGCAGGAACACCAGGCAGAACACCCCGTAGTCGGCGGGCAGCAGCGCCACGGCCCGCAGCCGGGACGTAGGCGCGGCAGGGGCGGGTGCGGGGGCGGCCGCCGCCTTGCCGAGCTGTTCGCGCAGCAGCCCCGCGCAGAACGTCAGCACCGCGACGAACAGGAATCCGAGCGGCAGCAGCAGCCAGCCGTCGCCCGGCAGGGCGAACCAGCGCTGGAACGAGACGAGTACGGCGGTGTGGACGAGGACCATCTTGGCGCAGTCGACGACGTGGTCCAGCCATTCGCCGTCGGGCCCGCCGCGCCCGGTCAGCCGCGCGAGCTGCCCGTCCGCCGAGTCGAGGGCGAAACCCACGGCGAGCCCGAGGTAGACGAGCACGGCGAGCCAGGGACCCGGGCGGACGAGCGCCACACCTGCCAGGGCGCCGAAGGTGAGAACCGCGCTCACCAGGGTGACCTGATTGGGCGTCATGCCGAGCCGGTACGCGCCGACGGCGAAGACCCTCCCGGCCGGACGGTTCACGTACCGGGAGTAGAGCGATACCCCCTTGGCCGATTTCTGCGCACTGCGCAGCTGACGCAGCACCGTCGACGTGCTCTCCATACGCCCCCCAGCGTGTCGGCGTTCCCCAACGCTCCCCCGGCGGCGCACACCGTGCACCGCCGGAGCCGCATCATGGCACGGGCCGCCGCCCCGCGCGGGTGGTTCGCCCCACCTGGTGCCCGCACGGCGGCGGTTGACCGGAAGCCGCCGCCCCGGAGCCGGTCAGGCGGAGGCCGTGCGGCACTCCGGGTGGCCCCAGCCGTGGTCGTTCTTCGCGATCATGTCCTTGGCGGCGTACGGCTTCCCGCAGTGGCACCGGCCGGCGAACTTGGCCCGGATGGTGGCGCCGGTGCGCCCCGTGCCGCCCGCCTTCTTCACCGCGGTGCCGGTCCGGCGGCCCTCGGTGGCGCGGGAGGGCGCGGGGACGGGGGTGGCCGAGCCGTGCGAGGTGCCGGCGGCGCTCTGGCTGACGGCCACCTCGCTGGCGGCCTGGTCGGCGAGTGCGTTGAGCGGGTCGCCGTCCACCTGGTGCGCCGGTACGTAGACGAAGGTGACGGCCCGTCCGCCGAGGAGTTCGTCGATGCGGGTCACCAGCTCGCGGTTGGCGACGGGCTTGCCGGCCGAGGTCTTCCAGCCGTTGCGCTTCCAGCCGGGCAGCCACTTGGTGACCGCGTTCATCGCGTACTGCGAGTCCATCCGGACCTCGAGCGCCACGGCCG
This sequence comes from Streptomyces sp. 2131.1, assembly GCF_900105515.1. Taxonomy (GTDB): domain Bacteria; phylum Actinomycetota; class Actinomycetes; order Streptomycetales; family Streptomycetaceae; genus Streptomyces; species Streptomyces drozdowiczii. The sequence continues at coordinate 6,609,678 of NZ_FNSY01000001.1, read as the reverse complement.
GGTCCACGGACTCCAGGAGCTCCTGCAGGGCGGTGAGCTCGGCGATGTTGTTGGTGGCGGTGCCGAGCGGCCCCGCCTCCCACCGCTGGGGCCGCCCCTCGGCGTCGGCCACCACATAGGCCCAGGCCGCGGGCCCCGGATTACCCTTCGACGCCCCGTCACACGCGGCGATCTTGCGCTCGTTCATACCCCCGATCATGCCAGCGCCGGGACCCGGCCCTTGCCGCCCACTCCCACCTGCGGCCATCACGGTGGGTGATGCTTCGGCGTGCGTTGGTGACGGCGCGCTGCTTCCCTGAAGGAGCCCGCTCTCCCCTACCGTCCCCGAGGAGTGACGATGAGCGTTGCACGAGAGGTGAACCGAGCCCAGCAGATGCGCGAGAAGGCGCGGCACCTGACCGAGGCCGCGGAGCGCACCGGCGACCCGGAGCAGCGCCGCCGGCTGCAGGAGAAGGCCCGAAAGCTCCAGGAGCAGAGCGAGCAGCAGGACGGCCGGGAGAACAACGGCCTGCCCGTGTGACGACACGGCACACAGACCGGTGGACTGTCACTCTTCCATGAGTGGGTGGCAGTCCACCGTCGTGTTCGCGGGGCGCCGCCGGGTCGTTGATCACCCCCGCCTACGATGGCCCCGCGAGTGAGTACGACGGAAGGCGGGGCCTGCCATGAACGGTCAATCGGTCACTGTGGTCACCGGCGGCAGCCGCGGCATCGGTGCGGCGGTCTGCGTACGGCTGGCAGGTGAGGGCCATGACATCGCGCTGGCCTACCACTCGGACTCCTCGGCGGCCGAGTCCGTCGCCGAAGCGGTACGCGCGACGGGCCGGCGCTGCGTGACGGTCCGGGCGGACACGGCCGACGAGGCGGACGTCGACCGGCTCTTCGACACCGCGGCCGCCGAGCTGGGCCCGGTCACCGGCCTGGTCAACAACGCGGGCATGAGCGGCCCGGTCGGTCCCCTGGCCGACGCCGACGCGGCGGGCATGCGGCGCGCCCTGGAGGTCAACGTCCTCGGCTACCTGCTCTGCGCGCGCCGCGCGGTACGCGACATGACGGCCTCGGGCGGCGGGGCGGTCGTCAACGTCTCCTCTGCCGCCGCCACGCTGGGCAGCCCCGGCGAGTACGTGCACTACGCCGCCGCCAAGGGCGCCGTCGACACGATGACCGTCGGCCTTTCCAAGGAGGTCGGCCCGGCCGGCATCCGCGTCAACGCGGTCGCCCCCGGCGTCATCCGCACCGAATTCCACGCGGACCCCGAGCGCCCCGACAAACTCGGCCCCGCCACCCCCCTGGGCCGCCCCGGCCTCCCGGAGGAGATCGCCGGCGCCGTGGCCTGGCTCCTCTCCCCGGACGCGTCGTACGCGACGGGAACGGTGATGCGGGTGGCAGGCGGCCGGTAGCCGCCGCTCCGGGTCACCCCGCTCCCCGTACCAGCAGCAGCGCCACGTCCGCCGTTGCCACGATCGCGGCGGCCGCCAGTGGGGCCTTGCGCCAATTGGGGGTGAGGAGGAGGCCGGTCAGGGCGGTGGGGAGGGCCAGGGTCAGGGTGGTCGTGCCCCAGGGGCCGGGTGGGCCCGGGGGGCCCAGTGCGAGGGTGGCGGAGGCTGCCAGGAGCGGTACGGGGAGCAGGGCGGCCGTCGCGGTGGGGCCGAGGCGCTGGGGCAGGCCGCGTACGCCCGCGCGCAGGTCGTCCTCGATGTCGGGGAGTACGTCACCCAGGTGGGCGGCGACGCCCAGCAGGGCGCCGGCGGTCGGCAGCCACCAGGGCGGGGGCGGACCGCCGGGTACCGTCAGGGCCGCCATGGCGGGGAGGACGGCGAAGCCCGTCGCGTACGGCAGCCAGGACAGGGGCGTCGCCTTCACGCCGAGGTTGTACGCCCAGGCCGCGGCGACCGCCGCGAGGTGCAGGGTTCCGGCGAGCGGGCCGCAGGTCAGGGAGAGCGGGACGCAGAGCAGGGCCGCGGTGAGGGCCGCCGTCCACACCGTACGCGCGCCCACCGAGCCGTCGGCCACCGGTTTGCCGCGCCGCCCGGCCACCGCGTCCCGCCCGGCGTCGAACGCGTCGTTGCACCAGCCCACCGAGAGCTGACCGGTGAGCACGGCGGCGACCAGCAGGGCACGCCGCACCCCGTCGAGACCGGCCCCCGTGGCGAGGAGCGCGGCGATCACGGTCACCGCGACCACCGGGCCCGGGTGGCAGGAGCGGGCCAGGGCGGCCGCGCTGCGGAGGGGCTGGGCCGGGGCGGCGGAGGTGAGCGGAGGTTCCGGGGTGCCCATGGCGTGATCGTAGGGGACACCCGCATGGGTTGTTTGCGGTGGTTCGTCCCTCTCGTGGGGCAGGGATGAGCGCATGACGCATCCTCAGCGGGACCCGCGATGACCCGGATCGCGGCCGTGCACGGCACCCCGGCCCCGTACCGGCACACGCAGCGGGAGGTCACCGACATGGTGGCCCGGACGTGTCTGCCACCGGGTGCGGACCGGCGTGTCCTGGACCGGCTGCACGCCAACGCCCGGGTGGGCGCCCGGAACATGGTGCTTCCCCTGGAGCGGTACGGGGACCTGCGCGGCTTCGGGGAAGCCAACGACGTGTTCATCGGCGCGGCGGTCGATCTGGGCGCCGAGGCGCTGCGCGGGGCTCTGCGGACGGCGGGGCTGCGGCCGGAGGACGTGGACCTGCTGATGTTCACGTCCGTGACGGGCGTGGCCGCGCCCTCCGTGGACGCCCGGCTCGTGGGGCGGCTCGGGCTGCGGCCCGATGTGAAGCGGCTGCCGGTGTTCGGGCTCGGCTGTGTGGCGGGGGCAGCCGGGGTGGCCCGGCTGCACGACTACCTGCTGGGCCGGCCCGACGACGTAGCGGTGCTGCTCTCGGTGGAGCTGTGTTCGCTGACGTTCCAGCGGTGGGACGCGGCCCCGGCGAACCTGGTGGCGACCGCGCTGTTCGGTGACGGGGCGGCCGCCGTCGTGGCGTTCGGCGCGGGCCGGGGGTCCGGCGAGGGCCCCGAGGTGGTGGCCACGCGCAGCCGTATGTATCCGGACACCGCGCACGTGATGGGCTGGGACATCCGCGACACCGGTTTCAAGGTGATGCTCGACCCCGGCGTGCCGGACGTGGTGCGCCGATATCTGGCGGACGACGTGAGCCAATTCCTCGCGGAGCACGGGCTGAAGCCGAAGGACGTGGCGCACTGGGTGTGCCATCCGGGCGGCCCCAAGGTCCTGGAAGCCGTGTCCGACGTCCTGTCGCTGCCCGAGGGGGCGCTCGACGTGACCTGGCGGTCGCTCGCCGAGGTGGGCAACCTCTCCTCGGCCTCGGTGCTCCACGTGCTGCGCGACACCCTGGAGCAACGCCGTCCGGAGCGGGGCTCGCCGGGTCTGCTGATGGCCATGGGCCCCGGCTTCTGCAGCGAACTCGTGCTTCTGCGCTGGTAGACAGGAGAAGAACATGGTCTGGTACGCCGCGCTGGTGCTGGCCGTCGCCGGGGAACGCGTCGCCGAACTCGCCGTCGCCCTGCGCAACACCCGCTGGGCCCGGGCGAGGGGCGGTGTCGAGTCGGGCCGGGGCCACTATCCGGCGATGGTCGCCCTGCACACGGCGCTGCTCGCGGGCTGCCTGGTCGAGGCGGCGGTGGCGGACCGGCCGTTCGTGCCACTGCCCGGCTGGGCGATGGTGGCGGTGGTCCTGGCCGCGCAGGGCCTGCGCTGGTGGTGCATCCGTACGCTCGGACACCGCTGGAACACGCGCGTCGTCGTGGTGCCCGGTCTGCCCCTGGTGACGGGCGGCCCGTACCGGCTGCTGCGCCACCCCAACTACGTGGCCGTCGCGGCCGAGGGCATCGCGCTGCCGCTGGTGCACGGCGCGTGGGTGACGGCCGCGGTCTTCACCGTGTGCAACGCGGTGCTGATGGCCGTACGGGTGCGGTGCGAGGAGGCGGCGCTCGCCTCCGCTTCGGGCGTGCCGGCGTGATCGACCTGCTGGTGGCGGGAGGCGGCCCGGCCGGGCTGGCCGCGGCGATCCGGGCCGCGGGGCTCGGCATGGAGGCCGTGGTCGTGGAGCCCCGCCCGGCCCCTGTCGACAAGGCGTGCGGCGAGGGGATCATGCCCAGCGGCGTGGCGGCGCTGGCGGCCCTCGGTGTCCCGGTGGGCGGGCGGCCGCTGCACGGCATCCGGTACGTGGCGGGCCCGCGCAGCGCGGTCGCCCCGTTCCGGGGCGGATCGGGGCTCGGGGTCCGGCGCACCGTCCTGCACTCCGCGCTGCACCGACGGGCGCTGGAGCTGGGCGTCCGTATCGTCCCCGGCAAGGTGGCCGGTGTGCGGCAGGAGGAGGACCGGGTGACGGCCTGCGGTCTTTCGGCCCGCTGGCTGATCGCCGCCGACGGGCTGCACTCGCCGCTGCGCCGGGAGCTGGGGCTCGACGGGCCACCGGCGCCGGTGCGCCGGTACGGGCTGCGGCGCCACTACCGCGTGGACCCGTGGGCGGACTTCGTGGAGGTGCACTGGTCGCGGCACGGCGAGGCGTACGTGACACCGCTCGGCGACGGCTCGGTGGGGGTTGCGGTGCTCAGCCGGGAGCGCCTGCCGTACGGGCGTCACCTGGCCGCCTTCCCCCGGCTCGCCGAGCTGCTGACGGGCCGGGAGGCGGGGCCCGTACGCGGTGCCGGGCCGCTGCGTCAGCGGGCGCGGGCGCGGCGGGCCGGGCGGGTGCTGCTGGTCGGGGACGCGGCGGGCTACCTGGACGCGCTGACCGGCGAGGGCGTCGCGCTGGCCGTGGCGACGGCGGGCGCCGCCGTGGAGGCGCTGGCGGCCGGCCGGCCGGAGGCGTACCCGGCCCGCTGGCAGCGGCTGACGCTGCGTCACCGGCTGCTGACGGCCGGGCTGCTGGCGGCGGCCCGGCGCCCCGCCACGGCCCGGCTGGTCGTACCGGCGGCACACCGGGCTCCGGCGGTTTTCGCGGCGGCGGTGCGCGCGTTGCAGTAGAAGTGTGGGAGTACCGGAACACGACCGGAGCAGGAAGGGGTCTGCCATGTCAGCGGGACAACCTCGCACAGCGGCGGCGGTGTTCGACGCCCTGGGCACCGTATACGAGGAGGCGTTCGCCGGTTCGGCCGCGCACCGGGCATCGCTGGACCGGCTCCTGGCGGTGCTGCCCGAGCACGGCCGGGTGCTGGACATCGGCAGCGGCACGGGCCGGCCGACGGCCCAGACCCTCGTCGACGCCGGCCACGAGGTGCTGGGGGTCGACGTCTCGCCGGTGATGGTGGACATCGCCTCGCGCCAGGTGCCCGCGGCCGAATTCCGGTGCGCCGACATCCGCACGCTCGCGCTGGAGGACGGCGCGTTCGACGCGGTGTGCATGTACTTCGCGCTGTTGCAGATGTCGCGCTCCGAGCAGGGCGACGTACTGCGGCTGGCCGCGCGCGTCCTGCGGCCGGAGGGCCATCTGGCGGTGGCGACGGTGCCGCTGGACGTCGAGGGGGTCGGCGGCACGTTCATGGGTCAGCCGGTGGAGGTCACCAGCTTCGGCGAGGACGCGTTCACCGCTCTGGTGGAGGAGGCCGGGTTCAGCGTGCTGTCGCGCACGAGCACCATGTTCGTCCCCGCCGTCCCGGCGGCCGTCCCCGAACCGCAGATGTTCCTGCTCGCCCGGCGGCGCTGAGCCGGGCAGCGGTCCCCGTCGTCCCGGGCCCGGGCGGACATGCCGTGCCGTCCCGGCCGGACCACAATGAATTGGCGGGCGCGCTGCGGGTACCCGGCGCCGCGAGGCTACCGATGACCCCGCCGCCTGCCCGCGGGGACGACGACGGAGGATCTTCATGACCGACCGCAGACCAGAGGGACCCGTTCACGAGGGTGCGTCCCCGAGTCCCCCTCCGGTGCCCGCGGACATGCCCGACCAGCAGGTCCAGGAGGGCGAGGACCCGATGGACGTGCCGCCGCCGCCGCGTGCCGGGCGCGACGGGGACGACTCCCGCGACCTTCCCGATCCGGACGAGTCCGGGTCCGGGCGCGGTGAGGCCCGCAACGCCGGGGTGCATCCGGAGCACCCGGTGCCGGACGAGTCGCCGGGCTGAGCGTGCCCCGTGAGCGCCGGAGCGCCCGGCGCGCCCTGGCGCTCGCGGTGGCGCCCTGCCTCGCGCTGGTGCTCGCCGCCCCGGCGGCCCGCGCGGACGCCGGGCCCCGGCAGGCGGCTCCCGCGCGGCACACCGCCGGTGCCTGCGACCCGGACCGCGAGCGCTGCCTGGACGGCGAGCGCCTGCTGTACTGGTACGGCTACGGGCTCGGGGTGCACCCGTTCACCACACCGGAGGCCGTGCGCCGGCAGCTGACCGGCCACTTCTGGCTGTTCCCGGTGAGCGGCGACTGCCCGGACCGCGTCCGTTCGGGTGACACCTGCGACCTGCTCGGCACCAATCCGGTGCGTGTGGAGTCCGCCGCCGGCGACCACCTCCAGATCGCCACGCTCCGCGGTCACGACCTGGGCGCGGGCCTGCACATCCGGTTCACCTTCACGCGCACCTTCGGCTTCCACTACCTGGACGTCGCCGCGTGGCAGGACCGGGAGACCTCCTGCACCAGGAGCGTGCCGTGCGGCGCGGCGAGCCGGGCGGGCGCCTGGGCGCTGTGGCGGGTCCTCGCCGCCACCCTGACGGTGTCGGCCTGGGCGGCCTGACCGTCCCGGACTGCGAGGACCGGCCGGCCGTTCGATCATGGAGGCTATGGCCCCCACCTCCTCGGACGCCTCCGGGGCGCTCCCCTCGATCGCACCGATGCTGGCCGTGCCGGGACCGCTGCCCGTACCGGACGCGGAGTGGGCGTTCGAGGCCAAGTGGGACGGGGCCCGCTGCGTCGTCACGGCACCCGGAGACGGCACGCTGCGCCTGACCTCACGGGCCCGCAACGACGTCACGCCGACCTATCCGGAGCTGCACGCCCTCGCAGACGTGCTTCGCGGGCGCAGCGTGGTCCTGGACGGCGAGATCGTGGCCCTGGACGGGTCGGGGCGGTCCGACTTCGGGCTGCTCCAGCGCCGGATGGGCATCATGAACGCCCGCCGCGCCGCCCGCCTGGCGCTGGACTTCCCCGCGCATCTGGTCGTCTTCGACGTGCTGTTCCTCGACGGCCGTGTGCTGACCTCCCTGGCCTACGAGGAGCGGCGCGCGGTCCTCGCCGGGGTGCTGTCCGCGGGGCCGCACTGGTCGGTGCCGTCCTATGTGCGCGGTCAGGGCGCGAAGGCGTGGGACACCGTCGTGCGCGGCGGTCTGGAGGGGGTGGTGGCCAAGCGGCTGTCCTCTCCGTACACGCCGGGGCTGCGTTCACCCGACTGGCGCAAGACGAAGCGGGTCGAGACGCTGGACGTGGTCATCGGCGGCTGGACCCAGCGCAAGGGCGCGCCCACGGGTGTGCCGGGGGCCGTGCTGGTCGGGGTGGACGACCCGGCCGGCCTGCGGTACGCGGGCTCCGTGGGGTCGGGGATGTCGGACCGGGAGCTGGGCGACCTGCGGGAGTACCTGAGGGTCATCGCGCGTCCGGCCTCCCCGTTCACGGGTCCGGTCGACGTGGCAGGGGCGCACTGGGTGGAACCCCGGCTGGTCGCGGAGGTCAGCGCGTCGCAGTGGACGGCGGCGGGGCGGCTGCGGCACCCGGTGTGGCAGCGGCTGCGGCCGGACCTGACCCGGCTGGGCTGAGGGCGCGGCAGGGCGTGTCAGTGGGGCAGCGTGAGCCTGCGGGACACGAGGACTGCGGCCGACAGCAGCTCCTGGCGGACCTGCGAGGGGCGGTACATCCGGTCGGAGCGGAAGGAGATGCCGAGCGATCCCACCTGCTCGCCGCTGTAGACCGGCACCGCCACGCAGGTGGTGCCGCGCACGTACTCCTCGCGGTCCATGACCACCGGCGCGGGCGAGCCGTCCAGCTCCCGGACCAGCTCGTCCTTGTGCGTGATGGTGCGGGGGGTGAGCCCGGTCAGGTCGTGCCGGGAGAAGTAGTCGGCGCGGGCCTCCTCGTCGAGCTCGCGCAGCACGCTTTTGCCGAGGGCCGTGGCGTGTCCGGCCTCGTCGAGGCCCACCCAGAGGTCCACGCGCGGGGTGCGGACGCTGTCGACGATCTCCATGACCCGGATCTCGCCGTCCACGTAGAGCGTCAGGTAGGCGGCGGCCCACGTGTCGTTGCGCAGGGCGGTGAGGGCGGGCCGTACGCGGGCGGGCACCGGCTGTGTGCCGGGGCCGCCGCCCGGGGCGGTGTCGGCGAGGACGAAGGTGTGGTCCTCCAGCTCCCTCAGGTAGCCGTCGCCGACCAGCATGGGCAGCAGTTCGCCCACCGCTGCCGGGGGAAGCCCCGCTTCCCGGGCCAGCTGCTGCGCGGTGGCCTCGCCCCCGTGCGCCCCGGCGGCCTCCAGCAGGCGGAGAGCGCGCCGCACGGCGGCGACGGGTTCGGGGCCGGCGTGGTCGGCCATGACCACCAGCATGGCCCGGCTGCCAAGAACCGGCAAAACGTCCTCGTGGGAGCAGTGCGTCCGGGGGACGTTTTGGGGCGTGACGCAAGCCATCTTTTGCGCTCGCGATCTCGGGGGAAGTCTCCGGTACGGTGTCGAACGCTCCGGTCCCGGAGGGTTACGGAGCACCTCGCCACCGCCGTACGGTCTCCGACGCGGAATCGCGTGTCCTCGCCGTACCGCCCGTCCTTGACGCCACACGCTCGTGACACGACTGGGGAGTTTGATGTTCGACAAGGTATTGGTCGCCAACCGCGGGGAGATCGCGATCCGCGCGTTCCGCGCGGCCTTCGAGCTCGGCATCTCCACCGTGGCCGTGTATCCGCACGAGGACCGCAACTCCCTGCACCGGGCGAAGGCGGACGAGGCCTACCGGATCGGTGAGCCGGGGCATCCCGTGCGGGCGTACCTGTCGGTGGACGAGGTGGTGAAGGCGGCCCGGAAGGCGGGCGCGGACGCGATCTACCCCGGTTACGGCTTCCTGTCGGAGAACCCGGACCTGGCGGCGGCGTGCGCGGAGGCGGGCATCACCTTCGTCGGGCCGCCGGCCTCGGTGCTGAATCTGACGGGCAACAAGTCCCGCGCGGTGGCAGCGGCCCGGGACGCGGGTGTGCCGGTCCTCAAGTCGTCCGAGCCGTCGGAGGACGTGGACGCCCTGGTCGCCGCCTCGGAGGAGATCGGCTTCCCGGTCTTCGTGAAGGCGGTCGCCGGCGGCGGCGGGCGCGGCATGCGCCGGGTGGCGGAGCCGGGCGAGCTGCGCGAGGCGATCGACGCGGCGATGCGCGAGGCGCGGTCGGCGTTCGGGGACGCGACGGTGTTCCTGGAGCAGGCGGTGATCAACCCCCGCCACATCGAGGTGCAGATCCTGGCCGACGCCGAGGGCAACGTGGTGCACCTGTACGAGCGGGACTGCTCGCTCCAGCGCCGCCACCAGAAGGTCGTCGAGATCGCACCGGCCCCGAATCTGGACCCGGAGCTGCGGGACCGGATCTGCGCGGACGCGGTCGCCTTCGCCCGGAACATCGGGTACGTGAACGCGGGCACCGTCGAGTTCCTCGTCGACGAGCGCGGCAACCACGTCTTCATCGAGATGAACCCGCGCATCCAGGTCGAGCACACGGTGACGGAGCAGGTCACCGGGCGGGACCTGGTGATCGCGCAGCTGCGGATCGCGGCAGGCATGACGCTGCCCGAACTGCGGCTGTCCCAGGAGGACATCGCCCTCAACGGGACCGCGATGCAGTGCCGCATCACGACGGAGGACCCGGTCAACGGCTTCCGCCCGGACACCGGCACCATCTCCGCGTACCGCTCCCCCGGCGGCCCCGGCGTCCGGCTGGACGGCGGGACCGTCCACACGGGCGCGGAGGTGTCGGCGCACTTCGACTCGATGCTGGTGAAGCTGACCTGCCACGGCCACGACTTCACCAACGCGGCCCGCCGGGCGCGCCGGGCCATCGCCGAGTTCCGCATTCGCGGGGTGGCGACGAACCTGCCGTTCCTGGGCGCGGTCCTCGACCACCCGGACTTCCGGGCGGGGCGCATCACGACCTCCTTCATCGACGAGCACCCGGAGCTGATCCGGGCCCGTCCGTCGGCCGACCGCGGCAGCCGGATGCTCAGCTACCTGGCGGAGACGACGGTCAACCGCCCGTACGGGCCGCGGCCTTCGGTCATCGACCCGGCGGACAAGCTGCCCGCCCTGCCGCCGGGGACGCCGCCGCCCGGTTCTCGGCAGCGCCTCGCCGAGCTGGGTCCGGAGGCGTTCGCGGCCGAGCTGCGGGCGCAGTCGGCCGTAGCGGTCACGGACACCACGTTCCGCGACGCCCATCAGTCGCTGCTCGCCACCCGGGTCCGTACCCGGGACCTGCTGGCCGTGGCCCCTCAGGTCGCGCACACCGTGCCGCAGTTGCTGAGCCTGGAGTGCTGGGGCGGCGCGACCTACGACGTGGCGCTGCGGTTCCTCGCGGAGGACCCGTGGGAGCGGCTGGTCAAGCTGCGTGAGGCGGTGCCCAACATCTGTACGCAGATGCTGCTGCGCGGCCGCAACACGGTCGGATACACGCCGTACCCGACCGAGGTCACCGAGGCGTTCGTCTCCGAGGCGGCCTCGGCCGGGATGGACATCTTCCGCATCTTCGACGCCCTCAACGACGTGTCGCAGATGCGTCCGGCGATCGACGCGGTACGCGCCACGGGAACCTCGCTGGCGGAGGTGGCGCTGTGCTACACCGCCGACCTGTCGGACCCGGGCGAGACCCTGTACACGCTGGACTACTACCTGCGGCTCGCGGAGCAGATCGTGGAGGCGGGCGCCCATGTGCTCGCCATCAAGGACATGGCGGGGCTGCTGCGCCCGCCGGCCGCGCGCACCCTGGTCACGGCGCTGCGCGAGCGGTTCGACCTGCCGGTGCACCTGCACACCCACGACACGGCGGGCGGTCAGCTGGGCACGCTGATCGCCGCGATCGACGCCGGGGTGGACGCGGTGGACGCGGCCGTGGCGTCGATGGCCGGCACCACCAGCCAGCCGCCGCTGTCCGCGCTGGTGGCGGCGACGGACCACACGGAGCGCGCGACGGGCCTGTCCCTCCAGGCGGTCGGCGACCTGGAGCCGTACTGGGAGGCGACCCGCAAGGTGTACGCCCCGTTCGAGTCGGGGCTGGCCTCGCCTACGGGCCGGATCTACCACCACGAGATCCCGGGCGGCCAGCTGTCCAACCTGCGGCAGCAGGCCATCGCGCTGGGCCTCGGGGACCGCTTCGAGCTGATCGAGGACTGCTACGCGGCGGCCGACCGGATGCTGGGCCGGCTGGTGAAGGTGACCCCGTCCTCGAAGGTGGTCGGTGATCTGGCGCTGCACCTGGTGGGCGCGGGTGTGGGGGCCGCCGACTTCGAGTCGGACCCGGGCAAGTTCGACGTACCGGATTCGGTGATCGGGTTCCTCCGCGGTGAGCTTGGCGACCCGCCCGGCGGCTGGCCCGAGCCGTTCCGCACCCGGGCGCTCCAGGGCCGGCCCGAGAAGGCGCAGACGCCGCACCTGTCGGACGAGGACCGCGAGGCGCTGCGCGAGTCGCCGCGCGCGACGCTGAACCGGCTGCTGTTCCCGGGCCCGACCAAGGAGTTCACCGCCCATCGGGAGGCGTACGGCGACACCTCGGTGCTGTCGACGCAGGACTTCCTGTACGGGCTGGAGCCGGAGACCGAGCATCCGGTCACCCTCGAACCGGGGGTGACGCTGCTGATCGAGCTGGAGGCCATCTCCGAGGCGGACGAGCGCGGTTTCCGCAGCGTACTGACCACGCTCAACGGCCAGTTGAGGCCGGTGTCGGTGCGGGACAGGTCGGTGGCGACCGAGGTGAAGGCGGCCGAGAAGGCGGACCGCTCCGACCAGGGCCATGTGGCGGCGCCGTTCGCCGGGGTGGTGACGCTCCAGGTGGAGGAGGGCGCGTCGGTGTCGGCGGGCCAGACGGTCGCCACCATCGAGGCGATGAAGATGGAGGCGTCGATCACCGCGCAGTCGGCCGGGGTGGTGCGCCGCCTGGCGATCGGACGGGTCCAGCAGGTGGAGGCCGGCGACCTGCTCATCGAGATCGGCTGACCGACCCCCGGGTAACGCCCGCCGGCGGAGGAAACGTCCTCCGCCGGCGGGCTTCTTCTTGACCACCACCAAGGCAATTAAGGTTAGGCTAAGCTAAATGGAAGAGGAATCGGGACCGGTCGTCGTCATCAAGTTCGGCGGCAACGCCATGGTCGACGCACAGCTGCAACAGGCCTTCGCCCAGGACGTCGTGGAGCTGCTACGGTCTGGCCTGCGTCCGGTCGTCGTGCACGGCGGCGGACCCCAGATCAGCGCGATGCTGGACCGGCTCGGACTGGAGAGCCGCTTCGAGGCCGGCCTGCGGGTGACCACCGCGGAGACCATGGAGGTCGTCCGCATGGTCCTGTCGGGCCGCGTCCAGCGCGAACTGGTGGGCCACATCAACAGCCACGGCCCGTACGCCGTCGGCCTGACCGGCGAGGACGCGCACACGATGACGGCCGTGCGGCGGGCCGCCCGGGTGGACGGCGTAGCGGTGGACATCGGCCAGGTCGGGGACATCGCCGAGGTCAACCCCGCCATGGTGCGCGCCCTCCTGACGCAGGGTCACATACCTGTGGTCTCCCCCGTGGCCCGGGGCGAGGACGGGCAGATCTACAACGTCAACGCGGATCTCGCCGCCTCGGCCCTCGCCGTGGCGCTCGGCGCGGAACGGCTGGTGGTCCTCACGGACGTGGCGGGGCTGTACGCGGACTGGCCGCACAGCACCGAGGTGATCACCCATCTGACGGCGGACGCGCTGGACGGGCTGCTGCCCGGCCTGGCGAGCGGGATGCTGCCGAAGATGGAGGGCTGCCTGCGGGCCGTACGGGGCGGGGTGGGCCGGGCGGACGTGCTGGACGGGCGGGCGCCGCACGCGGTGCTGCGTGGCGTCCTCGACGGGAACGCCACGGGGACCACGGTGGTGTTGGACGAGGACCACGTCGCGAGCCCGGTCTGACGGTAAAGGGCGCCGGACCGGGCTCACGTGCGGCCCGGCGCCCGGTTCAGGGGGTGCGGGTGAGAATCAGCGCGTTGCGCCGGGGATCCAGCGATCCGGCCCAGGCGCACGGCGCCTGACGGGCCGTCGCGGGCGCGAAGCCGTACCGGCGGAACAGCCTGCCGTCCCCGGTGGTCGCGGTGAAGAGGGCGCCGAGCGACTGGGTGCGCGCCATGGCCAGCGCGGTCCGCAGGAGCGCGGCCCCGGTCCCGCGTCCCTGCCGGTGCCCGGCGACGCAGAAGTTGTAGAGGACGCCCACGGGCGCCTCGGGCGCGTCCACCGGCGCCCCCTCCCCCGCGTACACCCGCAGGCCCACACAGCCGTCCAGGCCGCCGTCGGTGCCGGGTACCACGAGGAACTCGGCGGCGCGGGCCGCGTAGAGGGAGTCGGGCCGCTCGCGCAGGGCGCCCGAGCGGGCGAACGGCCGGGACAGCTCCGCGAGCGCGGCGGCGTCGCCGGACGCGGCGGCCCGGACGCGCGGCGCCCGCCGGAGCGACGGGGCGGGCAGGGGTACGGGGCGCGGCGCGGCCGTGGTCAAGACGGTCCTTCCTCGGTGCCACAGGGCAGGTGCGCTCCGGCGGGCCGTCCCGCCGGAGCGTGTCGTCGCGGAGGTCAGGCGTCCATCGACGCGGCGAGCGAACGGGGCCGCAGATCCGTCCAGTTGGCCTCCACGTACTCCAGACACGCCTCGCGTGTGTTCTCCTCGAAGGCGACCGTCCAGCCACCGGGCACCTCGGCGAAGGACGGCCACAGGGAGTGCTGGCCCTCGTCGTTCACCAGGACCAGAAACCGGCCTTCGGGGTCGTCGAACGGGTTGGTGCTCATACGGGCAGTGCCTCCTCATCAAGGAAAAACAAGCTTAGGTTAGGCTCGCCTAACTGGTCGTGAGCTTAGCCTTTTCCTTCCCCCCTGCACAAGGAGACCCCTCATGCCCTCCGCCGATCCCACGGATCAGGTCGTGGCCGCCGCCGAGAGCCCCTTCGCCGCGTTCGGGCTGCCGGGCGAACCCGGTTCCGAGGCGTTCTGGGCGGCGGCCCGGACGCCCGCCTCGCGGCCCGGTGCGAACAGCGGCTGGACGACGCTGTTCCTCTGGCGCGGCGGCCCGGCCGACATAGTCTTCGAGAGCTGGACGCGGGACCCGCTGCCGCTGCGCCGGTGGGGCGCCACCGACTGCTGGTACGCGGAGGTGCCGATGCCCGCGCGGATGCGGGTGACTTACCGGTTCATCACGGACGAGGGGGCGCACGCCGACCCGCTCAACCCGTCCGCCGCCGGTGGCGACCGCTCGATCGCGGCCACCCCGGATGCCCCGGCACAGCCCTACTGGCCCCTCGTCGGCGCGGACGACGTCCTGCCCGTGCCCAGTGCCCGGCTGCGCTGGGCCTCCGCACGGCTCGGCGGGCGCCGCACGGTGCGCGTGCACCCGGTGGCCGGCGGCGGGCCCGTGGTGCTGCTGCTCGACGGGGACGACTGGCTGTATCTGCACCCGGCGACGACCGCGTTCGAGGCGGCCGTCGCGGACGGGGCGCTGCCGCCGGTCACGCTCGTCTTCCTGCCGGCCAAGGACCGGGTGGGCGAGTTCACGTGCCGGCCGGAGCTGTGGGAGGCGGTCCGCGACGAACTGCTGCCCCTGGTCGCGGAGTCCGGCGTGCCCGCCGACCCGGGGACGCTGGTGGTCGCGGGGCAGAGCCTCGGCGGACTCAGCGCGCTGTACGCCGCGTTGGAGTTCCCGGAGCTGGTGACCCGGGTCGCCTGCCAGTCCGGGTCGTTCTGGTGGGCGCCCGACTGCGCGGAGCGCACGGACCTGCTGGACGGCCCGGTCGGCGGCGCCCTCGCCGGCCGGCTGCGGGAGCGCCCCGACCTGTCGGGCCTGCGCATCGCGTTCGACGTGGGGGAACACGAGACGCGGATGCTCCCGCACTGCGCGGAGGTCGAGGCCCTGACCGAGCGGGCCGGAGCGGTCGTGAAGGTGGAGCGGTCCCCCTCGGATCACGACCGCGCGGGCTGGCGGCACGCGCTCCTCCGGGACGTCGCCTGGGCGCTCGCCCAGAGCAGGAGGAAGCCAGGCGTCACCGCGCCACGGCCAGGCAGTACGCCTCGTTCGTGGACAGGAGGTTGCGGTGGGTGTCCTCGGCCGTGATGACGCCGTCGTCAAGGACGAGGACCCGGTCGGCGGCGTCCAGGACGGCCGGGCTGCTGGTGACGACCACGGTGGTCCGGCCCCGGCGCAGTTTCGCGATGTTGCGCGCGATGAGCTGTTCGGTCACCGCGTCGACCGCCGTGGTGGGGTTGTGGAGCACCAGGATCTCCGCGTCGGCGGCCAGGGCGCGGGCCAGTGAGAGCCGCTGGCGCTGGCCCCCGGAGAGGTTCGCGCCCCGGTCGCGGATGGCGTAGTCGAGGCCCTCGCGGTGGAGGGCGACGACGTCGGTCAGCATGGACGCCTCGACAGCCTCCGGCAACATGGTGCTGGTGCCCGAGGGGTCGATGTTCGTACGGAGGGTGCCGGCGAAGATCTCCCCGTCGTACGGGTTCACCAGCAGGTGCTCCCGGACCGCCTCGGCCGACAGGTCCGTGAGCTCCTGGCCGCCGACCCGTACCACTCCCTCGTACGCCTCCGGCGGCACGGCCAGGGCGAGGACCGCCGCGAAGTCGGCGGCGGCGCGCGGCTGGTAGGCGGCGACGGCCACGAACTCCCCGGCGGCCACCTCGAACTCGAGGCCGCGCAGCGTCCCGTGGCAGAGGCCGTCGATCTCCAGCGATCCGCCCGGCTCGGGGCTCCCGGTCCCCGGTGTGGTGACCGGGGGCGCAGAGAGGACCAGAGCCATGCGCTCGGCCGAAGCGCGCGCCATCATCACGTACTTGGGCATCTCGGAGAACAGCTTCAGCGGCTCCATGATGAACTGCGCCAGGCCCACCGCCATGACGAGTTCGCCGATGTTGATGTGCCCGGCGAAGGCCAGGTACCCGGCCGTGAGGGTGACGGCGGTGGCGAGGCCCGCGTTCAGGGCCAGTGCCGTGCCCGCGTACACCCCGTTGATCCGGGCGACCGTGACCGACTGCTGCTTGGCCTCGGTGCTGACGCGGCGGTACGAACCGAACGCGGCGTGGTTGCCGCCGAAGCCGTGCAGCGGGCGCAGACCGGTGATCAGGTCGGCGACCTTGGCACCGGCGCGCGCGACCCGGGCCTGCTGCTCCTGGGTGCTCGCGCCTATCCGCCGGGACATCACGCTCAGCACGGACAGGATCGCCACCGTGCCGACGATCACGAGCAGCCCGAGCCGTATGTCGGCGAGCCCGAGCGCGACGGCGGCCACCAGGACCGCGACCATCGAGCTGATCAGCAGCGGCACCACCTCGATGATGTCTGCGGTCTGGTCGGCGTCCTCGGTGGCGATGGTCAGGACCTCGCCGGACTTCAGGTCCACGTCCCGGGCGACGGGCTGGAGCCCGCAGCCCGCGACCCGTACCCGCCACCGGTGCGCCTCGGTCGTGTTGGCCTTCTGGAGGACGCGCATCCCGAACCGCCAGGACAGCGAGACGGTCGTGATGATCACGGCCAGCGCGCCGATCGACAGGCCGAGCGCGGTCGCGCTGCGGTGCTGCAGGGTGTGCTCGACGATCAGGCCGAGCGCGATCGGGAAGGCGGTCTCCCCGGCCTGGTAGAGGCCCATGAGGACGGTGCCCCAGGCCATGGCGCCGACGTTGCGCCGCAGGGCGGTACGCAGGATGGCGGCGCCCTGACGGGGCCGGGGGGTGTCAGGAGTGTTCATCGATGTGGCCGGCAATCGCTTCGGGGGTTCGCAGGGTGAGCAGGTCGCGGACGGTGATCACTGGACCGTACTCCCGCCGGAGCAGCCCGATCAGCCGGACCGCCAGCATGGAGTGTCCGCCGAGGGAGACGAAGTCGCTGACCGCGCTCACCTCCTCGTCGTCCAGGTCGAGCGCTTCGGCGAAGAACTCGCACACCGTGATCTCGGTCCCGGTCTCCGGTGCGCGCTCCCCCGCCCCGGCCAGCACGCCGAGCGGCTTCGGCTCGGGCAGTGCCCTGGTGTCGGCCTTGCCGTTCACGGTGAGCGGGATGCCGTCCACCTCGGCGTAGTGGGAGGGGCGCAGGAAGTCCGGAAGCGCGACGCCCACTTCGGCGGCGACGGCCGCCAGATCGGAGCCGTCGAGCACGAGGTAGGCGGCCAGCCGATGGGCCCCGTCGACTTGGGGGTCGGGCTGGGCGACGGCGGCGGCGAACCGGACCGCCGGGTGCGCGGCGAACGCTGCCTCGACCTCGCCGAGTTCGACGCGGTGGCCGCGGATCTTGACCTGCTGGTCGGTGCGGCCGAGGTAGGCGAGGTTGCCGTCGGGCCGTCGGACGACCAGGTCGCCGGTGCGGTACATACGCTCGCCGGGCGCGCCGAACGGGCAGGCGACGAACCGGTGGGCGGTCTGGGCGGACTGGCCGAGGTAGCCGCGCGCGATGCCGACGCCCGCCACGTACAGCTCGCCCGGGACCCCGTCGGGCAGCGGTCGCAGCCACGGGTCGAGGACGTACACCTCGGTGTTGTCGATGGCCACGCCCACCACCGGGTCCTGGCACTCGAAGGTGCCGACGCCGAGGGTGTTGATGGTGTACTCGGTGGGCCCGTAGAGGTTGTAGCCGACGGTGCCCTCGGTGTCCGCGAGCCGCTGCCAGAGGCCCGGGGTGACGGCCTCGCCGCCGAGCAGCACCAGCGCGGGCCGCCGCCGGGGGTCGTCGAGCAGCCCTTCCGCGACCAGTTGCTGCGCGTAGGTCGGGGTCACGTTGATGACGTCGATGCCGTGGTCGAGGCAGTACGCGACGAGCCGGGGCGCGTCGCGGCGCAGCTCCTCGTCGCAGATGTGCACCTCGTGTCCGTCGGCGAGCCAGAGCAGCTCCTCCCACGACATGTCGAACGCGAACGACACGGTGTGCGCGATCCGGAAGGTGCGGTGGCCTTGCTCCGCCAGGACGGGTTCGAAGATCCGGCGCTGGTGGTTGATCAGCATGTTGGTGAGCCCGGCGTACTCGGTCACCACACCCTTGGGCCGGCCGGTGGAGCCGGAGGTGTAGATCGTGTACGCGGGATGCCGCAGCCGGTCCGGGTCGCCGGGCGCGAAGGTGGTGTGCGGCTCGGCGACGGGCAACGGGCGGTCCAGCTCGATCAGTTCGCCGGTGAGGCGGGGCGCGACGGTGCTCACGGTGAGGGTCACCTCGGGCCGGGCATCCGCGACGATCGCCGCGATCCGCTCGTCCGGGTGGTCCAGCTCCAGCGGCACGTACGCGGCGCCGGTGCGCAGCACGGCGAACAGCGCCACGATGGAGTCCAGCGAGCGCGGTACGGCGATGCCCACCGCCGTCTCCGGCCCGATGCCGCGTCCGGCGAGCACCCCGGCCACCTCGCGGCTGCGGTCCCGGAGCCGGCCGAAGGTCATGGCCGCGCCGCCGGCGACGAGCGCGACGCGGTCGGGGTGGCGGTCGGCCGCCCGGTCGAAGCGGTCGACGACGGTGTCCGTGCCGACGTCGGTGCGGACGGCGGGCTCGGGCGCCGGTTCGAGGCCCGGCAGGGCGCCGAGCGGGCCGGTGGCCCGGGCCAGGTCCTCCAGCACCCGCATGTAGTCGTCGAGGAGGCGGCGGGCGCCCGCTGGGTCGTCGTCGCGGTGTTCCAGCTTCACGGTGAGCCGGTCGCCGGGGGTGACCACCCAGGTGAACGGGTAGTGCGTCGAGTCGTCGGCCTGTACGGAGGTGATGCCGTGCCGGGCGTTGATCCCGGCGAGGGCGTCCAGGTCCAGGAAGTTCTGGAGGACGAAGATGTTGTCGAACAGGGTGCCGTGGCCGCCGGCGCGCTGGATCTCGCCGAGTCCCAGGTGCTCGTGCTCCATCGCCTCGACCCGGGCGGCCTGGACGGCGGCGAGGTACTCCCCCGCCGTGTCCTGCGGCCGGGCGCGGGTCCACATGGGCACGGTGTTGAGGAGGACGCCGACGACGTCGGACAGGTCCTCGCCCTCGCGCCCGGAGACGGTCACGCCGAACACCGCGTCACCGCGGCCGGTGTGTGCCCCGAGCAACAGGCCGAACGCGCCGGTGAGCACGGTGTTGAGGGTGACGCCGTGCGCCTTGGCGGCGTCCCGCAGCAGGTCGGAGAGTTCGGTGGACAGGGTGTGCAGGATCGCGTGCGGCAGCTCGTCCGTGCGGGGCGGCCGGGGCCCGGCGAGCAGCGTCGGGCCGGTCAGGCCGCTCAAGTGCTCCGCCCAGAAGCGCTCCGACACGGTGGAATCCCTGGCGGCCAGCTCGCGGGCGTAGTCCTCGAAGCCGGGTGTACGGGGCGTGGCGTCGGTCAGGGGTTCGCCCGCGACGAGGGTCGCGTAGGCGTCGAAGAGGTCCCGCAGCAGGATCTCCCGGGACCAGCCGTCCCACAGCAGCAGGTGATAGCTGAGCAGCAGGCTGTCGCGGCCGTCGGGCAGGCGGAACACGGTGAGCCGGATCAGCGGCGGCTCGCCGGGGTCGAACCCGGTGTCGCGGTCCCGGGCGCGCAGCGCGTCGGCCTCGGCCTCGGACTCTGCGTCGACCGTGCGGACTGCGACGCGGGTGCCGGCCCGGAGGATCTGGACCGGGTTGCCGTCGTCGTCGGTGGTGAACCCGGCGCCGACGACCGGGTGCCGGGCGATGACGTACGCCATCGCGTCGGCCAGTGAGCCGGTGTCGAGGCGCCGGTCGAAGGTGAAGTGGCTCTGGGCGACGTAGTGCCCGGTCGCGCCGGTCAGCTGGGCCTGGAAGTACAGGCCGCGCTGGAGCGGGGTGACCGGTGCGGTGCGCTCGGCGGTCGCGGCGGTGTCCGCGAGGTGTTCCAGGGCCGCACGCCAGTGGCCGGTGAGCGCGTCGGGGACGCCGTCGGCGAGGGTGAACGCGGCGTGCAGGCTGCCGGTGGTGGCGTCGGTCCAGGCGTTGACCTCGACGGCGTACGGACTGTGGCCCTCGCCTCCGGTGATCTGCGGGACGTCGGACTCGCCGCCCCGGCCGAGGTAGTTGAACAGCACCTGCGGGCGGGCGGTCAGCAGGGGCGCGGTCTGCGGGTTGAGGTATCTGAGCCGGCCATAGGCGACGTGTCCGTGCTCGTCGGGGTGCCGGGCCGCGGCCTCCCGGGCCGCCGCGACGGGGTCGGTGTGCGGGGTGAGCCGTACGGGGGCGATGGAGGTGAACCAGCCGACCGTACGGGTGTAGTCGTGGTGGTCCAGGGCGGGGACGCGGCCGTGCCGCTCCAGATCGACCGCGAGGTCGGTGGGCTCGGGCTGGACGCGGGTCAGGGCGGTGCGCAGGGCGCCGCAGAGCAGTTCGGTGACGCCGATGCCCAGTGCGGCGGGCGCGGTGCGGGTCACCCGGTCGCTCACCTCGGGGTCCAGGACCACGGTCGTCTCGCGCAGCTCCCCCGTCCCGGGCAGCGCGGCGGGGGCGTCGAGCACGGTGATCCAGTCGCCCAGGCCCTCGGTGGTATGCGCGGCTTGCGCGGTGAGCGCGTCGGCGTACTCGGCGTAGGAGGTGGTCGCGGGCGGCAGGGCCTCCCCGCGCAGGGCGGTGGCCAGGTCGTCGAGGACGATCAGCCAGGACACCGTGTCGACGGCGAGGTGGTGCGCGGTGACGACGAGGGTCCGGGTGGCGGCCAGCCAGGTGAACGCGACGACCTCGCCGGTCGCGGGGTTCAGGCGTGCGGCGGCCTCGTTGGCGGCGACCGCGGGTTCGCCGGTGTCCGCGTGGACGACGGTGACCTCGCGTGCGGGCTCGATGTGCGGGGTCCAGACGCCGTGGGCGGTGTCCAGGCGCATGCGCAGGGCCGGGTGGGCGGCCACGACGGCGTGCGCGGCGCGTTCGATGTCGGCGGGCGTGGTGCCCTCGGCCGTCACCAGTGTCCGGGCCTGGGCGAACCCGTCGAGGCTGCCGCCGAGTTCGCGGCGGCGCAGGATGATGGGCGTCGGCGCGAAGGGCCCGTCGTCGCGGCGCTTCCGCTCGGGGGCGGCGGTGTGCGGGGCGCGCGAGCGCAGCTCCCCGGCGAGGGCGCGCGGGGTCTTGCACAGGAAGACGTCACGGGGCGCGATGGCCAGACCGAGCGCCCTGGCGCGGTTGATGACGGTGATCGCGACGATGCTGTCACCGCCCGCCATGAAGAAGTCGGTGTCCTCGTCGACGGCGGCGCCCGGCAGTACCTCGGCGAAGATCGCGGTCAGCGCGGTGAGCGCGGAGTCGGCCGCCGGCGCGGGGGCCGTGTCCGCGTGTGTGGCGGCCTGTGCGGTCAGCGCCTTGCGGTCGAGCTTGCCGTTGACCGTGAGCGGGAGGGCGTCGACGGTCAGCACCCGGCCGGGCACCATGTGCACGGGCAGCTTCGCCGCGAGCAGGGCGCCGAGGTCGCCGGGGAGCCGGCCCACGACGTGCGCGATCAGCTGGTCCCCGTCGGCCGACGGGGAGACCGCCACGTCGACCACGCCGTCCAGCTCCC
Source organism: Streptomyces sp. 2131.1 (assembly GCF_900105515.1). Classification (GTDB taxonomy): domain Bacteria; phylum Actinomycetota; class Actinomycetes; order Streptomycetales; family Streptomycetaceae; genus Streptomyces; species Streptomyces drozdowiczii. The sequence goes on along the minus strand of NZ_FNSY01000001.1, from coordinate 6,588,112 downwards.
GGACCGCCGCCTCGACCTCGCCGAGCTCGATCCGGAAGCCCTTGAGCTGCACCTGGTCGTCGGCGCGTCCGGCGAACTCCAGCTCGCCGTCGAGCGCGCGGCGGGCCAGGTCGCCCGTGTGGTACATCCGGGAGCCGTCGTCCGCGAAGGGGTTGGCCACGAACCGCCCGGCGGTGAGACCGGGGCGGCCCAGGTAGCCGAGCGACACCTGGTCACCGGCCACGTAGATGGCGCCCACCGTGCCCGGCGGGACCGGGCGGAGCCGGTCGTCGAGCAGGTAGGTGGCCAGGCCGGGGACCGGGCCGCCGATGGGGCTGACGTCGGCGCCGAAGTCCGCGTCGGTGAGGACCCGGTGGGTGACGTGGACGGTGGTCTCGGTGATGCCGTACATGTTGACCAGCTCGGGCGACCCGGTGCCGTACCGCTCCACCCAGCCGCGCAGCCGTACGGGATCGAGCGCCTCGCCGCCGAAGATGACCCGGCGCAGCGCGGTGGCCCGTTCCCCGGCGTGCCGGTCGGCCTCGATGAACTGGTAGAAAGCCGACGGGGTCTGGTTGAGCACGGTCACCCCGCGCTCGCGCACCAGCCGGTGGAAGTCGACCGGGGAGCGGGTCAGCCCGTAGTCCGGAACCAGCAGCTCCCCGCCGTGCGCCAAGGCGCCCCACAGCTCCCAGACGGCGAAGTCGAAGGAGTACGAGTGGAACTGCACCCACACGTCGTCGGGCCCGAAGTCCATGTCGGCGCGGGTGTTGGCGAGCAGCGCGACCACGCTCAGGTGCGGGACGACGACGCCCTTGGGCCGGCCGGTCGATCCCGAGGTGTAGATGACGTACGCGGGGTGGTGCGGGGCGGGCCCCGTCCGGGTCGCAGGTACCTCGCCGGGGTCGGGTTCGTCACCGAGGACGAGCACCCGGGCCGGGACGCCCGCCCGCTCCAGGAGCCCGGTGAAGCGCTCGCGCTCGTCGGGGCCGACCAGGACGGCCTGCGGGGCGGCGTCGCCGAGGATGTACTCCAGCCGCTCGTCCGGATACGCCTGGTCGAGCGGTACGTAGGCGCCGCCCGCCGAGACGATGGCGATGAGCGCGGTGACCTGCTCCAGGGAGCGCGGGACGGCGACGGCGACGCGCAGCCCCGGCCGGACACCGGCGGCGTGCAGGGTCGCGGCCAACCGGTCCTTGGCGGCGGCGAGTTCGCCGTAGGTCAGCGAGTCGGTGGTGCCGTCGAGGCCGCACCGGGTGACGGCGGTGGCGGCCGGGTCGCGCCGGGCGGCGGCGTCGAACAGCGCGTCCAGCGTGGTGGTGGCGGGGGGCGCGGTCCTCGCCGTCGCCAGCTCACCGACCGGGGTGCCGGGCCGGGTGAGCAGGCCGGTGAGGGTGCGGGTGAACGTGTCGAGGATGCGCCGGGCGCCGGGTTCCCGGAGGAGGGCGCCGTCGTAGATCAGGTTGAAGCGGGGGCGGCCGTCGGACGCGCGCTCCACCACCAGGGTCAGCGGATAGTGCGGCGCACCCTCGTTGACGATGGCGGTGATGAACAGCTCGTCGTCCGGGCCGCGCAGGGCGGCCACGTCGGTGGCGACGTCGAACACCACCAGGGTGTCGAACCGGGCACCGGCGCCCGCCAGCCGGCCGATGCGCGACAGTGAGACGTGCTGGTGCGCGAGGACGGCGCTCTGGTGGTCGCGTACGGACGCGAGCAGGTCACCGGCGGTGGTGGAGGCGGCCCAACGGGCCCGTACCGGAATGGTGTTGATGAAGAGGCCCACCATGTCCGCGATGCCGGGCACATCGGCGTCGCGGCCGGAGACGGTGGAGCCGAAGACCACGTCGTCGCGGTGCAGCAGGCCGCCGAGCGTCACCGCCCAGGCGCTGTGCACGGCCACGCTCAGCGGCACCCCGGCCTCGCGGGCGGCGGTTTCGATGTCGTGGTCGGGTTCCACGGCGGTGTCGGCGAAGGTGTCGGACGGGGTGTGGCCCTCGGCGACCACCGACGGGCCGGGCAGTCCGGCGAGCTGCTCGCCCCAGACCCGGTCGCTCTCCTCGTCGTCGCGGGCGGCGAGCAGGCGTACGTAGTCGGGGAAGCCGCCCACGCGGTAGGCGGCGCCGGGCCGGTGGTACTCGGCCAGCAGCGTGCGGAGCATCGGCGGCACGGACCAGCCGTCGGCGACGATGTGGTGCACGGTCTGCACGAGAACGGTGTGTCCGGGGCCGCCCCGGACGAGGGTGTAGCGCATGAGCGGTCCTGCGGCCAGGTCGAACCCGGCGCGGCGGTCGCGCTCGGCGAGGTCGCGGATCTCCTCGACGGTGATGCCGGGCCGGTCCACGACGGTGAAGGGGGCCTCGGTGCCGCTCACGAGCACGGAGACGACCCGGCCGTCGGCGAGGGCCGTGAAGCGCGCGGCCAGGTTCGGGTACAGGGTGAGCAGCCGGGTGGCGGCGGCCGCCAGCCGTCCGGCGTCCACCTCGCCGTCCAGGGTGAGGAGTTGCTGCTCGACGTAACTGCCCGCCGAGTCGTCGTCGAAGACCGAGTGGAAGTACAGACCCTCCTGGAGCGGGGTCAGCGGCAGGATGTCCCGCAGGGCGGGTCCGTCGAGCGCGTCGACGTCGGCCTGGGTGAGCGGGACGGGCGCGAAGTCGCTGGGCGAGTGCCCGCCGCCGTCGAGCGCGGCCAGGGCGGTCAGGGCGTCCTGGAAGTATCCGCCGAGGGTGTCGATGTCCTCGCCGGTGAACATGCCGTCGGGCCAGGAGACGGTGGTGGCGAGACCGTAGGCGCCGCTCGCGTCGGGTTCGGCGATGGCGTTGAACTCCAGGGCGCGCGGCAGCCGCATGCGCGGGTCGCGCTTCTCGCCCAGTTGCCCGGTGGTGCCGGCGAGCTGCCAGTCGCCGCCGGTGCCCGCGTCGAACCGGCCGAGGTAGTTGAAGAGCACCTGGGGTGCGGGCGTGGAGCCGAGGGCGCCGCGCAGGTGGCGCAGGGCGCCGTAGGACAGGCCGTTGTGCGGGACGCGGGCGAGGTCTTCCTTGACCGCCTTGAGGGCGGCGGCCAGATAACCGGGGTCGGTGAGGTCGGTTGCCCGGCCGGGGTCCACGGTCACGGGGAAGAGGGTGGTGAACCAGCCCACTGTGCGCGACAGGTCGGGCTCGAATCCGGCGGTGGCCGCGACCGCCTGGCCCTCGCGGCCGTGGCCTTCGAGCTCGATGTGCGCGAACGTCTGGTCCTGGCCGTGGTCGCGCCGCCACCTGGCGAGGGCGACGGCGAGCGCGGTGAGCAGGACGTCGTTGACGCCCGCGTGGAACCTGGCGGGGACCTCGCCCAGCAGGGCCGAGGTGGTGGCGGGGCCGAGCGTGAAGGTCCGCTCGCGCTCCCGGGCGACGGTGTCGTTCTCGGACAGGGGGCGGCGGCCCAGCGGTCCGTCGGGGCCCGGCAGGGGGCGCAGGCAGTGGTCGCGGTCGGCGTCGAAGGCTGTGCGGTCGAGCAGTTCGGCCCAGCGGCGGAACGAGGTGCCCTCGCGGGGCAGTGCGACCGGGGCGCCTGCGGCGGACTGCTCCCAGGCGGTGGCCAGGTCCTCGGTCAGGACGCGCCAGGAGACGCCGTCGACGACCACGTGGTGGGCGACCAGGACCAGTTGGCGTGCCTCGCGGCGCCAGACGGCGCGCAGCATGACGCCGTGGTCCGGGTCGAGCCCGGCGGTGGCGCGGGCGACACAGGCGTCGAGCGGTTCGTCACTCTCCTCCCAGGCGGCGACGGCACCGTCCGCCCCGGGTATGTGGAAGCTCAACCGCTCGCCGCGTAGGAGCCGGGCGCGCAGCATGTCGTGCCGGCGGATCACGGCGGTCAGGACGTCGTCGAGCGCGCCTGCGGTCAGGTCGGCCGGGGTGTTGAGCACGACGGACTGCACGAAGCCGTCGATCGCGTCGGTGGTCTCGCCGAGCCATCGCACGATGGGCGTTCCGGTGACGGGTCCGGTCGGTTCGTCGTCGTCCGGGGCCGTGGTGACGTCCTCGCGGCTCGCGACGGCCGCGAGTTCGCCGAGGACGCTGTGGGTGAAGATCTGGCGTGCGGTGACGTGGAACCCGGCCTTGCGCACCGCGCTCAGCAGGGATATCGCCAGGATGCTGTCGCCGCCGAGGCGGAAGAAGTCCTGGTCGACGCCGACCGCGTCCAGCCGGAGCACCTCTGCCGCCGCCGCGCACACGGCGCGCTCCTCGTCGGTGGCGGGCACGGTGACCGGCCCGGTGGTGAGCACGGGCTCGGGCAGCGCGGCCCGGTCGGTCTTGCCGTTGGCGGTGAGCGGGAAGGCGTCGAGCACGACGGTGTGGGTGGGCACCATGTACTCCACCATGTGCGCCTCGGCCCACGCCCGGACGTCCTCGGGGGTCAGCTCCTCGTGTCCGGTGGCGGGGATCACGTACGCCACGAGGTAGGTCCCGCCCGCCGTGTTCTTCCGGGCGACGACGCAGGTGTGCCGTACGCGGGGGTGCTCGGCGAGGCCGGCCTCCACGTCCTCGATCTCCAGCCGCATGCCGCGGATCTTGATCTGGTTGTCGGCGCGGCCGAGGAAGTCCAGCGAGCCGTCCGGCATGAACCGGGCGAGATCGCCCGTGCGGTAGAGCCGGGAGCCGTCCCGCGCGAAGGGGTTGGCCACGAAGCGGGACGCGGTCAGCCCCGGCGCGTTGACGTATCCGCGGCCCAGCAGGAGTCCGCCCGCGTAGAGTTCGCCGCCGACGCCGACGGGCACGGGGCGCAGCTCGTCGTCGAGCACGTAGAGCTGGGTGTTGGGATTCGCCTTGCCGATGGAGGTGGACAGGCGCTCGGCCTCGCCCCGGTAGATGACGTGGGAGACGCCGATCGTCGTCTCGGCGGGGCCGTAGCCGTGGTACAGCGGGATGTCGAGACGGGTGCGGAACCGCTCGTACAGCTCGGGGGTGAGCAGTTCGCCGCCGCACCACACGTGCCGCAGGCTGTCGAGCAGGCCGGTGTCGCCGGTCATCTCCAGCAGCACGTCGAGCATGGACGAGACCAGGTAGGTGAAGGTGACCCGGTGTTCGGCGATCACGCTCAGCAGGTGGTGCGGGTCGCGCTCGCCGCCCGGGCGCAGGACGACCAGGCGGGCGCCGGTGACCAGGGGCAGGAAGATCTCGTTGATGGAGATGTCGAAGGACAGCGGCGCCTTGAACAGCGACGCGTCGTCGTGGCCGAAGCCGAGGACCTCGCGGGACTGCCACAACAGGCGTTCGCTGATGGCCTCGTGGCGGATCATCGCGCCCTTGGGGCGGCCGGTCGAACCGGAGGTGAAGATGACGTACGCGAGTGCTTCCGCCGCGACGGCCACGGCGGGCGGGGCGGTGGGGTGGCCGGCGAAGACCCAGTCGTCGAGGTCGACGCGCACGGCCTCGGGCTCTCCCGGGGCCTGCTCGCCCGAGCCGTTGAGCTGGAGCACGATCCGGGCGTCGTCGACGACGACGGCGCGCCGGGCGGCGGGCCACAGCGGGTCGAGCGGGACGAAAGCGCACCCCGCCTGGAGGGCTCCGAGCAGGCCGATGACCATCTCGGCCGAGCGGCCGAGGGATATCCCGACGACCTGCTCGGCGGTGAGGCCGCGATCGACGAGGTGGTGGGCCAACTGGGCGCTCAGTGCGGCTGCCTGGCGGTACGTCAGGGCGCGGTGCTCGTCCACGATCGCGACGGCGTCCGGCCGGAGCCGCGCCTGCTCGCGGAACAGCTCCACGACGGTGGGCCGCTCCCGGTCCGCGCCGGTGTCGTTCCAGCGGGCCAGGGCCTCGATCCGGGCGGCGTGACCGGAGGGCGCGATGGTGCCGAGCGGCCGGTCGGGGAAGTCCGCGAGGTCGTCCAGGGCCAGCTGCGCCTCGCCCGGCTCCACACCCTCGGGAAGGCCGATGCTGCGGCCGTCGGCGCCCGTCCGCCAACCGACGGGCGCCGTGCCGCCGTTGTCGGCCCAGGCGAGCACATCGGCGAAGAGGGTGGCGGGAGTGAGGTCGATTCCCTCCGGGCTCCGGCCGCTCGCCCAGTACGCCAGGCCGATGGCGCAGGCTTCCGCCAGGGTCCGGTCGTCGCGGTCGCCGGTCCGCCGGCGCAGGTCGGCCAGTCCCCGGGGAGAGAGCCGTACGTGGTGACCGCTCGGTTCCGACATCGAGGACTCCGCTTCTCTCCGGGATATTTAGCTGAGCCTAACCTAACTATGCGCGGCCTGACTTCCTTCTCGCCATGCTCGCCACAGACGGGCGTACCGGCCGCCCAGAGCGACCAACTCCTGGTGGGATCCCTGCTCCACCACGCGCCCCGCGTCCAGGACGGCGATCCGGTCCGCCGCCATCGCCTGGGTCAGCCGGTGCGCGACGAACAGCGTGGTGCGTCCCGCGCAGGCCGCCAGCACGGCGCGCTCCAGCTCCGCGGCGCCCTCGCTGCCCGCCTCGGCGGTGGACTCGTCGAGGACCACGACAGGTGAACGGGCGAGCACCAGACGGGCCAGGGCGACCTGGGCCACCTTGGTGACGTCCAGCCGCTCACCGCCCTCGCCGACCGCGGTGTGCAGCCCCTCGGGGAGCGCCTCGACCCAGCCCTCGGCCCCCACCGTGCGCAGGGCGTCCAGCAGCCGGCCGTCGCTCGCGGCCGGGGAGGCCAGTCTCAGGTCGTCGGCGAGCGGACCGGAGAACACATGGGTCTCCTGGGTCAGGATGCTCACCAGGGCCCGCGCGCCCGCCTCGTCCACGTGCGCCAGGTCGGTCGTCCCGATGCGCACCGAGCCCGACTCCGGGGTCCCGATGCCGGCTATCAGCGCGGCCAGAGTCGACTTGCCGGCGCCGGTGGCCCCGACCAGGGCGAGGGAGCCGCCGGCCGGGATGGTCAGGCTCACGTCGCGCAGGACCGGCTCCTCGGAGCCGGGGTAGCGATACGTCAGCCCCTCCACCGTCACCTGGTACGGCACGTTCTGAGCGGGCGCCACGTCCGGGTCGCCCACCAGCCGGTCCTCGGCGCCCTCCCCCAGGACCCCGACCAGGCGGGTCAGGCCGGCGCCCGACTTCTGCGCCTCGTCGAACGTGAACATGATCGCGCCCAGCGGGGTGAACAGCCGGTGGAACATCAGCGGGGCCGCCGCGACCTCGCCGAGGGTGGCCGCGTCGCCCTCCAGCAGGGCGTACCCCACCAGGAGGATGAGGACGAGCCCGATGAACTCGGCGCGGTTCTCCCGGCCGACGAACCGGCCGAAGAACCGGAACACCTCGACGCCCAGCTCGCGTACCCTCCAGGACTCGGTGGTGACCTTCTCGCGGAACGCGCCCTCCAGGCGGTACGCCCGGACCGTGTCGATCCCGTCGAGGCCGCTGATCAGCGCCTGGGCGCGGTCGGCCTGGGCCGTGCGCTGCTTGCGGTAGAGGGGGGCGGAGCGCGGCAGGTACCAGCTCAGGGCCAGCGCGTACGCCGGCAGCGCGCCGGCGCCCGCGAGCCCGAGCCGCCAGTCCAGGCCGAACATGCCGACGGTTGCGATGGCGACGAGCACGCCCGCCGAGAAGACGGTGGGGATCGCGCTCCTGATGCCCCGGGAGAGCACGGCGACGTCGTCGCCGACCCGGGAGAGCACATCGCCGCGGCCGACCTGCTCCAGCCGGGCGCTCGGCATGCCCAGCACTGCCCGGACGGCGCCTTCCCGCAGGGTGGCGAGCAGGTCGGCGCCGAGCCGGCCGATGAGATACGTCGATGCCGCGGTGGCCGCCGCGCCGAGCAGCGTGGCGGCCACCATGAGGGCCCCGACCCGGACCAGCACCGTGCGCGACTCGCCGTCCACGACCCCGTCGACCACCTGGCCGAGCAGCAGTACCGGGAGTACCTGGAGCGCTGCCCCGGCCACGGTCGTGAGGAGGGTCGCGGCGGTCAGCCACGGCACCGCGCGGCAGTGGGCGACGAGCCAGCGGGTCGCCTCCCCGCCCGACGCCGTACGCAGGGCCGACGGGGAGGCGGCGCGGATGCCGGCGGCGCTCACTCGGACGCCGGGCCGTGCCGGAGGAGGGCGGGGGCGGCGTCGGTCACTTGGCGGACGCCGCCTTCACCAGCTCGTCGACCGCGTACGGCATGGACAGCAGCGTGCCCTGCGAGATGGCGGCACCGACCGCCGGACCCTCGCTGTCGAGGAGGTAGGTCACGCGGCCCTCCTTGAACACCTTGAGGTTGCTGAAGAGCTCGGACTTCTTCAGGGCTTCCGTGTCGGCCTTGTCGTTGATGACGAAGACGCGGTCGACGTCGACGAGGTCCATGCGTTCCGGGGACAGCTTGGTGTAGAACTTGCCGCCGGCGACCTTGTCGACCGCCGTATCGCCCTTGTAGCCGATGCCCGTCAGCAGGCGTCCGCGCACGTCGGTGGTGGTGAACGGTGCCACCGAGCCGTCGTACCAGGACAGGGCGACGGCGGTCTGCTCCGCGAACTCGGGGTGCGCCTTCTTGGCGGCGTCCAGCTTCTCCTGGATGCCGTCCACCATCTCCTTGCCCTCCTTCTCCTTGCCGAGAGCCTTGGCGATGTGCAGCGCGTTGTCCTGCCACGGAGCGCTGAAGGGCTCCTTCTCGCCCTTGGTGCGGGCCACCGTGGGGGCGATCTTCGACAGCTTGTCGTACGCGGCCTGGTCGATCTCGGAGTAGACGGCGACGATCAGGTCCGGCCGGAGGCTCGCGATCTTCTCGTAGTTGGGGCCCGCGTCACCGTTCTTCATGATGACCTCGGGGCGGGCGTCCCCCCACTTGTCCTTGGTCCAGGGCCACTGGGTGTTGATGTCGGGGGTCTTGCCCTCGGGGTTCGGGTACTGGTCGACCATGCCGACGGGCTTGATGCCGAACGCCAGGACGTCCTGGTCGTCCGTGTAGCCGACGGAGACCACGCGCTGCGGGGCCTTGGTGATCTTCGTGGACCCGAATGCGTGCTCCACGGTGACAGGGAAGGCGCCGTCCGCCGAGGCGGCGGGGGCCTTGCCGGCCGCCTTGTCCTCGGAGTCGGAGCCGCAGCCCGCGAGGAGGCCGACGCCGAGGGCTGCCGCGGCCATGACCGCCGCGAGCCGCCGCCGTGACCTGGTGGGCGTCGTTCTGTCGAGGAGCATCCGAATCCCTTGCTTTCACGCTGTTCGCTGAGGCCCTGGAAGGGCAGGCAAACCTTACCCCGCCCGGTGAGGGCAGCCTACCCTTACTTCTGAACTTCGCTGATCCTGAAACTAATTGAGGCGTACGTGGGTCCGGCCGATGGGCACGATGAGCGGCCGGTCGCCCACCGGGTCCTCGATCACCTCGGCCCGGAGCCCGAACGCCTCGTCGAGCAGCTCGGCGGTGATCACGTCGCGCGGGTGGCCCTGCGCCAGGATCGCGCCCTCCCGCATCACCACGAGGTTGTCGCTGTAACGCGTGGCGAGGTTGAGGTCGTGAAGCACCATCACCACCGTGCATCCCGACTCGTGCAGGTCGTCCACCAGGTCGAGCACGTCGATGGCGTGGGCCAGGTCCAGATAGGTCGTGGGTTCGTCCAGCAGCAGGAGATCGGTTCCCTGAGCCAGGGTCATCGATATCCACACCCGCTGCCGCTGCCCGCCGGAGAGCGAGTCGACGGGCCGGTCCGCGAGGTCGGACACCCCGGTCATCGCGAGGGCCCGCCGTACGACGTCGGCGTCGTCCGACGACCACTGCCGCAGCCAGCTCTGGTGCGGGTGGCGCCCCCGGGCGACCAGGTCGGAGACCGTCAGCCCCTCCGGCGCGACCGGCGACTGGGGCAGCAGGCCGAGCTTCTTGGCCACGTCCCTGGTCCTGAGCCGGGCGATGTCCTCGCCGTCCAGCACGACGGCGCCGCCCGCCGGCTTCAGCAGCCGGGTCAGGGTGCGCAACAGTGTCGACTTGCCGCAGCCGTTGGGGCCGATGATGGTGGTGACCACCCCCGACGGGATCTCGACGTCGAGCTCCTCGATCACGTTCCGGCCGCCGTACCCGACGGTGATGCCCCTGGCCGCCAGCCGGGGGGCGTCGCCGCCCGGCGCCTCGGTCTGGGTGATGGTGCGTTGCGCGGCCACTGGCCCCCCTCTGCTCGGTCGGTCCGACTCGTCTGTCATCACCTGAGGTTCGCCCGGACCAGGAGATACACCAGGAAGGGCCCGCCCATCCCGGCGGTGACCACACCGACCGGCAGACCGACGGGCAGTGCCGTACGGGCGATCAGATCGGATCCGGTCAGCAGCAGCGCGCCGACCAGGCCGGAGGCCGCCATCGGCGGCGTGGGGTGCCGGGCCAGACGCATCGCCACCTGCGGGGCCACGAGCGCCACGAAGGGCACCGGGCCCGCCGCGCTCACCGCCGCCGCGGCCAGCAGGACAGCGCACAGCAGCATGGCGGCCCGCACCCGGGTGAACCGGACGCCGAGCCCGGCCGCGACGTCGTCGCCGAGGTGCAGCGGCTTGAACTGGAAGGCCAGGCAGGTCACCGCGGCCAGCAGGACCACGGTGCACCAGAGCGCCACCCGGACGTCCTCCCAGGACCGGTTGTCCAGGGAACCGACCAGCCACGCCTGGGCCCGCGCCACGTCCCGGATGTCGGCCGACGTCAGAAGCCACGTCGTGATCGCCTCCATCGCGGCGCTGACCGAGATGCCGATGAGGATGAGCCGGAAGCCGTCGATGCCGCGCCGCCAGGCCAGGAAGTAGACCAGCAGCCCCGTCAGGAGACCGCCGAGGAGCGCCGCCGCCGACAGCCCGATGGAGTGCGTGACCGCCGCCGCGGTGCCGCCTGAGACCGTCACCAGGAACACGGCGACCGCGCTCGCGCCCCCGGTGATGCCCAGGATATCCGGGCTGGCGAGCGGGTTGCGGGCGACGGACTGGGTGATCGCGCCGGACACCCCGAGCGCGACGCCGACGACGACGCCGGCCAGGGCGCGCGGCATCCGCAGGTCCATGATGACGAACTCGTCGACCTGCTCGCCGCGTCCGAGGATCGTCGCGATCACCCGGGACAGGCCGATGGGGAAGTCCCCGACGCCGATGGACAGGCAGAAGACCAGGAAGGCCGCCGCCGCCAGCACCAGGGTGACCAGGGCGAGCCAGGGCCGCCAGACGAACGAGACCCGGCCCAGGCGGAGGCCCGCGGCCATCGGGTGCTTCATTTCCGTGGCGTTCATGCGCTCCTGAACTTTCCGCGCCAGACCAGCGCCGCGAAGAACGGGGCACCGACCAGGGAGACGACGACACCCGCGTCGAGTTCGCCCGGCCGTACCACCAGGCGCCCGACGACGTCGCACACCAGCAGGACGACCGCGCCGAGCAGACCCGCGTGCGGCACGAGCCAGCGGTAGTCGGGCCCGGTCAGGTACCGGGCCACGTGGGCGACCATGAGCCCGAGGAACGCGATGGGGCCGCAGGCCGCGGTGGCCGCGCCCGCCAGCAGGGTGATGGAGACGATGCCGAGGGTGCGGCTCAGCGCGATGTTCACACCGAGCCCGCGCGCCACGTCGTCGCCGAGGTTGAGCAGGTTGAGGGAGGGCAGCATGGCCAGGGCCGGCACCAGACCGGCCACCACGAACGCGGTGACGGGCCAGATCACGTCGAAGCCCTGCCCGGTCAGCGAGCCGGAGTTCCAGAACCGCAGCACGTTCAGGGAGTCCCTGTCGGACAGTGCCACGGCCGTGGTCATCGCCGCGAGGAAGACGGTGACGCCCTGTCCGGCGAGGGCGAGGGTCAGCGGGTTGCCCGCGCCCCGGCCGATGCTGGACAGGCCGAACACCACGACACCGGCGACCGCCGCCCCGAAGAAGCCGAACCAGATGTAGTGGACCGGGTCCGTGAGCCCGAACACGGCGATCACCGACACCACGGCGAACGAGGCGCCGGCGTTGACGCCGACGAGGCCGGTGTCCGCGATCGGGTTGCGTGTGTAGCCCTGGATCAGCGCGCCGCCGACCCCGAGCGCGATGCCCGCCACAATTCCGAGCACCGTGCGGGGCACGCGCACGGTCTGCACGATGAGCCGGATGTCGGAGAGCCGCTGGTCGGACTCCGGCCCCGCGAACAGGCCGTGCCACACCTCCCCCGGGCTCAGCGAACGGGCCCCGACCATGAGCGACAGCGCGCCCACGACCAGGACCGTCACCGCGAGGGCGGCCAGTCCGGTGACCCGCCTGCGACGGGTCGCCGTCACGCCCCCGGGTATGGGGCGCTCCACTGCAGTTGTGCTCATGTCCGCGTACGTCATCTCTCTGGTCCGCCGGGACCGGAAGGAGGCCGGGTACGGATCCCTCGCAGGGCCCGTGCCGGTGGCCGGCCTGTCTAGCGGGTGCCGCCGTCGGCGACCGGACGGGCCTCGTCCGGCGCGGACTTGACGCCCCGGTCCAGCAGCGAGTCCAGGATCTCGCCGACCCTGATCGCCGTGTTGGACAGCAGCGCCGAGGTGATGCCGTGGGTGTGCTCGGTGCCGCCCTGGAGGTAGATCCCGCAGTTCAGCCCGGTGCCGGTGGCGATGCGGTAGTCCCGCTCGACGCGGATCCGGCCCGCCTCGTCGCGGAGGCAGTGCGCGCCGACCTCGCCCAGCAGTCCGAGGGGGTCGGCCGGGCTGTAGCCGGTGGCGAACACCACGACGTCGGCGTCAAGTCGGGTCTCCTCGCCGGTGACGAGGGACTTCACGGTGGCGTGGGCCCTGTCCGGGGTCTCCTCGACCGCGGTGAGCCGCGACACGTTGAGGAAGCGCAGTCGCTCGGTGCCGAGCACCTTCTCCTGGTACATCTGCCGGTACAGGTCGTCGATCAGGTCGATGTCGACGACGGAGTAGTTGGTGTTGCCGTGGTAGTCCATCAGCCGGCGCTTGACGTTCTCGGGCGCCGCGTAGAACTCGTCGACCGCGTCCGGGTCGAAGATCTTGTTGGCGAAGCTGCTGTCGTCGGCCGGGCTGTAGCCGTAGCGGGAGAACACCGCGCATATCTCGGCGCCGGGGAAGCGGCGGTGCAGGTACGCGACGTTCTCGGCGGCGCTCTGGCCGGCGCCCACGACGACGAAGCGGGAGGGCGAGGTGCCGTCCAGCTCCTCGACCCGGGTGAGGAGTTCGGAGTTGTGCCAGACGCGGTCGCCGCGCTCGACGCCCTCCGGCACGAGGGGGCGCAGCCCGGTGCCGATGACGAGGTTGCGGGCGCGGTGGACGGTGAGCCCCTCCCCCGACCTGACCGTGACGTCCAGGAACTCGACGACGCCGTCCTCGACGACCTGGGTGACGCCGACGACCTCGTGGTCGTACGAGACCATGTCGTCGACCTGGGAGGCGGCCCACTCGAAGTAGTCGTGGAACTCGACCCGGAGCGGGAAGAGGTTCTTGTGGTTGATGAAGTCGATCAGCCGCCCCTTGCTCTTCAGGTAGCAGAGGAAGCTGAACTCACTGGCCGGATTGCGCAGTGTCACCAGGTCCTTGAGGAACGAGACCTGCATGGTGGCGTCGTCGATGAGCATGCCCCGGTGCCAGCCGAAGGCCGGTTGCTGCTCGAAGAACTGGGCGGTCACCGCTTCCCGCGTCCCGGAGCGCGCGTTGTGCTCGCTGATCGCGATCGCCATGGCCACATTGGAGGGGCCGAAGCCGATGCCAATGAGGTCGTGGACCGGTGCTGCGTCGCCAGGACGAGCCTGTGACATGTCACTCCCATCGTGCGGGGAAGCCGCCTGTCGGATGTGGGGAACGGCGTGGAACGGGCACGCCGAAACAGCGGCCCATTGAACTTAGGTGAGCCTAAGCTAATCCGTCAACGCCTGTCGACAGGCGCGATCCGGACACGCCCGGATCGCGTCCGGGTCAACTGAGGCACTCGGCAAGTCCGTTGCAAGATAAGGTAAGCCTTGCTTTACTTACCTGTCTTTGTTGCTACGTCGAGGAGGAACCCCATGCGGGTCGTCATGTTCGGTTACCAGACCTGGGGGCACCGCACCCTGCAAGCCCTCCTGGACTCCGAGCACGACGTGGTACTGGTCGTCACCCATCCCAGAAGCGAGCACGCGTACGAGAAGATCTGGAGCGACTCCGTGGCCGATCTCGCCGAGGAGCACGGCGTCCCGGTCCTGATCCGCAACCGCCCGGACGACGACGAGCTGTACGAAGCCCTGAAGGCCGCCGGGCCCGACGTCATCGTGGCCAACAACTGGCGTACGTGGATCCCGCCGCGCATCTTCGCGCTCCCCACCCGGGGCACCCTCAACGTCCACGACTCGCTGCTGCCGAAGTACGCGGGCTTCTCGCCGCTGATCTGGGCGCTCATCAACGGCGAGAGCGAGGTCGGCGTCACCGCGCACATGATGAACGACGAGCTCGACGCCGGCGACATCGTCCGGCAGGAGTCGGTCCCGGTCGGCCCGAAGGACACCGCCACCGACCTCTTCCACAAGACCGTCGACCTCATCGCGCCCGTCACGACCAAGGCGCTGGCCGCGATAGCGGACGGGCAGACGGAGTTCACCCCGCAGGACCGCTCGCAGGCCACTTTCTTCCACAAGCGTGCCGAGGAGGACATCCGGATCGACTGGAGCTGGCCGGCCGAGGACCTGGAGCGCCTGGTCCGCGCCCAGTCCGCCCCGTACCCCAGCGCCTTCACCTTCCACCGCGGCAAGCGGATCGAAATCGTGGCAAGTGTGGTGTCCGAGGGCCGTTATGGCGGCACGCCCGGCCGGATCTTCTACCGCGAGGGCGAGGGCGTGGTGATCGTCGCCGGTGCCGACGCCCGCACCGGCCGCAACCGCGGCCTGGCCGTCACCCGGGTCCGTACCGAGGACGGCCGCGAGCTGCCCGCGACGGAGTACTTCACCTCCATGGGCGGGTACCTCACCAGCCGCCCATGATCCCGGCTCCGACATGGGTGTGCCCCCGGTCCTCGGCCGGGGGCACACCCATGTACCTCGCCGGTCACCCCTTCCGGGGCTGGGTACGCGGCAGCCGCGTCGCGGCGGCCGCGGCGAACAGGCAGAAGCCGAGCACCCACCGGAAGGTGTCGCCGAAGGCCGCGGCGATGTCCGTGCCCCGGGCGGCGAGCCGGTCCTGGAGAATCACCGCCAACGCCGCCGTGCCGACCGAACCGCCCACGGTGTTGAGCAGGTTGAGCGCGCCGGCCGCCCGGGGCAGCTGCTCCGGCTCGATCCGGCTGTAGACGATGTTCATCACGGGCGCGCCGATCATCGACATCCCGAAGCCCCGCACCACCAGCGCCGCCGCGATCACCGCGTCCGGGACCCCGTGCCCGAGGAGGGTGAACGGGGCGGTCCCGGCGAGGATCAGCACGATGCCGGTGACGACGAGGGTCCTCGGCGCGACCTTGGTGATGGTCCGGTTGACGAGCACCGAACCGGCCGCCGCTCCAAGCCCCTGGGGCGCGAGCAGCAGCCCGGCCTCCCACGCGGACATGCCCCGGCCCGACTGGAAGTACAGCGGCAGCAGGAACATCGTGCCGAACACGGAGGCCCCCAGCACCACCAGGGCGAGGGCGGCGGCGCCGAACGGCGGCCGTGCGAACAGTCGGGGGTCGACGAGCGGGGTGCCGCGGGTCCGCAGCCCGTGCGCGGTGAACGCGGTGAGCATCACGACCCCGGCCACCACGCCGATCATGGCCGGAATCATGCGGTCGTGGGCGACCTCGGTCAGCCCGTACACCAGCACCGCGAGGCCCGGTGAGAGCAGCAGCGCCCCGCGCAGGTCGAACGCCGTCCGCTGCGACGCCGGGGGCACCACCGGTACGTAACGGTGGGCCAGCAGCATCGCCGCGGCCCCGATCGGCAGGTTGATCAGGAACAGCCACGGCCAGGGCGCCACGGCGAGCACCGAGCCCCCGGCCAGCGGCCCGAACACCGGTGAGAGCAGCGGGACGACGGCGACGATGCTGATCACCTTGCCGGTGCGGCCGGGGCCCGCGACCCGGGCCAGCAGCGCCTGCCCGGTCGCGGGCAGCAGTCCGCCGCCGATGCCCTGGATCACGCGGAACACGATGAGGCTGGTCGCGGACCAGGCCGAGGCGCACAGCACCGAGCCGAGCAGGAACAGGCCCACCGCCGCGATCCAGGTCCGGCGGCCGCCGAACCGGCCGGCCAGCCAGCCGGACGCGGGGACGGCGGCGACGATCGCCAGCAGGTAGGCGGTCGAAACCCACTGGATCTCGGCCACGGACGCGTCGAACTCGTCGGTGAGGCGGTCGAGTCCGACGCTGACGATGGTGGCGTCCAGCGACGCCATGAACGTGCCGAGGACCAGGATGAACGCGATCCGCAGCAGTTCCCTGTCCACGCGTTCGGCGGGCGGCGCGGTCTGCCCCGTCATCGGTCCCCCTCCAGCAGGCCGCACACGTCCTCGTCGAGGTGCTGTTCCATGTTCCGCAGCAGCTCGACCAGTTGGCCGGCCAGCCCGTCGACGTCGGTGCCGGCCCGGTGGGCGAGCACGCCGGCCCAGCCGTCGCCGTCCGGCATGACGGTGAGGGTGGCGGGGTGGTGGGTGGACTCCCGGAAGCGCGTGCCCAGCACCGTGAGGCCGGGGGCGGGTTCGCGCAGGCGGTCCGGGTCGACCGGGTAGTTCTCGAACACCACCATGCTGTCGAACAGCCGGCGCCGTCCGGCGAGCCGCTCCAGGTCGGACAGGGCCACATGGTGGTGGTCGACCAGGTCGCGCTGGCGGGACTGGAGGTCGGTGAGCGCGGCGGCCAGGGTGCCGGTGAGCCGGGCCCGTACCGGCACGGTGTTGGCCAGCAGGCCGATGATCTCCTCCACGCCCTCCAGGGTCGGGGGGCGGCTGGAGACCATGGCGCCGAAGCAGACGTCCCGGTGCCCGGAGCGCCGGGCCAGCAGCACCGACCAGGCGCCCTGCACCAGGGTGTTCGGGGTCAGCCCGCGCCGGGCGGCGAGCCGGGTGAGCCCGTCCACGAGCGCCGCGTCGAACGTGATGACCTCGGGCTCCTGCCAGGCCGGGCCGCTCTCTCCGCCGCCCAGGTAGTCGCCCTCGGGCAGTCCGTCGAGTTCGGCCGCCCAGGCGTCGAGGTCCGGTTCGTGCTCCGCGCACCAGGCGAGGTAGTCCGCGAACGGGACGGGGTCCGGCAGTCCGTGCGCACGGTTCTCGGTGCGCGCGGTGTACAGGGCGAAGAACTCGCCGAGGATGCGCGGGGCGGACCAGCCGTCGGACAGCGCGTGGTGGCTGGTCAGGACGAGGTCGGCGCGCTCGGGGCCCAGCCGGACGACGGTGATCCGGTAGAGCGGGCCGCGGGCAAGGTCGAACGGTTCGGCCAGGTCGGCCGCCAGCACCTCGTCGGCCGGCGCGTCGGTGACGCGGAACTCCGGCCGGGGCGACTCGGGGATGACCCCGAGGGATGCGGGGAACACCGCGCCCATGTTCGGGTGCCGGGCCAGCAGGTCGTCGCCCGCGCCCCGCAGCGCCTCGGTGTCGAGCGGGCCCGCGAGCGAGAACACCGACTGCACCGTGTACGGGTCGGGGCGCTCGGTCCGCGAGTGCCGCAGCATCACCTCCTGCAGGGGGCCGAGCGGCTGTACGGCGGCGATCTCCCGGCCTCCGAGCGCACGGATCTCGGGCGCGGCGGCGACCCGCAGCAGCGCCGCCCGCAGGTGCTCCGCCAGCTCCTCGATCTCCGCACCGCTGAACAACGCGCCCGGCCAGGTGATCCGCACCCCGAGCGCGTCGTCGCGCACCAGGGCGTTGACCATGAGGCTGTACGGGAGGGGCATCGGGCCGGAGCCGTCGGAGCCGAGCGGGTCGGCGTCCGGGGCCGGCTGCCAGGGCGTCTCCGTCTCCGGGGCGCCGGGGTACTGGCCGAGGTAGTTCCAGGCGATCTCGGGGCGGACCGGGTCGAGCAGGCCGGCCATGGTGAGGATGCCGTGGCCGAGGCCGTCGCCCTGGGCGCGCAGCCGCTCCCGGACCGCGCGCACGTCGTCGTCGGCGTCGAGCCGGACGGGGTGGACGGCGGTGAACCAGCCGACGGTCTGCGAGAGGTCGACCTCCCGGGGGCGGCCGTGGCTCTCCAGGGCGACCAGCAGCTCCGGTGTGCCGCGCCAGTCCCGTACCGCCCGGGCGAGCGCCGTCAGGAGCACGGCGTCGGGGGTGGTGCGGTGGGCGGCGGGCAGGGTGGTGATCAGGGCGCGGGTGGTGTCCGCGTCGAGCCGGATCTCGTGGTGCGCGGCGGTGCCCACGGTGTCCCGGGCGGGGTCGAGCGGCCGGGCGAGGGGCTCGGTCGCCGTCATCCGCCGCCAGTGCGGGAGTTCGGGGCGCCGGTCGGCCTCGCGCAGGGTGCGGGCCCAGCCGAGGAAGGACTGCCCGTGCCGGGTCAGCTCTCCGCCGTCGTGGGCGTGCCGGAGGTCGTCGAGGAGGATGCGCCAGGAGACGCCGTCGGCCACCAGGTGGTGGGCGATCAGGACGAGCCGGCCGGGCCGGTCGCGGCCCGCGTCCACCCAGACCGCGCGCAGCATCGGACCGGTGCGCGGGTCCATGGCCGCGCGAGCGGCCGCGGTCGCGGCGGCGGCGGCGGCTCGCGGGTCGCCGTTCGCCGGGACGCGGGTCAGGACGTCGGCACCGGTCACCTCGCCGGCCGGCGGGATGTTCAGCACGTCGTCGCCGAGGCGGGCGCGCAGCACGTCGTGCCGTGTCAGCAGGGCGTCGAGCACGGCCGTCCAGGTCTTCTCGTCGCCGCCGGCCGGGACGCAGACCTCCACCCACTGGCAGAAGCCGTCGGCGGCCTTCCCGGCGCGGTGCAGCAGGTCGCGCATGACGGAGGTCAGCGGGGCGTCGCCGACGGCCGGGGCGGCCTCGCCGTCCAGAGCGCGGGCCCGGGCGGCGATGCCCGCGACGGTCTCGCCGTCGAACACGTCCTTCGGGCTGAGGCCGAGGCCCTGGCGGCGGACCCGGGAGACCAGTTGGAGGGAGACGATGCTGTCGCCGCCGATGTCGAAGAAGTTGTCGTCGGGGCCGATGCCGTCGCGGCCGAGCACGTCCCGGAACACGGCGAGCAGCAGCGCCTCCGCCTCGGTGGCGGGTTCGCGGCGGGCGGCGGCGACGGTGGCCGGGGCGGGCAGGGCCGAGGCGTCGAGCTTGCCGCTGGGGCTCAGCGGGAGGCGGTCGAGCGGGACGAGCGCGGTCGGGACCATGTGGTCGGGCAGCCGCTCGGCGAGGTGCGCGCGGACCGCGGCGGTGTCCAGGTCGGCGTCGTCGGTCGGGATGACGTAGCCGACGAGCCGGCCCCCGCGCATGACGACGGCGGCGCCGGCGCGGACGTCGGGGTGGCCGGTGAGCGCGGTCTCGATCTCGCCCAGCTCGACGCGGAAGCCGCGCACCTTGATCTGGTGGTCGGCGCGGCCGAGGAAGACCAGCTGCCCGTCGTGGCGCCATCGCACCAGGTCGCCCGTGCGGTACATGCGGGTGCCGGGCGGGCCGTACGGGTCGGCGACGAACGCGCCGGAGGTCAGGCCGGGACGACCGAGGTAGCCGCGGGCCACGCTCGGGCCGCCGAGGTACAGCTCGCCGGTGACGCCGACGCCGACGGGCTGGAGTCCGCCGTCGAGCACATACGCGCGGACGTTGGGGTCGGGGCGGCCGATGGGCAGCGGTCCGGCGTCGTCCGGGTCGTAGTGCCAGGTGGTGGAGTTGATGGTGACCTCGGTGGGCCCGTAGGCGTTGAACAGCGCCCCGCGGCCCCGGCCCCAGCGGCGGGCCAGCTCCGGGTCGAGCCGTTCGGCGCCGACGACGAAGAACACGTCGGGGTCGACGGTGCGGTCGTCGGGCATCGCGGCGAGGAACGACGGGAGCAGGTTCACGCCGGTGACGCGGTGTTCCACGATGTAGTCGAGCAGTTCGTCGCCGGGTACGCGCACCTCCTCGGGCGCGATGACCGACGTACCGCCGGACAGCAGCGGCACCATGGTCTGCCAGAACGCCACGTCGAAGCCCGTCGACGCGAAGTGCAGGTAGCGGTCGTGCTCGGTGACGCCGACGACCTCCTCCTGGAGGGCGATCAGGTCGGGCACGCCCCGGTGGGTGACGCCGACGCCCTTGGGGCGGCCGGTGGTGCCCGAGGTGTAGATGACGTACGCGAGCGCGTCGTCGGTGAGCCGGGCGCGCGCCTCGGCCGGGTCGGTGTCCGGTACGGAGGCGAAGGTGGCCGGGTCGTCGAGGCGCAGGACGGGGATCTCGCGGTCGACGGGCAGTTCGGCACCGGTCGTCACGACGGCCGCCGGCGTGATGTCGTCGAACATGTACGCCAGCCGTTCGCGCGGGTAGCTCGCGTCCATCGGCACGTACACCGCGCCCGCCTTGGCCACGCCGAACAGGGCGACGGTCATCTCGACGTCCCGGCCGATGAGGACCGCGACCGGGTCCTGCGGGCGGACGCCGTGGGCGATCAGCGCGTGGGCGAGCCGGTTGGCCTGTCGGTCGAGTTCCTCGTACGAGAGGCTGCGGTCGCGGCAGACCAGTGCCTCGGCGCCGGGCTTGCGCCGCACCCAGGCGGCGAACTCCCCCAGCCAGTGGCCGCGTTCCTTCGCGGCGACGATCTCGGTGCCGGTACGCAGCATCCGGGCGCGCTCGTCGGCGTCGAGGGCGGGCAGCGCGACGGCGGGCCGTGCCGGGTCCTCGGTGATCTCGTGCAGCAGGTGGTGCAGCCAGCGGCCGTAGTCGCGCACGGTGTCCGCGTCGAAGGCGCCGGGCTGGTAGCCGAGGCCGACGGTGATCTCGTCGCCCGGGATCACGATGACGGTGAGGGCGTAGTGGGTGGCGTCGGTGATGTCGACGCCGGTGAGGTCGAGCCCGGGGGCGAGCGGGGTCCGGGTACGGCTGGAGAGCGGGAAGTTCTCCATGACGAGCATGGTGTCGAAGAGTTCACCGATGCCCACGGCCCGCTGGATGCCGGGCAGCCCGACGTGGTGGTGCTCGGCCAGGGCGACGCTCTCGTCGTGCACCCGGGCCATGAGGTCGGTGACCGTGCGGTCCGGGGTGTACCGGACGCGGACCGGGACCGTGGTGCCGAGCTGGCCGATCATCGACTCGACGCCGTCGACCTCGGCGGGCCGGCCGGAGACCGGGCAGCCGAACACGACGTCGCGCCGGCCGGTGAGCCTGCCGAGGAGCAGGCCCCAGGCCGTCTGGAGGACCGTGGTCAGGGTGATGCCCTGTTCCCGGGCGAATGCGCGCAGCCGGTCGCTGAACTCGCGGCTCAGCGCGACCGTCTCGCGGCCCGGCCGCTCGACGGCGGTGCCGGCGCCGGCGGGTGCCAGCCGGGTCGCGTCGTCGACGCCCGCGAGCGCCTCCCGCCACGCGGTGAGCGAGGCCTCCTCGTCCCGGCCGGCCAGCCACCGGAAGTACTCCGAGAGCGGCGGCGATACGGGGGCTGCCGGACCGCCGCCGAGTTCGGCGTAGATCGCGAGCAGGGTGCGGCCGACGATGGGCATGGACCAGCCGTCGAGCAGGGCGTGGTGGTTGGTGATGACGAGCTTGTGCTCGGCGGGCCCGACGCGGGAGAGCAGGAAGCGGATCAGCGGCGGCCGGGCCGGGTCGAAGGGGCGCTCCAGGTCGGCGCGGGCGGCCTCTGCGAAGTCGTCGTCCTGCCGCCAGTCCAGGGTGACGTCGGCGGGGACGACCTGCACCACGTCGTCCCCGACCGTGCCCAGGTGGACACGGAGGGCGGGGTGGCGGCGCAGCAGTTCGCGGGCGGCGCGCTCCATCCGGGCAGGTTCCAGCTCGCCGGAGAGGGTGGTCACGGCCTGGACGACGTAGACGTCGGCGTCCGCCTCGTCCCGGACCAGGGTGTGGAAGGAGAGGCCGACCTGGAGCGGGGTGGCCGGCAGCACGTCGCTGATCCGGCCGGTGCGCTCCAGGGCGTCGATGGCGTCCTGGTCGACGGCCA
This sequence comes from Streptomyces sp. 2131.1, assembly GCF_900105515.1. Lineage (GTDB taxonomy): Bacteria > Actinomycetota > Actinomycetes > Streptomycetales > Streptomycetaceae > Streptomyces > Streptomyces drozdowiczii. Next base: position 6,566,241 of record NZ_FNSY01000001.1, on the reverse strand, counting down.
CCAGCGGCAGGTCGGATGGGGTGAGCCCGCCCGTGGTGTGCAAGGCGTGCGCGGCCAGCGCGTCGAGCGCGGCGGCCCAGCAGTCCTGGAGCGCGGCCAGGGCGTCGGTGCCCAGGACCTGTCCGGCGGCGGTCCACTCGACGGCGAGCCGGGGCTCGTCGCCCTCGTGGACGAAGCAGTTGAGGGCCAGTACCTGTTCCAGGGCCTTGGCGTCGGGCTCGGTGACGGAGAAGGCGTCGTGGTCGGGCAGCCGCCAGCCGTCGGCGGCCAACGGGGCGAACCGGCCGAGGTAGTTGAGCAGGACGTCCGGCGGCGGGACCGCCGAGAGTTCCGGGCCGGCCTCGGGGTCGAGGTGGCGCAGCACTCCGTAGCCGATGCCGCTGTCGGGGACGGCGCGGCGGGCCTCCTTGGCGGCGCGCAGCGTCTCGCGCACGTCGTCCGATGCGGGCACGCGGACGGGGTACTCGCTGGTGAACCAGCCGACCGTGCGGGCCAGGTCGAGGTGTTGGCGGCCGTGGCCCTCCATGGTGACGGTGAGGGCGTCGCCGCGCAGGCCCCAGCCGCGCAGGGCGAGGACGAGGGCGGCCAGCAGGACCTCGTCGACGCCGGCCCGGTAGGCGGCGGGCAGCGTGGTCAGCAGGGCCTCGGTGGCCTCGGGCGAGGCGGTCGTGACCGAGCGGTGGGCGGTGGCCACGGTGTCGCGTGCGGGGTCCAGCGGGCGGGCGCCGAGCCGGGGCGCGGAGCCCAGTGCCGTACGCCAGTGGGCGAGTTCGCCGCGCCGGGCGCCGGTGCTGCCCTGTTCGGCGAGGACCTGGGCGTGCCGCCGCCAGGAGGTGCCGACGGGCTCGGGGGTTCCGCCCGCGCAGGCGGTGTGGAGGCCGGGGAGCAGGACGCGCCAGGACACGCCGTCCATGGCGAGGTGGTGCACGACGACGACCAGCCGGTCGGCGGTGCCTTCTCCCGTACGGAGCAGGGCGGCGCGCACAAGATCGCCGGTGCGGGGGTCGAGTTGGCCGGCGAGCCGTTCGGCCAGGGCGGTCACCTCTTCGCCGGTGACCTCTTCGACGGCGGCCCGGACCGTGCCCCGGGGCAGGATCTCCGGTCCGTCGGCGACGCGCAGCCGCAGGGCGTCGTGGTGGTCGACGAGGGTCTGCACGCCCCTGGTCAGCGCGTCGAGGGTGAGCGCGTCGACGTGCAGGGCGGTCCACTGGGCGTATCCGGCGACGGTGTCGATGTCCGGGTGCGGGTCGAGCAGGGCGCGCACGATGGGCGGGGCGGGCACGGGGCCGACCGGCTCGTCCGCCGGGCCGGCCGTCTCCGCGAGCTGCTCGGCGGAGGCGGCGAGCACGGCGAAGGTGCGGCGGGCCAGCAGGTCCTTCGGGCGCAGGCCGAGGCCGAGGGCGCGCAGGCGGCTGCTGACGGTGATCGCGGTGATGCTGTCGCCGCCGAGGGCGAAGAAGTCGTCGTCCACGCTCACCCGTTCGACGTCGAGCGCGTCGGCGAGGACGGTGCACAGCAACCGTTCGCGTTCGGTGCTCGGCTCCCGGCCGCCGCCGGCCAGGGCGGGCGCGGGCAGGGCGGCGCGGTCGAGCTTGCCGTTGGGGGTGAGGGGCAGGGTGGCGAGCACCACGACGGCGGCGGGCACCATGTGTTCGGGCAGCCGCTCGGCGAGCAGGGCGCGTGTCTCGTCGCCGGTGAGGGAGGCGGACACGATGTAGCCCACGAGCCGGGAGGAGAGGACCCGCGCGGCGGACGCGGTGACGCCGGGCAGCGCGGCGAGCGCCTCCTCGACCTCGCCGGTCTCCACGCGGTGACCGCGGATCTTGACCTGTCCGTCGCCCCGGCCGCCGTACTCCAGGCCGCGGCCGGGCACCCAGCGGGCCCGGTCCCCGGTGCGGTACATCCGCTCGCCGGGCGCGCCGAACGGATCGGCGACGAAGCGTTCGGCGGTGGCCCCGGGCCGGCCGAGGTAGCCGCGGGCCAGGTGCGGTCCTGCCAGGTACAGTTCGCCGGTCGTGCCGGGCGGGACGGGCTGGAGGGCGTTGTCGAGGACGTGGACGCGGGTGCCGGCGAGGGGGCGTCCGATGGTCGGTTCGCCGTCGTCGATGCGGGCGGTGGTGGCGTCGACGGTGGCCTCGGTGGGCCCGTACATGTTGCGTGCGAGTACGCCCGATGCGGCGACGCGGCGCCAGAGGGCGGGCGGGGTGGCCTCGCCGCCCAGGAGCAGCAGCGCCGGGGACAGGTCGAGCAGGCCGGCGTCGATGAGCGGGGCGGCCATCGAGGGCGTGGTGTCGATGATATCGATGCCGTCCCGGGCATACGCGGCGAGCAGGGCGTCGGCGTCACGGGCGGTGTCGGCGTCGTACACGTGCAGTTCGTGGCCGCACAGCAGCCAGACGAGGTGCTCGAAGGCGGAGTCGAAGGCGAAGGAGTAGGTGTGCGCGGCGCGCAGCCGGCGTCCGGTGGCCCGTTCGGCCTCCGCTACGACCGTGGACCGCTGGTGGTGCAGCAGCGAGGCGAGGCCGCCGGTGCGGGCGAGCACGCCCTTGGGCCGGCCCGTCGATCCCGAGGTGTGGATGACGTAGGCGAGGTGCCCGGGGTCGCGGGGCCGGGAGAGTTCGGCGGTGGTCAGCGGTGCGCCGGAGAGTGCGGCGGCCTCGTCGGCGAGGGCCTTCCAGGGCAGTCCGTCGACCGTGCCGTCGGTGAGGACGAGGGCGGGGCGGGTGTCGGCGACGAGTTCGCGCAGCCGCTCGGGCGGGTGTGCGGCGTCGAGCGGCTGGAACGCGGCGCCCGCGTCCAGCACCGCGAGCAGGGCCACGACGAAGTCGGCGGAGCGCGGCAGGGCGAGCGCCACGACGTCCTCGGCACCGATGCCCCGGGCGCGCAGGGCGCGGGCCACCCGGTGCACCCGGACGGCGAGTTCGGCGGCGGTCAGCCGTTCGTCGCCGCAGACGAGGGCGGTGCGATCAGGTCCGGCCGCGACCATCGCGTCGAACGCGGCGGGCACGTCGAGGGGGGTGCCGGGCAGGGCGGCCGGGCTCCATCCGGCGAGCAGTCCGTCGACGTCTTCGGCGAGGGCGATCCGGCCGACGGGCCGGCCCTCAAGCAGTCCGGAGAGCAGGGCGCGCAGCCCGCTCATCAGGTGGTCGACCGCGGCCTGGTCCTTGTTGCGGGCGTCGACCTCGAAGCCGAGGAGGAGCCCGCCGTCGCGAGTCGGCAGGACGCTGAGGCCCATGTCCTCGGGCGGTCCGCCGGCGACGTTGCGCATGATGCCGGCCGCCCCGGCGAAGTCGAGGGTCAGGTCGAACGCCTTGAGGTTGATCCCGCGTCCGTGCAGCAGCGCGCCCGCGCCGGGTACGCCGAGGTCGCGGGGCAGGTCCTCGCCCCGGTAGCGCTGGTGGTCGCGCATCTCGCGCATGGCGGTGGCGACCCGGCGGCTCAGGTCGCCGAGCCCGTCGCCGCCGCGCACGGTCACCCGCATGGGCAGTACGTTGACCGCCATGGAAGGGGTGCGCAGGGCGGCCGAGCCGGTCCGGCACATCAGCGGCAGCGCGAAGACCACGTCGGTGCGGCCCAGCATGCGGTGGAGGAAGGCCGCGTAGCAGGCGATGAGCGCCTGGCCCCAGGCCACGCCCTCGGCGTCGGCGAAGGCACGCAGCGACGCGGTCTCCTCCGGACTCAGCTCGGCCCGTGCGGTGAGCGTACGGGCGGTGGCGCCGCCGGTGCCGGGGCCGTCCTGGGCGTCGACGTCGGGCAGCGGGGTGAAGCGTTCGACCCAGTAGGCGCGGTCCTCGGCGGCCTGTTCGCCCTCGCGGTAGGCGGTGTCCTCGGCGACGAGGGTCGCGAACGCGCCGAACGTGGAGCGGGGCGGCTCGGTGCCGCGTACCAGGGCGGTGTAGTGGGCGGCGGTGCGCCGGGCGAGCAGGGCGGCGGTGTAGCCGTCGAAGACGAGGTGGTGGCCGAGCTGGGTGTACCAGACCTCGCGGTCGGAGAGCTTGATGACGGTCCGCGAGTACAGCGGGCGGTCCGTCATGGCCCGGCAGTCCTCGGCGAGGCGTGCGCGTTCGGCGTCGACGAGCGCCTGGGCCGCCGCGGCGGGGTCGGCCTCGGCGCTGACGTCGACGAGCGGCGGCAGGGCGACGGGCCGGGTGTCGACCGCCTGGCACGGCCCCTCGGCGGTCTCGTACACCCTGAGCCGCAGGCTCTCGGCCTCCTCGGTGGTGGCCCGGACCGCTTGGGCGAGCGCGTCCGGGTCGACCGGTTCGCCGCCGGATATCTCCACCACGTCGCCGACGACGTAGTACGGCGAGTCGGGCTCGATGCGCTGGGCGTTCCAGATGCCGAGTTGGGCGCCGGTCAGGGGAAGGAGGCCGTCCGGGGACACGCTCGCGGTGGTCAACTTACTCTCCTTGCAGTGTGGGTACGACCATCGGAGTACCGGTTACGGGGTCCGGGACGACGACGCTGGGAAGGTCGAACACGTCCTTGATCAGCGTGGCGTCCACGATGTCCCCGGGGTCGCCCTCGGCGACCACGGAGCCGGCCTTCATGGCCACCAGGTGGTCGGCGAACCGGCATGCCTGGTTGATGTCGTGCAGGACCGTGACGACGGTGCGGCCCTCGTCGCGCAGCTTGGCGAGCAGGCCGAGCAGTTGGTACTGGTGGGTGATGTCGAGGAACGAGGTGGGTTCGTCGAGCAGCAGGTAGGGCGTCTGCTGGGCGAGGACCATCGCCATCCAGACCCGCTGGCGCTGTCCGCCGGACAGTTCCTGCACGGGCCTGTCGACGAGGTCGAAGACCCCGGCGGCGGCCATCGCCCCGTCGACGGCCTTCTGGTCCTCGGGCGACCACAGGGCCAGCATCGACCGGTGCGGGAAACGTCCCCGGGCGACCAGCTGGCGGACCTTGATGTCGTCGGGTGCCATCGGGTCCTGCGGGAGGAAGCCGAGCTGCTTGGCGAGCGCCTTGGTGCCGAAGGCGCCGACCTCGCGCCCGTCGAACTCGACGTGTCCGGAGTGCGGCTTGAGGAGCCGTACCAGGGCGCTCAGCAGCGTCGACTTGCCGCAGGCGTTGGGGCCGACGATGGCGGTGAACGCGCCGTCGGGTATGTCGAGGGTGAGCCGTGTGGACACGACCCGGTCTCCGTAGCGCAGGGTGATGTCCCGCGCCGTCAGGCGTGCGGTCACGCGCGCCTCACCTCCTTGGTCAGCAGCCAGATCAGGTAGCAACCGCCGATCGCGGTGCTCACGACGCCCACGGGCAGGGCGACGGGCGCCAGCAGCATCTGGGCCAGCAGGTCGGCGCCCTGGAGGAGCACCGCCCCGGTCAGCGCGGCCGGGAGCAGCGGCACTCCGGCGGCGCCCGCGAGCCGGCGGCCGATCTGCGGGGCGGCCAGCGCGATGAACGCGATGGGTCCGGCCACGGCGGTCACCGTGGCGGTGCAGCCGACGCCGACCAGGACCATCAGCAGCCGCAGCCGGTCGAGACCGACGCCGGTCGTGACGGCGATCGGGTCGCCGAGCGACGCCTGGTGCATGGCGTGCGCCCTGGTGGTCATGAGCGCCAGCAGGACGGCGATCACGGTGAACGGGATGCCGAGGTCGTCCCAGCCCACGCCGTTGAGCGAGCCCGCACTCCATCCGACGGCGGCGATCGCCACCTCCAGGTCGGCGCGGAGCACGATCCACGAGTTGATCGCGGTGACCATCGCGTTGATGGCGATACCGATGACGACCAGCCGGAGGCCGGAGAAGCCGGTTTCGAGCGACAGCAGGTAGATGGCGGCCGCGACGACGAGTCCGCCGGTCACGGAGCCGACGGCGAGCTGCGCCGAGGTGCCCGACAGTACGGTGAGGGCGACCAGGGCGCCGGTGTAGGCGCCGGCGTCCAGGCCGATGACGTCGGGGCTGCCCATGGGGTTGCGGGTGAGGTTCTGGAAGATGGCTCCGGCGACGCCGAGCGCGGCGCCGAAGACCAGGCCGGCCAGCACGCGCGGCAGCCGCCAGTCGCGGATCACCACGGAGTGCTCGGAGCCGCTGAGGACGGCGAACACCTTGCCGGGCGGCGCCCACGACGCCCCGTAGCACAGCCCCAGCAGGCCGAGCCCCAGCATCAGCGCGACCAGGACGACGACGAGTATCGCCGTACGCCGTTCGAAGTGGAATCTCAGTACGTTCACAGGGACCCCGCCCCGTAGCGGCGGACCGCCCAGATCAGCATGGGGCCGCCGAGGAAGGCGGTCACGATGGCCACCGGCACCTCGCCGGTGGGCAGCAGGACCCGCGCGGCCATGTCGGCGGCGAGGAGCAGGACGGGGCCGAGGACCATGCTGTAGGCGATGAGCCAGGGCACCGATCCGGAGGCCGGCTTGCGCACCAGGTGCGGCACGATCAGCCCGATGAACAGGATGGGTCCGGCCACCGCCGTCGCGGCGCCGCTGAGCACGGTGATGAGGACGAGGGTGGTGAGGCGGACCCGGCCCACGCTGGCGCCCAGGGTGTGCGCCACGTTCTCGCCGAGTGTCAGGGCGTTGAGCGCCCTGCTCAGCAGCAGCGCACCGGCCAGGGACACCGCGATGGCGGTCAACGGCCAGGGAAGCGGCGCCTGTTCGCGCCCCGCCAGCGTCCCCACCGACCAGAACCGGTAGAGGTCGAAGGTATCGGGGAGCATGAGGCGCAGCCCGAGGGCGACGCCGTTGAGCACCGCGGTCACCGCCACGCCGGTGAGCACCAGGCGCAGCGGTGAGCTGCGGCCGACCGCGGCGACCAGGAGCGCCGCGGCCGCGGCGCCGATGACGGCGAAGCCGAGTTCGCCGGCCTGTCCGCCGGCCAGGCCCGCCGCCGACCCGAGGGTGACGGCGAACCCGGCGCCCGCGGTGACACCGAGGATGCCGGGCTCGGCCAGCGGGTTGCGGGCGAGCGTCTGGATGAGCGCGCCGGCGACGGCGAGCGCGGCACCGACGGCGACGGCGAGCAGCGCACGCGGTGCCCGCACGTCCCGTACGACGACGTGGTCGTCCGTGCCCCGGTAGTCGAAGAGTGCGCGCACGACTTCGCCGGTGGCGACGTGGCGGGCCCCGACGCCCATGCTGAGTACGGCGAGAGCTGCCAGCAGTACCAGTCCGCCGACGAGCAGGGCGGTCCGCGGGACGGCCCGCCGGTTCCTTCCCGCCGTCTCGGACGCGCGGCCCGCGACGCTCACGGCTTCAGCAGCGGAGCGAGCGACTCGTCGATCGCGTCCAGGGTCAACAGGCCCTCACCGTAGGTGGCGGCCTCGGTGTAGCGGTACGGGAAGACCTTGCCGGCCTTGACGGCGGGCAGGTTCTTCCAGAGCTTGGAGTCCAGCACGTACTTGACGGAGGGCGGGACGCTGCCGTCGGCGTTGACGGAGTACGTCAGGGCGTCGGCATCGCGGAAGGCGGCGGGGAGCTCCTCGATCGAGGGGTACTCGCTGACCGCGGCGGATCCCGGACCGGATTTCTTGACCTTGCCGTAGTAGGTGGCGCCCAGGTCCTCGGCGATGTTGGTGCCCCAGGAGCCGTTGAACTCGCGCTGGAAGGTGCCCTTGGCGGCGTCGCCGTACGCGCCGACGTGGCCGAGCTTCAGCTTCGGCAGTACGTCCTTGTACTTGTCGGTCAGTTCGGCGGCCTTGGTGTCGTACGTCTCCTTCTGGGCGTCGAACTGCTTGACCGCGCCGGCCGCGTCGGCCTGCTTGCGGGAGAGGTCGCGCCAGGCGGACGGCAGGCTCGGGCCGATCGCGACGACGGGGGCGATGGACTTCAGCCGCTTCATGTCGATGTCGCCGAGCACGGGCGCCGGCACGCCGATGACGATCAGGTCGGGCTCGGCCTCGGCGATGGCCTCGTAGTTGGTCTCGGCCGCCTGCTCGCCGGCGATCTTCTTGAGCTTCTTGTAGGTGGCGAGGTCGTCCTTGGTCATCATCGGTTCGCCGCGCTTCCACGACGAGATGCCGACCAGCGGCGCGTCGGCCTCGATCAGGGCGGGCACGGCATAGCCGGTGGCCACCACACGCTTCGGGTTCGCCGGGATCGTGATCTTGCCGTTGTCCGCGGTGAACACCCGGGTCTCGCTCTTCTCCGAGGCGGAGTCCGAACCGCCGTCGGAGGATGACCCGCATCCGGTCAGCACGAGAGCCAGCGCGAGGGCGCCGACCAGACCGGACGATCTGCGTATGGACATTTCCGAGCTCCTTGCTACTTAGGTAAGGCTCACCTTATTTGATGGCCTTTCGGCAGGACAACCCGAGGATGGTTCACCCCGGAGTCCCGGCGGCGGATCAGTGGTCGTGGCTGTGGTCGTGGTCGCCGTGGTCGTGCCCGGGCTCGTGCTCGTGGTCCTCGTCGAAGTCCGCGACACCGCGCTTCCAGTAGCCCGTGATGTCGTAGTCGGCCTTCTCCAGGCGCAGTTCGTCCCGGACCCAGCGGCGCAGCGGTTTGATCTGCCCGGCCTCGCCGGCGACCCACACGTACACCCGCTCGCCCTCGGGGACGGTGACCGAGGTCACGGCCCGGACGAGCGCGTCACCGGATCCGGCGGGAGCGCCGCCGCGGTGCAGCCAGCGGACCTCGACCCCCTCGGGCGCCGCCAGCTCGATCTCCTCGCCGCCGTCCGCGACTTCGACGAACGCCCAGCCCTTGGCGGTCCGGGGCAGTTCCTCCAGCCACCGCGCGACGGCGGGCAGGGCGGTGAGGTCGCCGACGAGAAGATAGCGGTCGTAGCTGTGCGGGACGATCAGTCCGCCGGGCGGGCCCGCGATGTGGATGGTGTCGCCCGGCTGCGCCTTGCCGGCCCAGTCCGAGGCGAGTCCGCCCTCGTGCACGGCGACGTCGATGTCGAGTTCGCCGGTGAGGGAGTCGTAGCGGCGCACGGTGTACTCGCGCGAGGTGGGCAGCGGCCTCGGCCAGCGCAGCATCGCGCCGTTGCGCTCGGGCAGCCGCAGGGTTCCGTCGGCCTCGCGGAAGATCAGTTTCACGTGCTCGTCGGGCGCGTGGGCCTCGAAGCCCTCGGTGCCGGGTCCGCCGAGCGTCACGCGCAGCAGGCCCGCGCCGACGCCGACCGTACGTACGACCTCGGCCTCCCGGATGCCGATCGGATAGCCGACCTTCTCGGCGTGCCGGCCGGCGCGCACCTCGGCGATCCGGTCCAGGTGGCGGTCGCGGCCGTCGGTGCGGCTCATGCGGACTCACCCGCCAGCAGGGCCTGCCAGTGGCCGAGTTCGGGCTGTTCGAACAGGTCGGGGAACTCCAGCGAGGTCGCCCCCGCCGCACGCCAGCGCTCGACCAGGACCATGATCCGCATCGAGTCGAGACCGAGGTCGACCAGGTTTTCGTCGGGGGCGATCTCGCCGGGCTCGCAGCCCAGCAGTTCGGCGATGTCGGCCCTGACACGGTCGGGCGACAAGGTCTGACTCATCGGAGTTCTCCTTCGGGGGTGGGCGCCGACAGCGGGTCGGAGCGGCAGTTGCGGTGCGTACGGGGCCGGGCGCCGGGGCGCGCACGTGAACAGCCCTCCGGGAAAGGGCTGTTCACGAAGGAGGAAGAGGAGGCGACGGCTCGGCCGGCCCGGCGGGCGGCCATGACGGCGCGCGGCGGGGCATCACGGACACCGCCTACCGCCTTGCGCGCGACACCCAAAGCCGGGGGACGCGCGCCACGGACCCCCACTACCGAGCGGACCGGCCTCCCCCACAGTGCACGCCCCCACGCAGCCCCCCTAGCACCAAGGCAAGGCTAACCTAACATCGACATGCGCGGCGCGGGCACCCCGCCCGCCAATCGGGCCGCCGATACGCGCAGTTCGGATGCGGACCACACGATGCGCCACCGCCACCCCTCCTGCACGAACAAGTAAACTTAGGTTACCCTCACCTAACCTACCGTAGGTGCTGTCCCGGGTGAAGACCCGCCGCAGGCGTCCCGCCCCGCCGGTCCGGCGCAGCTCCTACCCGCATCCTCATCCCTGGCCCCCCCTGACGGGGCCAGAACGGAGTCCCCGTGTCGACGGCATCCCGAGTCGCCACGCACATATCCGCGGCCCACCCGGCCACCGGGGCGGCAACCTCCCTCCTGGACGACTTCACGCCCGGCGCACGCTTCCTCGCCACCCCCCGGCGCACCCTGCTGGCCCACGGCCCCGCGCGCCAAGTGCCGCACGGCGCCCGGCCGGTGGACCAGCGGGTGTCGCTCGCGCTGGCCGAGGCCGCCGACGCCGGCCAGGAGGCACCGGTGGTGATCGGCGCGATCCCGTTCGACCACACCGCGCCGGCCGCCCTCAGCGTGCCCGCGGCGCTGCGCGTCGCCCCGCCCCTCTCGTCCGACCCGCTCGTCGCGCTGCCCTCCAGGGGGGTGGACTCGCCCGGCTGGCACATCCGCCCGGTACCCGAGCCGGAGGTCTACGCCGCGGGCGTCGCCTCGGCCGTGGAGCGCATGTGGCGCGGCGAGTTCAGCAAGGTGGTCCTCTCCCGCACCCTCGAACTCACCTCCCCCGCACCGCTGGACGTGCCCGCCATGCTCCAGCGCCTGGCCCGCCGCGACCCGACCGGCTACACCTTCGCGCTCCCGACCGGACCCGGCCGCACCCTGATCGGCGCCAGCCCGGAGCTCCTCGTCTCCCGCCGGGGCCGCCAGGTGGTCGCCAACCCCCTCGCCGGCTCCTCCCCGCGCAGCGACGACCTCGCCGAGGACGTGCGCCGGGCCGCGGCGCTCCTGGAGTCGGCGAAGGACCTCCACGAGCACGCCGTCGTCGTGGACGCCGTCCACCAGGCCCTCGCTCCGCACTGCTCCGGGATGACCGTCCCGCCCCGGCCGACCCTGATCCGCACCGCCACCATGTGGCACCTCTCCACGACGGTCACGGGCACACTCACCGACCCGGACACCTCGGCCCTCACCCTGGCCTGCGCCCTGCACCCCACGCCCGCGGTGTGCGGTACGCCGACGGCCACGGCCCGGCAGGTGCTGACGGAGACCGAGCCGTTCGACCGCGGCTACTTCACGGGCATGGTCGGCTGGGGCGACGCGGAGGGGGACGGCGAGTGGGTCGTCACGATCCGCTGCGCCGAGGCCGAGGAGCGCATGCTCCGGCTCTACGCCGGCGCGGGCGTCGTCGCCGCTTCCGAACCCGAGGCGGAAACCGCCGAGACCGCCGCGAAGTTCCGCACCTTCCTGAGCGCGGTGGGCGCCGAGCTGTGAGCGTCCGGCAGCCCGGCCTCAGACCGCCGGGCCGGCCGGTTCGCCCAGCCGGGCGACCGCGGTCCGCCAGGCGGCCGTGACGGCGAGCCGGGCCTGCTCGGTGGCCGCCGCCCCCTCGCCGTCGAGGCACAGCGGCGGCCCGACGTGGACGTGCAGGCGGGGCCGCCGCACCGGAGCGGTGGCCAGGCCCGCGAGCTGCTTGACGGCCGAGCCGGAGGTGACGCGGCGCGCCCCGGCCTGGCCCACCGGAATCACCGGCGCGCCGGTGCGGTGCGCGAGCCCCGCCAGGCCGCGCCGGAACGCGCCCGGCTCGGCCTCGGCCGGGTCCGTGCGCCGGGGCAGGCCGCCCTCGGCATAGATCAGGATGTGCCGGCCCCGCTCCAGCGCCTCCTCGGCCAGGTCGACCGACCGGGCCGCGCGGGGGTCGCCGCGGCGCACGGGGATGTGGCCCTCCCGCGCGAGCGCGCGGCCGAGCAGGGGCACGCTCCAGAGGCCCGCCGTCGCCATGACGACGGGGCGGGCGCCGAGGCGGAGGAGCGCCGCCAGGACGATCGCGGGGTCCGCGAGCGACGTGTGGTTCGCGGCGATGATCCCGGCCGGGGGCAGGCCGGCGCCGCCGTCGGTGGTGAGCGTCAACCGTCCTACAGCGGGGACAAGTTGACCGGCAAGGCGGCTGAGCACGGGGTTCTCCGGTTCCCTCGGGACGAACCCCCATCGTTGCCGCCGGGACACCCGTACGGCTGAGCGCTCGTACTCATCCGCCGTATGTATCCGGACGGGTGGCGCCCCGGTCAGGGCCCCTGTACGACGTCGGCGAGCGCCGAGGTCACCAACCTGCCGACCGCCACCGCGTCCGGCGGGCCCGGCTCCCTGTCCGCGAACAGCAGGTGCCCACCCCCGACGAGGGAGAGCGTGAGCGAGTCGATGTCGGCGCCGGCCGCGACGCGGCCCAACGCGCGCTCCTCGGTCAGGTAGCCGGAGACCGCCGCCGTGATCTGGGCGAGCACGGCGATGCCGCCGCCGGGTGCGGCCTGCCGCAGCCGCGCACGCAGCTCGTCCCGGAACGTGATGAGCGGAATGATAGCCACCGGAACCGGACCGAACAGGGTCGCCAGCGCGTCCGCGAGGTTCCCGGCCACGGTCCCGGTGCCTGCGCTCTCGCGCAACTCCCGTGCCTGCGCCTCGATCCGCGCGGCCCGGTCGAGCACCAGCTCGACGAGGAAGGCGTCGAAATCGGCGAAGTGCCGGTGCAGGACGCCCTTGGCGCAGGCGGCCTCGTCGGTCACGGCCCTGCTGGTCAGCCCGTTCGCACCGTCCCGCAACAGTACCCGCTCGGCGGCGTCGAACAGGTGCTGCCTGGGGTCGCGCAGATGCACTCCGGTCGGCACTGTTCCGTCCTCTCTTGGCTTGTGGGCGCTTGCCCACTAAGGTGAACGCATGCCCACTCTACCGCCGGAGCAGCCCCGACCGCCCGAGCCCCATCGCGCCCGCCGAACGGCCGAGTCCTTCGGTGCGGACGCGCGGCGCTACGACGAGGCCCGCCCCTCCTACCCCGCCGGCCTGGTGGCCCGGATCGTCGCCGGGAGCCCCGGGACCGACGTGCTCGACGTCGGCTGCGGGACCGGCATCGCCGCCCGCCAGTTCCAGGAGGCGGGCTGCACTGTGCTCGGTGTGGAGCCGGACGCCCGGATGGCCGGCCTCGCACGGACCCGCGGCCTGCCGGTCGAGGTGGCGTCCTTCGAGGAGTGGGACGCGGCCGGCCGCACCTTCGACGCAGTGACCGCCGCCCAGTCGTGGCACTGGGTGGACCCGGCCGTCGGCGCCGCCAAGGCGGCCCGAGTGCTGCGTCCCGGCGGGCGCCTGGCCGTCTTCGGCCACGTCTTCGAACCGCCCGCCGAGGTGGCCGAGGCGTTCGCGGCGGCCCTCCGCCGGGCGGCGCCCGACTCGCCGTTCAACGGTCAGCCGGCGCGGCGCCCGCTGGACGCGTACCGGGCGGGCTACGCGAAGACCGCCGACCAGGTGCGCGCGACCGGGCGGTTCCACGAGCCGGAGCAGTGGCAGTTCGACTGGGAGCGGCCCTACACCCGGGACGAGTGGCTGAACCTGCTCCCGACCACCGGGGGCCTCACCCGCCTCGGTGCCGGCCCGCTGACCGCCGTCCTGTCCGCGGTCGGCAACGCCGTCGACGCCCTCGGCGGCGGCTTCACGATGCGGTACACCACCCTGGCGACCTCGGCCGTGCGCGCCGGGGCCGCCTGACGCGGCTCAGCCCACCAGGTCCGGGGCGCGCAGCATCTCGTCCGGGATGCCCCAGGCGTCGACGAGATCTACGGCCAGCGGACGGACCTTGCGGCAGAGGTCGTTCACTTCGCGGCTGATCGCCTTGGAACGCTGGACCGTCAGCCGGCCGTGCTCCATGAACCAGGCGCGGTCCCCCTCGATCGTGGACAGGGCGAACAGGTCGCACAGCAGGCCGAGCGCCTCCTTGTTGCCGCCCTCCGGCAGCGCGCGCACCTTTTCGACGAACGCTTCCAGGACCAGCCGTTCGACGTGCGCGCGGGCGAGGGCGATGACGTGGTCCTGCACGTACGAGAAGACGGCACCCGGGTCGCGGTGCTCGTCGATCCCGCGCTTGAGCCTGCGGGCCACCCCGGCGAGCATGTGCTCCTCGCGGAAGCGGACCATGGCGAGCTGGTACTCCGAGTCGAGCAGCCCGGCTTCGCGGTCCCACTCGTCGCCGCCCGGCAGCAGGTCCCGCACCCGTTCCAGCATCTTGTGGACCGAGGTCTTCTCCATGACGGTCTCGACGGCGATCCCGGCGACATGGCGGACGGTGCCGAGCTGGTCGAGGTCCTCGAACTCGCTCGCGTAGTGCGTGAGCAGCCCCTTGGCGACGAGTTGCAGCAGGACGTGGTTGTCGCCCTCGAACGTGGTGAAGATGTCGCTGTCCGCCTTGAGCGCGGCGAACCGGTTGACGCTGAGGTAGCCGGCGCCGCCGCACGCCTCGCGGCACTCCTGGACGACCCGGGTGGCGTGCCAGGTGGCGAGCGCCTTGGTGCCGGCGGCCCGCGACTCCAGCAGGCGCCGCGCCTGTTCGTCGTCCCGGATGCCGGAGAAGACGTCGTGCAGCTGTGTGCGTACGACGTCCTGCGCGAAGTGCAGCGCGTACGTGCGGGCGAGGAGCGGCAGCAGCCGCCGCTGGTGCAGTCCGTAGTCGAGGAGCAGCTGCTCGTCCGTACCCGGGGCCGCCGCGAACTGCCGCCGCCGCACGGCGTACTTGACGGCGATCGCGAGAGCCACCTTGGCCGCTCCGATCCCGGCGCCGGCGACGCTGACGCGGCCCTGGACGAGTGTGCCGAGCATGGTGAAGAAGCGCCGCCCGGGGTTCTCGATCGGGCTCTCGTAGCCGCCGTCGGCAGTGACGTCGGCGAACCGGTTGAGCAGGGCCTCGCGCGGCACGCGTACGCCGTCGAAGCGGATGCGGCCGTTGTCCACGCCGTTGAGACCCATCTTGCGGCCGTCGTCCTCGATCCGGACGCCGGGCACCACCTCGCCGTCCCGCCGGACCGGTACGACGAACGCGTGCACGCCCTCGGCCTTCCCGGCCACCTCCAGCTGGGCGAAGACGACCGCGAGTTCGGCATGGCGGGCCGCGTTGCCGATGTAGTCCTTGCACGCCTCGTCGCCGGGGGTGGTGAGGACGAACTCCCGGGTGCCGGGGTCGTACGTCGCGACCGTCCCGAGCGACTGCACGTCGGAGCCGTGCCCGGTCTCGGTCATCGCGAAGCAGCCCATCAGGCGCCCGGCGATCAGGTCCGGCAGATACGCCTCGTGGTGGCGTTCGGTGCCCAGCTGGAGGATCGCGCCGCCGAAGAGCCCGAACTGCACCCCCACCTTCACCAGCACCGACAGGTCACCGTAGGCCAGCGTCTCGAACGCGGCGATGGACGCCCCGACGTCCCCGCCCCCGCCGTACTCCCGCGGGAACCCCATCCCGGTCTGCCCGGTCGCGGCCATCTCGACCACGATCTCCCGCACCCGTTCGCGGAACGCGTCGAAGCCGAGCTCCTCGGCCTCCTCCAGCACGGAGGCGTACGCCACCAGATTGGTCCGGACGAGGTCGCGGATGTCCGCGTAGTCGCCGTCGAGCACCTCGGTCAGCGCCCGCACGTCGACCTCGGGCTGTACGTAACCGCCGGTGGCGGCTGTGTTCTCAGTGGCCATGCCCCTTCGCTACCCCGGACGGGGACGCTCACGCTACGGCCGTGCGGGGGCCGCCCTCGGCGATTCGGCCAACCGCGCTCCTCCCCGACCTGTTGCGGGGTCCGGGTCCGTGCATGCCCCACGCGCCTCCGCCCGCTCAACCCCGGGCTTCCGAGGCCGACCGAAACACATGTGTTCGATATATCCGCGCGGTCGTTGAGCTTCACATCCACGTCGGACCCACCTCAGGAGGACCACGTTGACCTCAGCCGCCACGCACGCACCGCAGTCCACCGCGCCCCCTCCCCCGCCCCCGGCGGAGATCACCTACAGCGGGCAGTACTCCGTCAATCCGCTCGCCGAGGTGTCGTTCCGCAGGATGTGCGGGCAGATCCCGGCCGTCCTGGGCCGCATCGCGCGGCTGTCGTGGCGGACCGACCGGTTCGCCGTCCAGCTGCTCCTCGGCTGCCAGGCCGTCACGGGCGTCTCGGCCGCCGTACTGCTCGCCTCGACCGCCCACGCCATGAAGCCCGTCCTGGGCGCCGGTCCGGCCGCCGACCGGCTGCACGGCGCCCTGCCGGCCCTGCTGGTGGTCGCGCTCGCCGCCGCGCTGGGCCGGGGCTCGACGGCGGTCGCCATGTACGCGGAACGCAGGATCACGCCCCGGCTGATGACGGAGACGGACAGCGCGCTGGTCGAGGCGGTCTGCCGGGTGGAGGCGTCCGCGTACGCGGAAGAGGGGTTCTCCGACCGGCACGAGGCCGCCGAGATGGGGGTGATCCGCACCCAGGTGATGGTCAGCGACGCCCAGCGGTTCCTGTCCGCGCTGATCCGTATGGTCACCGCCGGCGGGGTGCTGTCGGTGCTGAACCCGCTGATGCTGCCGCTGCTCCTGCTCGCCGTACTGCCCGCCGGTTTCGGCGCGGTCCTGACCGCCCGCGTCGACTACGAGATCCACTACGCCAACATCGCCGACCGCAATGTGCGCGGGATGACGCGCTGGTGGGCGACCACGCCGAAGTACGGCGACGAGGTCCGCGCCAACTCCATGACCGGGTACCTCGTCCACTGGTACCGGGCCCTGTCCGACCGGTGCGACCGCCGGACCCTGGCCGCCGCGCCGCGCACACTGCGGATCGCGGCGCTCTCCGCGCTGGCCGGCGGGGTGTTCCTCGTGGCGACCTGGTCGGTCCTGGCGTGGCTCGCGGTCTCGGGCCGGATCGCCCTGTCGGTCGCGGCCACGGCCGTCATCGCCGTTCAGACCACGCTCGCCGCGCTCTCGCAGGTCGTCGTCAACGGCGCCGCGGTCTTCCACACGAGCCTCTACCTGGGCGACATGCAGGCGTTCCTCGACGACGCCGCGGCCCGCACGCCGAAGCGGGGACCTGCCACTCCCTGCGACGCCGTCGAGCGGATCCGGCTCGACGAGGTCGTCTACCAGTACCCGGGCAAGGACAAGCCGGCTGTCGACGGTGTGTCCCTCACGCTGGAGCGCGGGCAGATCCTCGCGATCGTCGGCGCGAACGGCTCGGGGAAGTCCACGCTCACCCGGCTGCTCACCGGCATCTACCTGGCGGACAAGGGCAAGGTGACCTGGAACGGCACCGACCTGGCCGAGGTGGACCCCGCCGGAGTGTGGGCGCAGACCGGGCTGGTCCCGCAGATCTTCGCCCAATGGCCGATGCCGGTACGCGAGAACATCACGCTGGGCCAGCCCCGCAGCCACGACGACGCACCGGTCTGGGAGGTGGTCGACGCGGTCGGTCTGCGCGAGGCCGTCGACGACCTGCCCGCCGGCCTGGACACCCTGTTGTCCCGCGAGGTCTTCGGCGGTTCGGAGCTGTCCGGTGGCCAGTGGCAGCGCATCGCCTGCTCCCGGGCCCTGTACCGGCGTCCTGGGCTGCTGATCCTGGACGAGCCGACGTCCCAGATGGACCCGCGCGGTGAGCACCAGATCTTCGAGCGGATCAAGGCCATCGCCGCCGGCCGCATCACCATCGTGGTCACCCACCGCCTGGAGAACACGAAGGTCGCCGACCACATCGTCGTGATGGAGCACGGCCGGATCACCGAACAGGGCCGGTACGACGACCTCGTCCACGCGGGCGGGGTCTTCGCGGAACTCCTGCGGCTCTCCCAGGACCGCTGACCGCGTCCGGGCCGCGTTGCCGGGTCACCCGTCGACGAGCAGCCGACCGGTGCCCCGGCATTTCCAGCAGTCCATGCCGAGACCGCAGTCCGGGCACGTCAGGCCCTCCCAAAAGCCCAGCCCCTCGCACGTGTGACACGTGCCCCAGCCGTCGCACCAGCGGCACACCTCGTATCCGGGCGTATCCGTCAAAGGCGTGGCCGCGCGCGGTGGACGTGTCCAGGTGCTGTTGAACCAGACGATGGGTGCCTTCCCCCGCGCGTCCAGCCGGCCCGCCCCCGACTGCTGAGGGAGCCGCCCTGCGTCGCGGCGAGGTACGGCCCCCAGGTGCCCTCGCCGATCCTGGTGTGGCAGCCGGCCGCGGTCATGGCGCCGTCGGCCGCGGCGATCGCCTCGCCAGGAGTGCCGGCCGCAGGCGGAACACGTGGATGCCGCCCGGCCTGCTCCAGTGAACGGCTCCCCGTTGGAAGGCCTCCCACAGGTCCTCGGTGGGCGGGCAGCACATGCGCGCCCACCGAGGACGGCTTCCTGGACACGACGTCAGGCAGCCGGCTGTACGGACTTCCCGCAGTTCGTGGCCGTGCGAGTCCGCATCCCGGTCAGGCCGGGGTAGTAGACATGCAGGCTCACCGCCGGTTCCAGCGCGTCGTTGACGAGCTGGTGCACGTACCCGGGCGCGAACACCCGTTGCGTACCGGACCGCAGTACACGCCTCCCGTGGGCCGTCCGCTCCGTCAGCGTGCCCGCCAGGACGGTCAGCACTCCGGAGGAGCGGCCGTGACCGTGCGGCTCGCCGCTCAGCCCGGGCACCCAGGACAGCAGCCACACCTCATGGCCGGGGCCGGCGCTCAGCCGGTGATACCACCGGCTGGTGGCGTCGTGACGCACGAGGTGTGCCCACCGATCGCGGTCCGCGGCGATCGCGCAGGCCAGTCCGGCGAACTCCGCGACCGTGGACGGGTGTTTCCGCGGCGGCGGCAGGAGATGCGGGACCTCGAGTATGTCGCCGGCGATCTGGAGGTCACTGTCGGTCATGCGTCGAGCACCCGATGCGCGGACGGCTGAAAAGCTCCGGACTCGGCGATCGGCTCGGGCTTCGGGGACCGGAGCCCGGGCGGAAGGCTCGAAGGGGCGGCGAAGCCGGTGACGGACGTGTGCGAACTGTCGCCCCGGAAGGACGTGAGGTGAGCGCAGCACTGGGGGGACAGCAGGTCGGGGCCGTCTGTGGTGTTCATCGATGTGCCTTTCGTTCGGGTCGGTCCAACAGGTCGGCCGGGCGCCCGGCGGCCGCCGTCAGCGCGGCGCGGACCGAGTCCAGGAGCGCGGTCCGCGCGCTGTGCAGGAAGAAGTGGCCACCGGGCAGGAGATGGCGGGTGAAGCCGCCCGTCGTCTGCTCGTGCCAGGGGTCCACCTGATCGGCCGGCACCTCCCGGTCCTCCGTTCCGGCGAAGGCCACGACGGGGCACCCGAGCGCCGGCTCGGGCCGGTGTGCATACGTTTCGACGACCGAGAAGTCCGCGCGGATCGTCGGCATGAGCAGATCGAGCAGCTCCGGTTCGGCGTACACGTCCTCCGGGACGGCTCCCAGTTCGCGCAGCCTGGCCACCACGACGTCGTCCGGCTGATCGTGGATCTGCCGGCTCCGGCGCCGGAGCTGGGGAGCCGGGCCGCCGGATACGAAGAGGACGCGCGGCTCGGCGGCACCGCGTCTGCGCAGCGCCCGGGCCAGTTCGAACGCCAGCAGCGCGCCCATGCTGTGCCCGAAGAGCGCGTAGGGGACGTCGAGTTCGCCGGACAGCGCGGTGGCGAGCTCATCGACGAGCGGTTCAGCCCGTTCGAAGGCCTTCTCGCCCCAGCGGGTCAGCCGACCGGGCAGTTCGACCGGGCAGACTTCGACGTCGTCCGGAAGGAGGGAGGGCCACGCGGCGTAGGCCGAGGCCCCGCCTCCGGCGTAGGGGAGGCAGAAGAGGCGGAGGGACGGTGCGGCCGGGCGCCGCGCGCCCACGATCCAGCCGTGGGCACGCGTCGCTCGGGGGGTTGTGGTTCGGTTCACGTGAAGGTCTCCGTGACAGATCGGCTCAGTCGGCGAGCAGTGCCTGAGCTTCTTCCTCGGTCAGTTCCTCGATCTCGGCGAGGAGGTGGTCCTCGATGACGAGCGCGGTGTCCTCCAGCGTCTCGTTGTCGAAGAGGACACGGATCGGCAGCTCGGTGCCGAGCGCCTTGCGCAGGTGGACCACGGCACGCATGGCCATGAGCGAGTCCCCGCCGAGGGCGAAGAAGTTGTCGTGGATGCCGACGCGCTCGACCTGGAGCATGTTCGCCCAGACCTCGGCGACGGCCTCTTCGACCGGCGTGCGCGGGGCCTCGTAGGGCGGTGCGGCCTCTTCGGCCACCTGCTCGGGCACCACCAGCGCCCGCCGGTCCACCTTCCCGTTGGCGGTGAGCGGCAGTGCGTCGGTCTCCACGTACACGTCCGGCACCATGTAGCGGGGCAGCTTCGTCCCCAGGAAGTCGCGGAGGTCTCGCGGAAGACCGTGCGCGGCCTGCGGGACGACGAAGGCGACCAGCCGCTTCGCGCCGCGCGGCTCCCCGTGGACCACGGTCACCGCTGCCCGGACATCCGGGTGCTGAGTGATCGCGGCCTCGATCTCGCCGAGCTCGATGCGATACCCCTGCACCTTGACCTGGAAGTCCTCCCGGCCGAGGAATTCGATGTCGCCGCTCGGCAGGAAACGTCCCAGGTCTCCGGTGCGGTAGAGGCGCCGGCCCGTCTCCGGATGGAGGACGAAGGCGGCCTTCGTCCTGGCCTCATCGCGCAGATAGCCCTGGGCCAGGCCCACGCCGCCGATGTAGAGCTGACCCGGCACTCCCACCGGCCGCGGCCGGAGCTCTTCGTCAAGGACATGGAACGTCTGGTTCCGCATCGGCCTGCCGTACGGGATGCTCGGCCAGCCGGCCGGTACCTCGCCGATCGGGTAGAGGATGGACCAGATCGACGCCTCCGTCGCGCCGCCGAGGCTGACGACCTCGGGGGCGCCGAGCACCTGCCGGATGCGGTCCGGCAGCGTGACGGGCAGCCAGTCGCCGCTGAGCAGCACCAGTCGCAGCGCCGAACCTCGTGCCTCCTTCACGCTCATGTGCTCGACGAGCAGTTCCATCAGCGCCGGCACGGAGTTCCAGAGGGTGACCCGGGCCGCTTCCATCAGGTCGAGCCAGGCCGCCGGGTCCCGGTGCGCGCTCGCATCGGGCATGACCACGGCCCCACCGACCGCCAGCGGGCCGAAGACGTCGTACACCGAAAGGTCGAAGCTCAGCGAGGACAGGGCCAGGATCCGGTCGTCGGCACCCACGCCGAAGCGTTCGTTGACGTCCGCGACCGTGTTGAGGGCGCCGCGGTGGTCGATCATCACGCCCTTCGGGCGCCCGGTGGAGCCGGAGGTGAAGATGACGTACGCGAGGTCCTCCGGAGTGGCGGGACCGTCCAGCCGCACGCCGTCGGCCCCGTCCTCCTCCCAAGGGAGTTCGTCGACCCGGAAGACGGCCGGCACACCGGCGAAGCGGTCCTCGCCGCGTTCGGCGACCCGTCGCTGGGTGAGGATCACCCGGACCTGCCCGTGTTCGAGCAGGAGCCGGACGCGTTCGTCAGGCAGTTCGGGGTCGACGGGCAGGTAGGCGGCGCCGGCGGCGAGGATCCCGAGAACGGCGGCACACTGCTCCCAGCCCTTCTCCATCACCACGGCGACCAGGTCGTTGGGGCGCACCCCGAGGGCGGTCAGGCGGTGGGCGATGCCGCCGGCCCGGGCCGCCAGTTCCCCGTAACTGAGCGTGCGGCCCGGGGTGACGACGGCGGTGCGCTCGGGCATCCGGGCCGCCGTGTCGAAGAACGGTGCGTGCAGCAGCCCCGACGGCAGCGGGCCCTCGGTCCGGTTGTACGCCTCCAGCCCGGCCAGTTCCGTCTGCGGGACGAGCAGGGGCGCGGGACGGCTCCAGTTCTCCTCGTCCCGGGCGAGCCACCTCAGCAGTTCCAGGGTGGCCGAGTGGATCGCGGCGGTCAGGCCCTCGGGGAAGAGCTGCTCGACGGCGTCGATGTCGAACGCGAGCGCGCCGTCCACCTCGTACACCTGCGCGTCGATCCACACCTGCGGGGTCTGCGAAATGCTGTAGGCCACCTCGCCGATCGGGGTGTCCTGGCCGTGGTCGAGGAAGAGGCTGGTGAACACGACGGGCATGGCCGCTGCGGCGTCGCCACGCACCTTCTTCATCTCCCGTATCACGCGGACACCGCTGAACAGACGGTGGTCGATGTCGGTGATGAGGCGGTCCCGTACGGCGCAGGCACGTGCCTCGAAGGTGGCCTCGCGCGCCGCGTCGACCTCGAGCAGCGTCACCGAGGTGAAGTCACCGACGATGGCGTCGACCTCCGGGTGCAGCGGAAGCCGGTTCGCCATGGGGAGGTTGAGCGTGAAGTGGCGGTTCTTCGACCACGTGGCGAGCGCCTCGCTGTAGGCCGCCAGGAGCAGTGCCGTGGGCGTGATGCCGCGCTGCGACGCGCATCCCTTGAGGCGTTGCCAGGCCTCCCGGGGAAGCGTGCCCTCCACCCGCTTGAAGCGGGGGGAGTCGACGGTCCGCGGGTCACAGGCCAGCGGAAGCTCCGGGGCGAGCGCCAGGCCGGGTATCCGCTCCTTCCAGTAGTCCTCGGCACGGCGGTAGAGCTCGGAGGACTCCAGGCTCTTCTCCGCCAGCACGTAGTCACGGAAGGACAGCTCCAGCGGGGGAAGCTCGACGTCCGGCCTCTCGTAGAGGTGGGCGAGTTCGCGCAGCAGCACGTTGGAGGCCCGGGCGTCCGTGACGAGACCGTCGATGCTGTAGTGCAGCCGGGTGCGGCCGCCGTCCAGGACCGAGGCGCGCAGTTCGAACAGCGGCCAGCGGTCGGCCTGGAAGTTCTGGTGGGACATGGCCGCGCGGGTGTCCGTGAGCGCCGCGTGCACCTGGTTCCCCGGCAGCCCGCGCAGGTCCTCCGCCTCGATGACGTAGTCGGGGACGTCCGTCAGTATCTGCTGCTCGCCGTGCGGGAGCACGATGACGCGGAGCATGCCGTGCCGCTGGACGAGCCGGCGGAAGGCATGTTCCATCCGGGGCAGGTCCAGGTCCTGGACGTCGAACTCCTCGTACCCGTGCATGCCGACGTTGCCGATCTCGAAGACACCGGTGCGGCCGATCCAGTACGCCTGCTGGACGTCCGTCAGCGGGAAGGGCACGCCCTCGTTCGCGGGGTCGGGGTCGACGGACGGCAGCGCCTCGAGCACGGTGTCCCCGGCCTCGGCCAGGGCGGTGCGCACGGCGCCGGCCAGCCCGCGGATCGTCGGCTCGGCGACGAAGGCGCGCAGCGGGACCTCGGCGCCGCAGACCGTGCGGGCCTGCGCGACGAACTGCGCCGCGAGCAGGGAGTGCCCGCCGAGCTCGAAGAAGTTGCTGTCCGGTGTGACGTCCGGAACGCCGAGGAGGTCGATGAAGACCGAGGCGACCTGACGCTCGATGTCGTCGGCGTACTCGGGACAGGACTCGGTGGCCGCGTCCGGCACCGCGGGCACGAGGTCCTTCGCGAGCTCGGCCGCCGGTTCCACGACGGCCTGGCAGCCACCGGGGGCGGCGCCCACCACGCGGGCTGCCCAGCGTTCGGCTGTGTCGGGATCCGCGTGCGACCAGACGAAGCCGCTCCACGGGAACTCGGACTCACGGCGCGCGCGTGCGACGTGCGCCTCCACCTGGGCGGCGACGGGCGAGAGGGACGGCTCCAGGGCGTCGCCCACTAGATGGACCTCGCACCCGCGCACAGCACCCGCGGGGAGCCGTGCGATCTCTGCCGTGGCGTGCTCCAGTGTCCTGAGCACCTGGTGCCGGGGAGTGCATGCGTCGAGCAGCAGGAGGACGGTGGCCGGTGCCGCCGGTTCCCGGACGGCCGACAGCGGGTTCACCGCGGCACCGGCCGACGACAGGGCCCGGGTGAAGGCGGCCACGATTTCCCCGTCGCCCACCGGCGCGTAAGTCGCACCGATGTGCCGGGCGGTGCTGGTGCCCGGTACCGAGGCCAGGGGCGTCAGCTCGGGTACGAAACGGTGCGCGCCGCGGAACGCCACCACGGGCTCCTCGAACGTGCCGTCGAGCTCCGCGAGGAGCGCGTCGGACAGCCGGCGGACGGCTGCGGCGGTGCCGGGTGCGGAGACGTCGATGAGCGTCCGGCATCCGGCCCGGCCCGCGCGGGCCCACGCGGTCAGCGCGCCCTTGCCGGGTACGAGCGGTTCCTCACCGGTGACGTCCAGCGCGTCGCACGCCACGGTGACGAGCCGTGTGCCGTCATCGCCTCGGGCCGCGAGGGCCCGCTCCCATGCCTCCAGTTCGTCCATCGCGCGGGATGCCCCGGCCTCGCCACAGGTGCCGAGCAGGGTCGTGTGGATCACTCCCGCGATCCGCTCGTCGTCCGGGAACGCGGAGGCGAGGAACCGGGCGCAGTCGTCCTCGGCGCCGACGGCACCGGCCGGGACCTCGACCGTGCGGCGGTGCGTGCCGCGCAGGCGGTCGGCGAGGCCGTGGAGGACACCCGCCCCGTCCGCGACGACCAGCCACGTGGCCGGGGTCGCGTCCTCGCGCGTGGCCGCGGGGGTCGCGGGGCCGGCCGTACGGAAGCCGCGCACCGCCAGACCGTCCGGGTTGGCGCGCGCCGTGCGAGGGCCGCTGCGCGGCGGGTCGATCCAGCACCGCTCGCGTTCGAAGGGGTACGTGGGGAGGACGGTGCGACGCGGTGTCTCCCCGCCGTGCAGCGCGTCCCAGTCGAGCGGCGCTCCCAGCCGCCACAGCTCGCCGGCGGCGGTCAGCACCTCCTGCTCGGCATCGGTGTCCGGGGTGGCCGACGGGAGCGAGGCCACCGCCCCGTGCGGCCCTTCGCTCCCGCGCGCGAGGCTAGTCAGGACGCCGCCCGGGCCCACCTCGAGCAGCAGCGCGTCGGGGCGGCACACCGTGCGCAGACCATCACTGAACCGCACCGTGGACCGCAGCTGGCGTGCCCAGTAAGCGGGGCTGGTGGCCTCCGCGTCGGTGATCCAGGTGCCGGTCACGTTGGAGACGAAGGGTATTTGCGGCGCCGTCAGCCCGACGCGGGCGACCTCCGCCTCGAACGCGTCGGCGGCATCGTCCATCGTCCGGGAGTGGAAGGCGTGCGACGTACGCAGCCGCTTGGTGGTGACGCCGCTCTCGGCCAGGCGGGCCTCGACGGCCGCCACGGCCTCGAAGGGTCCGGACACGACGCACTCGCGCGGTCCGTTCACCGCGGCGAGAACGGCTTCGGTGCCCAGGAGCGGCGTGACGTCGTCTTCCGGCAGGGGCACCGCCGCCATCACGCCGGACGGCGCGCCCGCCATCAGTCGCCCGCGTACGGCGACCAGGCGCAGCGCGTCCTCGTACGACACGACGCCCGCCAGGCACGCGGCGACGAGCTCACCGAGGCTGTGACCGATCATGGCCGCCGGGCGGATGGCCCAGGAATCCCACAGCGTGGCGAGGGCGTACTCCACGACGAAGAGGCAGGGCTGCGCGTACTCGGTCTGCCGGATCCTCTCCCGCGCGGTCTCACGGTCCGCTTCGGCGGGATACAGCAGGCCGCGGAGGTCCTCGCCGAGCACCGGCAGGAGGATCCCGGCGGCGCGGTCGACCTCCGCACGGAAGACCGGCTCGCACTCGTACAGGGCGCGGCCCATGTCGACGCGCTGGGCGCCTTGCCCGGGGAAGGCGAGGACGACGTCCCGGTCACGGTCCGTCTCGGGCCCGGCGTGGCGTACCGGGCCGAGCCCGGTCAGGGCCTCGGCCGCCTCCTGGACGCTGCCGGCCACGACGGAGCGACGGTACGGCAGGGTCCGGCGGCCACGCTGCAGGGTGTACGCCACGTCGTCGAGGCGCTCCTGCGGGTGGGCGCGCAGATGGGCGGCGAGTTCCGCGGCGGCGGTGCCGAGCGCGGTGGGCGTGGCGGCCGAGAGGGGCAGTACGTGCCGGCCGCGCCGGCCCGGACCGGCGGGGGAAGGCAGCGGCGCCTCCTCCAGAACCACGTGGGCGTTGGTGCCGCCGATCCCGAAGGAGCTCACTCCGGCGCGCAGCACGTCGCCCTGCCACGGGACGAGTTCGGTGTTGACGTAGAACGGCCCTTCGCCGAGGGCGAGGCCGGGGTTGGGGGTGGGGCAGTGCAGCGACGGCGGCAGTTCGCGCGCGCGCATCGCCAGGGCGGCCTTGATCAGGCCGACGACACCGGCGGCGGTGTCCAGATGGCCGATGTTGGTCTTCACAGATCCGAGGGCGCAGCGGTGGTCCGCGCCGGTGTGCCCGAAGGCCTGGTGCAGAGCCGCCACTTCGATCGGGTCGCCGATCCGGGTGCCGGTGCCGTGGGCTTCGACGTAGGTGACGGTGGACGGGTCGACCTCGGCGACGGAGAGCGCCTCGGCGACCGCGTCGGCCTGCCCGTCCACGCTGGGGGCGGTGAAGCCGACCTTGCGCGAGCCGTCGTTGTTGATGGCGGTTCCGCGGATGACGGCGTGGATCACGTCTCCGTCGGCCAGCGCCTTGTCGAGGCGCTTGAGGACGACGACGCCGCAGCCGCTGGCGGGCACGGCGCCACCGGCGTCGTCGGCGAAGGCCCGGCAGTGCCCGTCGGGCGACAGCACACCCCCCTCCTCGTACCGGTAGCCCTGCTGCTGCAGGGCGTTGACGGTGGCACCCCCGGCGAGGGCGACGTCGCACTCACCGTTGATCAGTGCCTGGGAGGCCAGGTGGACGGCGACCAGGGAGGTGGAGCAGCCGGTCTGGACGCTGACGCTGGGGCCGCGAAGGTCGAGCTTGTACGACACCCGGGTCGGCATGAAGTCCTTGTCGTTGCCGAGGGCGCTCTGGAAGGCGCCGATGCGCTCGACCAGGCCCTCGTTGGCAAGGAGGTTGTGGTGCAGGTAGGAGCTCTCGCCCACCCCGGCGTACACGCCGGTGACGGTGGTCTCGGGGTCGGCGGGACAGCCCGCGTGCTCCAGGGCCCGCCAGGCGCATTCGAGGAAGAGGCGGTGCTGCGGGTCGAGCATCTGCGCTTCGCGCGGGGAGAAGCCGAAGAAACGGAGGTCGAAGTCGCCGACGCCCTCCAGGGCGCCGAACGCCTTCACGTAGGCGGGATCGGCGAGGTCCTGGGCGGCCACGCCGACGGCGAGCAATTCCTCGTCGGTGAAGAACCTGATGGATTCCACGCCGCCGCGCACGTTGTCCCAGAACTGCTCCAGGGTGTCGGCGCCCGGGACGCGCAGTGCCATCCCGACGACGGCGACGGCGTCGGCCGGCATCGAATTGTCGTCAATCATCGCTTGTCTCCAGTGTCTCGGGGTGTGGCCAACCGGCGTCGGGGCGTTCGCGCGCCGTTCTGCAGTTTTCGTTCCGCGGCGCGGCGACGGCCCGCGGAGCCTCCGGCCGACCGGGGCCGATCGCCGTCGGCGAGGTGCCTGGCGAGAGTGCGCACCGTCGGGTGACCGAACAGATCCACCACGGGGATGTCCCGTCCCAGCTCCTCGGCCAGCCGTGTCTGCACGCGCAGCATGAGCAGGGAGTGGCCACCCAGATCGAAGAAGTTGTCGTCGGAGCCGATGTGTTCGAGTCCGAGCACGTCACGCCAGATGGCGGCGACGGTCCGCCCGAGTCCGGTGTCGGGCCGGTCGCCGTGCCGCGGGGTGCTGGTGGCCGGGCCGGGCGCGGGGAGCGCACGCCGGTCGGTCTTGCCGCGTTCGCCGCGCGGCAGCCGGTCGAGTGGCACGACGGTGCTCGGCACCATGTAGCCGGGCAGCCGTTGCGCGAGGTGGGCCTGTAGGTCCGGGGCCGCCGTTGTGGCGTCGACGGCTATGTAGCCGACCAACCGGGGCCTGCCCGGGGTGTCCTCGCGCAGGAGTACGGCGGCGTCGCGGACGTCCGGGTGCGCGGCGAGGGCCGCCTCGATCTCACCGAGGTCGATGCGGAAACCGCGCAACTTGATCTGGTCGTCACCACGGCCGAGGAACTCCAGCTCTCCGTCGGGGCCGCGGCGTGCGCGGTCGCCGGTGGCGTACATGCGAGCGCCGGGGCGGCCCCACGGGTCGGGAAGGAAGGCCGCGGCGGTGCGGGCCGGGTCGCCCAGGTAGCCCTGGGCGACGCCGTCGCCGGCCAGATGGAGGTCCCCGGGGACGCCGATCGGCACGGGCCGCAATTCGGCGTCGAGCACGTAGGCGCGCACACCGGGCAGGGGGCGGCCGATGGGGACGGTCGCGTCGGCACCCGGGCGTTCGGCGGGGCGGTCCGGCTCGTACAGAGTGGCGGTGATGGTGGCCTCTGTGGGGCCGTAGGCGTTCAGCCAGCGGACCTGCCCGGGTGCGGCTGCCTGCCAGATGGCGAGCCTGCCGCCGTCGACGCGTTCGCTGCCGGTGACGACCAGCCGCAGGGTCGGACAGGAGGAGGGCGGGTGCCGGTCGATCACGGCCACCCACTCGTGCCAGTACGAGGCGGGCAGGTTGAGCACCGTCAGCCCCTCGCTCCGTACGAGCGAGGTGAGTTCGTCGATTCCGGGCACCGGACCGCCGGGCGGCAGGACGACCGTTGCGCCACGCACGAGCGCGGAGAACAACTCCTCGGCGGCCACGTCGAAGGTGAGCGCGGCGAACTGGAGCACACGGTCGCGCGGTCCGAGGCCGTAGCGGTCGGCCACCGCCTGGATGGTGTGCGTGAGGTTCGAGTGGCTGACGACCACTCCCTTGGGCCGTCCGGTGGTGCCGGAGGTGTAGAGCACGTACGCGGGGGTCTGGGGGTGGACGGCCGCGGCGGGCTCCGGTGCCCGCGCGGTGGTCTCCCGCAGCACGTCCTCCACGGCGGCGAAGGGCACCGTCGTCCCGGTGGGCGGGGTGTCGGCGTGCGAGCCGAGGACGAGGGCGGCACGGGCATCGTCGAGCATGGCGGCGAAGCGCCGCTGTGGCGCTTGCGGATCGGTCGGCACATACGTCGCGCCGGCCTTGAGGACGCCGAGCAGGGTGGCCGGCCAGAGCGGGGTGCGCTCCAGCCGGACGACGACCGTGGCGCCGTGACCGATGCCCCGGGCGCGCAGGAACGCGCCGATCCGCTCGGACTGTTCATCGAGTTCGGCATAGCTGAGGGTCCGGCCGGCCTGGCTGATCGCGGGCTGACAGGGTCGGGCTGCGGCGACCGCGCTGATCAGTTCGTGCACCGGCCGGGCCGCTTCGCCGGACGACCGGGGAACGCGGTCCGTCGCTCCGACCAGTTCCGCGGTCTCCTGCCCGCTCATGGCGGACAGCTTGCGCAGCGGGGTCCGCGGTGCGCCCAGCGCCGCCTCCAGCAGGTGGAGATAGTGCCCGGCGAGTCGCTCGGCCGTCGCCGGGTCGAACAGGTCGGTGTCGTATTCGAGGTAGCCGCCGAGGGCCCCGGAGGGCAGGGTGCCTTCGTCCCAGACCACGGTGAGGTCGAACTTGGCCGCGCGGATGGCCGACTCGTGGACGGTCACGTCGAGCCCGGTCAGGGCCGTGGTGGTCCGCGGCACGTTCTGCATCGCCAGCATCGCCTGGAACAGGGGTGCCCGGCCGGCCTCGCGCGGCGGCCGGACCGCGTCGACGACCTGCTCGAAGGGCACGTCCTGATGGGCGTATGCGCCGAGCGTGACCTCCTTGACCCTGCCGAGCAGGGCCGCGAAGGTCAGTTCCTCCTCCCAACGGGTTCGGATCACCACTGTGTTGACGAAGAACCCGACGACGTCCTCGAACTCGGGCCGCACCCGGCCGGAGACCGGGGCCCCGACGGTGACGTCGCGCGTGTCCGAGTAGCGGCCCAACAGCAGCTGGAACGCCGCCATCAGGACCATGAACCTGGTCACCCCGAAGGTGCGGCAGACCTCGTCCAGGCGGCGGGTGAGCGCCGGTCCGAGCCGTACCGGGAAAGTGTCGCCCCGGTACCGGGGGACGGCCGGGCGGGGGCGGTCCAATGGCAGGTCCAGCGCGGGCGGCGCGTCGTGCAGACGCTCACGCCAGTATGCGAGCTGCCGTTCGCCGACCCCGCCGGCCAGGTGTTCGCGCTGCCATGCGGCGTAGTCCGCGTACCGGACGGGCAGCGGCGCCGGGGCGGGCCGGCCGCCCCCGGCGGGGGCGTAGAGAGCGCCGAGGTCGCGGACCAGGAGGCCCACGGACCAGCCGTCGAAGACCGTGTGGTGCATCGTCAGCAGCAGGCGTGCGCGGTCCTCCGCCAGACGCAGCAGGCGAGCCCGGAAGAGGGGCCCCGTGGCCAGGTCGAAGGGGCGCCGGGCCTCCTCGCGGGCGAGCCGGCTTGCCTCCTGTGCGCGGAGGTCTTCGGGAAGCTGTGCGAGTTCGGTGACCTCCAGGCGGTCGGTGACCTCGTCGACGACCTGGCGGGGCTCGGTGTGCCCACCGGCGAAGCGAGTACGCAGCACCTCGTGGCGGTCCAGCAGCTCCCGAAGGGCGGCACGCAGCGCCGGCAGGTCGATGCGACCGGTGATCTCCAGGTCGAGGGGCACGTTGTACAGCGCGCTCCCCGGGGTGAGGCGGTCGAGGAACCAGAGCCGCTGCTGAGCGAAGGACAACTGGTGCGGCCCGGGTCCGAGGCGCGGGACGGAGGGATGCGCGGCGGCCGACGGGAGGCCGGCGGCACGGGCGGTGAACCGTGCCACGGTGGGGGCCTCGAACAGGTCGCGGACGCCGATTTCCACGCCGAGCCGTTCCGCGAGCCGGGCGACGGCCTGGGTCGCGAGGAGGGAGTGACCGCCGAGAGCGAGGAAGTCGTCGTGGACGGAGATCCGGGGCAGGCCGAGCAGTTCGGCCCAGACCCGCGCGACGGTCTCCTCGGCGGCGTTGCGCGGGGCGACGTGCTCGGCGGCCCGGACACGGTCGCCGTCCGTCGGCTCCGGAAGGGCTCGGCGGTCGACCTTGCCGTTCGGGGTGACCGGCAGTGCCGGGAGGGTCACGTACCAGGACGGGACCATGGCGGCGG
Organism: Streptomyces sp. 2131.1; assembly: GCF_900105515.1. Lineage (GTDB taxonomy): Bacteria > Actinomycetota > Actinomycetes > Streptomycetales > Streptomycetaceae > Streptomyces > Streptomyces drozdowiczii. The sequence continues at coordinate 6,535,633 of NZ_FNSY01000001.1, read as the reverse complement.
GCAGCCGGGCGGCGAGACCGGCGCGCAAGGCGGCCGGATCGGCGGGGAGACCGTCGTGGGTGGTGACATACCCGACGAGACGGCGGTCGTCGCCCTCGCCCCGCACGTCGACGACGGCGGCCCGCACGGCCGGCAGGTCGATAAGGGCCCCGGCGATCTCCTCGGGTTCGATCCGCACCCCGCGGATCTTGATCTGGGAGTCGGCACGGCCGAGGTACTCCAGTTCCCCGTCCTCGCGCCACCGCACGATGTCACCGGTGCGGTAGAGCCGCTCGCCGTGGCCGAAGGTGCTGGGCACGAATCGCTCGGCCGTGAGGTCCGGCCGCCCGACGTAGCCGCGGGCGAGGCCCGCACCGCCGAGATGGAGTTCACCGGGCACACCGATGCCGGTCTCCCGGCCCCACGGGTCGAGCACGTGCAGTCGGGTGTCGGCGATCGGCCGGCCGATCGGCAGACGGAAGCCGTCGGGCGGAACGGCGGACACGGGGTGGACGGCCGCGATGGTTGTGCCCTCGGTGGGGCCGTACGCGTTGATCAGGCGCAGCCCGGGATTGGCGCGTCGCAGGGCGGTCACCCGGCGGGTGTCCGCGGCCTCGCCGCCGAAGAACAGGGTGCGCAGCGGGGCGAACATGGCCGGGTCGTGCTCCGCGCAGCGGTTGGCGAGGACCGTGGTGAGGAGCATGGCGGTGACACCGTGCTCGGCGATCCGCTCGCGCAGCCGCTCGGGTGCGAGAACGTCGTCCTTGGCGACGCCGACGAGCCGGGCTCCGTTCAGCAGGGCGGCCCAGATCTCGAAGGTGGCCGCGTCGAAGGATGTGTTGGCGACCTGGGCGACGACGTCGGACGGGCCGATCCCGAGGTACTCGGCGTCGTGGACCAGGCGCACGATGCCGCGGTGGGTGATGGCCACGCCCTTGGGGCGACCGGTGGAGCCGGACGTGTAGAGCACGCAGGCGCGCTGGTCCGGGTGCGGGCCGGTGACGGGGCGGGCCTTTCCGGCCGCGGGGGCCGTGCCCGGCCCGTCCGGTGTGTCGTGGGCGGGTCGGTCGGTGCGCAGGACGGGAACGTCGCCGGCGAAGGGGAGGTCCCGGTCGGCAAGAACCAGGCAGGCGCCGCTGTCCACCAGCATGTGGGCGAGGCGGGCGTCGGGATGACCCGGGTCGAGCGGAAGATAGGCGGCGCCGGTGGTCAGGACGGCGATCATGGCGGTGACCAGCGCGGCAGACGGCTCCATGGCCAGTCCGACCACGCTCTCGGGGGTGACGCCCTCCCCGACCAGCCGCTCGGCGAGCAGCGTGGCGCGTTCCTGGAGCGCGCCGTAGTCGAGCGTCCCGTCGGCGAAGCGGAGCGCGACGGCGTCGGGAGTCTTCCCGGCCTGGGCGCGGAAGGTCTCCACGACGGTGCGCGCGCTCGTCTCAGCGGGCCGCGTGCCCCACGACGCGAGGAGTTCGCGCTCCTCGGAGGTGGTGTGGGTGAGGTCGCGGACCGGCACGCGGGGCGTGGCGAGCGCGGAGTCGAGCAGCGCCAGGTAGTGCCCGCGGAACCGCTCGACGGTCGCCCGCTCGAACAGGTCGGTGTTGTAGGCGAGCAGGCCGTGTGGCTGGGTCGAGTCGAGCGCCTGTCCCTCCCAGAGGCATGCCAGATCGAATCGGCCGCCCAGCGGCAGACCGGGGCCGCCTGCCGCGAAGACGACCGCTCCCGGCCCGGCGATGTCGGCGGCGGCGTCCGGCTCGCCGGGGGCGCCGTCGAGCAGGGCGGCGAACGTCGTCCCGTCGTCCCAGGTTTCGCGGGTCGGGTACAGGTCCACGCCGGGGGGCCCGGCGACGACGGTGACGTCGTGGGTGCCGGTGGAGCGGCCGATCAACAGCCGATAGGCCGTGAGCAGGATGGCGAAACGTGTCGTGCCGTGAGCACGGGCCAGCTCATCGAGCCCGCAGGCCCGCTCCTCGCCCAGAGCGAGGGTGAGTCGGCCGTCGGCCGGCCGGCCCACCGGGGGCCGGGCCCGGTCGGCGATCAGCTCGGGAAAGTCACTCATGCCGAGACTCCTGTCACGGAGGGCACGTCACCGCTCTCGGTGATGCGCGCGACACGGCCCCCGTCCAGACGCACGATCCGGGCGGCGTCGAGCAGGACGTCACGGCGGTGCGCGATGACGAGAACGGTGGCGTCCTTGAGTTCCGTCTCGAAGGTGCGTCGGATGCGTGCGTCGGTCTCCGCGTCGAGACTGGCGGTCGCCTCGTCGATCAGGACGATCCGTGCCCGACGGAGCAGGGCGCGGGCCAGGCAGAGCAGCTGGCGTTCGCCGGTACTCAGCCGGGCGCCACCCGAGGTGACGACGTGGGCGAGACCATCGGGCAGGGCCAGCAGTTTGCCGGCGAGGCCCACCTTCTCCAGTGCGGACTCCAGCTCCGCGTCGGTGAAGGTTCCGTAGGGGTCGAGGTTCTCCCTCAGTGTGCCCGGCAGCAGCACCGGGTCCTGGGGGATGGTCTCGATCCGGGCGCGCAGGTCGCGCGGTCGCAGGGTGGCGACATCGACACCGTCGATCAGGATCCTGCCGCTCTCGCACTCGGTGAACCGCAGCAGCGCGGTGAACAGGCTCGACTTGCCACTGCCGGTCCGCCCCTCGATGCCGGTCCTGCGTCCGGCGGGAGCATGGAAGGTGATGCCGTCCAGTGCGGCGGGCGCGCCGGGCTCGTACCGCAGGGTGACGTCCTCGAAGCGGATGTCACCGGCGGACGGCCAGCCCTCGGGTGCGGCCACGCCCGCCTCGGACTCGACCTCGACCTGCGTGTAGTCGTGGACCCGTTCGTAGCTGGCGAGGGCGAGATCCATCATCTGGACGGTCATCAAGCTCATGGCCAACGTCTCGATCAGCATGTAGACGAAGCTGATCCCGACGCCGGCGTAGCCGGCTCCGATGCCGCCCTGGACGACGAGCAGCCCGGCGTAGCCGAACAGCACCAGGGCGCCCATGAGGTCGAGCCGCAGGTTGAAGTGCCGGGAAAGCGAGTTGACGGTGTAGTCGGCGTGGTGCGCGGCCTGCGCGCGGACCCGGAAGGTGGCTTCGTAACCCTTGACGCGCGCTTCGCGGCCCTCGATGGACGCCACGCCCTCGATCGCCTCGGTGAGCAGCGCGATCACCGGCTCCTTGGCCTGCTTGGCCAGCCGGGAGGCCTCGACCGTGCTGGAGCGGGTGCGCCGCTGCCACCGCAGGTAGACGAGCAGCACGACCGGGGTGAAGACCGCGGTGACAGGGCTGGTGAAGACGAGCAGCAGCAGCGGGATGACCATGCCGACAGCGATCTTGAGGGTGTCCATCGTGTACTCGGGCAGTTCGAGGTCGATGGTCTCGGTGTCGGCGGAGAAACGGGTCAGGACGCGGCCGGACGAGTTCTTCTCGAAGAAGGAGAGCGGCGCGCGGAGCACTCGCGTCAGCATCGAGTCGTGCAGGGTCTTGCCGGCCTTGACGCCGCGCGCGAATCCGAAGGTGAACAAGGTGCGGTCGAGTACGAGGGTGAGCAGGCCGATCCCCGCGAAGACTCCGGCGTACAGCGCGGTGTCCGCGTCAGTGTGCTCGGTCCAGCGGCCCAGCCAGAAGGAGGAGGCACCGAGCATGCCCTGTCCCGCCACGGCCAGGCCGACCAGGGCGAGGAGCAGGGCGCCCGGGGTCAGCACCCGCAGGTAGCCACGGTAGGTGTCGCGCAGCACGCTGCCGCTCCGCACCTCTTCGTTCGTCTCGTCCGCCGTGTCCGCTTCGGCTTCCGCGACGTCCTCCGCCGCGTCGGCGGCCTCCGCCGCGGCGCGTTCGGCCGCGTCGGCGTGGGCCTCGGGCAGCAGCTCGGGCATCCGGGCCTGGATCTCGTCGAAGGCACCGACGGCGGCCACCCGGCCACCGTCGAGGACGACGACGCGGTCGGCACGCCGGGCGAGGTCGAGCCGGTGGGTCGCGACGATCCTGGTCCGGCCGGCGAGCAGCTCGGAGAAGAGCGCGTTCATGATCCGAACGGCGACGGTGTCGTCGACGGCGCTGGTCGGGTCGTCGACGAGGTAGACGTCGGCGTCCTCGTAGGCGGCGCGGGCGAGTGCGATGCGCTGGCGCTGGCCGCCGGAAAGGGTGGCGCCGCGTTCGCCGAGGACGGTCGCGTCCCCGTTCGGCAGGGCGGCGAGATCGGTGTCGAGGGCCGTGGCGCGCAGCACGGCGGCGTACCGGTCGGGATCGTTTGCGGCGAAGCACCGGATGTTGTCCGCGACACTGGCCTGCATGACCCAGGGCCGCTGCGGCAGGTAGACGGCGCTGCCGTGGGTGTGGGCCATTCCGGAGAGCGGGCGCATGGTTCCGGCGAGGGCGCTCAGCAGCGCGGACTTTCCGCTGCCGACCCTTCCGAGGACACAGACGAGTTCGCCGGGCGCGATCCGCAGGTCGACGTCCTCCAGACAGGGCGCGGGCTGCTCGTCGTTTCCGGGCCAGGCGAAGGAGGCTGACGTCAGCTGGACGGTGCCCGCGGGTGCCGCGGAGGTTCCGGCCTCGCCGGGCGCGGCCGACGTGACGGCGTCGGGCGTGTCGAGGAACGCGGAGACCTTGCCGAGCGCCACCCGCCATCCGTTGCGCAGGTCGAGGTAGCGTCCCAGTTCGGGCAGTTGTGAGCGGAGCACGGAGAGCACCGCGATGGAAGCGAAGACGTCGGCGGCCTGCAGGGGGTTGCCGAGGGCGACGTAGGTGACCAGCGTCGCGGTGACCATCAGGACCGGTGTGGCGGCGTTGACCAGGTAGAGCGTGGCGAGCCGCTTCTGCCGGCCCACGAGCAGGACGTTCAGCTTGGCGCGCTCACGGGTGACCGCACGCTCGGCGACGTCCTCCCAGCCGTGCGAGCGCAGGGTGCGCATGGCACCGAGGTACTCACTGACGAGCCCGATGCGCTCCCCGTTGGCGTCGCGGATCTCCGGTTCGACCGCGAAGAGCCGGTCGTTGGCGATGCTCGACAGCTTGAGTCCGCCGATGAGAACGGCTAGGCCGACGAGGCCCGCCCAGCCGAGCAGCACGCAGAGGATCACGCAGGAGCCCGCGATGCCGAGCGGCACCGCCCACGCCATGTGGGTGAACGCGAGCTGTCCGGCCTTCAGGGAGTCCCTCGCCACGAGGGTGACGACATCGCCCGTGGGGTGCGTCAGCCGCGCCCCGCGGTCCATGCGCAGATACTTGCGCAGGATCTGGGTGCGCAACAGGGCGTTGATCGAGTGGGTGGTCTTCCACGTCTCCGACCACTGGTGCTTGTGCGCCAGCGAGTCGGCCACGTGGAAGAGGCCGAGTGCGGCGGCGATGAGCAGGCCCTGACTCATCACTCCGCGCCCGCTGCCCTCGAACCACTGGACGAGTTCGCGCACGAACAGCGGCCCGAGGGTGGCGCAGAGCTGGTAACCGAGGAAGACGAGCGCGGCGAGCCAGAAGCGCCGCCGGTACGTGTCGTAGAGCGCCCGGCGCAGGCCGTCCTTCTCCCCGCGCCGCCTGGACCAGGCGCGCTCGAACACGGGGGCGACGCGTTCCAGGTGGTCGTACGTCGGGGGCACCAGGCTGTCGGTCGGTTTCAGGGAGCGCCCGGACCCGGTGGCCACCAGAGCGGCCGGCCAATGGATGAAGATGCGGGAGATCAGTCCCGCGCTTCCTTCGGCACTCGGACGGCTCGACAGTGTGTCTGTGTTCGCCACGTCGTCTCGTTTCAGATAATCGGCGGGGACAGCGGGTCGAAGCCGTAGGCCTCTTCCAACGCTTGCCGCGGGGTGGTGGGCAGGAAGCGACGCATTGCGTCGAACTCGCGCGCCCGGCTCATCCGACTGGATTCCGGGAAGCGCGGCCGCTGTTCGAGCCAGTTGGCCACGGTGAGCACGGCGAGGTCGGAGTACTGCTGGTCGGTTGTGCCGACCTGCCCTCCCGTACGGGTCTCCAGGAGGAAGGGAGCGCCTTCGAATGCGGCGTCGAAGATGCCGGCCCGGGAGACGGTGCCGAAGAGGTGGACGAGGGTCTCGGCCTCTTCCCCGATCAGATCGCGCACGACAGGGCGCAGTTCGAGCGGGACGGCCCCGGTCGGGAAGATCTCGGTGCCGTAGACGGAGTGGAACAGCCCGGCGTCGCACAGCTGTGGGCGGGAACCCCACGCCTCCAGCAGATCGTGGACGCCCTTCAGGTGCGCGAGAAGGTCCGCGCTGGAGTGCGCGAGCGCGTCGGTTCCGTGCTGCTGGAGAAACGCGACCCTGTCCTCGAAGGATGCGGTGGTGTTCATGACCGGCCGTCACGCTTCCTGTCGGCTGGACAGCGAGCCGGTCATGGCGACGAGCACCTTGCGAGGCCCCTCGAACCGGTTGCGTCCGTGCGAGAGCGTGAGGTTGTCGATGACCAGGAGGTCCCCGGGCTGCCAGGGGAAGGCGACGGTCCCCGCCTCGTAGGCCTTGCGCACCGCGGCCAGATCGGCGTCGGGAATGGGGCTGCCGTCGCCGTAGTACGCGTTCCTCGGGAGGTCCTCCTCCTTCATCAGCTCCAACAGCGCGAGCCTGGTCGCCTCGTTGAGGTTGGACACGTGGAAGAGGTGGGCCTGGTTCATCCACAGCGTCCGGCCGGTCACCGGGTGGACGGTGACCGCCTGGCACGTCTCGGTGGTCCGCAGCGACTCACCGCCCTCCAGCCATTCGACGACGATGTCGCGCTCGGCGCAGAAGCGCTCCACCTCCTCCCGGCTCATGCCGGGGAAGGTTTCCTGCCAGGAGATGCCGAGGCCGGCGCGGTAGTTGCGGACGTAGCGCACGCCGTGCCGTTCGAACCGCTCGCGGACATCGGCGGGGATGCGCTCGTAGACCGCGTGGCTGTCGGCCAGCGGGGTCTCGCCGCCGGAGGCGGCCGCGATCGCGGAGTAGAACCAGAGCCGCTCGGGCCAGGTGCTGGTGTACGCCATCTCGTTGTGCTGCGGGATGACCTCGGTGGCCGGGTACTCCGTCGAGGTGTAGACGTCGCCGACCTTGGTGCGCGGGGTCGAGCGGTAGGTGTACTCGTTGAGCTCGTCGCCGAAGACGCGCACGAACCGGGAGAAGACGGTCTCGTCCGGGACGTCGAAGCCGCGCAGCAGACAGGCGCCGGCCGAGGCGAGCCGCTCGGCCACCAGGTCGCGGTTCCGTTCGGCCCACGCCACCGGGGACAGGCCGGGCTCCGTGGCCTCGAAGAGGGCCACGAGCTGCTCGTCGGGGAAGAGGAGGTTTTCCTTCACGTTGCTGGTCATCTCGTGTGATCCGTTCTCTGAGTGCGTGGGTCAGGATTCGGCGCCGTCTGCCATCTCGCGGAGTACGCCCTCCACGAGGGCTGCGAGCTTCGCGATGCTGTCGCGGTCGTTGAGGTTGCGGCTGAAACGGAAGCCGAGGCGGAGCGCGCCGTCGTACACCCGGCCGTCGACGATGAGCCGGTGCATCCGCTGGAGTTCCGGCGCGGGCCAGGTGTCCTCGATGGGGGCGCCGAACAGCGGGGATTCGTCGGTGAACTTCGCCATCTCGCCCCAGTTGTTGACGAGGATGTCCGGCTTGCCGAGCGGGGCGAGTGCCCGGGCGACGTCCGGCCGGGCGCCGACGTGCCGGAGCAGGCCGAAGCCGAGGCCGCTGCGGGGCACGGCCCGCAGCTGTGCGGCGACCGAGTCGAGCAGACCGCGCGCCCCCGGGGTGGCCGGCAGGTCCAGCAGCCGTGGCGAGGTCATGGAGAACCGGCCGATGGCCCGGGACAGGTCGAGGTCCTCGCCCCCGAGTTCACGGCCCCGGGAGACCAGGTCGACGAGGACCGATTTCTGACCCGTCCACTCGGCGAAGCCCCCCAGCACAGCGGCGAGCAGCAGGTCGTTCAGGGTCAGCCCGTAGTCCCGCCGGATCAGCCGGCGCAGCGAGGCCGTGTCCGCTCCGCTCAGTTCGACGAACACCGACTCCTCGGAGGCCATGCTGTCCACGCCGTCCTGGTGGTCCAGTGGCCAGTCCGGGACGGCCCGCTCGGCGAGGGCGCTCCAGTAGGCGGCGTCCTCGTCCAGTTGGGCGGAGTGCGCGAGGGCGTCGAGGTTACGCGCCCACTGGGCGAAGGACGCGGTGACCGGTGCGAGCCGCGGCTCCTCGCCTTCGGCCACGGCGAGGTAGGCGGCCTGGAGGTCCTCGGTCAGCACGCCCCAGGAGCTGTTGTCCATCAGTTGGTGGTGGACGATGGCGACGAACCGGTCGGGGCGGCCGGCGCCGAAGCGCACCAGGGCGAAATGCAGGAGCGGCCCGTGTTCGAAGTCCACCTTGCGGTGCAGCGTCGCGTCCAGTCGCCGGAAGGCGACGTCCTGTGCCGCCGGGTCGAGTGCGGAGAGGTCGACGAAGGTGAACAGCTGCTGCTCGAAGCGCTCGTGGACCTTCACCCGGTAGGCGCCGCTGTCCTTCGGGAAGGAGATGCGCAGCGAGTCGTGGTGGGAGACCACCGCGGCGATCGCGCGCTCCATGAGCCGGGGGTCGAGCGTTTGGAGCGTCTCGAACATGAAGATGTGCGTGTAGAGGTGCTTGTCGGCGAAGTCCCGCTCCTGGAAGGCCAGGTTCGACGGCACCAGCGGGACGGTGCCGGTCTCGGCCGGGCCTTCACCGGGCGCATCCGGATCGGTGGCGACGGCGGCGAGGCCGGCGATCGTCGGGTTCGCGATGAACTGCGCGGGCGTGATCCCGATACCCGCCTTGCGCGCCCGGTCGACGACTCGGATCGCGTGCAGCGAGTCGCCCCCGACCTCGAAGAAGTCCTCGTCATGGCCGATCTCCGGCAGTCGCAGCACCTCCTTCCAGATCTCCGCCAGGGTCTCCCGGTGGCGGTAGCCGGGCGCATCCGGATCGGTGGCGACGGCGGCGAGGCCGGCAATGGTCGGGTTCGCGATGAACTGCGCGGGCGTGATCCCGATACCCGCCTTGCGCGCCCGGTCGACGACTCGGATCGCGTGCAGCGAGTCGCCCCCGACCTCGAAGAAGTCGTCGTTCGTCCCGACCTTCGGCAGCCGCAGCACCTCCTTCCAGATCGAGACCAGCTCCACGACCCGGTCGAGGTAGTCGGAGTCGTCGGTGGCCGGGCGGGAAGCCCCGGCCGTGCGTGTGGACAGGTTCTGCACCGGTGTCGCCTCCGTTGCGAGGAGCGTCACGCGGTCGACCTTGCCGTTGGACAGGCGCGGCAGGGAACCGACCGTGACGATCGTGGGAATCATGTAGTCGGGAAGCTTCTCCGCGAGGCCCGCCCGCAGCTCCGCGGCCGTGGTGCAGGAGCCCGTGCGAAGCGTGACGTAGCCGACCAGGCGCCGCTCGTCCGGGCCGTCCTCGACGCAGAACACCGCGCACTCGCGCACGTCGTCGAGCGCGGCCAGCTCCGAGGCGACCTCGCCGGGCTCGACCCGGTGGCCGCGGATCTTGGCCTGGTCACCGACGCGTCCGAGGAACTCCAGCGCTCCGCCGGGCAGGAACCGCCCGCGGTCACCGGTGCGGTAGAGGCGGCCGCCCGCCGGACCGCACGGGTCGGGAACGAACCGCTCGGCGGTCAGCGCCGGGTCGCCCAGGTAGCCGCGGGCGAGGCCGGGGCCGGTGACGACGATCTCCCCGGGGTTCCCCGGCGGGACACGGCGCAGCTCCTCGTCGACGACATGGACGCGCACCCCGTCGATCGGGCGCCCGAGCGGTACCACCACACCGCGGCCCACCCGGTCGGGGCCGACCGGTGCGGTGACGACGATGCCGGTGGTCTCGGTCTGGCCGTACATGTTGACCATGCGCGGCGTGTCACCGACCTGGGCGCGGATCGTCTCCGGCAGGTCGTACAGCAGGGGTTCGCTGGCGGTCAGGACGATCTCGGGCCGCCAGTCCTGGCGGGCGAGTGCCGGTGCGACGACCCGCAGGTAGGACGGCACCAAGTCGAGGACCTGCACGCCGTTGCGGGCCGCGTGGGCCAGGAGGTCGTCGGGTGAGGCGAGTTGTTCCCGCGTGGCGACGACCACCAGGCCACCGTGGGCCAGCGGCAGCATCAGCTGGCGCACGGAGGAGGAGAAGGCGAAGGAAGCGGTGTGCAGGACCACCGGGCGCTCGGGCAGCTCCAGGGCACGGGGCAGTGAGCGCACGTAGGCGTCGAGACCGGTGTGGGTGAGCACCGCTCCCTTGGGCTTCCCCTGGGTGCCCGAGGTGTAGACGATGTACGCGGGGCGTTCCGGCGACAGGGTGTGCGCGGGAGGCAGCTCGCCGACGGCCGCGTTGCCGATGTCCTCCAGGAGGAGCGGCCCGCCCGGTACGGTCGGCGCCCTGTTTTCCAGAGCGCGCGAGGTCAGGACGAGTCCGGGACGCGCGTCGGCGACGATCTCGGCCAGGCGGTCCGGTGGGTAGGCCGTATCCAGTGGCAGGTACGCGCCGCCCGCCTCCAGCACCGCCAGTACGGCGACGACGAGGTCGGTCCCGCGTTCCAGGTGCACCGCGACCGTCATCTCGGGTCCGACGCCGTGAGCGCGCAGCACCCGGGCGAGGTGCTCGCTGCGGCGTCCCAGCTCTCCGTACGAGAGGGTGGTCGTGCCGCAGGTGACGGCGGGCTCCTCGGGGCGACGCGCCGCCTGCTCCCGGAAGCGCTCCAGGAAGGTGCGGTCGTCCGGATCGGTGACGGCGTCCCTGCCGGCCAGGGCGTCCAGCTCGGCGTGTTCGCCGGGGAGCAGGACGTCCGCGTCGAGGATCCGCTGTCCCGGGTCGGCGGCGAGGCGTCCCAGCAGCGTTTCGAAGCGTCCCATCAGACGGGCGATCGTGTCCGCGTCGAAGAGGTCGGTGCTGTACTCGGCGTGCCCCTGGAGACCGTCCTCGGTCTCCCACAGGTCGACGACCAGATCGAACCGCGCCGTGACCTGCTCGCTCTCGATCTCGGTGAGGGTGAGCCCCTCACCTGCGCCGGGCATGTCACCCGGCATGTTCTGGAGCGCGAACCGCACCTGGAACAGCGGCGAATGACTGAGGCTGCGCTGGGGCGCGACGGCGTCGACCACCATGTCGAAGGGAACGTCCTGGTGCGCGTACGCACCGTTGGCGGTCTCCTTGACGCGCGCGAGCACCTCGGTGAAGGCCGGGTTGCCGGCGAGATCGACACGCAGCGCCAGGGTGTTGGCGAAGAAGCCGACGATGCTCTCGAGCTCGGTCATCGTCCGGTTGGCGATGGGCGTTCCGACGGTGACGTCCTCTCGGCCGCTCACGCGCGCCATGAGAACGTCGAAACCGGCGAGCAGTGTCATGAACAGCGAGACGCCTTCGCGGCGGGACAGCTCCGCGACCGCGTCGAGCAGTTCGCGCGACCAGGCCACCTCGTGCCGGGCGCCCCGGTAGCTCTGAACCGCGGGACGCGGCCGGTCGGTGGGCAGATCGAGCATGGGCGCCCCGCCGAGCTGCTGCTTCCAGTAGCCGAGCTGTGCGTCGAGGGTCTCCTCGTCCAGCCAGGAACGCTGCCAGAGCGTGTAGTCCACGTATGTGTACGACAGCGGGGGCAGCGGCGACGGCTGACCGGCGGCGAATGCCCGGTAGAGGGCCATGAGTTCGTCCAGCAGGATCGAGACGGACCAGCCGTCGGACACCGCGTGGTGCAGCGTGAGCAGGGCCACGTGGGCGTCCGGGGCGAGCCGGAGAAGACCTCCGCGCAGCAACGGCCCGCGCGCCAGGTCGAACGGCCGGCCGGCCTCCTCCTGGACGAGCGCGGCGAGCCGGGCCCCTGCGTTCGCCGTGCCGGTCAGGTCGTGCTCCTCGAAGGCGAAGTCCTCGGCCGGCAGGAACTCCTGGACCGGGTCCCCGTCAGGCGAGGGGAATCGGACCCGCAGCCCCTCATGGCGGCCCCAGAGCGCGGCGTACGCGGCCCGGAAGGCGTCGGGCCGGAAGGCACCGTCGAAACGCAGGGCGATCGGAACGTTGTAGAAGGAGCTGCCTTCGGCGAGGCGGCTCATGAAGTAGAGCCGCCCCTGCGCGTACGACAGCGGCACCGGGCCGGTGCGCGGAGCGCTCACCAGGCGGGGGCGCGGCGCACGACCGCCGAGGGCCTCGATGCGCACGGCGAGGTCGGCGAGGGACTGGGCCTCGAGGAAGAGCGACAGGGGCAGATCCATGTCGAGCGCCTTGCGGATGCGGGCGGCGGCCTGCACCGTCAGCAGCGAATGCCCGCCCAGTGCCTGGAAGTTGTCCTCCCGTCCGACCGAGGACAGGCCGAGGACGTCGGCCCACACATCCGCGATGACCTGCTCCAACGGCGACGCCGGCAGGTCGGGCACCACGACGGGGGCGTCCCTGGTGGGCTGGGGCAGCGCACGGCGGTCCACCTTGCCGCTCTGGGCGAGCGGCAGTTCGTCGAGCACCACGAAATGGTCGGGGACCATGTACTCGGGAAGGCCGGAGCGGAGTTCGGCACGCAGCCCGTCCTCCGCGCAGCCGGCACCGTCACCCGCCGGGGTGACGTAGGCGGCGAGCCTGTGCTCACCGGGCCGGTCCTCGCGGAGCAGGACCACGGCCTCGCGGACAGCCGCGAGTCGGGTCAGGGCGGCCTCGATCTCCTCCAGCTCGACGCGGTAGCCGCGTACCTTCACCTGGGTGTCGGCCCTGCCGAGGCACTCCAGCTCACCGTCCGGGCGCATCCGGACGAGGTCACCGGTGCGGTACAGGCGGGCGCCGGGTTCGGCCGCGAAGGGGTCGGGAACGAACCGCTCCGCCGTGAGTCCGGGACGGTTCCAGTAGCCGCGGGCCACTCCCGCTCCACCGATGAAGAGTTCACCGACCGCGCCGCGGGCGACGGGCTTCAGGTTGGTGTCGAGAACGTAGAGCCCGGTGTTGGCGATGGGCCGGCCGATCGGGACGGTTCCGGAAAGGTCGGTGCGGTCGTCCACCTCGTAAACACAGCAGCCGACGACCGTCTCGGTGGGGCCGTACTCGTTGACCACGCGCAGGCCGGGGGCGCGCTTGCGCCAGGCCTCGACCGTACGGCCGTGCAGGGACTCCCCACCCACGACCAGGTAGCCGTCCGCCCGGATCTCGACGGGCGGCACCGACTTGTCGAGCGCTTCGAGGTGGGCGGGGGTGAGCTTGATCAGCCCGTGCTCGACGTCCCGGCCGAGCATGCCGGAGAGCCGGTCCAGCTCCCGGCCCTCTTCCACCAGGACCACCGGCCGGCCCGCGAGGAGCGGACAGAAGAGCGTGGTGACGGACAGATCGAAACGCAGCGGGGAGACCAGGGGGGCGCCACCGCCGTCGGCCACCCGGTAGGCGCGCACGCTCCACTCCAGGTAGTTGCCGAGCCCTCGGTGGGTGACGACGACGCCCTTGGGGCGTCCGGTGGAACCCGAGGTGTAAATGACGTAGGCGGCGTTGTCCACGTGCGGGACGGGGTGGCCCGGAGCGTCCGCGGGGACCGGGGATCCGAGGGCCTCCTGCGCGACCAGCACGCGCGCACCGCTCTGCGGGAGCTCCGCCGCACGGCGGGCGTCGGTGACGACCACCCGCGCGGCCGCGTCGGCGAGCATGTAGGCGATGCGGTCGGCCGGGTCGGCGGTGTCCAGCGGCACATAGGCGCCGCCGGCCTTCAACGTCGCCAGGACCGCGACCACCAGGTCGACGCCGCGCTCGAGGTACAGCGCGACGCGCTCCTCCGGTCCGACGCCCTGGCTCCGGAGGTGGTGGGCCAGGCGGTCGGCGAGCGTGTTCAGCTCCCCGAATGTCAGCCGGCGCTCGCCGGCGACGAGGGCGACCGCGCCCGGCGTACGGCCCGCCTGGTCCTCGAAGAGCAGATGGGCGGGGCGGTTGCCGATGGACGGGTCCGCGGTGCGGTTGCCGTCGACGACCAGCTCCCGCAGCTCCTCCCCGGTCAGGAGAGGGGCGTCCGCGATCCGGGTCGCGGGGTCCTCGGTGAGCGCGTCGAGAAGAATGCCGAGGTGCGTGCCGATCCGCTCCACGGTCGCCGCGTCGAACAGGTCGGTCGCGTACTCGAAGACGCCGTGCAGGACGCCGTGGGCGTCGGGCCAGACCTCCAGGCTCAGGTCGTATTTCGCGGTCGCGGTGTGCTGCTCGACCACGCTGACCTTCATCCCGTCCAGGGTGATGTCCAGCGCGGGATCATGGACGAGCGCGAACAGTACCTGGGCGATCGGCGTGTGGCTGAGGTCGCGGTCGGGGTCGACCGCCTCGACGACTCGGTCGAAGGGCACGTCGCCGTGTGCCAGGGCCTCCTGGGTGAGGTCACGGACCCGGCCGACCAGTTCACGGAAGTCCGGTTCGCCCGAGATGTCCACACGCAGCGCGAGGGAGTTCGCGAAGAAGCCCACCAGGGACTCCCATTCGGCACGCGGCCGGTTGGCCACGGGAGTCACCGCCGTCACCTCGGAGTGCGAGGTGTAGCGCGACAGCAACGCGGCGAAGCCGGCGAGCAGAACCATGAACGGAGTCGCACGCTCCTGCGCCGCGATCTCCTCCACCCGCTGCCAGATGCCGGCCGGCAGCGAGAAGCGGTGGCGAGCGCCACGGAAGCTCTGCACCGCCGGACGCGGCCTGTCGGCCGGCAACTCGATGACCGGTACGGCGCCTTCCAGGGACTTCCGCCAGAAGGCGAGCCCCTCGTCCAGCCGCGCGGTGCGCTCCGGCCGGGCTTCCCAGGCGGCGTAGTCCGCGTACTGGAGCGGAAGCGGCTTCAGAAGAGCGTCGTCGCCCCTGGCCCCTGCCGCGTAGAGCTCGAACAGCTCGTCGATGACGATGCTCATCGACCAGCCGTCACAGACGCTGTGGTGGACGACCAACAGCAGCACGTGGTCCTCGGCGCCCCTTCGGAAGAGGGTGGCGCGGGCGAGCGGTCCGTCCTCCAGGGAGAACGGCCGCGACGCCTCGGCGACCAGCGCCTCCCGCAGGACGTCCTCGTCGCTGCTCTCCGCGGTCGCGGGCAGAGCGACCGGCGTGAGGTCCACATCGAGGTCCGGAAGGATCCGCTGCACGGGGCCCTCGCCGACGGACGGGAAGAAGGTGCGCAGCGACTCGTGACGACGGAACACGTCGCGGATCGCCCGCTCCAGTACGTCCGGCCGCAGCGCACCCTCGAAACGCAGCGCCACCGAGACGTTGAACATCGCCCCGCCGGGGTTCACCTGGTCCATGAACCACAGGCGGCGCTGGGCGTACGACAGCGGCAGCTGCCCGTCCCGCGACACCGGCTCGAGGGCGTCCCCGTCCGCACCTCGTCGCGCGGCGAGCCGCTTGGCAAGCAGCGCGCGTTTCGCCGGAGACATCGTTTCCAGGCGGGAGCGCGTCCTTTCCGTCCCGGCCGACGATTCCGGCGCCTGCCGGCCGGGGGCCGCCGCCTCGCCGAAGGCTCCGGTGCCGTCGGAGATCATCGCAGCTCCTTCGGACAGTCACCGGCGGTCTGCTGCTCCATGTGGGCCACCAGGCTCAGCGGACGCATGTCGGTCCAGTGCGC
This sequence comes from Streptomyces sp. 2131.1, assembly GCF_900105515.1. GTDB lineage: Bacteria > Actinomycetota > Actinomycetes > Streptomycetales > Streptomycetaceae > Streptomyces > Streptomyces drozdowiczii. The sequence continues at coordinate 6,520,158 of NZ_FNSY01000001.1, read as the reverse complement.
GTTGATATAGTCGAGGCCGGAGGACCGGTCGGTCGGGCCGTGGCTCACCGTCCATCCGGCCGGTACGTCCGCGGACTCGGGCCAGATCGAGTACTGGCCCTCACCGTTGACGACGACGTGAAAACTGCCATTGGGGTTGTCGAGCTGGTTCGACATCACACCTCGCTTAGCCTGATGTTTCGTGGATTGCGCCGGCCACTGGGCCGGTCATGGTTCAGGCCGTTCGCACGCCGCACTGCGAACCGGCCGGTTACGACGGGACGAGCCGGTCGGCGCGGACCCCGGTCCCGGTCGTCTCTGTCCTTCAGCACCGCGCCGACGCCGCCATGGCCCGTCGAAAACGCACCGGGCGGCTCGGGGCGCGGCGGCGGGCATGGCTGTTAAGCCCTTTCAAAGGGGCATGCGCAAAGAAAAAGAAGCCGCACATCTCACAGGCGTGCCGTGGCGCGGCTAGAACGGCCCGTCAGGCGGCAGGTAGCGGCCCTGCATCAGCGGTGATCCCGCATGGCAGCGATGAAGCAAGGAGCTGACCCGATGGGTCACACTGCGAAACCCGGGCACGGTGGGGTCGAGAGTGAGCAGGTACATCAGCAGATCGACCTGGTCCGTCCCCGCGCGGCCGGAAGCGTGTTCCAGACCGTCCTCGAGTGTCGCGTGCGCCCACAGGGCGTCCAGGACCTCGGAGACCTCGCTCGTGGGGTCGGCAAGGACCTTGATGCGACGGTGGAGGCTGGCATACACCACATCCATGTCCTGGTCAGCCGCCCCAGGTGCCCGTGCCGGGAGTGATCGGCTGGGTGGCGGGGGCCTGGGCCGCCGCGGCCGACGGAGAAGGCGCTGCCTTCACCGCGACGGAGGGCAGAAGCACGGCGACGCCCAGCGCAAGGGTGACGACTGCGGTGGCCTGGGCGATACGGGCGCGGATCACGGTGATCGTTCCTTTCGGAATGAGGAGGCGAATCGTCCGGTACCCGTTTCCCGCGATTGACGCTTCGTCCGGTTGCCGTTCGACTGGTCCCTACTGGCGATACGTAGCTTCGCCGCAGAGCAAGTCCCGTGGAAGACCCTTCGGGAGTCCTGAACAGGGCTTATCCGGATCAGGACATGCCGCCGCACTCGTTCCGGCGAACTTCCGGTCTCCCGCTGCGCCGGCCCTGACCGATACACCCGGAACATGCCTTCTTACATGACTTCGGCCTGCGTGAATGTCTCGAATTCTTGAGCGATGCTGTTCTGGACTGGAATAATTCCGCCCAGCGCGCTGCCGGGGGGCAGCGTTCAGAGGGGGAAGACAAGACCATGCTCCAAGCGCTCGGGTTGAGCACCAAAGCCGCTGACGTATATCAGGCAATGCTCGACCACCCCGGCCACAGCGTCGACCGAATCGCCCAGGTATGCGGCCTGGCTCCCACACAGGTCCACGACTGCCTCGACGAGCTCGGACAGGTGATGCTGGTCCGCGCCTCCAGCGAACACCCCGGACAGATGCGGGCCGTCGATCCGGAGATCGGCCTGGCCGGCATCGTCGCCCGCCAGGAGGCCGAATTCGCGGCACAACAGGCTCAACTCGCCGCCTCCCGCGCCGCGGTCACACGCATGGTGGCCGATCGCGCCCAGCAGCACCGCGGCCATGGCGAACGCCTGCTCGGCATGGACGCCATCCACAACCGGCTCGAACGTCTGTGTCGCGGCGCCCGCACCGAGATCGCCGGCGTCCAGCCCGGCGTCCAGCGTCCCGACGACCTCGCCGCCGGACGCGACCACGACCTCGCCGCCCTCAGCCGCGGGGTCGCGATACGGTCGCTCTATCAGGACCACGTCCGCAGGCACACCCACATCTCCGACTACGCCCGGACGCTCCTCAGTCACGGCGGGGAGGTCCGTACCGCGCCCACCATTCCCCAGCGCATGGTCATCGTCGACCGCACGCAAGCCCTGGTGCCGACCGATCCCGCCGACAACCGCCAGGGTGCGCTGCACGTCACCGAACCGGGGATCGTCACCGCCCTGCTCGAACTCTTCGAGCAGGGCTGGAACACCGCCGCCCCCTTCGGCACAGCCCGCGTCGATGACCCACAGCACGGCCTCACCGACCACGAACGTGAACTCCTGCGGCTGCTGGGCACCGGTCTCACGGACGAAGCGGTCGGGCAGCGCCTCGGCCTCACCGACCGCACGATCCGGCGGCAAGTGGCCTCGATCATGGAACGGCTCAACGCCTCCAGTCGCTTCGAAGCCGGTATCAAAGCAGCACAGCGCGGCTGGCTCTGACAAGAGGGCCAAACCGGCCCGTGGCCCCACAGCGGACGCGACAGCACCCTGCCTTCCTGCCGGTGGACGTGCCCGCCCCTGGCGATCTGGCGTCGGGCGCGACAACGACGGCGGCGCGCCGACGGGCGCGGCAGGACGGGGCGGGTGGCTACCGGCCGCGGCGCGGTCGCACCGGGCCGCGTTACGCGGTGAGTGCCGCGAGGAAGACCGGGAGCTTGTCGACCATCGCCTTGGGGACCGGTGTGGACTGGACGGTGCCTGCAGTCACGTCCTCCACCACGAGGGTGTAGGTGCCGTTGTCCTGGACGAGTTCGGCGGCGAACAGCAGGGTCTGCGTGCGAAGCACTGAGGTGTCACGTACGAACTCCCGATTGGGTGGACGACCGGCGCCAAGTTCCGTCTGGCAGCCGCGACATGAAGGAGGCAGCGCGCAAACCGGCTGGGCGTGTCCGCCGCGCCTTCCCCTCCTTCACCACTCTATGAACGTGTGGGGCCGCTCCTGTCCGGCGTCGGGGGCGGCCGTCGGCGTACGACGCCGCTTCCCGGGGCCCGAGGCAGCCGCGCCGCACAGGGCGGCGGCGCCTCCGCGATCGGGGGCAGAACCACTCGAACGGCTCCGGTGCGTGCCTCCCCGATCTTGACGATCTCGGCAATCGTCGGGGGCGGGAGAAACGGCCGAGGCCATGTTACTGTCACGGTGCAGAGACAACTGGGTCGATGCCGGATGAAGTGGGAGGTGAGATTGATGACTGCCGTAGAGACGGCTGCCGCACGCAGCGCCCTCCGGACCATCCTCACGTCCCGGGCCCCGGTCTGACCTGAGCTTCACGCTCCTCCACGGGGCCCTCGTTCTAGGGTCTTTACGTTGTCTCAATTCTCGCAACACCATCATGCCCGCCAGTACTCCCTCGTGGATTACGGCTGGGACGAGGCGTGGGATCGCGCCTTCTCCCCCTGTCGCGAGGCCGGGCTGATCCCCGCCCGCGTCGTGCGCGCCGAACACGGCTCGTGCGAAGCGGTCACCGACGCCGGAATCCTCCACGCGCAGATTCCCGGCGGCGCCGAGCAGGTACCGCCCACCACTGGCGACTGGGCTGCCCTGTCTCCCGCCACCACGAGTCGCGGACCGGTGCTGCACGCGGTACTGGAGCGGCGCACCTCGCTCGTGCGGTCCACCGCTTCGCGGACCTCCCGGGGCCAGGTCCTGGCCGCGAACGTCGACACCGTCGTGGTGGCGGTGTCGCTGGCTGTGCCGCGGAAGCACGACAGGACGGAACGCATGCTCGCCCTGGCCTGGGAGAGCGGTGCCCAGCCCGTTGTCGTGCTCACCAAGGCCGACCGGTGCGCCGACCCGCAGCAGGCCGCGGCCGAGGTGTCCGAGGTGGCACCCGGCGCGGACGTGCTCGTGACCAGCGCCGTGACCGGGGAGGGCCTGGACACCCTGACGGCTGTCCTGAACGGCACCATCGTGCTGCTCGGCCCTTCCGGGGCGGGCAAATCCACTCTGGGGAACCGACTCCTCGGCGAGGAGCGGCTGGCGACCGGCGCCGTGCGCGACGCGGACGGCAAGGGCCGGCACACCACCGCGTGGCGGGAGTTGGTCCCGCTGCCGGGCGGCGGGGTCCTGCTGGACACCCCCGGCCTGCGGGCGATCGGTCTGCATGATGCCCGGATGGGGCTTGAGCAGACCTTCGCGGAGATCGAACTCCTCGCGAGGGAATGCCGGTTCACCGACTGCGGGCATGGCAGCGAGCCGGGCTGCGCTGTGCTGGCCGCCGTCGAGACCGGGGAGATTCCCCGGCGCCGACTGGACAGCTACCACCGGCTGCTGAGGGAGAACGCCTACGCGGCCTCGCGCACCGACGCCCGCCTGCGGGCCGACCGCGAGGCCGCCAAGAAGGACATCACGCAGCATCTGCGCGCGACGTACCGGTTCCGGGACCGCCGGCGGTGAGCGACGACCACAGCGCCGCCGCCGGCTCCACCCCACTCGCCGCCGAGAACGGAACGACCATGACCACCTGGACCACCCGCCCCGAGACCCCCGACGACATCCCCGCCATCCGCGAGATCAACCTCGCGGCCTTCCCGACCCCCAGGAAGCCGGCATCGTCGAGGCCCTGCGCGCCGACCCGAAGGCGTGGATCGACGGCCTTTCCATGGTCGCGACGGGCCCCGACGACGCCCCGGTGGCGCTCGCACTGCTGACCCGCTGCCACGTCGACGGCGAACCCGCCCTCGCCCTGGCTCCCTGCGCGGTCCTCCCCTCGACCCAGCGCACCGGTGCCGGCTCGGCGGCCATCCGGGCAGCACTGGCCGCCGCCCGGGCCAGGGGAGAGAACCTCGTCCTGGTCCTGGGTCACGCCGCCTATTACCCCCGGTTCGGCTTCACGCCGGCCTCCGGCTTCGGCATCCGGGCCCCCTTCGACGTCCCGGACGAGGCCATGATGGCCCTGGTCCTGGACGACACCCGCCCGACCCCGACGGGCACCATCAAGTACCCCGCCGCGTTCGGCGTCTGACCCTCCTGTGGCGCCCCGGAAACGCTCCGGGGCGCCCCCCGCCTGCTGTGCCGCTCTGTGCGGCTGCGGCATCATCCGTACGCGTATCCGGGGCGGCCCGGCGAATCCGCGTCTGCTCACGCCGCCGACCTGGGCCTGCGGGGACCGGCCCGGCGACCATGCTCAGGAGCGAAGAGCCCCAGCTCAGCGGAGCCCCCCTCCCCCGGCTTCAGCGCCGCGTCCGGCAACGCCGGAGCCGGGACCGGGGGCCGCTGGCGGGTTCCGGCTCCGATTCGCCCGCGCGTTGCGCCGCCCCCCTTCTCCAGCCCTTCTTCAGCCGTGCCCGAGACTGAGCGACGCGCCTCGCGGATCTGCAGCAAGGACGCGTCCAGACGGAAGCTTCAGCCGTCCGCTCCGCACCGAATTGCCCGGCCGCAACGCAGCGTAGTCGGCACCAATACTGGATCGCGCCCCCTCCTTAGCACCGGCCCGCACATCGGCAAACCGAACTATGCTGTCCGGCCACATACGCCCCTGACCTGCTCCTTCCTTCGGTGTGGCGACACGTCGCCGTCCCCGCCGACCGTCCGGAAGCGGTACCCACGGCCGACGCAGCATCCGCTCCCCCACCGCCCTCGAACCTGCGGCGCATCGTCGCCGCCAGCCTCATCGGCACGACGATCGAGTGGTACGACAACTCATCCGATGAGAGCTACGACCTGCTGTTTTCCCGCCACTTACCTGCCGAAGTCAGCACCGAACCAGCACGGAGATCCTCCCGCCGGGTGGGAGAGCGGGAAAGCAGGCGCAGGCCGGTTCGGAAATCTACGACAGACCTCTCAGAAGATCACCCTCCGTAACAATTTCACCCAATCGGACGCCGAACCGTGCCTGGACGACAACGTGCAGCACTCCACTCGGCGACCGAGCTCGGCTTCCACCGCCCCTACGAAAATCCGGCTGCTCGTGCCCTTGGCATAATCCGGGCAAGCCGAGCCGCGAGACGATTCAGTACGCCCCCGACGTGGGTCTCCTCATGATTCCGGGCGATCCGGCGAAGGATTTCTCCCCGGGGTTCGCGGTCTTCGACTACTCCGTCCCCGCTCTGCGCGCGTTCGTCCTCTCAAGGTCGTAGAGCTCTATCCATCCGTGGCAGCCGACGGGCATCCCGGTCTCCTCGGCGAGGTCGCGGATGCTCTGGCTCGTGACGTGCAGGGCGCTGCTGTAGAGATAGCCCATGTGCCGGTCGAGAACAGACCCGCCGTGGCCGGGTGGTGCGGTGACCGACACGGCACGCGTGTCGTAGACAACAGCCACTCGATCCGGCTCTCCAAGCCGGGCGTGCCCCGGAGCCGACTTCCCGAGGCCGGATGGTTCGACCCGGACTCAGGCACGCTCACCGTGTGCGCCGCGTCGCTCGCGGAGCCATTGACGGTGCTGCTGCTCCGGCACGGCGTGCGTCCCCTGCTTTCGCAGAGCCCGCCCGCCTGCAGCCCCAACCGCATGACCGTCATCGCCACAGCCATTCACCCTGGAGCGTCAACGCTGAAAACGCTCAGTGGCCACTCTGGAAGAGATCAGTCTTCCGCTTGTGCCCGGCCGGCGTCCGACCAGGGGCTGCCTGATGGGTCATGCGGCGGACTTGCCTGCGGGTAAGCAGCTTGCGGGTAGTGGGTTCGGGCCCGGTGGGCAAGGGCGAGTCTTCGGCCGGTGCCGCTCACATCCGGACGTTGTATGAACGGTGCCTTGCCCCGGGGAACCGATCGATTACCGTGTGTCTGTATTTCGCTCCCCACCGTGATCACCCGGTATTGCGCCGGCACCGTGGGTCCCACGACGGCCAACGACGATGTGACCCTGTCACATCCACGATGCAGACAGGCGGTTGTCCCACATGTCGCAGTACGAGAAGGCGGGTGTCGACTACTCGGTCCTCGACCGGGTCAAGCGGGCGGCCGTCGAGCGGGCGGCTGCCACGGCTGGGCTGCTGGGCGCCTCGGGGGGCCGGGAGTTCACCGCCTCACGGGGAGCGACGGCCTATGTCTTCGAGGTGGGCGGGCTGACGCTCGCGACGGTGACCGAGGGGCTGGGCACCAAGTCCGTCATTGCCGAGCAGTATCTCCAGGTGTCCGGAGAGAGCCGGTTCGCCGACCTTGCCGTGGACGCGGTGGCCTCCATCGTCAATGACGTGGTCTCCGTCGGCGCGAATCCGCTGGTCGTCACCGCGTACTTCGCCACGGGCGATGCTGCCTGGTACAACGACGAGCGCAAGTCCCTGGAGCTGCTCGCCGGCTGGCAGCGGGCCTGTGAGCAGTCCGGTGCCACTTGGGGCGGCGGCGAGTCGCCGGCCCTCCCGGGGCTGCTGACCGGTGCGGGCATCGAGCTGGGCGGCAATGCGCTGGCGCTGGTCCCGCCCGGGCGCCGTCCAGTCCTGGGCAACGAGGTGCGGCCCGGTGACCGGATCGTGGTGCTGCCGAGTTCAGGGCTGCACACGAACGGTGCCTCGCTGGCCCGGCGCGTCGCCGACGGGCTGAGCGAGGGCTTGCTGACCCCGTTGCCGAGCGGTCGCGCCCTGGGCGCGGCGCTGCTGGATCCGTCGGTGCTCTATCCGGCGTTCGTCCGTGCGCTGCTGGACTCACCGGTCGAGCCGCACTTCCTCAACCCGATCACCGGGCACGGTCTGCTGAAGATGATGCGCCCGGCGGCCGACGTGCGCTACGTCCTGGACGTGCTGCCGGACGTCCCCGAGGTCCTGGGCTTCCTGGCATCAAGCAGCGGCATGTCGCCTGCGGAGGCGTACGCGACGTTCAACATGGGCTTCGGGTACGTCGCGGTGGTGGCCGCCGCCGATGCTGACCGCACGGTGGACATCGCCCGGGCCGCCGGGTACGAGGCGTTCGTGGCGGGTGAGGTCGTGGCCGGGGACAAGTCGGTTTCCGTTCCCTCTCTCGGGATCGCGTACGGCGGCGAGGAACTGCGGATCAGCTGAGGCTGTCCGGAACTGCCCCGAAGGACCGGCGGTCGGGGCCCTGAAGTTTCCTACAGCAGGGGGTAGAAATGAGTACGGAGCGCATACGAGTGCCCGGAGAATTACCCGGGTTACCCGGGCAGAGACAGCCTCGGCCGCAGGCCGGGCCGACCGCCTCGGGGCTGTCACACGCCGCTGCCGCGACGCTCGCCCCTCTCTCGCCGTACAACGGCGACACTTCCGCCAGCCCCGCCGCTTTCACGGGCGCGGCCTCTTCGGGCAGCCCCGACGACAGTGCCCTGACCGTCGCCCTGCGCGCCGCGGACTACGCGGACGTGTGCCTCGTGGGCCGTCTCACTGCAGACGAGGAGGGTGTCAGGTGCGTGCTGGAGGTAGCCGCGCCGGGGAGCACCATCCTTCTTCCCGGTGCCTGCCCGGTGGTCCTGCGGGGCACGATGGCCTACGCGGCGGGCACGCCCGAAGCGTCCGCCGGATGGCTGCCGCTGATCGCCATCACCGCGCGGGCCGAGGACGACTCCTCGCTGGACCTGGCCGCACTCCCCTTGGCGGCGCGCATCACTGTCCTCGAACAGGCCGGCCTCGATGCTCTGGAGCTGCTCGCGGCCCAGCGGGGCGAGGACACTGTGCTGACCGCCGGGCAACGTTGTCGCGTCCGTGAGGCTGAACGGGAGGCACTGGTCCCGCTGGCCGGCGCGTGCGGCGATCTGGCCGGGACGGCGGTCACTGTGCCCGGCGGCGATGCGCGTGTCCTCGATGATCTGCGCGCACTGCGACGGCTTCAGGAGCGGTGCCGCGACCTCTACGGGCGCCTGGAGCCGGAGCGCGCTCTGGCCTGGGCGCTGGAGGAACTCGGCGAATTGTCGCAGGCGATGCGCCGCGGCGAATCAGCCGTACGTCTGGAAGAGGAGCTGGGGCAGGTGCTCGTCTGGGCGCTGTGCCTGGCGAACGTCACGCGCACCGACGCCGCCCACGCCTTCGCGAAGGGCTTCTCGGGCGAGTACGAGCGGCAGCTACGCAAGCACGGCACCATCAAGCCCTACCGGAGGGCGGCCCCGCCGTGCTGAGGACGGGTCTGCCCAAAGGCCGGCTGCTGCCCCGGTCGGAGGCCGCCGTCACGGCCTACGGCGAGATCGCGGGGGATATGCCGGCACGCCATCGCTTCCTCCGTATGCCGGACATCCCGGACCTGGTCGCCGAAGGGCTCCTGGACGTGGGGATAGCGGGCGAGGAGTGGCTGGTGGACAGCGGCGCCGACGTCGTGCGCGTGGCTCCGCTGTGCTGGTACCACGTACGGATCTGCGCGCTGCACCTCCCGGGCTCGGCACCGCAGGACGGACCGGTTCGGGTGGTCTCCGAGTACCCGCGGATCGCGCATGACTTCGGACGGGCGCGGTGGGGCGAGGACTTCTCGCTGCGGACGGTCCGCGGATCGGTCGAGCACTACCTGCCCGATCTCGCGGATGTCGCCGTCGAGTGCGTCGAGACCGGAGAGTCCATGCGCCGCAAGGGCCTCGTCGCGACGGAGACGCTTTTCGAGGCGGACGTCTGGATGGTCTGCTCCCATGGCACCGCTCGTGACGGGGCGGTCATGGACCGGCTGAAGCGCTGGGCCGAAGCCGTGGCCCTGGACCGCCCCCCGGGTCACGAAAGTGTGGCCATATCCGCCGCGATCCCCAGGCCCGGCGCAATAACCGTGTCCGCACTGAACGGAAGGCACTGACGTGATTCCCTCGACACCCGCACCGTCGTTGCCCTCGGCATCCTTGCGCGACCTCCCGCCCCACCAACGGCTGGTCGCCTGGCCGGTGATCAACCGCCTGGGCGCCCTTGAAGGCGTCACGGTGACCGTGCCCCCGGAACTGGCCGCTTCCCCGCCGTCACTGGCCTGCTACAGCCGAGCGGTCCGGGTCGCGCACCGCCCGAGCGGCGGGGACAGCCCGCTCGACGCCCTGCTGACCTCGCCGGAGTCGGCTCATGTGCTCGCGGAGCCGCTTCGCCTGGTGATCACCCTGGCACTGTGGGACGAGGTGATCAGGGAGGGCGGCGTCTACGGCGGCAACATCTATCTGGCCTCAGAGCGTTCGGTGGGCGTCCTGCTGCACACCGCCCACACCATCGAGCCGGCCGCCGCCGACCGGCTGGCCGAAATTCTGGAACAGCTGCACGCCCTGGAGCTGCTCTACCGCTTCCCGGTCGCCTACAAGTTCCGCGGCACGCACGGCCTCGAACGGCAGTGCAGGATCAATGGCTGGGGCCGTCTCCTCTTCCGGCTGCTCGACGCCGTGCCCGACGACCCGTACGGCATCCGGGCATGCCGCGCACGGCTGACGGAGCACGTGCGCACCCACCGGGACGCCTACCGGCGTGGCGTCATCGCGGCCTCCGCCGCCGAGGACTCCTCGGGCGCCCGCATCTGGGCCGACATCCACGCGCAGCAGCCGATACCCGTCCTGATCTGAGCCACCCGGACCCGCAGAGAGAGAAGAGCGACACGGTGACACGCGAGCACGCAGGAATACGCGAACAGAGGAACCCGGCCGGTCTCTCGGCCATCGGATTCGGCGCGTGGGAGGCCGGAGGAGGGGGCACGTGGGGACCCAACGAATCCTCCGACCACGTGATCCGCGCGGTCCACGCCGCCTTCGACGCGGGCGTGAACTGGATCGACACCGCGGAGGTCTACGGCGGGGGTGGCGGCTCGGAACGCATCGTCGGCGAGGCCATCACCGGACGCCCCGAGATCAAGGTGTGCACGAAGGTCGCGCCCGAGCAGGAGGACCACTACAGCGACAAGGGCATGCGTGCCGCGCTGGAGGCGTCCTTGACCCGTCTCGGCCGGGACAGGATCGACGTCTACCTCCTGCACTGGCCGGCCGAGACGATTCCGGTCGAGCAGCCGTGGAAAACCCTGGCCGGTCTCAAGGCCGAGGGACTGGTGGGCGCGATCGGCCTGTCCAACTTCCCCGCCGCAGACGTCGCCGCGTGCGCCGCCACCGGCGGACTGGACTACCTCCAGATCCAGGCTTCCCTGCTCCACCGCGCGGAGCTCGCCGAGTTCGGTCCGCTCTGCGCGCGATACGGCACGGGGCTGATGACGTACGGGCCGCTGGCGTACGGGCTGCTGACCGGAGCCCTGGGGCCGGACAGCGCGTTCACCGACTGGCGGGGCGGGGAGGTCGGCTCGGACGACTTCTTCTGTGTCGAGAACTACGCCCGCTTCTTCGCGCCCGCCGCACGCGCCTGGCACCTGCGCGCCGTGGACGTACTGCGGCCCGTGGCCGAGGAGGCACGCGTCTCCCTGGCCCGGACAGCGCTGACGTGGCTGCTGGCACAGGCCAACGTGACCTGCGCCGTCGTTGGCACCCGCAATCCCGTGCACGCCGTGGACAACGCCCTTGCCGCCAAGCAAGACCTGTCGCCCGCTACGCTCCGACGGATCGATGAACTACTCGCAGTCGAAGGTGCGTTCGCAACGGTGGAAGAGCCGCAGCAGTCCTGACCTGACGGATGATTCCCACCACCCTCCGTCCCGCCGACGAGAAGAGAGACCGCGCCCGTGACAGGACCCCTGCCGACGGCCACAGCACGCCGCCTGACGTGGCCGCAGCTGCCCCGAGGCGTCCGGGAGGCCATCGAACAAGGGCTCGGCGCCCCCGTCCTGGCCGCCACGAGCCAGAACGGCGGCTTCACCGACGGCATCGCCGCCCGGGTGCAGCTAGGCGACACCACCAAGGCCTTCGTCAAAGCCCTCGCGACGGACCACGAACTGGCACCCGACTACCGCACCGAGGCGCGGACCGCCGCAGCCCTGCCCGCAGAAGTGCCCGCCTCCCGCCTCCGGTTCAGCCTGGAGGCCGACGGCTGGATCGTCCTGGTCTACGACGACGTGGAGGGCCGCCACCCCGACTTCGCCCGCCCCGGGGATCTCGCAGCAGCCCTCACCTGCGTGGAGCGCATGACCTCTGTACTCACCCCCAACCCGCTGCCCCGGGCGGTGCCCCTCACCACCCCGCTCGGCCCCCTGCTGTGCGGCTGGCTCACCCTGAAGGAGGAGAAAGCCCCGGCCGGCCTCGACCCGTGGTCCGCCCGCAACCTGGACCGCCTGGCCGACCTGGAAAGCCACTGGGCCGAGGCCACCGAGGGCAACACCCTGCTCCACGCCGACCTGCGCCACGACAACATGCTGCTCACCCGGGACGGGACCGTCCTTGCCGTGGACTGGGCCTGGGCCTGCGTGGGCGCCGCCTGGGTCGAACTCGTCTATCTGCTGCCCGCGGTCGCAGCAGCCGGCAGGGATCCCGAGCGGATCGCGGCGGCCCATCCGCTCACGCGCCGCGCCGACCCGTCGGCCATCGACGCCTTCGTCTGCGCACTCGCCGGCTTCTACACCCTCAGCGGCTCACTGCCCGCCCCGTCGTGGTCGCCGCACATCCGTACCCACGAGGCGTGGTACGGCAGACTGTGCCGCGACTGGCTGGCCCGCCGCACCGGCTGGTCATGACCACGAGGCACCACCCCCCCGCTTCCCCGCCTTCCCTACTTCCCCCGCCAGGAGTGAACTCCTTGAGCCGTACGCCCCACCCGGTGATCGTCTTCGATCTCGACGGAACCCTGCTCCGTGGAACGACCACTTCCCTGGTCCTCGCGGAGGCCATGGGACACCGGCACGCCGTGGAGGAACTCGAACGCCTCTACAGCGCCTACGAGATCGACAACTTCGAGTTCGCGAGCCGTGAGGCGGCCCTCTTCGCCGGAGCCACCCCCGCGCAGATCCGTGAACACCTGCGTCCCGCGCCCTGGATCACCGGTGTGAAGGAGACGCTGACCGCGCTCACCGAGGCCGGCTGCACGCTTCTCCTGGCCACCCTCGCTTGGCGGTTCGCCGCCGAGGAACTGGAGTACCGGCCCTGGTTCACCGCCGTCTCCGGCGCCGGAATGGACCTGGAGGACGGCGCGCTGACCGGCCGTGTCGCCCAGCACATCGACGAAGACGGCAAGCTCGCCTTCGTCGAGGCATGGTGCCGGTCCCACGACGTGGAGCTGCACGAGATCGTGGCCGTCGGCGACTCCCGCTCCGACATCCCGCTGTTCCGGGCCGCGGGCACTTCCATCGCCCTAAACGCCACCGAGGACGCCCGGGCGGTCGCCGACCACGTGCTGGACACCGAGGACCTGCGCGACCTCCTGCCCCTGCTCCGTTAACCTCCGCGCCGCACCCGCCTCCGCCCTCGAACGAAATGCTCCCCATGCGTTCCTCCGCCCTGCTGGACCCCAAGGACGCCCCCGTCCCCGCCTACGGCACCCGGGCTCTCTGCGACCTGCTGCCCGCCGTGGCCGCCGGGTTCGGCCTCGCCTCGCACCACGGCCCCTTCATCCCCTCCACCGGGCTCCGCCTCGAACCCGCCGACCGCGTCTGCGTCTTTCTCATCGACGGGCTCGGCCTCGCCCAACTGCGCGCACACGCCGCCTACGCACCGTTCCTGGCATCACTCCTCGACTCAGGTCAGGCCGACGGGACCAGGACGCTCACCGCCGGGTTCCCCTCGACCACGGCCGCCTCGCTCGCCTCGTTCGGCACCGGGCTGCCCCCGGGCCGGCACGGACTCGTCGGCTACACCGTCGCAGTGCCGGGCCGCAACATCCTGATGAACCAGCTGCGCTGGGAACCCTGGACCGAGCCCACCCGTTGGCAGCCGCACCCCACCGTCTTCGGGACACTGCACGCCCGCGGAATCCACACCGCCCAGGTGCTCCCGAGCCGCTTCGCCACCACCGCCCTGACCCGCGTCGCCCTCTCCGGAGGCCGCTTCATCCCAGCCGACGACGCCGACGCCCGAATGGACCGCGCCGCCGAGGAGACCGCCGCAGCGGACCGCACCCTCGTCTACACCTACCTCAACGACCTGGACGCGGCAGGACACCGGGAGGGTGTCGACTCCGAAACCTGGCGCGACGAGCTCATCCGCGCCGACCGCCTCGCCCAGCGCCTGGCCAACCGGCTTCCACCCCGTTCCGCCCTCTACATCACCTCCGACCACGGCATGATCGACATCGCCCCGCACCAACGGATCGACTACGACCACGAGTGGGCCCTGCGCCACGGCGTCGCGCTCCTCGGCGGCGAAGCCCGCGCCCGCCACGTCTACACGCTCCCCGGGGCGACCGCCGACGTCCACGCCGCCTGGAAGGAGAGGCTGGGCGAGACCATGTGGGTGGCCACCCGCGACCAGGCCGTCGAGGCCGGCTGGTTCGGCCCCGAAGCCGAGAACCGGGTCCTGGGACGCATCGGCGACATCGTCGCCGTGGCCCACGCAGACATCGCGGTCATCGCCACGGAGACAGAGCCCGGCGCCAGCGCCATGCCCGGTCTCCATGGAGCACTGACCGACACCGAACTCAACGTTCCGCTCCTGCACATCCGCCTATAGCCGTACCAGAATGCCACCGCCACAGCGAAGACCCCACCATGACCATGGCGCCCACTCCTCAACGCAGGCTGTTCCTGGCCACCCTAACCAGCGACCCAGAACCTTACTGCGACCAGGCCGACCCATCACGGCGCTGGCACCCCCACCGATCCGAGGACCAGGACGCCGCCCCGGTAAGCCGACTGGCCACCCCCGCCGTTACAACGCTGTTCGTCTCGCTCACCGGCATCGGCTTCGCTGTCGGCGCGATGACCGCGTGGTGATCTCCGTGGCCAAGCACTACCAGCAGGACATGCACGCGGGCATCATCCCCGCCACGTTCTCCACCGGCAGCTTCGTCGGCGGCCTGATCTACGGACACCGCACCTGGTCGGGCACCGCCACCAGACAGCTGATCGTCGCCACCGCCGCGTTCCTGGGCGGGTAGCTCCCGATCCTTGCACTCCCAGCCCCGTGCACGGCCACCGCCGCAATCGCAGTCCCCGGTGCGTTCTTGACCATCGTCGTCGCCTGCGCCTACGTCACCACCGAGGCATACGCGTGGATCATCCTCTCGATCGGCGCCGGGCAGGCCTGCCGGCACCGCCCTCACGAAACATACTGAACAGTGCAACTCGGACGGCCCTCTCTCGCCCACCCCATGAAGCGGGAACGAGCTCGCGCCCCCTCCCCGTAGCAACGGCCCGCACACCGGCAACCCGAACTATGGTGTCCGGCCACATACGCCCCTGAACTGGTCCTTCCTACGGTATGGCGACACAGCAACGTCCCCGCCAAACGTCCGGAAGTGGTGCCCATGGCCGCCCCAGCAACCTCCCCACCAGCACCGTCGAACCTCCGCCGCATCGTCGCCGCCAGCCTCATCGGCACGACGATCGAGTGGTACGACTTCTTCCTTTACGGGTCAGCGGCCGCGCTGGTCTTCAACAAGCTGTTCTTCCCGGACTCCGAACCGCTCGTCGGCACGCTGCTGTCCTTCCTCACTTACGCGGTCGGCTTCGCCGCACGGCCCATCGGGGCGCTGGTGTTCGGGCACTACGGCGACCGGCTCGGGCGCAAGAAGCTGCTGGTGCTGAGCCTGCTGATGATGGGCGGGGCGACCTTCGCGATCGGGCTGCTGCCGACGCACGCGACCGTCGGGGTGGCCGCGCCCGTGCTGCTGACGCTGCTGCGGCTGGTGCAGGGGTTCGCGCTCGGCGGTGAGTGGGGCGGGGCCGTACTGCTGGTGTCGGAGCACGGGGACGCGGAGCGGCGCGGGTTCTGGGCGTCGTGGCCGCAGACCGGTGCGCCGGCCGGGCAGTTGCTGGCCACCGGGGTGCTCTCCGCGCTCACCGCGCTGACCTCGGACGCGGCGTTCGAGTCGTGGGGCTGGCGCATCCCGTTCCTGCTGTCCGGGGTGCTCGTGATGCTCGGTCTGTGGATTCGTCTCTCTGTCGATGAATCGCCTCTGTTCAAGGAGGCCCTGGCCCGTGCCGGCGAGCGGAAGGCCGCTTCCGGGGCGGCGGAGAAGATGCCGGTCGTGGCGGTGCTGCGGCACCACTGGCGCGACGTGCTGGTCGCCATGGGCGCCAGGATGGCGGAGAACATCAGCTACTACGTGATCACCGCGTTCATCCTCGTCTACGCGACGACCGCCGCCGACCTGAGCAAGCAGACGGCGCTCAACGCCGTGCTCATCGCGTCGGCCTTCCACTTCGCCGTGATCCCGCTGTGGGGCGCGCTCTCCGACCGGGTGGGCCGCAAGCCGGTCTATCTGGTGGGCGCGGTCGGCGTGGGGCTGTGGATGTTCCCGTTCTTCGCGCTGATCGACACCCGGAGCTTCGGGAACCTGCTGCTGGCCGTCGCGGTCGGGCTGTTCTTCCACGGGGCGATGTACGCGCCGCAGGCGGCGTTCTTCTCGGAGCTCTTCGCGACCCGGATGCGCTACTCGGGTGCCTCGATCGGCGCGCAGTTCTCGTCCGTCGCGGCGGGCGCGCCGGCGCCGCTCATCGCCACCGCCCTGCTCGCCGACTACGACAGCTCGACGCCCATCGCCCTGTATGTGATCGCCGCCTCGCTGCTCACGGTGCTGGCCCTGGTCTGCGCGAAGGAGACCCGGCACCGGAACCTCGCCGATGTCGGACCCGGGTCCGACATCGCGGCCGAGGCGCCCCGGGACGCCGCGCACAGCGTCTGATCCCGGAAAAGACGGAGGAGCCGGGCGGGCCGCACGCGGACCGCCCGGCTCCCTCGCGTCGCCCTACTGCAGGCTGCTGGACTCGAACCAGGTGGGTCCGTCGGTCAGCGCCTGCTTGATCCGCAGGAGCGCGAACTCGGCCAGGTCGGGCAGCGCGTCGACGTGGAACCAGCCCACCTCCAGCGACTCGTCGTCGTTGACGCGGGCCGTGCCGCCGGTGGCGCGGCAGCGGAAGGTGATGTCGAGGAACTGACAGCGGTCACCGTTGTCGTACTGGACGGGCGGCAGCGCCTGGGTGAGCACGACCCGCTCCGCCACGCAGCGCACGGCGGTCTCCTCGTACACCTCGCGCTCCGCCGTCAGCGCGGGCTGCTCGCCCGGCTCGGAGATGCCGCCGATCACGGACCACTCGCCGGTGTCGGCACGACGGCCCAGGAGCACTCTGCCCTCGTCGTCGAAGACGACGGCGGTGACGCCGGGCAGCAGGAGGAGCTGCTGCCCGGCGGTGGCACGGATCTCGCGGATGAAGTCAGGAATTGCCATGCTCCGACCCTACGCGGAGCGCATCCGGTTCAGCGGACCCGCCGTGCCCGCACCGCCGACGCGCCCGCCCAGCCGAGCGCGCCGAGCGCGAGCAGGATCAGGATGCCCTCGGGCAGCGGTCCCATCCGGGTCGCCGGGGTCAGTGACGAGCGCAGCGGCACCTCGTCGACCAGGGCGTCCGGGGTGAACATCTTCGTCTTCTGCGCCACCGTGCCGTCCGGGCGGATCACCGCGCTGACCCCGCTGGTGACGGGGACGACGACGGACCGGCTGTGCTCGACCGCGCGCACCCGGGACATCGCGAGCTGCTGGTAGGTCATCTCGCTGCGGCCGAAGGTGGCGTTGTTGCTGGGTACGGCGATCAGCTGGGCGCCGTGCTCCACCGTGTCGCGCACGGCGTCGTCGAACGCGGCCTCGTAGCAGGTGACGAGCCCGGTGTAGGTGCCCGCGAGGTCGAAGACGCCCACCTTCTTGCCGGGGCCGAAGTCGCGCTGCACACGGTCGACGTCCGAGCTGAAGATGCGTACGAAGGAGCGCATCGGCATGTACTCGCCGAACGGCTGGATGTGGCGCTTGTCGTACGTGGCGACCGGGCCCTTGTCCGGGTCCCACTGGATGAGGGTATTGCGCAGGGGACCCGTGTCGGGCTCGACGACCGCGCCGATGACGGTCGGGGCCTTGATGGCCTTGACGGCGTCGTCGATGACGATCCGCGCGTCCGGGTTGCGGTACGGGTCGAGGTCGGAGGAGTTCTCCGGCCACAGGACGAGGTCCGGCTGCGGGACCTTGCCGGCCTTCACGTCCCGGGCGAGCTGCTCCGTACGCTTGGCGTGGTTGTCCAGGACCGCGCGGCGCTGGGCGTTGAAGTCGAGGCCGAGGCGGGGCACGTTGCCCTGGATCGCGGCGACGGTCGCGGTGCCGTCCTCGGCGGAGTCGTCCACGAGCGGCAGCGACGCGAAGGCCGCCGCCACCGGCACGAGGACGGTCGCCGCCGCCACGGTGGTCGCCGCGATACGCAGTTCGCCGGTGGTCCGGTGGCGGGCGAAGCGGCGCACCGCCTCGAAGAGACCGAAGCCGCAGAGCACCACGGCGAAGGAGAGCAGCGGGGTGCCGCCGAGCGCGGCGAGCGGCAGGAAGAAGCTGTCCGCCTGGCCGAAGGCGATCTTGCCCCAGGGGAAGCCGCCGAACGGCACCCGCGCGCGGACCGCCTCGTCCAGCGTCCAGACCGCGGCCGCCCACAGCGGTCCGCCGGGGAGCCGGGAGACGGCGGAGATGCCGACGCAGCCGACCGCGATGAACAGCGCCTCGGCGGCGGCGAGGGCCAGCCACGGGACCGGGCCGACCTCCTCGCCGGTCCAGTGCAGCAGGGGCAGCATGAAGCCGAGCCCCGCGAGCAGTCCGAGCCCGAAGGCGGCGCGTGCCCGGCGCTCGAACAGCACCCAGCCGAGCAGGGCGAACCCGGGCAGAACCAGCCACCACAGGGGCCGGGGCGGGAAGCTGAGATACAGCATCACCCCGGAAAGGACGGCGGCCCCGGGCCGTACAAGGCGCTTCGGCAAGCCGCGTGTCCGGGGAGCGGGGGCGGGGCTCTGCGGTTCGCCGACCTGGGCGATGGTGGTGCTCACCCGGCGGAGTCTACGGTGGCCGGCTGTGGGCCGGGGAGCCCCGTCCTGATGGCGGAATCCCGACCACCACATCATTTCTCCGCATCTTCCGCCCATATGCCCGGCGTGGCCGCTAACCTGTGCGCCAGTCCCCCGCCGGCGGGCCGGCTCCGGCCCTGGCGTACGGGACGGTCACAGGCCGGGAGACGGACGTGATGGCTGAATCAGTGCGGCGGGGGCCCGATGGCCGGACGGCCGGAACCGGGCGCGACTTCGCGGAGACGCCGGGGGACCATTCCGCTTCGGATGCCGCCGGTGCCCTGATCCTCGCCGCCTGCGTGGTCTGGTCGCTGATCAGCGCGGCGGGCCGGGAGACCCGGCCCGAGGGGGTGCTGCTGGCGCTGCTGGCCGTCGCGGCGGGCTTCGCCTGCGGGCGCATCTGCGGCACGCTGCTGCCGGTGGCCACCGCGGGGGGCGTCGCTCTGGTGGCGCTGCTGCTGGCCCTCGCCTGGCGGCACGGGATGCCGGGGGCGACGGCTGCGGCGGACCTGGCGCCCGGGCAGACCGGTGCCGCCGCCGCGCTGCTGGTGCTCGCCGCCGGTGCCGCCTGCTGCGCGGCGGCGGCCGCCGGGAGAGGGCCGTGGCGCACGGTCCTGCGGCTGCTGGCACTCGGGACGGCGGGCGCCTCGCTCGCGCTGGGCTCGGTGGCGGGGTTCGCCGCGGCCCTCGGGGTGCTGGTGTGCTCGCTGGCCGCCACCAGGACGCGGCGCCGTCTGCTGGGGCTCACCGGCCTGGCACTGGTGGCCGGGCTGATCGTCGGGACCTCGTGGGCGGTGGCCGAGGATGCGCTGCCCGAAGGACTCACGGTCTCCCTGGAGGGTCAGCTCACGCGGAACCGGGTCGATCTGTGGCAGGACGCCGCACGGCTGGCGGAGCGGCATCCGGTGCTCGGAATCGGTCCCGGCCGCTTCGACGAGCTGAGCCCGACCGCGCAGCAGAGCCTCGGTTCGGACGGGAAGCCGCACTCGGCGCTCTGGCAGCAGGCCGCCGAGCAGGGGGGCGTGGGGGTGGTGCTGCTGGGCGCCGCGTTCGGCTGGCTGCTGTACGCGCTGTGGCGCTCGCCACGCTCCACGGCGGTGGTCCTGACGGCGGGCGCGACGCTCACGGCCCTGGCGGCGCTGGCGAGCGTGGGCAACGCGCTGAGCTTCACGCCGGTGACGGCGGGCGCGGGGCTGCTGGCGGGCCTGGCGTCGGCGCGGCGGCCGATCGGCGTGGGCGTGCCGGGCGGGCCCGGTGGACCCCACGGGAAGAGCGGGCAGGACGGGCGATGCGGGGCGGGCACGTCCTGCGGAACCGGCACGTCCTGCGGAACCGGCGCGTCCTGCGGAGCCGGCGCGCCTCGGGATCCGGGCGCGCGGGAGAGCGTCAGGCCCCGGCCGGGAAGCCCGAGGACGGCAGATGCAGGCGGGCGCGGATGAACCGTACGCCGGCCTCGGCGTCGTCCACCGTGATGGTGAAGGTGCGTCCGTCGCCGAGCCGCAGCACCAGCCCCTCGCCCCGGCGCACGACCACGGCCGTGCCCTTCTCGGGGCGCCAGCGGTAGCCCCAGCCGCCCCATTGCCGGGGGGTCACCTGGGGCGCGAACTCGGCGGCCACGACATGGGTGAGCAGGATGCGGCGGCGCGGCAGTCCCATGTGGCCGCAGCGCACCTCCAGGGCGTCGCCGTCGACGCGGACGGCAACGTTCACGAAGGCGAGGGTGCCGAACAGCATGAGCAGGCCTGCGGCCACGCAGCCGATCACCGACATCAGCAGCGGGGCGATGCCGGAGGTCCAGTTGGAGCTGACCGCGAGCTGGATGCCCAGGGCCAGGCAGGCGGCGCCCAGGGCCGCGAGAACCCACTGGGTGCGGTTGGTGGCCCGGCCGACCCAGACCTGCGAGTGGGTTCCGGTTCCGGTGCGCTTCGGCTCTCGGGCGTGCTCCCTCATGCCCAGCAGCGTACTGAAGAACGGGCGCGCGAGGGGTTCCGGCGGGGACGCCGGGACGTCAGTGGACGGAGCCGACGGCGGCCAGTCCACGCCCTTCCGGGTAGGCCAGAGCGGCCTGCGGCAGCTCCGCGGCGCGTCCGCTGAGAATGACCGCGATGGAGGAGGAGGGTTCGGCCGACGGAGCGGGTTCGGCCCCGATCCGGCGCAGCGCCTGGGCGGCCACGGCGCCGGCTGATCCGTGCAGGGCGACCGGGGGCCGGCCGGGAGTGCCGACGGCGGCGCGGATGCGCTCGGCGACGAGCTCGTAGTGGGTGCAGCCGAGGACCACGGCCCGTACGTCGGGCGGGGTGAGCGCGGCGGCGGCGGCGATCGCCTTCTCGATGCCGGCCTCGTCCGCGTACTGCACGGCGTCGGCGAGTCCGGGGCAGGGCACCTCGGTGACGGCGGCGGACCCGGCGAAGTCGCTGATCAGCCCGCGCTGGTAGGGGCTGCCGGTGGTGGCCGGGGTGGCCCAGATCGCGACGGAGCCGCCGGCCGCGGCGGCGGGCTTGATCGCCGGGACGGTGCCGATGACGGGCAGACCGGGCTCCAGCTCGGCGCGCAGCAGCTCCAGCGCGTGCACGGAGGCGGTGTTGCAGGCGACGATCAGCGCGTCGGGCCGGTGCTCGGCGGCGGCCCGGGCAACCGCGAGCGCGTGGGCCTTCACACCTTCGGGGGCGCGGCCCCAGGGCATGTTGTCGGGGTCGGAGGAGAGCACCAGATCGGCGTCCGGCCTCAGCCGGCGTACTGCGGCGGCGGCGGCGAGCAGTCCGATTCCGGAGTCCATGAGCGCGATCTTCACCCGGTCACCATAGTCGACCACCCTTGCGGTCCCCGCTCAGTGGTGCAGACTTCCGCCAATGAGCGCCGTTGCCTGGATCGCCGTGGGTTCGCTTGTCGCATGGGTCTGGCTGCTGGTGGGCCAGGGCTTCTTCTGGCGCACCGACCAGCGGCTGCCGAGCCGCGCGGACCCGGACGTCTGGCCCTCGGTCGCGGTGGTCGTGCCGGCGCGCGACGAGGCGGAGATGCTGCCGGTCAGCCTGCCGTCGCTGCTGGCGCAGGACTATCCGGGGGCCGCCGAGATCTTCCTGGTCGACGACTGCAGCAAGGACGGCACGGGGGACGTCGCCCGTGCCCTGTCCGTGCGGTACGGGGGCCTGCCGGTGACGGTGGTCTCGCCCGGTGAGCCCGAGCCCGGCTGGACGGGCAAGCTCTGGGCCGTACGGCACGGGATGGCGCTGGCCCGTACCCGTGAGCCGGAGTATCTGCTGCTCACGGACGCCGACATCGCGCACGAGCCGGACAGCCTGCGGGAGCTGGTGGCGGCGGCGGAGTCGGGCGGCTTCGAGCTGGTCTCGCAGATGGCGCGGCTGCGGGTGGCGAGCGTCTGGGAGCGGCTCGTCGTGCCGGCGTTCGTCTACTTCTTCTCGCAGCTCTACCCGTTCCGGTGGATCAACCGGAAGGGCGGCCGGACCGCCGCCGCCGCGGGGGGCTGTGTGCTGCTGCGGGCGGATGCGGCGGTGCGGGCGGGGGTACCGGAGTCGATCCGGCAGGCGGTGATCGACGACGTGTCGCTGGCCCGCGCGGTGCGCCGCTCGGGGGGCCGGATCTGGCTGGGGCTCGCGGACCGGGTGGACAGTGTGCGGCCGTACCCGTGTCTGGCGGATCTGTGGCGGATGGTCTCGCGGAGCGCGTACGCCCAGCTGCGGCACAGTCCGCTGGTGCTGCTGGGCACGGTGCTCGGGCTGGCGCTTGTCTACCTCGCCCCGCCGGTGACGCTCGTCGCCGGGGTGCTGGGCGGGAGCGCGGTGGCTGCGTGGGCCGGGGGGCTGGCGTGGGCGGTCATGGCGGGGACGTACATGCCGATGCTCGGCTACTACCGGCAGTCGCTGTGGATGGCCCCGCTGCTGCCGTTCACCGCACTGCTGTATCTGCTGATGACCGTCGATTCGGCGGTGCGGCACTACCGGGGCCGCGGTGCGGCCTGGAAGGGGCGTACGTACGCCCGTCCCGAGGCCGCACCGGATCAGTGACGCCGGTGGCACCCGGACGGGGTCACTTGCGGCCGGGGGTCCAGTTCATGCCCCAGCCGTAGGCGTGGTCGATGGTGCGCTGGGGGCTGACCCCGCGCTGCGGCACCAGGTAGCGGGCCTCGCGCTGCACGGTGAGGTCGTTCCCGGTGTTGGTGATGAGCGCGAGCGCGCAGACGGTCGACGGGACGGTGCACTCGTCGAGCGAGAAGTCGATCGGGGCGCCGTGCTGGGGCTGGAGGGTGACCGTGGCGTGCAGGTCGGCGAAGCTGCGCGCCCCCTCGTAGATGGTGACGAAGATGAGGACCCGGCGGAGCTGCGCCTTGTGGTCGAGGTTGATCGTCAAGTTCTCGCCGGTGGAGACGGCGCCGGTGCGGTCGTCGCCGTCGAGCTGCATGAAGGGCGGCTGGTGGAGGGCGCCGAAGGCGTTGCCGAGCGCCTGGACGACTCCCTTGCGGCCGTCGGTCAGTTCGTACAGGGCGCAGAGGTCGAGGTCGAGGTCCGAGTGGTTCGCCACGGCCCTGCCGAGCTTGCTGCCCCATCCCTTGAACTGCTTGCGCACCTCCCAGTTGAGGTTGACGCGCATGGCGCCCGATGTGCCGCCCTGCTTGGTGAGCGAGACGGACGGCGCTTCCTTCGTGAGCGTCACCTTGGTCAGCCGGACGGGCTGCGGAGCGGGCGGCGCCGGAGGGGCCGGCGGGACCGGCGGAGCCGTCGGGGGCGCCATCGGTGCGGCGAGCGTCGGCTGGGGCTGCGAGTACTGCGGAGGCGGCGGGGTGGCCGGGTGGGGCGTCTGCGGCTGCTGCGGTTCGTCCACGGAGATCCCGAAGTCCGTGGCGAGCCCCGCGAGTCCGGAGCCGTAGCCCTGGCCGACCGCGCGGAACTTCCAGGCACCCTGGCGCCGGTAGAGCTCGCCGAGGATGAAGGCCGTCTCCACGGTGGCGTCGGAGCTGTCGAAGCGGGCGAGTTCGGCGCCGTTCGCCGCGTCCAGGATCCGAACGTACAGTCCGCTCACCCGGCCGAACGTGCCGCCGTCCGCGGAAGCGGCAAGCACCACGCGGTCGACGGCCGGTTCCACCCGCGCCAGGTCGACGGCCAGGGTGTCGGTCGCGGCACCGCCCGCGGTGCGCTTGCCCTCGTGGCGCACCGATCCCGAGGCGTGGGACGGCTGGTTGTAGAAGACGAAGTCCCCGTCGTCGCGCACCTTGCCCGAACCGAGGAGGAGGAGCGCGGAGGCGTCCACGTCCGGTGTCCCGGGGGCGGTGCGCCACCCCAGTTCGACACGCACGGCCTGGGCCGCCACTGGGACATTGGTTCCCTTTTGCATGGTCATGCTCGCCCCCATCACGAGTCCGCTGCCGAGACCTTTCCGGGTCAACCTAATGCCAGCTCCGCCGCGGAACCCACAGAGGTAAGTGTCCGGGTGTCCGGAGGCGTGGACGCGGCGGCTGTTTTCGCGGGCTTCGGCGTTCTCGGGACCTCATGACCGCCCGGTGGGCGCGCTCACCGCAATTGCGCTTCGGAAATCGGTGAGTTCGAGCGAGCCGCGAATGTCGGCGGAGGACGCGCAGTGCATCTTCTGGCGCACGCGGACGACCCGGCCCCGTTCATCGATCCACGCCTCCGCGTCGACCGATGCGGCGGGGCGGAGATTGCGGCCGACGGCCCGGTCCACCGATTCGATCTGCTTCGGGGTGAGGCGGGCCGACACGTGCAGCGGTTCGCTCCCCCGTTCCACCGAAGCGCCGTGGTCGAGCATGAGGCGCACGAACTGCGGAAGGCGGTCGACGGGAATGCCGCCCTTGGCAGCGGCCGCGGGGAATTCCTGCCACGCTCCGCTCGTTCCCACCGCGCGCCGGTAGACCTTCTGCCGGGTCATCACGACGTCCTCGGTGTACTGGGCGGTCGTGTCCTTCGTACGCCCCGTCAGCGGCGCGTTGAGGTTGATCCGGCCCTCCATGAGCTGGAGCCGTTCCGCCCCCGAGCGGGTCACGGCTTCGAGGGCCGCCGAGTAGGGGGCGTCGTCGGCTGCGGCCAGCCGTTCGCTCACCGCCTCGCGACCGGTTTCGGGCCGCCCGGTCGAGTCCGGTGCGCATGCCGTGAGTACCAGCGCGGTGAGCACCGCAATGAGAGGCGCGGTTCGGCGGTGAATCAAGGGTGGATTCCTCTGAGTACAAGCCTGGGATGACAACGATGTTTCGGCAGGTCAGGCAGCCAGAGTGAGGGTAAATCCGATGACCACAAAATTGGGACTCCCCAATCTGCACATCGTGGGCTTAACTTAGGTGTCATGACCTCCCCCCGCTCCACCTACGGTGGCGGCTACTACGCCGCGCCGTCGTTCCCCGACACCCCGATCTACGACTCCCTGGTCGCGGAGCGGGGCACCCCTCAGATCGCACCGATCCGAGTGCCCGCCGCCTACGACACCGGCAACAGCTACCTGCCGGCGCTCCCCGCGGCCCTGCCGGCTCTTCCCGCGGCGCCCTCCCAGCCCCAGCCGTCCTACGGCTACCCGCAGCAGGCCGCGCAGCAGAGCTACGCGCCGATGCAGTCGCCGCAGCTGCAGCACGCGCCGGCGCCCTACATCCCGCAGCAGCCCTCCGGTGGCCGCGGGATGTACCAGGCGCCCCCGCCGCAGCAGCAGCGGCCGGCCCCGAGCACGGGCTACGAGGCCATGCGCCCCGCGGCTCCGCGCCCGGCTCCCCAGCAGTCCCCGTACGACGACCCGTACGGCCGGCCCTACCAGGGTGGCCGGGGCTACTAGCCGGAGCGCGGCCCGGGGCGTCATTCCTGGCAAAATGGGCGCATGCACCGTCCTGAGCTGAGCGCCCTCCGCATTCACCCGGTCAAGTCGCTGACCGCGTACGCGGTGTGCGAGGCCGCCGTCGAGCCATGGGGACTCGACGGTGACCGCCGCTGGATGCTCGTGGACGCCGGGGGCACGGCCGTCACGCAGCGCCAACTGGCCCGTATGGCACTGGTGTCCGCCGTGCCCTCCCCGGACGGCGGTGTCGTCCTGTCCGCGCCGGGGAGGGCGGCCCTGACCGTGGAGGTCCCGAAGCCCGGGGAGACGGTCGGAGTGCGGCTCCACGGCGACCGGGTCGAGGTGGTGGAGGCCGCCGCGGAGGCCCACGCCTGGCTCGGCGATCGCCTCGGCGTGCCGGTACGGCTGGTCCATCTCGACGCCCCGGACCGGCGCCGGCACATCGACACGGTGTACGCGCGGCCGGGCGAGCCCGTCGGCCTCGCGGACGGCTTCCCGCTGCTGCTCACCACCGACGCCTCGCTCGACGCCCTGAACGCGCTCATCGCGTGCGGCGACCGCCCCGGGGAGGGGCCGCTGCCGATGGACCGTTTCCGGCCCAATGTGGTGGTGAGCGGCACGGAGGCCTGGGCGGAGGACGGCTGGAGCCGGATCGAGATCGGTGACGTGCCGTTCCGCGTCGCCAAGCCCTGCGGCCGCTGCGTCATCACGACAACTGACCAGGAGACCGCCGAGCGCGGCAGGGAGCCCCTGCGCACGCTCGCCCGCCACCGCCGTGTCGGCAGGCAGTTGCTGTTCGGCCAGAATCTGATCCCCGACGCCCGGGGGGTCGTCCGGATCGGCGACCCGGTGCGCATACTCGGCTGAGGGCGCCGGGAACTCAGTGCGGCGGGCCGCGCGTTGACCGCAGTGGGCCGCCCCCACTGCGCGGCCCGGGCCTTTCCGGCGGATCGGGGCCGGACACGGAAGGGGGTGGGGGACGGTGCGGACCATGTCGGGTGTCTGGCGTTGGCGGCACAACCCGCTTCGCCGGGCGACGGACCGGTGCGAGGCGTGGCTGGCGCTGCTCGCGTTCTTCCTGCTCGTGCTGGCGGCTCCGGCGCTCGGCTGGCTCTGCGGGGCGAGGACCGACGCGGCGCTGCAGGCGTCGGTGCGCGCCCAGCGGGCCGATCGTCACCTCACCACCGCCGTCGTGGTGCGCCGTGCGGCCGCCACCCGCCTCGTCTCCGACCCCGAGATATCCAGCGGCCGCGCGACGCGCACCGAGGTGGTCGCGCGGTGGCAGGCCCCGGACGGCACCCCGCGCACCGCGAAGGTGACGACCGCCTCGCGCGACGCGGAGCCCGGCAAGCGGGTCCGGATCTGGACCGGCCGGGACGGCGACCCGGCGCTGCGGCCGATGGACATGCCGACGGCGCACACGCACGCTGTGCTGGCCGGGTCGGGTGCCGCGATGCTCGCGGCCCTGCTGATCGAGTGCGGCCGGCGCCTGCTCATGTGGCGCATGACGCGACGGCGGTACGAACGGATCGACCGGGCGTGGGCCGCGGTCGGCCCGGACTGGGGCAGGACGGGCACGGGCAGCTAGGGCCTTTCGTTTGCATCAGGCCGGGCGGGTGCCCGGACCTGCGGATCGGGTCAACTCCGGGTCTCCGCGCGCGCTACGGTGGACCGGCCCGCCCGTCGCTCACTCCGGCAGGCGGACCCCGGCTGGTCGCTGCCGCGAGGCCGGTGACACGGGCACCACACACGCACGAGGCGGGGGCACGACAGCGCCATGGCACAGGGCACGGTCCAGGTGACGCACACCGGCACATCGCGGTGGCGGCGCCGCACGGGCGAATACGCCTCCCTCACCGCGGCGCTCGAAGCGGCGGCGGACGGTGATGTGCTCACCGTCGCGCCCGGCACCTACCGGGAGAACCTGGTCATCGCCCGCGCGGTGACGCTGCGCGGCCCCGAGGGCTCCGTCGGCTCCGTGCGCATCGCCCCCGCCGACGGGGTGCCGCTGACGCTGCGCGCCTCCGCGATCGTCCAGGACCTCCATGTGGAGGGCCAGGACTCGGCGGCCCCGGCCGTGCTCATCGAGGAGGGCGCCCCGGAGATAGCGGACGTGCGGGTCGTGACCCGGTCCGCCGCGGGCGTCGAGGTGCGGGGCGCTGCCCGGCCCACCGTGCGCCGGTGCACCGTGGACAACCCGGCCGGCGTCGGCATCGCCGTACTCGACGGCGCGGGCGGCGTGTTCGAGGAGTGCGAGATCGTCTCGGCCGGCCAGTCCGGGGTCGCCGTGCGGGACGGCGGTCGTCCCCGGCTGGAACGCTGCCGGGTGCACCACGCCTCGGGCGCGGGCCTGTCGGTCACCGGCGAGGGCAGCGGCCTGGAGGCGCTGGGCTGCGAGGTGTACGAGATCAAGGGCAGCGGGATTCAGGTGACGGCCCGCGGCGCCGCCCACCTCACCGACTGCACCGTGCACCGCACCTCGGCCGACGGCGTCACGCTGGATACCGACGCGGTGCTGACACTGGCCGACTGCGACATCCACGACATCCCGGAGAACGCGGTGGACCTGCGTTCGCGCGCGGTGCTGACGCTGACCCGCTCGACGGTGCGCCGCTTCGGCCGCAACGGCCTCTCCGTGTGGGACCCGGGCACCCGGGTCGACGCCAACCAGTGCGAGATCCACGACAGCACGGGAGACTACCCGGCGGTCTGGGTCAGCGACGGGGCGACGGTGATACTGGACTCCTGCCGGGTCCACGACGTGCCGGACGCGCTGTTCGTCCTCGACCGGGGCTCCCGCGCCGACGTCGTGGACAGCGATCTCTCCCAGGTCCGCAACACCGCGGTGTCGGTCAGCGACGGGGCGACCGCGCAACTCGACGACTGCCGCATCCGGGAGGCGTCGACCGGTGCCTGGTTCCGGGACCACGGGAGCGGCGGCACGCTGAACAACTGCACGGTGGACGCGGTGCAGACGGGCGTGATCGTCACCAAGGGCGCCGACCCGGTGATCGAACGGTGCACGGTGACCTCGCCCGCCGAGGCCGGGTTCTACGTGTCGGCCGAGGGCCGCGGGACGTTCAACGGCTGCCGGGTGACGGGCAGCGAGGGGTACGGCTTCCATGTGATGGAGGGCTGCCGGACGACGCTGGCCCGGTGCCGCACCGAGCGGTGTGCCCGCGGCGGTTACGAGTTCCCCGAGGGCACGGGCCACGGGAGCGGCGCGGGAAGCGGGCCGGTCGCGGAGGACTGCACGAGCGACGAGAGCGGGCTGCGCACCGCCACTCCCCCGCCGGCCACCGTCCTGACGGCCGCGCAGTCCTCGCCCGGGCTGCTCGGATCGGTCCCCGCTCCGCGCCCCGTGGAGGCGGCGGCGCCGGCTCCACCGGCCGAGCCCGCGCGCACCTCCGGGGAGGTGCTGGGCGAGCTGGACGCGCTGGTCGGCCTGGACAGCGTCAAGCGCGAGGTGCGGGCTCTCACGGACATGATCGAGGTGGGGCGCAGGCGCCGGGAGGCGGGCCTCAAGGCCGCGTCGGTCCGCCGCCATCTCGTCTTCACCGGCTCCCCGGGCACCGGCAAGACCACGGTGGCGCGGCTGTACGGCGAGATCCTGGCCGCGCTCGGTGCGCTGGAGCGGGGCCATCTCGTCGAGGTGTCCCGGGTCGACCTGGTCGGTGAGCACATCGGCTCGACCGCCATCCGTACGCAGGAGGCGTTCGACCGGGCGCGCGGCGGGGTGCTGTTCGTCGACGAGGCGTACGCGCTGTCGCCGGAGGACTCCGGCCGGGACTTCGGCCGGGAGGCGATCGACACCCTGGTGAAGCTGATGGAGGACCACCGGGACGCGGTGGTCGTCATCGTCGCCGGGTACACGCGGGAGATGGAGCGGTTCCTGACCGTCAACCCCGGTGTGGCGTCCCGGTTCTCGCGGACCATCACGTTCAGCGACTACGACCCTGCCGAGCTCCTGCGGATCGTCGAGCAGCAGTCCCAGGAGCAGGAGTACAGCCTGGCGTCGGGCACCGGGGAGGCGCTGCTGAAGTACTTCACCGAGCTGCCCAAGGGCCCGGCCTTCGGCAACGGGCGCACCGCCCGCCAGACCTTCGAGTCGATGGTCGAGCGGCACGCCGGCCGGGTCGCCCAGCTCGCCGATCCGAGCACGGACGATCTCACTCTGCTGTACCCGGAGGACCTCCCGGAACTGCCCTGAGGTCCTCGCCGACCGGGTCCGCCTGCTGGGGCAGGACGGGGTCGAGCCGTTCCAGGAGGGCGGCGCGTTCCTCGGCGAAGACGGGGTCGGCCTGGTAGTCGGAGTGGCCGAGCACCGGTTCGGGCAGCGGGTGTTCGGGGGTCCGCCCGTAGACCAGCGGGTCCCTGAGCGGGCCACGGTCGACCTCGGGACCGGATCCCTCACCGAGCCGGATCTCGCCGCCGATGGGGTCGGTGGCCCGCCACAGATTGCGCCAGCAGTGCACGGAGCGGTGCAGCCCGTGGAGCTGCCCGGGCCCGAAGTAGGCCGGGAACCACCGGCCGTAGAGTCGTTCGATCGGTGATCCGTAGGTGAGCAGCGCGACCCGGGAGCGGGTGCGGGCGGGCAGCTGCCAGACCGCGGAGGCGGCCAGGACGCTGCCCTGCGAGTGACCGGAGATGACGAGGCGGCCCCGGGTGCGGCCGGTCCATCCGGACATGCGGGACGCCAGGTCGGGCACGGCCCGTTCCGCGTAGCAGGGCGGGGCGAAGGGGTGGGCGGCGCGCGGCCAGAACGTACCGACGTCCCACAGGATGCCGATCGTGCGGCGGGCGGAGGCGTCGCGGTAGGCGCGTCTGCCGCAGGCGACGAAGACGAGGAATCCGAAGCCGATCAGCCAGGAGCCAGTGGACTGTGCCGCTTCGGCCACCAATTCGAGGAACGGGCCGCTGTCGTCCAGCGCGAGCCCGGGGACCTCGCCGGTGGCCCACGATCCGACCACCGCCGCCGCACCCAGGAACAGGGTGGCGCCGGAGACGAGCCCAAGCATGCCGGGCGCCGAGTCCGTGAGCGCGGCCGTGGCCCGGATGCGGGCGATCCGCTTGGTCCGTGACGGGTCGGGGAAGGGCTCGCCGTACTCCGCGTCGACCACGGACTCCAGCCGACGGGAGGCCAGCCAGGTCCGCAGGCCGAGCCAGGCGCCCGGGACCAGGAGCAGCAGCAGGAGGACGGGGATGACGGACGCCTGCCAGCTGAGCAGGACCGGCGGTCCCTCTATGAAGGCGCTGCGCCCCATGCCGGGGCTGCCGGGTCCGTCGAGCCAGTCGGCGACGCGCTGGGCGACGCCGCCGGTCATCACGCCTCCGAGCGCGCAGGCGAGCATCGCGACCGCCGGTCCGCCGAGGCCGCGCAGGACGGTGCGCGGCTCGGGGCAGCGCCGGTACAGGTGGAGCGAGATCGCCGCGAGGAGGACCACCAGGATGCCCTCGGCGACGCTGACCGCCCGGAACAGCGTGACGTCACCGGGGAGCCGTCCGGAGGAGGTCCAGCCGGGGCGCGACCAAGCGGCGTGGACGGCGGCGAGGACGAGGAGCGCCAGCGCGGCGCCGGGCAGCCAGGTGATGACGGCCCGGTCGAGCCGGTTGTCGAGGCGCCGTTCGCTGCGGCCCCGGCGGCAGACGACCCAGAGCACGACGACCAGCCCGACGACGAGCGCGCCCTCGATGAGCCGGCCGAGGACCGGCGAGACCGGTCCGGCGACGGCACGGTCGTGGCGGGCGGCGGCCTCGGTGACGGCCGCGGCCACGGTGAGGAAGCCGGCGGCGGTGTGGGCGGCTCGCAGCCGTGCGACGAGGCGGCGCCCGTACCAGAAGCCGGGCCGGCCGAGCGCGGGGCGCACGGGGTCGGGGGCGGGTGCCTCGCCCGGCTCGTCGTCGTCCGCGTCCACGGCCCCGGTCAGCGGCCGTTGGGACTCGTAGGCGCTCCAGGTGCGGTTGGACAGGAACCAGAGCAGCCCGACCAGCGCGGCCGGCACCACGGCGGCCAGCGCGAGACGGCGGCCGGGCTGGGACCACCAGCCGCCCTGCTCCGCGGAGAGGAAGCCCAGCCACGAACGCCGTCCCGAGCAGACCGGCACGCCCGCGCACTGCCAGGCGGTGAGGTCGAGCGCCACCTCGCAGGCGGCGGCGGTCAGCAGCACGGTGAGGCTGAGGGCGACGAGCCGCACGAGGACGCCGTAGAGCCGGATGGCGCGGGGGCGCCGCCTGGCGGTGGGGCGCATCCAGTGGGCGAGGTTGATCACCATGAACGGGAGCAGCAGCAGCCACAGCGCGCGCGATCCGTTGCCGGAGGTGAGGTTGGACCAGCAGTACGCCTCGGCGACGGGCTTCTCGCGGTACCGCTCGGGGTGCTGTTCGGCGTCGACGTCCACGGAGCGCCGGTAGATGGCGGCGGTGGCGTCGCCGGTGACGCGGACCGTGCTCGGGTCGACGAGCATGTCCTGGGGGGTGGTCCCGCCCACCCCGTGGACCAGTAATTCCAGCGCGGGCCCGGTGCTGCGCTGGGCAGGGGTGGGAGGGGGCACGTGGGTCTCGCTCTCGCAGGGGGAAGGCGGCTGATGCCCGGTCACCGCGATCGCGGACGGGCGCCGATGGCAGCATCGTTCCTATCGAATCTCCCCCGGGCGACGGTAGGCGACACCGCGTGGCAGGATGACTCCGTCGATACGGACTCCTGTACGGCCAGAGGGAAGGGCGGGGCCCGGCGTTGAGCGAGAATCAGAATCTGCTCGCAGAGCAGCGGCGTGCGCTGATCCTCGACGAGGTGCGCCGGCGCGGCGGGGTGCGGGTCAACGAGCTGACCCGGAAGCTGAACGTCTCCGACATGACCGTGCGCCGCGATCTGGACGCGCTGGCCCGGCAGGGCGTGATCGAGAAGGTGCACGGCGGTGCCGTGCCGGTGGTCGAGGCGAGCACGCACGAGCCCGGTTTCGAGGCCAAGTCGACGCTGGAGCTCACCGCCAAGGAGGACATCGCCCGCGCCGCCGCCGCGATGGCCGTGCCCGGCAGCGCAATCGCCCTGTCCGGGGGCACCACGACGTATGCGCTGGCCCAGCATCTGCTCGATGTTCCGGACCTGACGGTCGTGACGAACTCGGTGCGGGTCGCGGACGTGTTCCACGCGGCGCAGCGGCCCGGCGCGCCGGGCGGCCGTCCGGGGGCGGCGACGGTCGTCCTCACCGGTGGGGTGCGTACGCCGTCCGACTCGCTGGTCGGCCCGGTCGCGGACCGGGCCATCGCGGCGCTCCACTTCGACGTGCTGTTCCTCGGGGTCCACGGGATCTCGGTGGAGGCGGGTCTTTCCACGCCGAACCTCGCGGAGGCGGAGACGAACCGGCGGTTCGTGCAGTCGGCGCGCCGGGTGGTGGTGGTCGCCGACCACACCAAGTGGGGCACGGTCGGTCTCAGCTCGTTCGCCGCGCTGGACGAGGTGAGCACGCTCGTGACGGACGCCGGTCTGCCGGCGGGGGCGCGGGCGGAGATCGAGGAGCATCTCCCGGGGCTGCTGGTGGCCGGCAACGACGAGTCCGCCGAGGGCTGAGGATTCCGCTCCGATCGCGGCGGGTCCGTCACCCCCTAGGATCGTGGTGTGGCCGTCTTCCGGATCGAGCGCTTCACGCCGTTGCCCGCCGCCGAGTCCTGGCGCCGGGTGACGGACTGGGAACGGCATGCCGCGCATGTGCCGCTGACGACGATCACGGTGCCGACGGGGCTGCCGACCCGGGTCGGGACGGTCTTCGTGGCCCGCACCGGAATGGGTCCGCTGGCGTTCGACGACCCGATGGAAGTGGTCCGCTGGTCGCCGCCCGCCGGGAGCCGCGCGGGCATGTGCCGGCTGGAGAAGCGCGGCCGGGTGGTGCGGGGCCGGGCGTCGATCGACGTGTATCCGAACCGGGCCGGGTCCCATGTGGTCTGGGTGGAGGAGTTGGGCGTGCGGCTGCTGCCGCGCTGGGCCGACCCGGTGCTGGCCGGTGCGGGGAAGCGGGTCTTCGGCCGGGTGCTCGACGCCCTGCTGGACCGGCCCGCACGCGGGTACGGCTGAGGGTTCAGCCCTCCGGCCAGTTGCCGGTCACCAGGAAGTGGTCGATGGTCCGGGTGTACGGGGCGATGTCGAGGCCCTGCGCGGCAAGCCAGGAGTCGGAGTAGTACTTGTCGAGGTAGCGGTCCC
Organism: Streptomyces sp. 2131.1; assembly: GCF_900105515.1. Taxonomy (GTDB): domain Bacteria; phylum Actinomycetota; class Actinomycetes; order Streptomycetales; family Streptomycetaceae; genus Streptomyces; species Streptomyces drozdowiczii. The sequence continues at coordinate 6,486,627 of NZ_FNSY01000001.1, read as the reverse complement.
CCGGGTCGCAGATCAGGGTGACTACGCTGCCACGGGCGCCCTGGGCGACCATTTCGGCGATCAGCTTGAAGGCGCTCCACAGTCCGGTGCCGGTGGAGCCGCCGGCCTTGCGCCCGATGGCCCGTTCCAGGGCGCGGACGGCCGCGACGCTCGCCGCGTCCGGGACCTTCATCATCCGGTCGATGGCCCCGGGCACGAAGCTCGGTTCCATGCGCGGCCGGCCGATGCCCTCGATGCGGGAGCCGCAGTCGCTGCTTGCGTGCGGGTCGTGGTGGGTCCAGCCGTCGAAGAAGCAGGAGTTCTCCGGGTCGGGCACGCAGATCCTGGTGTCGTGCTGCATGTAGTGCACGTAGCGCGCGATGGTCGCGGAGGTGCCGCCGGTGCCGGCGGTGGCGACGATCCAGGTGGGCTCCGGGTACCGTTCGAGCCTCAGCTGCTGGTAGACGGACTCGGCGATGTTGTTGTTGCCCCGCCAGTCGGTGGCCCGCTCGGCGTACGTGAACTGGTCCATGTAGTGGCCGCCGGTCTCCGCTGCGAGCCGGGCCGATTCCTCGTACATCCGGCGCGAGTCGTCGACGAAATGACAGCGCCCACCGTGGAATTCGATGAGGCGGCACTTCTCCGGGCTCGTGGTGCGGGGCATCACGGCGATGAACGGCACCCCGATCAGCTTGGCGAAGTACGCCTCCGAGACGGCGGTCGAACCGCTCGACGCCTCGATGACCGGCTTGCCGGGCCGGATCCAGCCGTTGCAGAGCCCGTACAGGAACAGCGAGCGCGCCAGCCGGTGTTTGAGGCTGCCGGTGGGGTGCGTCGACTCGTCCTTGAGGTAGAGGTCGATGCCCCAGCTCTCGGGCAGCGGGAAGAGCAGCAAGTGGGTGTCGGCCGAGCGGTTGGCGTCGGCCTGGACCTTGCGGACGGCCTCCTTGAGCCAGGCGCGGTAGGCCGGGTCGGATCGGTCGATGTCGACGGTCGCCGCGGCTGCGCCGCCGTGCCCGTGCTCACTGGTGTCCATCTGCGCGCTTCCCCTCGTACGACCGGCCTCGTCGGTGCCCACGATAGGCCCCCCACCTGCACAAACGTTGACTTTGATGGTCCATAGGGCTGCCTTGGCGTCGCGGCCGGACCCCGGTGCCCCCGCACGGCCCGAATGCGCCGTTTACGTACCGTCCCGCTCTGGTGCGGACGCCCGGGGATGGGCACACTTCGACTCAGAGGCAGGACGAAGGGGGCGAAGGGACCATGTCCGAAACGGAGTTCAGCACCGCGGGCGTGACGGAGTTCAGCGCGACGGGCGTACGCATCGACCGGTGGGCGCGCTCGGTCACCAGGGCGGGGCAGGTGACCGTCAAGGACGGCCGGGTGGCCCTCCTGACGAGTTACGGGCGGGAGATCGACAGCGCGCCGGTGGATACGGTGAGCGCGGGCAGACCCTGGTTCGCGGGGGCGGACGCCACGGTGGCGTGGGTCAACGGGACGCGGTACCGGCTGACGATGCGGCCGCCGGACGGCAAACCCGGTGACACGGCGCCCTCGCACAGCTTCCTGCAGGCGTTGTACAACGCGGGAGGGCGGCGGACCTGAGAGCGGCGCGGCGGGCGGCACCGCGAGTTGCGGAGCCGTATGCCCTGAGCGACATTGGAGTCGCGTCACTCATGGTGTACCGGCGGTGACACTGTGATCCAGGCCGCCGGCCCGGACTCAGCAGCGAGCCATGTGCTGGATCCGTCCCTTCGTCTTCTTCCGGACCTATTTCGGGGAGTCGCAGCCGTGATCAGCGAGCCAAGCAGGCACTGCACGGTGGAGCTCCAGGCCCTGCCGTCGCGGATCGGTCAGGTCCGCAGAATCATCTCGGCGCAACTGCGCTACTGGCATCTCGATCCTCTGATCGACCAGACAGCGCTGGGCGTCACGGAGCTCCTCACCAACGTGCACCGGCACGCACAGCCGGACAAGTCATGCACCGTCGAGATCGAGCTGCTGCTCGAACGGCTCACGGTGTCCGTCCACGACCACGACCCACGGCTGCCGACCGTGCGCGAGGCCGACGACTCCAGCACCTCGGGGCGCGGGCTCGCACTGATCGCCGCGGTCAGCGAGAGCTGGGGCGTCCGCCCCCGCGGCGACTCCGGGAAGGTCGTGTGGTTCACGCTCCCCGCACCCGACCGGACCGTCCGGCCGTCGACCCTCGTGTACGGGGCGACGACCGACGGGCCGTTCGACCTGAGCGGCCTGAAGCACCTGGAGGGTTCACCGCCGTCGACGGCACGGTCGGCCGCCGTGGGCTGAGAGCACAGGAGCGGGGCATCCCACGGGGGATGCCCCGCTTCCGTGTCGCACTGCGGTCGACCTCTCCGCGAAAACCACCCCCATTCTGTACCTACTAGTATGTACACTCTCTGCATGAGCACTCAGGACCGTCTGATCGAGGCCACCAGGGAGCTCCTCTGGGAGCGCGGTTACGTGGGCACGAGCCCCAAGGCCATCCAGCAGCACGCCGAGGTGGGCCAGGGCAGCATGTACCACCACTTCACCGGCAAGCCGGACCTGGCGCTTACCGCCATCCGCCGCACCGCCGACGAGATGCGGGAGGCCGCGGGCCGGGTGCTCGACGCGCCCGGGTCGGCGTACGAGCGGATCTCCGCCTACCTCCTGCGCGAGCGCGACGTCCTGCGCGGCTGCCCCGTGGGGCGGCTGACCATGGACCCGGAGATCATCGCGAACGACGAGCTGCGGGAGCCGGTGGACGAGACCATCACCTGGCTGCGCGGCCGGCTCGCCGCGATCGTCCGGGAGGGCGTCGACGCGGGCGAGTTCCCTCCCGGCCTGGTGCCCGAGGACGTCGCGGCGTCGATCGTCGCGACGGTACAGGGCGGCTATGTACTGGCTCGCGCCGCAGGATCGGCCGACGCCTTCGACGCGGGCGTCCGCGGCCTGCTCGCCCTGCTCACCCCGAACGCCTGACCCGCCCGCCCCTCCAGGAGCAGCCGCAGATGCACATCACCAGGAACCGCCCCGACACCCAGCAGGGCCCGTCCGCGCACTTCAACGGCGCCGTCTGGCTCGACGAGATCGCCGCCCCCGAACCGCCCTCCCGGCTGCGGATGTTCAGCGTGCACTTCGCGCCCGGGGGCCACACATCGTGGCACACCCATCCGCACGGCCAGGTCCTGCACGTCACCGAGGGCGACGGCCTGGTGCAGCGCAGGGGCGGCCCGGTCGAGACGATCCGGGCGGGCGACACCGTGTGGATCGAGCCGGACGAGTGGCACTGGCACGGGGCATCGCCGCGCACGTTCATGACCCATCTCGCGGTCGTCGAGGCCGCCGAGGACGGCAGCACCATCCGCTGGCACACCGACGCCCGCGTCGCCGACTATCCGGCATCCTGAGGAGCCTTCGATGCACGCCATGCAGTACGAGATCACCCTGCCCGCCGACTACGACATGGACGTCATCCGCCACCGCGTGGCGACCAGGGGCCATCTCCTGGACGACTTCCCCGGGCTCGGGATCAAGGCGTATCTGATGCGGGAGCGGGGCGAGGACTCCCCGGTCAACCAGTACGCGCCGTTCTACCTGTGGACCCGGCCCGAAGGCATGAACGCCTTCCTCTGGGGCGCCGGATTCCAGGGCATGGTCCAGGACTTCGGCCGCCCCGTGGTCCAGCACTGGACCGGACTCTCGTACCAGAGGGGCCCGGCGTCGGGCGCGCTCCCCCGCACGGCCACCCGCCACCGCTCGGCCGTGCCGCAGTCGGTCGCCCCGGCGGACGCGGTGGAGGCCGCGGTGGAGGAGAGCCGGCGGCTCGCGAAGACCGCCGGCGCGGTCGCCACGGCCCTGGCCGCCGATCCCCGCCACTGGGAACTCCTCCACTTCACGCTCTGGGACGGCCCCGCCCCGGAGGCGCCCGGCGAGCGCTACCAGGTGCTGCACCTCAGCAGCTCCGAGCAGGACCAGCTCGGGGAGGGACAGCAGTGGTAGCGCTGGTCCGCACCGTCCTCGGAGACATCCCGCCCGCTGAGCTGGGAGTCTGCGACGCGCACGACCACCTCTTCCTCCGCAGCCCCGTACTGCCGGGCCAGGAGCTGGACGACGCCGGTTCGACGGCCGAGCGGCTGCGCGCCTTCCACGCGCTGGGCGGCCGGGCGGTGGTGCAGTGGACGCCGCACGGCATGGGCCGCGGGGCCGGCGCGCTGGCGGAGCTGTCCCGCAGCACGGGCACGCATGTGGTGGCCGCGACCGGGCTGCACCAGGCGGTGCACTACCCGCCGGAACTGCTCAACCGGATCAGGGACGACCTCGCCGCGCTGTTCGTCGCGGAGCTGACCGAGGGCATCGGCACAACGGGGGTACGGGCCGGGCTGATCAAGGTGGCCGGCGCCTTCCACACGCTCGACGCCCACGCCCGGCTCACCATGACCGCGGCGGCCGAGGCCCATCACCGCACCGGTGCGCCGATCGCCGTCCACCTGGAGCTGGGCACGGCCGCGCTCGACGTCCTGGAGCTGCTGTGCGGGGAGTCGGGCGTCCCGCCGCACCGGGTGATCCTGGGCCATCTCGGCCGCTCCCCGGACGGGGCGGTGCAGCGGGAGGCGGCTCGGGCGGGGGCCTTCCTGGCGTTCGACGGGCCCTCGCGGGCCAACCACGCGACGGACTGGCGGCTGCCGGACGAGCTGGCGGAGCTGGCCGGGGCCGGGCTCGCCGGGCAGTTGCTGCTGGGCGGTGACACGACGGTGCCGGAGACCCCCGGCATGCCGTACCTGCTGCGCCGGCTGCGTCCCCGGCTGGAGGAGGTACTGGGCGCCGAGGCCGTGGAAGCGATGCTGGTAGCCAACGCGGCCCGGGCGTTCGCCTTCGAGGCGCCGGGGGTCTGAGCCCGCTCAGGCCAGCGCCCCCAGCGGGTCGTCCAGGACCGGCTGCCAGGCCAGTTCCGCCGCCCCGACCAGGCTGTTGTGGTCGAGGGTGCACGGCAGGATCGGCACGCTCCCGCTGCGCCCCCAGAGGCTGCGGTCGGCCACCACCGCCCGCAGCCGTTCGGGGTCGGCGTCGAGCAGGGCGCGGTGCAGCCCGCCGAGGATGATCCGGTCCGGGTTGAGGATGTTGACGAGTCCGGCGAGCCCGAGGCCCAGACGGTCGATCAGCTCCTCGGCCGCGGTGCGCACCGCCGGGTCCTCGTACTCGTTGCGCAGCAGGTCACCGGACTGCTTGAGCAGGGACTCCTCGGGGCCCGGGGTGCGTCCGGCGGCGGTGAGGAAGGCCAGCGGGTCGGTCTCGACGTCCAGGCAGCCGCGGCCCCCGCAGTGGCAGGGGCGGCCCTCCGGGTTGACGGTGAGGTGGCCGACCTCCAGGGCGAGGCCCGAACTCCCGGTGTGCAGGCGGCCGTCGAGGACGAGCGCGCCGCCGACGCCGCGGTGTCCGGTGGCGACGCACAGCAGGTGCTGCGCCTCGCGCCCGGCGCCGTGCCGGTGTTCGGCGAGCGCGGCCAGGTTGACGTCGTTCCCGGTGAACGCCGGTCCCTCGATGCCCGCTTCGCGTACGCAGGTGGCGAAGATCTCGCGGACCTGGGCACCGGCGGGCCAGGCGATGTGCAGCGGGTTGAGGGCGGTGCCCTCGGGCTCGGCGACCGCCGACGGCACCGCCAGGCCGGCCCCGACGCACCGCAGTCCACTGTCCCGCAGCAGCCGCGCGCAGTCGTCGACGACCTCGCCGATGACCTGGGCGGGGTCGGCGGTGATGGTGGTACAGCCGGGCGCGGTCGCGACGAGCCGGCCGCCGAGGCCGACGAGCGCGGCGCGGAAGCCGTCCGCGTGCACCTGGGCGGCGACGGCCACGGGGCCGGACTCCCGTACGGCCAGCCGGTGCGAGGGCCGCCCCTGCGAACCCGCGGCCGAACCGGGGCTGGAGTCGACCCGGATGAGGCCGAGTGCCTCCAGCTCGGCTGCGACCGCGCCTGCCGTCGCCCGGGTGACCCCCAGCTCGGAGGTGAGGACGGCACGCGTGGGCGCGCGTCCGGTGTGGACCAGTTCCAGGGCGGGTCCGAGCGCGCTGCGGCCCCTCTCCAACTTCGTCCGGGTGGTGGTCACCTTGCCGTTCATGGGGGCGAGTCTCCCATGATCCGGAGGTGCGTTTGACGCCGTGGTGGCCGACTTGCCCCGGGTGTGCGCCTGCGGGCCTCGCGCTCCGGGCCGGGCGGGGCATCCGTCTTGCGTCGGCCGTCCGGCCGCCCCTATGCTGAGTTTGTGCCGCAACTAAACAAACTGCGGACGGCACTCCCCGGGGGACCTGGCGGCAACACCGCCGCGCTCCCGCCGGCCCGTCTCCGTACCGCGCTGACCGTGTTCTTCGCCCTCGACGGTTTCCTCTTCGCCGGCTGGGTGGTCCGCATCCCGGCCATCAAGCACCAGACCGGCGCCTCGGCCTCCACCCTCGGCCTCGCACTCCTCGGCGTCTCCGCCGGTGCCGTGATCACCATGATGCTCACCGGCCGGCTCTGCCACCGGTTCGGCAGCCACGCGGTGACCGTGGTCTGCGGTGTCCTCCTCTCCCTCAGCATCGCGCTGCCCGCCCAGACGCACTCGGCGCTGTCACTGGGGCTCGTGCTCCTGGTCTTCGGTGCCGCGTACGGCGGGATGAACGTGGCGATGAACAGCGCGGCGGTGGACCTGGTCGCCGCGCTGCGCCGCCCCGTGATGCCCGGCTTCCACGCCGCGTTCAGCCTCGGCGGGATGATCGGCGCGGGCCTCGGCGGGCTCGTCGCGGGCGGCCTGTCACCCGCTCTGCACCTCTTCTTCCTGACCGGAATCGGACTGGTCGTCACCGCCCTCGCGGGCCCGGAACTTCTGCGGCACCCCGCGCCCAGGGCGCCGGAGCAGGCGGACGCCCCGTCCGCCGGCAAGCCCGCCCGGCCGCTCGACGGGCGGGCGCGCAAGGTGGTGCTGCTGTTCGGCGTGATCGCGCTCTGCACCGCGTACGGCGAAGGCGCACTGGCGGACTGGGGCGCCCTGCACCTGGAGCAGGACCTGCACGCACGGCCCGGGATCGCAGCAGCCGGATACTCGCTGTTCGCGCTGGCGATGACGGCCGGCCGGCTCAGCGGCACCCTTCTCCTCGAACGGCTCGGCCAGACCCGCACCCTGGTGGCGGGCGGCGCCACGGCCGCCGCCGGAATGATCCTGGGCTCGCTGGCACCGACGGCCTGGCTGGCGCTGCTCGGCTTCGCGGTGACCGGGCTCGGGCTCGCCAACATCTTCCCGGTGGCGGTCGGCCGGGCGGGCGAGCTGGCCGGCCCCGGCGGAGTCGCCGCGGCCTCGACGCTCGGGTACGGGGGCATGCTGCTCGGGCCGCCCGCGATCGGCTTCCTGGCCGACTGGTTCTCGCTGCCGGTGGCCCTGACCACCGTGGCGGTGCTGGCCGGCGCGGCGGCGGCGCTGGGGTACGGCGCCCGCAAGGCAGCGCACAACTGAGCGAATGAGTAGCGGTACTCAGGCAGGAACGATTCCCCGCGCGCACGATGGAGACACAGCCATCGACGGGGAGCACACCATGAACATGCCGGTCATCAACCAGCCGACGATCCGCACGCTCGCGCGGCTCACCTTCGGTAACGCCGCGTCGCTGATCTACCTGGGCGCGGTCGTCGCGGCCGCCGTGTTCGTCACCGTGGATACCCTGCTGGTCACCCACGAGGACGCCTCGCTCGCCGGGGTCTGGCTGTTCCTGCTGGCGGCGCCGACCGTCTTCCTGTTCCTGCTCGGCGGCTCGATGGCGGGGGCCGAGTCCTTCGGTCCGGCCTGGTTCATGTACCTGGCGCTGACGGTGTCCGTGCTGGTGCAGTCGCTGGCGCTGGGCTGGTTCGTACGGTTCGTACTCGGCGGTGCCCGCCGGACCCGTGCGGCCCACCCCCAGGGCGCCTGACCGGCTGGCACAATCCGGGCATGAAGATCACGGAACACATAGAGACCCTGGCCGCCGAGGGCCGCCTCCTCGCGGACGCGGCCGACGCGGCCGGGGCCGGGGCGCCGGTGCCCACCTGTCCGGACTGGCGGGTGCGCGATCTGCTCAGGCACACCGCGATGGTGCACGCCTGGGCCGCCGCCCTCGTACGCGAGGGTCACACCTCGTACGTCCCAGACGCCGGGGAGTCGGAGCTGGACGGCCCGGAGCTGGTCGCCCACTTCCGCGAGGGACACCGGCACCTGGTGGAAGTACTGGCGAACGCGCCGCTCGACGTGGAGTGCTGGTCGTTCCTCCCCGCCTCGTCGCCGCTCGCCTTCTGGGCGCGCCGCCAGGCGCACGAGACGACGATCCACCGGGTGGACGCCGAGTCCGCGCGCGGCGGCGCTCTCTCCCCCGTCGCACCCGACCACGCGCTGGACGGCATCGACGAACTGCTGCGGGGGATGCACGCCCGCCCCAAGAGCCGGGTGCGCACCGGGACCCCGCGCATGCTGCGGGTCCGGGCGACGGACACGGACACCGTGTGGACCGTACGGCTGTCGGCCGAGCCGCCGTCGGCGGTGCGGGAGGAGGGGCCGGTCGCAGAGGCCGCCGTGGACTGCGAGCTGAGAGCTCCGGCCGAGACCCTCTACCTCACCCTGTGGAACCGGCTGCCGCTCACGGCCCTGACGGTGGCGGGCGACGAGGATCTGGCCCGGCTGTGGCGCGACAACTCGTCGATCACCTGGTCGTGACGGCCTGAGCCCGGGCTCAGTCGGCGGGGCGCGCCCTGCGCCGCGGCGGACGTCCGCCGCCCTCAGCCGCGCCTTCCCAGCAGGCCCACCGTGCGCGCCAGTTCGGTGACGGCCTGACGGAAGAAGACCTCCCGGGCCTCCACGACCCGGTTGAACTGGCCGAACACCTCGAAGGACACCAGCCCGAACAGCTGCGCCCAGGCCGCGACGAGCGGTGCGGCCACCGCCGGGGCCAGACCGGGAGCGATGTCGGCGGCGAGCCGTTCGGCCTCCGGGCGCAGCTCGTCGGGGAGCGGCGGGAGCGCCAGGCCCTCGTCCCGGTGGGCGTCCTCGACGATGGCGATGAGTACCATGCCGACGCGTGCGGCGGGGCCGACGGTGTCCTGCGGTGCCGTGTAGCCGGGCACGGGCGAGCCGTAGATGAGCGCGTACTCGTGGGGGTGGGCCAGGGCCCAGTCGCGTACGGCGCAGGCGACGGCCACCCAGCGGGCGAGACCGGTGCCGGGCGCGCCGGCCGCCCCGGTCGCGGCGCGGTGGGACCGCTCGGCCGCCTCCCCGACCGCGTCGTACGCGTCGACGATCAGAGCCGTCAGCAGGTCGTCGCGGCTGGGGAAGTAGCGGTAGAGCGCCGAGGAGACCATGCCCAGCTCACGCGCGACGGCGCGCAGCGACAGCTTCGCCGCGCCCTCGGCGGCGAGCTGTTTCCTCGCCTCGTCCTTAATGGCGGCGGTGACCTCGATGCGGGCCCGTTCCCTGGCTCCCCGGATAGCGCTCATGGGTTCAGTCTGCCACGCGCGCAGAGCGCCGAACAAAAACGAGAGCACCGCTCTTGCTTTTGAGCACCACTCCCGTGCACACTGATCTCAAGCGAGAGCACTGCTCTCGGAAATGCTCTCTCCACCGTTGGGGTCACACCATGTCGCAGACGCAGCCGTACTACCTGCAGGGCAGCCCGCTCAACGTCCGCTTCAACAGCCTCGTCGGCTGGCTCGCGCGGCACGGGATCAGCCTGCTCGGCTCGCAGGAGCTGTCGGTTCGGGGCCGCAAGAGCGGCAAGATGCAGCGCGTCCCGGTCAACCCGCACACCTACGAGGGAGCGCGCTACCTGGTCTCCGCCCGCGGCCACTCGCAGTGGGTGCGCAACATGCGGGCGGCGGGCGGCGGCGAGCTGCGGACCGGCCGCAGGACGCGGACCTTCATGGCCGTGGAGATCGCGGACGACGCGCACAAGGCGGCCGTCGTCCGCGCCTACCTGGAGCGCTGGGGCTGGGAGGTCAACCAGTACTTCCAGGGCATCACGGCGAAGTCCACGGACGCCGAACTCCTGGCGGCCTGCCCCGACCACCCGGTCTTCCTGATCAGCGAAGAGGGCTGACGCACCGGACGGCGCGTCAGCCCCCTGGAAACCCGCGTCCTAACGGTCCATCGCCGAGAGCGCCCGCTGGGCCAGCGGGTGCGAACGGACCAGCTCGGCCAGCGAGGTCGTCCCGCGGGTGATGCCCGCGAAGGCGTTCCACGCGGGGCGGAAGCCGGTCAGCACGGCGTGCAGCAGACCCGGGCGGCGCTCGAACAGCTTCAGCATGCGCCGGCCCACGCCCATCTCGACGCCCAGCCCGGCCTTGATGGCGAAGGCGTAGTTGAGCGCCTGGCGGCGGGCGTCCACCGCGTCGTGCGCCTCGGCGACGCGCACCGCCCACTCACCGGCGAGCCGACCCGACCGCAGCGCGAACGAGATGCCCTCGCGGGTCCACGGCTCCAGCAGGCCCGCGGCGTCCCCGCACACCAGCACCCGGCCGCGCGAGAGCGGCGAGTCCTCGCTGCGGCAACGCGTCAGATGGCCGGAGGAGACCGTCGGCTCGAACCCGGCGAGGCCGAGCCGCGCGACGAAGTCCTCCAGGTACCGCTTGGTGCCGGCGCCGTCTCCGCGCGCGGAGATCACGCCGACCGTCAGCGTGTCGCCCTTGGGGAAGACCCAGCCGTAACTGCCGGGCATGGGACCCCAGTCGATGAGGACGCGGCCCGCCCAGTCCTCCGCCACGGTGGGCGGGACCGGGATCTCCGACTCCAGGCCGAGGTCGACCTGGTCGAGCTTGACCCCGACATGGGCTCCTATCCGCCCGGCACTGCCGTCCGCGCCCACCACCGCGCGGGCGAGGACGGTCTCGCCGCCGGCCAGCACGACGGCGACCGTGCGCCGGTCGGGCACCGCGGCACCGTGCTGCTCCACCCGGGAGACGGTCGCCCCGGTGCGCAGTTCCGCACCGGCCTTCTGCGCCTGCTCGACGAGCCCCGCGTCGAACTCCGGGCGGTTGATGAGCCCGAAGAGCATCCGCTTGGAGCGGCGGGTGCGCGCCAGTCTGCCGTTGAGCGAGAAGGTCACCGCGTGGATCCGGTCCTTCAGGGGCAGTTCGAACCCGGGCGGCAACGCGTCGCGCGAAAATCCGATGATGCCGCCGCCGCACGTCTTGTAACGGGGCAGCTCCGCCTTCTCCAGGAGCAGTACCTTGCGGCCGGCGACGGCCGCCGCGTATGCCGCGGAGGCTCCCGCCGGTCCGGCGCCGACTACGACGACGTCCCACACGGACGACTCTTCGTGCTCATGTCCGGCGTCTGCGTTCTCGCTGCTCACGATGTGCTTCTGCTCCCGATCCGACCAGTGGCCCAAGCTGCTCACGGCATCCTACGGCGCGTTGTGGCCGAGATCCGCTGTGGGAGGATCGGCCGAGTCTCCGACGTGCCCGCGATGCCGCACTCCAGGCGTACGAGTACCCGGAAACGTACACATAACGTCGCACCTACCAGGAGCGTGCCCCATGACCGGCCATCCGATTTCCGAGACCGTCGCCTCGCTGATGCCCCGCGCCAAGGCGGAGCTGACCGAGCTGGTGGCCTTCCAGTCGGTGGCGGACCCCGCGGTCTTTCCGAGGAGCGAGTGCGAGGCCGCCGCCGAGTGGGTCGCCGCGGCGCTGCGCACCGAGGGCTTCCAGGACGTCGAACTGCTCGACACCCCGGACGGCTCCCAGTCCGTCTACGGTCTCCTGCCGGGCCCGGAGGGCGCTCCGACCGTACTGCTCTACGCGCACTACGACGTGCAGCCGCCGCTCGACGAGTCGGCCTGGCTCACCCCGCCGTTCGAGCTGACCGAGCGCGACGGCCGCTGGTTCGGCCGGGGCACGGCCGACTGCAAGGGCGGTTTCATCATGCACCTGCTCGCGCTGCGCGCCCTCAAGGCCGACGGCGGGGTGCCCGTCTCGGTCAAGGTGATCGTGGAGGGTTCGGAGGAGCAGGGCACCGGAGGTCTGGAGCGGTACGCCGAGGCGCACCCCGGGCTGCTGGCGGCCGACACCATCGTGATCGGTGACACCGGCAACTTCCGGGTGGGGCTGCCGACCGTCACGTCGACGCTGCGCGGCATGACGATGCTGCGGGTGCAGTTGGACACGCTGGAGGGCAACCTGCACTCGGGGCAGTTCGGCGGTGCCGCGCCCGACGCGCTGGCCGCGATGATCCAGCTGCTCGCCTCGCTGCGCGCCGAGGACGGTTCGACGACCGTCGACGGTCTGAGCGCGGATACGGCGTGGGACGGACTGCAGTACCCGGAGGAGGAGTTCCGCAAGGACGCCAAGGTCCTCGACGGGGTCGGGCTGATCGGCACGGGAACGGTCGCCGACCGGATCTGGGCGCGGCCCGCCGTCACCGTGATCGGCATCGACTGCCCGGCCGTGGTCGGTGCGACGCCCTCCGTGCAGGCGAGCGCGCGGGCCCAGATCAGCCTGCGGGTGCCGCCGGGGCAGAACGCGGACGAGGCGACGAAGCTGCTCACCGCGCACCTGCTCGCGCACGCCCCGTGGGGCGCGAAGGTCTCGGTCGAGCAGGTCGGCCAGGGGCAGCCGTTCCGCGCGGACATCGCGAGCCCGGCGTACACCGCGATGGCCGACGCCATGCGGGTCGCGTACCCGGGCCAGGAGATGCAGTCCTCGGGCATGGGCGGCTCGATCCCGCTCTGCAACACGCTGGCCGAGCTGTACCCGGACGCGGAGATCCTGCTGATCGGGCTGAGCGAGCCGGAGGCCCAGATCCACGCGGTGAACGAGAGCGTTTCGCCCGAGGAGCTGGAGCGGCTGTCGGTGACCGAGGCGCTGTTCCTGCGCAACTACGCGGCGTCCAAGGCGGTCTGAGCCCGCGTCGGGAACGGGCTACGCGTTGAGCGAAGCTCGCCGAGAGCGTAGATCCGTGCGGTGGCCGGGCGGCTCGCCGTACGTTCGCCGCATGGATCTCGTCGAGGTGCTTCCGCAGCTGCACATGTTCCGCTTCCCGATCGGCCAGGCGTACCTCTGGCGTGACGGGACCGAGCTGACCCTGATCGACGCGGGCGACGTGAACGCGGCGTCCGCCATCGAGGAGGCGGTGCGCGGCCTCGGCCACGACCCCGCCGGCATCGCCCGGATCGTCATCACCCACGGCCACCGGGACCACTACGGCGCCGCCCAGGAGCTGGCCGACCGGCATGGTGCCGAGATCCTCGCACACCGCCTGGACGCGCCGGTGATCCGGGGCGAGGAGGAGGTCGGGGAGCCGGCGCTCCTGGACTGGGAACGCCCGCTGTACGAGCACGCGCTCACCGTGCCTCCGGCGCCCCCGACCCGGGTCGACACCGAGCTGTCCGACGGCGAGACCCTGCCGTTCGGGGGCGGGGCGCGGGTGGTCCACTCCCCCGGGCACACGCCGGGCTCCATCGGGTTGCATCTTCCGGGGCACGGCGTCCTGTTCACGGGCGACTGCGTGGCCGGGGTGGGCCAGGTGATGCTGGGGGTCTTCAACATCGACCGCGAGCAGGCCGCGGCCTCGTTCCGGCGGCTGGCCGCGCTTGAACCGGCCACGGTCTGCTTCGGTCACGGCGGCCCCCTAACCGAGGACGCCGCCGCGGTGCTGCGGGCCTCAGCCGACGGGGACGCCGGCCTCCAGGTTGAGCACGGCTGACCGTTCGCGGGCCCGCAGCGCCCAGCAGAGCCGTTCGTAGCGGGTGGGCGGCAGCAGGGTGGCCGCCTCCGCCTCGGTGACGAACCGCCAGCCGCGCAGTTCGGAGCCGGGGAGGAACAGCCGCTCGGCGTCCGCCCGCGGCAGCAGACCGCCGTCGAACAGCAGCCTCAGCCCTCCGTATCCGGGCGGGTCCGGGGCTTCCCAGTCGATGACGAGGAGCTTGGGCACCCGATCGAGCTGGATACCGATCTCCTCGGCCACTTCCCGGATGCCGGCCTGTGCGGGCGCCTCCCCGGCCTCCACCACGCCGCCGGGGAACTCCCAGCCGGGCTTGTAGGTGGGGTCGACGAGCAGGAATCTGTCGTGCTCGTCGAAGAGCAGCACCCCGGCGGCGACGGTTTCCGCGGTCGGCTCGGGTGTCTGGACGATCTCGCAGGCCGGGGCGGCCTCGGTGCGAACGGCCTCCGCGATGTGCTCGGCCGTCTCGCGCGGCGTGAGCGCGCTGTTGTCGATGGTGTGCGCGTCCCCGGTGATCCAGCCGAGGGCCGAGCGGTACGGTTCGATGCGGTCGTACGCCCAGTGGCCGGCCGGGTCCACGTCCTCGGCGTCACCGGGGAATTCGGCCCGGTGGGCGATACGCTCGCGCAGGATCGTTTCCTCAGGTGAGAGCAGTACATGGCGCACCGATATGCGCCGGGCGGCGAGGCCGCCGAATATCTCGTCGCGGTACTCCTGTCGCAACAGTGTCATGGGCACCACCAGCACCCCGCCGAGTTCGGCGAGCAGCGCGGCGGCGGTGTCCACCACGAGGCGCCGCCAGATCTGCAGGTCCTGGAAGTCGGTCACCTCGGCGAGCTTCTTCTGGGGCAGCAGGTTCCGCAGCCCCGTCCCGGTGAGTTCCGGGTCGTACAAGGTGCTGTTCGGGATCAGATCGATCAGTTCACGCGCGGCGCTGGTCTTGCCGGCGCCGAACGCACCGTTGATCCAGACGATCACGGTTCCCCCTCTTCCGTAGCAGCCCCCTGTGGCTTGCCCGCAACACCCCGCTGCGGAAACCCGCCCGGGGCGACGCGTTGCGCGTACGGGAGTGAGGGCGGCCACGATCCGGCTACGGCGTATCGCCCCGCCAGTCCCACTTGTCCGGCTCGTCCGCGCGCGGCCCGTACTCGGCGCGGCCGCCGGGCCCGTAGGCGCCGATCTCGGTGACCAGGGCGGAGCCGTCCGAGAGGGCGACCGGCGTCCATCCGGTCACGTCGAGGAGCAGGCCGTCGAGCGGTCCGCCCACCAGTTCGCGGTACTCGCGCCCCGGCCGGGGGCCCGGGTCGGGGTCGTCGTGGTCGGCGCCGTACACCCGCCGTCGCATGATCTCGTCCATGCCAGCAGGATCGCACCCGGCACTGACATCGGCGGGGCTCCACGGACCGTGGCGAGTCACCGTCTCCACACTTCGGTCACAACTCCATCACTAGCGGAGGATTACCCTCCCGCGCGTCCCGGGCCCTGGCTACGGTCGGCTCTCCACGCAACTCCTGGGGGGTCCCATGTCGCACAACCCGTCGCCGCAGCCGCCGCCTTGGGGGCAGCCCCCGCAGCCGGCCCCGTTCGGACCGCAGGGCCCCGCCGGTCCCGGCGGCCCCTCCGGCCCCCGGGGCGGCGCGCCCCGCTGGGCGAGGAAACGAATCATCATCCCGGCGGCAGCCGTGCTCTTCCTCGTCGGCGTGGGCATGGGCGCCGCCGGCGGGGAACCCGAGGCCGACAGGACCGAGGCCGCGGCGAAGGCCTCGCCCGCGCCGACCGTCACGGCGACGGTTTCGGTGACACCCGCGCCGGAGCCGGCCGTCACGGAGACCGTCACCGCGAGCCCGGAGCCGGTGCCGACCGTCACGAAGACGAAGACCGTCAAGGTCACGGTGACGCCGAAGGCCCCGGCCGGTTCCTCGGACGACTCCGGGTCCGGCTCGGGCTCCGGCGGCAGCGGTTCGGGCGGCGGCAGCCCGGCGTACTACGCGAACTGCACCGCCGTACGCGCGGCCGGCGCGGCTCCGATCCACCGGGGCGACCCCGGATACGGCCGCCACCTCGACCGCGACGGGGACGGCGTCGCCTGCGAGTAGGACGCTTCCGGCCTGTCCGGCGGCGCTCCGCCGGACAGGCCCGGTCACCCCTTGCCGGCCCCCAGCGTGAGACCGGCGATGAAGTGCCGTTGCAGCAGCAGGAACACGATGAGGGTCGGCAGGGCGACGATCACCGAACCGGCGGCCAGCAGGTTGTAGTCCGTGAAGAACTGACCGCGCAGGTTGTTCAGCGCGGAGGTGATGGGCAGCTTGTCGCCGTCGGAGATGAAGACCAGTGCCCAGAGGAAGTCGTTGTACATCCAGGTGAACTGGAGCGTGCCCAGCGCGGCGAGCGCGGGGCGGCACAGCGGCAGGGTGATCCGCCAGAACTGCGTCCACACACCGGCCCCGTCCACCACCGCCGCCTCCAGGATCTCCTTGGGGAGGGTGCGCATGAAGTTGGCCAGGACGAAGACGCAGAAGCCGAGCTGGAACCCGATCTGGACCAGGACGACGGCCCAGTAGGAGTCGAACATCGTCATCGAGTCGGACATCCAGTAGGGCAGCGGGATCCGGTTGAAGACGACGTACAGCGGGGTCACGATCACCTGCTGCGGGAGCAGGTTGCCGGCCGTGAAGAGCATCAGCAGGACCAGCCCGCCGCGCATCTTCAGGCGGGCGAGCGCGAAGGCCACGAACGAGGCGAGGAAGAGGGTGACGAGCACCCCCGGTACCGCGATGATCATGGTGTTGACGAAGTACTTCGTCATGCCGGAGTCGGTGAACGCCTGCCGGTAGTAGTCCAGGGAGAGATGACGCGGCAGCGAGAAGTAGCCGTGCTCCGAGGTCTCGTCGTACGGCCGCAGGGACGCGTACACCGCGAGCAGCAGCGGGGCGAGGAAGGCCAGCGAGACCGCCATCAGGAAGGCGTGCACGCCGAGCCTCCCCGGGCGGATCCTGCGGCGGGCCGTGACGGGGGCGGAGGAGGCCGGGCGCACGGGGGCGGCCTGCGTGGTGGTCATCGGTCCTTCTCCCCTCGGAGCTCCTGCACCAGGTACGTCACCACGAATCCGAGGGAGACGGTCAGCAGGACGACGGCGATGGCGGAGCCGAAGCCGATCCGGCTGGCCTCGCCGATGATGTTGTCGGTGACGAGCACGGAGAGCAGTTCGAGGCCGTTGCGGCCGTGGTTGACCGCGTAGACGATGTCGAAGGCGCGCAGCGATTCGATGACGGTGATGACGCCGACGATGACGTTGACCGGCCGCAGGGTCGGGAAGACGACCCGGAAGAAGGTCTGCGCCTCGCTCGCCCCGTCGATGGCGGCGGCCTCCTTGAGGGACGGGTCCACGGCCTTGAGCCCGGCGAGGTAGAGGATCATCACATAGCCGGTGTGGCGCCAGGCGGCGGCCAGCAGGATCATCCAGATGTTGAGGTCGGGATCGCCGAGCCAGTCGGTCGGCGAGTCCGTGTCGCCCAGCACGGCGTTGAGCGCCCCCTGGTCGCGGGAGAACACCAGCTGGGCGATGAAGCCGACCACGGCGAGCGACAGCACGACGGGCATGTACAGCGTGGACTGGTAGAAGCGGCTGAACCGAACCCCCCGGTCGATCAGTACGGCGAGCAGCAGCCCGAACGGGGTGGCGACGAGGCCGAGGAAGGCGAGCCAGAGCAGGTTGTGCCGGGCGGCCGGCCAGAACTGCGGGTAGTTCGTGAAGAGGTTCACGTAGTTGCGCGTACCGACCCACTCGATGTCGCCGATCCCGTCCCAGCTGGTGAACGAGAGGACGACGGAGGCCAGGGTCGGCCCCCAGACGATGGCGAGGTCGAGCAGGACGGGCAGGCCGAGCAGGGCGCCGAGCACGACGAGGTCGCGGCGGGTGTAGCGCCGCGAACCCCGTCGCCCGGTGCGCCGCCCCGAGATGAACGACACGGTGCGTACTCCCGGTTCAGTCCGAGGCGAAGATGGTCTTCTTCTGCCGTTCGATGTCGTTGACCAGGCCGTCCACGTCGTTCGGACTGCTGATGAACTTCTGGATCGCCGGGATCATCACCGTGGAGGAGAAGTCGGGGCGGGTGTCGCGGTCCAGGAACTGCGAGATCTGCTTGGCGCCCGAGACCAGTTCGACGGCCTTCCTCTGGATCGCGGAGTACCCGGAGGTGTCCGCCTCGTCGCTGACCGCGATGTTGTTGGGGTCGCTCTTGAGGTAGGCGTCCTCGGCCTTGCCGGTGGCGAGCCACTTCAGCAGGTCCTTGGCGCTCTCCAGGGACTTCTTGTTCTTGAGGTTCTTGGACTTCTTGGCCAGCAGGAACCCGTCGATGGGCGCCTCGACGGCGTCCTGTCCGTGCTCGGGGTTGATCACGGGGAACGGGAAGAAGTCGAGGTCGGCCTGTTCGCCCTCGGGGAACTGCGCGCCGGGGTGCGGGAGGCCGAGGACGGTCATGCCCGCGTCGCGCTTCTGGAGGCTGGTGGCGGCCTCCTGCCAGGTGCGGCCGTTGGCACCGGGCTGGCAGTACGGGAGCAGGCGCCGCCAGGTGTCGAAGACCTCCCGGACGCGTTTGTCCGTCCAGGCCTCCTCGCCGGCCATCAGGCTCTTGTGGAATTCGTATCCGTTGGTGCGCATGTTGATGTAGTCGAAGGTGCCCATGGCGGGCCAGCCGTCCTTGTCGCAGAACGCGATGGGGTCCAGCTTGTCCTTCTTCATCCGCCTGGCGAGCGCCACGTACTCGTCCAGCGTTTTCGGCACCTGATATCCGCGCTCGGTGAACAGGCTCTTCCGGTGGAAGACGGCCCAGGGATAGTAGTAGTACGGGGTGAGGTACTGCTTGCCGTCCTCGCCGGTGGACTGGTCCTTGAGGGCATCGGAGAATCCCGTGTAGTGCTGCCAGTTGTCGCTGATGTCGTGCAGCAGGCCCTTCTTGGCGAAGAACTGCATGCGGTTCCCGGCGAACCACATGAAGACGTCGTCGGGCTTCCCCTGGAGATAGCGGTTGATGTTCTCCTGGAACGTGTTGTGGTCGACGGTGTTGACCTTCACCTTCCGGCCGTCCGACTGTCCGGCGTACGCCTTGAACGCGTCGGCGAACGCCTTCTTCGGAACGGGGTCGGACGCATTCGATCCCAGAGTGATGGTCTTGCCGTCGCCGCCGGGGCCGCCGCCGCAGGCGGTGAGCAGGGCGGGGAGCGTGACCGCACCGGCACCGAGCGCCGCACCCCGCAGCAGGCTCCGCCGGGACATCCGATGTCCCGCGACGCTGCCGGGCAGATCCGATCTGTCGTACGCGTGTGCCATGACCCCGTCCTCCGGAAGGCAACCGAACACAACCGAACGTGCGCTTGGATCTCACCCCCAACTTGGGGCGCAGTCAAGGGTTCTGACGAGATGCAGCCCACCGGACACACGCCCTCTTCCAACAGACTTCAACACGCTCTAACGTAATCGCTCGTCCTGGCGTGCACATGTCGCCATCTGATCCGGCACGAGTACGGAGGAACGTAACGATGCGTCATCTTCCAAGCGCTCCCAGCCGAGCGAGCCGCCGCAGAATCCTCGGAGCCCTGGCGGCGGGCCTGTTGTGCACGGCGGGGGCCGTCGTTCCCGCCGCCGCGCACACGCCCGCGTCCGCCCCCGCGCCGGCCGCCGACGCCCGCGCCGCCAACGGTCTCGCCCTCACCCCGCCCATGGGGTTCAACAACTGGAACTCCACGCATTGCCGCGCCGAGTTCAACGAGGAGATGGTCGAGGGAATCGCCGACATCTTCGTCGAGAAGGGGCTGAAGGACGCCGGGTACGAGTACGTCAATCTGGACGACTGCTGGGCGGTACCGCAGCGCACTGCGGAAGGAAAGCTGGAAGCCGATCCGGTGCGCTTTCCGCACGGCATCAAGGCGGTCGCGGACTACGTCCACTCCAAGGGGCTCAAACTCGGGATCTACACCAGCGCGGGCACCAGGACCTGTGACAGCGTCGGACTTCCCGGCGCGCTCGGCCACGAGTTCAGCGACGCGCGGCAGTTCGCCGACTGGGGCGTCGACTATCTCAAGTACGACAACTGCAACAACCAGGGCGTGGATGCCAAGGAGCGTTATACGACGATGCGGGACGCGCTCGCCGCGACCGGCCGGCCCATCGTCTACAGCATTTGCGAATGGGGCCAGAACAAGCCCTGGGAATGGGCCGCCGAACTGGGCAATCTCTGGCGCACCACGGGCGACATCAACGACAGCTGGGGCAGCATGCTGTCGATCATGAAGCACAACCTCCCGCTGTCCGCTGCGGCCGGCCCCGGCCACTGGAACGACCCCGACATGCTGGAGGTCGGCAACGGCGGGATGACGGACACCGAGTACCGCACCCACTTCTCGATGTGGTCGGTGATGGCGGCGCCGCTGCTCATCGGGTCCGATCTGCGAACGGCCTCGCGGGAGACGTTCGACATCCTCTCCAACGAGGAGGTCATCGCCGTCGACCAGGACCCCCTGGGCAAGCAGGGTGAGGTGCTCTCCTCGGACGGCGGGCGCTGGGTCGTCGCAAAGGAGATGGAGGACGGCAGCCGCGCCGTCGCGCTGTTCAACGAGACCGGCAGCGCCCAGCGGATCTCCACCACGGCCGCCGCGGTGGGCCTGCCGCACGCCTCCGGATACACCGTGCGCGACCTGTGGGACCACACCACACGCAACACGGCGGGCAGCCTCTCGGCGACCGTTCCCGCCCACGGCACCGTGCTGCTGCGCGTCGCCGCCGACCGGCGCTGGTCCGCACATCCACCGGCCGTGGAACTCGCCCAGGAGGGCAGCCCGTTGGTCGAGGCGGGCCGCACCGCGTCGCTGACGACCGAGGTGACGGACCTGGGCCGCACGCCCGCCCTCACGGTGTCCGCCGCGCTCACCGGCCCGTCCGGCTGGCGGGTGAAGGCCGCTTCGGCGACGGGAACGGCGGCGCTGCCGACCGGCCGGGCCCTGCGCACCCGCTGGCAGGTGACGGCGCCCGCCGGGACGGCTCCCGGCGGCTACGACCTGAAGCTCACCGCCCGGTACCGCTCCCCCACCGGTGAGAGGGTGCGGTCGTCGGTGCCGTTCCAGGCCCACGTGGTGGTGCCACCACCCGCGGGCGGCGGCTACCTGAGTGACCTGCCGCAGCTCAGCGCGTCGAACGGCTACGGGCCCGTCGAGAAGGACACCAGCAACGGCGAGAGCGCCGCGGGCGACGGCCACCCGCTGACCGTCGGGGGCCAGGTGTACGCCAAGGGCCTCGGGGTCCACGCGGCCAGCAGCGTCGAGTTCTACGCGGGCGGCGCGTGCGGCTCCGTGACGGCCCAGGTGGGTGTGGACGACGAGAAGGGCACCAAGGGCAGCGTGGCCTTCGAGATCTGGGCGGACGGCACGAAGGCCGCGTCCACCGGGGTCCTGACCAACGCGATGCCCCCGCAGCCGCTCTCGGCGGACGTGACCGGGGCGCAGGTCGTCCGCCTGGTGGTCACCGACGGAGGCGACGGCATCGACTCGGACCACGCGGACTGGGGGGACCTGCGGATGACGTGCTGAGCCGTCGGCCGGGGGCGGCCCCTCGACACCGGGCCGCCCTCCGCGCCGGGCGTCAGAGTGCCCGCGCCGGTACGCCCTCCCCCGCGCCCGTCCGCGCGGCGAGGGCGGCCGCCGCCGCGCCCACCAGGCCCGCGTCGTTGCCCATCACGGCGGGGACCACGGTCAGCTGCTGGACGAAGGACAGGGTGGCGTACCTGCGGAGCGCCGTACGCAGCGGGGCGAACAGGAGGTCGCCGGCCCCGGCCACCCCGCCGCCGATCACCGCGATGTCGATCTCGACCAGGGTCGCCGTCGCGGCGATCCCCGCGGCCAGCGCCTGCGCGGCGCGCTCGAAGGATGCCAGGGCGACCGGGTCGCCCGCCCGGGCCGCCGCCGCGACGCCCACAGCGGACGCGTCGCCGTCGGGGCCGGGCCGCCAGCCCCGGTCCAGCGCCCGGCGCGCGATGTTGGGGCCGCTCGCGATCCGCTCGACGCAGCCGCGCGCCCCGCACGGGCAGAGGTCGCCGTCGAGGTCCACGCTGATGTGCCCGATGTGGCCGGCGTTCCCGCTCGGCCCGGGGTGCAGGGCGCCGCCGAGGACGAGCCCGCCGCCGACCCCCGTCGAGACGACCATGCACAGCGCGTTGTCGTGGCCCCGCGCGGCGCCGAGCCAGTGCTCCGCGGCGGTGATCGCGACGCCGTCGCCGACCAGCGTGACCGGGAGGCCGCCCGTGGCGTCGTCGACCCGCTCGACCAGCGGGAAGCCGCGCCAGCCCGGCACGTTGACCGGGCTGACCGTGCCCCCTGCCGCGTCCACCGGACCCGCGCTGCCGATGCCGACGGCCGCGGCATCGCTCCAGCGCGGCGACGCGGCCAGGTCGGCCAGGACGCCGCCGACCGCCTCCATGACGCGCTCGCCGCTCTCCCGCGCGGGCGTCGGGCGCTGCGCGCGGGCCACGAGGGTGCCGTCCCGGTCCACCAACGCGCCGGCGATCTTGGTTCCCCCGATGTCCAGGGCGGCGACGAGGTCGGTATGCATCGGTGTGGCTCCGGGTGGTGAGGGGCGGGACCTGCGGCTCAGGTGAACAGTCTGCCCAGTCTCCATTCCCTTGACAACGTTGTCCAGGGCCTATGCTCGACGCCACACCCTCCGGGAGCCTGCGCGGCGGCAGCCGCGGCCCGCCGGGACCGCCCGCACCGACGACAGGACAGCGCACCGTGGCCGAGACCACCCGTCATCCCGAGCCCCGTTACGGCATCCGGCCGACCATGAAGGACGTGGCCGCCCGGGCCGGGGTGGGCCTGAAGACGGTCTCGCGGGTGGTCAACAGCGAGCCCGGGGTCACCCCTGACACCGAGCGCCGGGTGCAGGAGGCCATCGAGGCGCTGGGCTTCCGCCGGAACGACAGCGCGCGCGTGCTGCGCAAGGGCAGGACCGCCTCCATCGGCCTGGTCCTGGAGGACCTCGCGGACCCCTTCTACGGGCCGCTGAGCCGCGCGGTGGAGGAGGTGGCCCGCGCGCACGGCGCCCTGCTCATCAACGGGTCGAGCGCCGAGGACCCGGAGCGCGAACAGGAACTGGTCCTCGCGCTGTGCGCGCGCCGGGTGGACGGGCTGATCGTGATCCCGGCCGCCGACGACCACCGCTACCTGGAGCCGGAGATCAAGGCCGGGGTGGCGACCGTGTTCGTGGACCGCCCGGCCGGGCGGATCGAGGCGGACATGGTGCTGTCGGACAGCTTCGGCGGGGCGCGCGAGGGCGTCGCCCATCTGATCGCGCACGGCCACCGCCGGATCGGCTTCATCGGCGACCAGCCCCGTATCCACACGGCGACCGAGCGTCTGCGCGGCTACCACGCGGCGATGACGGAGGCCGGGATAACCGTCGAGGACTCCTGGGTGTCGCTCGGCTCCACGGACGCCGACCGGGTCCGCGCCGCCGCCGAGGGGATGCTGGACGGCCCGGAACCCGTGACGGCGCTGTTCTCGGGCAACAACCGGGTGACGGTGACCGCGGTGCGCGTACTGGCCGAGCGGGAGCGGCCGGTCGCCCTGGTCGGCTTCGACGACATCGAGCTGGCGGACCTGCTCGGCATCACGGTCATCTCCCAGGACGCGGCGGCGGTGGGCCGCACCGCCGCCGAGCACCTGTTCCGGCGCCTCGACGGCGCCGATCACACCCCGGCGCGCGTGGAGCTCCCGACCCGGCTGATCGCCCGGGGCTCGGGCGAGATCGCGCCGGCCTGAGGGAACGCCTCAGGGCGCGGTGACCGTCAGGGTGCCGCGCCGGGGCGAGGCGAAGGCGTCGAGGTCGGCGCGGGTCAGCCCGGTCAGCTTCGCCACCTCGTCGGTGTCCAGGGCACCGCAGTCGATGCCGCGCAGCAGGTAGCCGCTGAGCGCCTTGGCGGTGGCCGGCTCGTCCATCACGTCGCCGCCGGCCTTGGAGACGTACGCGGCGAGCCGGGCGGCGGCCTGCTCCAGGCCCTCGCGGTAGAACGTGTAGACGGCCGCGTAACGGGTCGGCAGGTGGCCCGGGTGCATGTCCCAGCCCTGGTAGTAGGCGCGGGCCAGGGCGCGGCGGGTGAGGCCGTAGTGCAGCCGCCACGCCTCATGGACCTGCGGGGTGGGCCCGACGGGCAGGACGTTGGTGGAGCCGTCGGAGACACGTACGCCGGTGCCCGCGGCGGCGACCTGCATGACGGCCTTGGCGTGGTCGGCGGCCGGGTGGTCGCTCGCCTGGTACGCGGCGCTGACGCCGACGCAGGCGCTGTAGTCGAACGTTCCGTAGTGCAGACCGGTGGCCCGGCCCCGGGCCGCGTCGATCATGCGGGCCACGGCGGCGGTGCCGTCGGCGGCGAGGATGGACTGGCTGGTCTCGATCTGGATCTCGAAGCCGAGCCGCCCGGCGGGCAGCCCGTGCGCCTCCTCGAAGGCTTCGAGGAGCTGGACGAACGCGGTGACCTGCTCGGGGTACGTCACCTTCGGCAGGGTCAGGACGAGCCCTTCGGGGAGCCCGCCCGCCTCCATCAGACCGGTGAGGAAGACGTCCGTGGTGCGGATGCCCCGGTCCCGGACCGCGGCCTCCATGCACTTCATCCGGATGCCCATGTACGGCGCCGCCGTGCCGTTCGCGTACGCCTCCGAGACGAGCCGGGCCGCGCGGGCCGCCGCCTCGTCCTCCTCGGCGTCGGGACGGGGTCCGTAGCCGTCCTCGAAGTCGATCCTGAGGTCCTCGACCGGCTCGCGCTCCAGCTTGGCGCGCACCCGGTCGTACACGGGGCCGGCCAGCTCGTCCGGGATGCCGAGGACGCGCGCGAGGGCCGACGCGTCCGGGGCGTGCTCGTCGAGCGCCTCCAGGGCCTCGTCGCCCCAGGTGCGCAGGGTGCCGGCCGTGAAGGTGTCGCCCGGTACGTAGACCGTGTGCACGGGCTGGCGTGTGCCGGGGTCGCCCGGGTACCGGCGGGCGAGTTCGGCGTCCACCGCCGCGAGGGACGCGCTGATCCCGTCGCTGACCGCACCGGCGAGGCTCGTCGCCACCTTCTCCTGCTGACCCATCGTCCGCACCCTCCACACTCTGGCCGTTTCCGCTTCCCGGAAACAACAATCCGTATAGTGAAGTTATAAGGCCGCCGCATCCGAGTCAACGGTGCCCGGAAACGGTGCGGGGCCGCACGGTGCGTTCACCGTGCGGCCCCGGGCCGTTGCTTGTTCCTGCTGCCTCCGAGGATCAGCCCTTGCGGGTGTTGATCTCCTCGGTGAGCTGGGGGACGACGTCGAAGAGGTCGCCGACGACGCCGTAGTCGACGAGGTCGAAGATCGGGGCCTCGGCGTCCTTGTTGACCGCGACGATGGTCTTCGAGGTCTGCATGCCGGCCCGGTGCTGGATCGCGCCGGAGATCCCGTTGGCGATGTAGAGCTGCGGGGAGACGGACTTGCCGGTCTGGCCGACCTGGTTGGTGTGCGGGTACCAGCCCGCGTCCACCGCGGCACGCGAGGCGCCCACCGCGGCGCCCAGCGAGTCGGCGAGGGCCTCGATGATCCCGAAGTTCTCCGCGCCGTTGACGCCACGGCCACCGGAGACCACGATCGCGGCCTCCGTCAGCTCCGGACGCCCGGTCGACTCACGCGGCGTGCGCGAGAGGACCTTCGTGCCGGTGGCCTGCGCCGAGAAGGACACCGCGAGGGCCTCCACCGCACCGGCCGCGGCGGCCGGCTCGACCGGGGCCGAGTTCGGCTTGACCGTGATGACCGGAACACCCTTGGAAACACGGGACTTGGTCGTGTACGAGGCGGCGAACGCGGACTGCGTGGCGACCGGACCCTGGTCGCCGGCCTCCAGGTCGACCGCGTCGGTGATGATGCCCGACCCGATACGGACCGCGAGACGCGCCGCGATCTCCTTGGCCTCCGCCGAGGAGGACAGCAGCACAGCCGCCGGGGACACGGCGTCGAACGCCGCCTGGAGGGCGTCCACCTTCGGTACGACGAGGTACTCGGCGAACTCGGGAGCCTCCGCGGTCAGCACCTTGACCGCGCCGTGCTCGGCGAGCACGGCGGCGGTGTCCGCGGCGCCGTTGCCCAGGGCGACGGCGACGGGCTCGCCGATGCGGCGGGCCAGCGTCAGCAGCTCCAGGGTGGGCTTGCGGACGGCACCGTCCACGTGGTCGACATAGACGAGAACTTCAGCCATGGGACTTCAATCTCCTGCGTGTGCGAAGTAGGCGGGGTGACGAGAGGGGCGCGGGGCTCAGATGAACTTCTGGCCGGCCAGGAACTCGGCCAGCTGCTTGCCGCCCTCGCCCTCGTCCTTCACGATCGTTCCCGCGGTACGGGCCGGACGCTCGGTCGCGGAGTCGACCGCGGTCCACGCACCCGCCAGACCCACCTCGTCCGCGTCGATCCCCAGATCATCCAGGTCCAGGGACTTCACCGGCTTCTTCTTCGCCGCCATGATCCCCTTGAACGACGGATACCGGGCCTCACCCGACTGGTCCGTCACCGACACCACCGCCGGCAGCGACGCCTCCAGCTCCTCCGACGCACTGTCACCGTCACGACGGCCACGCACCACACCGCCCTCGACGGACACCTGCGACAACAGCGTCACCTGCGGCACACCCAGCCGCTCCGCGAGCAGCGCCGGAACCACACCCATCGTCCCGTCCGTCGACGCCATACCCGAGATCACCAGGTCGTACCCGGTCTCCTCGACCGCCTTCGCCAGCACCAGCGACGTACCCAGCGCGTCCGTACCGTGCAGATCGTCGTCCTCGACGTGAACCGCCTTGTCCGCACCCATCGACAACGCCTTGCGCAACGCGTCCTTGGCATCCTCCGGACCCACCGTCAACACGGTGACCTCCGCATCATCAGCCGCCTCCGCGATCTGCAACGCCTGCTCGACCGCATACTCGTCCAGCTCCGACAGCAGACCGTCGACATCCTCACGGTCCAACGTCAGGTCATCGGCGAAATGCCGGTCACCGGTCGCGTCGGGCACGTACTTCACAGTGACAACGATCCTCAAGCTCACGCCGGCTCTCCTACTGCATCGTCATTTCCGGGCTGCCTTGTTGCACGCAGCATAGGCGCCTGATGGGGCGTTTTCCGGTCGGGGCGACCGACGCTCCGACCGTCATATTACTCGCCAGTACACCGAGTGGACGTCCGATGAGCAAGCGCTTTGCACTGTGATCTGCCCAACGCGCGACATGCGGGAACCACCCGGTGCGGCCTCAGTCTCGCAGAGCCGTGAATCGGCCCTGGTGATAGACCAGCGGCCGGCCGCCGCCCGCCGGGTCGCCCCCGACCACCTGCGCGATCACGATGCGGTGGTCGCCCGCCGGAACCCGGGCCACGACGCGGCAGACCAGCCAGGCCAGGACGCCGTCGAGCAGTGGAACGCCTTCCGGGCCGCTGCGCCAAAAGGTGGACGGCCCGAACCGGTCGGCGCCGCTGCGGGCGAAGGTGGCGGCCAGCTCCTGCTGGTGCTCGCCGAGTATGTGGACGCCGACGTGCTCGGCCGTGGCGATCACGGGCCAGCTGGAGGACGACGTACCGACGCCGAAGGAGACGAGGGGCGGTTCGGCGGCCACGGAGTTGAGGGACGTGGCGGTGAAGCCGACGGGGCGCTCGCCGGCGGCGGTGATCACGGCGACTCCGGCGGCGTGCTGCCGGAACACCGCACGCAGGAGGTCCGGGGACGCGGTGCGCGGGTTGCCGAGCTCGGGTGCTGCCGTCATGGAAAGGTCCTTCTGCGCGTCGGGGATGCGGGGTCGTGGATGCTCAGGCATCCGGACAGCGCGCGCCGGCGGTGCGGGCGAGGTCGATGTACTCCCGGCCATGGAGCAGGGGATCTGACGGCATAGCGTCACACTGACGATGCGCGGCACGTGCAGTCAAGGGCGTCCCACCAGGTGGGAGAAGCATCACGGCCCGTCACATCGCTTGTCCGAGGGCGGCGACGACGTCGACGGTCCGTGGCTGCCCGACGGCCCGGCGGACGATCCGGCCCCCGGCGTCGAGGACCAGCACGGTCGGGGTGCGGCTGATGTCGAGGGCGCGTACGAGCGCGAGGTGCGACTCCGCGTCGATCTCCACATGAGCGACCCCGTCGACCATCCCGGCCACCTCCGCGAGCGTGCGGCGCGTCGCCCGGCACGGCTGGCAGAAGGCGCTGGAGAACTGCACGAGCGTGGCCCGCTCCCCCAGTTCCGCGCCGAGTTCCGCCGCGTCCAGCCTCTCCGTACGCGCCTGCCCGTCCACTGCCGTCCTCCTGTCAGAGTTCCACGCAAGGGGTCAGCACCCGCGGCGGCGCGGGCATTCCCCACCGCCCTACGTGACGAGAATCTCGCGGCCCGGGGCCGCCGGGACTGGCCACCGCGTCACCGTATGGGGCACGATCGCCCCAATGCCGAAAACCTACGGCTGCGTAACTTCCGCCGGGAGAACCTCCGCGGTCGCTGAAGAAAGGGTCTTCCCCAGATGGCAGAACTCGTCTATCGGCCGGTCATCGGCGCCGCTCGCACGTTTTTCAAGGCGCTCGACCTGAAGATCGACACTCAGGGTTCGGAGCACATCCCGAAGACCGGTGGCGCTGTTCTGGTCAGCAACCACATCAGTTATCTGGACTTCATCTTCAGCGGCCTCGCGGCACTGCCGCAGAAGCGGCTGGTCCGTTTCATGGCCAAGGAATCGGTATTCCGGCACAAGGTCTCCGGACCGCTGATGCGCGGCATGAAGCACATTCCCGTCGACCGCAAGCAGGGCGAGGACGCGTACGCGCACGCGCTGGAGTCGCTGCGGTCCGGGGAGATCGTCGGCGTGTTCCCCGAAGCGACGATCTCGGAGTCCTTCACGCTCAAGAGCTTCAAGTCGGGTGCGGCGCGCCTGGCGCAGGAGGCGGGGGTGCCGCTGGTCCCGATGGCTCTGTGGGGCACGCAACGGCTGTGGACCAAGGGCCGGCCGCGCAGCTTCAAGCGCAACCACACCCCGATCACCATCCGCGTCGGCGAGCCCGTGGAGGCCCCCACCGACCAGTACGCGGGCGCCATCACGCGGCGGCTGCGCGAGCGGGTGCAGGAGCTGCTCGAAGCGGCCCAGCGGGCCTATCCGGTCCGGCCGAAGGACGCCAGTGACACGTGGTGGGTCCCGGCCCACCTGGGCGGCACGGCGCCGACGCCGGCCGAGGTGCGCGAGCGCGGCTGAAACGTCAAACCGGGGTGCGGACGGTCCGTCCGCACCCCGGTGCTGTTCCGGTGGCCGTCAGGCCGCGGCCATCTCCTCCTTGAGCGCGAGGAGGAACGCGTCGACGTCCTCCTCCGTGGTGTCGAACGCGCACATCCAGCGCACGTCACCGGCCTGCTCGTCCCAGAAGTAGAAGCGGAAGCGCTTCTGCAGCCGTTCGCTCACGGCGTGCGGGAGCCGCGCGAAGACGGCGTTGGCCTGCACGGGGTAGAGGATCTCCACGCCGTCGACCCCGCGCACGCCCTCGGCGAGCCGCTGGGCCATGGCGTTGGCGTGCCGCGCGTTGCGCAGCCAGAGGTCGCCCGCGAGCAGCGCCTCCAGCTGTACGGAGACGAAGCGCATCTTGGAAGCGAGCTGCATGGACAGCTTGCGCAGGTGCTTCATCGCGCGGACCGCGTCGGGGTTCAGGACCACGACGGCCTCGCCGAAGATCGCCCCGTTCTTCGTGCCGCCGAAGGAGAGCACATCGACGCCGACCGCGTTGGTGAACGTACGCATGGGCACGTCCAGGGACGCGGACGCGTTGGCTATGCGGGCTCCGTCGAGGTGGACCGTCATGCCGTGCCCGTGGGCGTGTTCGCAGATCGCGCGGATCTCGTCGGGCGTGTAGACGGTGCCCAGTTCGGTGTTCTGCGTGATCGAGACGACCTGCGGCATGGCGCGGTGCTCGTCGTCCCAGCCGTACGCCTGCCGGTCGATGAGCTCCGGCGTGAGCTTGCCGTCCTCGGTGGGGACGGTGAGCAGCTTCAGGCCGCCGACCCGCTCGGGAGCGCCGCCCTCGTCCACGTTGATGTGGGCGGACTCGGCGCAGATGACGGCACCCCAGCGGTCGGTCATGGCCTGGAGCGACACCACGTTGGCACCGGTGCCGTTGAAGACCGGGAAGGCCTCCGCGGTGGGGCCGAAGTGGCTGTGCATCACGCGCTGGAGATGGCCCGTGTACTCGTCCTCGCCGTAGGCGATCTGGTGACCGCCGTTGGCGAGGGCGAGGGCGGCGAGGATCTCCGGGTGCGTTCCCGCGTAGTTGTCACTGGCGAAACCGCGTACCTGCGGGTCGTGGTGGCGACGCGCGTCGGTCCTTACGGTTGCGGGGTCAGCCACAGGCGCTTTCCGTTCACTTCCGGGGCGGGCCGGTCCCAAACGCCGGCGATGGCATCGGCCAGGTCCGTGACGTCGGTGAAGCCCGCGAACTTCGCATTCGGGCGCTCGGCGCGCATCGCGTCGTGCACCAGTGCCTTCACGACCAGGATCGCAGCCGCGCTGCGCGGGCCGTCCTCGCCCCCCGCCTTCCGGAAGGAGTCGGCGAGCGCGAGGGTCCACGCCTCGGCCGCGGCCTTGGCGGCGGCGTAGGCGGCGTTGCCCGCGGTGGGCTTGCTCGCGCCCGCCGCGCTGGTCAGCAGGTAGCGCCCGCGGTCGCTGCGCAGCAGGCAGTCGTGGAAGGCCAGCGAGGTGTTCTGCACCGTACGGATCAGCAGCTTCTCCAGCAGCGTCCAGTCTGCGGGGTCGGTCTCGGCGAAGTTCGCGCTGCCGCGCCAGCCGCCCACGAGGTGGACGACGCCGTCGACGCGGCCGAACTCCTTCTCCGTCTTGGCCGCCCATTCCCGGGTGGCTCCGAGGTCGAGGAGGTCGACGGTGTCGCCGGTGACGGTCGCGCCGCCGTGGGCGTAGCGCGCCGCGTCGACGGCCTCGGCGAGCCGGGTGGGGTGGGAGTCCGACGCGACGACGACGGCGCCCGCCTCGGCGAGCCGCAGCAGCGTGGCGCGGCCGGCCGGGCCGGCCGCTCCCGCGACGGCGACCACGGCGCCCTCGAGCACGCCGCTCGCGTCGCCCGTGCTTGTTCCGTTCATGGCCTCCGCCTCCTTGGGACCTGTGCTCACGCGGCAGCCTTCCCCGCGTCCGAGGCGGTGATGCCCTTGGTGGAGGCGATCACGTTCTTCAGCTTCTTGGAGAGGGCCTCATAGAACATGCTCAGGGGAAACTCGTCCGGAAGCACGTCGTCCACGAGTTTCCGCGGCGGCTGTGAGAGGTCCAGGGCGTCCGGGCCCTTGGCCCATCGGGAGCCGGGGTGCGGGGCGAGGTAGGTGGAGACGAGGTCGTACGCCGCGAACCAGTGGACGATCTTGGGGCGGTCGATGCCGTCGCGGTAGAGCTTCTCGATCTCGGCGCAGAGCTGGTTGGTGACCTGCGGGGCCCGCTCCCAGTCGATGCGCAGCTTGTTGTCGGTCCAGCGGACGACATCGTGCTTGTGGAGGTACGCGAAGAGGAGCTGGCCGCCGAGACCGTCGTAGTTGCGGACGCGCTCGCCGGTGACCGGGAAGCGGAACATCCGGTCGAAGAGCACCGCGTACTGCACGTCGCGGCCGTGGGCGTTGCCCTCGGCCTCCAGCTTCACGGCCTCCTTGAAGGCGGTGAGGTCGCAGCGCAGCTCCTCCAGGCCGTACATCCAGAACGGCTGGCGCTGCTTGATCATGAACGGGTCGAACGGCAGGTCGCCGTGGCTGTGGGTGCGGTCGTGGACCATGTCCCAGAGCACGAATGCCTGCTCGCAGCGCTGCTGGTCGTCGATCATCGCGCGGATGTCGTCGGGCAGGTCCACGCCGAGCAGGTCGACGGACGCCTCGGTGACGCGGCGGAAGCGGGCGGCCTCGCGGTCGCAGAAGATGCCGCCCCAGCTGAAACGCTCGGGGCCTCGCGGACGGCGATGGTCTCCGGGAAGAGGACCGCCGAGTTGGTGTCGTAGCCGGAGGTGAAGTCCTCGAAGGTGATGCCGCAGAACAGCGGGTTGTCGTAGCGGGTCGCCTCCAGTTCGGCGAGCCACTCGGGCCAGACCATCCGCAGCACGACCGCTTCGAGGTTGCGGTCGGGGTTGCCGTTCTGGGTGTACATCGCGAAGACGACCAGGTGCTGGAGCCCGTCGGCGCGCCCCTTGGCAGGCTGGAAGGCCAGCAGGGAGTCGAGGAAGTCGGGGACGTCGAAGCCGCCGCCGACCCAGCCGCGCAGGTCCTTGACGAGGGCGCGGTGGTACGCGGCGTCGTGCGGGAGCAGCGGGGAGAGCTGCTCGACGGCGGCGATCACCCGTTCCACAGCGGCCTCGGCGAAGGCCGGGGCGGGCGCGCCCTCGGCGTCGAAGTCGATGGAGCCGTCCTTGGACTGCCAGGGGCGGATCTCCTCCACGGCATTCTTGAGCGCGGGCCAGGCCGGGTGCTCGATCACCCGTGCGGCAGCAGCTATGTCGCCGGATTCGGCTTCGTGCACAAGAATTTCCGTCATCACACTTCCTCCACGGGAGAACCTCGCGTCTCACCACCGTATCCGCGCGCGAGTCCCGGGGACAAGTGGGGTTGTGGAAATCGTCCTGCCGACCCCCATGGTCACCGCTGTTTTTCCTGTGCCGTGCCGCCCCGGCGGCTTCTTCGGCGGCATTCCGACGCGCTGCGCGAGCGGGCCCCACACCTCCCGGGCCCCGTCTGCGCGGGCCATTAGGCTGCCGACCGCGGGCGGAGCACCGCGCCGTGCGGGCAGGAGCGGCGCACGGGAAACAGAGTGTCGACGGAAGCGAGCCTGCCTTGTCTCTTCTCACGATCGGTCATCGCGGAGCGGCCGGGATCGAGCCGGAGAACACCCTGCGCTCGTTCGTCCGCGCCGAGCGGGAGGGCGTGGACCTCATCGAGCTCGACCTGCACTTGAGCAAGGACGGCGCGCTGGCCGTCATGCACGACGCGGACGTGGACCGGACGACGGACGGCGAGGGGCCGATCGCGGAGAAGACGCTCGCCGAGCTGCGCGCGCTCGACGCGGGCCTGGGCGAGCCGGTGCCCGTCTTCGAGGAGGTCCTGGACGCCGTGCGCTCCCCGCTCCAGGCGGAGATCAAGGACGTGGCCGCCGCCCGCACCCTGGCCCGGGTGATGCACGAGCGCGGTCTCGTCGAGCGCGTCGAGGTGATCTCCTTCCACGACGAGGCGATCGCCGAGATCGCGCAGCTGGTCCCGGGTGTGCGAACGGCCCTCGTGGCGAGCCGGTGGGACAAGGACCTGCTGGACCGCGCGAAGGCGGTGGGCGCCGCCCGGCTGGTGCTGAACATCCGGCGCATCACGCTCGAACTCGTCGAGAAGGCCCACGCCGAAGGGCTCACGGTGTTCGGCTGGACGGTCAACACCCGGGACCAGCTGCGGCTGGCCCGGGGCCTCGGGCTCGACGGCGTCACCACCGACCACCCGGACATCCAGCGCGGCGGCGGCGCCGCCTGACCGTCAGCCTTCGAACTCCTTGACCAGCAGCTCGAAGGCGAGGTCGTCGCGCTGCGGGATGCCGAAGCGCTCGTCCCCGTACGGGAACGGGGACAGCCGGCCCGTACGGCGGTAGCCGCGGCGCTCGTACCAGGCGATGAGTTCCGCCCGGGCGGAGATCACGGTCATGTGCATCTCCCGCGCGCCCCAGCCCTCCCGGACGGAGCGCTCGGCCTCGGCGATGATCACCTTGCCGAGGCCGGCGCCCTGGAGCAGGGGACGGACCGCGAACATGCCGAAGTAGGCGGCCTCGCCGCGGTGCTCCAACTGGCAGCAGGCGACGAGGGCGCCGTCCCGCTCCACCACGAGCAGCCTGCTGCCGGGGCTTTCGACCACCTCGCGCACCCCCTGCGGGTCGGTCCGCTGACCTTGGAGGATGTCCGCCTCGGTGGTCCATCCGGCGCGGCTGCTGTCGCCGCGGTACGCCGACTCGATCAGCTCCACGAGGGCGGGCACGTCCGCCTCGGTGGCGTCGCGGAACGTCAGCTTCCCGGTGTCTCGGGGCGGCGCGGTGTCCATGGCGGTGTTTCTCCGAATTCGTCAGAGGGCGGTGCCCGAGCAGCGTAACGCCGCCGGTCCCGCCCCTGCTCCGGGCCACTTCCCAGGGGCGCTCGGGGGCGCCCGCACCAGGCGCATCGCGGAAACACTCCCGCCGCGCGCTCCCCCTGTACCCCAGTGCGCCGCGTACGGGCGTGCGGCCCCGGGCATCGACTAACCGACGGCGATGTCGTTCGCCCGGGGGGAGGGCCGCTGTGCACGGACCGGCGACGTCCGGATGGCTGCTGATGGCGTTGTGCGCGGTGACGGGCTCGTACTGCCTGCTGCGCACCCGTACGGGAAGCGAGGAGGAGCGCAGGACCGCGCGGGCGGAGGCGCTGATGGGCTTCGGCATGGCCGCGATGGCAGTGCCGGCGGCCGCCGTCGCCCCGCCCACCTGGGGGTGGGGGGTGTACGCGGTGCTGTTCGGGGTGGCGGCGCTGCGGGCCCTGTGGTTCTCCCGGCGCAGCGGCCACCATCTGCACCATCTGGTCGGCTCCTCGGCAATGGTCTACATGGCCGTCGTGATGGCCCGGGCCGGCGGAGGGGCGCACGGCGGCCATGCCGCGCACTCGATGGGCGGCCAGGGCATGGCCGCCGCGGGCGGCATCCCCCTGGTGACGGGACTGCTCCTCGCCTACTACGCGGTGTACGTGCTGCGCTCGGGCGCCCGGCTGGTGCCGGTGGCAGCGGTGGCCACCGGCGGCGGTCCCCCGCCCTCGGGCTGGGGGGCGCGCCCGGAGCTGGCGCTGGCCTGCCGGCTGACCATGGGCATAGCCATGTTCGCGATGCTGCTCACCCTGTGAGACGGGGAGGGCCGCCCTTCGTGGTGTGCGTCACTTGGCGAGCGGACCCGTATCCTTGTGTGGCGCGCCCCTCATAGGCTGGCGCCATGTGGGTCTCCCTGGCACTGCTGCTGATCGGCGCGCTGGCCGCCGTCGTGGCCCCGCGCCTGATGGCGCGGGCCGAGTGGCCGGAGCGGGAACCCGTGGTGGCCCTGTGGGTGTGGCAGTGCGTGGTGGCCGCGGTGCTGCTCTCGTTCGCCCTCTCCATGACGTTCAGCGCCGCCGTCGCATGGCAGGCGGTGCGCGGCCATGTCTTCGCCCCCGCTCCGCACGCCGTCGTCGACGCGTACGCGCTCGCGGGCCACGGGCCGTGGTCGGCGGTGATGGCGGTGCTGCTGGCCCTCGGCGGGGTGTGGACGGCCGCCATGCTGGCCCGGGTGATCCACCGCGCGCAGTCGCGGCGCAGGCAGCGGCGGGCCGAACTCCTGGTGCGCGCACCGCTGATGCCCGGCGAGGAGCCCGAGGGCGGGCGGCTGGTGGTGCTGGAGGGCGAGCGCCCCGACGCCTGGTGGCTTCCCGGGGCCGCGCCCCAACTCGTCATCACCACGGCCGCGCTGGGCCGGCTGAAGGGGCGGCAGCTCGACGCGGTCCTTGCGCATGAGGAGGGCCACGCGCAGGCGCGGCACGACTGGTTGCTCAATTGCTCGGAGGCGCTGGCCTCCGGTTTCCCGCAGGTGCCGGTGTTCGCGGCGTTCCGGAACGAGATGCACCGGCTGGTCGAGCTGGCCGCCGACGATGTGGCCTCGCGGCGCTTCGGGCGGCTGACGATCGCACTGGCCCTGGTCGAACTCAACGAGGACCGGGGGGTGTTCGGCCCCTGTCCGGCCGCGGACGCGGAGCTGCCGCAGCGGGTGAACCGGCTGCTGGCTCCGGCGGGCAGGCTGACGGCGGGACGGCGGCTGCGGCTGACCGCGGCGGCGGCCCTGGTCCCGGTGGTGCCGCTGCTGGTGGCGTTCGTCCCGGGTCTCAGCGCCCTGAAGTAGCGCTCGGCGCCCTGAAGCAACGAACCGGCGTTTCCGCTTTCCGGCGCGCTGAAGGGGCCGGTGGGGCGTCCGTCGGCGAGGATCGTGTCATGCGCCTCCCGCTGCTCTCCCCTGTCGGCCGCGTCCGCGTCGCTTCGCCCCTCTCGCGGGCAGGAGCCGTCTGCGCGGTGCTCGGCGGGGCGGTGACGGCTCTGGTCGTCGCGCGGTGGCGGCCGCTGACCGGCCTGGACCGCGAGGTGGCGGTCGCGCTGCACCGGCGGGCTGTGGCCGAACCCGGCTTCGTCCACGTCAACCGGCTGCTGACGGACTGGCTGTGGGATCCGTGGACCTTCCGCGCCCTGATCGCCGTCGCCGTGGTCGCCCTGTGGTGGCGGGGTGCGCGGCCGCTCGCGGTGTGGGTGGCGGCGACGGCTCTGTTCTCCGCGCTTCTCCAGCAGGGCGTCAAGGCCGCCGTGGGACGGGAGCGGCCCCGGTGGGCGGACCCGGTGGACTCCGCCTCGTACGCGGCCTACCCCTCCGGTCACGCGATGACGGCGATGGTGAGCTGCGGGCTGCTGCTGTGGCTGCTGCACCGGTCCGGCGCCGGGCCCCGGCTGTGGCGGGTGGCGGTGGGCGCGGCGGCCGTCTCGGTGCTGGGGGTCGGTCTCACCCGGCTGTATCTGGGCGTGCACTGGCCGTCCGACGTCCTGGGCGGGTGGCTCCTGGGGGCGGCACTGGCCGCGTTCGCGGTGTGCGGCTTCGAACGGTGGCAGGCCGCCTCCGCGGAGCGCCGAAGCGCCTGACCATTGGTTCTCGGGCGCCGCCGGGGGCCGGCCAGGCACCCTTGCCCGCTGCCGGCCGGTCGGCGAGGATCGGTGCCATGCCGATCAAGGGTGCCCTCTTCGACTTCTCCGGGACGCTGTTCCGGATCGAATCCGTCCGTTCCTGGCTCGCCGCGGCCCTGGCCGAGCGGGGGGTGGGCGTGTACGAGACCGCGTTCGAGCGGTACGCGACGGAACTGGAGGCGTTCGGCGCGCTGCCGGGCGGTCCCGGCCCGCGGCGGATGCCCGGGGAACTCGCGGAGGGCTGGGCGCACCGCGACGAGAGCGCGGAGCTGCACCGCGCGGTGTACACCGGACTGGCCCGTCAGGTCCCGCTGCCCGACGAGGGCCTGTACGACGCGCTGTACGACCGCCATCTGAGCCCGGACGCCTGGCGGCCCTACCCGGACGCGGCGGAGGTCCTGGCGGAGCTGCGCGAGGCCGGCGTCCGGATCGGAGTGGTCAGCAACATCGGCTGGGATCTGCGGCCGGTCTTCCGGGCGCACGGCCTGGACCGGTACGTGGACGCGTACGTGCTCTCCTTCGAGCACGGTGTCCAGAAGCCGGACGCACGCCTCTTCCACACCGCGTGCACACTTCTGGGACAGGACCCGGCGGATGTGGTGATGGTCGGCGACGACCGCGCCGCCGACGGCGGGGCCGCGGCGCTGGGCTGCGAGGTGCGCTTCGTACGCCATCTGCCGGTGCGGGAGCGGCCGTACGGACTGCTGGAGCTCGGACTGACCGAGAAGGTTGCCTGAGACACATGTGAGAGATGTCCCTGACGCCCAATGGGTCGGATTGTCACATCGTGGCCTTAGCCTGGAGCCATGTCCCCGACTCAGTGCCCGTCCGGTTCCGTACGCCCCGCAGCTGTGGTGAATGCAGACATTCGCGACCTGTGGCGGCGCTCGGGCGGCCACCTCTCCCCGGAGGACGAGGAGCAGTACCAGCGTCTGCTGGTCGAGTGGGCCGCCGCTACCAAGGGCGGCGACAGGCCCGCGGCCTGAGACGTCCCGGCTCCGGCGATCCCCTGCGTCGCCGGAACCGGGCCGTGGCGGGGGTACAGCATGTCCCGTCGCGGCTGATCGGTCAATGAAGTACTACGGCCCGTGCAGCGGGCGTGACGTCGGGTGATGAACCCCCGCGTCAGCTCTCACCGAGGCGCTCCGCCTCCCGGGCGGCGGCTTCGAGTACGCGGTCGAGCAGCCCGGGGAACAGCTCCTCCAGGGCGTCCCGCCGCAGCCCGTTCATCTTGGCGGTACCCCGGTACGTCTGCCGGACGATGCCGCTCTCGCGCAGCACCCGAAAGTGGTGCGTGGTGGTCGACTTGGTGACCGGGAGGTCGAAACAGGAGCAGGTGAGCTCACCCTCGGCGGCCGCCAGTTCGCGTACGACGCACAGCCGCACGGGGTCGGAGAGCGCGTGCAGGACCGCTTCGAGCCTGATGTCCTCGCGGGCGGGGTGGGCCAGGGTGCGCGCGCCCGCCGCCGGGTCGGTGGTGCTGCCAGGGCTCACGGTCGCTCTCCGCATCGTCGCTCCGTATGGGGCTCCCATACTACGAGGCCCGTCGTAGTTTCACGTATAGGACGGGAACTGACCTGAAGGGTGCCTAGCGTGGAGGTGTGGCCGGGCGACGGGAGCCGGCCCCGAGCGGAAGGCGCAGCCATGACGGGCACGGCCGACATCCAGGAGAACGCCCTGGCCTTCACGAGTGTCGCGGCTCTCGACGCCTGGCTGGAAAAACACCACGCGGACAGCACGGGGATCTGGATGAAGATCGCCAAGCAGAACTCCGGGGTGGCGTCGGTGACCGTCGACGAGTACACCGACGCCCCGCTCTGCTACGGCTGGATCACCGGGCAGCGCAGGTCGTGCGACGAGGTGTACTACCTCCAGCGGATCACGCCCCGCCGGCCGCGCAGCGTCTGGTCGCTGGTCAACGTGGAGAAGGTCGCGGCGCTGATCGCGGACGGGCGGATGCGCGCGCCGGGGCTCGCGGAGGTCGAGGCGGCACGCGCGGACGGGCGGTGGGAGGCGGCGTACCCCTCGCAGAGCCGGGCCACCGTGCCCGCCGACCTCGCCGCTGCTCTGGCGGCCGACGAGGCGGCGGGGCGGTTCTACGCGGGGCTCGGCAGGTCCGACCGCTATCCGGTGCTCCTGCGGCTGATGACGGCCCCCTCGCCCGAGGTGAGGGCGGCCCGGCTGGGCCGGGCGGTGGCCGCCATGGCCGAGGGCCGCAAGGTCACCTGACGGGCCCGGTCCTCACGCGCCCGTTGCCGCGTCCGCCAGGTGCGGGAAGCGGAACTCGGTGCGGCTGCGGAAGTCCTCGCCCGGGCGCAGGACGGTGGGCGGCTGGTCGGGGCGGTTGGGCGAGTCGGGCAGGTGCTGGGTCTCCAGGCAGACGGCACTGTGCCGTTCGTGGTGGCCGCCGTCGGGGTCGGCCAGGGTGCCGTCCAGCTGGTTGGCGGTGTAGACCTGGATGCCGGGTTCGGTCGTCCACACCTCCATGACCCGCCGGGCGTCCGGGGCCGTGAGGCGGGCGGCGCGTCGCAGTCCGCCGGGTGCGTCCGGCGAGTCGAGCACCCAGCAGTGGTCGAACCCGCCTGCCCTGCGCAGCTGTTCGCTCGTCAGGCAGACGCGTTCCGACAGGACCTGGGGCAACGTCAGGTCGAACGGGGTGCCGGCGACGGGAGCGGCCGGGCTCTCGGGGATGCCCTCCTCGTCGACCGGCAGATAGTGCCCGGCGTCCACCTGGAGGGTGTGGCCGAGGATGTCGCCCCGGGCGGTCAGGTCGAAGTACGCGTGGTTGGTCAGGTTGACGACGGTGGCCCGGTCGGTGGTCGCCGCGTAGTCGAGCGCGAGGGTGCCCGACGTGTCGAGGGTGTACGTCACGGTCACGTCCAGGGCGCCGGGGAAGCCCATGTCGCCGTCGGGGCTGTGCAGCGTGAGCCGCAGGACGGCCGCCTCGTCGGTGGCGGATCCGGCCGCCTCCCAGACGCGGGTGTGGAAGCCGTCGGGGCCGCCGTGCAGCGCGTGGCCCCGGTCGGTGGCGGGCACCCGGTACTCCGTGCCGTCGAGGGTGAACCTGCCGTGTGCGATGCGGTTGGCGTAGCGGCCGACCAGGGCGCCGAAGAACGGGTTCTTGCCGGTGTAGTCGTCGAGGGCAGGCAGCGAGCGGACCACCGACGCCGGGGTGCCGGCGGTGTCGGGCACGGTGAGCCGGTGCAGGATGCCGCCGT
This sequence comes from Streptomyces sp. 2131.1, assembly GCF_900105515.1. GTDB lineage: Bacteria > Actinomycetota > Actinomycetes > Streptomycetales > Streptomycetaceae > Streptomyces > Streptomyces drozdowiczii. The sequence goes on along the minus strand of NZ_FNSY01000001.1, from coordinate 6,446,937 downwards.
AGGTGAGGATCTCGGCCCGGACTCCGGTGCCGGTGTCGAGCGTCCAGATGTCGACGTCCGTGGGCCCGTGGGCGCCGAACGGTTTGCTGTGCACGGTGGGGCGAGGCATCAATGATCCTTGGGGCGATCGGACGGCCGGTGGGCCGGACGGGCGGGCCGTGGACGGGGACGGCGGACTCCCCCGGGGGTGGTGGGACGTCCGGTCCGTACCTACGGTGCCGCCGGTCCGGCGGCGGGCCGGGGAACGGTGGATTCGCGGACGACGAGCCGGTAGCCGGGCCGGGGCCTCCTGGGCTCGCTCACCTGGTCGCCGGAGAGCCGCTCGACGAGGCTGTCGACGGCGAGCCGGGCGATGGCCTCCTTGTCGGGTGCCACGGTGGTGAGCGTGGTGGCGCCGTAGAGGCTCTCCTCTATGTCGTCGAACCCGACGACTGCGACGTCCTCGGGGATGCGCAGGCCGCGCTCGGAGAGGGTGCGCATGGCGCCGATGGCGATGAGGTCGTTGTACGCGAACACGGCGTCGGGACGCTCGCCCCGGTCCAGCAGGGCGGCCATGGCGGAGGCCCCGTCCTCGCGGCCGTAGCCGTCGGTGACGACGACCAGCGCCTCGTCGGGCTCGATGCCGGCGGCGGCCAGTTCCTCGCGCCAGCCGCGCAGCCGGAGGTGGGCGGGCTGGCGTTCGCGGCCGGTGCGGGAGCCGAGGAAGGCGATCCGGCGGTGGCCGAGGCCGATGAGGTGGCGCACGGCCTCGCGCGCCGCCGCGACGTTGTCGATGGCGATGTGGTCGTACGGGGCCTCGTACTCGCGCTCGCCGAGCAGGACCAGGGGCGCGGTCTCGGTGCGCGCCATCAGGTCCTCGGTCTCCAGGTGGATCGGGCTGAGGATGAGTCCGTCGATGACGTGGGACCGGAATCCCTGGCTGACCAGGAGTTCCTTTTCGCGCAGTCCGCCGGTGTGGTCGACCAGCACGGTGTAGTCGTGCCGGGCGGCCGCGTCGACGACCGCGCCGGCCAGTTCGGCGAAGTAGGGGTTGCCGAACTCGGGGACGGCGAGGGCGATGATCCCGGTGCGGCCCTTGCGCAGATGGCGAGCGGTGAGGTTCGGCCGGTAGCCGAGCTCGTCGATGGCCTGCTGCACCTTGGCGCGCATCTTCGGTGTGACGTGCTGATAATTGTTCACCACGTTCGACACGGTCTTGATGGACACGCCCGCCCGTTGCGCAACGTCCTTGAGGCTGACGCCCACGGCACTCCCTGAATCGACTTGTCGCGCGGTGAGGCGCGGTGGCCCGGCTGCGCCGGTTCGGCTCGAACGGCTCGAACGGTGCCGGGGCCGTGGGGCCCCGGCACCGGTTCAGGTGGTTCTGCGGCTGCGCGCCAGATAGCGCTGCGCCACGACGACAACGATAAGGAACCCTCCGCTGACGACCGACTGGTACGAGGAGTTCAGCGAGCCGATCTGGTTGATCAGGTTCTGGATGACCTGGAGGAGCAGGACGCCCCAGAGCGTTCCGCTGATCGAGCCGGCGCCGCCGATGAGGAGGGTGCCGCCGATGACGACGGCGGAGATCGCGTCGAGCTCCATGCCCACGCCGATGATGGTGACTCCGGAGGAGAGCCGGGCGGCGTTGAGCGCGCCGGCCAGTCCGGCCAGCAGTCCGCTGAGCGTGTAGACGAGCATCTTCGTCCGGGCGACCGGCAGACCCATCAGGGTGGCCGCGTCACTGCTGCCGCCGACGGCGAAGATCGACTGCCCGAACGAGGTGCGCTGGAGGAGGAGTCCGCCGAGGCCGAACAGCGCGAGGGCGATGAAGATCGGGTGGCCGAAGCCCCAGAGCGCGCCCTGGCCGAGTTCGGCGAAAGCCGAGTCCTTGGGCACCAGGTAGGTGGTGGCGCCCTCGTCCGTGATCGCGAGGAGCAGGCCGCGCGCACCGAGCAGGGTGGCGAGCGTGACGATGAACGGGGCCATTCCGGCCCGGGCGACGAGGAAGCCGTTGAGCAGGCCGATCGCGCCGCAGACCACGAGGGGGACCAAGAGGGCGGGCAGGATGCCCCATTGGGAGGCCCAGGCGGCGAGCACTCCGCCCAGGGCGAAGACGGAGCCGACGGACAGGTCGATGCCGCCGGTGATGATGACCATGGTCATCCCGAGCGCGACGACGGCCAGGAACGAGGCCTGGACGGTCACCCCGCGGGTGTTGTCCAGGGTGGCGAAGGTCGACGGGTAGATGCAGGACGCGACGACCACGACCGTGAGGAGGACGACCAGCACGCCCTGGCGCTGCAGGAGTTCGGCGATCCTCCGGCCGGTCGGGCGCTGCGCCGTGGCGCCGGGCTGCGGCGTGGTGCCGCCGGACGTCGCGGGGGTCTTGCGCGGGGCCGGGGCGGAGGCCACCGGGGCGGGTGAGGTTTCGTTCATCGGGACCGACGCTCCCGGGCGACGTAGACGGCGGCGATGATGATGGCCGCCTGGGCGATCTGTGCGGTGGAGTCGGGCAGGTCGTGCTTGATGAGGGTGGCGCGCAGCAGCTGCATCAGCAGGGCGCCGGCGACGGTGCCGAGGACCCGGATGGAGCCGCCGTTGAGCGGGGTGCCGCCGACCACGACCGCCGTGATGGCGGAGAGTTCCATGAGGGTGCCGAGCGAGGACGGGTCGCTCGCGGTGAGCCGGGCGGTGGCCAGGACGCCCGCGAGGGCGGCGAGCACTCCGCAGAGCACGTAGACGCCGATCAGCACTCGTCGCACGGGCAGCCCCGCCAGGGCGGCCGCGGAGCGGTTGCCGCCGATGGCGACGACCTGGCGGCCGAAGGTGGTCCGGGTGACGAGGAAGGCCACGGCGACGGCGAGGACGCCGGCGATGAGGACGACCAGCGGGATGCCGAGGAAGGAACCGGTGCCCAGGGACAGCAGGTCGGGGTTGACGATCTGCTTGAGCTGGCTGTCCGCCATGACCAGGGCGATGCCCCGGCCGCCGACGAACAGGGCGAGTGTGGCGACGATCGGCTGGAGTCCGACGAGCGAGACCAGGGTGCCGTTGACCGCTCCGACGAGGGCGCCGGCCAGCAGCGCCATGACGAGTGCGGGGACCAGTCCGTAGCCGAGGTACAGCGGCAGCAGCGCGGCGGCCAGGGCCATGGTCGAGCCGACGGAGAGGTCGACTCCCTCGGTGCCGATGACGAGCGCCATGCCGAGGGCGACGATGACGATCGGGGCGACCTGGACGAGCTGGGTGCGGAGGTTGTCCACCGTCATGAAGTGTTCGGTGAACAGGGCGTTGAAGACGAGGACGACCGCGACGGCGAGGTAGACGCCGTACTCCTGGTACCAGGCGGGGTCGCGCAGGCGGGCCAGTGGCCGCGCCGCGGGGGTGGTGACTGCGGCCTGGGTCATCGGGGGTCCTCCTTGGCGGCCGGCGCCTTGTCCGCGGCTGCCGGTGAGTGGTCGGCGAGTACTTCGAGCAGATGGCTCTCGGCCACCTCGTCGCCCGACAGTTCACCCGCGACCGCGCCGCCGCGCAGAACGACGATGCGGTCGGCACCCTCGATCAGTTCCTCGATGTCGGAGGAGATGAGCAGGACGGCGAGGCCCTCGCGGGCGAGGTCGTCGATGAGGCTCTGGACCTCGGCCTTGGCGCCGACGTCGATGCCCCGGGTGGGCTCGTCGAGCAGCAGGACCTTGGGCTCCAGGCAGAGCCAGCGGGCCAGCAGGACCTTCTGCTGGTTGCCGCCGGAGAGTTCGCCGACCTTCTGCTCGGGGCTCGCCGCCTTGATCCGCAGCCGCTTCATGAAGATGTCGACGACGCGGTCCTGCTTGGCGCGGGAGACGATGCCGGCGCGGGAGAGCCGGGGCATCGCGGCCAGCACGATGTTCTCGCGGACGGAGAGGCCGGGGACGATGCCCTCGGCCTTGCGGTCCTCGGGCAGCAGGCTGATGCCGGCGCGGATGGCGCCCGCGGAGGTGAGGCGGCGCAGGGTGCGTCCGGCGATGCCGACCTCGCCCGAGTCCAGGGAGAGCGCTCCGGCGATGGCCTTCGCGGTCTCGCTGCGGCCGGAGCCGAGGAGCCCGCCGAGGCCGAGGACCTCACCCGCGTACAGGTCGAGGGATATGTCGTGCAGCTGGTGGTCGCGGGAGAGGCCGGTGGCGGTGAGCACCGGGGTGCGCGCGGCCTCGTGGCCCTCGGAGTCGAAGTTGGTGAGCCCCTCGCGGCGTACCTCGGCCATGTCGCGGCCGAGCATCATCGAGACGAGCTGCATCCGGTCGAGGTCGGCGAGGTCGCCGGTGTGAATGTGCTTGCCGTCGCGCAGGACGGTGACCCGGTCGCAGATCCGGTACAGCTCGTCCATGCGGTGGCTGACGTAGAGGACGGCGATGCCGCGGCCGCGCAGGTCCTCGATGACCCGGAAGAGGGTCTCGACCTCGCGGGGCTCCAGGGAAGAGGTCGGTTCGTCCATGATGACGACCTGGGCGTTGACGGAGACGGCGCGGGCCATCGCGACCATCTGCTGGGTGCCGATGCCCAGGGTGTGCAGGGGGCGCTTCGGGTCGACGCGGACGCCGAAGCCGTCGAGCAGTTCGCTCGTCTCGCGGTACATCCGGGGGAAGTCGATGAGGCCGAAACGGTTCTTCGGTTCGCGGCCGAGGAAGATGTTGCGCGCGACGCTCATCAGCGGGACGAGGTTGACCTCCTGGTAGATCGTGGAGATCCCGGCCTGCTGTGCCTCGAAGGGCCGGCTGAAGGAGACCTGTTCGCCGGCCAGCCGCAGCTCGCCCTCGTCGGGGCGGTAGACGCCGGTGAGGACCTTGATGAGGGTGGACTTCCCGGCACCGTTCTCCCCCACCAGGGCGTGGGTCTCGCCGGCGCGCAGGGAGAAGGAGACGCCGTCGAGGGCGACGACGCCCGGGAACCGCTTGCTCACCGAGCGGGCCTCCAGGACGGCCGGTGCCGCTCCCGGTTCCTCGGCGAGGGCCGTGGCGGCCGCGCTCGTCTCCTTCACGTCTGCGGCCGGCTCCGGCGGCTGCGGTACTGCTTCGGGTGGTGCCATGGCTGGTCTTGGCCTTCCGCTCTTCCAGGGGTGTGGGCCCGGTGGCCGCCGTGACGGGGGAACGGCACGGCGGCGTTGAACCGACGGAGCCGGTACGGGCAGGGGGGTCCCGGCCGGGTCAGAACGCGTTGCCGACCGTGGACTTGGCGTTGGTCTCGTCGTAGGAGCGGTCGCTGATGATGACGTTCTCGGGGATCTCCTCGCCGCCGTAGAACTTCTGGGCGGTCGCGAAGGCGAGCGGGCCGAAGCGCGGGTTGGACTCGATGACGGCGTTGTACTCGCCGTTGACGATGGCCTGGACGGCGTTGCGGGTGCCGTCGACGGAAACGATCTTGACGTCCTTGCCGGGCTTCTTGCCGGCGGCCTTCAGCGCGGTGACGGCGCCGAGGCCCATCTCGTCGTTCTCCGCGTAGACGGCGGAGATGTCGGGCTTGGACTGGATCAGCTGCTCCATGACCTGCTGGCCCTTGTCGCGGGCGAACTCACCGGTCTGCTGAGCGACGATCTTCATGTCCGGGGCCTTGGCCTTGAGCTGGTCGACGAAGCCCTTGGTGCGGTCGGTGGTGACGTTGTTGCCCGACGAGCCGAGGAGGATGGCGACCTTGCCCTTGCCGCCGGTCGACTTGATCATGGCGTCGGCGGCGCGCCTGCCCTGCTCCACGAAGTCGGAGCCCAGGAAGGCCACGTAGTCCTTGCAGGCGGTGGAGTTGAGCTTGCGGTCGATGGTGAGGACCGGGACCTTCTTGGCGGCCGCGGCCTTGAGCGCCGGCTCCAGGCCGTCCGAGTTCAGCGGGGCGATGATGAGGAACTGGGCGCCCTGGGCGAGCATGTCCTGGATGTCGCTGATCTGCTTGGGCAGCTGCGACTGGGCGTTGGTGGTGAGGAGCTTCTTGACGCCGAGCTTCGCCGCCTCGTCCTTGATGGACTGGGTCTCGGCGATACGGAACGGGTTGGCCTCCTTCTCCGACTGGGAGAAGCCGACCACGGCGTTCTTCAGGTCGAGCTTCGGGGCGCCGTAGCTCTGCAGCGAGCAGCCGGAACCGGACGACGACTCGGGGGTCTTGGCCGCCTGCGCTGCCTGACTGCTGTCGCTGCTCGCGTTGTTGTCCGAGCCCTCCGACTTGGAGCAGCCGGAAACAGCCAGCGTGGCGGTGGCGGCGAGGACGCAGGCCACGGCGAGGGTACGGGATCGACGCTGGATCATCATGCGCGGGAGCTCCTTGGCGGGTTGACGGCACGCCGAGGGGCGTGCGGTCGGTCATGGCTGGACGATGCATCGGCCGCTGCACGGCGGCTGATGTCACTGCACTCACGGCCCCGCTAGGAGACGGCCCCTAGCTGCACAAACTGTGGTCGTGAGAGCCTGCGCGGCCTCTCGGCGGCTCGGTTTACAACGTTATATAGGCGGCGCGGCACGGGCGGCAAGAGCGTTGTCGATGCGTTTCCAAAATGTGTCGGAGCCGCTCCGCCGGACTCGGGCACCCCGAGCCGGGCGATGCCGTCGCACCTCTGGACAGCCGCCTGACAGCGTGCTGTCATACCGCCGGAACCTCATTTTCCAACGTTGCAGAAAAGTGCCGCACCCTCCGTACGGACCGCGACGGCGCCCTTCGCCATGCGCGCATCCGGTCCTTACCGCTGCGCCGCGGCGACACCTCTCTTGTCATGCGCATACCTACGCCGGAGGCCCGTGTCCGGCAGAGCAGGAGCCCTCCCCCATGCCCCTGAACCGCAGACAACTCATGACCGGCGCCCTCGCCACCGTCGCCGCCACCACGGCGGCCGGCCGCTGGTCGGCCACCGCGACCGCCGCCGAACACCGGGTACGGCCGGCACCCGGCGGCCACTACTCCCCCAACGCCGCGCCCTTGAAGCCCAGCGCCTTCCTGAAGCTCCCCCCGGGCACGGTCACCGCGCGCGGCTGGCTCGCCGGACAGCTGAAGCTCCAGCTCGACGGGTTGTGCGGCCGGTACGAGGAGTTCTCGCACTTCCTGGACTTCTCGGCCACCGGCTGGGTCCGCCCCGAAATCGGCGGCTGGGAGGAGGTCCCGTACTGGCTGCGCGGCTACACCGACCTGGCGATCGTCACCGGTGACGCGAAGGCGCTGGCCTCGGTGCGCCGCTGGTTCGACGCCATCCTCGCCACCCAGCAGTCCGACGGGTTCTTCGGTCCGAAGGCCCTGCGCACCTCGCTGAACGGCGGCCCGGACTTCTGGCCGTTCCTGCCGCTGGTGCAGGCCCTGCGCTCCTGGCAGGAGTACTCCGGCGACGCCCGGATCATCCCCTTCCTCAGCCGCTTCTTCCGGTACATGAACGCCCAGGGCCCGGGCGCCTTCAACACCAGCTGGATCGCCCTGCGCTGGGGCGACGGCCTGGACAGCGTCTTCTGGCTGTACAACCGGACCGGCGACGCCTTCCTGCTGGACCTCGCCGACAAGATCCACACGTACGGTGCCGACTGGGGCGACAACCTGGTCAACCCCCACAACGTGAACATCGCCCAGGGCTTCCGCGAGCCCGCCCAGTACGCGCTGCGCAGCGGTTCGGCCCAGGACACCCGGGACACGTACGGGACGTACGGCAAGGCCATGGACCAGTACGGCCAGTTCCCCGGCGGCGGCTTCGCCGGCGACGAGAACGCCCGCCCCGGGCACGGCGACCCCCGCCAGGGTTTCGAGACCTGCGGGATCGTCGAGTTCATGGCCAGCCACCAGCTGCTGACCCGGATCACCGGCGACCCGCTGTGGGCCGACCGCTGCGAGGAGCTGGCGTTCAACTCGCTGCCCGCCTCGCTCGACCCCTCGGGAAGGGCGATCCACTACATCACCAGCGCCAACAGCGTGGACCTGGACAACGTGCCCAAGTCGGAGCGCCAGTTCCAGAACGGGTTTGCCATGCAGGCGTTCCTGCCCGGCGTCGACCAGTACCGCTGCTGCCCGCACAACTACGGCATGGGCTGGCCGTACTTCACCGAGGAGCTGTGGCTCGCCACCCCCGACGGCGGGCTCGCCGCCGCGATGTACGCCGCCTGCGAGGTGACGGCCAAGGTCGCCGACGGCACCGAGGTCACGTTCACCGAGGAGACGGACTACCCCTTCACGGACACCGTCACACTGGCCCTGAAGGCTCCGAAGCGGCTGGCCTTCCCGCTGGTGCTGCGCGTCCCCGCCTGGTGCGAAGCCCCGGAGATCGCCGTGAACGGGCGGCGCGTCGATGCCCCGGCCGGCCCCGCCTTCACCCGCGTCGACCGCACCTGGGCCGACGGGGACCGGGTCACCCTGCGCCTCCCGCAGCGCACCACCGTACGCACCTGGGCGGACAACCACGGCTCCGTCAGCGTGGACCACGGCCCGCTCACGTACTCGCTGCGCATCGGTGAGACGTACGAGCGCATCGGCGGCAGCGACCAGTTCCCCGAGTACGCGGTCCACGCGACGGGCCCCTGGAACTACGGGCTCGTCCTGGACGCGAAGAAGCCCGCCGCGTCCCTGCGCCACCACGGCGCGCGCCGGGTGAAGGCCGCCAACCCGTTCACGCTCGACGGCACCCCGCTGTCCATCACCGCGAAGGCCCGCCGCATCCCGGAGTGGACGGCCGACGACGAGCACGTGGTCGGCCCGCTCCAGGACTCGCCGGCCCGCAGCACCGAGCCGGTGGAGGAGGTCACCCTCGTCCCGATGGGGGCGGCCCGGCTGCGGATCACCTCGTTCCCGACCACGGACCCGGGCGCGGAGCCGTGGCTCGCCGACCGCTGGTACCGCATCCGCAACCGGCACTCCGGCAAGGTCCTCGGCGTCGACGTCATGTCCACCGCCAACAGCGCGCACGTCGTGCAGTTCGGGGACACGGGCACCGACGACCACGACTGGCGGCTCGTGGCGGAGGGCGACGGCTGGTACCGCATCCGCAACCACCACTCGGGCAAGGTCCTGGGCGTCGACAACATGTCCATGGACAACAGCGCCCATGTCGTCCAGTTCGACGACAACGGCACCGACGACCACCTCTGGCAGCTCGTGCCGGACGGCGGCGGCTGGTACCGCATCCGCAACCGGCACTCCGGCAAGGTCCTGGGCGTCGACAACATGTCCACGGCCGACAGCGCCCATGTCGTCCAGTTCGACGACAACGGCACCGACGACCACCTCTGGCAGCTCGTCTGATTCCCGGTGCTTCCCGCACCTCCCCCTACCGCTCCCGTCCCCCGGGGGCCGAACCGAGTCAAGGAGACGAACCTGTGAGCCGTTTACGAGAACCCGGCCGCAAGCCGTGGTGGAGACGGACGATCGCGACGGCCGGCCTGCTGGCGCTGGTGTCCTCCGCGCTGGTCGGGGTCGGCGCCTCGCCGGCGGGCGCCGCGTCCTGGTCGCCGAAGAACCCGCCGATGACGACGCCCTGGACCAACCAGGTCCCGGTCGACAAGCCGCTGCCGGAGTACCCGCGCCCGCAGCTGACCCGGTCCGACTGGGCCAACCTCAACGGGATCTGGGACTTCGCGGTCACCGGACGCGACGCCGGGCAGCCGTCGTCGTGGCCGGACCAGATCCGGGTGCCGTTCGTCGCCGAGTCCGCGCTCTCCGGCATCCAGCGCAGGATCACCGAGAACGACAAGCTCTGGTACAAGCGGAACTTCACCGTCCCCTCGAACTGGAACGGCCGCCGGACCGTGCTCAACTTCGGCGCCTCCGACTGGCAGACCACGGTCTGGGTCAACGGCACCCAGGTGGGCGCGCACAAGGGCGGGTACGACTCGTTCTCGTACGACATCACCCCCCAGCTCAACGGTGGTACGAACACGATCGTGGTGTCCGTCTACGACCCGACGCAGACCGGCGGCCAGGCCGTCGGCAAACAGCGGATCAACGACGTGCAGCCGCACAACGGGGGCGGCATCTTCTACACCGCCGCCTCCGGCATCTGGCAGACGGTGTGGCTGGAACCGGCCGCCGCCGCGCGCATCACCCGGCTGGACATGACGCCGAACCTGGGCGACAGCACCCTGCGGGTGAAGGTGCAGGCCGACTCGGCGTCCGGGCGTACGGCCAGGGTCACCGTGTCCAGCGGCGGCACCGTGGTCGGCTCGGCCACCGGTACGGTCGGCTCCCAGATCTCCGTGCCGGTGCCGAACACGCATCTGTGGACCCCTGACGACCCGTTCCTCTACGACGTGAAGGCGGAGCTGCTCGACGGCTCTGCGGTGACGGACTCGGTCGGCAGCTACACCGGTATGCGCTCGATCGCGGTCGCCAAGGTCGACAACGTCCTGCGGCCGGTCCTCAACGGGAAGTTCGTCTTCCAGACGGGCACCCTGGACCAGGGCTACTGGCCGGACGGCATCTACACCGCGCCGACCGACGCCGCGCTCAAGTCGGACCTCCAGGCCCACAAGGACCTCGGGTTCAACATGGTCCGCAAGCACATCAAGGTCGAACCGCAGCGCTGGTTCTACTGGGCGGACAAGCTGGGCCTCCTGGTCTGGCAGGACATGCCGGCCATGGACACCGGCAAGGCCCCGTCCTCGGCGGCCCGCACCCAGTGGGAGGCCGAGTTCCACGCGATCATCGACCAGCACCGCAGCTCCCCGTCGCTGGTCATGTGGGTCGACCAGAACGAGGGCTGGGGCCAGTACGACCAGGCCAGGATCGCGAACGAGGTCAAGGCGTACGACCCGACCCGGCTGGTCGACAACATGAGCGGGGTCAACTGCTGCGGCTCGGTGGACGGCGGCAACGGTGACGTCGTCGACAACCACATCTACGTCGGCCCGGGCAATACCGCGCCCACCGCGACGAGGGCGGCCGTCCTCGGCGAGTTCGGCGGCCTGGGCTACAAGGTCCCGGGGCACGAGTGGTTCCCCGGCGGCGGCTTCAGCTACGAGGACCAGCCCAGCATCTCCGCGCTGAACGACCGGTTCACCGGGCTCATCGACGGCATCCGGGTCGGCCAGCTGCCGGCGGGCCTGTCCGCCTCCGTCTACACCGAGATCACCGACGTGGAGAACGAGGCGAACGGCCTGCTCACCTACGACCGCCAGGTCGTCAAGGTGGACACGGCCCGGGTGCGGGCCGCGAACCAGGCCCTCATCAACGCCTCCAAGAACCCGGCCCCGCCGGTGACCCTGCCCACCGGCGGCTACAAGTCGCTGCGGGTCACCACGCCCGGATACACCAACAAGTACCTGCGCCACCAGGACTCGCTGGCCTTCACCGAGGTCGTCGACGGCAACAGCAGCGCGCTGCTGAAGAACGACGCCACCTGGAAGATCGTCCCCGGTCTGGCGAACGGCAACTGCTACTCGTTCGAGTCGCGGAACTACCCCGGCGAGTACCTGCGCCACCGGGACTTCCGGGTCCGCCGCGAAGCGAACGACGGCTCCTCGCTCTACAACGCCGACGCCACCTGGTGCGCGGTCGCCGGCAACGGCGGTGTGCGGCTGACCAGCGCGAACCTGCCGGGCAGCTATCTGCGGCACATCAAGTCGGAGGTGTGGCTCGCCACCCCGGGCGGCGGACACGACTGGGACAACCCGGCCACGTTCACCGAGGACACCACCTGGGCGGTGGAGGCGCCCTGGGCTCCCTGAGATGAGCACCGGGGCCCGGCGGATCTGCCCGCCGGGCCCCGGTTCGGTCATGCGTCGCCCATCACCAGGCCCTCGATGGTGTGCTTCTGCACGATGGGCGCGAGTTCATCGACCACCGGGCAGGCCAGGTGTGCCCGGACCCGCTCGGGCAGCGACTCCCAGAAGCCCCGGGTGACCGCCATGTCGTGGTGGCCGTCGTTCCCCGCGCCCGGGGCGTCCACCCCGAGCACCAGGACCGGGCGCGGGTCCTGCGACTGGTTGGCCGTGCCCCGGTGGATGGTCAGGGCCGACCGCGCCGAGATGTCGCCCCGCTGCGGGTACTTGCGCTCGGCCAGCGCCTCGTAGCGCGGGTAGTCCTCGCGGCGCGGGAACATCGCGTGCCCGAAGCGGGCGTCGTCGTCCCACTGCGTGCCGGGCGCGATCTCGAACGGGCCCATGTCCTCCCTGGTGTCGACGGCCGTGAGGTTGAACGCCAGCGAGGTGAGCCTGCGGTCGCGGCGGGTCTCCTCCGGCATCGGAAAGTCGCGGTGCCAGGGCTGGTTCACCGCACCGGCCAGCGGCACGTCGAAGCCCAGCTCCACGATGCGGTAGTCCGCCCCCAGGACCGCCTCGCTGACCGCGCGGACCCAGGGGTGGTCGACGAGGTCCACGAAGCCCCGCAGCTGTTCCGGGTGGATCTCCACGTAGTAGCGGTGGGGGCCGCGGCCGACCGCGCCGCCCTCCCGTCCGCGCGCCTCCGCGAAGGCGGCGTCGATGTCCTCGCGCATCCGGTCCGCCCACTCGGGGCCGAACGCCCCGCGGCAAGCGGTGATCCCCGGGCCGTACAGGTCGCGCACCGCGTCCCCGGCAGGCGGGAAGGGGGCGGTGGTGGTCGCGGTCTCGGTCATGGTGTGGTCCTTCCTTCGTTCGGAGCACCCCCATATTGCAACGTTGCAAACAACGTGGCAATACCTTGTGCGAGCGGATCCGGCACCACCTGTTACGGTCACTGCGCACAGCCCCCGGCAGAGAGCAGGAGCACCGAACGTGGCAGCGAGACTCAAGGACGTCGCCGCGCTCGCGGGCGTGTCCGTCAGGACCGTCTCCAACGTGGTGAGCAACGCGGCCGCCGTCGCCCCGGCGACCCGGGCCCGGGTCATGGCCGCGGTGGAGGAGCTGGGCTACCGGCCCAATCTCGCCGCCCGCAACCTCCGTCAGGGCCGCACGGGCCTCATCGGCGTGGCCGTCCCGGAGATCCACTCCCCCTACTTCGGGGCGCTGACGGGCCTCCTCATCGACGCGGCCCAGGAGCGCGGCTGGACGGTGCTCCTGGAGCGCACCGGGGGCCGCGCGGAGCTGGAGCGGCGGCTGCTGGACGGCTCCGAGGGTCACCAGGTGGACGGGATGATCATCAGCCCCTGGTCGACTCCCCCGGCCGGACTGGCCTCGCTCGCGGGCGGGCTGCCGCTCGTCGTCCTCGGCGAACTCGATCCGCACGGGTCCATCGACCACGTGGCGCTGGACAACGTGGCGGCGGCCCGGGACGCCGCCCGGCACCTGGTGGCGGCCGGCCGCCGTCGGGTCGCCGCGATCGGGCTCCAGTCCGCGCTGGGGCACGGCACGGCGGAGCTGCGCGCCGACGGCTTCCGGCAGGGCCTCGCGGAGGCGGGGCTCGCCCCGGTCGCCGAGGTGGAAGTGGCGGATCTGCACCGTGAGGAGGGGACGCGGGCGCTGCGCGAACTGCTGCTTCTGCCGGAGCGCCCGGACGCGGTGTTCTGCTTCAGCGACGAACTGGCCCTGGGGGCGCTGCGGGCGTGCGGCGAACAGGGGGTGCGGGTGCCCGAGGACCTGGCTCTGGCGGGCTTCGACGACATCGAGGACGGGCGGTTCTCGACCCCTTCGCTGACCACGGTCTCGCCCGACCTGGCGCAGATCGCGGAGCGGGCGGTGCAGTGCCTCAGCGAGCGTGTGCTCGGGCGGCTGGCGGAGCTGCCGGCGCGCAGGATCGTGGTGCCGCACCGGCTGCTGGTGCGGGAGAGCAGCGGGGCGTAGCAGGGGCGCGAACAGCCGGAAGCTCCCGGCGGTGCGGGCTCGTGCCGCGCACCGCCGGGAGCGGTCCTGAGGGGCGGGGTGCTACAGGCGGGGTGTTACGCCTTCCCCCCGTCGTACAGAGCGGTCACCTCCTGGTCGGTGAGCGCCTTGTCGTACACCTGCACCTGGTCCACGGAGCCGTTCCAGAAGTCGGTGTCGTTGCCCGACCACTTGGCACGGCCCACGGACAGGGCGCCGCTGCTGACGTCGGCCGATCCTGCCGCGGCGGTGGAGGCGAGCTTGCCGTCCACGTACAGCTTGATCTGGTCACCGCTGCGGACGCCGACCAGGTGGTACCAGTGGCCGAGCTCCGGGGTCATCTCCGCCCGGGCGCGGTGGGCGCCGGGGGTGGAGAAGGCGAACGCGCCCTGGCCGTACTGGAGGTAGAACGGGTTCTCCTGGCGCCGGCCGTCCTGGCTGACGACGGTGCCGTAGTTGCCCGGGAGGGCGTCCAGGGAGGCCCAGGCCGAGACGGTGTAGTCGCCGGTGGTGTCGACGACCGGTCCGTCGGTCTCCGCGTACTGGCCCTCACCGTTGAACTTCAGCGCCGAGCCGTGCACGCCGGTGGTCCAGGACGTGCCCTCGGAGAGGGTGAGGTCCTTGTGGTTCGGGCCGCTGTCGGCGGCCTTGGTGCCCTTGTTCTCGTCCAGCGACCAGGAGCCGCCGCCCTTGACGGGGGTGCGGGTGCCCGCCGCGGCGCCGGCGGCGATGACCTCCTGGTTGATCTTACGGACCTGGGCGGCGTCCACCTTGATCTCGCGGCGGTCGTACGTCCAGAGGCCGTTGAGCTCGTTCTCCAGGTCGGTCACCTGGGTGTAGATGGAGCCGGAGAGTTCGGCGCCGGCCGCTTCCAGGTAGTACTTGCGGGTGTTCTCGACGTACTTGGCGGTCAGCGCGGCCTTGTCGGCGACACCGCTGTAGATCGCGGTCGGGGCGCCGGGCCACATGTGGCCGGGCATCCGCAGGGTGAAGCCGCCGTGCTCGCCGTCCATCGCGGCGCGGGTGGCGTCCGGGAAGGCCGGGTCGGTGTTGTTGTAGTCGTGGTGGTCGATGATGTCGCCCTTGCCCGAGTCACCCTTCGAGTTGCAGCAGTTGACACCGCTGTGGGCGTTGACGATCCGGGAGGGGTCGGCGGCCTGGACCTTCTCGGTGATCTTGCCGGTCTCGGTGCGGTCCCACTCGCCCCAGCCTTCGTTGAAGACGATCCAGGAACCGATCGAGGGGTAGTTGTGGAGCTGCTCCATCTCCTCGGCGCCCTGGTCGATGAAGGCCTGGTGGCCCTTCTCGTTGGTGAGGTTGCCGGAGACGAAGTCCTGCCACACGAACAGACCGAGCTGGTCGGCGTGGTAGTACCAGCGGGCGGGCTCGACCTTGATGTGCTTGCGCACGGAGTTGAAGCCGAGGTCCTTCTGCGCCTTCAGGTCGAAGACCAGCGCGTCGTCACTGGGCGCGGTGTTCAGACCGTCCGGGTAGAAGCCCTGGTCGAGCTGGGCGAGCGAGAAGAACGGCTTCCCGTTGAGGACGATCTTCTGGTAGCCGCCGACGTCGGCGATGCCGACGGACCGCATGCCGAAGTAGCTGTCGACGGTGTCCTTGGAGCTGCCGTCCTTGAGGGTGACCTCCAGGTCGTACAGGTACGGGTCGTCGGGCGACCACAGGTGCTGCTTGGCGACCGGGAGGCTCAGCTCGCGGTTGGCCGGGCCGCTGATCCTGCCGACGACCTTGCCCTTCTTGTCCCGGGCGACGGCGGTGACCGTCGCGGACTTCGAGGCGTTGTCGGAGTTGACCGTCAGGGCGAGGTTGCCCTTGCCGATGTCCGGGGTGGTCGTCAGGGAGTCGACGGCCGCCGGGGCGACGGGCTCCATCCAGACGGTCTGCCAGATACCGGAGGAGGCGGTGTAGAAGATGCCGCCCGGGTTGGCCGACTGCTTGCCGGTGGGCTGGTCGGCGCCGGTGGTGTCGGTGACTCCGACGACGATCTCCTGGGGGCCGCTGCCCTTGATCGCGTCGGTGATGTCGGCGGTGAAGGCGGTGTAGCCGCCGGTGTGCTCGGCGACCTTCTTGCCGTTGACCCAGACGGTCGCCTGGTAGTCGACGGCACCGAAGTTGAGCTTGAGCCGGTTCTTCTTGCCGTGCTTGTCCGCCTTGACGGCCCAGTTCTGCGGGACGGTGACGAGCTTGCGGTAGAACATGTGGTCTTCGTGGCGCTCCAGGCCGGAGAGCTGCGACTCGACCGGGTACGGAACGGTGATGCGCTCGTCGAGCTTCTTGCCGAAGACGGGCTTCTCGCCCGCCTTGGCGCCGGCGAACTCCCACTGGCCGTTGAGGTTCTTCCACTTGTCGCGCACCTGCTGCGGCCGGGGGTACTCGGGCAGCGGGTGGTTGCGGTCGACCTTGTCGCCCCACTTGGTGGTGAGACGGTGCGTGGAGTTGTTGGTGGCCGTGCGGTTGATCTCGGGGACGGTCTCGCCGCCCGCCTTGAGGCCGGCCTTCCCGTCGTACGCGATCTTGACGCGCTGGTCCTTGAGGACCGCCGCGTCCAGCTTGACGACGAGTTCCTTGCCGCCGCGGGCCCGGGTGACGGACTTGACCGGCATCGGGGTGGTGTCGGCTTCGACGGTGAGGTGGTTCTTCAGGTCCGCGTAGTCGCTGACCTTGTCGTCGAAGACGGCGTGCAGCTCGGTGCCGTTGTCCGCGACACTCAGCCCGACGGGGTAGACCTCGAAGTCGGCGGGCGGGGTGAAGGCGGACTCCGGGACGAACTGCTTGGCCAGCTTCGCGCTGGACCAGCGCAGGAACATGTTGGCGCCGCCGGTGTCCTGGAACATCTCCAGCTTGAACTCGTGCGCCTCGCCGGCCTTCAGCGATATCGGCTTGCTGGTCTGCTCGTTGTCCCAGTCGGGCTCCCAGTGGTCGATGACGGCCTTGCCGTCGATGAACAGCCGGAAGCCGTTGTCGCCACTGGCGGAGAAGGTGTAGTCACCGTCCTCGGGGGCGGTGAGGAAACCGGTCCAGCGGGCGGTGGTGTTCTCGGTCTGGCCGGTGGTCGACTCGAACGTGCCGGTGAGGCCGGGGAAGTTGATGTTCGGGTCGAGGGCGACCCCGCCGAGCTTGGCGAAGTCCCGCGCGCCGGGCGCGGACATGCTGAAGTACTCGCCCTTCAGCCCGTGGACGGTGGTGGCCGGGTCACCGGCCTTGAAGGTGGTCGAGGCGGCGCTCGCCGGAGCGGCCGCGGCGGCCGGGACGAGGGTCGCACCGAGGGGGATCAACAGCGCGGCGGCGCAGGCCGCTGTCCTGAACAGTGCGCGGGGGCGGGGCGTTTGTGGTCTCAAGGCGTCGTCCTGTCGAGAGAGCTGAAGTGCCTCGAACCTGTGAGGCACAGCACACAATCGAACATTGAGCCACAGCATCAAACGCAAAACAACAGTCGTGCGCGAGGATTTTTCAACGATAGAAAATATGGTCGCCGCGAGCCCGGCAGACGGTCCACGCAGACCGCCCCCTTCGCACACCATGGGTGCGAAGGGGGCGGCCGAGGGCGAAACGGAATGCCCTGAGGTTGGGTCAGATCGCGTAGCCGTACGGGACGGGAGCGTGTACGGTGCCGTTCAGCGCACGGGCGGCGTCCCTGGCCCAGGAGGGGTTGCGCAGCAGCTCGCGGCCGAGGAGGACGGCGTCCGCGCGCCCCTCGGTGAGGATCTTCTCCGCGTGCTGCGGGTCGGTGATGAGCCCGACGGCCGCCACGGGCAGCGAGGTCTCCTTCTTGACGCGCTCGGCGAAGGGCACCTGGTAGCCGGGGCCGGTCGAGATGCGGGCACGGGGCGCGTTGCCGCCGGTGGAGACGTCGAGCAGGTCGACTCCGTGCTCCTTGAGCTGCGCCGCGAGGCGCACGGTCTCGTCGGCGGTCCAGCCCTCGCGCTCGTCCTCGGGGTTCTCGGTGAGCCAGTCCGTCGCGGAGACGCGGAAGAAGACCGGCAGGTCCTCGGGCCACACCTCGCGCACGGCGTCGACGACCTGGAGGGCGAAGCGGACGCGGTTCTCGTAGCTGCCGCCGTACTCGTCGGTGCGGCGGTTGGTGTGCGGGGAGAGGAACTGGCCGATGAGGTAGCCGTGCGCCCCGTGCACCTCCGCGACCTGGAAGCCCGCTTCGAGAGCGCGGCGGGCGGCGTCGCGGAAGTCGTCGACGACGCCGGCGATCTCGTCGGCGGTCAGCTCGTGCGGCACCGGGTAGCCCTCGTCGAAGGGCAGCGGGCTCGGGGCGACCGGGGTCCAGCCGTGCGCGTCCGGGCCGACGGGGCCGCCACCGGTCCAGGGCGCGGCGGTCGACGCCTTGCGGCCGGCATGGGCGAGCTGGATGCCCACCACGGAGCCCTGCGCCTTGACGAAGTCGGTGACGCGCCGGAACGCCTCGGCCTGGGCGTCGTTCCAGATGCCGAGGTCGGCCGGGCTGATCCGGCCCTCGGGGCTGACCGCCGTGGCCTCGGTGAGGATCAGGCCGGTGCCGCCGGTGGCGCGGGCCGCGAGGTGGGCGAAGTGCCAGTCGCCCGGCACACCCGTCTCGGGCCCCTCCACCGCGGCGCTGTACTGGCACATGGGCGCCATCCACACCCGGTTGGGCACCACAAGCGACCTGAGGGTGTAGGGCTCGAAGAGGGCACTCACGACGGACTCCGTTTCGCCGGGTACGGAAGGTTTCGCTAGTACGATACATCCCGTACTACGATGCCCGTCAAATTACGGCAGCTCTCGTACAAGTCGTCCGGCGGATCCCGGTCAGCGGGGCTTCAGAGGGTACGAGCTGCGGCCGGCCGCCTCGTCGATCTCGTCGTGGGCCTTGGTCAGCAGCTTCATCGCCAGTTCGTTGAGGGCGCGGGCTCCGGCGATCTCCTCCCCCACCCGGGGCTGCTCGGAGTCCGAGGGATGGCGGCTGGCGTAGCCGTGGGCGCGTACCTCCTTTCCGTCGGAGAGCCGCACCAGGGCGGCCGCACGGGTGCGGTGGGTGTCCTCCTCGAATTCGAGCTCGATGTGCCAGCCGACAGCGGTTCGGGTCATGGCGCTTCACCTCCGTGAGGTCTCCCCTCCAGGGTGCGCCTCACGCGGGGGCGGCGCGCGAGCGGGCCGGGCGCGTGGCCGGGGGTTGCTCAGGCGCCCGCCTCACGCCCCTCGGCGGCGGAGAGGGATGGAGGCGGCCGCGTCGTACATCTGGTTCCAGCTGCGCCCCGCGCCCGAGGACCAGTTGACATGGGCGGTGCCCCCGTCGGTGCGGACGGCGTCGACCGTCATGGGGCGGTCGCCGTCGCGCACGTCGCCCCGGCGCAGCTCGTCGGCCCTGACGGTGACGTGGTCCGCCGGGCCGCTCTCGGCCTCGTCCGCCGCGAAGCCGAGGGCGGTGGCCAGTTCCCGGGCGCGGGCCGGGGTGCACAGGAAGGTGAGCTCGCCGGACGGCGTGGCGGCCCGGATCGCGACCTCCGCCCCGGCGGGGGCGACGTCCAGGATGCCGGTGTCCTCGCGCTCGTTCGTCATCGCTCCGTACCTTCCACGCGTTCCGGTCCCCCGGGCTCAGTCCAGCCGGAGGCTCTCCGGCGGGCCCAGGTAGCTGGGTTCGAGGCCGCCGGTGTCGATCACCAGGTTCTGGAGGACCACCGTCGGATCGACCATCCAGAATTTCAGCACATGCGTACCGGGGGCGGTCACGCGGTGGGCCGTGGTGGTACGGGTGACGTTGTCGGAGGTGTTCCGGGCCCACTGGGGGTTCATGGTCCCGTCGTCGGCCCCGGTCACCTCGGTGACGTTCACCCGCTGCGGGGCGTCGTCGTCGAAGGAGACGGCGTAGGTCAGTCCGTCGGTCGGCAGCGCGTTGTTGCGGGGCGAGAGGTACGCGTGCACGATGACCGGCCCTGTGGTGAAGAGGCTGACCCGGTACTCCAGGCGCGGGCTCCGGCCGCCGGGCGTCTGCCGGGCGGCCGTGACCGGGAAGGGCTCCATCCCGGCGCCGGTCCGTCCGATGTCCGGGATGCGCTGCCAGGTGATGCCCCGGCCGCCGACGGCCCGGTGGTAGTGGTCGGCGGCGATGGACACGTAGCCGCCGGCCTCTACGAAGCCGCCGAGGCGGGAGCGGGAGAGCGCCGGGCGGTCGATCACCGCCGTAACCACGACCTCCGCCCCGTCCGGCCCGCCGACCGTGACCGGCACGCGGGTGACCCCCTTGGGCGCCCGGCCCCAGTCGACGCGCAGGGTGATCCGGTCCTGCGTGGTCACCCGGCCGCGCACCCGGTCGGCGGTCAGCCAGGAAGCTCCCGTCCGCACCCGGTAGTCGAACGGGTCGCGGCCCCGGTTGAACACCTCGATGTACTGGGCGGGCCGGGTCTGGTACGGGCTGAACACCGGCAGCACGGCGGGCGCGGCCTCGTGCGGCCACCAGGCCGTGGAGCCGTCCACGGCGACGCCCATCCGGGCCCCCGCGGGCAGGTCGATGCGTGTGACGGCCGGGAAGAGCACGTCCTTGATGGCGACGTTGTCGATCTCGGGCTGCTGCCAGGGGGCGTTGGGGCCGTAGCGTTCGACGTCGCCGTAGTCGATGTGCGGCTGGGTCTGGAAGCCCTGCCACTTGCCGCCGGCGATCTTGGCGTTGAAGCGGTCGGCCAGCGCGAAGTCGTCGGCGAGCCGTGCCTCGGCGGTGGCCGCCAGGGCGTTGGTGAGGGCCCGGCCCTGGGACGCGTAGTGGATGTTGGTGAACTCGGCCTCGCGCAGCGCGTACAGGTTGGCGGTGGCCGCCACCTCGTAGCCGACGAGTTCGTACCAGGCGTCCTGCGCTGAGGCGGGCAGCCGGCGTGCGATCCGCGCGGCCCGCTCGCCGAGGAGCCGCCATTCCTCGGTGACGCGTTCCAGCTCACGGTAGTGGACGAGGCTGAACGGGGACGCCTGGTCGTCGTACACGACGGCCGAGCTGTCGGTGGCGGGGTCCTTGGCCGGGTCGAGGGTGATCCGGCGGTTGAGGAGTTCGGGCTTGCGGCGCGACTGGAGCCGGGCGTAGGTGCGCAGGACGGCGGCGATCTCGGCGGCCTGCCGCTCTCCGAAGTTCTGCCGCGCGTACGTCTCCTCCCACTCCGGCAGCCGGTCCAGGGTCCAGCGCTCCGGGTTCCAGGCGTACTCCAGGAAGAACTGCGTGGGCAGTTCGTTGCCCTTGAGGTCGCCAACGTTGGTGACCCACAGGCCGTGGTTGCCGTAGGCGTGGCACTGGTGGAGCTGGTCCCACATGTTGGGGAGGGACGCGGTGTCGACCCACTTGTAGTTGCGGCCGACGCCGACGTAGTCGAAGTGGTAGTACAGCCCGTAGCCGCCCTCCCTCGGGGCGTCGGCGGGATCGGGGAGCTTGCGGATGTTGGCCCAGTTGTCGTCGGTGAGGACGACGGTGACGTCGTCGGGAACGCGCAGGCCCCGGTCCCAGTAGCGCTGGACCTCCTTGTAGAGCGTCCAGACCTGCGGGATCGTGGTGACGTCCTTGCCGGAGACCTCGGCGAGGATCTGCCGCTGGGTGGCGATGATCTCGGTCATCAGCTCGATGCCGTCCCCGTCGGGGAGGCTGACGTCGCCGTTGCCGCGCATGCCGAGGGTGACGACGCCCTCGAAGTCCTCGTCCTTCATCCGGCGGATGCCGTCCGCCCAGTACGCCTTGAGCGCTTCGGCGTTGCGGCGGAACGACCACTCCCCCGTGCCGCCGTAGGGGTCGTGGCCGGGGGTGGTGATGTTCCCGTCGCTGTCGCGTACGGCGGCGACGGCGTGCCGGTTCCACTCCTCGATGCCGCGCATCATCGGTGCCTCGTGCGAGGTGCCCATGACGACGCCGTACGCCTTGGCGGTGGCGTGGTTGAGCGGGTCGTCCTCGGCGAAGGCGCGGCCCCAGACGGCCGGCCACAGGTAGTTGGCCTTGAGCCGGAGCATGACCTCGAAGACGCGGGCGTAGAAGTCCGCGTTGAAGCCGCCCTCGAAGCCGGGCGCCTTGCCGGGGCCGAAGTGGGCGGGAGCCCAGGTGCCGAGCGCCGGGTTCTCGTCGTTGACGAAGAACCCGCGGTACTTCACGGCCGGGGTGCCCTGGGTGTGGCGTCCGGGCAGTACGTGGATCTCGTCGCGGTGTACGGGGGTGACGTCGTCCCACCAGTACCAGGGCGAGACGCCGATGCCGCGCGAGACGTCGTACGCGCCGAAAATGGTCCCGCGCTGGTCGCTGCCCGCGATGACGAGGGCGCGCTCGACGCCGGGCAGCGGGTGGTCGACGACGGCCTGGAGGCTGGTCTCCCACCTGCCCCGGATCGTGGAGACGTCGAGCCGGCCGTCGGCGACGAGCCGGTCGATCAGAGGGCTGCGGCCCACGGTGCCGACGATGGTGATCTCGCGGGCCTCGGGCACCGCCCCGTGCGAGAGGGCGGGGCGGACTCCGGTGACGCGTGCGATGTCGTCGCGGAGATCGCCGGCGACCCGGACGATGCCCGGCCAGTCCTGGTCGCTGACCAGGACCGGGGTCGCCCGTCCCTCCCTGACCAGCGGGAAGCTGCCGCGCTGTGCGGTGAACGAGATGTAGGCGCCGGGGTCGGTGGGCCGGGGCGCGGGGCCGTGCCCGGTGGCGGACGCCTCACCGGTGAGTCCGACGAGGGAGCCGAGGGGCGTGGCGGTGAGTGCGGTGAGCCCGAGGCCGAGGCCGAGGACCGCTCTGCGGCTCGTCCGCCCGGGGGTACCGGGGGTGTCGCTGTCCATGCTGCTCTCCTCCTCCGTGCTCAATTGCGGCCGGCGGCGAGCAGCAGGTCGTCGCGCAGGGCGCTGTAGGCGGGCTTGGCCTTGTAGTCCTCGTCGAAGAGGTTGGCCGCGCCCTCGCCCTCGAAGGTGTCGGGCACCCAGGAGTACTTGTCGGTGAAGCCCCAGACCGTGAAGTCCGTGCACTTGCGGGTGAGCAGGCAGCCGCGCAGCAGTACGTCGTAGCCCTCCGCCTGCGCCTCCTGCTTGGTGCTGTCGGAGGGCATCGGGACACGGACGTCGGCCTCGGTGATCGCGGTCTCCAGGCCGAGGTCGTCGAACCGCTTCATGTTCTCGGCGATGTCGTGGGGGGCGTTGTACTGGACGGAAAGGTGGCCCTGGATGCCGACGCCGTCGATCGGTACGCGCTGCTTGCGCAGCTTCACGACCAGGTTGTAGAGGGCGGTGCTCTTCGCGTTGACGCCCTCGATGTTGTAGTCGTTGATGAACAGCTTGGCCTTGGGGTCGGCCGCGTGGGCCCAGCGGAAGGCGTCCGCGATGTAGCCGGGGCCCAGCTTCTGGAGCCAGATGCTGTCGCGCAGGGTGCCGTCGTCGTTGAACACCTCGTTGACGACGTCCCACTGCCAGATGCGGCCCTTGAAGTGGCGGGCCTCGTCGGTGATGTGCTTGCGGAGGATGGCGCGCAGCTCGTCGGCGGTGAAGTCGCCGGTGGTGAGCCAGGCGGGCAGCTGGTTGTGCCAGAGCAGGGTGTGTCCGCGCACCAGCTGGCCGTTGACGCGGGCGAAGTCGACCAGCTTGTCGGCTTCCTTCCAGTCGTACTGGCCGCGGTTCGGCTCGACGACCTCCCACTTCATGACGTTCTCGGGGGTGACCGAGCTGAACTCGCTCGCGGCCTTGGCACGGTAGGGCTCGTCGTCCGCCAGGGCCGCCATGTCGACGGCGGTGCCGATGCGCACGTCCGCCCTCAGTCCGAGGGCGCCGAGGGTGTCGGCCTGCGCGTCCCTGGACCCGCGTCCGTGGTCTTCGTGGGCGAAGGCGTTGATGGTGCACGGGGCGAGCAGTGCCGCGGCGGCGGTGCCGACCAGGACAGCCTTGATTGGCTTGCGCATGACAGAAACCCTTCGAGAGTGCGCACATCCGGGCCCCGGGAGACCGGGGGGCGTGCACGGCTATGGGTGTTTCGAAAGTTTCGTGGATCTGTGGACCGGGTGGGGGCGCTGCGGTAAGGGCCGCGGCGCCCCGCCCGGGGTACGGGTGCGGTCAGCCCTGTACGGGGGCGGCCGCCGGCACGGCTTCGGCCTCCGCCTCGCACACCAGCCGGCGCCGGTGGTCGAGGGTGCGCTCGGGACCGGTGAGGCGCAGGTGCACCGTGTGCCGGATGTCCTTGGCACCGCTGGACGCCGCGAGCCGCAGCTCCAGCGCGCCCGGCTCCACGACGCGCCGCCCCCCGATGCCGGTGAAGGACACCAGGTCGGCGTGGAAGCGGAAGCGCACTCGCGCCTCCTGGCCCGCCTCGAGCGGCACCCGGGCGTAGCCGATGAGCCGGTTGTCGGGCCGGGTCGTCTGGGCGACCGGGTCGTGCACGTACAGCTGGACGACCTCCGCACCGGCCCGGTCGCCGGTGTTGCGGACGGTCAGCTCGATGTCGGCGGAGCCGTCGGTGGGGATCTCCGCCGGTGGCGGGGTGCCGGGCTCCCAGGCGAAGGAGGTGTACGTCAGCCCGTGGCCGAAGGGGTAGAGCGGCGTCGGGTCCAGGTTGCTGACCCCGTTGGCGAGTCCGAGCGGCGGCTGGAGATACGTCCACGGCTGGCCGCCGGGGTGGCGCGGCACCGAGACGGGCAGCCGGCCTGAGGGGCCGACCCGGCCGGAGAGCACGGAGGCCAGGGCCGGACCGCCCTCCTCACCGGGGAAGAACGCCTGGACCACGGCGGCGGCGCGGTCCGCCCAGCGGCCGAGCGCGTACGGGCGGCCGGTCAGCAGGACCAGGACGACCGGCGTGCCGCTCTCCAGCAGCGCGTCGAGCAGTTCGCCCTGCACGCCGGGCAGCGAGAGGTCGTCGGCGTCGCAGCCCTCGCCCGAGGTGCCGCGTCCGAAGAGCCCGGCCCGGTCGCCGACCACCGCGACGCAGACGTCCGCGTCCCGGGCCAGGTCCACCGCCTCCGCGATGCCCGAGGTGTCGGTGCCGTCGACCTCGCAGCCGGCGGCGGCGGTGACCGTGGCGGCGGGGAATTCGCCGCGCACCGCGTCGAGCACGGTGGGGATCTCGATCCCCATGGCGGTCTCGGGGTGCAGGACGCCGACATGGCTGGGGAAGGAGTAGCAGCCGAGCATCGCGAGCGCGTCGTCGGCGCGGGGGCCGATCACCGCGATCCGC
Source organism: Streptomyces sp. 2131.1 (assembly GCF_900105515.1). Lineage (GTDB taxonomy): Bacteria > Actinomycetota > Actinomycetes > Streptomycetales > Streptomycetaceae > Streptomyces > Streptomyces drozdowiczii. Next base: position 6,422,121 of record NZ_FNSY01000001.1, on the reverse strand, counting down.
CCGGTCCCGGCGAGCGGCAGCGCCCCTCGCGGGTTGGCGAGCAGGACCACGGCCTGTTCGGCGAGTTCGCGGGCGAGGGCGCGGTTGCGCGGCGGGTCGAGGTCGATGGTCTCGCGGGCCTGCTCCAGGTCGGTGTCGCGCAGGAGCGCGGGGAGCGGGGACCAGCCGGGGTCGAGCAGCCCGAGTTCGCACTTCTGGAGGAGGACCCGGCGCAGCGCGCGGTCGACCAGTTCCTCGGGGACCGTACCGGCCAGGACGGCGGCCGCGAGTTCGTCGCCGTAGCTGCGGACGGTGGGCAGCTCCACGTCGACCCCGGCGCTGAGGGCGAGGCGGGCGGCGTCGGCGCGGCCCTCGGCGACCTTGTGCAGCGTCTCCAGGAAGCCAATGGCGAAGTAGTCGGCGACGACGGTGCCCTCGAAGCCCCAGGCGTCCCGGAGCAGCCCGGTGAGCAGGGCGGGGTCGGCGGCCGACGGGACGCCGTCGATCTCCGCGTACGACTGCATGACGGAGCGGGCGCCGCCGTCGATGAGGGCCATCTCGAAGGGCGGCAGGATGACGTCGGCCAGTTCCCTGGCCCCGGCCCGGACCGGCGAGAGGTTGCGGGCGCCGGCCGACGCCGCGTACCCGGCGAAGTGCTTGAGGGTGGCGACGATGCCGGCGGACTCCAGGCCCTTCACGTACGCCGTGCCGATGGTCGCGACGAGGTAGGGGTCCTCGCCGATGGTCTCCTCGACGCGCCCCCAGCGCAGGTCGCGCACCACGTCCAGGACCGGGGCGAGGCCCTGGTGGATGCCCACGGACCGCATGTCGCTGCCGATCCGGTGGGCCATCTCGGTGACCAGGTCCGGGTTCCAGGCGGCGCCCCAGGAGAGCGGGACGGGGTAGGCGGTGGCGCCCCAGGCGGTGAAGCCGGCCAGGCACTCCTCGTGGGCGAGCGCCGGGATGCCGAAGCGGCCGGCGCCCGCGATGGCCCGCTGGGCGCGGGCGAGCGAGATCGCGCCGACGGCCGGGTCCACGGGGGCGGTGCCGAAGGGGCGGGTCAGCTGGCCGAGGCCGCGCGGAATCAGCGCGTCCCAGTCGATGTCGTCGACCATCTCGTTCTGGTGCGGGGCGACCCCGTCCCCGTCGGCGTCGGCGCCCACCCAGATTCCGTACAGCTGGGCGGTCTTCTCCTGGAGGGTCATCCGGGAGACGAGGTCGGCCACGCGCTCCTCGGGCGCGAGCGCGGGGTCCTGCCAGGGGCCGTCGACGGCGGTGGCCGCTTCGGTCCTGCGGGCATGCGGAACAGGGGGGTTTGCCATGGCGGCGGGGATTCCTCTCAAGAGTGCGGTGGTACGCGGCGGCATGGGTGCGCTACTTGCCGCCCACCCCCATCAGTCCGTTGACCAGTGCCTTCCGTGCCACGAGGTACACGGCGAAGATCGGTACGACGGAGAGCACGATCGCGGCGAGTATGGCCGGGATGTTCACCCCGAACTGGGACATGAAGTTGAAGAGACCGAGGGTCAGCACCCGGTTCTCCTCCGACTGGGTCAGGATCAGCGGGAACAGGAAGCCGTTCCACGCCTGGAGCGCCGTGTAGATCGCGACCGTGCTGATGCCCGCCTTGGACATCGGGATCGCCAGCTGCCACAGCATCCGCAGCGGCGAGGCGCCGTCGAGCGCCATGGCCTCGTACATCTCCTCGGAGACGTCGCGCATGGTGCCGCTCAGGATCAGCACCGCCACCGGCATCGCGAACGCCGCGGTCGGCAGGATGATGGCCGGCAGGCTGTCGTACAGGCCCATCTTGCTGATGAGCAGGTAGAGCGGCACGATCACGGCCTGGGCGGGGATGGCGACGCCGAGCAGGAAGGTGCGGAAGGCGAGTCCGGAGAGCCTGCTCCGGGTGCGTACCGCGACGTAGGCGACGGGGATCGAGAGGACCAGCACGATCGCCGTGGTCGCCACGGCGACGATCGCGGTGTTGGAGAGCATCGTGAAGAAGCCGCTGTCCAGCACCGTGCGGTAGTTCTCGAGCGTCGGGTTGGTCGGGAAGGCCAGCGGGTCGCCGTTCAGCGCCTCGTCCTGGTGCATCAGCGAGGACGAGACCAGCGTGTAGAGCGGGACGATCACCAGCACGAGCCAGACCAGCGAGCCGAGGCCGGCCAGCGGGTTGCCCCACCTGCGGCGGCGCGCGGCGCCGGCCGGGCGGGTGCGGTTCAGGGGCCGTGCGGGGCGCGTCACGGGGCGGGTGTCGATCGACATCGCGTCACATACCTTCCCGGGTGGAGCGCATGTTCCCGAAGCCGCTGAAGCGGACGAGGATCAGCGAGATGGCGGTGGCCACGACGACGAGGGCGGTCGCGATCGCGGCGGCGTACCCGAGGTCGTAGGTCTGGAAACCGGTGCGGTACATCAGGTACGGCAGGATGGTGGTGTCCGTGCCCGGACCGCCCTTGGTCATGATGAGCACCGTGTCGAAGTAGGTCAGCGAACCGACGATCATCAGCACCGAGGAGGTGGTGATGGTGTTGCGCAGCTGCGGCAGGGTGATGTGGAAGAACTGCCGGAACATGCCCGCGCCGTCGATCTCGGCGGCCTGGTAGAGGACCTGCGGGATCTGCCGGGTGCCGCCCTGGTAGATCAGGGTGTGGAAGGGCATGAACTGCCAGCCGCCGACGAACGCCACGGTGAGCAGGGCGCCGGTGGACGAGCCCATGATGTTCGGGTCGATGCCGAACCAGGGCCCGATCTCCTTGATGACCCCGAAGTTGGGGTCGAGCAGCGCGTGGAACAGCATTGCGATGGCGGTGGTGGAGAGCAGCAGCGGGACGAAGAAGATCGCGGAGAGCACGGCGCGGCTGCGCTGCCGCCCGGCCGCCCAGACGCCGAGGAGCAGGGCAACCGGGGTCTGGAAGACCCAGCTGATCGTGGTGAGGAGCAGGCTGAGCCAGGCGGCCTGGCGGAACTCGGGGTCCTTGAAGAGCCGGGTCCAGTTGGCTGTGCCGGCGGAGGTCGGGGAGTTCAGCCCGTCCCAGTGGCAGAAGGAGAGGTACACGGCGATCGCCAGCGGGACGATCGCGAAAAGGGCGAAGAAGAGGATGCCGGGCAGCGCCCAGGCGACCGGGGGGCGGCCGACGTTTCCGACGGCCGCCTTCCGTCCTCCGCGCACCTTCGGTGACGAGGAGACGTGCGACATCGTTACTTGACGGCCTTCATTGCGGCGACGAACTGCTCGGGCGTGGACTTGCCGGCGAACAGCTTGCTGATCTCGGTGAGCAGCGGGGTGGCGATCTTGGACTCCAGCGCCTGGTCCCAGGACAGGGTGAAGTCGGGGGCCTTCTGGACCATCTCGTACTGGTCGGTGGCGAACTTCGGGTTCGGCGATCCGCTCAGCATGGAGGCGGCGTTGGAGGTGGTGGGCACGTCGCCGTTGTCCACGAGGGACTGGGCGTACGACTTGGACGCCATGGTCTTCAGGAAGGCTATGGCCGCGTCCTTGTGCTTGGTGCGGGCGTTCACCGACCAGTAGTTGGTGGGGTTGCCGACCACGTCGGCCGGGTCGCCCACGCCGCCCGCGACGGTCGGGAAGTTCGTCCAGCCGAGGTCCTTCTTGGCGAACTCGGGCGCCTTGCCCAGCTGGGTGGAGTACTCCCACGAACCCATCAGGTGCATGGCCGCCTTGCCCTTGTTGAGCAGGGTGGGCGCGCCGCCGTTGCCGTAGTCGACCGAGTTGAAGTTCTTGCCGAACGCGCCGTCGTCGACGAGCTGCTTGACGGTCTGGGCGGTCTTCAGGACGGCCGGGTCGCCCCAGGCGGAGCTGTCACCGTTCTGGATCTTGCGGAAGACGTCGGGGCCGCCGATCCGGTCGAGCAGGTACTCCAGCCACATCAGCTCGGGCCACTTGTCGGAGCCGCCGAGGGCGAACGGGGTGATGCCCTTGCCCTTGAAGGTCTTGATGGCCTGCTGCAGGTCCTCCCACGTCTTGGGGACCGTGACGTTGTTCTCCGCGAAGAGGGTCTTGTTGTAGAAGAGCATCACGGGCTGCATACCGCGCATCGGGACGCCGTAGACCTTCCCGTCGAGGCTGCCCGCGGTGACGATCGACGGGAGGAAGCCGTCCTTCAGGGTGGCGTCGTTCTTGAACGTCGAGGTGAGGTCGACCAGCTGGTTCGCGTCCACGTACGGCTTGATGGAGCCGCCGCCCCAGTTGAAGAAGATGTCCGGGGCACTGGGCGAACCCATGGCGCTGCGCAGCTTGTTGACGTAGTCGGTGCCGGGTACGGAGACGAGCTTGACCTTGACGTCGGAGGTCTTGTTGAACTCCTTGACCGCTGCCTGCTGAACCTTTACGGCGTCATCGCCGTAGACGTACGCGGTCAGCGTTCCGCCGCCACCGCCGCTGCCACCGTCCGACCCGCAGCCCGCCAGGACTCCCGCCATGACCATGGCCGCACCGGCCGCGGTCCATCTCGCCGCACGCTTGCCCTGAGTGAAAATTCCCGACCGCATGACCGCACCTCTGTCGAATCTTTCGGAGTTGCTTGCGAATGTTGCCGGAACCGTACGGTTGGGTTTCCGGCCAGTCAAGAGGTCGCGGACCGTGAATTTTTCGCCCGGGCTCCCGCGCCCGTTCGGGCGCCTGGCGGTTACGATTCGCTGTATGAGCCCCGCAAACGTCCAGTCACATCAGGAGAATGCGCCTGCCGCAGCGCCGTCGGACGGCACTGCCACGCTGGCGGAAATCGCCCGAGCGGCCGGAGTCTCGGCTCCGACAGTTTCGAAAGTGCTGAACGGGCGCGCCGATGTCGCGCCCGGTACGCGCACCAAGGTCGAGGAGCTGCTGCTCCAGCACGGCTACCGCCGCAGACGCGGCTCGACCACGCAGTCGCAACTCATCGACCTGGTCTTCCACGAGCTGGACAGCGCGTGGGCCATGGAGGTCGTACGCGGGGTGGAGAACGTCGCCCGCGAGGAGGGGCTGAGCCTCGTCCTCTCGGAGAGCGCGGGCCGCCTCTCCCCCGGGCAGACCTGGGTCGACGGGGTGCTGGCCCGCCGGCCGGTCGGGGTCATCCTGGTGCTGTCCGACCTCACCGCCGCTCAGCGCGCGCAGCTCACCAGCCGCAGCATCCCGTACGCGGTGGTGGACCCGGCCGGGGACCCGGGTGACGACATCCCCTCGGTCGGCACCACGAACTGGCAGGGCGGTCTCGCCGCGACCCGCCACCTCACGGGCCTCGGCCACCGCAGGATCGGCGTGGTCAGCGGACCCTCCCGGATGATGTGCAGCCGGGCCCGGGTGGACGGCTACCGGGCCGCCCTGGAGACGGCGGACGTCCCGATCGACCAGTCACTGATCCGCGAGGCCGAGTTCTCGCACGAGGCGGGGTACGCGGCCGGGATGGAGCTGCTGCGCTCGGCGGACCGGCCCACCGCCGTCTTCGCCGGCAACGACCTCCAGGCACTGGGCGTGTACGAGGCGGCGCGCGAGCTCGGTCTGCGCATCCCGGAGGACCTGAGCGTCGTGGGCTTCGACGACCTGCCGCTCACCCGGTGGATCGGGCCGCCGCTGACCACGGTGCGCCAGCCCCTGATCGAGATGGCCGAGACGGCGGCCCGGCTGGTGCTGGACCTGGGCCGAGGCCGGCAGCCCGCGACGACCCGGGTGGACCTGGCGACGAATCTGGTGGTCCGCAGCAGTACGGCGCCGCCCTGCCGCTGAGAGGCGGACCGCCCGGACCGGGGGACACCCCGGGCCGTGGTCCGGGCCGCTGTCAGTGCCGGGGTGCAGACTGACCGATATCCGGCACAACGGCGTTTCGGGAGGTTCGGTCATGACCGATGTACTGCTCACCGTGGGCACCCGCAAGGGGCTCTTCATCGGCCGCAGGCGCGGCGGGGCATGGGAGTTCGAGGGGCCTCATTTCAACGCCCAGGCGATCTACTCGGTCGCCATCGACTCCCGGGGCGACCGGCCCCGGCTGCTGGTCGGCGGCGACAGCGCGCACTGGGGACCTTCCGTCTTCCACTCCGACGACCTCGGCGCGAGCTGGGTCGAGCCGAAGACCCCGGCCGTGAAGTTTCCGGAGTTCACCGGGACCTCGCTGGAGCGGGTGTGGCAGTTGCAGCCGGCGGGACCCGAGGCGCCGGGCGTCGTCTACGCGGGCACGGAGCCGGCCGCGCTCTTCCGGTCCGAGGACGGGGGCGAGTCGTTCGAGCTGGTGCGCCCGCTGTGGGAGCACCCGACGCGTTCACGCTGGGTGCCCGGCGGGGGCGGCGAGGGGCTGCACACGATCCTGACCGACGCGCGGGACGCCCGCGCCGTGACGGTCGCCGTGTCCACCGCCGGGGTGTTCCGGACGACCGACGGCGGCGCGAGCTGGACCCCGGCCAACAAGGGGGTCTCGGCCGTCTTCCTGCCCGACCCGGACCCGGAGTTCGGCCAGTGCGTGCACAAGGTCAGCCGGGACGCGGCCGACCCGGACCGCCTCTACCTCCAGAACCACTGGGGCGTCTTCCGCAGCGACGACGCCGGGGGCAACTGGACGGACATCGGAGCGGGCCTGCCCTCGGACTTCGGCTTCGCCGTGGCCGCCCACCCGCACCGCGCGGACACGGCGTACGTCTTCCCGATCAACGCCGACGCCGACCGGGTGCCCGCCGAGCACCGCTGCCGGGTCTTCCGGACCACCGACGCGGGCGCCCACTGGGAGCCGCTGTCGGCGGGCCTGCCCGAGGGCGCCCACTACGGCACGGTGCTGCGCGACGCGCTCTGCACGGACGACGCGGACCCGGCCGGGGTCTACTTCGGCAACCGCAACGGCGAGTTGTACGCGAGCGCGGACGACGGGGACAGCTGGGAGCAGCTCGCCTCACATCTGCCGGACGTGCTGTGCGTACGGGCGGCGGCGGTCGAGGTGTGAGGCGTACTTCCTACGGGAGCCGCCAGTCGACGGGCCGGGCGCCCTGCGCGGCGAGGAGTTCGTTGACCCTGCTGAACGGCTTGGAGCCGAAGAAGCCGCGGTCGGCGGACATCGGGGACGGGTGCGCGGACTCGATGGCCGGCAGGTCGCCGAGCAGCGGGCGCAGGTTGCGGGCGTCGCGTCCCCAGAGCACGGACACCAGCGGCTTGCCGCGGGCGACCAGGGCGCGGATGGCCTGTTCGGTGACCTCCTCCCAGCCCTTGCCGCGGTGGGCGCCGGGCGAGCGGGGCGCGGTGGTCAGCGCCCTGTTCAGCAGCAGCACGCCCTGCCGGGTCCACGGGGTGAGGTCGCCGTTCGACGGCCGGGGCAGCCCGAGGTCGTCGTGGAGCTCGCGGTAGATGTTCTCCAGGCTGCCCGGGAGCCTGCGGACGTCCGGGGAGACCGCGAAGCTCAGCCCGATCGCCATCCCCGGTGTGGGGTACGGGTCCTGACCGACGATCAGGACCCGTACGTCGTCGAAGGGCTGCTGGAACGCGCGCAGCACGTTCGACCCGGACGGCAGGTAGGTGCGGCCCGCCGCGACCTCCGCACGCAGGAAATCGCCCATCTCGGCGATGCGCCCTGCCACGGGGGCGAGGGCGTCGGCCCAGCCGGGCTCGACTACTTCGTTCAAGGGTCGCGCTGTCACGGAAGATCACCCTACCGGCGCAACGGGGTGCCCCGGGGATAGGGTGCTGCCCGTCCCTTACCTCTTCGCCCCCGGGAGCCGGTCCATGACGTCAGACGGGCAACCGGGCGCGTACGTACTGGGAGTGGATTCCGGCGGCTCCGGCCTCCGGGTGGCGCTGGGCACGGCGGAGGCGGACGCCCCGTCGGAGACCGCCGAGTGCGGTGGTCCCGTACGCACCGGGCCGCGCGGCATCGACGCCGCCCATCTCCTGGAGCAGGTGCTGCCCGCCGTACGCGGCCTGCTCGACGGGCTCGGCGACGGCGGCGCCCGGATCACCGCCGCCGCGATCGGTGCCGCGGGCATGGCCACGCTCGGCGACGAGCTGCGCGCCGAGTTGCCGGGCGCACTGGCCGACGCACTGGGCGTACGCCGGATCGCGCTGGCGGCGGACGCGGTGACCGCGTACGCCGGGGCGGTCGGACAGCGGCCCGGCGCGGTGGTGGCCGCCGGCACCGGGCTGATCGCGCTGGGCACGGACCTGACGGCGTGGCGGCGGGCGGACGGCTGGGGGCACCTGCTGGGCGACAGCGGCGGCGGGGCCTGGATCGGGCGGGCCGGCCTGGACGCGGCGATGCGCGCCCTCGACGGGCGGCGCGGCGGGTCACCGGCGCTGCTGGACCGGCTGGAGGCCGTCTTCGGGCCGCCGCAGGAGCTTCCCGGTCTGCTCTATCCGCGCGCCGACCGGCCCGCCCTGCTGGCCTCGTTCGCTCCGGAGGTGGCCGCGTGCGCGGACCACGACCCGGTCGCCGAGGGCATCCTGCGGGCTGCCGCCGTCCACATCGCGGAGGCCGCGGCGGCGGTGTGCCCGGAGTCGGAGGCGGACGAGGAGGCGTACGAAGTCGCGCTGACGGGCGGGCTGTTCCGGATGGGCGAGCCATTGCTCGTACCCCTTCGGGAGGAACTGGCGGAACTGCTGCCGGGGACACGGGCGGTCCCCGGTTCGGGTGATCCGCTGATCGGCGCCCTGCGCATCGCCCAGGCCCTGGCCACCGGCGGTCTGCGGCTGCCGCACCACCCGACGCTGCTCCGTGTTCCGGCGCCCGCGCCGCGGCCGTAGGGTGACGGGCCCATGAACACCGACGACAGATCAGGGCAGTTGCCCGGTAAGCCGCCGATCGGATAAAAGCGGACAGAGGCCGCTCGACCGGACCCTCCCCGCGCAGGGAGCCGTCCGAAACCAGTAGCATGCGGCGCCATGAGCACCCCCACTGGGCCCGCTTCCGGCCTGCCTGTACGAATGCCGCGACCTCGCCAGTCCGGACGGCACCGCCGCCCGGAGCCCGTGGTCGCACCCGAGGGCGCTGCCGCGCTCGTTCTCGCCGTTCCCGGTACCCCTTCCCCGGAGAGCCGTGGTCTGGCCGAGGAAGTCATCAGCATCGCCCGTTCCGAGCTGCCCGGTCTGAACGCCCTGATCGGATACGTCGACGGCGACGACGCCGAGTACCCGACGCTGACCTCCGTGGTCTCGCATTCCGCCTCCGAGCGCACCGCGCGCTACGAGCAGGCGCTGGCCGTGGGCCGTGAGGTCGCCGAGCCGGAGGGCCCCGCCGCCGTCGTGGTCCCGCTGCTCGTGGGTCCGGACAGCGCGCTGGTGCAGCGCATACGTCAGGCGATCACCGACAGCGGCGCCCCGGCGGAGCTGGCCGACGTGCTCGGCCCGCACCCGCTGCTGGCCGAGGCGCTGCACGTGCGCCTGTCGGAGGCCGGGCTCGCCCGCGCCGACCGGGCGAGGCTCTTCACGGTGGCGACGGCCGCCGACGGGATCGTGCTCGCCACGGTGGGCGGCGAGGAGGCCGTGCAGGCCGCCGGGATCACCGGCATGCTGCTCGCGGCCCGGCTCGCGGTGCCGGTGATGGCCGCCGCGCTCGACGTGGACGGTTCGGTCGCCGCCATCGCGGAGCAGCTGAAGGGCTCCGGCTCGCTTCAGCTGGCCGTGGCGCCGTACCTGGTGGGCCCCGAGGTGGCGGAGGGTCTGCTGGACGCCGCGGCGAAGGAGGCCGGCTGCGCGACCGCCGAGCCGCTGGGCGCGTACCCGGCGATCGGCAAGCTGGTGCTCTCGATGTACACCTCGGCCCTCGGGATCGCTCCCCCGGTGGCCCAGGGGGCGCAGGCCCGCTGACCTTTTCGGCATGCGTGAGGCCCCGTACCGGACGGCAGTCCCGTACGGGGCCTCATACGTACCCCGGAGGGGTCAGCCGAAGACCACGCAGGAGGCCGCAGGCGCCTCCAGGGAGCCGTCGGGGCGCGGGACGCCGGTCTCCGGATCCACCGTGAACCAGGCGACGTTCCCGCTGCGCTCGTTGGCCGTGTAGAGCCGGCGTCCGGCCGGGTCGAGGGCGAGGTCGCGCGGCCAGTGCCCGCCGCAGTCCACGGTGGTGACCAGGGACGGGTGCTCGCCGGTCGCGTCGAGCGCGAACACGGAGATGCTGTCGTGGCCCCGGTTGGCCGCCCACAGGAACCGCCCGTCGTGGGCGACGACGACCTCGGAGGCGTAGCTCTCGCCGGTCACGCCATCGGGGAGCACCGGCGTCTCGCCGACCGGCTCGAGGACGCCCGCGGTCGCGTCCCATCGGCACACGGTGAGGGTGGGCTCCAGCTCGTTCAGCACGTAGGCGTGCCGGCCCGAGGGGTGGAAGGCCAGGTGGCGGGGGCCGGTGCCGGGGCGCAGAGCCGTCTCGGCGTGCGGGCGCAGCTCCCCGGTGGCCGGGTCGAGTGCGCAGACGCGTACCGAGTCGGTGCCGAGGTCGACGCTGAGCACCCATTCCCCGGAGGGGTCCGGCAGGACCTCGTGGGCGTGCGGGCCCTCCTGGCGGTCCGCGACCGGTCCGCCGCCCTCGTGCGCGAGGACCGCGGCGACGGGGCCGAGCGTGCCGTCCCCGGCGACGGGCAGCACGCTGACGCTGCCCGAGCCGTAGTTCGCGGTGACCAGGTGGTTCGCGGCGAGGGCGAGGTGGGTGGGTCCGTCGCCGTCCACCGCCCGGACCTCACCGAGCGGGCGGGGTTCGTCCGCCGTGACGTCCAGGGCCGCCGCGGCCCCCGGCTCGGTCTCGCTGACCGCGTAGAGGACCGTGCCGCCGGGGCCGAGAGCCAGGTAGGAGGGGTCCGGTACGGCGTCGGTGGCGCCCAGGACCGTGAGCGCGCCGGTCTGCGGGTCCACGGCGGCGACGGTGACGCCGCGCCCGCCCGCCGAGGTGAACGACCCGATGAATGCCCGTCCCGCTCCGCTGCTGCTGTCCACCGCTGCTCCTCCCCGCCGGCTGCGCGCGGCGGACGTGCCGTCGTGATCTTCCGTCGCGACGGTAGCAGTGCGGTGACGCGGTCTGGACCAAGGGTGCCGGTGCGGGTCGCGCCGAAGGGATCAGGCCGTGACCAGGGGGGCGCTCGGCGGGCTGTGCAGCGGCGCGGCGAGTTCGGCGAGCGCGCGTTCCAGGCTGTGCAGGTGGGCGAGGGCGGGCTCGGTCACCGCGGGGTGCGCGGGAAGCGCGGCGGTGACGGCCGCACGGGCCGGCCGCTCGGGGGCCGTGAGCGCCTCTACCGCGTTCTCGACGCGCCAGCAGGCGGCGGCGAGCCGGGCGTCGTGGGACGCCTCCGGGTCGGCGGCCACCGAGGCGAGGCCGCGCACCTCGCGCGCGCACTCGTCGAGCAGCGCGAGGACGTGCCCGGCCCTGGCCCGGCGGGCGCGCAGCGGGCTGAGCGGATGGACCAGCGGGGCGAGCGAGAGCCGGACGCGCCCGAGGAGAGCCTCCAGTTCGGCGACGCGCGGGGCCGGGTCGGCGGTGGCGGAGCCGGAGAGCCGGGCGGCGGCCTCCTCGGTGCAGGCGTGCACGCAGCGCAGGGCGCGCTGGATCCAGGCGTCGGTCGTGGCGTGCGTGGTGACGGGCAGCACGACCAGCACCGCGAGCATCGCGCCGAGTGCGCCGACGGCGGTTTCGCCGAGCCGCAGGGCGAGCAGCGCGGGGTCGAGGACGCCGAGGGAGCCGTAGAGCGCGCCGGCCATGACCGTGACGGAGAACATCATCCAGGTGTAGGAGACGGCGGCCGTGTAGAAGATGCCGAAGATCCCGGCGGCCACGATCAGGGCGGTGGGGACGGGCGCGCCGTGCACCGGGATCACGACGGCCAGGCCTACGGGGATGCCGATGAGGGTGCCCAGGACCCGGCGGAAGCCGCGTACCAGCGTCTCGCCGCGCGAGGCGGTGTTCACGAAGACCCACCAGGTGGCGCCGACGGCCCAGTACCAGCGCTGGTCCGACATGAGCTGTCCGGCCAGCAGCGCGACGGCTCCGCCCGTGACCGCCTGGACCGCCTGGCGGGTGGTGACGCGAGCCAGGCCGGCGCCGGCGGGTGGGGCCGGGACGGCGGGGGCCGTCAGCCGGCGTTCGTAGCACCAGAGGCCGAAGCGGACGGCCGCCGCGCAGAGCACGGACAGGGCGACGGCGGAGTAGAGCTCGGGGAGCTGCTGGGGCAGGGTGTGAAGGAACTGCGTACTGAAGAAGGCCATGAACGCGAAGACGCCGAGGGAGTGTCCGCGCGGCCCCCACCGCCTCGCGTAGACCCCCGCACCCATGACCGCGAGGAACGCGGCGTCGCGCGCGACGGGGTGGCCGTGGAGGACGGCGGCGAGTGCGAGCACCGGGAAGCCGACGGCGGGGAGCAGGGCAGTGGTGACCGCCTGTCCCCGGACGGTGGGGTCGGTCACGGTGAAGAGGGCGAGCAGCGCGGCCAGGCCGCCGGTGATGGCCGCCACGAGCGAGTGGCCGACGAGCCCGCACACCACGACCGCGAGCCCGATACCGAGCACGGCCCGGGACGCGAACCGGAACCGGATCCGGCCCGGATCCGGAGCGACGAACGCCCTCTTCAGCAAGTTGCCCCGCCCTTCTTCGCACCTGGACCATGTCCGGACATGAGAAAGGCGCCGCATGGGTCCCCCGAGGGACCCGCAGCGCCATTGACTCTCATATCTCAGCATCCGACAGGTGATTGGTTCAAACCGAACTCCCTTCCTTGAGCCAATGGCCCAGAATTACACCATCGTCTCGGCCACGGCAGGACCAACGGACCAGCCGCGCACGACACCTCTGCGGACGGCCACCCCGCCGGACGGGCGCTCCCCGCCCCCAGGTGCAGGAAGTGAACGGCGGGCGGTCGGGAGGGGGCACCGAGCGCGCTGGTCCCGGACGGCCACCGAACGGCCCACCTGAAAGGTCACCGCGTCCCGCCGCCAGAACCCCTTCGCCCCGAGTGCCTGCGCGGCCACCGTCCGCCGCGCAGCCCACCGGAAAGCCGTTGGTCTAGACATGTCAACTTGACATCGCTACGCTCACCCTTGGTCTAGACCGCAGCACTCTCCGGACACCACCCCACATCTCCAGGAGCGACGGATGCGCAAAAAGATCACCTCGTTACTGGCCGGGCTCGGGATCGCGGGGGCGGCCCTGCTGGCCACCTCGGCCCCCGCCCAGAGCCATGGCTACACCGACTCCCCCATCAGCCGCCAGCAGCTCTGCGGCATCGGCACGGTCAAGCGCTGCGGGCAGATCCAGTGGGAGCCGCCGAGCGTCGAGGGCCCCAAGGGCTTCCCCACCCGCGGCCCGGCCGACGGACACATCTGCTCGGGCGGCATCGGCCGCTTCTCCGAGCTCGACGACCCGCGCGGCGGCGCCTGGCCCGCCACCAAGGTCACCGCCGGCCAGAACTACACCTTCAACTGGCGGATAGAGGCGCGTCACGCCACGACCGACTTCCGCTACTACATCACCAAGGACGGCTACGACCCGACGAAGCCGCTGACCCGGGCCGACCTGGAGCCGCAGCCGTTCCTCACCGTGCCCTTCGGCGGCAGGCTGCCGGGTTCGACGGTGAGCCACTCGGGCGTTCTGCCGCAGAAGTCGGGCAAGCACCTGATCCTCGGCGTGTGGACGATCTCCGACACCGGCAACGCCTTCTACGCCTGCTCCGACGTGCAGTTCTGACCGTCCGGTCCGTGCCCCGCGCCACCCGCCCGTGTGCGGGGCACATCCGGCCGTGACGGCCACGGGGCGACCGGCTGCGCGCCGATGCCGTTGGTACAGTCGCTGGCCCCCGGAGGACGCACCGAAAGAGGCCGGCGAAGCATGGCGGTGGACGCGCTCGACACCCGTATCCTGCGGCTGCTCATCGAGCAGCCGCAGACGAGCGTGCGCGAGTACGCACGCATCCTGTCCATCGCCCGGGGCACCCTCCAGGCGCGGATCGACCGGCTGGAACGGGACGGTGTGATCACCGGCAGCGGCCCCTTCCTCTCCCCCGCCGCGCTCGGCCACCCCGTCCTCGCCTTCGTGCACCTGGAGGTCACCCAGGGCCATCTCGACGAGGTCGGTGACGCGCTCGCCGCCGTGCCGGAGATCGTCGAGGCCTTCTCGACGACGGGTGGCGGCGACCTGCTGACCCGGGTCGTCGCCCGGGACAACGGGCATCTGGAGGACGTCATCCAGCGCCTCATCCGGCTGCCCGGCGTGGTCAGGACCCGGACCGAGGTGGCGCTGCGCGAACGCGTGCCGCACCGGCTGCTGCCGCTCGTCGAGTCGGTGGGCCGGTCGGCCGCGGGCGGCCGTTGACGGCAGACGGTCGTACGGGGTCCGCGCGCCGGATATCCTGATCTTGCCGCGCTCCCCCCACCCGACCTCGCCCCGGCGAGGCCGCCGCCGCGGCAGTCGAAGCGGCCCTCGGTCCGGGCCGACGCCCCAGGGCCCGTATTGAGTTGTGGCGCGGAAGAAGGAGCGGCGTTCGGTGCGTCCGATCACGGTGCGGTCGGGATGTCCTCGTAGCGGAGCTACTTGGGCATTTCGGCCGTGCCGTGAGCGTGCGTGCCGGGCGTCGCGACGCCGCGCCACAACTCAATACAGGCCCTAGTTATCGAGACAGGTGTGCACAGGTGCTGGTTGCTGGTCGGTACCGGCTGATATCCGCCATCGGCCGGGGCGGGATGGGTGAGGTCTGGCGGGCCACCGACGAAGTCCTCGGGCGTGCCGTCGCCGTGAAGCTGCTGCTGGGCGAGCACGCCGACGAGTCGGCCACCGCCCGGTTCCGGCTGGAGGCCCAGACCGCCGCCCGGCTGAGCCACCCTCATCTGGTGGCCGTCTTCGACTTCGGGGCGTGGGAGAACCGGCTCTTCCTCGTCATGGAGCTGGTCGAGGGCCGGAGCCTGGCGGACCTGCTGCTGGCTCAGGAGCGGCTGGGGCCCGAGCAGGCCGCGCACATCGCCGGCCAGGCGGCCGCCGGTCTCGCCGCGGCGCACCGGCAGGGCATCGTCCACCGCGACATCAAGCCCGGAAACCTGATGATGGACGGCGAAGGCACCGTCAAGATCGGGGACTTCGGCATCGCGCAGTTCGTCGACGATCCGTCCGCCGCGCTGACGACGACGGGTCACATCGTCGGCACGAGCCTGTACCTCGCCCCGGAACGTGCGCTCGGCCGCACGGCGGACGCCGCGTCCGACATGTACTCACTGGGCTGTGTGATCTACCAACTGCTGCTCGGGCAGCCGCCGTTCCGCTCGGACACCGCGACCGCCACCCTCTACCAGCACGTGGACACACCGCCGGTGCCGCTGCGTCAGCGCGGCGTGGACGTATCCGCCGCCTTCGACGCGTACCTGCTCGGTCTGCTGGCGAAGCAGCCGGAGGACCGGCCCACCGCCCAGCAGGTCGCCGACTGGTTCCACGGCGATGCCTGGCGGGGCCACGCGGAGCCGCTGCCCCAGCAGCGCCCGGCCCCGGCGCACCAGCCCGTCGCCCACGCCTCCCACCCGGCGACGCCCGCCCCCTTCGCCACCGTGCCCGCCCCGGCTTCCGGGGCGGACTCCGCCGCGCCGACCATGTACCGGCTGCCGCAGGCCCCCGCCGGGCACGGTCAGGGGCACGGACGGCGGGCGGCGGCCCGGACCGCGAAGCCCCGGCGGCGCACCGCGGGTGAGGCGATCCGGCGCCGGCCCCGGGTGGCCAGCGCCATCGCGGGCGCGATCGCCTTCCTGGCTGCCGTGTTCCTCGGGATGAGCCTGTTCTCCCCCGACACCGGCTCGGCCACCACGCCGGACGACGGCACCTCGACGACCGCGCCGGCGGCCCCCGGGGCCGGACGGTAGCGGCCGACGGCTACCAGCGGTCGTGGACCGCCGCGCGGAACCGGCGGTCGTACAGGTCGCGCACCGCGTCCAGCGTGCTCTGCGGCAGCGGGTCGAGCGCGGCGGCGGCCGCGTTGGCCCGGGCCTGCTCCGTCGAGCGCGCGCCCGGGATGACGCTGGTGACGCCCGGCTGCTGGATGATCCAGCGCAGCGCGGTCTGCGCCGGGGTGGCACCCTCGGGGGCGAGCGCGGCGAATTCGGCGGCGGCGGCCACCCCGGTCCCGTAGTCCACGCCGGAGAAGGTCTCGCCCTGGTCGAACGCCTCGCCGTGCCGGTTGTACGTGCGGTGGTCGCCGGGCGCGAAGACGGTGTCCGCGGTGTACTTGCCGGACAGGAGCCCGGAGGCCAGCGGGACCCGGGCGATGATGCCGACACCGGCCTCCCGCGCCGCCGGCAGCACCTCGTCCAGCGGCTTGAGGCGGAACGGGTTGAGGATGATCTGGACGCTCGCGACGCCCGGGCGGGCAATGGCCGTCAGCGCCTCGGCGCACGTCTCGACGCTTACCGCGTAGGCCGCGACCCGCTGCTCGGCGACGAGCGTGTCCAGCGCGTCGTACACCTCTTGCGAGGAGTAGACGGGCGTGGGCGGGCAGTGCAGCTGTACGAGGTCGAGCGTGTCGACGCCCAGGTTGGCGCGGGAACGGTCGTTCCACGCGCGGAAGTTCTCCAGGGTGTAGTTCTCCGGCACCTGGTCGGCGCGGCGGCCCATCTTCGTCGCGACGAAGACCCCGGCGTCGGGCCGTTCCTTGAGATAGCGGCCGATGAGCTGTTCGCTCCGCCCGTCCCCGTACACGTCCGCCGTGTCGAAGAAGGTGACGCCCGCCTCGACGGCCGCGTCGAGCACCCCGAGCGCGTCCGCCTCGCGGACGTCGCCCCAGTCCCCGCCGAGTTGCCAGGTGCCCTGTCCGACGACCGATACGTTCCGTTTGGTCCTGCCCAGTTCGCGCTGCTCCATGGGGATCATGCTACGTCCGCTCCGGTGGGCTGCCCGAGCGCGGTGAGCCGTGCCGTCTCGTCGTCGGTGAGCCGCAGGGCGCCCGCCGCCACGTTGGCCTCCAGGTGGGCCGGGTCGCCGGTGCCGGGGATCGCCAGGACGTGCGTGCCCTGCTGGAGCGTCCACGCCAGCCGGACCTGCGCGGGCGAGGCGTCGTGGGCGCGGGCCACGTCGACCACCGCCTCGTGCTCGGGGACGGCGCCGGACTCGCGGCCTGCGCCCGCGATGGCGAAGAAGGGGACGAAGGCGATGCCCAGGTCGCCGCACATGCGCAGCACCTCCTGGGAGTCGGCGCGCCGCTCGCCGATGCCGTAGCGGTTCTGTACGCAGACGACCGGTGCGATGGCCCGGGCCTCGTCTATCTGCTCCGGCCGGACGTTGGAGAGGCCCAGGTGGCGGACGAGGCCCTCCTCGCGCAGCTCGGCCAGGGCGCCGAAGAGCTCCGAGACGGGGCGGTTGCCGTTCATCCGGAGGTTGACGACGTCGAGGTGATCGCGGCCGAGCTGACGGATGTTCTCCTGGACCTGGCCGCGCAGCTGCTCGGGGCGGGCCCAGTCGGTCCAGTCGCCGGAGGGGCCGCGGCCGGGTCCGACCTTCGTGGTGATGACCAGGTCGTCGGGGTAGGGACCGAGCGCCCGGTTGATCAGCTCGTTGGCCGAGCGCAGGGGTGAGAAGTAGAAGGCCGCCGTGTCGATGTGGTTCACGCCCAGCTCGACGGCTCGGCGCAGCACCGCGACGGCCCGGTCCCGGTCGTGCGGGGTGCGTTCGTCGCTGAACGCCGCGCCGTTCTGGGTCAGCCGCATGGCGCCGAAGCCGATCCGGTTGACGGTCAGATCACCGAGCCGCCAGGTGCCGGCGGCCGCTGCGGTGAGGGAGTGCGAGGTCAAAGGTGGTGCCTTCCTCGCGGATTCGGTCGAGAAGAAGGGTGACACATGAAGGGAGGCAGGAAACTCCTGTGCACTTCCCATGGCGTCTGCGCCCGACTTGACGAGACTTGCCAACCCCCTTGCAGGCGCACTCAGTTCGTTGACGGGGTCATGACCACATGTGAGTGTTCGGTCGCTCGATCACGGACACCATGAGGAGCCTCGATGAAACGCAGACCGATGACGGCCGGGACAACCCTGGCCGTCCTCGCCGGAATGCTGGTCGCCGTCAGCGGTCAGCCGGCCTCCGCGGAACCCACGCCACCGCCGGCCCCCAAGGCACTCACCGCCGCCGTCTCGGCCGCCGACAAGGCTGCCGCCAGCGGCCTGGACACCCTGGCGAAGGGGCCGGAGGAGCGCTACGAGCGCCGGATGGTCACCCCGTGGGTCAACGGCCTCTACTCCGTCGCGTACGAGCGCACCTACCGCGGCCTGCCCGTGATCGGCGGGGACGCCGTCGTGGTGGCCGACTCCAAGGGCCGGGTGCGCGGATCGCAGTCGGCGGTCTCGCGCCGCATCAACGTGCCCACCACAGCGACCGTCTCCGCGAAGACCGCCGAGTCCACCTCGCGCAAGCAGCTGCGTACGGTGGACAAGGTCGAGAGCCACCGGCTCGTCGTACGGGCCACCGACAAGCGCTCGCGGCTCGCCTGGGAGACCGTGCTCACCGGCCGGACCGCGAAGGCGCCGAGCCGGCTCCACGTGTTCGTGGACGCGGGCACCGGAGCGGTCATCGACAGCTACGACGACGTCCGGGCCGGCACGGGCAACAGCCAGTGGAACGGGCCCTCGCCGCTCACCATCAACACAACCTCTTCGGGCGGCAGTTACTCGCTGCGCGACCCGAACCGCCCCGGGCTGAGCTGCGCCGACTACAGCACCGGGAGCGTGTTCACCAAGTCCACCGACTCCTGGGGCACAGGCAGCGCGTCCAGCAAGGAGACCGGCTGCGTCGACGTCATGTGGGCGGCCCAGCACGAGTGGGACATGCTGCGCGACTGGCTCGGGCGCAACGGCCACGACGGCAACGGCCGCAGCTGGCCCGTCAAGGTCGGCCTCAACGACGTCAACGCCTACTGGGACGGCTCCACGGTCTCGATCGGCCACAACCAGGCCAACCAGTGGATCGGCGCCATGGACGTCGTGGGCCACGAGTTCGGCCACGGCATCGACCAGTACACCCCGGGCGGCGCCAACAACGAGTCCGGGCTCGGCGAGGCCACCGGCGACATCATGGGCGCGCTGACCGAAGCGTACACCAATGAGCCGGCCCCGTACGACGACCCGGACTACACCGTCGGCGAGAAGATCAACCTCGTCGGCAACGGGCCGATCCGGATCATGTACAACCCCGGCCAGATCGGCGACCCGAACTGCTACAGCTCCTCCATACCCAACACCGAGGAGCACGCGGCGGCCGGGCCCCTCAACCACTGGTTCTACCTGCTCGCCGAGGGCTCGAACCCCGGTGGCGGCAAGCCCTCCAGCCCCACCTGCAACAGCTCCACGGTGACCGGTGTGGGCATCCAGAGCGCCGGCAAGGTCTTCTACGGCGGCATGCTCCTCAAGACGAGCGGCATGACGTACAAGCGCTACCGCACGGCCACCCTCACCGCTGCGAAGAACCTCGATGCCACCTGCGTGCTGTACAACCGCGCGAAGGCGGCGTGGGACGCGGTCAGCGTGCCCGCCCAGAGCGGTGACCCGACCTGCTCGCCGAGCGGCAACAACGACTTCTCGATGTCCCTGGACCCGGCCTCCGGCTCGGTGAAGCCGGGCAGCTCGGTGACGTCCACCGTCCGTACGACGGTCTCCTCCGGCAGCGCCCAGACCGTGAACCTGTCCGCGAGCGGCCTGCCCGCCGGCGTGAGCGTCTCCTTCAGCCCCTCCTCGGTGCAGTCCGGCGCCACGTCCACGATGACCGTGTCGACGACGTCGGCCGCCACCCCCGGCTCGTACACCTTCACGGTGAAGGGCGCGGGCACCCAGGAGCACACCGCCCAGTACACGCTGACCGTCAACAACGGCGGTGGCAACCCCGGCGGTACGGCGCCCGACATCGGCGTCGCCAACGTGCAGGCTCACCTGACCCAGTTCAACGCCCTCGCCTCGCAGAACGGCGGCAACCGGCGGGCCGGCAGCAGCGGGTACACCGCCTCGCTCGACTACGTGAAGGGCAAGCTCCAGACGGCCGGCTACACCGTCACCGAGCAGACCTGCGCCACCTGCACCTACACCGGCAAGAACCTCATCGCGGACTGGCCCGGCGGGCCCTCCGACAGCACCGTGATGTTCGGCGCCCACCTGGACAGCGTCTCCGCCGGGCCCGGGATCAACGACAACGGCTCCGGGTCGGCGACCCTGCTGGAGAACGCGCTCGCCCTGGCCCAGCAGAACCCGACCATGACCAAGCACGTCCGGTTCGCCTGGTGGAACGGCGAGGAGCAGGGGCTCCAGGGCTCCAAGTACTACGTCAGCCAGCTGAGTTCGGCCCAGCGCGGCGCCATCACCGCGTACTACAACTTCGACATGGTCGCCTCGGTGAACGGCGGCTACTTCATCAACAACCTCAACTCGGCCGCCTCGGCGCCGATGAAGGAGTACTGGACCTCCCTCGGGCTCGCCCCGGAGGAGAACGTGGAGGGCCAGGGCCGCTCCGACGACTACTCCTTCCAGCAGGGCGGAATCGCCACCTCTGGCTACGCGACCGGCGCCAGTGACACCAAGACCTCGGCGCAGGCTTCCAAGTGGGGTGGCACGGCGGGCCGTTCGTACGACCCGTGCTACCACCAGTCCTGCGACACCACCTCCAACATCAACGCCACCGCGCTCGACCGCAGCGCCGACGGGGTCGCCTACACGCTGTGGAAGACGGCCGTCGGCTCCACCGCGCCGGCCGACGACTTCTCCGTCTCGGTGAACCCGGTCTCGGGCGGCGTCCAGCCGGGTGCTTCGGTCACCGCGACCGTGTCCACGGCCACCACCAGCGGCTCCGCGCAGAGCGTCCGGCTGACGGCGTCCGGCGCGCCGAGCGGTGTCACCGTCTCGTTCTCGCCCACCTCGGTGCAGTCGGGCTCGTCGGCCACGATGACGGTGTCCGCGAGCGCCCAGGCCGCGGCGGGTACGTACACGCTCACCGTGACCGGAACCGGCACGGCCGCCCACACCACCACGTACTCGCTGGTGGTCGGTGGCGGCGGCAACTGCCAGCCCCAGCAGGTGGTGGCCAATGGCGGCTTCGAGAACGGGACTTCGCCCTGGACTCAGACGAGTGGCGTCATCAACAACCGGACCGCCGAGAAGCCCGCGCACAGCGGCTCGTACCAGGCGTGGTTCGGCGGCTGGGGCAGCACCCACAGCGACACCGCCACCCAGTCGCTGACCGTTCCGGCCGGCTGCTCGACGTACCGCCTGTCGTTCTATCTGCGGACCGACACCGCAGAGACGCCCGACGGGAACGCGTACGACACGTTCACCGTGAAGCTGGGGTCGCGGACGCTGGCCACGTACTCGAACCTCGACGCCACCAACAGCTACGTGCTGAAGACCTTCGATGTCGCGTCGGCCGCCGGGCAGACGGTGACGCTGAACTTCGCCAGCAAGGAGGACGCCTATCTGCAGACCAGCTTCGTCGTGGACGATGTGGCCCTCGACGTGAGCTGACCCGGCCGGAGTGAACGAGAGGGGCGGGGCGTGGTGACACGCCCCGCCCTTCGGCGCGTTCTCAGCGGACGGCGGCGGCCAGCCTGCGGACGAAGTCGTCGGTCTCCGCCCCGCCGCCGCCGCGGGCGGCCAACCGTCCGTACAGTCCGCGCAGCTCCTGGCCGAGAAGCGTCGAGGGATGCACCGCCCCCTCCAGGACGGGTCCGGCCACCGACGGCGCGGCGGCCGGTTCACCCGCGCAGACATAGGCGTCCGCCGTCCGGGCCAGGAACAGCATCCGGGCCGAATGCATGCCCGGCGGCAGCAGCCTGATCGCGGTACCGGCCGCGTCGAGGGCGCGGAGCGCGAAGCGCCGCTCCCCCGTCGCGGCGGCCAGGTCCCGCAGCGCGCCGGCGGCCCCGGACTCCACCCGCAGGCGCACGGAGGCGACGGAGAGCCAGGGCGCCTCCGCCTCGTCCTCCTCGTCGGCCCGGTCCATCCGCGACCAGGCGCGGGCGATGTGGTGCAGCGTGCGGTCGGCGTCGCCGCGCACCGCGTGGCCGCGTGCCTGGTACAGGTCGCTCAGGGCCCCCGCCCAGTGCCGGCCCGCGGCGGCCCGGCTGACGGCTTCGCCGTAGGCGAGCGCGGAGGGGCCGTCGCCTTCGAGCCGGGCCAGGGTGCTCATGTCGCTGAGCGCCGCGACCTGCGCGCCGACGTGGCCCGCCATGGACGCCCACACCAGGGACCGGTCGAGCCAGGCCATCGCCGTCCCGTTGCGGCCCCACAGCAGCCTGAGGCAGCCGGCCGACTGCGCGTACTCGGCGGCCAGCGGGGCGAGTTGGTGCTGGTACGGGGCTGCCGGGAGCGCCATCCAGCGGAGCATCGCATGCAGCGTGCGCTCGACGACGGCGGTCGCGCCGGGCCAGGAATGCTCCTCGTCGGCGCGCAGACAGACGGCGAGCAGCGCGGTCAGGGCGTGCACGGTGTCGGTGTCCAGGGGCGGACAGGACAACGTGTCCGGGCCCAGGGAGCAGAACCGCGCGTGCAGGGCGACCACGTCGGTGAGCGCCGGGACCGTGCAGCCGTCCCGGCCGTGCAGCGGGCAGACGAGCCCGTACGCGGGCAGCCGCGGGGGCAGCACGGCCCCGGGCGGGAGCATCGCGGCGAGCGCCCCGCCGGCCGGCTCGCCGGGGAGCGGGCCCTGTCCGACCGGGACCGGCGGGGGCGCG
This sequence comes from Streptomyces sp. 2131.1, assembly GCF_900105515.1. Lineage (GTDB taxonomy): Bacteria > Actinomycetota > Actinomycetes > Streptomycetales > Streptomycetaceae > Streptomyces > Streptomyces drozdowiczii. Next base: position 6,399,528 of record NZ_FNSY01000001.1, on the reverse strand, counting down.
GGAGCGGCGGTCGCCCGCTCACCCGCGTCGGCCCGCTCGGCCTCCTCGCAGGCGCCCACGAGGTCCCCGGCGGCCGTCAGGAGGTCGTCCAGGCGGCGGGCCAGCGGCAGCGGGGTCCTGCGGCTGCCGTGTTCGAGTTTGCTGATGGCGGTGTGGTCGTAGCCGACCCGGGCCCCCACCTGGGCCTGGGTGAGACCGGCCCGCCTGCGCCAGTGACGCAGCCGGGCGCCGAAGACGCGCCATGCCCTCACACTCCGGGCGTCCGCCGGCGCGGGGCCCGTCACCTCGGTCACCCGGGGCCTCGTCGTGCCTGGTCAGCACCGCTTCCGGCGCCACGCTCACGGCTCATGCCCCGGAGGATAGCGAGGGCCCGGGCCCGCTGTCCCCGGGGCGGGAGGAACATGTCCGGTAACAGGTGCGGCCGTTCGGCCCCCAGCGCACTCCGTACCCGCTCGGTGATTGCGGTGGCAACGATCCGCGTCGCCCCACGCACTCCTCCTACGTGCCCCGTCATCACCTGAAACGACGAACCGTCAGTTGCCTTGCGAAGGGCGCCTTCAAGACGGCCGCAACACGGACACACGTGAGCTTTCCGTCGTCAACTGTTGTTCTCAAGTCCACCAGAACAAGCCGTCGGTGCACACCTATTGACGTTTCGTGAGCCGGAGGTGAAGTATCCCCATCGCCGGAGAGAGCGCTCTCCGGCTTCGTGTCGTGCACCCGTTCCGCGACTCAGGAGACAAGCCCCCATGTATGGACCCCCCTCGCTCCGCAGACCCTCACCTTCCTCGGGAAGGAGACGCACCGGCGTGCTGGCCGCCGTCGCCGGCCTCGTCGTCTCGCTTCTCGCCTTCGTGCCCTCCACCTCGGCCAACGCGGCCCCTTCCCTGCTGTCGCAGGGCAAGACGGTGACCACGTCCAGCCAGGAGAGCTCCGGCACCCCCGCCACCGCCGCCGTCGACGGCGACAACGGCACCCGCTGGTCGAGCGCGTTCTCCGACCCGCAGTGGATCAAGGTCGACCTGGGCACCTCCGCCTCGGTCAGCCAGATCGCGCTGAGGTGGGAGGCCGCGTACGCCAAGAGCTACAAGATCGAGTTCTCCAAGGACGACAGCACCTGGAGCACGGCCTATTCGACCGCCACGGGCCCCGGCGGCAATGAGACGCTGAACGTCTCGGGCACCGCCCGCTACGTGCGGCTGACCGGTACCGCCCGCGCCACCGGCTACGGCTACTCGCTGTGGGAGTTCCAGGTGTTCGGCACCACCGGCGGCGACGGCGGCCCGCAGCTTCCGGGCGGCGGCGACCTCGGCCCCAACGTCCTGGTCTTCGACCCCTCCACGCCCAACATCCAGGGCAAGGTCGACGAGATCTTCAAGCAGCAGGAGTCGGCGCAGTTCGGCACCGGCCGCTACGCGCTGCTCTTCAAGCCGGGCACGTACAACAACATCAACGCGCAGATCGGCTTCTACACCTCGATCGCCGGTCTCGGCCTCAAGCCCGACGACACCACATTCAACGGTGACGTCACGGTCGACGCGGGCTGGTTCAACGGCAACGCCACCCAGAACTTCTGGCGTTCGGCCGAGAACCTCGCCCTCAACCCGGTCAGCGGCACCGACCGCTGGGCCGTGTCCCAGGCGGCACCGTTCCGCCGTATGCACGTCAAGGGCGGCCTCAACCTCGCCCCGAACGGCTACGGCTGGGCCAGTGGCGGGTACATCGCCGACAGCAAGATCGACGGGCAGGTCGGCCCGTACTCGCAGCAGCAGTGGTACACCCGCGACAGCTCCATCGGCAGCTGGGGCAACGGCGTCTGGAACATGACGTTCTCCGGCGTCGAGGGCGCACCCGCCCAGAGCTTCCCGGAGCCGCCCTACACCACGCTCCAGAACACCCCGGTCTCCCGCGAGAAGCCGTTCCTCTACCTCGACGGCAACGACTACAAGGTGTTCGTCCCCGCCAAGCGCACCAACGCGCGCGGCACTTCCTGGGGCAGCGGCACCCCGCAGGGCGAGTCGATCCCGCTGAGCCAGTTCTACGTCGTCAAGCCGGGGGCCACCGCCGCCACCATCAACGCGGCCGTCCAGCAGGGCCTGCACCTGCTGTTCACGCCCGGCATCTACCACGTGAACCAGACGATCAACATCGACCGCGCGGACACGGTCGTGCTGGGCCTCGGTCTCGCCACGATCATCCCGGACAACGGGGTCACCGCCCTCAAGGTCGGTGACGTGGACGGCGTGAAGCTCGCCGGACTCCTGGTCGACGCCGGCCCGCAGAACTCGCAGGTGCTCGTCCAGGTCGGCCCGGACAACGCTTCCGCGAACCACTCCGCCAACCCGACCAGCGTCCAGGACGTGTTCGTCCGGGTCGGCGGCGCGGGCGCCGGCAAGGCGACCACGGGCATGGTGATCAACAGCAACGACACGATCATCGACCACACCTGGCTGTGGCGCGCCGACCACGGCGAGGGCATCGGCTGGGACACCAACCGCTCCGACTACGGCCTCCAGGTCAACGGCGACAACGTCCTGGCCACCGGCCTGTTCGTCGAACACTTCAACAAGTACGACGTCCGCTGGTCCGGCGAGAACGGCAAGACGATCTTCTTCCAGAACGAGAAGGCCTACGACGCCCCCAACCAGGCGGCCGTTCAGAACGGCAGCGTCAAGGGATACGCCGCCTACAAGGTCGACGACTCGGTCAACACCCACGAGGGCTGGGGGCTGGGGAGCTACTGCTACTTCAACGTCGACCCGGGCATCCGCCAGGACCACGGCTTCGAGGCCCCGGTCAAGTCGGGCGTGAAGTTCCACGACCTGCTCGTCGTCTCACTCGGCGGCCAGGGCCAGTACAACCACGTCATCAACAACACCGGATCGCCCACGTCCGGGACCTCCACCGTCCCGTCGAACGTGGTGTCGTTCCCGTGACGTACGGCAGGTGACACCGTTCGTACGAGGTGACTGAGCGGCGCGGGGCCCGGCGGTGCCGGGCCCCGCGTCGTCGTGGTCACAGCGGCCACTCGGCCGTCGGGGGCGGCCCTCCGAGCGCCTGCTCGGACCAGATGACCTTGCCCCGGTCGGTGTATCTGGCCCCCCAGCGCTGGGCGAACTGGGCGACCAGGAAGAGGCCCCGGCCGCCCTCGTCGGTCGTGGCGGCGTAGCGCAGGTGCGGGGATGTGCTGCTGCAGTCGGAGACCTCGCAGATCAGGGACCGGTCGTGCAGCAGCCGGACCTTGATGGGCTCGGAGCCGTAGCGAATGGCGTTGGTGACCAGTTCGCTCAGGATGAGTTCGGTGACGAACCCCTCCTCGTCCAGCCCTTGGTCGGAAAGCCAGCGGATGGCCTGCTTGCGGACACCGGCGACGGCGGCGGGGTCCCGGGGCACTTCCCACTGGGCGCGCCGGGAGGGGTCCAGGGTGCGGGTCCGGGCGACCAGCAGGGCCACGTCGTCGCCGGGGCGGCTGGGCAGCATGGCGTCCAGCACGTCGTCGCAGGTCTCCTCGGGGGTGCGGTCGCGGTCGGCGAGCGAGCGGCGCAGCATTTCCAGGCCGTCGTCGATGTCCCGGTCGCGGCGCTCGACCAGGCCGTCGGTGTACAGGACGAGGCGGCTGCCCTCGGGCACCTCCAGCTCGGTCATCTCGAAGGGCATGCCGCCGATGCCGAGGGGCAGCCCGGCCGGGATCTCCGGGAAGCTCACCGTCCCGTCGGGCAGCACGAGCGCGGGCCCGGGGTGGCCGGCCCGGGCGACCGTGCAGCGGCCGGACACCGCGTCGTAGATCGCGTACAGGCAGGTGGCGCCGGTGATCGCGGCGCCGCCCGAGCCCTCGTCCTGGTCCATCCTGACCACCAGCTCGTCGAGGTGGCCGAGGAGTTCGTCGGGGGCGAGGTCGAGCGTGGAGAAGTTGAGGACCGTGGTGCGCAACCGGCCCATGGTGGCCGCGGCGTGCAGCCCGTGTCCGACGACGTCGCCGACGACGAGGGCGACCCGGGCGCCGGACAGCGGGATCACGTCGAACCAGTCGCCGCCCACGCCGGCCTGCGCGGGGAGGTAGCGGTAGGCGACGTCGAGGGCGTTCTGCTCGGGCAGGCCGCGCGGAAGGAGGCTGCGCTGGAGGGTGACGGCCATCTGGTGCTCGCGGGTGTAGCGGCGGGCGTTGTCGACGCTGACCGCCGCGCGGGCCACCAGTTCCTCGGCGAAGGAGAGGTCGTCGAGGTCGAAGGGCTCCTCGTTCCCGGCGCGCCAGAAGTTGGCGACGCCCAGGATGACTCCCCGCGCCCGGAACGGGACGGAGAGCAGGGAGTGGTAGCCCTCCTCAATGACGCGGACGGCCTTCTCCGGGTCGGCCTCGCGCCACTGCCGGGAGGCGGCCAGGTCCGAGACGATCCAGGTGTGGCCGACGCCGGTGCCCAGGCCGTCGGTGCTGGCCGGCAGGTAGCCGATGACGCGCCCGGCCGGGTAGAACGGGTGGCCCTCGACGGCGCCGCTGACGGCGGTGCGGCGCAGGTCCAGGGTGTCGCCGGTGGGCGGGTGCGGTTCCTCGCCGCGCAGGACGGAGTCGGACAGGTCCACGGTGACGCAGTCGGCGAAGCCGGGCGCGGCGACGTCCGCGAGTTCCTGGGCGGTGGTGGTCACGTCGAGGGTGGTGCCGATCAGGGCGCCCGCCCGGTAGAGCAGCGTCAGCCGCTCGCGCACGGTCTCGGCGCGGCCGGTGAGGGCGCGCAGTTCGGTGGTGTCGCGCAGGGTCGCGACCATACCGGGCTGGCCGCCGCGTTCCTCGGTGGGGCGGAGGTTGACGGCGAGCAGCCGGTCCCCGGCGGGGCGCAGTTCGTCGGTGGCGACCTGTCCGGAGGCCAGCAGTTCCGCGGTGCCGGCCGCGAGACCGAGGTCGGTCACGGCGCGGCCCTCGGCGTCGGGCGGGAGGTCGAGCAGTCGCCGGGCCTCGTCGTTGACGAGCAGCAGCCGGTGATCGGGGCCGATGATGAGGACGCCTTCGCGCACGGCGTGCAGCACGGCGTCGTGGTGTTCGTACATCCGGGTGATCTCGGCCGGGCCGAGGCCGCGCGTCTGGCGGCTGAGGCGGCGGCCCACCAGGGTGGCGCCGACCGTCGTGAGGGCGAGGGCGGTGACTCCGGCGCCGATGGTCAGCGGGACGCTCGGGTAGGCGAGCCGGTTGACGGCCTCGACCTTGATGCCGACCGCCACGAGTCCGGCCACGGAGCCGTCCCGGCGCTCGACCGGCACCGCCGAGGCGACGGATCTGCCCCGGCTCGCCGAGACGGTACGGGTGACGGCCTCCCCGTCGAGGGCCTCCTTGTAGGGGCCGGGGATCTTCTTGCCGATGAGGGCGAGGTCGCGGTGGGTGTAGCGGATGCCGTTGGAGCCGGCCACGACCACGTACTCGACACCGGTGCTCTGCCGGATCTCCTCGGCGCGGGGCTGGAGGACGGCCGTGGGGTCCTTGCTGTCGAGCGCCGCCGCCACGCCCGGGGCGTGGGCGAAGGTCTGCGCGACGCTCAGCGACTGGGTGCGCGCCGCGCTCATGCTGTCGCGCCGGCCCTGCACGACGAGGGCGACGACGGCGGCGGCGTCGAGCAGGACGACGATGCCGAGCATGAGGATGAAGAACTGGCCGGCGACGGTGCGGACACTGAACAGGGCGCGCAATCGGCGCCCTGGTGAGGCCCGCTCGGGCGGCGGTCCGGAGGGCGCGGGTGTGTCACCGCCCGGGCGGCCGCCATCATGTCGATGCGGACGCCGGGCGGAGCGGTGAAACCTCGCCCGGAATCGACCTGTACCACCCACGTATCCAGGTTTAACACGGATCGTCGCGGGGCGATCGGCGTGCGGGCCCCGGCCGCTTTCCCGGGCGGTCCCGGCCCGGTGCGATCGGGTGACGCGGGGGGCGGCCGTCGCGTGCCCGGCCGCCGGGAGCGCCGCGGCCGCCCGATGATCCGGAAATGGTGCCTGTATTCCTGACCAAGGCGGTCGAGCTGCTGCTCGGCCGGGAGAACCGCTCGCTGCATCTCAAGGCGGCCGGCTGGGCGACGGTGCTGCTCGCCGTGACGATGCTGCTCGGATCCTGGCTGGTGGTCCTGGCCGAGCGGCACGCGCCCGACGCCACGATCACCTCGTATCCGCGGGCGCTGTGGTGGTCGGTCGAGACCGCGACGACCGTCGGTTACGGGGACCTCTTCCCGGTCACGCTGTGGGGGCGGGTCGTGGCCGCCGTGGTGATGGGCGTCGGCATCACGACGTACGGGATGGTCACGGCCGCCCTCGCGACCTGGTTCGTGGGACACGAGCAGCGACGCCGGCACCGGCTGGCCGCCGACGCCGAGCACGCCGCGCGCCGGATGCGGGACGACACGGAGCGGCTGCTGCACGAGCGCTTCGACCGCATCGAGCGGCTGCTCGCCGATTCGGGCCGCAGGCCGCCGGGCTGAGCCGTCGGGCCGCTTCGCGTGTGAACGGCGCGGTGCCGGGCACCCCTTTCTCGATCACCCGCCCCGGGGCCCTCGAAACCGGCAGGATGTCGGTGTACAGGGCCGTCGTCCCGGCGGCGGTGCCCCACCGAGGAGAGGAGCCCCATGCGGGAGACGCGTGCAGAGCGGTCGCCGTCGGACGAGGAGGCCGCTCACGGCGCGGCCGAGGAGGCCCAGGTCATCGTGGTGGGTGCGGGCCCGGCCGGTTCGTCCGCGGCCTACCACCTCGCCAGGGCCGGGGTCGACGTGCTGCTGCTCGAGAAGTCCCGCTTCCCGCGCGAGAAGGTGTGCGGGGACGGCCTGACCCCGCGCGCGGTGCACCAGCTGATCCGCATGGGCGTCGACATCCAGGCCCCGGGCTGGACCCGGTCGCGGGGCATGCGCTGGGTGGCCGGGCCCCGGCAGGTGGAGATCGACTGGCCGGCGCTGGGCGGCTTCCCGAACTTCGGGCTCACCCGCAGCCGGCACGACTTCGACGACATCCTGGCCCGGCACGCGGTCGCGGCCGGTGCCCGGTTGCGTACCGGGGTGAAGGTGAAGGAGCCGGTGACCGACCGGGCCGGGCGGATCACCGGGGTGACGGCGGTGTCCGGGGCGGGCACGGCGGTGCACCGGGCGCCCGTCGTGATCGCCGCCGACGGCGCCTCGGCCCGGATCGCACTGGCCATGGGCCTGGAGCGGGACGCCAAGCGGCAGATCGCCACGGCCGCCCGGCGCTACTACCGCAGCCCGGAGCGCTCGCGGGAGGACTTCCTGGAGCTCTGGGCCGACCTGCGCTTCCCGAGGAGCGACGCCTATCTGCCGGGGTACGGCTGGATCTTCCCGATGGGCGACGGCCGGGTCAACGTCGGTCTCGGGGCGCTCCCCCACCGCCGGCTCGGCAGCGCCGACCTGCGGGCCACGCTGGACCGGTGGCTGGCCCGCACCCCGGCCGAGTGGGGGCTGCGGGAGGAGAACGCCGAGGGGCCCGTACGCAGCGCCGCCCTCCCGCTGGGCTTCAACCGCCATCCGCTGTACACCCGGGGGCTCCTCCTGGTCGGTGACTCCGGGGGCATGGTCAGCCCGTGGAACGGCGAGGGCATCGGGCAGGCCCTGGAAGCGGGCGAGGTCGCCGCCGAGACGACGGCGCTCGCACTGGCCCTGCCGCCGGGGCCGAGGCGGGAGCGGGCGCTGCGCCACTACCCGGCCGAGATGAACCGCCGCTGGGGCCGCTACTACCGGCTGGGCAACACGGCCGCCGACCTGATCTTCAGCCGGTCGGGCTTCCAGCCGGTGCTGAACCGCTATGTGATGGGTTCGCCCGCCCTGCTCAACACGCTGGCCCGGCTGCTCACCAACCTCACGGAGCACCCGTCGCGCGACGCGATCGACCATGTCCTGAACACGGCGGTCCGGCTCGTGCCCACGCCGGGCCTCCGGCGTCGCTGACTAGGGCTCGGGCGTCCCGAGCAGTTGCCGCCCCCAGGCGAGTTCGGCCGGGCTGAGCGGGATTTCGGGGCACAGGCGCTCGGGATGGCCGGGGGGCGGCCCCTCGGCGGGGCCCGTCCGGCGCTCGTCGACGGGCGGGATGTACACCCAGATCTGACCGAAGGCGATGAATGAGGACACGAAGGACCGCAGATACCGGGCGAGGGCGAGGCGCATGCCGTCAGCGTTCCCGTCCGCGCCAAAGCCACTCCAAAGCCGGCCGCACCCCATGCGTTTCGGCCAATCGGTATACGTACGCAGTTTCCCCGATGTGCGGACAGGCGCGCGCCCTCGAAAGTGACTGGAGCCGGACGAACGAAAGTCCGTTCCCCCTATCGCACGAGGTTTCGATGCGCTACGAACTGCTCGGCCCGCTCCGCGTCTCCCACGAAGGCCGGGGCTGCTCCCTCAGCGCCCCCAAGATGGAAATGACTCTGGCCACCCTGCTCGTCGGAGCCGGACGTGTGACCACCAAGGATCAGATCATCGAGGAGCTGTGGGGTTCGGGGCCGCCCCGGCGCGCCTCGGCCGCCGTCCACGTCTACCTCTCGCAGCTGCGCAAGTTCCTCACGGCGGCCGGCGGCGACGGGGGCAGCGCCATCGTCACCAAGCCGTCCGGCTACCTGATGCGGCTGGACGGAGCGGGTTACGACGTCGACGACTTCCGGACCGCCGTGCGCGAGGGCCGCGGCCTCCAGCAGGCCGGCCGGTACGAGGCCGCGCTCGACGCCTTCGGGCGGGCGCTGTCCCTGGTGCGCGGCCCGGTTCTGGACGGCACGCCCGAGGGCCCGGTCCTGACCCGCTTCGCGACCTGGGTGGAGGAGGAGCGGCTCGCCTGCCTGGAGCTGTCCGTCGAGGCCAGCACGGCACTCGGCCGGCACCGGGAGGTCATCGGCCTGCTGAACACCCTCACCGCCGAACATCCTCTGCGCGAGGCTTTCTACCGCCAGCTGATGCTGGTCCTGTACCGCTCGGAGAGGCAGGCGGAGGCGTTGGAGGTGTACCGCTCGGCCCAGCGCGTCCTGCGGTCCGAGCTGGGCCTGGAGCCCTGCCGGTCGCTGCGCAGGCTGCATCAGGCGATCCTCACTTCGGACCGCCTCCTCGACCTGCCGATGGCGAGCTGACGTGGCCGCCGTGAACCAGGACGCCTGGCTGCGCCGCTATCACCCCACGGACGCCCGCGCCGAGCTGGTCTGCTTCCCGCACGCGGGCGGCGCGGCGGGCTTCTGGCGTCCGCTGTCCGCCGCCGTGCACGCCTCGCTGGACGTGCGCGCCGTCCAGTACCCGGGCCGCCAGGACCGCTACCGCGAACCGCCCGTCCGCGATCTGCACCGGCTCGCCGATCTGGTCGCCGGGGCGCTGGCGTCCGGGCCGCCGCCGGCCGGGCCGCGGATCTTCATCGGGCACAGCATGGGGGCCTCGCTCGCCCACGAGGTGGCGCTGCGGCTGTCCGGGCGCCACGGGCCGGCGGCGCTGATCGTCTCCGGCCGCCGGGCTCCCTCGCGACTCGGGGCCGGGGAGCGGCTGGAGACCGACGAGGCGGTGATCGCCCGGGTCCGCGCGCTGGGCGGCACCGACCCCGCCGTGCTCGCCGATCCCGATCTGCTGGGGGTGATCCTCCCCGCGCTGCGCGCCGACTACGCGGCCGTCGCCGGTTACGTACCGGGCGGCGGCCTCCTCTCGTGCCGGGTCGTCGCCGTCACCGGGGACAGCGACCCGGAGGCGCCGCCGGAGGACGTACGGGCGTGGCGCGAGCACACCACGGGCCCCTTCGAGCTGCGGGTCCTGCCGGGCGGTCACTTTTCCCTGAACGACCACATGCCGGCCCTGGCGGAACTCGCCGTCGCGCTGTCCTCGCAGGCCCCGGCGCACGGGCGGGCGGTGGGTCGCTCGTGAGCGGGGCCGGACGGCTGCTGGCCATCAGCGACCTGCATGTGGCGTTCGACGAGAACCGGACGGTGCTGGAAGGGCTGCGCCCCGGGCACCCGGACGACTGGCTGCTGGTGGCCGGGGACGTCGGCGAGGTCGCGGGAGATGTCGGCCGGGCCCTGGAACTGCTGAGCCGGCGCTTCGCGAAGGTGGTGTGGGTGCCGGGCAACCACGAGCTGTGGACCCACCGCCAGGACCCGCTCACCCTGCGAGGCCTGGCCCGGTACGAGCATCTGGTGCGGATCTGCCGGGACCTGGGCGTCCTGACGCCCGAGGACCCTTATCCGGTGTGGCACGGGCCGAGCGGCCCGGTGACCGTGGCCCCGCTGTTCGTCCTGTACGACTACACCTTCCGGCCGTCCGGCACCCGGACCCGCGAACAGGCGCTGGAACGGGCCCGGGAGAGCGGCATCGTGGGCGCCGACGAAGCGCTGCTGCACCCTGACCCGTACCCCTCGATCGACGCCTGGTGCCGGGCCCGCCTGGCGCTGACGGAGCGCCGGCTCGCGGAGCTGCCGCCCGGAACCGGGACGGTGCTGGTCAACCACTTCCCGCTGGTCCGCGAGCCCACCCGCATCCTGCGGCACCCGGAGTTCGCACTGTGGTGCGGCACCGAGGCCACCGCGGACTGGCACACCCGGTTCAACGCCCGCGCGGTGGTGTACGGGCACCTCCACATCCCGCGGACCACCTGGCACGACGGGGTCCGTTTCGAGGAGGTGTCAGTGGGCTACCCCCGGGAGTGGAGCCGCCGGAGCGACGGCCCGGGCCGGCCACGCGTGATCCTGCCCGGTGTCGGGGCGGACGCGCCGGAGGCCCGGCGGTGATCGGCGCACTGCTGCCCGTGGGAGCGGTCGGGGCCGAGGTGTACGACGACCCGCCCGGCGCGCGGCTGCACCCCGCGGAGGAGGCGGCCATGGCGCACGCGGTGGCGTCCCGGCGCCGGGAGTTCACCTCCGTACGCCACTGCGCGCGCCTCGCGCTCGCCCGGCTCGGCGTCGGCTACGAGCCGCTGGTGCCCGGCCGCCTCGGCGCTCCGCGCTGGCCGGACGGGGTGACCGGCAGCATGACGCACTGCGAGGGCTTCCGGGCGGCCGCCGTGGCGCGGAGCGGGGTGCTGGCGTCCGTCGGCATCGACGCCGAGCCCGACCGTCCGCTGCGGCCGGGCATGCCGGAGTCCATCGCGTTGCCGGCGGAGCGGGCACGCCTTGCGGAACTGGCTTCGGAGCGGCCCGGGTTGGCGTGGGACCGGCTGCTGTTCAGCGCCAAGGAGGCGGTGTACAAGGCGTGGTTCCCGCTGACCGGCCGGCTGCTCGACTTCCCGGAGGCGGAGATACGGATCGACGCCGGGGGCACCTTCCGGGCGGTGCTGCTGGTGCCCGGCCCCGTGGTCGGGGGCCGGGCGGTCCGGGTCCTGCACGGCCGGTGGGCGGCCGGCCGTGGGCTGCTGGTCACCGCGACCGGGGTGCCTCAGCCGGCCAGGGCCATCAGCCGGACGAGCGCGGCGCGCGAGTTCACACCGAGCTTGCTGTAGATGTGCGTCAGATGGACGTCCACGGTGCGCGGGCTCACCCGTAGCCGGCCGGCGATGTCCTTCGTCTTCAGTCCCTCGCCCGCGAGTTCGGCGACCTCACGCTCGCGCAGGGTCAGCTCACCGAGACCGTCGTCCTCGCACCGCTCCGCCATCCGCCCGGCGGACCGGGCCAGTTCACGGGCGCGGGCGCCCGCCGGGCTGGCGTCGCCGAACAGCACCCGGGCCTCCTCGTAGCACGCGGCGGCCTCCGCCGGGAGTCCGCGGCCCATCAGGGCGTGCCCCCGGGCCAGCAGCGCGTGTCCGCTCTGCTCGATCAGGCCGACGGCGGACGCGGCCTCGGTGGCGCGCTCCGCCCAGGCGTCCAGGCAGGCCGTGCCCGCGCCGTCCGCCTGGACCGCCGCCGCGCCCAGCAGTTCGTAGTTGCGGGCGGCGAACACCGCGACCGGCTCGGCCACCCGCCACGCCTCCCGCTCGGGCAGCAGCAGGGCCAGCGCGGCTCCGGGGTCGCCCGAGGCGAGTGCGGCCTCGGCCAGGAGCAGGGCGTTGAGCGGCGTCCGGGGCTCCGGAACCGTACGCCCCGCCGGGGCGGGGTGCGGGGCGGTGCGGCCGAGCTGGGCCCAGGCGGCGGCGCTCACCGCGTCGGACAGGGCGGCGTGATCGCCGCGGCCCATGGCGCGGGAGACGGCGGTGCCCTCCTGGACGGCTCCGAGGGCGTCGGCGAGCCGGCCGCTCTGGTAGTGCACGTAGCCGAGCGTGTCGAGCAGGGGCGGCAGCAGGTGGGCGTCGCCCCGGTCGCGCGCCGCGGTCAGGGCGCGTTCGGCATGCCCGTGGGCGGGCCCGTACCAGCCCATCAGAGCCTCGGCCCAGCTGAGGACCAGCAGGTAGCCGGCCTCCGCGTCGCCCGCCGCGCGGCCCGTGTCCAGCTCGTCCAGGGCGTGGGCGGCCGCGTCCAGGGACGTCTCGGCCGCGCACATGTCGGCGTCGAGCACCGCGCACAGCCCGGCGAGGCTGAGGGCGCCGCCGAGGGTGACGGGGTCGGCGCCGAACGTGCGGTGCGTGAGGATCTCGACTTCGGTGCGGGCGGGCACCTGGCCGGCGAGCACCTTGGCCAGCTGCTGGTGGACCCGCAGCAGCAGTCCGGAACCGGGCGACGCGGCCTGGGCGGCGGGGAGTTCGGCGGCCAGCAGGGCCTGCGCCCCCTCGTCGTGCCCGGTGCCGGCGAGCACGGCGGCGAGGAAGGCGGCGGTGCGGGCGCGGGCCTCGGGTGACCGGCCGTCGGGTCCGGCGAGGATGTCCGCGCGCAGCGACATGATGCGCTCGGCGTCTCCCTGGGCGGCCAGCGCCCGGACCACCTGCTTCCACAGGTCCGTGCCTCCGGCTCCGGCATCGCCCCCCGTCCGGCGCCGAAGGCGGAGCGCGGCCGTCAGCCAGTGCGCCGCGTCCGCCGCCCGGCCGGCCTGGACGCAGGTGCGGGCGGCGGCGGCCAGGACCTCTCCGTCGGCCGGGTGCACCCCCGATCCGGCACGCTCGATGTGCGGGGCGATGTCGAGGGCGGGGAGTCCGAGGCGGGTGAGCCTGTCCCGGGCACGGCGGTGGGCGGCGGAGCGCCAGCAGGGGTCGGCGTCGGCGTACAGGCAGCCCCGGAGCAGCGGGTGGCGGAAGGCGAGGACACCGGGTTGGTCCGTGGCGCGGACCAGGTCGCGGCGGCGCAGGCCGGACAGCTCCCGGCAGGCGTCGTCGCGGGTGGTGCCGGCCACCTCGGCGACGGCGTCGATGTCGAAGACGCTGCCGAGGACGGCGGCGGCGTGCACCACTGTGCGGGCGGTGCCCGCGAGCAGCGCGGTCTCCGCGAGCAGCCGGGCGCCGAGCGCGCCGGCGGTCCCGAGGTCGAGGGTGTCCCCGGTCCGGGGCCCGGCCTCGGCGAGGGCGGTGAGGTAGAGCGGGTTGCCGTCACCGCGGGCGTGGAGGCGGGGCAGTGCGGGGTCGTCCGGGTCCAGGCCGAGGAGTGCGCCGCACTGCTCCTCGGTCAGCGGGCCGAGGCCGATGGACTCGACGGCCCCGGTCTCGCCGCCCTGCTGGAGGACCGCGCGCAGGGGGACGGGGGCCTGCCGGGGGCGGTGGGCGACGACGACCAGCAGGCCGCGGTCGAGGGGCCAGCGGATCAGGGTCTCCAGGAGCCGGATCGAGCCGGGGTCGGCCCAGTGGAAGTCGTCGAGGACGAGCAGGGTGCCGTCGGGTGCGGAGGCGGGCCCGGTCGCGAGCAGGCGGCGCGCTTCGGCGAGGAACGGGGAGCGCCAGGCGTCCTGTTCGGCGCCGGGCGGGAGTTCGGTGAGGGCCTCGACGAGGACGGCGGTGGCCGCCGTGACCGCTGCCGGCCGGGTGGCGGCGCTCTGCCAGATGGTGAGGGCCTGGACGAGGGGGTGGAACGGCACCCGGGTCTCGGCCTCGGTGCAGCGTCCGTGGAGCACGGCAAGTCCCTGGGCGCGTGCCTCCCGGGTGAGTGCGGTGAGGAGCGCGGTCTTGCCGGTTCCCGGGTCTCCCGCGAGTTCCACGATGGCCGGGCGGCCGTCGCGGGCCGCCCGGAGGAGGCTGCCGAGCCGTGCGGTCTCGGCGACGCGGACGGCCGCCGCGGTGCCCGGCCCGGTGATGGTGGTGATGCCCATGAAGCAGGTCCCTTCCCCCGGTCCGCGCGACCGCTCTCCCGGCGCACGGAGACGCCCAACTGCCTTGGCCCTCGCCAGAGTAGGCGCGGGTGACGGCGTGAATCGTTCTGTAACAGAACCTTCATGGTGCGTTCCGGATGGGCGCGGCCGGTGACCTTAGGGGTGCTTTAGACGCCCCCGGCAGCCTGGCGACCGTCGAAACCCGCTGATTCGCCTCCCCGCCGGTCCAGTTGAGGAGCCGCCCGTGACCACGCCCCGGGACCTGCCCGCCCATCGCGCCGTGCGGCGCCTTGCCCTCGGAGACCGCTGCGAGCTGCTGGTCGACCTGCACGAGGGCGAACTGATCGTGCGCCAGCTGGACCTGGTCGTCGCCGGGGGCTCCCGCCATCTGCGTCTGGTGCGCGAATACCGCAGCCATTCCCGGGCGGAGCTGGGCTTCGGCCCCGGCTGGTCGTACGCGGCGGGCCCCGGTTTCGAGCCCGACACCACGGGCGAGCCGGTGACGTTCACGGACGGCCGGGGCCGGGTGGTGTCGCTGCACCGTGACGCCGACGGCCTGGTGACGAAGATCGTCGACCCGCTGGGGGCCGAGGCCGCGTCGTTCGCGTACGACCGTGCCGGACGGCTGGAGCGGCATACCGGGGCGGACGGGGCGACCACGGCCTTCCTCTGGGACGCGGACGGGCGGCTGGTGCGCGTCACCGACGCGCTCGGCGACACCGTGGACCTCTCCTACGACGGCATGTTCGCCGTCTCGGAACTCTCCTGGACCGGTCCCGACGGCCGGGCGCGTACGGCGTTCGACTACGGGGCGGACCGCACGCTGGTGACCGGGCCCACGGGGCTGCGCACGGGGTACGTCTTCGACGCGCAGGGCCGGCCGACGGCCGTCGAGCACCCGTCCGGCCAGGTCCTCGTCCGCACCCGGGACGCCGGTGGCCGCCGGATCTCCGTCACCGACACGACCGGCGCCACGCTCACCCGGACCTACGACGACCAGGGCCGTCCGGTGTCACTACGGCTGCCGACGGGGGCGCTGTCCCGGGTCTCGTACACCCCGCTGGAGGGCGGCGGGACGCTCACCGCGCTGCGCGGTCCGCTGGGTGACGAACTGCTGCTGGAGTACGACGCGGCGGGCCGCCCGGTCCGCAGCCGGGCGGCCGGACGCGGAGCGGACGTGGACCGGCGGAGCTACGACCCGGTCCACGGCGGGCTCACGGAGATCACCGACGGCAACGGCGCCCGGACCCGCTTCGGCTACGACGAGGCCGGCGACCTCACCTCCGTCACCCCGCCCGCTCCGCTGGGCCGCACGGTCTTCGGGTACGACGGGCTGTCCCGGGTCACCTCGGTGACCGGCGGGGCCGGTGACCGCATCGGCCACCGCCACGACCCGGCGGGCCGGCTGACGGAGGTCACCGACGAGAACGCGGGGCGCACGCTGCTCGTCCTGGCGCGCGACGCGCTCGGCCGGGTGATCCGCAAGTCGGGGCCCGGCTGGTCCTATGCGTTCGGCTGGGTCAGGACGGCGGGGGGCGACCGGCTGACGGCCTCGGTCCGCACCGGCGAGGCCGGTTCGGCTCCGGAGGCGACGGGTGCGGTGTACGACTCCGAGGGCGCGCCGACCTCGTTCACCACCCCGGGCGGCACCACCCGCTACGGCCTGGACGGCGCGGGCCGCACCGAGACGGTCACCACTCCGGCCGGCCGCACCGCGCGGTTCGTCCGCGATGCCGCCGGGCGTCCGGTGCACGTCGAACTGGGCGCGGCCGTACAGGAGTTCCGTTACGACGCGTCTGGCCGCCGGACCGCCCTGACGGTGCGCGGGCCGGGCGGCGAGACGCTGCTGTCGGCGGAGTACGGGTACAGCTCGGGCGGCGGCGCGGACAGCGACCGGCTTCGATGGACCGTGGCCGACGGGGAGTTCACCGGTTACGCGTACGACGGGCTCGGGCGCCTCGTGCGGGCGGGCGACACCACGTTCGCGTACGACGGCGCCCATCATCTGCGCCGGCTGGGATCGACGGAGTTCACGCTCAACGACGCGGGCCAGGTCGTCCGGTTCGGCGAGACCCGGTTCGCGTACGACGGAGCGGGCAACTTCACCGAGGAGACGAACCCCACCGGCTCGTTCCGCTACAGCGCCACCCACCAGACGCTGACCGGTGTCTTCGGCGGCGTCCGGGTCGTGGACGTGGACTACGACGGGCTCGGCCAGGAGACACCGCGCCGCATCACCGAGACCACGGTGGACGGGCGCACCGTCACCCATGTGCTGACCCACTCCGCGCTCGGCATCGTGCGCACGAGCGACGACGGAGTGCCGACCGACTACGTGCGCACCCCGGACGGCACCCTGCTCGCCGTCCTCACCTCGACGGGCCGCCACTACTGGGCGGTGACCGACCAGCAGGGTTCCGTCCTCGCGCTGATCGACGAGGAGGGCGGGCTCGCCGCCCGCTACCGCTACACCCCGCACGGGGCTGTATCGGCGTCGGGCGAGGCGGCGGCGGTGAACCCGTTCCGCTACCGGGGCGCGTATCAGCTGCTGCGCAGCGCGCACCTCCTGGACCAGCACCTCTACAACGGGTTCTGGGGGCGCTTCACGCAGCCGGACCCGACGGGTGCCCAGTACGCCCCGTACACCTTCTCCGACAACGACCCGGTGAACAGCGGGACCTGGACGCGGCTCGGCCTCTGGTCCGTGCTCGCCCGGCCGCACGAGCCCGCCGCAGAGGTCTTCTTCCCGCCGGCGCACTCCCCGGACGCGGCCGGGGCCGCGACGGATGCCCTCACCGGACCGGGCGCGCGTCTCGCCGCGCCTCCCCTGATCGCCTGGGCGCCACCGCCCGGGTCCGTATCCCCTTCCTATCGAGAGGAACCGTCAGATGGCTGACCAGATCGTGCTGCGCGTCCCCAGGGAAGTCGTGGTCAAGGTGGTCGACGACGTCGAGGTCGCCGATCCGAGCGTGGGCCAGACCGGCACGTTCGACGACGAACTGTTCGACGAGGACGGCAAGTTGATCGGCACCTCGCACGGTTCGTTCCGCATCGAGTACGTGCGGCCGGGTGACGGCGGGCTGCTGACCTACTACACCGAGGACATCACGCTCGACGACGGCACCATCCACGCCGAGGGGTGGGCGGACTTCAACGACGTGCGCACCAGCGAGTGGGTGCACTATCCGGCGACCGGGACCGGCGGCCGCTACGAGGGGCTGCGCGGCTTCCGCACCTGGCGGATGACCGGGGTCAGGGCCTCCGCCGAGGCGCGCATCCTGCTGTCCGACTGAGGCCGGTTCCGTACGAGCGAGGAAGGGCCCTCATGACGGGTCGGGACGTGTACATACGGTCGGCGGCCTCCGCGCTTCCCGGCCCGCCGCTGGACAACGCCACGCTGGCGGAGCGGTTCGGCATGGACGCGCTGTGGCAGCAGTGGGTGGATGTCTTCATCGGCACCGCCTCGCGCCACCTGGCGCTGGATCTGGACTCCGGGAAGCTCACCGCCTCGCTGGCGGACCTGGCCGAGGAGGCCGGGCGCGCGGCCCTGGACCGGGCCGGTCTGGCACCGGACGCCGTGGACGCGGTCGTGCTGGGCACGGCGACACCGGACCGGCTGATGCCGGCGACGGTCAACATCGTCGCGGACCGGCTGGGCATCGACGGTGTACGGAGCTATCAGCTCCAGTCGGGGTGCTCCGGCGCGGTCCAGGCGCTCGACCTCGCCCAGCAGCTGCTGCGCGCCGGGAGCGCCCGTACGGTGCTGGTGCTCGGCGGCGACGTGATCGCCAGGTTCTACGACCTGGACGCCGATCTGCGCACCACCGCCCCGGCCGAGCTGGTGAACTACGTCCTGTTCGGGGACGCGGCCGGCGCCGCCGTGCTGTCCACCGAGCCGGGCCCCGGGTCCGCCTCGGTGCGGGCGCTGTTCAGCCGGCTGGTGGGGCTCGGCCGGGAGCCGGGGGCGGTCCTGGAGTGGTTCGGCCCCGCCGACCGCGACAGCGACCGCCCGGCGGCGACCGAGGACTACAAGGCGATCGAGAAGTACGTACCGGTGATGGCCGGCGAGGTGCTGGACGAGCTGCTGGACGGCCTGGGCTGGGCGCGCGAGGACGTGGACCTGCTGCTGCCCCCGCAGCTGTCGGGCCGGATGACCCGGCTGATCACCGAGGGGCTCGGGCTGCCGGGCGCCGAGGCGGTCTCCTGCGTGGACGACGCCGGGAACTGCGGCAACGCCATCGTCTTCCTCCAGCTGGAGCGGGCGCTCGCGCGGCTGGCGGGCGGGCGGCGCGCGGTGGGCATCTCCATCGAGTCCAGCAAGTGGCTCAAGGCGGGCTTCGCCCTGGAAGGGAACTGACACCGTGACCGACGCGACCGCCGAGGAGCTGCGGGAGATCACGGCCGAGGACTATCCCGCCGTACGGGGGCTGGTGGCCGGGCTCTCCGGGGACGCGCTCGTCCGGGCGGGCCGGCTGCTGGCCCGGCTCGACCCGGACCGGGTGCTCGCCGCCCATCCCGCCGTACCCGCGCCGCTGATCGCGGTGACCGGCCACGGCACGCTGTCCGCGCTGGTGCCCGCGCTCACCGGCGAGCTGGCCCGGCACGGGCTGCTGGCACGGGTGCGGCTCTCCGACTTCGACAGCTGGGTCTTCGACCTCGCGGACCCCGGCAGCGCGCTGTACGCCGCCGGGCCCTCGCTCGTCCTGTGCGTGCTGGACGCTGACCTGGTGGCCGGTGAACTGCCGCTGCCCTGGCGGGTGGAGGACGTGGAACGCGTCCTGGCCGAGAAGACGGCGCTGGTCGAGCGGGCCGCCGAGGTCTTCGCGACGGCCGCCCGGGGCGCCACGCTCGTCCTCAACACCGTGCCGCTCCCCCGCTCACTCACCGCCCAGCTCGTGGACCTGGGGGCCCGTGCCCGGCTCGGCGCGGTGTGGCGGGAGGCCAACGCGCGGCTGCTGCGGCTGACGGAGACCCGGCCCGAGGTGGTCACCGTCGATCTGGACCCGCTGCTCGCCGAGGGGACGCCCGCCCGGGACGTACGGCAGAGCGTCTACGCCAAGGCGCACCTGTCGGACGCGCTGCTGGCCGGGTACGCCCGCGAGGTCGGCCATCTGGCGCGGCAGGCGGCGGGCGGTGCGAAGAAGGTGCTCGCCCTGGACCTGGACGACACGGTGTGGGGCGGGGTGCTCGGGGAGGCCGGTCCCGAGGGGATCGAGGTGGCGGGGAGCTATCGCGGGGAGGCGTTCCGACGCTTCCAGGCGGTGGCGAAGCAGCTGGGCTCGCAGGGCGTGCTGCTGGCTGCGGTCAGCAAGAACGACCGTGAGCCGGTGGTGAAGACCCTGCGCGAGCACCCCGAACTGACACTGCGCGAGGACGACTTCGTACAGGTGCGGGCCAACTGGCGGCCGAAGCACGAGAACCTGGCCGAGCTGGCCGCCGCTCTCAACCTCTCCACGGACAGCTTCGTGTTCGTGGACGACAGCGCCTTCGAGTGCGGTCTCGTGCGCCGCGAGCTGCCCGGTGTCGCGGTCCTCCAGGTGGGCGGGGAACCCGCGCTGCACGTCGAACGTCTCCTGGCCGACGGCTGGTTCGACGTACGGGCGCTGACCGCCGAGGACCGGGCCCGCCCGGCCCGTTACCGCGAGGAGCAGGCCCGGCAGGATTTCCTGCACACCTTCGACTCGCTCGACGGCTATCTGCGCGAGCTGGACATCTCCGTGACCCTCGCCCCCGTGGACGCGTCCCGGACCGACCGCATCTCGCAACTGACCCTGCGCACCAACCAGTTCAATCTCACCACCCGACGCCTCCAGCCGGCCGAGGTGAGGGCGCTGCGCGAGGACCCGGCGGCGCGGGTGCTGGCGATCGAGTCGGCGGACCGCTTCGGGGACAACGGCCTGGTCGGGGCTGTGCTGCTGCGGCGCGATGCCGGGGTGCTGCACGTCGAGAACTTCCTGCTGAGCTGCCGGGTCTTCTCGCGCGGTATCGAGCGGGCGGTGCTGGACGCGGTACTGGAGCACGCCTTCGACGAGGGCGCGGAGGAGGTGCGGGCCGGCTATGTGCGGACCGCCCGCAACGGCAAGGTGGCGGACTTCTACCCGCAGGCGGGCTTCGAGACGGTGCGCGCCGACGAAGCCTCGGCCGACTTCCGGCTCACGTCCCGGCCGACCGCCACCCCCGTGGACCACATCCGACTGACCGCGCGTTTCGAAAGGGACCTCCCGTGAAGACCGTCGATGACTTCGTCACGCTCCTGCGCGACGAACTCGCCCTGCCCGTCACCGCCGATGACCTGGGGCGTGGGCTGGACACCGTGGAGTCCTGGGACTCGGTACACCTGCTGGCGCTGTGCACGGTGCTGGAGCGGGAGACCGGCCGTTCGCTGCCGCTGGCCGACGTCCTGGAGGCGACCAGTCTGCGGGACGTGTACCTGCTGGCGGTGTCGCCGTGAGCGACGCCCCGGAGGCCGGTGCGCCGCTGCCCCGGCAGCGCCGGCACACGCTGTTCTTCCTGGAGGTGATCCGGGACTTCTCGCCGGTGTTCCTCGACACCGAGGTCGACATGAGCCGGGTACTCGCCCACCGGGCGTCCGCGCAGGAGAGCGGGGGCGTGCGGTACTCGACCACCTCGTACGTGCTGCGCGCGGCCGGCCGGGTCCTCGCGAAGCATCCGGACGCCAACGCGGCGGTGAGCGGAGGACCGCTCCGGCCCCGGATCGCGCACTACCCGTTCGTCAACGGGAAGGTCGCCCTGGACCGCGTCCTGGACGGCCGCCGGGTCGTCCTCGGCACCATCGTGCCCGACGTCCACGAGGCGGAACTGCCCGCCATCCAGGCACATCTGGCACGGATCAGGGACGGCGACCCGGAGAGGCTGCCCGAGTTCGAAGGGGTGCGGAAGCTGCACCGGGCGGGCTGGACCGAGGGCCGCAGGGCGTTCCGCAAGGCGGCGCACTCGCTCGCCCTGCGTCCCCACCTCAACGGCACGTTCGCGGTCACCTCGCTCGGCCACCGCGCGGTGGACTCCTTCCACTCGGTGGGCGGCACCACGACCACGTTCGGGGTGGGCAGGGTCCTGGACCGGCCCGTCGTGCGGGACGGGCGGATCGTGGTGGCACCGGTGCTGCGGCTCAGTCTCGCCTTCGACCACCGGGTCATCGACGGGGCCGAGGCGGCGGACGTACTGACCGAGGTCAAGGAGGCGCTGGAAAGCGTATGAACGACATCGCGGAACTGAAGAACTTCGTGGTCGCGCACACCCGTTCGCAGGGGCTGCCACCCGAGCACTACGACCCCCTGCTCGCGCGGATCTCCGACGACGGGGACGGCACACCGGGCTCCTGGGTGCACGAGTGGAGCGCCGAGGGCGCACGGCTGGAGGCCGAGGGGAAACCACTGGACGCCTGTGTGCACTACAACATGGCCCGCTTCCCGTTCGTGGACGGGGCCGCGCGGCAAGAGGCGCTGGAGCGGTGCACGGAGGCCTTCGACACCTGGCGGTCGGACTTCCCGGCGGTGCGACGACTGGACGTCGACCTCGCCGGAGGCCGTATCCGCTGCTGGACGGCGGGCTTCGACGCCTCGGACCCGAAGCCGCTCCTGGTGATGACCGGCGGGATCGTGTCCATCAAGGAGCAGTGGGCTCCGGTGCTGCTCCAGCTGGCGGCGCTGGGCTTCGCCGGGGTGGTCACCGAGATGCCCGGCGTCGGCGAGAACACCCTGTCGTACGGGGCGGACAGCTGGCAGATGTTCCCGGCGCTGCTCGACGCGGTCGGCGACCGGGCCGACACCTCGCGTACGTACGCGCTGGCGCTGAGCTTCAGCGGTCATCTGGCGCTCCGGGCGGCCCTGCACGACTCCCGCATCAGCGGGGTCGTCGGGGCGGGTGCGCCGCTGCGCGACTTCTTCACCGACACGGCGTGGCAGCGGACGGTGCCCCGGGTCACCACGGACACGCTCGCGCATCTGACCCGGACGAAGCCGGACGAGGTGTACGGGCTCATACGGGACTGGGCGCTGACGCCCGAAGAGCTGTCGGCGCTGCGGATTCCGGTGGCGCATGTGACGAGCCTGCGGGACGAGATCATCCCGCCGGGCGACGCCCGGCTGCTGCGGGAGCGGGTGCGCGGGGTGCGGCTGCTGGCCCACGACGACGTGCACGGCTCCCCGTCGCACTTCGCGCAGACGCGGTTGTGGACGCTGCTGTCGGTGCTGCGCATGCGCGGCGGTCACGGAGAACAACGGGTCGCGCTCACACGCGAGTTCGCACGGCTGCGGTACGGAGGGAAGCGGGGATGACCGGCACGAGAGCCCCTGAGGGCGGCACCCGATGTCTGCGCAACGTGCTCGGGCGGTTCGCGACGGGTGTGGTGGCCGTCGCCTCGCAGGACCCGGTGACCGGTGTGCGGTCGGGGCTGGCGGCGAACTCCTTCTGTTCGGTGTCCCTCGATCCGCCGCTGGTCTCGTTCTGTGTGGCGGAGACCAGCACCAGCTGGCCGCGCATCCGGGCCGGCGGGCTGCTGGGCATCAGCATCCTCGGTGTCGGGCACCGCGAGGCCGCGTCCCGGCTCGCGGTGACCGGCGGGGACAAGTTCCACGGGATGCCGTGGGGCCGGTCGCCGGACGGGGCACCGGTGCTCGAAGGCGCGCTGGCCTGGCTGGAGTGCTCCATCGAGGCGGAGCACCCGGCGGGCGACCACGTGATCGTGGTCGCCCGGGTGCACCGGTTGGACGCGGTCGAGGACGGCGACCCGCTGCTGTTCTTCCGGGGCTCGTACGGGCGGCTCAGCCGCTGACCGCGCCGGGAGCCCCCGGTGCCGCGGCGCCGGGGGCCTTCGCGTCCGTACCGAAGGCGCGCAGGAAGGTGTCGACACCCGCCGTGACGACCTCCGCGACCTCCGCCGGGTCGAGCGGCCGCGTCCCGAGCGCGCTCATCCCCGGCAGCTCGTCGTAGACCAGCGCGATGAACTGGTTGGCCGCCCTGACCGGGTCCTCGACCCGCAGGTGCCCGGCGTTGGCCAGCCGGGCGAGGCGGCCCGCGAGCGCCTCGGTGAACTGGTTGGGTCCGCTGGCCCGTACCGCGTCGAAGAGGTCCGGGAAGCGCACGGCCTCCGCGTACAGCAGCCGGCGCACGGCCTCGGACTGCTCGTCGCAGTAGCAGTCGACGAGCTTGGTGGCCAGGTCCTCCAGGCCGGGGCGGAGCTGGGCCGGGTCGGCGGGGAAGGCGGTGAGGACGTCGAGGGTCTTGGCGTTGGACCGGGCGGCGGTCTCCGTCATGACGTACCGGAAGAGCTTCTCCTTCGAGCCCAGGTGGTTGTAGATCGTCGGCTTCGACACCCCGGCCTCGGCGGCGATCACGTCCAGGCTCGCCTGGGCGTAGCCGACCTGCGCGAAGACCCGCAGGGCCGCCTCCACGATCGCCCGTCGCTTGTCGAGGCGCCCCCGTTCCGCGGGGCGCCCGGCCGTCTCTTCGTTCTCGCCAACGCTCATGCACCCATGCTACCGTGCCAGCCACCTGTTTTAACTACCCAGTTAAATTTTCTGGGTAGAGTGGTTCAAAGGAGTTGCCGTGTCTGAAACAAAGCCGGCGGAGAGCGGGCCTGCCCGGCTCGATGCCGCACTGCTCACACTCGTCGGCGTCATGGTGCTCGGCGGGATGATGTCGTACCTGGACGCGACGATCGTCAACGTCGGGATCAGCACGCTGGGCGGCGAGTTCCACGCGACGCTGGCCACCATCGAGTGGGTCACCACCGGCTATCTGCTCGCGGTCGCCCTGGCGATCCCGCTGGCCGGCTGGGCCGTGGTCCGCTACGGCGCCAAGCGCATGTGGCTGCTCGGTCTGTCGGTGTTCCTGATCGGCTCGACGCTCTGCGCCTTCGCCTGGAACGCCGAAAGCCTGATCGCCTTCCGCATCGTCCAGGGCTTCGGCGGCGGCATGGTCGACCCGATCATGATGACCGTCGTCGCGGGCGCCGCCGGACCCGCCAGGATCGGCCGGGTCATGGGCCTGGTCTCCGTCCCGATCACGCTCGGCCCGGTGGTCGGCCCCATCATCGGCGGACTGCTGCTGGACAACTTCTCCTGGGAGTGGATGTTCCTGGTCAACATCCCGTTCGCGCTGGCCGCGATCGTGCTGGCGGTCCGGGTGCTGCCGGCCGACCCGCCGCCGAGCGGCGACCCCGTGCCGTTCGACGCGCTGGGCGTGGCGCTGCTCTCCCCCGGTTTCGCCGCGATCGTGTTCGCGCTGTCCCAGGCGGGCGGCGACGGCTTCGGCAGCACGAAGGTGATCGTCGGGCTCGCGGTGGGCGTCGCCCTGTTCGTCGCGTACACCGTGCACGCGCTGCGCACCTCGGTCACACCGCTGCTGGACCTGCGGCTGTTCGGCAGCAAGGGGTTCAGTGCCAGCGTGACCACCATGTTCCTGCTCGGCGGCGGTCTGTTCTCGCTGCTCTTCCTGCTGCCGTTGTACTACCAGCAGGTCCACGGCCACTCGGTGCTGGAGTCCGGGCTGCTGCTCGCCCCGCTGGGCCTCGGCACCCTGATCGGGATGCCGATCGCGGGCAACCTCGCCGACAAGGTGGGTGCCCGCAGGCTGGTCCCGACCGGCGCTCTGCTGATCGGCGTCGGCGCCCTGGTCTTCACCGGATCGGGCTCCGGCACCTCCCAGTTCGCCCTGACCGCCGCGCAGTTCGCCGCCGGCTTCGGCATGGGCCTGGTCGGTGCGCCCACCATGGGGTCGGTCTACAAGACGGTGCCGGGCGAGTCGGTCGCCGGGGCCACCGGCGCGGTCTTCATCCTCAACCAGATCGGCGCCTCGCTCGGCATCGCCGTCGTCGCCCTGATCCTCCAGGGCGGCGGCTCCCACGCCGCCCCCACCGCCGCCTCCTTCTCCAACGCCTTCTGGTGGCCGGTCGCCGCGGCCGTCGTGGTCTTCGCCGCGGGCCTCCTGCTGCCCGGGAAGCCCAAGCCCGAACCGGCCGCCGCCGACGCGCCCGAGAAGACGCCCGCCGAGGCGGAGCCGGTCACCGACCACGCCTGAGACCGGCCCCGCTCCTCCCCTCACCCGTACGTCCGCCCCGCGCCGCCGGGCCACCCGCCCGGCGGCGCGCCCCTTCCGGAGGTCTCCATGAGCCGTCCCACCGGCATTCCCCTGTCCGTGCTCGACGTGGTGCCCGTCTTCGAGGGCGGCTCCGCGACCCAGGCCCTGCGCGACACCGTCGCCCTGGCCCCGCGCGTCGAGGAGCTCGGCTACCTGCGCTACTGGGTGGCCGAGCACCACAGCACCCCCAGCCTCGCCACCTCCGCGCCCGGCATCCTCGCCGGACGCCTGGCCGCCGCCACGACCACCCTGCGCGTCGGCTCCGGCGGTGTCCTGCTGCCCAACCACGCGCCCCTGGTGGTCGCCGAGCAGTTCGGCACCCTGGAGGCGCTGCACCCGGGCCGCGTCGACCTCGGGCTCGGCCGGGCGCCCGGCACCGACCCGCACACCGCCCGCGCCCTGCGCCGCGCCCCGGAGCGCGGCGCCGACGACTTCGCCGAGCAAGTGGCCGAGCTGAACGGCTACTTCGCGCCCGGGGACCCCGCCTCGCCCATCACCGCCGTGCCCGCCGCCGACGGCCGGCCGGAGCTGTGGCTGCTCGGGTCCAGCCCGGCCAGCGCCGAACTCGCCGCCTCGCTGGGGCTTCCGTACGCCTTCGCCCACCAGATCAACCCGCACGCGACCACGTACGCCCTGGACCGCTACCGGCAGTCCTTCCGGCCCTCCGCATACCTGGACCGGCCGCGCACCCTCATCTCCGCGCTGGTCACCGTCGCCGACACCGACCGGACCGCGCGCGAGGTCGCGGCGCCCTACCTGCTCGGCAAGATAAAGATGCGGACGGTACGCCGATTCGACGCGTTCCCCTCGGCGCGGAGCGCGGCCGGGTACACCTACGCCGAGCCGGAGCTGCAGTTCCTGGAGGAGCTGGCCGAGCGTCAGCTGATCGGCGCTCCGGACACCGTGCGCGACAAGCTGGCGGAGCTGGTGGCGCGCACCGGGGCCGACGAGCTGATGGCGCTGACCGTGGTACCGGACCAGGCGGACCGGCTGCGCTCGTTCGAGCTGCTGGCGCACGCGGCCCAGGAAGTGCGGCCCGGCTCCGCGGAGGGCGTTTCAGCCCGGCTTTAGACGGTCTGGCGACAGTACGTCCGGCCCCCCTCACCCCGTTTCACGTTCCGGAGTCCCCTATGCACCCGCCCCACCCGCGCCGTACTCCCCGCAGAACCGCTCTGCTCTCCGTCCTGCTCCTCGCCGCCGTCAGCGCGTGCAGCTCCGACGACGGGGTCGCACCGGCCGCGCAGGCGAAGCCCCGCAGCGGCGGCAGCCTCACCTACGCGGCGCAGCAGGAGCCGGACTGCTGGGACCCGCACACCAGCGCGCAGGACGTGACCGCCTTCGTCCAGCGTCCGGTCTTCGACTCGCTCGTCTACCAGACCCCGGACGGGGAGCTGGAACCGTGGCTGGCGAAGTCGTGGAAGACCTCCGAGGGGGGCCGGACGTACACCTTCGAGCTGCGCGACGACGTCACCTTCCACGACGGCAAGCACCTCGACGCGGCGGCGGTGAAGGCCAACTTCGACCACATCACCGCCAAGGCGACCCAGTCGCAGTACGCGGCCGGGCTGCTCGGCCCGTACAAGGGCACCGCCGTGAAGGGGAAGTACGAGGTCGAGGTCCGCTTCAGCCGCCCGTACGCCCCCTTCCTCCAGGCGGCCAGCACCACCTACCTGGGCATGGCCTCGCCCGCCTCCCTGAAGGCGGGCGCCGACAAGCTCTGCGCGGGCACCGATTCCGTCGGCTCCGGGCCGTTCAAGGCCGGCGCCTACACCCGGGGCCAGAAGCGCGGCTACACCCGGAACGCCGCCTACGCGTGGGCACCGAAGGACGCCGGACACAGCGGGCCCGCCCGGCTGGACGGCTTCACCATCCGCTTCCTCACCGAGGACGCCACGCGGGTCGGCGCGCTGACGTCCGGTCAGGTCGACGCGGCGGCCGCGCTGCCGGCCAACCAGATCGCGGCCGTACGCCGCAACACCCGGCTGGACGTCGTCACGAAGGACGTGCCGGGCGCGGTCGACACGTTCTATCTGAACACCAAGAGCCCGCTGTTCACGGACGAGCGTGTACGCAAGGCGTTCCAGCGGTCCGTTGATCTGGACGCCCTGGTGAAGTCGGTGTTCCAGGGCACCGGCACCCGCGCCTGGAGCACCCTGTCACCCGCCACCCCGCACAGCTACGACTCCGCGCTGGAGAGGAGCTGGCCCTCCGACCGGGCGCTCGCCGGCCGGCTCCTGGACCAGGCCGGCTGGAAGGGCCGCGACGCGGAGGGCTACCGCACGAAGAACGGGAAGCGGCTGACGGTGGTCGCGCCGGTCTACGGCAAGGCGTCGGTCTTCTCGCAGGCCGTGCAGGGCGACCTGAAGAAGGCGGGCATCCATCTCAAGCTCGCCGCCTCCACCGACGCGACCGCGGTCTCCGCCCAGCTGGACGAGGGGCGCTACGACGTCGTCGAGACGTCCTGGGCGCGCGGCGACGGCGACATCCTCAGCAGCTTCTTCCTCTCCACCGAGTCGTCCGAGGGCGGCGGGCACAACTTCGCGAAGGTCACCGACCCGCAGGTCGACGCCTGGCTGAAGAAGGCACAGGCCGCTACCTCGCCGGACAAGCGCGCCGCGTACTACGCGCAGGTGCAGAAGTGGACGATCGACCATGCGGCGGTGGTCCCCGCCTACGTCCAGAAGGCGTCCGTCGGGGTGAACAAGAAGGTGCACGGGCTGCGGCTGTCCCTGTCGGCGTGGCCGGAGTTCTACGCCGCCTGGGTCGAGGCCGGCCGATGACACCACCGCACATATCCGCCGCGGTCCGGGCCGTCACGGCCCGGGCCGGGGCGGCCGTCCTCGTTGTCTGGGGGGCCGCCACCTGCGCCTTCCTGGCACTCCACCTGATCCCCGGCGATCCGGTCAGCGCGATCGTCGGGTCCAACGCCCTGGTCGGCGCTGAGCAGCGCGAGGAGATCCGCCACCACTACGGCCTGGACCGGTCGCCGCTCGTCCAGTACGGCGCGTACCTCAAGCAGCTGGCCACCGGTGAGCTGGGCGACTCCTACCAGTTGCAGCAGCCGGTCTCCTCGCTGCTGGCGGACCAGATCGGGCCGACCGCGCAGCTCGCGCTCTGGTCCTCGCTGGTCGCGGTGGTGCTGGCCGCGACCGTGACCGTGCTGACGTCGGGGCGTTCCCGGTGGCCGCGCCGGGTGTCGTCGGCGGTGGAGCTGCTGGTGGTGTCCACGCCCTCGTTCTGGCTCGGGATCATGTTGCTCACGGTGTTCTCGTTCCGGCTGGGCTGGCTGCCGGTCTCCGACAGCGGCGACGCCCGCTCGCTGGTCCTGCCGGTGATCACACTGGCGCTGCCGATCGCGGCGGTACTCACCCAGGTGATGCGGGAGGGGCTGCTCGGGGCGCTGGAGCAGCCGTTCAGCCTGACCGCGCGCTCGCGGGGGCTCGCCGAGCACACCGTGCGCTCGCGCCACGCGCTGCGCCACGCCGCACTGCCGGCGCTCACCCTGACCGGCTGGTTCACCGGGACGCTGCTGGGCGGCGCGGTGGTGGTGGAGAACGTCTTCGCCCGCTCGGGCATCGGCCGGATCACCCTCCAGGCGGTCAGCGACCGCGACCTGCCGGTGGTGCAGGGCGTGGTGGCGCTGTCGGCGGTGGTGTTCGTGCTGGTGGGGGCGGTGGTGGAGCTGCTGTACGTGGTCGTGGATCCCCGGCTGCGCAAGGGTACGGGGGTGGCCGCCGCATGAGCGTCGAACAGGCCGTACGGGCCGGGGCACCGATCGCGGCGGTCCGCAGAGCCCGGCGCGGCCGGGTGCGGCCAGGGGTGCTGGCCGCCGCGGTGCTGCTGGGGCTGATCCTGCTCGCCGCGCTCGCCCCCTCGCTCCTCGCCCACGGCAGCCCGACCGACACGGACCCGGTGCACGCGCTCCAGGCGCCGGGCGGGGCGCATTGGTTCGGTACGGATCAGCTGGGTCGGGACGTCTTCGCCCGGGTGGTACACGGCACCCGCTACTCGCTGGCCATCGGGGCGGCGGCGACGGGTGCCGGGGTCGGGCTCGCCGTGGTGTGGGGGCTCGCCGCCGCGCTGTCCGGCCGGTTCGGTGACGCGGTGCTGATGCGTGCCGCCGACGCGCTGCTGGCGCTGCCGGGGCTGCTGCTGGCCCTGATGGTGGTCCTCATCGCCGGTAAGGGGGTGCTGGGCACCACGATCGCCGTCGCGGTGGGGACGGCACCCGGGTTCGCCCGGGTGGTGCGGGCGCAGGCTCTGGTGGTGCGGCGGTCCGGGTACGTCGAGTCGGCGGTGGCGCTGGGGGTGCCGCGTCCGCTGATCGTGCTGCGCCATGTGCTGCCGAACACGCTCGGGCCGCTGCTGGTGCTGGCCACGGTCACGCTCGGGGCGTCCATCTCGACGGGGGCGGCGCTGAGTTATCTGGGTCTGGGCGCGCAGCCGCCGACGCCGGAGTGGGGGGCGATGCTCACGGAGGGCCAGGGGTTCCTGGAGCAGGCGTGGTGGATCGCGCTCTTCCCGGGGCTCCTGCTGGTCTCCACGGTCCTCGCGGTCACCGTCGTGGGCCGCCACGCACAGGCACGAGCCGAAGGACGGGCCGCCTCATGACGACCGCATCGACCACGAAGCCCCTGTTCGAGGTCGCCGGCCTGAACGTGCGCTTCGGCACCGGACCCGGCGAGGTGCACGCGGTGCGGGACGCCGCGTTCTCGCTCGACGCCGGCCGGTGCCTGGCGATCGTCGGCGAGTCGGGCTCCGGGAAGAGCGCGCTCGCCCGCTCCCTGCTCGGCCTCGCGGGCCCGACCGCCCGGGTCACCGCGGACCGGCTGCGCGTCGCAGGCCACGAGGCCCGGGAGTTCGGCCCCCGCGAGTGGCGTGCGGTACGGGGCCGGCGCGTCGGCCTCGTCGCCCAGGACGCGCTGGTGGCCCTGGACCCGCTGCGGCCCGTCGGCAAGGAGATCGCGGAGCCGCTGCTGACCCACCGCGTCGTCCCGCGCAGGGAGGCCGGGGCGCGCGTCCTCGCCCTGCTGGAGCGGGTCGGGGTGCCGGAACCGGCGGAACGCGCGCGGGCGTACGTCCACCAGCTGTCCGGCGGGCTGCGACAGCGGGCGCTCATCGCCTCCGCGATCGCCGCCGAGCCCGGTGTCCTGATCGCGGACGAGCCGACGACCGCCCTCGACGCCTCCGTCCAGTCACGCGTCCTGGCGCTCCTGGGCGAGCTGAAGGAGAGCGGCACCGGGCTGCTCCTCATCAGCCACGACCTGGCGGTCGTCGAGGCGCTGGCGGACGAGGTCGCCGTGATGAAGGACGGCCGGATCGTGGAGTCCGGCCCGGTCGGCCGGGTGCTGGAGGCGCCGGAACACCCTTACACCAAGAGCTTGTTGGCGGCCATTCCCGGCAGCGGTCCGCGCCGGGAGCGAACCGTGGTGGCACCGGGCGACGGCAGCGCTCCGCTGCTGGACGTCTCCGGGGTCACCAAGGTGTTCAAGGGGGCTCGGGGCAGCCGCAGGACGGCGGTCGACGAGGTGTCGTTCGCGTTGCGGCCGGGCGAGGCGCTGGGGCTGGTCGGCGAGTCCGGTTCGGGCAAGTCGACGCTGGCCCGCATGGTGCTGGGGCTGGCCGCGCCCGACGGGGGCACGGTGGAGCTGGGCGGGGCGCCGTGGAGCGGCCTGCGCGAGCGGGACCGCCGGGAGCGGCGGCACACCGTGCAGCTCGTGCCGCAGGACCCGCTCAGCGCCTTCGACCCGCGCTGGAGCGTCGCCAGGATCGTGGGCGAGGCCCTGGCCACCGCCGGGGTGGCACGCGCGGAACGCCGGGAGCGCACCGTACGACTGCTGAAGCAAGTGGGGCTTTCCGTAGAGCACTTGGAGCGCCGGCCGCTCGCGCTGTCCGGCGGTCAGCGTCAGCGGGTCGCCGTCGCGAGGGCCCTGGCACCCTCGCCCCGGCTGCTGGTGTGCGACGAGCCGGTATCGGCCCTCGACGTGTCCGTGCAGGCCCAAGTGCTCGACCTGCTGCGGTCGTTGCAGGAGGAGCTCGGGCTGGCGACGCTCTTCATCTCGCACGATCTCGCGGTCGTGCGAGAGGTGTGCGCGCGGGTGCTGGTGATGAAGGACGGCCGGATCGTGGAGTCCGGTCCGGTGGAGCGGGTCTTCGCCGAGCCGGCGCATCCGTACACGCGCGCCCTGCTGGAGGCGGTGCCGCGACGGGCGCGTGCCGCCGTAGAGCGGCTTTAGAACCGGCCAACACGTGACTGCGAGCCTCGACGGGCCAGTTTCGGACAAGCCGGAGGTCATAAGCCATGCCAGGCTCACCCGTCCCATCCACCGCCACCCCGTCCGCACCGGACCGGCCGCGGGCCGCCAGGCTGCCGTCCCTCACCGGGATGCGCTTCCTGGCGGCCCTGCTGGTCTTCGCCTTCCACACCACGTTCCAGACCCGGTTCATCGGTGGCGGACTCGGTGACACGCTGAGCGACTGTTTCGCCAACGCCGGGTTCTACGGGGTGACGTTCTTCTTCGTGCTCAGCGGTTTCGTCCTGACGTGGTCGGCGCGGCCCGCGGAAGGCGCGCCCCGGGTCTGGCGGCGCAGACTGGTGAAGATCTTCCCCAACCACCTGGTCACATTCGCCGTCGCCGCCTTCCTGATGGCGGCGGCCTCCGAGATGTTCACCACGAAGGGCGTCCTGGCCAACCTCTTCCTGGTCCAGGCGTGGATACCGGAGATCCAGGTCCCCAACACGATGAACGCCGTCAGCTGGTCGCTCTCGTGCGAGCTGTTCTTCTACCTCGCGTTCCCGTTCCTGCTGCCGGTCCTGGAGCGGCTTTCGGCCCGTCGGCTGTGGACCCTCGCCGGGGTTCTCGCCGCCCTCACCGTCCTGGTGCCGGCCGTCAGCAGCTGGACGGTGGCCGGGACGCCGCTGCCGTTCATCGCGGACGGCTCGCTGTCCTTCGAGCAGATCTGGTCCGTCTACTTCTTCCCGCCGGTCCGGGCGATCGAGTTCGTGCTCGGCATGATCGCCGCGCGGCTGGTGCTGACCGGTGCGCTGCCCCGTATCGGACTGCTGCCCGCCGCCGTGATCGCCGTCGGCGGGTACGTGCTCAACTCCTCGGTTCCGTATCTGTACGGGGTGGCCGGCACCGGCGCCCTGTGGCTGGCCCCGCTGGTCGTCGCCGCCGCGCAGGCCGACGTCCGGGAGACCACCTCGCCCTTCCGGGGGCGGGTGCTGGTGCGGCTCGGGGAGCTGTCGTTCGCGTTCTACATGGTGCACGGGCTGGTGGTGGCGTACGGCCACAAGTGGCTCGTGGCCGACGAGAACCTGCCCGGCGCCGCGGCGGCCGCGCTGCTGCTCGC
Organism: Streptomyces sp. 2131.1; assembly: GCF_900105515.1. Lineage (GTDB taxonomy): Bacteria > Actinomycetota > Actinomycetes > Streptomycetales > Streptomycetaceae > Streptomyces > Streptomyces drozdowiczii. The sequence continues at coordinate 6,366,991 of NZ_FNSY01000001.1, read as the reverse complement.
CGCTCTGCTGACCGCCCTCGCCCTGGCATTGGCTCTGTACAGCTGGGTCGAAGCGCCCGCCGTACGGCGGTTCAGCGCTCCTCGCGCGCAGAAGCCGGCGGGCCCGGCGCCCGCCGTCGTCCCACTCACTGCCCTGGAGGCCGGGGAATGACCGAGACCAGCACCGCAGCACCCGCCGACGCACGCGAACTGCCCGCCTACCCGCAGGCCCGCGGCTGCCCCTACCAGCCGCCCGCCGGCTACGACGCCTACCGCGACCAGGGGCCCGTCTCCCTGGTGGAGCTGTACAACGGGCGCCGGGTCTGGGCGGTGAGCGGGCACGCGGAGGCGCGACAGGTCCTGCTCGACGCGGCCACGTACTCCTCCGACCGGGTCCACCCGCACTATCCGGCCACCGCCCCGCGTTTCGAGTCGGCGCGCAAGGTGCGCAACTTCATCGGCATGGACCCGCCGGAGCACACCGTGCAGCGGCGCATGCTGCTCACCAACTTCACCGTCCGCAAGGTGCAGGCACTGCGGCCCGGCATCCAGCGGCTGGTGGACGAGCTGATCGACGCGATCGAGGCCAAGGGCCCGGTCGCCGACCTCGTCCCGGACTTCGCCCTGCCGGTGCCGTCCGTCGTCATCTGCGAACTGCTCGGCGTGCCGTACACCGACCACGCCTTCTTCGAGCAGCAGTCGCGGCGGGTGGTGACCGGGACGACGAGCCTGGAGGACAGCGCCGACGCGTTCGCGCAGCTCGCCTCGTACCTCGACGGGCTGATCCGTCGCAAGGAGCAGGAGCCCGGCGACGGGCTGCTGGACACCCTGATCGCGGAGCAGCTGTCCACGGGCGCGCTGAACCGGCGCGACCTGGTCGACATCGCGCTGCTGCTCCTGGTCGCCGGGCACGAGACCACCGCCAGCGCCATAGCGCTCGGTGTGCTCACCCTGCTGGAGAACCCGGAGCAGCTGGCGGCCCTGCGCGCCGACGAGACGCTGCTGCCGGGCGCCGTCGAGGAGCTGCTGCGGTACATGGCGATCGCCGACGGGGTCGCCCGGTTCGCGACGGTCGACACGGAGCTGGGCGGGCACCAGGTGAAGGCGGGTGACGGGGTGATCGTCGTCATCTCCTCGGCCAACCGGGACGACGAGGCGTTCCCGGCCGCCGACGCCTTCGACGTGGGGCGCGGCGCGCGCCACCACATCTCGTTCGGGCACGGCGTCCACCAGTGCATCGGCCAGAACCTGGCGCGGGCCGAGATGGAGATCGCGCTGTCCACACTCTTCCGCCGGCTGCCGGGGCTGCGCCTCGCCGAACCCTCGGGGCAGCTGCCGGTCAAGGAACCGGGCGGGGTCCAGGGCATCTGGCGCCTGCCCGTCACCTGGTGAGCACGCCTGCCGCCACGTGATGATCAGAAGGGAACCGGAAGCCATGCACATCAAGGCCGATACACAGCGGTGTCTGGGCGCGGGGCAGTGCGTCCTGTCCGCCCCCGACCGCTTCGACCAGTCCGACGAGGGCACGGTCCTGGTCCTGGAGGACCGGGTGGACGGTCCGGCCGAGGAGGCGAGGCTGCGGGACACCGTGGCGCTCTGCCCCTCGCAGGCCATCGCTCTGGAGGCCTGATCATGCCGGTGACGGGAAGGCTGGCCGACGCGGTCGCCGACCACCGTGCGGGCCCCCGGCCGCTGGGTGAACTCCCGGCGGTTCCGGGGGCCGAGGTGTCGGAGCGATGGATTCCGGGCGCGCCCGGGGCGCCCCGGGTGCGAGTGCGGGTCTACCGCCCGGCCGGGGCGGGGCCGGGGCTGCCCGCCGTGGTGTGGATCCACGGCGGGGGTTTCGTCCTCGGCAATGTGGACTCGGTGCACCACTCGGCCGCCCAGGCGGCGGTGTTCGCGTCGGCGGTGGTCGTGGCGGTGTCCTACCGGCTGGCGCCGGAGGATCCGTTCCCGGCGGGGCTCGACGACTGCTGGGCCGCGCTGGAGTGGACCGCCGGGAACGCGGCGGAGATCGGCGCGGACCCCGGCCGGCTTGCGGTGGCGGGGGCCAGTTCCGGGGGCTGCCTGGCCGCCGGTCTGACCCTGCTCGCCCGGGACCGGGGCGGCCCGGCCCTCGTCCTCCAGCACCTGAGCACCCCGGTGCTGGACGACCGGCTGGAGACGGACTCGATGGCCGGGTTCACGGACACGCCGATCTGGAACCGCCGTCTGGCGCAGGAGAGCTGGGAGCTGTACCTCGGCGGCCTGGCCGAACTCCCCGCGCACGCCGCTCCGGCGCGCGCGGCGGACCTGCGCGGGCTGCCCCCGGCGTACATCTCGACGGCGGGGCTCGATCCGCTGCGCGACGAGGGCCTGTTGTACGGGCTGCGCCTGGCGCGGGCGGGGGTGCCGGTGGAGGTGCACAACTTCCCCGGCGCGTACCACGCGTTCGGCGGCTGGGCGGACGGCCCGGAGGCGGACGGCGACGAGCCGCACCGCGTCGCGCTGGAGCACCTGACCGCGCTGAGGCGCGGGCTGCACGCGGGAGGGTCGGGGGCGATTTAGAACGCGCAAAGGCCGCCGTTAGCGCGGCCGGTGAAGGTGGTGGCTCCGCCGGGTCGTCCTCGACGAGGGAGTACGTCACAGATCATGCGTAGCGCCCACTTGGCACCTATCGCCGTCATCGGTCTCGCCTGCCGCCTCCCCGGGGCGGCCGGTCCCGCCGCGTTCTGGGACCTGCTCAGCCGCGGCGGGGACGCCGTCGGGGAGGCACCTGCGGACCGCGGGGCCGCCGGTGCCCCGGCCCGCGGGGGCTTCCTCGACGAGGTGGACCGGTTCGACGCCGGCTTCTTCTCCGTCCCGCCCCGCGAGGCGGCCGCGATGGACCCGCAGCAGCGGCTGCTCCTCGAACTGGGCTGGGAGGCGCTGGAGGAGGCGGGCATCGTCCCGGGCACGCTGGCCGGCAGCCGGACCGCCGTATACGCCGGTGCCATCTGGGACGACTACGCGGCCCTCCACCACCGCCGGGGCGAGGCGGGCGCCGACCGCTACTCCGTGACCGGGCTGCACCGCGGCATCCTCGCCAACCGGCTGTCGTACGTCCTCGGCCTGACCGGTCCGAGTCTCACCGTGGACTCGGCGCAGTCCTCGTCGCTGGTCGCGGTGCACCTGGCCTGCGAGAGCCTGCGCGCCGGGGAGTCGGACCTCGCGATCGTCGGCGGCGCCAACCTCATCCTCTCCCCCGGCAGCAGCGCGGACAGCGCGAAGTTCGGCGCCCTGTCGCCGGACGGGCGCTGCTTCACGTTCGACGCCCGGGCCAACGGCTACGTACGCGGAGAGGGCGGCGTCGCGGTCGTCCTGAAGCCCCTGGACCGGGCCCGCGCGGACGGCGACCGGGTGCACTGCGTGATCCTGGGCAGCGCGGTCAACAACGACGGCGCCTCCGAGGGCCTGACGGTCCCGGACCGGGCCGCGCAGGAGGCGGTGCTCCGCGAGGCGTACGCGCGAGCGGGTGTCACGGCCGACGCGGTCCAGTACGTCGAACTGCACGGCACGGGTACGCCTGTTGGCGACCCGGTGGAGGCGGCCGCGCTCGGTGCTGCCCTCGGCACGGACCGCCCGTCCGGGGCACCGCTCCAGGTGGGCTCGGCGAAGACCAACGTGGGCCATCTGGAGGGCGCGGCCGGCCTGGTGGGCCTGCTGAAGACCGCCCTGTCCGTTTCCCGGCGCAGGCTCCCGGCGAGCCTCAACTTCGAGCGCCCGAACCCGGCGATCCCCCTGACGGAGCTGGGCCTGCGGGTCCGGACGGAGGAGGGGCCGTGGCCGCGCGAGGAGGCTCCGCTGATCGCGGGGGTCAGCTCGTTCGGCATGGGCGGGACGAACTGCCATGTGGTGGTGGGCGAGCCGCGGGCCGGTGCGGAGACGGGCGGCGGGGCGGAGGCCGGTGCGGTGCCCGCGTCGGGCGCCGACGCCGGGCCGGACGCCCGCGAGGCCACGGGCGTCGTGGCGACCGGTGCGGGGACGCAGGCCGGTACGGAGAGGAAGGCCGGTACGGAGACGAAGGCCGGTACGGAGACGAAGGCTCATGCGGCGGTCGCGTCCGACGTCCGCCCTCTGCCCTGGCTGCTCAGTGCTCGTGACGGCGGCGCCCTGCGCGGGCAGGCCGCCCGGCTGCGCGATCATCTCGCGGGTACCGCGCCCTCCCCGCTCGACACCGCGTACTCCCTCGCCGCCACCCGCACCCTCTTCGACGAGCGGGCCGTGGCAATCGCGGCGGACCGGGACGGGCTGCTGCGTGCGCTCGACGCGCTGGCCGAGGGCCGGGACGACCCGGCGCTCGTGCGCGGCAGGGCGGAGGCGCACCCCCCGCTGACCGCGTTCCTGTTCACCGGTCAGGGCAGTCAGCGCGCCGGAATGGGGCGCGAGCTGTACGCCGCGTATCCGGAGTACGCGGCGGCGTTCGACGAGGTCTGCGCAGCCTTCGCGCCGCATCTGGACCGGCCGCTCGCGGAACTCGTCCTCGCGCCGGAAGGCGCGGCGCCGCTGGACGAGACGCGGTACACCCAGCCCGCGCTGTTCGCCGTGGAGACGGCGCTGTTCCGGCTGGTGGAGCACCTGGGGCTGCGCCCGGACCGGCTGGCCGGGCACTCGATCGGGGAGCTGACGGCGGCCCATGTCTCCGGGGTGCTGTCTCTCGACGACGCCGCGCGCCTGGTCGCGGCCCGGGGCCGGCTGATGCAGGAGCTTCCGGTGGGCGGTGCGATGGCGGCGCTGGAGGCGACCGAGGAGGAGGTCGCCCCGCTCCTGACCGGCCGGGTGTCCCTCGCGGCGGTGAACGGGCCCCGCTCCGTCGTCGTCTCGGGCGACGAGCCGGACGTCCTGCGGGTCAAGGACGCGTTCGCCGCGCGGGACCGTCGCACCCGGCGCCTCGCGGTGAGCCACGCGTTCCACTCCCCGCTGATGGACCCGGCTCTCGACGCGTTCCGCCGGGTCGCCGCGGACATCACGTACGGGGCACCGCGCATCCCGCTCGTCTCCAATGTCACGGGCCGCATCGCGACACCGGAGGAACTCACCTCCCCGGACTACTGGACCCGCCACATCCGCGACGCGGTCCGCTTCCACGACGGTCTGCGCACCCTGCGGGACGAGGGCGTACGCGTCTTCGTCGAGCTGGGCCCGGACGCCGTCCTCACCGCCATGGCCGGAGAGACCCTCGGCGAGGGCGATCCGGCGCCACTGTCCGTCCTGCGGCGCGGCCGGCCCGAGCCGGAGACCCTGGTCGCCGCCCTGGCCGGAGCGCAGGTCCGGGGCGCCCGGGTCGACTGGGCGGACGCGCTCGCGGACCGGGGCGGCAGGTCCGTACCACTGCCGACGTACGCGTTCCAGCGCGAACGCCACTGGCTGGACGGCCCGTTGGAGGCACCGGAGATTCCCGTACCGGCGGCCCCTCGCGAGGCCGCGCCCGACGCGAAGCCCGACGCGGACCTGCTCGATCTGGTCCTGACACAGGTCGCGATCGTGCTCGGGCACGTCACGGGCGAGGCGGTCGACCCGGGCCACGCGTTCAAGGACCTGGGCTTCGACTCGCTGGCCGGGGTCGAGCTGCGCGACCGCCTCCAGACCGCGACCGGCCTCTCCCTGCCGTCGGCGCTCGTCTACAACCACCCCACGCCCGAGGCCGTGGTCCGCCTGCTGCGCGACCGGCTCGACGGGCCTTCGGACAGCGCCGCACATGCGCGGCCGGGCGCCTCCGGCGTCCACGCGGACGAACCGATCGCCATCGTGGGCATGGCGTGCCGCTACCCCGGCGGGGTGGCGTCGCCGGAGGACCTGTGGCGGGTGGTGTCGGAGGGCACGGACGCCATCGGGCCGTTCCCCACGGACCGGGGCTGGGACCTGGACGCGCTGTACGACCCCGACCCGGACCGGCCCGGGACCGCCTATGTGCGGGAGGGCGGATTCCTCTACGGCGCCGGGGAGTTCGACGCCGGACTGTTCGGGATCAGCCCGCGCGAGGCAGCGGCGATGGACCCTCAGCAGCGGCTGCTGCTCACGACGGCGTGGGAGGCGTTCGAGCGGGCCGGGATCGCCCCGGACAGCCTGCGCGGCAGCGCGGCCGGGGTGTTCGTCGGCGCGACCGCCCAGGACTACGGGCCCCGCCTGCACGAGCCGGCCGAGGGGCTGGACGGCTACCTCCTGACCGGCGGCACCGCGAGCGTCGCCTCGGGCCGGATCGCGTACACCTTCGGCCTCGAAGGCCCGGCGGTGACCGTGGACACGGCCTGCTCCTCGTCCCTGGTGGCGCTGCATCTCGCCACCCAGGCCCTGCGCCGGGGCGAGTGCGACCTCGCGCTCGCGGGCGGGGTGACGGTGATGCCGACGCCCGGCATGTTCCTGGAGTTCAGCCGGCAGCGCGGCCTCGCGGCGGACGCCCGCTGCAAGGCGTTCGCCGCGTCGGCCGACGGCACGGCGTGGGCGGAGGGCGTGGGGCTCCTGCTGGTGGAGCGGCTGTCGGACGCCCGCCGCAACGGCCACCGGGTGCTCGCGGTCGTCCGGGGATCGGCGGTCAACCAGGACGGCGCGAGCAACGGCCTCACTGCGCCCAACGGCCCCTCGCAGGAGCGCGTCATCCGCCAGGCCCTGGCCCAGGCCGGCCTGGGGACGGCGGACGTGGACGCGATGGAGGCGCACGGCACGGGCACACGGCTCGGCGACCCGATCGAGGCCGATGCTCTGCTGGCCACGTACGGGCAGGACCGCCCGGCCGAACAGCCCCTGTTGCTCGGCTCGTTGAAGTCGAACATCGGGCACACCCAGGCGGCGGCCGGGGTGGGCGGCATCATCAAGATGGTCGAGGCGATGCGCCACGGTGTGCTGCCCCGCACCTTGCACGTGGACGAGCCGTCGCCCCATGTGGACTGGGAGTCGGGGGCGGTGCGGCTGCTGATCGAGGACACGCCCTGGCCGGAGCGCGAACGGCCGCGCCGCGCGGCGGTGTCCTCCTTCGGCATCAGCGGGACGAACGCGCACATCATCCTGGAGCAGGGCCAGGCTCCGCATGAGTCCGAGTCCGAGTCCGAGACCGACCCGGTCGCGTTGTGGCCGCTGTCCGCCCAGGACCCCGACGCGCTGCGGGAGCAGGGCGCGCGGCTGCGGGCGTACGTCGAGGAGCACCCGGAGGCCGAACCCGGCCGGATTGCTTCGTCGCTGCACCGAGGGCGGGCCGCGCTGGAGCACCGTGGGGTCGTGCTCGCGGACGACCGGGAGCAGGCGCTCGACGCGCTGGCCGCGCTCGCGGCCGGTGAGGATCATCCGGCACTCGTACGGGGCACTGCGGCGCCCACTTCCCGTATCGCCTTCCTGTTCACCGGGCAGGGCAGCCAGCGCCCGGAAATGGGACGCACGCTGTACGCCACCCATCCCGTGTTCGCGTCCGCGCTCGACGAGGCCTTCGACGTGCTCGACCCGCACCTGGAACGGCCCCTCCGGGACGTCATGTTCGCCCCCGCCGGGACCGCCGATGCCGCGCTGCTCGACGAGACCCGCTACACCCAGCCCGCCCTGTTCGCCCTGGAGACGGCCCTCCACCGACTCCTCGCGCACCACGGCGTCACCCCCGACTACGTCACCGGGCACTCGATCGGCGAACTCACCGCCGCACACGTCGCCGGCATCCTCACGTTGTCCGACGCCGCACTCCTCATCACCACCCGCGCCCGGCTCATGCAGTCCGCACCGGCAGGCGGAGCCATGACCGCCGTCGAGGCGACCGAGGAACAGATACAGCCGTACCTCAACGAGCACGTGGCCCTCGCTGCCGTGAACAGCCCGACCTCCCTGGTGATTTCGGGCGATGCGGACGCCGTCCGTCACACCGCGCGGACGTTGAAGGAGCAGGGGCACCGCATCCACCCGCTCACCGTCAGCCACGCCTTCCACTCCCACCACATGGACCCGATCCTGGACGCGTTCCGCGAAGTGGCCGGGACGGTCACCTATCACCCACCCCGTACACCGCTGATCACCGTCGGAGACCCCGCCACCCCCGACCACTGGGTCGACCAGATACGCACCACGGTCCGCCATCACGACAACCTCGCCAACCTGGCGGACAGGAACATCACCACCTACCTCGAACTCGGCCCCGACGCCTCCCTCACCACCCACACACCCCACGCCACCCCGCTCCTGCGCAAGAACAGCGACGAGAACCGCACCTACCGCACCGCCCTCGCCGCCACCCACGCCCACGGCACCCCTCTCGACCTGGGCGGACGCGGACACGCGGCCCTCCCCACCTACCCCTTCCGCACCACCCGCTACTGGAGGCTGCCGAGCCGGGTCACGGCCGGTCCGGAGTCACTGGGGCTCGTGGCCGCCGAGCACCCCTTCCTCGGGGCCTCGGGCGAGCTGGCCGAGCAGGGTGGATGGGTCTTCACCGGCCGGCTGTCCCCAAACATGCACCCCTGGCTCGCGGACCACGAGATCCTGGGCCACGCCCTGCTTCCGGGCACGGCCTTCGTGGATCTCGCGCTCGCCGCCGGTGAGGCCGTTGACGCGCCGAGAGTGGCCGAGCTTACGCTCGAAGCCCCGCTCGTGCTGCCCGCCGAGGGCTCGCTCCCGCTCCAGCTGGCCGTCGGCCCGGCCGACGCCGACGGACACCGCATCCTCAGCGTCCACACCCGGCCGGACCCGGCGGCCGACTGGACCCGGCACGCCACGGGCACTCTGGCCCCGTCGTCCGCCGCGCCCTCCGCCGCCCCGGACACCGCCTGGCCTCCGGCGCACGCCGACGCGCTCGACGTGGAGGCGCTGTACGCCCGGCTGGAGCGGCTCGGGTACGGCTACGGGCCCGCGTTCCGTGCCGTACGAGCGGCGTGGAGCGACGGCGACGACCTCTTCGCGGAGATCGCGCTCCCCGGCGAACCGGACGAGCAGGCGGCTCGGTTCCCGCTCCACCCCGCCCTGCTCGACGCGGCCCTGCACCCGCTCGTCGGCCGGGAGGAGGCGCGGGAGGACGGCGGGCTGCCGGTTCCCTTCGCCTGGTCGGGCGTCGAGCTCTTCGCGACCGGCGCCACCGCTCTGCGCGCCCGCTGGTCGTCCGGCAGGCTCACGGTCACCGACCCGGCCGGCAACCCCGTGCTGTCCGCCGAATCCCTCACCCTGCTTCCGGTCGACGCCGCCGCACTCGGCGCCCCGGCCGGCCGGACTCCCGCACCCCACCGCATCGACTGGACGCCCGTCCCGCGACACGCCTCACCCCGGGCACACGCGGTGCACGTCGACGCGCTCACGGACCTCGCGCCCGACGCGCCCGTCCCGGACGTGGTCGCCGTCTCCGTGCCACAGGGCCGTGCGGCCGCCGCGCACACGCTGGCGCTGGTATGGGAGTGGCTGAACGCGGACCGCTTCGGCGACGCCCGACTGCTGCTCCTGACGCGTGGCGCGCAGGCCGTGGCGGAGGGCGACTCCGTACCCGACCCCTGGTCGGCCGCCGCCTGGGGGCTCGTGCGGTCGGCGCAGTCGGAGCACCCCGGACGGTTCGCCCTGGCGGATGTCGACGAGGACGCACCGGACCTGGGCAGGCTGGCCGAGGCGACCCGCGACGAACCCCAACTCGCCGTGCGCGGAGGCGGTCTGTCCGCTCCCCGGATCACCCGTGGCGGCGCCATCGACGCCCCGGAGCCGCGCGACTACGGCCACCGCACGGTCCTGATCACCGGCGGAACCGGTGGGCTCGGCCGGCTGGTGTCCCGGCACCTCGTGGAACGGCATGGCGCCCGTCACCTGTTGCTGGTGAGCCGCAGCGGCGAAGAGGCTCAGGGGGCGCGGGAGTTGGCCCGCGAGCTGGCCGACGCCGGCGCCGAGGTGCGGTTCGCAGCCGTGGACGCCTCCTCGCGCGAGGAGCTGGCCGGGGTCCTGGAATCGATTCCCGCCGACCACCCCCTGGGGGCCGTCTTCCACTTGTCCGGTGCGCTGGACGACATAACGGTCGAGGGGCTGACGCCGGACCGGCTGGAGGCCGTGCTCCGGGCGAAGGCCGACGCGGCGGCCCATCTGCACGAGCTCACGGCCGACGACGACCTGAGCGACTTCGTGCTGTTCTCGTCGGTCGTCGGGGTCACCGGCAACGCCGGGCAGGCCAACTATGCCGCTGCCAACGCCTATCTCGACGCCCTCGCCCACCACCGTCGCGCCCACGGCCTGCCCGCCGCCTCGCTCGCCTGGGGGCTCTGGGACCAGCCGGACGGGATGAGCGGCACCCTCGGCGTGACCGAGCTGGCCCGCTGGTCGCGTTCCGGGCTCGGCCCGCTGTCCGTCACCGACGGGCTCGCCCTGCTCGACGCGGCCCTCGCGGGCGAGGACCCGGCCCCGGTCCTCGTACGCTTCGACACACCCGCGCTGCGGGCGCGGGCGGAACACGGCGCGCTGCCCTCCGTGCTGCGCGGGCTGGTACGCCCTCCGCGGCCCCGCGCCTCGGCGGCGACGGCCGGGAACTCCGAGGCAGGAACTTGGGCCCAGCAGACCTCCGCCCTCCCGGAGGACGAACGGCGGGCCGCCGTCACGGACCTGGTGCGGGCGACCGTGGCCACCGTGCTCGGTCACACCGGCCCGGCCGCGCTGGACGACTCGCGCGCCTTCCGGGACCTCGGCTTCGACTCCCTGGCGGGTGTCGACCTGCGCAACCGGCTGGCCACCGCCACCGGGCTGCGGATCTCCACCACGGCCGTCTTCGACCACCCCACGCCCAGGTCGCTGGCCGCCCACCTGCTGACCCTGCTGCCCGGCGGCACCACCCGCTCCCCCGCCCCCGTCACCGGTGCGCGGCCCGTCGGCCAGGACGACCCCGTCGTCATCGTGGGCATGGCCTGCCGCTACCCGGGCGGCGTGGCGTCGCCCGACGACCTGTGGGACCTCGTCGCGTCGGGCCGGGACGCCATCGGCGGCTTCCCCACCGACCGGGGCTGGGACTTGGCGGGCCTCTACGACCCGGACCCGGACCACCTCGGCACCTCGTACGCCCGCGAAGGCGGATTCCTCTACGAAGCAGGGGAGTTCGACGCCGAGTTCTTCGGAATGAGCCCCCGCGAGGCCCTTGCCGCCGACCCGCAGCAGCGGCTGCTCCTGGAGACGGCCTGGGAGACGTTCGAGCGTGCCGGGATCGACCCGGGCAGCGTGCGCGGGAGCCGGACGGGTGTCTTCGCCGGGGTCATGTACAACGACTACGGATCGCGGCTCGCGAAGGCGCCCCGCGACCTGGAGGGCTATCTGCTCACCGGCAACACATCGAGCGTGATCTCGGGGCGGGTCGCCTACACCTTCGGCCTCGAGGGCCCGGCGGTGACCGTCGACACGGCCTGCTCGTCCTCCCTGGTCGCTCTGCACCTGGCAGCCCAGGCTCTGCGGCAGGGTGAGTGCGACCTCGCGCTGGCCGGCGGAGTGACCGTGATGGCGCGCCCCGACACGTTCGTCGAGTTCAGCCGCCAGCGCGGGCTCTCCCCCGACGGCCGGTGCAAGTCGTTCTCGGCGTCGGCCGACGGAACCGGCTGGTCGGAGGGCGTGGGCCTGCTCCTGGTGGAGCGGCTGTCGGACGCCCGTCGCAACGGCCACCGGGTGCTCGCGGTCGTCCGGGGATCGGCGGTCAACCAGGACGGCGCGAGCAACGGCCTCACCGCGCCCAACGGCCCCTCGCAGGAGCGCGTCATCCGCCAGGCCCTGGCCGGTGCGGGGCTGCGGGCCTCGGAGGTCGACGCCGTCGAGGCCCACGGAACCGGCACGCGGCTCGGGGACCCCATCGAGGCGCAGGCGCTGCTCGCCACGTACGGGCAGGACCGACCGGCCGAACAGCCTCTGCTGCTGGGCTCGTTGAAGTCCAACATCGGGCACTCCCAGGCGGCGGCCGGGGTGGGCGGCATCATCAAGATGGTCGAGGCGATGCGCCACGGTGTGCTGCCCCGCACCCTGCACGCCGACGAGCCGTCGCCGCACATCGACTGGGAGTCGGGGGCGGTCAGCCTCCTGACGAACGAGGCCGACTGGCCTGAGCGTGACCGGCCGCGCCGTGCGGCGGTCTCCTCCTTCGGCATCAGCGGGACGAACGCCCACGTCATCCTCGAACAGGGACCGGACCCGCAGGAACCCGAGCCCGACGAGAGTACGGTCGCGCTGTGGCCGCTCTCCGCGCACAGCCCGGCCGCGCTCCGGGAACAGGCTGCCCGCCTGGCCGCCTTCGTACGGGAGAACCCCGCGCCGGCCGAGGCGATCGGCCGCACGTTGGCGACGGGTCGGGCCGCGCTGGAACACCGCGGGGTGGTGCTCGCGGACGACCGGGGGCAGGCACTCGACGCGCTGGCCGCACTCGCGGCCGGTGAGGATCATCCGGCACTCGTACGGGGCACTGCTGCGCCCACCCCCCGTATCGCCTACCTGTTCACCGGGCAGGGCAGCCAGCGCCCGCAGATGGGCCACACGCTGTACACGGCATACCCGGTGTTCGCCGCCGCGCTCGACGAGGTCTTCGACGCGTTGGATCCGCATCTCGAACAACCCCTGCGGGACGTCATGTTCGCCTCCGCCGGGACCGCCGATGCCGCGCTGCTCGACGAGACCCGCTACACCCAGCCCGCCCTGTTCGCCCTGGAGACGGCCCTCCACCGACTCCTCGCGCACCACGGCGTCACCCCCGACTACGTCACCGGGCACTCGATCGGCGAACTCACCGCCGCACACGTGGCCGGCATCCTCACCCTCCCCGACGCCGCACGCCTCATCGCCACCCGCGCGCGACTGATGCAGTCCGCGCCGTCAGGCGGAGCCATGACCGCAGTCGAGGCGACCGAGGAGCAGATCCGGCCCCACCTCAGCGCGCACGTGGCGCTCGCTGCCGTGAACAGCCCCACAACACTGGTCATTTCAGGAGACCGACAGGCCGTGGAGGACGTCACGCAGACGCTGAAGCGGCAGGGGCACCGCGTCCACCCGCTGACCGTCAGCCACGCCTTCCACAGCCACCACATGGACCCGGTCCTCGACGCGTTCCGGGAAACGGCCCGGTCCCTGACCTACCACCCGCCGCGCGTCCCTCTGATCACCACCGGGGACCCGGCCACCCCCGACCACTGGGTCGACCAGATACGCGACACCGTCCGCCACCACGACAACATCACCGCCCTGGCCGGAAAGAACATCACCACCTACCTCGAACTCGGCCCCGACGCATCCCTCACCACCCACACACCCCACGCCACCCCCCTCCTGCGCAAGAACCAGAGCGAACGCCACACCTTCGAGACCGCTCTCGCCACGACGTACGCCCACGGCACCCCTCTCACGACGGGCGGAGCCGGACACACCGACCTGCCCACCTACCCCTTCCGGCCCACCCACTACTGGCTGGACGCCCCCGCGACCGACGCGTTGCTCGCACCGGCCGTCGAGCTGGCCGGGGACGGCGGGCTGCTGTTCACGGGCGAGGTCGGCACGCGTTCGCTCCCCTGGCTCGCCGACCACGTGATGGGCGGGGCGGCACTCGTCCCGGCCGCACTCCTCATCGAACTGGCCCTGCGCGCGGGCGAGGAGGCGGACGTCCCGGTGGTGGACGAGCTGACGCTGGAGGCGCCGCTGCCCCTGCCGGACGACGGTTTGATGGTGACGCTCCAGTTGGCGGTCGGTGCTCCGGAGGAGACGGGCCGGCGGTCGCTCGGGGTGCATGCCCGGTCCGGCGAGGGGCAGCCCTGGGTCCGGCATGCCTCCGGGTGGCTCGCACCGGCGGACGCCGAGGTGGTGGACCCCGAAGCCCCCTGGCCTCCGGCCGGTGCCGAGCGCACGGATGCCGCCGAGGTCTACGAGCGGCTGGCGGCGCTGGGCTACGGCTACGGGCCCGCCTTCCGCAACCTCCGGGACGCCTGGGCGGTCGGGGACACCCTCTTCGCCGAGGTCGCATTGCCGGGCGAACTGCGCGACCGGGCCGGGGACTTCGCGCTGCATCCCGCGCTGCTCGACGCCGCCCTGCATCTGCTGCCGCTCCGAGGGGGCGGCGACGAGTTGAAGCTGCCGTTCTCCTGGTCCGGCATCCGCCTCCACGCCACGGGGGCCGATGCGCTGCGGGTCCGCCTGGAGCCGGACGGCGACGGGCAGGCCGTGTCGCTGTCGTTGACCGATGCCGCCGGGAGCCCCGTGGCCTCCGTGGGTTCGGTGCGTCTGCTGCCCGCCCCCGCCGTGGCCGCCGCGCACACCGACCCGCTGTACGAGGTGGAGTGGACGGAGCCGGTGGCCCGCGCGGGCCGGGCCGGTGACGTGCGGCCCGGGGCGGAGATCGTGCGGATCGCCCCTGGCCTGTCCGCTGCGGAGGCCGCGCACCATGCCCTGGCTCTCGTCCAGGAATGGGCGGCGCGGAAGGAGGCAGCGGGCTCCCGGCTGGCCGTCGTCACCTCGGGCGCCGTCGCGACACGGGACGGCGATGAGGTGACCGGCCTGTCGGCGGCCGCGGTATGGGGGCTGCTGCGAACGGCCCAGTCGGAGCACCCCGGGATCTTCGTCGTCGTCGACACGGACGGCAGCGCGGCCAGTGAGCGGGCTCTCGCCGCCGCACTGGAGGCGGAGGAGCCCCAACTGGCCCTGCGCGAAGGGCGCATGCTGGTGCCGAGGCTGCGCCGCATCCATGGCGGATCCCCGACACCGGTCGCCGGGCCCGATGGCCGGGGCACCGTGCTGCTCACCGGCGCCACGGGTGCGCTCGGCGCCACGATCGCCGAGCGGCTCATCACCCACCACGGCGTCCGGCACCTCCTGCTCGCCGGCCGACGCGGCCCGGCGGCCCCCGGGGCGGCCGAGCTGCTGACACACCTCACAGGGCTCGGGGCGGACGTCACCCTGGTCGCCTGCGACACCGCCGACCGGGACGCCACCGCCACCCTCCTCGCGGGCGTCCCGGCCGCGCACCCGCTGAGCGCGATCGTGCATGCCGCCGGGGTGCTCGACGACGGGGTGCTGGAGGACCTGACCCCGGAGCGGCTGGACAGCGTCCTGCGGCCCAAGGCGGACGCCGCACTGCTGCTGCACGAGCTCGCGGGTGAACTCGGCCTGGACCTCTCCGCGTTCGTCCTCTTCTCCTCGGTCACCGGGACGACCGGCACGGCCGGGCAGGCCAACTACGCGGCGGCCAACGCGTATCTGGACGCCCTCGCCCAGCACCGCCACGCCCAGGGGTTGCCCGCCACCTCGCTGGCCTGGGGGCTCTGGGACCAGAGCGACGGCATGGGGTCGCGGCTGGGCGCGGCCGACCTCGCCCGCCTGGCGCGCACCGGCATCGCGCCGCTCCCGGCCGAGAGCGCGCTGCGGCTGTTCGACGACGCGCTCGGCTCCGGGCGGCCAGTGCTCGTCGCCTCCCGTTTCGCCACCGCCACACTGGGCGAAGGGGGCACGCCGGTCCCGGCTCCGTTGCGTTCGCTGGTGCCGAGGCGTCCCCGTAAGGCGGTCAACTCCATTCCCTCGGCCTCGGGTTCGACGTTCGCCGAGCAGCTGGGCGGGCTGCCGGCCGAGGAGGTGGAGCGGAGGCTGCTGGAGCTGGTGCGTGCCACCACGGCCAGGGTGCTCGGGCACACGGACGCGGGAGCCGTGCCGGAGGCGCGCGCGTTCACCGATCTCGGGTTCGACTCGCTCGCCGCGGTCGATCTGCGCAACCGGCTCGGGACGGCCACGGGGCTGCGGCTGCCGACGACCCTGGTCTTCGACCACCCGACCCCGCAGGCGCTCGCCGCGCTGCTGCGTGACGAACTCGGAGTGGCCGGGCCCGCACCCGTACCGGCCGCCGCCACCACCCGTACCACCGTCACCGACGACCCGATCGCGATCGTCTCCATGGCCTGCCGGTTCCCCGGCGGGGTGGCCACTCCCGAGGAGCTGTGGCGGCTGGTCAGCGAGGAGGCGGACGCCGTCTCCGGCTTCCCGGCCGACCGGGGCTGGGACCTGGACAGGCTCTACGATCCGGACGCCTCCCGGCCCGGCACCTCGTATGCGAGGGAGGGCGGGTTCCTGCACACGGCCGCCGATTTCGACCCGGAGTTCTTCGGGATGAGCCCGCGCGAGGCCCTGACCACGGACCCGCAGCAGCGGCTGCTGCTCGAAACGGCCTGGGAGGCGTTCGAGCGGGCCGGGATCGACCCGGCCGGGCTGCGCGGCTCCCGTACCGGGGTGTTCGCGGGGGTGATGTACAACGACTACGGCGCGCGGCTGCACCAATCGCCGAACGCGCCGGGTGAGGTCGAGGGGTATCTCGTCAGCGGGAGCGCGGGCAGTGTCGCCTCCGGCCGGGTCGCGTACACCTTCGGTCTCGAAGGTCCGGCGGTGACCGTGGACACGGCCTGCTCCTCCTCGCTGGTCGCCCTGCATCTCGCGGCCCAGGCGCTGCGGCAGGGCGAGTGCGACCTCGCGCTCGCCGGCGGGGTGACGGTGATGGCCGGGCCCGCGACATTCGTGGAGTTCAGCCGACAGCGGGGGCTCTCCGCCGACGGGCGGTGCAAGCCGTTCGCGGAGGCCGCCGACGGCACGGGCTGGGGCGAGGGCGTCGGGCTGCTGCTCGTCGAGCGGCTGTCGGACGCCCGGCGCCACGGCCACGAGGTGCTGGCCGTACTGCGGGGCTCCGCCGTCAACCAGGACGGGGCGAGCAACGGCCTCACCGCACCCAACGGCCCGTCCCAGCAGCGGGTCATCCGTGAGGCGCTGGACCGGGCGGGTCTCGCCGCCCGGGACGTCGACGCCGTGGAGGCGCACGGGACGGGGACGAAGCTCGGCGACCCGATCGAGGCGCAGGCGCTCCTCGCGGTCTACGGGCAGGACCGGCCGGACGGGCAGCCGCTGCTGCTGGGTTCGGTGAAGTCCAACATCGGGCACACCCAGGCCGCGGCGGGTGTGGCGGGCGTGATCAAGACCGTGCTGTCCATGCGGCACGGGACTCTGCCCAGGAGCCTGCACATCGACCGGCCGACTCCGCACGTCGACTGGGCGCAGGGCGGTGTCGCGCTCCTCACCGAGACGACGCCCTGGCCGGAGCGGGAGCGGCCCCGGCGGGCCGCGGTGTCGTCGTTCGGGATCAGCGGGACCAACGCGCACGTGATCCTGGAGGCCCCGGCCGACGCGGGCGCGCCGCGCGCCGACGCTCAACGGAGCCCGGGGGCACCGGCCGCCGGTGGGCACGCGTTCGCCACCGCCCTGCGCCCGGTCCCGTGGCTGGTGTCCGGACACACGCCCGGCGCACTCCGCGCGCGGGCCGCGCAACTGGCCGACGTACTCGACCGCAGCCCCCACCCGGACCCGGCCGACGTGTCGGCGGCCCTCGCGGCCGGCCCCGGCGCCTTCGAGCACCGCGTCCCGTTCGTCGCGGCCGGCCGCGAAGAGGCTCGGCGCGCTCTCGCCTCCATCGCGTCGGGCGAGACACCCCTGGTCGTGGCGGCGGAGCGGGTCCGGACCGCGTTCCTCTTCACCGGACAGGGCAGCCAGCGCGCCGGGGCGGGCCGTGAGCTGTACGCGGAGCACGACGCGTTCGCCGCCGCCTTCGACGCGGCCTGCGGCGCGCTGGACCCGCTCATCGGCCGCTCGCTCCGCGAGATCGTGTTCGCCGACGCGGGCACGCCGCAGGCCGCCCTGCTCGACGAGACCCGGTACACCCAGCCCGCCCTGTTCGCCCTGGAGACGGCGCTCTTCCGGCTCCTCGAGCACTTCGGTGTGCGGCCGGACGCGCTGCTCGGGCACTCCATCGGCTCGGTGGCCGCGGCGCACGCGGCCGGCGTGCTGTCGCTCGCCGACGCGGCGACGCTGGTGGCGGCCCGGGGGCGCCTGATGCAGGAACTGCCGGCCGGGGGCGCCATGCTCGCGGTGGCGCTCGACGAGGACGCGGTGACGCGGCTGCTGAGCGGTCTCGAAGACCGGGCGGGCATCGCCGCGCTCAACGGGCCGCGCGCCACGGTGGTGTCGGGCGAGGCCGGTGCGGTGGACGAGATCGCCGCCCGCGCACGGGAGTCGGGCGCCCGGACGCACCGGCTCGGCGTGAGTCACGCCTTCCACTCGCCGCTGATGGAGCCGATGCTCGCGGAGTTCCGTGAGGTGCTGTCCGGTCTCGCCTTCCGGCCGCCGCGCCTTCCGGTGATCTCCGACCTCACCGGAGCCGCCGTCGCCCCCGACGAACTGGCGTCGCCCGACTACTGGGTCCGGCACGCCCGTGAGGCGGTCCGCTTCGGGGACGGCGTCGGCACGCTCAGGGAGCTGGGCATCGGCGCCTTCGTGGAGCTGGGCCCCGACGCGGTGCTCGCGACCATGGCCGCCGACACGCTCCCGGACGCGGTGTCGCTGCCGCTGCTGCGCCGCGACCGCTCCGAGCTGCGCACGCTGCCGGAGGCGCTGGGCGCCCTGCACGCCGCCGGTGGCACGGTCGGCCGGGCGGTGTACGGGGTACGGGACGCCCGCCGCCCCGTCGAGCTGCCCACGTATCCCTTCCAGCGCGAGCGGTACTGGCTTGACCGCCCGGCGGCACCGGCCGGTACGACCCGGGTCGAGCAGGCGGGGCTCGGGACGGCCGACCACCCGCTGCTCGGGGCCGCGGTGGAACTCGCCGGTGACGCCGGTACGGTCCACACCGGGCTGCTGTCGACGGCCACCCATCCGTGGCTGGCCGACCACGCGGTGCTCGGTGTCGTCGTCCTGCCGGGGGCCGCTCTGCTCGAACTCGCCCTGTACGCGGGCCGGGAGGCCGGCACCCCCGTACTCGACGAACTGACGCTCAGCGACCCGCTGCTGATTCCGGAGACGGGGTCCGTGCGGGTGCAGGTGAGCGTGGGAGCGCCGGGTGTGGACGGTCGTCGGCCGGTGACGGTCCACTCGCGGGCGGCGGACGCCGAAGGTGAGCCGTGGACGCCGCACGCCTCCGGGGTCCTCGCGGCGGACGCCGGTGCGCGGCCCGGTCCCCTGACGGGTGCCTGGCCGCCGGCCGGGGCCGAGCCCGTCGAGGTGGGTGACGCATACGCCGGGCTGGCCGCGCTGGGGTACGCGTACGGCCCCGCGTTCCAGGGCCTGCGGGCCGCCTGGCGCGATGAGGAGGACGGCACGTGGTTCGCCGAGGTCGCGGTCGACGTGGAGGAGGCCGGCGGCCGGCTCCTGGCCCCCGCGCTCATCGACGCGGCCCTGCACCCGCTCGCGCTCGCCGGCCCCGGTCCCTCGGGCGGGCTGCCGGTGCCGTTCTCCTGGAACGGGGTGCGGGTGCACGGGCCGGGGACCGGGGCGGCGCGGGTGCGCCTGTCACCGGCCGGGCCCGACACCACAGCGCTGCTGCTCGCCGACGAGTCCGGGGCGCCGGTGCTCTCCGTGGACGCCCTGGTCGTACGGGAGGCCGACCCGGCCCGGTTCGCGCGGGCGCGCCGGGGCGACGGCGGGCTGTACCGGGTGCAGTGGGCGGCGCGGTCCGTCCCGGCCGGCGGGGCGGCCGCGGTCGGGTACGACGAGGCGCTGAGGATCGCGGAGGCGCAGGGGCGGTTCGCGGGCGACGCCCTGCTGGGAGAAGAGCCCCGTTCCCTGGCCGCTCTCGCGGGGGTGCTGCGCGACTGGGTGGCTGACGACCGGTTCGGCGGGGCCAGGCTGGTCGTGACGACGCGCCGGGGGGTGGCCGTCGAGGACGGCGACCCGGTGTCCGGGCTCGACCGTTCGTCGTGGTGGGGCCTGGTGCGTACGGCCCAGACCGAGCACCCCGGACGGTTCGTCCTGGTCGACACGGACGGGGCGGATGTCTCGGGCGGTGTGCGGGATGCCGCGCTGAGCACCGGTGAGCCCCAACTCGCCCTGCGCGAAGGGGCGGTGCTCGTCCCGCGACTGGCCCGCGTGCCGCTCCCGGTGGAGGGCCGCACGGAGTTGCCGGGCACGGTGCTGGTGACCGGTGCCACGGGTGCGCTGGGGCGGCTGGTCGCCGAACGCCTCGTCACCCGGCACGGGGTGCGGCGGCTGCTGCTGACCGGGCGGCGCGGACCGGACGCCCCGGGCGCCGGGGAGCTGGTCGCCCACCTCACCGGTCTCGGGGCCGAGGTCACCCTGACCGCCTGCGACCTCGGGGACCGGGCGGCCCTGTCGGAACTGCTGGACTCCGTGCCGGACGCCCATCCGCTGAGCGCCGTGGTGCACGCGGCGGGCGTCACGGCGGACGCGACACTGGAGGCGCTGACGGCCGAGGCGTTCACGGCCGTCCTGCGGCCCAAGGCCGACGCCGCACTGCTGCTGCACGAGCTGACCGTGGAACGCGGCATCGAACCGGTCGCCTTCGTGCTGTTCTCCTCGGTGGCCGGGATCATCGGCAACGCCGGCCAGGCCAACTATGCCGCGGCCAACACCTACTTGGACGCGCTGGCCCATCACCGCCACGCGCTCGGGCTGCCCGCCGCCTCCCTGGCGTGGGGGCTCTGGGAGCAGTCCGGCGGCCTCGGTGACGCCCTCGGCCCGGCGGATCTGGCCAGGATCGCGCGTACCGGGATCGCCCCTCTCACGACGGGGGAAGGCCTTGACCTGTTCGACGCGGCACTGGCCTCGGGGCTCCCGGGTCTGGTGCCGGCCCGGCTGGACGTCTCGTCGCTGCGCCGGCTCGGCGACCCGGACCGGGTGCCGCCGCTGCTGCGGTCCCTGGTGGGCCTGCCGGAGCGGCGGCCGGTGACGGTGTCCGGCGCGGACGGCCACGCGCCCTGGGTCCGCAAGCTCGCCGAGGCGGCCGAGGAGGAGCGGCCGCGCCTGGTGCTCGACCTGGTGCGGGCGGCGGTGGCCGAGACGCTGGGCCACCCGCCGAACCGGCCGGTGCCCGCCGACCGGGGCCTGCTCGACCTGGGCTTCGACTCCCTGACGGCCGTCGAGCTGCGCAACCGGCTCGGCGCCGAGACCGGGCTGCGGCTGCCCACGACCCTGCTGTTCGACCGGCCGACCGCGACCGCGCTCGCCGCCCACCTTCACGCGGAGCTGACCGACCGGCTGCCCGGCGGACCCGCCTCGGCCCTCGCCCGAATCGACGAGCTGGAGGCCGCGTTCGACGGGGCCGCCCTCGACACGGAGGCCCGGGAGCGGGTCGCCGCCCGGCTCGCCTCGTTGCAGGCCCGGCTCACGGCGGCCGGTGAACCGCCCGTAACCACCACCGACATCCCTGCCGTTCCCCGGCTGGACCAGGCGTCCGACGACGAGCTCTTCCAGCTCATCGACGGACAGCTCGGCTCCGAATGACCCGTACGACGAGGAGAGTTGACGTCGCATGACGAACGAGGCCAGGCTCCGCGACTACCTCAAGCGCGTGACCAGTGACCTGCTCCAGACCCGGCAGCGGCTGACCGAGGCCGAGGCCGAGCGGCACGAACCGATCGCGATCGTGGGCATGTCCTGCCGCTACCCGGGCGGCGTGCGCTCCCCCGAGGAGCTGTGGGACGTCGTCGCCTCCGGCACCGACGCGATCTCCCCGTTCCCGGAGAACCGGGGGTGGGACACGGCCGCGCTCTACGACCCCGACCCGGAGCGGACCGGCCGCAGCTACGCCCGGGAGGGCGGCTTCCTGCACGAGGCGGACCGGTTCGACCCGGCGTTCTTCGGGATCAGCCCGCGCGAGGCGGTCGCCATCGACCCCCAGCAGCGGCTGCTCCTGGAGACCGCCTGGGAGGCGTTCGAACGGGCGGGCATCGACCCGGACAGGCTGCGCGGCTCCCGTACCGGGGTGTTCGCCGGGGTGATGTACGGGGACTACGGCGGGCGCATCCGCCGCGCCCCGGACGGCCTGGAGGGGTACATCGGCACCGGCAGCGCCGGGTCCGTGGCCTCCGGACGGCTGTCGTACACCTTCGGGCTCGAAGGCCCCGCGGTGACGATCGACACGGCGTGCTCGTCG
The DNA here is from genome assembly GCF_900105515.1 of Streptomyces sp. 2131.1. Lineage (GTDB taxonomy): Bacteria > Actinomycetota > Actinomycetes > Streptomycetales > Streptomycetaceae > Streptomyces > Streptomyces drozdowiczii. The sequence continues at coordinate 6,345,138 of NZ_FNSY01000001.1, read as the reverse complement.
TCGCTGGTGGCGCTGCATCTGGCGGTGCAGTCGCTGCGCCGGGGCGAGTGCGACCTCGCGCTGGCGGGCGGGGCGACGATCATCGCGACCCCTGGTCTCTTCGTCGAGTTCAGCCGGCAGCGCGGGCTGTCCCCTGACGGCCGGTGCAAGGCGTTCGCGGCGGCGGCGGACGGCACGGGCTGGGGCGAGGGCGTGGGGCTGCTCCTGGTGGAGCGGCTGTCGGAGGCCCGCCGCAACGGCCACCGGGTCCTCGCCGTCGTACGGGGGTCCGCCGTCAACCAGGACGGGACGAGCGGGCAGCTGTCCGCGCCGAACGGCCCGTCGCAGCAGCGGGTGATCCGGCAGGCCCTGGAGGACGCGGGACTGACCACCGGTGAGGTGGACGCGGTCGAGGCGCACGGCACGGGCACGAGGCTGGGCGACCCGATCGAGGCACAGGCACTCCTCGCGACGTACGGACAGGACCGGCCGGCCGAACAGCCGCTGTGGCTCGGCTCGTTGAAGTCGAACATCGGGCACACCCAGGCCGCCGCGGGCGTCGGCGGCATCATCAAGATGGTGCAGGCCATGCGCCACGGGGTGCTGCCCCGCACCCTGCATGTGGACGAGCCGTCCCCGCACGTCGACTGGGAGGCGGGGGCCGTACGCCTGCTCACCGAGGACCGGGACTGGGCACAGGGCGACCGTCCGCGGCGGGCCGCCGTGTCCTCGTTCGGGATCAGCGGGACGAACGCGCACGTCATCCTGGAGGCGCCCGCCGCCGAGACACCGGGTGACTCCGCACCGGAGGGGTCGGCGGTGCCGTGGCTGCTGTCGGCGCACGATCCGGAGGCGCTGCGGGACCAGGCCGCGCGACTGCGCTCGTACGTGGCGGAGCGTCCGGAGCTCGACCCGGCGGCGGTCGGCGCGGTGCTGGCCCGGGGCAGGGCCGTGCTCGGCCACCGGGCGGTGGTCGTGCCGGGCAGCCGCGAGGAGCTGGTGCCCGCGCTGGACTCGCTGGCCGGAGGCGTGCCGTCGGCCGATGTGGTGGAGGGGATCGCCACTGATCACGGAAAGACGGTGTTCGTCTTCCCGGGGCAGGGTTCGCAGTGGGAGGGCATGGCCCGCGCGCTCCTCGCCACCTCAACGGTGTTCGCGGAGCACCTCGCCGCCGCCTCCGACGCCCTCCGGCCGTACACCGGGTGGAAGCTGCTCGACGTCCTCAACGGCGAGCCCGGGGCGCCGCCGGTCGACCGTGTGGATGTCATCCAGCCCGCGTTGTTCGCGGTGATGACCGCCCTGGCCCAGCTCTGGCAGCACCACGGCATCCACCCCCACACCGTCATCGGCCACTCCCAGGGCGAGATAGCCGCCGCGTACATCGCGGGCGCCCTCACCCTCGACGACGCCGCCAAGATCGTCGCCCTGCGCTCCCGCACCCTTCTTCAACTCGCCGGCACGGGCGGTATGGCGTCCGTGCCTCTCGGCCACCGGGACACATCCGTCCTCCTCTCCGGCCACCCCGACCTCTACATCGCCGCACACAACGGCCCCGCCGGCACCGTCGTCGCGGGCGACGCGCGGGAACTGAACGCGCTGGTCGAGAAGCTGAACAACGACGGCACCCGAGCCCGCACCATCCCGGTCGACTACGCCTCCCACACCCCTCACGTCCGCCCCCTGCAACAAACCCTGCACACCCTTCTCCACGACATCACCCCGCGCCCCACCACCACCGCCTTCTACTCCACCCTTCACGGCCGCCTCCTCGACACCACCGAACTCGACGGCGACTACTGGTACGAGAACCTGAGCAACCCCGTCCTGCTGCACCCCACCGTCGAAAAGCTGCTGGAGGACGGGCACTCCGTCTTCGTCGAGGTCAGCCCGCACCCCGTCCTGACCACCGCGCTCCAGGACACCGCCGACACCAAGGACACCGCCGTCCTCGTCACCGGCACGCTCCGCCGCGACGAAGGCACCCTCGCCCGCTTCCACCGCTCCCTCGCCCACCTCCACACCCACGGCATCCCCGTCGACTGGACACCGGCCGTCCCCGACGTCGCGGACACTCCGCACGATCTGCCCACCTACCCTTTCCAGCACAGGAGTTACTGGCTGGAGGACGCCGCGGCCGACGGCGATCCGGAGAGCCTCGGACTGCACACCACCCAGCACCCCCTGCTGACGGCCGCCACCACGCTCGCCCAGGGCGACGCCCTGCTGCTCACCGGCCGGATCTCGCTGCGCACCCACCCCTGGCTCGCCGACCACACCTTCGACGGAACGGTCGTGCTGCCGTCCGCCGCAGTCCTCGAACTCGCCTTCGAGGCGGGCAGGTTGCTGGGCGACCTCGCGGTGGAGGAGCTTGCGCTCGACACCCCGGTGGCGATCCCCGCCCACGGGGGCGTGGACGTGCAGGTGACGGCGGGGGCGCCGCGCGGCGACGGCCGCCGTGAGCTGAGCCTGCACACGCGTGCGTACGACGACGTGGACGACGAAAGTTCGTTGCACCGGGCCTGGACCGGCCATGTCACCGGTCTGCTCGCCCCCGGCTCCGGTTCCGCCCCCGAGCCGCTGACGTCCTGGCCGCCGGCCGGGGCGACGGCCGTGGACACCGGCGAGGTGCACGCGCGGCTGGAGGCGCGGGGGCACGGGCTCGGCCCCGCGTTCCGGGGGCTGTCCCGGCTGTGGCGCCGGGGCGACGAGGTGTACGCCGAGGTCTCCGCGCCGGACGGCGTCGCAGCCGAGGCCGGGCGGTACGGGCTGCATCCGGCCCTCCTCACGGCGGTCGTGCAGGCGGCGGATCTCGCGGCGGGCGACGAGCTGCTGGAACCCGCCGTCTGGAGCGGGGTGAGCCTGTACGCCGTGGGCGCGGGCGGCCTGCGGGCGCGGGTGTCCCGGCGCGGGGAGGGCTTCGCGGTCCTGCTGGCCGACCCGACCGGTGCCCCGGTCGCCTCCGTGGACTCGGCCGTCCTGCGGCCGCCGGCCGTCGAGACACTGGGCCGGGCGGACCGGGAGCGCCACGACTGGCTCCTCCGCACCGAGTGGGCGGGCGTGCCGGCAACCGGGGCGGCCGTTCCGTACACCGAGTGGACGTCGTCCGCCGAACCCGCCGCCGAACTGCGCGACGCCTTCGGTGCCACCGCCCATGTCCCCTACGAGCCGACGCCGGAAGAGGGGGCGGCGCCCGGCCTGGTCCTGCTGCACGCCTCGTCCGCGAGCGGACTGCTGCCCGTGCTGCGCACCTGGACCGGCGACGAGGCGAACAGCCACACACACCTCGTGGTGCTGACCCATCACGCCGTCACCACGAGCCCCGACGACGTGCAGGATCTCGTGCCCTCACCGGTCTGGGGGCTGGTCCGCGCCGCCCAGGCGGAGAACCCGGGCCGGATCACCCTGGTCGACATGGACGCCGAGCCCGCATCGCTGACCGCCCTGCCGGCCGCCCTGGCCGCCGATGAACCCCAACTGGTGTTGCGGAAAGGGGAGATACGCGTCCCGAGGCTGGCCGCCTCCGATCCGCAGGACGTGGGTGAGATGCCCGTGCTTCCCGAGGGCTCGACGGTCGTCGTGTCCGGTGGCGGGGACCTCGCTGCGGTCGCGGCCGTCCACGCCGTCACCGCTCTGGGCGCCCGCCGCTTGCTGCTCCTCTCCCCCGCCCCGGGCCTGGCCGAGCGGCTGGAGGAGCTGGGTGCCGAGGTCGTGGTGGCCGAGGGCGACCCGGCGGACCGGGAGTTCCTGGCCGGCGCGCTGGCCTCGCAGTCGGTGGGTGCCGTCTTCCACGCACCGGCCGGACCCGACCGTGCGGTGCTGCTCTCCGCCTCGCCCGAGGAGTTCGCGGAGGGGCTGCGCGCGGCCGGGGCGGCGGCCTGGAATCTGCACGAACTGACCCTGGGGACCGAACTGGCCGCGTTCGTGCTGCTCGCCCCCGACGCCTCGTCGGCGCTCGGTGGAACGGGGCGGGCGCAGGCCGCGGCGGTCTCCACGTATCTCGACGCGCTCGCGCATCACCGGGTGGCGCTCGGGCTGCCCGGGCTGTCCGTCTCCTGGGGGCCCAGGGACACCGCGTTCCACGGGCTGGGCCGGTTCGACGAGGACCAGGTGGCCGCCGCGCTGGGTCTTGCGCTGCGCACCCCTTCCCGGCCCGTCCTGCTCGCCGCCCGTCTGGACCGGGCCGCGCTCGCCGCGCAGGCCGGGACGGGGCTGCTGCCTCCGGTGCTGCGCTCCCTGGTCCGTAACGTGCGGACCGCCGCCCGTGCGGACGCCGCCGCGGCCGGCTCGCTGGTATCGGCCCTGGTGGGCCGGCCGGAGCCCGAACAGCTGGGGGCGCTCGTGGAGTTGGTGGGCGAGCAGGTGGCGGGGGTGCTGCGGCACTCGGCCGGGGACACCGTGGACGCCTCGCGCGCCTTCAAGGACCTCGGCTTCGACTCCCTGACCGCCGTCGAGCTGCGCAACCGGCTCAACACGGTGACGGGGCTGCGGCTGCCCGCGACCCTCGTCTTCGACCACCCGTCCCCCGCCGCCCTCGCCGCCCATCTGCGGGACCGGCTGCTCGGCGACGGTGTCGCGGAGGGGGCGGCGCCTGCCGCCGGACGGGCCACGGTCCGGGACGGCGAACCCATCGCGATCGTGTCGATGGCCTGCCGTTACCCGGGCGGGGTACGGACCCCGGAGGACCTCTGGCGGGTCGTCGCGTCGGAGAGCGATGTCATCTCGCCGTTCCCGGACAACCGGGGCTGGGACCTCGACCGCCTCTTCGACCCGGACCCGGCGCACCCGGGGACCTCGTACGCGCGCGAAGGCGGTTTCCTGCACGACGCGGACCGGTTCGACCCCGGGTTCTTCGGGATCAGCCCGCGCGAGGCGACGAGCATGGACCCGCAGCAGCGGCTGCTCCTGGAGAGCGCCTGGGAGGCGTTCGAACGCGCGGGCATCGACCCGATGTCGTTGCAGGGCTCGCGGACCGGGGTGTTCGCGGGGGTGGTGTACACGGACTACGGGTCCCGGGTCAAGCTGCCCGCCGACATGGAGGGGTATCTCGGCATCGGCAGCGCGGGCAGCATCGCCTCGGGGCGGATCGCCTACACGCTCGGGCTGGAGGGCCCGGCGGTGACGGTGGACACGGCGTGCTCGTCGTCGCTGGTGGCGCTGCATCTCGCGGTGCAGTCGCTGCGCCGGGGCGAGTGCGACCTCGCGTTGGCCGGCGGGGCGACCGTGCTCGCCAACCCGGACATCTTCATCGGCTTCAGCAGGCAGCGCGGGCTCGCTCCGGACGGGCGGTGCAAGGTGTTCGCGGCCGGTGCGGACGGTACGGCCTTCGGCGAGGGCGTGGGTCTGCTTCTGGTGGAGCGGCTGTCGGACGCCCGTCGCAACGGCCACGAGGTGCTCGCGGTCGTCCGGGGCACGGCAACCAACCAGGACGGGGCCAGCAACGGTCTCACCGCGCCCAACGGCCCCTCCCAGCAGCGGGTGATCCGCCAGGCCCTCGCCGACGCGGGGCTGACGGCCGCCGACGTGGACGCCATGGAGGCCCACGGCACCGGGACGACGCTCGGCGACCCGATCGAGGCGCAGGCGCTCATCGCCACGTACGGGCAGGACCGGCCGGACGGACAGCCGCTGTGGCTGGGCTCGTTGAAGTCCAACATCGGGCATACCCAGGCCGCCGCGGGCGTCGGCGGGGTCATCAAGATGGTGCAGGCCATGCGCAACGGCCTGCTGCCGAAGACGCTCCACGTGGACGAGCCGTCCCCGCACGTCGACTGGGAGGCCGGAGCCGTACGCCTGCTCACGGAGGCACGGGCATGGGAGCCGGGCGAACGGCCGCGCCGGGCCGGGGTTTCCGGATTCGGCATGAGCGGCACCAACGCGCACGTGGTGCTGGAGGAGGCGCCGGAGCCGGATCCGGTCGGGGGACCGCCCACGGACGGCGGCACCTCGCTGCCGTGGCTGCTGTACGGGCACACCGCCGAAGCCCTGGCGGCGCACGCGGGGCAGCTGCACCGCCATCTCCTGGAGCACCCGGAAACGGACCCCGCCCCGGCCGCCAAGGCACTGGCCACAGGCCGGGCCGGGCTCGCCCACCGCGCGGTCGTCGTGGCGCGGGACCGGGAACGGCTGCTGGAGAACCTGGCCGGTCTGGAGCGGGGCGCGGTCGGTGCCGACGCGGTACGCGGGACGGTCACGGAGACGGGCAGGACGGTCTTCGTCTTCCCGGGGCAGGGTTCGCAGTGGGAGGGCATGGCCCGCGAACTCCTCGCCACCTCAACGGTGTTCGCGGAGCACCTCGCCGCCGCCTCCGACGCCCTCCAGCCGTACACCGGGTGGAGCCTGCTCGACGTCCTCAACGGCAAGCCCGACTCTCCGCCCATCGACCGCGTCGATGTCATCCAACCCGCGCTCTTCGCCGTCATGACCGCCCTGGCCAAGCTCTGGCAGCACCACGGCGTCCACCCCCACACCGTCATCGGCCACTCCCAGGGCGAGATAGCCGCCGCGTACATCGCGGGCGCCCTCACCCTCGACGACGCGGCAAAGGTGGTGGCGCTCCGTTCGCACGCCATCCTTCAGCTCGCCGGCACCGGCGGCATGGCCTCCCTGCCGCTCGGCCACCACGACGCGGCAACCCTCCTCGCCGACCACCCCGACCTGCACATCGCCGCCCACAACGGCCCCTCCACCACCGTGGTGGCAGGCGACGCCGACTCCCTCGGCACCCTCGTCCAGAACCTCAACGACCAGGGCGTCCGGGCTCGCACCATCCCCGTCGACTACGCCTCCCACACTCCCCACGTACACCCCTTGGAACAGACGCTCCACGCCCTCCTCGACGGCATCACTCCCCGGTCCACCACCACCGCCTTCCACTCGACGCTCACCAACACCTTCCTGGACACGACCGAGCTGGACGGCGGCTACTGGTACCGGAACCTGAGCAACCCGGTCCTCTTCGAACCGGCCGTGCGCGCCCTCCTCGACACCGGCCACTCCGTGTTCGTCGAGGTCAGCCCGCACCCCGTCCTGACCACCGCGCTCCAGGACACCGCCGACACGACCGACACCACCGCCCTCGTCACCGGCACACTCCGCCGCGACGAAGGCACCCTCACCCGCTTCCACCACTCCCTCGCCCACCTCCACACCCACGGCATCCCCGTCGACTGGACCCCCGCTCTCCCCGTTGCCCCCGGCCGCGCCACCGATCTGCCGACCTATCCGTTCCAGCGCAAGCGCTACTGGCTTGAGGGGCCCGCCGCGCACAGCGACGCCGGGAGCCTCGGTGTGGACGCGGCCGATCATCCCTTCCTGACGGCGTCGACCACGCTCGCCCAGGACGGGACGCTCCTGCACACCGGCCGGATCTCGCTGCGCACCCACCCCTGGCTCGCCGACCACGCCGTGAACGGGACTCCCCTGCTCCCGGCCACCGCCCATCTCGAACTGGCGCTCCAGGCGGGCAGGGAGGCCGGGTCCGGAACGGTCGACGAACTGACGCTGGAGGCACCGCTGTTCGTACCGGAGCGCGGCGGGGTGCGGATCCAGGTGTCCGTGGAGGCACCCGACGAGGAGGGGCGCAGGCGGCTCACCGTGCACTCCCGGCCCGACGCCCCGGTGTACGACGTCCTGGGCGACGCGCCGGGGTGGACCCGTCATGCCACGGGCGTCCTCGCCCCGGCGGACGCCGTGCCGCCGCGGGACGGGACGCACGACGAAGCCTGGCCGCCCGCGGGCGCCGTCCCGCTGGACACCGGCGACCTGTACGGCGAACTCACCTCGCTGGGCTACGAGTACGGGCCCGCGTTCCAGAACCTGACAGCCGCCTGGCGTGCGGGGAACTCCGTCCACGGCGAGGTGTCGCTGGCACCGGAGCTGCACGCGGAGGCGGCCCGGTTCGTCCTCCATCCGGCGCTCCTCGACTCGGCCCTGCACACGCTGGGCCTCGGTGACTTCCTCGGCGAGGGCGTCCGGTTGCCGTTCTCCTGGTCGGGGGCGGTGCTTCGGGCCACCGGGGCCACGGCGCTGCGGGTCACCGTCTCCCCCGGCGACGGGGGCCGGGACACGGTCCGTGTCTCGGTCGCCGATCCCACGGGGGCGCCGGTGGTGAGCGTGGACAGCCTCACGCTGCGCCCCCTCTCCCCCGGCCAGCTGCCCGCGGCGCCGGGGTCCTCCGCCGCCGAGTCGCTGTACGGCCTGGATTGGACGGAGCTGGACGCGCCTCCGGTGCCGGCGGATGGGGCGGCGTTCGACGTGCTGGATGCGTCCGCGCCGTTCGAGGGTGCGGCGCCGGTCGCGGCGGGGGCGGCCGTGGAGTGGCTGCTCGGCCGTCTCCGGGATCATGTGGGCGACGAGGGCGGGCCGGACGGCCGTCTCGTCGTGCTCACCCGCCGTGCGGTGGCGGCGCGTCCCGGTGATCCGGTCGACCTCGCCGCCGCCCCGCTGTGGGGGCTGGTGCGGTCGGCCGCCACCGAGAATCCCGGGCGGCTGGTCCTGGTGGACCACGACGGAGAGCGGTCCTCGCTGGACGCGCTGCCCTCGGCCGTCGCCACCGGGGAGCCGCAGTTCGCGCTGCGGGACGGCCGGGTGCTTGTGCCACGGCTGCGCAGGGCGGAATCCGCGCCCGTGGCGGTCGTGGTGCCCGAGGGCGTGGCCACGTGGCGGCTGGAGACGCCCGGCGGCTCGCCGGACGACGTGCGCGCCGCCGCGCACCCGGCCGCCGAGGCGCCGCTGTCCGAGGGGCAGGTGCGGATCGAGGTGCGGGCCGCCGGGCTCAACTTCCGCGACGTCCTGACCGCCCTCGGCATGGTTCCCGACGCCACCCCGCTCGGCACGGAGGCCGCCGGTGTCGTCGTGGAGACCGGTCCCGGCGTCACCGGACTGGCGGCCGGGGACCGGGTGTTCGGGCTGGTGCCGGGGGCGGTGGGGCCGCTGGCCGTCGCCGACCGGCGGCTGATCGCCCGTATCCCGGAGGGCTGGTCGTACGCACAGGCGGCGGGCGTGCCCGCGGTGTTCACGACGGCCTACCACGGTCTGGTCGAGCTGGCCGGGCTGCGCCGGGGAGAGCGGGTGCTGATCCACTCCGGGGCCGGCGGTGTCGGTATGGCGGCGCTCCAGGTGGCCCGGCACATCGGGGCCGAGGTGTTCGCCACCGCGAGCCCGGCGAAATGGGGTGCGCTGCGGGCCCTCGGGCTCGACGCGGACCACATCGCCTCCTCCCGTACGACCGCGTTCGAGCAGCACGTCCGGGACGCGACGGGAGACACGGGCGGGGTGGACGTGGTCCTGAACTCGCTGACCGGGGAGTTCATCGACGCGTCCCTGCGGCTCCTGTCCGAGGGCGGGCGGTTCGTCGAGATGGGCATCGCGGACCTGCGGGACCCGGAGGAGATCGCAGCGGTGCGGCCCGGAGTGGCGTACCGGCCGTTCGAGCTGCTGGACATGGACCCGGACCGGGTCGCGGACACGCTCGCGCGGGTGCTCGCCCTCTTCGAGACCGGTGAGCTGGCGCCGCTTCCCGTCACCACCTGGGACGTGGGCCGCGCGCCCGACGCGTTCCGCCACTTCGGGCAGGCCCGCCAGACGGGCAAGGTCGTCCTGACCCTGACGCCGCGCGAGGCACCTGACGGCACGGTCCTGATCACCGGCGGCACCGGCACCCTGGGCGCCGCGCTGGCCCGCCATCTGGTAACCGCGCACGGCGTGCGCCACCTGCTGCTCACCGGCCGCCGCGGCCCCGACGCACCGGGGGCCGCCGAGCTGGCCGAGGAGCTGACCGGGCTGGGGGCGCGGGTGCGGATCGCCGCGTGCGACGCCGCCGACCGGGACGCGCTCGCCGGGCTGCTGGAGTCCGTACCGCCCGGGCATCCGCTCACGGGGGTGGTGCACGCGGCGGGGGTCCTGGACGACGGGGTACTCGCCTCGCTGACCCCCGAGAAGGTGCGGGCGGTGCTGCGGCCCAAGGCGGACGCGGCCTGGAACCTGCACGAGCTGACCCGGGGGCTCGACCTGTCGTTCTTCGTGCTGTTCTCCTCCGCGTCCGGTCTGCTCGGCGGGGCCGGGCAGGGCAACTACGCGGCCGCCAACGTCTTCCTGGACGCACTGGCCGTTCACCGGCGTGAGCGCGGGCTGCCCGCGGTGTCCCTGGCCTGGGGCATGTGGGAGGCGGCCAGCGGGATGACCGGGCATCTGGGCGGCGCGGACCGGGCCAGGATCGCGCGGGGCGGGCTCGTCCCGATGTCGGTGCCCGAGGGCATGGCGTTGTTCGACGCCGCCCTGGCCGACGGCCGGCCGCTGCTCGTACCCGCACCGCTGGACGGCCCCGGGCTGCGGTCCCTGGCCGAGGCCGGGCCCGGGACCGGCGGGGTGCCGGCCGTGCTGCGGTCGCTGGTGCGGGCACCCGCGGTGCGCCGGGCGGCGGGCGGGGTGCGGACGACGGCCGCGTCGGCGGCGGACCGGCTGGCCGCGTTGCGCGGGCCCGAGCGGACACAGGCGCTGCTCGCACTCGTACGGGAGCAGGTGGCGGCCGTGCTCGGCCATCTGACGGCCGACGAGATCACCGCCGACCGGGCGTTCAAGGAGATCGGGTTCGACTCGCTGACGGCGGTCGAACTGCGCAACCGGGTCTCGGCCGCGACCGGGCTGCGGCTGCCGACCACCACGGTGTTCGACTTCCCGACGCCCACCGCCCTGGCCGAGCGGCTGTCCGAGCTCCTCGCCCCGGAAGAGCGGACGGACGCCGACGAGCTGGAACGGCTGCTGGAGTCGGTCGCGGTCGGCGGCGAGGGCTTCGAGGAGCTGCGGGAGCGGCTGCGGGCGGCGCTCTGGCTCTGGGACGAGCAGGCGGCGAAGCCGGAGGCCGCCGAGGAACCGGACGACGACCTGGAGGCGGCCACGGACGAGGAGCTCTTCCGCGCGCTCGACGAGGAGCTCGGCGCGTCATGACCGGTCGTTTCCGCGTACGAGAGGGCAAGGGCGATGAGTAACGAGGACAAGCTCCGCGACTATCTGAAGCGGACCACGGCCGACCTCCGGCAGGCCCGGCGCAGGATCAAGGAGCTGGAGGACAAGGATCACGAGCCGATCGCGATCGTGTCCATGGGCTGCCGTTTTCCGGGCGGTGTCGATTCGCCGGAGGCTCTGTGGCGGCTGGTGACGGCGGAGACGGACGCGGTGTCCGATCTGCCGGAGGACCGGGGCTGGGACCTGGAGGGGCTGTACGACCCCGATCCGGACCGGCCCGGGACGGCGTACACGCGCGAGGGCGGGTTCCTGGAGGGTGCGGGCGGGTTCGACGCTTCGTTCTTCGGGATGGGCCCTCGGGAGGCGGTCGCGACCGACCCGCAGCACCGCCAGCTCCTGGAGGTGGCCTGGGAGACGCTGGAACGTGCCGGGATCGCCCCGGACTCCCTGCGCGGGAGCCGGACGGGCGTCTTCGCGGGGGTGGTCTCGCAGGCGTACGTGCCGCCGCCGGACCGGGTCCCCGAGGGGTACGAGGGGCATCTGATGACGGGCAACGCGACGAGTGTCGCGTCCGGGCGGATCGCCTACCACCTGGGGCTCGAAGGCCCGGCCGTGACGCTCGACACCGCGTGCTCGTCGTCGCTGGTGGCGATGCATCTGGCGGCCCAGTCGCTGCGGCGCGGCGAGAGCGATCTCGCGCTGGCGGGCGGGGTGACGGTGATGGCGACGCCGGTGCTGCTGGTCGAGTTCAGCCGGCAGCGGGGGCTCGCCCCCGACGCCCGCTGCAAGGCGTTCGACGCGGCGGCCGACGGCACCGGCTTCGCCGAGGGCGTGGGCCTGGTGCTCCTGGAGCGGCTGTCCGACGCGCGCCGCAACGGCCGACGCGTCCTCGCCGTGCTGCGGGGCTCGGCGGTCAACCAGGACGGGGCGAGCAACGGACTCACCGCGCCCAACGGCCCCACCCAGGTCCGGGTCATCCAGCAGGCCCTGGCCTCGGCCCGGCTGGCTCCACAGCAGGTGGACGCGGTGGAGGCGCACGGCACCGGCACGCGGCTCGGCGACCCGATCGAGGCGCAGGCCCTGCTGGCGGCGTACGGGCAGGGGCGTCCCGAGGGCGAACCGCTGCTGCTCGGCTCGCTCAAGTCGAACATCGGCCACACCCAGGCGGCGGCCGGGGTCGCCGGAGTCATCAAGATGGTGCAGGCGATGCGGTACGGAGTGCTGCCGCGCACCCTGCACGTGACGGAGCCGACTCCGCACGTCGACTGGGCGTCCGGCGCCGTGGAACTGCTCACGGAGTCCGTCGCCTGGCCCGACCGGGACCGGCCGCGCCGGGCCGGGGTGTCGTCCTTCGGGATCAGCGGCACCAACGCGCACGTCATCCTGGAACAGGCCGCGAGCGATGCCGGGCCGGACGCGCTGCTGCCGGAGCCGCCCGCGCCGTGGCCGCTGTCGGCCCGTACGGAGTCCGCGCTGCGGGCCCAGGCCGGCCGGCTGCACGCGTGCCTCGTCGCGGCCCCCGAGCTGTCGGGCCATGACGTGGGCCGGACGCTGGCCCTGGGCCGTACGGCGTTCCGGCACCGCGCGGTGGTGCTGCCGGGCGACCGCGCCGGACAGTTGGCCGCGCTGGCGTCGCTGGCGTCGGGGAGCAGGCCGGCGGGGGTGGCGCGCGGTGACGCGGCGGGGGCCCCGTCCACCGCCTACCTGTTCACCGGGCAGGGCAGCCAGCGCCCGCGCATGGGCGCCGAGTTGTACGAGTCCCGGCCCGTCTTCGCCAAGGCTCTGGACGAGGTGTGCGAGGCGTTCGAGCCGCTGCTGTCCCGCCCCTTGAAGAGCCTGCTGTTCGCGGACGAGGGCAGTGCGGAGGCGGGACTGCTGGAGCGCACGGAGTACGCGCAGCCGGCGCTGTTCGCCGTGGAGACCGCCCTGTTCCGGCTTCTGCGGCAGTCGCTTCCGGCGCCGGGGCAGGTCGCCGGGCACTCGATCGGCGGGCTCGCGGCCGTGCACGCGGCCGGGGTGCTGTCGCTGGAGGACGCCTGCGTGCTGGTCGCCGCCCGGGGGCGGCTGATGCAGCGGATGCCGGACGGCGGCGCGATGACGGCGTGCGAGGCGACGGAGGACGAGGTGCGCGAGGCCCTTGCCGGGTACGCGGACCGGGTGAACGTGGCGGCGGTCAACGGGCCGCGCTCCACCGTGGTTTCGGGCGACGCGGATGCGGTGGACGAGGTCGCCGGGGTGTTCCGGGCGCGGGGGCGCAGGACGCGCGCGCTGCGGGTGAGCCACGCGTTCCACTCGCCCCATATGGACGGGGCGCTCGACGAGGTGCGGGCGGTGGCGGCGGGGCTGCGGTTCCATGAGCCGCTGATCCCGGTCGTCTCGGATCTGACCGGGCGCCGTGCGGGCCTGGACGAGCTGCGGGAGCCGGACTACTGGGCGCGTCAGCTGCGTTCACCGGTGCGGTTCGGGGACGCCGTGGCGGCGCTGGCCGAAGGGGGCGCGGAGGCGTTCTTGGAGGTGGGGCCGGACGCCGTGCTGACCCCGCTGGTGGCGGTCTGCCTGCCGGGGGCCACGCCGTTGGCGGTGCCGTCGCAGGTCCGGGACCGTCCCGGCGAGGAGACGTTCGCGGTGGCGCTCTCGGCTCTGCACGCGGCGGGGGCCGGGGTGCGGTGGGAGAGCTGGTACACGGAGACGTCGGCGGCTCCGGCCGAGCTGCCGACGTACCCCTTCGAGCACACACACCACTGGTGGCCGGTCCCGGCGGGCCGGGCGCCCGAGGTGCGGCACGCGCCGGAGACCGGGCCGGTGCCGGTGCCGGCGGACGGCGGTTCGCTGCTGGATCTCGTACGGCTGCACGCGGCGGATGTGCTCGGTCACGCGTCACCGGAGTCGATCGCGGCCGAGGACAACTTCCTGGACATCGGCTTCTCGTCGTTCACCGCGCTGGAGGTCCGCAACCGGCTCTGCGAGGCGACCGGTCTGGTGCTGCCGCCGGTGCTGCTGTTCGAACACCCGACTCCGTCGGCGGTGGCCGGGTTCATCCGGGACGAGCTGGCCGCCGCGTAGCGGGGGTACGAGGAAGCCGGGGCCCTCGGACAGGGCCCCGGCTTCCTCGTCCGTATGACGTGTGCGGGTCGATCACCAGGTGACGGGGAGGCGGAACACCCCCTGGACGGAGCCGCCCGGTTTGACGCCCAGGGCTTCGAGGGGTTCGGTCAGCCGCAACGTCGGTATACGCACGGCGAGTTCGCGCAGGGCGATCTCCAGCTCGGCGCGGGCGAGGTTCTGGCCGATGCACTGGTGGACGCCGTAGCCGAAGGCGAGGTGGTGGCGGGTGCCGCGCCGGACGTCGAGGGTGTCGGGGTCGGTGAAGACGTGCGGGGAGCGGTTGGCCGCCGCGTTCGGGAGGTAGACGCCGTCGCCCTCCTTCACCACCACCCCGCCGATCTCGATGTCGGCGGCCGCGACCCGCTGGAGTTCGTCGGCGACCGAGAGGAAGCGCAGCAGTTCCTCGACCGCCCCGGCGGCCACATCGGGGTCGTCGCGCACCTCCGCGAGCTGGTCGGGGTGTTCGAGCAGGGTGAGGACGCTCAGACCGATCATGTTGGCGGTCGTCTCGTGACCGGCGACCAGCAGGAACATCGCGATGGAGGCCAGTTCCCGGCGGCTCAGCTCTCCGGTGGTCAGCCGGCCGTTGATCAGCTCGTCGAGCAGGCCCTCTCCCGGTTTCTCCTCCTTGGCGGTGATGAGCTCGTCGAAGTAGCCGACCAGGGCGGCTGCGGCGTCGGACGCCTCCTGCGCGGTGCTCGTCGCCTGCACCATCCGGCTCGTCTGCTGCTCGAAGAAGTCGTGGTCGGAGTACGGCACGCCCAGGAGTTCGCAGATCACGGTGGACGGGACCGGGAGCGCGAACTCGGGCACCAGGTCCGCGGTCGTCCTGCCGCCGGCGAGGAGGGCGTCGATCTTCTCGCCGACGACGCGGCGGATGGCGGGGCGCAGCGAGTTGACGCGCTTCACGGTGAAGCTGGGGATCAGCATGCGCCGCTGGATGTCGTGCTCCGGCGGATCCGTCCCCACGAGGGCCGTCAGTTTGGCGGCCGCCATGCGCGGGACGAGTACCGGGAAGTCGGGGCGGGTCCGGTCGGAGGAGAGCCGGGGGTCCACGAGCAGCCGGCGGGTCTCCTCGTAGCCGGTGACCACCCAGGCCACGCGGCCGTCGTAGAGGCGGACCCGGGCGAGCGGGCCCTCCTTGCGCAGCTCCGCGTATCCGGCGGGCGGGTGGTAGGGGCAGCCGCGCGTCATGGGGAACTGCGGCAGCCCCACGGTCTCGTCGGTCACGGTGTCGATGGTCATGCGGCCCCCAGGCGCTCGGTCCACAGCCGGCTCTCCGGTGTGGGACCGGCATTGTCGGGAGGGCCGGTTAAGAGGTTCTAAAGCCGCCCGCGCACGACCTCGCCGTCGTCGTCGGTCCACCGGGCCGCGAGCAGCAGGGCGATGTCGTCGGGCCGGTCGGCGGCGAGCCGGGCCCGGCTGATGACGTGGTCGGCGGTGTCGGCCAGGGGTACCGCTCCGAGGCCGGCGATCGTGCCGCGCAGCCGCTCGACCCCGATGTCGATGTCGATGCCGGCCTGCTCGACGAGGCCGTCGGTGTAGAGGGCGAGCGTCGCGCCTGGGTCCAAGTGCAGCTCCGTGACGGGGTACGCGGCGTCGGCGTCGATGCCGAGGACGATGCCGCCCGGGAGCTCCATGACCTCGGTGGTGCCGTCGGGGCGGCGCAGGACGGGCTGGGGGTGTCCGGCGCGCACGGCGTGCGTCCGGCCGGTGGCGGGGTCCGTCACGATGTAGCAGCAGCTCGCGAACTGGCCGGTGTCGAGGTCGATGAGCAGGCGGTTGGTGCCGCTCATGACCTCCTGCGGGTCGTGTCCGCTGAGTGCGAAGGCCCGTACGGCGCTGCGGAGCTGGCCCATGGTGGCGGCGGCGGAGACGCCGTGGCCCTGGACGTCGCCGATGACGAGGGCGAGCCGGCCGTGGGTCTCGATCACGTCGTACCAGTCGCCGCCGACGTCCATGCCCTGGGTGCCGGCCAGGTAGCGGCCCTGGGTGTCGATGCCGTGTACGGCGGGCAGCCGATGGGGCAGCAGGGCGTCCTGGAGGCCCCGGGCCAGGGCGGCCTCGGTGTCGTAGCGCTGGGCGCGCTGGAGCGCCTGGGCGATGAGGCCGGCCAGGGCGGTGAGGACCGTGCGCTCCTCCGGGCTGAAGCCGCGCGGCTGGTCGAAGCCGAGGATGCAGGAGCCGACGAGCCGCCCGGAGGCGATGAGCGGCAGGAAGGCGCGGGCGCCGACGTCCGCGTCCATGGGGATGCCGGGGTAGGCGGCGCCCAGGCGCTGCATGGACTCGAAGAAGATCGGGCGCCCGGTGGTGAGCGTCTCCACGCCCGGGATGCGGGCGTCCAGGCTGACGGCGTCGAACCTGTCGAGGAAGCCCTGCGGGAAGCCGGTCTCCCACTCCAGGTAGAGGTGGCCCTCCTTGAGCAGGTAGATCGCCAGCTGCCGGCCGCCGAACGCGGGCAGGAGTTCCTCGGTGACCACCCGGGAGACCTGGCGGGCGGTGACGGCCTCGGTGAGCGCGATGGCGAGGGCGACCGGGCGGTAGAGGGCCGCGGACCGGTCGGCCGGGGAGCCGAGCCCCAGGCCGGGCGAGACGACGGAGTCCGGGGCGTAGGCGGGCTCGTCGGTGGGGGTGAGGACGGCGGTCAGCCCGTCGTGGCCGGGGTACAGCGAGACGGAGAGCCAGGGCGGCGGGTCGCGCCGGGCGAGGAAGTGGACCGGGGCGTCGGAGATCATCGCGGCCCGGTAGTGGTCCTCGTACGCGGGGTTCGCCGACCAGGGCAGCGCCTCCCAGAAGACCCGCCCGACCAGCTCGGCGCGGGCCCGGCCGAGCATCTCCTCGGCCAGCGGGTTGACGTAGGTGATCCGGCCGAAGCGGTCGAGCGAGAAGATGCCGCGCGGCAGCCGGTCGGCGGCCTCCGCGACGACCGGGCCGATGCCCAGGTCCACCAGGAAGCCGGCGAGGTGCCCTGCGGGCCCGGCCTCGTCGTCCCGGCGCCCGGAGACCTCCAGCAGGTGGGAGCGACCGTCCGGGCCGCGCAGCCGCATCCGGCGCACGACGGGGCCGTGGGAGCCCGCCGCCTGCCGGGCCAGCGCCCAGAGGCCGTAGACGTCCTCCGGTGCCAGTCTGGCCACCAGGGCCCCGATGGTGCCGGGGAAGCCGCCGGTGCCGGTGCCGAGGATCGCGTCGAGGTCGGCGTCCGCCCGGACTGCGCCGGTGCCGAGGTTCCAGTCGAAGCGGCCGATGCGCACAGGTGGCGAGGTCCCGGCGGGCAGCTGGACGGGCAGCGGTTCCCCGTCCCACTCCGGCCGGGTGCCGGAGTCCGCGAGGGCGGCCAGTTCGGCGCCGAGGCTCCGGGCGATGTGCTGGAGCCGGTCCCGGTCGGCGGCGGGCACCGGCTCGTCAGCGGTCGCGGCGCGCAGGACGACGAGGACGCCGGCCGGCTCGTGGCCGCGCAGGACCGGCACGTACAGGGAGCCGAAGGGGAACGGCAGGCCCGCCATGAGCTGCGGAAAGCGGCGCATGGCGTCCTCGGCGTCGGCGAGGTAGACGGGGCTGCCGGTGCGGAACGCCTCGGCGATCGGGAACGGCCGGTTCACGTGCATCCGCCACCAGGGGCGGAACAGAGGTCCGGGAAGCCCGGCGAGGACGGCCAGGCGGAGCAGGCCGGGGGTGCTGGAGGGCAGGTAGATCCCGCCGGCCCGGCCGCCGACGGCGTCGATGGCGCTCACGACTGATTGCGCGAGCACCAGGGACAGATCGTCCGGCGCCCGTCCGTCGTCGGGTCTCCCGGGAGGGCCGTCGCCCGGACCGAGCGGTACCGGCCCGGCCGCACCGTGCCAGGTCACACAGCCAGGATGCTCCCGCCCGGCCGGTACGCGCACGTCGGAGGGGCCGGATACGTGCTTCCGGGGGCCCGACGCGGCGGAGCGGTGGCCGGCACGGCTGTGGCGGTCACCGCTCCCTCACGGTCCGTACAGGCTCCTACCGGCCCTCGTCGGGCGGGCGGCGGTCACCGAGCTGGTCGTTGATCTTCTGCTGGGCCGAGTCGACCTGGCCTTCGTACTTGCCGCCGGTCCTCTTGTCGACGAAGTCCCCGCCCTTCTCGACGCCCTGCCGGGCCTGATCGGGGTGCCCCTTGATCATGCCCTTGATCTTGTCGAGCATGCTCATGACTGACCTCCTAGAGACGCTGACCGTTCCAGCATCCACGCCAGGTCCGCCGGACGCATTCCGGGGCGGGCCCCTTCGCGTGCACACGCCAAAGGGCGGAAGAAGCGCATTCGCTTCTTCCGCCCCTTGTCACGGCTCCGCCCCGAGCAGGGGGCCGGTGGGATCAGTACGCGCCGAACACGTTGTCCATGGAGCCGTACGTGGCGGCGGCGTAGTTGCACGCGGCCGTGATGTTGGCGACCGGGTCGTAGATGTCCGTCGACGTACCGTCCACGTGGTAAGCGTCGAAGGTGGGCTGGATCACCTGGAGCAGGCCCTTGGAAGGCGTGCCGTTGACGGCGTTGACGTCCCAGTTGTTGATCGCGAACGGGTTGCCGGACGACTCGCGCATGATGTTGCGGTAGATGCCGTCGTAGCTGCCGGGAATGCCGTGCTCGGCCATGACGGCCAGCGATTCCTTGATCCAGCCGTCGAGGTCGTCGGTGTACGCGACCGTCTTGGCCTCGGCGGGCGCGGCGGCGGTCTTCTCGGCGAGGGGGACGGCCGTGCGCTCGGAGCGGTCGGCGCGGTCGGCGCTCTCGGTCCGGGGGGCGGTGTCGCCGTTCTTGTCGTCGGTCTCCGCCTTGAATGCGCTCTTCTTCGCGGCCTTCGGGGCGGCGGCCTCGGACTTGGCGCCGATGGTGAGCTTCAGCCCCGGGTGAATGAGGTCGGGGTTGCTGCCGACAACACTGCGGTTGTCCTTGTACAGCCGCTCCCAGCCACCGCCGAGGGAATGCCCCTGGGCGATCTTGTAAAGCGAATCACCGGAGACCACGGAATACGTGGTGGGCGTGGCCTTGTGCGCGGCAATTTCCTTGCCGGCGACGGAAGTCGGGGCCGCGGCCTTTTCGGCGACGACGGACTTGGCGGGGGCCGCGGAGGCCGATCCGGCGGCGATCAGGGGGAGCGCGAGAACGGCTCCGCCCGCGCTGACGGCGATGAAACCGCGGGTCAGGGACGCGGACTTGGCACGACGGTGCTTACCCGTGATGGGCATGGCGTATTTCCTCTCCGTCGCCTACGAGGTGAGCTGTCGGGTTCGGACTGGAGATGTCCGGTCGCACATGGCGACTTCACCCCTAGCCGCTCCGGATTCCGGACCGGCGGCAAACCTGGGTCCCCCGCTCCTGCCGTACGTGAGTGGTCGGGTTCCCGGACGGCGGCAGGATTCGGCGTTCCATCCGGATTGATGACGGGACCGTAAGCGAGAAACGACGGCCGGAACAAGCCCGGAATTGCTGATCACAATTGTTTTGCAAGATCAATCAAAGGAAATACTCATGATCGCCCGCGGCGGAGGAAGTCAAATTTCTTGGCACGCCTGGGAACCGCGAGATCGGATTGCGCGTCAGAAACGCCGAACGTGACGCTGCCCACTGAGACCGAAGTGGGGCATTAGTCCGTTTCGATAGCCTTAGGGGGCATCAAAGCGCCCCCAATCGCCCACCTTTGACCTTTGCCAAATAAAGGGGCAAAAGGGGCATTTCGGTCTGGCCGGAAGGCCGGAACCCGCCTTCCGGCCCCCTCGCCCACGCGATCAACACATGGTTAGGCTTACCTAAGTGTGTCGGGGTGTTGGCGGCGGCACCGGGGCACGCCCCTGCCCTGAAACGACGTCAATCCTCCGGCACGGCCACACTCACCCCTCGTTTGCAAATGGAGACCCCAGGCCATGGCGCCGCATTGCACGCATGATTCCGGCCGTTCCGTCCCCTCCGGCGAACCGGAACTCGCCGGCCGCCTGGCCCTCGTGACGGGAGCCGGACGCGGCATAGGCGAGGCGGTCGTCCGCGACCTGGCCGCACGCGGCTGCCGGGTCCTGGCGACCGACGCGGCCCCCGAAGGCGTGGACGCCCTCGCCCGGGAGTACGGCCCGAGCGTCGTCGCACGCAGGCTGGACGTGACGGACGCGGCGGCCGTCGATGCCCTCGTGGCCGAGGCCGAGGAGTCGCTCGGCGCCCTCGACATCGCGGTCAACGTCGCCGGGATTCTGCGGTGTTCACCCGTCGCCGAGCTGACCGACGCGGACTGGGCGGCCACGTTCGCCGTCAACACCGACGGGGTGTTCCACGTATCGCGGGCCGTCTCACGCGGTATGGCCGCGCGCGGCGCGGGCAGCATCGTCACCGTCGCGTCCAACGCCGCCGGCATCCCCCGGACGACCATGGCCGCGTACGCCGCGTCCAAGGCGGCCGCCGTCATGTTCACCAAGTGCCTCGGGCTGGAGCTGGCGCCCCTGGGCGTCCGGTGCAACACGGTCTCGCCGGGCTCCACCCTCACCGACATGCAGCGCGGCATGTGGCCGGCCGGCGAGGCGCGCGACGACGGGCCCGCCGCGCGGCGCGTCATAGCCGGGGACCTGGCGAGCTACCGCACGGGCATACCGCTGGGCAGGATCGCGGAGCCGTCCGACATCGCCGAGGCGGTCGCCTTCCTCGTGTCCGACCGGGCCCGCCACATCACCCTGCACGACCTGTACGTCGACGGCGGCGCCACCCTGCGCGCCTGACCCGTCCGCCCGGCGCCCCCGAGAGCGGGCCGTCCCCCTCTGGAGACCTGGAAACGATGACTGCCTCACCGTACGAAGACGCCCCGACCTGGCCCGCCGAGTTCGCCGACCGCTACCGGGCCGCCGGTCACTGGCGCGGCGAGACGTTCACCGGCATGCTGCGCGAACGGGCCGCGGCCCACGGCGACCGGGTCGCGATCGTCGACCCGGCCCCCGAACGCCGCGCCTGGACGTACCGCGAACTCGACGAACGCGCGGCCCGGCTCGCGGCCGGCTTCCGGGCGCGCGGGATAGCCAAGGGCGACCGCGTCGTCGTCCAGCTGCCCAACATCGCCGAGTTCGCCGAGGTCGTCTTCGCCCTCTTCCGCATCGGCGCGCTGCCCGTCTACGCGCTGCCCGCGCACCGGGAGACGGAGATCGCCTACTTCTGCTCCTTCGCGGAGGCCGTCGCCTATGTGGTCCCGGACCGGCACGCCGGATTCGACCACCGGGCGCTGGCCTCCGCGGTGAAGGAGCAGTCGCCCGCGCTGAAGCACGTGTTCGTCGTCGGCGACCCGGGCGAGCACACCGCCCTGTCCGATGTGCCGTGCGAGGAGACGGATGAGCCGGCCGACGGACCCGCGCCGCACGACTTGGCCTTCCTCCAGCTGTCCGGCGGCACCACCGGAGTGCCCAAGCTCATCCCCCGTACGCACGACGACTACATCTACTCGCTGCGCGGCTCCAACGAGATCTGCGGCGTCGACGCGGACACCCGCTTCCTGGTGGTCCTGCCCGCGGCGCACAACTTCCCGATGAGCTCCCCCGGCTGGCTCGGCACGCTGTACGCCGGCGGCACGGTCGTCATGTGCCCGCGCCCCGACCCGGCGACGGCCTTCCCGGTGATCGAGCGCGAGCGCGTCACGATGACGGGCATGGTGCCGCCGCTCGCCCTGCTGTGGACCGACGCCGCCCCGGCGGCGGAGCAGGACCTCTCCAGCCTGGAGCTGATCCTGGTCGGCGGCGCCAAGTACAGCGAGACGGCGGCCCGCCGGCTGGAGCCCGCGCTCGGCTGCCGGCTGATGCAGGTCTTCGGTATGGCCGAGGGCCTCGTCAATTACACACGGCTCGACGACGACCGGGAGACCGTGGTCACCACCCAGGGCCGGCCGATCTCGGAGGACGACGAGATCCGCATCGTGGACGACGCCGGACTGGACGTCCCCGAGGGGCACTTCGGGCATCTGCTGACCCGGGGCCCGTACACCATCCGCGGCTACTGGCGCACCCCCGAGCACAACAGGTCGGCGTTCACCGGAGACGGCTTCTACCGAACGGGCGACATCGTGCGCCGCACCCCGAGCGGCCATCTCGTCGTCGAGGGCCGGGCGAAGGACCAGATCAACCGGGGCGGCGAGAAGGTCGCGCCGGAGGAGATCGAGAACATCATCCTCGCCCACCCGTCCGTGCACGACGTCTCGGTGGTCGGGGTGGCAGACGCGTATCTCGGTGAAAGCACCCTGGCGTACGTGATCCTGCGAGAGGGCGCCGAACCGCTCGGGGCGCTCGCCGTGAAACGGCATGTGCGCGAGCGCGGGATCGCCGCGTACAAGGTGCCCGATCTCGTCGAGTTCGTCGACGTCTTCCCGCAGACGGGGATCGGCAAGGTCAGCAAGAAGGGCCTGCGCACCGAATCCGGGCCGCCTGCTTCCGACGCCCCGTCAGCCCCGGTCACACAGCACTGATTCCGCCCCGAGCGGCACCGAAAGGCTCCCACATGGCACTCCCCGCCATCGCCCCCTATCCCCTGCCCGGCGCGGACGAGCTCCCGGCGAACCGGGTCGGCTGGACCGTCGACCCGGCCCGCGCCGTGCTGCTCGTCCACGACCTGCAGAACCACTTCCTGCGCGCGTACCGCCCCGGCGAGGAGCCGCTGACCGGCATGCTCGCGAACACCACCCGCATCATCGGGGCGAGCCGGCGCGCCGGGATCCCGGTGGTGCACTCGGCGCAGCGCGGCGGTCAGAGCGCCGAGGAGCGGGGTCTCCAGCTCGACTTCTGGGGGCCGGGGGTGGCGGACGACCCGGACGCCCTGGCGGCGCCCGAGGCGGTGGCGCCCGCACCGGGGGACACGGTGCTCACCAAGTGGAAGTACAGCGCTTTCGTCCGCACCGAGCTGGAGTCGCTGATCCGTGACGACGGCCGCGACCAGCTGGTGATCACCGGGGTGTACGCGCACATCGGGGTGCTGATGAGCGCCGCGGACGCGTGGATGCGCGACATCCAGGCGTTCGTCGTGGCCGACGCCGTCGCGGACTTCTCGCGCGAGGACCACGACATGGCGCTGCGCTGGGCGGCGGGCCGCTGCGCGGTCGTGACGACGACGGACGTGCTCCTCAAGGAGATCTGAGCCCCGTACGGTAAAGAGAAATCCCCGGTCCGCAATTGCGGACCGGGGATTTCTCCAGGTATATTGAGTGGTTCTGTGCACCCACAGAAAAGGCCCCTCACCGGGGGCCAACAAGAATCACCATAGCCGTCAGGGAGCTAAATTGTCAACTCGGGAAAGCGCCGAATTGAACAAGGAGCAGGAATTCGTCGACCGGCTCTACGACCGTGTCGACGTGCTGCGTGGTGTCGCCGCCGAGCAGGTCCAGGACGCCCTGACGCCGGTCGGCACCGGGCAGCAGGCCCGGCTCGAACGCGATGTGCTGGTCGCCGAGCGCTCGGGCCTGCTGGCCGCGCTGAACGCGGTCGACGGTTCGCTCTGTTTCGGCCGCATCGATCTCTCGGACGGCGCCGCGCACCATATCGGCCGTATCGGAATCCGCGAGGACGACGCGGAACACACGCCTTTGCTGATCGACTGGCGCGCCCCGGTGGCCCGCCCCTTCTATCTCGCGACCAACCACACCCCGATGGGACTGCGCCGGCGCCGCCACATCACCACCGAGGGCCGCGCGGTCACCGAGCTGCACGACGAGATCCTCGACATCGAGGACCACGAGCGCACCGGTTTCGAGGACCCGAGCGGCGACTCCGTCCTGCTGGCCGCCGTGAACTCCGCGCGCACCGGCCGCATGGCCGACATCGTGCGGACCATCCAGGCGGAGCAGGACCGCATCATCCGCGCGCCGCACCGCGGTGTCCTCGTCGTCGAGGGCGGCCCGGGCACCGGGAAGACGGCGGTCGCGCTGCACCGGGCGGCGTTCCTGCTGTACGAGGAGCGGGAGCTGCTGGCCAAGCGGGCGGTCCTGATCGTGGGCCCCAACCCGGCCTTCCTCAGCTACATCGGCGAGGTGCTGCCGGCGCTCGGTGAGACCGGGGTGCTGCTCGCCACGCAGGCCGAGCTCTTCCCCGGCGTCCACGCGCGCGGCACGGACACGCCCCGGGCGGCGGCGGTGAAGGGCGGCGCGGCCATGGCCGAGGCGCTGGAGCTCGCCGTGCGCGACCGGCAGCTGCTGCCCGAGCCGGGCGCCCCGCTGATCGTCCCGCACGACGACGGCGACCTGGTTTTGGACTGGGAGATCGCCTACGAGGCCCGGCAGGCGGCCCGCGACACCCGGCTGCCCCACAACCTGGCCCGGCCGCACTTCGCGTTCCGGATCATCGACGCGCTGACCGCCCAGCTCACCGAGCGCATCGGCGCCGACCCGTACGGCGGGCCCAACTTCCTGGGTCCCGACGACATCGCCCAGCTCGGCAAGGCAGTCGCGGTCAGCCGGGAGGTGCACGCGGCGATCGACGAGCTGTGGCCGCCGCTCACCCCGCAGGGCTTCCTCGCCGACTACCTGGCCGAGCCGGTCCATCTGCCCGAGGCGGACGCGGAGGCCGTCAGGCGCGCGCCCGGCGAGGACACCTGGACACCGGCCGACGTGCCGCTGCTGGACGAGGCGGCCGAGCTGCTCGGCTTCGACGACAGCGCCGAGCGGGCCGCCGCCGAGGCGGAGCGCCAGGAACGGATCGCGTACGCCCAGGGTGTGCTGGAGCTGTCCCGGGGCTCGGAGTCCTTCGAGTTCGAGGACGAGGAGTCGGAGCTGCTCGCCGCCCACGACATCATCGACGCGGAACGGATGGCCGAGCGCCAGGAGGAGGCCGACCACCGCAGCGCGGCCGAGCGGGCCGCCGCCGACCGGACGTGGGCGTTCGGGCACATCATCGTGGACGAGGCGCAGGAGTTGTCGCCGATGGCGTGGCGGCTGCTGATGCGACGCTCGCCGACCCGGTCGATGACCCTGGTGGGCGACCCGGCGCAGACCTCGGAGGAGGCGGGCGTCGGCTCGTGGCAGGAGATCCTGGCACCGTACGTGGGCGACCGGTACGAGCATGTGCGGCTCGGGGTCAACTACCGTACGCCGGCCGAGGTGATGGAGGTCGCGGCGAAGGTGCTGCGGGCCGAGGACCCGTCGTTCGAGCCGCCGGGGTCGGTGCGGTCCACGGGCGAGGTGCCGTGGGCCCGGGACTCCGGGGCGGACCTGGCGGGCGCGGTGGCGCGGGCGGTCGCCGAGCTGACGCCCACCGAGGGGCGCCTCGCGGTGATCGCGCCGGGCGAGCTGCACGAGGAGATCGCGGCGCCGCTCAACGGGGTCGTGCCCGGCGCCGAGCCCGATCTGACCCGCACGGTGGTGCTGCTCGGGCCCCGGCAGGCCAAGGGCCTCGAATTCGACCACGTCCTGGTGGTGGAGCCGGGCAGGTTCGGGACGAGCGACCTGTACGTGGCGCTGACCCGCGCCACGCAGCGGCTGGGCATCCTGCACCGGGAGCCACTTCCGGCGTCCCTGCGCTGACGGGCCAGTTCAACCGGGTCCACGGGCCGGGCTGTTGCGCGCGAACAGCCCGGCCGGACGGACGGGTTCCGGGGAACCTTGACACGCCGGACCGGCAGGAGGAGCATCCTCACGTCGTTGACAACGTTGTCGGGGCGACGCCGTTCCTCCGCGGTCACGGCGCCGGGCTCCCGCCGCGTTGACCGTCCGTCACATCAGAAGGGCAGGAACGGTGCCACAGACGTACAAACGTCGTACGCACACCGTGCTCCGGGCCATGGGTTCCGTCACGGCCGCCGCCATGGCCGTGGCGGGGCTCGCGGTCGCGGCCGCCCCCGCATCGGCGTCGCCGGTCCGGGGCACCGTCGAGGACCCGGTGTCGTATGTCGACCCCCTCATCGGCACGTCCAACGCGGGCAACACGTACCCGGGCGCCGTGCAGCCGTTCGGCATGCTGGCGTGGAGCCCGCAGAGCTCAAGGGGCAAGCAGGTCTCGACGCCCGCTCCCGGCGGCTACCAGTACGACGCGAAGAAGATCCGCGGCTTCAGCCTCACCCACCTCAACGGCGTGGGCTGCTCGGGCGCGAACGGCGACATCCCGATCATGCCGTACGTGGGTGACGTGGACTCCTCCCCCACCTCGGACACCACCGACGCGAAGTACGCGAGCGACTTCTCGCACGACGACGAGACGGCGACCGCCGGGTACTACAAGGTCGGCCTGGCCAGTGGCGCGTCGGCGGCGCTGACCACGACCGCCAGGACCGGGTCCGGGCAGTTCGGCTTCCCGGCGGACAAGCCCGCCAGCGTGCTCTTCCGCACCTCCAACTCGGAGACCGGCAGCACCGACGCCACCGTGCGGATCGACAAGGCCGCGCGGACGGTGACGGGCTCCGTGACGGCGGGCAACTTCTGCGGGCCGCAGAGCGCCAACAACCGCAAGGACCTGTACACGCTGTACTTCACCGCCCACTTCGACAAGCCCTTCGCGAAGGTCGGCACCTGGAAGGACGCCACCCTCACCCCCGGCTCCACCTCCGCGTCCGGCGGTACGGGCTACAGCTCCTCCGGCAACGCCGTGGAGGGCAAGGGCTCCGGCGCATACGTCACCTTCGCGGACGGCACCACCGATGCGGGTGCCAAGGTGGCCGTCTCGTACGTCAGCGCCGCGAACGCCGAGGCCAACCTCCGTAAGGAGAACGGGCCGGGCAAGAGCTTCGGCTCGGTGAAGCGGCAGGCGGCGGCGAACTGGAACAAGGCGCTGAAGTCGATCGAGATCGGCGGCGGCTCCGACAGCCGGCGCACGGCGTTCTACACCGCGCTCTACCACTCCATGCTGGAGCCGACCCTCACCAGCGACGTGGACGGCCGCTACCTCGGCGCCGACCGCAAGCCGCACCGGCTGTCCAAGGGCCAGAAGGCGCAGTACGGCACCTTCTCCGGCTGGGACCAGTACCGGGCGCAGGTGCAGCTGATGGCCCTGCTCAACCCGAGGGCGGGCAGCGACTACGCGCAGTCCCTCTTCAATTACGCGAACCAGCGGGACGGCGAGTGGGACCGCTGGCTGTTGGAGAACGGCAGGACGAGCGTGATGTCGGGCGACCCGTCCGACGCGGCGCTCGCCGGGATCTACGCGTTCGGCGGCCGTGACTTCGACGTCAAGGGCGCGCTGAAGTCCCTGGTCACGGCGGCGACCGTGCCGACCGCGAACGACTCCGACAGCTCCGGCTGCAACGTCGAATGCGTGGGCCAGCGCCCCGCGCTCGACAAGTACCTGGAGCTGGGCTACGTACCGGCGGACAACTGCCACTGCTGGGGCGGGGCGGCCGAGACGCTGGAGGACGCGGCGGCCGACTACGGCCTGTCGGAGCTGTCGCGGCGGCTGGGCAACAAGGCGGACGCGAAGAAGTTCCTCGACCGGTCGGGCAACTGGACCAACGTCTTCGACGCCAACGCCACCGAGCACGGCGGGTACATACGCGACCGGAAGTCCGACGGCAGCTGGGCGGGCACCTTCACCCCCGGCACCGGTGCCGGCTTCGTCGAGGGCACCAGCGCCCGGTACACCTGGATGGTCTACTCGGACGTGGCGGGCCTCGCGGGTGCGATGGGCGGCAACGAGCGTGCCACGGAGCGGCTCGACGCATTCTTCCGTACGCCGGACGGGAAGTTCGACTTCTCGGCGAAGGACGACACGCGCTACGACCCGACGAACGAGCCCGACATCAACGCGCCGTACCTGTACAACTACTTCGGCGCCCCGTACAAGACGCAGGAGACGGTCCGCGCCGAGCTGGACCAGCTGTGGACCGACGGTCCCGGCGGGATCCCGGGCAACGACGACGCGGGGACCATGTCGTCCTGGTACGTCTTCTCCGCGCTCGGCATGTATCCGCAGAACCCGAGCCGCGCCGATCTGACGCTCACCGCCCCGCTGTTCCCGCACGCGGTGGTGCACACCGGGCACGGCAAGAGGATCACCATCGAGGCGCCGGCCGCGTCGGCGGACCACACGTACGTCCACGGCCTGAAGGTGAACGGCCGTACGTCCACGAGGCCGTGGGTCGGTGACTCGCTCGTCGGGCGCGGCGGCCGGCTGGACTTCACGCTGGGCACGACGCCCGACACCTCCTGGGGCAGCGCACCGGCCGACGCCCCGCCGTCCTTCCCCGGCGGCGGCCTCAAGTACTTCACCGGGGCCTCCCCCGGCCAGCTGAAGGTCGAGCCGGGCGCCGAGGGCGCGCAGACCGTCGTCAAGGTGCAGAGCCTGGAGACGAAGGCCACCACCGTGCGCTGGAAGGCGCAGGCACCGGACGGGGTCACCGTGACACCGTCCGAGGGCGACTTCACGGTCCCGGCGAACGGCGCCGCGCAGGCGAAGCTCACCGTGTCGGCCGGGAAGGACACCGCCGAGGGCTACTACACGGTCCCGGTGACGCTGACGTCCTCGACGGGTACGGAGCTGCCGAAGACGTCGGCGGCGGTGACGGTCGCCGAGAAGAACGGCCTGCTGTGGAACCGCAACAGCACCGGAATCTCGGCGGACGACAAGAATCCGCAGGCCAACTTCGACGGTGAGGGCTGGAGTTACTCGGGCGAGGCGCTGGCGGCGGCCGGTGCGAAGGCGGGCGGCACGGTCTCATCGGGCGGCTTCGACTTCACCTGGCCGAAGGTGGCGGCCGGCGACCCGGACAACATCGAGGTGGTCGGTACGAGCCCCCAGGTGCTGAACGTCCCCTCCGGCGAGGGCGACACGAAGCTGGCGTTCCTCGGGAGCGCGGCGGAGGGCCAGGCGTCGGGCACGGTGACGCTCACGTACACCGACGGCTCCACGCAGCAGGCGGAGATCGGCTTCAGCGACTGGACGCTGGGCGGCGGCTCGCAGCAGCCGTCGTACGGGAACACGGTCGCGGTGCACACCGAGTACCGCGATGTGCAGGGCGGCGGAAAGGACCCGGTGGGCACCGAGGTCTTCACGACCGCGCCCATCGCGCTCCAGGCCGGCAAGCGGCTCGCGAGCGTGACGCTGCCGTCCACCACGGACGGCGGGATCATCCACGTCTTCGCGGTGGCCACCGCCTGACGCCACCCGGACACGCGTGAGGGCCGGCCCCGCAGCGGGGCCGGCCCTCACGTCGCGCTCAGACGAGGTCGAACCGGTCCAGGTTCATGACCTTGTCCCAGGCGGCGACGAAGTCGCGCACGAACTTCTCCTTGGCGTCGTCGCTCGCGTAGACCTCGGCGACGGCGCGCAGTTCGGAGTTCGAGCCGAAGACCAGGTCGGCGCGGGTGCCGGTCCAGCGGACCTCACCGGTGACGGCGTCGCGGCCCTCGAAGGCGCTCTGGTCGTCGGCCGTGGCCTTCCACGTCGTGCCCATGTCGAGCAGGTTGACGAAGAAGTCGTTGGTCAGTGTGCCGGGGGCGTCGGTGAGCACACCGTGCGAGGTCTGCTGGTGGTTGGCGCCCAGGACGCGCAGACCGCCGACGAGGACCGTCATCTCGGGCGCGCTCAGGTTGAGCAGGTTCGCCCGGTCGAGCAGCAGGTACTCGGCGGGGAGCCGGTTGCCCTTGCCGAGGTAGTTGCGGAAGCCGTCGGCGACCGGCTCCAGCTCGACGAAGGACTCGACGTCCGTCTGCTCCTGCGAGGCGTCGACGCGGCCCGGGGTGAACGGGACCTCGATCGCGCTTCCGGCGTCCTTGGCCGCCTTCTCGACCCCGGCGGCGCCCGCGAGGACGATCAGGTCGGCGAGGGAGACCTGCTTGCCGCCCTGCTGCTCGGCGTTGAAGGACTCCTGCACGGACCGGAGCGTACGCAGGACGCCCGCGAGGCGGTCCGGGTCGTTGACCTCCCAGCCGCTCTGCGGTTCGAGGCGGATGCGCGCACCGTTGGCGCCGCCGCGCTTGTCGCTGCCGCGGAAGGACGAGGCGGAGGCCCAGGCGGTGGAGACCAGCTCGGAGACGGACAGGCCGGAGGCGAGGACCTTCTCCTTGAGCGCCGCGACGTCGGCGGCGTCGATCAGGTCGTACGTGCGCTCGGGCAGCGGGTCCTGCCAGAGCAGCGTCTCTTCGGGGACCTCGGGGCCGAGGTAGCGGACGACCGGGCCCATGTCGCGGTGGGTCAGCTTGTACCAGGCGCGGGCGAACGCGTCGGCGAACTCCTGCGGGTTCTCGTGGAAGCGCCGCGAGATCTGCTCGTACGCAGGGTCGAAGCGGAGCGAGAGGTCGGTGGTGAGCATGGTCGGGGCGTGGCTCTTCGACGGGTCGTGCGCGTCGGGCACGGTGCCGGCGCCGGCGCCGTCCTTCGGCCGCCACTGGTGGGCGCCCGCGGGGCTCTTGAACAGCTCCCACTCGTAGCCGAAGAGGATGTTGAAGAAGCTGTTGTCCCAGGTGGTGGGGGTGTCCGTCCAGATGCCTTCGAGGCCGCTGGTGATGGCGTCGCCGCCCTTGCCGGTGCCGTACGAGCTCTCCCAGCCGAGGCCCTGGCGCTCCATCGGGGCCGCCTCGGGGTCCGGGCCGACGGCGTCGGCGGGGCCGGCGCCGTGCGTCTTGCCGAAGGTGTGGCCGCCCGCGATCAGGGCGACGGTCTCCTCGTCGTTCATCGCCATGCGGCGGAACGTCTCGCGGATGTCGCGGGCCGCGGCGAGCGGGTCCGGGTTGCCGTTGGGGCCCTCCGGGTTGACGTAGATCAGGCCCATCTGCACCGCGCCGAGCGGGTTCTCCAGCTCGCGGTCACCGGTGTAGCGCTCGTCGCCGAGCCAGGTGGTCTCGGGGCCCCAGTACACGTCCTCGTCGGGCTCCCAGACGTCCGCACGGCCGCCGCCGAAGCCGAAGGTCTCGAAGCCCATGGTCTCCAGGGCGACGTTGCCGGTGAGGACGAGAAGGTCGGCCCAGGAGATGTTCTTGCCGTACTTCTTCTTGACCGGCCACAGCAGGCGCCGTGCCTTGTCGAGGCTCGCGTTGTCCGGCCAGCTGTTGAGGGGGGCGAAGCGCTGCTGGCCGGAGCCGGCGCCGCCGCGGCCGTCGCTGATGCGGTAGGTGCCGGCGCTGTGCCAGGCCATCCGGACCATGAAGGGGCCGTAGTTGCCGAAGTCGGCGGGCCACCAGTCCTGCGACGTCGTCAGCACCTCGGCGATGTCCCGCTTGACGGCGGGCAGGTCCAGGGCGTTGAACGCCGCGGCGTAGTCGAAGTCCTCGCCGAGCGGGTTGGCCACGGCGGGGTTCTTGGCGAGAATCCGCACGTTGAGCCGCTCCGGCCACCACTGGCGGTTGCCGCCGCCCTGGGTGGGGTGCGGCGCGCGACCGTGAGCGACGGGGCAGCCGCCGGCCTCCTCCGACTTGGGGTCGGTGACGATCGCGTCGTGGTTCTCAGTCATGGAATTCCTTCCGGACGGGGCGGATCTCGGTGCTCTGAGAAGGTGGGGCTGGCCTGACCGGTCTCGCCCCCGTGGGCGTCCTGCCCTGGCTTCGGCCGGAACCGATCCTACGATGGACCTAGTCCAAGTCAATACGAACACGCGATTGAATGGATCAACGGCCGCCGTATATTGCCCCGGGGGAACAATGGTTCGGACCAGGGGGATTACGCGCTCGTGCGATCAGATCGAAGACGTCGTCGGCCGGCCGCGGCCGTCCTGCTCTGCGCCCTCGCCGCGCTGCTGCTCGCCGGCTGCGGGACGGAGCGGGCCGGATCCGAGGCGGCGACGGCCACGCCGATCCCGTGGACCACGATGCAGCCCGCCGGGGTCCACGGGGTACGGCTCGGCGGCGACCGCACGCTCCTGGTCGACACCTCGGTGCCCAGCGGCGCCGCCGCCTGCGTGCGCGATCTGAAGGCGGTGCTCACCGAACCGATGTCGGAACTGGCCCGGGTGCAGGTCACCTTCGTCTCGCCGTCCGGGGACCGGGCGTCCGGGTGCGCGGAGGAGGAGAAGGCCACGGCGAAGCTGGAGCTGCCCGCGCCGCTCGACGGCCGGGACGTGCTCGTCGACGGCTCCGCCCACTTCACGGCCGAGGGCGCGAAGCCGCCCGCGCTCCGCAGGTGCGGCGAGCTGGGCTGCCACCCGGCGCCCACCGGCTGCACGCCCGCCTCCTACCAGCAGGCGGTGCAGGCGACCGACGTACCCATGCACACGGGCCGCAGCGGCGAGAAGTGCGACGGGAAGTGGCTGGTGATGGACCTGTCCACGCGCATGGGGCCGGCCTGCGAAGGGGACACCGACCCGGCCTGCTCGGCACGGCAGGCCAGCCGCTGGTTCTATCGGGCCGCGAAGACGGGCTGGCAGCCCCTCACCCGGACGAGCACCGGCGGCTGCCGTGACGTCCACCGCGTGGAGCCCGCCTTCCCGGAGGCACTCTGCGCGACGCTGGAACCGCTGACGCGTCAGGGCCTCGAACTCCCCTCTGCCGCGCGACGAGGGGAGTTCGCAGACGGGCCCTAACGGTCGCCCATCCGGTGCACGCCGACCGCGTAGCCGCCGCCGTCGTACGGGGCGGCGTCCCAGGTGGCGAAGCGGTCGACGAGGGCGAGGCCCGCGGCGGCGCAGTGGTCGTCGTACTCGGCGAGCGTGAGGCCGGGCGGTACGGGGAGGTGGGCCGCGTCCAGGCCGAACCCGGCGACCAGCAGGCCGCCCGGGCGCAGGGCTCCGGCGAGGCGGGCGACGACGGCGGCCTCGGTGCCGGGGGCGAGCAGCGCCATGACGTTCCCGGCGGCGACGACGAGGTCGAAGCCCGTCCCGATGCCGAGGGCGTCCGGGTCGAACCCGGCCAGGTCGGCCCGGTACCAGGGCAGTGCGGGGGCCTGCTTCCGCGCCACGGCGAGCATCGAGGCGTCGACGTCCACCCCGGTGCAGTCGTACCCGAGCTCCGCGAGCCGGATCGCGACGCGGCCGGTGCCGCAGCCGGCGTCCAGGACCCGCGCCCCGGCGGGCACCAGGGCGGAGCAGAACCTCGCCTCGCCGTGCATGTCCTTGCCACTGCGGGCGAGGGCCGCGAAGCGCGCGGCGTAGTCCTCTCCGGACGTGTCTCCGGTCAGCTCCGTCCAGCGGTTCATGCGGCCCACTGTAGACGGGGCGGGGTCTTCACCCCGGCGGTGGTTCACTTTCCCGTACCCCCGGTCCGGGTGCGGGCAGGATCGATCGGCGCTGCCCGGACGGCCAGGATGAGGCCATGACTTCGACAGCGACGCGCATCGGCGCCGGAACCACCGTCCGGGCACAGGACCTGCACCGCACGTACGGACACGGCAGCGCCGCCGTCCGGGCACTGCGCGGGGTGTCGGTGGACCTCGCCCCCGGTACGTTCACGGCGGTCATGGGGCCCGCCGGCTCCGGCAGGACCACCCTGCTGCACTGCCTCGCGGGGATGGACCGGCCGTCCCGGGGCTCGGTCCGCTGGGGCGGTACGGAGCTGACCCGGCTGCCCGAGCGGCGGCTGGCGGTGCTGCGGCGCGACCGGGTCGGGTTCGTGTCCCGGGCGTTCAACCTGGTGCCGTCGATGACCGTGGAGGAGAATGCCGGGCTGTACGCCGGTCAGGACCGGGTCCGGGAGGTGCTCGCCCGGGTGGGGCTCACCGGGTACGAGCGGCACCGGCCCGGGCAGCTGTCCGGGGACCGGCAGCAGCGGCTGGCGATTGCCCGGGCGCTGGCGGCGCGCCCCGATGTGCTCTTCGCGGACGAGCCGGCCGGCGCCCTCGGCGCGGCCGAAGGCCGGGAGTTCGCCGCGCTGCTGCGGGACGGGGTGGACCGGGAGGGGCCGATCTGTGTGCTGGTGACCGACGACCCGGTCGCCGCCGCCTACGCGGACCGGGTGCTGCTGCTCGCGGGTGGCCGCCTCGTCGACGAGCTGCACCGGCCGGGCGCCGCCCGCATCGGTGAGCGGCTGGGCCTGCTGGGCGGGTGAGGCGGGCCCGCCGGACGGGGTGGGACGGGCCGTCGGAGCTCAGCCCGACTTGGGTGGGTGTGCCGTGTCGAAGGCGAACAGGGTGTTCCCGTCGGCGGCCACCACCACCGCGCGCCCCGCGACGACCACGCGCGGGCTCGCGCCCTCCTCGCCGGTGAGACCGTCGGCCCGGGGGTCCGTCGCCCACAGCGTCGAACCATCGGACGGCGACAGCGCGACCACACGTCCGGTGGCGGAGCTGAAGAACAGCGCGCCGTCCCCGGCGACGGGGCCCGACGCCCCCTCGACGCTGGTCTGCCGGACCCACTTCCTGCGGCCGGTGGCGGGGTCGAACGCGGTGACGCGGCCGGTCTGCGAGCTCACGTACACAGTGCCGTCCGCCATGCCGGGGGTGCCCTCGTACGTGGTGTCCAGCGGGGTGTTCGTGACCTTCCCGGAGGCCGGGTCGACCCGCGTCACCGCGTCGTAGCCGGTGAGCGCCGTTCCCTCGGCGTGCTCCTGGAGCAGGACGAGCCGGCCGTCGGCGGCGCCCACGGGAACGCCGGGGCCGTCCAGCGCGGTGGCCCTGCCCCAGCTCCCCTCGGCCGGGTCGAGCGTGTGGACGACCGGGCGGCGGACCGTCTGGCCCTGGATCTCCGCGTCCGTCACGCACATGGCCAGCAGTGCGTCGCCCGCCAGGACGGGGGCGCACCGGGAACCTCCGGGGAAGGGTGCCGTCCAGGTCAGCTCGCCGCTGTGCGCGTCCCGGGCCTCGAAGGCGTCGTCCGAGGCGTTGACGGTGATCACGGTGGAGCCGGTGACGACGGCGTCCTGGGTCCGGCCCGTGACGGCCGTCGACTGGGCGCCGGAGGTCGTGGACCACAGCTCCTTGCCGCTGTCGGCGTCGACGGCCACCACCTCGTCGCCCCGCCCCTGCGGGTCGCCCTGCACGGCGATCCGGTAACCGATCACGGTGTCGTCGGTGGCGCCCACCATGTGCATGCCCTGGACGGGGACGCCCGGGCTCTTCACCGTCCACGCGCGTGAGCCGTCCCGGACGTTGATCCGGGTGGCGACGACCCCGCCGCCCCCGCAGAACACGGCGTCGCCGCGCGCGACGCACCGCAGCTCGTCGGGGATGTCCTCCTGCCCGCCGGGCACGGTCACGCGCCAGGGCCGGAAGCCGTCCGGCAGCGAGGCGCCGGACGCCGCGACCGTGGTGCCCCCGCCTCCGGCCGGGTCCTCGCCGAAGGCGCCCGACTGCAGCACGGCGGCGGCTCCCCCGCCGACCGCCGCCACCGCGACCGCGGCCGCCAGCACGGGCCGCCACCGCCCGCGCAGCCCGTGCCCGACGCGGGAGCCGGTCCCCGGTGCCTGGGTGTCCCGGGTGGCGAGGTGGTGCTGGGTGTCGACGTCACGGGTGCGGCCCGTCGCGCCCGCGCCCGTGAGCTGTCCGCCGAGGTCGGCGGGGAGGTCACGCAGGAGCTCCAGGAGCTGGTCCGCCGAGGGGCGGCCCTCGGGTTCCTTGGCCAGGCACGGTTCGACGACCGCGCGCAGCTCCGTCGGGACGGTGTCCAGCGACGGCTCGTCGTGCACCACCTGGTAGGCGGTGAGGTAGGGGCTGTCCGCGTCGAAGGGGCCGTGGCCCGTGGCCGCGTACACCAGCAGGGTGCCGAGCGAGAAGACGTCGGAGCGCGGCCCGACGCCCCGCGGCGCCTGCAACTGCTCCGGTGACATGAAGGGCGGGGTACCGATGACGCGTCCGGTCATCGTCAGCGTCTGCTGGTCGGCGGCGCGCGAGATGCCGAAGTCGATGACGCGCGGCCCCTCGGGCGAGAGCACGACGTTCGACGGCTTGAGGTCGCGGTGGACGACGCCGACCCGGTGGATGTCGCGCAGCGCCTCGGCGAGCCCGATGGCCAGGTTCCGCAGCCCGGCTCCGTTCAGCGGTCCGTCGTCGGCGATGCGCTCCGCGAGCGTGGGGCCCTCGATGTACGTGGTCGCCATCCACGGCTGCTCGGCCTCGGGCTCGGCGTCCACCACGGCGGCGGTGAACGCGCCGCTCACCCGCCGTGCCGCAGCGATCTCCTGCCGGAAGCGGGTGCGGAATTCGCTGTCGCCGGCGAAGTGCTGGTGGATCAGCTTGATCGCGACGGGCCGGCCGGAACTCGTACGGGCCAGGAAGACCGTGCCCATGCCACCTGAACCGAGCCGTGCCTCCAGCGGATATCCGCCGATCTCGGCTGGATCGCCTGCGCGCAGCGACACTCTTCCCGACCTCTCGTCCCCGTGCACCTCTGCCGTCACGGACCGCCCGTCTGTGCTGGACACAAACTAGCCGCAGGGTGGTGGGGGTGAGCAAAGCGGGTGACACGTGCAGGCACCCACGGGGTACGAGCCGCCCCGGCCGGAACCGGGGCGGCGGAGCGGATCAGCAGGGGCCGAGGTCCTGCCAGACGCCCCATTCACCCGTGCTGCCGGGTGTCTCGTTCTGTGTCCACCACTTGGCCTTCCAGGTGTGGCCCCCGTACGAGACGGTGGTGCCGCCGGTGTAGACGGCGCTGCTGCTCCACGCGGCGGCGGTGCAGCTGCCGGTCGGGGGCGGCGTGGTCGGCGGGGTGGTGGTGGGCGGAGTGACGCCGGCGAACTTCACCGAGTACTTCGCGAAGTCCCAGTCCGACTGCGCCACACTGCTGCACGTGCCGGAGGTCTTGCCGTTGTTGTCGGGCGGCGTGCACTGGCGGTCGCGGTTGAGGGACCAGAAGGTGAAGCGGTCCATGTGGTGGCCGGTGGCGAAGTCCAGGACGGTCTGGAAGTCGGCCTGGGTGAAGTACTCGCCGGTGTCGCTGCGGCCATTCATGCCGGAGAAGCCCTCGTGCGCGTACGCGGTCGCCTCGTCCCAGCCGAAGGTGGAGCGCAGGATCGCGTTGAAGTTCGTCAGGGCGCTCGTCTGGGCGGCGGCCCCGTTGAACCCTCCGTCGAACGGCATGATGGAGAAGTTGTTCGGCGTGAAGCCCTGCGCCTTGGCCTCGTTGAGCATCTGCTTGCCGAACCAGCCGGTGCCGTCGGCGGTCCCGGCCGTGGTGACGGAGACGTAAAGGCCCGGGTTGTTCTGCTGGAGGATCTTGGCGGCGCCGATCTCGCGGGCGATGGCGGCCGTGTTCTCGTACTCGGGCTCCTCCAGGTCGAAGTCGATGGCCTTGAGCTGGTACTTGGTGATGACCTGCTGGTACGCGGCGGCGGTGGCGGTGGCGTCGGAACAGGTCTGGCCGAGTTTCGTTCCCCCGTACCCGCCGATGGAGACCGAGACGTCGCCGCCCTTGGCGCGGATCGCGCTGATCACGGAGGCGACCGCGGTGTCCGACGAGACCGGCGACGTACCGTCCCAGGTCGGGCTGCAGCCGCCGCCGTTGGGGGCCAGGATGAAGGCGAGCTGGAACGCCTTCAGACCGCTGGCGTCCATGATGGCGCCCGCGTCCGGCGGATTGTTGTCGTGCGGCATCAGATAGGGCGCGGCGGCGTACCACCGGTTGCTGAGCGCGGTGGCGTCGGCGGACGCGCCCGAGGCCTGCTGCGCGGCGAAGGCCGCGAGCCCTGCGGTGGCCAGGGCGGCGGTGGCCACACCGGAGAGCAGAGCGCGAAGACGTCTCATGGAAGCTCCTGTCGGGGAGAAGGTGCCGCCAAGAATCGAAGGGTGACGCATTCACGTCAATGCGTTGGCCTAGACCATTGCGCTTTCTTGAAGGTTGATCGACCGGCGCGGGCCTTCCCTGCGCCCGCGCCGGTCCGTGGATCCCGGTGCGGCCGCCCCTCAGCAGCCGACCGGCGAGGAGCCGACGGCCACGTCGTCGAACCACAGGGTGTCGTCGCCGACTCCGTAGCTCTCCCAGCCCAGCCGCAGGGACGTGGGGCGCGGTGGAGTGGTCCGGGACAGCCACTGGTCGTCGATGTCCCTCGTCGGCACACCATCGGCGTGGAGTCCGGGCACCTGCTCGTCGCCGAGCCAGGTATCGAGCCCCGGGGCCGTGGTGTCGACCGCGAACCGCAGGCACTGCCAGGTGCCCGTCGGCAGCGGCCGGCTCAGGCCCACGCCGGTCGGGCTCTGCGCCGGGAGCGTCGCGTCGTCACTCTCGCGGTTCCACTGCAACGCGCCGTTCTGCCCGCCGATGCGCAGCGCCTTGCCGCCCTGGGAGCTGTCGGGCATGGACACGAACGCGACGTGCGCGGCCGGCAGCGCCGTGGTGTGCCGCACCCACATGCGCACGTACAGCACGGGACCGACCGCGGAGAGGTCGGCGGTGGAGGCCACGAAGGCGTGGTTGCAGTAGCCGGCCCTCCCGTCCAGCCGCAGCGACCGCGTGCCGCTGTGCGCGATCTCCGTGTCGACGGCGGCCGTTCCGGTGCCCTGGCAGTCGGGCGCGGTGAACTTCCAGTTCCCGGCGGGCGCGGAGCCGGCCTGGTTCTCGAAGTCGTCGCAGACGACGGCGTCGCCGCAGTCCTCGGACGGCGGGGTGGTCGGGGGCGGCGTCGTGGGAGGCGGGGTGGTCGGGGGCGCGGTGTCGTCACCGCCGCAGGAGACCCCGTTGAGGGCGAAGTCGGTGGGTGCCGGACCACCCGACCCGGAGGTCCCCTGGACCCCGAAGCCGACGGTGCCGCCGGTCGCCAGAGCGCCGTTCCAGGCGGTGTTGACGGCGGTCACGGCGTGGCCGGCCTGCGTCGCGGTCGCGTTCCACGCGGAGGTGACGTGCTGGTCGCCTTCGTACGTCCATGTCAGCCGCCAGTCGCTGAGCGCCGGGCCCTCGTTGGTGACCCGCAGTTCGGCGGTGTAGCCGCCGCTCCACTCGTTGACGGTGTAGTCGACCTGGCAGCCGGACGCGGCGGCCGAACCGCTGGCGGGCACCGCGACGAGCAGCGAGAGGGCCAGCGCGCACACGGCTCCGGCGGCGGTCCAGGCTCTGCGTGGCAATCGCGGGACGGGTATGGGCATGTGCGCCTCCTCGGGCGGGGAACCGTAGGGCAGTTCATGAATGGGAGCGCTCCCATTCATCACACCGAACTTGACTGCCCACTGTCAATACGGCGACCACTACCCTAGCCGGGCGACCCGCTCGGCGCAGTCGAAAGTTTCGACGGAGGTCCGTTCTCCGGCACGCATCACCGGCCCCGAGTCGAAGGATCTGCGGCCTATGCCCCGCACCACACTCCCCTGACGTGCAACGTAATCCCCCATGGCAACCACCCCACCGGTCCGACGCTTTCGAAAGATCTGCCGAAAGCATTGACAGCCCGGGAGGGCCACCAAACACTCCGTGCTCAGGACCGGCCGCCCCCGGCGTGGCCGGAGCACCCCTCACCGGGAGGACTTCCATGCGTCTCCGTCCCCGCCGCCGACCCGCCGTCCTGGCCACCGGCCTCGTGCTCACCGCTGCCAGTTCCCTGGGCCTGACCGCCACCGCCGCCGCCCCGGCACAGGCGGCCACCTGCAACGGCTACGTGGGCCTGACCTTCGACGACGGCCCGTCCAACGACCACACCCCCGCCCTGCTCAACGCCCTCAAGCAGAACGGCCTGCGGGCCACGATGTTCAACGAGGGCCAGTTCGCCACGTCCTACCCGGCGCAGGTGAAGGCCCAGGTCGACGCGGGCATGTGGGTCGGCAACCACAGCTACACCCACCCCCACCTCACCCAGCAGAGCCAGGCTCAGATGGACTCGGAGATCTCCCGCACCCAGCAGGCCGTCGCGGCCGCCGGCGGCGGCACTCCGAAGCTGTTCCGGCCGCCGTACGGGGAGACCAACGCGACGCTCAAGGCGGTCGAGGCCAAGTACGGCCTCACAGAGGTGATCTGGGACGTCGACTCGCAGGACTGGAACGGTGCGAGCACCGACGCGATCGTGCAGGCCGTATCGCGGCTCTCCAACGGCCAGGTCATCCTGATGCACGAGTGGCCGGCCAACACACTGGCCGCCATCCCCCGCATCGCCCAGTCGCTCGCCTCCCACGGCCTGTGCTCGGGCATGATCTCGCCGCAGACCGGGCGGGCGGTCGCGCCCGACGGCAACAGCGGCGGGGGCGGGAACACCGGCGGCTGTACGGCGACCCTCTCCGCCGGGCAGCAGTGGGGCGACCGCTACAACCTCAACGTCTCCGTGACCGGCGGCAGCGACTGGACCGTCACCATGCGCGTCCCCGCACCCGAGAAGGTCCTCACCACCTGGAACGTCAGCGCCACCTACCCGAGCGCCCAGGTGCTGACCGCGAAGCCCAACGGCAGCGGCAACAACTGGGGCGTGACCATCCAGACCAACGGCTCCTGGACCTGGCCGACGGTCTCCTGCGCCACCGGCTGACCGCGCGGGCCCTGTCGGTGAAGCGCTCCGCGCCCGCGCGCGGGGCGCTTCACCATGTGCGGAGCGGGGGTGAGTTGCCGGAAACGAGTCGTTCACCGCATCGCGGCCTTCGGTGAAACAAGCGGTTCCTAGCGTCTCCGCACATGGATTCCACGCTGGATTCGACGCTGTATACGCCCCCGGACACAGAGCGGGACACCAGCTCGGCACCCGCGCTCCCGCTGCGCGACATGGTCTACGGGCGGCTGCGCGCGGCCGTGCTCGACGGTGACTTCGGGCCGCGCGAGCGGCTGGCCGAGATGCGGCTCGCCGCACGGTTCGGCGTGTCCCGGACCCCGGTGCGCGAAGCCCTGGCGCGTCTCCTCGCGGACGGCCTGATCGAACGCGGCGACGGCGGCTTCTTCGTCACGATCCCCAACCTGACCCAGCTGCGCGACCTGTACGAGTTGCGGGTCACCCTGGAACTGCGAGGCATCGCCCGGGCGATCGACGACCCGTCCGTCCGGCACGAACCGGCCGTGCTGAAGACCGAGTTGGAACGCTGGTACGCCATGCGCGAGCAGCCCTCGGACCCCGACCCCCGCTTCGTCGTCCAGGACGAGCGCTTCCACGCGGAGCTGTCCCGCGCCTCCGGGAACCCCGCCCTGACGGATGCCCTGGTCGCCGTCAGCGAGCGCATCCGCCGAGTGCGGATGTACGACTTCCTCACCCGGGACCGGGTGGAGACGACCATCACCGAGCACATCGAGATCATGGAGTCCGTCCGCGACGGACGCCTCGACGACGCCCACCGCGCCCTGCACGCCCACGTCGGCGACTCCATGGCCGTCGTCCTCGAACGGGCCCAGCGCGCCATGACGCAGATGGCCCTGCACGCCGACCGCCTCTGACATCCCCCGCAGCCGGCGGTTCCCGCCCCGCCCGTCCTCAGCACGGCCTTCCCTCCGATCACCGCCTCCCCGAAGGGCTTGCCCATGAGTACGACCGAGTCACGCGCGACCTCCACACCACCGACCGCCTCCAAGAGCCGGGCGACGCGCGAGACCCTGGAGGACTACACCCTCCGCTTCGCGCCCCGGAGTTACCGCCGCTGGACCCCCGCGGTCGTGGCCACCACCGCCCTCGGCGGCATCGCCTACATGGCCGACTTCTCCATCGGCGCCGGCATCGGCCTCGCCCACGGCACCGGAAACGCGCTGGTCGCGATCGCGGTGGCGGCCGTCGTCATCTTCGCCACCGGCTTCCCGCTGGCGTACTACGGCGCCCGGTACAACCTGGACCTCGACCTGATCACCCGCGGCTCCGGCTTCGGCTACTACGGCTCGGTCCTGACCAGCGTGATCTTCGCCAGCTTCACCTTCATCTTCTTCGCCCTCGAAGGCTCGATCATGGCCCAGGGCCTCGAACTCGGCCTCGGGCTGCCGCTCTGGCTCGGCTATCTGGTCTCGACGCTGATGGTCATCCCGCTGGTGATCTACGGCATGTCGGCGCTCAGCAAGCTCCAGGTGTGGACGACCCCGATCTGGCTGCTGCTGATGGTCGGCCCGCTCGTCTATCTGGTCGCCACCGACCCCGGCACGGTCGACCGGTTCCTCTCGTACGCCGGAACCGACGGCAAGGGCGGCCTGGACACCGCGTCCGTGCTGCTGGGCGCCGGTGTCTGCCTCTCCCTCATCGCGCAGATCGGCGAGCAGATCGACTACCTGCGCTTCATGCCGCCGAAGACCGAGGCCAACCGGCGCACCTGGTGGACCGCCGTGGTCATGGCCGGTCCCGGATGGGTGGTGCTGGGCGCGCTCAAGCAGGCCATCGGTGTGTTCCTCGCGGTGTACGTGATCGCCGAGGTCGGACCGGCTGCCGCGCCCGAGCCGATCCGGCAGTTCCGGGGCGCCTTCGACGCGATGCTGCCGTCCTGGCTGGTCGTGCCGCTGGCCGTGGTCCTGGTGGTGATCAGCCAGATCAAGATCAACGTGACCAACGCGTACTCCGGCTCGCTCGCCTGGACCAACTCCTTCACCAGGGTCACGAAGCACTACCCCGGCCGGCTGGTCTTCGTCCTGGTCAACCTCGGCTTCGCGCTCGCGCTGATGGAGGCCGACATGTTCAGCTTCCTCAACGACATCCTCGGCTTCTACTCCAACTGCGCCATCGCCTGGATCGTCACCGTCGCCACCGACATCGGCGTCAACAAGTACCTGCTGCGGATCTCGCCGCTCCGTCCGGAGTTCCGCCGGGGCATGCTGTACGCGGTCAACCCCGTCGGCGTCGTCGCCTTCACCGCCGCGTCCGGGCTGTCGATCGCGATGTACTTCCACGCCCTGGGCGACACCCTCCAGCCGTACTCCCCCGTCGCCGCCGCGGTCCTCGCCTTCGTCCTGACCCCTCTCGTCGCGGTCGTCACCAGGGGCCGGTACTACCTGCGCCGCACCGACGACGGCCTGGACGAGCCGATGCTCGACGCGGACGGGAACCCGAGCGCGGCGACCCTCGACTGCCACGTCTGCCACCAGCCGT
Organism: Streptomyces sp. 2131.1; assembly: GCF_900105515.1. Taxonomy (GTDB): domain Bacteria; phylum Actinomycetota; class Actinomycetes; order Streptomycetales; family Streptomycetaceae; genus Streptomyces; species Streptomyces drozdowiczii. The sequence continues at coordinate 6,302,385 of NZ_FNSY01000001.1, read as the reverse complement.
ACGAGCGCCCCGACCTCGCCGCCTGCGCCACGCACGACGCGCTGGTCTGCTCGCTCTGCCTGAGCACCGACGGCGTCGGCGACCACGTGCTGCCCGCCCAGCCGCGTACCGCCTGAACCCCGGTGCCTTACCGAGGAGTTGCCGCCATGTTCGACACCCTGCTCATCGCCAACCGCGGAGAGATCGCCTGCCGTGTCATCCGCAGCGCCGAGGCCCTCGGCCTGCGCACGGTGGCCGTGTACTCCGATGCCGACCGCACCGCCCCGCACGTCCGGATGGCCGACGAGGCCGTGCGCCTCGGCCCCGCACCCGCGGCCGAGAGCTATTTGCGCGCCGACGCGGTCCTGGAGGCCGCCCTCGCCACCGGGGCCGGCGCGATCCACCCCGGGTACGGCTTCCTGTCCGAGAACGCGGAGTTCGCCGCCGCCGTGGAGAAGGCGGGCCTCGCATTCGTCGGCCCCACGCCCGCCCAGCTGGAGGTCTTCGGCGCCAAGCACACCGCACGGGACGCGGCGCTCGCGGCGGGCGTGCCCCTGCTGCCCGGCAGCGGGCTCCTCGCCGACGAGGAGGAGGCCCTGCGCGCGGCGGAGCGGACCGGCTATCCGGTGATGCTCAAGGCGACCGGCGGCGGAGGCGGCATCGGCATGCGGGCGTGCGCCGGGCCCGCGGAGCTGCGGGACGCGTTCGCCGGGGTGTCGCGGCTGGCCCGGGGCAGCTTCGCCGACGGCGGGGTCTTCCTGGAGCGGTACGTGGAGCGCGCCCGCCACGTCGAGGTGCAGGTCTTCGGGGACGGCGCCGGGTCCGTCGTGGTGCTCGGCGACCGCGACTGCTCGCTCCAGCGGCGCAACCAGAAGGTGCTGGAGGAGGCCCCGGCACCGGACCTGCCCCCGCATGTGCGCGCCGGACTCCACACCGCCGCCCGGGAGTTGTGCGCCTCGGTGGACTACCGCTCGGCCGGCACCGTCGAGTTCGTGTACGACCCGGTGCGCGAGGAGGCGTACTTCCTGGAGGTCAACACCCGCCTCCAGGTGGAACATCCGGTGACCGAGGAGGCCCACGGCATCGACCTGGTCGCCTGGATGCTGCGCCTGGCGCGCGGCGAGAGCGGCTTCCTGGCGGAGCCGCACGCCCGGGGCCACGCGGTCGAGGCGCGGATCTACGCCGAGGACCCGGCCCGGGACCACCGGCCCAGCTCCGGTCTGCTGACCCGCGTCGGCTTCCCGGAGGGCGTACGCGTGGACGGCTGGGCGGAGACCGGGCAGCACGTCTCCTCCGCGTACGACCCGATGCTCGCCAAGGTCGTCGCGACCGGTGACACCCGGGCGGAGGCGTTCGCGCGGCTGGCCGAGGCGCTGGACGGGACGGTGGTGGACGGGGTGGAGACCAACCTCGGGCTGCTGCGCGCCGCCTGCCGCGAGCCGGTGGTGCTCGACGCCCGGCACACCACGGCCACCCTGGCCGGGCTGCGCGACCCCCGACCGCGCGTCGACGTGGAGCGCGGCGGCGCCCAGACCACGGTGCAGGACTGGCCGGGGCGCACCGGCTACTGGGAGGTGGGCATCCCGCCGGGCGGCCCGATGGACGACCTCTCCTTCCGCCTCGGCAACACGGCCGTCGGCAACCCGGAGGGTGCTCCCGGTCTCGAATGCACGCTGGAGGGGCCCGCGCTGCGCTTCTCCTCGCCGGCCGTCGTCTGCGTCACCGGCGCCCCGGCCGCGGTCACCGTCGACGGATGCCCCGCCGCCCTGTGGGAGCCGCTCGAAATCGCCGCCGGGCAACTGCTGGACGTCGGTACCGCCCAGGGCCCCGGGATGCGCACCTACGTTTTGGTCCGAGGCGGTCTCGACGTCCCCGCCTACCTGGGCAGCGCGGCCACCTTCGCCCTCGGGGCCTTCGGCGGCCACGCCGGCCGCGCCCTGCGCACCGGTGACGTGCTGCGGCCGGCCGCCCCCGCGCCGGACGCCCTGCCGCCCGCCCCGGTTCCCGGCGGCTCGCGTCCGCACTTCACGGCCCACTGGCGTATCGCGGTCAGCGAAGGCCCGCACGCCGCACCGGACTTCCTCACCCGTGACGGCATCGCGACGGTGTACGGGACGCACTGGAAGGTCTCCGCCCAGTCGGCGCGCACTGGTGTGCGTCTCGTCGGTCCCCGTCCCGAGTGGGCCCGGCCGGACGGCGGCGAGGCGGGACTGCATCCGTCCAACGTGCACGACACCGCGTACTCCGTCGGCGCGGTCAACCTCACCGGCGACACCCCGGCCATCCTCGGCCCCGACGGGCCGAGCCTGGGAGGGTTCGCCTGCCCGGTCACCGTCGTGCGCGGCGAACGCTGGAAGACCGGTCAGCTGCGGCCGGGCGACACCGTGCAGTTCGTCCCCGTCACGGAGCGGACCGCCGATGCCCTGCGCCGTACCCCCGCGCTCCTCACGCTGCCGGCGCCCGGCGGCCCGGACGGCGACGACGGCATGCTCGGCCGCCGCCCCGCAACCGGCACGGCCCCGGAGGTCACGTACCGTCGGGGCGCCGACGACAACATCCTCGTCGAGTACGGCCCCATGACCCTCGACCTGGGCCTGCGGATGCGCGTCCACGCCCTCGCCGAACACATACGGGCCCTGGCGCCACGGGGACTGGTCGACGCCACTCCGGGCGTACGGTCGCTGCATCTGCACACCGACCCGGACATGCTGCCGCTGCGCACCCTGCTCGGTCTTCTCCGGGAGGCCGAGGAGCAGCTGCCGGCCACCGCCGAACTGCGCGTGCCGAGCCGGGAGGTGCACCTGCCGCTGTCCTGGGACGACCCGACCGTCGACGAGGCCATCGACCGCTACGTCGCGTCGGTGCGCGGCGACGCGCCCTGGAACCCGTCCAACATCGAGTTCATCCGCCGCATCAACGGGCTGGGCAGCGTCGAGGACGTACGCCGTACCGTCTTCGACGCGCGCTATCTCGTCCTCGGCCTCGGCGACGTCTATCTCGGCGCTCCGGCCGCCACCCCGCTGGATCCGCGCCACCGCCTGGTGACCACCAAGTACAACCCGGCGCGCACCTGGACGGCGGAGGCCGGGGTGGGCATCGGCGGCTCGTACCTGTGCGTCTACGGGATGGAGAGCCCAGGCGGCTACCAGCTCATCGGCCGGACGGTCCCCGTGTGGGGCGGTCTGCGCCCGCCCCGCTCCTTCGCCGACGGCACGCCGTGGCTGCTGCGGTTCTTCGACCGGATCATCTGGCACCCGGTCGAAGCGGCCGAACTCCTGGACATCCGGGCCGATCTCGCCTCCGGGCGGACCGCCCTGGACATCCGCCCGGGTGTCTTCTCGCTCGCGGAGCACGAGGCGTTCCTGCGGGAGAACGCGGAGGACATCGCCGCCTTCCGTACCCGCCAGTCCGCCGCCTTCGAGACGGAGCGCCTGGCGTGGGAGGCGGCGGGCGAGTTCGCCCCGCGCGCCGAACCGGAGCAGGCCGCCGAGTCCGTCGCCGCGCTCGCCCTGCCGCCGGGCTCGGGGCTGGTCGAGGCGCCGCTGAGCTCCACCGTATGGAAGGTCGAGGCGGGGCCGGGCACCCGGGTCGAGGCGGGTCAGGCCCTTCTGGTCCTGGAAGCCATGAAGATGGAGGTCGTCGTGCGCGCTCCCGCCCACGGCGTCGTCACCGACGTCCTCGTCACCCCCGGACAGCAGATCGACGCCGGCACCCCGCTGGCCGTCGTCGCACGAGAGGAAGCAGCGTGACCCAGAGCTGCGTCGCACGCGTCACCGCCGCCTACCGCCGCATCGCCGGGGCCGACCGCCCTGAGGTGTGGATCACCCTGCGCCCGGAGGCGGACGTCCTGGCGGAGGCCACCGCCCTGGACGCCCGGCTGGCCGCAGGGGAGCCGCTGCCCCTGGCGGGCGTCCTGGTCGCGGTGAAGGACAACATCGATGTCGCCGGGCTGCCCACCACGGCCGCCTGTCCGGCCTTCGCGTACACCCCGGAGGCGGACGCGCCTGCCGTACGGCGGCTGCTGGACGCGGGCGCGGTCGTGCTGGGCAAGACCAATCTGGACCAGTTCGCCACCGGCCTGGTCGGGACCCGCAGCCCCTACGGACCCGTGCGCAACGCCCTGCGCCCCGAAAAGATCTCCGGCGGCTCCAGTTCCGGTTCGGCGGTCGCCGTGGCCCTCGGGATCGCGGACATCGCGCTCGGCACCGACACGGCGGGCTCCGGACGCGTCCCCGCCGCCCTCAACGGCATCGTCGGTATCAAGCCGACCCTGGGCCTGGTGCCCACTACCGGGGTGGTCCCCGCCGCCCGCTCCTACGACGCGGTCACGGTGTTCGCCCGGACGCTCACCGGGGCCCAGCGGGCCGTCGGCGTCATGACGGGCCCGGACGACGGCGATCCCCGCAGCCGCGCCTGGCCGGACGACGTCCGTCTGGCGGCCCCGTCCCGGCCCCGGATCGCCGTGCCCCGCGAGGAGGACCTCGCCCCGCTGTCGGACGGTGGGCGCGCCGCGTTCGCGGCGGCCGTCAAACAGGTGGAGGCCGCCGGCGCCACGACCGCAGTCGTCGACGTGTCACCGCTGCTGCTGGCGGCCCGGCTGCTCTACGACGGGGCGCTGGTCGCCGAACGCTACGCGGCCGTCGGCGAGTTCATCGCCGGCGATCCGTCGGCGGCGGACCCCACGGTCGCCGGGATCATTCTCGGCGCCGCCGGTCTGCCGGCCCACGCCCTGTCCGCCGACCAGGAGCGCCTGGACCGGTATCGGGCGATGGCGCGCCGGGCTCTCTCCGGCTACGACGCGCTGCTGCTGCCCACAACCACCGGGCACCCCGACATCGCCGAGGTGCTCGCCGACCCGGTGGCCGTCAACTCGCGGCTGGGCACCTACACGAACTTCGTGAACCTGCTGGACATGGCGGCGGTCGCCGTCCCGGCCGGGGAGGCCGACGGCAGCCCGTTCGGCGTCAGCGTCGTCACCCGCGCCTTCGAGGACCAGCCGGCCCTGGACATCGCCGCCCTGCTCACCGGTGAGCAGGCACCGGAGCCCCTGCCGGGGTGCGGCGTGGACCTCGCGGTGTTCGGTGCCCATCTGTCCGGGCAGCCGCTCAACCACCAGCTCACCGATTCCGGTGCCCGGTACGCCGGTGAGGTGACCACCACGGCCGCCTACCGGCTCACGGCGCTCGGGACCACGCCGCCCAAGCCGGGCCTCGTCCGGGTCGGCCCCGGGGGCGGCGCACCCATCGGCGGTGAGCGGTGGACCCTCTCCCCCGCCGCCCTCGGGCGCTTCCTCGCCGCGCTCCCCGCGCCCATGTCCCTCGGCCGAGTCGAACTGGCGGAGGGGAGCTGGGTCCTCGGGTTCCAGTGCGACCCGGACTCCGCGGCCGGGGGCACCGACATCACGGAGCACGGCGGCTGGCGGGCCTACCTGGACTCGGCTGGGGAGGCGGCGACCGGCTGACGGTGCGGGGTGGGGGCGGAGGGCCCGCACCGGAGGGCCTTTCGTCCCGGTTTGCCCCTCCGGCAGCGGGCATGAAGCGGTAGCCCGGCCGCGCCGCCGGGCCTGTCCGCCCGCCCCGCCCAGTGGAAGCGATACGCATGCCCTCCCAGCACCTGCCCCGGATCGACGCAGACGGCCTCGCGGACCTCGCCGTCGCGGCCTTCACCCGCGAGGTGTTCCTGACGCCCAAGCCGGGACTGCCCGACTGCCGTACCGCGCAGACGCCCGCCAACTCGGTGTTCTCGTCACTCGTCGACGTCGGGGTGCGGCTCCACGGCCCGCTGCGCGCGGCCGCCGCGGCCGGGACGGACATCGGCAGGCTCTCCGACGCGTGCCGCGCCGCCCAGGACCAGGTGCCGCACACCGCGTCCCTGCACGGCTTCGACGCGGCAGCCCGCGCGCTGTGCCTGCTGACGGCCGCGTGGACGCGCGGCGCCGCCGGCACCCGGGACGCCTGTACGCGGGCCGTCGCCCTCGACGAGCAGGTCGCACCGTCCGAGGACGTCCGAGACAGCCGCCCCTTGCTGTCGGGCCGGACCACATGGGACGGCCTCACCGCCACCGAGGCCGCGCTCTCCGCCGTGCGCGAGGCCCGCACGCGGGGTGTCACCGAGGACACCGCGCAGCTCGACGCGCTGCTGACCCTGATGGCGGCGATGGACGACGAGCGGGTGGTACGCGACAAGGGGCCGCTGGCGCTGCGGATGGTCCAGGAGGACGCCGCCACGGTCCTGGCCGCCGGCGGCGCGGGGATGCCCGAGGGCCGCCGCCTGCTGTCCGAGCTGGACGAGCAGATGACGCGGTACGCGATCTGCCCGGCCACCAGCGGCGCGCTGCTCACCGTCGTGCTGTTCCTGGACTCGGTGGACAGCCGGCTGCCGGCCGCGGCGGCCTGAGCGGGGCGGTCGCGGGATGCGGGGCCGGGGGGCGGTCGCGGGTGCGGATCCCGGGCCGGGCGACGGGCCCCGCTCCACCGCAACGCACCGCCGCCGCCACCACCGGCCTATCCCGACTGGCACCCCCGCCCACCCGCCCCGATGCTGTTCCGGCGCCGCCCGTACACCCGCACCGAGAGGCACGACATGCCCGTGGACGTTCCCCCTCCGGCGGAGGGCCCGCGCGCACGTCTGGAACTGCGGGCGATCCGGGCCCTGCTGGACGCGCAGCGGCGCCGCGTCACCGCGTACACCGAGCGCTACGGGCCCGGCCTGCCCAATCCCGCACCCCCGGCCGTCCCGTTCGCGGTCCCGCCCACCTGCCAGGACGTGCTCGACGCCCTCCCGATGGCGGCCCTGCTCCTGGCCCCCGTGGTCGGTGCGGACGGCGAGGTCCAAGACATCGTCCTACTCGCCCGCAACGCCACGGCCCGTGAGTACGCGGCCTCCCGGTTCCCCGATGACGCCGTGCCGCCGTGGACGGGGCCGGTGCCGCTGTTCGAACGCATCCCTTCGCTGGCCTCCACGGCCATTCCGGGGATGCTGGCCGACGCGTACCACCAGCGCGCGCCGCAGCAGAGCGACACGGTGGAGTGGCTGGTGCGGACCCGTACCGGGCCGGTGCGGATCAGCGCCGAGGTGCGCGTCGCACCTTGTGGCGACCACTTCCTGCTGACCTGGGAACCGGGCGGCCGGCTCCGTATGGCCGCCGCGGCCCAGCAGCTCGTACGCACGTGCTGGGTGGAGTGGAACCTCGCCGACGACGGCGTCCAGCCCTCCCGCGGCTTCCGTCAGATCCTCGGCCTCGCCGACGACGCGCCCGAGCCCAGCCTGTGCGAGCTGGCCACGGCCGTCACACCGGACAGCCGGTCCACGCTGTACCAGGCGCTGTACGACGTCATCCTGCGAAAGCGCACCACCGACTGCGAGCTGCGCTTCCGGGGCGGCGAGCGGGTGTTCCGGATGGTCGCCGAGCCCGTGCGCATCGTCCCCGGCGGCCTGGTGTGGGCGCTGCGGGCCGTCCTCATCGACGTCACCACGGACCGGTGGCGGCGCGAGGCGGCACGGCGCGCCGAACGCGACGCGCGCCGTGAGCACGAGCGTGCCGAGGCCGTCGCGGAGGTCGCCGACGTCCTGCGCGACGCGGTGCTCCCCCATTTCCAGGACGAACTGGAGAACTTCGGGCTGGAGGCGGCGGCCGTCTACCGCCCCGACGCACCCGGGGCCGGGGTCGGCGGCGACTGGTACAAGGCCCGCGGCCTGCCCGACGGCCGCCTCCTGGTCGCGCTGGGCGACGCCCGCGGCCACGGCCTGGCGGCGGTCACCCTGATGGCCAAGCTCCGGTACGCGCTCGCGGGCCTCGCGTACACCTCTCAGCCCGTCGAGCTGTTGACCCAGTGGCTCAACGAGGTGGCCTGCGCCGACGACAGGGAGTCCACGGCCACCGCGATCATCGCCCGCTACCACCCGGATCTCAGCCTGCTGCGGTGGACCTGTGCCGGGCATCCGCGCCCGGTTCTCCTGCGCGACGGCCGCGCGTCCCAACTCCCGGCGCCCGCCGGGGGCCCCGGCCTCACGCTGGGCGTCATGCCGAACACGGTCTACAGCGCCACGGAGACGCCGCTGGAGACCGACGACATCGTGCTCATGTACTCCGACGGTCTGACCGAGCGCCGTCCGGCCGACCCGGAGTCGGACACGCGCCGATTCCTCCAGGCGGCGGAATACTGCTTCCGGGAGGCCGCCCCGGGCCTCGGCCATGCCGGTCTCCAGGGCTACGTCGAACGGCTCGTCGCCCACTTGGACGGCCCGCACCGCACGGACGACGCGACGCTCCTGGCACTGCGCCGGACCGCGTAAACGGCGCCCGGGGGCGTTGTCAGTCGGCTCCCGTATTCTTCCGGCCACTGCTCACCGCCTGGAAGGAACCGAAGAGTTGACCGGCCCGACCGCCTTTCCGCTGCCGTTCCAAGCCTCCCGCTCCGCGTTGTACGCGACGCCCCGGACCCTGCGGGAGCTGGAGATGATCGGGTGCAGCGCGCACCTCCGGGCGAAGCCGGGATGGTTCGACAAGATGAACGACCCCGGCATCGTGGCCCGGTGGACGTGCGAGGCGATGGCCCAAGGGCTCACCGAGGCCCAGATCCGCTACGTGCTGGCCGAGCTCGCGCACTACGCGCGGCTGCGGGACGAGCGGACCGGGATCGAGGTCTCCGCAGTCGACGGCGTCTGGCAGTCGGACACGCTGATCGACGACGAGCTGCGGTCACGGCTGCGCGAGGCTGTCCGGGTGCTGGAGGAGGTCCCCGAGGAGGAGAAGGACTGGCACCCGGGCTCGGACGGCCAGGTGCTCGACCTGGTGCACCCCTCGCTGTTCTGCCTGGTACGAGGCGTGAGCGGCGGACCGGAGCGCGCCTGGGAGAACCCGACGAGCAGTTACTCGAAGCACGAGTTCTCGGACATGTTCCAGTGGCTGCCCTCGGATGTCGAGGTCGGCGCGGACGGCGAGGTGGCGTTCCGTTCGTACGTGAACAACGTCCACCCCGAGGACCATCGCGAACTGACCGACGTCCTGCCCGACCTGTTCGCCCGCATGCGCCCGCTGCTGGAGAACGTACTCACGGATCTGCGTAACCCGCGGCCCCTGCGGATCACGGTCGACCCGTACGGCTGGTACGACGACGAGCCGGAGTACCCGGAGGAGGAGGAGTTCAACGACAAGGAGGCGTACGAAGAAGCAGTCCAGGCGCATGAGGAGGCCCTGGACGACTGGTACGAGAACCGGCGGCCGGCAATCCCGGACGCCCCGGACTACGCCCCGCCCGCGCTGCCGGACGGATTCGCCCCGGTCGACCTGCGCGGACGCCGCCTCCAGGTCATCGTCAAGCTCGCCACCATCCACCTGACTCCGGAGAAGCCCGAGTATGCCGGGGGTTCCTGGCATGTCGAGGGCATGCTGAACGAGCGGATCGTGTCGACCGGCATCTATTACTGGGACAGCGAGAACATCACGGACAGCCGGCTGAGCTTCCGTACCGCGCTCGACGAGCCCGAGTACGAGCAGAACGACGACGACGGCGTGCGTGAGGTGTACGGCCTGGAGGACGATGACGCGCTGAACCAGCTGCTGGGATCGGCATCCACCCCGGCGGGCCGCTGCCTGGCGTTCCCGAACGTCCTCCAGCACCGGGTCGGTTCGTTCCGTCTCGCGGACCCCGCCCGTCCCGGGCACCGCAAGATCCTCGCGTTCTTCCTGGTCGACCCGGAGCGTACGATCGTCTCGACCTCCGACATACCGCCGCAGCAGCCGTGGTCCGACACGTCTACCATGACGCTCGAACAGGCCGAGGAGTACCGCGAACAGCTCATGCGGGAGCGGAAGTTCTTCGTGGACGAGCACAACGAGCAGCTCTACGAGCGGGAGTTCTCCCTCTGCGAGCACTGAGCCGCGCGCACGCCTCCGGGCCGGATCCGGCCCGGAGGCGACTGCCCGCCGGCAGGGTCAGCGCAGTCCGGCGAAGAGGTCGTTCTCGGGCAGGGCGGCGTCGGTCGTGTCCTTGACGCGTACGAAGGTCTCCATGCCCATCAGCTCGGCGAACCGCTCCTTGCCCATCTTGAGGAAGAAGATGTTCTCGCCCTGACTGGCGTGCGCGGCCAGCGAGTCGAACTTCTGGCCGCTGAACGGGGTGATGTCCACCCAGGTGGTGATCTCCTCGTCGGGAAGGCCGATCTCGGCCAGCGCGGCGGCCTCCTCGGGGTCGGGCTCCGGCATGTCCTCGCCGAACTCCCGCATCGTCTCCCCGAAGCGCTGCATCATCGAGCGAGGCGCCGTCGTCCAGTAGACCTTCGGCGTCAGCTCGGTCATCTCCAGTGCCGCCATCGTGATGCGGTTGGCCTGGATGTGGTCGGGGTGGCCGTAGAAGCCGTTCTCGTCATAGGTGACGACCACATCGGGCCGGTAGTGCTCCATCAGCGCCGCGAGCCGTGCGGCGCCCTCCTCCACGGGGGTCCGCCAGAAGGAATGCGGTGCGTCGTTGCTCGGCCAGCCCATCATCCCGGAGTCGGCGTAGTCCAGCGTCTCCAGGTCGCTGATCTTCAGCACCTCGCAACTGGCCTCCAGCTCCCGTCGCCGCATCGCGGCGACGGCCGCCGGATCGTGCCCGGGGTCGCCCGGCTTGCTGCCTCCGGGCCCGTCACCGCAACCGCCGTCGGTACAGGTCACCAGCACTGTGCGGATGCCTTCCGCCGCATAGCGCGCGAGGACGCCTCCGGTACTGGTGGCCTCGTCGTCGGGGTGGGCGTGCACTGCCATGAACGTCAACGGCCGGTCGGTCATGTCACGGTCCTTCTGCTTGATTACGTCTGGATACGGATCGCGGCGACGCGCCGCGCTCCCGGGCCCGGACCCGGGCGGTGCTCCCGCCCCCGTACGGTTCCGGTCCTCGCTCGATGCAACCTCCCCGGCCGGACCCGCTGTTCCCGACACGGCGAAGCCGACGTGCCGCGATCCCCTCCCCCATCCTGCCTCCCGCCACTGACAGTCGAACGACGCCGAGGTCCTCGTCGGCCGATAGCGTGATCACCTGCCGCATGAATGTCCATGCGTCCACCCTCCGGCAAAGAGGGACGGTGGCGAGCGATGGGGACCACGATGAACGAACAACCGGCGAAGCCCGAGATCACGATCCCCGAGGGGGACGCGCCCACCGAACTCACGACTCGCGACCTCGTGGAGGGGGACGGTCCGGAGGCGCGGCCCGGCAGGGTCGTCCAGGTTCACTACGTAGGGGCCGCGTTCGCATCGGGGCGGGAGTTCGACTCGTCCTGGGAGCAGAACCGCCCGTTCAAGTTCGCCGTCGGCGGCGGCAAGGCCATCAAGGGCCTGGACCGTGGCGTACGGGGAATGAAGCCCGGCGGCCGCCGCGAGATCATCGTTCCCCCGCGCCTCGGGTACGGCAAGCAGTCACCCTCGCACCTGATCCCGCCGGGCTCGACACTGGTCTTCGTCGTGGACCTGCTCACGGTCGTCGGCCCCTGAGGCGCGGGGCCCGGTCACGCGGGGATGAAGTCCGGCCACCAGGGCGGGACGTTGCCGGGGCACGACGGGGCGGGGTAGGAGTCCGGCATTCCGAGCCAGGTGACGAGGAACCAGGTGAGCCAGAGGGTGAAGACGAGCCCCACGACGAGGGCCGCCCCGCGATGACGTCTCCCTGGCATGCCCCGCAGGAGCGCCCAGGGAACCGCGGCGGCGACCCGGATGAGGGGCCCGAGAAGCAGCAGGGTCATTCCGTCGCCGGGGCCGTTGCCGACGCCACAAGCGGCCCACGCGTTCCCGATCGCGACGGTGGACGCGAGCGCGATCAGCCCGCCGAAGACGACCCCGAGGCCGATCGCTCCGGACCAACCACGCGGAGGCGCCGAGGGCTCCGTTCCCATGCTCGTCACTCCGCCCCGAACGGCGGATCGCCGAAGGCACCGACCGACGACCCTCATCGGGGTTGCTGCTTCGTGTAGTTGTACACGGTCGCCCGGGACACACCCAGCTGGTCGGCGATGAGCTGGGCGGAACCGCGGGTCCCGAAGAAGCCCTCGCGATGCAGCTGCCGGACCAGTTCGCTCTTCTGGTCGCGGTTGAGGCCGCGCGGAGTGCTGGAGCGCTCGGCCGCGAACGAGTCGATGACGGACCGGAGTTCACGGCCGCCGCGGTCGCGCAGGGTCTCCAGCACCTCGCCCCCGTGCTCGACATCCGTGGCGACGAGGTTGGCCAGGGTCAGTGCCAGCGGCGAGAGCGTGCTGACGTCCAGATTGAGGCACAGGGCCGCGACATAGCGCCCCTCGGCGTTCTTGATGCCGATCGACGTGCTCTTGGCGGGGCGCCCGTCGGGGAACCGGTTGCTGTAGTTCTGGATCACGCCGGGATAGTCGGGGTCCGCGATGCGCCGCAGCCCCAGCTCGGTGGCGGGGTCACCCACCTGCCGCCCGGACAGGTTGTTCTCGATGGCCCGGATCGCGTGATCGGGCCGGCGCAGATCGTGCAGGACGACCTCGCAGAGGCCGGGGAACATGCGTCCGATGGCGACAGCGATGCGCTCGGCCTCCCGTACGAGGTGCTCGTCGTCCCCGCCCGCGGGCCGGTCGGTGCGGCCGGTCACCGTACGCCGCCCGCTTCCCGGCCGTCGTCGCCGTGCCCGGCGAACACCGCGGCCATCGTCTCGGCGGACTTCAGGCCCGCCCCGGTGAGCACGACCACGGTCGTCTCGTCCGGCGCGATCTCCCCGGTCGCGATGAAGTGGTCCAGGGCCGCCGCGGCGACGCTGCTCGTCGGCTCGGCGTACAGCCCGCGCGCGCTCAGGGCGCGGACCGCGGCATGGATCTCCGCCTCGGGCACGGCGTACGCGCCCCCGCCGGACCGGCGGACGGCCTCCACCGCCTCGGGCAGCCGGACCGGATGGGCGATGGAGGCACCCTCGGCGATCGTCGGGACCCGCTCGCCGCGGGCGCCCGGGGCGACGCCGTTGAGCGTGTCGGCGATGGTCGCCCAGTGCTCGGGCTGCCCGACGAACAGACGGGGGCGCCTGTCGATCTGCCCGGCGTCGAGCAGTTCGCCGAACGCCAGGTCGCACCCGATGACGTTGCTGCCGGCCCCGGCCACGAGGACCACGTTGTCGGGCGCGGTGAAGCCGAGGGACTCCCACATCTCGTACGCGACGGTCTTGGTGCCCTGGATGAACATGGGGTGCCAGTTGTGGCTGGCGTACGGAATCCGCCGCGACTGCCGGACCGCCTCGTCCGCGACCTCGTCGCGGGTGCCCTCCACGAGTTCGATCTCGGCTCCGTAGGCGCGGGCCTGGAGGATCTTGGCCGCCGAGGTGGCCGCGGGCACGATGATCTTGGCACGGATTCCGGCAGCGGCGGCGTAGGCGGCCACCGCGGAACCGCCGTTCCCCGAACTGTCCTCAAGCACGCGATCCGCGCCCTGCGCCGCGAGGTGGGAGATCATCACCGACACTCCGCGGTCCTTGAAACTGGAGGTCGGGTTGAACCACTCCAGCTTGAAGTGAACGCGCCGACCCGACCAGTCGACCGGGATCATCGGCGTACACCCTTCCCCCAGGCTCACCCGGTGGGCGACGGGGACGGGAAGGGCCGCGTGATAGCGCCACAGCGACCGTTCGGCGGTGTCGATCCGCCCGGGCCGCAGCCCGGGCAGCGTACTGACGGCGAGCGGACCACCGTCGTCGCCCCGCCAGCGGGGATCGTCCAGGGCATAGCGCCGCCCGGACCGGTCGTACAGGTGGGCCACGGCTGCCGCGGAATGCTGTTCGTCGCTCATGGGCGGTACGGCTCCCCCTCGCTCGGAATGGACACATCATCCAGATATGGACAGCCTATCCAAACCCGCCGTCGGCCGAGGGGCTCTGCCGCACCCGCCACTCAGCGGCCGTGGCCCCGCGTCCCCGGCTGCCGCAGGTCAGAGAGCTTCCCGGCAGATGGGCCTGCCTGTCCGGACTTTCACCACGGCGCGTGCACGACCTCGGCGCCCTGGGGCAGTCCTGGTCACGCGGCCGACGGCCGAACGGCGCGAAGAGTCACGACCGGCCGGCCGTTCCCTTCGGCCACGACGTCATCCCCGTCGCTCCGACTTGGGGCACGGGTCGCGATAGGGGATGCCGGGGGCGTACCTGCGCCACTGCGCCTTGGGCATGGACGGTCCCGTGTAGGAGCAGATGAGTTCTGCGAGCCCAGCATGGTCAGTGCTGTGGAAGGTGACACCTTTCCGTCGAGCGGCGGCGAGAGTGCCGCCGGAAGGGAGGAACTCGACTTGGGAAACCGTGTCGTCCTCCGAGGCCGGGATCGTCGCTTTGAGGGCCGGCCCAGCGGGATCGTGGATGTCCCACAACTGAATGCCCTCGTCCCTGTTCCAGTCGGCCATGAGGTCGTTGCGCTTGTCGAACGCAATACCCTGGGTGTCCTCAAGAGTGCGCAAGGTAGCTCCGGTGCGCGGGCGCCGGGGGTCGCTGATGTCCCACAACCGCACGGTGCCGTCACCGCTGCCGGTGGTGGCCAGCAGTCGGCCGTCATCGCTCAGCTCCGCCTTCGAGCCGATGACTCCCTCGATGGTGGTCGAGGCGCGCACGGTGCCGGCGGACACCGCGAGCAGGCGGACGGTGTTGCCTCCCGTCAGATCCGACGGTCGGGGAGTGAGAACGGCCATCACATTGCCCTGGACGTCCATGCCTTCGCTGTTCGCGTGAGCGAGTTTCGTGGTGTCGCCGCGGACCGGGTTCCAGGGGTCTTTGACATCCCACCACTGGATGCCGTCGGCCGTGGCGACGAAGGCCGTACGGCCGTCGCCCATGATGCCGCTCCAATCGTCGGGTGAGCCGAGGCTGTAGGAGCCGGCTCTGATCGCGTGACGCGCGTCGGTGATGCGCCACAGATGTGCGCGGCCGTCGCTGCCAGGGACCGTCACGAGCCTGCCCGCACGGTCCGCGAAGACGCCCGTGCTGATGATCAGGCCGCCTCGGCCGGGGAACTCGGCCTTGCCCAAAGACACCCCCCGCGCGGGGTGGCGCGGATCGCGCAGGTCCCACAATTGGACCTTGCCGTCGTGCGAGACGCTCAGTAGCGTGTTGCGGTCCCGGCCGATGAGTTCTGCTTGCTGCACCATGTCGGGCAGTTCGATTGTGGCGGCACGGTGCGGCCGGGCGGAGATGTCCCAGACTCCGACGGCCGAGGCGGAAGCCGTGTCCGCACGACCTGCCATGAGGCGCCCATCGCGGCTGAAGCCCCATCCGGAGGGCAGATAGGACACGTCGACGTCCTGGACCTGGGGTTGAGGATTGCGCCACGACCGCACAACACCGTCCGGGCCGCCACTGACGAGAGCACCGCCGCGAAGGTACGCCAAGGCCAGGGTGCCGAATCCGGTCGGGGTACAGGTGGGTTCCACCACGTCCTTCAGCGTCACAGCAGCGAGGCTGATCTGGCACAACTGCCCGTCCTTCTCGCTACTCCCCACACCGCTGACCGCCAGTCGGTTCCCGTCCGGGCTGAAGGCCACGGCCATGAGGTTCGTCAGGTCCATGGGGAAGGCGTAGTCGGCGACCTTGACCTTCCGGAGACGGGACGCGCTGCCAACGCTCCATAGGCCGAACTCACCGTCTCCTGCTGCGGAGAGCATCGTGCCTTCCCGGTTGAAGGCGACAGTGGCGTACCCCTCGGGGACCGTGACTGTGGAGGTGGCGCTGGAGGGGCGGGCGAGATCCCACAGCTGGGTCTTGCCGTCCAGAACCGTGGTAGCGAGCAGATCCTGCGTCGGAGAGAAGGCCACAGCGGCCAGCCCGCCGGACTTCCTGCTCGTCGGCGTCGGCAGTTCAGCGACAAGGTGAGGATGCGCGGGGTCGGCGATGGACCACACCAACGCCTTGCCCCGGGATGCCGCCGCAGCCAGCAACGTCCCGTCGGCGTTCATGGCCAACGACATGACCTTGAGACGGCCTCGTGAGGTGTCGGCGGGGTGGGGCAGATGCCCGATGACCCTGGGCTTGCGGGAGTCGGCCAGGTCCCACATGCACAGACCGCGCTGCTTGGGACATGCGGCTGCCATGAGGCTGCCGCGCAGCGAAAGAGCCACTGCGGCTGCCCCCGCCGTGCGGAGCGTCGCGTCCAGGACCGGCGCGGAGGGGTCGGCCATGTCCCAGACACGCACGGAACCGTCTGTGTTGGAGGCCGCTACCAGTTCTCCGTCCGGCTGAGTCGCGATGCGCAGTATCTGATGACCGGTGTCGCCGACGATTCTGTCCAACGGCTCGCCGAGCGAGGTGTAGAGCTGGGTGGTGGCGTCCACGGTGGGCGCCGAGCGGTAGGCCGCGACGGCGAGTTGCGCGGCCAGGCCCGGGTCGGTGGATCTGACCGCACTCGCCTCCGCTGCCAGTTCGGCAGAGCGGATCTCGGCAGCGTGTTGTTCGGACCGCTGGTGTTCACGCACAGAGATGAAGCTGACCACGGACGCCAGCAACCCCAGGACGCAGAGGACGGCGATGACCGTGCGGCGGTTACGGCGAGCGCGTCTCGCCACGTGCTGCCGTTTGTCCTCGAGTACCTGACTGCAGTCCAGGAAGTCCCGTGTGACGGGGCCGAGGACACCGTCCGTCCCGTCGTTCGGCTGCTGCCCTCGCGCTGCCTCGGCAGCCGCGTCCAGGCGAGGCCCGCCGTACAGATCCGCCTCCTGCCGTCCGCCCTGGTCCCAGACCCGGGCGGCGTCCGAGAGCTGCTGGAGCGTGAGCAGGACTGCCCGGTCTTCCTCGATCCACGCGCGCAGCCGCGGCCAGGCGTGCAACAGGGCCTCATGGGTGATCTCGAAACTGTCCGCGTCCACGGCGACCAACCGGGCGGCGGCCAGCGACCGCAGTACCCGCCCGGCCGCCTCTCGGTGACCGACGGTGGCCAGGTCGTCCAGGGGCAGCCTGCGGCGGGTGTCCTCCACGCCCTCGCCCAGACGCACCAACCGCAGCAGCAGGCCGCGCACATGCGGCCGGTCCCCGGGGCTCAGCGCTTTGTACGTGTCCTCCGCGGTACGGGCGATCGCCTCGTCGATTCCGCCGGTGGCCCGGTAACCGGACAGGGTGAGCAGGGCACCCGACTTCTGCTGCCAGGTGACGAGCAGCGCGTGGGAGAGCAGTGGCAGCACAGCGGTGTGCTCCCCGGCGTGGTGTACCCGGGCGTCGTGGAGCAGCGTGTCGGCCAGCCCCTCCTCCAGCAGCAGCCCTGCCGCCTTCGCCGGCCGTTCGATCACTTTCCGCAACTGTTCCGGACGGAGGGGGCCCACTACCACTTGGCGGCCCTGCAGTGCAGCCAGCAGACCCGGGTAACGCGTACAGGCCTCGTAGAAGTCAGCTCGGACGGCGAGCACGACGGTGGTCGGCCCTCCTGCCAGAGCCACGAGCTCGGCGACGAACCGTTCTTTCTCGTCCTCCGGTACGTCCGCGGTGAAGATTTCCTCGAACTGGTCGACCAACAGCATGGATCGTTCGCACCGGGCGAGCGCGGCCGAGCACCGTGAAAGCGCTTCGGTGGGGGCGGCCGAGCCTGGCGTCATGGTGGCTACGTTCCACTCTCCGGCGAGCGCCTCCAGGGCTGGGATCACGCCGGCGCGCAGCAGGGAGGTCTTCCCGCTGCCGGACGCTCCCACCACGGTGATCAGTCCGCCGCCTCGCACCAGGCGGGTCAGGTCCGCGACCGTCTCGCCCCGGCCGAAGAAGTACCGGGCGTCCTCGGCCCCGAAGGGCCGCAGACCCAGGTAGGGACACACCGCATCGTCCGGTCCGGCGTCCGCATCGGGTGCCTCCGTGGCAGGCGGCGGGCGGCGGGGCGTATAGGCGCGGTTACGGGCCAGGACCAGTTCCCCAGCCCGGTCACTGCTGTGCCGTCGCGGCCTCGGGGCGCCTTCCGCGGGGAGCACCCGGTTGAGGTAGCGGTAGACGTGATCGAGTGTCAGGTGTTCGGGCCCGGCCGGATCACCGTGGCACAACAGCTGGATCAGGGAGCCCGTAAAGGCGGTGTACTCCTCACCAGGGCGGGCCAGCCCGTGTTCCTCCCGCGCGGCGGAGGCCAGCAGGAAGCCACCACGTACGAGGGTCTGCTCGAAAGCCGCGGCCAGTGCGGGCGGTCCCAGCAACCCTTCGGCACGGCCGGCGAAGCAGCAGTCCAGGATGACGGCGACGGCGCGAGCTCTGCTGCGCTGGACCGCTTGCCGCAGCGCCGAGTACGCCAGTGCCTTGTACGAGAGGCCGTCCACAAGGTCGTCGGAGGCGCACGTCGCCAGGTACAGCCCATTGTCCGCCCCCACCAGACCATGGCCGACGAAATGCACCAGCAAGGAGTCCGACGCCTCCGCCGCCACCTCGTCGACCGCCGCTCCGAACTCCAGCGGGCTGGCCGGATCCACCAGAACGCGCAGGTTCTCGTCCGGCACGCCTTCCTGCTGTCGCAGAACCGTCGCGAGCTCCTCCACCGACCGGCCCACCGCGGGAACCGAAGGCAACGGCGATCCGGGCGGGTGCGAGCTTGTCCCTACGAGCAGGACGCGAGATCCCTTTCGGGCGAGCGCGCTCGGGTACCTCCCGGCGGATGCACCGCCGCCATCATTCACCGTCGGCGCCCTCGCCCGGTTCCCGCTGGGTATCACCGGCCCACGCGACGGAGACCAACTGTGCTACCTGTGCGCGCAGTTGGTCAGCGTCCATATTCCGGACCTGGTCCGCGCTCACTTCGAGCTCAGTCCCGTCACGCCCCGAGACGCGTACCGTCACGCTCCCCGTACGACGCCGCAGCCAGGCCACGGCCACACTGGCCACAGCTGTCGCGACCCCACCGGAGGTCAGGCCGACAACCAGCTGCTGGAGTTCTCCGCCCAGGGCCCCTTCCGGGACAGTGCCCGCCTCACGTCGGACCAGCCCACGCAGATCGTCCTCCTCCTCCAGCCAGGCAGCCAGATCAGCGGTCTCCTTCGCTCCGTCACTGACCGACAACGTCACGATGTCCGGCACCACTGGTTTCCCTCCCCCGTACTCGGCCCCCGCTGGAGACCGAAGCATCCGCAGGCTTTCTCCGCAGACGGCAATGCTCCCAGCCCACGTGCTCTCCGCATGCGGAATCGGACAAAGACAGCGCCCTTGGAGGGTGCACCGAGTGCTGGGCGACTGCGCTCCCCGGGGCCTAGGCGCCCCGTCCTCACGGTCGGGGACGGGGGCGCCTCGGGCTGCTGGAAGGTTCTGGCCGAATCGCTCCCCGGCGCCCTCTCGAACAAGGCGCTGGTCTCACAAAACAGCTCGCGCCTCTCGACGCCTGCCGAAGTCCGCACCGGCGCCGCCCGGCGATTGCCGAGGACGGACTTGCGATGGGCGAACCAGCCGAGGACGGACTCCCGATGGGCGAACCAGCCGAGGAAGCTCAGCCGCACCCGCCGATCCGCATTGTCGACGTTTGTGTCCACCGAACTCCGTCAAGGCAACCCCAGCCTATCCGGATGTCACCACACACCGAGCCCCTCCGACGTCAACACCGTGCGGGGGCGCACTGCGGCTCAATCGGGCACAGCGCGCAAAAATCGGCCATGGGGCTCTCTCCTCACGTCGTCGCCTCGTCACTCCGCCGCAGGTAGCGCTCGTCACCGTCTGTCTTCATGCCCTGCGGACCGGTTCTGCCCGCGCCGACCGTTCCTCACCCGAACCGGACCGTTACCGCCGCCGCACCTCGCACACATGGCTGGATCACGTCAGCCGGCAAGAGCACCATCCGCGCGGGACCCGAATCCTAGGGAGTCGAACCACTGACGCCAGGTACGACTATTCGCGAGCTCACCGCTATTGGGCTGAAGTCAGATACGACTTGGCACGTCTAAAGCGTTCAAGACTTGAAGTTTGTGCATCTTCTTGACGGTTCACCGTTGTCACTCAACACTGCCTTGACGGACCCAACATCTCTCGCGTTCGTTGATTGAGAGCGTTTTCAAGAGGTTTATTCAAAGGTCTGCAGAGTTGGCAAGGCTATTCCTGCAGGGTGTCGAGACTGTCTGCACCCTGTCCTCCGCGTTGATCCGGCGTTCACTTCACGAAACCAGGTGAAAGGAGTTCCGCCATGCGCACAACCGTCCCCCCCGGCCGAATGAGACCCCTGCAAGGTCCGAAGCACCGCGTCATCGCTCTACTGAGTGCCCTCATGCTCGCGCTCGTCGGCCTGCTCGGCCTCGATCAGAGCGCCACTCCCGCCTCGGCAGTCTCGCCCGACTACACCCAGAGCGTCACTCAACTGAGCTCCACGCAAGCTCAGATCTCGTTCACACCGACCACGTCCGCGGTCTACGTCGATGTGCACTACCTGGTCGACTCCGCCAACCAACAGAACGTCCGTATGACGAACAATGCGGGCACATGGACCCAGACCGTCGGCTCGCTCGCCAACGGAACGGTCCTGGAGTACTGGTTCACCTACGAGAAGAGCGGGCCGCAGTACGACACACCCCACTTCACGTACACCCAGGGCGGTGGTGGAACCGGCACTGTTGCCACCCCCACCTTCACTCCCGCGGCGGGCACCTACGCGTCGGCCCAGAGCGTGACACTCGCCGACGCGACCGCGGGCGCGAGCATCCGCTACACGCGTGACGGCTCCACCCCCACCGCGGCGTCCACTCTGTACAGCGGGCCGATCAGCGTCACCGCCACTGCCACCATCAAGGCCATCGCCATCAAGTCCGGACTCACCGACTCCGCCGTCGCCAGCGCGACGTACACGATCGGCACATCGGCAAGCTGCCCCACCCAGTCGGACACGCCGAACTTCGGCCCGAACGTGCACATCTACGACCCGAGCATGTCCAGTGCCACCATTCAGGCACAGCTCGACGCGCAGTTCGCCCAGATGAAGGACACCGCCTCCGCGCAGTTCAGCGAGAACCGGGTGGCACAACTCTTCAAGCCGGGTACGTACGCCGTCGACGACAATGTCGGCTACTACACCTCGGTGGCGGGTCTCGGGCAGAATCCGGGCGACGTGACGATCAACGGACACGTCACCGTGGACGCCTTCAACGCCTCGGACGCCGGCAACGCGACGCAGAACTTCTGGCGCTCGGCCGAGAATCTGGCCATCAATCCGGTGGGCGGGAACCGCTGGGCCGTGGCCCAGGCGGCCCCGTTCCGCCGGATCGACGTCCGCGGCGACCTGCAGCTCTACCCGGCCAGCTACGGCTGGGCGAGCGGCGGCTACATCGCCGACACCAAAGTCAGCGGCCAGGCGGCGTCCATCTCGCAGCAGCAGTGGTATACCCGGGACAGCAACCTGGGCAGCTGGGCCGGCGGCGTGTGGAACATGGTCTTCTCCGGCACCACCGGTGCTCCCGCGAACACCTTCCCCAACCCGCCCGAGACCACCTTGGCCACCACGCCGGTCTCCCGTGACGTGCCGTATCTGTACGTCGACGGCGCCGGAAAGTACCGCGTGTTCCTTCCGTCGCTGCGCACCAACGCATCGGGGGCGAGCTGGGCGAACGGCAGCACTCCCGGCACCTCTCAGCCGATGAGCCAGTTCTACGTGGTCAAGGCCGGCGACTCTGCCGCGACCATCAACAACGCCCTTTCCCAGGGCTGCAACCTGTTCGTCACGCCGGGCGTCTACCACCTGAACCAGACGCTGAACATCACCCGGGCCAACACGGTCGTCCTCGGCATCGGCTACCCGACCTTCGTCCCGGACAACGGCGTCAACGCGATCCAGGTCGCCGACGTGGACGGAGTCCGTCTCAAGGGCCTGCTGATCGACGCAGGAACCACCAACTCGGCGGCGCTGCTGACCGTCGGCCCGTCCGGATCGTCCGCGAGCCACGCGGGCAACCCGACGACCGTCCAGGACGTGTTCTTCCGGATCGGTGGCCAGATCGCCGGCAAGGCGACGACCAGCCTGATCGTCAACAGCAACAACGTGATCATCGACCACATCTGGGCCTGGCGGGCCGACCACGGCAAGGCAGGAAGCTTCGGCTGGACGGCCAACACGGCGGACACCGGGGTGATCGTCAACGGCAGCAGCGTTCTGGCGACCGGTCTCTTCGTCGAGCACTACCAGAAGCACGAAGTCGTCTGGAACGGCCAGAACGGCAAGACGATCTTCTTCCAGAACGAGATGCCGTACGACGTGCCCAATCAGGGCGCGTGGATGAGTGCGGCAGGGGTCAACGGATATGCCGCTTACAAGGTGGGCGCGGGCGTCACGACCCACGAGGCGTGGGGACTCGGAAGCTACTGCTACTTCAACGTCAACCCCGCGGTGAACAGCTACCACGCCTTCGAAGTGCCCAACACCCCCGGCGTGAAGTTCCACAACGCTCTGACGGTCTCACTCGGCGGCGTGGGCACCATCACCCACGTCATCAACGACACGGGGGCGGTGACCGCCTCGAACACCACTCCCAGCAATGTGGTCGCCTACCCATGAGGCAATGACCTGACGTGAAAGGTGGACCGGGCTCCTCGCGGTTGCGAGGAGCCCGGTCATTGCAGTATGCGGCGCCGGCGAGGGCTGCGACGCCGCTGGGGGCCTCCTCGTCCAGAACGAGGAGGCCTTCCCACAGGTCGGCAGCGCCCTACGGCCCTTCAATCGCCTGGAGCGCTGGCACGGCGCAAGGGGTACTGCCGGCGTGCCGCAGCAGCGAGATCTTCCAACAGCACATCGGCTAACAGCTCCTCGACCAGGGCGATGTCGTGCTCCGCCATGGCTTCGGCCAGCTCGGGATTCCACGGTGCTCCGGTGATGCGCCCCGGTTGAGGACCGTGCGCGTTGCGGACGATCGCGGATCGGTAGTCTCGCGCCGTCATGCACCAGGGGTGCGCCCCTGTTTTTTCGATGATGTACGCGGCAATGCGGATGCCTTCGCCGTCGAAGTCACCGTGGTAGCGGAGAGCAGCACCTCGGTCCGCGAGTAGGCGCAGGAACTGGAAAGCTGCGCCGTCGGGTCAGCCGGACGCGCAGACTAGCGGTGGGCAGTCGGAGCCGAAGCGACGGAGGGCGAGGGCCAAGATACTGGGGTTCTCCACTACATGGACGATGAGAGGACGACGAACGCGGGGAGGGTGAGGCCAGGCAGGAGCACGGCCAACTCCGAGTCGTAGCCACAGAACTGTGGTCGGTCGAGAACAATACTTCCCTCGCCAACATGGATTGGGAAGACTTCGAGAACGCCACCGACAACGGTGTCTTCCGGGGCTTCTGACCTCGGCAGGGTCGAATGGACGTCCCGCAAGCCTCAGCTGAGTCGAGCATCCTCCGTCAGGCTGCCGACGCGTGGGGCATCGAGCCGTACAGGGCTGGTTTCCAGGGCTGCGAGGCCCGGGGGGCCTTGCGACAGCCGTGAGCCGCACCGTCTTGGAGCGCGATGTCGGCTCTCTGCGCGAGGACCAGCGAGTGCGGGAAGCGGTGGAGGCTCAAGGCGACTATTCGGAACCCGTGCACCGGGGTGGATGACCACCTGCCACAGCAGGCGTGCGCCCCCGCTTCCGAGGTCGTCCTGGTCCGACAGATGGCCAAGATGAAGGAGCTTCACTCCTAGGACGCGGCGTCAGTCGGTGGGATACCCACTCCGCCGTACAAGTCCTCATGCCTTCCTCTCTCGTAACCCTTTTGACCGAGGTCTCCTTTGTGGAGACCTGTCGGCCCCTCCCCCCTTGTGTGCCGGCTTGCCACCGTCACGGGCTGTCGGCCAGTGGCCCACTGCTCTCTGCCCAAGATCCGGGCCATACTCGGAACAGCCGCCTGCGGTGCGGTCGAATCACGACCGTTTCCGCACAGTCACATCAGAGCAGCTCACTGGCCGAGGAAGCTCAGACGGACGCTGCGGTTGGTGTTGCTCGTGTTCGTGTCCACCAAACTCCGTTAAGGCAACCCGAGGGTAGCCCTCACCTGTCGGCTTCGGCGATGGAAGCCCTTGGCGGCGCGAGCAAGGGCGGGTGGGCTCGTTGCCCTCGCCAGCCCTCTCAGCTCCGCTGAGGAGCGCATCGCCGGGCGAGAACAGACCCGGGACGTGCGCCGCGACGGGGCCTTACCTTCGCTGCTGGTCACCGCGTATGTGCGGACGATCACCGAGGCCACCGGGTCACAGGTGCCGCTGGGGAGGCCGACGCGGAACGGGGCCCGTTCCTTCCACCCCGTACACTCGGCCCATGGGACACAGCGCCGAGCCGAGTGAGTGCCTGCACCGGGCCTGCTCCGCGCTGCCCCCGTTCGCCGCCCGCGCGGCCGTGCCTCCGGCGCCCGCGGACGCGGCGCCCGGAACGGGCCGTACCGCGCTGCACGGCCACGGCTAGCGATCTTCGCGCCCGCTCCCGGCAGCGGCATCCGGCGCTCCACGCCCCCCGCGTGACTGCCCGCCCCGCCACCCCCGCACCGACACCACCTCTCCGGCGCGCCGAGCGCCGGAGCCCCCGTCGCCTCCGGCGCTCGCCGCAGGCGTGCGTTCCACGATCGGCTCCACAGCACCACGCGGCTCACGGCGCATCCGCCTGTGCCGCTTTCCGGCAACGGCGCACCAACCGGCCGACGCCGCACTCGAAGGGATCATCGTGAAGCTGAGCGACCTCATGGCCGGGCAGGACCACCACGTGCTGCGGGGAACCCCCGACCGCACGGACGTCACCGCCGGCGTGACGATCGACGCGGACCGGGTCACCCCCGGCTCCGTGTTCGCCGCGGTGCCCGGCCATGCCGCCGGCGGCCCGCACGCCGTCGCTCCGGCTGTCGCGCGCGGCGCGGTCGCCGTACTCGTCGACGAACAGGCGCCACCCCTGCCCGCGGCCCTGGGCGACGTGTGCACCGTACGCGTCCCTGATGTCCGCAAGGCCGCGGCGGTGGTGGCCTCGCGCTACTTCGGCGAACCGGGCCGGGCGATGGACCTGATCGCCATCACCGGGACCAACGGAAAGACATCCGTCTCGTACATGACCGAGTCGGTGCTGCGGCTCGCCGAGCAGGCCCGGGTCGGAGTGATCGGTACCGCGGGCAGCCGGATCGGGGACGAGGTCATCCCGATGCCGCCCTCGGTGCTCAGCACTCCGGAATCGCCCGATCTCCAGTACCTGCTGGGGCACATGCGCGACCGGGCGTGCGGAAGTGTCGTCCTGGAGGCCACGTCGATGGGGCTGCTGACGCACCGTCTGGACCGGACGTTCATCGACGTCGGCGTCTTCACCAACCTGACCCAGGACCACCTCGACGACCACGGCACCATGGAGAACTACCGGGACGCCAAACTCCGCCTCTTCAAGGGCCTGTGCCGGCGCGCCGTGGTCAACGCCGACGACCCGGTGGGTGCCGGGATCCGGCAGCTGATGCCCGGCGCGGTGACCACGTACTCACTGGACGGCGCCGCGGACTACCGCGCGAGCGACCTGACCGTGGATGCCTCGGGCTCCCGGTTCACCCTGCACCACGACGGTCGCAAGTATCCGGCGGCGATCCCGTCGCCGGGCCGGTTCTCCGTCTCCAACGCGCTGGCCACAGTGGCCGCCTGCCACCTCTTGGGCCACGGTCTGGCCGGGCTGGTGGACGCGCTGGAGCAGATGCCGCAGATCCCCGGCCGCTTCGAGCGCCTCCAGGTTCCCGGGGGTACCTCGGTGATCGTGGACTACGCCCACTCGCCGGACTCCCTCGACAAGGTCCTCACCACCATCCGGGGCTTCGCCCGGGGGCGGGTCATTACCGTGTTCGGCTGTGGCGGCGACCGCGACACCACCAAGCGCGCCGAGATGGGCGCGATCGCCGGCACCTACTCCGACCTGTGTGTTCTCACCTCCGACAACCCCCGTTACGAAGACCCCGAGGGCATCCTCGACCAGATCGCGAAGGGCATCGTGTCGACCGGGACGCCGTTCGAGCGGCTGACCGACCGCCGCTCGGCCGTCGCCGCCGCGCTGGCGGAGGCGGGGCCGGACGACATCGTGCTCATCGCGGGCAAGGGCAGCGAACCTCACCAGAGCATCCGGGGCGAGCTGCTCCCCTTCAGCGACATGGCCACCGTGCGTGAGCTGATCGCCACCTAACTTGATCTTCGACGCACGTCGTCGAACGCTGCGTCGTACTCGACCACTCGGTTCGGCAACAGCCGTACACAGAAGCGGTCTTCGTCCGAGCATGCGCTCCGACCACGGAGGGCTCTACGCCCCTCGCCCGGGGCTGTCGGACGCCCGGGCCGCGGCACCGAGCGTCTGCGCGCTGGAGCCGGGGCGCAGCTCCTGGACCGCCCCGCTGGATGCGATACGCCTCTCCCCGGGTGGCGAATCCGCCACCGCTATTGCCCGCCGGCTGCGCTGATCCAGCAGCTGACCACCACAGCCCAGGGGCAGGCAGATAACCCGGACGCCCTGGTCCTCGCGGACGCCCGATACGACGCACCTTGTCTGGTCCGCCTCCTGCGGGACCTGCCGCTGCAGGTGCTGGCCCGGATGCGCTCGGACCGTGTCCTGCGCAGGTCGGCCCCGACACGGCAGCCTCACACCAGGGGCCGCAGCCCCGGTAGCGAGTTCGGTCTTCGCGCAGCCCGGCACCTGGGACGCCCCGGACACCGAAGACGTCACCGACACACGTATCCGCGGCACCGCCGTCACACACTCCCGGGGCCGGCTGCATCCCAGACTCACCCACCGGTCGTCTTGGGCCGCGGCCGACAGCACCCTTCCAGTCGTCGAGATGAGGGTGATCCGCCTGGACATCGACCATCTGCCCAGCGGTGCCTCGCCGAAGCCGGTCCGGCTGTGATGATCAGGCACCGGCTCTGGCAGGCCTACCTGCGGCGCCTCAGCGCCGTCGTCGAAGCCTCACCCCACAGGAGAGCAGCAGGGGCCTCGACGCATATGATCGGCCTCATGCCGAAGCATGATGGGTTGCTCGTGGACATTGCCGCTCTGGTCGAGTCCGGGCGGAGCAACCAGATGCCCCTGACCGTAGTAACAGGGGGAGCGGTCATCACGGGCCGGCTGGCACCGGAAGCCGTCTGGAGGCAGCGGGTGTCGGAGGTCCTTGCGGACTCGGCTCAGCTGAGCGACTTTTCCGCCATGTTCGCCACTCCCGCACCTGGGGAAGGGCCCCCCACGCATCTGCACTTTCACGTGGCTCGGATTTTGCAGGGACCGGTGGGAATCCCGGAGACGGGTGGCATGTACCGGGTCGCGATCGAGGACGTCAGTGCCTGGACCATGGGCGATTTCAGCTACTCCGACCACTGAACCGCTGCCCCGCCGGGTATCTCCGTACGCCGTGGGGGCCGGCCGGAACACTCCGGCCGACCCCTACCCATGTTCTGGCCGACAGCACTCGTCCGCCTACTCGTCAGGCAGGCAGAGGTGCGCCGAGCATCGCGGATGCCTGCTCCACCGACGTGGGAACCCGTGTGGGGACAGGGGCAGGGACCAGGCTGCGGCAGGTGAAGCCGAGCTGGGTCATGGCCCGTAGGACCTCGCCGGCACTGAAGTCGCGGCGGTCCTGACGTGTGATGACCTGTCCGACCTGCTTGACGGGGTAGGTGCGTCGGCCGATGATCACCGATTCGCCGGCGGCATGCTCGGGCTTGACGCCCTTCATCGATTCCAGGACGCCGCTCCTGGTCAGGTCGAACGGGAAGCGGGCGATGACGAAGCGCATGATGCCTCACGGGGAGAGAAGCGACGATGGAGTGGTTACGCTGCGGATGGGACAGCTCAGCGGGCCAGAGCGAACACGCCGAGGGCACTGCCGTGTTCGTCGATCACCGGCAGGGCATCGACGTCGCTGTGGCGCATCATGTGCCCGGCTTCGGCCATGGTGGCCCACGGTGAGGTGAAGGGTCCTCGGGCGCGGAAGATGTCCCGCAGCCGGACTCTGTCCGAGTACGCCGGGCTCATGCGGAATGCTGTGAGCCGGGCGTGCGTGATGAGTCCGATGCACAGACTGTTGTCGTCGCAGACCAGCAGATGTCCGGTACGGGCACTGGCCATGACGGACAGGGCCACCTCGACGGTCATGTCGTCGTACACCTGAAGGCCGGCGGTGTCCATGGCCTCGGCCACCGTCCTGCCCACGGCTGTGGCCTTGGTCGAGCGGGGCTGCATCTGGACGAGCGTCAATGGGTGCCTCCTGCACAAGTGTGTCAGCTTCCGGATCACGGAGTTCTCAGGCCGCCGCGTTGACGGCCGCCTGATGTGCGCTCGCGCGCCGGGTTGCGGAGGCGGGGCGACGTCGGCCGTGTGAGGACGTGCTGCGCTGAGGCCGCGCGGCCACCGGCGCGGTGATCGTCACGGGAATGCCGGTGGGGGCCTGGGCGTTGGTGATGCGGCCGAGTACCTCCCCGCCGGAGCGCATCTGGGTGGTCTGGGGCACGATGCCGACGGCCGTCATGAGGCGGGCCACGTCGCGGCGCTGGTTGGGGGTGACCAGGATGACGACGCTGCCGGACTCCCCTGCCCGCGCGGTCCGGCCGCCGCGGTGGAGGTAGTCCTTGTAGTCGGTCGGCGGGTCAACGTTGACGACGAGGTCGAGGTTGTCGACGTGGATGCCGCGGGCGGCGACGTTCGTGGCCACGAGTACGGTGACGTGCCCGGTCTTGAACTGGGTCAGGGTCCGGGTGCGCTGGGACTGCGCCTTCCCGCCGTGCAGAGCCTTGGCCCGCACCCCGCTGGCCAGCAGGTGGTCGGTGAGCTTGTCCACGGCGCGCTTGGTGGCCAGGAACATGATGACCCGACCTTCGCGCGCGGCGATCTCGGTCGTCGTGCGGTGCTTGTCGGTGCCGTGGACGTGCAGCACGTGGTGCTCCATCGTCGTGACCGCTCCGGCGGAAGGATCTACGGAGTGGACGACCGGGTCACTGAGGTAACGGCGAACCAGGCGGTCGACGTTGCTGTCCAGGGTGGCGGAGAAGAGCATCCGCTGCCCTTCGGGGCGGACCTGGTCGAGGAGTTCGGTGACTTGGGGCATAAAGCCCATGCCGGTCATCTGGTCGGCCTCGTCAAGGACGCTGCTCGCGACCTGGTCGAGCCGGCAGTCACCGCGGTCGATGAGATCCTTGAGTCGTCCAGGCGTCGCCACGACGACTTCGGCACCGCCGCGCAACGCGTTGACCTGCCTCCCGATCGACGTTCCGCCGACGACCGTGGCCAGCCGCAGCCGACCCGCACGGGCGTACGGAGCCAGTGCGTCGGTCACCTGCTGGGCCAGCTCACGCGTCGGTACCAGGACCAGGGCCAACGGCTGTCGCGGCTCGGCCCGCTGACCGGCAGTACGGGCCAGCAGGGCGAGGCCGAAGGCCAGCGTCTTGCCGGACCCGGTGCGCCCCCGGCCCAGGGCCTCACGGCCCGCGAGAGTGTTGGGCAGGGTCGCCCCCTGGATCGGGAACGGAACGCTCACCCCCTGCGCGGTCAGCGCCGCCAGCAACTGCTTGGGCATGTCGAGGTCGGCGAACGCCTCGGCAGCAGGCAGTGCGGGAGTGACCGTGACCGGCAGGGCAAACTCGCCCTGGACCGCGACGGGCCGCCGTCCCGGGCCACCCGGGCGACTCGAACCTCCGGAGCCAGCAGGAGCGGCCGAACAGGTCGCAGTGGTCGAGTTGACGCGGCTGCCGCCACGAATGGAGTCGGCGGTTCGGCTGCGTGCGCGGGTAGCGCGATTGTTCGTACGCGTGGGGTTCATTCAGAACCTTCCTTGAGACGACACGCATCAAGTAATTCCAGCAGCGAAAGAACAACGCGGGGAATCACAAGAACGGGCCGAGCGTAACGGGGAATCAAATACGGCATGCGGTTGATCCCGCATGGGGAGGCAGGCCACGAGGCAAGTGACGCCGCGGATCGAGAATCTCTGTCACCGCCGAGCGGGTATCCAGAGACCGGGCAGGAAACCCGGAAGCAAAGGTGCTGCACGGGTGCCAGTCTCAGACGGGAACGATATTCTCGGCCGTCGGCCCCTTCGGGCTGGTCGCGATACCGAAGGTGACCTTCTGGACTTCCATCAGTTCACGGAATCCCTCGGCAGCGATGTTAGAGGGGTGGGCGGGAACATCAGCGCCGCCGCCCTGTTCGATGGAGCCGAGACCCTTGGCCGCACTGAACCACTTCACGATTCTTGACGCCATGCGACATCTCCTTCAGGGGGCAGTACGCCGAGACCCGCGAGTGCGGATCCCGCGTCGCCGCGATGATGCCCCGACCGGAGAAGCCCCGAAAAAGTGAAGCGTCTGCTGGTCGAAAACACCCACACAGAAGCTAAATTTACTGGGAACCACAACTGCAACCGAGACTGGCAGTAGCACGCTGCAGCAATCTGCGTACGCTGAATAATTCCACTGAACCTTTCGCTGCAGTAACGCTCCTGGCGCCACGCATTAAAACCTGACACCGTGGCCATAGATATTGGCCCACCGAAGTCAACGCGTAGACACCGCTGCGACCAGCCGGTGGGCCTTTTGCTCGAATGAGCAAGGCGCGGCAAGGCGCGCCCAGCCCCCGGACGAGAGCGCGCCTTCGAGACCCGAAGGCACCGCTGGAGAGGCCTCGCGCGCATCACCGAGGGTGGACAGCCTGGCTGGACTTCTCCCGGCCTCGACCGGACTTCAGGCGGCGGGTGGCGCGTTGGACGGGCCGACGCCTCGCTGGAGTTCGGCGTTGCTGCGGTGGTCTTCTTCGCGCCGGTCTTCGAGGATGACGATGCGGCAGGCCGCCTCTATCGAAGTGCCGGCGGGGATCGCGGTTGCTTGACCGCTCGGCTGGCGGAGCTGCACAACGTCTCGCCCAGCTATCTCGCCAAGCAGCTGCAGGCCCTCACGCGGGCCGGTCTCGTCCAGTCGGTCCAGGGCAAGGCGGGCGGCTACATCCTCACCCGGCCACCCGCGCTCATCACAGTGCTCGACGTCGTCGAGGCGGTCGACGGCCCGGGACCCGCGTTCGTCTGCACCGAGATCCGACAGCGCGGCCCGATGGCCACTCCCCCGGAAGCCTGCGCCGTACCCTGCGCCATCAGACGCGCCATGGGCCGGGCCGAGACTGCCTGGTGGGAAACCCTCCGCTCGATCACCGTCGCCGACCTCGCCGCCGACGTCACCTCCGACTCCGGTCCCGGGGCTCTGGGCAGGATCAGTACCTGGCTGAACACAGCCAGCGCCTGAGCACCACCACCCGGCACGGGCGGGGCTCGGACCGCTGAGGCGCCTCGGCGGTCGGACCAGCCTCATGCATGAGCAAGCGCCGCCTGGTGCAGTGGGCGGTGCCGGTGGTGATCCGCTGCTCCAGCACACTCGGCACGAGGGACTCCGTCACCCGCCCCGTACGGGCCATCCACGGCTCGCAGTGCGTACGGTGCGGGCGGCCGCCACCGCTCGGTGACGAGGCCGGGCCACGGCCGGCTCATCCTCGGCACCGAGCGGGGCCGGAAACTGCTCCAGGCCCGGTCGGCGCCCGAGCCCCCCGTCGTGCCCGTGATCGGGCGTCCGGCCCATACACCTGGACACCGATCAGGCGTTCCCTGGGGCAGTTCGGCCCATCGCCCCGAGGGGTGCACCGCGTCTGACACGCCCTGACCTGCACCGGCCGCACCTGACCGCCCTAGGCCGAGGCCTCACCGAAACAATCGCGCCGACCACCGTCCCGCAGGAGAGCGTGCAGCCGTGGCCGCCGACCTGCACGAGTTAGTCAGGCCTCGGCCAGCAGGGCGTCGTACGCGGTGTTCCTGCGTCGGCCTGCCATGAAGGTGAGGAAGTCGCCCACGAAGGCGCTGCGGTCGTAGGTGCCGGCGGTGACGGTGAGGTCGCGCTGGAAGGCGGTGCGGAAAAGCGTCCGGTGTTCGTCTGCGTCGATTGTGCCGCTGCCGTCCTTGTCGGTCGCGTCGAAGAGCACCTCGGCGACGCGGATCAGCGCGGGCCCGGCGAGGGAGGGGACGGCTGCGGCGTACTCGTCGGCGCTGACACGGCCGTCTCCGTCTGTGTCGAGGGCGGCCTGGAGTTCACGCCACCAGGCGGCGAAGGCGTCGTAGAGCCGGGTCTCCTCGGGTTCGTCCAGGTCGAGTCGGGTGGCCAGTTCGCGTGCCATGGCGGCGAGGTCGGGCCAGTCGAGGTAGCCGTCGCCGGTCTGGTCCAGCACCGTGCGGAAGAACTCCTCCGCCGAGCGTCGGCCTTCGCCCGTGGTCTTCGAGGCAGTGGGGTCCGGGCCGGGGCCTGCGTCGCCGCTCAGTGGCGTGAGGAGGCGGAGCAGGGCCGAGGCTTGTGTCATGCGGGCGCGCAGCGCGGTCACGGTCCGGGCGCGGGGGTCGTCGCTGTCGGGCGAGAGGGAAAGGGTCTCGATGATGGTTTCGGCGTTGATCCAGCCATCGGGCAGGAACCGGGTAAGCCCGGCCGCGAGGTAGGCGCCGTGCATGAGGGTCGGGGTTCCCGGCATCTCGGCCAGGCCGGCCTTGCGCCGGTAGGGCTCGGGGAGCGAGGCGACGGTGATCGCGCCGAGGAGGGGACCGACGACAGCGCGGCCGGCCGCCCACAGGGCCGGCATGCCGTCCAGCAGTGCCGGGGCGGGCAGGTGGTCGAAGAGCCGGTAGAGGATGAGGCGGGCGGCCTCAGTATTCTCCAGTTCGTCCTCGACGACCCTGTCGAAGTAGCGCCAGAAGTCGTGCAGGTCCTCGGGCAGTTCACCGGCGTCGCCGTCGAGTGCGGCGAGGAACGCGCGGTACTCGCCGTACAGCCGCTCCATCGTGGCCTGGTCGAGCGGCTGGCCGCTGAGCCGGCACATGGTGACGGCGCTCTCGAAGAGGGTGGCGACCACCCAAGCGCGGGTCGCGCGGTCCATGGCGTCGTAGGCGCGGCCGCGGGAGTCGGAGCCGCTCATGCGGGCGTGGAGCCTGTTGAGCCGGGCGGCCTCCCGGTCTCGTACCGCTGGGTCGGCGTCGAACATGCGCCGCATGCTGAGGAAGGTGTTGCGCAGTCGGCGCCAGGGGTGGGCGACGAAGGTGGAGTTGTCGGCGAGAGCGGCCCCGATCTGCGGGTGGGCGGCTTCCAGCACGGTGGCGCGGATGATGGCCAGCGCCCAGCGCGGGTCGTCGAAGAAGGCGCGGAACGGCGGTTGCGTGGCGAGCAGGGGGGCCTCGTCGGCCGTTCCGGTGGTTCCGGTGGTCATGACAGGTCTCCGTTCGTCTGGGGCGGGATGCCGCCGAAGCGGCGGTCACGGCAGCGGTAGGTGTGCAGGCAGGTGAGAAAGTCAGGGGCCCGGAAGTCCGGCCAGAGCACGGCGGGAAAGACCCACTCGGCGTAGGCGACCTGCCAAAGCATGAAGTTGGAGATGCGCTGCTCGCCGGAGGTGCGGATGACGAGGTCGACGTCGGGGGTGTCGGGAAACGGCAGGTGGTCCGCGAAGAGCCGCTCGGTCACGTCGTCGGCTTGTGTCCCCTTGCGGATCAGCGATCTGGCGGCTTCGACGATGTCTCGGCGGCCGCCGTGGTCAAAAGCGACGGTGAGCGTCATCCCCCGGTTGTCGGCGGTCAGCGTGGCCAGGTCCTCGAAATCCTGGGCCAGCTCCCGGGGGATGCGTGGGTCGGCGGCTCCGAGGAAACGGCAGCGGATGCCGCGGGCGAGCAGCAGGGGTGCGTGCTTGCGCACAACCCGGCGGACCAGCCGCATCAGGTAGTCGACCTCGGTGCCGGGGCGGTTCCAGTTCTCGGTGGAGAAGGCGTACAGGCTGAGCCACTCGACTCCGGCCGCCCGAGCCGCCTCGATGATGTCGATGACGGTGGCTTCGGCAGCCCGATGGCCCGCCGTCCGTGGAAGCGAGCGCCGCTGGGCCCAGCGGCCGTTGCCGTCCATCACGCAGGCCACGTGCCGCGGCACCGCGCGCACCAGCCCAGTGTCCCGGCGTTGGTCGTTGCCGGACCGTCGCCCACCCGGCCCGCCTCCCGTTGCCTTGTATGCGCGATGAACACCGTGATCGGTCAACCCAGCCCCGTCTCCCCGGGGCGGCACGATCGGTTCTACCCCGCTCGATCACGCCCGCCCCGTATCGCCCATACCCACGCTCCACCGGAGCGTTCCCTCCTCGGAGTCTGGCGGCACGGAAGGGCGCTGACCGGCCGAACGGGGGCCCGTCACCCTTGGCGCAGATGCCCGATTCCCTTCGGCAACGGCAGCTCTGTCCGGTAACCACACCTCCTCGGCGAGGTCTGCCATGCCCCCGTCTCCGGGCCGCGGCCTCCTCCAACCGCGGGGCGTTGGAGAGCAGGCGCGCAGCGTCGCCGCCGCTCTCAACCGGTCGATGCCGGCCGGGTGCCATACCCAGCTCAGCCCTGCTCGGGGCGGTGAAGGAAGCCCGGGCACCCAGCGAAGGAGAGCGCGGGCCGGAAGAGCGTCAGCCGTACGCCGAGGTCGATCAGGAGCTCCTTTCACGCCTGTACATCCGCAGCACGGAACCAACGGCCCGCAACCGGTCTCGCCAGGCGGCCGCCGGATCATGCCCGTCGCCCGCCACGGCTCAGCCTCGAGAGCGGTGAGCTCCCGTCCCAGCTCGGCATACCAGTCCCGGAAACCACACGGCGTCGTACAGGCCGGCCGCCGGAGACCTCCCGATCGTCCGCCCAGCCGATGATGTGGGGCCCCGCCGACGGCGGCCGTGAGCACGTTCTCGCCCTGGCGCTCAGACGAAGGCGTCGCCAGCTTCACACGCGCCAGCCGCCGCACTCCGAGCAGGCACTTGCCACATCCGCCACAGGGTCGTTCGACCGCATCGAGGCCCGTACCGCAGGACTTCTCTACACCAGCTGGGTCATTCGCCGGTCCTCTCCCCGCAGCCAACCCGACTCCCGAACCGCACCGGGACCGATTCGCACGGCAACACCGACCAGCGTGCTCACCCTCACTCTGCCAAGACCGCCTCCGAGGCGCTCCTTTCGTGAATGCCAGGTGGTACAGACAGGTCAGGCGGCTTCGTGTTTGAGTGCGGGGCCGAGGAGGAGACCGCCGTCGTTGACGAACTCCGAGCCGGTGGCGAAGGAAGCCTCGTCGGAGGTGAGGAAGAGCAGAGCCTGGTGATGTCTGCGAGCTCGCCCAGGCGGGGGATGGCGAACGGCTCGGCCGAGTGGAAGTCGGAGATCGGAGTGTCGCTGCCTGCGGCGGGTTCGGTGATGAACGGGGT
Source organism: Streptomyces sp. 2131.1 (assembly GCF_900105515.1). Lineage (GTDB taxonomy): Bacteria > Actinomycetota > Actinomycetes > Streptomycetales > Streptomycetaceae > Streptomyces > Streptomyces drozdowiczii. The sequence continues at coordinate 6,267,295 of NZ_FNSY01000001.1, read as the reverse complement.
GGCGATGACGCTGGGTTGATGGCGTTGACGCGGATGTGGTCGCGGCCCAGTTCCAGGGCGGCCGTCTTGGTGAGGCCCCGGACGGCCCACTTGCTGGCCACATAGGGGGCGTACATCGCGGTGCCGCCCACGCCGGAGGTGGAGGCGATGTTGACGATGACGCCGCCGCCGTGCCGGCGCATCGAGGGGGCCGCCGCCTTGATGCCACTCTGTTCAAGCAGTTCCCGACCAAGGCAGCGCTGTTCGACGCGATCGTCACCGCGTCCTGGCAGGCGGGAGACGGGGATGAGGACGCCCCGCCCCCGGGCGACCTCCGGGCCGGCCTCTCCCTGTTCGGCCGGCGCTACGCCGCCCTGCTCACGCGTCCAGGCATGACCGACCTCTTCCGGATCGTCATCGCCGAGCTGCCGCGCTTCCCGGAACTGGCCGAATGGCAGTTCCACCGCGGCAAGATGCCCTACTTCGATTCGGTGCGCCGCTACCTGGAGGCGGAGCGCGAAGCGGGCACGATCCGGCTGGAGGATCCGGAGCTGGCCGCGACCCAGTTCCTCGGCATGATCTCCAACTACGTCTTCTGGGCCCCGCCTGCTCCTGGCCCACTGGGCTCCGGACGGGACGGCCGTCGAGGCGGTCGTCGACGAGGCCGTCCTGATGATGGCGGCCAGGTACGCCGCCTGAGACGGCGACCGTTTCGCCTCTCTCTGTTCAGCCTGGGGCGGCGAAGGGTGGCCGTGCGGGCTCGTTCAGCGGTCGGTGAGGGCCCGGATCTCGGATGCGATCAGCTGGGGGTCTTCTTCGGCCATGAAGTGCCCGCGGGAGACGGTCTGGTGGCGGAGGTCGTCGGTCCAGGCGCTCCAGAGGCCCTGGGGGGTAGCCGAGAGCGGTTCCCCAGTCCTGCTGGAGGACGGTGACGGGCATGGCCGGCTTGTTGCCGTTCTCCATGTCGGTGGTGTCGTGGTCGACGTCCACCCCGGCCGAGGCGCGGTAGTCGGCGACGACGGAGGGGGGAGGACGAGGTGACGAAGAGGACCGGCGATCCGGAACTGGCCGCCCGGATCATCGGTTCCAGGAAGCCCTGTGGTAAGTAATCGCCCGAACCGCAGCGTCCGTGGGACACCTGCCGGTACTACGCCGCGCCCGGGACGAACTCGCCCGCGTCGCAGCCGAGTACGCCGGCGCGGGCAGCGGCCTGGTCTCCTTCGGCCCGGTCACACATCACCTGGCCGCTGCCGACGCGGCAATCGAGGCACACGCTTCCGCCACGGGGCAGTGACGATGGATGAGCGCAGCTTTGGCCCCACCGGGCACCGCTACTTCACCCGAACCGTGGATCCGGCCACGTGACAGTCCGCCGTCCCTCAGCACGCGTTCTTCGGCGGCTTGGAGGGCTCGGGCTCACAGCCCGAGCCCTCCAAGCCGAGCTTCAGGCCCGAACGCGACGAGCAGTTTCCCCTCGTCGCGCACCTCGTAGCCCCGGCATGGCCTGCGGAGCTGTGCGATCAGCTCAGGAAGCTCAACCGAACTTGACGGTTGGGATTAGAGATATTCGTGTCCACCAGGCACACCGACTGCCACGTCCCCAGCTCCAGACTGCCCGCGATCACCGGGAGTGTCGCGTGCGGGGGTACCAGGGCCGGGAGTACGTGGTCGCGGCCGTGGCCGGGGGCGCCGTGGCGGTGTTGCCAGCGGTTGTCGGCCGGGAGCAGGGTGTGGAGGGTGGCGAGGAGGTCGTCGTCGCTGCCCGCACCGGTTTCCAGGACGGCGATGCCTGCGGTGGCGTGCGGGACGAAGATGTTGAGCAGGCCGTCGCGGCCGGAGGCCGCCCGGGCGAGGAACTGTTCGCAGTCCGGTGTCAGGTCGGTGACGGTCTCCGTCGAACCGGTCGTGATCTGCAGGACCGTGGTGGTGAAAGCAGAAGACATGAGCCCCATCCTGCCGTGGCCCGGGACCGAAACCGCTGAGCGACCGGCTTGAGGGAAGTTCTGAGGGGCCGTCCTAGTTGGTAGAAGCGTGAACGATATCGGGATGCGCTCGGTGGACGTCGTGGTGATCGGCGCCGGACAGGCGGGGCTGTCGGCGGCGTACCACCTGCGACGCGTGGGCCTGGAGCCGGACCGCGACTTCGTGGTCCTCGACCACGCGCCGGCGCCCGGCGGCGCATGGCAGTTCCGGTGGCCGTCGCTGACGTACGGCAAGGTGCACGGCATGCACGCGCTGCCGGGTATGCGGCTGACCGGTGCGGACGACTCGCGGCCCTCGTCCGAGGTCATCGGCGCGTACTTCGACCGGTACGAGCGCGCCTTCGGGCTGCGTGTGCACCGGCCGGTCGAGGTCGGCGCCGTAAGCGAGGGCGAGGGCGGCCGGCTGCTCGTCGAGACCTCCGAGGGTACGTACGCGACGCGTGCCCTGATCAACGCCACGGGGACGTGGGACCGGCCCTTCTGGCCCCGCTACCCGGGGCAGGAGACCTTCCGGGGCCGGCAATTGCACACGGCCGGCTATCCGGGCCCGGCCGAGTTCGCCGGGCAGCGGGTGGTCGTCGTCGGCGGCGGGGCCTCCGGCACCCAGCATCTGATGGAGATCGCCGAGGTGGCGGCGGAGACCCACTGGGTCACCCGCCGGCCGCCGGTCTTCCGGGAAGGGCCCTTCGGTGAGGACCAGGGGCGGGCGGCCGTGGCCATGGTGGAGGACCGGGTCCGGCGGGGGCTGCCGCCGCAGAGCGTGGTGAGTGTGACCGGGCTGCCCGTCAACGACGCCATCCGTCGCGCCCGCGAGTCCGGGGTGCTCGACCGGCTGCCCATGTTCGACCGGATCACGCCGTCCGGTGTCGTCTGGGACAACGGCCGCCGCATCGAGGCCGACGTCATCCTCTGGGCCACCGGCTTCCGCGCGGCCATCGACCACCTCGCCCCGCTCCGGCTGCGTGAGCGCGGCGGCGGCATCCGGGTCGAGGGCACCCGCGCCGTACGCGACCCGCGCATCCACCTCGTCGGCTACGGCCCCTCCGCCAGCACCATCGGCGCCAACAGAGCCGGGCGCGCCGCCGTGCGGGAGATCGTGGAGCTGCTGGGAAGGGAAGCGTCGGGCGACGGGGCGCCGGTTCCGGTGCTCACCCAGGAATCCGCGTACGTCTGACGTACCAGCGGGGGCTGTACGCCCAGCCCGCATGCCGTGGCCGGCGGCCGTCTACCCCTCCCCCGTCCCCCGTCGGTTCCGGTTGAACTCCGCGACGTTGCGTTGTTGTTCGGCGTAGTCGGCGGTGAAGCGGGTGTCACCCGGGGCCACGGTGACGAAGTACAGCCAAGGGCCCGCGGTGGGGTTGATGGCCGCGGCCATCGCCTGCTCACCCGGGTTGCCGATCGGAGTGGGCGGGAGGCCCTTGTGGGCGTAGCTGTTGTACGGGCTGTCGAGTTTCGTGTCCCCCGTGCTGGTGTCCAGCGTGCTGCGGTTCATCGCGTAGTTGAGGGTGGAGTCCATCTGGAGCGGCATGCCCCGGTCGAGCCGGTTGTGGATGACCCGGGCCACCTTGCCCATGTCCGCCTCGGTGTCCGCCTCGGCCTGGACGATGCTGGCAATGGTCACCGTCTGGTAGACGGTCACGTCGTTGCGCCGGGCGCCGGCGGTGATGTGGTCCGCGCCGAAGCGTTCGACCGCCGTGTCGGTCATATAGCGCAGCAGGCCCTTCGGGGTGGTCGCGGAGGTGACCGGGTACGTCGCCGGGTAGAGGTAGCCCTCGGGGTTCCCCTTCGCGCCGGCCGGGAGCGGCAGGTCCGCCGCCGGTGCGGCCTTTCCCGTAGTGCCGGCGGGCTCGCCGAGGGCCTTGTCGACGGCCGCGTAGACCTGGGTCGCGCGCCACCCCTCGGGGATGACCAGCGGGCGGGCGGCCTCCTCGGTCTTCGGTCCCCTGGTGAGCAGGGGGACGAGCACTGCTGCGGCCACGCCGAGGACGAGGACGGCACCGATGAGCAGCGTCAGACGGCCGCGCCGGGTCAAGCGCGTTCTGCGGCGGGGGTGGGGCGGGGTGACCGAGGGCGGGGTTTCCGGGGTCTGGTGCGCCATGCGGGCACGCTAACCCGCGCCGGTCGCGTCTCCGGGGAGGCCATTCCCGGCGGGCGGTCATCAGCCGCCGACCGGGGTCAGTTCGGTGTCCCGGCGGACCAGTGCCGCGTACCGTCCGTCCTGCTGAAGCAGTTCTTCGTGGGTGCCGCGCTCCGCTGTGCGGCCGCCGTCCAGGACGACGATCTGGTCGGCGTCGCGGACGGTGGAGAGCCGGTGGGCGATGGTGATCGTGGTGCGTCCGGCGGAGAGGGAGTCGATGGCCTCCTGCACGGCGAATTCGGTACGGGTGTCGAGGGCGCTCGTCGCCTCGTCGAGGATCAGCACCGGCGGGTCGCGCAGGATGGTCCGTGCGATGGCCAGGCGCTGCTTCTCACCTCCGGAGAAGCGGTATCCGCGTTCACCGACGAGGGTGTCGTAGCCGTCGGGCAGCGAGGCGATGTGGTCGTGGATCTGCGCCGCGCGGGCCGCCGCCTCGATCTCCTCGTCGGTCGCGTCCGGCTTCGCGAAGCGCAGGTTCTCGGCGACCGAGGCATGGAAGAGGTACGTCTCCTGCGAGACGACGCCGACGGCCCGGGCGAGGGTGTCGAAGTCGAGGTCGCGCACGTCGATGCCGTCGATGGTCACCCGGCCGCCGGTCACGTCGTAGAGCCGGGGCACGAGGTAGCTGAGGGTGGACTTGCCGGAGCCGGTTGGGCCGACGACAGCCAGTCCCGCTCCCGCGGGCACGGTCACGTCGACGCCGCTGAGGGTCGGGCCGCTCTTCTCGTCGTAGCTGAAGTCGACGTTCTCGAAGCGGACCTCGCCCCGGATCGTGTCCAGGTGCACCGGCTTCTCCGGCTCCGTGATGTCCACGGTGAGGTCGAGGTACTCGAAGATCCGCTGGAAGAGCGCGAGCGACGTCTGCATCTGCACGCCGGTGGAGAGCAGGCTCACGGCGGGGCGGAAAAGGCCCTGCTGGAGCGAGACGAACGCGACCAGGGTGCCGATCGAGACGGCGGGTCCGCCGGACTGGAGGGCCATGCCGGCCGCCCAGTAGATGACGGCGGGCATGGCGGCCATGACGATGCCGATCGTCGACATGCGCCACCGGCCGGCCATGCTGGAGCGCACTTCGAGGTCGACCAGCCGCTCGGACTCCTCGGCGAAGCCCCGGGTGAGCGAGTCGGAACGGCCCATGGTGCGGCCGAGCAAAATGCCGCTGACGGAGAGCGACTCGGTGACGGTGGCGGCCATGGCGGCCATCTGCTTCTGGCGCTGGGTGGTGATCTTCTTGCGTTCGCGGCCGACCCGGCGGCTGATCCAGACGAACACCGGCAGCAGGAGCAGCGAGACGACGGTGAGCCGCCAGTCGAGCGCGAGCATGGCGACGACGGTGGCGATGACCGCGGTGAGGTTGGAGACGAGGGAGGTCGCCGTCGAGGTGACGGTGGCCTGCATGCCGCCGATGTCGTTGGCGATCCGGGACTGCACTTCGCCCGTGCGGGTCCGGGTGAAGAAGGCGAGCGGCATCCGCTGGAGCTGCGCGTAGACGGCGGTGCGCAGGTCGTGCATGACGCGCTGGCCGACGGTGGTGGAGATGAGGGTCTGCAGCACGCCGAAGACGCTGTTCATCACGGCGGTGAGGATCATGCCGAGGGCGAGCAGCGTGAGCAGCCCGGTCCGCCCCTGCGGGAGGGCGGTGTCCAGGATCTCGCGCAGCAGGAACGGCGAGGCGACCGACACCAGCGACGAGGCGCCGACGAGCAGTCCGACGATCGCGAGGCGTCCGCGGTAGGGGCGGAAGAGGCGGAGGATCCGGCGCAGCTCGGCGGGCGGCTGGGCCGTGTCATCGGGCGGCGGTGTCCACGTGGGTTCGTCGGGTTTCATGTGCTCCTTCGTGGGGCGTGCGGCGACGGGGCCGTACGGGCGCGGCCGCGGGTGGCGGGCGCGCCTGCACGGCGTACGGGCAGGGCTGCCCGTACGCGGGAATCGCGACCTTGGCAGTCGAGCCGAATGAGAGCATAGCTCATTGTTACCCATACTCACAATGAACCAAGTCCTGATAGTGTTGCCCCCATGGACTCCCCCGACCCCGACGGCGTGCTCGCCGAACAGCTGCTGCGGCTGACGCGCAGGCTCCAGCGCATCCAGAGCCGTCAGCTGGAGCCGATCGGCATCACACCGGCGCAGTTCCGGCTGCTGCGCACGGTCGCGCACTACGACGGACCGCCCCGAATGGCGGATCTCGCGCACCGTCTCGACGTGGTCCCGCGGGCCGTGACGACGCTGGTGGACGCTCTGGAGGCCGGTGGCAGGGTGCGCCGCGTCCCCGATCCGGACAGTCGTAGGGTGGTCAGGATCGAGATCACGGACGAGGGCATCGCCACGCTCCGCTCGCTGCGCGACGCGCGCCGGGCGGCCGCGGAGGAGATCCTGGCTCCATTGACCGCCGACCAGCGCGAGGTGCTCGGCGGCCTGCTCACCGCCCTGGTCAACGGAATGCCGGAGCGCCGCTGCTGACCGGGCACGGGAAGCGGCGCCGGGCCGCCGGACCGACAAGCCGCCGAGGAGAACCACCATGCCGCTGCTGGAGCCGGACCCCGACACCCTGCGCCCCGCGGCGGTGCGCCCGCCCTCCCACGACCGCGTCCCCGACGCACGGGCCAAGGGCACTCCGGAGACGCTGCGCGACGAGCTGACCGCCCTGCTCGGCGCGCACAAGGTGCTCTGGAAGATCTCCGACCTGGTGAAGTACGCCTCCGACGCCAGCCCGTACCGGTTCGTGCCCCAGGTGGTCGTCGTCCCCGAGGACATCGACGACATCTCCGCGATCCTGTCGTACGCGCACGGCAGGGGCCGCAACGTCGTCTTCCGCGCCGCCGGCACCAGCCTCAACGGCCAGGCCCAGGGTGAGGACATCCTCGTCGACGTCCGGCGGAACTGGGCGGGCATCGAGGTCCTGGACGACGGCGCCCGCGCCCGCATCCGCCCCGGGACGACGGTCGTACGGGCCAACGCCTCCCTCGCCCGGTACGGCCGGCTGCTCGGGCCCGACCCGGCGAGCGCCATCGCGTGCACGATCGGCGGGGTCGTCGCCAACAACGCCTCCGGCATGACGGCGGGCACCACCCGCAATTCGTACCGGACCGTCTCCTCGCTCACCGTCGTGCTGCCCGGCGGCACGGTCGTGGACACCGGCGACCCGGCCGCCGACGAGGAGCTGGCGCGGGCCGAGCCGCACCTGTGCGAGGGGCTGCTGGCGCTCAAGGCGGAGATCGAGGCCGATGCCGCGCTGACCGCCCGCATCCGGGCCAAGTACGAGATCAAGAACACCAACGGCTACCGGCTCGACGCGTTCCTGGACGGTTCGACCCCGGTAGAGATCCTGCGCGGCCTCATGGTCGGGTCCGAGGGGACGTTCGGCTTCATTTCCGAGGTCGTCTTCGACACGCTGCCGCTCGACCGCCGGATCTCCACGGCGCTGCTGTTCTTCCCCTCGCTGACCGCCGCGGCCGCCGCCGTGCCGCTGTTCAACGAGGCGGGCGCCATCGCCGTGGAGCTGATGGACGGCAACACCCTGCGCGCCTCCGTCAGCGTGCGGGGCGTCCCCGCCGACTGGGCCGGGCTGCCGAAGGAGACCGCCGCGCTGCTGGTGGAGTTCCGGGCCCCGGACGAGGAGGGTCAGGAGGCGTACGAGCGGGCGGCGGCCGATGTGGTGCGGAAGCTGGAGCTGGTCCGGCCCGTCACCTCGGTGACCAACGAGTTCACCCGGGACGCCGGCACCATCTCCGGCTACTGGAAGGCCCGCAAGGCCTTCGTCACCGCGGTCGGCGGCTCCCGCCCCTCGGGCACGACGCTGATCACGGAGGACTTCGCCGTCCCGCCGTCCCGGCTGGCCGACGCCTGCGAGGCGCTGCTGGCCCTCCAGGCGGAGCACGGCTTCGACGCCGCCGTCGCCGGCCACGCCGCGCACGGCAACCTCCACTTCCTGCTGGCCTTCGACGCGGCGCGCCCGTCCGACGTCGACCGCTACGCCGCCTTCATGGACGACTTCTGCCGGCTGACGGTGGAGCGGTTCGACGGATCGCTCAAGGCGGAGCACGCGACGGGCCGCAACATCGCCCCCTTCCTCGAACTGGAGTGGGGCCCGCGGGCGACCGAGCTGATGTGGCGTACGAAGCAGGTCATCGACCCCGACGGGGTCCTGGCCCCGCGGATCGTCCTCGACCGCGACCCGAAGGCGCACCTGCGCGGCCTGAAGACCATCCCGAAGGTCGAGGCGGTCGCCGACCCGTGCATCGAGTGCGGCTTCTGCGAACCGACCTGCCCCAGCCACGACCTGACCACCTCACCGCGCCAGCGCATCGTGCTGCGCCGGGAGATGATGCGGCAGCCGGACGGCTCACCCGTCGAGACGGGTCTCGTCGACGCCTACGGCTACGACGCGGTGGACACCTGCGCCGGTGACTCCACCTGCAAGCTCGCCTGTCCGGTCGGGATCGACACGGGCGCCATGATGAAGGACTTCCGCCACCAGCGGCACACGCCGCGCGAGGAGCGGATCGCCGCGCTCGCCGCCAAGCACTTCGGCAAGGCGGAGACGGCGGCGCGGCTCGCGGTCGCTGCGGCGAGCCGGATCGACGACCGGCTGCTGCGGGGCGTCACCCGGCTCGCCCGCCGCGCGGTGAGCCCCGACCTGGTCCCCGAGTGGCTGGCGGAGATCCCCGGAGCCGCGTCCCGCAAACTGCCGCGCACCTCCCGGGCGGGGGCGAGCGCGGTCTACTACCCGGCCTGCGTCAACCGGATCTTCGGCAGCCCGGACAGTCACCGCGGCCCGTCCCTGCCGCAGGCCGTGGTCGCCGTCTCGGCCCGGGCGGGGAAGCCCGTCTGGATCCCGGACGACGTCAACGGGACCTGCTGCGCCACGATCTGGCACTCCAAGGGGTACGACTCCGGCAACGCCGTGATGGCGAACCGGATCGTGGAGGCCGCCTGGGGCTGGACGGCCGGCGGGAAGCTGCCGCTGGTCGTCGACGCCTCGTCCTGCACGCTGGGCATCGCCCATGAGGTGGTGCCGTATCTCACCGAGGACAACCGGGCGTTGCACCGCGAGCTGACCGTGGTCGACTCGCTGGTCTGGGCGGCGGACGAGCTGCTGCCGGCGCTGACGGTGCTCCGGAAGTCGGACGCCGCCGTGCTGCACCCGACCTGTTCCATGGAGCACCTGGACGATGTCGCCCAGTTGCGCGCCGTCGCGGAGGCGTGCGCGCACGAGGCCGTGATCCCTGACGACGCCGCGTGCTGCGGATTCGCGGGCGACCGCGGGATGCTGCACAAGGAGCTGACGGAGTCCGCCACCGCGAAGGAGGCGGCCGAGGTGCGGCCCCGGGAGTACGACGCGTATCTCTCGGCCAACCGGATGTGCGAGATCGGCATGGACCGGGCGACGGGCCGTTCGTACCACTCGGCTCTGATGGAACTGGAGTGGGCGACCCGCCCGGGCCCGGCCTGAGGCTCGGGCGCCTCCCTCAGGCGCGGAGGTCGGCCCGGTCACCCATGACGATGACCGGGTGCTGCTTCGGGTCCAGGGTGCGCAGTATGTGTTCCATGGCCTGCTTCGAGACGCTCACGCACGCCGAGGTGCCGCTGCCGTGGTCCATGTGCAGCCAGATGCTGCCGCCCTTGGACCGGCCCTGCGGGCGCGTCGGGTCGTTGGGCGGCGTGCCTTTGACGCGGTTGTAGTCGATGGCGATGACGTAGTCGAAGTCGTGCCAGGCGGCTTTCGCCCAGTAGTGCGGCGCCTGGATCGAGGTGGTCTGCGTATACGGGAGACGTGCGCCCGGGTCGGGCAGTACGCCGGCCGCGTCGCTGAGGGTGAAGACTCCGACGGGGCTGCGCTTGTCGTCCTCGTGGTGGTCGGCCGTCCAGCCCTTCTTGCCGTTGTGGCCCTTCCAGGCGGCTTTCCTGTCCCAGGTGGAGCCGGACTTGGTGTAGAGCACGACGGTGGAGTCCGGGGAGTTCCTGCCCTCGCCGTAGACGGCGACGACCTGGCGGGACCGGGCCGGGATCTTCGACCGGAGCCGGTCGCCCACATCGGGGATGCGCTTCAGGTCGGTGGTCGGGGCCTTCGACCGGCCGCCTTCCGCGGCGGCCGAGCTGTCGGCGCCGCCCTTCCGCGGTTCGTTCCCGTCGCCGCAGGAGGTCAGGGTCGTGAGCAGGACACCACAGGCGGCCGCCGAGACCACCACTCGTACCGCACCGGCTATATGCATCCATCCATGCTCGCACCCGGCGATGTGCGCCCTCGCCCGCCCCGGGCCGGCCCGGCGAAAGCGTGCCCAATCTTTACCCGCCCGCTCTCCCGCGGCGGTACGGGCTGTCCTCTCCCCCGGCATAAAACCGTTTGCCGCGTCCCCGGCGCTACGCGAGGCTTGCACGGTTTGGTTCCCCCGTCTGCGCACCCCCGCAGGCGATCCAGTGCTGCCCCGACGCGCTTCCACCGCGCCTCGCGGGCCCGGTCTTCCGATCCTTTGGGACGTCATGCACATTCGCGATCTTCCGTATTCGGACCCCGGCGACCCCGACGTCCGTTCGGGGCCCCGCTTCCTGATCTGGCTGGGCCGCAATCAGATCCGCGGCCAGCTCAAGTCCCTTCTGTGGGGGCTGCTGCACCAGTGCTCGATCGCGGGCTACCCGCTCGCGGTGGGGCTCGCCGTCCAGGCGGTCGTCGACCGGTCCGGGGGCCGGCTCGCGCTGGCCGGTGCGCTGACCGCGCTGCTGGGCGTGCTGACCGCGGCGAGCGACGCCATGGTCCACCGCAGCGCCGTCACCAACTGGATCACGGCCGCGGCCCGGGTGCAGCAGCTGCTGGCCCGCAAGACCGCGGAGCTGGGTGCGCTCCTGACGCGCAGGGTCGCGGCGGGCGAGGTGGTGGCGGTGTCCACCGGTGACGTGGAGAAGATCGGCTGGTTCGTCGAGGCTCTTTCGCGCTTCCTGGCCGCCGCCGCGATTCTCGTCATCATCAGCGTCGGCCTCCTTCTCTATCTCCCGCCCCTGGGCATGCTCGTGGCGATCGCCGTGCCGTTCCTCGCCCTGTCCGTGCTGCCGTTGCTGCCCCGCGCCACCCGACGGGCCGACGTACAGCGCGAGAAGGGCGGAAAGGCGACCGAACTCGCCTCCGACACCGTGGCCGGGCTGCGCGTCCTGCGCGGCATCGGCGGCGAGCAGCTCTTCCTGGACCGCTACCGGCGCGCTTCGCAGGAGGTCCGCAAGGCCGCCGTGCACAGCGCCCGGATGTGGTCGCTGATCTCGGCGGTCCAGGTGCTGCTGCCGGGCGCCCTGCTGCTGGCCCTGGTGATCCACGGCGCCGCGCTCGCCCGGGACGGCGTGATCGAGGTCGGTCAGCTGGTGACGGTGTACAGCGCGGTGACACTGATGCTGTTCCCCCTGCGGAACGTGGAGGAGATCGCGCAGGCCTACTCCTTCTCGCGGCCCTCCGCCGAGCGTGCCGTACGGGTGCTGTCGCTGCGCCGGACCTCCCGGGAGGCCACGGCCACCACCGCCCCGTCGGGCGACCTGTACGACCCGGCCACGGGTCTGCTCGCCCCGCGGGGCCTGTTCACCGCCGTGGTCTGCGGCGACCCCGACGAGGCGGGCCGACTGGCGGAACGGCTCGGCGGCCACGCCCAGCCCGACGCCGACGCCGATGCCTACGAGCCGCCGTCCGTCCTGCTGGGCGGCGTACCGCTCGACGACCTGGAACCGGCCGCCGCCAGGACCGTGGTCCTGGTCCAGGACAAGGACCCGGTGCTGCTCTCGGGCACCCTGCGCGAACTGCTGGACGTGCCGTCGTCCGGGCGGGTGGAGCCCGAGGCCGCCCTGACCGCGGCGCAGTGCGACGACGTGCTGGCCGCGCTGGCCCAGGCGTCCCCCGACCCGGACTGCGAGCCGCTGGACACCCGGATCACCGAGCGCGGCCGGTCCCTGTCCGGCGGCCAGCGCCAGCGGCTCGCCCTGGCCCGGTCGCTGCTGACCGACCCGGAGACCCTCGTCCTGGACGAGCCCACCTCCGCGGTCGACTCCCACACCGAGGCCCGGGTCGCCGCGGGCGTCAAGGCGCTGCGGACGGACCGTACAACCGTCGCCTTCTCGTCCTCGCCCCTGCTGCTGGACCTGGCCGACCGGGTGGCTCTGGTGGACGGGGGCACGGTCGTGGCGGTCGGCACGCACCGCGAACTGCTGCGCTCCGAGGCGCGCTACCGGGCGGTCGTCACCCGTGACACCGACGACGAGATGGCGCCCGCGGCCGCACCCGAGCGGCGCGAGGGCATCGGAACCAACCAGGAAGTCGAGGAACGGGCATGAGAGGAGAGGCAGTGACCGGCGTCGCCGCACCGGCCCACGAGAAACCGGACCACGGGACAACGGCCCGGAGTACACCCGCGCACCAGCCGCCCGCCTACGACCCGTCGGCCCCGGAGACGGCGACGACCCTGCCGGTCGCCGGTCCCACGACCGTACGGGCGTACGTCGTGGAGCTGCTGCGGCGCCACCGGAAGCCGTTCGTATTGGTGACCCTGCTCAACACGCTGGCGGTGATCGCGTCGATCGTCGGCCCGTACCTGCTGGGCGGGCTCGTCGAGGACCTGTCCGACGGCGTGCGCGACCTGCATCTGGAGCGCACCGCCGTGGTGTTCGCGGTGGCGCTCGTCGTGCAGACGGCGGCCACGCGGATGATGCGGCTGCGCAGCGCCATGCTGGGCGAGGAGATGCTCGCCGACCTGCGCGAGGACTTCCTCGTCCGGTCGGTACGGCTGCCTCCGGGGGTACTGGAGCGGGCCGGTACGGGCGATCTGCTGTCCAGGATCACCACGGACATCGACCGCCTCGCCAACGCCATGCGCGAGGCGGTTCCGCAGCTGACGATCGGCGTGGTGTGGGTGGGGCTGCTCGTCGGCGCCCTCACCGTCACCGCTCCCCCGCTGGCCCTCGCGGTTGTCGTGGCACTGCCCGTGCTGCTCATCGGCTGCCGCTGGTACTTCCGCCGGGGGCCGTCGGCGTACCGTTCCGAGGCCGCCGGTTACGCGGCGGTCGCGGCGGTGCTGGCGGAGACCGTGGACGCCGGGCGGACCGTGGAGGCGCACCGGCTGGGGGCACGCCGGGTCGCCCTGTCCGATCTGCGCGTCAGGCAGTGGACCGCGTGGGAGCGGTACACGCTGTTCCTGCGCACGGTGCTCTTCCCGGTCATCAACATCACGTACGCGACGATTCTCGGCGCGGTCCTGCTGCTGGGCGGCTGGTTCGTCATCGAGGGGTGGATGACCGTCGGCCAGCTCACCACGGGTGCGCTGCTCGCGCAGATGATGGTGGACCCGATCGGTCTGATCCTGCGCTGGTACGACGAGTTGCAGGTGGCCCAGGTGTCGCTGGCGCGGCTGGTGGGCGTCCGGGAGATCGAGCCGGACGCGGGCGACGCCGAGGTCGCTCCGGACGGCCGTGACGTGCGGGCGGACGAGGTTCGTTTCGGGTACGTGGACGGGGTCGACGTCCTGCACCGGGTGTCGCTGGACGTCGCGCCGGGTACGCGGCTGGCGCTGGTCGGCCCGTCGGGTGCGGGCAAGTCGACGCTGGGGCGGCTGCTGGCAGGGATCTACGCGCCCAGGACCGGTGAGATCACGCTCGGCGGCGCGGAACTGTCGCGGATGCCGACGGAGCAGGTGCGGTCGCACGTGGCGCTGGTCAACCAGGAGCACCACGTGTTCGTCGGTTCGCTGCGGGACAACCTGCTGCTGGCCCGTACGGACGCCGAGGACGCGGAGCTGTGGGCGTCGCTCGCCGCGGTCGAAGCGGACGGCTGGGCGAGGGCGCTGGAGGACGGGCTCGACGCCGACGTCGGCTCGGGCGGTCTGGTGGTCACCCCGGCGCAGGCCCAGCAGATCGCGCTGGCCCGGCTGGTCCTGGCCGATCCGCACACGCTGGTCCTGGACGAGGCGACCTCGCTGCTCGACCCCCGGGCGGCCCGCAACCTGGAGCGGTCGCTGGCCAGGGTGCTGGACGGCCGTACGGTGGTGGCCATCGCCCACCGGCTGCACACCGCGCACGACGCGGACGTGATCGCCGTGGTCGAGCAGGGCCGGATCAGTGAGCTGGGCAGCCATGACGAGCTGGTCGCGGCGGACGGTGCGTACGCGGCGCTCTGGCGGTCCTGGCACGGGTGACACGGCGCCCGGGGGCCGGTCCACCGGCCCCCGGGCGGTTCAGATGACGTTCATCGCGGCCGCCGCGCCCACGCCGCCGAGGATCATGAAGACCGGCATCAGCACCTTGATCTCCACCCAGCTGCCGGCCTTGAAGCGCATGACCTTCGGCGGGCCGATCGGGTACCAGCGCTTGCGGCCCAGGGGGATCGGCCACAGGATCGGGCAGCCCGAGACGGTCAGCGCGTCGCCGATGTCGTGGACGAGGGCGCCGAGCACGATCGGCAGCCCGAGCCACAGGTACTCCTGGCCGGGGTCGGTGAACAGCCAGTCCGCGCCGTTGCCCGGCTTGTCGAGGATGCCGGCGAGGATCCACGCGCTGGTCGCGCCGAGCAGCCACACCAGGACGTCGCTGGAGACGCGGGCGGCGCGCCAGAGCAGCCCCTCGACGGCGAGGACGAGGTGGACGAAGAGGATGGCGAGGACGCCCCACCGGCCGCCGGTGATCGCGATGGCCGAGGCGCCCGCCCCGATCAGCACCGCCCATACCCAGGTGTGGGTGAGGGTGCGGTGGCCACCGTTGCGGTTGGAGTCGCCCCGCAGCTTGGTGGCTTTGTAGACGGCGTGCGAGAGCTTGTCGACGATCTCGCACACCCCGCGCGAGAGGGGGCCGAAGGCGCGCGAGATGGTCGCCGACTTGTGGTCGAGGTCGGGGGCGAGCGCGGCACCCGCGCTGATCAGGGCCCCGACCACGAGGACGGGCCACGGCATGGTGTAGCCGGTCGCGGCCGCCGCGGCGCCCACCCCCAGCCAGGCCGCTGCCCCTGACAGAGAGTGTGCCGGTCCCATCATGACTGCCGAGCCCCCGTAGGTGTCGCCGTGTGCCCCGGGTGGTGCCCGGGCGCGTGATCCGGCCAGCGCCGTTGCGGCGTGGCCGAGTTGAGAGGGCAGCGTATCGTCCGTGATCTTCGGGCCGTCGTCCGGTTCCCTCATCCGGGCGGAAGACAGGCAAGATGGGGGCGTGACCCTTATCGATCAGCTGCCCCCGACCGACGATCCCGACGCTCTCTTCGAGGCCTTCTCGTCCTGGACCGAGACGCAGGGGATCACCCTCTACCCCGCTCAGGAGGAGGCGCTGATCGAGGTGGTGTCGGGGGCCAACGTGATCCTGTCGACCCCCACCGGGTCCGGGAAGAGCCTGGTCGCGGCGGGTGCGCACTTCACGGCGCTGGCCCAGGACAAGGTCACCTTCTACACCGCGCCCATCAAGGCGCTGGTCTCGGAGAAGTTCTTCGACCTGTGCAAGCTGTTCGGCACGGAGAACGTCGGCATGCTCACCGGGGACGCCTCGGTCAACGCCGACGCCCCGGTGATCTGCTGCACCGCCGAGGTGCTGGCCTCCATCGCGCTGCGCGACGGGAAGTACGCGGACATCGGCCAGGTCGTGATGGACGAGTTCCACTTCTACGCGGAGCAGGACCGCGGCTGGGCCTGGCAGATCCCGATCCTGGAGCTGCCTCAGGCGCAGTTCGTCCTGATGTCGGCGACGCTCGGCGACGTCCGGATGTTCGAGGAGGACCTGACCCGGCGCACCGGCCGCCCGACGTCGGTGATCCGTTCGGCGACGCGTCCGGTGCCGCTGAGCTACGAGTACCGCCTGACGCCGATCACGGAGACGCTCACCGAGCTTCTGGACACCCGGCAGTCGCCGGTGTACATCGTGCACTTCACGCAGGCGGCGGCCGTGGAGCGGGCGCAGTCGCTGATGAGCATCAACATGTGCACGAAGGAGGAGAAGGAGAAGATCGCCGATCTGATCGGCAACTTCCGCTTCACCACCAAGTTCGGGCAGAACCTCTCGCGGTACGTGCGCCACGGGATCGGCGTGCATCACGCGGGCATGCTGCCCAAGTACCGCAGGCTGGTGGAGAAGCTGGCGCAGGCGGGTCTGCTGAAGGTGATCTGCGGTACGGACACGCTCGGCGTCGGCGTCAACGTACCGATCCGGACGGTGCTGTTCACGGCGCTCACCAAGTACGACGGCACCCGGGTGCGGACGCTGCGGGCGCGGGAGTTCCACCAGATCGCCGGCCGGGCGGGGCGGGCGGGGTTCGACACGGCGGGCTTCGTCGTGGCACAGGCCCCGGAGCACGTCATCGAGAACGAGAAGGCGGTCAAGAAGGCCGGTGACGACCCGAAGAAGAAGCGGAAGGTCGTCCGCAAGAAGGCCCCCGAGGGCTTCGTGGCCTGGTCGGAGACCACGTTCGACAAGCTGATCCAGTCCGATCCGGAGCCGCTGACCTCGCGTTTCCGGGTCACGCACACGATGCTGCTGTCCGTGATCGCCCGGCCGGGCAACGCCTTCGAGGCGATGCGGCATCTGCTGGAGGACAACCACGAGCCGCGCCGGGCGCAGCTGCGGCACATCCGCCGGGCCATCGCGATCTACCGGTCGCTGCTGGACGGCGGTGTGGTGGAGCAGCTGGACGAGCCGGACGCGGAGGGCCGCATCGTGCGGCTGACCGTCGACCTCCAGCAGGACTTCGCGCTGAACCAGCCGCTGTCGACGTTCGCGCTCGCCGCGTTCGAGCTGCTGGACCCGGACTCGCCGTCGTACGCGCTGGACATGGTCTCGGTGGTGGAGTCGACGCTCGACGACCCGCGCCAGATCCTGGCGGCGCAGCAGAACAAGGCGCGCGGCGAGGCGGTCGGGCAGATGAAGGCCGACGGCATCGAGTACGAGGAGCGGATGGAGCTGCTCCAGGAGGTGACGTACCCGAAGCCGCTGAGCGAGCTGCTGTGGCACGCGTACGACGTCTACCGGCGCAGCCACCCGTGGGTGGGCGACCATCCGGTGTCGCCGAAGTCGGTGATCCGTGACATGTACGAACGGGCCATGACGTTCACGGAGTTCACCTCGAACTACGAGCTGGCGCGCACCGAGGGCATTGTGCTGCGGTATCTGGCGAGTGCGTACAAGGCGCTGGAGCACACCATTCCGGACGACCTCAAGTCCGAGGACCTGGAGGATCTGATCGCCTGGCTGGGCGAGATGGTCCGGCAGGTCGACTCCAGTCTCCTGGACGAGTGGGAGCAGCTGGCCAACCCCGAGGTGGAGACCGCCGAGCAGGCGCAGGAGCGGGCGGACGAGGTCAAGCCGGTCACGGCGAACGCCCGCGCGTTCCGGGTGCTGGTGCGCAACGCGATGTTCCGCCGGGTGGAGCTGGCCGCGCTGGACCGGGTCCGTGACCTGGGCGAGCTGGACGCGGAGGCGGGCTGGGACGAGGACGCGTGGGGCGAGGCGATGGACGCGTACTGGGACGAGTACGAGGAGCTGGGCACCGGTCCCGACGCCCGCGGTCCGAAGCTGCTGAAGATCGACGAGGACGCGGCGCACGGTGTGTGGCGGGTCCGGCAGACGTTCGCCGACCCGAACGGCGACCATGACTGGGGCATCAGCGCGGAGGTCGACCTCGCCGCGTCGGACGAGGAGGGCCGGGCGGTCGTGCGGGTCACGTCCGTGGGCCAGCTGTGAGAGCGGAGAACGACGGCATGACGAATCCGGCCGAGCGCCTGGTCGACCTGCTCGACCTGGAGCGGATCGAGGTCAACATCTTCCGGGGCCGCAGCCCCGACGAGTCGCTTCAGCGGGTCTTCGGCGGCCAGGTCGCGGGTCAGGCGCTGGTGGCGGCGGGTCGCACCACGGACGGGGACCGGCCGGTGCACTCGCTGCACGCATACTTCCTGCGGCCGGGCCGTCCCGGCGTGCCGATCGTGTACGACGTGGAGCGCGTCCGGGACGGCAGGTCGTTCACGACCCGCCGGGTGACGGCGGTCCAGCAGGGCCGGACGATCTTCAACCTGACGGCGTCGTTCCACCGGCCGGAGGAGGCGGGCTTCGAGCACCAGCTGCCGCCGGCCCGGGTGGTGCCGGATCCGGAGGAGCTGCCGACGGTCGCCGAGGAGGTGCGCGAGCACCTGGGAGGTCTGCCGGAGGCCCTGGAGCGGATGGCGCGGCGTCAGCCGTTCGACATCCGGTACGTGGACCGGCTGCGCTGGACGCGGGACGAGATCAAGGACGCGGATCCGCGCAGCGCGGTGTGGATGCGCGCGGTGGGGCCGCTGGGCGACGATCCGCTGGTGCACACGTGCGCGCTGACGTACGCGAGCGACATGACGCTGCTGGACGCGGTCCGCATCCCGGTGGAGCCGCTGTGGGGTCCGCGCGGCTTCGACATGGCGTCCCTGGACCACGCGATGTGGTTCCACCGGCCGTTCCGGGCGGACGAGTGGTTCCTGTACGACCAGGAGTCGCCGGTCGCGACGGGCGGGCGGGGGCTGGCGCGCGGCCGGATCTACGACCGGGCGGGCAATCTGCTGGTGTCGGTGGTGCAGGAGGGCCTGTTCCGGCGGCTGGGCGACGCGGCGTCCGCGTAACGGCTCAGGTGCCGGGGAGGACGTCCTGCTCGACCTCGTGCCGCCGGTGACGGATGTCCGGCGACGCGGGGTGCAGTCGGGCGTCGCAGGTGGGGCCGAGGCCGGTGCGTCGGGACTCCGTGCCGGTGAGCGGGCGGCCGCACAGACGGCAGCGCACGACGCGGGGGCCGGTCGCCTCGGCGGTGCCGGGCAGCGGCTCGGCTTCTGGTGATTCCACCCCGTCATCCTCTCAGGCGGCGGGGCTAGTGTTCGACTTCCCGATCACCACAACGGAGGAGTACGCAGGTGGCCACCGTCCTGAAAGTGAGTCCCGTCGCGACAGGGAAGAAGGCGCGGAAGGGTGCGGCGGTCACGGCCCCCGTCCCGCCCTTCAGTCACGTCGTCACCGTCAGGGACGAACCCGCCGGTGAGTCGCGGACGCCGGCCCATCTGGAGCGCGAACTGCCGCCGGGCGGCATACCGGCGTACCTCGCGGCCCGCAAGAACGGCGCCCGCTCGTTCGTCCTGTGGGCCGACCCGGAGCGCCGTTCCCGGCTGGCAACGGTCGTGACGGCGGCGGCCGGTGACGGGGTGTCGGCGTTCCAGGTGCTGGGCGGTCACGGGGAGGTTCTCGGCACGGTCGTCCGCGAGAAGGCGTGTTCGGGCAAGGGCCTGCGGACCCGCTGGACGGTCACGCAGACCGGCTGCCCGGAAGCCGTCGGCCTCAAAGGCCGGATCTTCTGGTGGTACGTGTGGTGGCTGCTGTTCCCCCTGTGGCTGGCGATCGGGGTGGGGAGCCTGCTGGGAGGCGGCGGCGACGTACCGCGCGGCCCCCGGCGCATCCGCTGGCGCGCCGCCGGTGAGGTTCCGCTGGAGTTCCGGTCGGACGGCGAGGTCGTCGTACACGCCCCGTGGGTCGACCAGCGCCTGGCTGCCGCGCTGGTCGCCCTGATCACGTCGTTCGACAGCTGGCTGGGCATGCCGTGGGACGACAAGCGGGAGTGACGGGCCGGGGCCGGGGTCACTCAGGGCCCGGATGGGTACGGCTACTCATACGTCGCGCACATCCCGGCACATAGCGTCGACCGCATGTTCAAGACCCCGGTACGCGGCATCCGTACCCCCGCACGGCCCCTCCTCCGTAGTGTCGTCGGCGTGGTGACGGTGGCCCTCGCCGTCGGCGCCGCCCTGGCGGGGAACTGGGCATGGCATGGTGCGCCGTACCCATCCGTCGACCCCGATTCCGTCGCACGACGGGTCAAGGACCGGTCGGACCGGGTGTACGACGGCTTCGCGCTGCCCGGGACGTACGCCGCCACTCCGGGCAGGATCGACACCGGCAGCTGCTACTACCGCGGACTGGACAGCCTCGCCCACATCGACGAGGCGCGCACAGACGTCCACAGTTTCGGCCTCGACTGGAGCGTGCCCGGCGTGCCCGAGCCGACCGCCCGGGAGGCACAGCGGCGCGTGCGCGACCGGCTGGCGAAGCAGGGCTGGAAGCTCACGCACGAGGGTGATCGTGCCGGTGCGACTTTCCGTGAGCTGGGCTTCCGCTTCGAGAGTCCCGACGGCGGGGACCTGGTCGACGTCCAGTGGAACGACTCGACCACGACCCTCTTCATCAGCGTCTACGCGCCCTGCGGGCAGACCCCTGACGGGTTCGACGAGTACGACTGGCCCGAAGCGCACTGGTACCCGAAGGGGCGGGCCGCCGGGGTCTGAGGGCGCCGCCGCCTGGTCCGTCCGGGGGATGCGGGGCCGCGGAGGACGCCCGGGACGCGAGCCCTCGCACCTCCGCCGCCCCGCGGCACGGAAGCTGGAACGCGCGCTGCTGTGCGGGTCGCGTCCGGCGCCCGGGGTGCGCCGGAGGAGGCGGGTCGATGACGGCGGATCAGGTGTACGTGGGGCTCGGGCTGATCGTGGTCCTCGCGGTCGGGTCGCAGTTGCTGGCGAGCCGGTTGCGGGTGCCGGCGCTGCTCGTACTGCTGCCGGCCGGGTTCACCGCCGGGGCGCTCACCGACGACGTCGATCCGCAACGGCTGCTGGGGGCCTCCTTCTCGCCGCTGGTGTCGCTGGCGGTCGCGGTGATCCTGTACGACGCCGGGCTGGGGCTGGACCTGAAGCGGCTGAAGGGGCACAACCGGCGGGTGGTGATCCGGCTGCTGTGGCTGGGAGCGCTGCTGACGGTCGTGTCCGCCGCCCTGTTCGCCGTACCGGTGCTGGACATGTCGGCGCAGGCGGCGGTCATGCTCGCGGCGATCCTCGTCGTGTCGGGGCCGACGGTGGTCGGGCCGCTGCTCGCCTTCGTACGGCCCACCGAGCGCTTGCAGCGGATCCTGGTCTGGGAGGGCTCGCTGATCGACCCGGTAGGCGGGATTCTGGGTGCACTCGTCTTCCACGGGGTCCTCGCGGGCAGCAGGCCGGGGTTCGGCAGCGGCCTCGGGCACTTCCTGGCCAGCGCGGCGCTGGGCGTCGGGGCGGGCGCGGTCGGCGCGGGGGTGCTGTGGCTGGTGCTGTGGCGGGTGCGGATCGGCGAGGAGCTGGCGACGTCGGTGCAACTGGCGGCCGTGATCGGCGTGGCAGCCGCCTGTGACGCGCTGCGCGACGACACGGGCCTGATCTCCGCCGTGGTCATGGGGATGGCCATGGCCAACCTGCCGGGCCTGGAGCTGCCCACGCGCCGGCCGTTCTTCGAGACGCTGGTCTCCTTGATCA
This sequence comes from Streptomyces sp. 2131.1, assembly GCF_900105515.1. Taxonomy (GTDB): domain Bacteria; phylum Actinomycetota; class Actinomycetes; order Streptomycetales; family Streptomycetaceae; genus Streptomyces; species Streptomyces drozdowiczii. The sequence goes on along the minus strand of NZ_FNSY01000001.1, from coordinate 6,245,927 downwards.
TCGGGCTGCTGTTCGTCTCCATCTCGGCGACGGTGACCCCGGCGTCGCTGCGGCACGTGGTGCTGCCCTCGCTGGCGCTGGTCGCGCTGCTGGTCCTGGTGACCAGGCCGCTGATCGCGCACCTGGCGGCGGCCCGCACCGATGTGCCGGTCCGGGAGCGGTGGTTCGTCGGCTGGATGGCGCCCCGGGGCATCGTCGCGGCGGCCACCGCCTCCACGTTCTCGGCCGAACTCGCCGCGCACCACATCGGCGGTGCCGAGCGCATCCTGCCCGCGACCTTCGTGGTGATCGTCGCGACGGTGATGCTCTACGGCCTGACGGCGTTTCCCGTGGCGCGGCGGCTCGGGGTACTGCGGTCCGCCCGCTCCCGGCCCCTGCTGGTGGGCGGAGCGCCCTGGGCGGTCGACCTGGCATGCGCCCTGAGAACGGCGGGTCTCGACGTGCTGATGTGGGCGGGCGCGGACGAGGAGCGGGCGCGGATCGAGGCGGCCGGGCTGGAGCTGGCGCCCGGCGAGCTGCTGGCCTCGGCGGAGGGCATCGGCATGGTGCTCGAAGGGATCACCGACGTGCTGCTGCTCACCGGTGAGGACGACTTCAACGCACTGGCCTCGCTGACTCTCCGCGAGAGCGTCGAGGGGACGGTACGCCGTCTCGCGCCGTCCGCGGCGAGCGAGGGTGCAGTGGCCCCGTACGCCGGGGGCGAGCCCTTGTTCGGCGCGGGCCTCACCCGGCCCGAGATCGCGAGGAAGCACGCGGCCGGGGCGCGGGTGGTGACGCGGCCGGCGGCCGGCCCGCCCGCGCCCCGTGAGCAGGTGCTGTTCGTGGTACGTCCGCAGGGGTGGCTCGTGCCGGTCACGGACAACGAGCGCCCGGAGCCGGTCCCGGGCGACACGCTCGTGCTGCTGAGAGAGCCGTGAGCCCCGTTCACCCCCTCGCGCGGTTGTCCCCGCCCGTGCAGAGCGCCCAGATGATGAAGACGTCGACGGCGATGAGCACGATGGACCACAGCGGATAGTGCGGCAGCCACGCGAAGTTGGCCAGTGCGCCGAGACCGGCGAGAACCACGCCGATCACGCGGGCCCAGAAGGCGCCGGTGAACAGGGCGCAGCCCGCGATCACGATGACGATGCCGAGGATGAGATGGATCCAGCCCCAGCCGGTCAGGTTGAACTGGAAGACGTAGTTGCGCGTGGCGACGAACACGTCGTCCTTGGCGATGGCGGAGATCCCCTGGAGGATCGCCATCGCACCGCCGAAGATCATCAGGACCGCGGCGAACGCGGTCCAGCCCGTTCTGAAGGGGTGGTGCGATCCGTGGGTGCCGTGCGTCGTCTGTGCTGCACTGCCGGTGCCGGCCATGTCGGGCCTCCTTCGTTGGAACGGGCGTCCGGCGGGAACGGTGTGCCGCACCGGGCGTCCCGGTTCCAGCGTGGCACGAGCGTGCGTGCCCGGCACCACGGCGGGCAGGGGGCCGTGGGAGCGCCGCTCGCCCCCGCGGTGGGCGGCGGCTTATGATCACGCCGCTCTCCGCGCGGGCCGGCGTACGGCCCCCGCCGGTGCCGCCCCCTCGTCCCGTGGAAGGACTGCCCCATGACCGAGATCGTCCCGGTGTCCGGACCCGAGCTGGTCACTTACGCCGATGAGCTGGCCGCACTGCTGGTGGAGACCGTCGAGGGCGGCTCATCGGTGGGCTTCCTCGCGCCGCTGGACCGGGCCGCCGCCGCCGAGTGGTGGCGCGCCAGGGCCGCGTCCGTGGAGGCGGGGCAGCTGGAGGTGTGGATCGCCCGGGACGGGGAACGCATCGCGGGGACGATCGGCCTGGTGCGGGCCCCGCTGCCCAATGCCCGCCACCGCGCGGAGGTGGCCAAGCTGATGGTCCGCCCGTCGGCGCGCGGGCGCGGTCTCGGCAGGGAGCTGCTGGCCGCGGTCGAGCGCGCGGCGGCCGAGGAGGGTGTCACGCTGCTGGTCCTGGACACGGAGAGCGGCAGCCCGGCGGAGCGGCTGTACCGCGCGGCGGGCTGGACGGAGTGCGGGTCCGTCCCGGACTACGCGGCCGACCCGGCCGGAGTGCTGAAGCCGACGACCTTCTACTACAAGGCGGCCGGTCTCGTACCGGAGGGCGGCCGGGGACGAGAATGATCCCCGAAGACACCGATGAGGAGACATCCATGACGCTGTACGACATTCCGCTGCGCACCCTGGGCGGCGAGCCGACGTCGCTGGGCGACTACCGGGGCCGGGCGGTGCTGGTGGTGAATGTGGCATCGAAGTGCGGTCTGACCCCGCAGTACGCAGGTCTGGAGCGGCTCCAGAAGGAGTACGGGGACCGCGGCCTCACCGTGCTCGGTGTGCCGTGCAACCAGTTCGGCGGCCAGGAACCGGGGAGCGCCGAGGAGATCGAGACGTTCTGCTCGACGACGTACGGAGTGAGCTTCCCGCTGCTGGAGAAGACCGAGGTGAACGGCGAGGGCAGGCACCCGCTGTACGTGGAGCTGACCCGGCTCGCGGACGCCGACGGCGAGGCCGGGGACGTCCAGTGGAACTTCGAGAAGTTCCTGATTTCCCCGGCGGGCGAGCCGGTGGCCCGCATCCGCCCCCGCACCGAGCCGGACGCCCCGGAACTGGTCGCGGCGATCGAGGCCCAGCTGCCCGCCTAGGCGCGGCTCAGCAGCAGGGAGCCCTTGGGGTAGGTGGCATCTCCGCCCACGTTCGTCACCTGGACGCGGACGGGGGTGTCCTCCTTGATGTTGCCGGTCTTCCACGGCGTGCAGTAGGGCGCGGTGTGGCCTCGGGTGGTCGCGACGCGGTCCCAGGTGCCGTCGCGGTCTATGTCGAGCTTCACCTCGACGCTCCAGCCGTCGGCCTCGGTGTCGCAGGCGCGGATCGAGTCCCCGGGGGCGGAGCCGTACGGATCGGCGTTCCACTCCCCGTAGCCGCCGAAGACCGCGTCGACCGTCCGCGGCTCGGCGGACGCCGTCGTCTGTACGGTGACGACGAGCCCGAACGCCGTGGCGGCGACTGCCGCGATCCGTCCCGCACCGGACCCCACCATCGCTGCCCCCTCCATGTCCCGGTCACGATCTCCACGGGGAATCTACAGGTACATGGCAGGCGCACACCATCGTGACGGCGGACGCGGGCGGCCCCCGGCCCCCGGTGGTGAACCGGGGGCCGGGGGCCGCTCGTGGGTGCGGGCCGCCAGGGGTGTCAGCGGATGGGCATGCCGGACAGGGTGCGGGCGATGACCAGCCGCTGGATCTCGCTGGTGCCCTCGAAGATCGTGTAGATCGCGGCGTCGCGGTGCATGCGCTCCACCGGGTACTCGCGGGTGAAGCCGTTGCCGCCGAGGATCTGGACCGCCTGGGCGGTGACCTTCTTGGCCGTCTCGCTCGCGTACAGCTTGGACATGGAGCCCTCGGCCGACTCGAACGGCTTGCCGGTGGTGGCCATCCAGGAGGCGCGCCAGACCAGCAGCCGGGCCGCGTCGATCCGGGTCCGCATGTCGGCGAGCTGGAAGGCGATGCCCTGGTTGTCGATGATCGGACGGCCGAACTGGGTCCGCGTCTTGGCGTAGTCGAGCGCCACCTCGTACGCGGCACGGGCGGTGCCGACTGCCATGGCGCCGACGGCCGGGCGGGACGCCTCGAAGGTGGCCATCGCCGCGTTCTTCACGCGCTCGCCACCGGTGGCGGCGCGCTCGCGGGCGCGGGCGAGGCGCTGGTCCAGCTTGTCCTTGCCGCCGAGCAGGCAGTGCCCCGGAACGCGCACGTCCTCCAGGACGACCTCGGCGGTGTGCGAGGCGCGGATGCCGTGCTTCTTGAACTTCTGGCCCTGGGAGAGGCCGGGGGTGTTCGGCGGGACGATGAAGGAGGCGTGCCCCTTGGAGCCGAGCTCGGGGTCGACGACCGCGACGACCACGTGGACGTTGGCGATGCCGCCGTTGGTCGCCCAGGTCTTGGTGCCGTTGAGCACCCACTCGTCCTTGGCCTGGTCGTAGACCGCGCGGGTGCGCATCGACGCGACGTCGGAGCCGGCGTCGGGCTCGGAGGAGCAGAAGGCCGCGACCTTCACGTCGTCGGCGTCCCCGTACATCTGCGGGATCCAGGTGCCGATCTGCTCCTCGGTGCCGTTGGCGAGGACGCCCACGGCCGCCAGGCCCGTACCGACGATGGACAGGGCGATGCCCGCGTCGCCCCAGAACAGCTCTTCCATGGCCATCGGGATGCCGAGCCCCGTAGGATCGAAGAACTGCTGGGCGTAGAAGTCGAGGGAGTAGATCCCGACCTTCGCCGCCTCCTGGATGACGGGCCAGGGCGTTTCCTCACGCTCGTCCCACTCGGAGGCGGCCGGCCGGATCACGTCCGCGGCGAAGCCGTGGAGCCAGTCACGGACCTGCTTCTGGTCATCGTTGAGCTCAAGCGTGAACTCGGCCATGTTCCCCTCCACGTGCTGTCGTCGAAACGCTTCGTTACTTGCGGTAACAACAGTCTGTTACTGGCAAGTAGCCTCTGTCAACCGGATGAGACGCCATCCGCACCGCGCCGGACAGGGTGTTACGTTGCGCAGGCACGACGGACAGCACGGTCAGGGGTGGGAGAGACGACATGGAGACCACACGACAGGCCGCGCGCCAGCGGAGCGCGGCCGAGGGGCGCCGCCGCGAGCTGCTGGAAGCCGCCGACCGCGTGGTGCTCAGGGACGGCCCCGGCGCCTCGATGAACGCCATCGCGGCGGAGGCGGGGATCACCAAGCCGATCCTCTACCGGCACTTCGGCGACAAGGGCGGGCTCTACCGCGCCCTCGCCAAGCGGCACACCGATGCGCTGCTGAGCGCCCTGCGCGCCGCGCTCGACGCCCCCGCCGACCGGCGCGCACGGGTCGAGTCGACGCTCGACACCTACCTCGCCGCGATCGAGGCGCGCCCCCAGGTGTACCGCTTCCTGATGCACCCGTCCGACGACGCGGCCCCTTCCCCCGAGCAGGGCTTCGACGTGGGCAGGCACTCCGCACCGCTGCTGCGCCGGCTGGGCGAGGAACTGGCCACCGTCATCGCGGAGCGGGTGGACCTCGGCCCGGACAGCGAGGCGATGGCCCGGATCTGGGGCCACGGCATCGTCGGCATGATGCACGCGGCCGGCGACTGGTGGCTCGGCGAACGCCCTTGCTCGCGCGAGCAGTTGGTCCGCAGCCTGGCCGACCTCCTCTGGGGCAGGCTGGCCGAGGCGGGCGACCGCGCGGACGGCCCCGGCTTCTGACGGCCCGTCAGCCGGTACGCCCCCAGGGCGCCCGGCGGGCCACGCGCAGCACCCGGGCCCGGCGCAGCCCGGTCAGCCGGTCGGTGTAGACCCGGCCCTCCAGGTGGTCGCACTCGTGCTGGAGGCAGCGGGCGAAGAAGCCGGTGCCGTCGATCCGGACCGGCTCGCCCGTCATCGTGACGCCCTCGACGACCGCGTGGTCGTAACGCGGTGTACCGGCCTCCAGGCCCGGCAGCGAGAGGCAGCCCTCGGCCCCGCGCACGGTGATCCCGTCCGCCTCGACCAGGACCGGGTTGACCACGTGCCCGAGGTGGCGCACGTCCTCGTCGTCGGGGCAGTCGAATACGAACACCCTTGAGGCCACACCGATCTGGTTGGCGGCGAGCCCGACGCCCCGCGCCTCGTACATCGTGGCGTACATGTCCTCGACGAGCCGGGCGAGCGAGGGACCGAAGTCGGTGACCGGTTCACAGGGCGCGTGCAGGACCGGGTCGCCGAGCAGGCTCATGGTGCGGACGATTCCGGAGCTGCCGGGGATCGGGCGGTTGCGCATGGCGGACATCGTACGTTCCGGGGGATGGCGCCGGAGACGCCGGACTTCCCGGTCTCGGACCTGTGTCAACACCGTCGCCCCGGTCACCCGGGCGGCCTTTCCGGGGCCGTCGGCATGATGCGCACCACTCTCCGGGCGGGCACGACCGGCCAGGGGTGACCATGGTCGGATGGACGCCCGCTTCCTCGGTATCGCCGAGCTGTCCGCGGCCCCCTCCGTGGCGGTCGTCGTCGATGTCATGCGCGCTTGCACCGTGGCCGCCTGGGCCTTCGCCCGGGGCACGGAGAAGATCGTGCTCGCCGGCTCACTGGACGAGGCGCCGGCGCTCAAGAGCCGTCACCCTGACTGGGTGGCACTCAAGGACGGCGCCCCCGCGCCCGGGGTCGACGCGGTCAACTCGCCGGGGCAGCTGCGCTCGCGGGACCCGAGCGGCCGGACCGTGGTGCAGAAGACCACGGCGGGGACGGTCGGCGCCCTCGCGGTGAAGGACGCACCCCTGGTGCTGTGCGCCGGCTTCGTGGTGGCGGAGGCGACGGCGCGGCTGCTGCGGCAGCGCACGGGCGGGGACGTCACCTTCGTGGTCACCGGTGAGGACGGTCGCGCCGAGGAGGACCTGGCGTGCGCCCAGTACATCGCCCGCCGGGCGGCCGGGGAGGCGGTGGACGCGGAGCCATTTCTGCGTCGGGCAGGCGATTCGCGCGCCGCTGCCGAGCTGGCACGGGGGTGCGCGCGGGGGCCCACCCCGAGGACGTGGCGCTACTGCCTCGAACTTGACCGGTTCTCCTTCGCCATCGTCGCGACGCAGGAGGACTCCCTCGTGATGCTGCGCCCGCACACCTTCACGTAGGACCATCCCGGCGTTCACATACTGGATCAGCAAACACATGCATGACCATTGACGTGCCCATGCTGTCACTCTACGGTCAACGGAAAGCGCTTGCACCAAGCCGGGCGGCAGCCCCGTTCGGTTCACTCCCCCCACCTGGAGTCGAAGATGCAGCACAAGCCTGTTCTTGCATGTATCGGCCTGCTGGCCGGATCTCTCACCGCCCTGGGCGCCACGGCGCAAGCCGCGCCCGGTCAGGAAAACGCTTCCATCACGGCCGCCGCGCTGTACGTGGCACCGGACGGCACCACCGACGCGGCAGGCAGCGAATCGGACCCCACCACGCTGGCCTCGGCGATCAGCCGGGTGGGCGCCGGCGGGACGATCTACCTGCGCGGCGGCACGTACCGCTACGGGCAGACGGTCACCATCCCGCCGGGCAACGACGGCACATCGGGCGCCCGCACCACCATGGCCGCCTACCCGGGCGAGAAGCCGGTGCTGAACTTCTCGGAGATGAGCGAGGACCCGGCCAACCGCGGGCTCGCCGTGAACGGCGACTACTGGCACATCGACGGCATCACGGTCGAGCACGCCGGCGACAACGGCATCTTCGTCGGCGGCAGCGACAACGTCATCGAGCGCGTCGTGACCCGCTTCAACCACGACTCGGGCCTGCAGATCTCCCGGATCTCCTCCAGCACCCCCGACGACGAGTGGCCCGCGAACAACCTCGTCCTCAGCTCCGAGTCGCACGACAACGCCGACTCGGACGGCGAGGACGCCGACGGGTTCGCCGCCAAGCTCACCGCGGGCCCCGGCAACGTCTTCCGCTACACCGTCTCCCACAACAACATCGACGACGGCTGGGACCTGTACACCAAGAAGGACACCGGCCCCATCGGACCGGTGACGATCGAGGACTCCCTCAGCTACGACAACGGCACCCTCTCGGACGGGACCGTGAACGAGGACGGCGACCGCAACGGCTTCAAGCTCGGCGGCGACGGCATCGAGGTCGACCACGTCGTGCGGCGCAACATCGCCTACAACAACGGTCACCACGGCTTCACGTACAACAGCAACCCCGGCTCGATGACCGTGTCCGACAACGTCGGCATCGACAACGAGGAGCGCAACTTCTCCTTCGACAAGGGCACTTCGGTGTTCCGCTCCAACACCTCCTGCCGCAGCGGCGACGGCTCCAACGACAAGACCGTCGGGGACGCCGACGGCTCCAACCAGTTCTGGTCCGGGTCGAACGGCTCCCGGTGCTCCGCCTACTCCGGCGCTCTCGCCTGGTCGTTCGCGTCCGACGGCCACCTGGTCGTGTCCTTCGGCGGGAACGTTGTCACTCCATAACACCTCCAGCGGTGCCGGGGCGGCCCCGGCACCGCTGCCGGCTCACTCCTCGCGCAGGCTCGTGATCAGGTCGCGCGGCAGGCCGTGGGTGTCGTGGAGGTAGTGCAGGTCCTCCTCGGTCAGCGGCCCGCGGAACCGGGGCCGGGCCAGCACCTGTCGCCCGCGTTCCAGGAGCCGGACGAACCGGCTCTCCTCCCCGGTCAGCACCCGCAGCACCTCGCCCGGGTCGGCGTCCTGCCGGAAGCGGTCCAGGGTGTGCCGGACGAGCTCGGGCGGCAGGTCGTCCAGGGTGCGCGAGGGGTCGTCGCGCCGGAGCACGGTCAGGGCCCGTCGCAGCAGGCGGCGCAGCACGTACCCGCGTCCGCTGGCGGCCGGGCGCACCCCGTCGCCGAGGATGACCACGGCGGAGCGCAGGTGGTCGCAGACCAGCCGGAGCGAGGGCTCGTCCAGCGGCCAGAGGGCCGGCACGAGCCGGCGCCAGGGGTCGAAGACATCGCACTCGAACACCGACCGCCGGCCCTGGAGCAGCGAGGCCAGCCGCTCCAGACCGAGCCCGGTGTCGACATTGCGCTGCGGCAGCGGCACGAGCGAGCCGTCGTCGAGCCTGCGGTGGCTCATCGTGACGTGGTTCCAGATCTCCACCCAGCGGTCGTCCCCCGTGGGCGTGGACACGGGCGGGCCCTCGCCGCTCCACAGGAAGATCTCCGAGTCGGGGCCGCACGGCCCGACCGGCCCGTTGGACCACCAGTTGTCCTCCGCGGTCGGTTCCACCGGCACGCCGAGGTGCTCCCACACCCGCAGCGAGGCGGTGTCCCGCTCGGTGTGCTCGTCACCGGCGTACACCGTGGCGTGCAGCAGGCCGGGGTCGATCCCCAGGCCCTCGGTGAGCAGCCCGTATCCCCACTCCAGACTCTGCGGCCCCTCGTAGTCGCCCAGCGACCAGCTGCCGAGCATCTCGAACACGGTCAGATGGGTGGCGTCGCCGACCTCGTCCAGGTCGGTGGTGCGCAGACAGCGCTGCCGGTTGACCAGCCTGCTGCCCAGCGGATGCGGCCGGCCCTCCAGGTACGGGGTGAGCGGGTGCATCCCGGATGTGGTGAAGAGCACGGGGTCGCCGGGCGGCGGCAGCAGGGTGGAGCCGGTGATGCGGCGGTGGCCGCGCTCCTCGAAGTACTCGATGAAGGTACGGGCCAGCTGTTCGGTGTCCATGGGGACGGCTCCTTCGCGTGATCGCGGGAGGCGCCGGAGAACGGAACCGTTCAGTCACCCGGCCGCGGGCGAGAACACCGCGACACCACCGACGGACCGTTTCCGGTCGCCGGGGGAAGGGAAAGTCAGACGGCGGCAACCGGCGAGCGGGGCGCTCGCGCGGTCGCGGTGGTGGTGATGCCGTTGACGTCCATGGGTCGAAGGTAACGCTCCCCCGGCCGCCCGCGCACCGGGATTTCCGACGCCGGCGAAGCCCGTGGAGAACGCGACGGCCCGCTCACGCGTCCTCCATTCCACGGGATGTCCACGTGCCGGACGGTGCCGCCGTACGGTCATAGTGCCGGACATCGATAGGCTGGGCGGCGGACCGATGCAAGGAGGATCTAGGACGATGGCAGGCAACACGGAGCCGTTGTCGCCGCGGGCCAAGCTGGCCGTGACGGCGGGCAAGGCCGCTGCGGCGGTGTCGCGGGCGGCCGGGCGGGGCAGCGGATCGGTGATCGGCGGCCGGGTGGCGCTCAAGCTCGACCCCGACCTGCTCGGGCGGCTGGCGCAGCACCTGGACGTGATCCTCGTGTCGGCGACGAACGGCAAGACCACCACTACACGGCTGATCGCCGAGGCGCTGCGGGCCGCGGGCCCGGTCGTCTCGAACGCACTCGGCGCCAACATGCCCGCGGGCATCACCTCGGCGCTGGCCGGCGGCTCGGACGCGCAGTACGGCGTGATCGAGGTCGACGAGAAGTACCTCGCCGGTGTGGCCCGCGACACGACGCCCAAGGTGATCGCGCTGCTCAACCTGTCGCGCGACCAGCTGGACCGGGCCGCGGAGACCCGGATGCTGGCCGAGAAGTGGCGCGAGGGGCTGTCCGGCTCGAAGTCCGTGATCGTCGCCAACGCCGACGACCCGCTGATCGTCTGGGCGGCGTCCTCCTCCCCCAATGTGGTGTGGGTCGCGGCCGGCCAGGCGTGGAAGGACGACGCCTGGTCCTGCCCGTCCTGCGGCGGTGTCATGCAGCGCCCCGGGGACGACTGGTTCTGCGGCGAGTGCGGTTTCCGCCGTCCGCCGCCGAGCTGGGTGCTGCACGGCGACTACGTTCTGGACCCGCACGGTTCGGCGTGGCCGATCCACCTCCAGCTCCCGGGCCGCGCCAACAAGGCCAACGCCACGAGTTCGGCGGCCGTCGCCGCCGTCTTCGGGGTGCCGCCGCAGGTGGCGCTGGAGCGGATGTACCAGGTGCAGGCCGTCGCCGGCCGCTACGACGTGGTGGGCTTCCTCGGCCGTGAGCTGCGGCTGCTGCTGGCGAAGAACCCGGCGGGCTGGCTGGAGACGTTCTCGCTGATCGACCCGCCGCCCACCCCGGTGATCCTCTCCGTGAACGCGCGCGGCGCGGACGGCACGGACACCTCGTGGCTGTGGGACGTGGACTACACGCAGCTCGCGGGCCACCCGATCTTCGTGCTCGGCGACCGCAAGCTGGACCTCGCGGTCCGCCTCGAAGTGGCCGGACTCGACTTCCGGGTCTGCGAGAACCTCGACGAGGCCGTCCAGCAGGCACCGCCCGGACGCATCGAGGTCATCGCCAACTACACCGCCTTCCAGGATCTGCGCCGCCGTGTCGGCAACTGACCCCGGCCCCGGGCCCCTCCGGAGAGGACGAAGCATGAGCAACAACAGCCTGCGGCTGGTGTGGGTCTACCCGGACCTGCTGAGCACCTACGGCGACCAGGGCAACGCCCTCGTGGTGGAGCGCCGGGCCCGTCAGCGCGGCCTGGACGTGTCGCGCGTCGACGTGCGCAGCGACCAGCCGGTGCCCACGTCGGGCGACATCTATCTGATCGGCGGCGGCGAGGACCGGCCGCAGCGGCTGGCGGCGGAGCGGCTGCGCCGCGACGGCGGCCTCAGCCGGGCGGCGTCCAACGGCGCGATCATCTTCTCGGTCTGCGCCGGCTACCAGATCCTCGGCCACGAGTTCATCAACGACCTCGGTGAGCGCGAGCAGGGTCTCGGTCTGCTGGACGTGGTGTCGACCCGCGGCGAGGGGGCGCGGTGCGTCGGCGACGTGCTCGCGGACATCGACCCCCAGCTCGGCCTTCCGCCACTGACCGGGTTCGAGAACCACCAGGGCGTCACGCATCTCGGCCCGACGGCACGGCCGTTCGCCCGGGTGCGGTTCGGCCGGGGCAACGGCACGGGCGACGGCACCGAGGGCGCGTACAACGACACCGTGTTCGGCACGTACATGCACGGTCCGGTGATGGCGCGGAACCCCATGATCGCGGACCTGCTGCTCAAGCTGGCCCTCGACGTGAACGCGCTCCCGCCGACCGACGACCGGTGGTACGAGGCGCTGCGCGCGGAGCGCGTCGCCGCGGCCACACAGCCCGCCTGACCAGGCATTTCGCTGGTTGTCCGATGAGTGGCGCAGGGCTCGGATGAGCGGCGTCCAGCAGGCGGACGCCGGGTTCGGTCCCGCCACCCTGCGCCGGTAGGGTGGCGGGGATCCAACCGGACGACGTGGTCCGGTCGTCGGCCCACGTTGCAAAGGTTTCCCGGGCAATGCGAATTGGTGTGCTCACCTCCGGCGGCGACTGCCCCGGCCTCAATGCCGTGATCCGGTCCGTCGTCCACCGCGCTGTGGTCGACCACGGCGACGAGGTCATCGGCTTCCACGACGGGTGGCGGGGCCTCCTCGAGTGCGACTACCGCAAGCTCGACCTGGACGCCGTGGGCGGCATCCTGGCCCGTGGCGGTACGATCCTCGGCTCCTCCCGGGTCCAGCCGGCACACCTGCGCGGGGGCGTCGAGACGGCCCGGGGCCACGTCAAGGATCTCGGGCTCGACGCGATCATCCCGATCGGCGGCGAGGGCACCCTCAAGGCGGCGAACCTGCTGTCCGAGGCGGGGCTGCCGATCGTCGGGGTCCCGAAGACCATCGACAACGACATCGCCTCCACCGACGTCACCTTCGGCTTCGACACCGCCGTCGGTGTCGCCACCGAGGCGCTGGACCGGCTGAAGACCACCGCCGAGTCCCACCAGCGCGTGATGATCGTCGAGGTCATGGGCCGCCACACCGGCTGGATAGCCCTGCACTCGGGCATGGCGGCCGGCGCGCACGCCGTCGTAGTCCCGGAGCGCCCGTTCGACATCGACGAGCTGACCGAGGTCGTGGGCCGGCGGTTCTCGGCCGGCAAGAAGTTCGCGATCGTCGTGGTCGCGGAGGGCGCGAAGCCGCGCGAGGGCACCATGGAGTTCCAGTCGGGCGCCAAGGACGTCTACGGCCACGAGCGCTTCACGGGCGTCGCGACCCAGCTCTCCGTCGAGCTGGAGCAGCGCCTCGGCAAGGAGGCCCGCCCGGTGATCCTCGGGCACGTCCAGCGCGGCGGCACGCCGACCGCGTACGACCGCGTCCTCGCGACCCGCTTCGGCTGGCACGCGGTGGAGGCGGCGCACCGCGGCGAGTTCGGCATGATGACGGCGCTGCGCGGCACGGACATCACGCTGGTGCCGCTGGCGCACGCGGTGGAGACGCTGAAGACGGTGCCCGCCGCCCGGTACGCCGAGGCGGAGTGCGTGCTCTGAGCGCGACACCCCGACCCGAGACCGCCCCCGGCCGCATCAGCGGCCGGGGGCGGTTCTACTCTGGTCGGGACAACCAGCACGAAACGGGGACGTCCCGGCGTTCCCATCGGGAGTGAACAGATGGATCACAGCGGGCACGGCATGGACATGGACCTGCCGCCGTTCACGCTGGGACGCGGGCTGCAGTTCTCCGCGGACCCGTTCTTCCTGGTCGGCTGCGTCCTCGCCGTGCTGTTGTACGGGTACGGGGTGCTGCGGCTCCGCAGGCGCGGCGACGAGTGGCCGGTGGGCCGCACGGTCCTGTTCGTCGTGGGCGTGCTGACCATCGCGCTGGTGATGTGCACCCGGCTCAACGACTACGGCATGGTCATGTTCAGCGTGCACATGGTGCAGCACATGGTGATCAGTATGCTGTCGCCGATCCTGCTGTTGCTGGGCGCTCCCGTGACGCTCGCGCTGCGTGCCCTGCCGGTGGCGCCGCGCGGGACGAAGGGGCCGCGCGAGCTGCTCCTGATGCTGCTGCACAGCAGGTACATGAAGATCGTCACGCATCCCGCGTTCACGATCCCGCTGTTCATCGCCAGCCTCTACGGCCTGTACTTCACTCCGCTCTTCGACTACCTGATGGGCTCGACGACCGGGCACCTCGTGATGATGGTGCACTTCCTGGCGGTCGGCCTGTTCTTCTTCTGGCCGATCATGGGCGTGGACCCGGGGCCGCACCGGCCCGGCTATGTGATGCGGATGCTGGAGCTGTTCGCCGGGATGCCGTTCCACGCGTTCTTCGGGATCGCGCTCATGATGGCCTCCACGCCGATGGTCGAGGTGTACAAGAACCCGCCGGTCTCGCTCGGCATCGACTCCCTGTCCGACCAGAGCGCCGCCGGCGGCATCGCGTGGGCGTTCAGCGAGATCCCCTCGGTGGTGGTCCTGGTGGCCCTGGTGTTCCAGTGGTACCGCTCGGAACAGCGCACGGCGAAGCGCACGGACCGGGCCGCGGACCGCGACGGGGACCAGGAGCTCCAGGCTTACAACGCGTATCTCGCGTCGTTGCAGGCGCGCGGACAGTAGCGGCGGACCCTCCTTTCGGGTGACGATGGTCTTTGCGGCCGCGCGGCCGACGAGGAGGGTGCGCGCATGTCCGGATACACGAAGACGATGGGGATGCTCACCGCCGGAGCCCTGGTGGCGGTGACCGCCTACACGGTGGCCCTGGGAAGCAACGGCTGGCTCTGGTTCGGCTGGGTGCTGCTGGGGCTGATCACGATCGGTATGGCGGCCACGCGGGAGACATGAGGGGCGGCCGGTGGCCGCCCCTCGCCCTTTACGGCGCCGCATCGCCGGGCCTGCCCTGCCGCGTGAGTCGGGGTTGTTGTCCGGGGGCGGAGAATCGGGTTGTCCGGGTGAGCCCCAGCGCTTGCATGGAGCGCTCCCATGGCATGTTCCGGGACCGGCGCGCGACGCCCCGGTGACATTGCGCCGGGGTGAACCACTGCATACGGTGACCGGTTCTCAGCCCGTTGTTCGGGGCGGCCGGAGCGCATGAGGGCGGGCGCGCCCCCAGTCGCACGGGGGTCGGCAGACCTGTGCGGGGGCTCACCGCTGGTTGACGTGTACACCTTCGCGTACGGCGCGAACGTCGTAACCGCCCCGCGTACGCCTGCCACCCCTGGCGCCCCTCTCGTCACGCGCCGTCCATGGCCGCGCGGTTTCAGCGGTTCCCTCAGGGTGATCCGACGTGCCCCGGGATCGGCGTCCCGCGTGCGGCCGCCTGCCCCTTCACCTTCCTGACCGAAACCGCTCGGGGCTGCCGCGGGGCCCGCCACTTGTCACCCTCGGTGCCCACGCGGACGCGCGTCGCAGCACCACTCACGGCCGCACCGGCGACCCCGCGCATGCGATTGCGAACGCCCCGCAAAGGTGTCGGCGGGCATCACCGCGGAGCCGGCCGCAGGTCGTTACCCGCCCGTCAACTGCGGTACGCGGCGCCACCGTTCGACGTATGGCCGCGTTCACACGCCCGTAAGCCAGTTGCGCTTCAACCCTTGACAGGTGCCTGTCGCCACGCCACCTTGGGAGCGCTCCCACAATCAAGACTTGCACACTCCACACCCTCCCTTCTCCCCCAACGCCGTTGTGCGGCAAGGGCGTTACGGGGCGCAGCCGCGCTCCCCGTGATGTCCCGCACTGCCCGGCAGAGGAAGGCGTTTGTCATGAGCTTGGTGAAGCGTTGTAGGCCCCGCCGCACCCCGGGGCTCCCGGCCCTCGTGGTCGGCGCACTCGCCCTGGCCACCGGCCTGGCGGGCGGGCCGGCGTCGGCCGCACCGCAGGACACACTGCACGAGCTCGCCGCGGCCCAGGGCAGGTATTTCGGCTCCGCCACCGACAACCCCGAGCTCCCCGACGCGGCCTACGCGGCGAAACTCGGCTCCGAGTTCGGGCAGATCACCCCGGGCAACTCCATGAAGTGGGACACCACCGAGCCCACCCGGGGTCAGTTCAACTTCGCCAAGGGTGATGTGATCACCGACTTCGCCCAGCAGCACGGCCAGACCGTGCGCGGCCACACGCTGGTCTGGCACAACCAGCTGCCCGGCTGGGTCGGCTCACTGCCGGCCGCGCAGGTGGAGACGGCCATGACCGACCACATCACCGCGGAGACCACCCACTACCGCGGCGAGGTCACGGCGTGGGACGTGGTGAACGAGCCGTTCAACGAGGACGGGACCTTCCGGACAAGCCCGTTCTACAACGCGATGGGCAAGGACTACATCGCCAAGGCCCTGCGCGCGGCCCACGCCGCCGACCCGGACGCGAAGCTCTACATCAACGACTACAACGTCGAGGGCAAGGGCGCGAAGAGCGACGCCCTGTACGACCTGGTGAGCGACCTGCTCGACGAGGGTGTGCCGCTCGACGGGGTCGGGATGCAGGCCCACCTGGCGATCCAGTACGGATTCCCGTACCAGATGCAGGCGAACATGCAGCGGTTCGCGGATCTCGGCCTGGACGTCGCCGTCACCGAGCTTGACGTGCGCATGCAACTTCCGGCTGACGCCACGAAGCTCGCCACCCAGTCCTCGTACTACGCGCAGGTGGTCGACGCCTGCCTCGCCGTCGAGCGCTGTGTCGGCATCACGGTCTGGGACTACACGGACAAGTACTCCTGGGTCCCGAGCACCTTCCCGGGCGAGGGCGCGGCCAACCTGTACGACGACAACCTCTCGCCGAAGCCCGCCTACGCCGCCGTGCGCACCGCACTGGGGGCCGAGGACGGCGGTGACGACGGGGGTGACGACGGCTCCACCCCCGGAGCGCTGAAGGTGCAGTACCGCAGCAACGACACCTCGGCCGGCGACAACCAGATCAAGCCCGGTCTCCAACTCGTGAACACCGGCACCACCGCGGTCAACCTGTCCTCCGTGACCGTCCGCTACTGGTTCTCGGGTGACAACGGCGCTTCCACGTACGGCAGTTGGTGCGACTGGTCTCCGCTCGGCTGCTCCACGATCACGCACCGGGTGGTCGCTGCGGGCACCCCGAAGGCCGGCGCCGACCACTACCTCGAAGTCGGCTTTACGGGCGGCACCCTCGCCCCGGGCGCCTCGACCGGTGAGATCCAGCTGCGCCTGAGCAAGACCGACTGGTCGAACTTCGACGAGTCGGACGACTACAGCCACGGCACGGGCACCACGTACGCCGACACCTCGAAGATCACCGTCCACTCCGGCGGCGACCTGGTCTGGGGCGTCGCGCCCTGATCCCGGGGGCCCCGCTCAGGCCCCCGCTCCCCCGCGTAAACCCTCCCCGCACTTCCGCCGCACCCCGTCCCCACCGCTTCCCCTCCTCCCCTCCCCCTCGACGACACCCGCCACTGGAGGATTTGTGTCGATATCACGTAGAACGTTCAGCAGTGCCCTCGGCGGCAGCGTGCTGGCCCTCGGCCTGACGCAGGGCACCGCGGTCGCCGGGCCTGCCTCGGCACAGGCCGGCGCCAAGGCCCGTACGGCCGCCGCGGCCGACGACCCGTACACCCAGGCCTTCCTCACCCAGTACGGCAAGATCAAGGACGCCGCCAACGGCTACTTCAGCCCGGACGGTCTCCCGTACCACTCGGTCGAGACCCTGATGGTCGAGGCGCCGGACCACGGCCACCAGACGACATCGGAGGCCGTCAGCTTCTGGATGTGGCTGGAGGCGGCGTACGGCAGGGTGACGGGTGACTGGGCGCCGTTCAACGCGGCCTGGGCGGTGGCGGAGAAGACCATCATCCCGCAGCACGCCGACCAGCCCACCAGTGACTCCTACAAGCCCTCGGCACCCGCGACCTTCGCGGCCGAGCACCCGCTCCCCAGCGGCTACCCCTCCGCCATGAACGGCTCGGTGCCGGTGGGCAGTGACCCGCTCTCGGCCGAACTCGCCTCTTCCTACGGGACGATGGACGTGTACGGCATGCACTGGCTGATGGACCTGGACAACGTCTACGGCTACGGCAACAAGCCGGGTACCGGCGGCGAGTCCGGGCCCGGCGCCGGCGCCTCCTTCATCAACACCTATCAGCGCGGTGCGCAGGAGTCGGTATGGGAGACGGTGCCGCAGCCGACCACTGATCTCTTCAAATACGGCGGGCCCAACGGGTATCTCGACCTGTTCGTCGGGGACTCCAGCTACGCCAAGCAGTGGAAGTACACCAACGCGCCGGACGCCGACGCCCGCGCGGTGCAGGCGGCCTACTGGGCGTACCGCTGGGCCTCGGAGCAGGGCAAGGAGAGCCAGGTCGCAGCGTCGGTGGCGAAGGCCGCGAAGATGGGCGACTACCTCCGCTACGCCATGTTCGACAAGTACTTCAAGCGCATCGGCAGCTGCACCGATCCCAACTCCTGCCCCGCCGCCTCCGGCAGGGACTCCCAGCACTACCTGCTGTCGTGGTACTACGCCTGGGGAGGGTCTTCGGGCAGCGGGGGTGGCTGGGCCTGGCGCATCGGTGACAGCGCCTCGCACCAGGGCTACCAGAACCCGCTCGCCGCGTATGCGCTGTCCAACGTGCCCTCGCTCACCCCCAAGTCCGCGACGGCCAGGTCCGACTGGTCCAAGAGCCTGACCCGGCAGCTTGAATTCCTGACCTGGCTCCAGTCCAGCGAGGGCGCCCTTGCCGGCGGCTGCACCAACAGCTGGGAGGGCAGCTACAGCGCGCCCCCGGCCGGCACGCCCACGTTCTACGGGATGGCGTACGACTGGCAGCCGGTGTACCACGACCCGGCGAGCAACAACTGGTTCGGCTTCCAGGCCTGGGGCATGGAGCGCGTCGCCGCCTACTACTACGTGACCGGCAACGCGGCCGCCGAGGCCGTCCTCTCGAAGTGGGTCGCGTGGGCGTCGAGCGAGACGACCATCGGCGCCGACGGCAGCTTCCGCTTCCCCTCCACCCTCAACTGGACCGGCGAGCCCGACACCTGGAACGCCTCCTCGCCCGGGGACAACTCCGGTCTGCACGTCTCGGTGGTGGACTACGCCAACGACGTCGGCGTGGGCGCCGCGTACGTCAAGACGCTCACCTACTACGCCGCGAAGTCGGGTGACGAGGACGCGGCGGCGCTGGCGAAGGCGCTGCTGGACGCGATGGCGACGAACACCACGGACAAGGGCATCTCGGTGCCGGAGACCCGGCGGGACTACAACCGGTTCGACGACGAGGTGTACATCCCGTCCGGCTGGTCGGGCACCATGCCCAACGGCGACCCGGTCAGGCCCGGTTCGACGTTCATCTCGATCCGCAGCTGGTACAAGGACGACCCGGACTGGCCGAAGGTGCAGGCGTACCTGGACGGCGGGGACGCGCCCGTCTTCACGTACCACCGCTTCTGGGCGCAGGCCGCGCTCGCCCTGGCCTTCGCGATCTACGCGGAGCTGCTGGTGGAGGGCGGCGGCGGTGAGCCGGGCGGCGACACCGAACCGCCGACCGCACCGGCCGGCCTCACGGTGAGCGCGACCACCAAGGACAGCGTCTCGCTCTCCTGGTCGGCGTCCACCGACAACGTCGCGGTGACCGGCTACGACGTGTACCGAAACGGTGTGCTGGCGGGCAACGCGACCGGGCGGACGTTCACCGACACCGGGCTGGCCGCCGCCACCGAGTACACCTACGCGGTCGCGGCGCGGGACGCGGGCGGCAACACCTCGGCGCTGTCCGACGCGGTCCTCGCCAAGACGAAGACAGGCGGCTCGACCGGCACCGGCGCGGTGAAGGTGCAGTACAAGAACAACGACTCCTCCGCGACCGACAACCAGATCCGGCTGGGCCTGCAAGTGGTGAACACCGGCAGCGCGCCGGTCGACCTGTCGACGGTCAAGGTCCGGTACTGGTTCACAGCGGACGGCGGACCGAGCACCTTCGGCACGTACTGCGACTACGCCGCGCTCGGCTCCTCCACCGTCACGCACACGGTGGTCGCCGTCTCCAGCCCGAGGACCGGTGCCGACCGCTACCTGGAGGTCGGTTTCACCGGCGGCGCGGGCACCTTGGCCGCCGGCGCGTCCACCGGTGAGATCCAGCTGCGGCTCAACAAGAGCGACTGGTCGAACTTCGACGAGAGCAACGACTACAGCCGGGCCACCAACACCTCCTACGCGGACTCCACCAAGGTCGGCGCCTATGTCGCCGGCGCGCTGGCCTGGGGAGTCGAGCCGTAGCAGACGCTCGGCGCCTCCCCCGTGACCGGCCGGAGCGCCGGTCGCCCCACCCACTCCCGATGGCGGGTCTACCACTCACCCCGCTGAACCCGCCATCGGGCAGCACCCCCCATGAACCCGTCTGCGGGGAGTTTCCGCAGGCGTACGAGAGGAGCACGGAGCCGCAATGAGTACCAGAGGCACCATCAAGAACCGGATGCGCGGGAGGCTGGCCGCAGCCTCCGCCCTGGCCATGGGCGCGGCCCTGGCGGTGGCCCTCCCCACCACCGCCGACGCCGCGGCGGCCCGGGTCGACAACCCCTACGTGGGCGCCAAGGCGTACGTGAACCCGGACTGGTCCGCCTTGGCGGCAGCCGAGCCGGGTGGCGCGGCCATCGCGAACACGCCCGCTTTCGTGTGGATGGACCGCATCGCGGCCATCGAGGGCACGGAAGGCAAGAGGAGCCTGCGCGACCACCTGGACACCGCCCTCGCCCAGGGCGCGAACCTGTTCCAGGTCGTCATCTACGACCTGCCGGGACGCGACTGTGCCGCCCTGGCGTCCCACGGCGAGCTCGGCCCCACGGAGCTCGACCGGTACAAGGACGAGTACATCGACCCGATCTCCGAGATCCTCGCCGACCCGGCGTACGCCGACCTCCGCATCGTCACCATCATCGAGCCCGACTCGCTGCCCAACATCGTCACGAATGCGGGCGGTACGGCCGGTTCGACCGAGGACTGCGCGACGATGAAGGCGAATGGCAACTACGAGAAGGGTGTGGGCTACGCCCTGCACACCCTGGGTGCCATCCCCAACGTCTACAACTACATCGACGCCGCCCACCACGGCTGGCTGGGCTGGGACAGCAACATGGCCCCGGCAGGCCTGGAGTTCAAGAAGGCAGCCACCTCCGAGGGCGCCACGGTCAACGATGTCTCCGGCTTCATCGTGAACACGGCCAACTACTCGGCTCTCAAGGAGCCGAACTTCAAGATCACCGACTCGGTGAACGGCACCACGGTGCGCCAGTCCAAGTGGATCGACTGGAACTACTACACCGATGAGCTGACGTTCGCCCAGGCGCTGCGCACCCAGCTGGTGGGCCAGGGCTTCAACTCCAACATCGGCATGCTCATCGACACGGCCCGCAACGGCTGGGGCGGCGCCGACCGGCCCACCTCCGCGGGTCCGCTGACCAGTGTGGACGCCTACGTCAACGGCGGCCGTGTCGACCGGCGTATCCACGCCGGCAACTGGTGCAACCAGACCGGCGCCGGCATCGGCGAGCGGCCCACCGCCGCCCCCGAGGCAGGGATCGACGCCTACGTGTGGGCGAAGCCCCCGGGGGAGTCGGACGGCAACAGCGAGCCCGAGGACAACGACGAGGGCAAGGGCTTCGACCGGATGTGCGACCCCACGTACACCGGTAACGGTCGCAACGGCAACAGCATGTCCGGCGCGCTGCCGAACGCACCGGTCGCCGGTCACTGGTTCTCCGCGCAGTTCCAGGAGCTGGTGCGCAACGCCTACCCGCCGATCGACGGCAGCGGCGAGAACCCCGGCGGTGGCGACGACGACACCCAGGCGCCGACCGCGCCGACGGGGCTGACGTCCACGGCGAAGACCAGCAGCAGCGTCTCGCTGTCCTGGACCGCGTCTAGCGACAACAAGGCGGTGACCGGCTACGACGTGTACCGGGGCAGCACCAAGGTGGGATCGACCACCACGACCTCGTACACGGACTCGGGTCTGTCGGCCTCGACCGCCTACAGCTACACGGTCAAGGCGAAGGACGCGGCCGGTAACGTCTCGGCGGCCTCCTCGGCCCTCTCCGTCACCACATCCGCCGGCGGTGGCACCGGGACGGGCGCGCTGAAGGTCCAGTACAAGAACAACGACTCCTCCGCGACCGACAACCAGATCCGGTTCGGTCTCCAGCTGGTCAACACCGGCAGCACGGCGGTGGACCTGTCCACGGTGAAGCTGCGCTACTGGTTCACCCCCGAGTCCGGCTCCTCCACCTTCGGCACCTCGTGCGACTACGCGGTCCTGGGCTGCGGAAAGCTGAGCCTGGCGGTGAAGACGAACGGTTCGGCGGCCGGTGCCAGCCACTACCTGGAGGTCTCCTTCGGCAGCGGCAGCCTCGCGGCCGGCGCCTCCACCGGTGAGATGCAGCTGCGGCTGAACAAGAGCGACTGGTCCAACTTCAACGAGGCGGACGACTACAGCCACGGCACGGGCACCTCGTACGCGGACGCGTCGAAGGTCGGCGTGTACACGGCAGGCACGCTCTCCTGGGGCACCGCGCCCTGAAACACCCGCCGGACGATCCGGTGACCTCGTCCGGCCCCGCCACCTCCGTGGCGGGGCCGGACCCCTTTCACGTACAGCTACCGAGCATCACTACGTACAAATGAGCGACGGGTTTTTGTTATGGTCCCCGCCGGGCCGCATCTCCCAGGTGTGCGTGAAGCCAGAACAGGACTCCGGAAGAGTGAGCACAGCATGGGCCAGGACCGCGAACGGGCGTTGATCAAGGCGGCGCGGGCCGGGGACGCCCGCGCCAAGGACCAACTCGTCGCGTCCTGTCTGCCGCTGCTCTACAACATCGTCGGGCGCGCGCTGAACGGCCACGCGGACGTGGACGACGTCGTCCAGGAGACGGTCCTGCGCATGCTGCGGGCACTGCCCGGCCTGCGTGATCCGGCGCGCTTCCGCTCCTGGCTGGTGGCCATCGCGATGAACGAGATACGCGGACACTGGCGCGACCGGCAGTCCGCGGCCATACCCGTCGAGCCCATGGCACACGGCCAGGACCGGGTCGACCCGGCAGCCGACTTCGTGGACGTGACGATCCTGCGCCTCGGCCTGTCCGGGCAGCGCCGACAGGTCGCCGAGGCGACCCGGTGGGTGGACGAGGACGACCGGGCGCTGCTCTCGCTGTGGTGGCTGGAGGCGGCGGGCGAGCTGACGCGGGCCGAGGTGGCCGCCGCGATGGAGCTGTCCCCCGAGCACACCGCCGTACGCGTGCAGCGGATGAAGGCGCAGCTGGACACCGCCCGCGTGGTGGTGGGCGCGCTGGGCGCGCAGCCGCGGTGCGTGCTCCTCGACGACATCCTCATCGGGTGGGACGGGGCGCCCTCGCCGCTGTGGCGCAAGCGCATCGCACGGCACGCGCGCGGCTGCACCGTCTGCTCGGGGTTCGGCTCGGGCCTGATCCCGGCCGAGGGGCTGCTCGTGGGGCTGGCGCTGGTACCGCTCGCGGTGGCCGCGGCGGGCCGGGCGCCGCGGCTGACCGAGGTCGCGGCCACGACGCCCCTGGCCGCGTCCGGCCGCCCCGGCCGGGCGGAGCTGCGGCGCGACCAGGCGCAGCGGCGCCGTCGGCGCAACGCCGTGGTGGCGTCCGTCCTCGCGGTGGGCGTCCTGGGAACGGGTGGCGCCGCCGTGCACCTGTCGACGGGCGACGGCGACGACGAGGTCTCCGTCGCGACCGCCCCCGAGGCATCCGGTCCCGCCACCGCGGCCGCGCAGGCCGAGTCGTCGGTGTCGCCGACGCCGTCCGCCTCGCCCTCGCACTCCCCCGGCAGGAGCGCGAGCCCGAAGGCCGAGAAGAGGAAGGCCGCGCCGAAGCCGAAGAAGACCGCGGCCGCGAGCAAGCAGCCGCCCGCGCCGAAGTCGGCCCCGGTGACCCGGCCGGCCCCGGCGCAGCCGACGCCGAGCGCGTCGTCGGACGCGGACCAGGTCCTGGCGCTCGTCAACACCGAGCGGACCAAGGAGGGTTGCTCCCCGGTGACCGGCAACGACCAGCTGACGACCGCCGCCCAGCGGCACTCCGAGGACATGGCCGCGCACGACTACTTCTCGCACACCTCGCAGGACGGGTCGGGCCCGGGCGAGCGGATCACAGCCGCCGGCTACCGCTGGAGCACGTACGGGGAGAACATAGCCAAGGGCCAGCGGACGCCCGCCGACGTGATGAACTCCTGGATGAACAGTCCCGGCCACCGGGCGAACATCCTGAACTGCTCGTTCAAGGAGCTGGGCGTGGGCATACAGGACAGCCCGGGCGGCATCGTGTGGACCCAGGACTTCGGTGCGGCGATGTGAGCGCGGGACCGCCCGGGGCGCGCCGCTGTACGGGGTCGCGGCGTCGCCTTGCGACCACGGGGTATATGTCTCTCCCACCGACCCGCTGATTCCGCAGACCGGGGAGAGACCGTGTTCTACTACGTCCTCAAATACGTCGTCCTCGGGCCGGTGCTGCGGCTGCTCTTCCGCCCGGCCATCGAGGGCACGGAGCACATCCCGGACGACGGCGCCGCGATCGTCGCGGGCAACCACCTGTCGTTCTCGGACCACTTCCTGATGCCCGCGATCATCAAGCGGCGCATCACCTTCCTGGCCAAGGCGGAGTACTTCACCGGCCCCGGCATCAAGGGCCGGCTGACCGCCGCGTTCTTCCGCAGCGCGGGCCAGATCCCGGTGGACCGGTCGGGCAAGGAGGCCGGGCAGGCCGCGATCCGCGAGGGACTCGGCGTGCTGGAGCGGGGCGAGTTGCTGGGCATCTACCCGGAGGGGACGCGCTCGCACGACGGGCGGCTCTACAAGGGCAAGGTGGGGGTCGCGGTCATGGCCATCCGGGCCCAGGTGCCGGTGGTGCCCTGCGCGATGGTCGGCACCTTCGAGATCCAGCCGCCCGGCAGGAGGCTCCCCCGCATCAAGCCGGTCACCATCCGCTTCGGCGAACCGCTGGACTTCTCGCGCTACGCGGGCCTGGAGAACGAGAAGGCGGCCATCCGGGCGGTGACCGACGAGATCATGTACGCGATCCTGCGGCTCTCCGGTCAGGAGTACGTCGACGAGTACGCCGTGAAGGCCAAGCAGGCGGCCCAGGAGACGCAGCCGGGCCGGTTCCCCGGCCGACGACGCCGACAGCGTATTCGCGAGCAGTGAACGGCGCTGGTCAGGGGTGCGGACCGGGCCTAGCGTTCGGGGTATGAGCAGGGGACACGCATGGGTACTGGGAGCAACGGGGCAGATAGGGCGGGCCGCTGTGCGCGCGCTGTCGGAGGACGGCTGGGAGGTGACGGCGGCCTCGCGCGGCGGAGGCCGTGACGAGGCGTGGGACGACGGGGTCAGGGCGGTGGCCCTGGACCGCGACGAGGAGGGCGCGCTCGCGTCGGCGCTCGGGCCGGGATGCGACGTCCTGGTCGACATGGTGGCGTACGGGCGGCAGCACGCCCGGCAGCTGACCGGGCTCGCCGACAGGATCGGCTCGGCCGTGGTCGTATCCAGCGGCGCGGTGTACGAGGACGAGAAGGGCCACAGCTTCGACACCCAGGCCGAACCGGGCGGGGAGCCCCGCTATCCGGTGCCGATCCCGGAGTCACTGGCCACCGTGGCGCCGGGCGAGGACACGTACGCGGCGCGCAAGATCCGGCTGGAGCGCGATCTCCTGGCGGCCGGCGACGCGCTGCCCGCCACGCTGCTGCGGGCGGGCGCGGTGCACGGACCGCACTGCCGCTCACCGCGTGAGCTGTACTTCGTGAAGCGGGCGCTGGACGGCCGGCCCCGGCGCGTGCTGGCGTACGGCGGGACCTCGCGCTTCCACCCGGTGCACTCGGCGAACCTGGCGGAGCTGATCCGGCTGGCCGCCGCCGTGCCCGGTTCCCGGGTGCTGAACGCCGCCGACCCGCAGGCGCCTACGGTCGCGGAGATCGGTGAGGCGGTGGACGCGGTCCTTGGCCGGAGCACGGAGACGGTGCTGATGCCGGGCGACCCGTCCCCCGAGGGCGTCGGCGCGACGCCCTGGAGTGCGCCGCACCCCATCGTGTTCGACATGTCAGCGGCCGAGCGGGAACTCGGCTACCGGCCGGTGACGGGGTACGCCGAGTCGCTGCCGGAGACCGTCGAGTGGATCGCCGGGCAGCTGGCGGGGCGGGACTGGGAGGACGCGTATCCGGCCATGCTGCGGTCGTACGGCACGAGCCTGTTCGACTACGCGGCGGAGGACGCCTGGCTGGCGGAGCACGACCGGAGGGGGTGAGCCCGGGTCGGCGCGGTGAGCCGGGGCGGGCGCGGTCAGCCCGCCTTCACCGCGTCCATCGACATCAGCCCGCGCAGACCGTTCTCCAGAACCTCCGGGCCGGTGTCGCCGAACATGGCGAGCTGGGCGATGAACCCCTGGGCGGTCGCGATCAGGGCCCGGGCGACGTGCTCGTCGGGCACGTCCGCGCGGAGCACCCCGGCCTCCCGGTACAGCCCGACCAGCTCGGTCCACGCCCCGCGCAGCCCGCCGAACGCCTCGGCGAGGGTGGCCGCCAGCCGCTCGCTGCGCAGGGTCTCCGACCACACCTGGATGATCAGCCCCGCGTACGCCCGGGGTTCAAGGCCCCGCCCCGATTCCATTCCGTCCTGGAACAGCGCCCGCGACACCCTGCCGATGAGGACGTCCGGGGCGGGGACGGGGGTGTCGCGCGCCGCCCCCTCGAAGGCCCGGCGCACTCCCTCGACGGCCTCGGTGGCGATGGCCGCGATCAGGTCCTCCTTGCCGCCGAAGTAGCGGTAGACCGCGCCCGCCGACAGGCCGGCCTCCCCCAGCACGTCCTGCATCGAGGTGCCGTGGAAGCCGTCGCGGGCGAAGCAGCGCGCGGCGCCGTCGAGGATCTGCCGACGGCGGGCATCGAGGTGCTCCTGGGATACACGGGCCATGCACCCAACTTAAAACGAACATTCATTCTTGACAAGGAAGCGGCAGCGGGGCGACAGTGGCAGAGTCATAAAACGAACGATCATTCTCTTTGAATCGAGGCACGACCCATGCCCCTGACCCCGAACCGCCGCATGGTGGGGGTCGTCCTGCTGGTGCCGGTGGTGGTGACCCTGGCCCTGTGGGCCTTCGCCTGGCCCGCCGCCCGGACGGCCCCGCGCGACCTGCCCATCGGGATCGCCGGGTCCGCGCCGGCCGCGGACCGCCTCCAGCAGCGGTTCGAGGAGCGCGACGGCGCCTTCGACATCCACCGCTACGACTCCGAGGCCGCGGCCCGGGACGCGATCGAGGACCGGGCCGTGTACGGCGCGGTCGTCGTCTCCGAGAAGGGCCCCGCACTGCTCACGGCGAGCGCGGCCGGCCCCGTGGTCGCCCAGCTGCTGCACGAGGCCGTGAGCGCCGGAGCCCCGGCCGGCACGGCGGTACCGGTCACGGACGTGGTGGCCGCCCCCGCCGCCGACCCCAGGGGCGCCGTGCTCGGTTCGAGCATCATGCCGCTGGCCATCGCGGGGGTCGCCGCCGGTGCGGCCGTGACCATGCTGCGGCTGCGCGGCGCACGGGCCGGGGCCGCGCTGCTGGGCGTGGCCGTCGCGGTGGGGCTCCTGGCCACCGCGGTCACGGACAGCTGGCTCGGCGCCCTCACCGGCGACTGGTGGAGCGAGGCCGGGGCCATCGCCCTGACCGTGCTCGCCATCGGCGCACCGGTCGCGGGGCTCGCCGCCCTGATCGGGACTCCTGGCATCGGCATCGGCGCCCTGCTCATGGTGCTCCTGGGCAACCCGTTCTCCGGGGTGACCAGCGCACCCGAGCTGCTCCCCCGGCCCATCGGCACGATCGGCCAGCTGCTGCCGCCGGGGGCGAGCGGGTCGCTGCTGCGGTCGGTCTCCTTCTTCGACGGCGCCGCGGCGGGCGGCGCGGCCCTGACGCTCGGCGTGTGGGCGGTGCTCGGCCTGGCCGCCGTCCTCATCGGCGGCCGCCGCAGGACCGCCACGCCGGACACCGCACCGACCGCGGCCGCACGGGAGCCCGCACTCGCCGGTTGATCCGCGCACACCCGCACAGCAACGCGAAGCGCCCCCGTCCCGACGGACGGGGGCGCTTCGCCGCGTACGGAGGTTCAGTCGTCCCGGCCGTGGTGCCCGCGGTGCTCGGCGGCGATGCCGAAACGCTGCCGTTCGCCGGGAGCGGACGCGGTGGAGCCGATCGACGACACCGAGCTGATCACATGCTCCTGCTCCGCGGCCTCCTCCTTTTCGAGTCGTTCGAGGTCGGCGGCCGAAACGAGGGCGACGAGCGGTTTGCCGTGCCGCGTGACGACGACGCGCTCGCCGCCGTAGACGACGCGGTTGATCAGTTCGGCGAGTTCAGCCCGGGCTTGCGTCACCGGAATCTCGTAGGCCATGCTCCCATCATAACCTTCTGTACGTCCTGTACATTTTTTACGGAAGCGAGCGCGAGTGCACCGCTGTGCCCGCGCGACCGGAGGAGAGGCTCAGCCGTGTACCGTCCCGTCGTCGCCCGTCACGTCCTGCCCGAGTTCACCGAACGCACCTCCCGGGGGTCCCGCACCCTCGACCCGTACTCCAAGCTGCTGGCCGACCGCATCGTCCTCCTCGGTACGGCTCTCGACGAGACGGCCGCCAACGACCTGGTCGCCCAGCTGATGTACCTGGAGTACGACGCGCCGGACCGGCCCGTCTCGCTGTACATCAACTCGCCGGGCGGCTCGTTCGGCGCGATGACGGCCCTCTACGACACGATGGCGTTCCTCAACTGCGAGGTGGAGACCTACTGCCTGGGCCGGGCGGGGGCCGGCGCGGCCGTGCTGCTCGCCGCGGGCGCACCGGGGCGGCGGTACATGCTGCCGGGCGCCACCGTGGTGCTGAGCCAGCCCGCGTTGGACGATCCGGTGCAGGGCCAGCCGTCCGACCTGGAGATCGAGGCGCGGGAACTGACCCGGATGCGCGGGACCATGACCGGCATGCTGGCCCGGCACACGGGGCGCTCCGTCGAGCAGATCACCGAGGACACCGAGCGCGACCTGGTCCTGGACGCGGAAGGGGCCGTGGCCCACGGGATCGTCGACCACGTCGTGCGGAGCCGCGTCCCGGTGCCGCCGCACTCCGCTAGGTGAAACCGTGGTGCAGCCACCGGAGTTCCCGCCGCTGCCCGCGCTGACCCGGGCCGAGAGCGAGTTCATCGACCTGTATCTGCACGTCGTCGACCAGGTGGGCCGTATCAACCCGGCGCGCGGCGACGACACGTACACGGCGCTGCGGGCCGCCCAGGCGCTCGCCTCGCACGCGGCGGCGCTGCGGGACGCGCTGGCGGTGATGCACCGGCGCGGCGAAACCCGCATCCACAGCACCACGTTGGCCCGGGCGCTCCGGGTGCTGGACGGGGAGCGGCGGGCGGCGCGGGTCACCCTGCCGCCGGATCCCCCGAGTTGACGCACCGGGTCGCGACGACACGCCCGACGGGCGCACAGGTTTTCCTCGCTCGTTCGGCGTAGGCGTTCCCTCTCACGAGCGACGGTCCGATTTGCCTTTTCCTGATGCGCGTGGGGCGGATTACATCGCGACACCGCTGGTACCGGCAGGGCTCCGGGAGCGGGCCGGGGAGGCCGGACGGCCCGTGTCCACCTGAACGGACCATCAGTGACGATCTTCACTTATGGCCGTTTCACCTCGGAAATCCGGCACGAGGTGAGTCAAGATCCCTGGGACGACAAGCCCCCGCCACCGCGGCGGGGCGGTCCGGGCGGACGCCGAGTCCTGCCGCCGTCCGGATGACTGGTCGACAGGAGTGGATCGGCAGGAGTGGAGGACCCGAGCACTACGGGACCGCCGGACCACCGGCTGTCCCTCGGGGTGAAGCCGCCGCGCGCGGCCGGGCAACTTCGCCAGCCCGAACCCGACAGGTCATCCTTCACAGGCGGCTGACGAAGGGTTGCGCATGAGTGCGCAGGTTCATGTCCCGTCTCTGCTCGCCCGGGCCACGACGGCCTCGGTCATGACTCTCGCCGCCGTCGGCGGCACGCTGTTCGTTCCCGGTGCCGCGACCGAGGCGCATGCCGCCGGCCATGCGATGAAGGCGCTGAAGATCGCGGCGTCGAAGAAGGGAGCGCCCTATCGATGGGGCGCCACCGGGCCCGGGAGCTTCGACTGTTCCGGCCTGACGCTCTACTCGTTCAAGAAGGCCGGCAAGAAACTCCCCCGGACGGCCCAGCAGCAGTACAACAGGTCCAGGCACATCTCGGCTTCGCAGCGGAAACGAGGTGACCTGGTCTTCTTCCATTCCGGGAGCAGTGTCTACCATGTGGGGATCTACGCCGGCAGCGGAAAGATCTGGCACTCGCCGAAGACCGGCGCCGTGGTCCGCCTGGAGAAGATCTGGACCAGGAGCGTCCTGTACGGCCGGGTGAACTGACGCGGGCCCGTCCGGGCCTCAGGGCTGAACCGGGACCTGCCACGGGAGCGCGACCCAGACGGTCTTGCCGCCGTCGGCGGTGGGTGTGACGGTCAGTCGGCCGCCGTACTCCTTGGCCAGTGAGCGGATGATGACCATGCCCCGCCCGTTGTCCTGCTGAACGGCGGCGGGCAGCCGCTGCGGCCTGCGGGGGTGGCTGTCCGTCACGCCGAGGCGCAGCTGCTCGTCCCGTTCGAGGCGCAGGTCCACAGTGAAGGTGGGCGACTGCCCGAAGGTGTGCAGGACGGCGTTGGTGGCCAGCTCCGAGATGATGAGCCGCATGGTGTCGGCGGTCTCCGCGTCGTCGGGCAGGCCCCACTCCGCCAGCACCCGGGCGACGTACTTCCGGGCCGCGGAGACCGAGACCGGCTCGCTCGGCAGAGTGACACGTGCTTCCTGATGGTCTGCCATGGCGAGCCGTCCTTTCCCACCCGGTACCGGACCGCCGAGCGGTCCGGTTGTGCTTCGCGCCAGATTGCCACCGATGCTGCCCCCAGCGGCAGCGATCCACCAAGATATGCATATATCTGTCGCTCAAACCGGTGAACTCTCCCCGCCCGGCCCCGCACGGGCGCCACACTGTCCCCTCGGCAGCCAGTGGAGGGAGCCATCAGATGCAGCACGGTCCAGCGGTGCGGCGCCGCAAGCTCGGCGAGGAGCTGCGGAGCCTGCGCCAGGCATCGGGGCTCACCAGCCGGGAGGCCGCGGGACTGCTCGGCTGGCACCAGTCGAAGGTGAGCAGGATCGAGACAGGTGTCAGCGGGGTGCGGCCGGATGACGTGAACCGGCTGCTGGACGCGTACGGGATGGACGATCCGAAGCTGCGCGAGGTCCTGGGCGCGCTCGCCGGTTCGGCGGGCGGGGGCGGGGCCGGCTGGTGGCACGCGTACCGGGGTCTCATCCCGCCGCAGTACCGCGACTTCATCAGCCTGGAGTCGCAGGCGCGCACCGCCCGCACGCTGGAGACCTCCGTGGTACCGGGCCTGTTGCAGACGGCCGACTACGCCCGCGCGGTGACCCGGGCCTCGCTCGACGGGCTGCCTTCAGGGCAGCTGGACTCGCTGGTGGAGGTGCGGCTGGCCCGGCAGGGGGTGCTGCGGAGCGATCCGCCGCTGCGGCTGAGCGCCGTGCTCGACGAGGCGGTGGTGCGTCGGGAGGTCGGTGGCCGAAGGGTGATGCGGGAGCAGCTGCGCCATCTCGCCCGGGTGGCACAACTGCCCCACGTGCAACTTCAGTTGCTCCCGTTCTCGGTCGGCGGGTATGTGAGCCTCACCAGCCCTTTCGTCATCTTCTCCTTTCCGACCGCTTCCGACCTTGACGTGGTCGTTCTTGACCACTTGACGAGTAGCCTCTATCTGGAGCGGAAAGAAGACCTTGCGGCGTACAGCTCGGCCTTCCGAACCCTTCAGGCACACGCGCTGTCGCCGGAGCACACGCTGGACCTGATCGCCGCGATCGACCGCGACGATCGGTGACCCCCCACCGCCCGGAGGAAGCGTCATGCCCGATCGCCTCGCCCAGCACGCCTTACGGTGGCGGCGCAGCAGCCGCAGCACAGGGATGAACAACTGCGTGGAGACCGCGCCCCTGGGGAGCGGACGGCTGCTGGCCGTGCGCGACTCCAAGGATGTGGCCAGGACACCCCTGGAGTTCTCCGCCCCGGCCTGGACGTCCTTCGTCTCCGGCCTGAAACGCTGAGACGGGCCGCGCCTCAGTTCCGGGGCGCGGTCTGCCGCACCGTCGCCACCGCCCGCGCGATCTGCTCGTCCGTCAGGTCGCCGCGGGCGGTGAGCCGCAGCCGGGAGATGCCGTCGGGCACGGACGGCGGCCGGAAGCACCCCACCACCACCCCGGCCGTACGGCAGTCGGAGGCCCAGCGGACGGCGGCCTCGGGCGAGGGCGCCCGCACCGAGACGACCGCCGCGTCGGGCCGCACCGCGATCAGCCCGGCCGCCGTCAGCCCCTCGTACAGCGCGGTGGCGACCGCACGCGCCCTGAGCGCGCGTCCCGGTTCGCGGCGCAGCAGCCGCAGTGCGCCCAGGGCCGCGCCGGCGGCCGCGGGGGCGAGTCCGGTGTCGAAGATGAACGTACGGGCGGTGTTGACCAGATGCTCGATGACCCGGGCCGGTCCGAGGACCGCGCCGCCCTGGCTGCCCAGCGACTTGGAGAGGGTGAGCGTGGCGACCACGTCCTCGTCGCCCGCGAGGCCGGCCGCGGCGAGCGCGCCGCGTCCGCCGTCGCCCAGCACACCGAGCCCGTGCGCGTCGTCCACGAGGAGCGCGGCCTTCTCCGCCCGGCAGACGGCGGCCAGTGCGTCCAGCGGTGCGGCGTCGCCGTCAACGGAGAACACCGAGTCGGTGACGGCCAGCTTCCGCCCCTCGTGCCCGCGCAGCGTCTTGCGAAAGGCCTCCGGGTCGGCGTGCGGGACGACGCCGGTCTCCGCCCGGGAGAGCCGGCAGCCGTCGACGATGGAGGCGTGGTTGCCTGCGTCCGACGCGATGAGGGCGCCGCGCCCGGTGAGCGCGGTGAGCGCCGCGAGGTTGGCGGCGTAACCGGAGGACAGGACGAGCGCGGCCTCGAACCCGCAGAACGCGGCGAGTTCCCCTTCGAGCTCCGCGTGAAGCGCGGTCGAGCCCGTGACGAGACGGGAGCCGGTCGCCCCGCCGCCCCACCGGCGCGCCGCGTCGGCCGCGGCGGCGGTCACCTCGGGGTGCCGGGTCAGGCCGAGGTAGTCGTTGCTCGCGAGGTCCAGCGGCTCCGCTTCGGCGTTCCGGGGCCGCAACCTGCGGACGAGCCCCGCGTCCGCGCGCCGGCGCGCCTCGTCGTCGATCCAGTCGAACGGAGTGGCGGGCATGGGCGATCCCTCTTGTAGGCAGCCCACAGACCCTAACCGCGGTCACACGAAGACACGGTGTGGCAATGCACACACCCCCCGTGAGCTGTGTTGTCCGGTTCCTCCTTGGCTCCGGGCGGTGCCGTGCGTCAGGATCGTCGCCATGGACCTCCTGAACACGCTGGTGGACAAGGGGCTGCGGCGCGAGCTGCCGACCCGTGAAGAAGCGCTCGCCGTATTGGCGACCCCGGACGACCAACTGCTCGACGTGGTGGCCGCGGCCGGCAAGGTGCGCCGTCAGTGGTTCGGGCGGCGGGTGAAGCTCAACTATCTGGTGAACCTGAAGTCCGGGCTCTGCCCCGAGGACTGCTCGTACTGTTCGCAGCGGCTCGGCTCCAAGGCCGAGATCCTCAAGTACACGTGGCTGAAGCCCGAGGAGGCGTCGAAGGCGGCCGCCGCCGGGGTGGCCGGCGGCGCCAAGCGCGTCTGCCTGGTGGCCAGCGGCCGGGGCCCGACGGACCGGGACGTCGACCGGGTCTCGAAGACCATCGAGGCCATCAAGGAGGAGAACGAGGGCATCGAGGTGTGCGCCTGCCTCGGTCTGCTCTCCGAGGGGCAGGCCGACCGGCTGCGCACGGCGGGCGCCGACGCGTACAACCACAACCTCAACACGTCCGAGGGGACGTACGGGGAGATCACGACCACCCACACCTACGCCGACCGTGTCGACACCGTGCACCAGGCGCAGGCGGCCGGTCTCTCCGCGTGCTCCGGGCTGATCGCGGGCATGGGCGAGAGCGACGCCGACCTGGTCGACGTGGTTTTCTCGCTGCGCGAGCTGGACCCGGACTCGGTGCCGGTCAACTTCCTGATCCCGTTCGAGGGGACGCCGCTCGCCAAGGAGTGGAACCTGACGCCGCAGCGGTGCCTGCGCATCCTGGCGATGGTGCGGTTCGTCTGCCCGGACGTGGAGGTGCGGCTCGCGGGCGGGCGCGAGGTCCATCTGCGCTCGATGCAGCCGCTCGCCCTCAACCTGGTCAACTCGATCTTCCTGGGCGACTACCTGACCAGCGAGGGCCAGGCGGGCCAGGCGGACCTGGACATGATCGCGGACGCCGGTTTCGAGGTCGAGGGTGCGGGTACGACCACGCTCCCCCGGCACCGCGCGGACGCCGTGGCCGGCTGCGGCTCGCACGCGGGCGGCTGCGTGACGGAGTCGGAGGGCTGCGGTTCGCACGAGGGCGGCTGCGGGCCGTGCGGCGAGGCGCCGGAGGCGGAGGCCGTTCCCGCCGCCGAGGCGCCGGAAACCCAGGTTCCGGGTGCCCGTACGGATCTGGTGGCGGTCCGCCGCCGTGGCGCGGGGACGGATCTCGCCCCCAATGCCTGAGCCGCTCTCCCCCGCCGTACTCCGGGACCTGGACCGGGCGCACGTCTGGCATCCGTACGGTCCGATGCCGGGCCGGCAGGAGCCGCTGGTCGTCGAGTCCGCGTCCGGGGTCCGGCTGCGGCTCGCCGAACCCGCCCACGGGCAGCACGAGTTGGTCGACGGGATGTCGTCCTGGTGGTCCGCCGTCCACGGCTACAACCACCCGGTGCTGAACGAGGCGGCCCGCGGCCAGCTGGACCGGATGAGCCATGTGATGTTCGGCGGGCTCACGCACGAGCCCGCCGTCCGGCTGGCGGCCCGGCTGGTGGAGATCACCCCGGAGCCGCTGCGCCACGTCTTCCTCGCCGACTCGGGCTCCGTGTCGGTCGAGGTCGCCGTGAAGATGTGCCTGCAGTACTGGCGCTCGGCCGGGCGGCCCGCCAAGAAGCGGCTGCTGACCTGGCGCGGCGGGTACCACGGGGACACCTGGCAGCCGATGTCGGTGTGCGACCCCGAGGGCGGGATGCACGAGCTGTGGTCGGGAGCCCTGCCCCGCCAGGTCTTCGCCGGTGAACCGCCCGCCGGTTACGAGGCGGAGCCCGACCCGGCGTACGCGGCGCATCTGCGCGAGCTGATCGGGCTCCACGCGGACGAACTGGCGGCCGTGATCGTGGAGCCGGTGGTCCAGGGGGCCGGCGGGATGCGCTTCCACTCCCCCGGCTATCTGCGCGTGCTGCGCGAGGCGTGCGACGCGTACGGCGTGCTGCTCGTGTTCGACGAGATCGCCACGGGCTTCGGCCGTACGGGGAAGCTGTTCGCGGCCGAGCACGCGGGGGTCTCCCCCGACGTGATGTGCGTGGGCAAGGCGCTGACCGGCGGCTATCTGACGATGGCGGCGACGCTGTGCACGAGCGAGGTCGCCGAGGGCATCTCGCGCGGCGAGGTGCCGGTGCTCGCCCACGGTCCGACGTTCATGGGGAACCCGCTCGCCGCATCGGTGGCCTGCGCCTCCATCGACCTGCTGCTCGGCCAGGACTGGCAGCAGGAGGTCAAGCGCATCGAGGCAGGGCTGAACGAAGGCCTGGCGGCGGCGCGCGAGCTGCCCGGGGTCCGCGATGTGCGGGTGCTCGGCGCGATCGGGGTGGTCCAGCTGGACCACGAGGTGGACCTGGCGGCGGCGACCGCGGCGGCGGTGCGCGAGGGGGTTTGGCTGCGGCCGTTCCGCGACCTCGTCTACACCATGCCGCCGTATGTGACCGGTGACGACGACGTGGCACGGATCTGCCGCGCTGTATGCGCTGCGGCGCGGGAGGGCTGAGACATGAGCGTTCTGGTGGTGACCGGTACCGGCACGGAGATCGGCAAGACGATCGTGACCGCGGCCGTGGCGGCGGCTGCCGCGGACCGCCGCGTCGCGGTGCTCAAGCCGGCCCAGACCGGTCTGGAGCCGGGCGAGCCGGGCGACGCGGCCGAGGTGGTGCGGCTGGCGGGCGCGCATGTGACGGCGGTCGAACTGGCGCGGTTCCCTGAGCCGTTGGCACCCGCGACGGCGGCCCGCCGGGCGGGCATGCGCCCGGTACGGCCGCACGAGGTGGCCGAGGCCGCCGAGAAGCTGGCCGCCGACCACGACCTGGTCCTGGTCGAGGGCGCGGGCGGGCTGCTCGTACGGTTCGACGAAGAGGGCGCGACCCTGGCGGACGCGGCCCGGCTGCTGGCAGCCCCGGTGCTGGTCGTCGCCCCGGCCGGTCTGGGGACGCTGAACTCCACGGCTCTGACGGCGGAGGCGCTGCGGGCCCGGGGGCTGGACTGCCTGGGCGTGGTCATCGGCAGCATGCCGTCCGCACCGGACCTGGCGGCACGCTGCAATGTGGCGGATCTGCCGGTGGCCGCGGGTGCCCCGCTGCTCGGGATGGTCCCCGAGGGCGCGGGATCGCTCGCACCGGCGGACTTCCGTGCGCGGGCGGTGGACTGGCTGGCCGAACCGCTGGGCGGGCACCGGCCGCCGGTCTGAGCGGCAGGGCCCGTACGAGATGATCCGGCCGG
This sequence comes from Streptomyces sp. 2131.1, assembly GCF_900105515.1. Lineage (GTDB taxonomy): Bacteria > Actinomycetota > Actinomycetes > Streptomycetales > Streptomycetaceae > Streptomyces > Streptomyces drozdowiczii. The sequence continues at coordinate 6,209,984 of NZ_FNSY01000001.1, read as the reverse complement.
GCGGACGGGCACGGCTCCTGTCACAGGCTCCACTGGCGCAGTTCGTCGGCGATGGCGCGGACGTCCGCCTCGCCCTGCTTCACCAGCAGGGCGAGGTCCCGCACCTGCTCGGGCGACGTGATGACCTTGATGCCGGACGCGACGAGGTACCCGTAGGCGACGGCGGAGGCGAACATGGCGTTGGACCGCTCCAGCGCCGGGACGTGCAGGAGCAGTTGCAGCAGGGCCGCGGCCCTGGAGTGCGGATCGCTGTAGACGGGGCTGCCGAAGATCTCCGCCTCTTGGCGCGCGACCGCCGCGACCAGGGCGCCCCAGTCGGTCACCTGCGGGTCGCCGGGCGTCTTGTGCTCCGCGACCATGAGAAGCCAGGAGAGTTGGATCCGGAGGTTCAACGGGTGCCTTTGCCCTCCGTGCCGAACTCCTCGGCGAACACCGATTCGTACTGCTTCATGAAGTCCGCCGCGGCCTCGACGAAGGTGTGTCCCACCTCGCCCGCGTCCTGCTTGACGAGCTCCTCTATGTAGCGGTTCACGCTCATCCCCCTCTGGAGCGCGCGCTGCCTCGCGGCCTCCGCGGTGGCCTCGTCCACTCGAACGTTCAGCTGTGTCTTGGGCACCCCATCACGCTAGCGCGCAACCGCTAGCACCGGCAAGAGGTGGGGCGCGGGCGGGTGCCCCGTCGGCATCGCGCGCCCGCCGCGGCCGAGGATGGCGGCCGTATTCCCCACCCCGGTCCCCCAACGGTCGAACACGTGGTCATAATTCCTGCTCAGGTAGCCGAAGTCACCGCAGTCGGCCACGTACTGGCGCCCCGCACGCCGACCGACCAGATCTCGCGACGACTCATGGAGTGACATTGAGTACGACGACGTTCCGTTCCCGCATCACGGCCCGGCTCGGGCGCAGCTACCTGGCGCGGATCCAGAAGCACGGACTCGGGTCCTCCACGATGAAACTGCTCCCGGAGCAACTGCTGATGCCGCTGCGCAGGGAGGGCCTCGACCCGGTCCGGCGGCTCGCCGAGGTCCGGGCGAGCGCCCCGGTGACCAGGGTGGCCCTGCCCTTCGGCATGGACGCCTGGGTGGTCACGGGGTACGAGGAATCGAAGGCGGTACTCGGCTCCACCGAGGGCTTCAGCACCGACTTCGCGCACCTGGCGGGCAACGCGGGCATAGTCGCCGAACACAGCCCCGGCGGACTGGGCTTCAGCGATCCACCCGTGCACACGCGGCTGCGGCGCATCCTGACCCCGGAATTCACGATGCGCCGGCTGCGCCGCCTGACGCCCAGGATCGACGCGATCGTCGCGGAGCGCCTGGACGCGATGGCCGCTGCGCCGGGGCCGGTCGACCTGGTGCACGCCTTCGCGCTGCCCGTGCCCTCCCTGACGATCTGCGAACTGCTCGGGGTGCCCTACGAGGACCGCGACGACTTCCAGAAGCTCGCCATGGACCGCTTCGACCTGTTCGCCGGGACGACTGCGCCGTTCGGCGCCATGTCGGCGTCGCTCGACTACTTCCGGGGCGTCGTCCGGGCCCAGCGCCGCAGCCCCGGCGACGGCCTGCTCGGCATGATCGTGCGGGAGCACGGGAACAGCGTCGACGACGAGGAACTCGCGGGCCTGGCGGACGGGGTGCTCACCGGCGGCTTCGAGACGACCGCCAGCACGATCGCGCTCGGCTCCCTCGTACTGCTGCGCAATCCGGAGGTGGCGGAGCGGCTGCGTACGGACGACGGTGTGACGGCCCCCTTCGTGGAGGAGGTGCTGCGCTATCTCTCCGCCGTGCAGATCGCCTTCCCCCGGTTCGCCCGCGATGACATCGAGATCGCCGGGGTCGTCATCCCGCGCGGCGACATGGTGCTCTGCTCGCTGAGCGGCGCCAACCGGGATTCGGCGTACGTCACGGACGACGGGCGGTTCGACGTGGACCGGGTCACTCCGGCCGGGCATCTCGCCTTCGGCCACGGCATCCATCGCTGCATAGGCGCGGAGCTGGCCCGGATGGAGCTGCGCTCCGCCTTTCCGGCCCTGGTCAGGCGGTTTCCCGAGATGCGGCTCGCCGTCCCGCCGCAGGATCTGGCCTTCCGCAAGCTGTCGATCGTGTACGGCGTCGACGCACTGCCCGTACGACTGCGCTGAGCCGCGCCGTACGACTGTGCCGCCCTGTACGACGCCGAGCTCTCCCCGTAGCAGGCGGGAATCCGCTCGCACCGGGAAACGATCATCTGATTGGCTCACCGCATGAGTGATCTCGACATACGCGGCGCCGCCCTTTCCGACATCGACACCGTGCTGCGGTTCTGGCGGTCGGCGGCCGAAGGCACGAGCATCAGCGACGACCACGACGGCGTGGCCCGGCTCATCGACCGCGACCCGGGGGCTCTGCTGCTCGCGGAGCGGGAAGGGACGCTCGTGGGGACCGTCATCGCCGGTTTCGACGGCTGGCGGTGCTCCGCGTACCGGCTGGCCGTACACCCCGAGCACCGCCGGAAGGGCATCGCGACCGCGCTGCTGGAGGCTGCGGAGCGCCGCTTCGCCGAGCTGGGGGGACGGCGGGTGGACGCCATGGTCCTGGAGGAGAACGAGCGCGCGCACCACACCTGGCAGGCGGCCGGCTACCAGCGCGAGAACCACTGGCGGAGGTGGGTGAAGCCCCTCCGGACGGGCACAGAGAAGTGATCGGACCCCCCCACCACTTTGCCGATCCTTTACTATGAGGATTCAGTCCTGCCCCTTCAGACGAGAGGTGTGAGCGTCCGCCCATGGGCGAGCCTCCCAGTAGCCGAAGCCGCCGAGATCGCGCGGTCCGCCAGTCCCTGCCCGATCATGGGACGGAGGTGAACCGATGACCGAAGTGCTTCTGCTGCTCGTTGCGGTACTGCTCTCCCTCGCCTGCGGCGCCTTCGTCGCGGCGGAGTTCTCGTTGACCACGGTCGAACGCGGCCAGCTGGAGAAGGCCGTCGAGCAGGGCGAGCGCGGGGCCGCGAGCGCGATGAAGGCGGTCCGCAGCCTCACCTTCCAGCTCTCCGGCGCGCAGCTCGGCATCACCGTCACCAATCTGGTCGTCGGCATGCTCTCCGAACCGTCCATCGCGAAGCTCATCCGGGGGCCGGTCGAGGCCGTCGGCCTGTCCGCCGGTGTCGCGTCGTCCGTCGCGCTCGTCATCGGTACGGCCCTGTCCACGGTGTTCCTGATGGTGGTCGGCGAGCTGGTCCCGAAGAACTGGGCCATCTCCTCGCCGCTCGCGGTGGCGAAGACCGTCGCCACCCCGCAACGCGTCTTCACGGCCGTCTTCCGGCCCTTCATCAGCCACCTCAACAACACGGCCAACCGGATCGTGCGCCGCTTCGGGCTCGAACCCGCCGAGGAGCTGGCCTCCGCGCGCAGCCCGCAGGAGCTGGTGGCTCTCGCCAGGCACTCCGCGAAGGCGGGCGCGCTGGAGGCGGACACCGCCGAGCTGTTCGTCCGTACGCTCAACCTGCCGGAGCTCACCGCGGAGAACGTGATGACCCCGCGCGTCCAGGTCACCGCCCTGGAGGTCGGCGCGACCGCCGAGGACGTCGCCAACGCGACCCGGGCCACGGGCCTCTCCCGCTTCCCCGTCTACCGGGGCAGCCTCGACACCGTCGTGGGCGTCGCCCACATCAAGGACGTCCTGGCGATCCCCGCCGAGCAGCGGCCCCGCAAGCGGGTGTCCGAGATGCTTCGCGAACCGGTCCTCGTCCCCGAGACGCTGACCGTGGACCGGCTGCTCGACCGGCTGTCCGGGAAGCTCGCCATGGCGGTCGTGATCGACGAGTACGGCGGCACGGCGGGCGTCGTGACGCTGGAGGACATCGTCGAGGAGGTCGTCGGCGAGGTGCGCGACGAGCACGACCCGCACGAGACACCGGACCTCGCACCGGCCGGTGAGGACGCCGACGGACGCGTCCTTTGGTCCGCCGATGGCGCCGCCCGCACGGACCAGCTGGAGGCGATCGGGCTGCGCGTGCCGGACGGCCCCTACGAGACCCTGGCGGGCCTCATCGCCACGGAGGTGGGCCGCATCCCGGCCGTGGGCGACTCGATCGAGCTGGCCGGCTGGCGGCTCGACGTGGTGGACGCCTCCGGGCGCCGCGCCGCCCGGGCCCTGCTGCACGCCCCGCTGACCGGTTCCCACCAGCCGTCGGAGGACGAGCGATGACCGCCGTACAGCTCTTCATCGGTCTGCTGACGCTGGTGGTGAACGCCTTCTTCGTCGGTGCCGAGTTCGCCCTGATCTCGGTGCGCCGCAGCCAGATCGAACCCCAGGCCGAGGAAGGCAACCGGCGGGCGCGCAGCGTCATCTGGGGGCTCGAACACGTCTCGGCGCTGCTCGCGGCGGCACAGCTGGGCATCACGCTGTGCACCCTGGTCCTCGGTATCGTCGCCGAGCCCGCGATCGCGCATCTGCTGGAGCCCGTCTTCGACACGGTCGGCGTGCCGCACGGCCTGGTCCACCCGATCTCGTTCGTGATCGCGCTGTCGGTGGCGACCTATCTGCACATGCTGCTGGGCGAGATGGTCCCGAAGAACATCGCGCTGGCCGAGCCGGTGCGGTCCGCGCTGCTGCTCGGCCCTCCGCTGGTGACTCTGGCCCGGGCGCTGCGCCCGGTGATCTTCGCGATCAACGCCTTCGCCAACGGGCTGCTGAAGCTGTTGCGGGTGGAGACGAAGGACGAGGTGGCGGCGACGTTCTCGGACGACGAGCTGGCCCGTCTGGTGAAGGACGCCGGCGACGCCGGTCTGGTCGACGACCGGGCGGCCGAGCGGCTGCACCACGCCCTCGAGCTGGGGCGGCGGCCGGTACGTGACGTGGTGCTGCCGGTGGACCGGGTGATGTACATCCGGGTCGGGGCGACGCCCGAGGAGCTGGAGCGGCTGTCGTACGAGACGGGATTCTCGCGCTTCCCGGTGATGGACGCCGAGCAGCGCATCCTCGGGTACCTCCATGTGAAGGACGCCCTCGACGTGACCCCGCGCGACATGCCGTTCCCGGTGTCCTCGATGCGGCCCATCGCCCGGGTCCGGGCGGCGACGCCGCTCGACGACGCGCTGACCGCGCTGCGGCGCAGCCGTACGCACCTGGCGGCGGTGCTCGACGAGGACGGCAGGCTGGCGGGCATGGTGACGATGGAGGACGTGCTCCGGGAACTGGTGGGGCGCCCCCAGAGCCGGTGAACCGATGGGTGGCTCCGGGCCTCGTCCCGGAGCCACCCATTGCCCGCCGGCCTTGCACGGCGCCGCGATACGATCGCATCGCCATGGAAATCAATGCCTCATACACCAGTCTCGTCGCGGTCGGCGACTCGTTCACCGAGGGCATGTCGGACCTGCTGCCCGACGGCTCGTACCGGGGCTGGGCCGACGTCCTCGCCTCCCGCCTCGCCGCCCGCACGCCCGGCTTCCGGTACGCCAATCTCGCGGTGCGCGGCAAGCTGATCGGCCAGATCGTGGACGAGCAGGTGGACGTGGCGGCGGCCATGCGGGCGGACGTGGTGACGCTGGTCGGCGGCCTCAACGACACCCTGCGCCCCAAGTGCGACATGGGCGTGGTCCGCGGACGCCTGGAGGAGGCGGTGGAGCGCCTGGCGCCGTCGTGCAAGCAGCTGGTGCTGATGCGCAGTCCCGGCCGCAACGGCCCGGTGATGGAACGGTTCCGGCCTCGCATGGAGGAGCTGTTCGCCCTGATCGACGACCTGGCGGCGCGGCACGACGCGGTGGTCGTCGACCTGTACGGCGCTCCGGCGCTGGGCGACCAGCGCATGTGGGACGTCGACCGGCTGCACCTGACCGCCGAGGGGCACCGCCGGGTCGCCGAAGCGGTCTGGCAGGCCCTGGGACTGCCTCCGGAGAGCGACTGGCAGGCCCCGCTGCCCGCCTCCGTCCCCCCGCGCTGGGCCGCCCGGCGGGTGGAGGACGTGCGCTTCGCCCGGCACCACCTGCTGCCCTGGATCGGCCGGCGGCTCACGGGACGCTCCTCGGGCGACGGACGGGCGGGGGCGCAGTTCAACGCCGAGCTGGGGCGGGCCTTCTGGGTCACCCCGGAGGGCGACGGCGTGGCGGCACCGGTGGCTTCGTGGCGGCGGTTGGAGAGCGGCGACCGCTGAGGGGCGGTTCCGCGCCGGTTCGTAGCAACCCACAAACCGGACCGCGGCGCTGAGCTGCAGAAACCGCCAGTAGAATCAGGACACGTGACTGCTGTGTCTGCGAAGCCTCGCATCCCCAATGTCCTGGCCGGCCGCTACGCCTCCACGGAGCTGGCCGTCCTCTGGTCCCCCGAGCAGAAGGTGAAGCTGGAACGCCGGCTGTGGCTGGCGGTGCTGCGCGCCCAGAAGGACCTCGGGATCGAGGTGCCCGACGCCGCCCTCGCCGATTACGAGCGCGTCCTCGACCAGGTCGACCTGGCCTCGATCGCCGAGCGCGAGAAGGTCACCCGGCACGACGTGAAGGCCCGGATCGAGGAGTTCAACGCCCTCGCCGGCCATGAGCACGTCCACAAGGGCATGACCTCCCGCGACCTCACCGAGAACGTCGAACAGCTGCAGACCCGGCTCTCCCTGGAGCTGATGCGCGACCGCACCGTGGCCGTCCTGGCCCGCCTCGGCAAGCTCGCCGCCGAGTACCGCGAGCTGGTCGTCGCCGGCCGCTCGCACAACGTCGCCGCGCAGGCCACCACCCTCGGCAAGCGCTTCGCGACCGCGGCCGACGAGCTGCTGGTGGCATACGGCCGGCTGGAGGACCTCCTCGGCCGCTACCCGCTGCGCGGCATCAAGGGCCCGGTCGGCACGGCGCAGGACATGCTGGACCTGCTGGGCGGCGACGCCGGGAAGCTGGCCGAGCTCGAAGAGCGCATCGCGGGCCACCTGGGCTTCGCGCACGCCTTCACCTCGGTCGGTCAGGTCTACCCCCGGTCGCTGGACTACGACGTGGTGACCGCGCTGGTCCAGCTGGCCGCGGCGCCCTCCTCCGTGGCGAAGACCATCCGGCTGATGGCGGGCCACGAGCTGGTGACCGAGGGCTTCAAGCCGGGCCAGGTCGGCTCGTCCGCGATGCCGCACAAGATGAACACCCGCTCCTGCGAGCGCGTCAACGGCCTCATGGTCATCCTGCGCGGCTACGCGTCGATGACCGGTGAGCTGGCCGGCGACCAGTGGAACGAGGGTGACGTCTCGTGCTCGGTGGTCCGCCGGGTGGCTCTGCCGGACGCGTTCTTCGCGTTCGACGGGCTGGTCGAGACGTTCCTGACCGTGCTCGACGAGTTCGGCGCCTTCCCCGCCGTCGTGGCCCGCGAGCTGGACCGCTACCTCCCCTTCCTCGCGACGACCAAGGTCCTGATGGGCGCGGTACGCGCCGGCGTCGGCCGCGAGGTCGCTCACGAGGCCATCAAGGAGAACGCCGTCGCCTCCGCCCTGGCCATGCGCGAGCAGGGCACGGAGCGCAATGAGCTGCTGGACAAGCTCGCGGCCGACGAGCGCATCCCACTGGACCGCGCCCAGCTGGACGAGCTGATGGCCGACAAGCTCTCCTTCACCGGAGCCGCGGGCGACCAGGTCACCGCGCTCGTCGCGCGGATCGAGGAGATCACCAAGCAGCACCCCGAGGCCGCCAGGTACACCCCGGGCTCCATCCTCTGACGGCCACCGCATCCGCATCCGCATCCGGCAGATGACGCCCGAAGAGCTCCAGGCCGCCCGTGACCGCGTTGTTCCCGACGTGGCCGCGGGTGGCCTGCGCGTCCTGTTCTGCGGGATCAATCCGAGCCTGACGACGGGCGCCACGGGCCACCACTTCGCCTTTCCCGGCAACCGCTTCTGGCCCGTCCTCCACCTGTCGGGCTTCACCCCTCGCCGGCTGCTCCCCGCCGAACAGGCCGAGCTGCTCGACCACGGCCTCGGCATCACCAACGTCGTCGCCAGGGCCACCGCCCGGGCCGACGAGCTGTCCGCCGAGGAATTCCGGGCCGGGGGGCGGATCCTCAACGACAAGGTCGAGCGCCTGCGCCCGCAATGGCTGGCCGTCGTGGGCATCACCGCCTACCGTACGGCCTTCGGCGACCGCAAGGCCGCGATCGGCCCCCAGGAGCGGACGGTCGGCGGAACCCGCGTATGGGCCCTGCCCAATCCCAGCGGCCTCAACGCGCACTGGACCACTCAGACCATGGCCGAAGAGTACGCCCGGCTGCGCGCCGCCGTGGAGGCCGGCACCCCGTAGCACCCGGTCCCGGTCAGGGCGGGTCCATCTCCGTCACCACCACACTCAGCTCGCAGCCGGAGCCGCCCTCCTCCAGGCAGAGGACCAACGCCATCCAGCGCTCCTCGATGTGCCAGAGCTGGAGATACTCGCACCCCGCGACGGTGTCCGCCCATGGCGCGGGTATCTCCTCCCCGGACACCATCCGCTCCCGGGCACTGAACAGACTGACCGGCTCCGGCTCGCCCCAGCGGCTGGTGAGCAGCGTGACCAACGCCTCGTGGTCCGCGACGCACTGAGCGCGCCTCTCAAGCCGGCCCGCCTCGTCGTCCTCCCAGACGTCGTCCGGGTGCAGATACACGATGTGGTAGCCGGGACCGCTGACTCCCGAACCCGACCGGACACGTTCCGCGGGAAAATCTCGGGTGCGCATCCCGTCGATGAGGCGGAGGTGATGTGCGGTGGTCATGCCGTCAGTAAACCTCCCGCCACTGACAATCGGAGCCGCGCTCCGTACTTTGAGACGGTTTCATCCATCTCGTACCTGCGAACAAACCCGGTGGGAGCCTGTCATCCGGATCGGGATTCTGCGAGCGGGGAATCCGGTTGCCTGAGCTGCCAGTTCGTCCGCGGACTCGCGATCGCGATGTCTCACGCACGCGGCCTGATCCTTGACCGCTTCCGATGGATGGGTGGTCACGCTGATGTCTGGCAGGTCTTTCGCGCCCCCGAGGCTCTTGCCGCAGTGGTCCGTGGACTGGCTGAGCCGTTCCGGGAGGACGGCGTCACGGCCGTCTGCGGCGTTGAGTCGCTGGGGTTCCTGCTGGGCGCGGCATCTGCCGTCGAGCTCGGCGTCGGCTTCGTCGCGGTACGCAAGGGCGAGGGGATCTGCCCCGGGAAAAAGGCCACCAGGTGCAGTGACCCCGACTAACGGGTGCTCGCCAGGAGTTGCGTCTGCGGCGGATGACGGTAGGCCCTGCGGACGGACCGGTTGCTGCTGGCCGAGCACTGGATCGAAACGGGTAGCCAGGCATCGGCTGTGCGGTCGATGGTCGAGGAATGCGGCGGGCAGTGGGTCGGCTGCTCCGTCGTCGTTGACCAGACAGCGCCGGCCCGGCGGGCGGACCTGGGCGCCCGCAGCATTGTCACTGCAGCCGAACTTCCGGCTTGGATGGGCAGTCCTGACACCTCGCCCCCTGGCTGGTTACTCGGTGGACGGAAAACGTCTCGTATTCCTCACGCGCCATCCGCACCCGCCTGCGGCGTCGGGGCATCCGTGCTTTACCCAAAGCCGTCCGCGCAGGTTGGCAGTCGTCTGAGGCTATGCCGACTCGGAGGCCGCCCTACGGGCGACGAGGGGAGTTCGAAGTCGGGCCCTAGGCGTCCCGGCGCTTCAGCGCCCACCAGCCGGCGAGCAGCGCCGCAGCGGCCCAGGCCGCGGTGACTGCCAGCCCCGACCAGGGGCCGAGGCTGCCCTCGGCGTGCTGGTGCAGGATCAACTGCCCCGCTCGGTCCGGCAGGTAGTCCGCCGCGCTGCCTGCGACATCTCCGACCACGAACGAGACGATGAGGATGAACGGTATGAGCACGCTGAGGACAGCGACCGCGCTTCGCAACAGGAACGTCAGACCTGCTGCGAACAGGGCCATCAGCGCCAGGTAGACGCCACCACCGAACGCCGCGCGCAGTGCACCCGGTGCGCCCAGCCCTATCGCGTACTCCCCCATGAACAGCTGGCCCACGAGGAACGCGCCGAAGCTTGTGACAATCCCTACTGCCAGCCCTGCGGCGCCGATCAGGGACACCTTCGCCGCGAAGAAGCGAGTGCGGTCCGGGACCGCGGTGAGCGACATGCGCAGCGCGCCGTTGGCGTACTCGGTCGAAACCGCTGTCGCGCCGAAGCTTATGGCGGCGATCTGGCCGAAGTTCAGCGCGTAGAAGGCCCCGAAGAGCAGCTCCGCGTCGGCGTCGTCCGCCTCCGCCTGACCGACAGTGGCGGCGGTGAGCACGGTGATCGCCATCGTCACGAGAAGGACGGCCGCCAGCGATCCGAACACGGATCGCACCGACCTGATCTTGATCCATTCCGAGTGCAGAACTGCGGTGCCCGGCATGGTCAGACCTCCTGTCGGCCGGCGGACGCGAACTCCGTCGCTTCGGCGGTGAGGTCGAGGTATGCCTGCTCCAGGGTGGTGTGCTCGTCCATCAGCTCCACGATCGGAATGCCTTCCCTTGCTGCCATCGCGCCTATCTCCTCTGCTCTGACGTCCTCCACCATCCATCGGCCGTCCTCACCCGGCGCGGCACGGTACCCCTCACGGGCCAGAAGCTCGCCGAGGCGGGCGGGTTCGGTCGTACGCACCCTCGCTCGGGGCTGGCTGCGGGATTCCAGAAAGACACGCATCGGGAGATCCGCAAGGAGCCTCCCCTGCCCGAGAACGATCAGATGGTCAGCGAACGAGGACGTCTCGTTCATCAGGTGGCTGGAGACCAGCACCGTGCGCCCTTCGCGGGCGAGTCTCCGCATCAGTTCGCGGATCCAGATGATGCCTTCGGGATCCAGCCCGTTCGACGGCTCGTCCAGCATGACGACCGCCGGGTCCCCGAGCAGCGCCGCCGCTATACCGAGGCGCTGGCGCATCCCGAGGGAGAAGGTCCTGATCCTTCGCCCGCCTACGGGCCCGAGACCCGTCTCCTCCAGCACCTCTTCGACCCGGGAAGCACCGAGGCCGTTGCTCACGGCGAGGGCCAGCAGATGGTCGCGTGCCGTCCGCGCCGCGTGGGCGGCTTGCGGATCGAGCAGGGCCCCGACGTGCCGCAGCGGTTCGGGCAGTGCCGCGTACGACTGTCCGCCGATCTTCGCGGTGCCGCTCGTGGGACGGTCGAGGCCGAGCAACAGCCGCATCGTGGTGGACTTCCCGGCGCCGTTGGGGCCGAGGAAGCCGGTCACACGGCCCGGCCGTACCTGGAAGGTGAGATGGTCCACGGCACGGGTGCCGCCGTAGTCCTTGGTGAGCTCGTGGACATCGATGCTGGTCATGTCCTCAGCCTCGCCGCCGGGGCCGGCCCCTATCCTCCCCCGCGCGTGTGGATCACCTCCCTCGCTCGGGGAGTTGGCGTGCCCCGCCCACTGGCACGATGACGGCATGCACCACTTCCTTCGCCCGTTGACCCGCTCGGTCACATACACCCGCTGGCTGCATCTGCTTATGCCCGCCGCGGTCGTCAGCGTGTGGCTGTTCATCTCGATGGAGACGCCCTGGGTGCCCATGGTTCTCGCGGCGATGGTCGGCCTGATACCGGGAATGCGCCTCGCGGAGGGCATCCAGGCGCAGTTGCTGCTCACTCCCGCGGAACGCGGTGCTTCGGACGCCTCCATCTCCGTGGCTCCGTCGACCTCGTGGTCGGAGCGATGGAGGACCGCTCTCTGGCTGGAGATACGACTGCTCGGTGCGGGCCTGGCCGGCCTTGCCACGGTGACGCTGTCGACGACGACCGTCGACCTCGTCCGGTCCTCCTTCGGCACGGCACCGTCCGGGCCCGGGTCCGCCGTCGGGCTGGGGACGCACTGGTGGGCCGCGGTGCTGGCGCCCGTACCCGTCGTGATGCTGTTCGCCGTGGTGGTGAGCTGCGGCGAGATCATCACCGCGGCAGCCCGGTGGCTGCTCGGTCCGACACCGGTGCAGCGCCTGACCGCACTGGAGGAGCGCACCGAGCAGCTCCTCGAACGCAATCGGATCGCCCGCGAACTGCACGACTCGATCGGGCACGCGCTGACCGTGGCCGTGGTGCAGGCGGGTGCGGCGAGGGCGGCCCAGGACCCGGACTTCACCGGCAGGGCCTTGGCGGTGATCGAGGAGACGGGTCGGGATGCCCTGGACGATCTGGAAAGGGTGCTGCGGGTACTGCGCGAGACGGACGCGCCGCCCGGTAAGCGGCCGTCACTGACCGAGGCCGACCGGCTGCTCGATTCCGCTAGGGGGTCCGGTGCCGAGGTCGACGCCGAGGTGACCGGGCCGCTGGAGCTGGTGCCGGGGCCGGTGTCCCGGGAGGGCTATCGCATCCTTCAGGAGTCCCTCACCAACGTCCTGCGGCACTCGGGAGCGGTCCCGGTCCGCGTCCGCATCCGGGTCGCGGACAGCCGGCTGGAGTTGGAGGTGAGCAATCCGCTCATGGGTTCCCCCGGAGCGCCGGGCAGCGGAAGCGGACTGCGGGGCATTCGGGAACGCGCGGCTCTCCTGGGCGGAAGGGCCAGGACAGGGCCCTCGGACGGGGAGTGGACGGTGCACGCGAGCCTCCCGCTGCACGGAATAGGCTGACGCGATGCCGGTAACCGTTCTTCTGGTCGACGACGAGCCCCTGGTCCGCGCGGGACTGCGGGCGGTCCTGGAGGCCCAGCCCGATATCGAGGTGGTGGGTGAGGCGGGGGACGGCGCAGCGGTCATCCCCCTGGTGCGGCAGCTGCGCCCCGATGTGGTGGCGATGGATGTCCGCATGCCGCTCATGGACGGCATAGAGGCCACCCGGGTAGTGCTGCGTACCGTGCCCGAACCTCCGAAGATCCTGGTGGTGACGACTTTCGAGAACGACGAGTACGTGTACGAGGCGCTCCGCGCGGGGGCGGACGGTTTTCTGCTCAAGCGAGCCCGGCCGGCCGAGATCGTCCATGCGGTACGGCTGGTGGCGGAGGGTGAGTCCCTGCTGTTCCCTGCGGCGGTCCGGCAGCTCGCCGCCGAGTACGGTACGAACAAGGCGCGCGAGGCGCTGAAACGGGCCGCGCTCACCGAGCGTGAGGCGACGGTGCTCCGGCTGATGGCCCGGGGCCTGACCAATGCGGAGATCGCCGACAAGCTCGTGGTGGGGGTGGAGACGGTGAAGACCCATGTCAGCGCGGTGCTCGCGAAGTTGGGCGCTCGTGACCGCACCCAGGCGGTGATCGCCGCCTACGAGTCCGGGTTCGTCGCTCCGGCTTGATCGCGGGCGCTCGCGAACAGCACCGCGGCCCACGGTCGCCCTCCCCCTGAGCAGCGAGTACCATCCGCCTGACATGCGCACGAGCTGGGAGGACACACCGTGGGCCGGCTGACCGGTGGGGACCCGTCGTTGCTGCGACGGATCAATTCCGCGGTGGTACTGCATGCCCTCCGGGGCGCGTCCTCCTCGACTCTCACTGATCTGACCCGCATCACGGGCCTGTCCCGCCCGACGGTCGAAGGCGTCGTGGAAGGGCTCTTCGAGGCGGGGCTGGTCGTCGAGTGCGCCCCGGACAGACCCGAGGCCCGGCGTCAGGGCCGTCCGGCCCGGCGCTTCCGCTTCCGGGCCGAGGCCGGGCACCTGTTGGGCATCGAGATCGGCCCGCACCGTGTCTCCGCGCTGCTCTCGGGGCTGGACGGCCGGATCATCGGAGCCGGCTCGCGAGAGGTGTCGGAGACCGCCGGCGCGGACGACCGGCTCGACCGGGTGCGAGCCGTCGTCGCGGACGTCCTGCGTCGCACCGGCGTGGCCCGGAGCAGCCTGCGGGCGGTGGGGGTGGGCAGTCCGGGCATCGTGGAAGCCGACGGCACGGTCCGGCTGGGCACCGCGTTGCCGGACTGGACGGGGCTACCGCTGGGCGAGCGGCTGCGGCGTTCGTTCCGCTGCCCCGTCCTCGTGGAGAACGACGCCAACGCGGCCGCGGTCGCCGAGCACTGGAAGGGCGCGGCCACCGAGTCCGACGACATCGTGTTCGTGCTGGCGGGGCTGAGTCCGGGAGCCGGTTCCCTGATCGGCGGGCGGCTGCACCGGGGGTTCGGGGGCGCGGCCGGGGAGATCGGCGCGCTGCACCTGCTCGGACGGGACGTGACGCCGGAGCACTTGCTGTCGACGACGGACACCCCATTGGACCCGCTCGACGAGCACGCGGTCGCGGCGGTCTTCGCGAAGGCCCGGCACGGGGACGAGCAGGCGCAGGCCGCGGTGGAGCGGTTCATCCAGCGCCTGGTCCACGACGTGGCGGCGCTGGTGCTGGCGCTGGACCCCGAGCTGGTGGTGGTCGGGGGCTGGGCGGCCGGGCTGGACGGGGTGCTGGACCCGCTCCGGAGTGAGCTGGCCCGCTATTGCCTGCGGCCCCCGCGGGTGGCCCTGTCGCTGCTCGGCGAGGCCGCGGTGGCGACCGGTGCGCTGCGGCTCGCGCTCGATCACGTGGAGGAGCAGCTGTTCGCCGTCGAGGGAACGGTGACGGCCCGCCGCTGAGTGCGACGGGCCGTGAGGGGGCGACGTCCGGGGCCTGACAGACCCGTATGGCGATGGGCGCGTATGGCGATGGGCGCGTATGGCGATGGGCGCGTATGGCGATGGGCGCGTATGGCGATGGGCGCGTATGGCGATGGGCGCGTATGGCGATGGGCGCGTATGGCGATGGCCCGCCGCTCAGGGCGACGGGCCGCGGGGCCAGGGGCCGGATCCGTGGGGACTCCCAGCCAGTGCGATGGGCCGCCGCTCAGGGCGACGGGCCGCAGGGCCCGAGGTGGAGACGCTCACGCCCGGTGGCCTTCCGGGTCAGGACGCCTGGCGTTCCTCGGCAGGGTGGCTGATCTCCAGGTCGCCCGAGTCGCCGAAGGTGAGGCGGCACGTGTCGGCCCGGTACGTGGCGATCGAGACCGCCGCCGTGCCGCCCGCGGCGAGGTAGCGGGTGGTGACGACGAGGACGGGGGCGCCGGGGAGCCGGTCCAGCTCCTTGGCGTCGTCGGCGCGGGCGGAGCCCAGCTCGACGGAGCGGTCCTGGCCGTCGAGGCCGAGCCGGTGCAGTTCGCGCACGACATTGCGGGCGCGGGCCGCGCCGGACGGGGCGTCTATGCCGGACAGGTCGGGCACCGAGGACGCCGGTACGTAGAGCAGCTCGGCGGCGACCACCTGGCCGTGGGTCGTCCGGATGCGGCGCACGATGTGCAGGGGCTCCTCGGCACCGACGTTGAGCGTCGCGGCGACGGCGGCCGGGGCGGAAGCGCTCTCGCAGTCCACCGGCTGCCATGCCTCGCCGGCCTCGCCCTCGTTCCAGTCGTCGCGGGCCGTGGATACCGCCACGCCGACGCGCGGCGGGGCGACCGTGGTGCCGACGCCGCGGCGGCGCTGCAGCCGGCCTTCGAGTTCGAGCTGTTCCAGGGCCTGCCGGAGCGTGGCCCGGGCGACTCCGAACCGGGCGGCGAGCTCACGCTCGTTGGGAAGGATCTCCCCCACCGCAAAGTCCGAGTCGAGTGCCTCACTGAGCACGGTCTTGAGGTGCCAGTACTTCGGCTCCTGCACCGTTTCCAGCTGCGTGGTCCCCACCCTGTCCTCCGCAATCGCCCAGCGGCTTTTCCGCGACGTTATTTATTAAAGGTTCCTGTCTTAACGTTGAGACCATAGGACGGCGGACCCCCTTGGTCAAGACCAATCCTGCGCCGAGCACCCTGTGAATGGATGGTGCGCCGCACAGCGTTCACAGGACGTTCGCGGACCGGTGCGCCAAAGGCAGCACAAAGCCCCACACCGGGGCAGATACGTGGAGCTACGGAACCATTACCGCGAATAGGGAAATAACCTGCCATATCGAACGAAATGAACCGGGTGGGGGTTCACCGGCAAGGAAGGCGCACGGGCCTCTTGAACTGGAAGCTACTTGGCGGTAGTTGTTGTTGACGCAATGTCTAGCCGCTTGCCGGCACGGCCTCCCGTGTCGCAACGACCGGGAGCACCGCCATGGCCAGCACGGTCTCGTTCAGCGTCGACACCCCCCGAGGGCCCCGGACCGTGTCCGTGGCGTACGAACGCAGCGGTTCCGGGGAGCCCCTGCTGCTGCTCCACGGCATCGGCCACCACCGGCAGGCCTGGGACCCGGTGATACCGATTCTCGCCGTGGAACGCGAGGTCATCGCCGTTGACCTGCCCGGTTTCGGCGCCTCCCCGGCGCTGCCGGACGGTGTTCCGTACGACCTGGCGACCGTGGCGCCGGTGCTCACCGGGTTCTGCGAGGCGATCGGGGTGGACCGTCCGCACGTCGCGGGCAATTCGCTCGGCGGGCTCCTCGCCCTGGAGCTGGGCCGCACCAAGATGGTCCGCTCGGTGACCGCGCTCTCCCCCGCCGGCTTCTGGACCGAACGCGAGCGGGTCTACGCGTTCGGGACGCTGCGCGCGATGCGGCTGGCCGCGGAGTCGATGCCGTTGCCCCTGATAGAACGGCTGTCCCGGACGGCGACCGGGCGGACAGCGCTGACCAGCACCATCTACGCCCGGCCCGGCCGTCGCTCCCCCGCGGCGGCCGCCTCCGAGACCCTGGCCCTGCGCGGGGCGACGGGCTTCCACCAGACCCTGGCCGTCGGCCGGAACGTGCTGTTCACCGACGACATACCGGGGCTACCGATAACCATCGCCTGGGGTGGCCGCGACCGGCTGCTGCTGCGCCGCCAAGGCGTCCGGGCGAAGCAGACCCTGCCCGGCGCCCGGCTGGTCCGGCTCCCCGGCTGCGGCCATGTCCCGATGAACGACGACCCCGCTCTGGTGGCCCGGGTCATCCTCGACACCAGTCGCTGAACCGGCCGCCGGGCCTTCGCCGCGCCGCCCCAGCACTCCCGAACCGATAGCCACGCCGACGCCGACGAGGCAGGAGCCCGCAGCCTGGGCGAGACCGTACGAGCCGGTGCCCACCAGTGGGGCGGTGAGCGCGGCGGAGACCGGGATCAGGCCGGAGAAGAGGGTGGCGCGCTCGGCGCCGATGCGCTGCATGCCCATGTACCAGCAGACGAACCCGATGACCGTCACGACGGCCGCCTGCCAGATCAGCGCCAGCGTCTCGGCCCCCGTCGGCATCCGCAGGAAGCCGCCGCCGTCCAGCACCAGGCCGAGCACCGCCGACTCGGCAGCCGCGATCGCGCACACCGTCGCGGACAGCAGCTTCGGGCCCAGCGGGCGCAGCACGGGCACCGCGAGGACGGCGAAGCCCACCTCACCGGCCAGCGCCCCGACGGAGCACAGGATTCCGGCCAGGTCGGTGCGCCCCCAGCCCTGGACCGTGAAGGCGCCCCCGGCGACCAGAGCCGCCGCGTACAGCACGGGACGCGTCGGCCGCCGTCCATCCAGCAGGGGTACGAGCACCGCCACGACGATCGGGGCGCAGCCGACGAAGACGCCCGGGACAGCGGGTTCGGCGGAACGTTCGGCGGTCAGGACGGCGAGGTTGAAGCCGACCATGCCGACGGCGGCGAGCAGCGCGAGCCGCCCCCACTGGCGGCCGGTGAGCCCGCGCAGGGTGGCGGTGGGGCGCGGTTCGCCCTCCCGGTGGATGAGGGGCAGCAGGAGCAGCGCCGCGAGGCCGTAGCGCAGCGCCTGGCCGCCGGCGTACGGGTAGTCGCCGAGGACGCTGTTGGCGGTGAAGGAGGCGCCGACGAGGACGCAGGCGAAGGCGGCGAGGAGGGGGCCGCGCAGAGAGGTCACGTTCATGAGACCGACGCTAGGGAGCACGGTGGCCCGGATTAAGGTCCACTTCCATGACAGCTTCGGGGACCAATTCGCCCGCTGGGGGCCGTGCGTCCGTCTCGGCGGCCTGGGAGTTGCTGTTGCCGGTGGCCTCCGCTCCGGCACGTGGCCGTGGCCGGGCGCTCCAGACGGCGCTGCGCGAGGCCGTCCGCTCGGGCCGTCTGGCGCCGGGGACCCGGCTGCCGGCCAGCCGTGAACTGGCCGCCGATCTCGGGGTTTCGCGCGGCCTGGTGACCGAGGCGTACGAGCAGTTGACCGCCGAGAGCTATCTGCGCAGCGGACGGGGCTCGGGGACCTGGGTGAGCGGGTCCGCGCGGGCGGCGGCGGGCGGTGCGCGGGACCTGGCGCCGCGCGCCCGTCGTGTCAGCGTCGACTTCCGTCCGGGCACGCCGGATCTTTCGCTCTTCCCGCGCAGCGCTTGGGCCGCCGCGCACCGTTCCGCGCTCGGCCGGCTGCCGCACGGCGCGCTCGGCTACCCGGACCCGCGCGGTCTGCCGGAGTTGCGCGACGCCCTGGCCGCGCTGCTGACGCGGCGGCGCGGGGTGGTCGCCGATCCGGAGCGGCTGCTGGTCTGTTCCGGGGTGGCGCAGGCGACGACCCTGCTCGGGTTCGTCCTGCACGGGCGCGGGATCCGGACGGTCGGGGTGGAGGACCCGGGAAGCCCCGAGCACACGGCGCTCTTCGCTTCCGCCGGGGTGGCGACGGCCCCCGTCCCGCTCGACGAAGAAGGGCTGGCCCTCGAGCCGCTGGCGCGCTCCGGTGTGCGGGCCGTGGTGACGACCCCGGCCCACCAGTTCCCGACCGGAGTGGCGTACTCCGCCGCCCGGCGCAGCCGGCTCCTGGAGTGGGCGCGCCAGACGGGCGGGCTCGTCGTCGAGGACGACTACGACGGCGACTTCCGCTACGACCGGGCGCCCGTCGGCTCGCTCCAGGGCCTCGATCCGGAACGCGTCGCCTACACCGGTTCCGTGAGCAAGTCGCTGGCTCCGGGGCTCCGTCTGGGCTGGCTGATCGCGCCGGCGTCGATGACCGACGAACTCGTCGACCGGAAGCGGACGATGGACCTCGGGAATCCGGCGCTCGATCAGGCGGTGCTCGCAGACTTCGTGTCGGGCGGTGGTTACGACCGTCAGTTGAGGCGCTGTCAGCGCGCGTACCGCGAGCGCCGCGACGTGCTGACGCGGGCGCTCGCCGAGCACGTTCCCGGCTCCGAGGTGAGCGGGGTGGCGGCGGGTCTGCACGCCATCGCCCGGCTGCCCGAAGGCTGGGGCCCGGAGGCGGAGTTCGCCGAACGTGCGGCCGGTGCGGGGATCGCCGTACGCCTGCTGCGCGAGTACGGGACCGCGCGGCCGGCGGAAGGCTGCGTACGGCTGGTGCTCGGTTACGCGCACCTGGCTCCGGCGGACATCGTGCGTGGGGTGCGCGCGCTCGCCGGCCTTGGCCGGAAACCCAGTTGACCTGCGGCGGAGGCCGATTGTCAGTGGCGGGTTCTACGGTTTTTCCATGACCCGAACCGTGCAGGCCCTGGCCTACTCACGTCCCTCCGCGCTGGCTTCCTCGCAGGCCGGGCGGCTGCTCGGCCTGGAGACAGCCGGCGGCTCCACTCCGCTCGGTGCCGAGGCCCATCCGCGCTTCTTCGCGGGCTTCCTCGCCTCGCCGCACATCGCCGCGCGGGGCCTGCTCGCCGTGGCGGACGTCGCGGCCACGCGCTACTACCAGCGGACGCTGCTGTCCTCGCTCGACCCCGTGGTGACGGGCAACGGCGACCGGCTGCGCTTCGAGTCGTTCTCCGGTTGCTGTGGGGTGTACGCGCGGCTCGACGTGCTGAGCGAGGGCCTGGAGGGTGTCGGGACGGGCCACGGCACCACCAATGTGGACGTGAACAATCCGCTGCGCGAGGCGCTTTCGCGGATAGGCGGCGACGAACCGCTGCATCTGCGGGTGGGCCCGCAGGAGATGGCGGTCACGACGACGGCTGGTTCCGTCGTGGAGAAGAAGGTGCCGCTGCCGGACCGCTGGCTGCGGGGCTTCGCCGAGGCGCAGGTGGTGTCCGCCTCCTTCGATCTGCGGGCGGAGCTCCCGGCGGCGGAGGCCGTACGGTTCCTGAGGTCGCTGCCCAGGTCGTCGTCGGGGTCGGCCACGCGTGGGGCGCAGTGGGTGGTGCCGGCCGGGAAGACGCTGCGGCCGACGACCCGCCCGGTTCGCGGTGCCGTCTGCCTTCCCGGCCCTCAGCGGCTGGCCGCTCTGCAACGCGTCCTGCGGTACGCGTCGGCGCTGCGCGTGTACGGGCCGGTGGCCGACGGCGCGGCCACCGCGAGCGCCTGGGAGGTCGTGCTGCCCGGGATGCGGCTCACGCTGACCCTGTCGCCCGACGCCTCGCGCGGGTTCTCCGGAGAAGGCGGAGTCCTGGAGGCGCTGGCCACGAACGACGCCGCGGCCGACGCGGACCTGGTCTCGGTGCTGCTGGCGTGGGAGCCGCGGATCGAGCCGGACCGGCTGGCGGCGGAGTCCGGCCTTCCGGTGGAGCGGGTCCGGGCCGCGCTGGTCCGGCTGGGCACGGCCGGGCGGGTGGGCTACGACCTCGCGGACGCGGCGTACTTCCACCGCGAGCTGCCGTACGACGCGGACCGCGCCGAGCGGCACAACCCGCGGCTGGTGGCGGCCCGCCGGCTGGCCCGGGAGGGCGCGGTGGTCCTGGACGGCGAGGTGGCGGCGGTGCGTTCGGGCGACCGGCGGTACCAGGTCCGCGAGCGGTCGGGGACGCTGAGCTGCACCTGCCAGTGGTGGGCCGACTACCGGGGCCGCCGGGGCCCGTGCAAGCACGCCCTCGCGGTCCGGATGGTCCGCCGTGGCGCGAAGGTCGCCGGAGGTGCGCGATGAACACACTGCTGGACGCGGTCCGCGAGGGCCGCATGGACGACATCCGGCCCCTGCTGGCCCGGCTCGACCGGGGCGGGCGCAAGACCGTCCTCGACGAGTTGAAGGTCCTGCGCAAGGAGGCACGGGGCTGGCGCTGGGGCGAGCGCACCCGGGTCCGCAAGGCGATCCTGGTGGCCGGTGCGGGCTGCCACACCGGGGCGGCGGGCTGCGCCACGTGGCTCGGCGGCAGGGACATGCGGGACTGGGTTCACTCGCCGTACCCATGGGTCCTGGAGGTGCTGGGCGACCGCGAGCCGGACTGGCTCGCCGATCTCGCCCGCCGGCTGGCCGCGCGCGCCGTGGAGTCGGACGCGGAGTACCGGCTGGTCGAGGAGCTGGCCCGCCGGGCGGGCTGTCCGCTGCCTGTCTCGGACGGCATGGTCCTGGCGTGGGCGGAGCGGGTCAACAGCTCGCGCCGGCAGGCCGGGTCCGAGAAGCCCCTGATCGACGTGTTGCGGGCGGACGCCCGTCTCGACGTCCTCGTGCCGCATCTCCTGACGATGCCGGAGCTGCCTCCGGTGGTGGCCTGGGTCGACGGCAACTTCCCCGCCAATTCCTGGCCGGCCGCGCTGACCGCCCTGGCGGCGGAGGGCCTGCTCGACCGCGCGGACCTGCTCGACGCGTGTACCGCACGGCTGCTGCGCGGCGGGAAGCCCATCGATCTCCGCTTCTGCCTGCTGGTCGTACGGGGACTCGTCCCCACCTCCGAGGAGGAGGCGGCACGGGCCGCCGAGTGGATGGCGATGGCGGCCGACGGTCCTTCCCCGGTGGCCGGCCACGCCCAGGAGGTGCTGGCCCGGCTCGACGCCCAGGGGGCGCTGTCGGTCCGGCAGCTGGCCGAGGTGTCCGGCGCCGTACTCTTCCGCACAGAGAAGAAGCTGGTGCGCGCCCAGTTGATCCAGCTGGGCAAGGTGCTGCGCCGGAACCCTTCGGCGGCCGAGGAGCTGCTGCCGGTGATCGCGGACGGCTTCGGGCATCCGGACACCGATGCCCAGGAGCGGGCGCTCAAGCTGGCCGCGCGCGCCCTTCCCGCCGCGACGCCCGAGGTCCGGGAGGAGGCGGCCCGGATGGCCTGCCTGCTGGCCCCGGTACACCGGGAGGCGGCACGCGCCGTGTTCGGTGACCTGTTGGAGGACGAGCCGGAGGTGGCGTACGAGGAGGTCCTCCCGCCGCCGCCCGCCCCGCGTCCGCTCGGACCACCGCCGGGCTCGGTGGCCGAGCTGACCGAGGAGGTGACGGCGGCTCTGCTCAGCCCTGACGCAGAGGACATCACCGCGTTCGAACGGGCGTTGGACGGGCTCGTCCGGTGCGCCCGCACGGACCGGGAGGAGCTGGTCGCGGCCCTGGAGCCCGCGCTCGCCGGACAGTGGTGGGCCACCGCGCCCAAGGGCGAGGTGGAGTGGCGGATGTCCCGCAACCACTACGGGCTGCACGTAGTCGTGGCGTCCCTGCTGGGCCGGGTATCGCGGCAGAGCGTGCACGACGGGCAGGCCCGCCCGACGGGGGCGGGCGGCTGTTGCCACGACGCACTCAACGGCATCCTGTACGCCCGGCTGTGGGAGGCGGCCGCCGAGGTCCGGTCCGGCCGGCTGCCGTATCTGCTGGCAACTCCCACCTGGCACACGGGGACCATCGACGCGGGGGACCTGGTCGAACGGCTGCGCGGCTACCAGGCGCTGGGCCTGCGGGCCGGACCGGTGGACTTCGCCCAGGCGCTCCTGCGGGTCCGGCGTACGGACGCGAAGGAGGCCGCACAGGAGGCGTCCGCGCTGGGCACAGAGGAGGGCGACCGCCTCGCCGCCTGGCTCCTGGCCTTCGAACCATTGGCGGCCGTGATCCCCCGCCACGTGGACACGGACGTCGAAATCGGCCGCGACTGGCTGCGGCAGACGGTGAAGGCACGGCGCGTGCTGCTCACCACCAGGGACAACCCGCTCGTCCGGCAGAGTTTTCCGCGGCCCTTCCACTGGCTCGGGAGCGCCCACTCCCCCCGCAACCAGAACTGCTACTGCTGGATAGCGGAGTCCCCGCAGTGGACGGCCACCCTCCCGGAGGACGGCGAGACGCTCGCGGCCTGGCTGCTGCCCTCCGTCGCGGCGTGCGTCCAGGAAGAGCGGGGCACCGCCTGGCTGCTGCCCGCGCTCGCCGAGACCGGCGGCCCGGCCGCCGGGGCGATCCATCTCGCCCTGGCCTACGGGCTGGGCGCCCGGCACGCGGAGGACCGGCTCGCGGCGGTCGACGCCCTCCTGGTGCTGGCGGCGCGGGGACGGCTGGATACCGGGCTGCTCGGCGGCGAGCTGGACGTGCTGCTCGAACAGAACTCGGTCAAGTCCAACCGGCTGGCGGACTCGGCCCGGACGGCGGCGGGGACCGGGGCGTACGGGACGGTCCTGTCCGTCCTGGCACCGGTGCTGCCCGCACTGCTGGCCCGGGAGAAGGCGCCCCGGGGCCTGAGCGACCTGCTCGCCGTGGCGGCGGAGTGCGCGGAGCACAGCGGCCCGCCGACGACCGGGCCGGTGCCGGGCCTCGCGGAGACGGCCGCACGCGGCGGGACGACCCAGCTGGTGCGACAGGCGATACGCCTAGAGTCCGCGTGCCGGGTGGCGGCCGGCTGAGGCCCGCACGGCGCTCGCGCCTGTTCGCCGGGGCGCCCTTCGAAACACACCCCCAACGCCTTCGAAATCGACGACAGTAAGCCCGATTGCCCTTTAACCCATCGGTCACAAAGCGTTCGTGATCAGGCAACACGGTACGGTCACAGTGGATTCATGACTGATGTGACATCCGCGAAGAGTGCCCGTCGCCCCCACCACTGGCGGCGGGACATGATCGAACTCGCCGCGCTTTTCACGGCGGTGGCGGTCGCCGACGCGATCGCCAACCTGATCGGGCACCAGCCGGACGGCCCGTACCTGCTCATCGCCTCCGCCGTGGCGCTGACTGCGACCGCCGCGTTCCACACGTGGTGGGCACGGCGCCACAGCCACGCCCCGCCCCCGCTGCCCGAATCCTCGGGAACCGAGGCGGACGTGGAGTCCGGCGAGCAGGCCCGGCCGTCCGGCGTCCCCGGCGACACCGTGCTGTGGCGGATGAGGACCACCGTGCGGGACGCCCCGGGCAGCCTGGCCGCGTTGTGCACCGTGCTGGCCCGGCACGGAATCGACATCCTGACGCTCCAGACGCACCCGCTGGCGCAGGGCACGGTCGACGAGTTCCTGCTGCGGGTGCCCGCCTCGCTGCCTGCCCAGCAGCTGGCCCGCGCGGTGTCCGCCGCCGGCGGCAGCTCCACCTGGACCGAGCGGGCCGACGCCCACGACCTGGTCGACGCCCCGACGCGGGTGCTCGGCCTCGCCACCCGCACCGCCCTCGACGCCGCCGAACTCCCCCTCGCCCTGCGCCAGCTGCTCGGCCGGTGCACGATCCACTCGCTGCCGGCGGTGTCGGTCAGCGGGCGCGCCACCGGCGAGAGCGCCCCGGTCGAAGGGGTGCTGGAGGAGACGGTGATGCGGCTGCGCGATCCGTCGGGGGGCGTCATCACCGTCGAGCGGCCCTATCTCCCGTTCACGCCCACGGAGTTCGCGCGTGCCCGCGCACTGGTGGAGCTCGACGCCCGGCTCGGCCCCCGGGTCCCCCGTGGCGAGCAGGTGCTGACGCTGCCCGAGGGCAACGAGATCACCGTGCGCCGGGCGGACCGGACCGACCACGAAGCGGCCGTGGCCATGCACGGGCGCTGCTCGGAGCAGACGCTGCGGCTTCGCTACCACGGGCCGGTCCGGGACGCGGACCGCTATCTGGACCACCTGCTGAGCCCGCGCTTCGGCCGCACGCTGGCGGTGCAGACGGCCTCCGGACGGCTGGTCGCCCTCGGCCATCTGCTCTGGGACGGTGACGAGACCGAGGTGGCCCTCCTCGTCGAGGACGAGTGGCAGCGGCGCGGCATCGGCTCCGAACTGCTGGCCCGCCTGGTTGCGATGGCCGGCGAGGCCGGCTGCGAGAGCGTCTACGCCGTCACCCAGGCGTCGAACACCGGCATGGTCGCCGCCATGCGCGCGCTCTCGCTGCCGCTCGACTACCAGATCGAGGAGGGCACGCTCGTGATCAGCGCGCGCCTTGCCGCGGCCCCGGCACGGGCCCCGCAAACGGAGACGCAGGCGCAGACACAGACGCGGGCGCAGGCGCGGACGCCGTACGAACAGGCGGAGCGCTGAGCCCACGGCGTCCCGGTTCCTCGCCGCTCAGCGCCTGGCAGAGGTCGGCCCACAGGTCCTCGACGTCCTCCAGGCCGACGGACA
Organism: Streptomyces sp. 2131.1; assembly: GCF_900105515.1. Taxonomy (GTDB): domain Bacteria; phylum Actinomycetota; class Actinomycetes; order Streptomycetales; family Streptomycetaceae; genus Streptomyces; species Streptomyces drozdowiczii. The sequence goes on along the minus strand of NZ_FNSY01000001.1, from coordinate 6,185,073 downwards.
TGCGCAGCAGCCGGTCACCGACGCCCGACGCGTGCCGGTCTCCTTCTTCCACGATGCGGTGGCTGATGGAGGCCGGGTGCTGGATGAGTGTGTCGACGCTGCCAAGGCTGACGGCGGGAGTGATCAACCGTACGCCCGCGACGACCTGGTGCGGGTCGCCGTAGACTTCGAACGAGACCATGGCGCCGCCGAGTTCCGGATAGTGGACGCGGGCGATGCGCGGGTCGGCGGAGAGCCGGCGGGCGAGCTCGGCGGCGCTCGCGGACGCGGCCCGGACCCGTACCGGCAGGGTGGACAGGCCCCGCAGCAGCAGATAGCCGGCCATCGGGTGCAGGACGCCTCCGGTGGCGAAGCGCACCTGGCGCAGCACGGCGGCGAACTCTTCGTCGCAGGCGACGACGCCGCCCATCACGTCACCGTGCCCGCCCAGGTACTTCGTCGCACTGTGCAGCACGATGCGCGCACCGTGTTCGACGGGGCGCTGGAGGACGGGCGTCGCGAAGGTGTTGTCGACGAGGAGCGGCACCGATCCGCAGGAGTGCGCGACGGCCCTGATGTCGATCTCGGCGAGCGTCGGGTTGGCGGGCGTCTCCACGATCACCAGGCCCGTGTCGGGCCGGATCGCCTCCGCGATGCCCGCCGGGTCGGTCCAGGTCACCTCGGTGCCGAGAAGCCCGGCGCCCAGCAGGTGGTCACTGCATCCGTACAGCGGACGCACGGCGACCACGTGGCGCAGTCCCGCGCTCGCGCGGGCGAGCAGGACGGCGGTCAGAGCGGCCATGCCGCTGGCGAACGACACGGCGCTCGCGGTGCCTTCGAGCCGGGCCAGTGCCGTTTCGAAGCGGGCGGTCGTCGGGTTGTCGAGCCGGGCGTAGACGGGCGGCCCGTCGAGCCGTGCCCCGGTGGTGGCGAACGTGTCGATCCGCTCCGCCTCCGCCCGGGAGTCGTACGAGGGGTAGGTGGTCGACAGGTCGATCGGTGCGGCGTGCAGGCCGAGGGCCGCGAGGTCGTCGCGTCCGGCGTGCACGGCTTCGGTGGCGAGCGCCCGGGACTGGGTTGTCGTCGAGGGCGGCAGCACGGATTCGGTGTCCATGCCAGCACTCTGAACGCTCACCGGAACAGCCTGCCGAAACCCCGTGCTACGTTCGGCGAATGACTGATTCCGTCGCTCTCGACACGGTCGATCTCCACATTCTGCGGCTGTTGCAGAACGACGCCCGGACGACCTACCGGGAGCTGGCGGCCGAGGTCGGCGTCGCCCCCTCGACGTGCCTGGACCGGGTGACCCGGCTGCGCCGCACCGGCGTCATCCTCGGGCATCAGCTGCGGCTGGACCCGGCCCGGCTCGGGCGGGGGCTCGAAGCGCTGCTCTCCGTACAGGTACGTCCGCACCGCCGGGAGCTGATCGGGCCGTTCGTCGAGCGGATCCGGTCGCTGCCGGAGTCGCGTGCCCTGTTCCACCTGACCGGCCCGGACGACTATCTGGTGCATGTGGCCGTGACGGACACGGCGGATCTCCAGCGGCTCGTGCTCGACGAGTTCACCTCGCGCCGCGAGGTGGCACGGGTGGAGACACGGCTGATCTTCCAGCAGTGGGAGTGCGGCCCGCTGCTCCCCGCCGGGCCCGGAACGACGGCCGGTCCGGTCCCGGGTCAGGTCCGTCACGCCGATCGATAGTGACGTGGAGCCCCTTCGCGTACGAGGATGTCCACATGTCAGACTCTTCCAACAGCGCACTGCCGCGTCAGGTCGCCGACGCCTACGTCGACGCATTCATCGAACTCGACCCGATCTCCGGCACCTATCTGGGTGTCGCGGCAAGCTCGCGTCGCCTTCCCGACTTCTCCCCCGCCGGCCAGGAGAAGCTGGCCGCGCTGGCCCGGGACACCCTCGCGAGGCTGGACGCCGCTGAACAGCTGCCCGGCGCGGCCGACGACGCCGAGCGCCGCTGCGGCCGGCTGCTGCGGGAGCGCCTGACGGCCGAGCTCGCCGTCCACGAGGCGGACGAGGGGCTGCGGGCCGTCTCCAACCTGCACTCCCCGGCGCACTCGGTGCGTCAGGCCTTCACGCTGATGCCCACCGAGACGGAGGAGGACTGGGCAGCGGTGGTCGAGCGGCTGCGCGCGGTTCCGGCGTCGCTGGCCGGTTACCAGGAGTCGCTCGCGCTCGGTCTGGAGCGCAAGCTGTACGGCGGTCCGCGCCCCACCGCCACGTTCATCGAGCAGCTCGACGAGTGGGTCGGGGACGGCACCAACGGTTTCTTCGGGGACTTCGCCGCCGGCGGCCCGGACAGCCTGCGTCCGGAGCTCGACGAGGCCGCCGCGCAGGCCACCGGCGCCCTGGACGAACTGCGGCGATGGATGCGCGAGGTCTACGCCCCCGGGATCGAGGGCGAGCCCGACACGGTGGGCCGCGAGCGGTACGCCCGCTGGTCGCGCTACTTCAACGGCACCGACCTGGATCTCGACGAGGCGTACGCGTACGGCTGGTCCGAGTACCACCGGCTGCTCGCCGAGATGAAGACCGAGGCCGGGAAGGTGCTGCCGGGCGCGGGGCCCTGGGAGGCCCTCGCCCATCTCGACGTGCACGGCGAGCACATCGAAGGCGTCGACGAGGTCCAGGCGTGGCTCCAGGGGCTGATGGACGAGGCCATCGAAGCGCTGGACGGCACGCACTTCGAACTGGCCGAGCGGGTCCGCCGGGTGGAGTCCCGGATCGCCCCGCCCGGCGGCGCCGCCGCCCCGTACTACACGGGCCCGTCCGAGGACTTCTCGCGCCCCGGGCGCACCTGGCTGCCGACGATGGGCGAGACCCGCTTCCCGGTGTACGACCTGGTGTCCACCTGGTACCACGAGGGCGTTCCCGGTCATCACCTGCAGCTCGCCCAGTGGGTGCACGTGGCGGAGAGCCTGTCGCGCTACCAGGCGACCGTCGGCATCGTCAGCGCCAACGCCGAGGGCTGGGCGCTGTACGCGGAGCGGCTGATGGACGAGCTGGGCTTCCTGCCCGACCCGGAGCGCCGGCTCGGTTATCTGGACGCGCAGATGATGCGCGCCTGCCGGGTGATCGTGGACATCGGCATGCACGTGGGCCTGGAGATCCCGGCCGATTCGCCGTTCCACCCGGGTGAGCGGTGGACGCCGGAGCTGGCGCAGGAGTTCTTCGGCACGCACAGCAGCCGGCCGGCCGACTTCGTGGAGAGCGAGCTGACCCGCTACCTCTCGATGCCGGGCCAGGCGATCGGCTACAAGCTCGGCGAGCGCGCCTGGCTGCTGGGCCGGGAGAACGCCCGCGCCGCGCACGGGGAGGCGTTCGACCTCAAGGCGTGGCACATGGCGGCCCTGTCGCAGGGCCCGCTGGGTCTGGACGATCTGGTCGAGGAGCTGTCGAACCTCTGAGTCCGCCGGCGGCCGGTCCCGGGGAACCCTCCCCGGGACCGGTCGTCGTCAGCAGCCGCAGTCGTCGGTGCCGGCCGGTGCGGTCAGCGGGTCGGCGGCGCGCTTCCCTTCGCCCTCCCAGGTCTCGTACGGGAATCCCTCGCGCGCCCAGTACTCGAAGCCGCCCAGCATCTCCTTGACCCGGTAGCCGAGCCGGGCCAGGGCGAGTGCGGCGCGAGTGGCGCCGTTGCAGCCGGGGCCCCAGCAGTACGTGACCACCGGCACGGCCGGATCGAGGAGCCGGGGTGCCTGCTCGGCGATGAGCGCCGTCGGCAGGTGCACGGCGCCCGGGATGTGCCCCTGGTCCCAGGACTCGGTGGACCGGGAGTCGAGCAGGACGAAGCCGGGGTCGCCTCCGCCGGCGAGGGCGGCCGCGACGTCCGAGACGTCGGCGTGGAAGGCGAGCGAGGCGCCGAAGTAGGCGGCCGCTGCGGCCGGTTCGGCGGGCGGGACGCTCAGGACGGGGTGGGCGGCAAGGGCGCCGGGCTGGGAGGTCATGCCTGAAAATCTATGATCGGCGCCGCCGGTCCGGAAGGCGGGATTCCCGGCAGCGAGCTTGATCCGCCGGGGATTCCCCGGTTCTCTGTCCCTATGAGCGACTATTCCCCGGACGCCACCGACTGGCGCATTCTCGATGTGCTGCAGCGCGAGGGCCGCGCCTCGTTCGCGGAGCTCGCGCGGGCGGTGGCCATGTCGCCGAGCGCCGTGACCGAGCGGGTCCGCCGGCTGGAGGAGGCCGGGATCATCAGCGGGTACGCGGCCGTGGTCGATCCGGAACGGCTCGGGCTGCCGATCCTCGCTTTCGTACGCCTGCGGTATCCGAACGGCAACTACAAGCCGTTCCACGACCTGCTCGACACCACGCCGGAGATCGTGGAGGCCCATCACGTCACCGGTGACGACTGCTTCGTGCTGAAGGTGACGGCGCGCTCCATGAGTCATCTGGAGACCGTTTCCGGGAAGATCGGCGCGCTCGGGTCCGTCACCACCAGCGTCGTCTACTCCTCGCCGCTGCCGGGACGGCCGATCAGTCGCTGAGCCCGTCCGCCCCGGCGCGGAGCCGCACCGCGGACCCGTGCCGCTCCTTCACCACCTCCAGCTGGATGGGGATACGGCGGCGCAGGTCCGCGACATGGCTGACGATGCCGACGCTGCGGTCCCGCTCGCGCAACGAGTCGAGCACGTCGAGTACCTCGTCGAGCGTCTGGTCGTCGAGGCTGCCGAACCCCTCGTCGATGAACAGCGTGTCCAGCCGTACGCCTCCGGCCTCGTCGGTCACGACGTCGGCGAGGCCGAGCGCCAGGGCGAGCGAGGCGAAGAACGTCTCGCCGCCGGAGAGCGTGGCGGTGTCTCGCTCACGGCCGGTCCAGGCGTCGATGACGTGCAGGCCGAGCCCCGCCCGGCGGCCTCCGGTGCGGGCGTCGGAGTGGACGAGCTGGTAGCGGCCGGAGGACATGCGCTGCAAGCGGGCGGTGGCCGCCGCCGCGACCTGCTCCAGCCTGGCCGCGAGCACGTACGCCTCCAGCCGCATCTTGCGCGCGTTGTCCGCCGAGGTGCCCGCGGTGAGCCCGGCGAGCCGGGCGACGCGTTCGTACTCCTCGCGCACCGGACCCAGCCCGCGCACCTCGTCCGCCGCTCGGCGCGAGAGCCTGCCGAGTTCGGCGCAGCGCTCCCGGGCGGCGTCGAGTCCGGCGGCTGCCTCCCGGAGCGCGCGCTCGGCCCGGTCGAACGCCTCCCGGGCCGTGTCCGGCGCGGCGGGCGGTCGGTCGGCGGCGTCCCGGGCCGCGGTCTCGGCGAGCCGGTCCGCGACCGCGGCGGCCTCGGCCTGCCAGGCGTCGATCCGGTGCTGGAGCGTGCGCTGCCCCGCGTCGTCGAGCAGCGTCGCGGCGGCTGCCTCCGGGGTCTCGAACCCGGCCCGGAACGCGGCGTCCGCGAGCCGGTCGTCGGCCTCCTTCAGCCGGTCCGCCGCGGCCTCCTCCTCGCGCACCGCGCCCGCCGCCTCGACGAGCAGGGCGATCCGTCGCTGAAGGACTGCGGCGTGCTCGGCGACACCGGCGTAACCGCCGCGCGCCCGGTCCAGCACCTCGTCGAGCGAGGCCCGTTCGCCGTCCAGCGACTCGCGCCGCGAGGTGCGTGCGGCGGCGCGCTGATCGGCCCGCTGCCGCTCCTCGGAGCGCCGCCGCTGCTCCCGCTCGGCGGCGGCCAGGGCCTCCCGGGCGGCATGCGCCCCCGCGGCGGTGCGGTAGGCCTCGGCGTGCTCACCGGAGAGGGTGTCCACGAGGGCGGCGAGCGCGGCGACGGTGGGAGCGGTGCCGCTCTTGTCGTCGTCGGTCCCCTCCGCCTCCGCGCCGGCCCTCGCGTGGCGTTCGCGGACGAGCGCGAGGGCCTGGTCCGCCTCCGCCCGGGCCTCCTCCGCCGCGCGGTGGGTGCGTTCGGCCGCTTCCTCCGTCGCCCGGTCGACGTGGCCGTCGGAGGGGCGTGCCGGGGCCGGGTGGTCCGGCGCGCCGCAGACCGCGCAGGGTTCACCGGCGGCGAGCTGTCCGGCGAGTTCGGCCGCGATGTCGCGCAGTCGGCGCTCCCGCAGGTCGAGCCAGCGTTCGTGGGCGGAGACGGCGTGTTCGCGGGTGTCGGCGAGCCGCTGCTCCGCGGCCGTCACGTCGACGGCCAGGGCGTCCCGGCGGCGGGCCGCGTCGAGGCGGCGGCGGGCCGGGTCGAGGCGGCGGGCCAGCAGTTCGGTACGGGTCGCGGCTTCCAGCGCCGCGTCGAGGCGGGCCTGGAGGTCTCGGCGGGCGGTCTCCCATCCTGCGAGCCAGCTCTCGGAGTCGCGGACGAGTTCGTCGTCGGCGCGGGCCTGCCGCTCCAGGGCGGCGCGTTCGTCGTCGATCTCGGCGCTGCGCTGCTCGGCCCGGCGCGCGGATTCGAGACCGCCCAGTTCCTCGCGGAGCCGGTGCTCCAGGGCGGCGAGCTGTTCGGCGCCCGCGTCGGCCAGGGTCTCGGGCAGCCGTGCCCGGGCGCGGCCCCGGGCCTCACTCGCCCGCCGGTGCGCTCGCTCCGCCTCCTCGCGCAGGTCGAGCGCCGGGCCGACGAGGTCCGCCTTGCGGGCGCGCGCGAGGCGTTCGCGCGCCTCCTCGTGTGCGGCGCGGCCGGCCTCCACGGTGTCGGCGCGGCGCCGGGTCTCGGCGTACCGCTCCTGGAGAGCGGCGAGTTCCCGTTCGTCGTCCAGGACGCGGCGGGCCGCGGCGTGGCGGTGTTCCGCCGTGGCCAGGACGGAGGCGGCGATGTCGAGCCGTTCGCGGGCGCCGCTGCGGGCGGTCGCGGCCCAGTCGAGGACCGCGTCCGCGAGGCCGGGGTCGCCGGGCTGGACGTCGGGCATCGGGCACTCGCGGGCGGCGGGGCCGGCCGCCTGGGCGATGCGCTGGGCGAGGGCGAGGATCTGGTCGTCACCGGCCTTGACCTGCGCCTCGGCCGTGCGGCGCAGTTCGGCGAGGCGTTCCTCGACGGCCGCGAAGCGCCGGGTGTCGAAGAGGCGGCCGAGGAGCCGGCCGCGCGCTTCGGCGTCGGCGCGCAGGAAGCGCGCGAAGTCGCCCTGCGGCAGGAGGACCACCTGGCAGAACTGCTCGCGGCTCATGCCGACGAGCTGGGTGATCTCCTCGCCGATCTCCTGGTGCGACTTGCTGAGCCCCCGCCAGCCGCCCTCCGGGTCGTACTCGCGCAGCCAGGTCTGGGCCTTCTCCGTGGTGTGGCCGCCGCCGCGCTTCTTGGGGCGGGGCTGGGCCGGGCGCCGGGTGATCTCCAGGCGGCGTCCGCCGACGGTGAGGTCCAGCTGGACCTCGGTCGGCAGGTCCACCGGAGCGTGGTCGCTGCGCAGCGAGGTGCCGGGGCTCTGCCGGGCGCCGGGGACCGCCCCGTACAGGGCGTAGCAGACGGCGTCCAGGACGGAGGTCTTCCCGGCTCCGGTCGGTCCGTGCAGCAGGAAGAGGCCGGCGGCGGAGAGGACGTCGAAGTCGATTTCCTGGGTGGCGCCGAAGGGGCCGAACGCGGTGACGCGCAGGGTGTGGAGCCTCATCGGTTCACCTCGCGGACGCCGTCGTCGACGCGTACGTGGTCGAAGGCGCCGCGCAGCACCGCCCGTTCGTGCTCGTCGGTCCCGGAGCCGCCGCGTACGTGGGCCACGAAGTCCTCCGCGATGCTCTGGTCGTCGCGGCCGCGCAGCCGGCGGGCGTACGAGACGTCCGGGTCGTCGGGTGCCCGCTCCGGTTCGAATACGAGGCTGAGGGTGTGCGGGAAGCGTTCGGTGAGCCGGGCCATGGGGTCGGCGGGGCGGACCGGGTCGGTGAGGGTGGCCTCGACCCAGGCTTCCTCGTGGCGGTCGAGCGCGGGGTCGTCGAGGAGGTCGTCGAGCCGGCCGCGCAGCCGGGCGAGGCGGCGCGGCACCGGGCAGTCGACGCGTTCGCCGGTGACGGCGCCCGAGGCGTCCAGGTCGATGAGCCACATGGTCTTGCGGTGGGTGGCCTCGGAGAAGGAGTACGCGAGCGGTGAGCCCGAGTAGCGGACGCGGTCGGTGACGGCCTGGCTGCCGTGGAGGTGGCCGAGGGCCACGTAGTCGACGCCGTCGAAGACGCCGGCCGGGACCGCGGCGACGCCGCCGACGGTGATGTCGCGTTCGCTGTCGCTGGGCTCGCCGCCGGCGACGAAGGCGTGGGCGAGGACGACGGACCGGGTGGAATCGGGGCGTCCGGCGAGGTCGGCGCGGACTCGGTCCATGGCGGCGGTCAGTACGGCCTCGTGCCCGGCGCGCTCGGCCTTGAAGGTGTCCTTGACCAGGGCGGGTTCCAGGTACGGGAGCCCGTAGAACGCGACGTCGCCGTGTGCGTCGGGGAGCACGACGGGGGTGGCGCAGTGCTCGGGGTCGGTCCGCAGATGGATGCCCGCCCGGCCGATGAGCCCGGCGCCGACGCCGAGCCGGCGGGCCGAGTCGTGATTGCCGGAGATCATCACCGTGGGCACTCCGGCGTCGGCGAGCCGGTGCAGGACGTCGTCGAAGAGGCGCACGGCGCTGAGCGGGGGCACCGCCCTGTCGTACACGTCACCCGCCACGACGACGGCGTCGGCCTCGTAATCGTGGACGGCCGCCACCAGGTGGTCGAGGTAGGCGGCCTGCGCGTCGAGCAGGGGGACCCGGTGGAACGACCGGCCCAGGTGCCAGTCCGATGTGTGCAGAATCCTCAAGACCCGGCTCCGGTCCGCATGCGCTTCCTCCGCCCCTGTGCCCTCACGTCCCACAGTGTCCCATCACGCCGGGGGCCCGGGGCACGTCCGCGAAGGACCTTCCGGACACCCGCGTCACGCGTCGTCGTACGCCTCACCGCCCAGTTCCACCCGCGCCTCGCCCGCCGTGGCGTCGGCCAGCCAGCGGCGGAACTCCTCGACGTCGGCGTCGGGCAGCGCGATCTCGATCGTCACCTCGGCCGCGTACCGGACCTCGCGCACGGTCCGTCCGGTGGCCCGCAGTTCGTTCTCCAGCCTGCCCGCCCGCTGGTGGCCGACCGTGACGGTGGCGAGCCGGAAGCGGCGGCGGGTGCGGGTGCCGAGGGCGTCGAGGGCCTCGCCGACCACTCCCCCGTACGCCCGGATCAGTCCGCCGGCGCCCAGCTTCACACCTCCGTAGTAGCGGGTGACGACGGCGACGACGTAGCAGACCTCGCGGCGCGTCAGCATCTGGAGCATGGGGACTCCGGCGGTGCCGCCGGGCTCGCCGTCGTCACTGGCCTTCTGTACGGAGGCGTCGGCGCCGATCACGTACGCGTAGCAGTTGTGCGTGGCCGTCGGGTGTTCCCTGCGGACGCGGGCGACGAACTCCTGCGCCTCCTCCTCGGTGGCCGCGGGGGCGAGCGCGCAGAGGAAGCGGGACCGGTTGATCTCGCTCTCGTGGACGCCCGCGCGGGCGACGGTCCGGTACTGCTCCTGCATCCCGCCACCCTATGCGCACCTGCGGGAATGGCCGGAGCGGGCCGCAGGTTGTGCGGATCATGTACGCAGACACGGAGACGATCCGCAGGATTCTGGAAGACAGCGGCGACACCTGGGCCGTGGTGGGGCTGTCCGACAACCGCAGCCGCGCGGCCTACGGGGTCGCCGAGGTGCTACAGCGCTTCGGCAAGCGCGTGGTCCCGGTGCATCCGAAGGCGGAACGGGTGCACGGCGAGGAGGGGTACGCCTCGCTGGCGGACATACCGTTCCCGGTGGACGTGGTGGATGTCTTCGTCAACAGCGACCTGGCCGGTGCGGTGGCCGACGAGGCGGTCGCCGCGGGGGCGAAGGCCGTCTGGTTCCAGCTCGGCGTGGTCGACGAGGAGGCGTACGAGCGCACCCGGGCGGCCGGGCTGGACATGGTGATGGACCGCTGCCCGGCCATCGAGATCCCGCGGCTCGGCTAGGCGGCTTCCGGCGCGCGTACGCCCAGGCCCTCCAGCACCACCGCGCCCGGGAGTGCGGCCAGCGCCTTGCCGGTGAGGATCAGCTTGCCGCGGCGTGAACCGCTGCCGATCAGCACCCACTCCTCGTCCACGACGGCGGAGTCGATGAGCAGCGGCCAGGCGGCCGGCAGGCCGACGGGCGTGATGCCGCCGTACTCCATGCCGGTCTCGCCGACTGCCGTGTCCATCGAGGCGAAGCGCGCCTTGCGCAGGCCGAGGTGCTTGCGGGCGACGCCGTTCACGTCCACGCGGGAGTGGGACAGCACGACGCAGGCGCCGAGCGTGGCCTCGCCGCCGCGCTTGCCGGAGAGGACCACGCAGTTCGCCGAGTGGTTCAGCAGGTCGGCTCCGTGGTGGGCGACGAAGGCCGCGGTGTCGGCGATCTCCGGGTCGGTGTCCACGTGCAGGACCTGGTCGGGGGTGATGCCTCCCCAGCCGGTGCGCACCGCCTCGGCCACCGGTGCGGTGAGCAGGTCCTGACGGTCGACGGCGGGGCGGGCGTCCTCGAAGGAGCCGATGGGTGCGCGCATGCGCGTCACGCTAACAGCACCGTACGCGGGGGTGTGCGGCGTCTCATCTGACGGGCGGAATGCTTACGGCCATGGTGAGTTCGACCGGTTCGGCGCCCTCGTTGCGGTAGGCGTGCGGGTGGTGCGCCTCGAAGGTGGCGGAGGTGCCGGCGGGGACGGCGTACGAGATGTCGTCGACGACGAGCGTGAGGGCGCCGGCGGTGACGTGGAGCAGTTCGACCGTGCCCTCCGGGTGCGGGTCGGACCGGCTGCCGTCGCCGGGCATCAGCCGCCAGGACCAGAGTTCGAGGGGGCCTCGGGCCTCCGTGCCGACCAGCAGCTTGGTGGCGCTGCCCGCATCGTTGGACCACAGGCGTACGGCCTGGTCGGCGGGGACCAGGCGGACCGGGGAGCCCTGTTCGTAGTCCAGGAGCGTGGTGATGCTGACGCCGAGCGCGTCGGCCAGCTTGACCGTGGTGCCGACACTGGGGTTGGTGCGGGCCTGCTCGATCTGGATGATCATGCCGCGGCTGACTCCGGCACGGGCCGCCAACTGGTCCAGGGTGAAGCCTCGCTCCCCGCGCCAGCGCTTGAGGTTGCGCGCGAGGGACTGGGTCAGCTGATCGAGGTCAGTCACGTTCCGTCCAATATTTTGTATGAACTCGTCGAGCATCCTGTACTACGGTGTGGTGTACCCACCCGTTCGCCGAACTGTACTGCGAGGCACCGATGACCGCGTTGTTCGCCCTGGCCACGAGCCTCCTGTGGGGACTGGCCGACTTCGGGGGCGGCCTGCTGACCCGGCGCACGCCCGCCCTCACGGTGGTCGTGGTCTCGCAGATCATCGCGGCGACGGTGCTGGGGGTGATCGTGACCGCCACCGGCGGCTGGAGCGAGGCAAGCCCCCGGCTCTGGTTCGCGGTCGGGGCGGGGGTCGTGGGGCCGATGGCGATGCTCTGCTTCTACAAGGCGCTCGCCCTCGGGCCGATGGGCGTGGTCTCGCCGCTCGGTTCGCTCGGCGTCGCCGTGCCGGTGGGCATCGGACTGATCGCCGGGGAGCGCCCGGACCTCCTCCAGGGCGCCGGGGTCGCGGTCGCCGTCGCCGGCATCGTGATGGCGGGCGGCCCGCAGCTGCGCGGAGCGCCGGTGCAACGGCGGGCGATCCTGCTGACGATGGCGGCGGCTTTCGGCTTCGGGACCGTGATGACGCTGATCGCCGAGGCGTCGACGACGGTGACCGGGCTGTTCCTGGCCCTGTTCGTGCAGCGACTCACGAATATCGCGGTGGGCGGCGGCGCCCTGTACGTCTCGGTGCGGCGCGGCGGCCGGGCGCTGCCCGAGGACGGTGGCGCGGAGGCGGTGCGGGCGGCTCTTCCGGCGCTGGCGTTCGTCGGGCTCGCGGACGTGGCGGCCAACGGCACGTACGCGATGGCCGCACAGCACGGCCCGATCACCGTGGCCGCCGTGCTGGCCTCGCTCTACCCGGTGGTGACCGCCCTCGCGGCGCGCGGCTTCCTCAGGGAGCGGCTGCGGGGCGTGCAGGCGGCGGGCGCCGGGCTCGCACTGGTGGGCACGGTGCTGCTGGCGACCGGGTGAGCGCGCGGGCCGGGTCAGCTCTCTTCGAGCTCCGCGACGGCCAGCAGCTGTTCCGGGGTGACGCCCGCGGGAATCGGCACCGGGGCCGGTGTGCGCAGGGGCGGCTGCCAGCCCTTGTCGGGGTGCCAGCTGCGTACGACCCGGGCGGGCGCGCCGGCCACGACCGCGCGGTCGGGGACCTCGCCGCGGACGACCGCGCCGGCGGCGACGACCACGTTGCGGCCGAGGCGTGCGCCGGGCAGGATCACCGCGCCGGTGCCGATCCAGCAGCCCGGGCCGATGGACACGGGCTGCATCCGGGGCCACTGCTTGCCGACCGGCTCGTGCGGGTCGTCGTAGCTGTGGTTGGTCGAGGTGATGTAGACGTACGGACCGCAGTACGTGTCCGAGCCGATCGTCACCGTGGTGTCGGCGACGACGTGGCTGCCGCGGCCGAGCACGACCCCGTCGCCCAGGGTGAGGATCGGCTCGGGGCCGAGGTCCAGGTCCGGCATGAGTCCCGCCGTCAGCGTCACCTGCTCGCCGATGATGCAGTGGCCGCCCAGTTCGATCCAGGGCTCTCCGAAGACCGTGCCCTGCGGGAACGCCAGCCGGGTGCCCTCGCCGATCCGGGCGAACCGCAGCCCCCCGGGGTGCTCGGCGGTGACCGCGCCCGCCTCCCGCGCCCAGCGCCAGCAGCGGTGGACGGCCCCGGACAGGACGCGCCGCCGCCAAGCGGTCAGGGAGGAGAACGCGTCTCGGTTCTTGGGCACGCGCTCACGGTAGTCCGCGCCCATGGGAGGGGCGGCGGCCCCGGCCTGTGATCTTCACCCCAACGGTCCCGGGGCGACGGTGCGTCGCATACGGTTTCCCCGGCGGACGGCCGGCTGTCACCGTGGCCCCCGCGACCCACGGCACCGGAGCACGGAGGAACGCGCGATGGCGGAGCAGGCGCTGATCATGGGCATGGGCGGCAAGGAGCCCTCCATCGACGCGGACGCGTTCACCGCGCCGACCTCCGTCGCGATCGGCGACGTCACCATGGCGGCGGGCTCCAGCCTCTGGTACCAGGCGGTGCTGCGCGCGGACTGCGGCCCGATCGTCATCGGCGCGGACTCCAACATCCAGGACAACTGCAGCGTCCACGTCGACCCGGGCTTCGAGGTGAGGGTCGGCGAACGCGTCTCGGTCGGGCACAACGCGGTCCTGCACGGCTGCACCATCGAGGACGACGTGCTGATCGGCATGGGGGCCACCGTCCTCAACGGCGCCCACATCGGCGCGGGCTCGCTGGTCGCGGCGCAGGCCCTGGTCCCGCAGGGGATGCGCGTGCCGCCGGGCTCCCTGGTCGCGGGCGTCCCGGCAAAGGTGAAGCGGCAGCTGACCGAGGAGGAGCTGGAGGGCGTCCGCTTCAACGCGGTGGGGTACGTGGAGCTGGCCAAGGCCCACCGCGAAGCCTGCGAGGGCTGAGAAGGAGCCCCGCTCAGTCGGCGACCGGCACGGTCCCCGGTTCCGGCTCGGCGGCCGCCTCGGAGTGCGCGGCGGCGGCCTTCTTGGCGCGGTTCTTGAGCACGAGCATCGAGGCGAGGCCGATCAGGACCGCGATGGCCAGGCCGAGGTAGGAGAAACGCTTCAGCCAGGCCTCGGCGACAACGCCCACCGAGTAGATGACGGCGGTGGTGCCGCCCGCCCAGGCGATCCCGCCGAGCACGTTGGCGACGAGGAATTTCCAGTACGGCATGTGCAGCACACCGGCCAGCGGCCCCGCGAAGATGCGCAGCAGCGCGACGAAGCGGCCGAAGAAGACGGCCCACATGCCCCACTTCTGGAAGGAGCGCTCGGCCATGGCGATCTGGCTCTCGCCGAAGTGCTTGGGGAACTTTCCGCCCAGCCAGGCCAGTAGCGGCCGTCCGCCCTTGCGGCCGATGGCGTAACCGATCGAGTCGCCGATCACGGCCCCGGCGGTGGCGCAGGCCCCCAGGATCCAGGGGTTGATGCCGTCGTGGCTCGCGGCCAGCAGCGCGGCGCTGATCAGGACGATCTCGCCGGGCAGCGGGATGCCCAGGCTCTCCAGCCCGATGACGACGCCCACCAGGACGTACACGCTGATCGCGGGGACGGTCTCCAGCCACTCCTGGATGTGCAACGCCGTTTCCTTACGTGTGATGTCCTGTCGCCCGCCGGACAACTCCTCGGCGCACCGCGGGAAGCCTACCCTCAGCACCGCCGGGCCGGACAGCGCGAAGGGCCGCCCGGCACCGGCCGGCGCGGGGCGGCCCTTCGGTCGCACGGGTCAGGAGTTGGGGCGCAGGGTCCAGACCACGGTCATCTCGCCGGTCACGGCGCCGTCTCCGCGCCGGATCTCCACGGTCACCGGGAACTCGGGGCGCTCGCCCGCGTCGAGTTCGGCGACGACCTCGGCGGCGGGGCGGCCGAGCACGGCGGTGGCGGTGACCTCGCCCATGGCCAGCTTCTTGTAGCCGATCTCGGCGCTCACCGCGAGCGGCACGGCCCGGCCCAGCTGGTCGCCGAACGCGGCGATGACTATCGCGCCGCTCGCCGATTCCGCCAGCGTGAACATGGCTCCGGCATGGGGTCCACCGACGTGGTTGTGGTAATCGGCCTGGTCCGGCATGCGGATCACCGCTCGCTCGGCGGTGGACTCCAGGAATTCGAGGTTGAGGGTCCGGACCATGGGGACCGTCGCTGCGAGCATCTCGCCCGCGGTCATCTGTTCAGCGCTCATGGGCGAGATGTTACTCACGAGTAGGAGACTTTGGCCATGCCTCGGCGGCCACTCCCCGCCCGGCGGCCGCCCGCTCTTCACCGTTCGCACACGGGGGCGGCCGTAGCACGCAGGGCTGGGCCCCTCTATCGTTACTGGCCATGTGGCCAGGACAGCAGCCGCCCGGGGGCGAGCAGAACCCGCAGGACCAGAATCAGAACCCGTACCAGCAGCCGGGTTACCAGCAGCCGAATCCCTATCAGCAGCCGGGATATCAGCAGCAGGGCCAGCCGTCGGGCCAGCAGCCCGGGTACGGCTACCCGCAGCAGGGCGGGCAGGGGGGCTATGGACAGCCCAACCCGTACCAGCAGCCGACGGCCCCGCAGTACGCGGTGCCCGGGCCTCCCGGCGCTCCGCAGCCCGGCGGCGGCGACGGCAACAAGAAGAAGACGACGGTCGTGGCGATCGTGGCCGCGACCGCGGTCGTGGTGGCCGCCGCGGTCACCGGCGTCATCGTGCTGAACAAGGACGACGACAAGGACTCCAAGAACGTCGCCGACGACAAGAAGTCGTCCGCGCCCGCCAAGCCGTCCCCGTCCGTCTCCGAGGCCAACCCGCGCGGCGGCGACGACGAGGCCAAGCCGCAGATCGCGGGCTGGAAGGTCGTCACCAACCCGAAGTGGGGCACGCAGTTCGACGTGCCCGGCGACTGGAAGGTCTCGCCCCCCAGCGTGCTCACGTACTTCGAGGACGACAAGAAGGGCGACGGTTCGCCGCTCATCGGCTTCACCGGGCCCGCCGACCTCAAGGACAAGTGGTGCTCGGAGGACTCCGACAAGGACGGCACCGAGGAGAACTACAGCCTGGCCGGCGCCGGCACCCGGGGCGCGCAGGGCGCCAAGGACGCCGATGTGAACGCCCGGAACGAGGCGGGCACCTGGGCATGGGCCGCGTTCGCGCAGCACATGCCGAAGAAGTCCATCAAGATCAGCAAGGCCAAGCAGTACACCACCAAGTCGGGGCTCACCGGGAGCCTGGTCACCGCGACGGCGCCCAACGTCAAGAAGAAGTCGAAGTGCACCACTGACGGCAAGACGTACGCCTTCACGTTCAAGAACACCAAGGGCGAGTTCTCGTCCTGGGTGCTGTACGCCGTCACCGGGGTCGACGACGAACTGCCCGACGCGACGATCCAGAAGATCCTGAGCACGGTGCGCACCGTGCCGATCACCGACACCGACTCCGAGTCCTGAGCCGCTGCGGGAACCCATTTGCGCGGGCGGGGGCGGGACCGCGATAGTCCCAAGGTGACCGACGCAGCCGCCCCCGCCTCCCGCTCCACCCGACCCGTCCCGGCGGGCCGCAACTACAGGCTGCTGACCGCCGCCTCGATCATCACCGCCCTGGGTACCCACGGCGCGCTGATCGCGGCGGCGTTCGCGGTTCTGCAGGCGGGCGGCGGCGGCGGTGACGTCGGTCTCGTCGCGGCCGCAAGGACCGTGCCGCTGGTGCTCTTCCTGCTGATCGGCGGGGCGATCGCGGACCGGCTGCCCCGTCACCGGGTGATGGTCGCGGCCAACACCCTCAACTGCGTCTCGCAGGGCCTCTTCGCCCTGCTGGTCCTGGCCGGCGATCCCCAGCTGTGGCAGATGATGCTGCTCACCGCGCTGTGCGGCACCGGGCAGGCCTTCTTCAGCCCGGCCGCCGAGGGCATGCTGATGTCGAGCGTCAGCGGCGAGCAGGCGAGCCGCGCCTTCGCCCTGTTCCGGATGTCCACGCAGGGGGCGGCGATCGGTGGTGCCGCCCTCGGCGGCGCGATGATCGCGGCGATGGACCCGGGCTGGGTGCTCGCCGTGGACGCCGCGGCCTTCGCGGTCGCCGGGGCCCTGCGCGCCTTCCTCGACGTCAGCCACATCCCGGAGCGCGAGCCGGGGGGCGGGCTGCTCGCCGACCTGCGGGACGGCTGGAAGGAGTTCACCGGCCGGCCGTGGCTGTGGGCCGTCGTCGCCCAGTTCTCCGTGGTGGTCGCCGCCGTCGGAGCGGCCGAGGCGGTCTACGGCCCGCTGGTCGCCCGGGACTCGCTCGGCGGCGCACGCCCCTGGGGCTTCGCGCTCGCCGCTTTCGGCGTCGGCAACCTGGCCGGGGCGCTGCTGATGATGCGGTGGAAGCCGCGCCGGCTGCTGCTGGCCGGAACGCTCTGCGTCTTCCCGCTCGCCCTGCCGTCGGCCGGGCTCGCCGTGCCGCTCTCCGCGACCTCGCTCTGCGTGGTGATGTTCGTCAGCGGTACGGCGATCGAGGTGTTCGGCGTCTCCTGGATGACGGCCATGCACCAGGAGATCCCCGAGGAGAAGCTGTCGCGCGTCTCCGCCTACGACTGGTTCGGCTCGGTGGCCATGGTGCCCGTCGCCACAGCGCTCGCCGGACCGGTCGAGTCGCTGGTCGGGCGCAGCCAGGCGCTCTGGGGGTGCGCGGGCCTGGTCGTGCTGGTCACGGGTGCGGTGCTGTTCGTGCCGGACGTACGCAACCTGACCCGCAGGTCCGATTCGGTCGAGGTGGCCGCCGCCCCGCTCGTCCCGCCCACCTCAGCCGAGGCTGAAGGCGCCGTCGGGCGGCTCGGGTGAGGGGACCGCGTCCTCGTCGCCGACCGGCCGGGCCCCGTTGACGAACGCCTCCAGCGCCTCCCCGTGCTCCACCCGCGCCGCGAACGCGTCCCCCGCGCACCGGCGGGCCAGGGCCCGTATGTCGAACGGGGCGCGGGAGGCGACGAGGACCACGTTGCCGAAGCGTCGGCCGCGCAGCACGCCCGGCTCAGCGATCAGCGCCAGCTCGCCGAAGACGGCGGCGAACGTGGCCAGTTGCGAGCGCAGGAAGCCGAAGGGCGGCCCGTCCGCGAGGTTGGCGGCATAGATCCCGTCCGGCCGCAGCGCCCGCGCCGCGGCCCGGGCGTAGGGCACGGTGGTGAGGTGTGCGGGAACCCGGGAACCGCCGAAGACGTCAGCGATCAGCAGGTCCAGCGAGCCGGGGGCCGTCTCCTCCAGCCGCGCGCGGGCGTCCGCCGCGTGCACGGTGATGCCGGCGTCGTCGGGCAGCGGCAGGTGCTCGGCGACGAGGCCGAGCAGCCCGCGGTCCGCGTCCGCGACCTGCTGCCGGGAGCCGGGACGGGTGGCGGCGACGTAGCGGGGCAGCGTGAGGCCGCCGCCGCCCAGGTGCAGGACGTCCAGCGGCTCGCCCGGTTCCGCCGCGCAGTCCACGACATGGCCGAGCCGCCTGACGTACTCGAACTCCAGGTGCTCGGGCGCGTCCAGGTCGACGTAGGACTGCGGCGCGCCGTCGACCGTGAGCAGCCAGGCGCGTTCCCGGTCCACGTCGGGGAGGAGGCGTGCGGTGCCGTGGTCCACGTCGCGGATGACGGGTATCGACTCGTTCACTCCCCCATTGTGCGGTGGGCCCGCCGCCCCGGGTGTCCGGGGCGGCGGGCCCACCTTCCTCGTACGGCTCAGAGCAGCTCCGTGACCGTGCCCGCGCCGACCGTGCGGCCGCCCTCGCGGATCGCGAAGCCGAGGCCCGGCTCCAGCGGGATGTCACGGCCCAGCTCGACGGTCATGGTCACCGTCTCCCCGGGCCGCGCGATCCCCGCCCCGCCGAGGTCCACGTCGCCGACCACGTCGGCCGTGCGGATGTAGAACTGCGGCCGGTAGCCGGTGGCGACCGGGGTGGTGCGGCCTCCCTCGCGCCCCGACAGGACGTACACCTGCGCGGTGAAGCGCCGGCTGGGGGTGACGCTGCCCGGCGCCGCGACGACATGGCCGCGGCGCACGCGGTCGCGCTCGACGCCGCGCAGCAGCAGCGCGACGTTGTCACCGGCCTCGGCCGACTCCATCGGCTTCCCGAAGGTCTCCAGGCCGGTGACGACCGTGTCGGTGTCCGCGCCGAGCACCGTCACCCGGTCGCCCACCCGGACCGTGCCGCGTTCCACGGCGCCGGTGACGACCGTGCCCCGGCCGGTGATGGTCAGGACGGTCTCCACCGGGAGCAGGAACGGCGCGTCGGTGTAGCGCACCGGCAACGGTACATAGGTGTCGACGGCGTCGAGCAGCGCCTCCACGGCCCCTGTCCAGCGTGGGTCGCCCTCCAGCGCCCGCAGCCCCGACACCCGTACGACGGGCACCGTGTCGCCGCCGTAGCCGTGCGCGGACAGCAGCTCGCGCACCTCGAGCTCGACCAGGTCGGTCAGCTCGGGGTCACCCGCGTCCGCCTTGTTGAGCGCGACCACGATGTGATCGACGCCCACCTGGCGGGCGAGCAGCACGTGCTCGGCGGTCTGCGGCATGATCCCGTCCAGCGCGGAGACGACGAGGATCGCCCCGTCGAGCTGGGCGGCGCCCGTGACCATGTTCTTGATGTAGTCGGCGTGGCCGGGCATGTCGACGTGCGCGTAGTGCCGGGTGCCGGTCTCGTACTCGACGTGCGCGATGTTGATGGTGATGCCGCGCTGCGCCTCCTCGGGCGCGCGGTCGATGCGGTCGAAGGGGACGAAGGTGCCGGTGCCGCGGTCGCTGAGGACCTTCGTGATGGCGGCGGTCAGGGTGGTCTTGCCGTGGTCGACGTGACCCATGGTGCCGATGTTGAGGTGCGGCTTGGTGCGCACGTATGCCGTCTTGGGCATGGTTCATTCCTTGGGATGCGAAGCTTGACGTGGGACCCCGGGGCCCGGCCGACCCTCCCCTCGCGGGGTCCGCCGGACAGCCGGGGGAGGGTCAGCTTCGGGCGCCGCCGACGGGCGCTGCGGCAGCGGTGAGCGCTGCGGCGACAACTGCTGCGAGGGTGGTCACGGCAGCCTTCGGCGCGTCCGCGACTGCGGACGGCGCTGCGAGGAGGGCGTACCGGAACATGGCCCGATCATCCCCGACGGCCTGTCGGCCCGTCGAGCGAATTACGGCGGGCCGTACGGGGATTGGGCGCCGGATCCCCGGAGGCCGGCGGGGGCGCATTACGGCGATCACACACGTTTGTCGGTTACTCTCCCCGAATGCTCGACGTCGTCCCCGACACCCGGCCCTCCCCCGGCCTCGCCGTGCGCTGCACGCGGGTGCTGCTCTCGCCGTGGTCCCGGCTCTCACTGCTCGTCGCCGTCCTGGTGGCCGCCGCGACGGCCATGCTGCTGCTCGAACCGCAGCAGCTGCTGACCTCCGGAAGACTCGGTCAGCTGAGCGGCGGCTCGACGGCGGCGCTCTTCTTCGGACTCGCGTACGGCGTCTGCACGGTGGCGTTCGTGCCGCGCCCGCTGCTGAACCTCGCTGCGGGCGCGCTGTTCGGCACGCAGGCCGGTCTCGCGGCGGCGCTCGGCGGTACGGTGCTGGGCGCGGGGATCTCGTTCATGCTCGGCCGGGTCCTGGGCCAGGACGCGCTGCGCACGCTGGTGCGCGGGCGCTGGCTGCGGGCCGCGGACGGGCAGCTGAGCCGGCACGGCTTCCGCTCGATGCTGGCGCTGCGGCTCTTCCCCGGGGTTCCGTTCGCCGCCGCCAACTACTGCGCCGCCGTCTCCCGCATGGGCTATCCGCCGTTCCTGGTGGCGACGGGCCTGGGGTCGATCCCGAACACGGCCGCCTACGTGGTGGCGGGCAGCGAGGCGTCCTCGCCGACCTCGCCCGCGTTCCTCGCCGCGATGGGGTTCATCGTCCTGACGGGCGCCGGGGCTGCGGTCGTGGCCTGGCGGCGCCGGCACAGCCTGGGCGCCTGAGGACCGCGACCGGCCGGGCCGCGCGGGGGCTGTCGTCGGCTGTTCACCCGGGGGCGATACGCTGCCCGCGACCGACAGACGAGACCGGGCCCGGCGCGGCCCTGTCCTCGCACGACCGCAACCCGCACGCGCCGGCGTCCGACGCCGGTGGCCGGTGCACGAGTACTCCGGGATGGCCCAAGCCCCATGAGCTGGTTCGAATCGTTCGTCCTCGGACTCGTCCAGGGACTGACCGAGTTCCTGCCGATCTCCTCCAGCGCGCACCTGCGGCTCACCGCGGCGTTCGCCGACTGGCAGGACCCGGGTGCGGCCTTCACCGCGATCACCCAGATCGGCACGGAGGCCGCGGTCCTCATCTACTTCCGCAAGGACATCGCCCGGATCGTCTCGGCGTGGTTCAGGTCGCTGACGGACCGTTCGATGCGCGGTGACCACGACGCGAAGATGGGCTGGCTGGTCATCGTCGGCTCCATCCCGATCGGCGTGCTCGGCCTGGCGTTCCAGGACCAGATCGAGGGCCCCTTCCGCGACCTGCGGCTGATCGCGACCACGCTGATCGTCATGGGCATCGTGCTCGGCGTCGCGGACCGGCTGGCGGCCCGCGACGAGTCGGGCGGCCGGCACCGCGCCGGGAAGCAGCGCAAGACCCTGCGCGAACTGGGCGTCAAGGACGGCCTGATCTACGGCTTCTGCCAGGCGATGGCCCTGGTCCCTGGCGTCTCGCGCTCCGGCGCCACGATCAGCGGCGGTCTGCTGATGGGCTACACCCGGGAGGCGGCGGCGCGTTACTCGTTCCTGCTCGCGATCCCCGCGGTGCTCGCCTCGGGCGTCTTCGAGCTGAAGGACGCGGGCGAGGGACATGTGTCCTGGGGCCCGACGATCTTCGCGACCGTGATCGCGTTCGGGGTGGGGTACGCGGTCATCGCGTGGTTCATGAAGTTCATCACGACGAAGAGCTTCATGCCGTTCGTGATCTACCGGATCGTGCTGGGCGTGCTGCTGTTCATCCTCGTCGGCGCGGGCGCGCTGAGCCCGCACGCGGGCGAGTCCGGCGGCTGAAACCGGGCCGCACAGGTAGCGCTATCCAGCGCGGAAGGGCCCGCACGGCCGTGCGGGCCCTTCCGCGCAAAGGGTGGAGCGGGCCGGCAGCCGGCCAAGCTTCGTTTCCGGCACCCCGCTGACCAGCACCGATACCCCCGCCCAGGGAGACGCCTTCCCCGCATGTCCGGGCAGGTTTCCCCAGCTCGGGCCCGCAATCAAGCCTCTGGCCGCGCTGAATTGTGCGGAGCTCGGGTCCGGAGGACACGCACCACCCGCCCCAGGATCTGGTCTCGAGGGCACGGTCCGAACTGCCGCGAGTCGCTGCTGTAAACGCTGTCGCCCTTGACGGCGATGTGACCGGGAGGGACGGGGCCTCGCTGCGACGATCCGACGGGCATGGGGTCACCGGGCATTCCCACCGCCCGCTTGATGTTCCACGGCGACTCGTCCAGACTTCTCGGCGCGGGGCGACCGATCTGCGGCCAGCCGGTGATGGGGTCGGGCTCGGCGATGACGACCAGGTCATTGGCCTTCAGGCGCCCGGCCCCCCTGCGGACGATGACCCGGGCGCCGGGGCGGAGCGTAGGTTCCATGCTGTTTCCGACGACGTTGACGGCTACGTAAGTACGCTTGATCCACCACACGGCGGCAGCCGCCGACACAGGGACGACTCCGAGCAGGTGCCAGGGTCGGATGCGTGTATTCACAGCGTTGCCCCGGATTCACCGGTAACAGCGTAGTTCGCCGCCTGGATGTTGAAGAGTCTCGCGTACTCCCCGTCGATCCGCATGAGTTCGTCGTGAGAGCCGGACTCTGTGATGCGACCGTCCTCCAGAACGATGATGCGGTCCGCGTCGCGGAGGACACCGAGGCGGTGGGAGATGAGGAGGCTCGTGGCCCCCTCCCGGTAGACCTTCAGCTGGTCGTGCAGCTGTTGCTCCGCCGCCGGATCCATGCCCGAACTGGGCTCGTCCAGGACGAGGAGGTTCCGGCCGACCCGCATGAGGGCACGCGCCAGGGCGAGACGTTGCCACTGTCCGCCGGAGAGTGTGACGCCCGCGAAGTCCGCGTCGGGGTCGCCGTCCATGTCGGGGAACGTGCGGGAGAGCAGGGTGTGGTAGCCGCGAGGGAGGCCTATGAGGTGGTTGTGGATGCCGGCCTCCTTCGCCGATGCCTCGACACGGGACTGGTCGTTCAGTCGCTGTACGTCTCCGATGCCGATGTTCTCCGCGGCGGAGAGGTCGTAGCGGACGAAGTCCTGGAAGACTGCGCTGATCCGGTCGCGCAGGGTCTGGAGATCAAGGTCGCGCAGATCCGTGCCGTCCCAGCGGATGGAGCCCTTCTCCGGGTCGTAGAGGCGCAGGAGCAGCTTGACGAGGGTTGATTTCCCAGCTCCGTTGAGCCCGACGAGGGCGAGGGAGCTTCCCTGCTCGATGGTGAAGCTGACGCCGCGGAGCACCCACGGTCCGTCCTCGCCGTAGCGGAACCAGACGTCGTCGAACGTGATGCGTTGTGCCAGCGCGGGGGTGGTGCCGGAGGTGCCCGCGGCCGGCAGGTCGTGGGCGGTCGTGGTCACCTCCACGTAGTGCCCGTAGAGAACCAGTGCATGGTGGTAGCTCGTCACCATGGAGACGGTGGCGGTGAGCGAGGCCTGGACGCCACCGATCGTAGTGATGAAGGCGGTGATGTCGCCGGCGTTGAAGGCGCCGGATGTCGAGGCGTCGACTATCCAGATCATGCCGGCGCCGGCGATCACGGCGCCGAGAAGCGCGAGGGGAGCCTGAGTGAGGAGCGCCTTGCGGTCCACCCGCTCCTCGGCTGCGTTCATGGCGCGGGTCTCGCGGTTCATCCGGTCGAGGAGGAACGGGCCGATCCCGAAGAGCTTGGTCTCCTTGATGGCGGAGACGTTGGTCATCAGGCTTTGGTAGAAGATCTGGCGCCGGTTGCGTGGGCTGATCGTCCACACCATCTTCGCGCGCTGCTTGCTGAGGTGGAGCTGAATGGCCAGCGCGGGAAGGGCGGCCGCCACCGTCAGGACCGTCATCGTCGGGGAAATGAAGTAGAGCACCGTGAGGAGACTGGACACGGAGAGCGTGTTCTGGATCAGCCCGAAGAGGGACTGGGTGATCGCCTCCGGTGCCCCGATCGCCGACTGCTGGGCGAGCTGGATGCTGTCGAGAAAGCGGGGGGACTCGAACCGCTCGATGCCGTCGAACCTGTTCACCGAGGAGAACAGGTCGTTCTGTACGCGCATCGCGATACTGCGCGTGAGTCGTGAGCGTACGTACTGGGTCGTCAGGGGCAGCACACCGGCGAGCAGTCCCAGCACAGCCATGCCGATGACGAGGCCGAGGGGACCGGGGCGGCCCGGATCGGACTGAGCGGGGTCCTGGCCGATCTGGTTGAGGAGCCACTTCAGCTGAAGCGCGATACCGGCGGGTATCAGTCCCTGGACGAGGGTGGAGAAGAGATAGACGAGGAAGGCGCACGGACTGGCGCGCCAGGTGAGAGCGACGATGCTGACCGTGCGGGAGAGGAACTCCCGCCAGCCTCCGACGGTGGTCATAGGAATCCCTCCGCCCTCGCTCCCGCCGACGGATCGGCGGGAGGGGGGGCCGTTTCAGATCAGGCGCACTGAGGACCGCAGCTGAACCATTCGCTGCAGTTGTAGTGCGAGCAGCAGCGGGCATACAGAGTTGCGCCTACACACTTCGACTCGTAGCGCGCGAGCCATTCGCCGCAGGAGGTACACGCTGACCAGGCCGCGGTCGCTGATGTCTCCGGTGCCAGCCGGTCCAGGATGGTGTTGCCGAGCCGGGTGAACAGGTTCATGTGTCGATCTCGCCTTCTGTCGAGCGGAACACCTTCGGTGCCCGCAATACCGAGCGGAGTGGGGCCGATCTCCGGTGAAGCACGGGCTGCTTCAGATCAGGCGCACTGCGGGCCGCAGCTGTACCAGGGAGTGCAGTTGTCGAACAGCTTGCAGCAGCGGACGTACAGCGTGGCCCCGACGCACTTCGTCTGCTTCATGTAGCCACTGCAGCCGATGGTGCACGGCGAGGACGCCGCTGCCGACGTCTCGGGAGCCAGCCGGTCGAGGATGGTGTTGCCGAGCCGGGTGAACAGGTTCATGTATCGATCTCGCCTTCTGTCGAATGGAACACTTCACAGGTTCGGACCGTAGGAGGCCCGAACGCTGTCCCCCTTGGAGCCGTCGTAGTAGCGCATGCGGCGCCTGTCCGGGTCTCCGTTGCCAGTCTGTCGAGCGGAGTGGGGCTGGTCTCCGTCGGCGATCTCCTCTGTCTTCCTCATCGCGTGCAACCGGCGTCGACTACGCCGGAAGTTCCTGAAGATGCGGCTTCGTGCCGGTGTGCGTGGCGGTGACGTTCTGGTGGGCGTCCGTGATCACGGTGGTCGGTGTCGCCGTGATCGAGTAGAGGGACGAGATGTCACCGGGAGCCGCCTCGTAGACGACCGTGGCGAGGCCGTCCAGGTGGTCGGCCATCTGACGGGCCTTGCCCTGTTCGCCGGCGATGACGACAACGATTCGGGAGTCGTCCAGGCCGGTCTTCGCGGCGAACTGCGGCATTTCGGAGACGAATTCATCGCAGGCGCCGCAGCTGGTGGTGATGAACGACAGGGCCGCGGTGCCGCCCGCCAGTGATGCCGAAGCGAACACCTTGCCGCCGAGGGTGGGGGCTGTGAACGCAGGGACGGCCGTGCCCACTTCCGGGCCGGAGGACGCGTCGGGGGCGATGGCCCGGCGTTGTTCCTCCTGGCGTCGCAATCGGCGCACGATGGCGATGGAGAGGGCCAGGTTGAGCAGACCGAGAGCACCGACGAGGACCAGGCCCACGACGACAAAGACCATTTCTGCTACTCCGATACGAGAGAGACGATGTCATCGAGGAAGGTGATGACCACGGTGAAGATGAGGGCGAAGGCTGCGGCGAGAGCCAGGCCGGCGACCTCTCCTGTGCCGGAACCCGTCGTGAGCACGAGAGCGAGGCCGCCGGCTGCCAGCGCGGTGAGCAGGGCGTTGCGTACGGCGTGCCGGACACCGAGAGGGAAGGCGGCCCGCCCGAAGCAGGCGCAGACGATCTTCAATCGGGACCGGGACGAGTGGACGGCCACCCCGGTGAAGGCCGAGAAGAGAAGCAGTGCGGTGGCGAACCCGAAGCCACGGAAAGGGAGTCCGGGCATCAGGGCGATCGCCGTGACCAGCTCCGCACCGATCAGCGCACCCGCACCGATCGGTGCATACCGCCGTAGCCCTGGAGCCGTACGCCCCAACACCTCCTCCACCATGACCCGGGAGTCCCTTGGGGCGCGAATCTTCCCGATACCGGAGACCAGCAATGTGCCGAGGAGGGACAACTGAAGTCCCGCGATGACGTAATTCACCGGGCGAGCGCCTTCCTCTTCTTATGGGACGAGAGGAAGGCGCTGGTCGGCGGCTCCCGGGAGTCGCGACCACCGGTCGCCATGACCATGAATTGGAACGTCTCGTCGCCCCTGGGCGAGGTCGATCTCAGGCACGGTTACCGACATGACGGCAATTCCTCCCTGATTTCAAGCGCAATGAAAGTCGCCCGTTCCACCCGATTTTTTTGCCGGCGGAGGCGACGAAGTGAACCTACACGCCGTCAAGTCGCCCCCCAATGGACTTGAGCCCTTCTTGAGGTAGCGGGCAAGCGGATTGACTGAGCTGTTTCCAATTCGACGGCATTGTTCGTCAGTTGGACGGCTTTGCGCCGCGACGAAGCCCGCGGTACTCGCCGATCCGCTCGGACGGCTGCTGTGGGCGTCACCCGCCCTGTCCGGGGCTGCCACGATCTTCCGGGCCGTTCTCGTCTTCACCACGCGTCAGCGTGAGGTTGGAGAAGCTCAGTCGCATCGCCGTGGGGACCCGAATGGGCCACGAGGTCGCTTCATGGCCGGCGAGCGAGAGCGCGGGAAGGTGCCATCATCCACTGCTTCCCATTCAATCTTGATGAGTGGTGGAAACAGCAGGTCAGAGCCGCTCAGACTGCGACTTGAACTGGTGCATGAGGTTCATCACGACGAAGAGCTTCATGCCGTTCGTGATCTACCGGATCGTGCTGGGCGTGCTGCTGTTCATCCTCGTCGGCGCCGGTGCGCTGAGCCCGCACGCGGGCGAGTCGGCGGGCTGAGCCGCCCGCTTTCGCGGCGCCGCCCCCGGCCGAGGCCGGGGGCGGCGTTCTTCGTCAGATCTCCGCGTCGCCGGGGCCCTCGGTGCCGAACTGTTCGGCGCGCAGGGCGAGGTCCTGCAGCACGTCCGCCGAGGTGACGTCCGTCTGCCCCGAGTCGTGCACCTGGGCCAGCATGGCGAACGCCAGCGTGAACGCCCCCACGAGCTGTTCCACCGCTCCGCCGACCTCTCGTCCGACAACGACCACCACGTCCTCGACGGTGGCGTCCTCCGGGATCGCGATGCGCGGCATCGTCTCGTTGAGAAGGGCGGTCACCACGGTCGAGTCGGTGTCGGCGTCGTCGCGGTCGGGGTTCTCCTCCAGCAGCCGGCGCATCTCCCCCGCCTCGGTGAGGATGCCGACCACGCGCTTCACCACTTCGCTCTGCTCCATCCCGTGAGCATAAGCGGCCCGGCCCACAGGTACTACGACGTGCGACGGTATGCCGTGCCGGGGCCCGGACGGCCGCTTCCGCCTCGGCACCGGCGCCCCGACGGCCGTAGCGTACGGAGCAGGTCCGGACCGGCGGAGAGGAACCCATGAGCGGCACCGAGCTTCCCGTGATCGCGGCGGTCGACGGCTCCTCGCACAGCATGGACGCGTTGGACTGGGCGGCCCGTGAGGCGGTCGCCCGGAAGCTTCCCCTGCTGATCGTGCACGTGCGGCAGCTCGCCCGGCGCACCGACCAGGAAGTGCAGGAGCGGGAGGCGGGCGAACTGCTGGCCTCGGCCGTGCGCCGGGTCGCCGGGACCGCTCCGGGGCTGCGGCCCACGACGCTCGCGCCGCTCGACTTCCCCTCGGCGGCGCTGGTCTCGCTGAGCCGGGACGCCTCGCTGGTGGTGCTCGGCTCGCGGGGGCTCGGCGGGTTCCGCTCCCTGATGCTGGGGTCCAACAGCCTGGCGACGGCGTCCATGGCGAAGTGCCCCGTGGTGATCGTGCACGAGGGCCGCGACGACGAGGAAGCAGACGGCGGTACGGGAGAGGTCTTCCCGGACATCGTCGCCGGGGTGGCCGCCGACGAGAGCAGCGAAGGGGTGCTGGACTTCGCCTTCGAGACGGCGGCGGCGCATCCGGGCGCCCGGCTCCGGATCGTGCACGGCTGGACGATGTTCTCCTCGATGCTGTCAGGCGGGCCCGTCTTCGACCGGAACGCGGCGTCCGACGCGGCCGAGCGGTCGCTTGCGGAGCTGACGGCCGGCTGGCGGGCGGCCTATCCGCAGGTCGAGGTGATGAAGGAGCCGGTCAACGGTTCCGCGACGCGCACCCTGGTGACCGCCTCCGCGACCGCTTCGCTGACGGTGATCGGGCGACGGCGCGGTGGTGAGTCGCTGGGGCTCGGGCTGTCTCCGGTGGCGCACACGACGCTCACGCACGCGATGGGCCCGGTGGCCGTGGTCCCCTGCTGAGGACCGGGCCGCGTCCGCCGGTCCACACTGGGGAAGAAGAGCGTGATCGGATGCGGACGGACCTGCCGGCGGGTGGGGCGAGGAGGCGGGGCATGGGGTCGTGGGCCGGGTGGCGCGGGCGGGGCGCACGGACGCTGGAGCGGACGCCGGGGCGCGCGGCCGCCGCGCTGGTGGCCGGTGCGCTGCCGGCCCTGGCCTTCCCGGCGCCCTCGCTGTGGTGGTTCGCCTATGTCTGCCTGGTGCCGCTGCTGTTGCTGATCCGGTCGGCCGGTACGGGGCGCGCGGCGGCGCGGGACGCCTGGCTGGGCGGGACCGGGTACATGATCGCCGTGCACCACTGGCTGATGCCGAGCCTGCACGTGTTCATCGTGATCCTCGCGGCGCTGCTCGGTCTGCTGTGGGCGCCGTGGGGCGTGCTGGTGGGCCGGTTGCTGCGAGGGCCGGTGACCGGGCGGTCGGCCCTGGCGGCGGTGGTCCTCGTGCCGTGCGGCTGGCTGATGATCGAGCTGGTGCGGTCCTGGGAGGCGCTGGGCGGCCCCTGGGGGCTGCTGGGGGCGAGCCAGTGGCAGGTGGAGCCGGCGCTGCGGCTGGCCTCGGTGGGCGGGGTGTGGCTGGTGAGCCTGCTGGTGGTGGCGGTGAACACCGCGCTCACCGTGCTGCTGGTGCACTCC
This sequence comes from Streptomyces sp. 2131.1, assembly GCF_900105515.1. GTDB lineage: Bacteria > Actinomycetota > Actinomycetes > Streptomycetales > Streptomycetaceae > Streptomyces > Streptomyces drozdowiczii. The sequence goes on along the minus strand of NZ_FNSY01000001.1, from coordinate 6,156,280 downwards.
GCCGCGCGGGCCGCGGCCGCCGTGTCGCTCCTGGTGGGGGCGCTCGTGGTCGGGGCAGCTTGGATGTGGGCTCCGCAGCCCGAGCGGACGGGCACGGCCAGGGTGGCGGTCGTGCAGCCGGGCATCGTGGCGGGTCCGGGCAGCATTCAGCGCAGGTTCGCCCTCAGCGAGGAGCTGACGCGGTCGCTGGCCGGGCGGGACGTCGACCTGATCGTGTGGGGCGAGAGCAGCGTCGGCGTGGATCCGGCCCGGCGGCCCGAGATCGCGGCCCGGCTCGCGGCGCTGTCGCGGACGGTCGGCGCGGACGTCCTGGTCAACGTGGACGCCCGGCAGACCGACGCGGCGGGGCGGACCGGCATCTTCAAGAGCGCCGTGCTGATCGGGCCGGACGGGCTCACCGGGGACCGGTACGACAAGATGCGGCTCGTGCCGTTCGGTGAGTACATCCCGGCCCGGTCGGCCCTGGGCTGGGCGACCTCGATGGGCCGCGCCGCGGGCGAGGACCGGCTGCGCGGCACGGGTCCGGTCACGATGCGGGTGCCCGGCGCGAACGGCCTGCGCGTCGGCCCGCTGGTCTGCTTCGAGTCCGCGTTCCCCGACATGAGCCGGCGGCTGGTCCGGGACGGGGCCGGGCTGCTGATCGCCCAGTCCTCCACGTCGTCCTTCCAGCACGGCTGGGCGCCCGCCCAGCACGCCTCGCTCGGCGCGCTGCGGGCGGCGGAGAGCGGCCGCCCGATGGTGCACGCCACCCTCACGGGCGTGAGCGCGGTGTACGGCCCGCACGGCGAGGCGGTGGGGCCCCGGCTCGGCACGGACACCAGCGGCACCGCGGTCTACGGGGTACCGCTGGCCCGGGGCACGACGCTCTACGTGCGGCTCGGCGACTGGGCGGTGTACGGGGCGCTGGGGGCGCTGGCCGTGTACGGCGCCTCGGAGGGCTTCCGGGCCGTGCGCGCCCGGAGGCGTACGCGGCCCATGGAGACGGCGACGGCTGCCTAGGGGCTGTCCGGCGGATCTTCGCGGGCCCGCGAAGATCCGCCGGAGCCTCTAGGCGGCGTCGAGTTCGCGCAGGACGCGCTCGCAGAGTTCGTGGGTCTCCAGGGCGTCGCGGGCACTCAGCGGGCGGCCCTCGCGCACGGCGTCCAGGAACGCCAGCACGGCCTGCTCGATGCCGCGCTGACGGGCCACCGGCACCCAGTCGCCGCGACGGCGCACGCTGGGCCGGCCCTTGTGGTCGACGACCTCCGCGAGGTTGAGCACCTCGCGCTTGGAGTCCTGGCCGGAGACTTCGAGGCGCTCCTCGGCCGAGCCGCTGAGCCGGTTCATCGCGCCGATGGCGGTGAAGCCGTCGCCGGACAGCTGGAGCACGACGTGGTGCAGCAGACCGTCGACGAGCCTGCCGCTCACCACGGTGCGCTCGACGGGGCCGGGCACGAGGAAGCGCAGGGTGTCCACGACGTGGATGAAGTCGTCGAACACCATGGTCCGGGGCTCCTCGGGCAGCCCGACCCGGTGCTTCTGCAGGAGGATCAGCTCGCGCGGGTGCTCGGCGCACTGGGCGTACCCCGGGGCCAGCCGGCGGTTGAAGCCGACGGCGAGACCGGTGGAGCGCGCCTCGGCGAGCTGGACCAGGCGGGTACAGTCCTCCAGCGTGTACGCGAGCGGCTTGTCGACGTACGTGGCGACGCCCGCTTCGAGCAGCCGGCCGACGATCTCCGGGTGGGCGGCGGTCGCGGCGTGCACGAAGGCGGCGTCGAGCCCCTGGGCGAGCAGCGAGTCCAGGTCCCGGTGGCAGCGCTCCTCCGGGATGCGGTGGGCGGCGGCGACCGAGGCCAGGGTGGCCGGGTTGCGGGTCTGGAGGTGCAGCTCGATGCCCGGCAGGCTGCCGAGCACCGGCAGGTACGCCTTCTGCGCGATGTCCCCGAGCCCGATGCAGCCGACCTTCACAGGGTGTTCCTCTCGCTGGTCAGCGCCGTGTGCCGGGCGCCTCCGTCGTCGTCCCGGCAGCATACGTGTCCCCCGGCGGGCACCAGTCGGCGATCCCGTCGAAGGTGCGCAGGACGAGGCCGGGGCCGAGGCGGGAGACCGTCGACATGAGGAAGTCGCGCACGGCGACGGCCGGGGTGCTGCTGAGGCTCATGAGCCGGGAGACGCGGTCGGCCTTGCGGACGACGGCGGCCGTGCGCGGCAGCCGGTCGGCGGTGTACGCGGCGAGGCCCGCACCCAGGTCGCGGCCGGCCGCCACATGGTGGGCGAGGACGATGCCGTCCTCGATGGCCTGGTTGCCGCCCTGGCCGAGGGTGGGGGCCATGGCGTGGGCGGAGTCCCCGGCCAGCACGGCGCGGCCCCGGTGGAAGGCGGGCAGCGGACGGTCCATCCGGTACACGTCGTTGTGGAGGATGCCCTCCGGTGCGGTGGCGGCGATGATCTGCGGGACCGGGTCGTGCCAGTCGCCGAAGCGGCGCAGGAGCTCCGCCTTCTCGTCCTCGGCCCGTGCTCCGGCGGAGGCGGTCGCCGCCGCGTACGCGTAGATCCGGCCGTCCTTGAGCGGCTGGGTACCCCACAGCGCGCCGCGTCCCCAGGTCTCGTGCGGCGGGAACGGACGGTCCGGGGCCGGGACGACGACGCGCCAGGTGGTGAAGCCGGCGTAGGTGGGGCCGGGGGCGTCCGGGAAGAGCGCGGTCCGTACGGCGGAGTGGATGCCGTCGGCGCCGACGACGAGTTCGGCCGCGATCGTTCCGGCCGGTGTGGCGACGACGGCGGGGGCGCCGCCCGCCGTGCCCGGGTCGATCAGCCGGCCCGGGCAGCCGGTGCGTACGGCGTACGCGGGGAGCCGGGCGGCGATGCGGTCGATGAGGACGGACCGGTGCAGGAGGACGAGCGGGCCGCCGAACCGTTCGGCGGCGGCGGTGGCGTCGGTGCGCGAGAGCCAGCGGCCGGACGGCGCGCGCATCCCGCCCTCGCCCTGCCAGGCGGCCAGGGACCTGATCTCGTCGCCGAGGCCGACGACGTCGAGCGCGCGCTGGGCGTTGGGGGCGAGGCCGATGCCTGCGCCGACGGGCTCCAGCGACTCCGCGCGTTCCAGCACGGTGACCTGCCAGCCCGACCGGTGCAGGGCCAGGGCGGCGGTGAGGCCGCCGATCCCGCTGCCGATGACGACCGCACGGGGCATGTCCATGACTTTCCCTCCACCGAAACTACATCTGTAGTGACACCTCCAACGTACTACACCTGTAGTTACAACGGTAGGTTGGCCCCATGGCCGCACGTCCCACCGGCTCCGACCGGGCCGAACTGATCGCCGACGCCGCGCTCGCGCTTCTCGCTGAACGCGGCATGCGCGGCCTGACCCATCGCGCGGTCGACGAACGGGCCGGGCTGCCGCAGGGCTCGACGTCCAACCACGCCCGCACCCGGCAGTCCCTGCTGGAGGCGGCGGTGCGGCGGCTGGCGGAGCGGGAGGCCCGGGTCCTCGCCCCGGGCGGCCTCCCGGCGGGCGGCGGCACCGACGAGCTGGTGGCGGCGCTGGCCCGGGCCCTGCACCGCTATCTGACGCACCACCCGGACCTGCTCGTCTGCCGGTACGAACTGGCACTGGAGGCCACCCGGCGCCCCGAGCTGAGGGAGTTCTTCGACGCGACGGGCCTGCAGTTCCGCGCGCCGCTGGTGGCGCTGATGACGGCGGCCGGGTCACCCGAGCCGGAGCGGCACGCGCTGTCCCTGGTCGCCTGGTGCGAGGGGCTGATGTTCTCGTGCGCGGCCGGCTCCTACCACCGCTCCGTACCGGGCGAGGCGGAGCTGCGCACCGGTTTCGAGGAGCTGCTGCGCGGGATGCTGGGCCGCTGACGCTCCCACCGGGGCCGGTGGTCCGGGCACGGCGCTGACCGGTGTCACTCGTGCGGGCCAATTGCCGCGTACGGGCTCACCGGCCGGTCACCGGCCCCGCAGAGTTGATCACGTGCAACGAACGAGAACCGCCGTGAAACTCCTGGCCTGCCTCGCGGTCGCGGCCCTGTCGGGGTGTGTGTCCGTCCAGCCGCAGCCGGCCGCCCCGCCGCGCCCCGGTGCCGGCCTGCCTGCGCACGACGTGGCCCCGCAGACCGCCGGGCCGCCCGTCCACGACACCCTGGAGGCCGCGCCGAAGGCGAAGCGCTCCCCTTCGGCGTCGCCGTCCGCCGCGCACAGACCGGCGACGGTGCCCCCGGCCGCGCGGCCCGCCGAGCCGAGCCGGCCGCGGCAGCGGCCCGAGCCCGCCCCGGCCGCTCCGCTGCCGCGCCGGATCGCCCCGGCCGCCCCCGCGCCGGTGCTGCCCGCGCCCGGCGGTGCGACGGGGGTCTGCGCCCTCGGCCGGGGCTACGGCCACTGGCCGGCGGGCAGCGCTCAGTCCCGTATCTGCGACCGTACCTACGGCCGGTGACGCGGAATCGGTGACGCGCGCCCCCAGCACGCGTCACCAGTCGCGCAGCCGCCGCTCCAGCCGGCCGATCGCCGCCCGGACGCCTCCCCCGTACCCGTCGTCCGTGCCGTCTTCGGCCAGCACCGCGGAGGCGGCCCGGGCCCGCTCCAGATGGTCCCGGGCGGCCGCCGGGCGCTGGAGCTTCACGTAGTCGGCGGCGAGGTTGAGGTGCAGCGAGGGGTAGAACGCCTGGACCGCGAGCGCGTCCCGGTGCCCGGCGACGCGCTCGTCGGTCAGTGCCCGGGCTGCGGTCAGGGCCCGCAGGTCCCAGGCCAGCTCGTCGGCGGGGTCGTCCTGCGTATCGGCCATGTAGTGCGCCAGCGTGCACCGGTGCAGGGCGTCGCCGTCCTCGCCGATCTCCGACCAGAGCGCCGTGAAGCGGTTGCGGGCCTCCTCCCGGTCCCCTCCGTGCAGCAGCATGATCGCCTGGCCGATCCTGGTCATGAAGACGTCCTCCGACGCCTCCCGCTGCTCCGTCACCACGGCCTCCTCGCACCCGTCCCGTCCGAACCGCCCGGCCCGGCACCCGACGCTAGCCGCCGGGGCGGGCGGACGCGGGGAGGCTCGGGGACGGCTCAGCCCAGGTCGGGGATGCGCCAGTCGATGGGCTGGTGGCCCTGCTGGGCGACGGCCTCGTTTATCTGGGTGAACGGGCGGGAGCCGAAGAACTTCTTCGCGGAGAGCGGCGAGGGGTGCGCCCCCTTCACCACCACATGGCGCTCGGTGTCGATCAGCGGGAGCTTCTTCTGCGCGTAGTTGCCCCAGAGGACGAAGACCGCCGGGTCGGGGCGGGCGGCGACGGCACGGATGACGGCGTCGGTGACCTTCTCCCAGCCCTTGTTCTTGTGCGAATTGGCCTCGCCCGCGCGGACGGTGAGCACGGCGTTGAGCAGGAGAACACCCTGCTCGGCCCACGGCATGAGGTAGCCGTTGTCCGGGACGGGCAGGCCCAGCTCCTCCTGCATCTCCTTGTAGATGTTGCGCAGTGAGGGCGGGGTCTTCACGCCCGGGCGCACGGAGAAGCACAGGCCGTGGCCCTGCCCCTCGCCGTGGTAGGGGTCCTGCCCGAGGACGAGGACCTTCACCTTGTCGTACGGGGTCGCTTCCAGGGCCGCGAACACCTGCTCCCGGGGCGGGTAGACCGGTCCCGCGGACCGCTCCTCCTCGACGAACTCGGTGAGCTCCTTGAAGTACGGCTTCTCCAGCTCTTCGCCGAGGACGCCGCGCCAGGACTCGGGCAGCAGGTCGGTGACGGTCACGTGAACAACCTCCGGTAGGCAATCCGTTCTTGATCCCAGAACCTACCGGGCGCCACTGACAACGCCGTGCGCGAGCGGGCCGCGGGGGGCCCGCCCGCGCGGTGGTGCTACCAGCTGGCCTTGCGGTACAGCTCCCACATCTGCATGACGGTCTGCGGGTCCAGGGCGCGCTCGCCGCCGCCGATGTCGTCGCCGGCGGCCACGTACAGCTTGCCCTGCCACAGCGGCAGCAGCCGCACGTCGTCGACCAGGATCTTCTGCGCCCGCTCGAACTCCTTGCCGACCGCGCCCCGGTTGCTCTCCTTGCGGGACAGCGGCAGCAGCTGCTTGGTGATCTCGTCCTTCACGTACGGCATGCCCGTGACGCTGTTCTTGCCCACGAACGGGGCGATGAAGTTGTCGGGGTCCGGGAAGTCCGGGAACCAGCCGCGGCCGAAGACGGGGTACTCCCCCTTGTTGAAGCCCTCCTGGAAGGTCTTCCACGGCCGGTGCTTCAAGGTGATGCGGAAGAGCCCGGACGTCTCCAGCTGGCGCTTGAGCTCGTCGAACTCGGGCGCGGTCGAGGATCCGTAGCGGTCGGTCGTGTACCAGAAGGTCATGGCGACGGGGGTCGTGATGTGCGCGTCGGCCAGGATCTGGCGGGCCTTGTCCTTGCTGGGGTTTCCGAAGGTGTCGAAGAAGCTGGTGGCGTGCCCGGCGATGCCCTTCGGGACCATCGAGTACAGCGGTTCGGACGTGCCCTTGTAGACCTTGGAGACGAGCGCGTCGCGGTCGATCAGCTGGGCTATCGCCCGGCGGACGGCGGGTTTCCCGGCGGCCGGGTCGTCCGGGTTGAAGACCAGGAAGCGGATGTCGGCGCCGGTCGACTCGACGACCTGGAGGTCGCTGTCCTTGTCGCTGTCGCTGCTGTCCTCGATGCTGACGACGTCCTCGGCGGACAGACCGCGGTAGGTCGCGTCGATCCGGTTCTTCTTGAGCGCGTCCACCATGGCGCCGGACTCCTTGAAGTACCGGATGGTGACGGCGTCGTTCTTGCGGTCCGCGAACCCCTTGTAGTCGGGGTTCTTCACCAGTTCGGAGCGGTCGCCCTGCTTGTAGGAGTCGAGCAGGTAGGGGCCGGAGCCGGTGACCCCGCCGTCGTCGCGGATCTTGTGCTCGGAGTACGCGCTCGGCGCGACCAGCGACATGGCCGGGGTGGCCAGCACGAACGGGAAGGTGGCGTCGGGCTTCTTCAGGTTGAAGATGACCACGTCGTCGCCCTTGGTCTCGACCCGGTCGAGCGAGCCGAGCATGCCGACGGGGCCGCCCTTGACGCCGATCTCCGAGATCCGGTCGATGGAGTACTTCACGGCCTCGGCGTCGAGCTTGTCGCCGTTGGAGAACTTCAGCCCCTTGCGGAGCTTGCAGCGGTAGGCCGTGCTGGTGCGGTCGGTGAACCTGCACTCCTGCGCCGCGTCCGGCTCGGGCTTCGTACTGCCGGTGGGGAAGCTCACCAGGGTCTGGAAGACGTTGCGCATCAGCTCCCAGGAGCCGTCCCAGGCGGCCGCGGGATCCAGGGTCGAGGGCTCACTGGTCGTCCCGACGGCGAGCTTCTGGTCCACCTCCGAGCCGTCGCCGGGCAGCAGCCCGCAACCGGCCAGCAAGGACAGGGACGCAATGGCTGCAGCGGCTTGCAGACTGGCCCGGTAGAACACGTGCACGCTCCTCGATCAGCCGTGGGTCGGCAGACCATACCGCAGCGCCCCACCAGGTCAATCCGCAGACCCGGCGGGGCACTTGAGGCATTCGCGGCCATATCGGCCCAGGCCGGATCAGCCGACTCCGGCATTCAGGAAGATGCCGCCGTCGACGACCAGGGTCTGGCCGGTGATCCAGGCGGACTGGTCGGAGGTGAGGAAGGCGGCGGCGCCGCCGATGTCCTCCGGCACCCCGAGCCTGCCGAGCGGGTAGGCGGCCGCGGCCTCCTCCTCGCGGCCCTCGTACAGCGCCTGGGCGAAGCGGGTCTTGACGACCGCCGGCGCGATCGAGTTGACCCGGACCACCGGCGCGAACTCGTGCGCCAGCTGGAGGGTCAGGTTGACCATGGCCGCCTTGCTCATCCCGTACGCGCCGATGAAGGGCGAGGCGGAGACGCCGGCCACCGAGGCGATGTTGACGATCGCCCCGCCGTTCTCCTTCTGCCACGCCTTCCAGGTCTGCTGGGCGAAGCCGAGCGCCGAGACCACGTTGGTCTCGAAGACCTTGCGGGCGACGTTCAGGTCGAGCTCCGCGATCGGCCCGAAGACCGGGTTGGTCCCGGCGTTGTTGACCAGGAAGTCGACCCGGCCGAACGCCTCCATGGTGCGGGCGACGGCCGTCGCCTGGTGCGCCTCGTCGTGCGCCTTGCCGGCGACGCCGATGACCCGGTCGGCCCCGAGCGTCTCGACGGCCTCCTTCAGGGCGTCCTCGTTCCGCCCGGTGATGCACACCCGGTCGCCGCGCTCGACGAGCGCCTGCGCGATGCCGTAGCCGATGCCCCGGCTCGCTCCGGTGATCAGCGCGACCTTGCCGCTGTCCTGCACAGTCATGATGTCCGCAGCCCTTCGGTTCAGTTGAGCGGTCCGCCGGCGACGTACATGACCTGGCCGGAGACGAAGCCGGCGGCGTCGCCCGTGAAGAAGGCGATGGCGTTGGCGATGTCGTCGGGGAAGCCGACGCGCTGGACCGGGATCTGGGTGGCGGCGGCCGCCTGGAACTCCTCGAAGCCCATGCCGACACGGGCGGCGGTCTGCGCGGTCATCTCTGTGACGATGAAGCCGGGCGCGACGGCGTTGGCGGTGATGCCGAACTTGCCGAGCTCCTTGGCGAGGGTCTTGGTGAAGCCCTGGAGGCCCGCCTTGACCGCCGCGTAGTTGGCCTGGCCGCGGTTGCCGAGGGCCGAGGAGGAGGACAGCGACACGATGCGGCCGAACTTGGCGTCCACCATGTGCTTCTGGACGGCCTTGGCCATCAGGAACGCGCCCTTGAGGTGCACGTTCATCACGATGTCCCAGTCGGACTCGCTCATCTTGAAGAGCAGGTTGTCGCGGAGCACGCCCGCGTTGTTGACGAGGATGGTCGGGGCGCCGAGCTCGGCGGCGACCCGCGCGACGGCGGCTTCCACCTGGGCGCTGTCCGACACGTCGCAGCCGACGGCGATCGCCTTGCCCCCGGCGGCGGTGATCTTCTCGACGGTGTCCTTGCAGGCCGCCTCGTCGAGGTCGAGTACGGCGACGGCGCGGCCCTCGGCCGCCAGACGTACCGCGGTGGCGGCACCGATGCCCCGGGCCGCTCCCGTCACGATGGCTACGCGCTGCTCGCTGGTGGACATGCTTGGCTCTCCTCGCCCTTGGATAGCGGCTCAGCGGACGTCGGGGTGTTCCCGGAGAGAACCGGCCCGATGGCTGAGCAACCGCTTAGTACCTTCAGCAGACGTGACGCTAGAAGCCCTGGCACCCGGTGTCAACGGCACACGGGCGCAGCGGCGCATGTCACACTCCGCCGGGCCGCCGTCACGCGGTGCTCGGACGGCGGCCCGGCGCGGGCGTCAGCGCACCAGCAGGTCGAGCAGCCGCTGCACCTCGGCCTCGGGGTCGGCGGTCAGGCCGCTGTGCACGGGCCCCGGCTGTACGACGGTGGAGCGCGGCGCGATCAGCCAGCGGAAGCGGCGGCCCGCGTCGTCGCCGGCGGCCTGGCCCGCGTCCGTACCGCCGCGGCAGACGCCCTCGACGGCGTGCAGCGCTGCCCGGACCCCGGTCACGTCGGCGCCGGGGTCCAGCACCCTCAGCTTGGTCTCGTCGAGCTCGGTGCGTGCGGCCACGAAGCCCTTGGCGCGGCAGTAGACGACCACCCCGGCGTTGAAGCACTCCCCGCGCTGGACGCGGGGGACGACGCGCAGCAGCGCGTACTCGAAGACATGGCGCTCGCTCATGCGCGGCCGCCCGGGGCGAGGCGCTCGGTGATCCAGCCCGGGGCCTGGGACGGTTTGTCGGGGGTGGGCGCGTCCATGATGATCCGCTCGTGGATGGTGGCTGCCCGGGCGAGCAGGGCGTCCGTGTACGCCCGGCGCAGCTGGTCCGTCGAGTCGAAGCCCGGCTCGTCCACCAGCCACTCGTCGGGCACGTCGGCCGCCGCCTCGGCGAGCAGCTCGGGCGTCACCAGCGGGGCCAGCTCGGCCGCGGCCGACGCGATGTCGGGGCCGAAGGGGGCGAGCGCGTGGTCGGAGGCGTTGTACGGCTTGGCGGCGGACGCCTGGGCGCCGGGCCAGTTGTGGTGCCAGATCATGGTGGCGCCGTGGTCGATGAGCCAGAGGTCGCCGTGCCAGACCAGCATGTTGGGGTTGCGCCAGGACCGGTCGACGTTGTTGATCAGCGCGTCGAACCAGACGACCCGGCCGGCCTCGCACGGGTCGACCTCGTACGCGAGGGCGTCGAAGCCGAGCGAGCCGGGCAGGAAGTCCATCCCGAGGTTGAGCCCGCCGCTCGCCTTGAGGAGCTCCTGCACCTCCTGGTCGGGCTCGGCGAGGCCGATGACCGGGTCGAGCTGGATCTGCACCAGCTCGGGCACGCGCAGCCCGAGCCGCCGCCCGAGCTGCCCGCAGATCACCTCCGCGACGAGGGTCTTGCGGCCCTGGCCCGCGCCGGTGAACTTCATGACGTACGTGCCGAGGTCGTCGGCCTCGACGATCCCGGGGAGCGAGCCGCCTTCACGCAGGGGCGTGACGTAGCGGGTCGCTACAACCTCTTGCAACACTTTCCCAGGCCACCCATCTCTTCTGCCCGAGCGGACCGTCGGTGGCACGGCGTCGCTCGCCGCCACCCTCCGGTATGAAGTGAGCATCGTAACCGAGGGTGACCGCCGTCGAGGGGCGCCGCCGGAGGGGCGGGACCGTCGTGCGGACGTGTGCCCGCACGACGGGCGGCGCGTTCAGTGCTGGGTCTTCGACGCCCAGACCGGAGCGCCTCCCGAGTAGATCACCAGGTTGCCGTCCTTCTGGAGGCGCAGGATCGCGCCGCGGTGGCCCTGGGTCTTGCTGGCCCAGACCGGGCGGCTGTCGGCGGTGTAGACGACCAGGTTGCCGTCCGCCTGGAAGACCGCCTGGTAGTTGTTGCCGAAGGTCATGGTGGCCCAGCGGGGCTTGTCGTTCTCGTCGTAGACGACGAGGTTGCCGTCGCGCTGCATCCGCAGCCTCGTCCTGTTCGCCTCGATGGATTCGCCGGCCCGCAGCACCCTGGTGGCCGTGACCGTGATGTCCGCCGCCCGGGACGGCTTCTTCACCGGTTTCGGGGTGGGCTTCGGGGTCTTCTTCGGGGCCTTCTTCGGGGTCGGCTTGGGCGGGGGCTTCTTCGTCGGGGACGGTGACGGCGTCACGGGGGCCACGACCGGGGCCCGCTTCGGCACGACCTCCTTCGGTGTGGGTGTCTTCTTCGGCTTCGCCGGCTTCGAGGGCGACGCGCTCGACGACGCGTACGCCTGCGCCCCCTCCCGCGTCGGCTCCCCGCCGCCCAGCAGCGTGCCCGCCTGGTTGACGACGGCGGTGTCGTGCCGCTCGGGCTCACCTTGGCGGCTCATGAGGAGGACCGGCACGGCGACCAGTGCGGCGCCCAGCAGAGCGGCGCCCGCCAGGAGGGGGCGGCTCGGGCGCCCGGCCGGGGCGGCCGCGCCGGGTTCGGGATCCTCGGACGCCGAAGCGGCCAGTGCCTCGGCGACGCCCGGCTCGGCGGCTCCCGGCTCCGCCGCCGCCTCGGGGGCGGAAGCGGACGTCCCGGCCTCCGGCTCGGGTGCCGAGGTCCCGTCCCCCTTGTCCGGAGCCTGCGCCGGGCGTGTACCGGCGGAAATCTCCTCCTGAGCGGCGGTGCCGGCAGCGGCGGTCCCGGCTGCCGTCTCCGGCTCGGGGGCGGACTCGGAGGAGGGAGCGCGGGCCGCCGCAGCCCCTTCGGTCGTCGCCTTCGCGGCCGTTCCGGTCCGGTCCGTCATCTGGCCCCATCCGTCCCGTAGTTCGTCGTACGTCCCTGCGAGCGCTCTCATTCACGCACACATGTGGGGGGCACGTCATATCTCTGGAATGAACAATGGGTCCCGGGAAAATTCCGGCCCCGGTACGGGTGTTGCGGAACATCCCGTAATGCGCGGTACGCCGCCCTCCGCCGCACCACGGAGCTCACCGTCCCGGTCGCCCCGGCGGCCGGACCGGGGTGGGATCGCAGGTGGGAGGAAGGCATGATGGGGCCGACCGCAACCCATGGGTGCCGATACGAGGAGGTCAGCGGAGTGCGCCAGGTACTGACGATCTGTCCGGAGGGCACCGGGGACGCCCGGACGATCTCAGAGGCCCTGGCCAGGGCGCGCGGAGGGGCGGTGCTCAGTGTGCGCCCGGGGACGTACGAGGAGAACCTCGTCGTCACCACCCGCGTGACCATCGTCGCCGAGCAGTCACGCGGCAGCGTCCGCCTGGCGCCACGCACCGGGACCGCGGTGTCGCTGCGTGCCGACGCGTTGATGCTGACCGATCTGGTGGTGCAGGGCCAGGACGAGGAGGCACCCGTCGTGGACGCCTCGCACGGGCAGGTCGCGATGCAGGGCTGCGACGTCTCCGGTGCGTCCTGGGCCACCGTCCTCGCCCGCAACTCCGGCTCGTTGGCCATGCGCGAGTGCCGGGTCTCCAGCCGGACCGGCGCGGGCGTCGTCGTCACCTCGGCCAGCGAGAGCTCGCTGGAGTCGTGCACCTTCGAGCACCTGGGCACCAGCGGCGTGGTGATCGGCGAGCGCGGCAGGGCGACGGTACGCGGTTGCACCGTGCGCGACGCGCGCGGCAACGGCCTGCTGGCCAACGGCGACGCCCAGGTCTCCGTCGAGGACTGCGACCTCTCCTCGACCGACAAGCCCGCGCTGGCGCTGGAGGAGCGCAGCGCGGTCCGGGTGCTGCGGACCGTGATCCACGACACCGCGATCGGCGCGCACCTGACCAGCGCCGCCCGGATCGAGCTCGACGATGTGCGGGTCAACGGCACCACGGGGCAGGGCATCATCGTGTCGCACGGCGCCGACCCGGTGCTGCGCCGTTGCCGCACGTCCCGCACGGCGGGCAACGGCCTGTTCGTCACGGACCGTTCGCGGGGCACGTACGAGGACTGCTGGCTGAGCGGCGCCCAGGCACCGGCGCTGCGGGTGGCGGGTTCCTCCTCGCCCACCCTGACCTCACTGACCGTCCGGGACGGCGAGGCCGAGGCCGTGCTGCTGGAGGAGGACTCGGCGGCCGAGCTGGACCGCGTGGAGATCCTGGACGTCAGGGGCACCGGCGTGGTGGTCAAGGGCGGCGCCAACCCGCTGCTGCGCAGGGCCCGCATCACCGGCACGGGCGGCACCGGCGTCTCGGTGACCGACGGCGGGCGCGGCCGGGTGGAGGACTGCTCGGTGGAGTCGCCGGGCGGCGCCGGAGTGACGGTCGCCTCGGGCGGCAACGTCTATCTGGCGGGCCTGAAGGTGACCGGACCCGGCGGCGCCGGTCTGGAGATCGGCGGCGAGGGCACGGCGGCGCTGCGCGACGGCGAGCTGGTGTCGGCGGGCGGCTGCGGCGTCGTCGTGGACAACGGCGGCGAGCTCACGGCGACCCGGGTGCGGGCCGCCGCCGCGACCGACCACGGCTTCCTGGTCCGCGAGGGCGGCCGGGCCAACCTCAACGGCTGCGAGGCGGCGGGGAACGGCCGTGACGGCATCCGGGTGGAGACCGAGTCGCCGGTCTCGGTGGTCGGCTGCACCGTGCGCGAGAACAAGGGCGGCGGGCTCGTCCAGTCCAGGGCGAGCGGCCGGCTCGCGGTGGAGAACCTGAACAGCACCGGCAACGAGGCCCGGGACGCCTGGGGTTACGGCGAGGCCGAGGGCACCGATCCGGCGGGCACCGTCCCCGAGTCGGACGGTCCCGGCCGCCCGGACGGCCCGATGGCCGCGCTGGAGAACCTGATCGGCCTGGACAACGTCAAGGAACAGGTCCGCACGCTGGTCAACCTCACCCAGCTCGCCCGGCGCCGCGCCCAACTCGGCATGTCCGCGCCGCCGATGAGCCGGCACCTGGTCTTCGCGGGTCCGCCCGGCACCGGAAAGACGACGGTCGCGCGGCTCTACGGCACGATCCTGGCCGAGCTGGGGACGCTGCGGTCCGGGCACCTGGTCGAGGTCTCCCGGGCCGATCTGGTCGCGCAGGTCATCGGCGGTACCGCCATCAAGACCACGGAGACCTTCGAACGGGCGCTGGGCGGCGTGCTCTTCATCGACGAGGCGTACGCGCTCACCTCCGACTCGCGCGGCTCGGGCGCCGACTTCGGCCGGGAGGCGGTGGACACGCTATTGAAGCTGATGGAGGACCACCGCGACGACGTGGTTGTCGTGGTCGCCGGATACTCCGGTGAGATGCGCGGCTTCCTCGGCTCCAACCCGGGCCTGGCCTCCCGGTTCTCGCGGACCGTGGAGTTCGAGAACTACTCGGTCCCCGAGCTGGTGGAGATCGTGGAGAGCATGTGCGGGCGCCACCAGTACGTGCTGAACGACGAGACCCGCAAGGCGCTCGCGACCCACTTCGACCGGATACCGAAGGACGCCGGATTCGGCAACGGCCGTGCGGCGCGGCAGGTCTTCGAGGAGATGGTGGACCGGCAGGCCGTACGGCTGGCCTCGCAGGCCCAGGTCACCGAGGAGGACCTCACCCTGCTGCTGCCGCAGGACATCAGCGAGGAGGCCGCCCGCGACTCCGAGGCCGGTCCGGACGGCGCCGACGCCGGGGACGACGCGCTCAGCCGCCTGGACGCCCTGGTCGGGCTCTCCGCGGTCAAGCGGGACGTCACCGACCTGGTCAACCTGGTCTCGACGGCCCGGCAGCGGGAGGCCGCCGGGCTGCCGGTGCCGCGCCTCAGCCACCACCTCGTCTTCACCGGTCCGCCCGGCACCGGCAAGACGACGGTGGCCAGGCTCTACGGCGAACTCCTCGTTTCCCTGGGCGTGCTGCCGCGGGGTCAGCTCGTCGAGGTGTCCCGCGCCGACATGGTCGGGCGGTACGTGGGCCACACCGCGCAGCTCACCAAGGAGGTCTTCGAGCGGGCGCTCGGCGGCGTGCTCTTCATCGACGAGGCGTACACGCTGACCCCGCGCGAGGCGTCCGGCGCCGACTTCGGCCGGGAGGCCGTGGACACGCTGCTGAAGCTGATGGAGGACCACCGCGACCAGGTGGTCGTCATCGTCGCCGGCTACACCAGCGAGATGGAGGGCTTCCTCGCCTCCAACCCGGGCCTGCACTCGCGGTTCTCGCGGAAGATCGAGTTCGCCGACTACACGTCCGACGAGCTCGTCACCATCGTCCGCCAGCACGCGTTGCAGGCCGGGTACGAGTGCGGCACCGGGCTCGGCTCGGTGCTGCGGCACCACTTCGACACCCTGCCGCGCGACCGGTCGTTCGGCAACGCGCGCACCGCACGCCAGGTGCTGGAGCGGATGATGACCCGGCAGGCGGGCCGGCTCAGCCGAGTGGCCGCGCCCAGCCTCGACGATCTGCGGCTGCTGCTCCCGGAGGACCTCCCCGACGCGGTGTCGGCGTCCGCCTCCGGCGGGGCGGGGGTTTGACGGCGATGCGCGGGAGGAACCTGTCCCGGCCCGCCGCCGGTGCGCTGGCGCTGCTGGTGACGGCCGCTCTGAGCGGTGCCGGTGCCCTGAGCGCCGCGGCGGCCGGCGGGAACACGGTGGAGCTGCCGGTGCTCAGGACGAAGCTGACGGGCAACGCCGACTGCACCGAGGGTTCGGGGCGCCAGGCCACCGCCGTGCCGTGGGAGCAGGTCAGCCTGCAGCTGGGGCGGGCCTGGCAGTTCGCCTCCGGCTCCGGGGTCAAGGTCGGCGTGGTGGACACCGGCGTCTCGACCTCGGCGCCCGCGCTGAAGGGCCGCGTGACGACGGTCGGCGCGGCCGGGAAGGACTGTGTCGGGCACGGCACCTTCGTGGCGGGGCTGATCGCCGCGCAGTCGGACATGGGCGTGAAGTTCGCGGGCGTCGCCCGGCGGTCGGCCATCGTCGCGGTGCGCGGGACTGACGAGCGCGGCGCGGCCACCCCCGGCCGGGTCGCCTCGGGCATCGAGGCCGCCGTCGGGGCCGGTGCCGAGGTGGTGACCGTGTCGGCGGCCTTCCCGAGCGACACGGCCGCCCTGAGGTCCGCCGTACGACTGGCCGCGAAGAAGGACGTACTGCTGGTCGCCGCCGCCGTGCCGGACTCGCCGGCCGGCGGGGTGGGCCAGGAGGTACCGGCCCGGGACTACTACCCGGCCGCCAGTGACGGGGTGCTGTCCGTACTCGACGTGGACGTCAAGGGTGAGCGGCCGGCCGGCTCGTACACCACCGGGAGCGCCCAGCTCGCGGCGCCCGGTGACGGCGTGGTCGGAATCGGTCCGTCGAAGAACGGCCACTACATCGGTTCGGGGGCCTCGCTGGCCGCCGGTTACGTGGCGGGGGCGGCGGCGCTGGTGCGGTCGGTGCACCCGGAGCTGACGGCCGGGCAGACCGCCGCACTGCTGCGGTCCTCGGCCTACCCGGACGCCGTGCCGCGGGTCGACCCGTACGCCGCCGTCACCGCGGTCCTCGCCTCCGCCTCCACCGCCGCGAACGCGCCGGCGGGACCGGCCGCGGTCAAGGAGTCGGCCGCCCCGCTGCGGATGCCGGAGGACCGGGCGGCCGGGCCGCTGCGCCGCGCCATGTGGCCGACGCTGGCCGGCGTGGCCGTGGTGGTCACGGTCGTCTGGCTCGCCGTGATCATCCCCCGGGGCCGCCGCACGGGCTGGCGGCCGTCTGCCCGACGTCCCTGAGAGAGACGGCGGGGCCCCAGGGCCTCCTACGCCTCCTATGCCTCCTGCGTCCCGCCCGCGAGCGCCGTCTGGATCAGTACCGGCTTGCGCCGCACGATGTGCAGCGCGCGCCCCGGTGGCAGCACTCGCGGCTTCACGTTCCCGAAGACGTACCCCTCGGACGGCGGTGTCGACATCAGGACGCCCGGGGTGTTGACCTCGTCCAGGCGTCGCAGCAGCTGGTCGTTGAGGCCGCGTCCGGCGCCGGTGGCGGACCGTACGACGACGATGTGCAGGCCCAGTTCGTGGCCGAGCGCGAGGTGGTCGAAGAGCGGTGCGAACGGGTGGTCCATCACCGTGCCGCCGCCGACCATGTCGTAGTCGTCGACGAGGACGAACAACCGGGGGCCGGTCCACCAGTCGGCGCTGCGCATCCGGGCCGGCGTGATCTCCTGACCGGGCAGCCGGGTCCGCAGCGCCTTCGCGGAGCCGCCGACGAGCTGCTTGAGGGCGTCGACGGAGACGGCGTGCCCGAGCCGGTACTCCTCGGGCACCGCCTCCACCAGGTCACGGCGGTAGTCGACGACGAGGATGCGGGCCTCGGTCGGCGAGTAGCGGGCGACGATGGCGTCCGCCACCACGCGCAGCAGGTTGGTCTTGCCGCTCTCGGTGTCGCCGACGGCGACGAGGTGCGGGGTGCGGGAGAAGTCGTGCCAGACGGTGTCCAGCGCCTCCTCGTCCTGGCCCAGGGGCAGCCTGAGGCTTCGGCCCTGGCCGAGTTCCGGCTCGGGCAGCTCCGAGGCGGGCAGCCGGTGCGGCAGCATCCGCACCTGCGGTGCGCGCGGCCCGTGCCAGGCGGCGGCGATGCGCTCGACCAGGTCGCCGACGCCCTCGCTCAGCGTCTCCGGGTCGCTGGAGCCGTCGCCTCGGGGCAGCGCGGAGAGGAAGTGCAGCTTGGCGTCGACGGTGAGCCCCCGGCCAGGCGTACGGGGCACGCCGGCGGCCTTGCGGACGTCGACCACGGAGTCCATCGTGTCGCCGAGCCGGAGTTCCAGGCGGGTCGCGGCCTGGTCGCGCACCGGGGCGGTCAGCTCCAGCCAGCGCGAGGTCGCGACGATCAGGTGGACGCCGTAGTTGAGGCCGCCGGTGGCGATCTGGTTGAACGTGGGGATGAACTGGTCGAAGTTCTGCCGGACCGTGGACCAGCCGTCGATCACCAGGAAGATGTCGCCGTGCGGTTCGTCGGGGAACTCCCCGGCTGCGCGGCGGCGCCTGTAGGTGGCCATCGAGTCGATGCCGTGCTCCAGGAAGAACTGCTCGCGACGGGTGAGCACGGCGGTGACCTCGGCCACGGTGCGGCCGATCCGGTCCGCGTCGAGACGGGCGGCGACACCGGCGACGTGTGGCAGCCCGGTGAGCTGAGAGAGCGTGCCGCCACCGAAGTCGAGGCAGTAGAACTGCACTTCGCGCGGGGTGTGGGTGAGCGCGAGGCCCATGATGAGGCTGCGCAGCACGGTCGACTTGCCGCTCTGCGAGCCGCCCGCGACGGCTACGTGGCCGCCGGCCGCCGCGAGGTCAACGACGAGGGGGTCGCGGCGCTGATCGAAGGGCTTGTCGACGAGGCCGACGGGGACCCGCAGCTTGCCGGTGCCGTTCCACCGCGGCGCCGTCAGTCCGCGCTCCGGGTCGACGGTCAGGCCGTGCAGCAGGACGTCGAGCGGGGACGGGGCGTCCAGCGGCGGCAGCCACACGCGATGGGCGGGCGGGCCCGCGTCGCGCAGCCGGTCCAGGGCGACCGACAGCAGGCTGGAACTGTCGTCCGTCTCCTCCGCCTCCGGTTCGACGGTGGCCGGAGCGGGAGCGCGGGGCACCACGTACTCGGCGGTCCAGGGCACGATCTGGCTGGCGACGCGGGCCTGGGCGACGGCGCCGCCACGACGGCGGTAGGGCCCGGAGACGTAGGCGGCGCGGAACCGGGTCAGCGCCTCGACGCCGCTCTTGAGGAAGCCGCTGCCCGGCTGGGAGGGCAGTTCGTAGGCGTCGGGGACGCCGAGGACTCCGCGGGACTCCATCGCGGAGAAGGTGCGCAGCCCGATCCGGTAGGACAGGTGCGACTCCAGCTGGTGCATGCGGCCCTCGTCCAAGCGCTGCGAGGCGAGCAGCAGGTGTACGCCCAGGGACCGGCCGAGGCGGCCGATCATCACGAACAGCTCCATGAACTCCCTGTGCGCTGCGAGCAGTTCGCTGAACTCGTCGACGACGACGAAGAGGCTGGGCAGCGGGGCGAGGTCGGCGCCGCCGGCGCGCGCCCGCTCGTACTCCAGGGCGGAGGTGTAGTTGCCGGCCGCGCGCAACAGTTCCTGGCGGCGCAGCAGTTCGCCGTGGAGGGCGTCCTGCATGCGCTCGACCAGGGCGGCCTCGTCGGCGAGGTTGGTGATCACGGCGCTGGTGTGCGGGAGTTCGTCCAGGCCGAGGAAGGTGGCGCCGCCCTTGAAGTCGACGAGGACGAAGTTGAGCGTCTCGGAGGAGTTGGTGAGGGCGAGTCCGAGGACGAGGGTGCGCAGCAGTTCGGACTTGCCGGAGCCTGTGGCGCCGATGAGCATGCCGTGCGGGCCCATGCCTCCCTGCGCGGACTCCTTGATGTCCAGCTCCACCGGGCGGCCGTCCGCGCCGACGGCGACCGGCACCCGCAGCCGTGCGGAGCCCTTGTGCCGCCGCCACAGGGATGCGGGGTCGAGGCGGTGCAGGTCGGGGATGCCGAGCAGGGTGGTGAGCTCCATGTCGGCGGAGAGCGGCTCGACCGCGTCGGCGGTGAGGCTCATCCGGTACGGGGATATCAGCCGGGCCAGGGTCTCGGCGGCGACCGGGCCGACCTGGTCGGGGCGGCCGAGGACGGTCGTCTGCTCCTTGCGGCTGCGGTCGGTGCGCACCAGGGCGACGGTCTCGGGGGTGACGTCGAGGCGGAGGGTGGTGCGGCCGGGGCGCCAGGTGAGGGTGCCAGAGAGGTCGAGGACGACGGCGTTGCGGTAGCCGGGGCCGTCGAAGCGGTGGCCGGCCGGGACGGTGGCACCGTCCACGACGACCACGACGAGCGGCTCGTCGCGGCCGGGCACGGCGTCCGGGTCGAAGGCGGGCCGCTCGGAGAACTCGCTGCCGAGCTGGTTCTCCAGGTCCGTGAAGGCGGAGGCGACCATGCGCAGCGGTCCGGCGCCGTCCGTCTCCTGGGGGTGCTGGTTGTGCGGGAGCCACTTCACCCACTCCCACTCGGCGCGGTGCTCGTCGTCGGCGCAGACCGCGATCCACACCTCCTCCGGCGGGTGGAAGACCGCGAGCTGGCTCAGCGCGGCGCGCAGCATGCCCCGCGCGGCGTCCTGGTCGCCGCGCAGCAGCACCCGGGACCAGGAGCGAAGGTAGAGCGCGATGGGCTGGCCGGGCACGGTGCTGTAGGCGCGGATGAAGCGGCGCAGGGCGTGCGCGCACAGCGGTTCGAGGTCCTCGACGGGCTTGGTGGAGACGGGGTTGAGCCGCAGGGCCAACTGCTGGTCGCCCACGGCGACGCGCAGCTCGGCGAAGTCGACGTCCTTGGTGCGACGTTCCCACAGCCGGGTGGTACGCACCATGGAGCGCAGCACGTTGGGCTCGGGGTGGCGCCAGGCCAGGGCCAGTTGCTGCTCGACGACGGTGCGCTGCACGGTGCGGCGGCTCTGCGCCAGGTAGCGCAGGTAGTCACGGCGCTCGCCGCGCAGCCGCTGCTTGCGGTCGCCCGCCTTGCGCATGACCTGACCGACCATCATCGCGGCGGCGGCGAGCACCATCATGCCGAGCGCGATGTACATGAAGATGCCGGACCCCTGGCCGCCCATGCGCAGGAACATGAGCATCATGGAGACCGACATCATGGCCATCGGCAGGTACGTCCACACCGCGGACGTGTCCGGCACGGTCTCCATCAGGGTCGGCGGTTCCTGCAGGGTCAGCTCGCCGCTCGGCATGTCGGGTCCGCGGCGACGGGCCGGACGACGGAACAGGACCACGCTCAACGCTGGGGCTCCTTAGTGGTCTTCGCGCACGCGGCGGCACGTGGAGGAGGCTCACGGTCCGGGTGCCGACGCCGACGGGCGCGGTACGGGCAGGCCGTACGGACGGCGGAGCCCTGGGGCGGCCGGCCGGTATGTGTGCCGTGCACGTTACCGGGGGCTCCCGTTACGACGGCCTCCGGGAGTGACAGTAGTGTGCACCCCGTCAACTCCGTAAGTCCACGTCACCCCCTCCCTCCGCACGCTCCCGACCGTTCGACCGTCGTCCATCTCATTCGCGCCACCTCCCCCTCAGTGGCCTGCAACACCGCACGCCACGCCCTCCGTTCCGACGCTCAGGAGACGTGAGCCCCGGTATGACCGACACCTCCGTGGCCGACCTGTGCCACCTGACCGTGCGCGCCCCTGGCCGCACCATCGACCTCTCCGTGCCCTCCGACGTGCCGGTGGCCGACCTGCTGCCGACGGTGCTGCGGTACGCGGGCGAGGACATCGAGGAGACCGGCCTCGAACACGACGGCTGGATACTCCAGCGCCTGGGCGGACGGCCGCTGGACGAGGAGGCGACGCTGGCGGCGCTGGGGCTGACCGACGGCGACGTCCTGCATCTGCGACCGCGCACCGAAGCACTGCCCGAGGTGCGCCTCGACGACCTGGTCGACGGGATCGCCTCGGTCACCCGGGACCGGCTGCACGACTGGAGCGAGGGAGCTGCTCGGCACCTGCTGCGCGCCCTGGTCGCGGTGGCCGTGCTGGCCGGCCTGGCGCTGCTGGCGTGGCCGGGTACGTCGGTGACGCTGCGCGCGGGCGCGGCCGTCGCTGCCGGCGCGCTGCTGCTGGCCGGAGCGGCCTCGGCGAGCCGGGCGGTCGACGACGGCGCGACCGGCGCGGTCCTCGGTCTGCTGGCGGCTCCGGCTCTGGCACTGGCGGGCTGGCTGGTGCCGGGCGGCGAGCTGAGCGGGCCCCAGGCCCACCAGGTGCTCGGCGCGCGGCTGTTGGGCGCGGCGGCGGCCTGGGCGGGCGGCGCGGTACTCGCGCTGGCGGCCACCGCGGTGCGCACGCCGCTCTTCCTGGCTTCCGCGCTCACCGCGTTCGCAACGGCGGTGGGCGGTGCGGTGATGACCCTCTTCGACCTGCGGGCGGCCGCCGCGGCGGGCGTGGTGGCGATGCTGACGGTGCTGCTCGGCGGTCTGGTGCCGGCGCTGTCGTTCCGGTTCGCGGGGATGCGGATGCCGGCGCTGCCGACCAACGCCCAGCAGCTCCAGGAGGGTATCGAGCCCTACCGCGGCAACGATGTCGCGGTCCGCACCGAGCTGGCCGGCGAGTGGATGACGGCGCTGTACGGGGCGACGGGCGTGCTGGCGTCGGCCTGCCTGGTGGCGCTCGCGCACCGGCCCGCGCTGCCCGCGCTGCTGTGCGCGCTGGTTCTTTCGCTGCTGCTGCTCCTGCACGGCCGGGGCCTGGTGAACACCACGCAGCGGCTGGTGCTGGTGCTGCCCGGCGCGTGGGGTCTGCTGCTGCTGGCTTTCGGCTGGGGCCTGGCGCTGACCGGCGTGGAACGGGTGCTCCTGGTGGTGGGTCTGCTGCTGGTCGCGACGGTGCTGACCATCGCGGTGTGGACGGTGCCGGGCCGCCGTCTGGTGCCGTACTGGGGCCGGGCCGCCGAGCTGCTGCACACCCTTCTGGCGGTCTCCCTGCTGCCGCTCACCCTCTGGCTGCTGGGCGTCTTCGGCGCCCTGCGCGGCTGGAACGGATGACGGGCCGGCCGGGCACCGTGACGACGACGAACCACTGAGAGCAGGAGGCGACCGTGCGGTCCAAGCGCGACCAGGTGCAAGCGCACACGTTCATGATGGGGCGGCTGACCTCGGGCATGCTGCTGGCCGATCCGGACGCCCCGGAGAGCCCGCTGGGACGCACCACCCGCGGTGCGCTGATCGGCATCATCGTCGCCATCCTCGTCTCGGCCGGCGCATTCGTGTACGGGCTGCTCCGGCCGGGCGGCAACGACGCCTGGCGCGGCGGCGACACCCTGATCGTCAACAAGGACACGGGCGCCCGCTACCTGTACGCGGACGGCCGGCTGCGGCCGGTCCGCAACTACGCGTCGGCGCTGCTGATCGGCGGCGCGGACCTGGACACCACGGCGGTGGGCACGAAGTCGCTGAAGGGCACCCCGGTGGGCACACCGGTCGGCATCACCGGCGCCCCGGACGGCGTACCGGGCCCGGGCGACCTGGAGACGTCGGCGTGGGAGGTGTGCTCCACGGGCGACGGCGAGGAGACGACCCTGGTGCCGGGCGCCCCTGTCGAGACGCGGCCGGTCGGTGCGGGATCGGCGCTGGTGGTGCGGGGGCCGGACGACCGCACGTACCTGATGTGGCAGGGCAGCCGGCTGGAGCTGGACCTGAGGTCGGGTGCGGCCGAGTCGCTGGGGTACGGCGCGGTGACGCCCCGTCCGGTGTCGGCGGCGTTCCTGGACGCTCTGGTCAGCGGCCCGAAGCTGGCCACCCCTAAGGTCGCGGGCCGGGGCGGGGCGGGCCCGGCGCTGGCGGGCGGGAAGACCCGGGTCGGACAGGTGTTCCGGATGACGGCCGGCTCCGTGAGTCAGGACTACGTGCTCCAGACGGACGGCCTGCACGCGGTCACGGCCACTCAGGCGGCGCTGCTGCTCGGCGACCCGGACACCCGCAGGAAGGCCTACGACGGCGCGTCCCCGGAAGCCGTCGCCATCGGCGTCTCCGATCTGCGCTCCCACCAGGCGCCGGGCACGGCGGGCACCGACCCGTCGGTGGCCGGGCTGCCGGACAGCCCGCCGACGGCGCTGCGGCTGCCCGCCGGGCAGGCGGCGTGCACCCGGGTCGATCCGGACGGCGGCGAGGTACGGGTGACATCGGTGCGGATCGACCAGGTCGCGCTGTCGCCCTACGCCGCGGCCGACCCCACGGCACTGGTCCCGGCCTGTGTGGCGGTGGACCATGTGGTGACGCGCCCGGGGCACGGCACGTTGGTGCGGGTGCTGGGCGCGGCCGGCGCGACGGTCGGCAACACCACGTTCCTGGTGGGCGACGACGGGGTGAAGTACCGCGTCGCGGACGCGGAGGCGCTGGCCGCCCTCGGATACTCCGACGGCGATGCGGTACGGGTGCCGTCCACGCTGCTGTCGCTGCTGCCCACCGGCCCTGACCTGAGCACGGAGGCCGCGGCGCGGTCCAACCCGGGCACGGGTGCGGAGAAGGCCGCGCCGGGTCCCGCGACGCAGTGCCGGACCGACATCGCGTCACCGGGTGTCCGGGGGGCCGATTCGAGTACCGGAAAGGCCGCTTCCGACTCCTGAACTCCCCCGGCACCGGAGAGGTTTCCCGTCGGGTGATGACCCGGAAAGATATCGAGCGCCAACCTCAGATCTACCTCAGCTTGTTGTCTTCTCAACTTGTCTCACTTTAGGCTCAAGTTGCTCGTACCAAGATCCGACTCACGAAAGGTGGGACGATGGCGGGAGACGGCCAGCAGTCAAGCGAGTCATCAACCCGGAACGGCATCCAGGCCCTTGAATCGGCCTTCAGCGGGATCATGAAGATCCGCCAGGACGTCGACGGCACCAAGTCCACCCTGGGCTCCGGCTATCAGGGCAGCGACGGCGGCCAGTACGGCCAGCTCCTCGCTCAGTGGGACGGCCAGTGCAACGTCATCCTCAAGAACCTCGAGGACGTCATCGACCGGCTGAACCAGAGCCTCGTCGAGCACAACAAGACCCAGGGTTCGTCGAACGACGCGATCAACCAGGCGTACAACGCCTCCCAGTCGGCCTTCGATCAGCTGGCCGGATGACCTGACGCCTCATCGGCGCCACGCCCCCGGTGCCCTACCGGACAGGCAGCCCCCCACCCTCAACACTGTGTGAAAGAGGCAGACCGTGGCAGACAACCTGAGCGACGGTTTCATCTACGTCAGCTACAACCACATGTCGAACGCCGCAGACGACATGGTGATGCAGACCAAGGCGATCGCCCAGACGCTGTCCAACCTTGAGGCAGAGCTCAGCGAGCTGTCCAAGACCTGGTACGGCAACGACGCCGACACGTACCGCCGGAAGCAGGCCGCCTGGGACGGCGCGGTGCAGAACATGGAGACGCTGCTCACCTCGCACGCGCAGCTCCTGAGCGACATCTCCGGCAACTACAAGTACAGCGAGAACTCGCTCAGCCAGATGTGGTCCGAGGTGACCATCGGCCGCTGAGCAGGCCGTCACGGCCGCGCCGACCGGTCCGCCCTCGGTCGGCGCGGTAGAGGCATCTCCCCGTACCGTCGCCGTGCCGCACGCAGGTCCGGCGCGTCCCGCCACCGGAGGCACCCATGGCAGACCTGACCCATCTGGACTCGACGGCGCTCAAGAACTTCAAGAACAACGATGTCGGGGACTTCATCACCGACCTGCTCAACATCCGCAAGGACAACGCGGGTGTCCGCTCGCTGAAGAACCTGGTCGCGGAGACCGGTGAGGGCTCGGCGTCGGGCGACGCCAAGATGCTGCGCATCGGGCTTATGGGGGGCGGCGACAGCGAGGACCCGACCGGCGGCTCGGCACTGATCGAGGCGCTGAAGACGCAGGGCGGCGCGCTGGACGGCATCTTCAAGAGCCAGAAGGTCCTCTTCGACGACATCGAGTCCGCTCTCGAAGAGACCATCACCACGCTGCTGAAGACGCAGGGCGACAGCCTGACCTCGATCGACGGCGAGAAGCTGATGGACATCTTCGACACGGTCGACGACGACATGAGCGGCACCGGCTCCGACAGCTGACGCCGGGCCCCGCGTCCTCCTCTCCCCCACCCCCCTCAGCCCCAGCAGCGGAGTCCGTGCCATGGCCGACGACGGCAAAAGTACTTCCGGAACGCCCACCTACGACCCGGACGACTACTACGCCCAGGCGATCACCAACTTCACCGGTTACACCATCCCGGCCCGCTCCAGCCTGTTCAACTCCCTCAGCAGCGACAGCGGCGACGACTTCTCCGACCTCAAGCTGTTCCGGATGGAGATCTCCGGGCAGACCATGCGTGCGGTCTCCACCGAGGACTACACGGCGCTCAGCGGGTTCCAGAAGAGCAAGGGCGAGGACTACGACCTGGCCTTCTACGACGCGGGCGGCGACGGCGCGCACAACAGCGTGAGCCTGAAGAAGGCGCGGATCGTGATGATCGGCGTGGGCGTGGGCGACGACGGCCGCGCCGACCTGTGGGGGGACGGGGCGATCTCCGGCGGCGGCGAGTTCGAAGGCTCGTACTCGCACGTCCAGTGGGACTCCGGCCCGATGGCCCAGTACATCTCCGGCAGCAAACTCGCTCTGGACGAGCTGCTGAACAACCACACCACCAAGGGCTGGAGCTTCAGCAACCTGTCGGTCCTCGATGGCAACGCTGTCGAGTTCAAGTCCTTCGAGGAGACGGGTCAGTCCTTCGACCGGGCGATGCAGTTCTTCAAGGACCACTCGGACGTCGTCAACGGATGGATGAAATCGCTCGGCGAGGACCAGGCCGCGTGGAAGGGAAAGGCGGCCAGCCTCTTCTGGCACCTGCTGAAGGAGTTGAAGACCAACTACGACGGATACGTATCCCAGTTGGGCGGTCGCGACTACAGCCCGAAGAACACCACGGTGGGCGGCTACGTCCCGAAGTCGAAACTGAGCGACGCCCTGGCCGCCGCGCAGACCGCGCTCAAGGACGCCGTCACCGACCTCCAGACGGCGTGGAACAACTGGGCCAAGGACGGCAAGCACGACCCGCACAGGCACCTGGTGAAGGTGCTGGACGAAGTGTCCGGCTTCGTCCTCAGGGACAACATCCAGCACGTGAACGTGAAGACCCAGTACTACGGTGGCTACGGCGGCGGCGGCACGTACAAGACCTACTCGACCACGTCCGAGTTCAAGCAGACCTCCGCGTACGGCGACCTCACGCAGCACACCACCTGGAAGAAAATCGCCGACGCGGCCGTCAAGAGCTGGTCGGACCACGCCGACTCGATGCTGAAGCAGCCGGCCATCGACGCCCTCAGCAACGTGAAGTCCGCGTGGGCCGATGTGACGGACGCCTTCGACCAGGAGGTCACCGACAAGAACTCCGAGACGCTGGCCGAGGTCCTCGCCAAGGAGGAGGCCGACATCGCGGAGGACGAGGCCAATGCGAACAACGACAAGCTGAACGACTACCTCGACGGCCTCAACGACAACATCAACACGATCGGTGACGGTCTCAACGACCTCAACGACGGGCTGAACGACAGCCTCAACGACCTGGGCGACGGGTTCAAGGACCTCAATGACGGGCTCAACGACAGCCTCAACGGCCTCGGCGACGGGTTCAAGGACCTCAACGACGGCCTCAACGACAACCTGAACGGGCTGAACGACGGGCTCAACGACAGCCTGAACGGGATCAACGACGGGCTCAACGAGAGCCTGAACGGCCTCGGCGACGGTCTCAACGGCCTGGGCGACGGCGTCAACAACCTCGGCGACGGCATCAACGACAACTTCACCACGCTCAACGACGGGCTGAACAACGGACTGGGCGACGGGCTCGGTCCGGGCGACGGCCTGGGCCTGAACGGCGACCCGGACTCCCCGCTCGGAGGGCCGAACCCGGCCGCACCGGTGCCTCCGGTCACCTCGCTGCTGAACAACGCCCTGAACACCGACGGCCTCGGCGACAAGGACGGGAAGGGCGGTTCGTCGCTGCTGAACACCCCCCTCGGGGGCAGCACCCAGCTCAACGACGACGGCACACTGACCACGAAGTTCCCCGACGGCTCGACGCAGACCATCGACCCGCGTACGGGTCTGGTCACCAGCACCTCCCCGAAGGGCGTGACGTCGACCTCGCAGCTCAACCCGGGCACCAGCCTGCTGAACCCGGACGGATCCACCACCACGCTCAACGACGACGGCACGCTCACCACCACCTTCCCGGACGGTTCGAGCCAGACCCTCGACCCGAAGACCGGCCATGTGGAGACCCTCAACCCGGACGGCAGCCTGTCCGAGTCGACGCTGAACCCCACCGACGGCGCCTTCTCCAACCCGGGCGGCTCCACGTCCCAGCTCAACGGCGACGGCACGCTCACCACGGAGTTCCCGGACGGCTCGCTGGAAACCCTGAACCCGGACACCGGCCAGGTCACCGTCACCGACCCCTCGGGCAACGTCACCACCCACCAGCTCAACCCCGGTGAGTCGTTCACCAACCCGGACGGGTCCACCACGACCCTGAACGACGACGGCACGCTCACCACGGAGTTCCCCGACGGCTCGACGCAGACCCTCAACCCGGACACCGGCCAGCTCACCACCACCGACCCCGCCGGACACACCACCACGACCGACCTGAATCCGGCCCCGAACGCCTTCACCACACCGGACGGGTCCACGGCGCAGATCAACCCGGACGGCACCGTCAGCACCCACTTTCCGGACGGTTCGACAGAGACCCTCAACCCGCACACCGGGCAGGTCACCGTCACCGACCCCTCGGGCAACGTCACCACCCACCAGCTCAACCCCGGTGAGTCGTTCACCAACCCGGACGGGTCCACCACGACCCTGAACGACGACGGCACGCTCACCACGGAGTTCCCCGACGGCTCGACGCAGACCCTCAACCCGGACACCGGGCAGCTCACCACCACCGACCCCGCCGGACACACCACCACGACCGACCTGAACGGCGACGGCCCGTCGCTCAACACCCGCATCCCGGACCTCGACAGCCTCAACCACAACGGTCCGGACACCGACGGGCTCAACACCCAGGGCCTCGACGGCCCGCACACCTCGTCGCCGCTCACCCACACGTCCGGCCTGAACACCCATGGACCGGGCGGCTCGCTGAACGCGCCCGGCGGCCCGGACGCCGGCCTCGACGACTACTACGACGACTACGACAGCACCCCGTACGGCGGCGGCTCCCTGGGGTCGGCCAACCCCGGCGCCGCCGCGCTCGCCGGCAACCCGGCGGCGCAATCCGCGAACGGCACCCCGCTCAACCCGATGGGCATGGGGGGCGGCGGCATGCCCGGCATGGGCGGCGCGGGCGGTGGTGGCCAGGGCACCAGTGAACGCACCCGGGCCGTCCTCACCGACCCGGTCGGCGGTGCACGGGGCGGACGCGTCGGACGGCCCGCGGGAGTCGACGAGGACGAGGAGATCGTGTACACGCGGCCGACCACCTCCAGTTCCCCGTACCCGGTGGGCGGGCCCGGCGCCGCCGGCCAGGGTGGCACGTCCACGGAGAGCGGCGACCGCGCCCGCGAGGCGTGGCTGGCCGAGGACGACGACGTGTGGGGCACCGACGACGGCGGCGCCCCGGCGGTCATCGGACGCTGAGGACGCGGGCCGGGCCACGGAAGAGAGAACCGGAGAGGGAGTGCGCGGTGAACAGTGAGTCGATCGAACAGCGGCTCGCCAAGGCGATGGCGGAACTGGAGGAGACCGAGGCCGCCGTGGCGCGCGCCGAGAGCGAACTGGCGCACGCCGAAGCGACGGTGCGCTCCGCGGACCGCTCGGTGGAGGTGACCGTCTCCGCCCAGGGCGACATGACCGCGCTGACCTTCTTGGACGACAAGTACCGTACGATGCCCGCAGGTCAGCTCGCTGCCAGCGTGCTGGAGGCGGCGCAGGAGGCGCGAGCCCGGATGGCCCGGCGGGTGATGTCCACCTTCGAGCCCTTCACCCACGCGAACGCGGAGACGCCCGAACTCACCGGCTTCGACGTGGACTGGAACAAGATCTTCGGGCCCGGTGTGCTGGAGGGCCCGAAGGGCGACCGCCGCCGCGGCTCCGGCCGGCTCCGTGACGAGATCAGCGAAGACCCGGAGGACTGAGGAGACGATGACGGAAAACGCGTACTACGCCAACTTCCCCGGCCTGACCGGCGGCACCCGGCAGCTCCAGGCGATCAGTGACTACGCCGTCGACATGTTCAACGAGTTCTTCCACGACGTGTCGGCGACCAGCGACTGGCCCGGCAAGGACGACAGTTACGCCAAGACGATGGTCCCGCAGGAGAAGAAGCAGCGGGAGGGCGCGGTGAGCACCGGCAAGGCCCTGACCGAGGCCATCGTCGGCGTGGGCGACGGCACGCTCGCCAATCTGAAGAGCGTCCTGACCACCCTGGGCGGCAACCTCGACGCGATCCACGAGTCCCACATCGACAACAGCAACGTCTCCGGCGGCACGCACGGCGGCGGCAGGCACTGACGGACCGGACCGCGCCCCATGAGCATCCAGGTTTCACCGCAGCTGAACAATCTGTTGTTCGTGCTGATCGGTGAGAAAATGCTGCAGGCCGACGAGGACATGGCCTTCGCCAACGGCCGGCCCTACGGGCGGCTGGGGCGGCGGGTGCGGGACCTGTCGGACCTGATCGAGCAGACCGCGGGTGGCGTGGGGCGCTCGCTGCCGCCGCAGGTGGGCAACCAGTACGTCAAGGCCATGCACCTGTTCCTGGACAGTGGCGGCAAGAACTACCTGAAGGACTTCGCCGACCAGCTCGACGACCTGGAGAAGGCGCGCACCAAGTCCTCCATGGACATCATGGAGGCCAAGTGGCAGATCATCGCCGAGCTGATCCGGCTGCTGATCGAACTGGCCATCATCATGGCGCTGTCCATCTTCACCGGCGGTTCGGCCTCCAGCCAGGCGGCGGTCGCCAAGGCGCGCAGCCGGGTGGCGATCCTCACGCTGCTCGACTGGCTGATGAAGCGCACCCACCTGCTGCCGACCCTCTCCGAGATGATCGAAGAGGCGTTCACGACGTTCGCGGTCCGCCTCGCGATGATGCTGGGCGCGCCCAAGGGGCGGCGGCCGGACGGCTTCGACTGGTCGCAGATCGTCCAGGACGGTGTCTTCGGCGCGTTCACCGGGCTGTTCCACGGGTTCCTCAACGACATCCTCAAGAACCTGAAGAAGAACTTCAAGAACCTCTGGGGCAGCGGGAACAACCCGTTCAAGAGCATCGACGGCAACGGCAACAAGTTCCACAACAACAAGTTCGACGACCACCACCTCAACGACGGGCCTTCCCACCGGCCGGACCCGAAGCCGACGCCGAAGCCGGGCCCCGAGCCGACCCCCACGCCGAAGCCCAATCCGGTCCCGCTGCCCAAACCGCCCCCCACCCCGCCCCCCGGCCTCGGGGACAGGATCAAGCACGAGCTCGGTGAGGACATCGGTCACTTCCTCACCGAGGGCGGCGCGGAGGCACTGGGCGAGCTCGCCACGGCGGCGATCTTCCACCTCCCCGTCGAGGGCCCGATGACCTTCCTGGGCGGCGGGCTGAGCGCGGTCAGCGAACGGCACCTGGGGCAGGGGGCGTCCGCCCTCGGCAACAAGTTCAACTTCACCAAGCCGCCGACCGTGAACACCGCGCACCTCCCGGACACGCCGGACGACTCCACGGCGGACGACGCTCCCCGCCCCGGCAGCGGCGACGGCAAGGGCCCGGGTCCGGGCGCCACCCCGGGTCCTGGCAACGGTGTGCCGACGCCGGGCCCGTCCCCGACGGGCGACGGGCGGAACGGGCCGGTCACCGTGCGGCCTCCGACCCAGTCGTCCGACCTGGACGTGGAGGTGACCGGCGGCAAGGTCACCGCCGGCGGTCCGTCCGGCGTGCACTTCGACGGCGTGCACGTGAAGCCCGTCAAGATCGACGGGGTGGACGTCCACAGCGATGTCCCGGACCTCGACGGGAACGTCACGGTCACCGACTCCGACGTTCACCCGGCGACCGATCCGTCGGCGGTCCAGAAGCCGACGACGGCCCCGCCGGTGACGGCGCCCAGCGATCCGCCTCCGGTGCACACCGCGCAGCAGCAGCCGCACACACGCAACGGCACGGCTCGTCCGGGGAGTTCGCCGCGGTCCGACGACACGACGACGACCGACACGGACACGGACGCCCGAACCGGCGTGGACACCGACTCCGACACCGAGAGCGACTCGGACACGGACTCCGTGTTCAGTGACACCGACAGCATCGCCGGGAGCGACATCACCGATCCCGACGGCACCGGGGGCACCGACGTCCACGCCCCCGTCACCGAGGCGCCCAAGCCGATCGTCACCGGCAGCACCGCACCGCCGCCGAACGGTGTCCCCCAGGGAACCGCCCCGAACGGTGTCCCCCAGGGAACCGCCCCGGACGGCATACCCGTCAACGCACCGGCCGTCAGCCCCGCCCCCCGTCCGACGCCCGTGCACACATCGTCCTCGGACTCGACGACGGACCCCGCCCGGAACGACTCGTCCTCGGACTCGACGACGGACCCCGCGCGGAACGACACACCCGACCCCGTGGCCGACGGCATACGGGAGCCGGTGGTCCTGACCCCGACGCCGCCCGTCACCCCGGCGTCCCACCCCGCGCCGGGCAGCTTCGGGGAGGCGCGGAACGGGGCGACGCCGACGCCGCGGAGTCACACGTGGGTGGACCCGGTCTCGCGGCCCACGGGTCCGGACGGCAGGCCGACGCAGTACGTGGTGCGTTCCTCCTTCGACGTACGGCAGTTCACGCATGACGGTGAGCCCGTCACCGATCTCACCGTCACCTACCGCGTCACGGGCGACCCGCAGCTCGGCCCGGAGGTCGACGGGGTGCGGCAGCGGCTCGAAGAGGGTGTGCGGAGGGTGTTCAACACCCCGGACCACCGCCTGCCCGACGGCAGCCGGCTGCACGTCACCGTCGTTCCGGCCGCCGCCGACCGGACGCCGCACCTGGACGTCACCCTGACCGACCCGGCGGACGGCGTGCCCACCACGCACCACTCATGGCCGGCGGACATCTCCGACTCGGCGCTGGCCCACGAGATCGGCCACCAGCTCGGCCTGCGCGACGAGAGCGGCCTCGACCCGGCCGCGCCGCACCGCGGCGGCAACGAAAGCCTGATGGGCAACGCGCCCCCGGTCACCGGCGTCCCCGTGCCCGCTCCCTCGCCGGAGCCGCCCGGCTACCGGGCGGGCGGGCTGCGGCCCCGGCACCTCCAGCTCATCGGCACGCTGGTGGGCGACCCCGCCGACGCGCCCCGGCCGCGCCCCGACGGCGAGCGCCGCGAAGCCTCGACGCCGCCCGCCCCGCTCACCGGCGACCTCGGCGCGGACCCGCCGGCACCGGTCGTCCCGCCCGCCACGACGTCCGCCACCGCGCCCGTCGTCGACCCGGCCTCGGACTCCGAAGCCGTGCCGATGGTCCCGATCAGCACCACGTCCGCGCCGGTCCCGGACGACACGACCGCACCCCCGCCCGTCGTCATCTCCGAGGAGGCGACGCTCCCGCCGGTGGTACCGGAGCTGACGCTCACCACGGCGGACGGTGACACCGCTCCCCTGCCCGATCCGGACCCGGACCCCGAGCCGGAGTCCGAGACGACCGGTGGACGCGGGCCCCGCCCCTCGTACCTCGGCGGCTACGGTCGGCGGCACGACGGGCAGGTCGGGCTCGTGCTGATGGAGCCGTTCTCGCCGGATGTGGTGGATGCCGTGCACCGGCAAGTGATCACCGCCCTCGGCCGGCCGGCCCCGCGCCCCGACGACCCGGTCCTCGCCCAGTTGCGGGACGTGCTGTCGGCGGCGCAGATGGCCCAGCACCTGCCGTACCTGCGCAGCCTCGGCGGCCACCGCGTCACGCTGCGCGTCGACGGCACCGACCGGAGCGTGGACGTGCGGCTGGCCCTGGACGGGGGGCGGCCGTCCGCGCGCCAGGGTGAGCTGGACACCAGTGACCCCGACAAGCACGTGGAGCGGCGCGGCCAGGGGACCCGGGAGAACGTCTCGGCGCAGCCGTCCGGCACGTTCTCGACCATCCCGGTGCCCTGGACGGGTTCGCTGCCGATCACCGCGTCGGGCCCGGTCCGTTCGCTGGACATGGCGCTGTCCGCGACCATCACGCACAACCAGGCGGACGGCTCCGTCACCGTCACCCAGGTCACGCAGACCACCACCGCCCAGCGCAGCGCCGAGCCGTCCCGGGCCTACGACTTCGACGGCAACTGGCAGGTCCGCGTGGACGCTCCCGCGCCGACCGCCCCGACCACCGACGGCGACGCCACCGACGGCGATCCCACGGTCGGCTGGTCGCCGGTGCGGCAGCACGGGCCGGTCACCGCCTGGTTCCCGCAGCACCTGGTGGACGCGGACGCCGACCCCGCCCAGGAACTGCCCGCCCCGGCCGCCCTGGACGACCTGCCGCTGTGGGGCGTGGACTCGGTGCTCAACCCCCGGCGGCTGTACGAGGGCGCGGCGGCGCACTTCCGCGCCGATCTCGACGCCACGTCCTCCTCGCAGCTCGCCGACTTCCTCTCCGAGCCGGTGCTGCGCGGCACACTGCCGATGCAGCGCGACGGCGGGCTGTATTCGCCCGTGCTGACGGACGGCAACGGCCGGGCCGTCGGCATGGTGCGGCTGGAAGCGCGGGTCACGCCGACCGCGCCGGTCGCCAAGAGCATCGACGCGAAGATCAACCTGGAGAGCCATCTCGTCAACACGGTCAAGAACGACCAGAACACCACGTTCAACAGCGGTGTCGCCCTCGCCGGCAGCATCGGCCCGTCGTTCACCGGTGACACGCGGCCGGACCACCCGGACGCCACCGGCTCCGTCGGAGGAAGTTTCAGCGGCAAGGGCACCCTCCAGCTCGGCGCGCAGAACGCGTTCGGCACCAGTTCGTCGGCGGCCTCCGTGCACGCGCTGCGCACCAACCGCAGCCACCTGCTGACCGAGGCCGACGTCTCGTACACCGTCACCCTGATCCGGCCGGACGGCAGCACCGACTCGTACACGCCGGGAACCTGGCAGCACGGCCTCGACCTGCGCATGCTCAGCGCGGACGACGCCCGGGGCCATACGCCGGCCGAGTCCGAGGTCAGGCAGCTCCCCGCCGAGCTGGCCTCGCTCGGCTCGATCGGGCAGTCGACGGCGCCGCTCGGTGTGGAGGGCGCGGCCCCGCTGTTCGCGGAGGCCGAGACCTGGCTGCGCGACCAGGGCTTCCTGCCACCGCCCGCGACCGCGCCGCGCCGGGGCCGGATGCCCGACGAAACGTTGGTGCAGGCGCAGTTGAACAACCTGCGGCGACTCCAGGAGCTGCGCTCCGGGCTGGGGCTGCGGGGCGCGACGGACTCCATGGTGGACGGCGGGCACTCGCTGTTCCTGGAGACGCCCTCGTCGACGGGGCGGCGTCGCGTGCGGCTGGTGCTCGGCGCGACCGCGGACCGGGACCGGCCGCCCGTACACAGGAGGGTGCTCCCCGGCGTCGCCGTCATCAGCGTGTCCTCGTCGACGGCCGGCGGCAACGGCAGACTCGGCAACAGCTACAGCGGCGGCCTCGGTTTCGGCGGCGGCCCCAGTATTCCCACGCCGAACGGCTCCTGGACGCTGAGCGGCACCGGCGACTACCAGTACGTCGGCAACGCCTCGCTCGGCAACACCACCTCGTCGACGGTCGGGCAGGACCAGTTCTTCATCAGCTCGGGCCAGGACGCCCACGAGTTCGACGTACCGGCCCGTCTCACGCTCGATCTGTACGAGGGCACGGCCCCCGGGCCACGGGTCCGCTTCGGCACCCCGGAGCCCCGGCCGCACCCGCCCGGTGACCTGGAGTCCGCGCCGGGGACCGTGCCGGCGGGGGTGCCGGGCACCGTCCGGCTGGGCGTGCCGCACGGCCGGACCCTGGACGCCCCGGCGCCGGAGCCGGCCGGCGAGCCGTTCACCGTACGCCCGGTCTCGCGGCTCGACCGGGACCGGCTCGCCCTGACGGACGGCACCGGGCGGCCGCGCCCGGACGTGGTGCGGGTCCCGGACGACGCCCTGGTGGACGTGATGCGGGGTTCGGCGGCCCTCCAGGACGCCTTCCAGCGCATCGTCACCGGCGCGGCACCCACCTCCGGCGCCACCGCTCCGGCCCCCGGCCCGGTCTCCCCCACCCCGGCGCCCTCGCTGCTGAGCCGCTTCACCGGGTTCGTCGGCAGCTCGCTCACCGGCGACCCGTTCGCCGATCCCACCACGGTAGCCGCCGAGTCCCGGACCGCGGCGCTCTCGCCCGGTTCGCTGGTCGCGCGAGGCCAGCAGATACTCGGCGGCAGCTACGTGGTGGAGGGCCTGACCCTGCCGGGTCTCGGGGCCGACGGGCAGCTCTCCGTGGAGATCCAGGCCGTCGCGCACCACCCGCGGCTGACGTCCGGCACGAGCCAGTACATGGAGTCGGACGTCGCCGCCGCCGACTCGGCGCAGCAGCTCAAGGGCCTCGGCAAGACGCACCAGTTCGGGCTGGCGGGCACGGCAACACAGAACAACCCGAAGTCGCCCGCCCCCGCCACCGACCCGGAGCCGAACACACAGCAGGACGGCGCCACCTCCACGCCGCAGCCCAGCACGGCGGAGACCCGGCAGCCGTCCCGCTTCAACCCGTCCCTGCGCTACCAGTACGACCGCAAGGCCGACAAGTCCGATACTTCGATCAGTACGACGACGACCAACCGAGTACCGACCCAGACGGGCATCCAGCACCGGGTCACAGCCGACCTCACCTATGTCATCACCATCCGCTCCGGGCACCGCAACGCGTTCGCGAACTTCGTCGGCTACACCAACGGGCAGACCGTCCAGCTCGCCGTGGACGTGCCGCAGGGCCTCCAATTCCTGATGACCGACAGCCAGTTGCGCCGCGACCGGCAGTGGATGGGCGGCGTCGAGGGGCTGCCCGCCGACGTGCCGCCCACCGGCCTGGCGAGCCCGCCGCTGCCCAGCCGCTATGTGCGGGACGGCACGTTGGGCCTGGCCTCGGTCACCTCGGTCACCGAACTGGGCCCGACCGGCCGGCCGGGCACCGCGCAGCGCCAGCGGTTCCAGAACGAGGTGCGCGGCCTCCTGGACCGGTACGCACCCGGCGTCACGACCCCCGGCCACGCCTCCTACCTGCCCGGCGTCGCCACCCTGATCGCCGACCAGACGAGCACCGCGGGCAAGCGCGCGCTGATCGGGCGTGGCGGCGGACAGGCCCGGTTCAGCTTCCGGCACCACCGGTTCGGCGGCGCGGCGCTGGTCGAGGTGACGTTCTCGGCCCGGCCCACGACCACCGCCGCCAGCCGGGGCGCGCGCCGCGGCACCGCCGTCCCCGGCGACAAGTCGGGGCTGGAGAGCTGGACATCGCAGACCCCGGCGGGCCGGTCCACCGCGAACACGGTGAGCCGGCAGCACCGGGTCACCTTCAATCCGACGGCCCGGTTCACCCGGCCCGACGCGGACGACCGCACCGACCGGCTCGGCCCCTCGCCCCAGTGGACGTCGGCCAGTGTCAAGACCGACAAACGGGGCCGGACCGCCGAGGACCGGTTCTGGCTGCGCACCGACAACGCCGCCGACTTCGACGGCCTGGACTACGAACTGGTCGCCACCGTCCGCTCCACCTGGGTCACGGACTGGCCGCCGAACGTGGTGGGCGCGCTGGTGCAGCGCGGATTCATCGCGTGGAGCGACGCCGACTCGCCGACCCGGAGCTGGATCAGCCGCACCCTGGCCGGCGAGATCGGCGGCCGCACCCGGGTCCCGGCCCACGTCAGCCTGCGGTTCGCGGGCGGTGAGACGGCCGACCCGCGCGGCGGCAACCCGCTGCCGGTCCCCGTCTCGGTGTCCCGGGTCGACCCGCGGCCGGCGCCGCACGGGCAGCCCGCGCTGCGCGACGACGGGCTGTTCCACCCGAACGGCAACGTCCCGGTGTACGGCTTCAACGCCTGGGACCAGCTCTACACGGCTCTCGACCAGGTGGCGCCGGCCACCGGCAGCGGCTGGCGCGCGCAGCCGGCGTCCACCTCGGACGAGAACGCCTCGGTGCGTCTCGGGGAGCTGCTCCAGGCCGGTTCGATCGCCCTGGACAACCCGCGTCAGGTCGGCGGCATGCTGCCGACGATGCCGGGTGCCTTCCCGCTCCTGGACACCCCGGAGGGGCCCACCCTGACGGTGTCCCTGTACCGGCCCCGGGTGGTCACCGATAGCAGCGACATCGCCGTGGACCGGCTGCGTATCGTCACCGACACCTCGGGCACGGTGTCCGGCAACGACACCGCCCTGGGCCTGTCCCTGCCGTTCGTGCTGAGCGCCGACGACCCCGACCGCAATTTGGTCGGCGCCACTCCGCCCGTACTGCAACGGCCCATCGACCCGGGCAACTTCGGCGGCAACGTCTCCGGCGGGCGCCGCGAGTGGCTCAAGACCGGCAGCACCAGCGCACCGGCCGAGGGGCGCGGCACCCGCGGCTACGAGGTCCAGGCGGACGTGCACATCCAGGTCAGCGGCCCCGAGGGGGTGCGGCACGTCACCGGTACGGCCACCCTCCGCATCGAGGAGCGCGACGCGCTGGGCCACGGCATCACCCCGCCCCGGCCACTCCCGCGTGTGTACGACCTGCCGGCGCTGCTGGCCTCGCAGACCGGCGCGGCACCGGGGCAGTGGGCGTCCACACCCCCGAGCGACCTGCCGGACGCCCTTGTCGCCGGGGTCGATCCGGACGACGACGGGTACCAGTTCTGGCTGGCGACCGGTGCGGACCCGGACGGCTCCCAGCTCGCCCTCGCGCTGTACGGGTCGTCCCGTACGGCCCGGCTGACCGGGCATCCGGTGGAGCTGGTGACGCGCGGCCCGGAGGGACTGCGCTTCTGGTCGTTCGGTCCGGACGGTGCCCTGAGGACCACCCCGGCCGGGGCGCCGGGCACGGAGGGCACTTTGCCCCTCGGCGATCCGGCACTGGACCGCGCCTGGTCCGGCTTCGAGACCATCGCGAACGATCTGCACCGCGCCCACGGCGACCACGTACAGGCCCTCGCCGACGAGACCGAGATGCGGAAGCTGCGGTCGGACGCGGTGGACGGCCTGCGCGGCGCGGTCACGGCGCTGGACGACGCGCGGACGACGGCCGACGACGCCGACCGGGCGGCCGGCACGGCGGAGACCGAGGCCGACGCGGCCGAGCAGGACCTCCGCGACCTCGAAGGCCGGATCGACAAGCTGACCACGGGCATCGCCACCAACCGCGGCACCATCGACGCGCTCACGGAATCCCTCACCGAGGGCGGGCGCCGGCAGAGTAATCTCGACGCCGACCTGGAGGCAGCGCGGGCCCGTCTCGACGCCCTGAACGAAGCCGCCGCAGCGCCGGCCGCGGACACCGGGACCGGCAGCTCATCGAAGCCCACGGACACCGGCACCTCGTCGACACCCACGGACACCGGGTCCGGCACCTCGTCCGTGCCCCCGGACACCAGGCCCGGCAGCTCATCGAAGCCCACGGACACCGGCACCTCGTCCACACCCCCGGCCGCCCCCGCGACGCCCCCGGCCGTCGATCCGCGGCTCACCGAGCGCATCGACGCCGCGACCGCCGAGGTCGCCCGGCTCGGCGCCGAGCTGGACGGCGTCCGCAAAAAGGTGGCGCTCGACCGCACGAACCTCCGGCAGTCCGAGATCTCCCTGGCTGGGGACGAGGCGGCTCTCAAGGACCTCGGGGCGCAGCTCCCGGACCTTCGCGGCACCGCACGCGCCCTGCGCTCCGACGCCGACGCGGCGCGCGGCCACGCCGACGACACCGAGCTGGTCCGCCAGGACGCGCAGGAGTCGCACGACCGGGCCGAGCTGCGCCTCCGCGAGATCGACCACGCGCTGGACGACATCCTCGGCCGCCGCGACGACGCCGCCACCCGGCGCGCCGCCGCGGAGACCGCCCTGCCCGCGGCGGCGGGGCCCGTCCTGGCGAACGGGCCCGCGGCGGTGCCGCCCTCGCGGTCGTCCTTGTCCGCCATGCCCCCGCACCCGCCGGGTTCCGGGCTGCCCAGGACGTCCGGCCCCTCCACCGGCAACACCCCCGCCACCGGGGACGACACCGATTCCGACGCCGAGCCGGACTCCACCGCCTCGGTCACCTCGGACGCGCGCTCCGACGACCGCGACGACCCGTCCGAGGCGGAGACCACGCTCACCGTGCCGGACCCGGCATCCTCGGTCCCGCCCAAGAGCGAGGGCACGTCCGAGCACGGCGAGGACGGCGACACCCACAGCGACACCCGCCCCGAATCCGCCGCCGACACCGACCCAGACCCCGACCCCGACCCGGATTCCGACCCCGCCCCCGAGACCGCGGCACCGCCACCCCTCTCCGAGCCCTTCCAGGTGCGCGCGCCGCGCGGCAACACCGTGCCCACGATCGACGACGGCCGCTGCATCCTCTACACGTTCATCGGCACCGACCCGCAGCGCGTCCGCGAGCGGGTGCCCGGGCTGAGCACCCGGGCCCCGGAGACGTACGCCTGGCTGGGACGTACCGACGACGTGCGCACCGGTCTGGGCCTGGCCGCCCGCGGCGACACCTCCCCCGCGGCCGGGCAGGCCCGCAACCATCTGCTGATCGCCGCCGACCACCTCCGTTCGGCAGCCGAACAGCGGCTGCTGGACGCACACCGGGGCGGACGGCCGCTGCCGCAGGACGTGGTGGGCCAGGTCCGGCAGACGCTGGCACCGCGCTTCACCCGGGCCACGGCCGCCATGAACCGGCCCCAGCTGCTCGCGACGGCCAGGCGCTACGGCATCGACGGGGTGCGCCGGCCCGAGGAGCTGAGCGACCTCAACACGCGCTACGACGCCGCGCTGACCGAGGACGGGGTGACCGACCGCCCGGCCGACCCCGGGGTCATCGAGATGTTCAACCACCTCCGCGACACCGGCCGGCTGCCCTCCCTCGACGAACTGGACGACGCCCAGCTCCGTCAGGTCATCGACTCCGCCTACACCGAGAGCACCGTCCCTTTCACGGACGAGGAGCTGAACCACGCCCTCGCCGCGGTGCGGAACTGGTCCGGCGCCTGGCAGAGCGACCAGGGCGAGATGTTCCTGCCGCTGCTCGCCGACACCCTCGGCGTCACGGTGGAGGTGCTGCGGCCCGATCCCACGACCGGCCTCGGCACGGTGACCCGCGTCGGCTCACCCACCGCGGGCCGGGTCCTGGAGGTCCACTACTGGGGGCTGAACCACTACACGGCCAGCGACGCGGCCCCGCTCACCGCGATCCCGACGTCCAGTGCGCCGCGCGGCCCGCAGGACGCGCCCAGCACCCGGCCCGCCGGACGACGCCGCCCCGCGCCCCGCCGCGGCCCCCGCGACGACCGGCCCGCACCCCGCGTCGCCGAGCCCGCGCACCCCGACACCTGGCACCACCTCCGCCCCCACGCACGCCCCGCCACCCTGCGCACCGAACGCTTCGACCCCCACGCCGACCCCACCGCCGACGCCCCCCGGCCCGGACTCCTCTCCGGCGCCACCACCCTCGTCCGCGCCCAGATCCGCCGTATCCAGGCCCCGAGCGGCCAATGGGTACGCGACCACACCCTCAACCTCCCCGTCAACGCGGCCGATCCCCAGCACACCGCCCGGCTCGCGCGACGCCTCGGGCAACTTGTGGACCACCACCTCAACACCGGCTACGCCCTGCCCGCTTCGGGCGACCAGCTCCACGTCAACGTCAACCTCGTCGACAGCCCGGAGCACCCGGAGGCCATCGCCCTCACGCACACGGACAAGCCCGCACGGCCCGACCAGACCCACCTCGACCTCAACCACACCGACAGCCAGCTCCTCCACGAACTCCTGCACTACCTCGGCCTGCCCGACGAACAGCGCGACAACGACTTCCTCTTCCGCAACCACCCCGACGCCACCGCCGTCCGCACCGACGGCCTCATGGCCACCATCGACACCCCCGCGCCCGCTTCCCTCCCCCACCGCTACCTCGCCACCATCGAGAACGTCACCGACGCCGGGCCGCGCCTCCACGACCACACGGACGCGGTCACCAACACCCCCACGGATCCCGACACCACTCCCGTCCCGGCCACCGAAGCCCCCGCCTGGCCCACCTCACGGGCGCCGGTGCCCGCACCGTCCTCCACCTACGTGCTCGCCTACGGCGCCCAACTGGACGGAAACGTGGGCCTGGTGTACCTGGAGCCGCTGCCACCGGCGGTGGTGGAGGGGCTGCACCAGCAGGTGATGGGCGCCCTGGGGCTGGCGCACGCCCCGGACACGCACCCGGTGCGGGAACAGCTCCGGGCGGTGGCGAGCGGTGAGCAGCTGATACTCAACCTGCCCTATGTGCGCGGCAGTCTGGGCTTCCGGTTCACCGTCCGGGTGGACGGCCGCGACCGGACCGTGGACGTGCGGATGCGGTTGTCGGACCCGGTGGCGTCGGCGCGGTACGGGCAGACGGAGGGCGCCGAACGGGACGTGCGTGTGGAGCGGCGCGGCATCGGCACCCAGGAGTCGGTGTCCGCTGAAGCGTCGGGCACGGTCCGCACCCTGCTGCTGCCGTGGACGGGCCTCTTCCCGGTGACACGGGCCATCCCGGTGCGCGGTGTCGACGTGGCGCTGACGCTGGCGATGACCCTGAACCAGCTGTCCTCGACGTCGTCGGTGACGACGGTCGTGCAGACCACGTCGGCGCAGCGCAGCAACGAGCCTTCGGAGCCGTACGACTTCACCGCCTCGTGGGAGGTGCGGGTGGACGCCCCACGGCTGGCGCCGCCGGTCACCTGGGGGCCGCCGCAGGCGCACGGGCCGGTGACGTTCTGGTTCCCGCAGCACCTCGCGCGGGACGAGGCGGAAGAGCTGCCGGAGGCGGCCGGTCTGGACGACCTGCCGGTGTGGGGCGTGGACACGGTCGCCGAGCCGCAGCGGCTTCTCGCGGAGGCGCTGGGCTTCTTCGGCACCGAACTGAGCACGCTGGACGAGGACTCGGCGGCGGAGCTGGAGACGTTCCTGTCGGAGCCGCTGCTGCGGGGCACCCTGCCCATGCAGCGGGACCGGGGGGTGTTCTCGCCGGTGCTGCTCGACACCTCGGGGCGCGCCCTGGGCATGTTCCAGTTGCGGACCGAGGTCGTCGTGGGCGAACCGCTGCGGCGCAGCGTGGCCGGGAAGATCAACCTGGAGAGCCATCTGACCCAGGTGGTCAAGCTGGACTCGCAGTCGCGGTTCAGCAGCGGGCTCTCCCTGTCCGGGAGCGTCGGACCGGCGCTCACCGCGGACCGGTCGCAGGGGCATCCGAACGCCTCGCACCGGCCTGGCGGCGGTGCGCTGGGGCGGGTGTCCGCGCAGGCGGGCACGCACGAGGAACTGGCGCAGAGCGGCAGTACGGCGCTGATGCACGCCGTGCGCACCAACCGCAGCCATCTGCTGGCCCCCGCCGAGGTACGGCACACGCTGGTCCTGCACCTGCCGGGCGGCGGGCGGCGGGAGTTCACCCCGGACGCCTGGCCGCGCGGTATGCACCTGCGGCTGCTGACCGCCGAGGACGCCAACGGACACGCGCCGGCGGCGGACGAGCTGCGGCGGCTGCCGGCGGAGCTGGAGCACCTGCGGTCGGTCGGCACGACGGCGACACCGCTGGCCGTGGACGGCGCCGCGCCACTCTTCGTACACGCCGAGAACTGGCTGCGGCGGGAGGGTTTCCTGCCCGGCGACACACCGGGACGCAACCGGGTGCTGCCCGACGAGGCTCTGGTGCAGGCGCAGTTGAACAATCTGCGCCGGTTCGAGCAGGGGCGTTCGGAGGTGGGGCAGCGGGCCGCCACGGACGCCATGCTGGACGGTGGCCACTCCCTGTTCCTGGAGATCCCGACGGCGACCGGGGCGCGGCGGGTGCGGCTGGTGCTCAGCGCGGTGCGCGGCGACGGCGACAGCGTGCACAGCCGGGTGCTGCCGGACGTGCAGGGCATGGGCGTGGCGTCGCTGTCGGCGGCGGGCGCCGACCACCGCGGTTCGTCGTACGGGCTCTCGTACGGCGGTGGCGGTTCGTTCGGGCTGCCGAAGGGGTCGTGGACGCTGGGAGGCAGCGGCGACTATGTGCGCGGCAACCAGGTGCGGCACGACAACAGCGTGCAACTGGGCGTCGGGCACGACCAGTTGTTCATCGGGAGCGGGGCCGGGCAGCGCAGCGAGGTCTTCGAGGTGCCGGCCGATCTCGCGCTGGACCTGTACGAGGGCCCCGGTGAGCAACCGTCGGTGCGTTTCGCGCACGAGACGGTGGCGGTGCCGTTCGTGCCGCACGGTGCCCCGCCGGCCGAGCCGCCCGGCCCGCCGCCGGACCGGGTGCCGGGCACGCTGCGCCTGTCGGTGCCGACGCATCGCACGCTTCCCGCCGGGGCGCCGGTGCCGGCGGCTCCCCCGGCGCCGGTGCTGCGCGCGGCCACCGACGCCGACCGGGACCTGCTCGACCTGACCGACGAGGACGGCGCCGCGCTGCCGGACACGGTGCTGCTGCCGGACGACGCGATCATGGAGGTGTTCCAGGCGTCCGCCGCGCTGGACTCGGCGTTCCGCGCGGTGCTCGGCAACACCTACCCGGGGCATCCGGCGCGCGGTCTGCTGGACGACGTGCGGGACGCGGTCGCCGGGCACACCCCGCGTCCGGTCGCGCGGGCCGGCCGGGCGCTGGGCGAGTCGCTGGCGGGCGCGGCCGCCACCGATCCGACGACGGTGGCGGCGGAGATGCTGTCGGCCGCGCGCAGCCCCGCGGCGCTGCTGGCCCGGGGGCACCAGGTGTTCAAGGGCGCCTACGTGGTGGAGGGCCTGACCCTTCCGGGGCTCGCCTCGGACGAGGTGCTGTCGGTGGAGATCCGCGGCGTGCTGCGGCGGCCCAGGGCGACGGACGGGTTCGCGCAGTACTTCGAGACCGGGCTGAGCGCCACCGACGGAGCGGCTCAGCAGCGCGGCGCGGCAGGCACCTCGCAGTGGGCGGGCGGCTTCCGCGCGGTCCGCAACACGTCGTCGAGCCAGACGCCGGCCGCCGACCAGGCGGCGGGCAACGACTTCGACGACGTCCTGGTGACCCGAGCCGACCGCCCCGGTCAGGAGCAGGGCACGCCGCCGGCGTCCCGGCCGAGCACGCTGAACCCGTCGGGCCGTTACACCCGTACCGCCCGGAGCGAGCGTTCGCGGGCGCTGGGCTCCACGACGACCGCCTACCGGACCGCCACCGAGAGCGGCACCCAGCACC
Source organism: Streptomyces sp. 2131.1 (assembly GCF_900105515.1). Taxonomy (GTDB): domain Bacteria; phylum Actinomycetota; class Actinomycetes; order Streptomycetales; family Streptomycetaceae; genus Streptomyces; species Streptomyces drozdowiczii. Next base: position 6,111,619 of record NZ_FNSY01000001.1, on the reverse strand, counting down.
GGATCACGGCCGACGCGACGCTGCTGGTGACGTTCCGCCGGGGCCGCCGCAACGTCGTCGGCAACGCGTTCGGGCAGGGCGAGGGCCGCGCGGTGACGGTGGCGGTGGACCTGACGGACGGGGTGCGGTTCCTGGCCACCCCGGCGCAGATCCGGCGCCACGCCGCGTGGTTCGCGAGCGTGGCCGGTCTCGCCGTACCGGGCCCGACGGTCGGCTCGGTGCCGCTGCCGCGCCGCTTCACCGCCTCCCGCGAAGTGGGTCTGGGCAGCGTGCTCGCGGTGGATCAGTTCACCGACGCGACGCGCACGGTGCAGCGCCCCGACGTGCTGCGGCAGCGGCTCCTCGCACTGATCGAGGAGGAGGCGCCCGGCATCACCCGGCCCGGCCACTCCTCGCACCTGCCGGGCGTGGCGACCCGTGTCGCGGACCTGTCGTCGACGGCCGGCCTGCGCACCCTCGCCGGTCGCGGACCCGGCCATGTGCAGCGCTTCCGGTTCCGTTATCTCGGCTACGGCGGCGCCCAGTTGGTCGAGGTGACGCTGCGCACCGAGCCGGACGCCGACGACCACGCGCTGCGTGCGCTGCGCGGGCATCCGGCGGCGGCGGGCTCGGGCATCGAGCAGTTCCTCGGCCACGTGCCCTCCTCGGTGACCGACCGGACGGCGCGCAGTGTGCGGCACGCCGGGTTCGTGCAGCTCCAGTCGCGCTTCCCGCGGCCTACCGGCGGCCCGCGCACCGACCGGGCGGGCGCGCTGCTCAGCGCCGACACGACTCGCGGCAACGCGGCGCGCGTCACCCGCTCCGCCGAGGACCGCTTCTGGCAGCGCACCGACAACGCCGCCGACTTCGAGGGCGTGCCGTACCGGGTGGTGGCCGAGGTGCGGTCGACCCCGGCCGCGCAGTGGCTGCTCGACCTGCCGGGCAGCCTGTTCCAGCACGGCGTGCTGAGCCTCACCGAGGCGGACGCCACGCTCGCCGACCGCATCGCGCACCTGTTCGGCGGCCGGCCGGCGCGGACCACCACCGTGTACACCGCCGCCGCGCTGCGGTTCACCGGCAGCGAGACCGGCGACCCCGCCCCCGCCCCCGCGCCGTTGCCGGTGGCCCGGCACACCGCGCGGCCCGCGATGACCGGGGACCGCTTCGTGCCGCACGGCCCGGCCCCCGTGTACGCCTTCGACGGCGGGGCGGAACTGGCCGCGGCGCTGGGCGAGGTGGCCCCGGCGCTGACCCGCTCCTGGCGTTCCCTGACCGCCTCCGGATCGGCGGACGCCACGGCCGTGCGCATGGGCGAGCTGATCCAGTCCGGCACCCTTTCGCTGGACCACCCGCGCGGCCCGGCCGGGCCGACAACGACGATGCCGGGCGCCTACCCCCTCCAGGGCGCGCCGGGCACCCCGCCCCGTCTCACGGTGGAGCTGTACCGACCGCGCCCGGTCACCGACACGGGGGATGTGACGGTGGACCGGCTGCGGCTGAGCACGTTCGGCGCGGCGTCCTCCTCGCAGGCGGGCGTCACCGCCGGGCTCGCGGCACAGGGCGGGCTCGCCGCCACCGACGACAACCGGCACATCGTCAACTTCACCGTCCCGGTGCTGGCCCGCCAGCCGCAGGCCCCCGGCCCCGGCGCCGCCGTGAGCGGCACCCGCCGGGACTGGCTCAAGCACGGCAACACCAGCGCCCCGGAGGGATCTCGCGGCACCCGCAGCCACGAGATCCTCGCCGACGCGCTGATCACCGTGCACGGCCCGGGCGGCGTGCGGTACGTGACGGGCACCGTGCGGATGCGCCCCCTGGAGCGCGATCTGCTGGGCCTCGGTGTGACCGGTGCCCACACCGACGCCGGGACGTTCGACGGTGCCGCCCTGGTCCGGGAAGCCGCCGACGCCCGCGCCCACGCGGCGGGGGCCCCGGCCGACGCCGTCGCCGACGCCGTACTGCGCGACTGGCGTACGGTGCCGCTGCGCGACCTGCCGGCGCTGCTGGCGGACGGCGTCCGGGCGGACGGCGGGGCGGCCGTGGAGGGCGTGCAGATCTGGCTGGCCGTGGACGGCGGCCCCGGGCAGACGGCCCGCGCGCTGTACTCGGCCGCCGGCGCGGCAGCGCTGCTGCGCCGCCCGGTGGAGCTGGCGCTGCGCGACGACGAGGGCGTGCGCTTCCGCCGCTTCGACGCCGACGGCGAGCCGGAGCCGGCCGGCCCGGAGGAGGACGGCGCCGGCTGGGCGGCAGTCCGGGAACAGGTCGGGGCGCTGGACGCGGCGGCGCACGCGGAGGAGGCGGCCCGCGCCGCTGAGGCGGGGCTCCAGGCCGAACTGCCCGGCGCGCGCCGGGCGCTGGACGAGGCCCGCCCCCCGGTGGCGCGTGCGGGGCGGGACCTGGACGACGCCCGGGCCGCCGCGCGCGACGCCCGGGACGCCCGTACGGCCGCCGACCACGCGGTCACCGCCGCCGAACGCACCGACCGGGAACGGCGCACCCGCGTCGCGGAGCTGACGGCCGACGCCCAGGACCGCCGGGCCCGAGCGACGGCGGCGACCCGCGAGGCGGAGGAGGCCCAGGAGGCGGTCCGCGCCGCGCGGGAGCATCTGGAGGCGACGGAACGCGGCCTGCGGGAGGCGGTGGCCGAGGCGGCCTCGCGCGGCGGTGCCAGGTCCGGCGGTTCCGGCGGGTCGGATCGGTCCGGCGGGTCGCACGGGTCCGGCCGCTCCAGCGGGTCTGTCGCCCGTCGCACCGTACGCCGGGACGGTGCCCGCGCCGCGCTGGAGACGGCCCGGACGGCGGCCGGGGCGGCCGAGCGCGCCGCCGACGCCGCCCGGCACGCGGCCGAGGACGCCGCCAGGCGCCGTGACATGGCCCGCGACGCGGCGGGCGCCGCGGCCACCGCGCTGGCCAGCGCCCGTGACACGGCCGCGACGGCGTCGTGGACCGACCGGGAGGCCCGCGATGCCCTGACCGCGGCCACCGAACGCCACGACGCCGCGGTCACGGCACTCGACACGGCCCAGCAGGGCGTCAACGGCCTCGAACGCCGGGTCGGCGAAGCCCTCGCCGAACAGGCCCGCCAGGCGGACCGGCAGCGCAACGCGCAGAACGGCCTGACCGACCTCGTGACCCTCCTGGAGGCGGAGCGCGCGGCGGCGGGCGACGGCACGGTGCCGCTCCCGACGGGCTCGTTCGCCCGTACACCGGCGGGCTGGCCGATCCGCACGGGCCGGCCGGCGCCGCCCAGGATCGAGGAGGAGTCCGACGAGGACTCCGACGACTCGGACACGGACTCGGAGGACGACGGCGACGAGGAGGACGCCGAGGACACGGGCGGCCCGCCGCCCGTCCCCCGGGGCGAGCGTCCGGACTCCTTCGTGGCCTCGCTCTCCCGGCTGCTCACAGCGTCGGGCGATGCCCCGGCGTGGACCCGGTCGCGCGACCCGCACGGCGCGCTGCGCGCGTGGGCGCGTACGGACGTGGCGGCACGCCGGGCTCCGGAGGACGCCGAACTCCCCGAGGGCGAGACGCTGGTGAGCATCGACGATCTCGCCCGGATCGATGCCCTCACGGACGCGCTGCGCGCCCAGTCGATCCTCCAGAGCGGCCGGTTGACCGTGGACGAGGCCGGGCTCGACGACGCCGCGCGCCTGGCGCTGGTCCTGGCACGCCCCGACTCCCCGGCGTACGTGGCGACCCTGGCCGCGCTGGTCGCCAGGGAGGCCGGACGCCCGGTGCGGGTGCTCGGACCCGGCGACGGCGTCCGCGCGTTCGGTCCGGAGGAGGGCGAGCCGCTGAACCTGTACTTCGACGGCCGCCGTTTCTCGGCCGCCCCTCCCGGCGGCTGACCACAGGTACGGATCAACCCCGCACCACCACCTCCCGGCGGCTGAGCACGGGCACGGCCCGACCCCGCACCACCACCCCGAAAGGAAGACCATGTCCGGCAAGAACGAACCGCAGCACCAGGCCGCGGCGGCCGAGTCGGCGACGCCGACCACACCGGAGCCGGAGGTGTCGGTTCCGGAAGCGCCGGCAGCAGCGGCGTCTCCGGAACCGGCGAAGACCGCGGAGCCGGAGCCGGCCACCCCGGAGAGCACGCCCGCACCGGAGGCACCGGACGCGGCGGCCGCGCAGGCGGCTCCGGACACCGAACCGGCGGCCACGGCGGAGGCTCAGGCCGAGGCGGAAGCCGAGCCCGAGGCCCACACTGCAGGCAGCGGCAAGTCCGCGGCCCCCCGGCCCTCCGGCCGTCCGTCCCGGGGCCTGCTGGCCGGTGCGGCCATCGCGGGGGCACTGCTGGTCGGGGTGCCGTTCCTGGTGTCGGGGGCACTGGACAGATCGGGGCCGGGGAGCGGCGGACCGGCGGACCGGGTGGCCGACGCGGGCACGGTGCTGAACGACTCGGGCGACGGCGCGGCACCCGGCGTCTACGGATCGGCCGACCCGGCCCCGTCGTCACCGTCTCCGTCGCCGTCCGCGAGCAAGGGCAAGGAGGCCGACGGGAAGCACAAGCCGAAGACGGACGCCGTGGCGGGGGGCCCGGCGGTGCCGAGGAGCACGCAGAAGGCACCGAAGAACCCGGAGCCGTCGAAGACGCCGCAAAAGCCGAAGAAGAAGACGGCCCCGAAGCCCGCTGTCACCACCACGGTGACCGCTGCGCCGGGCACCACGCTCTTCGGCCACGCCTCCAACCGCTGTATCGAAATGGTGGCCCACAAGGGGGCGGACGGCTCCCCCCTCCAGATCGCCGACTGCACCGGCAAGAACTGGCAGAAATGGGACTTCCGCCCGGACGGCACCATCCGCTCGATGGGCCTCTGCATGGACGTTGCCTGGGGCTCGCACGACAACGGCGCGGTGATCCAGATCGCATGGTGCAGCGGGAACCCGGCCCAGCAGTTCGTGCTGAGCGCCGACCACGACCTGGTCAACCCGCAGGCCAACAAGTGCGTGGACGTGAAGAACGCGCAGACCGGCGGCGGCGCCCGCCTCCAGCTCTGGGACTGCAACGGCCGGGACAACCAGAAGTGGAGCAGGCGTTGAGTGCGCCGACGGGCCTGAGTCCGGGCAGGTAGGCGGCGTACCTCACAGCGTGTCATCCGATCGGACCCGCCCTGGCGGGGAACTGTGGGGTCATGACGACACAGCTCGGACTTCCCGAAGGCATCCAGGCCTGTCTCTTCGATCTCGACGGGGTGGTCACCAAAACGGCGGTGGTACACGCCGCCGCCTGGAAGGCGACCTTCGACGCCTTCCTGCGCGAGCGGGACGGAGCGGACTTCCGCCCCTTCTCCGACTCCGACTACGACGAGTTCGTCGACGGCCGCCCCCGGGCCGACGGCGTCCGCTCCTTCCTCGCCTCCCGGGGCATCGAACTGCCCGAGGGCACCCCCGACGACCCGCCGGACACGCGGAGCGTCAACGGTGTCGGCAACCGCAAGAACGAGCTCCTCCTGGAGAAGATCCGTACCGACGGTGTGGAGCCGTACGAGGGCACGCTGCACTACATCGACGCGGTCCGCGCCGCCGGGCTCGCCACCGCGATCGTCTCGTCCAGCGCCAACACCCGCGACGTACTGCACTCCATCGCCGCCGAGCAGCTGTTCGACGTACGGATCGACGGCGTGGTGGCCCGAGAACGGAAACTGCCGGGCAAACCGCACCCCGACACCTTCCTGGCCGCCGCCCGGGACCTCGGCGTCGAGCCGTCCCGGGCCGCCGTCTTCGAGGACGCGCTGGCCGGCATGGACGCGGGCAGGTCCGGGCATTTCGGCTTCGTCGTCGGCGTCGACCGCGTCGGGCAGACCGACGCGCTGTACGCCCACGGCGCCGACCGTGTCGTCAAGGACCTCGCCGAACTCGGAGGCGGCGCGTGATCACCAACCGGACGTACACCGTGGAGCCCTGGCGCGTGCGCGAGACGGCTCTCGACCTCGATCTCCTGGCGCAGAGCGAATCCGTCTTCGCCCTGTCCAACGGGCATGTCGGCTGGCGCGGCAACCTCGACGAGGGCGAACCGCACGGACTGCCCGGCAGCTACCTCAACGGGGTGTACGAACTGCACCCGCTGCCCTACGCCGAGGCGGGCTACGGCTACCCCGAGTCGGGCCAGACCGTCATCAACGTCACCAACGGCAAGCTGCTGCGGCTGCTCGTCGACGACGAACCCTTCGACCTGCGCTACGGGCGCCTCCGCAAGCACGAGCGCACCCTGGACTTCAGGCGCGGCGTGCTGGAGCGGAGCTGCGAGTGGACCTCCCCGGCCGGTACGACCGTCCGGGTGCGTTCCACCCGTCTCGTCTCCCTCACCCAGCGCGCCATCGCCGCCGTGCAGTACGAGGTGGAGCCCGTCGACAGCCGGACCAGGGTGGTCATCCAGTCGGAGCTGGTCACCAACGAGAGCCTGCCCTCGTCCGACGGCGACCCGCGGACGGCCCAGGCGTTGCAGTCCCCGCTGGAGCCCGAGGAGGACCAGGCCGTCGGGTCGCGGCTGCGCCTGGTGCACCGCACGCGGCGCAGCGGCCTCAGGGTCGCCGTGGCCGCCGACCACGTCGTGGACGCCCCGGGGGACATCACCACCAGCAGCGAGAGCAACACGGACGTCGCGCGTCTGACCATCACCTCCGTCCTGGACCCGGGACAGCGGCTGCGGGTGCAGAAGACCGTCGCCCACGGCTGGTCGGGGGCCCGTTCCCGGCCCGCGATGAGCGATCAGGTCGAGGCCGCGCTGGCTGCCGCCGCGCATGGCGGCTGGGACGAACTGGTGGCCCAGCAGCGGGCCTACCTCGATGACTTCTGGGCCCGTGCCGACGTCGAGGTGCACGGCGACGAGGAGATCCAGCAGGCGGTCCGCTTCGCTCTCTTCCACGTGCTCCAGGCCGGTGCCCGCGCCGAACAACGGGCGATCCCGGCCAAGGGGCTGACCGGTTCCGGGTACGACGGCCACGCCTTCTGGGACACCGAGATGTTCGTGCTGCCCCTCCTCTCCTACACCGAGCCCAGGGCGGTCGCCGAGGCGCTGCGCTGGCGCCAGGGCACCCTGCCCGCCGCCCGGGACCGGGCCACCCAGCTCGGACTGCGCGGTGCCGCGTTCCCGTGGCGGACCATCGACGGCTCGGAGGGCTCCGCGTACTGGCCGGCCGGCACCGCCGCCTTCCACGTGGCCGCCGACATCGCGCACGCCGCGGTGCGCCACGCGGCGGTGACCGGCGACACCGCCTTCGAACGCGAGACCGTCCTGGAACTCCTGGTGGAGACGGCGCGGTTGTGGCGCTCGCTGGGCCATCACGACCCGCACGGTGTGTTCCACATCGACGGCGTCACGGGGCCGGACGAGTACAGCGCCGTCGTGGACGACAACACGTACACCAACCTCATGGCCCGCTCCAACCTCCTCGCCGCGGCCGACGTGTGCGAACGCCACCCGGAGGAGGCGGCCCGGCTGGGTGTGAACGAGGAGGAGAGCGCCGCCTGGCGGGACGCCGCCGAGGCCGTGCACATCCCCTACAACGAGGAGATCGGCGTGCACGAGCAGCACGCCGGCTTCACCCACCACCAGCGCTGGGATTTCGCGAGCACACGTGCCGACCAGTACCCGTTGATGCTGCACTTCCCCTACTTCGACATCTACCGCAAGCAGGTGATCAAGCAGTCCGACCTCGTGCTGGCCATGTACACCTGCGGCACCTGGTTCGACGCCCACTGCGACGAGGAGCAGCTGGCCGCGAACTTCGCCTACTACGAGCCGCTGACCGTACGGGACTCGTCCCTGTCGGCGTGCTGCCAGGCCGTCGTCGCCGCCAGGACCGGGCATCTGCGGCTGGCCTACGACTACACCGCCGAGGCCGCGCTGATGGACCTGGCCGACCTGGAGCACAACACCCGCGACGGACTGCACATCGCCTCGCTGGCCGGTACGTGGATGGCTCTGGTCGCCGGATTCGGCGGCACCCGGCGGGACGGTGACAGCCTGCGCTTCGCGCCCCGGCTGCCCGAGAAGTTCAGCCGCCTTGCCTTCCGGCTCCAGTTCCGCGGCCGGTGCCTCCAGGTGGAGATCGGGCCCGACAAGGCGACGTACTCCCTGCTGATCGGTGAACCGCTGACGATCCACCACCACGGCACGGAGGCGCACGTGAACGGTGAGGAGCCCGTCACCCTCGCGATCTCCCCGCCGGAGCGGCGGCCCACGCCCGAACAGCCACTGCACCGCCGTCCGGGCGACGCCGACCGGCCGGGCCCCGGGCAGGGCTGAGACGGGGGCAATCGGCCGGGCTCCCCGGACAGCCGCACGAGCGGCCCGGGGGCCCGGCCACCCCGGGCCGGGGCGGCTACCGCTTGGCGGCCACGAAGCCCCACTGGTCGACCGGGGCCCCGGTGAGCGGCTCCTCGGGGCGCCAGTGGCTGATCGAGCCGAAGCCCGGCTCGACCAGGTCGAGCCCGTCCGCGAACGACGCGACGATCTCCTTGGGCCGCGAGATGTACGGCATGGCGCCGCCGCTGGCGTACTCGTCGGACGCGGCCCGTGTCTCCGGGGTCTCGATGGTGTCGCACAGCATCAGATGGCTGCCGGCGGGCAGCGCGTCCAGGTAGCCGCGGAGCAGGGCCGCGGCGTCGTCCGCCTCCGCCACGTGCCCCAGCGTCGAGAGCAGCATCACGGCCACCGGGCGGCTGAGGTCCAGGGTGCGGGCGGCCTCGCGCAGGACCGTCTCCGCGTCCGTCAGGTCCGCGTGCACGTAGTCCGTGGCACCCTCGGGCCGGCTCGTCAGCAGGGCCCGGGCGTGGGCGAGGACGATCGGGTCGTTGTCCACGTACACGATGCGTGCCGCCGGATCGACGCCCTGGGCGACCTCGTGGGTGGCGTTGGCCGTCGGCAGGCCGGTGCCGAGGTCCAGGAACTGCCGGACGCCCGCCTCGGCGGCCAGATAGCGCACGGCCCGCGCCTGGAACGCCCGGGAGGCACGCGCTATCTCGATGATCTGGGGGTACAACTCCTCCATCGTGGCCCCGAGGCGGCGGTCCACCTCGTAGTTGTCCTTGCCGCCCAGCCAGTAGTTCCACACGCGCGCCGAATGCGGTGTGCCCGTGTCGATTCCGTCCACCGCCACCTGGTTGCCCTGCCCGTCAGTCATCGGCCCTCTTCACTTCGTACGAAGGTGGCACGTGCGACTCCGTGCCACGCGGGCCCATGTTTCCTCACGGGCCACATCCGCACCAGCCCGAAATGGGGCAACTCCCTTCAGGAGCCCAGGATCTCGGTGATTCCCGTGCGGTAGGAGGTGACGGGAAAATCGGGGAAGCGGGTCGCGAACTTCGTGGTGTCGAAAATGTTGTCGCCGCGATAGCGGGGCAACAGCTCCTGCACTTCGCCGAGTTGGCCGACAAAGCGCCCGCCGATCCGGAAGAGCGCCTCGGGCAGCACCGTGTACCGGAGCCGGCGGCCGGTGACCTCCCCGGCTACCTCGACCATATCGGCGTAGGTGAGGCGGTCCGGGGCGACCGGGAGGTGCCAGGTCTGGCCGTAGGCGTCCGGGGTGTTGCCGATCAGAGCCATGGCGCGACTGGCGTCCGGGGTCCAGATCAGGGAGCGGGCCGTGTGCGCGCCGACGGGTACGAGCGGCCGCTTCCCCGCCTTGATCCGGTCGAAGACGAGCGAGTTGGTGAGGCTCTTGGTCCTGCCCGGCCCGTAGAACTCCGGTGCGCGGCAGATGACGGCCTCGACGGACTTCTCCGCCATCGCGTCCAGCAGCATCGTGGCGATCTGCGCACGCACCCGGCCCTTGCGGCCGTTGGGTTCGAAGCCGGTCGTCTCGGTCTGCGGGGTGGTGGTCCCGGGGTACATGTACGTGTTGTCGAAGAACACGAGCTTGGTGCCGTACTTCGCGCAGGAGTCGATGACGTTGCGCATCATCGCGGGGAACTGCCGCTCCCACAGCGCCGAATCCATCGGCAGGCCCACGGTGAGGTAGGCGACCTCGCTGCCCTCGACGGCGCGGTCGGTGGCCGCGGGGTCCGTCAGGTCGGCCGGGACGAGCTGATCGGTGTCGTGGATCTTGGCGGGCTTGCGGCTGACCAGCCGGATGTCCCGCGTGAAGGTGCGGTACAGCTCACGGGTGAGCTCCTCGCCGATCGGTCCGTTGGCGCCCAGAACTGCGTGCATGTGTTGCGTCACTCTTTCTTGTCTCTTGATGCCGGGGCCCGTCCGGGGCCGCCGGGTGTGCGTTGCGCGGCTGCCGCTAGCCGGTCTTCGACGCCGCTTCGACGTCGGCGACGAGGCGTTCCGCGAGGCGTTCGGACGACGGGGGGTTCTGCCCCGTGTAGAGGCTGCGGTCCACGACGACGTACGGCAGCAGCGGCAGGCGGGCCTTGGAGTACTTCGCTCCGCTCTCCCGGAGCCGGTCCTCCAGCAGCCAGACGGCCTTGCGGCCGAAGCTGTTGAACTTCTCCTCCAGGTTGGACAGGCCTGTCATCCGGTAGCCCTCGAACGGCCACGACCCGTCCGCGTTCTGTGCCGCGAACGCTGCCGCCGGTGCGTGGCACAGCAGCGCGAGCGGCTTGCCGGAGGCGAGCACCCGGGTCAGCAGCGCGCCGGACACGGGGTCGACCGACAGGTCCTCCATCGGGCCGTGTCCGCCGGGGTAGAAGACGAGGTCGAAGTCGTCCGGGTCGATGTCGCTCAGGGAGCGGGGGCTGTTCAGCTCGCCCCGGATGGATTCCAGGTACGCGGCGACCTCGCGGAGCCTGGAGGGCCGCCCGGCGGTCCTGGACATGGAAAGCCGGTCCAGGGTCGGGACCTTCCCTTCCGGGGTCGCGATCGTGATCTCCCAGCCGGCCCGGGAGAAGATCTTGTGCGGCACGGCGAGTTCCTCGCCCCAGAACCCCGACGGATGCACCTCCCCGTCCCGCAACGTCCAGCGGTCTGCCGCAGACACGACGAACAACACCCTGGTCACCACGGGCCTCCTTCTGCCTCTGAATTTCTCTGAATATTCGGCTCAAACGGTGTGATCGGTACGAACCAATCATCTGTCCGGGGTCCGGGCAGCGCCACGGGGCACATCGCGGTCCGGGCCGCTCCAGCCCGGTTGCGGAGGGGCGGAGGGGGGCGAACGATGAGGTTCGGACCGTCGACGCCCACTCGGGGGCTCATGGGCCGCGGTCGGGACAGCCGTACGAGCCGGGCACCCGGTGCCCCTGACAAGGAGCGGACATGACTGACCTTCCTCCTCCGATCACCCCCTATCTGGAACCGGCCGCGAAGGAGCTGTGCGAGGCCACGGACCCGCATCCGCGGATCTACGAGGTCCCTCCGGAGAAGGGCCGCGACATCCTGCTCGGCCTGCAGAGCGACGAATCCGTGCCCCGTCCCGAGGTGGACGAGGAGTGGGTCGACGTCGACGCGGGCGAGTGGGGCACGGTCCGTACCCGGATCATCCGCCCGGCGGGGACCACCGGGCCGCTGCCGGTGCTGTTCTACATCCACGGCGCGGGCTGGGTCTTCGGTGACGACAAGACCCACGACAGGCTCTTCCGTGAACTCGCGGTGGGGGCCGGCGCGGCGGGCGTCTTCCCCGTCTACGACCGGGCCCCGGAGGCCAGGTACCCCACGCAGGTCGAGCAGAACTACGCGGTGGGCCGGTGGGTTCTGGAGCACGGCGCCGAGCACGGGCTCGACACCTCGCGGATCGCCGTGACCGGTGAGTCCGTCGGGGGCTGCATGTCCGCCGTCTTCGCGCTGATGAACAAGGAGCGCGGGGGCATCGATCTGCGGGCCCAGTGCCTGCTGTACCCGGTGGCGGACGCCGACTTCGACACCCCGTCGTACCACCAGTTCGCCGAGGGCTACTACCTCACCCGCGACGGCATGAAGTGGTTCTGGGACGCGTACACCACCGATCCCGCCCAGCGCGCCGAGCACCACGCCTCCCCGCTCCGGGCCTCCCTGGACCAGCTGAAGGGGCTGCCCACCACGCTGGTCATCACCGACGAGGCGGACGTCCTGCGGGACGAGGGCGAGAAGTACGCCAACAAGCTGCGCGAGGCGGGGGTGGACGTCACGTCCGTCCGGGTCGCCGGCATGGTCCACGACTTCCTTCTCCTGGACAGCCTCCGCGACACCCGCGCCGCCAACGTGGCCCGCAAGCTCGCCGTCGACTTCCTCGCCGACGCGCTCAGGAACTGACAGCGCGGTCCCGTCAGCGGACACCGAGCGCCTTGAGGGCCTTGAGTGCTCCGGTGAGGAGTGCGGCCCAGGTCTCGGGGGAGATGCGGCTCGGCGGGGTGAAGCCCTGGACGCGCTGGTGGGCGATGGTCTGGGGTTCGGTGTACTTGAGGATGCCCTCGGCCCCGTGGCGGCGGCCGAGTCCGGAGTCGCCCATGCCGCCCATGGGGGCGTCGACGCTGCCCCAAGCGGCCGCGAACGCCTCGTTGACGTTGACGGTCCCGGCGTGGACGCGGGCGGCGACGGCCCGGCCGCGCCTGCCGTCGCGCGACCAGACGCTGGCATTGAGGCCGTACGCGGTGGCGTTCGCCTGCTCCACGGCGTCGTCGACGTCCTGGAAGGTGTAGACGGAGACGACCGGCCCGAAGGTCTCGTGGGAATGCAGGGTCATGTCCGGGGTGACGTCGGTGAGCACGGTCGGCTCGTAGAAGAGCGGGCCGAGGTCGGGGCGCGCCCTGCCCCCGGCGAGCACGGTGGCGCCCTTGGCGACGGCGTCGTCGACATGCTCGGTGACGGTTTTCAGCTGGGCGGGCGTGGTGAGGCTCCCGACGTCGACGCCGTAGTCGTACGCGGCACCGATCGCGAGCTTCCGGGTGCGGGCGAGGAACGCGTCGAGGAAGCGGTCCCGGACCGAATCGGCCACGTAAAGGCGCTCCACGGAGACGCACAGCTGTCCGGCGGAGGGGAAGCAGGCCGCGACGGCGCCCGCGGCCGCCTTCTCGATGTCGGCGTCGTCCAGGACGATCATGGGGTTCTTGCCGCCGAGTTCCAGGGACGCGCCGATCAGGCGCCTGCCGGCGTCGCTCGCGATCTGCCGTCCGGTGGCGGTGGAGCCGGTGAACATCATGTAGTCGGCGTTGTCCATCAGCGCGCCGCCGATGGAGCTCCCCCTGCCGGTCACCATCTGCCAGACGTTCTCGGGCAGCCCGGCCTCGTACATGAGCTCCATCGACCACAGCGCGGTGAGCGCCGTCTGGGTGTCGGGCTTCTGGAGGACCGCGTTGCCTGCCGCCAGAGCGGCGATGGTGTCGCTCGCGGCCATGCTCAGCGGGTAGTTCCACGGCGAGACGACCGCGACGACGCCCTTGGGGTGGCGCACCTCCGTGGCATGCGTGAGCAGCGGGAACGCGCCGCGCCGGCGCTTGGGGGCGAGGTATTTGGCGGCGTTCCGGGCGTAGTAGCGGGAGACGATGCCGATGTCGACGACTTCCAGGAAGGCGTCGCGGCGGGTCTTGCCGTTCTCGGCCTGCATCAGGTCGAGAACCTCTTCCTGCCGGGCCAGGACCAGGTCGTGGTAGCGCAGCAGAATCTTCCCGCGCTCGGCGACCGGGGTGGCGGCCCAGGTCTTCTGGGCCGTCCGGGCGCGGGCGAAGGCGTCCTCGACGTCCGCGGGGGTGGAGACGGGCAGGTCGGCCAGGGGGACGCCGGTGTAGGGGGCGCTGGTGGTGACCCGTGCGGCGTCGGGCGCCGCCGAGACGCGGCCGGCGAGGCGCTGGAGCACGTGCGGGGTGAGCGTCGCGGGGAGGCGGGGTCCGCGGGCGGTGGCGGGGCGGGCCTGTGCGGTGGCCATGGCGGGGGGGCTCCTTCGTTGCGTGGGCCGGTCCGGTTACTTGTGCCGGCTCCGGACCGAGGTGGGCACCGGCATGTGCAGGGCGGCCTGGCCCTCGGTCATCACGTCGAACTGGATGATCCGCTTGGGCCTCAGCGACCGCAGGTCGTCGGACATCCGGCCCTCGCCGAGGCGGAGGGCGATGCCACGGGCACTGCGCGTCGTGCCGGCGCTCAGCACGTTGGTCTGGTTCAGGGTGGAGTGCCAGGCGCCGTCGATCGTCGTGTACGAGGTCAGCGAGCCGACGCGCTCGCCGCTCGGGTACGACTTCTGGGCGGGGGTGTCCGCGGTGAGGGACAGGTCGATTCCGCCGGAGGGGTCGGCCACGCGCGCGGTCGTCCGGGTCCGGTCGATGTCGACGTCGAGACCGGTCACCCACTTGGGGAAGCCGTAGCCGTCGTGGCCGCGGACCTGGGCGATGTCCGAACTCACCGGCAGGGAGAGGACGTAGGAATCGAGGCTCTCGTTCTTCAGGCCGGAGACGAGGTCGAAGAACCCGAGCCCGCCGTGGCGCGCGGGTTTCACGGCGATCCCCACGGCGGCCTCGGTGTAGAAGTCGATGTCGCACACGTCGTAGCGGAAGAACATGACCGAGACCAGGCCGAGACCGGGGACGATCTCCAGCGGCGACAGCTCTTCGGGCAGCCGGTCGCGGATCGCGCGGGACGACGCCGCCATCGTGAGCCGGGCGGTCGAGATCGCGTAGTAGAAGTTCGGGGTGAGCGTGGGCCCGACCGGTGAGTCGACCCGGATCTTGGGGAGCTTGCGGAAGAAGTCCACCCCGCCGACGCGCGGGTCCCGGGCGATCAGGTCGAGGTCGGGGTTCATCCGGTAGCTGTCGTACAGGCCCCCCTGGGGCACAAGGACCTCGCGGCCTCCCAGGTCGACGGCCACGGTGTCCTGCTGCGGGGCGGACGGAGACATGACGGTCCTCCTCACTCTCATGTAAGCGGCGTACACATAACCGTACGACCCAATGTGAGCACCGTCAACAATGGAGGGAGCGAGCTGCCCGGCATTCCGTTTCCGGGCCCGGATCACCTAGGATGTATGCACCATTTACATCGATTGCGCGCTGTGGACGCACCGGAAGACCGAGAAGGACCCATGGCACAGACCAGCACGTACCATCACGGCGATCTGCGCGCCGCCTGTCTGCGGGCGGCCCGTGAGCTGCTGGAGGAGGACGGCAGCGCGGCCCTGTCCATGCGCGCGGTCGCACGCCGGGCCGGCGTCTCGGCCACGGCCCCCTACCGCCACTACGCGGACCGCGAGGCGCTCGTCTCGGCGGTCGCCGCGGAGGGGTACCGCGAACTCGCCGGGTCACTGGCGGCAGCCCACCCCGCCCCGTCGACGCCGGACGACATGGCGGCCGTCGCCGTCGCCTACGTGCGGTTCGCCCTGGAGCACCCGGCCCTCTTCCGGGCGATGTTCGCCGAGCCGTGCGACCCGGCCAGCGAGGAGCGGGTCGCCGCGACGGCCGCCATCTCCGAGTACGTGCGCGGCATCGTGCGCGCCGCCTTCCCGGGCACCGACCCGGAGGCCCTGTCGACCACGGTGTGGGCCCTGGTCCACGGACTGGCGTTCCTGCACCTGGACGGCAAGCTGGACGCCTCCACACCCGAGGTGGTCGCCGCCCGGGTGACCGCCGCCGTCCAGGCTCTGTTCACGGCCTCCCCCGCACTCGAAGCGGCGGCCGACACCCGCTGACGCCAGGGCGTGTCCGCAAAGTCCCGTCGTACGCCCGAAGGGCGTGGCCTGCGACGTCCGGTGCATCCCCAAGTTCTCGGCTTCGCTCGAACAGGGGAGACCCCACTCCTCGGTGCGCCGGCCGACATCCCTCGTACTGGACGTACTTGGGATTTCGGCCGGTGCGGCGAGAGTGCGTGCCAGGCGTCGCGGGCCAGACGGGACTTTGCGGACACGCCCTGAACTTGTTGTTTAACCCCACCTGGCTCTGCAGATGACTGCTGACAGCAGTAATGGATGCGTTAGGGCCAAACTGTGATGGCGACGGCGGTTGGGATGAGAATGCCCGTGAAGGAGAGGAGCCAGTAGCGGAGTGCGGTGAGTTGAGTTCGGCGGGCGAGAGGACGGTTGGCGATCCACCAGAGGACGGCGCTCGCAGCGATCATGGGGCCGAAGAAGAGAAGTGCCGCATTCGGACTGTCGTCATGCTCGTTGTTCGGAATTCTTGTCGTCAGCCCCATGCCGGCGAGCGGCCAGTTCGACAGCAGAAACCAGAGCATCAGCATGGGCACGATGGCTGGTATGCCCAGTAGTAGATTGATGCCGAGTGGTGTGTACCAACGTCTGGTCATGGTCCCCCTCGATCCTGGACTGCGACGTCATCGCGGCCCCCTCCACTGCAAGCCCGCACCGCCGCTCAAATCTCAGCGACACCCCTCCACCCAACCACAGACGATGTCCGCACTCACCGACAACAACTGTCAACTCTCAGCGACAGATCCGCGCCGGGGTTTGGTGCCGGCCTTGTGGTGGGCGGGGCGGCGGCGAGGAAGCCCGGATGGCTGGGGGCACCCCAGGTGCGACGGAGGGTGGCGTGCAGGTTCCGGCCCGAGGCGTCGGTGAAGGTGCCGCCGGTGGTCTCGAAGAAGTCGTACGAGGCGAGGTTGCCCCGCCCGGCGGCGGTTTCGGGTGCGCGCCGGGACTGGAGGGAGGTGATCTCGGCCGCCGTCAGCGCCCGGGACCAGAGGTTGAACTCGTCGAATGCGCCCGCGAACACGGGGTCGGAGGCGAAGTGGGAGCGGCCGAGCCAGTGGTCGGCGAGGGCGCCGAGGGCGGCCGGGTCGAGGCTCATCGAGGTGTTGCGGGCGACAGCCGTGCCGTTGACGTACAGGGTGCCGGTGTTGCCGCCGAGGGTGACGGCGAGGTGGCTCCACTGGTTCAGGGGCAGCGCGGCGGTTCCGGTGAGCGACTGTTCGCCGGCCGGGCCGTTGGTGGTGATCGCGAACCGGGGAAGGCCCTTCGCGTCGCGGGCCGCGAGGTACAGGTAGCGGGTGGTGTCGTTGCCGAAGTCGGCGACCCGGGCCCAGTTGTCCGCGTGGGTGGGCCTGATCCAGGCGGAGAGGGTGAGCGCGGCTCCGGTGCCGAGGACGGTCTTGGGCAGGTCCACGTACTGGTAGGAGCCGCGGACGTTGTTTTGCCCGGTGCCGAACTTTCCGGGGACGGCGAGCATGCGGGGCTCGCGGCTCAGCGCCTCGTGTACGTCGGTCAGCGCGCCGACCACGGTGCGGATCTTGTCCGCGTACGCGGTGTCTCCGGTGCTCGCGTACGCCTGGGAGAGCATGGTGAGGAAGTGGCCGGTGTAGTGGCCGCGCAGGTTGCCGTTGGCCTCGCCGTCCAGCCCTTCCCAGCCGCCGGGTGCGACGGCGTCGCCGGTGGCGAGGCCGGCGTTGACGCGGAAGACCTGGAGCAGCCGGTCCACGTCGTAGCCGCGGGCGTGGTCGAGCATCAACTGCCGCTTCTCGGCGAAGAGTCCGGTGCCGAGTGCGACGTCCTGGAGGGCGAAGGGGCGGACCGTCCAGGCGGACGGCACCGGGATGGCCGGGGCGGCCGCCGCGAGGGGTGCGGCGGCCGCCGGCGTGGGGAGGGCGGTACCGATGGCGGGTGCGGCCGCCGTGAACACCGCTGCTTGCAGCAGGGTGCGCCGGGAGGGTGCTGGGCTCATGGGTGTGCGCTCCTCGTCTCGTCGTCGGATGAGGGTGGTGCTCCGGTGGGGCGGATGCGCAGTTCCTCGGTGTTCACGGACGGGCGTCCTCGCAGGACGGACTACCGGGGCTGCCGCACGATGACGCGCTGGAGGACGATGAAGGCCAGCAGCAGGGCGCCGATGACGATCTTGGTCCACCAGGAGCTGAGGGTGCCCTCGAAGGAGATCAGCGCCTGTACGGTGCCGAGGACCAGCACGCCCGCCATCGAGCCGGCCACATAGCCGACCCCGCCGGCCAGCAGGGTGCCGCCGATGACGACAGCGGCGATGACGTCCAGCTCCATGCCGACCGCGTGCAGGCCGTAGCCGGAGAGCATGTACAGCGCGAACAGCAGGCCGCCCAGGGCCGAGCAGAAGCCGCTCACCGCGTAGACGCCCACCTTGGCCCTCGTGGTGGGCAGCCCCATCAGCCGCGCCGAGGTCTCGCTGCCGCCGACCGCGTACACCGTGCGGCCGAAGCGGGTGAGGTGGAGGACGTACACCGCCGCGGCCACCACGGCCAGGGCGACGAGCACGCTGTAGGTGACCGTGACGTCGCCGGGCAGTTCGATCGTGCCGGTGGCGAAGTCGCGGAAGGCCGGGTCGTCGATGGACACCGACTCGACGCTGATGAGGAAGCACAGCCCCCGGGCCAGGAACATCCCCGCCAGGGTGACGATGAACGGCTGCACGTCGAAGTAGTGGATGACCAGGCCCATCAGCAGGCCGAGGACCGTTCCGGCCACGAGGACGGCGAGTACGGACAGCAGGGGCGGCCAGCCCGCCCGGAGGGTGGACGCGGCGATCATGGTGGACAGCGCGGCGACGGCGCCCACGGAGAGGTCGATGCCGCCGGTGAGGATGACGAAGGTCATGCCCACGGCGAGCACGATGAGGAAGGCGTTGTCGATGAAGAGGTTCGCCACCACCTGCCCGGAGGCGAAGTCCTGGTAGCGCACCGAGCCGACCCCGAAGGTCACCGCGAACACCACGAGGGTCGCGACGACGGGCAGGAAGCGCTGGGGAAGGCGCGGTCGTAGGGACGCGAGGGCCGATGTGCTCATCCGGCGGCCACCTTCTGGGATCGGGGAGCGGTTGCGGGGGTCCTGCGCCGGCCGCCGATGATCCGCGCCGTGCGCGGTGACTGGAGCAGGCACACGGTGATCACCACGACGGCCTTGAACAGCAGGGTCACGTTGGTCGGCACACCGATGGTGTAGACCGTGGTGGTCAGGGTCTGGATCACGAGCGCGCCGACGAGGGTGCCGCCCAGGGAGTAGCGGCCGCCGGCGAGCGAGGTGCCGCCGATCACGACCGCCAGGATGGCGTCCATCTCGATCCACAGGCCCGCGTTGTTGGCGTCCGCGGCGCTGACGTTGGAGCTGATCATCAGGCCGGCCACGCCCGCGCAGAACGCGGCGAACACGTACACGGTCCAGGTGATCGTGCGGGAGCGCACACCGGCCAGCTTGCTGGCCTCGGGGTTGGCGCCCACCGCCTCGATCAGCATCCCGAGGGCGGTGCGGCGGGTCAGCAGGGCGACCCCGCCGAGGACCGCGAGGCTGATCAGGATGGCGATCGGCAGGACGAGGAAGCCCGCGCCGATCTGCCGGTACGCCGAACTGTCGACGGTGACGATCTGACCCTCCGTGAGCAGCATCGCGCCGCCGCGTCCGGCCGTCATGAGGACGAGGGTGGCGATGATCGGCTGGATGCCGAGTACGGAGACCAGGAAGCCGTTCCACAGCCCGAGCAGCACGCACACGGCCAGGGCGAGGAGGACCGCGGTCGGGACGTCCCCGCCGTCGGCGATCCAGGTGCAGCCGATGGCCCCGGCGATGGCGGCGACCGCGCCCACGGAGAGGTCGATGCCGCGGGTGGCGATCACCAGGGTCATGCCCACCGCGATGAGCATGGTCGGGGCGCCGTTGCGCAGGATGTCGACGAGGCTGCCGTACAGGTGGCCGTCCTGGATGCGCAGTGCCAGGAAGGAGTGCGTGAAGACGACGTTGAGCAGGATGAGGCCGGCGAGTGCGATCAGCGGCCAGAGCAGACGTCCGCGGATCACGAGGCCACCGCCACTTCGCCGTGGGCGTCGGCCGCGATGGCCGACATGACGGAGTCCACGGAGATGTCCCCGCCGGACAGCTCGGCCACCTTGTGCCGGTCCCGCAGGACCACGACCCGGTCGGACACCCGTACCACCTCCTCCAGTTCGGCGGAGATGAACAGCACCGCCATGCCCTCGGCCGCCAGTTCGGCGACCACCTTCTGAATCTGTGCCTTGGCTCCGACGTCGATCCCGCGGGTGGGCTCGTCGAGGATGAGGAGCCGGGGCCGGGTCACGAGCCAGCGGGCCAGCAGCACCTTCTGCTGGTTGCCGCCCGACAGGTTCCCCATCACGGCGTCGGGGTCGGCGGGGCGGATGTCGAGGCGCTCGATGTACTCGGCGACCATCGCCTCGGCGGTGCGGCGGGGCACGGGCCGCGCCCAGCCCCGGGACGCCTGGGTGGCGAGGATCAGGTTGTCGCGGACGCTCAGGTCGGCGACGACGCCCTCGGCCTTGCGGTCCTCGGAGCAGAAGGCGACGCCCTTGGCGATGAGCGAGCGCGGCCCCCGGGGCCGGACCGTCTCCCCGTCGACGGAGAGTGTGCCCTTGTCGGCGCGGTCGGCACCGCACAGCAGCCGGGCGAGCTCGGTCCGGCCGGAGCCCAGCAGGCCGGCGAGGCCCACGACCTCGCCCTCGTGGATCTCCAGGTCGAACGGCTCGATCGCGCCGGTCCGGCCGAGGCCGCGGGCGACCAGGACCGGGGCGCTGCCCGGTGCCCGTTCCTCGAAGCGGCGCTCGACCTCGGAGAGGACGCCGAGCTCGCGGCCCAGCATCGCCGACACGAGGCCCATGCGGTCGAGGTCCCTGGGCAGGTACTCCCCCACGAGCGTGCCGTTGCGCAGCACGGTCATCCGGTCCGACAGCTCGTAGACCTGGTCGAGGAAGTGCGAGACGAACAGGATCGCCACGCCTTCGTCGCGCAGCACCCGGACGATCCGGAACAGCTCCTCGACCTCGTCGCTGTCGAGGCTGGAGGTCGGCTCGTCCAGGACGAGCACCCGGGCGTCCACCACCAGCGCACGGGCTATCGCCACCAGTTGCTGCACGGCGATGGAGTGGCTGCTCAGTACGGATGCCGGGTCGATGGTCAGACCGATCCGGGCCAGGAGTTCCGCGGCGCGTGCCCGCATGGCCCGGCCGTCGATGGCGCCCAGCCTGCGCGGTTCGTGGCCGAGCAGGATGTTCTCGGCCACCGACAGGTTCGGGCAGAGGTTGACCTCCTGGTAGACGGTGCTGATCCCGGCGTCCTGCGCCTGGCCGGGGGTGGTGAACTCGACCGGCTCGTCCTTCAGCCGGATGGTTCCGGCCGTCGGCCGGTAGACCCCGGTGAGGGCCTTGATCAGGGTGGACTTGCCCGCGCCGTTCTCGCCCATGAGGGCGTGCACCTCACCGGGGAACAGGCGGAAGTCGACGCCCGCGAGCGCCTTGATGCCGGCGAACTCGACGGTGATGCCGCGCATGTCGACGACCGGGCTGTCGCCGGCCGCTGGGGAATCGGTCATGACCCGTGCTTTCGTCAAGGGGGGAGCGGCCCCGCCACCCGTCCCGGCGGCGGGGCCGCGGCGCCTGTCAGTACTTCCGGTCCTTGAGGACCTTGGCCGCCTGCTCCGAGGTGAAGGCGGTCTCTTCGGTGACCACGCGCTCCGGCACCTTCTCGCCCTTGACGACCTTCTTCGCCAGGTCCATCAGCTGGTCGCCGAGGAGCGGGTTGCACTCGACGATGTAGTTGATCTCGCCGTCCGCCAGGGCCTGCATGCCGGCCTTGACCGCATCCACCGTGATGATCTTGATGTCGGTGCCGGGCTTCTTGCCGGCCGCCTTGATCGCCTCGATGGCGCCGAGGCCCATGTCGTCGTTGTGGGCGTACACGACGTTGATGTCGGGGTGCGACTTCAGCAGCGCCTCCATGACCTGCTTGCCGCCAGCCCGGGTGAAGTCACCGCTCTGCGAGGCCACGATCCTGATGTCGGACTTGCCGGCGATGGCCTCCTTGAAGCCCTTCTGCCGGTCGATGGCCGGGGCGGCGCCGGTGGTGCCCTGGATCTCGGCGACCTTGGCGGGGCCGTCGGTGTTCTCGGTCAGCCACTTGCCGGCCTTGCGGCCCTCCTCGACGAAGTCGGAGCCGAGGAAGGTCTTGTACAGCGAGGTGTCCGAGGAGTCGACGGCCCGGTCCGTGAGGATGACCGGGATCTTCGCGCGCTTGGCCTCCAGCAGGACGGCGTCCCAGCCGGTCTCGACGACCGGACTGAAGGCGATCACGTCGACCTTCTGCTGGATGTAGGAGCGGATGGCCTTGATCTGGTTCTCCTGCTTCTGCTGCGCGTCGGAGAACTTCAGCTCGATGCCGGCGCTCTTGGCGGACTCGCGCACCGACTTGGTGTTGGCGGTACGCCAGCCGCTCTCCGCGCCCACCTGGGCGAAACCCATGACCAGCTTGTCGCCGCCGGAACCCTTGGACCCGCCGCCGTCGCCGCTCCCGCAGGCCGTCAGCGTGGCCAGCGCCAGGGCGCAGCCGATCATGGCAATTTTCTTGAACACAGCGTCGTCCTCCATCGTGAACCGTGCGTCCCTGCCACCGACCTCGTGCGATCGGGGGCCACGGGCGTCAACAGTGAGCGCTAACATTTACCGCGTCAACCCCTGGGGAAACCACAATTCGGCATCGGGACGGACTTGTTGTGGTCCAGAGTGTTAGCGCTCACTATGGGTCTGCGCAGGACGGGCACCGGGCGACGGCCACCGCATCGCGGGGCCGTACCTCGGCCGGGGCGTAGATTGAACGTTCAATGCGGATCACCCGTGTCCCCGGCCGGCAGCCGGAGCGGGGAGGTCACCGTCAGGAGGAGATGGGTGTGGAGGACGCCACGGCGACGAGTCCAGTGGTGCGGGAACCCGCGATGACCGATGTCGCGCGGCTCGCGGGCGTGTCCCATCAGACGGTGTCCCGGGTGCTCAACAGCCACCCCAACGTGCGTGAACAGACCCGCCTGAGGGTGCTCGCGGCCGTCAAGGAGCTGGGCTACCGGCCCAACCGCGCGGCGCGCGCCCTGGTGACCGGGCGGTCCCAGCTGATCGGCGTCATCGCCCAGAACTCCACGCTCTACGGCCCCTCCTCGCTCCTCGCCGCATTCGAGATCGCCGCCGCCCGCCAGGGCTTCGCGGTCAGCGTGCACCGGGTGCCCGAGCTGGGCCCGGCCTCGATCACCGCCGCCGTCGAGCGCCACCGCGACGAGCGGGTGGCCGGCATCGTGGTCATCGCGCCCACGGCCTCGGCGGACGAAGCGCTGGCCGGGGTGCCCGCCGAGGTCCCCCTGGTCACGATCGACGGCGACCCCGAGCGCGGCGCGCCGATGGTGGCCGTCGACCAGGAGCACGGCGCCCACCAGGCCACCAAGCACCTGCTGGAGGCGGGCCACGAGACGGTGTGGCACATCTCCGGCCCGCCGGACTGGTTCGACGCGGCCGGCCGCATCCAGGGGTGGCGCCGGGCGCTCCAGGAGGCCGGCGCGGAGGTGCCGCCGATCAGCACGGGCGACTGGACCGCCGCCTCCGGGTACCGCGCGGGGCAGATGCTGGCGCGGATGCCCGAGGTCACCGCTGTGTTCGCCGCCAACGACCACCAGGCCCTCGGCGCCCTGCGGGCCATGACCGAGCGGGGGCGTTCCGTCCCGGAGCAGGTCAGCATCGTCGGCTTCGACGACGTGCCGGAGTCGGCGTACTACTCGCCGCCGCTGACGACCGTGCGCCAGGACTTCGGCGCGGTGGCCACCACCACGCTCGACCTCCTGCTCGGCCTGATGAACGGCGCCGAGACGAAGGGCGCCCAGCCCGTCATCACCCCGGAGCTCGTCCGGCGCGAGAGCGTGCGGGCACCCCTCGGCGACTGACCCGTACCACCCGCGCTCACATCAATCCGTGCCGCGCGTATTGATGTGAGCGCGAACATCCTTCCATACTGACGGGGCTCCGAGGCCCGGGGTACACCCCTGGGCGGGCTCGCACGCCCCAACCCTCTTCCACGTCGCCTCCCCAGCGTTGCAAGGAAGAGGTGCCAGCCGCACCCCGGTCTCGCCATGCCCCACGCCCACCCGGCACAGGGGACATCTCCGCCTGCTAGAACTGTTATCGCTAACGATCTGCTGGTGAGCTCGGCTTTCGCATCCCATCGAACGCGTTCTCTCTCCCACCTTCGAGATCAGGAGAACCGATGCGTCACCGAGGACGAGTACTCGCACTTCTGCCGGCTCTCTTCGCCGCCACCCTCCAGCCCTCACCGGCCCGGGCGGCGCGCCCCGCCCCTGCCCACCGGGGCCCACTCGCTGGAGTCGCTCAACTTCCCGGGCCGGTACGTCCGCCAGGCGACGGCCTGGCCGGCATCGCCCCCGTCACGTCGGCCTCCGGGACCCAGGACAAGAACTCCTGGGCGGACAACTCGGCCTGGCGCCCGCCGTGGTGGCCAGGAACGGCCGCTACTACCTGTACTTCAGCGGTGGGGCCGCCACCGGACACCGGGAAGCATCTCGGCGTCGCCGTCTCCGACTCCCCCACCGGCCCGTTCCACGACGCGCCGGGCAAACCGCTCATCAGGTCCGGCTCCTACGCGGGCCAGGCCATCGACCCCATGGTGTTCACCGACACCGACGGGCGGTCCTACCTCTACTGGGGCAACGGCTCCGCCCACGTCGTGCCGCTCAACGCCGGCATGACCTCGTTCGACCCGGCCGCCGTGCGCACGATCACGCCCAGCGGCTACCGCAAGGCGTCGTTCGTGTTCGAGCGCGACGGCGTCTACTACTTCATGTGGTCCGAGAACGACACCCGGGACGAGAACTACCAGGTCGCCTACGCCACCGGTACGTCCCCGCTCGGCCCGTTCACCCGGCGCGGCGTCATCCTGCACAAGCGGCTGGAGGACGGTATCAAGGGCACCGGCCACCACTCCGTCGTCAAGGCACCGGACTCCGACACCTGGTACATCGCGTACCACCGCTTCGCCGTGCCGGCCGGCAACGGGACCAACCGTGAAGTCGCTCTGGACCGGCTGACGTTCGCCGCCGACGGCTCCATCAACCCGGTCGTGCCGACGCTCTGGGCCCCCGAGGCCCCCGAGGCCCCCGAGGCCCCCAAAGATCCGCGAGCTCCGGACCGGCGCCGTACAGCGCGCCGGTCCGCCGCCCCGCCCTGCTCTGCGGACCATCCGCCGATCCGGCAAAGGAGTCCGTCCATGAACGTGCGCGTACCTGAACGACGGCACCGCCGCCTTCGCGCAGTCCTCGACGTTCCGGCGGGTCGCCGGGCTGGCCGACACCGCCCAGTCGTCCTTCCAGTCGTACGACGCACCCGAGCGGTACCTCCGGCACTACGCGTTCCAGCTGCGGCTCGACCCCGTCGCGGACGTCACCGGGCACGGCGACGCCACGTTCGACGTCGTGCAATGACCGGTGCCCGGGCCGTGCACACGGTGTGCGGGGCCCGGGCACGGGAGTTGTGCGGTGCGGCGTTACGCGGCTCCGGGGTTGCCGTAGTAGGCGCCCGGGCCGTGCTTGCGGGTGAAGTGGCGGTCCAGCAGGTGCTGCGGGGGTTCGACCGTGCCGAGGGCGATGGTGTGCAGGGCCATCTCCGCGACGGCCTCGCAGATGATGGCGTGCTCAAGGGACTTGGTGGCGTCGGCGCCCCAGGTGAAGGGGCCGTGGTGGGCGACCAGGGCGCCGGGCACCTCGCTCGCCCGGGTGTCGTCGCCCTCCAGGAGGTCCACGATCACCTGCCCGGTGTTGTACTCGTAGTCCTCGGCGCACTGCTCGGGCGTGAGGGCGGCCGTGACGGGGACCGGTCCGTTGAAGGTGTCGGCGTGGGTCGTGCCGAGCACGGGTATCGCGCGCCGGGCCTGGGCGAAGGCGACGGCGTGGGTGGAGTGGGTGTGGGTCACCCCGCCGATCGAGGGGAACGCCAGGTAGAGGCTGCGATGGGTCTCGGTGTCGGTGGACGGACGCAGCCGGCCCTCCACGACGCTCCCGTCGGCCAGTGAGACGACGACGAGGTCGTCGGGACCCAGCGCGTCGTAGGAGACCCCCGACGGCTTGATCACGAAGACCCCGGCCTCCCGGTCGACGCCGCTCACGTTGCCCCAGGTGAGGGTGGCGAGCCCGGCCCGGGGGATGCGGAGGTTGGCTTCGAGCACTTCCCGGCGCAGCTCTTTCGATACGGTCCCGGCCACGGTGGGCTCCGTCCTGGTGGGGGTGTCGGCGGTGGTCACAGGCTCTGGGCCAGACGGTGGTAGGCCTGGTTCCAGCGCAGTTCGCGGGTGAAGCGGCGGATGGTGGTGTCCTGGTCGATGACGACGAGTTCGGTGCGCAGCATCTCCGCCAGGTCCTCCAGCTCCTCGCCGCCGAGCGCGGTGGTCAGGACGGTGTGGTGCGGTGCTCCCGCGGTCAGCCACGCCTCGGTGGAGGTACGCAGGTCGGGGCTGGGACGCCAGACGGCGCGGGCGACGGGCAGCTTCGGCAGCGGCTCGGGCGGGGTGACGACGTCGATGTGGTTGGCGACGAGGCGGAACCGGTCCCCCATGTCGGCGAGCCCGATGACGACGGCGGGGCCGGGGGCCGCGTCGAAGACGAGCCGGACCGGGTCCTCCCGGCCGCCGATGCCGAGCGGGTGGATCTCGCAGGACGGGGCCGCCGTGGTGAGCGAGGGGCACACCTCCAGCATGTGGGCGCCGAGGATGAGTTCCTGGCCGGGCGTCAGGTCGTAGGTGTAGTCCTCCATGAAGGAGGTGCCGCCCGGCAGCCCGTGTGCCATGGCCTTGAGGGTGCGCAGCAGGACCGAGGTCTTCCAGTCGCCCTCCCCGCCGAAGCCGTAGCCGTCGGCCATCAGGCGCTGCACGGCGAGCCCGGGCAGCTGGCGCAGTCCGCCGAGATCCTCGAAGTTGGTGGTGAAGGCGTGGAAGCCGCCCTCGGTGAGGAAGGCGCGCAGCCCGGCCTCGATGCGGGCGGCGTAGCGCAGGGAGTCGTGGCGTTCGCCGCCGGGGCGCAGTTCGGGGGCCAGGGCGTAGAGGTCCTGGTACTCCTTGACGAGGGCGGTGACGGTGTCCTCGTCGGCGGTGTCGACCGCGGCGACCAGGTCGTTGACGCCGTAGGTGTTGACCGAGACCCCGAACCGCAGCTGGGCCTCGACCTTGTCGCCCTCGGTGACGGCGACGTCGCGCATGTTGTCGCCGAATCGGGCGAGCTTGAGGCCGGACAGCTCGGCGCGGCCGAGGGCGGCTCGTGCCCAGCCGGCGATGCGGTCGACGACCTCGGGGGTGGTGACGTGGCCGGCGACGGTCTTGCGGGGGACGCCGAGGCGGGTCTGCACGAAGCCGAACTCGCGGTCGCCGTGGGCGGCCTGGTTCAGGTTCATGAAGTCCATGTCGATGGTGGACCAGGGCAGCTGACGGTTGGCCTGGGTGTGCAGGTGCAGCAGCGGTTTGCGCAGGGCGTCGAGGCCGGAGATCCACATCTTGGCCGGGGAGAACGTGTGCATCCATGCGATGAGGCCTACGCAGCGGTCGTCGGCGTTCGCCTCCAGGCAGACCCGGCGGATGGCGGCCGCGTCGGTGAGGACCGGCTTCCAGACGAGGCGCACGGTCATCTGCGGCTGGTCCGCGAGGGTGTCGTGGATGGCCCGTGACTGGTCGGCGACCTGGGTCAGGGTCTCGTCCCCGTAGAGGGACTGGCTGCCGGTGAGGAACCAGATCTCGCGGTCGGGCTGGGCGAGCGTCATGTCGGGTGTGCTCCTTGTTGTGCGGGAAGGAAAGGTCTGGGCCCGGGGGGTGTCCTGACGGTCAGCCGGCCGTCGCGGTGCGCGCGGCGTTGCGGATGCGCCGCAGCCGGTGCAGGAGCAGGTCCGTGCCGGTGCCGAAGTGGTCGTGCAGGGCGCGGTATTCGGCGAACAGCGCGTCGTAGGCGTCCGCCCGGTCGGCGTCGGGGGTGTACGCGTGCCGCCGGACGCTCCCCATGCGGGCGGCGGCGGTCCGGACGTCCGGGTGCGCGCCCGCGGCCACGGCGGCGTGGATGGCCGAGCCGAGCGCGGGCCCCTGCTCGGAGGTGCCGAGGGAGACGGGGCGGCGCAGGACGTCGGCGTAGATCTGCATGAGCAGGGCGTTCTTCCTCAGCCCGCCGGTGACGATGAACTCCTCCACGGGAATCCCGCCGGCCTCGAACGCCTCGACGATGACCCGGGTGCCGTACGCGGTTGATTCGAGCAGGGCCAGGTAGACGTCCTCGGGGCGGGTGTCGAGGGTGAGCCCCGCGATGACGCCGGAGAGGTGGTGGTCGACGAGGGTGGAGCGATTGCCGTTCATCCAGTCCAGGGCGACCAGTCCGTGCGCCCCGACCGGGCGGCCGGTGGCCTTGCGGGTCAGGAGCTGGTGCAGGTCCTCGCCGGCGTCCCTGGCCTCGGTGCGGTAGTCGTCGGGCACGCCCTGGCGGAGCCACCAGGCGAAGATGTCGCCGACCGCGCTCTGCCCGGCCTCGTAGCCGTAGGCGCCCTCCACGATGCCGCCCTCGACGACCCCGCAGATGCCGGGGACGTCGGCGAGGGTGGCGCCGTTGAGGACGTGGCAGGTGGAGGTGCCCATGATGGCGAGGAGCCGCCCGTTCTCGACGGCTCCGGCGGCGGGGGCGGCCACGTGCGCGTCGACGTTGCCCGCGGCCACGGCGATGCCCTCGGGCAGGCCGGTCCAGGCGGCGGCGCGCCCGCTCAGGCCGCCGACGCGCGAGCCCAGGGCCGACAGCGGGTGCTCCAGGCGGGTGGCGGGGAAGTCCGCGAAGTCCGGGTGGAGCCGGCCGAGGTAGCCGGGCGAGGGGTAGGCGCCGTCCTGGTGGATGCCCTTGTAGCCGGCGGTGCAGGTGTTGCGCGACTCGGCGCCGGTCAGCTGCCAGACGATCCAGTCGGCCGCCTCGATCCAGCGTGCGCAGGCCGCGTAGACCTCGGGGTCCTCCTCCAGCACCTGGAGGGCCTTGGCGAACTGCCACTCGGAGGAGATCCGGCCGCCGTACCTGCTGATCCACTTCTCGCCCCGGTCGTGCGCGAGGGCGTTGATGCGGTCGGCCTGCTCCTGGGCCGCGTGGTGCTTCCACAGCTTCGGCCAGGCGTGCGGGCGGTCGGACCACTCGGGGAGCAGGGCGAGCGGAATGCCCTCGGCGGTGGTGGGCAGGACGGTGCAGGCGGTGAAGTCGGTGGCGATGCCGATGACGCGGGCCGGGTCGACGCCTGCGGCCGTGACTGCCGCCGGGACCGCGGTGCGGAGCACGTCGCGCCAGTCCTCGGGGTGCTGCAACGCCCAGTCGGGGGGCAGCGGTACGCCGGCGAGCGGGAGGCGGTCCTCGATGACGGCGTGGCGGTAGTCGTGGACCGCCGAGCCGAGTTCGGCGCCGTCGCGGACCCTGACCACCACGGCGCGCCCGGACAGGGTGCCGAAGTCCACGCCGACCGTGCAGGCCTCGGGGTGGTGCGGGTCGACGGAGTCGGAAGAGGCGTGTGGCGTCACGATGCGGTCTCTCTCGTCAGGGGTGATCGGGGCAGCAAGGGAACCCCGTTGATTGTTAGCGCTCACAATCCCTGGAGGCAAGGGTTGCGTGCACTTTTGTCGTTCCCGGCCGGCCCGGCGGCGCCACCGGCCATCGCGCGTAGCGCGACCCACAGGTCGAACGTGCGAGGTGCGCCACGATTACCTCCCTTTCCTCCGGTTACGGCCGTGCGGCGGCGCAAGAAAAGACGTCGACGCCCCTTGCAACCCACTGATGCGAGCGCTAACAATCGAGCTCCACCAAGGCCGCCGCGACGACGGGATTGCCAGGTCATGCCCAAGAAGAACTTCCGAGCCGCGTCCGCCCTCGTGGCGGTGACCACCGGCTGCGCCCTGCTGCTCACCGCCTGCGGACAGGACAGCGAAGGGGGAAGCCAGGAGAAGAAGGACAAGAAGGACGTCACCATCGGCATCGCCATGCCCACCAAGTCCTCCGAGCGGTGGATCGCCGACGGCAGGAACATGACGGCGAGCCTCAAGAAGGCCGGGTTCGCCACCACGCTCCAGTACGGCGAGGACGACCCCGACCAGCAGGTCGCCCAGATCGAGAACATGATCACGCAGGGCGTCGACGCGCTGGTCGTGGCCGCCATCAACGGCGAGGCCCTGTCCAACGTCCTTCAGCAGGCGGCGGACGCCGACATCCCGGTGATCTCGTACGACCGGCTCATCCTGGGCTCCCCGCACGTCGACTACTACGCCTCCTTCGACAACGAGAAGGTCGGCGAGCTCCAGGCGACCTACATCGTGGACAAGCTGGGGCTGAAGGACGGCGCGAAGAAGGGCCCCTTCAACATCGAGCTGTTCGCCGGGTCCAACGACGACAACAACACGAAGTACTTCTTCAACGGCGCCATGAAGGTGCTGAAGCCCTACTTCGACAAGAAGCAGCTGGTCGTACGTTCCAAGCAGACCCGGCTCAACCAGGTCACCACGCTCCGCTGGGACGGCGGCACCGCGCAGAAGCGCATGGACGACCTGCTGACCTCCTCGTACTCCACCGCACGGGTCGACGCCGTGCTCTCCCCGTACGACGGGATCTCCATCGGCATCCTGTCCGCGCTGAAGTCCGACGACTACGGGAGCAAGGCCAAGCCGCTGCCGGTCGTCACCGGCCAGGACGCGGAGGTCGCCTCCGTGAAGTCGATCATCGCGGGCCAGCAGACCCAGACCGTCTACAAGGACACCCGCGCGCTGGCCGAGGTCGCGGCCAACATGGTGACCGCCGTCCTGAACGGCAAGAAGCCCGAGATCAACGACGACTCGACGTACAACAACGGCAAGAAGGTCGTGCCCGCCTACCTGCTGAACCCGGTCAGCGTCGACAAGTCGAACTACCGGAAGGTCCTCGTCGACTCCGGCTACATCAACGCCAAGGAGCTCGGGTGACCTCCGCCGCGCCCGGGTCCCCAGCCCCGCCCGGCCCGGTCCTCGAAATGCGCTCCATCGTCAAGACGTTCCCCGGCGTCAAGGCGCTCTCCGAGGTGACCCTGTCCGTGCGGCGCGGCGAGGTGCACGCCCTGTGCGGGGAGAACGGCGCCGGCAAGTCGACGCTCATGAAGGTGCTCTCCGGCGTCCACCCGCACGGCTCGTACGAGGGCGAGATCCTCTTCGACGGCGAACCGTGCCACTTCAAGGACATCCGGGCCAGCGAGCAGCGCGGCATCGTCATCATCCACCAGGAACTCGCCCTGGTCCCCCATCTGTCGATCGCCGAGAACGTGTTCCTCGGCAACGAGCCGGCCCGGCGCGGGATCATCGACTGGCGCGCGTCGCTGCGCCGCGCCTCCGCGCTGCTCAAGCGCGTCGGCCTCGACGACCACCCGGAGACCCGGGTCGCCGACATCGGGGTGGGCAAGCAGCAGCTGGTGGAGATCGCGAAGGCGCTGGCGAAGGACGTCCGGCTGCTGATCCTCGACGAGCCCACCGCGGCGCTCAACGACGAGGACAGCGCCAAGCTGCTGCGGCTGATGCGGGAGCTGAAGGACCAGGGCATCACCTCGATCATCATCTCGCACAAGCTGAACGAGATCGCCCGGATCGCGGACTCCGTCACCATCCTGCGCGACGGGCGGTCCATCGAGACGCTGGACGTCAACGACCCGGGCACCACCGAGGAACGCATCATCCGCGGCATGGTGGGACGGGACCTCGACAGCCGCTTCCCCGACCGCACGCCGTACACCGGGGAGACCGACGCCCGCCCGGCCCTGGAGGTCAGGGACTGGACGGTGCGCCACCCGCTCGACCGCGGCCGCAGGGTCGTCGACGGGGTCTCGCTCCAGGTCCGCCGCGGGGAGATCGTCGGCATCGCCGGGCTGATGGGCGCCGGCCGGACCGAACTCGCGATGAGCGTCTTCGGGCGCTCCTACGGCCACTACGAGCGGGGCTCGGTCCTCAAGGACGGCCGCGAGGTGCGCACCCGTACGGTCCCCGAGGCGGTCGCGAACGGCATCGCGTACGTCACCGAGGACCGCAAGCACTACGGCCTCGACCTCGGGGACTCGGTGGCCCGGAACGTCTCGCTCGCCTCGCTCGGCGACCTCGCCCGGCGCGGAGTCGTCGACGGCCACGAGGAACGCAAGGTGGCCGAGCGGTACCGGCGGACGATGAACATCAAGACGCCGAACGTCCTCGAACCGGTCGGCCGCCTCTCCGGCGGCAACCAGCAGAAGGTCGTCCTCAGCAAGTGGATCCTCACCGGACCCGACGTACTCATCCTCGACGAGCCCACACGCGGCGTCGACGTGGGCGCCAAGTTCGAGATCTACACCGTGATCGACCGGCTCGCCGCCGAGGGCAAGGCGATCCTCTTCATCTCCTCCGAGCTGCCCGAACTGCTCGGCATGTGCGACCGCGTCTACACCATGGCCGCCGGGCGGCTGACCGGCGAGGTCGCGCGCGAGGCCGCCACCCAGGAAGTCCTGATGCGGCACATGACCCAGGACACCCCCGTACCACCGGTGGCCACCGCGGGCACCGCCCCCACCGAAGGACAGCACGCATGAGCACCGACGTCAGCACCCACACGAAGGCCACTCCGCCCTCGGGCGAGGGCGGGGCACCACCGACGGGAACCCCGGTGGTCCGGGTGCTCCTGGACGGCGTACGGCGGAACATGCGCCAGTACGGGATGCTCTTCGCGCTCGGTCTGATCGTGCTGCTGTTCCAGATCTGGACGGGAGGCGACCTGCTGCTGCCGCGCAACGTCTCCAACCTGGTGCTGCAGAACAGCTACATCCTGATCCTCGCCATCGGCATGATGATCGTCATCATCTCGGGGCACATCGACCTGTCGGTGGGCTCGTTGATGGCCCTGGTCGGGGGCGTCGGGGCGGTGCTGATGGTCGAGCACCATCTCGCCTGGCCGGTCGCGGTGCTCCTCACGCTGCTGCTGGGGGCGGTCGCCGGGGCGCTCCAGGGTTTCTTCATCGCGTACGTCGGTATCCCGTCGTTCATCGTGACGCTCGCGGGGATGCTGCTGTTCCGCGGGCTGACGGAGATCTTCCTCAAGGGCCAGACGCTCGGTCCGTTCCCGGAGGGCATGCAGCGGGTCGCCAACGGCTTCCTGCCCGAGGTGGGGCCGGAGACGAACTACCACAACATCACCCTGCTGCTGGGTCTCGGACTGGCCGGGTACGTCGTGCTCCAGGAGCTGCGGGACCGCCGGCGCCAACGGGAGTTCACGCTGGACACCCTGCCCACGGGCCTGTTCGCGCTGAAGGTGACGGCCCTGGTCGCCGCCGTGCTCGTCACGACGCTGCTGCTGGCCAGCTACAAGGGCGCGCCCGTGGTCCTGCTCATCCTGGCCGTGCTGCTGGTCGGCTTCGGCTACGTGATGCGCAACGCGGTCATCGGGCGCCATGTGTACGCGATCGGCGGCAACCTGCCCGCCGCGAAGTTGTCCGGGGTCAAGGACCGGAAGGTGACCTTCGCGGTCTTCCTCAACATGGGGATGCTCGCCGCGCTGGCCGGTCTCGTCTTCGCTGCGCGCTTCAACGCGGCCTCGCCGAAGGCGGGGGTGAACTTCGAACTGGAGGCCATCGCCGCCGCGTTCATCGGCGGCGCGTCCATGAGCGGCGGTGTGGGCACCGTGCTGGGCGCCATCATCGGCGGCCTGGTCCTCGGTGTGCTCAACAACGGCATGAACCTGGTCGGGGTGGGCACCGACTGGCAGCAGGTCATCAAGGGCCTGGTGCTGCTGGCCGCGGTCGGCTTCGACGTATGGAACAAGCGGCGGGCGGGCGCCTGACGACCCGCTGCTGACATGGCTGTGCCCGCCGGTTCGGTGAACCGGCGGGCACAGCCATGTCTCCTCAGTCCCGGGTGCCGAACCGCAGGACCGTCCTCGACCGGTACTCGTCACCGGGCCGCAGCACGGTGGACGGGTCGCCGGGGCGGTTGGGCGAGTCGGGGAAGTGCTGGGTCTCCAGCGCGATGCCGGCGCCCGCCCGGTAGCGCGTACCACCCTTGCCGACGACGGCTCCGTCCAGCTGTCCCCCGGTGTAGACCTGGAGGCCGGGTTCGGTGGTCAGCACCTCCAGCGAGCGGCCCGTGGCCGGGGCGTACAGGACGGCGGCGGTGCGCGGCTCGTCGTCCCGGCGCGCCTTCAGTACGAAGTTGTGGTCGAACCCGTTGCCTGTCACGTCGAGTTGCTCAGCCGGCCGGGTCAGCGCCTCGCCGATCACGCGCGGCCTGCGCAGGTCGAACGGTGTGCCGGTGACGGGGAGATGGTCGCCGCGCGGGATGAGGTCCGGGCCGACGGGCGTGAAGTGGGTTGCCTCGACGGCCAGTTCGTGGCCGAGGATGTCACCGACGCCCTCGCCGTCGAGGTTGAAGTAGGCGTGGTTGGTCAGGCTGACCGGGGTGGCGGCGTCGGTGAACGCCGCGTAGGAGAAGGTGAGGTCGCCGCCCCGGCCGATGAGCATGCCCACCGTGACGTCCAGGTTGCCGGGGAAGCCCTGGTCGCCGTCGGGGCTGCGGAGGTGCAGGAGCACCCCGGTCCGGTCGGGGGTGTGCACGCTTTCGGCTTCCCAGACCCTGTTGTCGAACCCGTCCGTCCCGCCGTGCAGGCAGTGGCCGTTCTCCTGTGTCGTCAGCCGGTGGGGCGTGCCGTCCAGGGTGAACCGGCCGCGCGCGATGCGGTTGGCGTAGCGGCCGACGGTGGCGCCGAAGTACCGGGCGGCGGTGGCCGTTTGGGCCGGGTCGGCGGGCGCCAGGACGACGTCGGCCATGTCGCCGTTCCGGTCCGGCACCCAGAGGCCGTGGAGGCGGGCACCGCGCGTGTGCACCTCCGCCACGAGCCCGCCGGGGAAGCCGAAGGTCCACCGCTGCCCGGAGTACGCGTCGGGGCGGCAGACGGGCGGGCCTCCGGCGAAGAGGGCCGTGGAGGAGGTCGGAGGAGTTCTCTCGGACTGATACACACCTATCATTGTGAGCGCTAACTCAATCTCCCTCAACCCCTCATCAAGTGACTTGCTTATAAGAGGGAGTTAGTTGCGTGAGCGATAACAATATACAGACGGTGGGGCCCGCCCGATCCGGTGATCGACAGGCCCCGCCGTACGCGCCCCCCGTCAGGCGGGCAGCTTGAAGTCGACCACGTGCAGGGCTGACGGTGTGGTGCCGGTGGACTTCTCCTGGTACATGACGGAGAGCACGTTGTAGGCGTTGTCGTACTTGTCGAGGACGAGCTTGGTGCGCTGGCTGGAGTTGGGCGCGACGGGCAGCTCCGTCTTCTGCCACGCCCCCGAGGACGCCTACGCGGGCACCGTGGACGCCGCGACCGGCCTGGGCTTCGACGTCATCCTGTCCTACTGGGAGGACGGGACCTCCTCGGGCGGCATGGTCGTGAACACGGCGGCCCTCGACGCGATGCGGAACGCGGTCGTCGCAAAGTACGGCGCCGACTCCCACGTCTACTTCGAGCCCATGAACGAGCCGCACGGCTACACCGCCGCCGCCTGGGCCGACGTGGCCGCGTCCTGGGTCGCCGCCCACCCCTCCGTCCCCCGGGACCGGATCGTCGTCAGCGGCTCCGGCTACGACGGCGAGGTCACCTCGGTCTGCGCCGACCAGCGCCTGACGGGCACGCGCCTCTCCCTGCACCTGTACAAGACGTACGACGAGTGGATCACGGAGTTCAACAACCGCATCGGCTCCTGCGGGGCGCGCACGGTGCTGGACGAGTTCGGCGCGCCGATGGACGACGGGCGCGACTACAACGACGCGGCGAGCACGGACAACTTCGTCCGGTATCTGAGGGCCGCCACCGACATCGCCCACTCGCTGGGCAAGGGCAGCGTGTACTGGCCGGGCCTGGGCGGCAAGCACACCTACCGGCCCGACTACGACTGGTACGCGCTGTACCGCCTGGAGGGCACCGCATCGGCCCCGCGCCTGCGCGTCCACAACACCACGGGCCTCGACCGCCTCGCGTACGCCTGGGGCACCCGCTCCGGCTCGCCCACCACGGCCCTGACCAGCCTCGGCACCCAGGACTGCCTGGACGTTCCACTCCGACGGCACGATCCGCGGGGCGCAGTCCGGACTCTGCCTGGATGTGGACCGCGCCACCTCGAAGCTCCAGCTCTACTCCCGCTGGGGCAGGGACAACCAGCGCTGGAAGCTGACTGCCTGACGCCCCATCAGCCCGCCCGGCCGACGGGACCGGATTACTCCGCGCCCCGCCGGCCGGGCCCGGCCGTGCATCCGCGCGCCGAGCGGGACATCCTGCGCGAGCTCTCACCGGGCGTCCCCGTCACCACCAACTTCATGGTGATGGGCTCCACCCGGGGCATGAACTACCCGGACTGGGCGGAAGAGATCGACTTCGTCTCCAACGACCAGGGCGCCCTCACGCTGAAGCCGAGAGGGGTGGCCGTGATGCGCCGGACGGGTGGCTGATCACGATTCGACCACCAGGTCCGAACCTGCCCGGAATTATGGCCTCCGTCACAGCAGGAATGATCACGCTCTGCTGAGATCACCGGATGCTCGGTCTCATCGTCCGCGTTCTTCCCTTCTGGGTACGCGAACCTCTCTTGATCCTCTTCGGTTCCCTCTTCGGCGCGGGCATGGTGCTCAACGCCGTCACCGAACCCGAGAACCGGTGGATCATGGCGGGGCTCGGCGCGGCCCTCCTCCTCGTCACCGCCTACCGCATCCGCACGGTGGTCCATGCCTGGCACGCCCGCAAGGTGGTGGCGGGCGGCCCGGCGTCGCAGGCGCAGCCGTGCCCCGGCGCCGGGCCGGCGGCGCCCCAGAAGAAGGAACCCAACACCGCGGCGCAGGTCTTCCTGGCCCTGGCCCTGGTCGGGGCCCTCGTGGGCGCGGTGTGGCTGGCTCCCCGCGTCACGGGGGACGCCACCGCCACCTCACGGCAGCCCGCCACCTGCTCGGACGACGCCGCCGGGAAGAAGCTGCCGAAGGCGTACGCCCTGACGCCGGGCGCGGTCACCGGCGGCGACCTGTGCAAGGCGCTCAACCGCTCCGACCTGGCGGCCCTCCTCGGCACGCCCGGTGAAACACCGTTGGTGGCGTACGGAAACAGCGGCACCGCGTCCCTGACCGCCGACAAGGTCCCCGAATCGGAGGCCCGGGTCCAGTTCGACACGTACACCGTGGAGTTCTCGGCAACGTACAACCACATGACGATCGCCCTCTACACGAAGGTGCTGGCGCCCCAGACGCTGGAGCACCGGGAGGGCAAGGTCCTCGGCCGGCCAGCGGTCTTCACCTCGGACCACCTCATGCAGTTCCGCTTCGGGGGCGTAGGATCCACCAGCCCCGCCATGGAAGGGCCCCTGGCGAGAACGCTGACCGTGGCCCTCGACCGGAAGGACCCGGGCGGCACCTTCGACTTCACCGTGTGGAGCGAGTCCGGGGCGGTCCTGCCCGGGGACGACGTCATCCTCGGCATCGTGGAGAAGATCCTCCCGACGCTCCCGGCCTCCCGGTAGGCCCTTCCGCAGGCACCGTTCCGGAATTTTGCCCAGCCTGCAAAATTGCATAGCATGCACCTTCATGAGCGACGATCCGCCCCTGGGGCTGCGTGAACGCAAGAAGCGCGCCACGCGTGACGCCCTGGCCGGCGCGGCCCTGCGCATGGCCGCCGACCGCGGCTTCGAGCACGTGACCGTGGAAGCGGTCACCGACGCGGTCGGCGTCTCCGTGCGCACGTTCTTCAACTACTTCCCGTGCCTGGAGGACGCGATCACGCGCCCCGCCCAGGAGAACGCCGAGCGGACCCGCCGGGCCGTGCTCAACGCCCCGGAGCACCTGAGCGCGCTCGAAGCCCTCAGCGAGGCCATCGCCCAGGAGCTCGCCTCCATCGAGGAGGACCACGAGCGCTGGGAGCTCCAGATGGCCGTCCTGAAAAAGAGCCCGGCCCTGCTCCCGAACTTCCTGGCCGCGCGGGGCGCCGACGAGACCGCCATGGTCGCCGTCGTCGCCGAACGCCTCGGCCGGGACCCGGACACCGACCTGTATCCCCGGCTCCTAGCGCACGTGGCCGTCGCCGCCGTGCGGGCCGCGGTCGAGGTCTGGGTGGCCACGGGCCGTACCCGCACCTTCCAGAGCCTGTACCGCGAGGCGTTCGCGTCGCTGGCCGCCGGCCTGAAGACCTGAGCGGGGCCCGGCGCGTCCCGCCGAGCCCCGCTCCCCACCCCGCACCACCACTCGGCGGCACCACCGACCGCGGAGCCAGTCACCAGAGAATGAGGAACGTCAGCCGATGACCGCTGCCGTCACACCCGAAACCGGCGCCGCCGGTCCGACCGAGGGGCCCGCGTCCGGCATGACGCGCCGCCAGATACTCCAGGCCATGTCGGGCCTGATGGCCGGCATGTTCGTGGCCATCCTGGCCTCCACGGTCGTCTCCAACGCCCTGCCCCGGATCATCGCCGACCTGCACGGCACCCAGTCCTCGTACACGTGGGTCGTCACGGCCGAACTCCTCGCCATGACGGCGACCGTGCCGATCTGGGGGAAGCTCTCCGACCTGTACGACAAGAAGCTGCTCATCCAGCTCTCCCTGTCGATGTTCGTCATCGGCTCGCTCGTCGCGGGCTTCTCGCACAGCGTCGGGCTGCTCATCGTCAGCCGTGTCGTGCAGGGCATCGGCGCGGGCGGTCTCACCGCGCTCGCCCAGGTCGTGATGGCGGCGATCATCCCGCCGCGCGAACTCGGCCGCTACTCCGGCATCTTCGGCGCCGTCTTCGCCGTCGGCACGGTCGCCGGGCCGCTCATCGGCGGAGTCCTGGTGGACACCTCCTGGCTGGGCTGGCGCTGGTGCTTCTTCATCGGCGTACCGTTCGCGCTGCTCGCGATCGTGCTGCTCCAGCTGACCCTGAAGCTGCCCACGATCCGCCGCGAGGTGAGGATCGACTACGTCGGCGCCGTCCTGATCATGAGCGGTGTCAGTTCGCTGCTGCTGTGGGTGACCCTCGCGGGCAACCGCTTCGACTGGGCGTCCTGGCAGACCGCCGCACTCGTCTCCGCCGGTGTGGTCCTCCTGGCCGCCGCGGTGTGGGTCGAGTCGCGGGTCGCGGAGCCGATCATCCCGCTGGACATCTTCCGCAACCGCACCGTCGCGCTGACGACGGTGGCGAGCCTGCTGGTCGGTGTCGCCATGTTCGGCGGCACGGTGTTCCTCTCCCAGTACTTCCAGATCTCGCTGGGCAAGTCCCCGACGATCGCGGGCCTGATGAGCCTGCCGATGATCCTCGGTCTGATGGTCTCGACGACCGTGGCCGGCCAGATCATCTCCGCCCGGGGCAAGTGGAAGGGCTTCCTCATCGCGGGCGGCATCATCATGACCGCGGGCATGGGACTGCTCTCCACGATCGGCGCCGACTCCTCGTTCGGCCTGCTCAGCGTCTACATGGTGGTCCTCGGCGTCGGCGTCGGCATGCTGATGCAGAACCTCGTGCTGGCCGCCCAGAACGACGTCCCCGCCTCCGAACTCGGCGCGGCCACCTCGGTCCTGTCGTTCTTCCGCAGCCTCGGCGGCGCCATCGGTACGAGCGCGCTCGGCGCCGTCCTCGGTCACCGGGTGGCCGAGGAGCTGGAGAAGGGCTTCGGCGGTGCGGCCGGCGGCGGCACCGGCGGCGGTGTCCCCGAGCTCAGCAAGCTTCCCGAGCCGGCCCGGGTCATCGTCGAGAACGCGTACGGCGTGGCCACCGCCGACGTGTTCCTGATCGGCGCCCCCTTCGCGTTCCTGGCGCTGATCGCGGTGCTGTTCATCAAGGAGAAGCCGCTGCGCACCCAGAGCGGCATGGAGCGCCTCGCGGAGGAGACGGCGGCGGCTCAGCCCGCCGCGGCTCCCACGCACTGACGCCCGCTCCGGGGCCCGTCCACGGCGGACGGGCCCCGGAGCGGCGTTCCAGCCCCCGCACCAGTCACCCGAAGGGCTCGTCCAGCTCCCGGCCCGCCTCGCGCAGGGCCGCGACCGCCGCCCGGATCGACGGCCGCCGGTCCGCGTCCGTCCGCCACACCGCGTGGACGTGCCGCCGCATCTTCTGGCGCACGGGAACCAGCCGCACCCCGTCGGGCACCGGCCCCCGGCCGAGCCGGGGCGCCACGCACACCCCCATCCCGGCCGCGATCAGGGCAAGTTGGGTGTGGTGCTCGCCCGCGAGGTGCGCGATGCGGGGTTCGATGCCCTTCGAGCGGAGCGTGAACATCAGCCAGTCGTAGCAGAACTCGCCCTCGGGCCAGGAGACCCAGTCGTCGTCGGCGAACTCCTCCAGGTCCACTTCGGACCGGCCGGCGAGCGGATGGCACGCGGGCATCGCGATGTCCGGCGCGTCGTCGAGCAGTTCGGCCCGGGTCAGTCCGCCGGGCACCGGGAGCCGCTTGTTGCTCCAGTCGAGGACCACCGCCAGATCGACGTCGCCCCTGAGCACCGCCCGGATGCCGGCCTCGGGCTCCAGCTCCAGCGTGCGCACCCGCAGTTCGGGGTGGCCGGCGCGCAGGGACAGGAGCGTCGCGGGGAAGAGGCCGCGCGCCGCCGTCGGGAACGCCCCGAGCCGGATCTCGCCCACCACCTCGCCGCGCTGGGCCTCGATGTCGGACTGGGCGAGCTCCACTTGCGAGAGGATGCGCGCCGCGTGGTCGGCGAGCAGCCGCCCCGCGTCGGTGAGCCGCACGCCGCGCCCGTTCCTGGCGAGGAGCTGCTGGCCCACCTCGCGCTCCAGCTTGGCCATCTGCTGCGAGACGGCCGACGTCGTGACGTGCAGCCCCTCGGCCGCGCCGCTGACCGAACCGAGCCTGGCCAGGGCATCCAGGGTGCGCAGGCGCTCCAGGTTCAACATGTAAGCGATGCTACGCGACCGAGCGCACGAAATCTCACTTGTGCTACGAGGTGAACGCGGTCATCGTGGCCTCATGAGCGCCCCGACCGCACCGAGACCCGCCACCGAGCCGTCCGCCTCCCCGGCCGCACCCCCCGAGGCTCCGGCCACCGCCCCCGCTTCCGCCACGGGTGCCGCCCGCCGCCCGGCCCTCGACTGGCGGCTGCGGTTCGCGGCGCTCTCGCTCATCTGGGGCTTCAGCTTCCTGTTGATCAAGGTGGGGACCGACGCCTACGCGCCCTTCCAGGTGACACTCGGGCGGCTGCTGTCGGGGACCGCCGTCCTGGCGGTGGTGATGGTGGTGAAGCGGGAGCGGCTGCCGCGCTCGGCGCGGACCTGGGGCCATCTGGCCGTGGCGGCGTTCTTCCTCAACGCCCTGCCGTTCTCCCTGTTCGCCTACGCCGAGCTGAGCATCCCGTCGACACTGGCGGGGATCTGCAACGCGACCTCGCCGCTGTGGGGCATGGCGCTCTCGCTCGTCGCCCTCTCGGAGGACCGGCCGACCCGGCGCCGCGTCGCCGGACTCGGGCTCGGTTTCCTCGGCGTCCTGACGGTGCTGGGCGCGTGGCAGGGCTTCTCCGGCCTGGACTTCAGCGGTACGGCCATGGCCCTGCTGGCCTCGCTCAGCTACCCGGTCGGCTGGATCTACGTGCGCCGCACGCTGGCGGGCAGCGGCGCCTCGACCCTCGCGCTCACGGGTAGCCAGCTCTTCCTGGGCACCGTGCAGCTCGCGGTCGTCACTCCGCTGTTCACCACCGTCCCCGGCAGGTTCCCCGTTCTGCCCACGCTGGCCGTCGTCGCGCTCGGGGCGCTGGGCACGGGGCTCGCGGTGCTGCTCCAGTACGGCCTGGTCAACGAGGTCGGGCCGACGACCGCGCAGATGGTCACCTACTTCATCCCGGTCATCGCCACCGCCGCCGGGGTCGCCGTGCTCGGCGAACGGCTGAGCTGGAACACCCCGGTCGGCGCGCTGATCGTCCTGGCGGGCGCCGCCCTGACCCAGAGCAGACGGCGCGCGTGACCGGTCCGGCCCGCCCTCACCCGTAGCTCAGCGGCCTCGCCGGACCCGCCGCCCGGGCCACCGCGTCGGCCAGCGGTCCGATGTCGGCGTCGGCGAGCGGGGACACCGTGATCCGGATCGCCTGGGGCGCGTCGATACGGAACCGGGCCCCGGGCGCCACCGCCCAGCCCGCCTGCAACAGCCCGGCCACCGCCCCGGTCTCGTCGCTCACCGGCACCCACACGTTCATCCCGCTGCGGCCGTACGCCCCGACGCCCCGCTCCCCCAGCGCCCGCACCAGGGCGTCCCGGCGGCCGGCGTAGGACCGGGCCACCTCACGCGGGTCCACGGAGCCGGTGCGCCACAGGTGCACCACGGTCCGCTGGAGCAGCCGGCTCACCCAGCCGGGCCCCAGCCGCTGCCGCCCGGACACCCGGTCGACGGTCACCGCGTCCCCGGTCAGCACCGCGACCCGCAGGTCGGGCCCGTAGGCCTTGGCCGTCGAGCGGACGAACGCCCAGCGGTCCGTGACCCCGGCCAGCGGGTACACCGGCAGGTCGACGATGGCGTGGCCGTGGTCGTCCTCGATGAGCAGGACCTCCCGGTGCCCGGCGAGGACGGCCCGCAGCTCCGCCGCGCGTGCCTCGGAGACGGCCGCGCCCGTCGGGTTCTGCGCCCGGTCCGTGACGACGACGGCCCGAGCCCCCGCCAGGAGCGCCGCCTCCAGCGCGTCGGGCAGCGGCCCCTCGTCGTCGAGCGCCACGGAGACCGGCCGCATGCCGAGGGCGGGCACCAGGTCGAGCAGCCCGCCCCAGCCGGGGTCCTCGACCGCGACCAGGTCACCGGGCCTGAGATGGGCGAGGAAGACGCGCTCGATCGCGTCCAGCGAGCCCGAGGCCGCGGCCACCGGCCCGGCGGGCACCCCGTCGGCGTCCATGGCGGCGCGCGCCAGCGCGGCGAACTCCGGGTCGACGGGGGCCTCCCCGTACAGGCCGGGCTCGCGCGCGTACCGCTCGGCGACCGCCGCGAAGGCCTCGCCGAGGCGCGGCAGCAGCGCCGGGTCCGGGCTGCCGTCGCCCAGGTCCCGTACGCCCGGCGGCGCCTCGACCCGCATCGAACCGCGCGCGGTGCTCGCGGGGCGCGGCCTGATGCGGCTGCCCCGGCGGCCCGCGGTCTCGATCACCCCGCGCTCGCGCAGGATGCGGTAGGCGGCCGCGACGGTGTTGGGGTTCACCTCCAGCCGAACGGCCAACTCCCGCATGGGAGGCAGCACTTCGCCCGGCGCCAGCTCTCCCGAACCGACCCCGCGCTCGACGCTGGCGGCAATTTCCTGTGCGCGCCGGCCACTGATCCGATACTCTCCTAGCACAAACGACAGTATGCACTAGTGCAATGGAGTCCGCAATGCCGGAGACCGCACCCCAGCAGACCATGTCCCCGGACGCCGCCTCCGGCTACGAGCCGACGGACCGCACGGTCCCCACCCGGTCGCGCGACCGGGCCGCGTACGACCGCGAGACGGTCCACTCGATACTCGACGACGCCTACCTCTGCCACCTCGGCTTCGTGCGCGACGGCGCGCCGGTCGTGCTGCCGACGCTCTTCGGCCGGGTCGGCGAGCGGCTCTACGTCCACGGCTCGACCGGTTCGCGGCCGTTGCGGTCGGCCGGGCGGGGCGACGAGGGGCTGCCCGTGTGCCTGACGGTGACGCACGTCGACGGCCTGGTACTGGCCCGCTCCGCCTTCCACCACTCGCTCAACTACCGTTCGGTGGTCGTCCACGGCACCGCGTACCCGGTCACCGACCCCGAGGAGCGGCGCATCGCCCTGGACGCGATCGTGGACCAGGTGGTGCCGGGCCGCTCGGAGGACTCGCGCCCGGCAGACGGCAAGGAGCTGGCCGCCACGGCCGTCATCCGCCTCGACCTGCGCGAGGTCTCCGCGAAGATCCGTACGGGCGGGCCCAACGACGACCCCCGAGACACCGGCCTGCCGTACTGGGCCGGCGTCGTCCCGGTGGCCCCCGCGTACGCCACGCCGGTCCCGGCGGACGACCTGGACCCGTCGATCGACGTACCCGCCTACCTGACGGCGTCCTGACTCCGGGCGTCCGCCCGTCCCGCGTCCGGCGCGCCCGTCCCCGAGGCCACGGGGCCGGACGGCGGCCGGGGCGTGGCCGACTGCGCGATCAGGGCGCCGGCCAGGACGAGCGCCCCGCCGATGAGCTGCGGGGCGGCCAGGTGCTCGCCGAGCAGCACCCAGGCGAGCACGGTCGCAATGACCGCCTCCAGGCAGGCGACGACGCCCGCGACCGCCGGGGACAGCAGCCGTACGGAGATCACGCCGGTGACGTACGCGATGACGGTGGCCAGCAGCACGATCCAGACGAGCAGCAGCCAGGCCGGGACCGCGGTACCGTCCATGACGGTGGAGCCGCCGAGCACCGACCGGTCCATGCCCCACGGCCGGGCGATCACGGTGAGCACGAGGGCGCCGATCAGCAGCCCGTACGCGATGACGCCGACCGGATGCGCGGGTTCGGCGCCGCCCGGGGACGCCTCGCCGCCGCCCTGGTCGGAGAGGACGAAGTAGCCGACCTGGCAGCAGGCGGCCCCGAGCGCGAGCAGCAGGCCCACGACGTCGAAGCCGAGCCCGGCCCACACCTCGACCACGCAGGCCAGGCCGCCGACGGCGAGGACGACCCCGAGGGCCGCCGCCCGGGTGAC
Source organism: Streptomyces sp. 2131.1 (assembly GCF_900105515.1). Taxonomy (GTDB): domain Bacteria; phylum Actinomycetota; class Actinomycetes; order Streptomycetales; family Streptomycetaceae; genus Streptomyces; species Streptomyces drozdowiczii. The sequence goes on along the minus strand of NZ_FNSY01000001.1, from coordinate 6,067,341 downwards.
CGGCCGTCGCTGGACGAAGCGAACCCAGCCGAGGACGAGCGCCGGCGCCAGGTATTCCACCAGCAGCGCGACGCCCACCGGGATACGGGAGATGGCGGCGAAGTAGCAGGCCTGCACACCGGCGACGGCGAGCAGCCCGAAGCCGAGCAGCAGCACGGGCCGGTCGCGCACCAGCGCCCGGTGGCGCCAGGCCACGGGAAGCATGAGGAGCGCGGCGCCGGCCACCCGCAGCCACACCACGTGGAGCGGGTCGAGCCCAGCCTCGATGAGCGGCTTGGCCGCCACTCCGGAACCGCCGAATGCGAAGGCCGAGGCGAGGGCGAGTCCCAGGCCGGCGCTTCTCCCCTGAGACGCGTGCATCGGCACATCATGACAGCTGCGGTCAGGAGCGTCACCCCGGTGACACCTGTCGGCACACTGCCCCGCACATCGAGCCGGACCCGGGGCAACCGACGGCCCTCCCGTACACGTCCCACAGACGTGAGCGGTTGTGCGCGGCGCGGCGGGAGGGGGCAGGGGTGAGCTGGCTGGTGTCCCTGCCGGCACTCGACGGGCGCGACTACGTCTACCGGGTCCACGCACCGCTCGACGCGCTGCCGGCGGATCTGTTCTGGTCCGCGTTCCACTGCCACGACGACGGACCGCATCCGCGCGCCTCCGACTGCTTCGACGCGGCGCTGATCTGGCGGACGGGCCCCGAACAGGCCCATCAGAACTGAGGCGTGAACGGGAGGAGCCCGGCGGCCTGAACCGCCGGGCTCCTCCCGGTTCTCTCTGCGGCTGTCACCGGGCCCACGGCGGGGCTCAGTGCTCGTCGGCGAGAATGAGATACAGCTTCTTGCGTGTGTCGTTGATGACCGCGAGCGCCTTCTCGCGCTGCTCGGCCGTGCCGGTCTTCCAGACCTGGCCGAACGCCTCCATCAGACCGAACCCGGCCTGCCGGATCTCATTCATGCTCTCCCAGTCGACACCGCGCCCGGCTTCTTCCCAGGGCGCCTCGGGCCCGGTCTCCGCCTCGGTGCGCCCGGTGTCGGTGAGCGTGAACAGCTTCTTGCCGCCCTCGCTCTCGCTGCTGATCAGCCCCTCGTCCTCCAGCAGCTGAAGGGTCGGGTACACCGAACCGGGACTGGGCCGCCAGGCCCCGCCGCTGCGCTCGCCGATCTCCTGGATCATCTCGTACCCGTGCATCGGCCGGTCCTTGAGCAGCGCCAGGATCGAGGCGCGTACGTCACCGCGCCGCGCCCTCCCCCGGCCGCCACCACGGTTCCGCCCGCCACCGAACGGCCCTCCGCCGAACGGCGGACCGAACGGCCCGAACGCCGCCCGCTGCCCTTCGAATCCCCCACGTCGCCCCTCGGGACCGCCCGGGCCACGCCCGTAGCCATGTCCATGTCCATGCTCGAATCCATGTGAACGCATGACCGTTCTCCTTTTCCTGCGTTGCTCTTTACGGTATCGCTGTACTGTCGCGATGCTTCAACGATATATCGGGATCAGTCGCATGACAACTCCTGTGCCGTCGCACCGATCCGTCACCGTTTTCATGAGGCCCGATCGCCCCGGTGCCGCCCCGCCCCCTTGCTGGCGTCATGCGCTGATTTCTCTGGGGGAACCCGCATTCTTCACTCGCCTGCGCGACGCGCGACGGGTACTCATCGCCGGTGCGGGCGGCGGTTTCGACGTGTACGCGGGTCTGCCGCTCGCTCTCGCGCTGCGGTCGTCGGGCAAGGAGGTACACCTCGCCAACCTGTCCTTCGCCGACCTGTACGGTCTGGACCCCGACGTGTGGGTGGACCAGGACGTCGCGGCCATCGGACCCGACACCCCCGTGCGCGGCGACTACTTCCCGGAACGCACGCTCGCCCAGTGGCTCGTGACGCAGGATCTGCCGTCGACCGTGTACGCCTTCCCGAGCATCGGGGTCGGGCCGCTGCGGGCGGCCTACCGGACGGTGATCGAGCACCTCGGCGGTGTCGACGCGATCGTGGTGGTGGACGGCGGCACCGACATCCTGATGCGCGGCGCCGAGCACGGCCTCGGCACCCCGGAGGAGGACATGGCCAGCCTCGCCGCCGTGAGCGGACTGGACGAGGTCGCGCACCGGCTGGTGGCCTGCCTCGGCTTCGGGGTGGACGCGTACACGGCGTGAACCACTCGCTCGTACTGGAGAACCTGGCCGCTCCGGACCGGGACGGCTCCTATCTCGGCGCGTTCTCACTGCTCGGGTCGGGCCGGGAGGGCGCGCTGTACCTCGACGCGGTGGCGCACGCCCAGCGCCACACCGCGAGCCACCCGAGCATCGTGAACGGTTCCGTGGCCGCCGCCGTGCGCGGTGACTTCGGCAACCTCCGGTTCACGGAAAGGACCAAGGACAGCGAGCTGTTCATCAACCCGCTGATGGCGCTGTACTTCTGTGTGGACCTGCCCGGACCGGCCCGCCGCCACCTTTACCTCGGGCTGCTGGAACGGACCGCGCTGACGCGGCAGGTGAGTTCCGTGATCGAGGAGTTCCGCACCACACTGCCCCGACAGCGTCCGCCGAGGGCGTTCCCGCACTGAAGTACCTGAACCGGCGTCCGCGAAACCCGGTCGCCCCCTCGCTCCTGCCTCCCCATACTGGCTGACCATGCACGCCGACCAACTCGACCTGAGCACCGGGACCGTCGCCGCCCTGATCCGGGACCAGTTCCCCCGGTGGAGCGGCGAGGCGGTCCGCCCCCTGACCTCGACCGGGACGGTCAACGCCATCTTCCGCATCGGCGACAACCTCTCGGCGCGCTTCCCGCTGCGCCCGGCCGGCACAGGCGAGGCGCTGGCGGCCCTGGAACGGGAGGCCCGGGCGGCCGCGGAGCTGGCGGCGGTTTCGCGGTTCCCCGTCCCGCAACCCGTCGCGCTGGGGCGCCCCGGCGCGGGTTACCCCATGCCCTGGTCCGTCCAGACCTGGCTGCCGGGCACGAACGCCTTCGACGCCGACCCTGGCGCGTCGGACGCCTTCGCGCTGGACCTGGCCGGCTTCATCGGGGGTCTCCGGGGCGCCGACACACGGGGACGCCGGTTCGACGGCGACAACCGAGGCGGTGTGATCGCCGGCCACGACGGCTGGATGGCGACCTGCTTCGGGGAGAGCGAGGGCCTGCTCGACGTGGACCGCCTGCGCCGGCTGTGGCAGGACTTCCGCGAGCTGCCCCGTACGAGCCCCGACGTGATGAGCCACGGCGACCTGATCCCCGGCAACGTCCTGGTCGCGGACGGCCGCCTCGCCGGCGTACTCGACACCGGAGGCTTCGCCCCGGCCGACCCCGCCCTGGACCTGGTGGGCGCCTGGCACCTGCTGGATGCCGGGCCCCGGAACGTACTCCGGCGCGCCCTCTCCTGCGACGACCTTGAATGGGAACGCGGCCGGGCCTGGGCGTTCGAACAGGCGATGGGCCTCGTCTGGTACTACGCCGAGAGCAACCCGACGATGAGCGCGCTGGGCCGCCGGACCCTGGACCGCCTGCTGGAGTAGGGCCGGTCCGGTCATGCTCCGGCGGCGTCGGGCCCCGGCGCGGCCTCGGCCAGCGCGTTGAGCGCGGGCCGCAGCAACGCGGCGATGCGGTCGGGCGACGCCTCGCGCAAGGCGGGAAGCCCCAGGAGCTGGTGACCGATCGTCACCCCGAGCAGCGTGGTGACGGCCAGGGCGGCGCGCAGTTCGCGGTCGTCGTGCGCGGGGACGGCTGCACCGGCACCGGCGATCTGCCCGCCGAGCGCGGTACGCACATGATCGGCGGCCGCCGGATCGGTGAGCATGGACCGCAGCACCGCGAGCGTCCCCTCGGGCAGACCGCCCAGCTTCAGGCCCAGCGTGGCCAGCATCCGGTCGGCGAACGCGTCCGCGTCCGCGGCCTCCGGCGCCGGTGCGGTGAAGGTCTGCACGGCCCGGCCGAACAGCTCGCGCTTCGAGCCGAAGTACTGCATGACCAGGGCCGGGTCCACACCGGCCGCACCCGCCACGGCGCGGATGGTGGTCCGGTCGAACCCCCTGGCGGCGAACTCCTCCCGCGCCTTGTCGAGGATGCGCTCCTCGGTGGCACGGCGACGGTCGGCGCGGGTCTGACGAGGCGAGGTCACACCGCGACTCTACAGCCGTTGACCGAACAACCTCCCCCGCCCTACGGTCACGCTCAACAGACGTTGAGCGAATGGAGCCGTCCCATGCCCCACCGGGAAACCGCCGCTGTCCGCACCCCCCGCCAGGCCCTGGCCGCCTACCACCGCGCCATGCTCGACAAGTCCGCCGACGATCTCGCCGACCTGTACGCACCCGACGCGCTGCACGAGTTCCCCTTCACGGCCCCCGGCTTTCCGCCGCGCTACGAGGGCCGCGAGGCCGTACGCACGGGCTACGGCGCGGTCTGGGGCGCGAGCCCTGTACGGATCGACGAGGTCAGAACGGTGTCCTCGTACGAGACGGCCGACCCGGAGGTGATCGTCGCCGAGCACGTGGTCGTCGGCAGGCTCCCCGGCTGCGGCACCTTCACCGTGCCGGGCCTGCTCGTGGTCCGGGTCCGCGACGGCCTGATCACCCACGTCCGCGACTACATGGACACAGCCGCCCTCACCGCCGCCAGAGGCTGAGGCCCAGCCGGCGTCACCCCTCGCCCCGCAGCCCGAGCAGGTACACCGCTGTCACCGCCACCCCCCGGTCCCCGTCCCGCGCGAGTTCCGCGAGAGCGCGCGACGCCTTCGGGCCCGGGATGTCCGCGAGCGCCTGGGTGACGCGGCGGCGGGCGGCGGCGTCGAGGGTGCCGTCGGCGAGGCGGTCGACGAGTCCGGCGGCGATGCGCTCGGCCGTCCCCGGTTCGGCGGCCAGCACACCCAGCGCGTCGGCCGCGTCCACGTCCCGGACCGCCTCGGCGACCATGTCGATCAGCGTCGGGACCGCCTCGGCCACCCCGCGCGCCCCCAGCGCCGGAGCCGCGTACCGGCGCACCGCGGCATCGGGGTGCCCGAGAGCCTCCCGCAGCAACGCGCTCGCCGCCTCGCCCGGAATCCCGGCGACCGCCCGCACCGCACGGGCGCGGACCTCCGCCACGGGCGAGTCCAGCCCCTCGGCCAGCAGCGCGAGCCCGTCGCCCGCCCGGGCCAGCGCCCACCGCAGAGCGCCGGCCACGCTCGGATCCCGCTCGCTCAGCACCGCCTCGACCAGGGCCTCCACCGGCACCGGCGCCTCACCGCCCGAGGACAGCGCCGCCCGCTGGCGGGTGCCGGGACTGCTGGACCCGAGGGCCTGGAGGAGGGCGACGGTACGCAGGACCTCCTCCCAGCCCTCCGGCTCCGCGGCCCCGATCCTGCTCAGCCGGGTCAGCAGCTCCGTCTCGCTCGCGATCCGCTCCCGGGTCCGCCGTACGAGGTCGTCGACGAGGTCCGCCGGGCTGAAGCCGGGATCGTCCAGGGCGCGCCCCACCTCGCGCAGCGACAGGCCGAGCGACCGCAGGCTCTCGATGTGGAAGATCCGCCGGACGTCCTCGCCGGAGTACTCGCGGTACCCGGCGTCGTTGCGTCCCGTGGGCCGCACCAGCCCCAGCGACTCGTAGTGCCTGAGCATGCGCGCGCTGACCCCGGACCGCCGCGCCACCTCACCGATCAACACCGTCTCTCACCCCTCCTGACCGTACGCCCCGAGCGCGACCCTCCGCTTCGCCTCCTCGATCGCGAGGTCGAACCCGGCGTCCGGGTCGCGCCGCAGCTCCTCGGTGGCGAGCGCGTGCTCCCGGACGCGGGGTTCGGGGTGCGCGGCGGCGGCGTAGAGCGCCGGTCCGGCCGGCGCGCCGAGGTCGATCAGCGCCCGGCTGAGGCTCAGCCGCGTCTCGCGCCCGCCGCGCCCGAGCTGTCCGGCGAGCACATCGGCCAGCCCGGGTTCCTCGCCCTCGGGGACGAGGACGACCGCGGCCCGCCAGGCCGTGCGCGCCACCTCGTCGTCCGGGTCGGTCAGCAGCACCCGGGTGATCGCCGGCCATGCCCGCCGGTCGCCGGTCTTGGACAGGGTGTGCAGGGCCTGGCTGCGTGCCCGCGTACGCTCCGAGCGGAGCTCGTCGACGAGCCTGGGCACGGTCAGCTCGCGCGGATGCCGGGTGATGGCCCACGTCAGCATCTCCCGTACGGAGAAGTCGGGCTCGGTCGCGCACAGTTCCACGAGCCGGCCGACGAGCCGCGCGTCCGGCGCCGAGCCGACCGCCATCGCGGTGCGCAGCCGCACCGACGCGTCATCGTGCTCCAGCCCGCGCAGGGCGCGCGTCATGGCCGTGTCCTCGTTCGGCATGGTCATCCGGACCACCTCCTCGCGGCCCAGTGAAGACCTTGCCACCGTGACAAGGTCAAGCCGCCGCACGATTCGGGGCCACCGACCCGCGATTGGCCTTGGTTCCCCGCCGCCCACCGCGCCTACGGTCGGGCGCATGAGGATTCGTACCGTCGACGCGTTCACCCACCGCCCCTTCACCGGCAACCCCGCGGGCGTCCTGCTGTTCGGCCCCGAGGGCTTCCCCGAGGAAGGCTTCCTTCAGGGGATCGCCGCCGAGCTGAACCTCTCCGAGACTGCGTTCGCCCACCCGCTGCCGCCCGGCGGCGACGCGGACTGGGCGCTGCGGTGGTTCACCCCGGTCGCCGAGGTGGACATGTGCGGCCACGCCACGCTGGCCACCGCCCATGTCCTGCACACCACCGGCGCGGCGACCGGCACCGTCCGCTTTGCCGCCCGCTGCGGCACGCTGACGTCGACCGCCCACGCGGACGGCTCGCTGACGCTGGACTTCCCGACCGCCCTGCTGACCCCCGAACCCGCTCCCGCCGGTCTCGCCGAGGCCCTGGGCGCGGATCCCGTTTCGGTGCACGACACCGGCCCGCACGTCGGGGACCTGCTCGTGGAGCTGACGGACGAGGCGGCCGTACGGGGCCTGGCCCCGGACTTCGCGGCGCTGGCCGGCCTCTCCCGGCGCGGCGTCATCGCCACTGCGGCGGCGGAACCCGGCCATGGGTACGACTACGTCTCGCGGGGCTTCTTCCCCGCCGTGGGCATCGACGAGGACCCGGTGACCGGCAGCGCCCACACCGCGCTGGCCCCCTTCTGGTCGGCCCGTCTCGGCCGCGACGAGCTGACCGGGCTCCAAACCTCGGCCCGTTCGGGCCTCGTACGGACCTCGCTGCGCGGCGCGCGCACCCTCCTGACGGGTCACGCGGTCACGGTCCTGGACGGCGAACTGCTCGTCACGCCTTAGGGCGCGGCCTCACGGCGTGGGCAGCCAGCCCACCTTTCCGGCGAGCAGCGCGTACCCGACGAACGCGCCGATGTCGAGCAGCGCGTGTGCCGCGACCAGCGGGCCCACGCGCTGCCAGCGCCGGTACAGCAGCACGAAGACGACGCCCATCACCATGTTGCCGATGAACCCGCCGATGCCCTGGTAGAGGTGGTACGAGCCGCGCAGCACCGAACTCGCCACCAGCGCCGCCGTCGGTGTCCACCCCAACTGCCCCAGCCGGCGCAGCAGGTACCCGACGACGATCACTTCCTCCAGTACGGAGTTCTGGAGGGCCGACAGGATGAGGACGGGGAACTTCCACCACACGTCGGGCAGTGATTCGGGGACGACGGTGAGGTTGAACCCGGCGGCCCTGGCCACCAGATAGAACGCCAGTCCGGCGCTGCCGATGCACGCCGCGACCGCCGCGCCGCGCGCGGTGTCCTGCCCCGGCCGGGTGCGGTCGAAGCCGAGGACCCGCAGCCCCGTCCCTTCCCTGAGGAGCAGGTGCGCCACCAGGGCGACGGGCACCAGCGCGCTCGCGATTCCGAAGAGCTGCCAGGCCAGATCAAGCCAGGGGCGACCCGGGGCGGCCGAGCTGTTGAGGGTCGCCGCCTGATCCTTCAAACCCCCTGGCTTCGTCAGCGATCCGACAAAACTGATGAGGGCAGACACGCCGCTCGCCCCCAGCGAGAGCGCCAGCACCAGCACCGTCTCGGACCGGAGAATCCGTCGTGACACGGCCTCCTGGGGAAAGGAATCAGCCACGTACCCCGCCTCCACCTGTACACCTGCTCTCAGTTGTGCATTCGCATCCCAAGTCCCCCGCCGCCCCGCTAGGGTCTCGAATGCAGGTACGAAGATCATGCGCGACAGGCCGGGGGACGAGCACCATTGCCGATGGTGTGGTCCCCCTTTTCCTTGTACATCTCCAAGGAGGGGCACCACCGACATGGGACGTCACAGCTTGCCCGATGACCGCACGGCGGCCGGAGGCGGGGACCGTCCACCGCGCCGCCGCCGTACCGTGGTCATCGCCACCCTGCTCGTTCTCACGGTGGCGGGGGGAACGGCCATCGCGGCCCAGGGCGGCTTGCTCCCGTTCTCGAAGTCGTGCGAGGAGAGCGCGGTCCACCTGACCATGATGGCCTCGCCGGACATCGCCCCCGCCGTACGTGCCGTCGCCGACCGGGCACGTGAGGACGAGGTGCGCTCCGACGGCCGCTGCTTCGACGTGAACGTCGTGGCCCGCGACTCGTACAAGGTCGCGGACGCGCTCGCGAACGGCACCACCACGCCGGACTACCAGATATGGCTCCCCGACTCCGATCTGTGGATCGGCCGCGCCAAGGGCGAGGGGGACGGCGTCCCGATCACCTCGGGCGAGTCCATAGCCACCTCGCCGGTCGCACTCGCCGCGGTGCCCTCCGCCGCCAAGAGCCTCGGCTGGCCGAAGAAGACGTACTCGTGGGCCGGGTTGACGGGAGCGGCCATGGAGTCCGACCAGGTACGTCTCGGGGCCGCCGACCCCGGACGCTCGGCCACCGGCCTGCTGGCCCTCACCAGCATCGGCGCCTCCTCGGCGAAGCAGGGCGGCGACAGCGACACCCGGGTCGCGGCCACCGCGAAGCTGCTCGCCCAACGGATGTCGGACGGCGACACCCAGGTCGTGGCGACCCTGCCGCAGGACGGCTCGGACGCCGAGCAGGGCAACCCGGCGCGCAACCACGCGGTGCTGCTCTCCGAACAGGCCGCCTTCGCCCACAACGCCGAGTCGACGGGCGACGGGAAGCTCGACCTGTTCTATCCCGAGGACGGCACGCCCCTGCTCGACTATCCGTTCACGCTGGTCGACAACCAGCACCGGAGCACCGAGGAGGGCCGGGCCGCGCTGCGGTTCATGACCTTTCTCTTCGAGGACGACTCCCTGAACACCCTCAAGGAGCACGGCTTCCGGACCACGGACGGCGCGGCCGACGAGAAGCTGGTCGCCGCGGCCGGTGGCAGATCCCCGCAGCCGTACGACGCGCCCCAGCCGGCCGCTCCGTCGGACGGGACGCTCCAGGAAACGCTCGGCATGTGGACGATCACGGTCCAGAGCGCGCGGCTGACCACCGTCGTCGACGCGTCCGGCTCGATGGCCGCGATCGTGCCGGGCCGCGACCGGTCCCGGATGGACGTCACCAAGGCGTCGCTGATCCAGGCACTCAACCAGTTCACTCCGAACGACGAGATCGGACTCTGGGAGTTCGCGACCGGGCTCGACGGCGAGAAGGACTACCGCCGGCTCGTGACGACCGCCCGGCTCGGTGACGACACGAAGGGCGGCGGCACCCACCGGGAGAAGCTCGCCGCCGCGTTCGCCGCACTGCAACCGGTGCCGGACGGCGCCACCGGTCTGTACGACACCGCGCTGGCCGCGTACAAGGAAGCGCAGCGCACGTATGTGAAAGGCAAGTTCAACGCGGTCGTGATCCTCACCGACGGCTCGAACCAGGACGACCGGTCCATCTCGCGCTCCGACCTCGTCGCCCGGCTGAAGTCGCTCGCCGACCCGACGCGCCCCGTCCCGCTGCTGGCCATCGCGGTCGGGCCCGAGGCGGACAGCGAGGAACTGGACGAGATCGCCGAGGTCACCGGGGGCGGCGGCTACCAGGTGAACGACCCCGCCGAGATCCAGGCGGTGATCCTCCAGGCCGTGATGACCGCCGGCCAGGGCGTCCGCGCGGCCCAGCAGTAACACGATGCGGTACGGGTACGGGGGCGTCCCCGTACCCGTACCCGTGCCGCGGGCTCACGCGCGTGGCGCCGCCGGCCCGGTCACGGCTCCGGGATGCCGGCGGGCCAGCTGTGCACCGGGTCGCCGCCCTGCATCAGCTCGCCGTAGCGCCGGGTCATCGCGGCGAGGGCGGCGCCCCGGTCCAGACCCGCCTCGCGCGCCCGGTGGTAGGCGTCCGCCTGCCAGGAGGCCCCGTTCGTCCGCCGTTTGCACCGCTCCTCGATGATGCCGAGGTAGTGGTCCCGGTCCGCGGGCTCGATGTTCCAGCTGTCGAGCCCGGCGGCGGCCAGCGGCAGCAACTCGTCGCGCACCAGCTTCGTCACCGGCACCCGGGTCAGCCCGCCCGAGCGGCCGGGCCGCGGCCACAGCAGCTCGGCGTCGATGCCGTGGCGGCACGCGGTCTCGAAGTTCTCCGCGGCGGCGGAGAACGGCATCCGGGTCCACACCGGACGCGACTCCTCCGCCATGGCGCGGACGAGGCCGTAGTACAGCGCGGTGTTGGCGATGACGTCGGCGACGGTCGGGCCGGCGGGCAGCACCCGGTTCTCCACACGGAGGTGCGGGACGCCGTCGGCGATCCCGTACACCGGGCGGTTCCAGCGGTAGACCGTGCCGTTGTGCAGCACCAGCTCCTTCAGCTGGGGGACCCCGCCGTCGGCGAGGACGCGCAGCGGCTCCTCCTCGTCGCAGATGGGCAGGAGCGGCGGGAAGTAGCGGAGGTTCTCCTCGAAGAGCTCCTCGACCGAGCCGATCCATTTCTCCCCGAACCAGGTCCTCGGCCGCACGCCCTGGTTGCGCAGCTCGGGCGGCCGGGTGTCCGTGGCCTGCTCGAACAGCGGCGGCCGCGACTCGCGCCACACCTCCCGGCCGAACAGGAACGGCGAGTTGGCCCCCAGCGCCACCTGGACGGCGGCCACGGCCTGCGCCGCGTTCCACACTTCGGCGAAGCGTTCCGGCGTCACCTGCAGGTGCAGTTGCAGCGAGGTGCAGGCCGCCTCCGGGGTGATCGATCCGGCGGTGGCGACCAGACGCTCGACGCCTTCGATATCGAGGGAGAAATCCTCGCCGCGGGCCGCCACCATTTGATCGTTCAGGAGGGCGTAGCGGTCGACGTCGGAGAGATTGGACCGGACCATGTCGTCACGGCCGAGCGTCGGAAGGATTCCGATCATCATGATCCCGGCATCGACTTCACCGGCCTTCCGGTCGGCATATCCGAGTCCGGTCCTCAGCTCTTCGGCCAGTTGATCCAGAACGCGCCCCGACAGGTGGTGGGGCACTATGTTCACTTCCAGATTGAACATCCCCAGTTCCGTCTGGAAATCGTGACTCGCGATGCGCTCCAGTACCTCCCCATTCAACATCTTCGGCATGGCGTCGGCGCCCGTGAGATTCAGTTCGATCTCCATGCCCATCAGGTTGCGCGGCCGGTCGAACCGTCGCTCCGACAGCAGCCCGGAAAGTGCCTCCAGGCACTGGTGCAGCTTCTTCCGGTACTTCTGGCGGTCGGACAGGTCAAAGGCGCCCGCGACGACCTTCTCCCCCATCGAATGTCCCTCCTCGAGTGGCCAGCACGCGGCCCGGGCCGCTCGCATCACGATCGATAATGCCCGCAGGACGTGATCCGTAACGCCCCGCGGAGGGCGCACACCCGCTAATCTGAGCGCCGGGGCCCCGGGCACATTCACTCGGCATGAGGCAGCGGCCGGTTTCCCCGTACGGCGGCCGGTAAAGCCCCGATGGGTTTCGGCCGACCGCAGTGCGGGAAAAACCCGAGGCGGCGGCTGCGCCGCTCGCGCCGAATCAGCATGATCTCCGCATAATAAAGTCCGGATACCGCCTTGCCGGCGATAGCCGCGGCAGCTAGTGGAAACACCGCGTGAACACGTGTCGTATAAACTCCGCGGACGAGGCAGAGAGTTGACGCACCGGCTCAGTCACCGGCCTCCTCTGGCCCCGCACGCCGACAGCGCCGTCTGCACCCGCCCGCGCACCACCGTGTCTCCGAAGTGAGAGGCGACCCAAATATGCCGCTGCATGTTCCCCCGGCCCCCGCGCCCGCGCTGCGCAGCGTTCTCGCGGCGCTCGGTTCACCGACCGCGGTCCGTGAGGCCCGTACGCCCGCCCTGCGGTCCGCTCACGGACCGCTGAGCCCCGAACACCCGCTGCCCGTCCATGTGCTGGACCTCGCCCCGGGCGGAATCGCCCCCGCCACCCGGCTTGCCGCCTGGCGCTTCCAGATCCGCAGCACGGAGCGGGCGGTCGCGGCGGCGGACACCATGCTGACCGCGGACGGCTGGGCCTTCTCGCACTTCTTCGAGGGCCCGTACATCGCCTCGACGGAGCTGGCCCTGCGCCAGGCGGAGGGGGTCGGCGGCCATTACCAGCCGAGGCTGCTGTCCATCCCCGACCTCTACATGCTGGCCCTGTGGCTGCACGGCGACCCGGAGGCCGACGCGTCCTGCGGTTCCCCCGCTCCGGCCGACCTGCTGGTGCCGCTGGCCCCCGCGCCGCCCGGCTTCGCGTCCCACCGCCCGCACCGGGCGGCCGACCTGCTGCCGGTGATCACCACCCGCATCATGCCCGGCCCGGGCCCGCTGCTGGGCTCCCCCGCCCCCGCCTGAAGAGGCCGGCCGTCCGTGCAGCGCGCTGTGCCCCGTCGCCCTCGCCCGGCGACGGGGCACAGCGCGCTCACCGGCATGGGGCGATCGGCCCATCCGGACTAGTCCCATCCGGCCACCCCGAACCACCCGAAGTGACAGTGCAGTTGAGTCGAGCCCTCCGCCCGGGTGACACGTCGGCGGAGGAGCGGAAGCACTGCGGCGAAATCCCTGCGGATCGAGGCCCGTAGGGCAACACTGGGATCCGACCGACTGATACGGGGGCGGTCATGAACACCGCGCCACACCGCACGCCACTCAACTCGACGCAGCGAAAGAACCCAGCCATGTGCCAGCACCAGCCACCCTGCCCGACAGCCGACTCCGCCGACCGGGAGGCCGCCCGCCAGGTGGCACACCACCCGGAGCAGGGCTGGAGCCTGCTGTGCAACGGCGTCCTGCTCTTCGAGGACACCGGTGAGCTGCTCCCGGACGGGAAGATCATCGCCCCGCACAGGCCCCTGGCGGCGAGCCGGGTGATGAAGGCCGCCTGAGCGGCCGTACGGAAAGGCCCGTACGGAAAGGCCCGTACGGAAAAGAAAGGGGCCGGCCCGGAGAAGTCTCCGCACCGGCCCCGACGCGTATCCGCGTCACACCGCTTCGATCACGCGCACCGGATCAGTTGTCGTACTCGTCCAGGGGCGGGCACGAGCAGACCAGATTGCGGTCGCCGAACGCACCGTCGATCCGGCGCACCGGCGGCCAGTACTTGTCGGCGGCCGAGACGCCCGCCGGGAAGACCGCCACCTCGCGGCTGTAGCCGTGCTCCCACTCCCCGCCGAGCGCGGCGGCGGTGTGCGGGGCGTTGGCGAGCGGGTTGTCGTCCGCGCTCCACTCGCCCGACGCGACCTTCTCGATCTCGGCGCGGATGGCGATCATCGTGTCGCAGAAGCGGTCGAGTTCCGCGAGGTCCTCGCTCTCGGTCGGTTCGATCATCAGTGTCCCGGCGACCGGGAACGACATGGTCGGCGAGTGGAAGCCGTAGTCGATGAGCCGCTTGGCGACGTCGTCGATGCTCACGCCGGTCGCCTTGGAGATGGGCCGCAGGTCCACGATGCACTCGTGCGCCACCAGCCCGGCCGGGCCGTTGTACAGGATCGGGTAGTGCGGTTCCAGGCGCTTGGCGATGTAGTTGGCCGCGAGCACGGCGACCTGCGTCGCTCGCTTCAGGCCCTCGCCGCCCATCAGGCGTACGTACGCCCAGGAGATCGGGAGGATGCCGGCGGAGCCCCACGGGGCGGCCGAGATCGGTCCCACGCCGGTCTCGGGACCGGCGGCGGGCTGCAGCGGGTGGTTGGGCAGGTACGGCGCCAGGTGCGCGCGCACTCCGACCGGGCCGACGCCGGGGCCGCCGCCGCCGTGCGGGATGCAGAAGGTCTTGTGCAGGTTCAGGTGCGAGACGTCGCCGCCGAACCGGCCGGGCTTTGCGAGGCCCACCAGCGCGTTGAGGTTGGCACCGTCGACGTAGACCTGGCCGCCGGCGTCGTGCACCTCGGCGCAGATGTCGGCGACGTGCTCCTCGAAGACGCCGTGCGTCGACGGGTAGGTGATCATGAGCACCGCCAGCTCGTCGCGGTGCTGCGCGATCTTGGCGCGCAGGTCCTCGATGTCGACCTCGCCGTCGTCGGCGGTCTTGACGACGACCACCTTCATGCCGGCCATCACGGCGCTCGCCGCGTTGGTGCCGTGCGCGGAGGACGGGATCAGGCAGACGGTGCGGTTCTCGTCGCCGTTGGCGCGGTGGTACGCGCGGACGGCCAGCAGCCCCGCGAACTCGCCCTGCGAACCGGCGTTCGGCTGGAGGGAGACCGCGTCATAGCCGGTGACCTCCGCCAGCCGCTCCTCCAGCTCTCGGATGAGCGTCAGGAAGCCCTGGGCCTGCTCGGCCGGGGCGAACGGGTGCAGCGCGCCGAACTCGGGCCAGGTGATCGACTCCATCTCGGCGGTCGCGTTCAGCTTCATGGTGCAGGAGCCGAGCGGGATCATGCCGCGGTCCAGCGCGTAGTCACGGTCGGCGAGCTTGCGCAGGTAACGCAGCATCGCGGTCTCGGACCGGTGCTGGTGGAAGACCGGGTGGGTCAGGATCGCGTCGTCGCGCAGCAGTGCCTCGGGCAGCGCGTCCTCGGCGGTCGCGTCCAGCGCCTCGACGTCCCCGTCGGCGCCGAAGGCCGCCCAGACGGCGGCGACCTGCGTCCGGGTCGTGGTCTCGTCGCAGGCGAGGGAGACGGTGTCGGCGTCGACCAGACGCAGGTTCACGCCGCGCTCGCGGGCGTCGGCGACGACCTCGCCGGCCTTGCCGGGGACGCGGACGGTCAGCGTGTCGAAGTAGGACCCGGTCACCACGTCCACGCCGGCGGCGCGCAGGCCCTCGGCCAGGATCGCGGCGTAGCGGTGGGTGCGCCGGGCGATCGTGCGCAGGCCCTCGGGGCCGTGGTAGACGGCGTACATGCCGGCCATGACGGCGAGCAGCACCTGCGCGGTGCAGATGTTGCTGGTGGCCTTCTCGCGGCGGATGTGCTGCTCGCGGGTCTGGAGGGCCAGCCGGTACGCCTTGTTGCCGTCCGCGTCCACGGAAACTCCGACGAGGCGGCCGGGCAGGCTGCGCGCGAACTTGTCGCGGACGGCCATGTAGCCGGCGTGCGGACCGCCGAAGCCCATCGGCACGCCGAAGCGCTGCGTGGTGCCGATGGCGATGTCGGCGCCCAGGTCGCCGGGCGAGGTGAGCAGGGTGAGGGCCAGCAGGTCGGCGGCGACGGTGACGATCGCGCCCAGCTCGTGCGCCTGGTCGATCACGGGCTTGATGTCCCGGACGGCACCGGAGGCGCCGGGGTACTGGAGCAGTACGCCGAAGACCCCGCGCTCGGCGACCTCGGCGGGGATGCCGTCGGTGAGGTCGGCGACGACGACCTCGACGCCCGTCGGCTCGGCGCGGGTCTCGATGACGGCGACGGTCTGCGGCAGGGCGTCGGCGTCGACCAGGAAGACGCCGTTCTTGACCTTGCCGACGCGCCGGGCCAGCGCCATGGCCTCGGCGGCGGCGGTGCCCTCGTCGAGCAGCGAGGCGCCGGAGGTGGGCAGGCCGGTCAGCTCGGCGACCATCGTCTGGAAGTTCAGGAGGGCCTCGAGGCGGCCCTGGGAGATCTCGGGCTGGTACGGCGTGTAGGCCGTGTACCAGGCGGGATTCTCCATGACGTTGCGCAGGATCACCGGCGGGGTGAACGTGCCGTAGTAGCCGAGCCCGATCATCGGGGCGAGGACCTGGTTGCGGTCGGCGAGCCGGCGCAGCTCGGCCAGCACCTCGGCCTCGGTCCGGGCCCCCGGCAGGTTCAGCGCCTCGGCGCTCTTGATCACGTCGGGCACGGCGGCCGCGGTGAGCTCGTCCAGCGATCCGTAGCCGACCTGGGCGAGCATCTTCGCCTGCGCCCCGGCGTCCGGGCCGATGTGGCGCTGCTCGAAGGGGATGCCCTGTTCCAGCTGGGAGAGCGGGGTGCGACGGGGGGTCATGGTGGAGGCCTCCTGGTCTGTCACGACCTGCGAGGGGCACCGCGGCGCCGGGTGCCCGTACGGCCTCCCCCTCTGTCATCTCAACCTGAGAGCTTCACCGGCGCCACGCGGGCACCGGCTTTCACCGTCGGTGAGGGCGAGGTTCCGTCCGGCCCATCGGCCGCGCGCAACCCGCCCTGCTTTCCAGAGTGACCTCGTCCGTGCGGTACGGGGGCCTGAGAGATTCCGGGGAGGATTTGCTCCTTCGGCGTCGTCCGGATCGGCTCCGGGCGACTCTCCCGCACGGGGTCAGCAGCCATGGCCAGCCTACCAGCGGGGTACACGACGGGAATTCTCGAGTGGCCAAGACCACGGAACTGCACTTCTGTAGTCCCTGTGGACCAGCCGCGACCAGTGTGGGAGGGACCGTGCAGACCGACATCGACCCGCGCAGCCTGATCGGCCGCAAGGCCTTCGACCGCAAGGGCACCAAGATCGGAACCGTGGACGAGGTGTACCTCGACGACGCGACCGGGGTCCCCGAATGGGCTGCCGTGCGCACCGGCCTCTTCAGCCGTGACGCCTTCGTCCCGCTGGAGCCGAGCGAGTTCGTCGAGGACACGCTGCGCGTCCCCTTCGACCGGGCGCTGATCAAGGACGCGCCCGACTTCGGCGTGGGCCGCCACCTCTCGCCGGAGCAGGAGCTCCAGCTCTACCGGCACTACGGGCTGGACGCCGCCCCCGGCGAACCGGCCCCGGACCGCGACTTCGGCCGGCTGGCGGGCCAGGAGGAGTAGTCCGGCGCGTCCCGGACGAGCGGCAGGGGCTCGGCGGCCCGCAGCGCGGGGTCGTCGACGCGGAACGTACGCACCCGCCCGGGAGGCGACCCCGGTTCCTCGAATCGCACGGTCACCCGGCCGACCCCGCTGCCCTGCACCCAGCCGTGCCCATGGACCTCGTGGCACACGTCGTGCCCGGCCGGCCAGCGCCGCGCCGCGAGCTGCTCCGCGTTGCCCCGGCCCTGTTGCCCCGCCTCGCGCTCGGCGGCCCCCTCATGGCCGCCTGTGTCGTCCTGGGGCCGTGCTTCGGCGGCATCCTCCGGCGGGACCGCTGCCGCCCGCTCCCCGGCGGCCTGGGCGAACAGGTCCTCCTGGGTGAAGTCGGCGAGCCCGGTGACGCCGACGCCCAGCAGGCGTACTCCCCCGGTGGTGTCCACGGACTCCAGGAGCCGGGCGGCGGCTTCACGGACCACCGCCGGGTCGTCCGTGGGCCCGCGCAGCGTCTCGGAGCGGGTCAGCGTGGAGAAGTCGTACCGGCGCACCTTCAGCACCACCGTGCGCCCCGAGCGGCCGGCGCCCCTGAGCCGCTGGACGCACCGGTCGGCCAGGCGCTCCACCTCGGTGCGCACCCGGACCCGGTCATGCAGGTCCATGTCGAAGGTGTCCTCGACCGAGACGGATTTCGCGTCGCGCTCCGCGACCACGGGCCGGTCGTCGAGGCCGTTCGCCATCCGGTG
Organism: Streptomyces sp. 2131.1; assembly: GCF_900105515.1. Lineage (GTDB taxonomy): Bacteria > Actinomycetota > Actinomycetes > Streptomycetales > Streptomycetaceae > Streptomyces > Streptomyces drozdowiczii. The sequence goes on along the minus strand of NZ_FNSY01000001.1, from coordinate 6,049,626 downwards.
CAGCGAGGCGCCGTGCGCCTTCCCCAGCAGCCGCACCAGCTCGGCCTCACCGGCCTCGGCGAGGTCGTCGACGGTCGTCATTCCGGCGCGGCGCAGATGATCCGCGGTGGCCGGGCCGACACCGGGCAGCGTGCGCACCGGCATGGGCGCCAGGTGCTCCCGCTCGGTTCCGGGGGCGATCAGGCGTATCCCGTCGGGCTTGGCCTCCTCGGAGGCGATCTTGGCGAGCATCTTGGAGCCGGCGAGCCCGACGGACCCGCTCAGTCCGGTGACCGCCTCGATCGCCTCGCGCAGCTGCCGGCCGATCTCCAGGGCCGAGGCGGTGTCATCGGCCGTGCCGCCCGCTTCGAGGTCCACGAACGCCTCGTCGAGACTGAGCGGTTCCACCAGCGGGGAGAGCCGCCCCAGCAGCTCCATGACCTGGTCGCTCACCGACCGGTACAGCGCGAAGCGCGGCACCAGATACGCGGCATTCGGCGCCAGCCGTCTGGCCTGCGCCATCGGCATGGCGGAGTGCACCCCGAACCGCCGTGCCTCGTACGAGGCGGTCGCGACCACCCCGCGCGGCCCGAGACCGCCCACAACGACCGGTTTGCCGCGCAGGCTGGGCTTCGCCGCCTGCTCCGCCGAGGCGTAGAAGGCGTCCATGTCCAGATGGAGGATGGTGGGCGCGGCTCTCACACCTGCCGATGCTGCCCTACGGCACTGACAATCGCCCCGCCGCACGGCCCTGCCGCCCGCGGTTCACGCCCCGGGGCGGGCTCCGGGCGGCTCAGACGGCCCGGTTGCGGCGCCGGGCGAGCTCGTCGGCGGGGTTGTGCCCCACGAGGGTCTCCCCCGTATCCACGCGCTCCCCGTGCAGCTGGGACAGCGCGGCGTCCACGTCCCGCCAGACCACGCCGACCGCGATACCGAAGACGCCCTGACCGCCCTGGAGCAGATCGACGACCTCGGCCGGCGAGGAGCACTCGTAGACCGTCGCGCCGTCGCTCATCAGCGTCATGCGTTCCAGGTCCTGGAAACCGCGGGCCCGCAGGTGCTGGACCGTCGTCCGGATGTTCTGGAGCGCCACGCCGGTGTCGAGGAACCGCTTAACGATCTTCAGCAGGACGACGTCCCGGAAGCTGTAGAGCCGCTGGGTACCCGACCCGTACGCCGGTCGCACGCTCGGCTCGACGAGACCGGTGCGGGCCCAGTAGTCGAGCTGCCGGTAAGTGATACCCGCCGCCGCGCACGCCGTGGGCCCGCGATAGCCGATGTCGTCGGCCGATGCCACGCCGCCCCCCACCACCGCAGCCGGCGCGGCCGACTGCCTCATGGTTCGGTCGGCCGTACTCCCCTGCTGCGAATACGGCGCACCCGCTGCCGTACCGTCGCCGCTGCTTCTCACGCCGACCTCCGTCCTTGACCTGCCCACTCGAAGGTAGGCAGTCACCAGGGGTGCGTCAACGATCGCCACACTCGGCACGCCGAGTGATAATCACCCTGAGGGTGGTTTCGCGTGACCGTTGACGGGGAAAGGCTCATCGTTTGTGCCGATGATGGCCCCGTCGACGTCACTGGCTGTTGTTCGTACCGAAGTCCTCCGGAGAGATCTGGTCGAGGAACTCGCGGAACTTCTCCACCTCGTCCTCCTGCTCGTCGGGGATGGCGATCCCCGCGTCGTCGAGCACCCCGTCACTGCCGTAGATCGGCGTGCCCGTGCGCAGGGCGAGCGCTATCGCGTCCGAAGGCCGCGCGCTCACCTCGACACCGCCGGCGAAGACCAGCTCCGCGTAGAAAACCCCTTCACGCAGGTCCGTGATACGGACCTCGGTCAGCTCCTGGCCGACGGCCTCGAGCACGTCCTTGAAGAGGTCATGGGTCAGCGGCCTGGCCGGAGCCATGCCCTGCTGGGCGAAGGCGATCGCGGTCGCCTCGCCAGGACCGATCCAAATCGGGAGGTACCGGTCGCCTCCCACTTCACGCAGAAGCACGATCGGTTGGTTGGAGGGCATTTCCACCCGGACACCCACAACGTCGAGCTCGTTCACACAGCAACCCTAGGACGTGCTCGGCAGGTTTGGGTAGTCGGGCTGGTCCGGCTTCAGTGCATCCGTACCCGCAGAGCTGTGTGCACGAGGGCGGAATGCAGCCGTACGGAGAGCTCGGCCAGCTCCCTCGCGGTCGCCTCGGCATGGGCTCTGGTCTGCGGATTCCGGTGCCGGCGAAGCGGCGCGACCACCTGCTCGATGAGTCCCGCCTCCCGGTCGGCGGCCGCCCGCATGGCCCTCAGGTGACGAGGTTCCAGACCGAATCGCCCCAGATCCGCCACAAGCCTGGCGACGGTCACCATCTCGGCGTCGTAGCCGCCGTCGGGCGCGGGTGCGACGAGGCCGTACGACTCCCAGTCGTCGAGGTCGCTCTCGGTGACCTCGGCGGCGACGAGGAGCTCGGCACGCCCGATGCGGGCGGCCGTGGCTCGGCCCGGCACACCGGGCCCCTCGCCCTCCGTCTCCCCGCCCTCACCGTCCTGGGAGGGCAGGGAGACCGGCTCGCCGCGGGCGAGGGCGTCCAGGTGCTCGCGGATGACCTTGAGCGGCAGGTAGTGGTCCCGCTGCATCCGCAGTACCTGGGCGAGCCGCTCGACATCCGCCGCGACGAACTTCCGGTAGCCGGACGGGGTCCGCTGCGGTTCGACGAGCCCCTCGGCCTCCAGGAAGCGGATCTTGGAGATGGTGACCTCGGGGAACTCCTCCCGCAGCTGCAGGAGGACCGTGCCGATGCTCATCGGCCGGTCGTCGGCGGCGGTGCCGTGGCCGGCACCGCCGCTCGGTGTTCTCAGCATGGACCTTCCTGGGGTTCCCCCCGGACGGTGTCCGGGGGCGGGTCAGATGCCCCGCTGGCTCGCGTAGAAGACCAGCCGGTACTTGCCGATCTGCACCTCGTCGCCGTTGGACAGAGCGACGGAGTCGATCCGCTCACGGTTGACGTAGGTGCCGTTGAGGCTGCCGACGTCCCCGACGGTGAAGCTGCCGTCGGCGTTGCGACGGAACTCGACGTGCCGGCGCGAGACCGTCACGTCGTCGAGGAAGATGTCGCTCTGCGGGTGACGGCCGGCCGTGGTCAGCTCACCGTCCAGCAGGAAGCGGCTGCCGGAGTTCGGCCCGCGCCGCACCACCAGGAGCGCCGAGCCGAGCGGCAGGGCATCGACCGCGGCCTGCGCCTCGGGTGACAGCGACGGCACGGCCGTCTGGCCGGTCGCCTCCGCCTCGTACGCCTCCAGGCCGGAGATCGAGATGGTCGACGTCGTCTCCGAGGCGCGCTCCGGGACCCCGCCCCGCAGCGGCGCGCCGCAGTTGGAGCAGAAACGGCTGGCCTCGGCGTTGCGGTGGCCGCACCTCGTACACACCGGCATGGACGAAGCCTCCTGGCTCGGGGCTCCGAAACCTATTGCGCCGGGACCGGCAGGGTCAACGGACGACGCGCCGGGACCACCCGGGTAGTCACCCCCCTGGCCTGCCACCTGGTCGCGGAAGAGCGGGCGCTCCGCGCCCTGCTCGTCGGGCTGACCATGGCGCGGCGCGCGATGACGTGCGGCTTCATCGCGGGCGCTCTTGCCGAACAACTTCCCAAACAACTTCACGGGCGATTCCCCTTGACCGAAACAGACCCGCCCGTGGGGCAGGACGAACCCTGAATGAACACACCTGCCGACCCGGACATCTTCACAACGTCCGTATCCACTCGACAGTTTCCACCACGCGCCACGATTACGATGCGGCGACCCCCCGCAACCGTCCGCTCGTGTTCCCCGACGCACGGGCGCCGGGGGATCACTGGCCCGACGACCGAGCGTAGTCAGGCCGCTCCGCCGGTCGCAAGGCGTCCACGACAATGTCGTCGGCGCGGGCCACATGCACCGTGGCCTGCTCCTTCTCCAGCGTCTGCACCACACCCCCGGGGATGTTCAGCGCCGGTTCCAGATCCTGCGGCTTGCCGATGACCTTGAAGACGTACGGCGCGGAGATCTTCTTGCCGTCGACCTTGACCGCTCCCCCGTCACCGGAGAAGTACGTATTGGCCACCACGCGTACACCGTTGACCTCGACGGCCTCGGCCCCTGCCGCCCTGAGCTCCTGGAGCGCGTCGAGCAGCATGTCGGGCCGCACGGCGCCTCCGGGGTCGTCGACCGTGAGCGTGATGCCCGGGCCGTGGGCCGCCACGGTGCCCGCGAGCACGCCGAGTTGACGCTCCTTCTCGACGGTCTGCTTCCGGGCCTCCTCGGCCTGGTCGGAGCTGTTCTCCAGCTCCGTGCGCTGGGCGTCGAGGCGCTGCTTCTCGTCCTCCAGCCGCTGGGTGCGGTCGTCCACCTCGTCGAGGATGCGCACCAGGTCCTCCTGGCGGGCACCGCGCAGGGCGCTGTTGTCGCTGTTGGACCGCACCTGGATGGCGAGCCCCAGTCCGAGGACGAACAGCAGCAGGGCGACGATGAGTTGGGCGCGGGTCACCCGGGGCGGCCAGATACCGGCCATCAGCCGCTGCCGCCCGGTGAGCTCCTCGGGAGCATCGGCCCGCGGGCGGTCCGGACGCTCGCCGCCGTCGTTGAACGTGTCGTTGCTCATCGGCATCAGGCCCGGAAGACGTGCCGGCGGATCGCGGCGGCGTTGGAGAAGATCCGGATGCCCAGCACGACCACCACACCCGTGGAGAGCTGGGCGCCCACGCCCAGCTTGTCGCCCAGGAAGACGATGAGCGCCGCCACGACCACGTTCGAGAGGAACGAGACCACGAAGACCTTGTCGACGAAGATCCCGTCGAGCATGGCCCGCAGCCCGCCGAAGACCGCGTCGAGCGCGGCGACGACGGCGATGGGCAGATAGGGCTCGACCATTGCCGGAACTTCGGGCCGGACCAACAGTCCGACCACGACTCCCACGACGAGGCCCAGTACGGCGATCACGATGTGCCCTTCCCTGTGTCTGCGGCCTTGTATGGCTCTGCTGTCCGTACGATCAGGCTCGGGGCGGCCGGGAGGTTCAGCTTCTCCTGGACCGAGATGGCCGTCCTGATGTCGAAGCTGTCCTTGAGCGTCTGAAGGTACTGGCCGTCGGCGCTGTCCTTGAAGGCCGCGGCCAGCTTCTTGCCGTCCCCCACCGCGAGCACCGTGTACGGGGGCACGAGCGGTCTGTTGTCGACCAGTATGGCGTCACCCGCGGCCCGGATCGCCGACAGGGCGGTCAGCCGCTGTCCGTTGATCGAGATGGCCTCGGCACCGGACTCCCACAGGCCGTTGACGACGCGCTGCATGTCCCGGTCCCGGACGCGTCCGGTGTCGGAGAAGCCGCTGGTCTCGCGAGGCCCGCCGCCGCCCTGGTCGGTGTCCTCGGCGTCGTCGACGACGACCTTGATCCCGGGGCCGTGCACGGGCGTCGCCCCGGAGAGCAGCGCCACCAGCTCGCCCTGGTCGCCCCCGTGTTCCTGGAGGGCCTTGCGCTGGCGCCTGCTCACGTCGTCGCGGACCTCCTCCACCTGGGTCTCCAGGGTGTCGGCCGCCGCCGTCTCCGCGTCGATGCGGTCGATGAGCTCCTGCCGCTCCTTGGCCAGCACCGGCGCGGTCACCCGCGCCTGGGCCGCACCGAGCGTGACGACCAGGGCGGCCAGGACCAGGCAGGCCGCGAAGCCGAGCTTGGCCTTGAGCGTACGGGGCATGCCGGCACGTCCGTCGGCCTCGCGCCGGGCCGCCGCTTCGGCGTACCCGTCGTCCAGGCTGTGCTCCATCACGTTGGTCAGCAGCAACATGGACGCGTCGGGGCGCTTGGGCGGCGGGGCCGTGCTCCGACCGGGGGGCTGCTGCGACATGCCGCACATCGTCGCATGTCGCGGCGGCTTACGCCGAATGGCCCCACCGATGCCGGCCGCCCGCGGGAAGGGGCGGCCGGTGCGCCGCCGGGGCGAGCTCTCACTCACCCGCCCCGGCGGCTCCGCGTCAGTCGCCCGCGCTGTCGACGACGGCCGCCCACTCGTCGAGCAGTGCCTCGGCGGAGGCGTCGTCGGGCCCTTCGGCCCACAGATGCGTGACGGCTTCCGCCGGGTCCGGCAGGACCATGACCCAGCGCCCGTCCGCCTCGACGACCCGTACTCCGTCCGTCGTGTCGACGTCCCGGTCCCCGGCCGCCTCCACGACCCGGCGCATCACGAGCCCCTTCACGGCCCAGGGCGTCGCGAGGTCACGGCGCAGGACATGGGCGCGCGGGATCCGGGCGTCGATCTGGCTCAGCGTGAGCTGGGTCCTGGCGACGAGCCCGATGAGCCGCACGAACGCGGCCGTTCCGTCGAAGACGCCGGCGAATTCGGGAACGATGAAGCCGCCGCGGCCGTCTCCACCGAAGATGGTGCCTTCCTCACGCCCCACCCGCGTCAGGTCGTCGGGCGACGTCGTCGTCCACTGGACCTGTGTGCCGTGGTACGCGGCGACCTGCTCGGCGACCCTGGTGGTGGTCACCGGCAGCGCCACCCGCCCGCTGCGCCGCTCGGCGGCGACGAGGTCGAGCATGACCAGCAGGGCCCGGTCGTCCTCCACGATCCGGCCCCGCTCGTCGACCAGCGAGAGCCGCTCGCCCACCGGGTCGAAGCGGACACCGAAGGCCGCCCGCGCCGAGGAGACGATCTCGCCGAGGCGCACGAGTCCGTTGCGCCGGGCCTCGGCCGTCTCGGTCGGACGGGATTCGTCGAGCCCGGGGTTGATGGTGAGCGCGTCCACGCCCAGCCGCCCCAGGAGGCTCGGCAGCACGAGCCCCGAGCTGCCGTTGGAGGCATCGACGACGACCTTGAGCTGGGCGTCGGCGATCCCCGTGGTGTCGACGTTGCGCAGGAGCGATCCGGTGTACGAGTCGAAGACGCTGGACGGGAAGTAGATGTCCCCGATCTCGCCCGGGAAGGCGCGCCTGTATTCCTGCCTGGCGTAGACACGGTCCAGCTTCCGCTGCCGGGCCTGGGAGAGGTCCGCCCCGCGTTCGTCGAAGAACATGATGTCGACGGAGTCGGGCACGCCCTGAGAGGTCCGGATCATGATCCCGCCGGCGCTCCCGCGCGCGGTCTGCTGTCGCGCGACGGGCAGCGGTACGTTCTCCAGGTCCCGTACGTCGATGGCACTGGCCTGGAGCGCGGAGATCACCGCGCGCTTGAGGGCCCGGGCGCCTCGGGAGTGGTCCCGGGCGGTGGTGACGGTGGACCCCTTCTTGAGCGTCGTCGCGTACGCGCCGGCCAGCCTCACGGCCAGCTCGGGGGTGATCTCGACGTTCAGGATCCCGGAGACACCGCGCGCTCCGAAGAGGTGGGCCTGGCCACGCGACTCCCAGATCACCGAGGTGTTGACGAAGGCGCCGGCCTCGATGGTCTTGAAGGGGTAGACGCGGACGTTCCCCTGGATGATCGATTCCTCGCCGACGAGGCACTCGTCGCCGATGACGGCGCCGTCCTCGATACGGGACGCGCGCATGATGTCGGTGTTCTTGCCGACCACGCATCCGCGCAGGTTGCTGTGGTCGCCGATGTACACGTTGTCGTGGACCACGGCCTTGTGCAGGAAGGCGCCGCTCTTGACGACGACGTTGGACCCGATGACCGTGTGCTCGCGGATCTCCACGCCGGCCTCGACCTTGGCGTAGTCCCCGATGTACAACGGCCCCCGCAGCACGGCGTCGGGGTGCACTTCGGCGCCCTCGGCCACCCAGACGCCCGGGGAGATCTCGAAACCGTCGATCTCCACGTCGACCTTGCGCTCCAGGACGTCGGCCTGGGCCTTGACGTAGCTCTCGTGCGTGCCGACGTCCTCCCAGTAGCCCTCGGCGACGTAGCCGTAGATGGGCTTGCCCTCCTTCATCAACTGCGGGAAGACGTCCCCGGACCAGTCGACGGAGGCATCGGCCTCGACGTAGTTGAAGACCTCGGGCTCCATGACGTAAATGCCCGTGTTCACGGTGTCCGAGAAGACCTGGCCCCAGGTGGGCTTCTCCAGGAACCGTTCGACCTGGCCCTCCTCGTCCACGATCGTGATCCCGAATTCGAGGGGATTGGGAACGCGGGTGAGGCAGACGGTGACCAGGCCGCCCTTCTCCTTGTGGAAGGCGATCAGATCCGTGAGGTCGAAGTCGGTGAGCGCGTCACCGGAAATGACGAGGAAGGTGTCGTCCTTCAGTGCTTCTTCGGCATTCTTGACGCTGCCAGCGGTGCCGAGTGGCTTCTCCTCGTTTGCATAGCTGAGCTCCATACCGAGCTCTTCGCCGTCCCCGAAGTAGTTCTTCACCAGTGAGGCGAGGAATTGGACGGTCACCACCGTCTCATTGAGCCCGTGCCGTTTCAGCAGTCGGAGCACATGCTCCATGATCGGCCGGTTGGCCACAGGCAGGAGCGGCTTGGGCATGCTCGAGGTCATAGGGCGAAGACGAGTGCCTTCGCCGCCAGCCATCACGACGGCCTTCATGTCGGAAACGTCCTCCTTGAGAGACGACGGTCGAGCCGACTTGACCCGTCAGGGCAGCTTCTGTGACATCAGCTGCGGGCCGGCAACGCTGCACGGCACCACATGAACGAGCTCAATCGGCTACTGCATCCGCCTTGACGAGGCGGCGGACCTGAACCACGTACAAGATTCCTGCCCACCAATAGAGGGTTGTACCCCACCCTGCGAACGCCCATCCGAAAACAGTGGCCACCTCTGCCAGCCAACCATGCCCGTCGCTGAGCAGCAACAAGGGGAATGCGTACATGAGGTTGAACGTGGCCGCCTTGCCGAGGAAGTTCACCTGGGGCGGCGGATAGCCGTGCCGGCGCAGGATTCCCACCATCACGAGGAGCATCAGCTCGCGGGCGAGGAGGGCGATGGTGAGCCAGAGAGGCAGGATCTCGCGCCAGGTGAGTCCAACGAGAGTGGAAAGGATGTAGAGCCGGTCGGCGGCCGGGTCGAGAAGCCGGCCGAGGCTGCTGATCTGGTTCCACCGGCGTGCGAGCTTGCCGTCGAGGTAGTCGCTGACGCCGCTGAACATCAGGACCAGCAACGCCCAGCTATCACTCTTGGGCCCGCCGAACTCGGGGCGGAGAATCAGCCACAGGAAGACAGGCACGCCGACGAGACGCGCCATGCTGAGGATGTTGGGGATGGTGAGTACCCGGTCCGTCTGAACGCGGGTCTCCTGGACCTCCACCGGGGGGCCTCCTGTGTCAAGAACGTGCCAATGATGCCCCCTGACCCTACCCTCAGCCCTCGCCGACGGTGCACAGGGGTCGGGGGGTACCCCGGGGAAACGCGAAAGAGCCCCGTGCCACAAGGGCACGGGGCTCTTCCTAAAAGGAGTTCGGCGGCGTCCTACTCTCCCACAGGGTCCCCCCTGCAGTACCATCGGCGCTGAAAGGCTTAGCTTCCGGGTTCGAAATGTAACCGGGCGTTTCCCTAACGCAATGACCACCGAAACACTTGAAATTTGAACACCGGGCAACAACACGGCTGTTCGTTATTTCAGAACTAACACAGTGGACGCGAGCAACTGAGGACAAGCCCTCGGCCTATTAGTACCAGTCAGCTCCACCCGTTACCGGGCTTCCACATCTGGCCTATCAACCCAGTCGTCTACTGGGAGCCTTAACCCTTCAAGAGGGTGGGAATACTCATCTCGAAGCAGGCTTCCCGCTTAGATGCTTTCAGCGGTTATCCTTTCCGAACGTAGCCAACCAGCCATGCCCTTGGCAGAACAACTGGCACACCAGAGGTTCGTCCGTCCCGGTCCTCTCGTACTAGGGACAGCCCTTCTCAATATTCCTACGCGCACAGCGGATAGGGACCGAACTGTCTCACGACGTTCTAAACCCAGCTCGCGTACCGCTTTAATGGGCGAACAGCCCAACCCTTGGGACCGACTCCAGCCCCAGGATGCGACGAGCCGACATCGAGGTGCCAAACCATCCCGTCGATATGGACTCTTGGGGAAGATCAGCCTGTTATCCCCGGGGTACCTTTTATCCGTTGAGCGACAGCGCTTCCACAAGCCACTGCCGGATCACTAGTCCCGACTTTCGTCCCTGCTCGACCCGTCGGTCTCACAGTCAAGCTCCCTTGTGCACTTACACTCAACACCTGATTGCCAACCAGGCTGAGGGAACCTTTGGGCGCCTCCGTTACTCTTTAGGAGGCAACCGCCCCAGTTAAACTACCCATCAGACACTGTCCCTGATCCGGATCACGGACCCAGGTTAGACATCCAGCACGACCAGAGTGGTATTTCAACGACGACTCCACAACCACTGGCGTGGCCGCTTCAAAGTCTCCCACCTATCCTACACAAGCCGAACCGAACACCAATATCAAACTATAGTAAAGGTCCCGGGGTCTTTCCGTCCTGCTGCGCGAAACGAGCATCTTTACTCGTAGTGCAATTTCACCGGGCCTATGGTTGAGACAGTCGAGAAGTCGTTACGCCATTCGTGCAGGTCGGAACTTACCCGACAAGGAATTTCGCTACCTTAGGATGGTTATAGTTACCACCGCCGTTTACTGGCGCTTAAGTTCTCAGCTTCGCCACCCCGAAGAGCAGCTAACCGGTCCCCTTAACGTTCCAGCACCGGGCAGGCGTCAGTCCGTATACATCGCCTTACGGCTTCGCACGGACCTGTGTTTTTAGTAAACAGTCGCTTCTCGCTGGTCTCTGCGGCCACCCCCAGCTCACCGAGTAAATCGGATCACCAGTGATGGCCCCCCTTCTCCCGAAGTTACGGGGGCATTTTGCCGAGTTCCTTAACCATAGTTCACCCGAACGCCTCGGTATTCTCTACCTGACCACCTGAGTCGGTTTAGGGTACGGGCCGCCATGAAACTCGCTAGAGGCTTTTCTCGACAGCATAGGATCATCCACTTCACCACAATCGGCTCGGCATCAGGTCTCAGACTTACATGCACGACGGATTTGCCTACCGTGCGTCCTACACCCTTACCCCGGGACAACCACCGCCCGGGCTGGACTACCTTCCTGCGTCACCCCATCGCTTACCTACTACAAGTCTGGTTCGTCGGCTCCACCACTACCCTCAACTCCGAAGAGATCGGGCCGGCTTCACGGACTTAGCATCGCCTGATTCAGTATTGGGCGTTTCAAAGCGGGTACCGGAATATCAACCGGTTGTCCATCGACTACGCCTGTCGGCCTCGCCTTAGGTCCCGACTTACCCTGGGCAGATCAGCTTGACCCAGGAACCCTTAGTCAATCGGCGCACACGTTTCTCACGTGTGTATCGCTACTCATGCCTGCATTCTCACTCGTGAACCGTCCACAACTCGCTTCCGCGGCTGCTTCACCCGGCACACGACGCTCCCCTACCCATCCCAGCCCCCGTTGGGGGTACATGCTGGAATGACACGACTTCGGCGGTACGCTTGAGCCCCGCTACATTGTCGGCGCGGAATCACTTGACCAGTGAGCTATTACGCACTCTTTCAAGGGTGGCTGCTTCTAAGCCAACCTCCTGGTTGTCTCTGCGACTCCACATCCTTTCCCACTTAGCGTACGCTTAGGGGCCTTAGTCGATGCTCTGGGCTGTTTCCCTCTCGACCATGGAGCTTATCCCCCACAGTCTCACTGCCGCGCTCTCACTTACCGGCATTCGGAGTTTGGCTAAGGTCAGTAACCCGGTAGGGCCCATCGCCTATCCAGTGCTCTACCTCCGGCAAGAAACACACGACGCTGCACCTAAATGCATTTCGGGGAGAACCAGCTATCACGGAGTTTGATTGGCCTTTCACCCCTAACCACAGGTCATCCCCCAGGTTTTCAACCCTGGTGGGTTCGGTCCTCCACGAAGTCTTACCTCCGCTTCAACCTGCCCATGGCTAGATCACTCCGCTTCGGGTCTTGAGCGCGCTACTGAATCGCCCTATTCGGACTCGCTTTCGCTACGGCTTCCCCACACGGGTTAACCTCGCAACACACCGCAAACTCGCAGGCTCATTCTTCAAAAGGCACGCAGTCACGACTGCATGTGCAAGCACACACAGCGACGCTCCCACGGCTTGTAGGCACACGGTTTCAGGTACTATTTCACTCCGCTCCCGCGGTACTTTTCACCATTCCCTCACGGTACTATCCGCTATCGGTCACCAGGGAATATTTAGGCTTAACGGGTGGTCCCGCCAGATTCACACGGGATTTCTCGGGCCCCGTGCTACTTGGGTGTCTCTCAAACAAGCCGCTGATGTTTCAGCTACGGGGGTCTTACCCTCTACGCCGGACCTTTCGCATGTCCTTCGCCTACATCAACGGTTTCTGACTCGTCTCACAGCCGGCAGACTGTGAAAGAGAGATCCCACAACCCCGCATGCGCAACCCCTGCCGGGTATCACACGCATACGGTTTGGCCTGATCCAGTTTCGCTCGCCACTACTCCCGGAATCACGGTTGTTTTCTCTTCCTGAGGGTACTGAGATGTTTCACTTCCCCTCGTTCCCTCCACACTGCCTATGTGTTCAGCAGCGGGTGACAGCCCATGACGACTGCCGGGTTTCCCCATTCGGAAACCCCCGGATCAAAGTCTGGTTGACGACTCCCCGGGGACTATCGTGGCCTCCCACGTCCTTCATCGGTTCCTGGTGCCAAGGCATCCACCGTGCGCCCTTAAAAACTTGGCCACAGATGCTCGCGTCCACTGTGCAGTTCTCAAACAACGACCAGCCACCCATCACCCCACCCTTACCAGGTGAGTGCACTGGGGCCGGCAACCGAAGGACAGACTCAAACGAGCCCGTACCTTCAGATACCCAACAGCGTGCCCGACCCGACCAGTTGTCCTACACGTTCCACGCCGAAGCAGTACTAGTGACAAACAACTTGCCGTGCCGAGTAGTCAACGTTCCACCCATGAGCTACCAGCACCGGACATTCGCCGGTGTTCTGGCCTCTGACCGGGCAAAACCCGGTAAGAAGTGCTCCTTAGAAAGGAGGTGATCCAGCCGCACCTTCCGGTACGGCTACCTTGTTACGACTTCGTCCCAATCGCCAGTCCCACCTTCGACAGCTCCCTCCCACAAGGGGTTGGGCCACCGGCTTCGGGTGTTACCGACTTTCGTGACGTGACGGGCGGTGTGTACAAGGCCCGGGAACGTATTCACCGCAGCAATGCTGATCTGCGATTACTAGCAACTCCGACTTCATGGGGTCGAGTTGCAGACCCCAATCCGAACTGAGACCGGCTTTTTGAGATTCGCTCCGCCTCGCGGCATCGCAGCTCATTGTACCGGCCATTGTAGCACGTGTGCAGCCCAAGACATAAGGGGCATGATGACTTGACGTCGTCCCCACCTTCCTCCGAGTTGACCCCGGCAGTCTCCTGTGAGTCCCCATCACCCCGAAGGGCATGCTGGCAACACAGAACAAGGGTTGCGCTCGTTGCGGGACTTAACCCAACATCTCACGACACGAGCTGACGACAGCCATGCACCACCTGTACACCGACCACAAGGGGGGCACCATCTCTGATGCTTTCCGGTGTATGTCAAGCCTTGGTAAGGTTCTTCGCGTTGCGTCGAATTAAGCCACATGCTCCGCTGCTTGTGCGGGCCCCCGTCAATTCCTTTGAGTTTTAGCCTTGCGGCCGTACTCCCCAGGCGGGGAACTTAATGCGTTAGCTGCGGCACCGACGACGTGGAATGTCGCCAACACCTAGTTCCCAACGTTTACGGCGTGGACTACCAGGGTATCTAATCCTGTTCGCTCCCCACGCTTTCGCTCCTCAGCGTCAGTAATGGCCCAGAGATCCGCCTTCGCCACCGGTGTTCCTCCTGATATCTGCGCATTTCACCGCTACACCAGGAATTCCGATCTCCCCTACCACACTCTAGCCTGCCCGTATCGACTGCAGACCCGGGGTTAAGCCCCGGGCTTTCACAACCGACGTGACAAGCCGCCTACGAGCTCTTTACGCCCAATAATTCCGGACAACGCTTGCGCCCTACGTATTACCGCGGCTGCTGGCACGTAGTTAGCCGGCGCTTCTTCTGCAGGTACCGTCACTTTCGCTTCTTCCCTGCTGAAAGAGGTTTACAACCCGAAGGCCGTCATCCCTCACGCGGCGTCGCTGCATCAGGCTTTCGCCCATTGTGCAATATTCCCCACTGCTGCCTCCCGTAGGAGTCTGGGCCGTGTCTCAGTCCCAGTGTGGCCGGTCGCCCTCTCAGGCCGGCTACCCGTCGTCGCCTTGGTAGGCCATTACCCCACCAACTAGCTGATAGGCCGCGGGCTCATCCTTCACCGCCGGAGCTTTCAACCTTCCTCCAGGAGGAGGAAAGTATTATCCGGTATTAGACCCCGTTTCCAGGGCTTGTCCCAGAGTGAAGGGCAGATTGCCCACGTGTTACTCACCCGTTCGCCACTAATCCACCCCGAAGGGCTTCATCGTTCGACTTGCATGTGTTAAGCACGCCGCCAGCGTTCGTCCTGAGCCAGGATCAAACTCTCCGTGAATGTTTTCCCGTAATCGGGGAACACATCACGAGAGCGGAACAACAAGGCCGGAATAAGACCCGTTGTCCACTGCGTCCTCGCTGTGTTTTTGCCTGCCGAACCCGAAGGTTTCGCAGGACTTTCAAAGGAACCACCAACCTGCCGTAGCAGGCCGGGGTATCAACATATCTGGCGTTGACTTTTGGCACGCTGTTGAGTTCTCAAGGAACGGACGCTTCCTTTGTACTCACCCTCTCGGGCTTTCCTCCGGGCGCTTCCCTTCGGTCTTGCGTTTCCGACTCTATCAGACTCTTTCGTGTCCGATTCCCGGTCGAAGCGGGTCAAGCGATTTTCGCTTTCCAGTTCTTCGCTTTCGCGTTTCCCTTTCCGGCGACTCCGACTCTATCAAACCTTTTCACTCTCCCTGACCGGCCCCCCGCAGACATGCGGGTGCCCGATTTCGGGTTAGGGTTTGGGCTCAATAAGCCGCTGCCGACCCCCGACTCAAAGTCGCGTTGGGGCCAGGCAGGAGTACGACAGTACAGGCTGCCGGGAGTCGAGGCAAACCGTTTCCGGTGCGCCCCTAGGTCCTCGAACCGTCCGGACTCGGGCGGAACCGGGACTTCTTATGACTTACTCTGCTGAGCAGTACGCCGTCCTCCTGTCCAGCCGCGGCGGCACCTTCGAAGCTCCACTGGGAGGCCCCCCATGACCACTGTTACGTCCCCTCTTGCCGGACGTGCCATTGGGCTCGCTGCCGTACCCGACCCCGTCTTCGCCGGCGCGATGGTCGGTCCCGGCACCGCCATCGACCCCGTGCGCGAGGCCTCGGAGGCCATCGCCCCGGTCGACGGGATCGTCGTCTCCCTCCACCCCCACGCGTTCGTCGTCGTCGACAGCGAGGGCCACGGTGTGCTGACGCACCTCGGCATCGACACGGTCCAGCTCAACGGCGAGGGCTTCGAGCTGCTCGTGAGCAAGGGCGACACCGTCACCCGCGGCCAGGGCATCGTCCGGTGGGACCCCTCCGCCGTCGAGAAGGCGGGCAAGTCCCCGGTGTGCCCGATCGTGGCGCTGGAGGCGACGGCCGACTCCCTCTCCGACCTCGTGGAGAGCGGCGACGTGGCGGTCGGCGACACGCTGTTCGGTTGGCAGTAACGCGATCGGCGCAGTGAAAGCCGACTGGATATCCACCACCGCGGAGGCAACGGCCGCCGCACGACCGGAGACGGGTGAAATGGAGACAACGCTGCGAGGCGTAGGGGTGAGCCACGGTGTGGCGATCGGCGAGGTACGGCACATGGGCACCGCGGTGCTCGAACCGCCGGCCAAGCAGATCCCGGCCGAGGAGGCCGAGCGCGAACAGGGACGGGCCCGGCAGGCCGTGGAGGCAGTGGCCGCCGACCTCATCGCGCGCGGCAACCTGGCCGGTGGCGAGGCCCAGCACGTGCTGGAGGCCCAGGCCATGATGGCCCAGGACCCCGAGCTCATGGCCGACGTCGAGCGCCGCATCGCCGTCGGCAGCACGGCCGAGCGCGGTGTGTACGACGCGTTCGCCTCGTACCGGGCCCTGCTCGCGGGTGCCGGCGAATATCTGGCCGGCCGTGTCGCCGACCTCGACGACGTCCGCAACCGCATCGTGGCGCGCCTGCTCGGCGTGCCGATGCCGGGTGTCCCGGACAGCGACGAGCCCTATGTCCTGATCGCCCGGGACCTCGCCCCCGCCGACACGGCGCTGCTGGACCCCACGCTGGTCCTCGGCTTCGTCACCGAGGAGGGCGGGCCGACCAGTCACAGCGCGATCCTGGCGCGGGCGCTCGGTGTGCCCGCCGTGGTGGCTCTGCCCGGCGCCGGTGAGCTGGCCGAGGGCACGATGATCGCCGTGGACGGCAGCACCGGCGAGATCTTCGTCGAGCCGAGCGCCGAGAAGCGGGCCGAGCTGGAGAGCGCCGCCGCCGCGCGCAAGGCCGCGCTGTCCGCCGCGACCGGTCCCGGTGCCACGTCGGACGGCCACAAGGTGCCGCTCCTCGCCAACGTGGGCGGTCCCGCCGACGTGCCGGCGGCCGTCGAGGCTGGTGCGGAGGGCGTGGGCCTGTTCCGTACCGAGTTCCTCTTCCTGGACGACAGCAAGCAGGCGCCGTCCGAGGAGAAGCAGGTCGCCGCGTACCGCGCGGTGCTGGAGGCCTTCCCCGAGGGCCGTGTCGTGGTGCGGGTGCTGGACGCCGGGGCGGACAAGCCGCTCGACTTCCTGACCCCGGCCGACGAGCCGAACCCGGCGCTGGGCGTGCGCGGGCTGCGGAGCCTGCTGGACCACCCGGACGTGCTGCGTACCCAGTTGAGCGCCCTGTCGAAGGCGGCCGAGGGGCTCCCCGTCCACCTTGAGGTCATGGCGCCCATGGTGGCCGACCGCGCGGACGCCAAGGCTTTCGCCGATGCCTGCCGCGAAGCCGGACTGAACGCGAAGTTCGGTGCGATGGTCGAGATCCCGTCCGCCGCGCTGCGGGCGCGCTCGGTGCTCCAGGAGGTGGAGTTCCTGTCGCTGGGCACCAACGACCTGGCGCAGTACACCTTCGCCGCCGACCGTCAGGTGGGTGCCGTCTCCCGGCTCCAGGACCCGTGGCAGCCGGCGCTGCTCGATCTGGTCGCGCTGTCCGCCGAGGCAGCCAAGGCCGAGGGCAAGAGCTGCGGTGTGTGCGGCGAGGCGGCCTCCGATCCGCTGCTCGCGTGTGTGCTGACCGGTCTGGGTGTCACCTCCCTGTCGATGGGTGCGGCCTCCATTCCCTATGTGCGCGCCACACTGGCCAAGTACACGCTCGCACAGTGCGAGCGGGCCGCGTCGGCCGCGCGTGCGGCGGACTCCGCCGAGGAAGCGCGCCGGGCGGCGCAGGCGGTGCTGTCGGGCGAGTAGTCCGGCGCCGGACGCCGAGTGGTGAAGGGGCTTTCCGCCGATGACCGGCGGAGAGCCCCTTCGCCGTGTCAGTGGTGCTGTTCCGGTTCGTCCGCTCCGATGTCGAAGCCCGCGCAGTACTCCACGCCGGATTCGGGGGCGACGGGTTCGCCCGTGTCGGCGTCGGTGCAGTAGGCGCTGAAGACCTCGCCCGCCGTGAGCGGGGCGAGGCTGCCCCGGCTGAGCCGCCAGCCGTGCACCCGGTCCGGGGCGCCCGGTGTGCTCGTACGCAGGACGACTCCGCCGTGGCTCTCCAGGGCGATGCCGACGGCGAGGACGCTCACGAACTCGGCGCCCTCCGAGGAGTCGAGCAGCACCGCCCCCGCGGTGGCCCGGTCGGTGTGCAGGGCGGCGAGCAGCTGGTCGTGGTCCGTGGGGGTGCTGCAGACCAGGTGGTGGATGCCCGGTCCGGCCGCCTCCAGGGTCCGTTCCAGGAGGTGGGAGGCGCGGTCGAAGGCAGCGTGGCCGATGTCCTGGCCGCAGTCCGCGCAGTCGCCGAGCCTGGCCAGGAGCATGGTGGCGTACTCCCAGGTGGCCCGGCGGACCGCGCGGCCGACGAGCACCGGAATCAGGGTGTCGAGGGGCTGTCCGTCGTAGGGGACGGTGGCTCCGCAGGCGGCGATCTCCGCGGTGAAGCGGCTGCGGCCGGCCGGGGTGTCGGGGGCGAGCCCGGCCTCCGCGCAGTAGTGCGCGTACTCGTCGGGGTCGAAGAGGGCGAGCGTCGTGTGCACGCCCTGGGCGGTGAGTCCCTTGAGCAGGGCCTCCACCTGCTCCAGGTAGACGCGGTGGTCGTCGAAGGTGAAGGTGCGGTAGCGCCGCATGGCCGCGAAGTCCTGTTCATCGGTCAGCAGGCCGATGGTGGTGGGTGCTTCGCGGCGCAGCGTGCGTCGCATGGTGGTGGTGGCGGTCCGTCCGTGGACGGTGGTCCGCTTGTTGCCGGCCTGCGCCATGATTTCCCCCAGTGCGCTGTCGAACATTGCTCACTCAGAGTAATCAAGGGCACTGACAGTGGCGCGGTCAGCGGCGTTCGCGGGCCAGCTTCTCGTAGAAGTGGAGGAGTTCGAGGTTGTCGATCGAGCCGGGGTTGACGGCCTTTTCCAGGGCCGTTCCCTGGAGCAGGCGCTTGACCGGAACCTCGATGCGCTTGCCGGTGAGCGTGTGCGGGATGCCGGGGACCTCGATGACCTCGTCCGGGACGTGGCGCGGGGAGAGGTTCTCGCGGATGGTGCTCTTGATGCTGTCGCGGAGGGCGTCGTCGAGGGTGGCGCCTTCGGCGAGGTGGACGAAGAGCGGCATCCAGTAGCCGCCGTCGGGTTCCTCCAGGCCGATGACGAGGGACTCGCGGATCTCGGGGAGACGTTCGACGGCCTCGTAGATGTCGGCGGAGCCCATGCGGACGCCCTGCCGGTTGAGGGTGGAGTCGGAGCGGCCGTGGATGACGACGGAGCCGCGGTCGGTGATCGTGATCCAGTCGCCATGGCGCCAGACGCCTGGGTACACGTCGAAGTAGCTGTCGTGGTAGCGGCTGCCGTCGGGGTCGTTCCAGAAGCGGACGGGCATGGAGGGCATCGGCTCGGTGACGACGAGTTCGCCGACCTCGCCGGTGAGCGGTCCGCCCGCGGGGTCCCATGCCTGGAGGTCCGTACCGAGGCAGGCGGCCTGGAGTTCGCCGATGTGGACGGGGAGGGTGGGCACCGCGCCGGCGAAGCAGCTGCAGACGTCGGTGCCGCCGCTGACGGAGGCGATCCACAGGTCGTCGGCGACCTCGTCGTGGAGCCAGCGGAAGCCGTCGGGCGGGAGAGGGGAGCCGGTGGTGGCGACGCACTGGACGCGGGAGAGGTCGAAGTCGCGCCCGGGGTGGACGCCGGCCTTGCGGCAGGCCATGACGTAGGCGGCGGAGGTGCCGAAGAGGGTGGCTCCGGTCTGTTCGGCGACGCGCCACTGGGCGCTGACGTCGGGGTAGCCGGGGCTGCCGTCGTAAAGCACGAGGGTGGTGCCGGTGAGGAGGCCGGAGACGAGGAAGTTCCACATCATCCAGCCGGTCGAGGTGTACCAGAAGAAGCGGTCCTCGGGGCCGAGGTCGCAGTGGAGGCCGACCTGCTTGAAGTGTTCGAGCAGGATGCCTCCCTGGGACTGGACGATGGCCTTCGGCAGGCCGGTCGTACCCGAGGAGTAAAGGACCCAGAGCGGGTGGTCGAACGCGACCGGTTCGAAGACGGGTTCGGTGTCGGCCGCGACGAGGGCGGACCAGTCGAGGGCGCCTTCGGGGGCCTCGGTGCCCAGCAGCGGGATGTGCACGACGGCGCGCAGGGTGGGCAGCTCGCGGCGGAGCTCGGCGACGGTGTCGGCGCGGTGGTGTTCCTTGCCGCCGTAGCGGTAGCCGTCGACGGTGAACAGGACGACGGGTTCGACCTGCTGGAAGCGGTCGAGGACGCTGCGGGCGCCGAAGTCGGGTGCGCAGGAGGTCCAGACGCCGCCGACGGCGACGGTGGCGAGGAAGGCGACAACGGCCTGCGGGATGTTGGGGAGGTAGCCGCTGACGCGGTCGCCGGGGGTGACGCCGAGTGCGCGCAGTTCGGCGGCGAGGGAGCCGACCTGGCGGCGGAGCTCGGACCAGGAGGTGGCGGTCTGGGTGTGGGTCTCGTCGACGTGGAAGAGTGCGGGCGCGTCGGCGCGCAGGGAGTCCTCGGCCGCGCGCAGCGCGTGTTCGGCGTAGTTGAGGGTGGCGCCGGGGAACCAGGTGGCGCCGGGCATCGAGCGGTCGCCGATCACCTGCTCGTACGGGGTGGAGAAGCGCACGTCGAACCACTCGGCGACGGCCTGCCAGAAGGCGTCCAGCTCGTCGACGGACCAGCGGTGCAGACTGGCGTAGCCGCCCTCGGCCGGTGCGCCGTGGTGTTCGGCGGCCCAGCTCTGGAAGCGGGTGACGGCGGCGGCCGCGATGCGGTCGGGGCCGGGCTGCCACAGGGGGGCTTCGTCGGCTGCTGAGGTCATGGGGCGGCTCCCTGGCTGTAGCGGGTACGCGGTGTGTGCGCAGGTCGCGCGCACGTGCTGGGGTGTGCGCGTGAGGCGACGTCACGGACGATGCCATGTGATCGTCTCTCGCACCAGGGTTGCCCGTACATGGTTCCGTGTCCGGTTATGTGCTCCCGCCACGTCCGGTGCGGGTCCGGCGCGCGGGGGTTCAGCGGTAGCGGCCGGCAAACCAGCGGTGGACGGCCTCGGTGTGGAGGGGGAAGGCGAGCGAGGCGGGGGCGGTGAGGAGGGCGTGGCCGGAGGTCTCGTCGGTGGGCGCGGACGGCGGGAGGGCCGCGGCGGGCCGTTCGGGGAGGAGTCCGAAGAGGAGCAGGTGCCCGGCGGGTGAGCTGAGGGCGTCGGCGAGGCGGACGTCCTCGGGGCGGGCCTCGACGCGGGTTTCCTCGCGCAGTTCGCGTACGACGGCGTGCTGCCAGTCCTCGGCGTGGTCGATGAAGCCGCCGGGCAGGGCGAGGCCGCCGCGTGCGGGTTCGATGGTGCGGGTGATGACGACGAGGCCGGTGGTGTCGCCGTCGGTGACGGGGAGCAGGGCGACGGCGACCGGGAGCGGATTGCGGTAGGCGGTCTCGCCGCAGGCGGGGCAGGTGCGGGGCCAGGCGTCGGGGGTGGGGAGGCCGGTGTACGGGGCTCCGCAGGCGGCGCAGTGGGAGTGGTTCACGGGCTGCTCCGTTTCCTCGTGGGGCCACCGGTCCTCGTGGTGACCGGGCGGGGAACCGGTGACGGACACGCGCGGACTGTACCTGATCCCCCTTCCGGGCGGCCCCTCGCGATGGAGGATGTGCTCATGACAGGTATCGCGACCGCTTTCCGTGTCCTGGCGGCCACCGCCGCCGCCCTGCTCGCCGTGACCGTCACCGCGCCGGTCGCGCGGGCGGAGCCCGAGCCCAAGGCACCCGGCGAGTTCGTCCCGCTGCGTTCGGTGGATCCCACGATCATCCAGGAGATGCGCTATCCCACCGTCCACGACTTCATGGGCGAACCCGTCGACGGCTACCGCCAGTCCCTCTGCATCCTGACCCGGCCGGCCGCCGAGGCCCTGCACCGCGCCCAGCTCCGGCTGCTGCGGCAGGGCTACTCGCTCAAGGTGTACGACTGCTACCGCCCGCAGCGGGCCGTCGACCACTTCGTGCGGTGGGCGAAGGACCTCGAAGACGAGACGATGAAGGGCGAGTTCTACCCGCGGGTCGACAAGACCCGGCTGTTCGCTGACGGTTACATCGCGGAGAAGTCCGGGCACAGCCGGGGCAGCACGGTGGACCTGACACTGGTACGGCTGCCCGCCCTGCCGACCAGGCCGTACAGTCCGGGCGAGAGGCTGGCGCCGTGCTACGCGCCGAAGGGCGAGCGGTTCCCCGACAACTCGGTGGACATGGGCACGGGGTTCGACTGCTTCGACACGCTCTCGCACACGGATGATCCCCGCATCCTGGGTGTCCAGCGCGCCAACCGGCAGTTCCTCAAGAGGACGCTCACCGAGGCCGGTTTCGTGAACCTCGCCGAGGAGTGGTGGCACTACACCTTCCAGCCCGAGACGTTCCCCGGCACCTACTTCGACTTCCCGGTGGCCCGCAGGTCGGTGGCCGGGCACTGAGCCGGCCCGCCGCGCGGGGAACGGGCGGCCGGGACCACCCCCGTGGGATCCGACCGCCCGTTCTCCTTTCCGGACGCGGTACAGCCGTTTCCGGTTGCCGGGTGAGCCATTACGGTGCCCGTATGTCACAGCAGACGTTCGACTCGTACGAAGAGTTCTGGCCGTACTACGTCGCGATGCACTCGCGGGCCGCGACCCGCTGGGTGCATCTCACCGGCACCCTGACCGGCCTCGCCATCACGGCGTACGGGCTGGCGCGCGGCCGCAAGCGGTATCTGGCCGCCTTGCCGCTCGTCGGGTACGGCACGGCCTGGCCCGCGCACTTCCTGATAGAGAAGAACAACCCGGCCACCTTCGGGCACCCCGCCTGGTCGCTGCGCGGCGACGCGCAGATGATCCGGATGATGCTGGCCGGACGCGACCACGAGCTGGCGCAGACCGCCGAGAAGTGGCTCGCGGAGAACGGCCGCTAGGTGTTCACGGGCTCGCGCGGGCGGTCCGCGCGGGCCAGCGCGTGTTCGACGACGGCCACCAGCACGTCCCGGGCCGACGGGCGGTCCCGCGCGTCGCACATCAGGAGCGGCACCCCCGGGTCCAGGTCGAGCGCGGCCCGTACCGTCGCCTCGGGGAAACGTTCCGTGCCCTCGAAGCAGTTGACGGCGACGGCGAACGGGATCTCGCGGCGCTCGAAGTAGTCGACGGCCGCGAAGCAGTCCGCCAGGCGCCGGGTGTCCGCGAGCACCACGGCTCCCAGCGCGCCCTGGGCCAGCTCGTCCCAGAGGAACCAGAACCGATCCTGGCCCGGCGTGCCGAAGAGGTACAGCACGAGGTCCTCGCGGAGGGTGATCCGCCCGAAGTCCATGGCGACGGTCGTCGTGGTCTTCCCCTCGACGCCGTCCAGGTCGTCCACCGGGCGCCCCGCCTCGCTCAGCGTCTCCTCCGTGCGCAGCGGCCTGATCTCACTGACCGCGCCCACCAGCGTCGTCTTGCCCACGCCGAAGCCGCCCGCCACCAGGATCTTGAGGGTGACGGGCTCCACGGGCCGCCTGTTGCGGCTAGAGCGCCCGAAGGCCATTGATCACCTCACGGAGAATGTTCACGTCCGGCAGCTCGGCCGGCGGAACGGGACGGGTCACGTGCACCAGCTCCTCGTCGACGAGGTCGCCCACCAGGACCCGGACCACCCCCACCGGGAGGTCCAGTGACGAGGCCAGCTCGGCGATCGACTGCGGGAACTCGCCGCAGAGTTCGAGGATCTCGACGTGTTCCGGAGCGAGCAGCTGGTCCCTGTCCGGGTCGTCGGCCGCGGGCTCGGGCACGACGATCGCGATCAGGTCGAGACGGTGGCGCGACCCGCTGCCGGTGCGCCCCCGGGTCATCGCGTACGGCCGGACGACCGGCCCCGCGTCGTCGTCGTACCAGCGTGGGGTCCGCGGCCTCTCCGGGGTCTCCGGCGAGCCGGGCGATGCGGCGCTCATGGCGTCCGCTCACCCCCCGGAGGGCTGACCGGTCGTCCGGGGCACATTGGCCAGGTGGCTGCCCACGCGCTTGACCATGAGCGTCATCTCGTACGCCACCTGCCCGACGTCCGATTCGGACTCGGCGAGTACGGCGAGACAGCTGCCGTCGCCGGCCGCGGTGACGAAGAGGAACGCCTCGTCGAGTTCGACGACGGTCTGGCGGACCCGGCCCGCGTCGAAGTGCCGGCCCACGCCCTTGGCGAGGCTGTGGAAACCGGAGGCGACGGCGGCCAGGTGCTCGCTGTCCTCCCGCGTCAGGTCCTTGGACGCGCCGGTGGGCAGGCCGTCACTGGAGAGCACCAGCGCCTTGCGGATGCTGGCGACGCGCGCGACGAGTTCGTCGAGGAGCCAGTTGAGTTCGCCCGACCCATGGCGTGCGGATTCGGTTGCTGCGGCGTTCGGTGCGGTCATGGACCGTCCCTTCCCGGAGTGGTTCCTGGTGCTGTGTCGCCGTGGCCGGTCACGTCCTCGGCGTTCTGCTGGCGGCCTCGCTGCCAGCCGCGCTGGAGCGAGGCCATACGGCTGCGTACCTCGTCGGCGTCCCGCTCCATGTGGTCGGCGCTCTCGACCGGGGCGGGACGCGCGGTACGGCTGTCCGGTCCCTCGCGCAGTTGCGGGGCGAGGCTGGCCTGCCGGACGCGGCGGGGCAGTCCGCCCACAGTGTCCGGGGCCGGTTCGGGCGTGCGCGGTGCGGGCACGGTGGGCCCGCCGGGTTCGCGGAGACCGGTGGGCTGCGGGGGCTCGGCGGGGCGGCGCCGGTCCACCGGGCGGACCGGCTCGCGGTCCTCGGAGCCGGGGTGGGCGCGGCCCGGTCCGTCGACCCGGCGGCCCCGGTCGGTGACCAGGGTCGGCGGGCGGCGCCGGCGGGGCAGCGGCCTGGTGCCCTCGGGGTGCAGCGCCCGTACGCCGTCGTCGGCCTGCTGGTGCTGGTCCCGGTCCCCGTCGCGGCGCAGCGCGCGGGCCCGGAAGATGCCGCCGCGTTCGCTCTCGGTGTCCTCCAGGTCGGCGACGCCGTCGAGCACGGGGTCGAGCCCCGGGCCCGCCACCGCTTCGAGGACCGGGTCGCGGGTGAAGTCCAGCGGCTCGTCGCTCTCCAGCTCGACGGGGCCGTCCAGCAGAGCGGGGTCGGCCAGTCCGGTGGGCACCGGTGAGAGGCCGCTCGGGCGGCCCGGCACGTGGTCGTCGGCCTCGGGGCGGCCCGCGGCGGAGCCGGGCCTGCCGCTGGCGATGGCCTTCTCGGACCTGCGGTCGAGGCGGAAGCCGGTGCCGTGCGACTCGGGTGCGTCGGTGAGGAGCGCGGCGGGGATGAACACCACCGCGGTGGTGCCGCCGTACGGGGAGGTCTGGAGGGACACCCGGACGTTCTGCCGCTGGGCGAGCCGGCTGACCACGAAGAGGCCGAGGCGGTCGGTGTCGGACAGCTCGAACTCGGGGGTCTCGGCGAGCCGGAGGTTGGCGTCGAGCAGGACGTCCGGCGGCATGCCGAGGCCGCGGTCGTGGATCTCCAGGGTGAAGCCGTTGGCGACGCGCTCGCCGTGCACCTGGACCGCGGTGTGCGGCGGCGAGAACACCGTGGCGTTCTCGAGGAGTTCGGCGATCAGGTGGGTGAGGTCGGCGACGGCGGGGCCGCCCACGCCGATCCGGGGCAGCCGGCGGACCTCGATGCGTTCGTAGTCCTCGACCTCGGCGACGGCGGCGCGGACCACGTCCATCAGCTGGATGGGCTTGCGCCACTGCCGGGAGGGGGCCGCTCCGGAGAGGATGACCAGGCCCTCGGCGTGCCTGCGCATGCGGGTGGTGAGGTGGTCGAGGCGGAAGAGGTCGGCGAGTTCGTCGGTGTTCTCGGTGCGGCGCTCCATGGCGTCCAGGAGCGTGAGCTGGCGGTGCAGCAGGACCTGGTTGCGTCGGGCGAGGTTGACGAAGACCTCGGAGACGCCGCGGCGCATGTCGGCCTGTTTGACGGCGGCTTCGACGGCGGCGCGCTGGAGGGTGTTGAGGGCCTGGCCGACCTGGCCGATCTCGTCGCGTTCGTACTGGAGGTGCGGGGACTCGGTCTCCGCGTCGACCTGTTCTCCCGCGGCGAGGCGGCGCATCACGCTCGGCAGCCGTACGCCGGACACCTCGTGGGCGTCCTTGCGCAGCCGGGAGAGGTCGCGGACGAGTTCGCGGCCGATGCGTACGGAGACGAAGACGGAGACGACGAGGGCCAGGAAGCCGAGGACGCCGGCGATGCCCGCCTTGATGAGGATGCCGTAGCCGGCGGGCTTGCCCCGGTCCTGGAAGCGGTTGTTCATCTCCGTGGAGTCGTTGGCCAGCCGGTCCAGGGCGGCCGGGGCGACTTCCTGCCAGCGGGCGGCGTCGGCGGTGCGCGGGCTGGTGGTGGGGCCCTGGTCGATGATCCGCTCCTCGGCGGAGCGCAGCGGTTCGCTGTCCGGGCCCTGCCAGTACTGCTCGACGCGCCGTCGTTCGGAGGCGGGGAGCAGGTCGAGGTTGGTCTCGTACAGCAGGGTGCGCTGGGCGACGAGGTCGGATATCTGGCGGAGTTCCGGTGCGGTGAGCCGGCCGGCGAGGAGGCCGGAGGCGACCAGGGCGTCTTCCCGGGAGAGCATTTCGCGGGCGCGCGATATCCCGGTGAGTGCCCGGACCTGCTGGTCCATGGAGACGCTCTCCATGGTGTGCAGGCCGGTCAGGAACCGGTAGCAGGGGTCTATGAGCCGGTTGTAGTAGGCCATCGCCTTGAGCCGGCCGATGGTGCGCTTGTCGACGGATTCGCGCAGGGCGTCGAGTCCTTCGACGGCGCCGATTATCGACGTGAGCTGGGTCTCGGCGGTCGGGCCGAGCGCGTCGCGGATGTCCTTCTCACCGGCGCTCCTGCGGACCCGGGCCACGACCCGGTCGGTGGCGGCGCGCTGCCGGTTCAGCACGGGCTGGGCGTCGGACGCGCGCGGGTCGGCGAGGAAGACGAGGGTCTGGCGGCGCTCGTTCTGGATGACCCGGACGGTGTCCTCCAGGGGGTGGCCCACCTTCTCGACGACCGTGCTCGCGCTCAGCAGTTTCCCGGCCTCGCGCCCGGTGAGATAGGTGGCGAATCCCCAGAGAGCGGTGAGCGAGACGAGCGGCACCACGAGCAACGCCACGATCTTCCTGCGGATGGACTTTCCGCGAAAGCGCATGGCCTCCCCCAGGTCATCCCCGTGGGGCGGGGACGGGTTTCGTCAACAAACGGCGCGAGCCTACTACTGACACACAGACAACTCGAAGGCATGTCCGGACGATTTTCGGCCGCCTTGCCGGGAGTTGACCATGGCTTGTCCCGGTATTCCGGGAGATGAAATTCACGAAAGCGACAGAAGACACCCTGAGGAGTGGCACGTTCCTTCACGTCCCGGTTGGCTGGAATTCTTCGTTTCGTGACGGGTGGGGGGAATCTTCACCCCTGACCATTCGTCTGCCTGTACGGGGGTAGGGGGACCAACGGGGCACGCTCGGGCGGACGGGACGGACGGTCCGCGTAGAAGGGGTGTATGCCGGGCAGCAACCCTGAAGTCGGACAGCGGTGGGAGTGAAGGGCCTTGGACACACAGGAGCGTGAGGGCGTGGTGGAGCCGGCGGAGGATGTGAGCGCCCGGGAGCGGGCGGACGTCCCCCGGCAGCAGCTGTGGGTGGAGGAGCCGGCGACGCGCAGGCGCATGCCGGATCCGGTGCGTACGGCGGCCGTGCGGGCGGTGCTCGTCATGTCGTTGACGATGATTCTGGCCATGGTGGCGTTCCTGACCGCGCTGGCCGGGTCCTGGCTCTCTTTCCCGATGGTGCTGAGCGGGGTGGCGAGCACGGTGGTCGCGACGTGGGCGGTGCTGGACGTCTGGGTCACCCGCCAGGTGTGGAATCAGCGCAACGGTGTGGTCTCCGAGCCCAGCAGCTCGGCGCGGGCCCTGAGGCGCGAACGGCGCAGGGCGCGGCGTGAGGCCCGCGCGGCGCAGCGGGACGCGGCGCGGATAGGCCGCCGGGGCGCGGACCGCCGCCTCTCGCGCGCCTGACCGCGCCCGTCGCGTCAGAGCCTGCCCGGCCATGATCCGCCGGACAGGCCCTACGGGGTCCGGGTCTCCTCGATGGTCTCGGAGGCGTCCGGTGTCCGCGGGGCGGGGGCGGACCGCTTGAACATGCGGGTCGCGGTGATCTCGCCGTGCACCGTCTCGCTGCCGGGGTCCTGCTGCGGCAGCCCGGGGCGCAGGTGCTCCTCGACGCTGATGTACTTCAGCCCGGCCCGCAGGTCCGCGTCGTTGCGCAGGCGGATGACGAGCGGGAATTCCGCGAGCGCCGTCGTGTCGAACAGGCCCGTCGTGTAGAGCAGTTGCACGCCGAGCGCGTCGGCCACCGCGCGCTGGAGCTCCAGCAGATAGGTGGCGTTGGCCCGGCCGATCGGGTTGTCCAGGAAGAGCGTGCCCGCGTGCCGGTGCTGAGCGCGGTCGCGGCCCCGGTCGTTGCTGCGCAGGGCGGCCATCGTGCAGTACAGGGCGATCGCCGCGGTGAGCAGCTGTCCGCCGGAGAAGACGTCGCCCATCTGTCCGACGGGCACGCGCTCGGCGCGCAGGACGGCGTCCGGCTTGAGGATCTCCACCGCGATGCCCTTGGGTTCCAGCGCCGCCTGCACGCCGCGCAGGAGCAGGGACATACCGTCCCGGCGCAGATCGGAGTTCTTCTTGAGGGCCGCCCTGGTCGCCTCGTCGATGACCTCGCCGAGCCGTTCGGTGAGGGTGGCCTGGTCCGGCTCCTCGAAGCGGATGCGGAGGAACTCCTGCCCGGACCACTCCCCCAGGCCCTCGGGGAGCCGGGAGAGCCGCTGTGCGGAGCGGAGCGTGGTGAGCGCGGACTCCACCAGGCCGCGCAGCCGGTCGACGATGGAGTCGCGGTTGCGTTCCAGCTGGGCCAGCTCGTCGGTGAGGACGCGCAGCCGGGGCGCGAAGGCGGTGGCCCACTTCTCCGCGTGCTCGGGGAGGGCGGCGGTGGGCAGTTCGCGGATCTGCTGGCGGGCGGGGGTGCGGACCTGCTCGTAGCGGGTGGAGTTGGCGTGCCGTACGAGGACGTCGCTCGCCTCCCGGACGGCCGCCTCGGCGGCGGACAGGTCGGCGGCGCAGCCGCGCAGCGAGCGGCGGGCCTCGGCGGCGGACTGCCGGGCCTCCTCCAGGCTGCCCGGGTACGGCTCGGGCTCCTCCGGGTCGTCTTCGGCGCCGTGGTCCCTGAGGAGGTCGCGCAGCAGGGCCGCGGTCTCGTCGAAGCCGCCCGCCGCGTCCTCCGCCGTGCGGTGGGCGTGCAGCAGCTCGGCGTGGGCGGCCCGGGCGGTGTCCAGCGCGGCGGTCGCGGCGGCCAGCTCGGCGGTGGCGGTGCGCAGGAGGGCCTGGGCCTGTTCGGCGTCGGCGGGCACCTGGTCGTCGGGCAGCTCGGTGTGCAGGCTGTCGCCGTCGGCGGGCGCCAGGCGCTCGGCCTCGCCGCGCAGCCGGCCCAGCTGCTCGCTGGCGGCGGACGCGCGGGTCTCCAGGAGCTGGACGAGGGATTCGGCGCGGGCGGCCGCGGCCTGCCGGGACGGGCCGTCGGCGCCGTCGGTGCCCTCCAGGAGCTGGGCGGCCCGGGTGCGGACCTTGTTGGTGAGGCGGTCCAGCTCGGCGAGCGCGGCGCTCTCGTCGCTCTCGGCGCGGGCCTGTTCGGCGCGCAGGTCGGCGCCGACGCCCACCTTCTCGTACAGCTGGGAGGCCGCCCGGTA
This sequence comes from Streptomyces sp. 2131.1, assembly GCF_900105515.1. GTDB lineage: Bacteria > Actinomycetota > Actinomycetes > Streptomycetales > Streptomycetaceae > Streptomyces > Streptomyces drozdowiczii. The sequence continues at coordinate 6,020,312 of NZ_FNSY01000001.1, read as the reverse complement.
CGCCTCGCGCAGTGCGGGCAGCGCTTGGCGCGGGGCGTCCTCGCCGAGGTCGGGTAGCTGTTCGGGGGCGCCGGCGATCTCGGCACGTTCGGCGCGCAGGGCGCGGGCGGTGCGGCGGGCGTCGTCGGCGGCGCGCTGGGCGGCGCGGCGGTCCTCGTCGGCGGCCCGGGCGCGCTCCAGGAAGACGGTCGCGCGGGCCTCGGACTCCCCCGCCTCGTCGGTCAGTTCGCGCAGCTTTGCCTGCCAGCCGGCCCGTTCGCGCAGCCGGAAGGCGAGTCCGGCGAGCGCGTCGGCGGCCCGGCGGGCGCGCTGGGCGGCCTCCTGGCGCTCCTCGCGGACCCGGGCGGTGTCGGTGGCGGCCTCGTCGGCCTCGGCGCGGACGGTGCGGGCCTCGGCGAGAGCGGCCTCGGCGGTTTCGGCGGCGGTGCGGGCGGTGGTGGCGGCCTCGGCCAGCTCGGCGAGCATGCCGGGCGGGCAGTCGGCGCGCCAGGAACCGATGCGGGCGGCGAGCGCGCGGTCGGCGCCGAGGCGGGCGGCGAGCACCCGGATGTCCTCGTCGCGGGCGGCGGCCCGGCTGCGCAGCGCCTGGCGCTCCTCGTCGGCGGCGTGCTCGTCGTGCATGGCCGGGTTCGGGGGGACGAGGAAGACGTCCTCGGGGGTGCCGGACGCGCCGGTGCCGGGGGCGGGCACGGGGGCGAGGAGGGCGGCGGCGGTGCCGACGGCGACGGCGGACCGGGGCAGCAGGGCGGCGGCGCCGAGGACGTCGCGGGCGCGGGCGTGCGCGTCGGGGTCGGTGATGACGACGCCGTCGACGAGCTCGGGGCGGGCGGCGAGGACGGCCGCGTGGTCGGCGGGGTCGACTGCCTGGGCGAGGTAGCGCCAGCCGGGCAGGGCGGGGATGCCTTGTTCGCCCAGGTACTCCACGGTGGCCAGGACGTCGGGGCTCGGCGGGAGGAGCCCGCCGTCGCCGAGCGCGCCCAGGATCCGGGAGTCGTCGGCGGCTGCGGTGCGCAGCTCGAACAGGCGCCGTTCGGCGGTGGTGACGCTCTGGTCGAGCAGCTCGCGCAGCTCGTCGGCGGAACGGTCGAACTCGTCGGCGGTGAGGGGCTGTCCGTCAGAGGCAGCGGGTCCCGGACCGGTGCCCTCGTCGGGCCACTGCTGGTCGTCGGAAGCGGGCTCCGTGCCGGGCGCGGCGCCCTGCCGGGGGCGGGGGACGCCGCCTGCCGTGAGGGGCAGGCCGAGGAGTTCGGCGAGGCGGGGTTCGGCGGCGAGCGCATCGGCGGCCCTCAGCTCGGCCTCGTACGCCTGCTCGGCGGCGCGGGCGGCGTCGGCGGCGCGGGCCGCTGCCAGTTCGGCGCGGCCCTCGTCGGCGGTGGCCTGGCGGGACCGGTCGGCGGCGGCTCCCGCGGCCTCGCGGGCGGTGTCCCAGGCGGCGACGGCGGACTGTTCGGCGTCGTTGGCGGCGAGGGCGGCCCTGGCGGGGTCGGCGTGCGGCGCGGTGTCGTCGAGCCAGCCGGCCCGGACGGCTTCGGCGGTCTCCTGCTCGACCTCGGCCAGGCGCTGGCGCAGGTGGCCGGCCTCGCTGCGGGCGCGCTGGGCCTCGGTGGCGGCGGTGGTGGCGTCCCGGTGGGCGGCCTCGCCGGCGCTCTGCAGGGCGTCGGAGCGCTCCTCCTCCTCGTTGGCCCGGCTCTCCCCCGCCTCGGCGGCGGTGTGCAGGGCCCGTACGAGGTCGGCGGCGGCGGTCGCGCGGGCGGCGAGGGCGGGGGCGGCGTCGCGCTCGGCCTCCAGGATCGCGGCGGCGACGCGGGCGGAGCGGTCGGCGGCGGCGCGGTGGCGCAGGACGGCTTCGGCGGCCTGCCAGGCGGAGTGCAGGGTGCGGGCGTCCACCAGTTCGCGGCGCTGGGCGGCGGCGCTCTTCTCTGCGGCGGTCAGGGCCAGCGAGGCGTGCCGGTAGGCGAGTTCGGCGGCGATCAGGGAGCTGCGGCCGCGGGTCTCCTCGGCACCGGTGACGGTGTGGGCGGCGCCGGTGACCTGCTGGGCGAGCTCGGCGGCCCGGCCGCGCTCCTCACCGGCCCGGGCGGAGAGCCGGCGAGCGAGGGTGCGGGTGCGGCGCTCGGCCCCGGCGTGGATGTCGCGGGTGCGGGCGCGGGTGCCGGCGGCCTCGACGATGCGGCCGAGCAGGTCGACGGAGCCGGCGGTGAAGTCGCGTTCGGCGGTGAGTTCGGCGCGGCGGCCGAGCTTGTTGCCGAAGCCGCTGACGAGGTCGGCGAGGCCGTCCGTGTCGCGGGTGTCGGTGACGGCGCGCAGCAGCAGGTCGGTGAAGTCGGAGTCCTTCTTGACCGCGAAGAGGCCGGCCGCCTCGCCCTCGTCGGCGTTCATCTCGCGCTGATAGCGGAAGAGTTCGGGGTCGAGGCCCAGTTCGCCGAGGTGCTCGTTCCAGCGGTCGTGGATCTCCTCCCAGTGCACGTCGAGGTGCTGGTAGAACTTCCCGGCCTCGGTGAGCGCGTCCCGGAAGCCCTTCATGGTGCGGCGCCTGCCACGGGCGCCGGAGACGCCCTCGGCGGGGCGGCCGACGGCGGTGGACTCCGCGACGGGCAGCGAGTCCAGGCCGAGCCCGGGGCCGGGCCGGAACGAGTACCACGCCTCGGCGAACTTCCGGGGGTCGTTGGAGACCTGGCGCCCGCGCCACTCGCTGACCTTGCCGACGACCACGCACTCGCCGGTCAGCGTGTGCTGCCACTCCAGCGCGACGTGCCCGCAGTCGTCGGCGAGCAGGAACTTGCGCAGCACGCCGGAGCTGGCGCCTCCGAGGGTGTTGCGGTGGCCCGGGAGCATCACCGAGAAGATCAGCTTCAGCAGGACGGACTTGCCGCCGCCGTTCTCCAGGAAGAGGACACCGGCGGGCGCGGGCCTGCGCGGCGGGCCGACCGGCTCGTCCTCGAAGAACTCCGCCTGCGCCGGAGCGGGACGGGGCACGGGCTCGCCGACGCCGCGCAGGTCGAGCACGGTGTCGGCGTAGCGTGCGCCGGCCGGTCCGATGGAGTAGAGGCGGACCCGGGACAGCTCGTACATGGCGGCGGACTCTCGTCGTTCGGGGAGCGGAGGGAAGACGGCGGTGACGGGCGGCGGTCAGCCGTGGAACGGCAGGCCCGCGTCGGCCACCAGTTCCAGGTCGTCGGGGTCCGGTGGCGGCAGCAGTGTGGCGCTGCCGTCGGTGACGGGGACGACGCCCAGGTCGAGGAGTTCGGCCATGGCGGCGCTGCCGGCCATGTCGCGTACCTGGAGCTGGTAGCGGGCGGTGGTGCGGTACGTGCCTCCGGCGTCGTCGCCGGTGCGCTGGAGGAAGCCGGAGTCGGTGAGGAAGGCGACGGCCTTGCCGATGATGCCGGTGGTGGAGCCGGCGAGCCGGCGGGCGTCCTTGGTGGCGCCGGTGGCGCTGCGCCGGGCGTAGACGCGCCAGCCGGCCTCCAGGCCCGGGGCGTCGCTGGCCGGGTCGGTGTTGTCGCCCTGCTCCTCGGCGCGCTCCTCCAGGCGGTTGCAGGCCTGGCGGACGAAGGCGTCGACGCCGTTGACCGTGATCCGGCCGATGTAGGCGTCGTCGGCGAGGTCCTCGGGGCGCGGGAAGGCCATGGCGGCGACGGCGAGGTGGGCGAGGCCGTGCAGGAAGCGGTCGGCGCTGTCCGACGAGGCGCGGCGCGCGTAGTCGCCCATGCGGACGGCGAACACCGAGTCCTCGCCCGCCGTGACGGCCATGCCGGCCCGGGGCGAGACCTCCAGGACGATCAGGCCGAGGCCGGTCGCGACGGCGTCGGCGAGCCGGGCGAAGGCGGGGTCCTCGCGGTAGCGGCGCAGCAGTTCGGCGTACTCGGCGTCGCGGGCGGGCAGCAGCTTGGGCTGGAGGCCGAAGGCGACGAGCCGGGCGGCGTCGGCCGCGTCCGCCGGGGTGACGGCGGCCGCCGCGGGCGCGGGCCGGTCGGGCTCGTGGGCGGAGGCGGGCCGGTCTGCGGCGGCCTCGCCCCACGCGTCGGCGTGCTCTGCGCGGTGGTCGCTCACGACACTCGCTCCTCGGTGCGGAAGGTACTGCGGAAGATGCTGCGGGTGGGCCCGGGACGGGGCGGCCGGGCCGTCACGGCGCCTCCGAGCGGTCCGCCGCCATGCCGACGGCGTCGAGCAGGGCCGTGCCCACGATGAGGTCGGCGCCGCCGAACTCCGCGTCGTCGAGCGGGGTGCCGTCGTCGACGGAGAACAGCAGGCGGCGCTCGCCCTGGCGGTAGGCGGTGCCGACCGGGGGGCTCGCGGCGTGCACCGCGAGCAGGGCGACCAGGTAGGGCAGATCCGGGTCGCGGCGGCGGGCGTCGGCCAGGAGACCGGAGAGGCGGCGCGGCGCGTCGTGCTCCAGGTCGAGGAGCTCCATCGCGGCGGCCAGCTGCTCCTCGCTGAAGCGGCTGTCGTCCGGGGTGGCGATCAGGTCCGGCTCGGGCATCTCCGCGCCGAGGTGTTCGCGGGCCGGGGGCGGGCTGAGGAGCAGGTCGACCAGGTCTCCCACCCGTACGGAGACCGGGGTGCGCAGGCCCGTGCCGTGGGCGAAGAAGGCGTCGGTGGCACGGCTCGCCTCTTCGACGGGGAGCGGCAGCAGCGGGCCGAGGAGCTGCCCGTACAGGTCGAGGCCGGTGCGGGCGGCGGGCGCGGCGAAGGCCTGGCGGTCCTGCTCGGCGCGGAAGAGCGGGCCGGCCTCGAGCAGCCGGGACTGGAGCTGGGTGTGGCGGCGGATGCAGTCCTTGACGATGTCGACGAGCTCGGCGGCGCGGCGCTTGTGCTCGGGGTCCTCGGCCTCGTCACGGGCCTTGCGGATGTTGGTGAGGATCGCGTTCTCGTGGCGGTAGCGGTCGGCGACGTGGTCGAGCGCCTCGGCGATCATGTCGGGCACGGCGTTGAGCCAGTCGACCGCGCGGACGTTGCGCCGGGTCGCGTCGAGCGTCTTGCGCAGCGTCTCCGCGTACTGCACGGTCCGGTAGCGGGCCTGCTCGGCGGCGAGCTGGGCGTCGGCGAGCCTGCCCCGGCTGATGAGGACCTCCAGCTTCACCTCGGCGGCGATCTGGGCGCTGGTGACGTCCGTGTCGAGGGCGCCGACGAGGACGTTGACCGCTTCGTCGGTGGCCCTGAGGTAGACGCTGCCGCCGTGCCCGGGGACCTCCTCGATCAGCTTGAAGTCGTAGTCGCGGCGGACGTAGGCGCCGTCGGGCCCGAAGGTGCCGTAGACCGCGCGGAAGCCGCGGTCCACGCTGCCGACGTTGATCAGGTTCTCCAGGACCCAGCGGGCGACCCGTTCGTGCTCTGCGGCCGGGCGGGAGGGGGCCTGGGCGGCGACGCGCGGGAGGAGCCTGGTCACTATCTGGTCGTGGTCCGCGCCGGTGTCGAAGTCCATGTTCAGCGTGACGTGGTCGATCGCCGCGAGGGCGACCTCGGCCATCGCGTATCCGCTGTACTCACCGGCGAGGTTCGCCTTGCGCACGTCCAGGTCGTGCAGCGGCGCCGTACAGGCGAGCGCGCGCAGCCGCCGGGACAGCCCCTCGTCGGCGGCCGGGCCCGGTGCGGGCCGCGGCCCCGCGCTGAGCTGGGGCGCAGCGTTGTCCGTGTAGGCAGGCGAAGTCACGGTGCACAGATTAGGTCCTCGCACCGACAACGGTCGAAACGGCGCAGAAGGGCCACCCCCCGGCGGAGCCGGTCATGCCTCCGCGTCGTCCGCGTCCGGCTCCCCGTATCCCCCGCCCCCGGGCGTGCGCAGCACCAGTACGTCACCCGCTCCGGCGTCCGCGCTGTCGCAGCCGGCCAGCTCGGTGCGGCCGCCGTCGGCGCGTTCGATGTGCTGGCTGCCGAGCGCGCCGGGTGCGCCGCCGGCCATGCCGTACGGGGGCACGCGGCGGTGTCCGGTGAGCAGGGCGAGGGTGACCGGTTCGAGGAAGCGGATGCGGCGCTCCACTCCGCGGCCGCCGTGGTGGCGGCCCGCTCCCCCGCTGCCCTCGCGCACCCGGAAGCTCTCCAGCAGGACCGGGTAGCGCCACTCCAGGATCTCGGGGTCGGTGAGGCGGGAGTTGGTCATGTGGGTCTGGACGGCGTCGGTGCCGTCGAAGTCCTCGCCCGCGCCCGATCCACTTGCCACGGTCTCGTAGTACTGCACCCGGTCGTTGCCGAGGGTCAGGTTGTTCATGGTCCCGGAGCCCTCGGCCTGGACGCCGAGGGCCGCGTACAGCGCGCCGGTGACGGCCTGCGAGGTCTCGACGTTGCCGGCGACCGTCGCGGCGGGCGGGGCGGGGGCGAGCATGGAGCCCTCCGGGACGCGGATCTCCAGCGGGGTCAGGCAGCCGCTGTTCAGCGGGATGTCCTCGGCGACCAGGGTGCGGAAGACGTACAGCACGGCGGCCGTGACCACCGATTTCGGGGCGTTGAAGTTGCCCGGCTGCTGCGGCGAGGTCCCGGTGAAGTCGATGACCGCGCTGCGGGCCTCGCGGTCGACGGTGAGGGTCACCTCGATCACGGCGCCGTTGTCGGTCTCGTACCGGTAGTGGCCGTCATCGAGACCGGCGATGATGCGGCGCACCGACTCCTCGGCGTTGTCCTGCACGTGGCCCATGTAGGCGTCGACGGCCTCGGTGCCGAACTGCTCTGTCATGGCGCGCAGTTCGGCGATGCCCTTCTCGTTGGCGGCGATCTGGGCGCGCAGGTCGGCGAGGTTGGTGCCGGGGTCGCGGGAGGGGTACGGGGCGGTGGTGAGGAGTGCGCGCGTGGCGTCCTCGCGGAAGGCGCCGTCGCGTACGAGGAGCCAGTTGTCGAAGAGGACGCCCTCCTCGTCGATGGTGCGGCTGAAGGCGGGCATGGAGCCGGGGGTGATGCCGCCGATCTCGGCGTGGTGGCCGCGCGAGGCCACCAGGAACTTCAGCACCGGTCCGTCGCCGCTCTCGTCGAACACCGGTGTCACGACGGTGACGTCGGGCAGGTGGGTGCCGCCGTGGTACGGGTCGTTGATGGCGTAGACGTCGCCCGGGCGCAGGGTGCCGGCGTTGCGGCGCAGAACCTCCTTGATGGACTCGCCCATCGAGCCGAGGTGCACGGGGATGTGGGGGGCGTTGGCGATGAGGTTGCCGTCCGCGTCGAACAGCGCGCAGGAGAAGTCGAGGCGCTCCTTGATGTTGACGGAGCGGGCCGTGTTCTCCAGGGTCACGCCCATCTGCTCGGCGATGGACATGAAGAGGTTGTTGAAGACCTCCAGCATCACCGGGTCGACGCGGGTGCCGACGGCCTGCCGGGCCGGGCGCGGGCGGGTCCGGGTGAGGACGAGGTGCCCGCCGGCGGCGAGTTCGGCCTGCCAGCCGGGGTCGACGACGGTCGTGGCGTCGGCCTCCGCGACAACGGCGGGCCCCGGGACGGTGTCGGTGACCCGGAGGTCGGTCCTGCGGTGGAGCGGGGCGTCCTGCCACCGGCCGTCCGCGAACATCCGCACGGTGTCGTGGGGGCGCGGGGTGGTGGCCGCGCCCCCGGCACGACCGGGCGGCCGGATCTCGGCGTGGCCGCCGGCCGCGCCCGTGGCCTCGACGGAGACGGTCTCCACGACGAGCCGCCGGTCGGCCGTGAAGCCGTAGCGGGCGCGGTGCTCGCGGGTGAACGCCTCGGTCATGGCGTCGGCCGTGTCCAGGGCGACGGGCAGGCTCGCGTCGGTGCCCTCGTACCGCAGCAGCACACGGGCGCGGGTGGAGACGGCGTCGGCGGGCACGCCGTCGGCCCGCAGGCCGGCGCTCGTACGGTCCGCGAGTCCGTCGCAGAGCTCCCGCACCCGGGTCTCGGTGCCGGTGTCGAGGACGGCCTCGACGGACTGCTCGCGCATCGCGGTGGCGTCGGCGAGCCCGATGCCGTACGCGGACAGCACACCGGCCAGCGGCGGTACGAGGACGGTGTCGATGCCGAGGGCGTCGGCGACGGCGCAGACGGCCTGGCCGCCGGCCCCGCCGAAGCCGGTGAGGGCGTAGCGGGTGATGTCGTGCCCGCGCTGCACGGAGATCTTCTTGACCGCGCCGGCCATGGCGAGGACCGCGATCTCCAGGAAGCCGGCCGCGGTCTCGGCCGCCGTCCGCCTGGTGCCGGTGGCCCGGGCGACCTCCTCGGCCAGCTCCTCGAAGCGCTCGCGCACGATGTCCGCGTCGAGCGGCTGGTCGCCGTCCGGGCCGAAGACGGCCGGGAAGTGCGCCGGGTGGATGCGGCCCAGCATGACCTGGGCGTCGGTGACGGTCAGCGGCCCGCCACGGCGGTAGCAGGCGGGTCCCGGCACCGCGCCCGCGGAGTCGGGGCCGACCCGGTAGCGCCGGCCGTCGAAGTGCAGGACCGAGCCGCCGCCGGCCGCGACGGTGTGGATGTTCATCATCGGCACCCGCATCCGCGCGCCGGCGACCTCGGCGCCCAGTTCGCGTTCGAACTCGCCCGCGTAGTGGGAGACGTCGGTGGAGGTGCCGCCCATGTCGAAGCCGATGACCCGGTCGTGGCCGGCCTGCCCGGAGGTGCGGACCATGCCGACGACCCCGCCGGCCGGCCCGGAGAGCACCGCGTCCTTGCCCCGGAAGTGCGCGGCTTCGCGCAGCCCGCCGTTGGACTGCATGAACATGAGGCGGATGCCGGGGAGTTCGGCGGCGACCGAGTCGACGTACCGGCGCAGGATCGGTGAGAGGTAGGCGTCGACGACGGTGGTGTCGCCGCGCGGGACGAGCTTGATCAGCGGGCTGACCTCGTGGGAGCAGCTGATCTGCGTGAACCCGGCGGCCCCGGCCTCGGCGGCGACCGCCTGCTCGTGGGCGGGGTGGCGGTAGCCGTGCATCAGGACGACGGCGGCGCTGCTCAGCCCGTCGGCGCGGGCCTCGCGCAGCCGCGCGGCGACGGCCTGCCGGTCCAGCGGGGTGACGGTGCGGCCGTGGGCGTCGATGCGCTCGGGAACCTCGATGACCCGGTCGTACACGGCTTCGGGGAGCAGGATGCGGCGGTCGAAGAGGCGGGGACGGTTCTGGTACGCGATGCGCAGGGCGTCCCGGAACCCTTCGGTGACGACCAGGACGGTCGGTTCACCGCGCCGCTCCAGCAGGGCGTTGGTGGCGACGGTGGTGCCCATCTTGACGGCGGCGACGCGGTCGGCGGGGACCGGTTCGCCCGGCGCGAGGCCGAGCAGCAGCCGGATTCCGGCGACGGCGGCGTCCCGGTGGCGGTCCGGGTCGTGCGAGAGGAGTTTGCGGGTGACGAGCTGCCCGTCGGGGCGCCGTCCCACCACGTCGGTGAAGGTGCCGCCACGGTCGATCCAGAACTCCCAGCGCCCGGTCATGCCCCCCATACTGGCCCGCCGTCCGGTGATCACGGAGCAGGGCGCGGCGGCGTGTGGGCGGAGCGGTGGTGCGGGTGCCCGGCGGTGGAATGCCGGGCGGGCCGGAGCGGCGCGCCCCCGACGCGCTGCACTCCTGCGGGCCTGCCACGGCCCTCGTACGAAATGGTGTCCGGCGGTTCAGACCGCCGGGGCGTCCGGGCCGATCCTGCTGCGTACCGCCGACTGGACCTCGGCCTCCTCGGCGGGGTCGGCGGCCAGCCGGCGCAGACGTTCGGCCACTCGCAGGTCCCCGGTCTCGGCGTGGAGCGCGGCGATCTCGCGGGTCGTCTCCTCGCAGTCCCACAGGCACTCGACGGCGAACCCGGTGGCGAAGGAGGGGTCCGTGGCGGCCAGGGCGCGGGCGGTGCGGCCACGCAGCTGGGAGGAGGACGTCTCGCGGTAGATGTGGCGCAGTACGGGGGCGGCGCAGACGATGCCCAGCCGGCCGGCGCCGTCGACGAGTGGCCACAGCCGGGGTGCGTCGGGGCCGTCGCCGCGTACGGCGTCGCGCAGGGCGCCGAGCACGGCGGGGGCGTCCTGCGGTCCGCCGCGTCCGGCGAGCACTCCGGCGGCCGAGGCGCCGAGGGCGTCGGGCCTGCGGGCCCAGCGGCGGGCGCGCTCCACGGCGTCCTCGCCGCACATGCGCTCGAAGGCGGTGACGGCTGCGTCGGCGACGGTGCCCCGGGGTTCGGTGGCGGCGGCCTCGATGAGGTCGAGCACGGCGGGGTCGCGGACCTCGGCGGCCAGGTAGTGGAGGGCGGCGCAGCGGGCGGCGTCGGGTCCGCTGCGGGCGGCCTCGACGATCTCGGGCCGGTCCTCGGGGCCGGCGACTGCGGCGAGGCAGCGGGCGGCGGGCACGTGCAGCAGGCTGCCGCGCTCCAGCCCCTGGCGCGCCCAGTCGAAGACCGCCTGGACGCTCCAGCCGGGCCGGGGGCCGCCGGGGCGCATCTGGCGCTGCCAGCGGTCGAAGGACCCCTGTTCGGAGGCGGCCCGGACGCGGGCGCCGACGGTCTCGCGCGGGTCGTCGGCCCACAGGCGCCAGGGCCGGGGCTCGTAGGCGTCCCGCACGGTGGCAGCCAGCTCGGCGCGTCCCTCGGCATCGTCGGCGAAACGGGCGAGCACGGGTTCGGCGAGGGAGCGCAGACCGGCGTCGTCGTCGCGCAGGGCCAGCTCGTCGAGGGCCCAGGCCCAGTTGGAGCCGGTCGCGGCGTAGCGCCGCAGCACGGCGAGGGCGTCGTCGCGCCCGTAGGCGGCGAGATGACCGAGGACGGACAGGGCGAGGCCGGTCCGTGAGTCGTCCGTGTCGAGGTGGTCCTCGGGGTCGGACAGATGCCGCTCGATCTCCTCGACGCCCCCGTCGAGGTCGAGGTAGAGGCGTGCGTAGTAGAGGGAGCGGTTCTCCACCTGCCAGTCGTGGCGGGGGTCGCTCAGGACGCAGTGGTGGAGAGCCGCCAGGGCCTCGGAGCGCGGTGCGGCGAGCGCGTGGAGCGTGCCGTCACCGCGGCCCCTCTGCAGCAGGCCGAGCAGGGTGCCGCTCGGCGCTATGAACGGATCGAACATGGGGAAGGCCTCACATCAAGCTGTCGACGCAACCGGGACTGTGCAGTTCCATGTGCCGGGTAAGCACTAGGCCGCGCAGCAACATGATTCGCCGACCGCCGTCTTCCGCCTGGTGTAGAACATCTTCCTCTGCCTCTCGTCGGGTGGCCCGGATCGGGCCCGCGACGTCATGATGACCCAGCCATTTCGCCACCGCGACCACATTTACGGCGAACCCGTTCAGCGGGCGCCGAAGAGTTCCAGCAGGTCGTCCTTGCCGAACATGCGTGCGGTGTCGACCGCGGAGGGCGTTCCGGCGGCCGGATCGGCCCCGGCGTCGAGCAGGGCGCGCACCACCGCTTCCTCGCCCTTGAAGACGGCTCCGGCGAGCGGCGTCTGGCCCCGGTCGTTGGCCCGGTCCGGGTCGGCGCCGCGGGCGGCGAGGGCCGTGACCGCGGGGGCGTGCCCGTGGTAGGCGGCGAGCATCAGGAGTGTGTCGCCCCGGTCGTTGGTGAGGTTGACGGGCACCCCGGCGTCCACGTAGGCGGCCAGGGCGTCACCGTCGCCACTGCGCGCCAGGTCGAACACCTTGGACGCCAGCTCGACCACCTCGGGATCGGGGGTCTCGCTCATCGGGGTACCGCCTTCCTTGACCGTTCGCGCCGCTGCCGGCGACGGGGACACGCACGGCGGGAACCGTACGAGTGAACCGACAGGGTACTGCCCGCACAGGCGTGTGATCCGGTTCGGGCGCCACGTCCGCCGATCGAGTGGATAATCACCCTTTTCACCCGATTGCGCCTTTTATCCTATGGATACTTGGGGTGAGCCTGGAAGGACTCATGGTGACTGTCCCCCCAACCAGGAGAACCACTCATGATCCTTTCCATGTCAGGCGTCGTCATCCTCGGCATCATCGTCTTCCTGTTCTTCAGGAAGGACGGCCTCAAGGCGTCGCACGCCCTCGTCACCGCCCTGTTCGGCTTCTACCTGGCCGGTACCGCCATCGCACCGAGCATCACCGCGGGCGGAGCGAGCCTGGCCGGACTCCTGGGCGGGATCAAGTTCTGACCCTCCGCCCCCGCACCGGCCTTCAGGAGACACAGGAGACAGACGTGGCCCGGCGACCACTCCCCCGCATTCTGAGCAGCGGCAGCGCCTCGATCACCCGCAGTCGGGAGATCGCGCGCACGGCCGCCGACAGCGCCACCGACGTGCTCCATCCGCTGATCACGCTCACGCGTGGCCTGCGGATGCTGGCCGGCGCAGGACGGCACAAGTGGGCCGCGACGCCCAAGGACCGGCGTGGTCCCACGCTGTTCCTCGTCGCGGCCTGCGTACTCGTGGTCGCGCTCATCCCGTACGGGCCGCTGCTGGCCCTCGTCGTGGTGATGGGCGCAGCCGCATGGACGGGACGCGATCGCACCCCCGTCAAGTCCGGACCCGACGAGGCGGAGACCACCCGTCTGCGGTCCCTGTACGAGGCGCTCGTGCCGTACTTCTCCACGGCCGAGGACCCCAGCCCGCTGTTCAGCCACGGCGGCGAGTGGGAGAAGGCCTTCAGCGGCTACGAGTTCGACGGCGACGGCCGCGTCTCGCGCCTCCAGGTCTCGTACCCCGCGTACTTCACCGACAGCGAGCCCGAGTCCCGGGCCCGGATCGAACAGCTGCTGCACGCCAAGTCGGGCCGCGGCCGGGAGTACCGCTTCGACTGGGACGAGGAGGGCAACCGGCTCGTGATGAGCGTGCTCGACGCCCTGCCCACCTCGCTCACCGCACAGCGCTTCGTCACCGCCCCCGGGGAGACCGTCCTCGGCTTCACGGACGAGGACGCCGTGCAGCGCACGCTCCCCGTGAACGACGACACCGGCACCCGGGACGCTCCCGGCGTCGTCTGGCGCACCGGCCCCCGCTCCACCGAGCCCCACCTGCTCGTCGCGGGGCAGCCCGGCAGTGGCACCACCTCACTGCTGCGGTCCGTCGCCCTCCAGGCGCTCCAACACGGCGACATCCTGATCGTCGAGGGCAGCGGCACGGGCGAGTACGCCTGCTTCACCGGGCGCGAAGGCGTCCTGGCCGTCGAGTGCGGCCCGGCCGGCGCCCTGTCCACCCTGGAGTGGGCGGCCAACGAGACGGAACGCCGGCTCATCGAGGCGAACCGCGCCCGGCAGGCCGGCGACCCCGTCCCCGAGGACCTCACGCGGCCACTGTGGATCCTGCTGGACCGCCCGAGCGCGCTGGCCCGGCCGGCCGGTGACGGAACGCCCGGCGTGCCGGAACTGCTCCAGGTCCCGCTGCGGCACGGGCGGGCCGCCAACGTCGTCGTGGTGCTGGCGGAGGCGTTCGATCACATCGACGGCCTCGGCGAGACCGTCAGGACGCACACCCGGGCCCGCGTGGTGCTCGGCCGCTGCTCCGCCGAGCAGATCGAGGCGGTGCTCGGTACGGGCCCGCACACCACCCCGCCCCCGGACGTCCCGCCCGGCCGCGGCTACGCCCGGTTCGGCGCGGGAGCGGTCCTGCGCCTCCAGGTCCCGGCCACGCCCGACCCGTACGACGACGCCACCAGCGAGGCGCAGCGCGCGGCGGTGCTCAGCCTGCTGCCGGAACGGCGCACGGCGGTCGAGGCGGGGGCGCCGGAGCCGGCGCCGGTGGAGAGGGAGACGGTGGCCGTCGGGACGGAAGCCGTGGCCGCGCCCGTCGGGGTGGAGGCCGTGGCCTTCAGCGACTGAGACGGGAACGGCGGAGGGGGCCCGGCGGCGCGCGGCGCCCCCTCCGCCACCATTCGGGGACGGAGCCGCAGCCGTCCCGTGCCGGGGCGACGCGGCCACGGCCGCGCGTCGGGGGCCACCCCTGGAAGGGCTGCACGCCACGGCGGCACCCTTGAGCCCGGCAGTTCGGCGGACGAACCGGGCCGGAGGCCGCCACCCCGCCCCGGGTCGGCACGCCACGGCCGTGCCTCCGTCGCTCAGGCGACGAATGTGCGCGGCGCCTCCATGCCCGCCCCCGCGCCCGCGCCGACCAGGCGGGCCGCCTGGGCCAGGCGCTGGGCCGCCTCCTCCGCCACCGGGCCGCCGACCGTGAACGGCAGCCGTACGTAGCCCTCGAAGGCCCCGTCCACGCCGAACCTGGGACCGGACGGCACCCGCACCCCGACCCCTTCCCCGGCGACCGCGAGCCGCGAGCCGGAGAGGCCGCCGGTGCGCACCCAGAGCGTCAGCCCGCCGGCGGGCACGGAGAACTCCCACTCGGGCAGCTCCCGGCGCACAGCGGCGACCAGCGCGTCGCGGTTCTCGCGGGCCTGTTCCCGGCGCAGCCGCACCGCTTCCGCCCAGCCGCCGGTGCGCATCAGCCAGTTCACCGCCAGCTGTTCGAGGACCGGGGTGCCCATGTCGGCGTACGCGCGGGCGGCGACCAGGCTGCGGATCACGTCCGGCGCGGCCCGTACCCAGCCGATCCGCATGCCCGCCCAGAACGCCTTGCTGGCCGAGCCCACGGTCAGGACCGTGGAGCCGGCCGGGTCGAACGCGCAGACCGGGCGCGGCATCGCCACGTCCTCGTCGAGGTGCAGCTCCCGCATCGTCTCGTCGACGACCAGGACCGTGCCGGCCGAGCGCGCGGCGTCCACCAGCGCCCGGCGGCGGTCCTCGTCGGCGAGCGCGCCGGTGGGGTTGTGGAAGTCCGCGACGACGTACCCCAGACGGGGCGCGGCGTCCCGCAGGACCTGGCGCCACCGGTTCAGGTCCCAGCCGCCGAGCCCCTCCTCCATGGCCACCGGCACCAGCCGGGCGCCCGCCTCCCGCATCAGCTGGAGAATGTTGGCGTAGCTCGGCGACTCCACCGCGATCCGCTCGCCGCGGCCGGCGAAGAGGTGGCAGATGGCGTCGATCGCGCCCATCGCACCGGTGGTGACCATGATCTGCTCGGGCATGGTGGGGATGCCGCCGGCGGTATAGCGGTCGGCGATCATCTGCCGCAGGGCGGGAAGCCCGGCCGGGTAGTCGCCGTGAGTGTGGGCGTACGGCGGCAGCTCCTCCAGGGCGCCCTGGACGCCCCGGGTCAGCCACGGCTCGGGGGCGGGCAGCGAGGCGCAGCCCAGGTCGATCATGGAGCCGAGGGCCTCGGGCGGCAGGGGTTCCAGGCCGCGGGCGGGCAGCGGGTTGCCGGCTGGGATGGCGGTCCAGCTGCCGGCGCCGCGCCGGGACTCCAGGAAGCCCTCGGCGCGCAGCGCCTCGTAGGCGGCGGCGACCGTGGTGCGGCTGACGGCGAGGGCGACGGCCAGTTCGCGTTCGGCCGGGAGCCGGGCGGCGACGGCGACCCGGCCCTCCAGGACGAGCAGCCGGATACCGTCGGCAAGGGCGCGGTAGGCGGGCGGGCGGCGGCTGCCGGGCCCGGCCGGCCGCTGCTGCTGGGCCTGGAGCTGCCGGGCCAGCTGGGCCGCCCCGACCGCCGAAGTCCACTGCGCCATGAGAATCGGTCCACCTTCCTCGGATTGGCCATGGTTGGCGACCAATCGCCTGCCACAGAGTGACACGGAGCAGTCCAACACCACCACTCCAGGGGGCACCTCATGTCCAAGACCCTCGTCCCGCAGCGGGCGCACCTCACCCGACGGCTGGTCCATCTGTACGCGGGTCTCGCGCTGTACGGGGCGAGTTCGGCCCTGCTGGTCGTCGCCGGCCTCGGTCTGGAGCCGTGGGGCGTGCTGCACCAGGGGCTCGCGGAGCGGACCGGGATCAGCATCGGCGTGGTCTCCATCATCATCGGCGCGATCGTGCTGCTGCTCTGGATCCCGCTGCGGCAGCGGCCGGGCCTGGGCACGGTCTCGAACGTCTTCGCCGTGGGCATCGCGATGGACGGCACGCTCGCCCTGGTCCCGGAGGTCCACGGCCTTGTGGCGCGGGCCGGCGTGATGGCGGCCGGGATCGTCCTCAACGGCGTGGCGACGGGCCTCTACATCAGCGCCCGGTTCGGCCCCGGCCCCCGGGACGGCCTGATGACCGGGCTGCACCGGCGCACCGGCCGGTCGATCCGGCTGGTGCGCACGGCGATCGAGATCGCGGTCGTGGTCACCGGGTTCGTGCTGGGCGGTTCGCTCGGCGTCGGCACGGTCCTGTACGCGCTGGCCATCGGGCCGCTCGCCCAGGTCTTCCTGCGCGTCTTCGCGATCCCGGAGGACGGGGGCACCTCGGCCGGGACCCCGACGCCCCGGCAGTCCATACTGCGGCGGTGACTTCCGAACGCCACCCGTACCTGGACCACCCCGCTCCGCTCGCGTTCGCCCACCGGGGCGGCGCGGCGGACGGCATCGAGAACACGGCGGCCGCCTTCCGCCGCGCCGCCGACGCCGGCTACCGCTACTTCGAGACCGACGTGCACGCCTCGGCGGACGGCCGGCTGGTGGCCTTCCACGACGCCACCCTCGACCGGGTGACGGACGCCGGGGGCCGCCTGGCGGAGCTGCCGTGGAGCGAGATAGGCCGGGCCCGGGTCGCGGGGCGCGAACCGCTGCCGCTGTTCGAAGAGCTGCTGGAGGCGTTCCCGGAGGCCCGGTGGAACGTGGACATCAAGGCGGAGGCCGCCCTGGAGCCGCTGGTGGAGCTGATCCGCGCGACGGGCGCCTGGGACCGGGTGTGCGTCGGCTCGTTCTCCGAGGCGCGGGTCGCCAGGGCGCACCGGCTGGCCGGCCCGCGCCTGGCCACCTCGTACGGCGTGCGCGGCATCCTCGGCCTGCGGCTGCGCTCGTACGGCGTCCCGGCTCCGCTGCGGGCCGGGGCGGTGTGCGCGCAGGTGCCGGAGAGCCAGAACGGGGTGCGGGTCGTCGACCGGCGCTTCGTCCGCGAGGCCCACGCGCGGGGGCTCCAGGTGCACGTGTGGACGGTGAACGAACCGGAGCGGATGGCCGCGCTCCTGGACCTCGGTGTGGATGGCATCATGACCGATCACATCGAGACGCTGCGCACGGTGCTGAGCGAGCGCGGGGCCTGGGTCTGACCCGCCCCGCCGGCCGGGCGGCGTCCGCACGGGGAGACCTCCAGGGGGCAGCATGACGGCCGAGACCGCAGACACCGCCGGACGGGCCGACGGTACGGACGGCCCGGCCGAACGGCGCAGGGAGCAGCGCGGCTGGTACTTCTACGACTTCGCGTGCTCCGTCTACTCGACGAGCGTCATCACGGTCTTCCTCGGCCCCTATCTGACCTCGGTCGCGAAGGCCGCGGCGGACCCCGACGGCTTCGTCCACCCGCTCGGCATCCCGGTCCGCGCCGGGTCGCTGTTCGCGTACTCGGTCTCCGCCTCGCTCGTCCTGGCGATCGTCCTGATGCCCGTCGTGGGCGCGGCGGCCGACCGTACGGGGCGCAAGAAACCGCTCCTCGCGGCGGCCGCGTACACCGGGGCGGCCGCGACGACGGCCATGTTCTTCCTGGACGGTCAGCGCTATCTGCTCGGCGCCTTCCTGCTCATCGTGGCGAACGCGGCGACGGCGGTGGCGATGATGCTCTACAACGCGTTCCTGCCGCAGATCGCCGAACCGGACGAGCGCGACGACGTCTCCTCGCGGGGCTGGGCGTTCGGCTACACCTCGGGGGCGCTGGTCCTCGTCCTCAACCTGGTCCTCTACTCGGGCCACGACTCCTTCGGCCTGTCGGAGTCCCAGGCGGTACGGATCTGTCTGGCGTCGGCGGGCCTGTGGTGGGGCGTCTTCACGGTCATCCCGCTGCTCCGGCTGCGCGACCGCGCGGTGACGAGGGGCGGGGGCCCGGCGGGTGCGCCCGGCCGGGGGGCGGTCGGCTCGGGGTGGCGGCAGCTGCGTGCCACGCTGGCCGACATGCGGCGCCATCCGCTGACCCTGTCGTTCCTGCTCGCCTACCTCGTCTACAACGACGGCGTACAGACGGTGATCTCGCAGGCGTCGGTGTACGGCTCCGAGGAGCTGGGCCTCGGCCAGACGACGCTGATCACGGCGGTGCTGCTGGTGCAGGTGCTGGCGGTCGCCGGGGCGCTGGCGATGGGCCGGATGGCCCGGGTGTACGGCGCGAAGCACACGATCCTGGGCTCGTTGGCCGTATGGACGCTGATCCTGCTCGCCGGGTACTTCCTGCCGGCCGGCTCTCCCGTCTTCTTCTACGTGCTCGCGGCGGCGATCGGGCTGGTGCTAGGCGGCAGCCAGGCGCTGTCGCGTTCGCTGTTCTCGCACCTGGTGCCGCGCGGCAAGGAGGCCGAGTACTTCTCGGCGTACGAGATGAGCGACCGGGGACTGAGCTGGCTGGGGCCCCTGGTGTTCGGCCTCGCGTACCAGCTGACCGGCAGCTACCGCGACGCGATCATCTCGCTGGTGGTCTTCTTCGTCGTCGGTTCGGTGCTGCTCGCCCGGGTCCCGGTCAGGGAGGCGGTCGTGGCGGCGGGAAACCCCGTACCCGAGCGGATTTAGACGTTGAAGTGAAAGGCCGGTAGTGTACGCCTTTGGCCTGCCCCGGGTGACCGCTACGGCGAGTGGAACTTCGCGAACCGTTGGGTGACAACTTCCGTCAAAGGTGACAAACCGGGTATGGGCGGGTACTTGAACCCTGGGAAACCTGAAAATCAGCGGTTCGACGGGCGACGCATGACCGGCAACGGGAATCTTTGCCGCCGACCGGACGTTGACCGATTGACGACGACAGCGACACCTGTCCTGTGGGCGACAAGCCCGGGAGGCACGATTCATGAGTGAGCGAGCTCTCCGCGGCACGCGACTCGTGGTTACCAGCTACGAGACGGACCGCGGCATCGATCTGGCCCCGCGCCAGGCGGTGGAGTACGCATGCCAGAACGGACATCGATTCGAGATGCCCTTCTCGGTAGAGGCGGAAATTCCGCCGGAGTGGGAGTGCAAGGCGTGTGGCGCCCAGGCACTCCTGGTGGACGGGGACGGCCCCGAGGAGAAGAAGGGCAAGCCTGCGCGTACGCACTGGGACATGCTCATGGAGCGGCGTACGCGCGAGGAGCTGGAGGAAGTGCTGGCCGAGCGGCTGGCGGTCCTGCGCTCCGGCGCGATGAACATCGCTGTGCACCCCCGGGACAGCAGGAAGTCTGCTTGACCGGCTAGCACGGTTCCGCGACAAGCCGCGGGTTTTGGTACGTAAGCGTGCCGGGCCCGCGGCTTTGTCGTGTCGTGGCGGCCCGTCCGGCCGAGGTCAAAGATGTCCTCAGTCGCCGGACGGGCTTGATGTGGCTGGACGGGACCGCGGAAGAGCCGGACGGGCTTGAGCGGTCAGGGCGTCAGCGGGGGCGGGGTTCGTCGTTCGGGCCCCGGTGGTCGCGGGGCGGGTCGTCGCGGATGACCTCGCCCTGGACCACCTTGCCGTCCGGGCGGTGGATGCGGGCCTGCTGGAAGGCGTCCGAGAAGCCGCCGGGCGCGGCGGCGCGCATGCGACGGTCCAGCGAGCGCTCCGCGTACCGGCTGAGCGCCGTGCGTACCGGCGGCACCAGGAGCAGCAGCCCGGCCACGTCCGAGATCAGGCCGGGGATCATGATCAGCAGCCCGCCGAGCATCAGGAAGCCGTTGCCCCGGCTGCTTTCCGGAGCCGCGGGCGCGGAGTCGTCCGCGCCCGGCTGCCCCGGCATCCGCTGAAGCGTCTCCGTGAGATTGCGGAACGCGCGGCGGCCGGCCCGCTTGATCACCGCGGCGCCGAGGACGATCCCGGCGGCCAGCAGGATCACGACGGTCAGGCCGCCCGCCGTGTCCGCCACCAGGATCAGCAGCCAGATCTCCAGCACCGCCCAGGCGGCGACGGCGAGGGGTACGAGGGTCCGGGCGCGCGAGCGCTCGCGGGCGGTCGGAGGCGGTGTGCCGGTCGTCATGCCCCCAGTGTGCCTGGCCAGGCGTCCGTACGCCGTAAGGGGGTGACGGGCAGGCTCAGGGGGTGCGGCGGCCGAGCACCTTGTTCGTCCGGCTGGTGACGCCCCAGGCGGTCACTCGCCACAGCGCCTCGACCAGAATGTCCTTGCTCATCTTGGAGTCGCCGACCTCGCGGTCCACGAAGGTGATCGGCACCTCGACGACGTGGAAGCCGGCCTCGACCGCGCGGCGGGCCAGGTCGACCTGGAAGCAGTAGCCCTGCGAGGCGACCTCGTCCAGGCCGATGCCCTTGAGGGTCTCGGTGCGGAAGGCGCGGTAGCCGCCGGTGACGTCACGGGTGCGCAGGCCCAGCATGAGCCGGGAGTACGTGCTGCCGCCGCGCGAGATGAACTCGCGGGACTTGGGCCAGTTCACCACCCGGCCGCCGGGCACCCAGCGGGAGCCGAGGACCAGGTCCGCGCCCTTGAGCGCGGTGAGGAGCCGGGGCAGCTCCTCGGGCTGGTGCGAGCCGTCGGCGTCCATCTCGACGAGGACGCCGTACTCGTGCTCCATGCCCCAGCGGAAGCCGGCGAGGTAGGCCGCGCCGAGCCCTTCCTTGCCCTTGCGGTGCAGGACGTGGACGTGGTCGTCGGCGGCGGCCAGCTCGTCGGCGAGCTTGCCCGTGCCGTCGGGGCTGTTGTCGTCGGCGACCAGGATGTGGGCCTCCGGGACGGCAGCACGCACCCGGCTCACGATCGGCTTGATGTTCTCGGCCTCGTTGAAGGTCGGGATGATCACCAAGACACTGCCGAGCGGGCCGAATCGCCGCTGACCGCCGTCGTTCACTTACTGCCCCTCACGTCCGTACGCAGATGCACACCATATCGAGCGCGACGGCGCGGAATGCCGACCCGGTGGAGGTGGCGCGGGAGCCGCGGCGGACAGAAGAGCGGAATCAGGGACAGAAGTGCGGATCGGGGCCCGGTGTCCTTCGGGCCGACCTGGGACCCGCTGGCTGCGGGTCGACCTAGAGCCGTTGTCTACTGAACGTCCGGGCCCCACCCGGGTCGCACCCTCCGTCCGGCTGAAACCTTCCCTCGCCCCCGAGGCGCGGGCGCTGAACCTGGCTGTCAGTGGTGGTGCGCCGGTGCGGCACACCACCCCGTGACCCAGCGGCGTTCGACGACTGCGTGGAGGCTTCACCGGTCGGACGTCCTGTGGTGGACTCGGCCGAACCTACCGGCCGATGGCCGCATTCTGTCAATAGTTGCCTGACCTGCATCGATTACCGAAATTGCCTGGTCAGTCCCGAAGATCCCCAGGTGGCGGAAGAGCCGGACCGCCTCCGATCGGCGGAGCGGCGCACCCGCACGTCACTCGTTCGGCCTTACGTAGACAGTTTGTCCGAGGACGACCGTACCCAGGCACACCGGCAGGTCGGCGCCGGGGCTGAGGTCGGGCAGCCCCGGCGTCCCGGACCGGGGATCGGTCGACCAGCGCGCGACCCGGTCGTCCGGAGCCTGGACCACCAGCTCGTCGGTCCGCCAGACCGCGTAGTCCGCCGGGGCGCCGGGCACCAGGGTCCCCGCGTCGTCCCGGCCCACGGCCCGCCAGCCGCCCCGGGTGTGGGCGGTGAAGCCGGCCCGTACGGAGACGCGGTGCTCGAGCGTCCGGTGGAAGGCGGCGGCCCGTACGGTCCCCCACGGGTCCAGCGGGGTCACCGGGCTGTCGGAGCCGAAGGCGAGGGGCACACCGGCCCGCAGGAGCGCCGCGTAGGGGTTGAGGGTGGCGGCCCGTCCGGCACCGAGGCGCTGCGCGTACATGCCCTCCTCACCGCCCCACGCGGCGTCGAACGCGGGCTGTACGGAGGCGGTGAGGCCCAGCTCGGCGAAGGCGGCCACGGTCTCGGGCGTGAGCATCTCCGCGTGCTCGACGCGGTGCCGGGCGGCGCGCACCCGGGCGAGACCCACCTTCTCGGCCGCGGTCCTGATGCCGTCGACGACCGCCGTGAGGGCGGCGTCGCCGATGGCGTGGAAGCCCGCCTGGAGTCCGGCCTCGGTGCAGGCGGTGACGTGGGCCGCGATCTGCCCGGCGTCCAGGTGGGCGGTGCCGGTGTGCGGGGCGTCGGCGTACGGCTCGCGCAGGCAGGCGGTGTGCGAGCCGAGCGAACCGTCCACGAAGAGGTCGCCGGCCGCTCCCACGGCGCCGAGTTCGCGGATGCGCCGGGCGTCCTTCTCGTCGGCCACCTGCTGGGCCCAGTAGCCGAAGACCCGGGGGCCGGGCTGCTCGGCGGCGAGCTTCAGGAGCCCGGTGAAGTCCTCCTCGTCGGAGATGTCGGGCCCTCCGCACTCGTGGACGGTACCGATGCCCAGGGAGGCGGCGTGGCGCAGCGCGGCCCGCTGGGCCTCGGCGCGCTGTGCGGGCGCCACGGCGCCGTGGGCGGCCGCGCGGACCGCGTGGTGGGCGGCGCCGGTCAGCGGGCCCTCGGGGTGGTATCCGGCCATCGCGGTGACACCGGGGACGAGGTCGAGCAGGGCGGTGGTGACGGCCGCCGAGTGCACGTCGATCCGGGGCAGGTAGACGGGCCGGCCGGCCGCCGCCTCGTCGAGCTCGGCGCGCGAGGGCGGGCGCTGCTCGGGCCAGCGGGTGGCGTCCCAGCCGTGGCCGAGGACGACCCTGCCGGCCGGGTGGGCTGTCACGTGGGCGCGGACGCGCGCGAGGGCGTCGCCCAGGGTGCGGGCGCCGGAGAGGTCGAGTCCGGTGAGGGCCAGGCCTGTCGACGTGGTGTGGACGTGCGCGTCGGTGAACGCGGGGGTGACCAGGGCCCCTTCGAGGTCGATCACCTCGTCGACGCCGCTCGCGAAGGCGTCGGCGGCCCCCTCGGAGCCCACCCAGGCGACATGGCCGCGTTCGACCACCATGGCGGTGGCAAAGGGGTCGGCGGGGCTGTGGACGTCTCCACCGCGCAGCAGCACGGTGCGGTGTTCGCTCTGGGGGCGGTGCTCTCGGTCATGGGCACCAGTCTCCCGCCTGCGCGCACACCCTCCGTGCGCGCCCCCCTGGAGGGGGTGTCTGATGGGTCCCCGCAGCGTCGCGGGGCCCATCGGACACCCCTCAGATCTGCGGCGGGCGCGCCTCGTACGGGGTCGACAGCACGACCGTGGTGCGGGTGGAGACGCCCGCGAGGGAGCGGATGCGGGTGAGCAGGTTCTCCAGCTCCAGCGGGGTGGCCACGCGCACCTTGAGGATGTAGTTCTCGTCGCCGGCGACGCTGTGGCACGCCTCCAGTTCGGGGACCCCGGCGAGGCGTTCGGCGATGTCGTCCGGGGCGCTCGGGTCGAAGGGCTTGACCGAGATGAACGCGGTCAGCGGCAGGCCGACCGCCTCGGGGTCGACGACCGCGGCATAGCCCCGGATAACCCCGCGCTGCTCCAGCCTGCGGACGCGCTGATGAACCGCCGAGGTGGACAGGCCGGTGGCCTTGCCCAGGTCGGTGTAGCTCATCCGCCCGTCCTTGACGAGCAACTCCACGATGTGACGGTCCAGCTCCTCCATATGGATCAATCTATGGCCCTGAGTCGTTCCCGGCACAGCTGCCCAGCCCTTGGGACGACACCTGCGGCAGGCATGTGACCAACACCACAGGTTTACGCGCCAGTAGTGGGACACGGAACGGTTACGGCCGATCGGCGGCGGGAAGTGCTTGCTGTGGCCGGGGCCACAGCGCCTTGACGGCCCATCCGAGGGGGGATTCCCATGCCAAGCCTGAAGCTCACCACGCGCATCGAACCGGAGCCTGTTGATCCGTTCGACGACGCCGCTCCCGACGCGTACGACTTCTTCGAAATGCACCGGGTCGTCTGCCCGGACTGCGCGCAGCCCATCGCACTCCTCGCGGACGAGGACGTGCTTCCGGAGCACGCGCTGTGCCCGTCCCCGTGGAATCCGTTCGTGCTCACCGTGTGCCCCGGTACGGGGCGTGCCGCCGGGGCCCGGCCCGCGGAGGCGGACGGTGCGCAGGAGCAGGAAACCGCGCTGCTGCTGACGCTCCCACAGGGGCTCGACTGGCGCACGCAGCCCTTCTCGCACGCCGGCGGTGCGGGTTCCCGCCCGATCCGGGTGCCCCGCCAGGTCCGGCGCGAGGCCGCCTGAACCTCCCCCTCCCGAACGTGCGGCCGGGGTGCGAGAGCGGCCCGGCAGCCGGGGAGAAGCGGGTGAACATGCGCCCGAATCAAACAGGCAGTGACCCCGCCGCGCCCCCCGGCGTTGGCCCGGTATGACGCTGCTGCACCCCACGGCCGGCCCCGGTCGCCGCCGTCTCGCCGCTCCGGCCGCCGAAGAATCGGTTCCGCAGTCCGGATCCGTACCGGCTTCGCAGTCCGAACCGCCGCGCTCGGTTCCGCGCGCGGTGCCCCACTCGACGGATCCGCCCATCTACCGTGCGCTGCTGCGGCACTGGGAGAGCACCGGCCGGACGCTGCCGGGCCGCCATGACCAGGACTGGAACCGGATCATGACGACACCCGTGTGGTCGGAGCGCCCGCTGCGGGTCAGCGGGACTCAGGGCCCGCGAGGTGGCGGGCGATGACCATCCGCTGGATCTGATTGGTGCCCTCGACGATCTGGAGCACCTTGGCCTCGCGCATGAGGCGTTCGACGGGGAAGTCCTGCGTGTAGCCGTAGCCGCCGAGCACCTGGACGGCGTCGACGGTCACCTGCATCGCGGCGTCCGTGCAGAAGAGCTTGGCCATGGCGGCCTGGCGCGAGAAGGGACGGCCGGCGTCCCGCAGCCGGGCGGCCTCCAGGTAGAGCGCGCGGCCGGCCTCGATCCGGGTGGCCATATCGGCCAGCATGAACCGCAGCCCCTGGAAGTCCGCGATGGGGCGGCCGAACTGCTCGCGGCCGGTGGCGTAGCCGAGGGCCTCGTTCAGCGCGGCCTGGGCGACCCCGATGGCGCAGGCGGCGATGCCGAGCCGACCGGAGTCGAGGGCGGACAGGGCGACGGCGAAGCCCTGGCCCTCGTCGCCGATGCGCCGGGCGTCGGGGACGCGTACGCCGTCGAAGTGGAGCTGGGCGGTGGGCGAGCCCTTCATGCCCATCTTCTTCTCGGGGACGGCCGCGCTCAGCCCGGCGGCGTCGCCGGGGACGAGGAAGGCGGTGATGCCGCGGGCGCCCTCGGCGCCGGTGCGGGCCAGCACGGTGTAGAAGTCCGCGATGCCGCCGTGCGTGATCCACGCCTTGGTGCCGGTGATGACCCAGTCGTCGCCGTCCCGGACGGCCTTGGTGCGCAGTGAGGCGGCGTCGGAGCCGGAGGCGGGCTCGGAGAGGCAGTAGGCGCCGAGCAGGCCGCCGGAGAGCATCTCCGGGAGGTGTTCGGTCCGCTGGTCCTTGGTGCCGTAGCCGGCGAGCGCGTGGCAGGCGAGGGAGTGGACGCTGACGCCGAGGCCGACGGTGAGCCGGGCGGCGCTGAGCTCCTCGAGGACCTGGAGGTAGACCTCGTACGGCTGGTCGCCGCCGCCGTGTTCGGAGTCGTAGGGCAGTCCGAGCAGACCGGACTCGGAGAGCAGGGTGAAGACCTCGCGGGGGAAGTGGCCGGCTTCCTCCTCCTGGGCGGCCCGCGGCGCGATCTCCCGCTGGACGATGTCGCGCACGAGGTCGACGAGCTGGCTGGACTCCTCGGTGGGCAGTCGGCGTTCGACCCACTGCGGGGCACGGTCGGACATGACGGCGCTCTCCTCCCTGTCGGGCGTTGCGGCGGTCGCGCGCGCGGGGTGTGAGCGGCGCCGCCGGGGGGATCTCCGGGCGATGCCCGAATTCACTGCTGCCCAGCCGATGTTGCCCTCCCGGATTACGAGAGGCGCAGGCAGGCGGCTGTGGCGGGTCGAGTATGCCCGATCGGACGGTATCCGTCACCGGTCGACCGGACATACGGATCAACGGGCTTCCGGGCCGCGGCGATCATCGATATTGGTCCGAACCATTGACCCGACTGGTCTAGTCCACCTACGGTCTCCAGCGAACCGGCTCTCCGCGTTCATGCCAACCCTGTACGAGCGCCGGAAGCCGGTCGTCCACTGGCACGTCCCCTCCCCCACGAGGAGCAACCATGACCGGACTGCATCGCCCGGGAGCCCGGCTTCGGGCTGTCGCCGCTGCCGCGTGTACCGCCGCCCTGGGCGCAGCCCTGCTCGGCGTCGCCGGCACCGGCTCCGCCGGCGCGGCCCCCGCCGCGCCCCGGGCCGCCGCACCGGCAGCAGCACCCGCCGCCCCCACAGCGGCCGGTGACAAGGTGGTCGGATACTTCACGGAATGGGGTGTCTACGACCGCGATTACCACGTGAAGAACATCGAGACCTCCGGCTCGGCCGACAAGCTCACGCACATCAACTACGCCTTCGGCAACGTCCAGGGCGGCAAGTGCACCGTCGGCGACTTGTACGCCGACTACGAGAAGGCGTACACGGCCGACCAGTCGGTCGACGGCATCGCCGACACCTGGGACCAGGAGCTGCGCGGCAACTTCAACCAGTTGCGCAAGCTGAAGAAGCTGCACCCCGGCCTGAAGGTCATCTGGTCGTTCGGCGGCTGGACCTGGTCCGGCGGCTTCGGTGAGGCCGCCAAGAACCCGGCCGCGTTCGCCGATTCCTGCTACAACCTGGTCGAGGACCCGCGCTGGGCCGACGTGTTCGACGGCATCGACATCGACTGGGAGTACCCCAACGCCTGCGGCCCGACCTGTGACACCAGCGGCCGGGACGCCTACGGCAACCTGCTGTCGGCGCTGCGTACGAAGTTCGGCACCGACAACCTGGTCACCTCGGCGATCAGCGCGGACGGCTCCGACGGCGGCAAGCTGGACGCCGTCGACTACGGCGGCGCGGCGGAGTACGTCGACTGGTACAACCCGATGACGTACGACTTCTTCGGCGCCTGGGACGCGAAGGGCCCGACCGCCCCGCACTCGCCGCTCACCTCCTACGAGGGCATCCCCAAGGAGGGCTTCAACAGCGAGGCGGCCATCGACAAGCTGAAGGCCCAGGGCGTCCCGGCCTCCAAGCTGCTGCTCGGCATCGGCTTCTACGGCCGCGGCTGGACCGGCGTCACGCAGGACGCACCCGGCGGCACCGCCACCGGCGCGGCCCCCGGCACGTACGAGGCCGGCATCGAGGACTACAAGGTCCTCAAGAACACCTGCCCCACCACCGGCACCGTCGCCGGCACCGCGTACGCGCACTGCGGCACCAACTGGTGGAGCTACGACACCCCCGCCACCATCGGCACCAAGATGGCGTACAAGAACCAGCAGGGCCTGGGCGGCACCTTCTTCTGGGAGCTGAGCGGTGACACCACCGACGGCGAGCTGATCAAGGCGATCGACTGACCCGGTGGCGCGATGAGGACCAGGGGCGGGGAGCCGGTCGGGCTCTCCGCCCCTCACCTGCGTCCTAGAGCAGGCCGAGCTGGGTGACGAGCATGGCGACGACGACCACGAGGGTCCAGCCCATCACGTGCTCGAGGAGCTTGGGGCCGTCGTCGGGGCCACCGGTGCGGGCGCGGCGGCGGGCGGCGGTGAGGGTGGCGGCAGTCGCGCTCATGGCATCTCGTTCGGTCGGCCGGGCAGAAGATGTACCCGGCACCCGGCCGGGACCCGACCACAGTGCCAGCCCGGCGCGCCCCTGGGTAGAGATGTCCGTCACTGCCCCGGGACGGCCCGGTGTGTCCCGGGCCGCCGCCGCCCCCGCGACGTGCGCAAACCGTACGGACGGGAAGGCGGGCGCGGCCCCGGATGTGCCGCACACCACATCGTCGGAGCCGGCGTGCCTCCTACGCCGCGACCGCGGTCCGGCTCACACCAGCCCGAACGACCTCAGTGCCCAGCGCTGCGCCGGGCTCGGTTGGGCCGGCCAGTAGACGTAACAGACCCCGCCCGTGCCGCTCTTGACGTTGCCGTTCGCGTCGTACCGCTTCGTGCGCAGCCAGATCGTCTCCCACTCGTGACGCTTGTAGACGTGGCGGACCGCGTCGTCGTTCGGGGAGGCGGGGTCGTTGGCGATGACGTCGCCGTCCGCGGTGAAGCCGATGACCGTCATCAGGTGGCCGGAGGTGCCGTAGCCCGCGCCGGTCAGCTCCTCCTTGAGAAAGGACTGCGAGGTGATGACGGGGATGCCCGCGCGGACCAGGGTCTCCACGTCCTTCAGGGACCCGAGGCGGGTGACGGCGGAGCTCATGTCGCGATACGTGGCCGCGTAGGCGGCGTTGAAGGGCCAGTTGCCGCAGCCCTCGTACTGGTTGTCGTACGTGTAGCGCGCGGCGTGGCAGACCTGGGGATCCTGTATGCCGGGCTCGACCCAGGCGAGGTCGGCGGCGGAGGGCCTGCGGCCCCAGTACTCGATGATCATCTGCGATGAGGTGGGGCTGCACCACGCCTCGCCGCCGTTGTCGTACTCCGGGTACTGCCCGACGTGGACGTTCTGCGAGTAGCGGGGCACCGCGAGTTCGCGGACCAGGCCCGGGGTGCTCGCCGGCACCGTGAAGCGGTCCGGGATGTCCGAGGCCATCGCGCCCACGCGCCACACCGTCGGCGTGAGCCGGGTGCCCGGGGTGCGGTACAGGGTCAGCCGGAGGCGGTACGACAGCAGGCGCAAGCCGCTCGCGGCGTCGTCGACCGAGAAGGTGTCCGTCCAGATGGAGCTCTTGCCGTCGCCCTGGTCGTCCACCGAGGTGCGCCGGATGTCCCCGTCACCGGCGGCCCAGCGGCCCATCACGTACCAGGGGGTCTCGGTGCCGTCCGAGTAGCGGCCGGACAGTTCGATCCGGATCCAGGTACCGGCCGGGGTGTCCGCGTTCCAGGAGGCGATGACCTCGGTCGCGGGGACGGACGAGCGGTGCACCGGCGAGGTCCAGGTCGCGTACTCCCACGTGGCGGTGGTGCCGGTGTGCGGGTCGGTGTAGTCCGTACGGCCCAGCGGGTGCGCGATGGCGAGGCCCGCGCGGCGGCCGGCGACCGCGCGGGTCCCGGCGGCGTGGCCGAAGCGCCAGTCGGCGTACGTGGTCCAGGCGTGGTTGTCCACGGAGGGCGGCGCCGGCCTGTCGCGACGCGGGGCGGCGGACGCGGAGGCGGCGGACGACAGCGCTCCGGCGCCGGCGGCCGCGGCGATGGCGGCGGCGAGCACGGTACGGCGTGAGGTGGGACTGGGCATGGGCGAGACCCCCGGTCGTCGGCGGAATGGGGCTGCGGTGCACGACAGTGCGCCAACTATCGCGGTTCGCGTCCCGGTTCGGCCAGCGATTCGACCCGTGCCGATCGATCAATATTGGTCTCTACCACTGACGTGACCTGCGGCTGGGCCGAACGGGCTACCGCACTCCCCGGCTCGTAGGCTGGGCGCATGGACGACCTCGCTCCCCTCGCCGCCCGGCTGCGCGCCCTCCCGCCGTCCTGCGGGCCGGTACGGCTGATCGCGGTCGACGGGCACGCGGGATCGGGCAAGAGCACCTTCGCCGGCCGGCTCGCGGCGGCACTCGGCGACGCACCCGTACTGCACCTGGACGACCTCGCGACGCACGAGGAGCTGTTCGCCTGGACGGACCGGCTGCGCGAGCAGGTGACGGGACCGCTGTCGCGCGGCGAGCCCGCGCGCTACGCGCCGTACGACTGGACTGCACGCGCTTTCGGACCGGTCAGGACCCTGGAGCCGGCTCCGGTGATCGTCGTCGAGGGGGTCGGGGCCGGCCGGCGCGCCCTGCGGCCCCTGCTGGCACGGCTGTTGTGGATGGACCTCGGCCCCGAGGAGTCCTGGGAACGCGGCCGGCGGCGCGACGGGCCCGCGCTGCGCTCCTTCTGGGACGGCTGGACAGCGGCCGAGACGGCGCACTTCTCGGCCGACCCGTCGCGCCCCTGGGCGGACGCCCTGGTACGGCAGTTGCCGGTGGGGGACGAGTGGCACGAGGGACCCGTGCAGGAGCGGTGACGAACCGTTTCGTCACCCGGTGTGACCGACTCGCGTCCCCGTACTGAGCAGCCGGAAATCGGCTCGGAACCACCTCAACTACGCTTGACCCGGGGGCGGTACAGGTCTTACGTTCTCAATGTGCGGCTTTTCGGAGCCCCCACAGACGCGAAGCCCCCGGTTGTTCCCCCGTGATCGGGGGCTTCGTCCTGTGCTCCCCGCACCTCCCCCACCCTCTCGCCCTCACCGTGGGTCACGACGCGTCCGGGGCCTGCGGCACCCTTCGTCGGATACGCACCGCACAGGTACGATGCCTCTCGGTGCGGTCAATTCCCGTCCTCGGCACAGTGGTTCGGCGCGCCTCGGCGGGCGTTCGGGCGGCGGGACATCCTGGGGGCACGTTTGTGGGGGACCTGATGGACTTCGGCACGCAGGGCGCACAGGCCCCCGCCGACCTCGCCTGGCTGCGGGGCGTGGACGCCTACACGATGGGCGCCTACCCGCAGGCCGAGGAGGAGTTCCGGGCCGCCGTGCGCCAGGACCCCGGAATGGCGGACGCCTGGCTGGGGCTGCACGCGCTGCGCGTCGACACGGCGTCGGCCCTGCTGCACATGCACCGACACCGCGACCGCTTCGGCGAACAGCGCGGCCGCCACCGGCGCACGCTCAACTCCTGGTACTGGCTGGGCTGGTGGGTGCAACCGGTCCTGGAGAGCCCCCGCGACCTGCTGCTCGCGCACGCCTCGCACTGGCTGGACGGCCGCCATGTCGCCGAGCTGGACCGGGCGTTGGCCGCGCTGCCACCGGTCGAGACCGATCCCCAGGTCCGCTTCCTGCACGCCTGCCGCTCCTATCTGGTCAAGGACTGGGAGCAGCTCGTACGCCACACCGAGCAGCTGATCGACGACCCGATGCTGGGTATCGAGGCCGGTCTGTTCGGCGGGATGGCGCGCGTGCGGCTGGAGATGTACGGGCAGGCCGAGCCGATGCTCGCGACCGCCTTGATGCGCTGCCGCAGCGAGCAGCCCCAGCGCAAGGAGCTGCGCTACTGGCTGGCCCGCGCCCACGAGGGAACCGGCCGCAGCGCCGCCGCCCTGCCGCTGTACCGCGCCGTGCACCGCATCGACCCCGCCTTCATGGACACCTCCGCGCGCCTCGCCGCCATCGCGGACTACGACGGGCTCGACGGCCCCGACGACATGTCCGGTCTCGCGGCCGTGTCCCTGACCGGTGTGGAGGCCGACGGGTTCTACGCGGAGGGCCTCACGGAGTCCGTGCCGTCACCGGGGGCCGACCAGGGGGACGGCCGGGAGCTGTCGCCGGGCGGTGAGCCCGCCGACCCGCCGGGCGTCGGGGTGTCCCCGCTCCCCGGCGGCGTACGGGCCAAGACCTCGGCGCCGGCGCAGCCCTTCCCGGCCGGGCCCAGCGACCCGGGGCTGCTGGCCGAGGCGCTGGCCGAGCTGGAGCGGATGGTCGGGCTGGAGCCGGTGAAACGGCAGGTGAAGGCCCTGTCGGCGCAACTCAACATGGCGAGGCTGCGGGCGGGCCAAGGCCTGCCCGTACAGCCGCCGAAGCGGCACTTCGTCTTCTCCGGGCCCTCCGGCACCGGCAAGACGACGGTGGCCCGCATCCTGGGCCGGGTGTTCTACGCGCTCGGCCTGCTCGGCGGTGACCACCTCGTGGAGGCGCAACGGGCCGATCTGGTGGGCGAGTTCCTGGGCCAGACCGCGGTGAAGGCGAACGAGCTGATCGACTCCGCGCTCGGCGGGGTGCTCTTCGTCGACGAGGCGTACAGCCTCTCCAACACCGGGTACAGCAAGGGTGACGCGTACGGCGACGAGGCCCTCCAGGTGCTGCTCAAGCGGGCGGAGGACAACCGGGACCATCTCGTCGTCATCCTGGCCGGCTATCCGGAGGGCATGGACCGGCTGCTCTCCACCAACCCCGGGCTCTCCTCGCGCTTCACGACCCGGGTGGACTTCCCCAGCTACCGGCCGCTGGAACTCACCGCGATCGGCGAGGTGCTGGCCGCGGAGAACGGCGACGTCTGGGACGAGGAGTCGCTGGAGGAGCTGCGCTCGATCAGCGGCCATGTCGTCGGCCAGGGCTGGCTGGACGAGCTGGGCAACGGCCGCTTCCTGCGGACCCTGTACGAGAAGAGCTGCGCCTACCGCGACCTGCGGCTCTCCGGCTGTACGACGGTGCCGTCCCGGGACGACCTGGCGACGCTGCGGCTGCCGGACCTGATGCAGGCGTACGGCGAGGTGCTGTCGGGGCGCGGGCCGGTCGGCCGGGGGCAGCAGGAACCGCCGGGCATCTGAAACCGCGCCGCCCGTCACCGGAGCGTTCCGGTGACGGGCGGCAGGGGTACGGGGACGGCTCAGCCCACCAGGGCGCCCGCTCCCTCCGGGTCCGTCGTCCGCTCCTCCGTGCGGCGCGGCTCCGCGACCCGGTGCGCCGGGTCGCGTACCTCGCCGACGAGCGTCTCCAGGACGTCCTCCATCGCCACCAGGCCGAGCACCCGCCCCGAGGCGTCCGCGACCTGGGCCAGGTGCGTGGCGGCGCGCCGCATCACGGTGAGGGCGTCGTCCAGCGGGAGTTCGGCCCGTACGGTCGCCATCGGGCGCCACAGCTGCTGGGGCACCGCGCGCTCGCGGTCCTCCAGGTCCAGGACGTCCTTGACGTGCAGGTAGCCCATGAAGGGGCCGCCGCCCTCGGCGCAGACCGGGAAGCGCGAGAAGCCCGTGCGGACCGTCAGCTCCTCGATCCGGCGCGGGGTCACGGACGGGTCGACGGTCACCAGCGACGCCCGGCGCAGCAGGACGTCGGTGACCGGGCGGCTGCCCAGCTCCAGGGCGTCCTCCAGGCGTTCCTGCGCCTCGGGTTCGATGAGGCCGGCCTGACCGGAGTCCTCGACGAGCCGGTTGAGCTGCTCGCTGGTGAAGACGGCCTCCACCTCGTCCTTCGGTTCGACGCCGAAGAGGCGGAGCACGAGCCGGGCGCAGGCGCCGAGCGCGGCGGTGACCGGCCGGCAGAGCCGGGCGAAGCCGACGAGGCCGGGGCTGAGCCAGAGCGCGGTCTTCTCCGGCGCGGCCATCGCCAGGTTCTTCGGGACCATCTCGCCGATGACGAGGTGGAGGAAGACGACGAGAACGAGCGCGAGGACGTAACCGAGCGGGTGGATCAGACCCTCGGGCAGGTGCACCGCGGCGAAGACCGGCTCCAGGAGGTGGGCGACGGTGGGTTCGGCGACGGCGCCCAGGGTCAGGGAGCAGACGGTGATGCCGAACTGGGCCGCCGCCATCATCTGGGGCAGGTTCTCCAGGCCGTACATCACCTGGC
This sequence comes from Streptomyces sp. 2131.1, assembly GCF_900105515.1. Taxonomy (GTDB): domain Bacteria; phylum Actinomycetota; class Actinomycetes; order Streptomycetales; family Streptomycetaceae; genus Streptomyces; species Streptomyces drozdowiczii. Next base: position 5,987,266 of record NZ_FNSY01000001.1, on the reverse strand, counting down.
GGGCGCGGCCGGAACCGGCCGCGGCGAGGGGTTCGACCTGGCTGCGGCGCACGGAGACGAGGGAGAACTCCGCGCCGACGAAGAAGCCGTTGGCCAGGACCAGGAGTGCGGCGAAGACCAGCTGGACGAGGCTCATCGGGCTGCCTCCAGTACGGCGGTCTCCGAGGTGTCCGCACCGGCCGGCTCGGCCACGCGTACGAAGCGGACCTTCTCGGCGCGGTAGTGGCCGACCTGGCGGACCGCGATCCGCCAGCCGGGGAGTTCGGCCCGGTCGCCGGGCGCGGGGATGCGGCCCAGCAGATCGGCGACGAGCCCGGCGACCGTCTCGTACGGGCCGTCGGGCACGTCGAGTCCTATGCGGCGCAGGGTGAGGACCCGGCAGCTGCCCTCGGCGTCCCAGGCGGGCCTGCCGTCCTCGGGCGGGGCGGGGGCCAGCTCGGGGCGGTCGGCGCCCTCGGCGTCGTGCTCGTCGCGGACCTCGCCGACGAGCTCCTCGATGATGTCCTCCAGGGTGACGACCCCGGCGGTGCCGCCGTACTCGTCGACGACGACGGCGATCGGCTGCTCCTTGCGCAGCCGCTGGAGCAGCTGTTCGACGGGCAGCGTCTCGGGCACCAGGAGCGGCGGCACGGCGATCCGCCCGGCCGTGGTGCGGAGCCGGTCGGGGGCCGGGACGGCCAGGGCGTCCTTGAGGTGGATCATGCCGACGACCTCGTCGATGCGCTCCCGGTAGACGGGGAAGCGGGACAGGCCGGTGGCGCGGGTGAGGTTGAGGACGTCCGCCGCGGTGGCGGAGGTCTGGAGGGCGCTGACCTTCACGCGCGGGGTCATCACGTGCTGGGCGGTGAGCCCGGCGAGCGACAGGGTCCGTACGAAGAGGTCGGCGGTGTCCTGTTCGAGGGTGCCCGCCTCGGCGGAGTGCCGGGCGAGGGAGACCAGCTCGCCGGGGGTGCGGGCGGAGGCCAGCTCCTCGGTGGGCTCGACGCCGAGGAGGCGTACGAGCCGGTTGGCCGCGGTGTTCAGGGCGCCGATCACCGGCCGGAAGAGGCGGGTGAAGCGGGCCTGCGGTCCGGCGACGAACCGGGCGACGGTGAGCGGGCGGGAGACCGCCCAGTTCTTCGGGACGAGTTCGCCGATGACCATCTGGACGGCGGCTGCGAGCAGCATGCCGGTCACCACGCTGACGGTGGGGACCACGCCGTCGGGCAGGCCGGTCAGGGCCAGGGGTCCGTCCAGCAGCTGGGCGAGCGCCGGTTCGGCGAGCATGCCGACCACCAGGGAGGTGATGGTGATGCCGAGCTGGGTGCCGGAGAGCTGGAAGGACAGCTCGCGCAGGGCGTCGGTGACCGAGCGGGCCCGCCGGTCGCCCTCGGCGGCGGCGCGCTCGGCGTCCGCGCGTTCCACGGTGACGAGGCCGAATTCGGCCGCCACGAAGAAGCCGTTGGCGAGGATGAGAAGGAATGCCGCGCTGAGCAGCAAGAGGGGGGTTGTCATGCCGCCGCCTCCGCGGAGGGGGCGGCGCAGGTACTACCGGACGATCCGTCCATTGCTGGAGGGAGTCACTCCTCGGGTCGCAGGAAAATCCCCGCCGGCCGCGTGGGCCTTCGGGCGGGGCGGGGCGCGCACGGGGCGCCACCGCCTTCCAGAGTAATCAACGGGAGGCGGTACGGGGCAAGGGGCTGGGGCGGCTTGTCGGTCAGGGCCGGACAGGGCGCGGCGCCTGGTGCGGTGCATCGCAAGGCGCCGGAGCGTCCTGACGGCAGAGCTGTTCGGGCGTTTCGGCAACGCGGCGGGGGATGGGGCCTCCCCTGCTCGAACGCGGCTCAGAGCTTGGGGAAGTGCCGGGCGTCGTGGACCCGGCCCTGACCGGCAAGCCGCCCTCTAGCCGTTGTCCGCGCCCGTGCCGTGGTTCTCGGCGAGGGCGCGCAGGGCGCGGGCGTCCTGGATGGCCCGCTGCTTGGCGATGCCGGGCTGGATGCCGAGGGCGGGCATGCTGGTGCCGTCGCTGAGGTCGAGGAAGACCCACGGGTCGCCCACCCTCAGGTTGACGCGGACGATCTGCGCCCAGGAGAGGCGCCGGGTGCGCGTGAGGTTGACCACCGTCACGCCCTCCTCGTCCGCGACGACCTTGGGGCGGCTGAGCAGCGCCAGGACGGCGAAGAAGAGCAGCGCGGTGAAGACGAAGCTCACCCGCTCTCCCCCGCTGAGCTGTTCGAGGGTGAAGGCGACGACGGTGATGACGGCGAACATCGCCGCGCCGACGGTCAGCAGGACCACCCGGGTGCGGGTCGGCCGGAAGGTGACCGGCAGGGCCGGGGGGCCGGGCGGGGGTGTGGGGGCTGACATCGTGCTCTTCTTCCGTCCCGCCGTCAGAGCCGGCAGGCGTGGATCGCGGTGGTGAGGATGGCGCGGGCGCCGAGGTCGTACAGGTCGTCCATGATCCGCTGCGCCTCGGCGGCGGCGACCATGGAGCGGACGGCGACCCAGCCCTCGTGGTGAAGCGGGGAGATGGTCGGCGACTCCAGGCCCGGGGTGAGGGCGACGGCGCGCTCCAGGTGCTCGACGCGGCAGTCGTAGTCCATCATCACGTAGCTGCGGGCCACCAGGACGCCCTGGAGGCGGCGCAGGAACTGCTGGACCTTGGGCTCGTCGCCGGGGGCGCCGGTACGCCGGATGACGACGGCCTCGGAGGTCATGATGGGCTCGCCGATGACTTCGAGGCCGGCGTTGCGCAGGCTGGTGCCGGTCTCGACGACGTCCGCGATGACCTGGGCGACGCCGAGTTCGATGGCGGTCTCGACGGCGCCGTCGAGGTGGACGACGGAGGCGTCGACGCCGGACTCGGCGAGGTGCTTGGCGACGATGCCCTCGTAGGAGGTGGCGATCGTCAGGCCGCCGAAGTCCGCGGGGTCCGTGACGGTGCCCGGCTTCGTGGCGTAGCGGAAGGTGGAACGGGCGAAGCCGAGCTGGAGGATCTCCTCGGCCTCGGCGCCGGAGTCGAGCAGCAGGTCGCGGCCGGTGATGCCGATGTCGAGGCGGCCCGAGCTGACGTAGATGGCGATGTCGCGGGGGCGCAGGTAGAAGAACTCGACCTCGTTGGCGGGGTCGACGAGGACGAGTTCCTTCGACTCCTTGCGCTGCTTGTAGCCGGCCTCATGGAGCATCGCCATCGCAGGCCCGGAGATAGCACCCTTGTTGGGGACGGCGATGCGCAGCATGAGGTCGGGTTTCCTTTGCGAAAGGTGTGGCGGGATGACGTACGGGAGCGTGCGGGGCCTGGCTCAGAGGTGGGCGTAGACGTCGTCGAGGGAGATCCCGCGCGCGACCATCATCACCTGGACGTGGTACAGCAGCTGCGAGATCTCCTCGGCGGCGGCGTCCTTGCTCTCGTGCTCGGCGGCCATCCAGACTTCGGCGGCCTCCTCGACGACCTTCTTGCCGATGGCATGGACCCCCTTGTCCACCAGCTCGGCGGTGCGGGAGGTGGAGGGGTCGCCGTTGGCGGCCTTGTGCTGCAGCTCGGCGAAGAGCTCTTCGAAGGTTTTGTTCGCCATGATGTGCTCAGAATACGGGGTGCCGGGCCCGCACTCAGCGCCAGGGTTCGCTGACCGAGCGCAGTGTGGCGGCGGTGGCGACGGCGGCGGTGACCGCTTCGTGCCCCTTGTCCTCGTTGGAGCCCTCGATCCCCGCGCGGTCGAGTGCCTGCTCCTCGGTGTCACAGGTGAGGACGCCGAAGCCGACCGGGACGCCGGTGTCGACGGCGACCTGGGTGAGGCCGTTGGTGACGCCGTGGGACACGTATTCGAAGTGCGGGGTGCCCCCGCGGATGATCACGCCGAGGGCGACGATCGCGTCGTACCCGCGTCCGGCGAGCACCTTGGCGACGACCGGGAGCTCGAAGCTGCCGGGGACCCGCAGCAGGGTCGGCTCGTCGATGCCCAGCTCGTGCAGGGCGCGCAGGGCGCCGTCGACGAGTCCGTCCATGACCTTCTCGTGCCACTGTGCGGCGACGACCGCCACACGGAGGTCACCGCAGTTGCGTACGGACAGTTCGGGTGCGCCCTTGCCGCTCATGTCTCTCCTGGCTTCTCTGTACGGGTGACTGCTGGTGGTGCTACTGGTTGCCGCAGGTCGACGCGGTGGCCGCGTCGAGCCAGGGCAGGTCGTGTCCCATGCGGTCGCGCTTGGTGCGCAGGTACCGCAGGTTGTGCTCACCGGCCTGGACGGGCATCGGCTCGCGGCCGGTGACGGTCAGCCCGTGCCGGGTGATCGCGGCGGTCTTGTCGGGGTTGTTGGTCATCAGCCGCAGGCTGTGGACGCCGAGGTCCTTGAGGATCTGGGCGCCGGCCGCGTAGTCCCGGGCATCGGCGGGCAGGCCGAGCTCCAGGTTGGCGTCGAGCGTGTCGACGCCCCGCTCCTGGAGCTCGTACGCGCGCAGCTTGGAGAGCAGGCCGATGCCCCGGCCCTCGTGGCCGCGCAGATAGACGACGACGCCGCGCCCCTCGTCGGTGATCCGCTCCATGGAGGCGTGCAGCTGGGGGCCGCAGTCGCAGCGCTCGGACGCGAAGATGTCGCCGGTCAGGCACTCGGAGTGGACCCGGACCAGGACGTCATCGCCGTCCCCGAGGTCGCCGTGGACCAGCGCGACGTGCTCGACGCCGTCCACGGTCGAGCGGTAGCCGTACGCGGTGAACGCGCCGAAGCGGGTCGGCAGCCGGACCTCGGCCTCGCGGCGGACGGTGGGTTCGTTGCTGCGGCGGTACGCGATCAGGTCCTCGATGGAGATGATCGTGAGGCCGTGCTTGCGGGCGAACGGCACCAGCTGGGGCAGCCGGAGCATGACCCCGTCCTCGCCCGCGATCTCGACGATCGCCCCGGCGGGCCGCAGGCCGGCGAGCCGGGCCAGGTCGACGGCGGCCTCGGTGTGGCCGTTGCGCACGAGCACCCCGCCGGAGCGGGCGCGCAGCGGGAAGACGTGGCCGGGGCGCACGAAGTCGCCGGGGCCGGCCGTGCCGCCGGCGAGCAGGCGGAGCGTGGTGGCGCGGTCGGCGGCGGAGATGCCGGTGGAGACGCCGTGGGCGGCGGAGGCGTCGACGGAGACGGTGAACGCGGTCTGCATCGACTCGGTGTTGTGGCCGACCATCTGGGGCAGGTCGAGCCGCTCCAGCTCGTCGCTCTCCATGGGCGCGCAGATCAGGCCGCGGCACTCGCTCATCATGAAGGCGATGATCTCGGGGGTGGCCTTCTCGGCGGCGATGACGAGGTCGCCCTCGTTCTCGCGGTCCTCGTCGTCCACGACCACGACGGGCCGGCCTCCCGCGATGTCGCGGATGGCCTGCTCGACGGGGTCGAGCGCGAGGTCCTCGACGGGGGTCCCGTGTTCCGGGTGCAGCCAGGTGGGCTGGGCAGTCATGCCGTGGCTCCCTTCAGAGCGGGTGTCCGCGTACGCAGCCACCAGTCGCGCATGCCCCACAGGACGAGGGCGCCGTAGACGACGTAGATCAGACCGGAGAAGGCGAGGCCGCTGTGGAAGTTCAGCGGGACGCCGACCAGGTCGACGAGGAGCCAGGCGAACCAGAACTCGACCATGCCGCGGGCCTGGGCGAGCATCGCGACCAGGGTGCCGGCGAAGATGTAGGCGTCCGCCCACGGGCTCCAGGAGAGCGAGGGGAAGGCGGTGAACAGGCCGCCGACCGCGAGGGTGCCGAGGGCGGCCCCGCCGACCAGGTAGCCGCGTTCGCGCCAGGTGGCGAAGCGGACCGCTATGGAGCCGTCCTGGGCCCGCTGCCGGCCCCGGGTCCACTGCTGCCAGCCCCAGACGGCGACGGCGATGACGATGACCTGCTTGCCGACGCTGCCCGCCTGCTGGACGGAGACGTTGGCGGCGACCAGGACCACGCCGGACAGGAGCTGGGCGGGCCAGGTCCAGATCGAGCGCAGCCAGCCGAGCGCGAGGGCGATCAGGCCGACGGTGTTGCCGATCATGTCGGACCAGATGATGCGCTGGTCGAGGACGGTGAAGGCCTCGGAGTTCAGCCAGTGCAGGGCGCTCATTCCGCCTCCTCCCCGGTCCGCGGCGCGGAGTCGCCGAGCAGCCGCTCGACATACTTGGCGATGACGTCCACTTCGAGGTTGACCGGGTCGCCGGGCCCCTTGATGCCGAGCGTGGTCAGCGCGAGGGTGGTGGGGATGAGGCTGATGGTGAAGTAGTCGGGTCCGGCCTCCACCACGGTCAGGCTGACGCCGTCGACGGTGATCGAGCCCTTCTCCACCACGTACCGGGTGAGGGCGGCCGGGAGCGAGATCTTCACGATCTCCCAGTTCTCGGAGGGCCGGCGCTCCATGATGCGGCCGGTGCCGTCGACGTGGCCCTGGACGATGTGGCCGCCGAGCCGCCCGCCGAGCGCCATGGGGCGTTCGAGGTTGACGCGGGAGCCGGTCGTCAGGGCACCGAGGCTGGAGCGGTTCAGGGTCTCGGCCATCACGTCGGCGGTGAACTCGTGCTCGCCGAGCTCCACGACGGTCAGGCAGACGCCGTTCACGGCGATCGAGTCGCCGTGCTTGGCGCCCTCGGTGACGACGGGGCCGCGCAGACGGAAGCGGGAGGCGTCGTCGAGCTGCTCGACGGCGGTGACCTCACCGAGTTCTTCGACAATTCCGGTGAACACTCAGTTTTCCTTCCGGGCGGGGCCGGGAACGGCGGTGACGCGCAGATCGGGGCCGATGCGGACGGTCTCCGTCACATCGAGGCGCAACGCCTGGGCGAGGGTGGGGATTCCGGCGTCGGCGAGGGCCGCGGGGCCCGCGCCGAGGAGGACGGGGGCGAGATAGCCGACGACCTTGTCGACGAGTCCCGCGGCGACGAAGGCGCCGGCCAGGACCGGGCCGCCTTCGAGGAGTACGGAGCGCACGCCGCGCTCGTGGAGGGCGGCGAGCAGGGCCTCCAGGTCGAGGCCGGAGCCGCCGTGGGCACGCGGGAGGCGCAGGACCGCCTCGTCGGGCAGGTGGCGGGCGTCGGCGTCCTCGGCGACCGCGACCAGGGTGGGCGCGGAGGCGTCCAGGACCCGGGCGCCGGGCCGGACGACGGTGGCGCGGGTGTCGACGACGACCCGTAGGGGCTGGACCGCGCCGTCGACGCCGCGCACCCCGAGCTGGGGGTCGTCGGCGCGGGCGGTGCCGGAGCCGACGACGACCGCGTCGGCCTCGGCGCGCAGCCGGTGGACGTCGGCGCGGGACTCTGCGGAGCTGATCCAGCGGCTGGTGGCGTCGGCGGCGGCGACCCGGCCGTCCAGGCTGGCCGCGTACTTCCAGGTGACGTGCGGGCGGCCCCGGCGCACCGAGGTCAGCCAGGCGGCGTTGCCGGCCTCGGCCTCGGCGGCGAGGAGGCCCGCCTCGGCCCGGACGCCGGCCGCGCGAAGGGTCTCGGCACCACCGGTGGCCTGCGGATTCGGGTCGCCGACCGCGTAGACGACCCGGGCGACGCCGGCCTCGATGAGCGCCTGGGCACAGGGGCCGGTGCGGCCGGTGTGGTTACAGGGTTCGAGGGTGACGTAGGCGGTGCCGCCGCGGGCGCGGTCGCCGGCCGCGCGCAGGGCGTGGATCTCGGCGTGCGGGCCGCCGGCGCGCTGGTGGAAGCCCTCGCCCGCGGTCTGACCGGCGGCGTCGAGGACGACGCATCCGACGACCGGGTTGGGGCTGGTGGAGCCGAGACCGCGGGCGGCGAGCGCGATGGCTCGGCGCATGGCGGTGGTGTCGGCTGCGGTGTCCACCGGGTCCTCCTGCCTCTTCGGGCACGGACTCCGGGGCCTGTCGATGACGACAGAAGAAGCGGGAACGCACGACAGGGACGCCGAAAGCCGGAAAACACGGATGGTCCGGTGGTCCGGAATCCATCCGCCGACGGCGGCGTACCCGTGAAACGGCCCGCCGCGCACTGCCTCCCATCCGGACTTTAACCGTCGGTCCAGGAATCCCACCTGGTCAACCGGCCGCTGGATGCGGACGGGTCGCGGACTATAACCGCCGGTTCGGAATTGCACCGACCCCGGAGTGCGCTGCTGCTGGTACACGATCAGTGTGCCACGACCGGGCATGGACCATAGGGGTGAACGCTGTGGAGTGGCTCACAGACAGCCCGTGACAAGGGCTCTTTTCGGACACTCGCAGAGGAATGGATCCGATTGGTCCAGACCTATTGACGCACTGGTCTAGTCCTCTTAATCTCTGCGTCACCTCCGAGGAGCGGTTTCCTGGTGTGCGCACGCCCGGGACCCAACACGACCCACCCCCTTGTCAGTTGTGTTCTGCCGACCTCCCCAGGAGGAACCGAACGTGCTGTCCCCCACCCGTGCGAGAGCCTCGCTCCTCGCCGCCGGCGTCTCCGTCGCCGCGCTGCTGATCGGCTCGCTCGCCGCGACCCCCTCGCAAGCCGCCGACCAGGAGTCCTGTCGCCCCGACGGGCTCTACGAGACGCCGGGCGTCGCCGTCCCCTACTGCTCCGTTTACGACTCCGAGGGCCGCGAGAAGATGGGCGCCGACCACCCGCGGCGCGTCATCGGCTACTTCACGAACTGGCGGACCGGCAAGGACGGCAAGCCCGCCTACCTCGCCTCCGACATCCCCTGGGACAAGGTCACCCACCTCAACTACGCCTTCGCCCACGTCGACGGATCGAACAGGATCTCCGTCGGCGCGGACGGGCCGGAAAACGCCTCCACCGGCATGACCTGGCCGGGCGTCAAGGGCGCAGAAATGGACCCGGACCTCTCCTACAAGGGCCATTTCAACCTGCTGAGCAAGTTCAAGAAGCAGCATCCGAACGTCAAGACGATGGTCTCCGTCGGCGGCTGGGCCGAGACCGGCGGCTACTTCGACGACAGCGGCAAGCGCGTCGACTCCGGCGGCTTCTACTCGATGGCCACGAACGCCGACGGCTCGGTCAACCAGACCGGGATCAACACCTTCGCGGACTCGACCGTCGACTTCATCCGGAAGTACGGCTTCAACGGCGTCGACATCGACTACGAGTACCCGACCACCATGAAGGACGCCGGGAACCCGCTGGACTGGACGCTGTCCAACGCCCGCCGGGCCGGCCTGGTCAAGAGCTACGCCGCGCTGATGAAGACCCTGCGCGAGAAGCTCGACCGGGCCTCCGCCGCCGACGGCCACCACTACCTGCTCAGCGTCGCCGCCCCCTCGTCCGGCTACCTGCTGCGCGGCATGGAGACCTTCCAGGTCCAGAAGTACCTGGACTACGTCAACATCATGTCGTACGACCTGCACGGCGCCTGGAACGAGTACGTCGGCCCCAACGCCGCGCTCTTCGACGACGGCAAGGACGCGGAACTCGCCCAGGCGAGCGTCTACTCCACCTCGCAGTACGGCGGCACCGGCTACCTCAACACCGACTGGGCGTACCACTACTTCCGCGGTTCGATGCCGTCCGGCCGGATCAACATCGGGCTCCCGTACTACACCCGCGGCTTCAAGAACGTGCAGGGCGGCACCAACGGCCTGTGGGGCAAGGCGGCTTCGACCGACTGCCCGGCGGGCGCGGGGCTGACCAAGTGCGGTGACGGCGCCGTCGGCATCGACAACCTCTGGCACGACGAGGACACCAACGGCAAGGAGGCGCCCGCCGGCTCAAACCCGATGTGGCACGCCAAGAACCTGGAGAAGGGCATCGTCGGCGACTACGTCACGGACTACGGGTTCCCCGCGGACACCGAGCTGACCGGCGCCTACGTCCGCAACTACGACTCGACGCTGGTCGCGCCGTGGCTGTGGAACGCCGAGAAGAAGGTCTTCCTCTCCACCGAGGACGAGCAGTCCGTGCAGGCCAAGGCGGCCTACGTGGCCGACAAGGGCATCGGCGGCACGATGATCTGGGAGCTGGCCGGCGACTACGGCTGGAACGCGGCCAAGGGCCAGTACGAGCCCGGCTCCACGCTCACCTCGACGATGTACGACGCCTTCAAGAAGGCCGCGCCGTACGGGGCGAAGCGCTCCACCATCGACCTGCCGACGCAGGCGCTGGACATCGACGTCTCCTTCGGACAGTTCCCGCTGGGCGACTCGAACTACCCGATCAGCCCCAAGCTGACGATCACCAACAACACGAAGGCGACGCTGCCCGGCGGCACGGAGTTCCAGTTCGACTACTCCACCTCGGCGCCCGCCAACGCCAAGGACCAGTCGGGCTTCGGCACCACGATCGTGCGCAGCGACCACTCGGCCGCGAACAACGTGGGCGGACTGAAGGGCGACTACAACCGCGTCTCCCTGAAGCTGCCGTCCTGGCAGAGCCTGGCGCCCGGCGCGTCGGTCCAGGTGGACTTCGTGTACTACCTGCCGACGTCCACCCCGTCCAACTGGACCGTGACGTTCGGTGGCAAGTCCTACGCCCTGGCGGCGGACCTGGCCCGCGGCACCACGGTCGTCGAGCCGGGCACGGGCTCGACCCCGACGCCGGACCCCTCGGGCTCGACCGGCCCCAGCCCGGACCCGTCGGGCGGCACCTGCGCCGCGGCGGCGTGGAGCGCGAGCGCGGAGTACGGCGCCGGTACGACGGTGAGCCAGGACGGCCACCAGTGGAAGGCGAAGTGGTGGACGAAGGGCGAGAAGCCCGGCTCCACGGGTGAGTGGGGCGTCTGGCAGGACCTCGGCGCCTGCTGAACCCTGCCTCTCGAGCCCGTCCGGCGAACCGGTTCCGTCCTCAGCCGCCGGACGGGCTCGACCGTGGCGCGAACAACGCGTCCTGCGCCGCCTCCCGCGCCGCGAGCAACGCCCCCCGGCGGACCGCCGTACCGCCGAGGAGCCCCGCCCGGACCTCCGTCCGCAGCGGGGACATCGACTCCAGCCGCCCCGCCACCCGGGCGGCCAGCGCCTCGCCCCCCGCGTGCCCCACCTCCCCGGAGAGCAGGACCAGCCCCGGGTCGAGCACCGACGCCACCGCGGCCGCGCCCAGCGCGATCCGGTCGGCGGCAGCGGCAAGGAAGCCCTCGCTGTCGCCCTCCCCCGCGAGCGCCGCCCGGACGGCCGCCGCCGCGCCGGGCTCCTGGCCCCCCGCCGTCACGGCGATGCCGTGACCGGCGGCCAGTTCGCAGAGCGGGACCGAACCCGCCAACGAGTGAAATCCCCCGTCGCAGTTGACGGCCGAGGGCGTGCCGGTCGTGCCCGGCACCGGCAGGAAGCCGATCTCGCCCGCGCCGCCCGAGGCCCCCCGGCGCAGCTTCCCGTCGAGCATGACCGCCGCCCCCACCCCGTGGCCGAGCCAGAGCAGGACGAACGTGTCGTGGTCGCGGGCCGCGCCGGCGCGGTGCTCGGCGACGGCGGCGAGGTTCGTCTCGTTCTCGACGAGGACCGTCGCCGGCAGCCGTTCCTGGAGCGCCCGGACGAGGCTGCGGTGCCAGGCGGGCAGGCCGGAGCTGTCCCGCAGCTCCCCCGTGACCGGGTCGATGAGCCCGGGCGCGCCGATGCCGACGCTGTGCAGGGGCGCGCTCCCCGCGCTGCCGACCGTGGTCGCCAGCAGGGCGACGGCCTGCTCCACGGCGTCGTCCCCCTCGGTCTCACTGCCGATGGGCAGCGTCGCCTCGGCCAGTGTCGCGCCCAGCAGATCGGCGACGACGACGGCGACGCTGTCGGTGCGCACGTCCAGCCCGGCCAGCAGCGCGCGGTCCGCGACGATGCCGTAGAGCCGGGCGTTGGGCCCCCGGCGGTCGGCCCCTGTCTCTCCGACGACATGGATGAGACCCGCGTCCCGGAGCCGTTCGACGAGGTCCGCCACGGTCGGCCGGGAGAGCCCGGTGAGGGTCTTCAACTGCGTGGCCGTCAGGGGGCCGTCCTGCTGGAGATGGCGCAGGGCGAGCCGGTCGTTGATGGCCCGGGCGGTGCTCGGTGATGCGGGCATACCGGAATCCTTCCAGATCACCGCCGAGCCCGTAGCGCGGACGGTCTATTTATCAGGCAGGGTTCCTGATAGTTTACTGCCCGCATCGTGGAGAAGGCTTCAGGGGAGGGACACGGCGGTATGACAACGGAATCCACGGCTACGGCCTTCGGCATCGGCGAGGTGCGGCGGGCCAGATACGCCGTCGCGGCGGTCTTCACCGTGCACGGGGCGGTGACCGGCAGCTTCGCCACCCGGGTCCCCTGGATCCAGGACCACGCGGGCGTCAGCGCCGGGCAGCTCGGCATCGCCCTGGCGTTCCCCGCGATCGGCGCCTCGGTGGCCATGCCGCTGGCCGGGGCGGTGAGCCACCGCTTCGGCGCGCGGACCGCGCTGCGCGGGCTGCTGTCCCTGTGGACCCTGGCCCTGATCCTGCCGTCGCTGGCCCCCAACCTGCTCACGCTGTGCGCGGCGCTGTTCGTGTACGGGGCGTCGGCCGGCATGTCCGACGTCGCGATGAACGCGCTCGGGGTCGAGGTGGAGAACCGTCTCGACAAGTCGATCATGTCCGGGCTGCACGGCATGTGGAGCGTGGGCGCCCTGATCGGCTCGGCGGCGGGCACCGTGGCCGCCCATGTGGGCGCGGACGCCCGGCTGCACCACGTGACGGCGGCAGTGATCCTGACCCTCGTGGGCCTGGCCGCCTGCCAGTGGGTGCTGGACCTGCGCAGCGAGCCGGACGATGAGCCGCCGCCGCGGTTCGCGCTGCCGCCGAAGTCGGCCCTGGTCATCGGTGCCGTGGGCTTCTGCGCGGTGTTCGCCGAGGGGGCCAGCCTCGACTGGTCGGCGGTCTACCTCCGCGACACGCTGGACAGCTCGGCCGGTCTCGCGGCCGCGTCCACCACCGCGTTCGCGCTGACCATGGCGGTCGCCCGGATCGCCGGCGACCGGGTCGTCGACCGCTTCGGCGCGGTGCGCACCGTACGGGCCGGCGGCGTCCTGGCCACGCTCGGCGGGGTGCTGGTGGTCACCGCGCCGCACGTGGCCCTCGCGATGTGCGGCTTCGGGCTGATGGGGCTCGGGATCGCCGTGGTGGTCCCGCTCGCGTTCGCGGCGGCGGGACGCAGCGGGCCCAGGCCGGCCCAGGCCATCGCGGGCGTCGCGACGATCACGTACACCTCCGGCCTCATCGCCCCGTCGGCGATCGGTTCGCTGGCCGAGGCGACCTCGCTGGTGGTGTCGTTCGGCCTGGTGTCGGTGCTGGCGTTCGGTCTGGTGCTGGGGGCCGGGGTGCTGCGGGCCGGTGACCGCAAGCCGGTGGCCGGGAGCGCGGTCGTCGACGTACCGGCGGCCGAACGCCGCCCCTGACCTGCCCCGGCCCCAGGCGACCGGCTAAGCGGAACGGGTGGGTCCGGCCGAGGGGCGGGGGCCGGGCCCCACTAGCATGGCGCTGATCTTTTCCGCGATGAGCGCCGTGTCCCGCCGATACGGGCTCATGCACCTACACACAGGGAGCAACCATGGGCCTCGGCGTGCGCTGGACCCTGCACGGCGACGGCAAGAGCCTCGCACCCGGCGAGGTCGTGAGGCCGGACGAGCGGCTCGCCTGGGGGCGCACGGCCGGCCTCGGCGCACAGCACGTGGTCTCCATGATCGGGGCCTGCTTCGTCGCCCCGATCCTGATGGGTCTGGACGCCAACCTCGCCGTCATGGCGTCAGGTGTGGCCACCATCCTCTTCCTTCTCATCACCCGTGGCCGCATCCCCAGCTATCTCGGCAGCAGCCTGTCGTTCATCGGCGTGGCCGCGGTCATCAAGACCCAGGGCGGCGACGCGGCGACGCTCACCGGCGCGCTCCTGGTCGTCGGCGCGGTCCTGTTCCTGTGCGGGGCGGCTGTCCGTGCCCTGGGCGCCCGCATCATCCACGCGATCCTGCCGCCCGTGGTCACGGGTGCGGTGGTCATGCTGATCGGGTTCAATCTGGCCCCCGTCACCGCCGGCACGTACTGGCCCCAGGACCAGTGGACGGCGCTGCTCACCATGCTCTTCACGGGCTTCGCCCTCGTCGTGCTGCGCGGCTTCTGGTCCCGCATCGCGATCTTCCTCGGCCTGGCCTTCGGCTACCTGGTCTCCTGGATCCTCGACCGCGTCTTCGGCAAGATCCACTCCCCCGCCGGAGGAACGGAGTCGGTCGACCACTGGCGCCTCGACCTCTCGGGGGTGAGCAAGGCCGACTGGGTCGGCTTCCCCACCTTCCACGCCCCGAGCTTCTCCCTCTCCGCGGTTCTCGTCGCCCTGCCGGTCGTCATCGCGCTCATCGCCGAGAACGCCGGACACGTCAAGGCCGTGGGCGAGATGACCGGCGACCCGCTGGACGACCAGCTGGGCACGGCGATCATGGCCGACGGCGCGGCCACCGTCCTTTCGACGTCCGTCGGCGGTCCCGCCACGACCACGTACGCCGAGAACATCGGCGTCATGGCCGCCACCCGCGTCTACTCGACGGCCGCGTACTGGTGCGCCGCCGGTTTCGCGATCCTGTTCGGGCTCTGCCCCAAGTTCGGTGCCGTCGTGGCCGCCATCCCCGGCGGAGTCCTCGGCGGGATCACCGTCATCCTCTACGGCATGATCGGCCTGCTGGGCGCCCAGATCTGGGTCCGCTCCCGCGTCGACCTGTCCAACCCGCTCCACCTCGTACCCGTGGCCGCGGGGCTCATCGTGGGCATCGGCAACGTCAGCCTGACGCTCACCGACAACTTCGAGCTCAGCGGCATCGCGCTGGGAACGCTGATCGTCGTCATCGGTTACCACGCCCTTCGGGCCCTGGCACCCGCCCACATGAAGAGCGAGCCGCCGCTCACCGAATCGGACCGTCCGGTTCAAGAGTGAATGCGAATGCGGTTCTTCCACTCACCCCATGAATACGCATCACATCGCGAGCTTTCGCATCCGAGATTCACCGAAAGCCGCAGCCAATTCAACTCCTGGCTTTATTGGCACGGTTTGCCATGCGCCACGCTTTCGGGATTTCCCTGCCAGGAATATCGACTCGACAGAGCATAGATTCCGGACATAAGGCACTTTGCGGAAGAAAGTCCGTAACCAGATGCAAGCGACCGGGCCAAGGGGGAGCCGACCGCACCCCGAATCGCCTTCTCCAGTTCAGAAGGATGTAATTTACCTCACAGAAATTATTCACAAGTTTCGTACAACTGCACCCAACTTGGGGCGTCTGCAAGCGCGGCCGACGCCCCGCTCCGCCGCAAACCCGTTCGGGACAATCCAGGCGAAACACGCCCGAAGCGCACGGAATTCCCAATGAAGGCAATTGGTTTGATGTTGCCGGTACGGGGCTTTACGTCTCCGCAGCCGCGGATGGTCTCGCCCTCGGGCCCGGCCCGTGGCACGCGACTTCGGCAGGGGCCTCTTCTTGGTTGCGTACGATAAATACGCACCAATCGCAGGCAGGCTCGGTTGACGCGTGACGACGCGAAGTCAACTGCCACATTGAAGAAGGGCGTTATTCATGGCGCAGTCTCTCGCCGATCTCGCATCGGCAGAAGTGCAGAGGACCTTGCGCTTCTTCCCCGAGAGCTCGCAGGCCGACCGCGAGGAGTTGCACGCCACGGCGCGGCAACTGCTCGACACCCACGGCGAAGGGGCGCTCACCCGCCTCCGTCCGGCTGCGCGCGTCATGTGGTACCTCGCCGCCGAGGGGCGTGCCGACGACCTCGTCGAGGTGGTCCGGAGCCGGCGCCGGGACCCGAGCGCCTTTCTCGTGGCAGGCGTCAGGCGCCCCCGTCTGGTGCTGCCGGGACTGCAGAGCCTTGAGCTGCCCGACCGTATAACCGCCCTCAAGCCTCGCGACCTCCCCATGACGGCGCAGCTGACCTCGGTCGACTGGCGCGGCGACGATCTGGTGTGGGGAGGGTACGCGTTCGTCGCGAACCTGCCCCGTCCGTCGGGCCGCGTCATCGGCCGGTTCGCGTGGCTGGAGAACGGCGAGACCGGCCGCCGCATCAGGCTGCGCATACGCCGCACCACGGACGAGCAGGCCACCGTCGCCTCCAAACAGGCGCTGCACTGCTACGACCAGTCGGGCTTCGAGGTCGTCGTCCCCGCTCGCCGGCTGCGCGAGCTCGCCGACCTCGGCGCCGGCCAGTGGTTCCTCCGCATCGTGATTCCGGGACCGGGCAGGCTCTACGGCGCCCGGGTGCGCCCGCGCGACGCGGGCACGGCCGGGCACGACCAGGTCCGTCATCTGGCGGACGGCTCACGTCTCGTGGTCGGCTTCACCGACGATGCCGTGACCATCACGGTGCAGCGGCCCGCTGTCGAGGTCGAGTCCTGCACCGTCGCGGACGGCGAAGTGCGACTCGTCACCAGGGCACGGCGCGGGGCCGAGGCCCCCATCGCCGTGCGCATCGCCGAGGGCGACAACGAGTTCGACAGTCCGCTCACCGCGCTGTCCGGTTCCTCCGACGCGTTCCGACGCCACCAAGCGGTGTTCGGCCTTGCCCAGCTGGCCGGGAACGACCTGTCGGGGTCCAGGACCCGGCAATTCGAAGTGACCTTGCGCGGAGACGACGGGCAGGGCCACGACGCGCTGCTCGTCGAAGGCTTCACGACGTCGAGGCACGGCCTCGCCCCCGGCCGTGAACTGGCCGTCCACCGTGACGGGGCCGGCAGGCTGACGCTGGCGACCCGAGCCGTACAACCCGTCGTCGACACGATGACCGTGACGGGGCCGGGAGAGCTGGTGCTCGAAGGCACGTATCCCGGTGGGAAGACGGCCGGGAAGAAGTTCGTCCTGCGCCACGGCGTCCGCTTCGAGGAGAAGGAACTGCCGGTCGAGCTCACCGACGGGCGGTTCACACTTCGGATCAACGCCGAGGCGGCTCCCCAGACGCACGGTCCCGAGCTGCCTCTGTGCCCAGGCCGCTGGTACCTCTTCTTCCGCGACTCGAACGCCTGGGACAAGTCCCGGGACGTCCCGGTGACCCTGCATCCGGAACAGGTGCGGGAGCTGCCCATGTCCCTGCCGGGATCGCTGCGCGGCTACACCGTGGACCGCCGCTACTTCGACCGCATCTTCATCGAGCCGGACCGGATGCTCGGCCCCGACGAGCACGGCGCCTACCGGCAGCGCATTCTGCGCGAGAAATACTTCCACGAGCAGCGCGAGCTCCCCCTGCGCGACGCGGTCCTCTACATCAGCCTCAACGGCAAGCAGTTCTCCGACTCCCCGCGCGCGGTCTACGAGGAGCTGGTGCGCCGGGGGACCGAGGTCGAGCACATCTGGACCCAGGACGCGGGGCTGCCCGAGATGCCGCCGGAAGCGAGGGTCGTGAGCTGGGGCAGCCGCGAGTGGTACGAGGCACTGGCGCGCAGCCGCTATGTCGTCGTCAATTCGGCGGTGGGCGACTGGTTCGTCACCCGCCCCGGGCAACGGGTCGTGCAGACCTGGCACGGCACGCCGCTGAAGAAGATCGGCAAGGACCTGCAGGGGTCTCCCCAGTCGAGTCCCGCCTATATCGCCGGCCTGCCGCACAGCTATCGGCAGTTCGACTTCGTGGTGTCGCCGAACGCGTACACCACGGAGATCATGCGCAGGGCGTACTCCATCGAACGCGACATGCTGGAGAGCGGTTATCCGCGCAACGACGTCTTCCACGCCCCCGACCGCGAGGCGCGGGCCGCGCGGGTCAGGGAGCGGCTCGGCCTGCCCGAGGGCAAGAAGGTGGTGCTCTACGCCCCCACCTGGCGGGAGGACCAGCGGCACGAGAACAAGATGTACAAACTCGATCTGCGCATCGACCTGGCCGCGGCCCAGAAGGAACTCGGCCACGACCACGTGCTGCTCTTCCGCAAGCACCCGAGGGTCCACTCCAGCATCCCGGGCGTCGGCCGGGGCTTCGTGTGGGACGTCACCCGCTACCCGGACATCGCAGATCTTTACCTCGTCGCCGACGTCCTGATCACCGACTACTCCTCGGCGCTGTTCGACTTCGCGCACTCGGGCAAGCCCATGCTGTTCTTCACCTACGACCTGGAGCACTACCGGGACTCGCTGCGCGGCCTGTACTTCGACTTCACCACCCGGGCGCCCGGCCCGCTGCTGAGGACCTCCCCGGAACTGGTCAAGGCACTGCGCGACGTCGACACCGTCGCGGCGGAGCACCAGGAGAAGTACGCCCGATTCCGGAAGGACTTCTGCGAGCCCGGGGACGGTCTCGCGACGGCGCGGGTCGTGGACCGGATGCTCGTCGGCGGTCCGCACGCCGCGGCGCCGGCCGACAGCTGAGCGCGGTACATGCCCGACCTCCCGGCCACGGACTCGTGGCCGGGGGGTCGTTCGTTCCGGCTCAGTCCTCGGGAAGCTCGACCGGCGCCAGCTCGTCGAATCGGTCCCCGGGGCCGGGGTTGGTCGCGTCGGTCTCACCGCCGAAGTGGGTCATGACGCCCCACACCGCGTTCAGCGCGGTCTGCACGGCGCCCTCGGCCCAGCCGGCCGTCCAGGAGATGTCGTCGCCGGCCAGGAACAGGCCCCGCTTGTCGGCGGGCAGCCGGTCCTGCATGAAGTGGGTGAACAGCCGCCGCTGGTAGCGGTAGTGGCCGGGCAGGTTCGCCTTGAACGCGCCCATGAACCAGGGCTCGTTCTCCCAGGAGACGGTGACCGGGTTGCCGGTGATGTGGCTGCGGATGTCGACGTTCGGGTAGATCTCGCCGAGCGACTTCAGCATGACGTCCATGCGCTCGGTCGCCGAGAGCGGCAGCCACTTCAGGCTGTCGTCGCACCAGGTGTACGAGAGGCAGATGCTGGCCGGCCGGTCCGGCCCGTCGTCCAGCAGGTACGTGCCCCGGGTCATCCGGTCGGTCAGCGTCATCGACATGGTGTCGCGCCCGGTGACCCCGTCCTTGTCCAGCCAGAAGGGCCGGTCGACGGGCACGAACAGCTTGGACGACTCCATGTAGTGGGTGCGCTCCATCGCCGTCCAGTGGTCGATCGGGAAGAGCGCGTCGTCACAGGCGATCTTGGAGAGCAGCAGCCAGGACTGCCCGGTGAAGACGGCCGCCCGGAATGTGCGGATGTCGCCGGAGGCGTCGGTGACGGTGATCCGGTTGCCGGCCGTGCGGTTGAGCCGGGTGACCGCGCCGCGCGGCGCGCCGCCGTGCAGCGAGGAAAGCGAGGTGCCGAGCGGCCAGTGCACGATCTTCTGCGGCTCGCGGTCCCACAGGCGCAGCGGGAGCTGCTGGCTGCCGCCGACGATGGAGCGGTGGTGGTCGTCGGCCTCGGTGTAGACGACGCGCAGGATCTCCAGGATGGAGTTGGGGAAGTCGGTGTCCCAGCCGCCGGTGCCGAAGCCGACCTGGCCGAAGATCTCTCGGTGCCGGAAGGACTTGAAGGCGTCGGAGTCGCAGAGGAAGCCGTAGAAGGTCTGGTTGTCGAGCTTCTCGACGAGCCGGGACCAGATCTCCCTGATCCGGGGGACGTCGCGCTCGCGCATCGCCCGGTTCATGTCGGAGAAGTCGGCGCCCTCCTCCAGGCAGCGGTTCCAGGCGTCCATCACATCGCGGTAGACCTGCGGGAGTTCGTCGATGGTCCGCGCGTAGTGCGACTCGC
Source organism: Streptomyces sp. 2131.1 (assembly GCF_900105515.1). Lineage (GTDB taxonomy): Bacteria > Actinomycetota > Actinomycetes > Streptomycetales > Streptomycetaceae > Streptomyces > Streptomyces drozdowiczii. Next base: position 5,967,753 of record NZ_FNSY01000001.1, on the reverse strand, counting down.
CCTTGAGGTCGACGACGGTGGACGGCGTGGCCGGGCAGAGCGGGTTGGGGAAGGCCTTCGTCTCCAGGCCGACGAGGTCGATGTAGTGCTGGAGGGCGGTCGAGGAGGGCGGGAAGCGCATCGCGCCCATCTCGGCGGTGAGCGGTTCGCCGTCCGTGGCGCAGCCCTCGAACTCGACGGTGCGCAGCCGTCCGCCGATGCGGTCGGCCTCGTAGACGACCGGCTTCAGGCCCATCTTCATCAGCTCGTACGCGGTGATGATGCCGGAGAGTCCGCCGCCGATGACGGCCACCTCGGTGCCGTGCTCGGTCGCCGGTATCTGGCCGAGGCCCGCCGGATGGGCGAGGAAGTCGTCGTACGCGTACGGGAAGTCCGGCCCGAACATGGTGATCGGCGGGGCCGCTTCCTCGGTGTGCTGGACGGCGGGGGGCACAGCGGTCATGGGGTACGGACTCCTTGCGGGAAAGGCGAAGACGTGGAGGGGCGGGGCCGGGCTCAGACGAGAGAGCCGTACAGGCCGGGGCGGCGGTCGCGCAGATACGGGTTGGCGGCGCGGGAGGCTGCCAGCAGGGCGGGGTCGACGTCGCCGGTGACGAGTTCCTCGCCGCGCCCCGCACGGGCGCGGGCCGTGCCGTCGGGCCCGGCCAGGCAGCTCAGCCCGGTGAAGTCGAACTCGCCTTCCGGACCGGTGCGGTTGACGTACGCGATGTACAGCTGGCTCTCGAAGGCGCGGACCGGGACGAGGGATTCGGCGACGAACGAGAAGGGGTGCATCAGCGCGGTCGGGACCAGCAGCAGATCGGTGCCGGCCAGGGCGTGCGCCCGTACGTTCTCCGGGAACTCGACGTCGTAGCAGGTCAGCAGGCCGATCCGGACGCCGTCCAGCTCGGCCTGGACCACGGGCTGCCCGCCGGGGGTGAACCAGTGCTGCTCGAAGTCCCCGAAGAGGTGGGTCTTGCGGTAGTTGGCGAGCGTGGTGCCGTCGGGGCCGATGAGCTGCGCGGAGTTGTACAGGGTGTCGCCCTCGCGCTCGGGGTAGCCGTAGTGGACGGCGATCCCGTGCCGTACGGCGATCTCGGCGACGGCGCGGGCGGCGGGCCCGTCGGCGGCCTCGGCCAGCCGGGGGACGTCGTCGCCGATGGCGTACCCGGTCAGGTACAGCTCGGGGCAGACGAGGAGTCGGGCACCGGTGGCGGCGGCGCGGCGCGCGGCGTCCGCCAGCAGCTCGACGGAGCCGGCCACCGAGCCGGGGCGTCCGGAGCTCTGGAGCAGGGCGGTGCGCAACGACGGCATGGCTGACCTCGGTCGATACGGGCGGGGCGGGGACGTAGAAACGGTACGTTCCGCCGTTGGGCCCGGACAAGGCGCGACCGTTGCGCACCGACGGCCGATCCGTTGCGCGGATCGCGCGGGGCGCGGCGATTCGTTGCACGACACCAGCGCCCATTCCAGCCCGGCCCGCGCTTCGCGACCGGGCCCCCCGATCCAGCCCGTCCGGCGTTTGAGGACGGAACCGTCGCCGGAGGACCCGGCCCACCCGACGTCACCGGCCGATGATCCGGCCGCCCCGCAGGGACCCGCTACCCCGGCGACCCCGACGAGTACCGCCGCAGCAGCGGCGACAACACCAGCACGGACTTCGTCCGCTCCACGTACGGCTCCCCCGCGATCCGCTCGAGCACCTGCTCGAAGTGCCGCATGTCCGCCGCGAAGACCTGGACGAGCGCGTCCGCGTCGCCGGTGACCGTGGACGCCGAGGCGACCTCGGGATACCGGGCGAGGCCCTGCTTGATCGAGTCCGGGGACGTGTTGCGGCTGCAGTAGATCTCGATGTACCCCTCGGTCTCCCAGCCGAGCGCCGCCGGGTCGACCCGCACGGTGAACCCGGTGATGGCTCCCTCCGCGCGCAGCCGGTCCACGCGGCGTTTCACGGCGGGCGCGGACAGGCCGATGATCGAGCCGATGTCGGCATAGGAGCGGCGGGCGTCCTCGGCCAGGGCGTGGACGATGCGTTCGTCGAGGTCGTTCAGTCGCACGTCGTACGGGTCACTTCTCTGCGGGGCGCGGGCGGAGCCGGGCATGACGATGCCGGGGGACGGCGCGTGCCGCCCCCCGGCAGTAGACCACGGGTCAGGGGTTGTCCGGCGGATCAGGGCCGGATGGGACAGGCCCTAGCTCCAGCTGGCGTGCAGCGGCTTGCCCTCGGCGTAGCCGGCCGCGCTCTGGATGCCGACGACGGCCTTCTCGGCGAACTCGGCGAGGGAGGCCGCGCCCGCGTACGTGCAGGAGGAGCGGACGCCCGCGATGATCGAGTCGATCAGGTCCTCGACGCCGGGGCGCGCCGGGTCCAGGAACATCCGCGAGGTGGAGATGCCCTCCTCGAAGAGCGCCTTGCGGGCCCGGTCGTACGCGGACTCGTCGGAGGTCCGGTTCTTCACGGCGCGCGCGGACGCCATGCCGAAGGACTCCTTGTAGAAGCGGCCGTCGGCGCTCTGCTGGAGGTCGCCCGGGGACTCGTACGTACCGGCGAACCAGGAGCCGATCATCACGTTGGACGCGCCGGCCGCGAGGGCCATGGCCACGTCGCGCGGGTGGCGGACGCCGCCGTCGGCCCAGACGTGCTTGCCGTACTTCTTCGCCTCGGCGGCGCACTCCAGTACGGCGGAGAACTGGGGCCGGCCCACACCGGTCATCATCCGGGTGGTGCACATGGCACCGGGTCCGACGCCGACCTTGATGACGTCCGCGCCGGCCTCGATGAGGTCGCGCACGCCCTCGGCGGCGACGATGTTGCCCGCCACGATCGGGACCTGCGGGTCCAGCGCCCGGACCGCGCGCACGGCGCTGATCATGGACTCCTGGTGGCCGTGCGCGGTGTCCACGACGAGGGTGTCGACGCCCGCGTCGAGGAGCTGCTTGGCCTTGCCGGCCACGTCGCCGTTGATGCCGACGGCGGCGGCGATCCGCAGCTTGCCGTCCGCGTCGGTGGCGGGGGTGTAGAGCGTGGCGCGCAGGGCGGCCTTGCGGGTGAGGATGCCGACGAGGCGGCCGTCCGCGTCGACGGCGGGGGCGAGCTTGCGGTTGGCGCCGTCGAGCTTGTTGAAGGCGTCGCGCGGGTCGATGTCCGCGTCCAGCAGGACCAGGTCCTTGGACATGACCTCGGAGAGCTGGGTGAAGCGGTCCACTCCGGTCAGGTCGTGGTCGGTGACCACGCCGACGGGGCGGCGGTCGGCGTCGACGACGACTCCTGCGCCGTGCGCGCGCTTGTGCAGCAGGGACAGCGCGTCGGCGACGGTCTGGCCCGGCGACAGCTCGATGGGGGTGTCGAGGACCAGGTGGCGCGTCTTCACCCAGGAGATGACCTCGGTGACGACCTCGATCGGGATGTCCTGCGGGATGACGACGATGCCGCCGCGGCGGGCGACGGTTTCGGCCATCCGGCGGCCCGCGATGGCGGTCATGTTCGCGACGACGAGCGGGATGGTGGTGCCGCTGCCGTCGGGCGAGGAGAGGTCGACGGCCTGGCGCGATCCGACCGCCGACCGGCCCGGAACCATGAAGACGTCGTCGTACGTGAGGTCGTACGGGACCGAGGGGGACTCTGTGTAGCGACCGGTGCCGGGCTCAAGAAAACGCATAACACTCATTTTTTCATACGAAATGGCGCAGGTCGCTTCCACGAAGACACAGCAAATGACCCCCGCCCTCGTATGTTCCTCCAAAGGACCGCTGCGGGAGTCCCGGGCAAGTGGAACCTGCCTTACCCGGGGACCTTACCCGAACAGCTTTCAACCATTCCCGATCATCTTCTCTGGACCTGGTGACAAGGGGTCAGGTAGCTTCAAACGCGCAGGTCCCGTGGGTCACCGCAACGCCCCGGAGGAACGGACGGAGCATGCTCAACTTCCGTCACCCGTACGACCGGAGAGGATCACAACCCGCCCGTGGAGATCGAACTGCCGGACATCTACTGCCCGTTCCCCCAGCGGACGAACACGCACGTCGCGCACGTACGGGAACATCTGGACGCCTGGACCCGCAACACCGGTCTGGTGCACCGGGATTCGGCCAGGGAGCGCTTCGAGCAGGCGGACTTCGGCGCGTTCGTCGGAATGGTCTACCCGACCGCCGACAGTGAGAACCTGGACCTGGTGGCCGACTGGTTCGTCTGGCTCTTCCTCGTCGACGACCAGCTCGACGACGGCCATCTCGGGCGCAGCCCCGAGCGGGTGCGGGACGTCGTCGCCCTGATGCTCGCCGTGGTCGAGGGCACCCGTACCGGCGTCATGGAGAACGAGGAGCTGCCCGCCGCCGTGGTCGCCCTCATCGACCTGTGGCAACGTACGACGCCGACCGCGGCGGTCCACTGGCGGCGCAGGTTCGCCTGGCACCTGAAGAAGTACCTCACCACCGCCACCACCTGGGAGGCCGGGAACCGGGCGGCGGGCGTGGTGCCGTCGGAGGAGCTGTACATAGAGAAGCGCCGCCACACCGGCGCGATCATCGTCTGCATGGACCTGATAGAGATCGTCGCGGGCATCGAGGCACCTTCCTCGATCCACAACGACCCCCGGTTCATCACCGCGCTGGAGGCGTCCTGCAACCACGTCTGCTGGGCCAATGACGTGTATTCGTACGAGAAGGAGCAGGTGCTCGGCGACATCCACAACCTCGTCCACCTGGTCCGCCACCACCGCGGCTACGGCAAGCAGGAGGCGCTGGAGCACGTCTGCGCGGAGATCGCCGTCGAGACCGAGCGCTTCCTCAAGGCGGAGTCCGAGCTGCTGGAGGCCTATCCGCAGCTGACGCCGATGCTGGAGCCGTACCTCGACGGCATGCGCAGCTGGATGCGCGGCAATCTCGACTGGTCCCGCCAGACGCCCCGCTACAACCCGGCCGACGTCAGCCAGTACGAGCAGCCCGAGCAGTATCTGGAGTCCACGGTACTGGGCGTCTCCCAGGACTGAGCACCGGCTGTACGGGAGAGGGGCGGGCGGTCCGCGGCCGCCCGCCCCTCTCCCGTGTGCCCGCGGGCCGTACGGTCAGTCGCCGTCCGGGTCGGCGCGCTCCAGGGCCGGCCGGCGCGGGGCGGCGGACTCGGTGAGGAGGTAGTCGGCGGCGGCCGTGTCCGTGACCAGGCTGGTGACCAGGCCGGACCGCAGCACCGCGCCGATCGCGGCGGCCTTGCGCTGCCCGCCCGCGATGGCGACCACCTCGGGGATCCGGCGCAGCCGGTCCGCCTCGACGGTGATGCAGCGCTCGCCGAGGTCCCGGCCGACCCGGCGGCCGTCCGAGTCGAACAGGTGGGCCGACATCTCGGCGGCGACGCCGAGCGAGGCGTAGTGCCGGCGCTCCTCGTCGGAGAGCATGTCGTGCACGGTCGAGATCCCGGGCTCCCAGGAACCGATGGAGACGGCCGCGACCGTCACCTTGTCGAAGTACTCGAAGGCGCGGGCGATCCCGGTCTGGTTGCGCAGCGCGGCGGCCGTCGCCGGGTCCGGCAGCAGCATCGGCGCGTAGATCGGGTGGGCCTCGCCGCCGGAGACCTGGGCGGCGCGCCGCACGGCCTCCACCGAACCGCGCTCGGCGGTGCCGGCGTCGTACACCCCGGTGAGCTGCACGACCGTGCACGGGGGCAGCCGGTCGAGGGCGGCGGCCATGTGGATGGTGGAGCGGCCCCAGGCGAGCCCGAGCACATCGCCCTCGGTCACCAGTTCGCCGAGCAGGTCGGCCGCGACCTCGCCGAGGTTCTCCGGGTCCGCAGCGTCGTCCTGCTCCTCCGCCGGGGACTCGACGACGACCGCGTGGCGCAGGCCGTAGCGGGCGCGGAGCGCGTCGGAGCGCTCGGCGTCCAGCTCCGCCGGGACGCGGATCTCGATCCGTACGAGGTCACGCTCCAGAGCGGTCTCCAGGACCCGGGCGACCTTGAAGCGGCTGACGCCGAACTCCTCGGCGATCTGGATCTTGGACTTGCCCTCGAGGTAGAAGCGGCGGGCCATGGCCGCCGCCTGGACCAGCTCCGCGGGCCCCATCCGCAGGGCGGACCGGCCCGCCGACATTGCAGACACCGCGTTCTCCTCACTGCTGTTCACGCTCTTGATACACCGTTCATCCTGTCAGATACGGCGATCCCTGACCGGTCCCGTCGGACCCCGTTCATCTGCCCTTGGCCCGGCCGACGCGCTGCCCGCGCGCCCGCGCCGCCGCGGACTCAGTGCGCGCAGGCCCAGCCGGCCGAGCCGATGGCCCCGTCGGCCTTGGCCCGCAGGGCCCGCACCGCGGCGGCCGGGTCCTGGGCGCCGTACACGGCGGAGCCCGCCACGAAGACGTCGGCACCGGCCTCGGCGCACCGCTCGATGGTGGACTCGGAGACGCCGCCGTCGACCTGGAGCCACAGGTCGAGGCCGTGCTTGGAGATCAGCTCACGGGTGCGGCGGATCTTCGGCAGCATGATGTCCAGGAACGACTGGCCGCCGAAGCCCGGCTCCACGGTCATGATCAGCAGCATGTCGAGCTCGGGGAGCAGGTCCTCGTACGGCTCGATGGGCGTCGCCGGCTTGAGCGCCATGGACGCGCGGGCCCCCTTGGCGCGGATCTCCCGGGCCAGCCGGACGGGGGCCGCGGCGGCCTCCGCGTGGAAGGTGACCGACCCGGCGCCCGCCTCGACGTACTGCGGCGCCCAGCGGTCCGCGTCCTCGATCATCAGATGGCAGTCCAGCGGTGTGTCCGTGGCCCTGCTGAGCGATTCCACGATCGGAACGCCGAGGGTCAGATTGGGCACGAAGTGGTTGTCCATGACATCGACATGGAGCCAGTCGGCACCTTCGACGGCCTTCGCCTCATCGGCGAGGCGCGCGAAGTCGGCGGAGAGAATACTCGGGTTGATCTGGGCCATGGGCCAAGCCTGCCATGTTCTGCGTCACTTCCCCGCCTCGGTGCGCTCCAAAGCCTCACGGGATCATTACGGTTCGCGCATTCCCGGCGTTTCACCCCGCTGCGGGGCCCGTGATCAGCCGGTACGGCGGAGCAGCGCCAGGTACATGGCGTCGGTGCCGTGCAGATGCGGCCAGAGCTGGACGTCGGGCCCGTCGCCCAGCGCGGGCACGCCCGGCATCAGCGGGCGGGCGTCGATCCACTCGGCCTCGAACGGCTCCCCGCCGCGTCCCTTGAGCACGTCCTCGACGACGACCCGGGTCTCCGCGAGGTGCGGCGAGCAGGTCGCGTAGCCGACGACGCCGCCGACGCGTACGGCCTTCAGCGCCTCGCGCAGCAGTCCGCGCTGGAGCGGCGCGAAGCCCTCCAGGTCCTCCGGACGGCGGCGCCAGCGGGCCTCGGGACGGCGGCGGAGCGCGCCGAGACCGGAGCAGGGCACGTCCATGAGGATGCGGTCGAAGGTCCCGGGCCCCCACGGCGGCCGGGTGCCGTCGGCGGTGACCACCTGGTACGGGCCGGGGTTGCCGGCCAGCGCGCGTTCCACGAGGCGGGCGCGATGCGGCTGCTTCTCGGCGGCCAGCAGGGCGGCGCCGCGGTCCGCGGCGAGGGCGGCGAGCAGGGCGGCCTTGCCGCCGGGGCCCGCGCAGCCGTCCAGCCAGCGGGAGTCGCGGCCCTCCAGCGGGGCGGCAGCGAGGGCCGCCGCCACGAGCTGGCTGCCCTCGTCCTGGACCCCGGCCCGGCCGTCGCGCACGGCGGTCAGCGCGCCGGGCTCGCCGCCCTCGGCCATCCGTACGGCGTACGGCGACCAGCGGCCGGGCAGCGCGTTCTCCTCGCCGAGCTCCTCGGTGAGTTCGGCGGTGGTGGAGCGGCCGGGGCGGGCGACCAGGGTGACCTCGGGGCGCTCGTTGTCCGCTTCCAGCAGGTCCTCGATACCGGCCCGGCCGCCGCCGAGCGCGTCCCAGAGCGCCGAGACGACCCAGCGCGGGTGGGAGTGGACGACCGCGAGGTGGTCCTCGGCGTCGTCCTCGTACGAGGGGGCCACCTTCGCCACCCAGCCGTCGAGGTCGTCCGCGGAGACCTTGCGCAGCACCGCGTTGACGAACTTGGCCCGCCCCTCCCCCAGCACCACCCGGGCCAGCTCCACGCTCGCGGAGACCGCCGCGTGGGTCGGGATGCGGGTACCGAGGAGCTGGTGCACGCCCATGTTCAGCACGTCCAGGACCGGCGGGTCGACCTCGCGCAGCGGCCGGTCGATACAGGCGGCGACGATCGCGTCGTACGTCCCCTGCCGGCGCAGCGTGCCGTAGACCAGCTCGGTCGCCAGGGCCGCGTCCCGGTGGTCGAAGTCGCCCTTGGCGCGGGCCTTCTTCAGCAGCGGGGGCAGGACGAGGTTCGCGTACGCGTCGCGCTCGTCGACGGCCCGCAGGACCTCGAAGGCGAGGAAGCGGACCGGGTCCTTCTTGGGGCGGCGGTGCGGCTTGGCGGGACGGCGACGCGGCTGGTCGTTCACGTGAAAGGTGCTCCGCTGGAGGTGAGAGGACGAACCCTGCAAGCCTACGTCCCCGTGCCGTGCCGCCCGCCCGCCGGCGCTGTCCGCCAGGGCCTGTCCGACCCTGATCCGCCGGACGGGCCTAGTTCCCGAGCAGCTCGCCGGGGACGATGCGGACCCCGCGCGCCCAGTCCGCGGCGCGCATCGGCTTCTTGCCCTGCGGCTGCACCCAGAGCAGCTCCACCGCGTGCGACCCGGTGCCGGCGAACACGTTGTTCTTGCCCACCGACAGCTCACCGGGCGCGAGTTCGGACCGGTCCACGGCCGGGGTCGCCTGGACCAGCTTCAGGCGCTCGCCCCGGAACAGCGTCCAGGCGCCGGGGGCGGGCGTGCAGCCGCGGACGACACGGTCGACGCGCAGGGCGGGCGCGGACCACTGCACCTCGGCGTCCTCGACGGTGATCTTGGGGGCCAGGGTGACCCCGTCGGCGGGCTGCTCCACGGCGTGCAGGGTGCCGTCCTCGATGCCGTCCATGGTCGCGGCGAGCAGCCCGGCACCGGCGAACGCCAGCCGGGTCAGCAGGTCGCCGCTGGTGTCGGTCGGGCGGACCTCCTCGGTGAGGACGCCGTAGACCGGCCCCGAGTCGAGCCCCTCCTCGATGAGGAAGGTGGAGGCGCCGGTGACCTCGTCGCCGGCCATCACCGCGTGCTGCACGGGGGCCGCGCCGCGCCAGGCGGGCAGCAGCGAGAAGTGCAGGTTGACCCAGCCACGGGCCGGGATGCCGAGCGCAGCCTTGGGCAGCAGCGCGCCGTACGCGACGACCGGGCAGCAGTCCGGCGCGATCTCCCGCAGTCGCGCGAGGAAGTCCTCGTCCCGGGGCCTCGCGGGCTTGAGCACCTCGATCCCGGCCTCCTCGGCACGCTGGGCGACCGGGCTGGCCACCAGCCGCCGGCCGCGCCCCGCGGGCGCGTCGGGCCTCGTCACGACGGCGGCCACTTCGTGGCGGCCGGAGGCGATCAGGGCGTCCAGGGCGGGAACGGCTACCTCGGGGGTGCCGGCGAAGACGAGCTTCATGGGTGGCTGACTGCCTCTCAGGCCGGACTCTCAGGCCGAAACGTTACGGTGACGAGCAACGCACAAGTCTATGGGCCCGGGGCCCGGGGGGCGTACGCGCACTTGCGCGCCCCTTGCACGTGCCCATACGCCCCCTGAGCGTGACCAGATCCACGGGTGCGGCGTTGGTCAAGAGAGATTGACCGAAGCGAGCCGCCCTGGTGCGGCCCGATCCCTTTCAACGCCGGTTCGAGAGGCTTCTTCATGGCCGACCACGCAACCCATGACGCCCAAGCGCGGGCCAGCCTGCACCTCCTGGTGCGGGACATCGAGCGGGTCCGGCGGCAGGTGGACGCACTGCGCACGCTCACCGCACAGCTGGGCAACGTCTACCGTCCGCGCCGCTCCGGCCCGTCCGCGGGCTTCGTCGTCTACGGGAGGGCCCCGGCCCCCACGGTCAGACTGGCCCAGGAACTGCGGGACAGCGTCGAGACGCTGGTCACGGCGGCCGTGGACTTCGACCGCTCGCTGGGCTTCTCCTGGGACGCGGTGGGCTCCGCGCTCGGGGTCACCAAGCAGGCCGTCCACCGCCGTTACGGCACCCGGCGGACGACCCCCCAGCCGACGGCGGCCGAGACCGCGGAGGTGGTCCCCCAACGCGCCCCCACCGTCCCGGCCGCCCGCACCCCCCAACCCCCGACGGACCGTCCCAACCCATTCCCGGGGCCCCGCAACGGCTGACCGGGGCCGAGTGGGGGTGTCCGTGCTGCCTTCGCGGCACGGACCCCCACTCGCAATCAGCCAGAAAGCGCCCGCGGCCGCAATTCCAGCCCGTCCGGCGATTGAGGACAAGCCCCGGCCGAGGCGCACCCGCAGCCTCGGTCGTGCCCGCGCGAACCCAGCCCGTCCGGCGCTTGAGGACAAAGACCTCAGCCGATGTCCACCGGATCCACCCGCACCCGCACCGCACCCCCACCCCGCGCCACGCGCGCAGCGCGCAACGCCCCGGCCAACGCCGCCCCACTCCCGGGCGGCACCCGCACCAGCGCCCGCTCCCAGACCTCCCCCGCCGGCGCCTCGAACGCCCGCCGGGGCCGCCCCGGCTCCGCGGCCGGCACCGGTACCGGGCCAAGCACCTCCGCGTCCGCGGGCAGCTCCGCCCCCGCGAGGAACGCCGCCAGCGCCTCCGGCGGCCCGGTCAGCGACGCCATCCGGGACACCGGCGGAAAGCCCAGCTCGGCCCGCTCCGCCAGCTCCCGCCGGGCGTGCCCCACCGGGTCCCAGCGAACCAGCGCCTGCACCGGCCGCAGCGTCGGCTCGGCGACGACGACCACCGTGCCGCCCTCGGGCCGCCCCCGGACCAGCGCGGAGGCAGCCGTCCAGCGGCGCAGGGCCTCCTCGCCGGCGCGCAGGTCGGGGCGGCCGACCATCGCCCAGCCGTCCAACAGCAGCGCCGCCGCGTACCCGCCCTCCGCGACCGGCTCGGCGCCCGGCGTGCTGACGACGAGCGCGGGCTGGTCCGGCACCGCGTCGAGCACATGGTCGCGCCCGGACGTCCGGACCGGCACGGCCGGGAACGCCCGGCCCAGCTCCTCCGCCGTGCGCCGGGCACCGATGATCTGGGCGCGCAACCGCCGCCCGCCGCAGGCCACGCAGTGCCAGGACGTCTCGGCCCGCCCGCACCAGGCGCAGTTCAGGTCCCGCTCGTCGGGCGCCTCCAGCGGCCCCGCGCACTCCCGGCACCGGGCGGGCTCCCGGCAGCGCTCGCAGGCGAGCCTGGGGGCGTAACCCCGGCGGGGCACCTGGACCAGCACCGGACCGGTGCGCAGCCCGTCCCGGACGGTCTGCCAGGCGAGGCTGGGCAGCCGGGCGGCCCGCGCCGCCCCGTCCCGCGCGAGTTCGCCGTCGCCCACGGTACGGATGACGGGCGCCGCCGCCCGCAGCTGCTCCCGGCCGGCGCGCAGCGGCAGCGCCCAGCCGCTCTCGACGAGCTGCGCGGCCTCCACGGTGCAGCTGAGGGCGCCGAGCAGGAACGCGCACCGCCCGTGCGTGGCCCGCAGCTCCAGGACCTCGCGGACATGGGGGAAGGGGGCGCGGTCGTCGCTGTGGCTGGAGTCGCCGTCGTCCCAGATGACGACGAGCCCGAGATCGGCGACCGGCGCGAACATCGCGGCCCTGGTCCCCACCACCGCCCGGACGGACCCGCGCCGCACGGCGAGCCATTCCCGGTAGCGCCGGCCGGGCCCGGAGCCAGCGGTGAGCAGCGCGTGCCGCCCCTCGCCGAGCAGGGCGGTGAGCGCGGCGTCGACCCGGGCGGCGGTCCGCCCGTCGGGGACGACGACGAGGGCGCCGCGCCCGGAGGAGAGGGTCGCGGCGACGGCCGTGGCGATCTCGGCGGGCCAGTGCGGTCCGGGCAGCGCGGTCCACACGGCCCTGGGGGCGCCGCCGGTGGCCAGCGCGGACAGGAAGGCGGGCCCCTGCTCGTACCGCTCCCAGCTGCCGGGTGCGGGCCGCGCGGGGGCGGGCAGGGGCGCGGGCGACGGCTTGGACTCGGCCTGCGCGTTGCGCGGGGGGACGGCGAGCTGGAGGACGTCCGCGAGGCTGCCCGCGTACCGGTCGGCGACGGCGCGGGCGAGGGCGAGGAGGTCCGGGCCGAGGACCGGCTCCGGGGAGACGACGGAGGCGAGCGCGGCGAGCGCCCCGTTGTAGTCGGACTCGGCCAGCCGCTCGACGAGGAAGCCGTCGATGAGCCCGCCGCCCTCGCGCCGGCCGCCGCGCACGTTGCGGCCCCCGGCACCGAACCGGACCCGCACCCGCACCCCGGGCTGCGCGTCTGCGTCCAGTTCCTCGGGGACGGCGTAGTCGAAGTACTGGTCGAGGTGGAGCGCGCCCTTGTTGACGAGGACGCGGGCGACGGGCAGCTCCTCGGCGAGGGCCGCCCCGCGCCAGGTGCGCGGTTTGGCGCGCGGCACGTCGGCCCGGCGCACGGTCTCCCGGATCAGCGCCAGCTGTTCCGGCGCCCCGGGCCCGGGCTCGTCGGACCGCTCGTTCTCGCTGCTCACAGCTCCATCCCTACCAGACGCCTCGGACAACGGCGCCCGCCCTTCCCCGTAACCCCCGGGCATCGAAACGCCGGAGCCCGGACACCGTGACGGCGTCCGGGCTCCGGCGGGAGACTGCCTGGGCCGTCCCTACAGACCCGCGGCGGCGCGCAGCGCGTCCACCCGGTCCGTGCGCTCCCACGTGAAGTCGGGAAGCTCGCGGCCGAAGTGACCGTACGCGGCGGTCTGGGCGTAGATCGGGCGCAGCAGGTCGAGGTCGCGGATGATCGCGGCCGGGCGGAGGTCGAAGACCTCGCCGATGGCGTGCTCGATCTTCTCGGTCTCGACCGCGGCGGTGCCGAAGGTCTCGACGAAGAGGCCCACCGGCTCGGCCTTGCCGATCGCGTAGGCGACCTGGACCTCGCAGCGGGCCGCGAGGCCGGCGGCGACGACGTTCTTGGCGACCCAGCGCATCGCGTAGGCGGCCGAGCGGTCCACCTTCGACGGGTCCTTGCCGGAGAAGGCACCGCCGCCGTGGCGGGCCATGCCGCCGTAGGTGTCGATGATGATCTTGCGGCCGGTCAGGCCGGCGTCGCCCATCGGGCCGCCGATCTCGAAGCGGCCGGTCGGGTTGACGAGGAGGCGGTAGCCCTCGGTGTCGAGCTTGATGCCGTCCTCGATGAGCTGGTTCAGCACGTGCTCGACGACGAACTCGCGGATGTCGGGCGCGAGCAGCGAGTCGAGGTCGATGTCGCTGGCGTGCTGCGAGGAGACGACGACGGTGTCGAGACGGACGGCCTTGTCGCCGTCGTACTCGATGGTGACCTGGGTCTTGCCGTCGGGGCGCAGGTACGGGATGGTCCCGTTCTTGCGGACCTCGGACAGGCGACGGGAGAGCCGGTGCGCGAGGTAGATCGGCAGCGGCATGAGCTCGGGGGTCTCGTCGCAGGCGTAGCCGAACATCAGGCCCTGGTCGCCGGCGCCCTGCTTGTCGAGCTCGTCCTCATCGCCCTCGACCCGCTTCTCGTACGCGGTGTCGACGCCCTGGGCGATGTCCGGTGACTGGGCCCCGATGGACACCGAGACGCCGCAGGAGGCGCCGTCGAAGCCCTTCTTGGAGGAGTCGTAGCCGATCTCCAGGACCTTGTTGCGGACCAGCGTCGGAATGTCGGCGTAGGCCTTGGTCGTGACCTCACCCGCGACATGCACCAGACCGGTGGTGATCAGGGTCTCGACGGCGACGCGGGAGGACGGGTCCTCGCGCAGGAGCGCGTCGAGAATGGTGTCGCTGATCTGGTCGGCGATCTTGTCGGGGTGGCCCTCGGTCACGGACTCCGAGGTGAAGAGACGGCGGGACACATCGCTCCCTGGGGTTGCAGCGGCTGCTGGCTGATCATTGGCCGGACGGTCCGGGAGCTGCGCCCGGGCACGGTCCGGAGTGCAGTTTATCGGTCGGGCCGGGGCGCCGGACAACGTGTCTCGCCCTTTGACCGTGCTGTGACGTGTCCCACCAGGGCCGGAAGGCCCCGGAAGCCCGTCGCCCACACGGTCCGCGCCCGTGTCGCACGGGTCGTGCCGGCCCCGGCGTGTCACCGGGAATTCATCCGAGGCGGGCCGAGACGAGGTCCCAGACCGTGTCGGCGAGTGCCTCCTTGGGCCCGTGGGGCACCGGAGTCTCGGCCCCGTCGGCGGCGAGCACCACGGCCTCGTTCTCTTCGGAGCCGAAGGTCTTGCGCTCCCCCACCTCGTTGACCACCAACAGGTCGCAGCCCTTGCGGCGCAGCTTCTCACGGCCGTTGGCCAGCACGTCGTCGGTCTCGGCGGCGAAGCCGACGACGATCTGCCCGGGCGTGGCGCGCTCGGCGGCGACCTCGGCGAGGATGTCCGGGTTGCGGACGAGGGTGATGGGGGCGGGCTCCTGGCCGTCCTTCTTCTTGATCTTCCCGCTGACGTACTGGGCGGGCCGGAAGTCGGCGACGGCGGCGGCCATGACCACGACGTCTGCGTCCCGTGCCGCCTTCAGCACGGCCTCGCGCAGCTGGATGGCGGTGCCGGTGTGGACGACGTCGGCGCCGGACGGGTCGGGCAGTCCGGTGTTGGCCTCGACGAGGGTGACCCGGGCGCCGCGGGCGACGGCGGTGCGGGCGAGCGCGTAGCCCTGCTTGCCGGAGGAGCGGTTGCCGAGGTAGCGGACGGGGTCGAGGGGCTCCCTCGTACCGCCGGCGCTGATCACCACGTGCCGGCCCGCCAGGTCGGGAGCGGTCGTGCCGCGGGCGAGGACCCGGCGGCAGACCTCGAAGATCTCGCCCGGGTCGGGGAGCCGGCCCTTGCCGGTGTCGACGCCGGTGAGGCGGCCGACGGCGGGCTCGATGACGACGGCGCCGCGGCGGCGCAGGGTCGCGACGTTCTCCTGGGTGGCGGGGTGCTCCCACATCTCGGTGTGCATGGCCGGGGCGAAGACGACCGGACAGCGGGCGGTGAGCAGGGTGTTGGTGAGCAGGTCGTCGGCGAGCCCGTGGGCGGCCTTGGCCAGCATGTCGGCGGTGGCCGGGGCGACGACGACGAGGTCGGCGTGCTGCCCGATCCGTACGTGCGGCACCTCGTGAACGTCGTTCCAGACCTCGGTGGAGACCGGATGGCCGGAGAGCGCCGACCAGGTGGCCGCGCCGACGAAGTGCAGGGCGGACTCGGTGGGGACGACCCGTACGTCGTGGCCGGACTCGGTCAGCCGGCGCAGCAGCTCGCACGCCTTGTACGCGGCGATGCCGCCGCTGACCCCCAGAACGACCTTCGGCTTGTCCACTGCGTCTCCCCGCACTCGGTTACGCACCCTGCGTACGTACGTCCCCATGCTGCCTCACGGCCCGGGGCGCGGGGCGGTCGGCCCGGACACACCTCGGGCCCGGCGGATGTCCGCCGGGCCCGGGGTGAAGTGCGTCGCCGCTGCTTACTGCGCGGGGCCCTCGATGGCCTCGGACGTCAGCAGGCCCGCGTTGATCTCGCGGAGCGCGATCGAGAGCGGCTTCTCGTGCACGTGGGTGTCGACGAGCGGGCCGACGTACTCGAGGAGGCCCTCACCGAGCTGCGAGTAGTACGCGTTGATCTGGCGCGCGCGCTTGGCGGCGTAGATCACGAGGCTGTACTTCGAGTCGGTTGCTTCGAGGAGCTCATCAATCGGCGGGTTGATGATGCCCTCGGGCGTGGTGATGGAAGAGGACACGCTCTGCCTTCCGAAGGGGATGAAGATCAAAGAAATCTTTGACAGTCAGGGGCTCGGTCGCCGGCTCTGCCGGCGCGGCCCCCGCTGCCGGTGGTCACTCGCCGACGCGGTGGCCGGAAGCCTCCAGCATCAAGGCTAGCAGCTCACGTGCCACATCCTCGACGGAGGTGTTGACAAGCGTCGTATCGAACTCCGATTCGGCGGCCAGCTCGACCTTGGCGGCGCCGAGCCGGCGTTCGATCACCTCGGGCGCCTCGGTCCCCCGGCCGGTGAGCCGGCGCACCAGCTCATCCCAGCTCGGCGGCGCGAGGAAGACCAGCTGGGCGTCGGCCATGGACTGGCGGACCAGCCGGGCGCCCTGGAGGTCGATCTCCAGGAGCACCGGCTCGCCCGCCTCCAGTCGCTCCTGCACGGCGCGGCGCGGGGTGCCGTAGCGGTTGCCGGCGAACTCGGCCCACTCCAGCAGTTCGCCGTTGGCGATGAGCTTGTCGAACTCCTCGTCGTCCACGAAGAAGTAGTGGACGCCGTTGCGTTCGCCGGGGCGGGGCCTGCGGGTCGTCGCCGACACCGAGAGCCACACCTCGGGGTGGACCTTGCGCATATGCGCGACGACCGTGCTCTTGCCGACCCCCGAGGGGCCGGAGAGCACGGTCAGCCGCGGACGTACGTCCGGGGGTACGGGGGACGTCCCCCGGGATGTTGCAGCCATGAAGCGATTATCCAGCTTCTCAGGGGTGCCTGAGAACGTCAGGCGGCGCTGCCGCCGAACTCACGCTCCAGGGATGCGATCTGGTTGGAGCCAAGACCCCGCACGCGACGGCTCTCGGAGATGCCGAGCCGCTCCATGATCTGCTTGGCACGGACCTTGCCCACACCGGGCAGGGACTCCAGCAGGGCGGAGACCTTCATCTTGCCGATGACGTCGTTCTCCTGGCCCGACTTGATGACCTCGTGGAGGGAGGCGCCGGAGTGCTTCAGTCGATTCTTGACCTCGGCCCGCTCCCGGCGAGCCGCGGCGGCCTTTTCGAGCGCGGCTGCGCGCTGTTCAGGGGTAAGGGGCGGAAGAGCCACGCCTACGTCACCTCGGATGTCGATCTGTCGGATACGGACCAGTGAGGCGGCGGGAACGCCCCTCACCTGCTGAGCCGCGAACAACCCGTGCTCGTCGGCTCTCGACGGAGACTAGCGGCCAAGGCCGCCGGAGTCAGCGAGAACAGACGAAAAGTCCTGGTCAGCCTCTGCCGACCAGGACTTTTCGGGCATAACCACCGAGTTTTTTTCTCAGGATTCCGTCAACCCACGGTTACGTGGCAGTGTCAGCGGTCCGAGACGGCCGCGCGGACCTCGTCCGCGAAGCGTTCCGCGGCCCCGCGCAGCCCCGCCACGTCCGGGCCGTGGCGCAGCACGCCCCGGCTGACGCTGGGCACCACATTGCGGACCGCGTCCCCGAAGACACCCGGCAGATCCGCCGGCGTCGCCCCCTGGGCGCCGATGCCCGGGGCGAGCAGCGGTCCGTTGATCGCCAGATCCACGCCCGCGTCCCCGAGCGTGGCCCCGACGACCGCGCCGACCGAGCCGAGCGGCTCGGCGCCCGCGTTCTCGGCGGCCATGTGGTCGAGCATCAACTGGGCCAGCGGACGGCCGTCGGCGGCAGTGGCGCGCTGCACCTCGGCGCCCTCCGGGTTGGAGGTCAGCGCGAGGACGAAGACGCCGGCGCCGGAGACCGCCGCCGCGTCGAGCGCGGGCCGCAGCGAGCCGAAGCCGAGGTACGGCGAGACGGTGACCGCGTCCGAGAACAGCGGCGAGTCCTTGTCCAGGTAGGTCGCCGCGTAGGCGCCCATGGTGGAGCCGATGTCGCCGCGCTTGGCGTCCATCAGGACCAGGGCGCCGGCCGCGCGGGCCTCCTCGACGGCCTTCTCCAGGACGGCGACGCCCCGCGAGCCGAAGCGCTCGAAGAACGCGGACTGCGGCTTGAGCACGGCGACCCGGTCGGCCAGCGCCTCGACGACCGTACGGGTGAAGCGCTCCAAGCCCGCGATGTCGTCGCTCAGCCCCCAGGCGGTGAGCAGGGAGGCGTGCGGGTCGATGCCGACGCAGAGCGGGCCTCGGGTGTCCATGGCGTGGCGCAGCCGGGCGCCGAAGGGTTCCAGAGTCATTTCGCTGCCTTCCGGGATTCCGCGCCGACGGCGTCGGCGAGCGTGGCGTACGGGGAGGCGGCCAGGCGCGCGGCCAGGCCCTTGTGGATGGCGCGGGCGTAGAACGGGCCCTCGTAGATGAAGGCGCTGTAGCCCTGGACGAGGGTGGCGCCGGCCAGGATGCGCTGCCAGGCGTCCTCGGCGTTCTCGATGCCGCCGACGCCCACCAGGGTGATCCGGTCCCCCACGCGCCCGTACAGGCGGCCCAGGACCTCCAGCGAGCGTTCCTTGAGGGGCGCGCCGGACAGGCCGCCGGTCTCCTTCACCAGGGCCGCCGGGGACTGCAGGCCGAGGCCGTCGCGGGCGATGGTGGTGTTGGTGGCGATGATGCCGTCCAGGCCCAGTTCGACGGCGAGGTCGGCGACCGCGTCGACGTCCTCGTCCGCGAGGTCCGGGGCGATCTTGACGAGCAGCGGGACGCGGCGGTGGGTGACGGTGCGGTCGGCCGCCTCGCGCACGGCGGTGAGCAGCGGGCGCAGCGACTCGGTGGCCTGGAGGTTGCGCAGGCCGGGGGTGTTGGGCGAGGAGACGTTGACGACGAGGTAGTCCGCGTGGGCGGCGAGACGCTCGGTGGACTTCACGTAGTCGGCGGCGGCGTCGGCCTCGGTGACCACCTTGGTCTTGCCGATGTTGACGCCGACGGTGGTGCGGAAGACCGGGTTGCGCGCGGCCAGCCGGGCGGCGACGGCGGCCGAGCCCTCGTTGTTGAAGCCCATGCGGTTGATCAGCGCGCGGTCCGCGACCAGGCGGAACAGGCGCTGCTTCGGGTTGCCGGGCTGCGGCTCGCCGGTCACGGTGCCGATCTCGACGTGGTCGAAGCCGAGCATCGCCATGCCGTCGATCGCGACCGCGTTCTTGTCGAAGCCGGCGGCGAGCCCGAAGGGGCCGTGCATCCGCAGGCCCAGGGTCTCGGTGCGCAGCTCCTTGTACCGGGGGGCGAGGGCGGCGGCCACGAAGGTGCGCAGCACGGGGACGCGTGCGGCCAGGCGGATCCAGCGGAAGGCCAGGTAGTGGGCGCGCTCGGGGTCCATGCGCTTGAAGACCAGCTGGAAGAAGAACTTGTACATCACGGTGTCCTCATGAAGAGGGGGACACCGTTTCCGGTGTCCCCCTTGTGGGCTTCCTAGTCGCGGGCCGCGGTCAAGTGTTCCGCGTGTTCCTGGAGGGAACGGACGCCGACGTCTCCGCCGTTGAGGGCGTCGATGCCCTGGACCGCCGCGGCGAGCGCCTGGACCGTGGTCAGGCAGGGCACGGAGCGGGCGACGGCCGCGGTGCGGATCTCGTAGCCGTCGAGGCGGCCGCCGGTCCCGTAGGGGGTGTTGACGATGAGGTCGACACCGCCCTCGTGGATCAGCTGGACGATGGTCCGCTCGCCGTTCGGGCCCTCGCCCTCGGAGAGCTTGCGCACGACCGTGGCGTTGATGCCGTTGCGCCTGAGGACCTCGGCGGTGCCGGAGGTGGCCAGCAGCTCGAAGCCGTGGGCGACCAGCTCGCGGGCCGGGAAGATCATCGAGCGCTTGTCGCGGTTGGCCACCGAGATGAAGGCGCGGCCCTTGGTGGGCAGCGGCCCGTAGGCGCCGGCCTGCGACTTGGCGTACGCGGTGCCGAAGACCGAGTCGATGCCCATGACCTCGCCGGTGGAGCGCATCTCCGGGCCGAGGATGGTGTCGACGCCGCGGCCGTGGATGTCGCGGAAGCGCGACCACGGCATGACGGCCTCCTTGACGGAGATCGGCGCGTCCAGCGGCAGCGTGCCGCCGTCGCCGGTCTTCGGCAGCAGGCCCTCTTGGCGCAGCTCGGCGACGGTCGCGCCCAGCGAGATCCGGGCGGCGGCCTTGGCGAGCGGGACCGCGGTCGCCTTCGAGGTGAAGGGGACGGTCCGCGAGGCGCGCGGGTTGGCCTCCAGGACGTAGAGGATGTCGCCGGAGAGCGCGAACTGGATGTTGATCAGCCCGCGGACGCCGACGCCCTTGGCGATGGCCTCCGTGGAAGCGCGCAGCCGCTTGACGTCATGGCCGCCGAGGGTGATCGGGGGCAGCGCGCAGGCGGAGTCGCCGGAGTGGATGCCGGCCTCCTCGATGTGCTCCATGACGCCGCCGAGGTAGAGCTCGGTGCCGTCGTAGAGGGCGTCGACGTCGATCTCGATGGCGTCGTCGAGGAAGCGGTCGACCAGGACCGGCCGGGTGGGGCTGATCTCGGTGGACTCGGCGATGTACGCGGAGAGCCGGGTCTCGTCGTACACGATCTCCATGCCGCGCCCGCCGAGCACGTACGACGGGCGTACGAGGACGGGGTAGCCGATCTCGTCGGCGATCTCCTTGGCCTCGGCGAAGGTGGTCGCGGTGCCGTGCTTGGGGGCGGGCAGGCCGGCCTCGGCCAGGACGCGGCCGAAGGCGCCGCGGTCCTCGGCGGCGTGGATCGCCTCCGGGGAGGTGCCGACGACGGGCACGCCGTTGTCCTTGAGCGCCTGGGACAGGCCCAGCGGGGTCTGTCCGCCGAGCTGGACGACGACGCCCGCGATCGGGCCCGCCAGGGACTCGGCGTGCACGATCTCCAGCACGTCTTCCAGCGTCAGCGGCTCGAAGTACAGGCGGTCGGAGGTGTCGTAGTCGGTGGAGACCGTCTCCGGGTTGCAGTTGACCATCACGGTCTCGTAGCCGGCGTCGCTGAGCGCGAAGGAGGCGTGGACGCAGGAGTAGTCGAACTCGATGCCCTGGCCGATGCGGTTGGGCCCGGAGCCCAGGATGATGACCGCGGGCTTGGTGCGGGGCGCGACCTCGCTCTCCTCGTCGTAGGAGGAGTAGAAGTACGGCGTCTTCGCCGCGAACTCGGCGGCGCAGGTGTCGACCGTCTTGTAGACCGGGCGGATGCCGAGCGCGTGGCGCACCTCGCGGACGACGTCCTCGCGCAGGCCGCGGATCTCGGCGATCTGGACGTCCGAGAAGCCGTGCCGCTTGGCCTCGGCGAGCAGCTCGGGGCCGAGCTTGTCGGCGGCGGCCAGCTCGTCGGCGATCTCCTTGATCAGGAAGAGCTGGTCGACGAACCAGGGGTCGATCTTCGTGGCGTCGAAGACCTCCTCCTGGGTGGCGCCGGCCCGGATCGCCTGCATGACGGCGTTGATCCGGCCGTCGGTCGGGCGGACCGCCTCGGCCAGCAGCTCGGCCTTGTCGCCGGGCTCGCCGGTGAAGGTGAACTGCGAGCCCTTCTTCTCCAGGGAGCGCAGGGCCTTCTGGAGGGCCTCGGTGAAGTTCCGGCCGATGGCCATGGCCTCGCCCACCGACTTCATGGTGGTGGTGAGGGTGGAGTCGGCGGAGGGGAACTTCTCGAAGGCGAACCGCGGGGCCTTGACGACGACGTAGTCGAGGGTCGGCTCGAAGGAGGCCGGGGTCTTCTCGGTGATGTCGTTGGGGATCTCGTCGAGCGTGTAGCCGACGGCCAGCTTGGCGGCGATCTTGGCGATCGGGAAGCCGGTGGCCTTGGAGGCGAGCGCCGAGGAGCGGGAGACGCGCGGGTTCATCTCGATGACGATGACGCGCCCGTCGGACGGGTCGATCGCGAACTGGATGTTGCAGCCGCCGGTGTCGACGCCGACCTCGCGGATGATCGCGATGCCGATGTCGCGCAGCCGCTGGTACTCGCGGTCGGTGAGCGTCATCGCCGGGGCGACGGTGATCGAGTCACCGGTGTGGACGCCCATCGGGTCGAAGTTCTCGATGGAGCAGACGACCACGACGTTGTCGTTGCGGTCGCGCATCAGCTCCAGCTCGTACTCCTTCCAGCCGAGGATGGACTCCTCCAGGAGCACCTCGGTGGTCGGGGAGAGCGTGAGGCCCTGGCCGGCGATGCGGCGCAGCTCCTCCTCGTCGTGGGCGAAGCCGGAACCGGCGCCGCCCATGGTGAAGGAGGGACGGACGACGACGGGGTAGCCGCCGAGGGTGTCGACGCCGGCGATGACGTCGTCCATGGAGTGGCAGATGACCGAGCGGGCGGACTCCCCGTAGCCGATCTTCGCCTTGACGGCCTCGACGACGCCCTTGAAGAGGTCGCGGTCCTCGCCCTTGTTGATGGCCTCGACGTTGGCGCCGATGAGCTCGACACCGTACTTCTCCAGCACACCGTTGTCGTGCATGGAGATCGCCGTGTTCAGCGCGGTCTGGCCGCCGAGGGTCGGGAGCAGCGCGTCGGGGCGCTCCTTGGCGATGATCTTCTCGACGAACTCGGGGGTGATCGGCTCGACGTACGTGGCGTCGGCGATCTCCGGGTCGGTCATGATCGTCGCGGGGTTGGAGTTCACCAGGATGACGCGCAGGCCCTCGGCCTTGAGCACGCGGCATGCCTGGGTGCCGGAGTAGTCGAACTCGGCGGCCTGCCCGATGACGATCGGGCCGGAGCCGATGACCAGGACGGACTGGATATCGGAGCGCTTAGGCACGCTGGCCCTCCATCAGGGAAACGAAGCGGTCGAAGAGGTACGCGGCGTCGTGCGGGCCGGCGGCCGCCTCGGGGTGGTACTGGACGCTGAAGGCCGGCCGGTCGAGGAGCTGGAGGCCCTCGACGACCTGGTCGTTCAGGCAGACGTGGGAGACCTCGGCGCGCCCGTAGGCGGTGTCGGAGACCTTGTCGAGGGGGGCGTCGACGGCGAAGCCGTGGTTGTGCGCGGTGACCTCGACCTTGCCGGTCGAGCGGTCCTGCACGGGCTGGTTGATGCCGCGGTGGCCGTACTTCAGCTTGTACGTGCCGAAGCCGAGCGCGCGGCCCAGGATCTGGTTGCCGAAGCAGATGCCGAAGAGCGGGGTCCCGCGCTCCAGAACGCCCTGCATCAGGGCGACCGGGTGGTCGGCCGTCGACGGGTCACCGGGGCCGTTGGAGAAGAAGACGCCGTCGGGGGCGACCGCGTAGATCTCCTCAAGGGTGGCGGTGGCGGGCAGGACGTGCACCTCGATGCCGCGCTCGGCCATCCGGTGCGGGGTCATGCCCTTGATGCCGAGGTCGACCGCGGCGACGGTGAACTTCTTGGTGCCGAGCGCGGGGACGACGTACGCCTCCTTGGTGGCGACCTCGGCGGACAGGTCGGCACCCTTCATCTCGGGGGCCTCCTGGACGCGGGCCAGCATCGCGGCCTCGTCGGTGACGGCAGCGCCGGAGAAGATGCCCACGCGCATGGCGCCGCGCTCCCGGAGGTGGCGGGTGAGGGCGCGGGTGTCGACGCCGCTGATGCCGACGACGTCCTGGTTGGCCAGCTCCTCGTCGAGGGTGCGGCGGGAGCGCCAGTTGGAGGGGGTGCGGGCGGGGTCGCGGACGACGTAGCCGGAGACCCAGATCCGCTTCGACTCGGGGTCCTCGTCGTTGACGCCGGTGTTGCCGACGTGCGGGGCGGTCATCACGACGACCTGGCGGTGGTACGAGGGGTCGGTCAGCGTCTCCTGGTAGCCGGTCATGCCGGTGGAGAAGACCGCCTCGCCGAAGGTCTCCCCCACAGCCCCGTAGGCGCGGCCGCGGAAGATGCGGCCGTCCTCCAGGACGAGTACGGCGGGAACCTGGGCTCCCCGGGTGGAGGTCGTCATCGTGCGATGCCTTCCGTAGTGCTGGTGAGGTGGTTGACGGCGTCGACCCACGCGGGGTGTTCGGCCGAGTGGTCGGAGCGGAATCCGGAGTCGATCAGCCGGTCGCCGAGCGCCCAGGTGATGACGAGGAGGCCGCCCTCGGGCAGGACCTTGCCCGCCAGTGCCTTTTCGGTGCGGGCGCCGCGCAGGTCGGCGGCGGGGACGAAGAAGTCCGCCGCGCCGGGCCGTACGACGTCGAGGCCGTCCGCGGTGAGGGTGAGCTCGACGCGGCTGCGGGTGCCGAGGCCGTGGGCGACGATCCGGTCGAGCCACTGCCCGGCCGTGGTCGACGCGTGGTAGCGGCCGGAGAGGGTGAGCAGCTTCTCGCCGTCCCCGAAGCCCTCGGGCGCGGTGGCCGGGGCGGGCAGGTCGGACTGGAGGTTTCCGCGCCACTTCCACCCCTGGCGCATCAGCCAGTAGACGAACACGACGAGGACGACGAGTCCGATCACCCAGCTGATCCGGGCCGACCAGTCGGTCACTTCCGCCGACTTCTGCCCGGCGGCCAGTTGGTACAGGGTCTGTGTTGTCACGCGAGCTTCCCGTCGACGACCGTGGCACGGCCCCGCAGGAAGGTGTGGGTCACTCGGCCCGGCAGCTCGCGCCCCTGGTACGGGGTGTTGCGGCTGCGGGAGGCGAAGCCCGCGGGGTCCACCTCTCCACGGTATGCCGGATCGACCAGCGTGAGGTTGGCAGGCTCACCCGCCGAGACGGGGCGGCCGTGTCCTTCGAGCCGTCCGATGGCCGCGGGGCGCGCCGACATGCGGTCGGCGACACCGGCCCAGTCGAGCAGCCCGGTCTCGACCATCGTCTGCTGGACGACGGAGAGCGCGGTCTCCAGGCCCACCATGCCCATGGCGGCCGCGGCCCACTCGCAGTCCTTGTCCTCGTGCGGGTGCGGGGCGTGGTCGGTGGCGACGCAGTCGATGGTGCCGTCGGCGAGGGCCTCGCGCAGGGCCATGACGTCGGCCTCGGTGCGCAGCGGCGGGTTCACCTTGTACACCGGGTTGTAGGACCGGACGAGCTCGTCGGTGAGGAGCAGGTGGTGCGGGGTGACCTCGGCGGTGACGTTCCAGCCCTTGGACTTGGCCCAGCGCACGATCTCCACGGAGCCGGCGGTCGACAGGTGGCAGATGTGCACCCGGGAGCCGACGTGGGCGGCGAGCAGCACGTCGCGCGCGATGATCGACTCCTCGGCGACGGCGGGCCAGCCGCCGAGGCCCAGCTCGGCCGAGACGACGCCCTCGTTCATCTGGGCGCCCTCGGTGAGGCGGGGCTCCTGGGCGTGCTGGGCGACGACGCCGTCGAAGGCCTTCACGTACTCCAGGGCGCGGCGCATGATGACCGCGTCGTCGACGCACTTGCCGTCGTCGGAGAAGACCTTCACCCCGGCGGCGGAGTCGTGCATGGCGCCCAGCTCGGCCAGCTGCTTGCCCTCCAGGCCGACGGTGACGGCGCCGACGGGCTGCACGTCGCAGTAGCCGGACTCCTTGCCGAGCCGCCAGACCTGCTCGACGACGCCGGCGGTGTCGGCGACCGGGAAGGTGTTGGCCATGGCGTGCACGGCGGTGAAGCCGCCGGCCGCGGCGGCCCTGGTGCCGGTGAGGACGGTCTCGGAGTCCTCGCGGCCGGGCTCGCGCAGGTGGGTGTGGAGGTCGACGAGGCCGGGCAGCAGGACCTGGCCCGCGGCCTCGATCACGGTGGCGTCACCGGCGTCGAGGCCGGTGCCGACGGCGGCGATGGTCTCGCCGTCGATGAGGACGTCCTGCGGGTCGCCGCCGAGTACCTTCGCACCGCGGATAAGGATCTTGCTCATGGTTACTTGTTCTCCTCGGTACGGGCGGCGGTGGGGGTGCTGCCAGGGAGGCGCGCAGCGCTTCGATCAAGGGTGGTGGTGGGCGACGGGTGGGCCGACTCGTAGCCGCCGAGCAGCAGGTAGAGCACGGCCATGCGGATGGAGACGCCGTTGGCGACCTGCTCGACGACCGTGCAGCGGTCGGAGTCGGCGACCTCCGCGGTGATCTCCATGCCGCGGACCATGGGGCCGGGGTGCATGACGACGGCGTGCTCCGGCATCTTCGCCATGCGCTCGCCGTCCAGGCCGTAGCGGCGCGAGTACTCGCGCTCGGTCGGGAAGTACGCGGCGTTCATCCGCTCACGCTGCACACGCAGCATCATCACAGCGTCGGACCGGTGCAGCACGTCGTCGAGGCTGTAGCTGACGTCGCAGGGCCACTGCTCGACGCCGACCGGGACCAGCGTGGGCGGGGCGACGAGGGTGACGTGGGCGCCGAGCGTGTTGAGCAGGTGGACGTTGGAGCGGGCGACCCGGCTGTGCAGGATGTCGCCCACGATGGTGATCCGGCGGCCGTCGAGGTCCTTGCCGAGTCCGGCGTCGGCGCCGACGAGCCGGCGGCGCATCGTGAAGGCGTCCAGGAGGGCCTGGGTGGGGTGCTCGTGGGTGCCGTCGCCGGCGTTGACGACCGCGCCGTCGATCCAGCCGGAGGTGGCCAGCCGGTACGGGGCGCCGGAGGCGCCGTGGCGGATGACGACGGCGTCGGCGCCCATCGCCTCCAGGGTCAGAGCGGTGTCCTTGAGCGACTCGCCCTTGGAGACGGAGGAGCCCTTCGCGGAGAAGTTGATGACGTCGGCGGAGAGCCGCTTGGCGGCCGCCTCGAAGGAGATGCGGGTTCGTGTCGAGTCCTCGAAGAAGAGGTTGACGACGGTACGGCCGCGCAGGGTCGGGAGCTTCTTGATCGGCCGGTCCGCGACCCGGGCCATCTCCTCGGCGGTGTCGAGGATCAGGACGGCGTCGTCGCGGGTGAGGTCGGCGGCCGAGATGAGGTGACGCTTCATCTGGGTGTTCTCCGGGTGGCTGGAGGTTTCAGGCATGCGGGCGCGCGGAAGCCGCCGTACGGCGGGCGGCCGTACGGACGGGGAGCTAACGCTCGACCGCGGGGGCGGCCTGCTCGACCCCGAGCAGCACGGCGTCGCGGCCGTCCTCCTCGGCGAGCTGGACCTTGACCGTCTCCCGCAGCGACGTGGGGAGGTTCTTGCCGACGTAGTCGGCGCGGATCGGCAGTTCGCGGTGGCCGCGGTCGACGAGGACCGCGAGTTGCACCGCGCGGGGCCGGCCGATGTCGCCGAGCGCGTCGAGGGCGGCGCGGATCGTGCGGCCGGAGAAGAGGACGTCGTCGACCAGGACGACCAGGCGGCCCTCGATGCCCTCGCCGGGGATCTCGGTGCGGGCCAGGGCGCGCGCGGGGCGCAGCCTGAGGTCGTCGCGGTACATGGTGATGTCGAGGGAGCCGACCGGCATCGTGGAGCCGGTGATCTCTTCGAGCTTGGCGGCGAGCCGGCGGGCGAGGAAGACCCCGCGGGTCGGGATGCCGAGGAGCACCACGTCGTCGGCGCCCTTGGCGCGTTCGACGATCTCGTGGGCGATACGGGTGAGTACCCGGGCGATGTCGGGAGCCTCCAGAACGGGGCGTGCCGCATTGCCGGTGGCGTCGTGCTGTGCGTCCATAAGAAACGGACCTCCTTCTCCGCCTCACGGGACGGACCTTAAAGGACGTCGAAAATTGCGTCATCCACGTTACCAGGGCCCGTACGGGACCTCTGCCCCACCCCCGGGGAGAGCCGGTACGGACCATCTCAGCTTGACGCGGCCAAGTAACGCTGCGTAACCTCACAGTGAGTTACCAGCCACGCGGCCGAGCCGCGAACGTTCCAGCGTCCGGGGAGCCTTATGTCCAGCGAATACGCAAAACAGCTCGGGGCCAAGCTCCGCGCCATCCGCACCCAGCAGGGCCTCTCCCTCCACGGCGTGGAGGAGAAGTCCCAGGGCCGCTGGAAGGCCGTCGTGGTCGGTTCGTACGAGCGCGGCGACCGTGCCGTGACCGTGCAGCGCCTTGCCGAGCTGGCGGACTTCTACGGCGTCCCGGTCCAGGAGCTGCTGCCGGGCACGACGCCCGGCGGTGCCGCCGAGCCGCCGCCGAAGCTCGTCCTCCAGCTGGAGCGCCTGGCCCACGTGCCGCCGGAGAAGGCCGGCCCCCTCCAGCGTTACGCGGCGACGATCCAGAGCCAGCGCGGCGACTACAACGGCAAGGTGCTGTCGATCCGCCAGGACGACCTGCGCACGCTGGCCGTGATCTACGACCAGTCGCCGTCCGTGCTGACGGAGCAGCTGATCAGCTGGGGCGTGCTCGACGCGGACGCGCGCCGCGCCGTCGCCCACGACGAGGGCTGAGCAGCCCCTCGAAGAAACGTGCCGCCGGGTTCGGCGGGGCCCCTCAGAGGTGCCCCGCCGGGCCCGGCTTTTCGTACGCCGTGCCACAGCTCGGCCGGGCCCGGACATGCCGAAGGGCCCACGGCTTCAGCCATGGGCCCTTCGTCGGCGGAACGCCGCCGGGTCTCTCACTGCTCCCGGCGGAGGTTCGGCTTGAGGTCCTTGAAACGGGCCAGCAGGCCGTTCACGAAGGACGGGGAGTCGTCGGTGGAGAACTCCTTGGCGATCTGCACCGCCTCGTCGATCACCACCGCGTCCGGGGTCGCGTCGACCCAGATCAGCTCGTACGCACCGAGCCGCAGGATGTTCCGGTCGACGACCGGCATGCGGTCGAGCTCCCAGTCCACGGCGTAGGTGACGATGAGGTCGTCGATCCGGTCCGCGTACTGCGCGTACCCCTCGACGAGCTCCATCGTGTACTCGGTGACCGGCGGCTGACGGGTGTCGGACCGCGAGTGCCGCACCCAGTCCGCGAGGACCGTCTGCACGGACTCGCCGCGCTGGTCGGCCTCGAAGAGGATCTGGAAGGCGCGCTTGCGGGCCGTGTTCCGGGCAGCCACGGTTAGCTGTTCACCCGGCCGAGGTAGTCGCCGGAGCGGGTGTCGACCTTGATCTTCTCGCCCGTGCTGATGAAGAGCGGCACGCCGATCTCGTAGCCGGTCTCCAGGGTGGCGGGCTTGGTGCCACCGGTGGAGCGGTCACCCTGGACGCCCGGGTCCGTGTGCTGGATGGTCAGCTCGACGGCGGCCGGCAGCTCGACGTAGAGCACCTCGCCCTCGTGCTGGGCGACGGAGGCGGTGAAGCCCTCGATCAGGAAGTTGGCTGCGTCACCGACGGCCTTGCGGTCGACCATGAGCTGGTCGTACGTGTCCATGTCCATGAAGACGAAGTACTCGCCGTCCATGTACGAGAACTGCATGTCGCGCCGGTCGACGGTGGCCGTCTCGACCTTCACGCCGGCGTTGAACGTCTTGTCGACGACCTTGCCGGACAGCACGTTCTTGAGCTTGGTGCGCACGAAGGCCGGGCCCTTGCCGGGCTTGACGTGCTGGAACTCGACGACGGACCAGAGCTGGCCTCCGTCGAGCTTGAGCACCATGCCGTTCTTGAGGTCGTTCGTGGAAGCCACGGTTGCGGAATCTCCTGGACTGAAGCTGGTGGAACGACCGAGGACGCGCGCTAGAGCGCGAGCAGTTCCTTGGTCGTAATGGTGAGTAGCTCGGGTCCGCCGTCCGCCTCGGGGCGCACGACGAGCGTGTCATCGATCCGGACCCCGCCCCGGCCCGGGAGGTGGACCCCCGGTTCGACGGTGACCGGCACACAAGCGTCCAGTTTACCCATGGCGGCGGGTGCCAGCTGCGGGTCCTCGTCGATTTCGAGCCCCACCCCGTGGCCCGTGAAGGGCGCGAGGCCCTCGCCGTGGCCCGCGGAGTCCAGGAGATGGCGGGCGGCGCGGTCGACGTCGCGGTACTCGGCGCCGGGCAGCAGAGCCTCGCGGCCGGCCCTCTGAGCGGCGAAAACCAGCTCGTACAGCTCGATCTGCCAGTCGGCGGGCGCCGTTCCGATGACGAAGGTCCGGCCGATCTCGCAGCGGTAGCCGTGGTAGTTCGCGCCCAGGCAGACGGAGAGAAAATCTCCCTCCTCGACCCGTCGGTCCGTGGGCCGGTGGCGGCCCCGGCCGGAGTTCGGGCCCGTCGCCACGGAGGTCGCGAAGGCGGGGCCGTCGGCGCCGTGGTCCACCAGCCGGCGCTCCAGCTCCAGCGCCAGATGCCGTTCGGTGCGGCCGACGAGGATCGATTCGAGGAGTTCGCCCAGCGCCTGGTCGGTGATCTCGGCCGCGATGCGCAGGCAGCCGATCTCCTCCTCGTCCTTCACGATGCGCAACTGCTCGACGGTGGCGCCGAGATCGGCCAGCCGGAGCTTCGGGGCGACCGAGGCCATCGCCCGGTGCCGGGCGACCGTCAGGTCGTGCTCCTCGACGGCCAGCGACTCCGCGCCGGCCGCGGTGGCGAGGTCCGCCGCGGCGACCACCGGATCCCCGCCGGCCACCGGCAGCAGGTCGACGCGCAGGTGTTCGTCGGTGCGCCCGTCGGCCGGGTCGCCGGTCGGCGGGCGGGGGCAGAGGAGGACGTCCTCGCCGGGGCCGAGCAGCAGCACGGCACCCGGGGGCGCTCCCCCGGCCAGGTAGCGGACGTTGGCGGGACGGGACACCAGGGCGGCCGCGGATCCGACTGCGGCGCACCGGTCGCGGAGCAGCCCGCGTCGGACGGCGTACACCTCTGACATGCGTCGAGCGTACGAGCGGGGCGGCGGGCCCGCCCGGTCAGCGCACCCGACCGGGGATCTCACCAGGTGGGAGGGCTGGCCAGGGAGCGGGCGAGTATGTCGTCCAGGACCCGGGCGGTGGTCTCCACGTCGTACGTCGAGTTGTCGATGATCGGCAGCCCGGAGCCGTACCAGCCGGCCATCCGGCCGTGGATGCGGGCCACCTCCTCGTCGGAGAGGCGGCGGTTGCCGCTGCGCTCGGCGTTCCGCTCCAGGACGACCTCCAGGCCGGGCAGCAGCACGACCGGCAGCAGCCCGGGGCCGACGTGGCGCTTCCAGCCGCCGAGACCGACGACGGGCCGGTCCGGGAAGACGGCGTCGTCGAGAATGCAGGAGATCCCGTTGGCCAGGAAGTTGCGGGCGGCGAATCCGCAGGTGCGGCGGGCCAGGCGGTACTGGGCCTCCGACTGGTCGTTCCACCCGGCCTGCGGGTCCGCGAAGCCGGAGCAGACCCATTCGCGGACGTCGTCGAGGCTGACGTGGGCGGTGGGCACCCGGCGGCGGGCCGCCCAGAGCCGGGCCACTGTGGTCTTGCCGGCGCCCGCCGGGCCGATCAGGAGCACCGCGAGCGTCGCATTGCCCGTGCCGGGTTCGGCGGGCGGGGCGGGCAGGGGTACGGGCCTGCCCGGCGGGAGCTGGATGTGCCCGGTGGTCTCGCGGGAGACGGGGGGCGGGGCCTGCTGCGGCGCCGGTCCGTTCCACCCCTGGCCCTGCGGCGCGGGCGGGCCCGCGGGCGGCGGTACGGGGTGCCCGGCGGGCGGGCCGGCCGGGGGCTGGGGCGGCGGGCCGGGGTGCTGGGCCTGGTGCGGCCAGCCGACGGGACCGTTTCCGGGACCCTGGGGCGGAGGCAGCGGGGCCCCCACTGCGTGCTGCATCCGGTGCAACTCCGTCTCGTACAGGCAACTGGCGCTGGTGCAACGGCAACCGTACCTTCCCCGGCCGCCACACGGACAACGGCCGGGGAGGGTCTGAGGTGCCCGGTACCCCTGGACAGCCCTGTTCAGTCGGTGAGTTCGTCCGCCAGGGCGCGCAGCGCGAGCCGGTAGGAGCCGATGCCGAATCCGGCCACGGTCCCGGTGGCGACCGGGGCGATCACCGAGGTGTGGCGGAATTCCTCCCGCGCGTACGGGTTCGAGATGTGCACCTCGATCAGCGGCGCGGTGCGCTGGGCGGCCGCGTCCCGCATGCCGTACGAGTAGTGCGTGAAGGCACCCGGGTTGATGACGACCGGGATCGAGCCGTCGGCGGCCTCGTGGAGCCAGCGGATCAGCTCGCCCTCGTCGTTGGTCTCGCGCACGTCGGCGTCGAAGCCGAGCTCCTTGCCGAGCGTGCGGCAGGCCTCGACCAGTCCGGCGTACGAGGTGGAGCCGTAGACGTCGGGCTCGCGGGAGCCGAGCCGGCCGAGGTTGGGGCCGTTGAGCACCAGGACCCGGCGCGTCACGCGGAGACCTCCCCGTAGGCGGCGAGCAGCACGGCCGGGTCGGGGCCCTCCAGGACGGTGGGCTTGCCGAGGCCGTCCAGGACGATGAAGCGCAGCAGGTCGCCGCGGGACTTCTTGTCGACCTTCATGTTCTCCAGCAGCTTGGGCCACTGGTCACCGCGGTAGGTGAGCGGCAGCCCGACGGACTCCAGGATCGCGCGGTGCCGGTCGGCGGTGGCATCGTCCAGGCGGCCGGCCAGGCGGCCGAGTTCGGCGGCGAAGACCATGCCGACCGAGACGGCGGCGCCGTGGCGCCACTTGTAGCGCTCGTTCTTCTCGATCGCGTGGCCCAGGGTGTGGCCGTAGTTGAGGATCTCGCGGAGTCCGGACTCCTTGAGGTCGCTGGAGACCACGTCGGCCTTGACCCGGATGGAGCGCTCGATCAGTTCGGCGGTGTGCGGTCCGGCGGGCGTACGGGCGGCCTGCGGGTCCTCTTCGATCAGGTCGAGGATCGTCGGGTCCGCGATGAAGCCCGCCTTGATGATCTCCGCCATGCCGGAGACGTAGTCGTGGACCGGGAGCGATTCCAGGGCGGCCAGGTCGCACAGGACGCCGGCCGGCGGGTGGAAGGCGCCGACGAGGTTCTTGCCCTCGGCCGTGTTGATGCCGGTCTTGCCGCCGACGGCCGCGTCGACCATGCCGAGCACGGTCGTCGGTACGGCGATCCAGCGCACCCCGCGCAGCCAGGACGCGGCGACGAAGCCCGCGACGTCGGTGGTGGCGCCGCCGCCGACGCCGACGATGACGTCGGTGCGGGTGAAGCCGGTCTGGCCGAGCGCCTTCCAGCAGTAGGCGGCGACCTCGACGGTCTTGGCCTCCTCGGCGTTGGGCAGCTGGATCGCGATGGCCTCGTAGCCGTGTTCGGCGAGGTCCTGGCGGACCGCCTCGCCGGTCTCGGCGAGCGCCTCGGGGTGGAGGACCGCGACGCGCTTGGCCCGCTCACCGATGAGCCCGGGCAGCTCGCCGAGGAGCTGCCTGCCGATCAGTACCTCGTACGGGTCGGTGCCCGCGCTGCCTGCGATGCGGACGCGGGTGGGTGCCTGCTGGGTCATGGTGTGTTCTCCCGGCCGGACGGGGCCCCGTCCGGCAGCTCCAGTGCGTCGAGGACCGCCTGGGCGACCTCTTCGGGTGTGCGCTCGTCGGTGGCGACGACCGTGCGGGCGACCTCGGTGTAGAGGTGCCGGCGGGCCTCCATCAGCTCGCGCCACTGCCGGCGTGGGTTGACCGCGAGCAGCGGGCGGGCGGTGTTGAGCCCGACCCGCTTGACCGCCTCGTCGACGTCCATCGAGAGGTAGACGACCGGCCGGTCGGCGAGCAGCGCGCGGGTCGACTCGTCGAGGACGGCCCCGCCGCCGAGCGAGAGGACGCCGGTGTGCTCGGCGACGGCGGCGCGGACGGCGTCCCGCTCCAGCGCGCGGAAGTGGTCCTCGCCCTCGTCGTAGAAGATCTCCGCGATGGGCTTGCCGGCCGTCGCCACCACGTCCGCGTCGGTGTCCCGGTAGCCGGTGCCCAGCCGGCCGGCGAGCAGCTCGCCGACCGTGGACTTGCCGACACCCATGGGTCCGACGAGGACGACCAGGGGACCGCTCATCGGATCTGGAGGTTGTCGAGGTACGACCGGACGTTGCGGCGGGTCTCGGTGACGCTGTCGCCGCCGAACTTCTCAGCGACGGCGTCGGCCAGGACCAGGGCGACCATCGCCTCGGCGACGATGCCGGCGGCCGGCACGGCGCAGACATCGGAGCGCTGGTGGTGGGCCTTGGCGGCCTCGCCGGTCACCACGTCGACGGTGGCCAGGGCGCGCGGCACGGTCGCGATCGGCTTCATGGCGGCGCGGACGCGCAGCAGCTCGCCGGTGGTGAGCCCGCCCTCGGTGCCGCCGGCCCGGCCGGAAGCGCGCTTGATGCCGTCCTCGGTGGCCAGGATCTCGTCGTGCGCCTTGGAGCCGGGCACCCGGGCGAGGTCGAAGCCGTCGCCGACCTCGACACCCTTGATGGCCTGGATGCCCATGAGCGCGCCGGCGAGGCGGGCGTCGAGCCGGCGGTCCCAGTGAACGTGCGAGCCGAGCCCGACGGGCACGCCGTACGCCAGCACCTCGACGACACCGCCGAGGGTGTCGCCGTCCTTGTGGGCCTGGTCGATCTCGGCGACCATCGCCTTGCTCGCGTCGGCGTCGAGGCAGCGCACCGGGTCGGCGTCGAGCCGCTCCACGTCGGCGGGGACGGGGTAGACCCCGTACGGCGCCTTGGCGGCGGCCAGCTCCACGACGTGGCTGACGATCTCGATGCCCGCGGTCTCCTTGAGGTAGGACCGGGCGACGGCACCGAGGGCCACGCGGGCGGCGGTCTCCCGGGCACTCGCGCGCTCCAGGACCGGCCGGGCCTCGTCGAAGCCGTACTTCTGCATGCCGGCGAGGTCGGCGTGGCCGGGCCGGGGCCGGGTCAGCGGGGCGTTACGGGCCTGCTCGGCCAGCACCTGGGGGTCGACCGGATCGGCCGACATGACCTGCTCCCACTTGGGCCACTCGGTGTTGCCCACCATCACGGCGACCGGGGAGCCCATGGTGAGGCCGTGCCGGACGCCGCCGAGGAAGGTGACCTCGTCCTGCTCGAACTTCATCCGCGCACCGCGGCCGTAACCGAGCCGCCGCCGGGCGAGCGCGTCCGCCACCATCTCCGTGGTGACCGGGACGCCGGCGGGAAGGCCCTCCAGCGTCGCCACCAGTGCGGGGCCGTGCGACTCCCCCGCGGTCAGCCAACGCAACCTGCTCAACGGTGCTCCTCATGCTCGCGCCTGAAAACCCAGCGGCGCGACCGGGTGCGCGGCCCTGGCCCGCCGCCCCCGATCCTCCCACGGACGCGCCCCTCGGCCCGCCGCCGGTCCAGCAGACGGACGACGCGGCGGGGCCGGGCGGGCATCAGCGGGCGGCCAGCGCCTCTTCCCCGGCCTTGCGCATGGCGGCGAGCGGCGCGGGCGAGCGGCCCGTCATCTGCTCGACCTGGAGGACGGCCTGGTGCACGAGGAGGTCGAGACCTCCGACGACTGCGCCGCCGCGTTCGGCCCAGGCGGACGCGAGCCGGGTCGGCCACGGCTCGTACAGCACGTCGAAGAGTGTGCCGGGCCGCTCCGGTACGGCCCCGGCCAGCGCGTCGGCCGCGCCTGCGGGGGTGGTCGCGATGACGAGGGGCGCGGTCAGCGCCCGGTCGGCCTCGGCCCAGTCGGCGATCCGGATGTCGACGCCGAGCCGTTCGCCCCAGCCGCGCATCTCGTCGGCGCGGGCCGCGCTGCGGACGTACGCGGTGACGGGTCCGGCACAGATCCCGGACAGCGCGGCCAGCGCGGAGGAGGCGGTCGCCCCGGCCCCGAGGATGGCGGCGGACTCCACCTTCTCGACGCCGCGTTCGCGCAGGGCGGCGACCATGCCGGGGATGTCGGTGTTGTCGCCGGTGCGGCGGCCGTCCTCGCCGAAGACCACTGTGTTCACGGCCTCGACGGAGGCGGCGGTGTCGCTGATGCCGTCCAGCAGCGGGATGACCGCGCGCTTGAGCGGCATGGTGAGCGAGAGCCCCGCCCAGCTCCCGTCCAGCCCTTCGATGAACCCGGGCAGCGCCTGCTCATCGACTTCGAAGCGGTCGTACGACCAGTCGCCGAGGCCGAGTTCGGCGTACGCGGCCCGGTGCAGGACCGGGGAGAGCGAGTGGGCGATGGGCGAGCCGAGGACGGCGGCGCGGTGCTGATCGCTCACTGCTTCGCCTGTTCTTCCTTGTACTTCTCCCGGTTCCGCTCGTGCTCCTCGTTGGTCACGGCGAAGACCGTCTTGTCCTCGGTCACCGAGACGAAGTAGTTCCAGGGCCCGGGAGTGGGCTTGATCGCCGACTGGAGCGCCGCGTCACCCGGATTGTTGATGGGTCCGGGGGGCAGGCCGTGGATGTAGTACGTGTTGTACGGGTGCTTGAACTCCCGCAGGTCCGAGACGGCTCCGGTGTCCAGGGTGCTCTGTTTCTTCGCGTAGTTGACAGTCGAGTCGAAGTCCAGGAGCCCCCAGGTCTGGGGGTTGTCGCGCTTCATCCGGTTGTAGACGACCCGCGCGACCTTGTCGAAGTCGTGCTTGTACTTGCCCTCGGCCTGGACGAGGCTGGCGACGGTGATCAGCTGCCAGGGGCTGTCGAGCTTCAGCTTCTTGGCGTTGGCCTCGACGTCGCTCTTCTTGTACTCCTCGTCGGCGCGGGAAACCATCGACTTGAGGACGGCCTCCGGCTTCATGCCCTTGGTGACCGGGTACGCGGCCGGGTAGAGGAAGCCCTCCAGGGGGTCCAGGACACCCTTGTGGTTCTGTGCCCAGCCCGGCAGGCCGAGGCTGCCCGACTCCTTCTTGGCCACCTTGGCGGTCGTTCCCTTGGCGACGTCCAGTTTCTTGTCGATGGAGGCGTACACCAGCCGGTTCGGCGTGCCCTCCGGGATGATCAGAAGATTCTGGCTCTTCGGGTCGACCATCATCTTCACGGCCTCGGACGCCGACATCTGCGAATGCAGGAGGTACACCCCCGCCTGGATGCCCTTGCCCTTCGGGTTCTCGCTCTGCGCCGAGACGAAGGCGTCGACGCTCTTCACGACGCCCGCCTTCTTGAGGATGTTGCCGATGTCGTACCCGTACGCGCCCTTCGGGATCTCCACCTCGACCGAGCCCGAGCCGCTGCCCGAGTAGTCGGGGGCGGGACCGAACTTGTCCTGGTAGAACGAGTAGCCGAAGTAGCCCGCTCCGCCGACGCCGACGATCAGGACGAGGGAGACGCCCAGGCACGCGCAGCCGCTGCGGCCCTTCTTCTTCTTGCCCTTGCCCCGGCGCTCGCCGCCCCCGCCGCTGTCGCGGTCGTCCTCGTCGTCGTCGTAGTCGTCGTCCCGGGGCGCCTTGCGGCCGTCCTTCTCGTCCACGCCCGTGAAGAAGGGGTGGGTCTCCTCCGGCGGCTCCTCCGGCTCCCAGTCCGGAGTCTGCTCCGGTGCCTGGGACGGTGCGGCCTCGCGGCGGCCCGGGGGCTGCGGGGGCGGGTATGCCTCAGGGGTGCCGTAGTAGTCGTTCGTCTCGCCGTAGCCGTACGTGGCGACGGGCTGGCCCTCGTACGGCGGCATCGCCTGCTGGCCCGTGTCCCAGCCGGTGTCGTAGCCGGGCTGGGGCTGCTGCGGCTGCCCGCCGTACGGGTCCTGCGGCTGCTGCTGCCCGTACGCCTGCTGCTGGTACTGCTGCTGGGCATACGGGTCCTGCTGCTGGGAGTACGGGTCCTGCTGCGCGTAGGGGTCGTGCGGCTGCTGCTGGTACGGGTCGTACTGGCCCTGCGGGTACTGCGGCTGGGCGCCGTACTGGTTCGTGCCGTCGCCGTACTGGTTCTGGCTGTCGTACTGGGCCTGGCCGTGGGCAGCCTGCTGGCCGCCCCATCCCTGGTCCCCGTACAAGGGGTCCTCGGGATGCCACGGTTCGGAGCCGGGGCCCCGGCCATACTCAGTCATCGATCCCCTTGAGCCGCGAGACGCTGTTCCGCCTCTTTGCTGTGCGGTGTTTGTTCGAACACCGCCGCATCGCGCGGAACGTTACCGTATTGCGATCAGACCACCACTTCGACGCCTTCGCCCGGCGGACGACCCGAAGAGCGCTCCGACTCCAGAGCGTTCTGCAGGATCACCACAGCGGCAGCCTGGTCGATGACGGAACGGCCCTTTTTGGACTTCACGCCCGAGGCGCGCAGCCCCTGACTGGCCGTCACTGTGGTCATCCTCTCGTCCACCAACCGCACCGGAATGGGTGCGACCGCTCGGGCGAGCACATCGGCGAAGGCGCGGACCTTGGCGGCCGCGGGGCCCTCGCCGCCGCCCAGGGAGCGCGGCAGACCGACGACGACCTCGATCGGCTCGTACTCCGCGACGATCTGGCCGAGCCGCCGGTGGGCGGCCGGGACATCGCGTCCCGGCACGGTCTCCACCGGCGTCGCGAGGATCCCGTCGGGGTCGCACGAGGCGACCCCGATCCGGGCGTCACCGACGTCGATCGCCAGCCGGCGACCGCGGCGCATCTGCGGCATGTCCGTGGTCACGCCGTCTCGGTGACGAGGCGTTCGACGGCGGCGACGGCGTCACCGATCGCGTCGGGGTTCTGGCCGCCGCCCTGGGCGACGTCCGGCTTGCCGCCGCCACCGCCGCCGAGGGTCTTCGCGGCGGTACGGACGAGGTCGCCGGCCTTGAGGCCGCGCTCGCGGGCCGCCTCGTTGGTCGCGATGACGGTCAGCGGACGCCCGTTGGCCGTCGTGAAAAGCGCGACGACGGCCGGGCGGCCGCCCTGGATGCGGCCGCGCACGTCGAGGACGAGCTTGCGCAGGTCGTCGGCCGACGTGCCGTCCGGGACCTGGCCGGTGACCAGGGCGACGCCACGGACGTCCTTCGCGGAGTCCACGAGACCGGCGGCGGCCGCGAGGACCTTCTCCGCGCGGAACTTCTCGATCTCCTTCTCGGCGTCCTTCAGCTTGCCAAGCATGCCCGCGATCTTCTCCGGGAGCTCCTCGGAGCGGCCCTTGACCAGCTCCTGGAGCTGGGCGACGACCGTGTGCTCCTTGGCCAGGAAATTGTACGCGTCGACGCCGACCAGGGCCTCGATGCGGCGCACGCCGGAACCGATGGAGGACTCACCGAGCAGCTTGACCAGCCCGAGCTGGGCGGTGTTGTGGACGTGCGTACCGCCGCACAGCTCCTTGGAGAAGTCGCCGATGGTGACGACGCGGACCCGCTCGCCGTACTTCTCGCCGAACTCCGCGATGGCGCCCTGCTTCTTCGCCTCGTCGATCGACATGACCTCGGCCTGCACGTCGAGCTCGCGGGCCAGGACCTCGTTGATCTTCTGCTCGACGTCGGTCAGGACCGTGCCGGGGACGGCGGCGGGCGAACCGAAGTCGAAGCGGAAGCGGCCCGGGGAGTTCTCCGACCCGGCCTGCGCGGCCGTCGGGCCGAGCGCGTCGCGCAGCGCCTGGTGCGTGAGGTGCGTGGCGCTGTGGGCGCGGGCGATGGCGCGGCGGCGGGTGGAGTCGATGCTCGCGTACGCGGACGCGCCGACCGTCACCTCGCCCACCTGGACGGAGCCCTTGTGCACGGAGACGCCCGGAACCGGCTGCTGGACGTCGCGCACCACGATGACGGCGCCGCTGTCGAGCCGGATGCGGCCCTGGTCCGCGAGCTGGCCGCCGCCCTCGGCGTAGAACGGGGTGCGGTCGAGGACGACCTCGACCTCGTCGCCCTCGGTGGCGGCGGGCGAGGGGACGCCGTCGACGAGGAGGCCGACGATCGTCGACTCGCCCTCGGTCATGGTGTAGCCGGTGAACTCGGTGACGCCGGAGTTGTCGGCGACCTCGCGGTACGCGGACAGGTCGGCGTGGCCGGTCTTCTTGGCCTTGGCGTCGGCCTTGGCCTTGTCCCGCTGCTCCTGCATCAGGCGGCGGAAGCCCGCCTCGTCCACGGAGAGCCCCTGCTCGGCGGCCATCTCCAGGGTCAGGTCGATCGGGAAGCCCCAGGTGTCGTGGAGCAGGAACGCCTTGTCGCCGGCGATGACCGTGCCGCCGGAGGCCTTGGTCTCGGTGACCGCGGTCTCCAGGATGTTGGTGCCGCCCTTGAGGGCCTTCAGGAACGCGGCTTCCTCGGCGAGCGCGACGGTCTCGATGCGCTTGCGGTCGGTGATCAGCTCCGGGTACTGCTGTCCCATCGTGTTGATCACGACGTCGACCAGCTCGTTGACGACGGAGCCGGTCGCGCCCATCAGGCGCATGTTGCGGATGGCGCGGCGCATGATGCGGCGCAGCACGTAGCCGCGACCCTCGTTGCCGGGGGTGACGCCGTCACCGATGAGCATGACGGAGGTGCGGATGTGGTCGGCGACCACGCGCAGCGAGACGTCGGTGGCGTCGGCCGCGCCGTAGCGCACACCGGTCAGCTCGGTGGCGCGGTCCATGACGACGCGGAGCGTGTCGGTCTCGTACATGTTCTGCACGCCCTGCAGGATCATCGCGAGGCGTTCGAGGCCGAGACCGGTGTCGATGTTCTTGGAGGGCAGGTCGCCGAGGATCGGGAAGTCGTCCTTGCCGTCGCCGGCACCGCGCTCGTACTGCATGAAGACCAGGTTCCAGATCTCCACGTACCGCTCGTCGTTGACGGCCGGGCCGCCCTCGACGCCGAACTCGGGGCCGCGGTCGTAGTTGATCTCGGAGCAGGGTCCGCACGGGCCGGGGACGCCCATGGACCAGAAGTTGTCCTTCTTGCCCAGGCGCTGGATGCGCTCGGCCGGGACGCCGATCCTGTCGCGCCAGATGGCCTCGGCCTCGTCGTCGTCCAGGTAGACGGTGATCCACAGGCGCTCGGGGTCGAGCCCGAAGCCGCCGTCCGCCACGGAGCTGGTCAGCAGCTCCCAGGCGTACTCGATGGCGCCTTCCTTGAAGTAGTCCCCGAACGAGAAGTTGCCGCACATCTGGAAGAACGTGCCGTGCCGGGTGGTCTTGCCGACCTCCTCGATGTCCGGCGTACGCACGCACTTCTGCACGCTGGTGACGCGCGGGGCGGGCGGCTTGACCTCACCGAGGAAGTAGGGCTTGAAGGGCACCATGCCGGCGGGGACCAGCAGCAGAGTCGGGTCGTCCGCGATGAGCGACGCCGAAGGGACAACGGTGTGACCGCGCTCCTCGTAGAAGCTCAGCCAGCGGCGACGAATTTCTGCCGACTCCATCAGTGGTCCTCATTCCGGTTGTACGAGTGGTAGGGGAGCTTGCGGTACGTGGCGGGGGGCCGGTGCGTCTCCGGCTCGGCCGCCTCGACGGCGAGGTGGCGCCGCACGGGGAGCTCGGGGGCGTCCGGGGCCTCCAGGCCCAGCGCCTCGCCGAGTTCGGCCTCGCGCCTGACCATGCCCTCGCGGACGTCCAGCGCGAAGTCCTTGAGCTTGTGACCGGCGACGATCGCCTTGTCCGCGGCCTGCGCCGCGAGGCTCTCGGGGGTCAGTTGCTTGATCTTCCGGTTGACCTTGGTGGTGGCCCACACCCCGGCGGCTGCGCCGGCGGTGAACCAGAACGTACGGCGGAACATCGCTGCGTCAGTCCTTAGATCCGCGGGAATTTCGGCCGTTGCGCTTCCTGCCGCGCGCCGACGGCACGGTCCGGCCGACGATCACCGCGCGCCTGGAGCGCGTCTCCGGTTCGGGGGCGGAGCGGCGGCCGATGGCCTGCCGTACGCCGTAGCCGAACGCCGCGACCTTGACCAGGGGGCCGCCGAAGGTGGAGGCGACGGTGGTGGAGAGCGCCGAGGCGTTGGAGGTGACTTCCTGTACGTCCGTCGCGATGGCGTCGACCTTGTCGAGCTGGGTCTGCGCGGAGCGTACGGTCGCGGAGGCGTCCGCGAGCAGGGGGACGGCCTGTTCGGTCACGTCCGCCACGAGTCTGGTGGTCGCCCTGAGCGTCTGGGCGAGCCTCACCAGCACGACGGCGAGGAACGAAACCAGGATCGCCCAGAAGACCGCCACCAGGATCCCGGCCACCTCACCACCGGACACAGTGCACCGCGCTCTCTGGCTTGTCGTCTGTCTCTGTCTTGTTCGCTTGCTCTGCGGCGAGGGCCCGCGTGGTGGCCGGTCACCTTCCCCCGAGCCTATCGCGCCGGGGCTCACACCCCGCACCGCCCGACCGGCCGGGCGACGGGCTCCGGGAGACGAGATTGTACGGAGTGCTTTCAAGCCAGTACTCTGCGTGTTTCATGCGACGCCCTCAGCGCCCCTACTCGCCCGACGACGACCCCGGTACCCCGGACGCCGCCCGCGACACCGGCCCGCTCCCGCACCCGGGCAATCTGCCCGCCGAGCTGAACGACTTCGTGGGCCGCGAGAACGAACTGGCCGCCCTGGCGCGGTCGCTGGAGGACTCCAGGCTCGTCACGGTCACCGGGGTGGGCGGCGTCGGCAAGACCCGGCTGGTCACCAGGGCCGCGGCGCTGCTGGAGAAACGGTACTGCGACGGGGTGTGGCTGGTGGAGCTGTCCACCGTCCACGACGCCGGGCTGCTGGAGCACGCCGTGGCCGACGCCCTGGGCCTCAACGACCACACCGCCAGGCCGCCCCGCGCCGCCCTCGTCGAGCACTGCGCCGACCGCGACCTCCTGCTGGTCCTCGACGGCTTCGAACACCTGGTGGACGACTGCGCCGCCCTGGTACGGGAGCTGCTGCGGCGCGCCCCGCGGCTGCGGGTGCTCGCGGCAGGCCGGCTGCCGCTGGAACTGGACGGCGAGGCCGTCCACCCGCTCGCCACCATGACGGACGAGGACGCCCTCCGGCTGTTCGCCGAACGGGCCGCCGGGGTGCGCCCGGACTTCCGGCTGACCGACCGCAGCCGCGGCCCGGCCCAGGAGCTGTGCCGCCGGCTGGACGGCATCCCGCTGGCCCTGGAACTGGCGGCCGGACGGCTCCGGGCCCTGTCCACCGAGCAGGTGCTGCAACGCCTCGACGACCGCTTCCGGCTGCTGACCGGCGGTGCCCGGGGCGCCCTGGACCGGCACCAGACGCTGCGCACGGCCATCGGCTGGAGCCATGAGCTGTGCGCCCCGCCGCAGCGGCTGTTGTGGGCCCGGCTCTCGGTCTTCGCCGGGCAGTTCGACCTGGAGGCCGTCGAGTACATCTGCAGCGGCCCCGACCTGCCCGCCGACTCGGTGCTCGACGTGCTCTCCGGGCTGCTGGCGCAGTCCGTGGTGCTGCGCGAGGACTCCCCCGTGGGCACCCGCTACCGGATGCTGGACACGGTCCGCGAGTACGGCGCCGAGTGGCTGGCCGCCACCGGGGACACCGACCGGCTGCGCCGCCGGCACCGGGACTGGTTCCTGGGGCTCGCGACCTGGTGCGAGCTGGACTGGTTCAGCCCCCGGCAGGCGGAGGTCGCGGCCCGGGTGGAGAGCGAGCTGCCGAACCTGCGCCGGGCCATGGAGTGTTCGCTGGAGACCCCGCAGGAGGCGCACCTCGCCCAGTACCTGGCGGCCACGCTCTGGTTCCTGTGGGTCGGCTGCGGGCGGCTGTCCGAGGGCCGGCACTGGCTGGACCACGTCCTGGAGGAGGAGACCCCGTACGACGCCTCGCGGCTCAAGGCCCTCTGGGTGCTCGGCTACGTCGCGGTCCTCCAGGGCGACCCGGTGGGCGCGATCTCCGCCCTGACGGAGTGCCGGGAGGAGGCGGAGGCCGCGGGCGACGCCACCGCGGCCGCGTACGCCGTGCACCGCACCGGCTGCCTGGCTCTGGTCACCGACGACATGGAACGCGCCCGGGACCTGCTGGACGACGCGCTCGGCCGCTACCGTGAGCTGGGCGAGCTGAACAGCAACGTGCTGATGGCCCAGGTCGAGCTGGCCATGTCCACCGGCTTCCTGGGCGACCCGGAGCAGGCCGCCGCGATCTGCGAGGAGGTCCGGGACATCTGCGAGGACCACGGCGAGCGGTGGGCCCTGAGCTACGCGCTGTACGTCCTGGCCTACGCGGCCCTCCACCGCGGGCGCCCGGAGCGGGCCCGGGAGCTGCTGGAGGAGTCGCTGTCCATCAGCCACGCGTTCCACGACCTGCTCGGCACCGTCCTCGCCCTGGAACTGCTGGCCCTCGTCACGGTGACCGAGGGCGACGCGGCCGAGGCGGCGCTGCTCCAGGGGGCTGCCGACCGGATCTGGCCATCGGTGGGGCTGCCACTGTTCGGCTCGGCGCACTACGGGGCTCCGAGGGCCCGCTGCGAGGAGCTGGCCCGGCGCGAGCTGGGCGGGACGCGGTACGCGGCGGCCCTGGGCGCGGGCGGGGAGCTGGGGCCCGACGCGGCGGTCGCCCGGGCGCTCCTGGCGCGGCCCGGCGGGCGCGAGCCGGAGGAGGGCGGGGGCGGGGAGCCGGCCGGGGCCGCGGTGCCCCCGCCCGGCAGAACGCGAAAGCCCGCCGCCTCCCCGGGGACCGGGAAGGGGCGGGCCTGAGCTCCTGTGAAGAGCGGCTACGCCTGGATCAGCGGGCGTAGTACTCGACGACGAGCTGCTCGTCGCAGATCACGGGGATTTCCTTGCGGTTCGGGTCCCGGTCAAGGCGGAAGGCCAGGGCCTTCAGGTTCACCTGCAGGTAGCGCGGGGTCTCGCCGTCGGTGTCGTAACCACCCTCGCGGGCCACCTGGAAGGGGACCTTGGAGCGGCTGCGCTCGCGGACCTGGACGACGTCGTCCGGGCGGACGCGGAACGACGGCTTGTCGACCTTGCCACCGTTGACCTCGATGTGGCCGTGGACGACCATCTGGCGGGCCTGGTAGATCGTCTTCGCGATACCGGAGCGCAGGACCAGCGCGTCGAGGCGGCGCTCGAGCTCGACGACCAGCGCCTCGCCCGTCTTGCCCTCGGCCTTCTTGGCGCGGTCGTAGGCACGCGCCATCTGGCGCTCGCTGATGTCGTACTGCGCACGCAGACGCTGCTTCTC
The DNA here is from genome assembly GCF_900105515.1 of Streptomyces sp. 2131.1. Taxonomy (GTDB): domain Bacteria; phylum Actinomycetota; class Actinomycetes; order Streptomycetales; family Streptomycetaceae; genus Streptomyces; species Streptomyces drozdowiczii. The sequence continues at coordinate 5,923,641 of NZ_FNSY01000001.1, read as the reverse complement.
GAGCAGACGGACCTTGTAGTCCGAGTTCTGCTTGCGGCCGCGGCCGTGCTCGCCCGGCGGGTAGGGGCGGGCCTCGAAGTACTTGACCGCCTTCGGCGTCAGCGCGATGCCGAGCGCACGGCTCTTCTTGACCTTGGGACGCGACTGATTAGGCACGTTCTCCAGACCTCCGTTGTAGGTTAGGTTAGGCTCACCTTACTCAAGGAGATCGCATGTCTCGCCCTGGGAACACCACACACGTCACGGACAGCACAGACAGCATCGACGCGCCTGATGGCGTCGAGATGACGGAGGACCGATCAGATCGTGGTCAGCCGCGTCCCAGCGGGCTTGAAATCACACGGATGCCGTCAGCAGCCGAGCGCACACGAACTCTCGTACAGAGTACCTGCTCCGCCGTACTGCTCGTGCCCGGGCTCGAATCCGCCGGCTCGGACCAGCTCATGCCGCTGTCCCGGGGCGTGGGGCCCGACGGAGACCTGTTCCTGGAGTTCCCCGCGGACTCCCCGGCCGTACGGGCCTCCGCGCACGCCCAGGACGACGAGCTGCCGGCCGTGCTGGAGATCACGGATGTCGCCCCGGTCTCCGTCCCCCACCGTATCCGCGGCCGTGCCCGGGTCAGCGGCCGGCTGACCTCCGTGCCCGGCATGGCGGGCCCCGGGCGGATGATGCTGCGCCTGGAGACGGGCGAGGCCCACATCGACGACCTGTGGGGGGTGGAGTGCGTCGACGCGGACGGCTTCCGCGACGCGGCCCCCGACCCGCTCGCCCTCCACGAGGCCGACCTGCTCCAGCACCTCTACTCGTCCCACACGGAGGAGCTGGCGTCGCTGTGCGAACTGCTCGGGCAGCGGGCCGTGTGCTCCTGCCCCGAGCACCGGCCGGCCGTGGTGCCGCTGGTCCTTGACCGGTTCGGGCTGCGGGTGCGCTTCTGCGAGCAGGAGGGGGGCTGCTTCGACGCCCGCTTCGAGTTCCCCGAGCCGGTGCGGGACGTGGTGGAACTCAGCCAGGCCATGCACACCCTCTTCGCGGCGGCGGCGCACTGAGGGGCGTCCCCTGACCGGTCCGGGTCAGGCCGGTCCCGCCCCGTCCTCGGTGTCCGTCCGGCCGAGCCGCTCCCTGACCCGGTCCACCACATCCGCGTACCGTGCCTCGGCGCCGTAGCGGGTGGGGAGGTAGTAGCGCTTGTCGCTCACGGCGTCCGGCGCGTACTGCTGGGCGGCGATGCCGCCGGGGACGTCGTGCGGGTAGACGTAGCCCTGGGCGTGGCCGAGCTTGGCCGCGCCCTTGTAGTGGCCGTCGCGCAGATGCGCCGGGACCGGGCCGGCCAGCCCCTTGCGGACGTCCTCACGGGCGGCGGAGATCGCCAGCGTGGCCGCGTTGGACTTGGGGGCCAGCGCAAGGGCGATGGTGGCGTGGCTGAGGGTGAGCGCCGCCTCCGGGAAGCCGATCAGGGCCACCGCCTGGGCCGCGGCGACCGCGGTGGGCAGGGCGGTGGGGTCGGCGAGGCCGATGTCCTCGCTTGCCGAGATCATCAGCCGGCGGGCGATGAACCGGGGGTCCTCCCCCGCCTCGATCATGCGGGCCAGGTAGTGGAGGGCCGCGTCGACGTCGGAGCCCCGGATCGACTTGATCAGCGCGGACGCCACGTCGTAGTGCTGGTCGCCGTCCCGGTCGTACTTCACGGCGGCCCGGTCGACCGTCTCCTCCAGCGTGAGGAGCGTGATCTCCGGCTCCTGCTTGGACAGCGCGGCCCCGGCAGCCGCCTCCAGGGCGGTCAGCGCCCGGCGCGCGTCGCCCCCCGCGATGCGCAGCAGATGCTCCTCCGCGTCCTCCGGCAGCGTCACCGCGCCCCCGAGCCCGCGCTCGTCGGTGAGGGCGCGGCGCAGCAGACCGCGCAGGTCGTCGTCGGTCAGGGGCTCCAGCGTCAGCAGCAGCGAGCGCGAGAGGAGCGGGGAGATGATCGAGAAGTACGGGTTCTCGGTGGTCGCGGCGATCAGGGTGACCCAGCGGTTCTCCACGGCGGGGAGCAGGGAGTCCTGCTGGGCCTTGGAGAAGCGGTGGATCTCGTCGAGGAAGAGGACGGTCTCCTTGCCGTAGCCACCGGTGGCGCGGCGGGCGCCGTCGATCACGGCGCGCACTTCCTTGACGCCCGCGGTGATGGCGGAGAGCTCGACGAACCGCTTGTTCGTCGCCTTGCTGACCACGTACGCGAGGGTGGTCTTGCCGATGCCGGGCGGGCCCCAGAGGATCACCGACGAGGGTCCGGCCGGTCCCCCGCTGCCCTCGCCGACCAGGCGGCGCAGCGGCGAGCCCGGCTTCAGCAGGTGCTGCTGGCCCACGACCTCGTCGAGCGTACGCGGACGCATCCGGACAGCGAGAGGGCTGCTGGACGGATCCTTCTCCTGGCGGTCTTCGGCAGCTGCGGTAAAGAGGTCGGGCTCCACGTCTCGAAGCCTATGCCACCCCACTGACAACGCCTCCGGGCCGGTCGTCCGGCCCGGAGCCGTGGAAGGCTCAGGTCAGCGGGTCAGCTGGTCCAGAAGTCCCACCAGCGGGTGAGGATGAGCATGCCGATGATGCCGATCCACAGCACCGGGGGCACCCAGTGGAACTCGGTGAGTCCGTTGCGCAGCCAGGAGGGCGCGGGGATGATCCCGTGCCGGATGTTGTGCGTGGTGACGTAGCAGAACATGAGGATGGTGGCGACCCAGGCCAGGCAGCACCACAGGCACAGCGAGTTGATGTTGTACAGCGACTGGTACTGGAGCCAGGTGCAGAAGCCGACGCCGAACAGCGTGCCCGCGTTCATGCCGAGCCAGTACCAGGGGCGGAAGCGCGCCCCGGCGAGCAGGGCCAGGCCGATGCCGATGATCACCGGGTAGGTGACCATGCCGAGCCAGGGGTTGGGGAAGCCGAAGGCGGACGCCTGCTCGCTCTTCATGATGTTGCCGCAGGCCACCACGGGGTTGAGGCTGCAGCCCGGGACGAAGGACGGGTCCTCCATCATCTTGAGCTTGTCCAGCGTGATGACCCATGCGGCGAGCGTACCGGCGGCACCCGTGATCATCAGCAGGATGGCCAGCGCGCGACTGCCGCCGATGGTCCGCTTCCCGCCGCGCTCGTCCTGGTCGGAGGAGGGATGGTCAACCGCTGCAGTCGTCATATCGCCGTTTCCGTCACTGGGTGGCCTGCTGGGGCAGGGTCATTGTGCCGCACGGCCGGGCCGCTCTTCCGTTCGATGCACATAAAGACGTGCGCGTGAATACGGGGCGGCGCGGGAGCGGAATCCCCGCCCCGCAGCCGCGACGAGGGCGATCACCGCCCGCCGGGCCGTCACCCGGGCGTCACCGAGAGCGCGGACGGAATCACCGTGCGGGATGAATCCGCACCCATCACGTTGACGTGGTCCCGGAGGCGGACCCGCCGCCCCCGGGAACGCCTCACGCCAGGCGCGCGCGCACCGTCTCGACGACATCGGACACCGGGACGGGCGTCTGCTCGCCGGACTCCATGTCCTTGAGCTGGACGTGGCCCTCGGCCAGGTCGCGCTCACCGGCCACGATCGTGAACCGGGCGCCCGAGCGGTTGGCGCTCTTCATCGCACCCTTCAGGCCCCGGCCGCCGTACGCGAAGTCCGCGGCCACGCCCTCCCGGCGCAGCCGCGTGACCACGCCGAACAGGACCCGGCGGGCCTCCTCGCCCAGCGGGACGGCGAAGACGCTGGTGGTGGAGGGCAGCTCCAGCTCGATGCCCTCGGCCTCCAGCGCGAGGACCGTGCGGTCCACGCCGAGCGCCCAGCCGACCGACGGGAGTGCCGGGCCGCCGATCATCTCGGAGAGGCCGTCGTAGCGGCCGCCGCCGCCCACCGCCGACTGCGAGCCGAGGCCGTCGTGGACGAACTCGAAGGTGGTGCGCGTGTAGTAGTCGAGGCCGCGGACGAGCTTCTCGTCGTCCTCGTAGATCACGCCCGCCTCGTTGAGCAGGTCGCGCACCTCCTCGTGGTACGCCTTGCAGGCGTCGCACAGGAAGTCGCGCAGCACGGGGGCGCCGGTCAGCTGCTTCTGGACCTCGGGGCGCTTGTCGTCGAGGACCCGCAGCGGGTTGATCTCGATGCGCCGACGGGTCTCCTCGTCCAGGTCCAGCTCGCGCAGGAAGCCCTGGAGCGCGTCGCGGTAGACGGGACGGCACTCCTTGTCGCCCAGCGAGTTCAGCAGGATGCGGAACTCGCGCAGGCCCAGCGCACGGTACGCCTGGTCGGCCAGGATGATCAGCTCGGCGTCCAGCGCCGGGTCCTCGGCGCCGATGGCCTCGGCCCCGACCTGCGAGAAGTGGCGGTAGCGGCCCTTCTGCGGGCGCTCGTAGCGGTAGTACGAGCCGGAGTACCAGAGCTTGACCGGCAGGTTGCCGAGCTTGTGGAGGTTGGCCTCCAGGGCGGCGCGCAGCACGGACGCGGTGCCCTCGGGACGCAGGGCGAGCTGGGAGCCGCCCTTGGTGGTGAGGGTGTACATCTCCTTGGTCACGATGTCGGTGGACTCGCCGACGCCGCGGGAGAACAGGGCCACGTCCTCGAAACCCGGGGTCTCGATGTAGCCGTAGCCGGAGTTCTTCAGCGGCGCGGCGATGGCCTCACGCACCGCGAGGTACTTCGCGGAGTCCGGCGGGGTCAGGTCGTACGTGCCCTTGGGGGCCTTGAAGGTGCTCACGATTCCGCTCTCGTCACATTCCTCGCCGGGGCGCGTCCACACCGTTCATTCCGGTCAGGAACGGATTGGTGGCACGCTCGCGGCCGATGGTCGTCTGGGGGCCGTGGCCGGACAGCACCACGGTCGAGTCGTCGAGCGGCAGGCACACACGGGCCAGCGACTCGAGGAGCTCGGCGTGGTCGCCGCCGGGCAGGTCGGTGCGTCCGACGGAGCCGGCGAAGAGCAGGTCGCCCGAGAAGAGGACCTGGGGTACCTCGGGGGTCTCGGGCATCCTGAACGTCACCGACCCCTTGGTATGGCCGGGCGCGTGCGAGACGCCGAACTCCATGCCCGCGAGCCGCAGCCGCGCGCCGTCGGTCAGCTCCTGGACGTCGTCCGGCTCCCCCACCGTCAGCTCGCCCATGAGCGGCATCCCGATGGAGCGGCCGAGGGCCTTCTCCGGGTCGCTCATCATGTAGCGGTCCTCGGGGTGGATCCAGGCGGGGACGTCGTGCGCGCCGCACACCGGGACGACCGAGGCGACGTGGTCGATGTGTCCGTGGGTGAGGACGACGGCGACGGGCTTCAGCCGATGCTTCTTCAGCGTCTCCTCGACTCCGGAGGCGGCCTGGTGGCCCGGGTCGATGATCACGCACTCCTCACCCGCGGCGGGGGCGACCAGATAACAGTTGGTCCCCCAGGCCCCGGCGGGGAACCCGGCAATCAGCACGATCGTCCTTAATGGTCGTCCTACAGAAAGGGGCGGCTGCGAGGTCGCAGCAGTTCAGAGCCTACCGGCGCTCCTCATTCCACAGCTAACCCATATACGGTACGGGGCAACCCAGGCTCGAACACACGACGTACAAGGGAGAACACCCGGTGGTCACCAGCGATCAGCGGCGGCGGCAGCTCGCCAGGGAGAAGTACGAGCGGCAGCAGCAGCGCCGGGAGGAGGCGCGCCGCCGGACGAGGCGGCTGACGCTCGTCATCACCTCGGCGGTCGCCGTGGTGGCGGTCATCGGCGGTGCCACGTACCTCGCCGCCGGCGGGGACGACGACAAGGACAAGACGGACGCCGCGGCGAGTCAGAGCCCGTCCGCCGAGGCCTCGCCCTCCGCCTCGCCCACGGAGGAGGCGAAGCCGGAGCCGGCGATGAAGATCGACAAGAAGGCCCGGTACACGATGTCGCTCAAGACGAGCCAGGGCGACATCGCGTTCACCATGGACGCGTCGAAGACCCCGCACACCACGAACTCGTTCAAGTCGCTGGCCGACAAGAAGTTCTTCGACGGGACGAAGTGCCACCGGCTGACGACGGACGGCATCTTCGTCCTTCAGTGCGGCGACCCCAAGGGCGACGGTACGGGCGGCCCCGGATACACGATCCCCGACGAGAACCTGACCGCGCTGGGCAAGGCGGGCGCGGACGGCTCGGTGACGTACCCGGCGGGCACGGTGGCGATGGCCAACACCGGCCAGGCGCACACCGGCGGCAGCCAGTTCTTCCTCGTCTACAAGGACAGCAAACTGCCGCCCAGCTACACGCCGTTCGGCACGATGGACGCGAAGTCCCTCAAGGCCGTCGAGGCCATCGGCAAGGCCGGTGTGGAGGGCGGCGGCGCCGACGGTGCGCCGAAGAAGGCCGTGGACATCTCGAAGCTCACCGTCGACAAGGTGTGATCCCGGTGCGTACGCGCGGTGGGGCCGAATAAATCCGGCCTCGCCGAGTGCGGACAGCCGGGCGGCCCGTCGCCTAGATTGGCGTCGTGCAGGGCGGGCGCTGCCCGCCCCAGGAAACTGTGGACGATGCCAGGGGGGTGATCCCCTCGCGGGCATCAGGTGGAGGAGGCGCTGTGAGCAGCGACCCGTGGGGCCGTGTCGATGAGACGGGCACCGTGTACGTGCGTACAGCCGACGGCGAGCAGGTCGTCGGATCGTGGCAGGCCGGTTCACCGGAGGAGGCCCTGGCCTACTTCGAGCGCAAGTACGAGGGCATTGTGGTCGAGATCGGCCTCCTCGAACGGCGGGTGAAGACCACCGATCTGTCCGCGAAGGACGCGACGACCGCCATCGAGCACCTGCGCGGCCAGGTCGACGAGCACCACGCCGTCGGCGACCTGGACGCGCTGCGCAAGCGGCTGGACGCGCTCGTCGCGACGGTCGACTCGCGGCGCGAGGAGCGCAAGGCACAGAAGGCGAAGCAGGCCGACGAGGCGAAGCACGCCAAGGAGGCCCTGGTCGCCGAGGCCGAGGAGCTGGCGCAGAGCGAGCAGTGGCGTTCCGCGGGCGAGCGGCTGCGCGCCCTCGTGGACACGTGGAAGGGCCTGCCCCGGCTCGACCGCAAGTCCGACGACGAGCTGTGGCACCGTTTCTCGCACGCCCGCTCGGCGTTCTCCAAGCGCCGCAAGGCCCACTTCGCCTCGCTGGACGCCCAGCGCGAGGATGCCCGCAAGGTCAAGGAGCGGCTGGTCGTCGAGGCCGAGGCGCTCTCCGGGTCGACGGACTGGGGGACGACGGCCGCCCGCTACCGCGACCTGATGACCCAGTGGAAGGCGGCGGGCCGCGCCCAGCGCGAGGCCGAGGACGACCTGTGGAACCGTTTCCGCGGTGCCCAGGACGTCTTCTTCGCCGCCCGCGGCGAGGTCTTCGCGGAGCGGGACGCGGAGCAGGGCGAGAACCTCAAGCTCAAGGAGGAGCTCGCCGACGAGGCCGAGAAGCTGGTGCCGGTGACGGACCTGAAGGCGGCCAGGTCCGCGTTCCGGGCCCTCAACGAGCGCTGGGAGGCCATCGGTCACGTGCCGCGTGACGCCCGTCCGAAGGTCGAGGGGCGGATGCAGGCGGTGGAGCGCGCGCTCCAGGAGGCCGAGGAGTCCGAGTGGCGCCGGACGAACCCGGAGGCGCGGGCCCGCGCCGCGGGTCTGACCGGTCAGCTCCAGGCTGCCGTGGACAAGCTGCGCGGACAGATCGACACGGCCCGTGCCTCGGGCAACAACGCCCGGGCGGACAAGCTGGCCCGTGAGCTGGAGGGCCGGCAGGCCCTGCTCGACCAGGCGCTCAAGGGCCTGGAGGAGTTCGGCGGCTGACAGCCCGCACCGTCGAAGGGGCCTTTCCGCATACACGCGGGAGGGCCCTTTCGTCATGCGCAGGGCAGCGACGAGGGGGCGACGACTGCCGGGATCAGGCAATGAATCGGGACGCTCCCAGGGGTGATGCTCTTCCCGCCGGCAGGCCGCGAGGCCAGCCGGATTCCCTTGTACGTTCCCTTAGTTGAGGCAGGTTTTCGATGAGATCGTCCCGCGTGGCGCTGACCGCCGCGGCCGCCGCCCTGGCCCCCGTCCTCCTGCTGTCCGGCCCGGCCTTCGCCGCCGGGACCGCGTCCCCGGCCACCGCCACCGCCGTCGCGCCGGCCGTCTGGAGCCCCGACGTCCCGGTGGACGAGATGTCCGACGACGACGTCCGCGTCGCCCTGTTCCGCATCCTCGCCGACCCGGACTCCGGCAAGGGCGTCATCAAGGAGGTCAACGCGCTCCTCGACAGCCATGACGTGGCGCGGATGCGCGAGTGGCTGAAGACCGGCTACGCGGCGGCGCAGGCGATGGACGACCGCGTCGCGCTGTTCCGCATCCTCGCCGACCCGGACTCCGGCAAGCGCGTCACCAAGGAGATCAACGCGCTCCTCGACAGCGACGACCCGGTCAAGACCCGCCAGTGGCTGGAGACCGGCTACCGCCTCGCCCAGGCCGAGGACGACCAGGTCGCCCTCTTCACCATCCTCGCCCGGCCCGGCATCAGCGACGCGATGCGTGCCGCCGTCATCGAGGCCATCCAGGGCACGCCCGAGGAGATGCGCTACTTCCTGGAGTACGGCCAGTACGAGGTCGACGCGTAGGGCCCCCTGGGGCGTGTCCGCAAAAACCCGTCGTACGCCCGAAGGGCGTGGCCCGCGGCGTCTGGTGCATCCCCGAGTTCTCGGCTTCGCTCGAACAGGGGAGACCCCATTTCTCGGCGTGCCGGCCGCGATCCCTCGTACAGGACGTACTCGGGATCTCGGCCGGTGCGGCGAGAGAGCGTTCCGGGCGTCGCGGGCCAGACGGGACTTCGCGGACACGCCCTACGGCCTGCGGGCGGAGGTGACCCGGTAGACGTCGTACACGCCCTCCACACCCCGTACCGCCTTCAGGACGTGGCCCAGGTGCTTGGGGTCGCCCATCTCGAACGTGAAGCGCGAGGTGGCGACCCGGTCGCGTGAGGTCTGCACGGCGGCGGACAGGATGTTGACGTGCTGGTCGGACAGCACCCGGGTGACGTCCGACAGCAGCCGGGACCGGTCCAGGGCCTCGACCTGGATGGCGACGAGGAAGACCGAGGACTGCGTGGGCGCCCACTCGACCTCCAGGATCCGTTCCGGCTGCTGCGAGAGCGAGTCGACGTTCACGCAGTCGGCGCGGTGCACGGAGACGCCGCTGCCCCGGGTGACGAAGCCGATGATGGGGTCGCCGGGCACGGGCGTACAACAGCGGGCGAGCTTGACCCACACGTCGTCGACACCCTTGACGACGACGCCGGGGTCGGCGTTGGAGCGGCGCTTGTTGCGGCTGCGGGAGGGCGGGGTGCTCTCCTCCAGGTCCTCGTTGGCCGCGTCCTCGCCGCCGAGGGCCTGGACCAGCTTCTGCACGACACCCGCGGCGGCGACGTGGCCCTCGCCGATCGCGGCGTACAGCGAGGAGATGTCGGGGTAGCGCATCTCGTGCGCCAGGGTGACCAGCGAGTCGCCGGTCAGGATGCGCTGGATCGGCAGGTTCTGCTTGCGCATGGCCCGCGCGATGGCGTCCTTGCCCTGCTCGATCGCCTCGTCGCGCCGCTCCTTGGAGAACCAGGCTCGGATCTTGTTGCGGGCCCGGGGCGACTTGACGAAGCCCAGCCAGTCGCGGGAGGGCCCGGCACCGGCCGCCTTGGAGGTGAAGACCTCCACCAGGTCGCCGTTGTCGAGCGTCGACTCCAGCGGCACGAGCCGTCCGTTGACCCGTGCGCCTATCGTGCGGTGGCCGACCTCCGTGTGGACGGCGTACGCGAAGTCCACCGGGGTCGCCCCGGCCGGCAGCGCTATGACGTCGCCCTTCGGCGTGAAGACGAAGACCTCGTTGCGCGAGAGGTCGAAGCGGAGCGACTCCAGGAACTCGCTGGGGTCCTCGGTCTCCTTCTGCCAGTCCAGGAGCTGGCGCAGCCACGCCATGTCGTTGACCGTGTCCTGGCCCCGGCCGGTGTTCTTGGGGACGTCGGTACGGACCTTGGAGGCGCCGGCGACGGCCTCCTGCTTGTACTTCCAGTGCGCGGCGATGCCGTATTCGGCGCGGCGGTGCATGTCGAACGTACGGATCTGGAGCTCGACGGGCTTGCCGCTGGGACCGATCACCGTGGTGTGCAGCGACTGGTACATGTTGAACTTGGGCATCGCGATGTAGTCCTTGAACCGGCCGGGGACCGGGTTCCATCGCGCGTGGACGGTGCCGAGCGCCGCGTAGCAGTCGCGGACGGTGTCGACGAGGACCCGGATGCCCACAAGGTCGTAGATCTCGGCGAAGTCGCGGCCCCGCACGATCATCTTCTGGTAGACGCTGTAGTAGTGCTTCGGGCGTCCGGTGACGGTGGCCTTGATACGGGCGGCGCGCAGGTCGGCCTGGACCTCGTCGGTGACGATGGCGAGGTACTCGTCGCGCTTGGGGGCGCGCTCGGCCACGAGCCGCACGATCTCGTCGTACATCTTGGGGTAGAGGATCGCGAAGGCGAGGTCCTCCAGCTCCCACTTGATGGTGTTCATGCCCAGGCGGTGGGCGAGCGGGGCGTAGATCTCCAGCGTCTCGCGGGCCTTCTTCTCCTGCTTCTCCCGCTTGAGATACCGCATGGTGCGCATGTTGTGCAGCCGGTCGGCGAGCTTGATGACCAGGACGCGCGGGTCCTTGGCCATGGCGACGACCATCTTGCGCACGGTCTCGGCCTGCGCGGCCTCGCCGAACTTGACCTTGTCGAGCTTGGTGACGCCGTCGACGAGCAGGGCGACCTGGTCGCCGAAGTCGCGGCGCAGGGTGTCCAGGCCGTACTCGGTGTCCTCCACCGTGTCGTGCAGCAGCCCCGCCATCAGGGTGGCCGGATCCATGCCCAGCTCGGCGAGGATCGTGGTCACGGCGAGCGGGTGCGTGATGTACGGGTCGCCACTCTTGCGCTTCTGGCCGCGGTGCCAGCGCTCCGCGACCTGGTACGCCCGTTCGATCTGGCGCAGCGTGGACGTCTCGGTCTTGGCGTCGTTGCCGCGGACGATGCGCAGCAGCGGTTCGAGGACCGGGTTGTACGGGCTGGAGCGCTGGACGCCGAGGCGGGCGAGCCGGGCCCGGACGCGGTTGGAGGAGCCGCCCGAGCGGGACGCCGGGCCGGTCGGGGCCGGGGACCCGGCCGCGGGCTTGGCCGGCGGCTTGGGCGCGGTCGGGGCGGGCTCGGCCGGCTGGGCGGGCGAAGCGGGTACGGGTCCGCCGGCCTCGGCGGACGCCGCGCCCGTGCCGGGCTGGGGCGCCGGGGGCTTCGGCTTCTCCGCGGGCTGCTGCGTCGCGGGCGTGACGGGGGCCGCCTCGGGCTTGTCGGGCTGCGGGGCGGCGACTGGCTGGGCCTCGTCTGGCAAGAGCGCTCCTCGTGCGGATCCGGACACACCCGGAAGGGCCATCGTAACGACCCGACGGCTCGTCCTCCCCCGGGGACCGTGAGAGCCCTGACAACGTCGAGGGGCACCCGGATGTTCCCGGGTGCCCCTCGACGGTGGTGCGGGCGGTCCTCAGACCGTGATCAGGGCCTCCAGCGGAGCCCCGCGCAGGCCGTCGGCCAGCCGGGCCCGGCCGTCCAGGAAGCCCAGCTCCATGAGGACGGCGACTCCGGCGACCTGGGCGCCGGCCCGGCGGATGAGCTCCAGGGAGGCGTCGGCGGTGCCGCCGGTGGCCAGGACGTCGTCGATGACCATGATGCGGTCCTCCGGCGACAGGTCCTCCGCGTGGATCTCGATCTCCGCGGTGCCGTACTCCAGCTCGTACGCCTGGCTGAGCGTGGCTCCCGGCAGCTTCCCGGCCTTTCGGACGGGTACGAAGCCCAGGCCGGCCCGGACCGCGACGGGTGCGGCCAGGATGAAGCCGCGGGCCTCCAGGCCGACGATCTTCGTGGCGCCGTGCCGCAGGCACAGCTCCGCGAGGGTGTCGGTCAGGGCCGTGAACGCGACCGGGTCCGCCAGCAGCGGCGTGATGTCCTTGAACATCACGCCCGGCTTCGGGTAGTCCGCCACGTCACGGATGCGGCTGAGCAGGAGTTCCCTCGTGCTCTCGGCGGTGCTGGTCATCGACGCTTCTCCGAGGTGCGGCCGTGGCCCCTGGGGGGCTGCTGGCGCTGGCCGACGACCGCACCGGCGGGCGCGGCGTCGTCCGTGTCGGTCAGGTCCTCGTCGGCCTGCTCCGCCTCGGTGGCCTCGCCCTTGGCGGAGGCGGCCGCGCGCTTGGCGAGGACCCGCTTCTTCAGGGCCTTCATCTGCGGCTCGCGTTCCTTGAGGTCGGCGACCAGCGGGGTGGCGATGAAGATCGAGGAGTACGCACCGGCCGCGAGGCCGACGAAGAGGGCGAGCGAGATGTCGTTCAGCATGCCGGCACCGAGGACACCGCCGCCGATGAACAGCAGACCGGCGACCGGCAGCAGCGCCACGACGGTGGTGTTGATCGAACGGACCAGCGTGCTGTTGATGGAGCGGTTGGCGACGTCGCTGTACGTCCACCGGGTCTGCTTGGTGATCCCCTTCGTGCCCTCCTTGAGGCTGTCGAAGACGACGACCGTGTCGTAGAGGGAGTAACCGAGGATGGTGAGCAGACCGATCACGGTGCCCGGGGTGACCTCGAAGCCGACCAAGGCGTAGACGCCGACCGTGATGGTGATGTCGTGGATCAGCGCGACCAGGGCCGCGACGGCCATCCGCCACTCGAAGGCGATGGCCAGGTAGATCACGACCAGGACCATGAAGACGCCGAGGCCGGTCCAGGCCTTGTTCGCGATCTGCTCGCCCCAGCTGGGGCCGACCAGGTCGGCGGCGATCTTCTCCGAGGGGACGGACAGCTCCTCGGAGAGCTTGTCCTTGATCTGGTCCGACTTGGCGGTGTCGACCTCGGTGATCTGGATGCGCAGACCGCCGTTGCCGAGCTTCTGGACGATGGCCTGGTGGCCGGATGCCTCCGACGCCACCTCCTCGGCGTGGTCGACGGACACGCTCGTCTTCGGGGTGGTGAAGACGGCACCGCCCTTGAACTCGATGCCCATGTTCAGGCCGCTGACGGCCAGGCCGACGATCGCCGTGATGGTGATCAGGACCGAGACGCCGTACCAGATCCTGCGCTTGCCGATGAAGTCGTAGCCGACCTCGCCTCGGTAGAGACGGGCGCCGAGATTCCCGAGTCGCGACATCTCACGCCTCCTTCGGTTCGGTGGGGGCGTTGGTACGGCGGGAGCGGCGCAGCGGCGGCTTGGCACCGAGACGCTTCGGGTCCAGACCGGACCACGGGTGACCACTGGCGAAGAACTTCTTGCGCGCCATGATCGTCATGAGCGGCTTGGTGAAGAAGAACACCACGACGACGTCGAGCAGGGTGGTGAGACCCAGCGTGAACGCGAAACCCTGGACCTTGCCGACGGTCACCACGAACAGGACGGCCGCGGCGAGGAACGACACGAAGTCCGAGACCAGGATGGTGCGCCGGGCACGCGGCCAGCCGCGCTCCACCGCGGGCCGCAGCGTGCGGCCCTCGCGGATCTCGTCCCGGATGCGTTCGAAGTACACGATGAACGAGTCGGCGGTGATACCGATGGCCACGATGGCACCGCAGACGGCCGGAAGGTTCAGCGCGAAGCCGATGGCCGGGCCGAGCAGCGACATGATCGTGTAGCTGAGGATGCCGGAGACCAGGAGGCTGAGCAGGGCGATGAACGCCAGGCCTCGGTAGTAGGCCACCAGGTAGATGACCACGAGGGCGAGGCCGATGGCGCCGGCGATGAGCCCGGCCCGCAGCTGCTCGCCGCCGAGGGCGGCGGTGACGGTGGTGACGCTCTGCTCCTTGAAGGAGAGCGGGAGCGCACCGTAGGAGAGCTGGTTGGCCAGGGCCTCGGCGGTGTCCTGCTGGAAACTGCCGGAGATCTCGGCGCTACCGCTCAGCTGCTCGCTGACGCGGGGGGCGGAGACGACCTCGCCGTCCAGCGCGATGGCGAACTGGTTCTGCGGCTCCTGCTGCGCGGAGAGCTTCTTGGTGATCGTCTGGAACTGCTTGGAGCCCTTGCCGGTGAACTCCATCTGGACGATCCACATGCCGCGCTGCTGGTCGAAGGCGGCCTTGGCGCTCTTGACCTCGGTGCCGGAGACCTCGGCCGGGCCGAGGACGTACTTCATGTTGTCGTCCTGGCCGCAGGCGACGACCGTGTCGCCTGCCTTGCTGCCCTGGGCGGCCTTGGCGCGCGACGCCTTGTTGGAGCAGTCGAGCTCCTGGAACTGCTTCTGGAGCTTCGCTGCGGCCGCCTGGTCCTCGGCGGACGCGGACTCGCTGGCCTTCGGCGACGGCGAGGAGTCGGCCTTCAGGGCGCCGGTGACCGCGCGGCCCTGAGTGGTGGCGGACGCGGACGGCTTCGAGGAGGGGCTGGCGGCCTTGTCGCCGTCCGTCGCCTTCTCGGAGGCGGAGGCGGACGCCTTCGGCGAGGGGGAGCCGCTGGCCTTGCCGGAGGGCGAGGCGCTGGGCTCGGGGGTGGGAGTGCCCTGGGTGACGGTCAGCACGGGCCGGAAGTACAGCTTGGCCGTGGTGCCGACCTGTGCCCGGGCCTGGGCGGAGTTCGTGCCCTTGGGGATGTTGACGATGATGTTGCGCGTGCCCTGGGTCTGGACCTCGGCCTCGGAGACACCAAGACCGTTGACGCGGCGCTCCATGATCTCGACCGCGGTGTCCATGTTGGTCTTGTTGACCGCCTTTTCCTGGCCCGGCTCGGCCTTGGCCTCCAGCGTGATGGAGGTACCGCCCGCAAGGTCGATGCCGAGTCGCGGCGTCGGCTGCTTGGCCAGGAACATCCCGCCCGTGAGGGCGGCCATGACGATCAGGATCAGCGCCAGGGCACGCCCTGGCTTCCCCTGACCGCCGGCCGCGCCCCGGCCCTTCTTCGGTGCTGCCACCTTGTCGTTTCTCCCTGTCCAACCGCCCCGCGCCGGGTATGCGCCCGAGCGGCCACGAAGTTTAGTGGGGGCCCGCCCCCGCGAAGGAGCGCACGGACCGGGGCCGGCCGGATGCCTGTCGGCTCACGGCCGCCCCGCGTCGTGTGTGCTACTTCGCGTCGGCCTCGCCGTCGGCCTTGCCGTCGGACTTCTTCTCGTCCTCGGCCTTGGCCTCGTCCTCGTCGCCCTTGTCCGAGTCGGTCTTCTTGACCAGGTCGGTCTTGGCGTCGTCGGACTCGGCGTCGTCGAGCCCGGTCAGCGAGGAGGCGTCGTCGGGAACGACCGCGCCGTCGACGTCCAGCTCCGGAGTGTCACCGTGCACGATGCGGTTGTACTCCGCGTCGTCGAGGACGGCGCCGATGGCGTTCTTGGCGTAGATGGCGTGTACGCCGGGAGCGACCTCGAGGAGGACCGTGTCGTCGTGAAGCTCCTTGACGGTGGCGTACATGCCCCCGATCGTCCGGACGCCGGTGCCGGGCTGCATTTCATTGCGCATGGCCGCAGCCGCCGCCTGCTTCTTCTTGGCGGACCGCGTCATCAGGAACATGGCCCCGATGAGCACGATGAAGGGGAGGAGAGTCACGGGATTCACGGGACGAGTTTCCTTCGCACGACCGCACTGGAAAGCGGCCTGGTCTACGGGGGTGGGCACACCGACCCTTTAAGGGCGGCATCGGCGGAGTCTAAGCGAGTCCGCATCGATGGAACAACGCCCAGCATGGCACCGTGGTTCCGCTTCCGGTCAACCTGTGACTCATCACGCCCCGAACAGGCCCTGTTGTCCCGTTACGCCGTGCTGCGGCGGCACCATTCCCAGATGGGCCCACGCCGCGGGTGTGGCGACCCGCCCGCGCGGCGTCCTGGCCAGCAGTCCCTCCCGTACGAGGAAGGGCTCTGCGACCTCCTCGACGGTCTCGCGCTCCTCCCCCACGGCCACCGCGAGCGTGGACAGGCCGACCGGGCCGCCGCCGAACAGCTTCAGCAGCGCGCCGAGCACCGCCCGGTCCAGCCGGTCGAGACCCCGGGCGTCGACCTCGTACACCCCGAGGGCCGCCGCGGCGATCTCCCGGTCGATCCGGCCGTCGGCCTTGACCTGGGCGTAGTCCCGCACGCGGCGCAGCAGCCGGTTGGCGATACGGGGCGTGCCCCGGGAGCGCCCGGCGATCTCGGCGGCGCCCTCGGCGTCCAGTTCGACGTCGAGCAGGCGGGCGGAGCGGTGGATCACCCGTTCCAGTTCGGCGGGGGCGTAGAACTCCATGTGGCCGGTGAAGCCGAAGCGGTCGCGCAGCGGGGGTGGCAGGAGGCCGGCCCGGGTGGTCGCCCCGACGAGGGTGAAGGGGGGCAGCTCGAGCGGGATGGCGGTGGCGCCGGGGCCCTTGCCGACGATCACGTCGACCCGGAAGTCCTCCATGGCCATGTACAGCATCTCCTCGGCGGGCCGGGACATGCGGTGGATCTCGTCCAGGAACAGCACCTCGCCCTCCTGGAGCGAGGAGAGGATCGCCGCGAGGTCGCCGGCGTGCTGGATGGCGGGGCCCGAGGTGATCCGGATCGGGGCGTTCATCTCCGCCGCGATGATCATGGACAGGGTGGTCTTGCCGAGGCCCGGCGCGCCGGAGAGCAGCACGTGGTCGGCGGTGGCGCCGCGGGCTCGGGCGGCCTTGAGGACGAGGTCGAGCTGTTCGCGCACCTTTTCCTGGCCGACGAACTCGTCGAGGTCCTTGGGTCGCAGCGCCGCCTCGACCGCGGTGTCGTCGCCGTCCGCGCCGGCGTCGACCAGCCGCTCGTCGAGCCGGTCGTCCATGCCGGCGCCGGTGTCGTCCCAGTTCATCTCGTCTGTCCGCCTCGGATGTATCGGTGCCCGGCCGGGGGTGGCCGGCCGGGCGGAGAAGGGTGGCCCGCGCCGCTCAGCGTGCCCGGTTGAGGGTCTGGAGGGCGGCACGCAGCAGCTGCGGCACGGGCGGCGTCCCGCCGGCGGCGAGGGCCTCCTCGGCCTGCGGTGCGACGGCGGCGACCGCCTCGTCCGCCTCGCGGGTCGCGTAGCCGAGGCCGATGAGGGCGGCCTGGAGCTGGTCGCGCCAGGAGGAGGAGACGGCGGTGCCGATGCCCTGGCCGGGGGCGTGGGCGCCGACCGGGTCGCCGAGCCGGTCCTTCAGTTCCAGCAGGAGCTTCTGGGCGCCCTTCTTGCCGATGCCGGACACGGCGGTGAGGGCCTTCTCGTCACCGGTGGCGACGGCGAGGCGCAGGGCGTCCGGGGTGTGCGTGGCGAGCATGGCCTGGGCGAGCCGGGGCCCGACGCCGCTGGCGGTCTGGAGCAGCTCGAAGACCTGCCGTTCGTCGTCGTCGGCGAAGCCGTACAGGGTCAGCGAGTCCTCGCGGACGACGAGGGAGGTGGCGAGCCTCGCCTCCTGGCCGATGCGCAGGGAGGCCAGGGTGTTCGGGGCGCACTGGACGGCCATGCC
Source organism: Streptomyces sp. 2131.1 (assembly GCF_900105515.1). Classification (GTDB taxonomy): domain Bacteria; phylum Actinomycetota; class Actinomycetes; order Streptomycetales; family Streptomycetaceae; genus Streptomyces; species Streptomyces drozdowiczii. The sequence goes on along the minus strand of NZ_FNSY01000001.1, from coordinate 5,906,233 downwards.
GATGCCGCCGACCTCGATGACGGCCGTGGTCGGGGCGAGCGCGGCGACGGGGCCGCTGACGAAGGCGATCATCGGGGGACCTTCCGGACGGGAACGGCTGCGGTGCGCGGGACGCGCGGGGTGCGGGCGGCGGCCGCGTGCGCCTGCTGGAGGCGGTTGAGGGCGGGGGCGCGCCAGATGTGGCAGATGGCGAGCGCCAGGGCGTCGGCGGCGTCGGCCGGTTTCGGCGGGGCGTCCAGCCGCAGGAGCCGGGTCACCATGGCACCCACCTGTGCCTTGTCGGCGCGTCCGCTGCCGGAGACGGCGGCCTTGACCTCGCTCGGGGTGTGCAGGGCGACCGGGAGGCCGCGCCTGGCCGCGCAGAGCATGGCGACGGCGCTGGCCTGGGCGGTGCCCATCACCGTGCGCACGTTGTGCTGGGCGAAGACCCGTTCCACGGCGACGCAGTCGGGGCGGTGCTCGTCGAGCCATTGCTCGATGCCGCGCTCGATCGCCACGAGCCGGTCGCCGAGCTCCGCGTCGGCGGGGGTGCGCACGACGCCCACGCCGCGCATGGTCAGGGGCCGCCCCGCGACGCCTTCGACGACGCCGACCCCGCACCTGGTCAGACCTGGGTCCACGCCGAGCACCCGCACGGTCCGCCCCCTCCCTGCCGATCGGTCAACTGTTCCAGCAGGCTATCGGTCGGCACCGACAATGCGGCGGGCCGGCGGGGTGTGTCCCCGCCGGCCCGTCCACAACAGCCCTGTCAGAACGCGGCTCAGGCGTCGACCTGCGCCATGACCTCGTCGCTGACGTCGAAGTTGGCGAAGACGTTCTGCACGTCGTCGCTGTCCTCCAGCGCGTCGATCAGCTTGAAGATCTTGCGGGCGCCCTCCTCGTCGAGGTCGACCTGCATGGTGGGCAGGAAGTTGGCCTCGGCCGAGTCGTAGTCGATGCCCGCCTCCTGGAGCGCCGTGCGGACCGCGACCATGTCGGTGGCCTCGCTGACGACCTCGTAGCTGTCGCCGAGGTCGTTGACCTCCTCGGCGCCCGCCTCCAGGACGGCACCGAGCACGTCGTCCTCGGTCAGCTCGCCCTTGGGGACGATGACGACGCCCTTGCGGTTGAAGAGGTACGAGACGGAACCCGGGTCGGCCATCGAGCCGCCGTTGCGCGTCATGGCGACCCGTACGTCGGACGCGGCACGGTTGCGGTTGTCGGTGAGGCACTCGATGAGCACCGCGACACCGTTGGGCCCGTAACCCTCGTACATGATCGTCTGGTAGTCGACGCCGCCCGCTTCGAGACCGCCGCCGCGCTTGACCGCGGAGTCGATGTTCTTGTTCGGGACCGAACTCTTCTTCGCCTTCTGGATCGCGTCCACGAGGGTCGGGTTGCCCTCGGGGTCCACACCGCCGGTGCGGGCCGCGACCTCGATGTTCTTGATCAGCTTCGCGAAGAGCTTGCCGCGCTTGGCGTCAATCACGGCCTTCTTGTGCTTCGTCGTAGCCCATTTAGAGTGGCCGGACATCTGCCTTCTCCTTCGCGTCACCAAATTCCGTACGAACCCGAGAGATCCTACCGGGATCGAGTCACCCGGCCGCGCGCACCATCTCGGTGAAGTACGCGTGGAGGCGGTGGTCCCCGGTCAGTTCCGGATGGAATGACGTGGCGAGGGCGTTTTGCTGCCGTACGGCCACGATGTGGCCGCCGTGCTCCGCGATGACCTCGGCCGCGGCGCCCACGGACTCGACCCAGGGGGCCCGGATGAAGACCCCCTCCACGGGTCCGCCGTCGATCCCGGCGACCTCGACGGCCGCCTCGAAGGACTCGTTCTGCCGCCCGAAAGCGTTACGCCGCACGATCATGTCGATGCCGCCCAGCGTCTCCTGGCCCGAGCGGGGGTCGATGATCTTGTCGGCGAGCAGGATCATCCCGGCGCAGGTGCCGTAGACCGGCATCCCGGCCGCGATCCGCTCGCGCAGGGGCTCCAGCATGCCGAACAGGGCGGCCAGCTTGGACATGGTGGTGGACTCGCCGCCGGGCAGGACCAGCCCGTCGACCTCGGCCAGTTCCTCGGGACGCCGGACCGGCCTGGCCAGGGCGTCCGCCGAGGCCAGGGCGATCAGGTGTTCCCGCACGTCGCCCTGGAGGGCCAGGACTCCGATCACAGGGGTGTCGCTCATCGGTGACTACCAGCCGCGGTTGGCGTAGCGCTCGGTCTCGGGCAGCGTGTCGCAGTTGATGCCGACCATGGCCTCGCCCAGGTTCCGGGACGCGTCCGCGATGATCTTCGGGTCGTCGTAGAAGGTGGTGGCCTTCACGATGGCGGCGGCGCGCTTGGCCGGGTCGCCGGACTTGAAGATGCCGGAGCCGACGAAGACGCCCTCGGCACCGAGCTGGCGCATCAGCGCCGCGTCGGCCGGAGTGGCCACGCCGCCCGCGGAGAACAGCACGACGGGCAGCTTGCCCAGCTCGGCGACCTCCTTGACCAGCTCGTAGGGGGCGCGCAGCTCCTTGGCGGCGGCGTACAGCTCGTTGTTGTCGTAGCCGCGCAGCCGGGCGATCTCGTTCTTGATCTGGCGCAGGTGGCGGACCGCCTCGACGACGTTGCCCGTACCGGCCTCGCCCTTGGAGCGGATCATGGCCGCGCCCTCGGCGATACGGCGCAGCGCCTCGCCCAGGTTGGTGGCGCCGCAGACGAACGGGGTGGTGAACGCGAACTTGTCGCTGTGGTTGACCTCGTCGGCCGGGGTCAGCACCTCGGACTCGTCGATGTAGTCGACGCCGAGGGACTGAAGGACCTGTGCCTCGACGAAGTGACCGATGCGGGACTTGGCCATCACCGGGATGGACACCGACTCGATGATCTCCTCGATCATGTTCGGGTCCGACATCCGGGCCACGCCGCCGTCCTTGCGGATGTCGGCCGGCACCCGCTCCAGGGCCATGACGGCCACGGCGCCCGCGTCCTCGGCGATCTTCGCCTGCTCGGCGTTGACGACGTCCATGATCACGCCGCCCTTGAGCTGCTCGGCCATGCCGCGCTTGACGCGGGCGGTGCCGGTGGCCGGGTTGTCGGCGGACTGCGGGGTGCTGGGAAGCGTGGACACGGATGACCTCACTGGGGGGAGCGAATGCGGGAGCGCCGAATGACGCACTCCGAGCAAACTCCCCGGAACCAGTCCACAGCAAGGGCCAATGAGAGGCCGGTGGATCGTTTTGGCCCGCGCCCCCGTGTACGGGAAGGGGCCACTGTCCGTCAGCTGCCGGGGCGGTCCGCCAGGGCCACCGGCGGCTCGTCGTCCATCTCGAACGCCAGCGGGAACGGCGCGTGCCCCGCCAGCCGGAACCAGCGCACCGTGCGGTGGCGCCGCAGCGCCCGCGCCGCCCGGACCGCGTCGTTGTGGAACCTGCGCGCCATCGGCACCCGCCGTACCGCGGCCGCCAGTTCGGACGCCGCCTCCTGACCGCCGGGGATCTCGCGCACCGCCTCCACCTGCGCGCTCTCGCCGAACACCGCGCGCAGGGCGGCGCTCAACTCGCTCTCGGCGACCTCGCGATGGTCCTGGGGCGACTGCCGGGCGGCGTGCGCCGCCTCGTACAGCACGATCGACGCGGCGGGGTCGAGGACCCCGGAGGTGGCGAGCTCCTGGGTGACCGAGGCCCGGCGCAGCAGTTGCGCGTCGAGGGCCGCCCGGGCCGCGTCGATACGGGTGTGCAGCCGGTCTAGGCGGCCCGCGGTCCAGCTGAGGTACAGGCCGATCGCGACGAGCACGACGGCGGCCCAGATGATGAGGGTTACGGTCACGGGCGGCAAGGCTACCGGGGAGCGGGAGCCCGCCCGGCCCGCTACTCCCGCGCCAGCCCGAACCGGGCGCGCAGACCCGTGCGTTCGTCCGCCGCGACCGAGGCCGCGCCGTCCGCCACCGTCTCGTACACCGCCAGGATGTCCGCCCCGACCGTCGACCAGTCGAAGCGCCGGACATGGGCACTGCCGCGCTCGCTCAGCTCGGCGCGCCGCTCCGGGTCGCCCAGCAGCCGGATCGCCGCCCCGGCCAGCGCGTCGGCGTTCTCGTTGGCGAACAGCTCGCCCGCCGCGCCCTGGTCCAGGACCTGCGCGAAGGCGTCCAGGTCGCTGGCGAGGACCGGTGCGCCCGCCGACATGGCCTCGACCAGGATGATCCCGAAGCTCTCGCCGCCGGTGTTGGGCGCCACGTACACGTCGACGCTGCGCAGCAGCCGCGCCTTGTCCTCGTCGCTCACCATGCCGAGGAACTCCACACGCGCGCGCATCTCCTTCGGCAGCGAGGCGACGGCCTCCTCCTCGTCTCCCCGGCCCGCCACCAGCAGCCGGGTGTCGGGGCGGGCGGCGAGGATCGCGGGAAGCGCGCGCATCAGGACGGGCAGGCCCTTGCGGGGCTCGTCGATGCGGCCGATGAAGCCGATCGTGCCGCCCTGCCACTCGGGCCTGGGCTCGGCGCGGGCGAAGAAGTCGACGTCCACGCCGTTCGGGATGACCACGGCGTCCCCGCCGAGATGCTCGACGAGGGTGCGGCGGGCGTACTCGCTGACCGCGATCCGCGCGCTGATCTTCTCCAGCGCGGCCTGCAGGATCGCGTACGCGGCGATCATCGCCCGGGAGCGCGGGTTGGACGTGTGGAACGTGGCGACGATCGGGCCCTGCGCCGCCCAGCACGTCAGCAGCCCCAGCGACGGCGAGGTCGGCTCGTGGATGTGGATGACGTCGAAGGTGCCCTCGTGCAGCCACCGCCGCACCCGCGCCGCCGACAGGAACCCGAAGTTCAGCCGGGCCACCGAGCCGTTGTACGGGACCGGTACGGCCCGGCCCGCGGAGACCACGTACGGAGGCAGCGGCGTCTCGTCGTCGGCGGGCGCCAGCACGGACACCTCGTGGCCGAGCCGGATCAGATGCTCGGCCAGGTCGCGGATGTGGAACTGCACTCCGCCCGGTACGTCCCAGGAGTACGGGCAGACGATGCCGATCTTCACTGCTGGTCTCCGCGGGGTTCGAGGTCGGCGATCCAGAGCCGCTGGAGCATGTGCCAGTCCTCCGGATGCTCGGCGATGCCCAGGGCGAACGCGTCGGCCAGAGCCTGTGTCATGACGGACGTCTTCCCCGTCCTGTCACCTGACTCCGGCACCTCGACCGCCGGATGGATGCGCGCCTTCATCACCGGCGTGTCGTCGTACGAGAGCGTCACCGGCAGCAGCAGCGCGCCGGTCTGCTGGGCGAGCAGCGCGGGGCCGGCCGGCATCCGGGCCGTGTCGCCGAAGAACGACACCTCGACCCCCGACGCCGACAGATCGCGGTCCGCGACCAGGCAGACCAGACCGCCCGACCGCAGCCGCCGGGCCAGCGTTCCGAACGCGGCGCCGCCGTTGTGCGGCAGCACCTCCATGCCCAGGCCTTCGCGGTAGGCGACGAACCGGTCGTACAGCGATTCCGGCTTCAGCCGCTCGGCTACCGTCGTGAACGGCACCTTCAGGTCGGTGGTGACCCACGCCCCCGCCAGGTCCCAGTTCCCCAGGTGCGGCAGGGCGAGGATGACCCCGCGCCCCGAGTCGAGCCCGTCCGTCAGCCGGTGCGCGTCCGTCACGTCGATGGACGCCTTGATCCGCTCCGGGCTCCAGGTGGGCAGCCGGAACGACTCCATCCAGTACCGCATGTACGAGCGCATCCCGGCGCGCGACAGGGCGGCGAGCCTCGCCGGGGCGGCGTCCGGCACGACCCGCTTCAGGTTCGCCTCCAGGCGCAGCACGCTCTTGCCGCGGCGCTTCCACACCTGGTCGGCGAGCGTGCGGAAGAGGGCCCGGGCGGCCGGTTCGGGCAGCGTCTTGACCGCCGCCCAGCCCAGCCCGTACAGCGCGTCGCTCAGCCGCTCCTTCGCGCCGGGCCGCGCGTCGGCGCCGGCGCCGCTCACCGCGAGGCCGCGTCGGCCGCGTCCGCCTCCGCGGCCTCGCGGCGGACGGTGACGACGCGCTGGACCAGCGTCACCAGGCTGCCGACGGCGACGATCCACAGCGCGATCGGCAGCAGCACCTGGATGCCCGGCACGCCGAACTTGTGCAGCCCCGCGAAACCGGCCGCCACCAGCGAGATCACCAGGCGCTCGGCACGCTCCACGAGCCCGTTGACCGCCACCGGCAGACCGATCGCCTCACCGCGCGCCTTCGTGTACGAGACCACCTGACCGCTCGCCAGGCAGAAGATCGCGACCGCGCACAGGACGTTGTCGTCGCCGCTGCCGGCGTACCAGAGGGCGAAGCCGCCGAAGATCGCGCCGTCTGCGACCCGGTCGAGCGTGGAGTCCAGGAACGCGCCCCACCGGCTGGAGATGCCGGCCTGGCGTGCCATGTTCCCGTCGACGAGGTCGGAGAACACGAAGATCGTGATGACGATCGTGCCCCAGAAGAACTCCCCCATCGGGAAGAAGACCAGCGCACCGGCCATCACCCCGGCCGTACCGATCAGGGTGACCGCGTCCGGGCTCACGCCCAGGCGGAGCAGCAGTGCGGCGAACGGCGTGAGGACACGCGTGAAAAAGGCACGCGCGTACTTGTTCAGCATGGCCTTCCCGAGGGGTAGGTGGGCCGCTTGGCCCCGTCGGCCACCGGCTGGAGGGTGCTGAAGGTCTTGGTTGGCTCGGGGGGCGGTGTCCGGTCCGCGCGGCTGCAAGGCGCCGGAGCGTCTCCATGGCGGAGCCATGAAGGCGTTTCGGCAACGCCGCAGACGTGCGTGCCGGGCGCCGCGAGCCCGGCCAGGGCCCTCAGCACCCTCCGCGCCCATCGTAGTCACGCCGGGGGACCGGCACCGTCCGGGCACCCCGGACACCCGTATGGACGCGGTCCGCGGGGAGTGCCAAGCTCGGAATACCGCGGGCGTCGCCGCAGCCGCCGCGCCGGCCCCTGAGTGCGTGCCCGTACCGGCCGACAGGAGGCACGACCATGGGCGACAAGGTACACGCGCACACCGGAGCCGCCGGAGGAGCACCGCGGGCCGGCCGTCCCCGCGACCTGCGCAACGTGGCACTGGTCGGCCACAGCGGCTCCGGCAAGACCACCCTCGTCGAGGCGCTCGCGCAGACCGCCGGCGCGATCAACCGGCCTGGCCGGGTCGAGGACGGCACCACGGTCTCCGACCACGAGGAGATCGAGCACCGCCGGAACAGGTCCGTCCGGCTCTCCCTGGTTCCGCTGGACTGGGACGGCCACCGGATCAACCTGCTGGACACCCCCGGCTACGCCGACTTCGTCGGGGAGGTCAGGGCCGGGCTGCGCGCTGCGGACGCGGCCCTCTTCGTCGTATCGGCGGCCCAGGAGGCGGAGGCCGTGGCGGCCACCACCCGTGCCCTGTGGGAGGAGTGCGCCGCCGTCTCCATGCCCCGCGCCATCGTCGTCACCCACCTCGACACCGCCCGCACCCCGTTCGACGCGATGACCCGGCTCTGCGGTGAACTCTTCGGCGCCGACGACCCCGACGCCGTACTCCCCCTCTACCTGCCCGTGCTCGGCCCGGAGGCCGCCGACGGGCACGCCCCGCTCACCGGCCTCACCGGCCTGCTCTCGCAGCGGATCCTCGACTACTCCGGCGGCGAGCGCGCCGAGCACCCGCCCGCCGGCGACGAGCGGACACCCCTCGCCGAGGCCCGGGCCCGGCTCATCGAGGGGATCATCGCCGAGAGCGAGGACGAGACCCTGATGTACCGCTACCTCGGCGGCGAGACCATCGACACCGAGACACTCGTCCGCGACCTGGAACGCGCCGTGGCCCGCGGCTCCCTCCACCCCGTCCTCGCCGCCGCGCCCGCGGCCGACGGCGCCCGCCAGGGCATCGGCACCGTCGAACTCCTCGACCTGATCACCCGCGGCTTCCCGACCCCGCTCGAACACCCGCTGCCCACCGTCACCACCCCGGACGGCTCCCCGCTCCCCGCCCTGACGAGCGACCCCGACGGCCCCCTGGTCGCCGAGGTCGTCAAGACCTCCTCCGACCCCTACGTCGGCCGGCTCTCCCTCGTCCGCGTCTTCTCCGGCATCCTGCGCCCCGACGACACCGTGCACGTCTACGGCCACGGCCTCGACGGCCCCGCCCACGAGGACCGCCCCTGCCACCAGGACCGGACCCGCGTCGGCGCCCTCACCTCGCCCTTCGGGAAACAGCAGCGTCCCCTCGACGCGTGCGTCGCCGGGGACCTCGCCTGTGTCGCCCGCCTCGACACCGCCGAGACCGGCGACACCCTCTCCGGCACCGGCCACCCGCTGCTCCTCGAACCCTGGACCACCCCCGACCCCCTGCTGCCGCTGGCCCTCCGCGCCCACAGCAAGGCCGACGAGGACAAGCTCTCCCACAGCCTGGCCCGCCTCGTCGCCGAGGACCCGGCCATGCGCCTCGAACAGAACCCGGACACCGGCCAGCTCGTCCTGTGGTGCCTGGGCGAGGCGCACCTCGACGTCGCCCTTGACCGGCTGCGCGACCACTACGGGGTCCAGGTCGACACCGTCCCGCACCGCGTCGCACTCCGCGAGACCTTCGCGGGACCCGCCACCGGACACGGCCGCCACGTGAAGCAGTCCGGCGGCCACGGTCAGTACGCCGTCTGCGAGATCGATGTCGAACCCCTGCCCGCCGGCTCCGGCATCGAATTCGTCGACCGGGTCGTCGGCGGCGCCGTGCCCCGACCGTTCATCGCCTCCGTCGAGAAGGGCGTCCGCGCCCAGGCCGCCCGGGGCGTCGCCGCCGGGCACCCGCTCGTCGACATCCGGGTCGTCCTGCGGGACGGCAAGGCCCACTCCGTGGACTCGTCCGACGCCGCCTTCCAGACCGCCGGCGCCCTGGCCCTGCGCGAGGCCGCCGCCGAGGCGCACGTCCGGTTCCTGGAGCCCGTCGCCGAGGTCCGCGTCCTCGTTCCCGACGACTACGTCGGCCCCGTGATGAGCGACCTCTCGGGCCGCCGCGGCCGGGTCACCGGCACCGAACAGACGGGCACCGGACGCACCCTCGTACGCGCCGACGTCCCCGAACTGGAGATCGGCCGGTACGCGGTCGACCTGCGCTCGCTGACCCACGGCACCGGCCGCTTCGACCGCGCGTACGCCCGCCACGAGCCCATGCCCGCCCAGCTCGCCGGCCGCGTCCACGCCCAGCAGGGGTGACGCGAAAGAGCCGCTCCCCCAGGACGTTGTCCACAGGGCCGGACGACGGACGTATCCGGACGATACGCTGAGACCCCAGCTCAGAAAGTGTGCCGGGCACGGCAGTTGGGAAACAGCCGCAGGAGCGGTTCTTCGGTGGCGAGTGGGGGCGACAGTGGCCAGCAACGGATTCGATTTCTCTCCCGGAGCGCAGATTCCGCTCCAGGGGTCGGCAGGCGCGGCGGTGGCGACCAACGCCCTCGCCTCCGCGGCGTACCGCGACAGCCCGGTGGAGGACCTCCTCAAGGCCAACAGCGAGTGGCACAAGTCCGAGGTGAAGAAGGGCCGTTCCGACTACTTCAAGCCGAACCTCGGCGAGGCGTTCTCCCGCGCCGTCCAGGAACGCATGCTCGGCGGAGCCCGTAAAGCGCTCATCCAGTCCTTCGGCAGCGACCCGCAGACCGTCGTCGAGCACTGCCTCTCCGCGAGCCGCCTGCGCAAGGCCCGCGACACCAGACTCACCGCCGTCACCGCCCTGTTCGGCTTCCTGTTCCTGCCCGGCATGCTGATGTGGGTCATCGCCTTCCGGGTCCGCGACAGCTTCGCCAAGACCAAGGACAAGCTCCTCACCGCCCTCGGCAACAGCCTGCTCCCCCTCGTCGGCATCGGCGTGATCTTCCTCCTGATCAAGCTCCCGATGACCGGATTCCTCGGGCTCTACCTCCGCGCCATGGTCGTCGCCCCCGTCATCGGCTGGTACATCGCCAAACGCATCGCGGAGAAGTCCGCCCAGGACATGCGCGCCCGCTGGGAGGGCCTGCTCTCCGGCGGCGGCGTCGTCGCCAAGATCCCCGAAGCCGTCCCGAAGAATCCCAGCGAGACCGCCCGCGAGGCCCTGCGGCAAGGCCTGGAGAAGCTCTCCGCCGAACAGCAGTCCAACTCCGTCTTCTACGCCGGACCCAAGGGCATCCTCGGCATGGGCACCCGCTGGGGCAGCTGGCAGCTCGCCGAGGACCTCGTCCCCAAGGACCCCGGCAAGGAGATCCACCAGTTCCGCAGCTGGGACGTCATCCGCGTCATCCACGACCAGCTGAAACTGCTCGAACGCGGCCCCCTCAACACCGGCGGCTTCCCCACCCCCTCCGTCACCCACTGGATCGTCACCCCCGTCGGGGAGAACGCCGACGCCGTCACCCGCCGCGAGGGCGAGGACGTCGCCACCTTCCAGATCAAGCCCCACGAGATACAGCGGATCTGCAACCACCAGCAGTTCGGCGGCGGCGACCGGCACTACCTCGGCGTCCAGTTCACCCTCTGGGACGGCCAGCTCGTCATCACCATGATGATCACGGTCACCGTCCTCTTCGAGACCCTGCGCATCGAGGTCACCGGACACGCCCTCGGCCCCGTCCACTCCCTCTTCACCAGCAAGCCCGCCGCAAAGACCAGGACCGTCAACAAGACCGTCCGGTTCTGGGAGACCCGCGACATCACCCTCGCCCTCGTCGACGCCCACGAGGTCACCCGGCTCGCACTGCGCGCCCCCTTCACCTGGTACCCGCCGGTCCTGGACTACCTCGGCGGCAAGATCGCCCTGCCCGAACCCTTCGGGCTCCGCCACGCCTGGGCCGAGAAGCCCTGGCGCCACCGCTTCATGGCCGACGACGCCATGCGCGCCGCCACCCCCGTCCTGCGCGTCGTGCACAACGCGGCGATCAAGGTCCTGGAGGAGCACGGAGTGGACACCGAGCGCTTCAACAACCGCTCGTCGGTCCTGAGCGGCCTCGTCCAGCAGCCCACCCCCGGCAAGGCCGACCTCTACGACGCATGACCACCCGCGTACGCGAACGGGGCGCCCCGGAAGGAATCCGGGGCGCCCCGCACTGCGAGCGGGAACGAATCAAGCGGCCGGCCAGGCGTCCGCCAGCATCTTCCGCGTGTCCGCCAGCAGCTGCGGCAGCACCTTGGTGTGCCCCACCACCGGCATGAAGTTGGCGTCACCGCCCCACCGTGGCACCAGGTGCTGGTGCAGATGCGCGGCGATCCCCGCCCCCGCGACCTCGCCCTGGTTCATCCCGATGTTGAAACCGTGCGCACCCGAAGCCGCCCGCAGCGCGGTCATCGCCCGCTTCGTGAAATCGGCCAGTTCCGCCGTCTCCGGACCGTCCAGCTCCGTGTAGTCCGCGACATGCCGGTACGGCACCACCAGCAGATGCCCGCCGTTGTACGGATACAGATTCAGCACGGCGTAGACCTTCGCACCGCGCGCGACGACGAGCCCGTCCTCGTCCGACAGCGCCGGAATCCCGCAGAACGGACAGCCGTCCCCCGCGTCCGGGCCGGTCGGCTTGTTCTCCCCCTGGATGTACGCCATCCGGTGGGGCGTCCACAGGCGCTGGAACGCGTCGGGCGTCCCCACTCCGATCTGCTGCTCCGGCTCACTCGTCATGCCGGCCAGCATATTGCGTCACCTGCGCGGAGCGTGTCGCCGGGGCCGATCCCGCTCACGTACCGCGATGCTGGGCCGATGAGCGCGCGCACCCCGGCCCCGCCCCCTCCCGCCCTCACCCAATGGGAGCGACGCACCGAGATCCCGCTCCTCTCCGCCTCACTCGTCTTCCTCGCCGGGTACGCCTTCCGCGTCCTCGCCCCGCGCGACGCCCAGCCCTGGCACGACCTGTCCCTCGCCCTCGTCGGCGCGACCTGGCTGCTGTTCATCGTCGACTACGCGGTACGCCTCCGGCTCAGCCGCCTGGGCCACCGCTTCCCGCGCGTCCACTGGCTCGACACCCTCGTCCTGATCCTGCCGCTGCTGCGCCCGCTGCGGATGGTGCAGGTCTATACGGCCGTCCAGAAGAAGCGGGACCGGCCGCGCCTCGGCCTGTACGCGCGGGTGATCGCGTACGCCGGGATGACGGCCGTGCTCCTCGGCTTCTCGGCGGCCCTCAGCGTCTACCACTGGGAGCACGACGCCCCGGGCGCCTCGATCCGCACGTTCGGGGACGCCGTCTGGTGGGCGTGCGCGACGCTGACGACGGTGGGTTACGGGGACGCCGTGCCGGTCACGACGGCGGGCCGGATCATCGCGGCGGGCCTGATGGCTTGCGGCCTGGGGCTGCTGGGCGCGGTGACGGGTGCGTTCTCGTCCTGGCTGATCCAGGCGTTCCGGCGGGAGGACGAGAAGGAGCCCCCGGCGAGCTCGTAGCTCACCGGGGGCTCATCCCCGCTTGCGCGGGGAGCAGTAAAGCTCGTTGCCAAGCTTGCGGTGATCCCGCGGGTCACCCCCGCTCGTGCGGGGAACACTCACACCTGCACGCGACGCTCCACCACGTCAACGAGCTTGGCGATCGCTTCGTCACGGGCGATGCCGTTCTCCTGCGAACCGTCGCGGTACCGGAACGACACCGTGCCCGCGTTCATGTCGTCGTCGCCGACGATGATCATGAACGGCACCTTGGCCTTCTGGTGATTGCGGATCTTCTTCTGCATCCGGTCCGACGACGCGTCCACCTCAACGCGCAGGCCCTCCTTCCGGGCCTCCGCCGCGAACTCCTGGAGGTACGGGATGTGGGTGTCGCCGATCGGGATGCCGACCGCCTGGACCGGGGCCAGCCAGACCGGGAACGCACCCGCGTAGTGCTCCAGGAGCACCGCGAAGAAGCGTTCGATGGAGCCGAACAGGGCACGGTGGATCATGACCGGGCGCTGCTTGGAGCCGTCCGGACCGGTGTACTCCAGGTCGAACCGCTCCGGCAGGTTGAAGTCGAGCTGGATGGTCGACATCTGCCAGGTCCGCCCGATGGCGTCCCGCGCCTGCACCGAGATCTTCGGGCCGTAGAACGCGGCCCCGCCCGGGTCCGGAACCAGGGGCAGGCCCTGCTTCTCGGCGACCTGGCGCAGCGTCTCGGTGGCCTCTTCCCAGGTCTCGTCCGACCCGACGAACTTGGTCTCGTCCTTGGTGGACAGCTCCAGGTAGAAGTCGGTGAGCCCGTAGTCACGGAGCAGGTTCAGGACGAAGGTGAGCGTCCGGTCCAGCTCCTCCGCCATCTGCTCACGGGTGCAGTAGATGTGCGCGTCGTCCTGCGTGAAGCCGCGCGAGCGGGTCAGGCCGTGCACGACACCCGACTTCTCGTACCGGTACACCGTGCCGAACTCGAACAGCCTCAAGGGCAGTTCACGGTACGAACGGCCGCGCGCGTCGAAGATCAGGTTGTGCATCGGGCAGTTCATCGGCTTGAGGTAGTAGTCCACCCCTTCGTCGAGCTGCATGGGCGGGTACATGCCGTCGGCGTACCAGTCCAGGTGGCCGGACTTCTCGAAGAGCTTGCCCTTGGTGGCGTGCGGCGAGTAGACGAACTCGTAGCCCTCCTCCTCGTGGCGGCGGCGCGAGTAGTCCTCCATGGCCCGGCGGATGACGCCGCCCTTGGGGTGGAAGACGGCGAGGCCGGGGCCGATCTCGTCCGGGAAGGAGAAGAGGTCCAGTTCGGCCCCCAGGCGGCGGTGGTCCCGCTTGGCGGCCTCCTCCAGGAACTCCAGGTGCGCCTTCAGCTCGTCCTTGGTCGGCCAGGCGGTGCCGTAGATGCGCTGGAGCATCGGGTTGCGCTCGCTGCCCCGCCAGTACGCGGCGGCGTTCCGCATCAGCTTGAACGCCGGGATGAACCGGGTGGTCGGCAGGTGCGGACCCCGGCAGAGGTCCTTCCAGCAGAGCTCGCCGGTCTTCGGGTCGAGGTTGTCGTAGATGGTCAGCTCGCCGCCGCCCACCTCGACGTCCGCGCCGTCGTCCGAGGAGGCGGAGCCCTTGATGCCGATGAGCTCCAGCTTGTACGGCTCGTCTGCCAGCTCCTCGCGGGCGGCCTCGTCCGTCACGACCCGGCGGGAGAACTTCTGGCCCCGCTTCTGGATCTCCTGCATCTTCTTCTCGATGGCCTTGAGATCCTCGGGCGTGAACGGCTTCTCGACGTCGAAGTCGTAGTAGAAGCCGTCCTTGACCGGCGGGCCGATGCCGAGCTTGGCCTCGGGGTGCAGCTCCTGCACGGCCTGGGCCATGACGTGCGCGGTGGAGTGGCGCAGGATGTTGAGGCCGTCCTCGGAGGAGATTTCGACGGGCTCGACGGTCTCGCCGTCCTTGAGCTCGTACGCGAGGTCCTTCAGCTCGCCGCCGACGCGGGCCGCGACGATGGTGCGCTCACCGGGGAAGAGGTCGGCCGCCGTAGTGCCCGTCGTCACCACGCGCTCTTCCCGCTCGGAATCGCGTTGGATGGTCACACGGACGTCTGACACCGGTCTCTCCTGACTCAGGGGGCGCACCGCACTCCTCTGGCGCGTGCAGAGGGAATCGTACCGAGCCGAGGGCCCCCATTGCGAAAGGGCCGGTTTCCGGCCTACTCCCCCGCGCACGCCTCCTCGAACGAGTCCACGTTCTCCTGGAGGGACTTCATCAGCCGGTCGCGCTCCTCGTCGTCGACCTGCACGGGGACGACGTGCGAGGCCCCGGTCAGCCGCCGGAAGCCGCCCCGGCTCTCCAGCCGCCCCTCCACCCGTACCGGCAGCCCGACCAGGTGGGCCTGGCCCGCGATCCGGTACGCCTCCTCGTCCAGCTCGATCCTGACGTGCGGCACCTCGGCGCCGGCGAGCACCCGCAGCCTTGCGATCCCGGCCCCGCGCGGCCCGGACCGGCGCAGCCGGACGACGGCGCCGGTGATCCGTACGGTGACGGCGGGCTCGTCGCGCAGGTAGCGCGCACTGGCGCGGCGCAGGGCGGGCAGGTCGCCCGGGGAGAACTCGACGGGCTCGGGGCGGGCGGGGCAGCCGTCGGGCGTTCCGGCTGCGGGCGCCCAGTCCAGGGCGACGGCGGCGCCCTCGGAGCCGCGGACGAGGGCGACGAGCGCCTCGGTGAGTTCGCGGCTGACGCCCGCCGCGACGGCGTTGTCGAAGGCTTCCATGCCGCCGGTGGCCCGTTGGTAGTCGACGGCCTCGCGGGTGGCGTGCAGGGCGTGGTGGAGGCGTACGGCGACGGGTCGGCCCGGTGCGACGGGGACGAACGCGGTGAGTGTGCGGCCACCGGGGGCGGGGCCGACGAGGACGGGGCCGAGGGCGGCGAGGGCGCGCCTGCGGCGGCGGGCGCCGTGGTAGCCGGCCCGGCCGCGTACGGCGAGGGCGCCGGCGAGCAGGATCTGCCGGGCGGCGCCGTGCAGCCGTTCGGCGCCGAGCCAGTCGGCCGCCCCGGCGGCGGGTTCCGGGACCTCGCGCCGCCAGCGGATCTCGTCGCTGGGGACGGTGAGGGCGACCAGGACCTCGCGGGCGGAAGGGTGGGCACTGCGGGCGAGCGCGGTCAGGGCCTCGCCCAGCAGGTCCTCACTGTCGGGAAAGGCCCTGGTGCGGGGGACGAGCAGGCTGGCGGCGCCGCCGGGCGGCGTCCAGCGGCTGTACGGGCCCTCTCCCCCGCCGCGCCGCTGCCAGCCGTGCCGGGCGAGCAGGGCGCCCAGGACGGCCGGCTCGACGTGGGCCGGGTCGGGCAGCGCCCAGGAGGGTGCGGCGGCCTCGCCGTGGAGGTCTACGGGCTCGTGCATCAGGGTCTCCCTCCCGCCCCGACGCGGGTCATGATCTCGCAGAGCGCCCGGTCGTCGAAGACGCGCGAGGTCAGGAGCCGCACGGTGGTCCGGTGGCGGCCGGTCACGGGGTGGCCGGCCAGGTTGGTCCAGTAACAGCAGTGCCGCAGGTCGAGGCTGTCGGGTCCGGCGCGCAGCCAGTCGTCCTGGCTGCGCGGTACGAGCATCACGACGAGGATCTTGTGCACCGAGACGGGTGTCCGGGCGAGCTTCACGAGGTGGGCGTTGTCCAGCGTGAAGGAGAAGGTCCGGCCGGGTGGCCGGGACGGTATCTGGTAGGTGCACTTCAGCTGGACCTTGATGGTCACCTCGTCGTCGACGACATGGCCGGGGGCGCCGTGGCTGACGTGCCAGTCGATGCCGTTGTCGGGGAAGGGCTGCGACAGCGAGCAGCCCGCCGCGGCGGCGACGGCGTGGAGGTAGCCCACCTGGAGGGTCTCCATGCAGGCGGTGGTGGCGAGTGCTCCGCGCAGCGGTGCCGTCCGCTGGGGCAGCAGCCCGCTCGGTTCGGGCTGCGCGAGCGCCATGGCTCCGTAAGCCTTCCGGGCCGTACCGATGGGGATGAGAGATGCCGGGCGGTCAACTTCCGCTGCCGGTACTTGTGTTGTCACCGTATGGAGCAGCCCGCAAACGGCGTATCAGGCAAAGGGTGCGGGTATCACCGAACCGGGCAGGGGTATCACGCCATCTGCCGCGCGTGCGCGAGGAGTTCGGGGATGACTCATTGGTACGAAGGACCGCTGGCCGCTTTCGACACGGAGACCACGGGTGTGGACGTCGAGGAGGACCGGATCGTCTCGGCCGCCCTCGTCGTCCAGGACCGGGCGGACGGCCCGGTGCGGGTCACCCGCTGGCTGGTGAACCCGGGGGTGCCGGTGCCCCCGGGTGCGACGGAGATCCATGGGCTGACCGACGACCATCTGCAGCGCAACGGCCGGTGGCCGGCGCCGGCGGTGGAGGAGATGGCCCGGGCGCTGGCGGAGCAGTGCGCGGCGGGCCGGCCGCTGGTGGTGATGAACGCGCCGTTCGACCTGACGCTGCTCGACCGGGAGTTGAAGCGGCATCGCGCCTCGTCGCTGGGCGCGTATCTGGAGGCGTCGCCGTTGTGCGTGCTGGATCCCCGGGTGCTGGACAAGCATCTGGACCGCTACCGCAAGGGCCGGCGCACGCTCACGGACCTGTGCGAGCTGTACGGGGTGCTGCTGGACGGCGCGCATGACGCGGCGGCGGACGCGGCGGCCTCGCTGGAGCTGGTCCGGGCGGTGGGACGCCGGTTCACGGCCAGGCTGGAGCGGCTGACGCCGGCGGAGCTGCACACGCTCCAGGCGGTGTGGCACGCGGCGCAGGCGCGGGGGCTCCAGGCGTGGTTCGCGCGGAGCGGGACACCGGAGACGGTGAACCCGGCCTGGCCGCTGCGCCCGGAGCTGCGTACGGCGGCGTGACGGGCGGGAGCGGCCGGACACGCAGAGGCCGGCCCGTCGGTGGTGCTGACGGACCGGCCTCTCCCGGGGTGGGCGATACTGGGTTCGAACCAGTGACCTCTTCGGTGTGAACGAAGCGCTCTCCCACTGAGCTAATCGCCCGGGAACGGGTTGAACCATACAGGGCCGGGCGGCCGTGGTTCAAACCATGCCGTCCGGCCCGCGCCGTGCTCGTACTCAGGCGGGGATCTGAGTACGTGTGCCCATGTCCGCCGGGCGTGGCGCGCAGCACACTCGCGTCCATGGAACATGTGCCGCCGCCCGCCGAGGAATTGGCGCTCCTCGATAGTGAACTGGTCCGGCTCGACGCCCGCCGGGCCCAGCTGCTGACCCGACGCGCCTGGCTGGTGCAGGTGCTGAGCACCGCCACGGCGCCGCCCGCCGCCGGTCCCGGCCCGCGGCCGGAGTCCGCGGGCCCCGCGGCGGGGGCGTTCGGCCCGCCGGTCGCCCCGGCTCCCGCGCGCGGCGTGCAGAACGTGCTGCTCGTCCTCGGCGGGCTGCTGCTGACGGTCGCCGCGCTGGCGTTCACGCTGGTGAGCTGGGGTGACATGGGGATCGGCGGGCGCAGCGCGGTCCTGACGGCCCTGACGGCCGCGGGGCTGGGCGCGCCGGCGCTGCTGTTGCGGCGGAAGCTGTCCTCGACGGCGGAGGCGCTGGCGGCCCTGACCTCGGTGCTGATGGTGCTCGACGCGTACGCGCTGTACGTGGCGGCGATGCTGGGTGCGGACGGTGCGGGGTACGCGGGGACCGCCGCTGCGGTGCTCGCGGTGCTGTGGGCGGTCTACGGGCTGCTGCTGGACCGGCTGCGGCTGCCGCTGCCGCTGGCGGTGTTCGCCGCGCAGCTGCCGCTGGTGCTGTGGACGTGGGCGGCGGGCGGCGGCCCGTTGTGGTTCTCCGGGGCGTTGCTGGCGACGGCCGCTCTGGACGGTGTGGTGGCCCTGCGGGCAGGGCGGGCTTCGGTGCGGCTGATGGCGTGTGTCGCCCTGTGTGCGACGGGCGGGGCCGGGCTGCTGCTGGCGCTCGGGGAGTCGCTGACGGCGTCCGGGCCGGCGGACGCGGTGGCGCCGGGGGCACTGCTGCTGGCGGGTGCGGCGCTCGCCGTTGCGGGTGCCCGTGGTGCTCGGCTGCCGTTCGCGGTGGCCGGGGGTGTGGTCGCCGGGCTGGCGGCCGTGGCAGCGGTGGGCGGAGTGCCCGCCGCCGGACTGCCCGACGGCTGGCCGGTGCCGGCGTACCTGCTGTGCGCCGGGGTGCTGCTCTTCGCCGTACGGGCTCC
This sequence comes from Streptomyces sp. 2131.1, assembly GCF_900105515.1. GTDB lineage: Bacteria > Actinomycetota > Actinomycetes > Streptomycetales > Streptomycetaceae > Streptomyces > Streptomyces drozdowiczii. Next base: position 5,887,733 of record NZ_FNSY01000001.1, on the reverse strand, counting down.
GCTGGGGGCCGGGGCGGTCCGGGGGCTCCGATGGGCGTCCGGGTCGGTGACGGCCGGCGCGGTGCTGGTGTCGCTGCCCCCGGTGACTGTGGTCGCGGCGGGCCCGGTGGCCCGGCTGGGCGCGCTGTGGTCGGGCGTTCCGCGCGACGGGGTCCGGGGGGCGGTGGGGGCGACGGACCTGCCGTGGGCGGAGATGGCGTACGCCCCGGTGGTGCTGCTGCTCGCGGCCGTGGCCTGCGGCGCGGCGTTCCGGTGGTGGGAGGGGCTGCCGCGGTGGGCCGGGCCGGTGACGGCGCCCGGGCCGGCCTGGCGCGGTGCGGCGGGCTCGGCGGCCGTGGGACTGGGCTGGGCGGGGCTGATGGTGCTGCCGGCGGCTCTGGACCTTTCCTTCGCGGCGGCGCTCGCGGTGCAGCTGGTCCTGGTGGTGGCGGCGTTCGGTGTCGTGGTGGGCGCGCTGCGGGGCGGTGCGCCGGGCGTGGCGCGGACGGCCGGGGTGGTCGGGACGGGCGGTGCGGTGGGGGCCGGGCTGCTGGCGCTGGCGACCGAGGCGGCCACGTACACGGCGTTCGGTCTGCTGGTGGCGGTGTTCCTGGTGCTGGCGGTCGCGCTGGACCGGCAGGAGGGTGCGTCGGCGGTGGCCGTGCGGGCGTCGGCGTGTGCTGCCGTGGTGTGCGCCGCGGTGCTGCCGGCGGCGCTTGGGGCCTCGCTGGAGCTGGCGGTGTACGAGACCGCTCCGCTGCTGCTGGTGGTCCCGGCGGTGACGGTGCTGCTGGGCGCCCGGCTGAAGGGGCACCCGGTGGCGCTGCCCGTCGAGGTGACCGGCGCGGCGGCGGGTGCGGCGGCGGTCGCGGCGGCGGCGGGTGACGCGCGCTTCCTGGCGCTGGTGCTCGCGCTGTGCGGGGTGCTGGCGGCGGGGACGGCGCTGCGGCCGGAGCGCCGTCCGTTCGCGGGGTACCTGGCGACGGGGCTGTTCGTCCTGGCGGCCTGGGTGCGGCTCTCGCTGTCCGGGGTGTCGGCCCCGGAGGCGTACACCTTGCCGGTGACCGTGCCGGCGCTGGTGGTCGGGGTGCTGCGCCGCCGCCGGGACCCGTCGGCCTCGTCGTGGACGGCGTACGGGGCGGGGCTCTCGATGACGCTGGTGCCGTCGTTGGCCGCGGCCTGGGCGGACCCGCACTGGACGCGTCCGCTGCTCCTGGGGGTGGCGGCCCTGGTGATCACGCTGACGGGTGCGCGGCTGCGGCTGCAGGCGCTGCTGGTGCTGGGGGGCACGGTGCTGGCGCTGGACGCGCTGCACGAGCTGACGCCGTACGTGGTGCAGGTCGTGGGCGCGCTGCCGCGATGGGTGGCGCCGGCACTGGCCGGGGTGCTGCTGCTCGCGGTGGGGGCGACGTACGAGAAGCGGCTGCGCGACGCCCGGCGGGTGAAGGAGGCGCTGGGGCGGATGCACTGAGCATGCGAACGCCGACGGCCCGGAAGCTTCGAAAGCTTCCGGGCCGTCGGTCCGGGGTGGGCGATACTGGGTTCGAACCAGTGACCTCTTCGGTGTGAACGAAGCGCTCTCCCACTGAGCTAATCGCCCGGGCGCACGCCGAACATTACCCCATGTCAGCGGTGCCCCGTGACCACCTCGGGGGTCACTCGTGGATCTTCCAGGGCATGACTATCCCGAACTTCCACACGTAGATCCCGACGAGCACCGCGATGATCACGAGCCCGACGACCGTGAGGATGATGTTGCGCCGGCGGACCTTGGGGTCGAGCGCCCGCTGGGCGGCCTCGGTGACCTTGCGCCGGGTCCAGCGCAGCACCAGCTGGGCCCAGACGAACTCGGTCGCCCAGATCGCCATGCCTCCGAAGATCACCAGCCAGCCGGGACCGGGCAGCGGCAGCATGATGATGCCGGCCACCACGACCGCGAGGCCGACCACGAAGACGCCGACCTGCCAGCTCAGGTGGAGCGCCCTGGACGCCTTGATGAAGCCGGGCGCCCTGGAACCGAGCGGCGGGTCCTCCTTGGTCACTCCCGGTATGACGTCCCCCGTCGCGTCGCGGGGCGCTTCCCCCGCCGCGGAAGCCGGTTCCGCCGCCGCGGCGGCACCGTCCCGCTCGTCACTCTCCGCATTCATGGGCTCAACCTACCGGACCGCCGCGCGTCACTGGAATGGCCGCATGACCCAAAGTTACACACCGCTGTACGAGCTACCCGAAGAAACACAAAACGGTCAGAGGGGTTTACAACGGCACCGTAGGTGGCATGTCGATTTCGCCGACGTGCGAATCCCCGAGCGCACACTGAGCGAAAGGCCCTGGCGCTTATGAACACCACGGTCAGCTGCGAGCTGCACCTGCGCCTCGTTGTGTCGAGCGAGTCCTCACTGCCTGTACCCGCGGGCCTGCGGTATGACACGGCCGATCCGTATGCCGTGCACGCCACCTTCCACACCGGAGCGGAGGAGACGGTCGAGTGGGTTTTCGCCCGTGACCTCCTTGCCGAGGGGCTGCACCGGCCCACCGGCACCGGAGACGTCCGCGTCTGGCCATCCCGTAGTCACGGCCAGGGCGTCGTCTGTATCGCGCTGAGCTCCCCAGAGGGCGAAGCACTGCTCGAGGCCCCGGCACGGGCCCTGGAGTCGTTCCTCAAGCGGACCGACGCCGCGGTTCCACCGGGCACCGAACACCGTCACTTCGACCTCGATACGGAGCTCTCACACATCCTGGCCGAGAACTGAGCCAGGCCGAGAGCTGCACGACGCCGTCCGACTCGGGGAGACGGCGTCGCGCGGACAACCTCATACGGCTGACACCGGCGCCGGTGACCACGGATCCACCGTGGTGACCGGCGCCGGTCCGCGTTCCGGCCGAGCCAGTAGAGTCGTCCGGCATCGGCGGGCACCCGTCCGCCGGAGGCCAGGGAGCGAAAGCGTGCTGATCCCCCACGACACCCGGATCGCCCTCGACCTAGTGGTCGATCTGGTGAACACCGCGCCGGAGAGCGAACCGGAAGGGGACGGGGCACCCGCCGACGGGCTGCCCGACACCGCGGCGCTCCACACGTTCGCCGTACGCCACCGGGTCAGCGGGGTCGGCGCGCTCGACGAGAAGGACCTGCGGGCCGTGCACGACGTGCGCGCCCGGTTCGCGGAGGTCTTCGCGGCCGGGGACGCGCGGACCGCGGCCGGGCTGGTGAACGCCCTGGTCGCGGCCGCCGGCACCACGCCGCAGCTCACCGCCCACGACGGCTACGACTGGCACGTGCACTACTTCTCGCCGGACGCCTCGATCGCCGATCACCTGGCGGCGGACTGCGGCATGGCCCTCGCCTTCATCATCGTGGCGGGCGAGACGGAGCGGCTGCGGCGGTGCGAGGCACCGGACTGCCGGCACGCCTTCGTCGACCTCTCGCGCAACCGCTCCCGCCGCTACTGCTCCAGCCGCACCTGCGGTAACCGTCTGCACGTGGCCGCGTACCGGGCGCGCCGCAGGGAAGCGGCCGGCTGACCGCTCACAGCATGAAGAGATCGTGCAACGCGGCCATCAGCAGCAGGGTGCCGATGACCGTGAGGAAGATCATCAGAGGGGGCTGGGAAAGCGCGAAGAGGCAGCCGCGCGGCTCTTCGCCAGGGGGTGCGGGGGCGTCGCCCCGGGAGGTGTCCACCATTTCGGGACGATCATGACGCAGTCCGAAGGGTGCCGCGTACCAACATGCCTCTTCAGGAGGGGAGTTCACCCGTCATGGGGGCGTCGTTAATCGCTCCGGCGTCCGATCGCCCGACATGCTTTCCAACCCTCCGCTCCCCCCGCCTCGGTCCGGCGGCTCAGCGGAGTTCGCGCAGCTTCCGCAGCTGGGCCTGGCGGTGGACGCCGGTGCCGCCCTCGTGGCCGTTCCAGGGGTAGATCTCGATCTCCTTGGGCCCGGCCCAGCGGTTGTAGGCGGCGAAGACCGTGGAGGGCGGGCAGATCGCGTCCATCAGGGCGACCGAGTAGAGCGCGGGCACGGTTGCCCGGGCGGCGAAGCTGACGCCGTCGAAGTACGACAGGGTGCGGAACACCTGGGCGCCCGCGCCGTGCTGGGTGGCGAGGAAACGGACGATCTCCTGGTACGGGTCCTCGTCGGTGATCTCCACGGCACGCCGGAAGTGCGTCAGGAACGGAACGTCGACGAACGCGGCCTTCACGTGCGGGCTGAGGGCCGCCACGGCCTGCGTGATGCCGCCGCCCTGGCTGGCGCCGTTCACGACGATGCGGGCGGGGTCGACGGCCGGGTGGCTGCGCGCGACCTCGACGGCGCGCACCGCGTCGGTGTAGACGCGGCGGTAGTAGTACGTCTCCGGGTCGAGGATGCCGTTGGTCATGAAGCCGGGCGCCTGCGGATTTGCGGCGCCGTACGGGTCCGGGGTGGCACCCGCCGAGTGGTGGTTGACGGCGCCCTGACCCCGGGTGTCCACGATCAGCGCGGCCCAGCCGGCCGAGGGCCACACCAGGTGGTCGTGGGGCAGCCCGCGCCCGCCGCTGTAGCCGAGGTAGTGCACGACGGTCGGCAGGGGGCCCTCGGCGCCCGCGGGGACGTTCAGCCAGGCACGTATCCGGTGCCCGCCCCAGCCGGCGAATGACACGTCGTACGAGTCGACGGCGGCCAGCGCACCGTCGTACGGCGCGAACTCGGCGTCCAGCGGGTGGGCGGCGGCCTCTTCGAGGGTGAGCTGCCAGAACGCGTCGAAGTCCTCCGGCTCGTCGGGGTCGGGGCGGTAGGTGCGCAGTTGGTCCAGGGGCAGGTCGAACAGGGCCATGGCGTCTCCGTCTCGGGCATGCGGAAGGGGGCCGTCCGCCGCACGCGCCACGCGTCCCGCCCCCGGTTTCGTGGGGCCGGAGCGAATGGATTCACGGCCCAGCGGGACGCTATGCGGCCTCGCGAGGCATGGTCAAGGAGTCCCCCGCGAAACGATTCACCTGGTGAGACGACGTGAGCCCCGCCGCGGGGGTGCGGCGGGGCTCGGCGCTCCGGACGGGTCCGGACGGCTCCGGGGTCAGATGCCGTGCTTCTTGAGGATGGCCTCGATGTCGCTGAAGTCGTCACCGGATCCGGACGCGGCCGACTGCTTCTCCTGCTTGCTCCGCGGGCGCGTGCCCGCGGCCGACGAGCCGGCGCCGAGCGAGGGGGCCGATGCCCCCGGGGCCACTGCCTCGTCCCGGGCGGCGCGGGCAGCCGCCCGGCGCTCCTTGCGGCTGCCGCCGCCCCTGCGTTCGACCGCACGCGTGATCATGAACAGCAGCCAGGCCACGCCCAGCAGGCCGAAGCCCAGCCAGACGCTCGGCTTGAAGGCGATGTCCGACACCCACTTCACGACGCCCGTCAGCACCAGGCCGACCGGCACCAGCGAGTAGGCGGCGATCCTCGTCGCGGTGAGGAACCGCTTGCGGTACGCGGTGACGGCCGCGATGCCCAGGCCCGCCGCGGACACCGCGGAGCAAATGGTCTCGGCAAGCATCGGTGCCTCCTGGCGCGGGGGGATACGTCCCTTCCATCCTGCACCGGTCACCCGGCGGGCGGCCATGCCCCGGGTCCGTATCAGGGAGATCTCAGGGGCCGGGCTCCTCCCCAGGTGCCGTACGGGCGGTGCCGGGAGGAGGCGGGGGCGCGCGCCCTGCGAGACTGGCCCCATGAGCGATTCCTCCACCGCCGCACCGGTCGTCCTCGACGTCTGGTGCGAGCTCCAGTGCCCCGACTGCCATCTCGCCCTCACCGATGTGCACGCCCTGCGGGCCCGGTACGGCGACCGGCTGGAGATCCGGCTGCGGCACTTCCCGCTGGAGAAGCACAAGCACGCGTACGCCGCCGCGCAGGCCGCCGAGGAGGCCGTGGTCCAGGGCAGCGGATGGTCCTACATCGAGGCGGTCCTCGCCCGAACCGACGGCCTCGGGGCGCGGGGCGAGAAGCTGCTGGTCGAGGTGGCCGGGGAGCTGGGTCTCGATGCCGAGGAGTTCGACACCGCGCTCATCGACGGCCGGCACATGCTGATCGTCGACGCGGACCAGGCCGAGGGCAAGGCGATCGGGGTGACCGGCACGCCGACGTACGTCATCGACGGGGAACGGCTGGACGGCGGCAAGAGCCAGGAGGGGCTCCGCGAGCGGATCGAGGAGATCGCGGACCGGCTGCTCGCCGGGGAGGGCTGAGGCCCGGGCGGGCGCCCTACAACGGTTTGGCCGGGTAGGACCTGGTGAGTTCGTAGCCGAGCGACTCGTACAGCCGCAGGGCCGGGGTGTTGGCCGTGACGACGTGCAGGCCGATCCGCGTCTCGCCCGCCTCCAGGGCTATCCGCTCGGCCTGGAGCATCAGCGCCCGCCCGTAGCCGCGTCCCCGGAAGGCCTCGCGCACCTCCACGTCGAAGACGTAGGCGACCCGCAGACCGGGGTGCATCTCGAACGGCGACACCCAGACGTTGCCCACGATCCCGCCCTCGTTGATCAGCTGGTCCAGCCGCGCCCCCTCGGTGGCGAGGCCGTCCGGCAGGTAGCGGGCGTGGGAGGCGCGGGACATCTCCAGCGCCCGTTCCCGGGGGAAGCCCCGGCTGATCAGGCTCTCCGCATACCCGGCGACCGCCTCGCCCTCCCAGACCGCGAACTCCTCGGGCGTCATCGGGCGCCCGGTGAGACCGGCGGGCAGGACCGGCGGCTGCTCGGGCAGGGTCTTGAGCATGTGCCGGCTGCGCTCGGTGTAGCCGAGGGCGTCGGCCATCCGCTGCCCTGCCATGTCACCGGCGGCCACCTCGGTGAACACCTGTGTGCAGCCCCACCCGCGCAGGATCTCCTCCGCGGCCAGCGCGGCGATGGTGCCCCTGCCCCGGCGGCGGACGGCCTCGTCGATCCGCAGGTCCTTGACGGCCCCCGTGGCCCCGCCCGCCCCCGGTTCGAGGGTGAGCGTCACGGAGCCGACGGGGCGCCCGTTGTCGCACACGTCGTACGCGCGCCGCTGTGCGCCGTCGGCGCCTGGCTGGATCGGCCCGGACGGCCGCAGTGTCGTCGTCATCAGAGGGGTTCTATCCCCCGTGCGTGGGCCTGTCACCCGAATTTGCCGAGACCGGGCGGGCGGCGGCCGCGACGATCACGGGTCGATGTCGTCCGCGGCCCGCTCGTCGAACACGCGCATCGCCTTCGCGGTCACCGGTCCGGGCACGCCGGGCAGCTCGCGGCCGTCGACCCGGTGCACGGCCTGGACGTCACGCAGGGTGGAGGTCAGGAAGATCTCCTCGGCCCGGTCCAGGACGTCGAACGGCAGGTCGGTCTCCTGCGCCCCGGTCCACTCCACCGCGAGCGCCCGGGTGATGCCGGCGAGGCAGCCCGAGGCGACGGGCGGGGTGTGGAGCTGCCCGTCGAGGACGACGAAGACGTTGGAGCCGGTGCCCTCGCAGAGCCGGTCCGCGGTGTTGGCGAACAGCGCCTCGGACGCGCCGTGCTCGTGGGCGCGGGCGAGGGCGACGACGTTCTCCGCGTACGAGGTGGTCTTGAGGCCGGTGAGCGCGCCGCGTTCGTTGCGGGTCCACGGCACGGTGACGACGGCCGTGGTGTCGGGGCGGCGGCTCACCCCGCCGAGCGCGACGACCAGGCCGGGGCCCTCGTCGCCCCGGTCGGAGCCGAGCGGCGAGATGCCGCCGGTGTACGTGATCCGCAGCCGGCCGAGCTCCACCGGGTTGGCGTCGACGACGGCGGCGCAGGCGCGGCGCACCTCGTCGAGGTCGGGGTCGGGAAGGCCGAGGCCCCGGGCGGACCGGGTGAGGCGGTCGAGGTGGCGGGTGAGGGCGAAGGGGCGGCCCCGGGTGACCCGGAGCGTCTCGAAGACGCCGTCGCCGACCGTGAGTCCGTGGTCGAGCACGGACACCCGGGCGTCGTCGGCGGGGCGCAGCTCGCCGTTGACCCAGATCCTCATGGTGCGGTCCTTCCGGTTGCTTCGTATGCGCCCGACGCTACAGCGAGCAGCCTGGACGCCTTGAGTTCGGTCTCGTCCCATTCGCGTTCCGGATCGGAGCCCCAGGTGATGCCGGCGCCGGTGCCGAAGCGCAGGAGGGGGGCGGGTCCGGTGCGGTCGGTCCAGAAGGTCCTGATGCCGACGGCGAGCGAGGCGGTGCCCCGGTCGGCGTCCACCCAGCCGATGCCGCCGCAGTACGGGCCGCGCGGGGCGGTCTCCAGTTCGCGGATGATCCGCAGGGCGCTGGACTTGGGCGCGCCGGTGACCGAGCCGGGCGGGAAGGCGGCGGCGAGGATCTCCGGCCAGCCGGCGCCGTCGGCGAGGCGGCCGCGCACGGTGGAGACGAGGTGGACGAGGCCGGGGTGCTTCTCGACGGCGCACAGGTCGGGGACGGTGACCGATCCGGTGGCGCAGACCCGGCCCAGGTCGTTGCGGACCAGGTCGACGATCATCACGTTCTCGGCGTGGTCCTTGTCGAGCAGGTCGGCCTCGGTGCGGCCGGTGCCCTTGATGGGCCCGGACTCGATCGTGCGGCCGTCCCTGCGGAGGAAGAGTTCGGGGGACGCGGTGGCGATCTCGACGCCGTGCGCGGGGAGCCGAATCGTTCCTGCGTAGGGGGCGGGGTTGCCGCGCGCCAGCAGGGCGGTGAGGGCGTCCACGTCCGCCGCGCCCCCGTCGGGCAGCGGAGCGCTCAGGACGCGGCAGAGGTTGGCCTGGTAGACCTCGCCGGTCGCGATGTACGCGCGGATGCGTCGTACGCCTTCGGTGTAGGCGTTCCGGTCGAGCGAGGTGGTCCAGTCGCCGGCCGCGGGGCCGCGCCAGGCGCCGGGGACCGGGGCGGGCACGGCCTCGGGGCGCACGGTGTCGAAGCGGGCACAGAGCAGGGAGCCCTCGAAACCGGCGCACACCGCCCAGAATCCGGACGAGTCGAGGGCCGCGGGATCGCTGGTCACGTCCCGCAGACCGGAGGCGAAGAGGCCGCCGAAGCGGGCCATGGGAGCGAGGTCGTGCACGTTCGTGAGTGTAGGGCGGCGCGCGGTGAGCCGCGCCGGGGCGAGCGCACCTCAGCACGCTGCACAAACGCGTTTTTGTACTGGCCCCGGAATCCGCTAGAGTTCAACACGTCGCCGGGACGCGCAAGCGGACCGGGAATGACAAGCGGACGTAGCTCAGTTGGTAGAGCGCAACCTTGCCAAGGTTGAGGTCGCCAGTTCGAACCTGGTCGTCCGCTCGCAGAAGGTGGGGATCTTCACCGGTCTCCCGCCCCTGGTGGAGTGGCCGAGAGGCGAGGCAACGGCCTGCAAAGCCGTCTACACGGGTTCAAATCCCGTCTCCACCTCCAAGGACGATTAGCTCAGCGGGAGAGCGCTTCCCTGACACGGAAGAGGTCACTGGTTCAATCCCAGTATCGTCCACTGATCCGCAAGGATCGTCGGTCCGCGAGGATCACCCGCGCGATTAGCTCAGCGGGAGAGCGCTTCCCTGACACGGAAGAGGTCACTGGTTCAATCCCAGTATCGCGCACGCAGTACACGCAGGTTCACCTGCGCGATTAGCTCAGCGGGAGAGCGCTTCCCTGACACGGAAGAGGTCACTGGTTCAATCCCAGTATCGCGCACTGTCACGAAGCCCCGGTCGTCTCGGCGACCGGGGCTTCGTCGTGTTCGCGTGCGTACGAGCGGGGCGGGCCCGGCCGGAGCCGGGGCCCACCGGGCACGGTCAGGAGGAGAAGAGCATCCGGCCGAAGCTCTTCTGCCGGTAGTGGCCGTGGTGGCCGCCGTGGTGCGGGGCGCCCCAGGCGGGCGCGGGGGCGGAGGGGTACGCCTGCGGCGGCGCGGGCGGCGGCGGGGCCTGCTGCGTCCACTGGGATTCGATGCGCGTCAGCGTCTCCAGCTCGCCGTAGTCCAGGAATATCCCCCGGCAGCCACTGCACTGCTCGATCTGGATGCCGTTGCGGTTGTACGTGTGCATCTGTGCGTGGCACTTGGGACACTGCATGTTCGGGCTCACTCCTCGCCGTTGGATCGCCGTCGCCGGAATGCATGCCCGCCGACGGTCGGTTCACCCTACGACGTGTGTTCGGCAGCCAACTCGGGCGGGAGCGAGGCAATTCGGGCACAGGCGTCGGTCATGACCCGTTCCACCTCATCCGGAGCCCGGCCCTCCGCAGCGGACTTCGCCCATGCGAGTGCGGCGGTCTGCACGGTCAGCGCGCGGGCCGGCACGTCCAGTGCGGGCCAGGGGTCGCCGTCGCCGGGTACGGCGGGGCCGCCACCTGCCCGGTAGGCGTCCAGGAAGCGGAGCCAGACCTCCGGCGGCAGCAGCCCGGCCGCGTACCAGGCCGCGGGCCGCGCGAGGTCCCAGGCGGGGTCCCCGAGGCCGGCGTCGTCGACATCGATGAGCAGCCAGGAGCCGTGCGGGGCGGGGTGGCGTACGAGCTGGCCCAGGTGCAGGTCGCCGTGGCAGAGGTACGCCCCCCGGCCGGCCGGGGACGGTGCCTCGCCCCGTGCCCAGCCCGGCAGCCCGTGCCAGGCGGTGAGCACGGGCTCGACGGCCGGGTCTCCGGGGCGGGCGGTACGCATCCGGGCCACGGCGAGCGCGGCCTTCACCGGCCCGCGCATGGCGGGGAGCGGCCTCCGGACCTCGGTCCGGTGCAGCCGCGCGAGCAGCGCCCCCGCCTCCTCCCAGGGCGCGGCGTCCGGATCGCCGGGGTCGACGGGCTCACCGTGGGGCCAGAGGGTGACGGGGCGGCCGTGCAGCTCGGCGGGGTCCGTGCGGGGCAGGGGCGCGAGCAGGGTGGCCGCGTGTTCCGCACCGGCGGCCAGGCCGAGCCGTGCGGCCAGGTCGGCGGTGTCCGTACCGGCGGCGTGTGCCTTGGCGACGACGGGCCCGCTGCGGACGACGGTCCCGTCCTCCCGGTCGGCGAGCACGACCGGGGGCGGACAGCAACAGCCGCCGGAAGCGTGGGCCGCCCGGTGGGCGAGGTCCCCCAGGTCACGAACGAGTGCGGCGGTCACGCTCTCCCCCCGGTCACATGGACGGGCTGCGGCGGTCACGGGCTCCCCCGGTGGCGGGACGGACGGGCTGCGGCGGTCACGCCCCGGCAGAGCCTACGCGGAGGAAGGGCGCCGGCGGTCCGGGCCTTGGCCGGCAACGGCTCCGGGGGCCGGACCCGCCCCGGCAGGGCGTACGCGAACGGGTGGCGGCCGGAGGCATTCCGCCCCCGGACAGCGCGATGTCCGGTCAGCTCCCCAGCTGACCGGACAAACGCTGCCGTCCGCCGCACCCCCGTCCCCACGGGGTTGTTGGCCGGATGTCCCGGTCCGGACCGCTCTTCCGGACCCGGGGCGCCGCTCAGCGCCCCAGCATCACGCCCACGGACGACGCCTGTGTGACCACTGCTTCCCAGCCGCCGAAGACGACGACGAGCAGGGCCGCCAGGGGAAGGACCATCGCGGTCGCCACCAGCGGGTGGCGCCGGCCGGACGCGGCGTACGAGCTGCGTGTCCGCGTGCGGACCACCGTCCGCGCTGCCGTGTCAGCCATGGTTCCTCTCCTGACCTGTTGTGGGGCGGCGGGCGTTTGACCTCGGGGGACGAGTGCGACGCCCGCCGCTTGACTTCAACATTAGGGATCCGGCCGGAGGGCGGCGTCATGCCCGCGTACCGAATCCCGGGCCTCCCGGAGGATGAGCCGTGCGTGCTCGGCGTACTCCCCTGGGTGGAGACCGGGCTACTCGGGCCCGGGGTCTTCCCTGAGGGGGCGCTCGGAGCTGTCCTCCCTGGGGACCGGCTGTTCGACCAGGGCGAGCACCCTGGTCGCCATGAAGCGGGCCGTGCGCACCACGGACCCGTTCCTGGTGACTTCACTCACTTCGACCACCCCCCGGCGGACCGCGGTCTCCACCCTGCGGCCGGCCCTGGAGGCCACCACTTCGTAGGTCCGGGTGCTGTCCCCGGCGTCCACGACTATCTCGACTCGATCGCCCTTCATTGATCCAATCCCCCTTCTGCGACGGACCTTTGAGATCTCGCACGGGCCGGGGCGCCTGGATCCGCGGCTCCCTGACCACTCCTCAAGTCTCCCACCCGGCACTGACAATCGAATCTCCCGTGAGGGCGCGGCCTCTGAGCGCCCCGGGCGGCGGGTACGTAAGCTGTGCCTCGTCAGGCGTACCAGGCAGCGGGGATGGGCAGACATGGCGATGATGCGGCTCCGGCGCGAGGACCCGCGTGTCGTCGGCTCGTTCAGGCTGCACCGGCGGCTCGGGGCCGGCGGTATGGGTGTCGTCTACCTGGGTTCGGACCGGCGCGGCCAGCGGGTGGCGCTGAAGGTGATCCGGCCGGACCTGGCGGAGGATCAGGAGTTCCGGTCGCGGTTCGCGCGCGAGGTGTCCGCCGCCCGGCGGATCCGCGGCGGCTGCACGGCCCGGCTGGTCGCCGCCGACCTGGAGGCGGACCGCCCCTGGTTCGCCACGCAGTACGTACCTGGCCCGTCGCTGCACGACAAGGTGGCCGAGGAGGGCCCGCTGTCGGCCGCGGAGGTGGCCTCGATCGGGGCGGCGCTCTCCGAGGGCCTGGTGGCGGTGCACGAGGCGGGGGTGGTCCACCGGGACCTGAAGCCGTCGAACATCCTCCTCTCCCCCAAGGGCCCCCGGATCATCGACTTCGGCATCGCCTGGTCGACGGGCGCGTCCACGCTGACGCACGTCGGTACGGCGGTGGGCTCGCCCGGGTTCCTGGCGCCCGAGCAGGTGCGGGGCGCGGCGGTGACCCCGGCGACGGACGTGTTCTCGCTCGGGGCGACGCTTGCGTACGCGGCGATGGCCGATTCACCATTCGGGCAAGGCAGTTCCGAGGTCATGCTGTACCGGGTGGTGCACGAGGAGCCCCAGCTGTTCGATGTGCACGACGCGCTCGCGCCGCTGGTGAGCGCCTGTCTGGCGAAGGACCCCGAGGAGCGCCCGAGCACGCTCCAGCTGTCGATGCGGCTCAAGGAGATCGCGGCGCGGGAGGCCCAGGGGCTGCACGAGAGCCGGCCGCCCGTCCAGCGTTCGGCGCGGGAGGCGGACCGGCCGACCGGCCGCCTGGAGGGCCCGTACACGGAGCAGCAGACCCGCCGGGCCGCCGGTCCGCCGCCGGGTTCGCGTCCGCAGAACCGGCCGTCGGCGGCGCGTCCCGCCGCGGCCCGCACCGGTGGCGGCCGCCCGGCGCAGCAGCAGCCGCGCGGGGGGACCCGGCCGGGTCGGCGTCCGCAGGGCACCAACGGGACGAACGGCAGGCCGGGCACCCGGCCCGGGACCCGGACGACCTCGACGGGCCGGCGTCCGGCCAACCCGAAGCTGCTGCGGCAGCGGCTCGTGGTCTTCGTGGTGGTGACGCTGCTGGTGGCGCTGGGGATCGCGGCGGCCCAGGGCTGTCAGGGCCCGGCCCGTGGGCTGGGCGTGGACCTGGGCCACAGCCAGTCGCAGAGCCAGGGCCGGGGCGAAAGGCCCTAGTTCTCCGGACGCCCCGTGGCCACCGCGTAGAAGGCGACCGCTGCCGCCGCGCCGACGTTCAGCGAGTCGACGCCGTGTGCCATCGGGATGCGCACCCACTGGTCGGCGGCGGCGAGGGCCCGGGCGGAGAGGCCGTCCCCCTCGGCGCCGAGCATGAGGGCCACCCTGTCCATCCGGTGCGGCGCCGCCTCGTCGATGCTGACGGCCTTCTCCGCGGGCGTCAGCGCCAGAAGCCGGAAGCCGGCCTCCCGTACACCCTCCAGACCTCCCGGCCAGGTGTCGAGACGGGCGTACGGGACGGAGAAGACGGCGCCCATCGAGACCTTGACGGACCGCCGGTAGAGCGGGTCGGCGCAGTCCGGGGAGAGCAGCACGGCGTCCATGCCGAGGGCGGCGGCGCTGCGGAAGATCGCGCCGATGTTCGTGTGGTCGTTGACCGCCTCCATGACGGCCACGCGGCGGGCCGTGCGCAGGAGTTCCCCGGCGGCGGGGAGGGGCTCGCGCCGCATGGAGGCGAGGGCGCCGCGGTGGACGTGGTAGCCGGTGACGCGTTCGGCGAGGTCCGGGGCGACCACGTAGACCGGGGCCGGGGCCTCGTCGATGACGTCGCGCATCAGGTCGACCCACTTGGCCGAGAGCAGCATGGAGCGCATCCCGTACCCGGCCTGCCGGGCGCGCCGGATCACCTTCTCGCCCTCCGCGATGAAGAGGCCCTCGGCGGGCTCCTTCCTTCGCCTGAGTTCGACGTCGGTGAGGTTGAGGTAGTCGCTCAGGCGGGGGTCGTCGGGGTCGTCGACGGTGATGAGTTCAGCCACGGTTCTGCTGCTGCCTTGTCCGGTGGGGGCCGACGGTCCCGTGGGACCGTCGGCACTGGTTACTTGGCGCTCGGCGCGGTGTCCGTGCCGACCTCGACGACGTCGCCGATGACGATGACGGCGGGCGGGCGGACCTCCTCGGCGACGACGCGGTCGGCCACCGTCGCGAGGGTCGCGTCGACGCGGCGCTGGGCGGCCGTCGTGCCCTCCTGGACGAGGGCGACCGGGGTCTCGGGCGACCTGCCGTGCTCGACCAGCGCGCGGGCGATGGCGCCGATCTTGTCGACGGCCATCAGGAGGACGAGGGTGCCGCGCAGTCGGGCGAGCGCCGCCCAGTCGACCAGCGAGCGCTCGTCGTCGGGGGCGACGTGCCCGCTGACCACGGTGAACTCATGGGCGACGCCGCGGTGGGTGACGGGGATGCCGGCCGCGCCGGGGACCGAGATCGAGCTGGAGATGCCGGGGACGACCGTGCACGGGATGCCCTCGGCGGCGAGCGCCTGGGCCTCCTCCATGCCCCGGCCGAAGACGAACGGGTCGCCGCCCTTGAGCCGGACGACCGCCTTGCCCGCCTTGGCGTGCTCGATCAGCGCGTTGTTGATGGCCTCCTGGGCCATGTAGCGGCCGTACGGAATCTTCGCGGCGTCGATGACCTCGACGTGCGGCGGGAGCTCGTCCAGCAGGTCGCGGGGGCCGAGCCGGTCGGCGATGACGACGTCCGCCTCGGCGAGGAGGCGGCGGCCCCGGACGGTGATCAGGTCGGGGTCGCCGGGGCCGCCGCCGACCAGGGCGACGCCGGTGGTCCGGGTGCGGTGGTGCGGGGCGGCGATGCTGCCGTCGCGCAGGCCCTCGACGATCGCGTCGCGGACGGCCGCCGAGTGGCGCGGGTCGCGGCCGTGGGCGCCGGCGGTGAGCACGGCGACGGTCACACCCTCGCTGCGGCCGGTGGCCGGGGTCCAGGCGGTGGCGGCTTCGGCGTCGTCGCTGCGGACGCACCAGGTACGGGTGCGTTCGGCCTCGCCGGAGGCGGCCGCGTTGGCCGCGTCGTCGTCCGTTGCGATGAGCGCGTACCAGGTGTCGGTGAGGTCGCCCTCGGCGTATCGGCGGCGCTCCCAGCGGATCTCCCCGGCGTCCGCCATCGCCTCGACGGACGGGGTGGCGGACGGGGAAACGAGGGTGACGTCGGCGCCGGCCGCGATGAGGGCGGGGAGGCGGCGCTGGGCGACCTGGCCGCCGCCGACGACGACTACGCGGCGCCCGCTGAGGCGCAGTCCGACGGGGTAGGCGGGGCGATCGGCGTGCTCGGCCATGGCGGTGCGGGCTCCTCGGGGCGGTGCGGGCTGCGCGGCCGCTGCGGCGGTGGAGCGGCGTGGACGTGGTGGTCGGGGATCACGATACGGGGTGCGCCGGGACGCCTGCGGCGGGCCTTGTCCCCTCCCCGCCCCTTCCCAAAACCGGGGCGCTGCCCCGGACCCCGCGCCTGAAGCACCGAGGGGCTTGAGGAGCGAGGGTACGGGGGCAGCGCCCCCGAAACCGGCGCCGCTACTTCTCCGTCACGCCCGCCGAGTCGAACGTCGCCACCTCGTGCATCGCACGCGCCGCGCTCTGCACGATCGGCAGCGCCAGCAGCGCCCCCGTGCCCTCGCCGAGCCGCAGGTCGAGGTCGACGAGCGGGCGCAGGCCCAGCTTGTTCAGCGCCGCCACATGGCCCGGCTCCGCGCTGCGGTGGCCCGCGATGCAGGCGGCCAGCGCCTCCGGGGCGATCGCGCGGGCTACCAGCGCGGCCGCGCCCGCGCTCACGCCGTCCAGGATCACCGGCGTACGCAGCGATGCGCCGCCCAGCAGGAAGCCTGCCATCGCCGCGTGCTCCAGGCCGCCGACGGCCGCGAGGACACCGATCGGGTCGGCCGGGTCCGGCTGGTGCAGTTCGAGGGCGCGGCGGACCACGTCGATCTTGCGGGCGTGCATCTCGTCGTTGATGCCGGTGCCGCGGCCGGTTACCTCGGCCGGGTCCATCCCCGTGTACACGCAGATCAGCGCGGCCGACGCCGTGGTGTTGGCGATGCCCATCTCGCCGGTCAGCAGGCCCTTGTTGCCCGCCGCGACCAGGTCGCGGGCGGTCTCGATGCCGACCTCGATCGCCGCGTGGACCTCCTCGCGGGTGAGCGCCGGCCCCGTGGTGAAGTCCGCCGTGCCCGCCCGTACCTTCCGGGGCAGCAGGCCCGGCATCGGGGGGAGTTCCGCGACCGCGCCCACGTCGACCACGCAGACCTCGGCGCCGACCTGGGAGGCGAACGCGTTGCACACCGCGCCGCCGCCGAGCATGTTGGCGATCATCTGGCCGGTGACCTCCTGGGGCCACGCCGTGACGCCCTGGGCGTGCACCCCGTGGTCACCCGCGAAGACCGCGACCGCCGCGGGCTCGGGGATCGGCGGCGGGCACATCCGGGACAGCCCGGACAGCTGCGCCGAGATGATCTCCAGCATGCCGAGCGCACCGGCAGGCTTGGTCATCCGCTTCTGGCGCTCCCACGCCTCGCCGAGCGCCTTGGCGTCCAGCGGGCGGATGTTGGAGATCGTCTCCTGGAGCAGGTCGTGCGGTGCCTCGCCGGGCAGGGCGCGGCGGCCGTACGTCTCCTCGTGGACGACCCAGGACAGCGGGCGACGCTTGGACCAGCCCGCCTGCATCAGCTCGGGGTCCTCGGGGAACTCGTCCACGTACCCCACGCAGAGGTACGCCACGATCTCCAGGTGCTCCGGCAGCCCCAGCGCGCGCACCATCTCGCGCTCGTCGAAGAAGCTGACCCAGCCCACGCCCAGGCCCTCGGCCCGTGCCGCGAGCCAGAGGTTCTCCACGGCGAGCGCGGAGGAGTACGGGGCCATCTGCGGCTGGGTGTGGCGGCCGAGGGTGTGGCGGCCGCCCCGCGTCGGGTCGGCGGTGACGACGATGTTGACCGGGGTGTCGAGGATCGCCTCGATCTTCAGTTCCTTGAACTGCTTCGCCCGGGCCTTCGGCAGCGACTTGGCGTACGCCTCGCGCTGCTGCTGCGCCAGCTCGTGCATCGAGCGGCGTGTCTCGGCGGACCGGATGACCACGAAGTCCCACGGCTGCGAGTGCCCGACGCTGGGCGCCGTGTGCGCGGCCTCCAGGACGCGGAGCAGCACCTCGTGCGGGATGGGGTCGCTGCGGAAGCCGTTGCGGATGTCACGGCGTTCCCGCATGACCCGCAGGACGGCCTCCCGCTCGGCGTCGTCGTAGCCGGGGGCGGGCGGCGCGGTGGGCGTGGTGGGCGCCTCTTCGGACGCCTCGGGCTGTACGGGCTCCGCCTCGTCGCTCAGGTCCGGGGTCTCGATGACCTCGGGGCCCGACTCCGGCTCCGGGGCGGACACCTCGGGCTGTATCGACTGCTCGGGCGCGGGGAGCGGGGCGACGGCCTGGACGTCCTTCTCCGGCTGGAGTGCGGCTTCCTGCGCGGCTACGGGGGCGGGCTCGGGCTCCGGGGCCGGTGCGGGGTCCGCCGCGGCGACGGGCTCGGGCACGGCCACCGGCTCGGGCTGGGCCACGGCATCGGCCTCCGGCTCGGCGACCGGTGCGGGCTCGGGCTCCGCGACCGGGGCGGACTCCGCGGCCCGGGCGGGCTCGGGCTGCACGACCTGCGCGGGCTCCACGAGCGGTGCGGCGACCGGCTCGGTGACCGCCGCGTCGGCGGCCGGTGCCTCGGCGGCCGGTGCGGGCTCCGCAGCCACCTCGGGCGCCGTCACCTCGGCAGCCGGGGCCTCCGGAACCGGTACGGCCTCGGGCACGGCCTCGGGCGCGGGCACGGCCTCGGGCGCCGGTACGGCCTCCGGAGCGACGACCGCCTCCGCGCGTGCCGCCGCCTCCGCGACCTGCGGCTCCGGGGCCGGTTCGGCCTCGGGCGCGGGCACGGGCACGGGCTCGGGCGCGGGCACGGCCTCCGGAGCGACGACTGTCTGGGCAGGCTCGGCCTCCGCCGCGACCGCCTCCGCCGCGGGCGCCTCGGGCACGGCCTCCGGCTCGACGGCGACCGGCTCCTCAGCCGTGGCCTCGGCCTGAGCAGGCTCGGACGGCGCGGGCGCGGGTTCCAGTCCGGCGGCCCCGGCCGCCACCGCTTCCGGAGCGACCGTTTCTGCTGCCGGCGTCGACGCCTGCGCCGACCACGCGTTCTGCGGCGGGATCTCGCCGAGCTGCGGGCCCGGGAGGGGCTGCTGCACGGGCTGCGGGTCGAAGTACTCGGGTTCGGCCGTCGCCGGGCCCGCGTGGCGGGCGGCGGCGGCCTGGGGCGGCGCTCCGGCCGGGCCGCGGTCGGCCAGGGAGCGGACTACGCCGGCCCCCGACGTACCGCCGTAGGACGGCTCGGGCGAGGCCGGTCCGCGGTGCAGCGGGCGGCGGACGGGGGCGGGCTGGGGCTGCGGGGCCGGTGAGGGGATGCGGACGGCACCGAGGTCGACGGAGCCGGAATCGCGGCCTCCGGACTCGTGGGCGCCGGGGCCGGTCCCGGGCAGCGGCTCGGCGGCGGCCTGGTGCATCGCGTACGCCGGGACCTGCTCCTGGAGCTGGACGGGGCCCTGGGCGTGCGCCGGGTCGGCAGGCTGGGGGTGGAAGTGCGGCTGGTAGGCGCCCTGCGCGGGGTCCGCGTAGTGGCCCGTGGCCCGGTCCGCCGGCTGGGGTTCGCCCCAGGCGCCCTGGGCGCTGGGCATCAGCAGGAGGTCGTCGTCCTCGGTGGTCTGCGCGGAGGGTTCGAGGTAGGTGTAGGAGTCCGGCGCGGGGACGCCCGACTGCTCCACCGTGCCCGCGTTCTCCGGCAGTCCCTCGCCCGGGATCCGGCCGGTGTCACTCATGCGTTCCCCTCGCCCATCGTCAGTGCTCCTTCGGCCCTGCGCCCGGGACGCCCGGACACGGCACGCGGTGCTCGTCCAGTGGAACGAGCGGGCGCGCCGCGCGGCACGAATCGGTCGCGGACATCCTGCATTCTCGCGGTCGTTCGCCGCCGCGGCAGGTCATTTCGCCACGGCCCGCTGTGGACTGCGCCACGTTGCGCGTCCCAGGGTGTTGCCGTACCACAGCAGGGGCCAAAACGATCCCCTTTTCCGGACATTGACGAACGAAGCGACGAACGTCCTGGAGCGGTGCGACGATCGGCCAGCCTACCTCGCACCGGTTGCCGACGGGTCAGGGGGCAAGGTCCGAACGCAGTGCGGAAAGCAGAAAGACGACCGTGCGTTCGCGCTCCGACCAGGCGGTCGTGTCGAGTTCGACCGACTGGAGGAGCGAGCAGGCGACCGTGTAGCCGTTTTCGGCCAGTGCGGCACCCAGTGCCTCGGCCTCGTCGCGGGTGGAGGCGTGGGTGACGATCCGCTCCGGCTTGCGGTCGGCGACGGCGGTGGCGACGGGGACGCCGCCGCCTCCGATGCGTACGACGTCGGGTTCGGGCAGCCGTTCCAGTACGTGCGGGGCGCGGCCCTCGACGACCTGGAGCTGGACGCCGAAGGCGCGGGCGGCGGCCGTGGTGCGGGCGCAGGCGGCCGGGTCGCTGTCGACGGCGAGGACGGCGGCGCCGAAGCGGGCCGCCTCCACGGCCAGGGCGCCGCCGCCGGAGCCGATGTCCCAGACGAGGTCGCCGGTGCGGGGGCCGAGGTGGGCGAGCTGGGCGGCGCGCAGGACGGGGCCCTCGCCCTCGCCGCTCTCCCCCTCCGGACGGGCGCCCGGGTCGGGGTAGGCGCCCGCGGGCAGGGCCCAGCCGCGTACGCCCTGGGGGTAGGCGGGGTGGCGGCCCGCGATCCAGGCGCCCTCCTGCCGCTCGGGGCCGCCGCCGATGACGATGACGACGTTGGGGTCGCGCCAGACGTGGTCGGCGGCCGTGTCGGAGGTGACGACGGTGACCCGTTCGCGGTCGGTGCCCAGCTCCTCGCAGATGACGAAGGTGCGGTGGACGCCTTCCAGGAGCAGGGCGAGTTCGGCGGGCCCGGCGCCGGGCGAGGTGAGGACGGCGACCTTGTGGTGGGCGCGGCAGACGTTCACGGCGCGGCGCAGCGTACGGGGGTGGGCGACGACCGTCTGGGCGTCCTCCCACGGCATGCCGGCGCGGGCGAAGGCGGTGGCGACGGAGGAGACCGCCGGGACCACCTCGACCTCCAGGCCGTGCGCGGGGGCGCGCAGGGTGCGGACGACGCCGAAGAAGCCGGGGTCCCCGTCGGCGAGGACGACGGCGCTGCCGCGGTGGCCGGCGATGCGGCGGGCGGCGAGGTCGACGGAGCCGAGGCGGATGCGTTCGGCGTTCCGGGGCACTTCGGGCAGCGCGAGGTGGTGGGCGGCGCCGGCGACCAGGGTGGCGGCCGAGAGCGCGGCGGTGGCCGCTCTGGTCAGCGGTGAGCCGTCCCAGCCGATCACTGTGACCCGGTCGGCCA
This sequence comes from Streptomyces sp. 2131.1, assembly GCF_900105515.1. Lineage (GTDB taxonomy): Bacteria > Actinomycetota > Actinomycetes > Streptomycetales > Streptomycetaceae > Streptomyces > Streptomyces drozdowiczii. The sequence continues at coordinate 5,867,032 of NZ_FNSY01000001.1, read as the reverse complement.
TCTTGGTGTCATTCTCCTGGAGTCGTCGCAGGCGGGGCGGGGGTGCCCGGAGGCAGGCAGGGTGAGGTTACCCGGTCCCCGCCCGTGGGGCACCGGGGCCCCGGTGCCCGGCATGATCCAGAGGAAGGGCCCTAGTTCCAGTCGTTGTAGGTGCCGTAGGGGCCGGCGTCGGCGAGCTGTTCGGCGACGCCTTCGAGGTCCTCGGGGAGCAGGCCCCAGACGATGAGGTCGGTGCGGATGTCGGTCCATCCTCCGTCCTCCGTCTGCGAGCGCGCTATGCGGGCGTTGCGCAGGACGCCCTCGCTGATGCAGCCGAGCTTCTGGGCGACCTGCTGGGAGGCGGTGTTGTCGGCGGCGGTGCGCAGTTCGATCCGCTCGAAGCCCTGGTCGCGGAAGAGCCACTGGGCGACGGCGAGGACGGACTCGGTGGCGTATCCCTCGCCGCGCGCCCAGGGGGCGGTGATGTAGGCGGCCTCCGTGGAGAGGGTGTGCCAGTCGGTGTTGCGCAGCCGTACGGAGCCGACGAGGCGCTGGGTGAGGAACTCGGTGACGGCCAGGGCGATCCCGTCGCCCTTGGTGCGGTGTGCGGGAGCGATTCTGCGCACCCAGCGTTCGGCGTCGACCTGGGTGTAGGGGTGGGGCGCTCCGGTCCAGGCGATGACGAGTTCGTCGTTCATCATCTCGATGTACGCGGGGATGTCCGCCATGTCGAATGGGCGCAGCACCAGCCGGTCCGTGCTGATGGAGATGTCCGGGAAGGTGGAAGTCATGCGCAGCTCCATGCCGAAGACCGTGTAAATGCACAGCATGCAGCATCACCTGGACGGCGCGCATGGCCGGGTCCGCACGGCGGAGCCCCGCACCCCCGGGCGGGATGTGCGAGGCTCCTTGGGCAAGTGCCGTGTACGGGACGGGACTTGGCTACGGGTCAGGACTTGGCGGCGTCACCGAAGGCGGGAATGACCGAGCCCTGGTAGGTGTCCTCGATGAACTTCTCGACCTCGTCGGAGTGGAGGAGCTTCACGAGCTTCTGGACGCGGGGGTCCTTCTCGTTGCCCTTCTTCACGGCGATGATGTTGGCGTACGGGTTGCCGTCGGCCTTCTCCAGGACGAGGGCGTCCTTGGCGGGCTTGAGCTTGGCCTCGATGGCGTAGTTGCCGTTGATGACGGCGGCGTCCACGTCGTTCAGGGCGCGCGGGACCGTGGCGGCCTCCAGCTCCTTGAACTCCAGGCCCTTCTTGTCGGTGATGTCGCTCAGCTTGGCGCTGGTGCCGACGCCGTCCTTGAGGGTGATGAGGTTGTTCTGCGCGAGCAGCTGGAGCGCGCGGCCCTCGTTGGTGGTGTCGTTGGGGACGGCGATGGTCTGGCCGGCCTTGATGGAGTCGAGGCCCTTGACCTTCTTGGAGTAGAGGCCGAGGGGCTCCAGGTGGACCGTGCCGACGGAGACCAGGTGGGTGTCGTTCTTCTTGTTGAAGTCGTCCAGGTAGGGCTGGTGCTGGAAGAAGTTGGCGTCGACCTGGCCGGTCTCGGTGGCGGTGTTCGGCAGGACGTAGTCCGTGAACTCCTTGACCTCCAGCTTGAGCCCGGCCTTGTCGGCGAGGTTCTTCTTGACGAAGCCGAGGATGTCGGCGTGCGGCGTCGGGGACGCGGCGACGACGAGGGCCTTGGAGCTGTCGGCGGCGGTGCCGCTCTTGGAGGACGGGTCGGAGTCCGTGCCGCAGGCGGTGAGGCCGAGGGCGAGGGCGGTGGTGGCCGCGGCGGCGGCGGTGATCTTGATGCTGGTACGCACGAAAAGTGCCTCTTTCAGGTGGTGATGGTGGAGCGCCCGGACAAGGAGTGCGGGCTTGATGGGGAGAGGGAGTCAGGCGGTGCGGCCGCGGCGGGCCAGCAGGCGGACGGCGAGGTCGCCGATCAGCTGGACGAGGGTCACGATGACGATCAGCAGCGCGACGGTGATCAGCATGAAGCGGTTGTCGAAGCGCTGGAATCCGTAGGTGACGGCCTTGGAGCCGAGTCCTTCGCCGCCGACCGCGCCGGCCATCGCGGAGTAGCCGATGAGCACGATGACGGTGGTGGTGATGCCGGAGACGAGGGACGGCAGGGCCTGCGGGAGGAGGACCTTGCGGACGATCGTCGTGATGGAACCGCCCATGGACTGGACGGCCTCGACGAGCCCGTGGTCGACCTCGCGCACCGCCGTCTCGACGAGCCGGGCGAAGAACGGGATGGCGCCGACGGCGAGCGGCACGATCATCGCGGTGGGGCCGATGAAGGTGCCGACGACCCAGGTGGTGAAGGGGATCAGGGCGATCAGCAGGATGATGAACGGCAGCGAGCGGCCGATGTTCACGATCACGCCGACGACCTTGTTCACCGGGGTGTTCTGCAGCAGGCCGCCCTTGTCCGTGAGGACGAGGAGGACGCCGAGCGGCAGCCCGACCAGGACGGTGACGAGGGCGGACCACAGCACCATGTAGAGGGTGTCGACGGTGCCTTGCGTCAGCAGCGGCTGCATTTCGGACCAGGTCACTTCGCCACCTCCTTGGTGAGCGGTGCGGGGGTGGTTGCGGGGCCGGGCCCGGCGTCCGCGCCGTCGACGAGCTCGGCCTGGAGCCCCTGCTCGCGCAGGAAGCCGATCGGGACGACGTTCTCCTCGAACCGGCCGGGCAGTTCGATGCGCATGCGGCCGATCTGCCTGCCGCCGACGGTGTCCATCGCGGCGCCCAGGATCGAGATGTCGATGTTGTACGTACGGGAGAGCTGCGAGATCACCGGGCGGGCGGCGGCCTCGCCGTGGAAGGTGACGTCGACGACGGTGCGGTCCGGCGCGGAGGCGGTGCCGCCGACGGGGAACAGCTCGTGGGCCAGCTCGGAGCCGGGGGTGGCGAGAAGTTCGCCGACGGTGCCGGACTCGACGACCCGGCCGCCCCGCATCAGCGCGGCGGAGTCGCAGACGGTCTTGACGACGTCCATCTCGTGGGTGATGAGCAGGACGGTGAGCCCGAGCTGCTGATTGAGGTCGCGCAGGAGCTGGAGGATGGAGCGGGTGGTCTCGGGGTCCAGGGCCGAGGTCGCCTCGTCGGAGAGCAGCACCTTGGGGTCCCCGGCGAGTGCGCGGGCGATGCCGACGCGCTGCTTCTGGCCGCCGGAAAGCTGGCCCGGGTAGGAGTCGGCCTTGTCGGCGAGGCCGACCAGGTCGAGGAGTTCGAGGGCCTTGCGGGAGCGTTCGCGACCGGTGACGCCGAGGATCTCCAGCGGGAGCTCGACGTTGCGCCGCACGGTGCGGGATGCCAGCAGATTGAAGTGCTGGAAGACCATGCCGATGCGACTGCGTGCCTCGCGCAGCTCCTTGCCGGCCCGGCGGCCCCGGCCCGCGAGGGCGGTGAGGTCCTGGCCGGCCACGGTCACCGTGCCCGAGGTGGGGCGTTCCAGGAGGTTGACGCAGCGGATCAGGGAGGACTTACCGGCGCCGCTGCGGCCGATGACGCCGTACACCTCGCCCTCGCGGACGTGCAGGTCGACGCCGTCCAGGGCGGTGACCTCTCGGTCGCGCGACTGGTAGACCTTCGTGAGGCCCGTCGTGGTGATCACAGGGGTTTCCGTCACTGTCGAGTGCGCGGCGCGGTGTCCGCCGGGCACGGGGCATGCGTCCGGGGGTGATCCGGACGTTTCGATCGGACGTTCCGAGCGGATTCCCGGGGCGGCCGGGCGCGGCGGTCACCGCGGGCCGGGGCCCGTGCGGGCTCGTTCCGCTGGGTGCGGACTCGCCGGGAAAGTGGGTCTCGCTTCGGGGCGCGAGGCTCGGTCGTGGGCCCTCAGAAGGCGCGCATTCGACACATACAACGAGCACCGGGCGTCGTGATCGCCTCGGTCGCAAGGGTGCGGCTGCTCGTCGTGGTCATGGGCACAAGTAAAACAGACGGGAGGTTGCCACCGGACCGATTGTCCGAATAGCGGACAGTGATGGATGGGGCGGTGCGGCAGATCCGTATCGGCCGACCGTTTTCGGCCACGCCGCTCTGACCTGCGCTTATGCAGCCATGAGGCGGCCGGTGTCGCCGATTCCCCGGCGCCCGGAGGTGGCGCGCCCTGTGGTCAAGGCCACGATCGACCGCCCCGGCGCACTTCCCGCGGCGAACCGGGGGCGCACGCGGCGGGTCCGGCGCGCCGTAATACCCTCGGCTCATGCTCGACGCCCTGACGATCGCGGTCGCCGCGGCCGCCCTCGCCCTCGCCGCCTGGTGCGGATACGCCGCCTACCGGGACCAGCCCACCAAGGACTGGCACTTCATCGGCATGGCCGTCGTCTCGCTGCTGGCCCTGGCGCAGCTGGTCGTGGGGATCGTTCAACTGGCCCGCGGCGAGCGGCCCGAGCAAGGCATGACCATCTTCATCGCCTATCTGGCGGGGGCGTTCCTCGCCGTGCCGGCGGCCGGGTTCCTGTCGCTGAGCGAGCGGACCCGCTGGGGTTCGGTGACGGTGGCGGCGGGCGCGGTCGTCCTGGCCGTCCTCGAAGTACGGCTCTACGACATCTGGGGAAGCTGACCGTGACCGACACCGACACCACGCAGGCGACGGCCGGCGGCGAGAAGCGCCCCTTCGACCTCGGCACCGGTCCCGGGCGCGTCCTGGTCTGGTTCTACGGCGTGTTCACCGTGGCGGCGGCGTCCCGCTCGATCGTCCAGATGATCCTGGACTTCGGCCGCGCGCCCCTGGCCTATGTGCTGTCGGCGGTCGCCGCGCTCGTCTACGGCTTCATCACGTACTCGCTGGTGCGCGGCGGTGAACGGGCCCGCCGGACGGCGCTGGTGTGCTGCGCCGCGGAGCTGGTCGGGGTGCTGGTGGTGGGGACGTGGACGCTGGTGGAGCCGTCCGCGTTCGCCGATGCGACCGTGTGGTCGTACTGCGGCCGGGACTACCTGTTCATTCCGGTGATCCTGCCGGTCACCGGAATGATGTGGCTGCGCCGCGCCCGTACCGCGTAACGGCAGGGCGCGGCGCCCGTACGGTCAGGCGCTGGCCACGTAGGCGGCCGGGGCCGGGGCCTCCTTCTCCAGCAGGATCATCATGACCCCGTCGCTGCCGGGTGCGTTGCCCACGGCGGCGTAGCCCGCGCGCTGGTAGAGCCTCAGGTTTGCCTCGCTGCGGTGGCCGGTGTGCAGCCGGAAGCGGATGGCGGCGCGCTCGTCGGCGAGGCCCGCCTCCGCCGCCCCGAGCAGCCGGGCGCCGAGACCGTGGCCGCGGAGGCGCGGGTGTACGCAGAGCCGGCCGATCCGGCCCGTGCCCTCCTGGTCGGTCGAGCCGCGTACCGAGCCGACGACCTCGTCGCCGAGCCGGGCCACGTACACCAGGTCCTCCGCGATCTCGGCGCGGACCGAGTCGAGGGTCTGGACGAGCGGGTCGATGCGGTAATTGCCGTACAGCTCCGCCTCGCTCTGGAAACAGAGGTACTGCAGCTTCAGAATCTCTTCGGCGTCGTGCGTGCCCGCCGCCGAGATGATCACGCTCATGCCCATGTGCGCATGCCTCCCGCTCACCTGATCCGCCGGTTGTCCACTGCTCCTTGCCCACGGTCGAGGAGCGACAACCTCCGCCGCGAGCATTCTGCGCAGACATCCAAGGCATCGGGAACGGATGAGGACCAAACTCCCCTGTGACATACCCAACTCCCCTGCGATGTGACGGAAGCGAGTCGCTGACGGGGAGTCGGGTCCGCCGTCCTACCGCTTCGCCGTGAAGTCCGCCGCCGCGAGCAGGGCGGTGTCCGGGTTGTCGGAGAAGATCCCGTCGATCCCGGTCGCGAAGTACGCGGCGAATGCGCCGAAGGCGTCCCCGTACGCGTTGGGATCGGTGCCACGCCGGAAGTCGGCGGGCAGGAAGGTGTTCTCGTTGCGCATCGTGTACGGGTGCAGGACGAGGCCCTGCGTGTGGGCGTCGCGCACCAGGGTGGTGGGCTCGGTGAGCCGGCCGGCGGCGTCCTTGGGGATGATCAGGTCCAGGGTGGGGCCGATGCCCTGGGCGAAGGAGGCCATCCACTTCAGGCCGGCCGGCTTCACCAGGTCGTCCGTGGTGCGCGGGTCGCCGGACACCTCGAAGTCCCAGGGGCGGGTGCCCGTGCCGGAGAGCAGGACGATGCGCGGGGTGGCGACGAGCCCGGCCAGGCGCTGGACGCTGCCGGGTTCGAAGGACTGGAGGATCAGCGGGGACTGGGCGCGGTGCCGTCCGTAGCGGCGCAGCAGCTTGGCGAGCGGCTCCTCCAGGCCGAGTCCGAGGCCCCGGAAGTAGGTGGGGTGCTTGGTCTCGACGTATAGCCAGACGGGCTTTCCGCGGCGGCGGCCCTCGCGGTCGGCCCAGCGCAGGACCTCCTCGAAGGTGGGGATGTCCCAGCGGCCGTCGTAGAGCGTGTTCTTCTGGCGATTGGCCGGGATGCGCTCCTTGGCGCGCAGCGTCTTCAGCTCGGCGAGGGTGAAGTCCTCGGTGAACCAGCCGGTGAGGGAGACGCCGTCGACGCTCTTGGTGGTCCTGCGGTTCGCGAACTCGGGGTGCGCGGAGACGTCGGTGGTGGCGGTGATGTCGTTCTCGTGGCGGCAGACGAGGTGGCCGTCGCGGGTCGGGACGAGGTCCTGCTCGATGATGTGCGCGCCCATGTCGAGAGCGAGCTGGTAGGAGCCCAGGGTGTGTTCGGGACGGTAGCCGCTGGTGCCCCGGTGGCCGATGACCGTGGGGACGGGCAGGTCGAGGCGGTGGCCGCCGTGTCCGCCGTTGCGGTCGGCCGCCTGCGCCGTTGCGGTGACGCCCAGGGCGGCGGTCGTGAGGGCGGCCGCCCCCGCCCCGATGACGGTCCGTCGTCCCGGCGCGGCCTGCGCACGCTCTGTCATAAATGCTCCTCGCATGTGATGTACGGCACCTGTCGAGCGAGGATCGAGCGTAGGCACGGGTACGGTCACGGGGGCGGCACCTGGACGAACATGGCGCGAACACATGTCAACACGGTGTATCCGATGCGTGAACCCGACGTGCGATCGGCCGGTACCCGCGAGTATCGTCCTCACCTGCATGGACCTTTACAATCCGTCACCCCGGCCGGCCCGGCCACTACACCGGAGGAAGCGTTGTCCCGTCTCGCACTCATCAAGGCAGTGCTCGGACCGATCCTGCGCCTGATGTTCCGTCCCCGGATGGAGGGCATCGAGAACATCCCGGGCTCCGGGCCGGTGATCCTGGCGGGCAACCACCTCACGTTCATCGACTCGATGATCATGCCGATCTGCTGCGACCGGCCGGTGTTCTTCATCGGCAAGGACGAGTACGTCACGGGCAAGGGGATCAAGGGCAGGCTGATGGCCTGGTTCTTCACGGGCGTCGGCATGATCCCGGTGGACCGCGACGGCGGGCGCGGCGGTGTCGCGGCGCTGATGACGGGCCGGCGGATCCTGGAGGAGGGCAAGGCCTTCGCGATCTACCCGGAGGGCACCCGCTCCCCCGACGGCCGGCTCTACCGGGGCCGTACGGGCATCGCGCGGCTGACGCTGATGACGGGTGCGCCGGTGGTGCCGTTCGCGATGATCGGCACCGACAAGCTCCAGCCGGGCGGCTCGGGTCTGCCCCGGCCGGGCAAGGTCACGGTGCGCTTCGGTGAGCCGATGGAGTTCTCCCGGTACGAGGGCATGGACCGCGACCGCTATGTGCTGCGGGCGGTGACGGACTCCGTGATGGCCGAGGTGATGCGGCTGTCCGGACAGGAGTACGTCGACATGTACGCGACCAAGGCGAAGGCGGCCTGATCCGCTGACGTACGTGAGGGCCCGTCCCCGGTCCGGGGGCGGGCCCTCACGCGTGTCCGGGGCCGGGGCTAGTCGTGGACGATGCCCTCCTCCAGCTCCTGCCCGCGCAGCAGGAACCAGGCGGCGGCGGCCGTCACCAGGAGCACGATCGCGCCGACGACCGAGGCGAGGTGCAGCCCGTCCACGAAGGCGTCCTGGGCCGAGGAGACCAGTTCGTGGGCCTCGTGCGGCGGCAGCAGGTGCGAGGACTCCACGGCGCCGCCGAGCGATTCGTGCGCGGCGTCCGAGACGGCCGTCGGGGTGCCGGGCGGGGCCTGGAAGCTCTTGTAGGCCCCGGTCACGATGGAGCCGAGCAGCGCGATGCCGAGGGCGGCGCCGAGCTCGTACGCCGTCTCGGAGACCGCGGAGGCGGAACCGGCGTGTTCCTTGGGGACGCTGGACAGGATCACGTCCGAGGTCACGGTGAACGCGAAGCCCGCGCCGACGCCGACGATCAGGAGCAGCGCGCCGATCAGCGGGTAGGCCGTGTCCCGGTGGACGGCGGCGACCGCGGCCAGCGCCACGCCGATCGCGCCGAGCCCGCCGGACACCACCACCCGTACGGTGAACCGCCGGGCGACCGTGCCGGCCAGCAGGCCCGCGGTGACGGCGCCGACGGCGGCGGGCAGTTCGGCGAGCCCGGCCTCCAGCGGACCGCGCCCCTGCACCAGCTGGAGGAACTGGGAGAGGAAGAAGACGAGCCCGGACAGGCCGAGGATGGTCAGCAGGTCGGCCAGGACCGCGCCGGAGAAGCCCCGGTGGTGGAAGAGCCGCATGTCAAGCAGCGGCGCGGTAAGCCGGAACTGACGGCGTACGAACCAGATCAGCGCCAGCAGCCCGGCGACGCCCACCAGGGCGGAGGTCCAGCTCACGCCGTGGGCGGCCATCTCCTTGATGGCGTAGACGACCCCGATCATCCCGACCAGGGAGAGGCCCACGCTCGGCAGGTCCCAGGGGCCGGGCGCCGGGTTCTTCGACTCGGGGATCATCTTGATGCCGACCGCGACGAGCACCGCCATGACGGGGAGGTTGATCAGGAAGACCGAGCCCCACCAGAAGTGTTCGAGCAGGAAGCCGCCGACGACCGGCCCGACCGCGGCGCCGGCCGAGGCCATCGCGCCCCAGATGCCGATGGCGAGGCTGCGCTCGCGGGGGTCGTGGAAGAGGTTGCGGATCAGGGCGAGGGTGGACGGCATCAGGGTGGCGCCTGCGACGCCGAGCAGGGCCCGCGCCACGATCATCATCTCGGGCGTGTGCGCGTACGCGTTGAGCACGGAGACCGCGCCGAAGGCGGTGGCGCCGCACAGCAGCAGCTTCTTGCGGCCGATGCGGTCGCCGAGGCTGCCCATGGAGACCAGGAGCCCGGCGATGACGAACGAGTAGACGTCACCGATCCAGAGCAGCTGGGTGCCGGTCGGCTCCAGGTCCTCGCTGAGGAACGGGGTCGCCAGGCCGAGCACGGTCGCGTCGACGGCCACAAGGAGCACGGCGAGTACGAGGACGGCCAGCGCGATCCACCGCCCGGGGCGGTACGGCTCGACGGGGGGCTCCGGCTGCTCTTCGACGCTGCTCATTGCTCCACGCTCCGGCGTGCGCCGCCGAGCAGCAACTCGACGATCATGTACGGGAAGTCCCGCGCGGCCACCCGGCCCGCCTGAACGGCCCACGCCCCGGTGCCGATGAGTCCGTACAGCGCCTCGGTGAGCCAGGCCGGGGTCAGGTCGATGCGGAACTCGCCGCGCTCCTGGCCGCGCCGGAAGAAGGCGGCGACGCGGGCGTCCAGCCGGTCCCAGCCGGCGTTCTGGTCGTCGCCCTCGAAGAGCTGGTTCTCGGTCACGAGGAACGACAGCAGTCCGGCGCTAGGCTCGACGGCGACGACGAACCGGCGCAGCGCCTCCTCGCTGGTGCCCTCGTCCATCGCGGCGGCGTCGAGCGCCGCCCCGAACTCCTGGATGCCCAGCTCCTCCAGCGCCCTCACCAGCGCGTCCCGCCCGGAGAAGTGCCGGTGCAGGGTGGCGCGCCCGATACCGGCCGCCTTGGCGACCTCGTCCATGGTGGCGGTGGATCTGCGGGTCAGCAGGGCGGCGGCGCTGCGCAGCACCTGCTCACGATCAAGAGTCATGAGACGACACTAACCCGAATGAGACAGCAATGTCTCATTCGGGTGAGTGCTGTCCGACGTCCCCCTGTGGCTCAGCTCCAGGGCAGCGAAGCCCGGTGGCGCCAGTACGCCTCCGGCTCCTCGACCAGGGCGTCCAGCCCGGCCCGCCGTTCCTCGTCGAGTACGGGAACGGCCGCGTGGAGGTTGCCGGAGAGCTGGGCGGCGGTGGCCGCGCCGGAGAGCACGACCCCGGCCCACGGCTGATGCAGCACCAGGGCCAGCGCGACCGCGTCGCTGCCGAGCCCCTCCTCGTCGGCGATCTCCCGGACCACGGCGGGCGCCTGCTCCCCGGCAAGCCGGCCGTTGGCCATGCCCTCCTTGACGATGACGGTGAGCCCGGCCGCGTGCGCCTCGGCGAGCGCGGGCCCCGCCGAGGTCTCCAGCGCGTTGTAGGTGGCCTGGACGGTACGGAAGAGGGGGGCGCCGTCGACCGTGACGGCGAGGGCGGCGAGGATCGCCTCGGCCTGGGCGGGCCCGCTCGTGGAGACACCGACACTGACGCCCTGGGCGGCCAGTTCGGCGAGGCGGGCGTGCAGTTCCTTGTCGGTGAGCGCCGGGCTGTCCGGGGTCACCGAGTGGATCTGGTAGAGGTCGAGCCGGTCGCCGAGCAGGGCGGCGGACTCGGCACGCTGGCGTTCGAACGCGGCGAGGGAGTGGTCCTTCACCTCGTGCGTCTCGGCGTCGAGGCTCCAGTCGGCGGTGTAGGTGTACCCCCACTTGCTGCCGACGACGACGTCGTCCGCCTCGGGGTGCGCGGTCAGCCAGCCGGCCAGGAACTCCTCGGCGCGCCCGTAGGAGCGGGCGGCGTCGAAGTAGCGGACGCCCTGCGCGTAGGCGGCGTCGAGGAGTTCGTGCGTACGGTCGCGCAGGGCGTCGGGCGAGCGGTCGGCCGGCAGGTCGCGGTCGCGGTGGAGGTTGATGTAGCCGGGCCGGCCGACGGCGGCCAGGCCGAGACCGATGTGGGCGGTGGGGGTGGTCGCTTCGGACAGTCGGGCGAACGGCATGGCGGGCTCCTCGTCGTCGGGCAGGACGCGCCTACCCTCCAACGTAGCCCGCGATGCGTCGGCGACTACTTGTGCGCGTCCGCCCAGGCGTGCTGCACGGCGAGGTCCGCCTTGACCTCGGCCAGCTGAGTGGCGACGGCCGAGGGGGCGGTGCCGCCGCGCCCGCTGCGGGAGGCGAGGGCACCAGCCACGTTGAGGACGGTGCGCACCTCCGGGGTGAGGTGCTCGGAGATCTTCGCGAACTGCTCGTCCGTCAGCTCGTCGAGCTCGATGCCGTGGTGCTCGCACTCCTTGACGCACTCGCCGGCGACCTCGTGGGCGACGCGGAACGGCACGCCCTTCTTGACCAGCCACTCCGCGATGTCGGTGGCGAGCGAGAAGCCGGCCGGGGCCAGCTCCTCCATGCGCTCCCGGTTGACGGTGAGCGTCGCCATCATGCCGGTGAAGGCGGGGAGCAGGACCTCCAGCTGGTCGCAGGAGTCGAAGACCGGCTCCTTGTCCTCCTGGAGGTCGCGGTTGTACGCGAGCGGCAGGGCCTTGAGCGTGGCCATCAGGCCGGTGAGGTTGCCGATGAGCCGGCCCGACTTACCCCGCGCGAGTTCGGCGATGTCCGGGTTCTTTTTCTGCGGCATGATCGAGGAGCCGGTGGAGAAGGCGTCGTGCAGGGTGACGAAGGAGAACTCCTTCGTGTTCCAGATGATGATCTCCTCGGCGATCCGGGAGAGGTTGACGCCGATCATCGCGGTGACGAACGCGAACTCGGCGACGAAGTCCCGCGAGGCCGTGCCGTCGATGGAGTTGCCCACCGAACCGCGCTCGAAGCCGAGGTCGGCCGCGACCGCCTCCGGGTCCAGGCCCAGCGAGGACCCGGCCAGCGCGCCGGAGCCGTACGGCGAGACGGCGGTCCGCTCGTCCCACTGCCGCAGCCGCTCCGCGTCCCGGGACAGCGACTGGACGTGGGCCAGGACGTGGTGGGCGAAGAGCACCGGCTGGGCGTGCTGGAGGTGCGTACGGCCGGGCATGGCGACGTCCGGGTGGGCCTCGGCGAGACCGACCAGGGCGTCCTGGAGGTCGGCGACCAAGCCGCCGATGACGCGGGCGTGGTCGCGCAGGTACATCCGGAAGAGCGTGGCGATCTGGTCGTTGCGGGACCGGCCGGCGCGGAGCTTGCCGCCGAGGTCGGGGCCGAGCCGTTCCAGCAGGCCGCGCTCCAGGGCGGTGTGCACGTCCTCGTCGGCGATGGTGCCGGTGAAGGAGCCGTCGGCCACGTCCGCTTCGAGCTGGTCGAGCCCGGCGGTCATCCGGTTCAGTTCGTCCTCGGTGAGCAGGCCCGCCTTGTGGAGGACACGGGCGTGGGCACGGGAGCCGGCGATGTCGTACGGCGCGAGCCGCCAGTCGAAGTGGACGGACGCGGACAGCCGGGCCAGCGCCTCGGCCGGTCCGTCGGCGAAGCGGGCGCCCCAGAGACGTACGTCGCCGTTGCCGTTGCCGTTGCTCACTGCGTGCTCCTCGGAAGTGCCACTGTTAGGCATAACTATGCAGAGGTCTGCATGCCTTGTCAAAGCGATGCCGATCGAGGCCGTCTCGCGAGGTGAAATTCCGTCGGCACTCCGGGGACCGCCGTCGATACTCGCCCCATGGGGAAAACATACGAACGCATCGACGGCCGGCTGCGGACCTTCATCGAGGAGCAGCCCGTGTTCTTCACGGCGACCGCGCCGCTGGACGGGGAGGGCACGGTCAACCTCTCCCCCAAGGGCGTCAGCGGCTCCTTCGCCGTGCTGGACGAGCGGCACGTGGCGTACCTGGACTTCGCCGGGAGCAATGCCGAGACGGTGGCCCACCTGCGCGAGAACGGGCGGATCACCCTCATGTGGTGCGCCTTCCAGGGCCCGCCGAACATCGTGCGGGTGCACGGCCGGGGCGAGCCCGTCTTCCGCGACGACCCCCGCTTCCCGGAACTCCTCGGCCGGTTCGCCGGGGTCGACGCCTCCGCGCACGGCCTTCGGGCCGTCATCGTGGTCACGGCCGAACTGATCCGGGACACCTGCGGCTACGGCGTCCCCTTCATGACGTACGACGGGGACCGCACACTGCACGGGCAGCGCTTCGCACGGGAGGACGACACCTCGCTGAGCGCCTACTTCGAGAAGAAGGAGCACATCGCCACCAGCATCGACGGACTGCCGGGACTCCCCCTGCCCCTGCCGGCGATGCCGCCCACGCCCTGAACGGCGCAGCCGCCGACCGCGCTTCCGGGTGACGGGGCGCCGGGCGGCCTACAGTCCGTGGCATGCGAAGACTCGTGACGACCGCCGCCGTCCTGCTGGCCCTCGGCACCGTCGTCGGGGCCGGCCGGCCGCCGCTGGTCACCGCCCCGCTGCCGACGCGGCTCGCCGACACGGGCGGCGGCACCCAGCTCATCACCGCCACGGCGGACTCCACCTCGTCCACCGTCGGCACCCTCACCTGGTGGGACCTACGCGACGGGAGGTGGAGCCCCGCCGGGACCGCCGTCGCGCGGTTCGGCTCGAAGGGGCTCACCGAGGGCACCACCCGCACACAGGGCACGTACACGACGCCGACCGGTATCTACGGCCTGCCGTACGCCTTCGGGGTCGAGGCCGCGCCCGCCGGCACCCGCTTCCCGTACCGGCGGGCGACCGCCAGGTCCTGGTGGTGCGAGGACAACGAGGCGCGCGCCTACAACCGCTGGGCCGAGCCGCTGCCCCCGGACTGCCGGGCCTCGGAGTCCGAGCAGATCACCGCGTACCCCACGCAGTACGCCCGGGCGCTCGTCATCGCCTTCAACTACGACCGGCCGGTGCGCGGCCGGGGCGCCGGGATCTTCCTGCACGTCAACGGGCGCGGCGCGACCGCCGGCTGCGTCTCCGTACCGGCGGACGCGATGGACCGCATCCTGGCCTGGGCCGACCCGGCCCGCGACCCGCACATCGCGATCGGCACCGTCTCCGGCGCGACCGCGATCGCCCGCTACTGACGCTCGTTCAACGCTCGTTCTGCGCGAGCCGCAGCAGATGGTCGGCGAGGGCCTGCCCGCCGGCCGGGTCGCGGCTGATCAGCATGAGCGTGTCGTCGCCCGCGATGGTGCCGAGGATGTCGTGCAGCTCGGCCTGGTCGATGGCCGAGGCGAGGAACTGCGCGGCGCCCGGCGGCGTGCGCAGCACCACCAGGTTGGCCGACGCCTCCGCCGAGATCAGTAGTTCGGCCGAGAGCCTGCGCATCCGCTCCTCCTTGGCGGAGCCGCCCAGCGGGGCCTGCGGGGTGCGGAATCCGCCCTCGCTCGGCACCGCGTAGATCAGCTCGCCGCCGGTGTTGCGGATCTTCACCGCGCCCAGCTCGTCCAGGTCCCGGGAGAGCGTCGCCTGGGTGACGCTCAGCCCGTCGTCGCTGAGGAGCTTGGCCAGCTGGCTCTGCGAGCGCACCGGCTGCCGGTTGAGGATGTCCACGATCCGGCGGTGGCGCGCCGTGCGGGTCTGCGGCACCGACGGCCCGCCGAACTCGGGTTCCTGCGCCTCGGTCATCGTCGTCGCCTCATTCTCCGGAGCGCTTCTCTCCGGATCGTCCGTCCCCGTAAGCCGCGTCGAGGGCACCCGGCAGTGCCCGGAGGAACGCGTCCACCTCCGCGTCGCCGATAGTCAGCGGCGGCATCAGCCGCAGGACATCGGGCGCGGGCGCGTTCACCAGGAGGCCGGCCCCCTGAGCCGCCTGCTGCGCCTGGGGCGCGAGGGGCTCGGTGAGCACGATACCCAGCAGCAGCCCGGAGCCCCGGACATGGGAGACCAGTGGGTGGTTCAGCGCCTCCACTCCCTCCCGGATGCGCTCGCCGAGCCGCTTGACCTGGTCGAGGGCGCCGTCGGCGGCGAGGGTGTCCAGGACCGCGAGGCCGGCGGCGCAGGCGACCGGGTTGCCGCCGAACGTCGTGCCGTGCTGGCCGGGTGCGAGCAGGTCCGCCGCCGCGCCGAAGGCGACCGTGGCGCCGATCGGCAGCCCGCCGCCGAGCCCCTTGGCGAGGGTGACGACGTCCGGCTCGACGCCCTGGTGGGCCTGGTGCTCGAACCACGAACCGCAGCGGCCGATGCCGGTCTGGACCTCGTCGAGCACGAGCAGGGTTCCGGTGGCGCGGGTGATCTCCCGGGCCGCCTCCAGGTAGCCCCTGGGCGGGACGACGACGCCGTTCTCGCCCTGCACCGGCTCGATGATCACGAGCGCGGTGTCGGTGGTGACGGCGGCCCGGAGCGCCTCCACGTCGCCGTACGGGACGTGCGTGACGTCGCCGGGCAGCGGGGTGAACGCCTCGCGCTTCTTGGGCTGGCCGGTGAGGGCGAGGGCGCCCATGGTCCGGCCGTGGAAGCCGCCGTCGGTGGCGACCATGTGGGTGCGCCCGGTCAGCCGGCCGATCTTGAAGGCGGCCTCGTTGGCCTCGGCGCCCGAGTTGCAGAAGTAGACCTTGCCGGTGCGGCCGAAGAGCGAGAGGAGCCGTTCGGCGAGCGCGACGGGCGGCTCGGCGATGAACAGGTTGGACACGTGCCCGAGGGTGGAGATCTGGGCGGTGACCGCCTCGACGACGGCGGGGTGGGCGTGGCCCAGGGCGTTGACCGCGATGCCGCCGACGAAGTCGAGGTACTCGGTGCCGTCCGCGTCCCACACGCGGGCGCCCTCGCCACGGACCAGGGACAGCTTCGGGGTGCCGTAGTTGTCCATCAGAGCGTGCTGCCACCGCTGCGACAGTGCTGCGTTGGTCATGATTCCCCCTGCGCGTCGGGCACGACCATCGTGCCGATTCCCTCGTCGGTGAAGATCTCCAGCAGGATCGAGTGCTGTACCCGGCCGTCGATGACGCGGGCCGTCTCGACCCCGTTGCGTACGGCGTGCAGGCAGCCCTGCATCTTGGGCACCATGCCGCTGGACAGCTCCGGCAGCAGCTTCTCCAGCTCGGTGGCGGTGAGCCGGCTGATCACGTCGTCGCTGTTCGGCCAGTCCTCGTACAGGCCCTCCACGTCGGTGAGGACCATCAGCGTCTCGGCGTTCAGCGCGGCGGCGAGCGCGGCGGCCGCGGTGTCCGCGTTGACGTTGTAGACGTGGTTGTCCTCGGCGGACCGGGCGATGGAGGAGATGACCGGGATGCGGCCGTCGTCCAGCAGGGCCTGGATGGCGCCGGTGTCGATGGCGGTGATCTCGCCGACCCGGCCGATGTCGACGAGCTCGCCGTCGATGGTGGGCCGGTGCTGTACGGCGGTGATGGTGTGGGCGTCCTCGCCGGTCATGCCGACGGCGAGCGGCCCGTGCTGGTTGAGCAGGCCGACCAGCTCGCGCTGGACCTGGCCGGCGAGCACCATGCGGACGACGTCCATCGCCTCGGGCGTGGTGACGCGCAGGCCGGCCTTGAACTCGCTGACCAGGCCCTGCTTGTCGAGCTGGGCGCTGATCTGGGGGCCGCCGCCGTGCACGACGACGGGCTTGAGGCCGGCGTGGCGCAGGAAGACGACGTCCTGGGCGAAGGCCGCCTTCAGCTCCTCGTCGATCATGGCGTTGCCGCCGAACTTGATGACGACGGTCTTGCCGTTGTGCCGGGTCAGCCAGGGCAGGGCCTCGATGAGGATCTGCGCCTTCGGGAGTGCGGTGTGCTTCCGCGCCGTCGTCATGAGCTGTACGCGCTGTTCTCGTGGACGTAATCCGCGGTGAGGTCGTTGGCCCAGATGACGGCGGACTCGGTGCCGGCGGCGAGGTCGGCGGTGATCCGGACCTCCCGGAACCGCATGTCGACCAGGTCGCGGTCCTCGCCGACCGAGCCGCCCCGGCAGACCCAGACGTCGTTGATGGCGACGTTCAGCGCGTCCGGCTCGAAGGCGGCCTTCGTGGTGCCGATGGCGGAGAGCACCCGGCCCCAGTTGGGGTCCTCGCCGTGGATGGCGCACTTGAGGAGGTTGTTGCGGGCGATGGAGCGGCCCACCTCGACGGCGTCGTCCTCGGTCGCGGCGTTGACGACCTCGATCCGGATGTCCTTGGAGGCGCCCTCGGCGTCCCCGATCAGCTGCCGGGCCAGGTCGTCGCAGACGGTACGGACGGCCTCGGCGAACTCCTTCTGCTCCGGGGCGATCCCGCTGGCGCCGGAGGCCAGCAGCAGCACGGTGTCGTTGGTGGACATGCAGCCGTCGGAGTCGACCCGGTCGAAGGTGGTGCGGGTGGCGTCGCGCAGGGCGGCGTCGAGACCGGCGGCGTCCACGTCGGCGTCGGTGGTGAGCACGACGAGCATGGTGGCCAGGCCCGGGGCCAGCATGCCGGCGCCCTTGGCCATGCCGCCGACGGTCCAGCCCTCGCCGCCGGCGACAGCGGTCTTGTGCACGGTGTCGGTGGTCTTGATGGCGATGGCGGCCTTCTCGCCGCCGTGCGGGGTGAGCTGGGCGACCGCCTTGTCGACGCCTCGGAGGAGCTTGTCCATGGGAAGCAGGATGCCGATGAGCCCGGTGGAGGCGACGGCGATGGTGCCGGCACCGTGCCCGCCCGTCTCGTCGTACCCGGCGCTGTTCAGGGAGGCGGCCACCTTCTCGGCGGTGGCGTGGGTGTCCTGGAATCCCTGCGGGCCCGTACAGGCGTTGGCGCCGCCCGAGTTGAGGACTACGGCGGTGACCTCGCCGCCCTTGACGACCTGCTCCGACCAGAGGACGGGGGCGGCCTTGACGCGGTTGGAGGTGAAGACACCCGCGGCGGCGCATCGCGGCCCCTGGTTGACCACGACGGCCAGGTCCGGGTTGCCGTTCTCCTTGATTCCGGCGGCGATGCCCGCCGCCGAGAATCCCTGTGCTGCCGTGACGCTCACGGTGCGACTCCGATCGTGGAAAGACCTGTGTCCTCGGGCAGTCCGAGGGCGATGTTCATGGACTGCAGGGCCCCGCCCGCGGTGCCCTTGGCGAGGTTGTCGATGGCGCTGATCACGATGATCCGCCCGGCCGTCTCGTCGTACGCGACCTGGATCTGCACGGCGTTGGAGCCGTACACGGCGGCGGTGGCGGGCCACTGGCCCTCGGGCAGCAGATCGACGAACGGCTCGTCCGCGTACGCCTTCTCGTAGGCGGCGCGTACGCTCTCGGCGCTCGTCCCGGGCTTGGCCTTCGCGCTGCACGTGGCGAGGATGCCGCGGGGCATGGGCGCGAGGGTCGGTGTGAACGACACGGTGACCGGCTCGCCGGCGGCGGCGCTGAGGTTCTGGATCATCTCGGGCGTGTGGCGGTGGACGCCGCCGACGCCGTACGGGGTCATGTTGCCCATCACCTCGGAGCCGAGGAGGTGGGGCTTGGCCGCCTTGCCGGCGCCGGAGGTCCCGGACGCGGCGACGATCACGGCCTCCGGCTCGGCGAGCTGCGCCGCGTACGCCGGGAACAGCGCGAGTGACACGGCGGTCGGGTAGCACCCCGGCACCGCGATCCGCTTGCTGCCCGCGAGGGCGGCGCGCCCGCCCGGCAGTTCGGGAAGCCCGTAGGGCCACGTGCCCGCGTGCGGCGAACCGTAGAATTTCTCCCAGTCACCGGCGTCCCGGAGACGGAAGTCCGCCCCCATGTCCACGACGAGCACCTCGTCACCGAGCTGTTCGGCCACGGCGGCGGACTGCCCGTGCGGCAGGGCGAGGAAGACGACGTCGTGCCCGGCGAGCACGTCGGCGGTGGTGGGTTGCAGGATGCGGCCGGCGAGCGGACGCAGGTGCGGTTGCAGGGCGCCGAGGGGCTGGCCCGCGTTGGAGTTGGCGGTGAGTGCGCCGATCTCCACCTCGGGGTGGACGAGCAGCAGACGGAGCAGTTCCCCGCCCGCGTATCCGCTCGCTCCTGCCACTGCTGCGCGTACCGCCATCGAAGCCTCCTAGTCGACGGCATGACTATACGCAGCGATGCACTTTTATGCAAAGAATACGGAGATCAATCCCGCGGAGGCGGCCGAAGCCTGCGCCTTAGAGTGACCTCCATGGCAAAGATCCATCATTTCCAGGTGACCTTCGACTGCGCGGACCCCGAGCGCGTGGGGCGCTTCTGGTGCGAGGTGCTGGGGTACGTCGCACCGGAGCCGCCGGAGGGTTTCGACTCCTGCGACGCGTACAGCGCCTCGCTGCCGGCGGCGGAGCGGAACACGTGGTTCGCGGCCTCCGACCCCACCGGGGCGGGCCCGCGGATGTACTTCCAGCGCGTCCCCGAGGGCAAGGTCGCCAAGAACCGGCTGCACCTCGATGTCCGGGTGGGCGCCGGGCTCGTGGGCGAGGAGCGGCTCGCCGTCCTCGAGGCCGAGTGCGCGCGGCTCCTTCCGCTCGGCGCCGAGCGCGGCCAGTTGCTGCTCGCCGACGGCGAGAACGAGTCCTGCCTCAACATGCAGGACGTCGAGGGCAACGAGTTCTGCCTCGACTGATGTCCGGGCCGCGGCCCGACCCGGCCGCCCTGTACCCCGAAGTCGCCGCGCACGGCAGCCTCGCCGCCGCCCTGCGGGCCGTGGCGGCGGGCGGGCTCGACGCTGTCCCGCTCAGCTCGCCGGAGAACGAGCCGCTGTACGGCGCGAGCGCCGCCACCACGCTGCCGCACCGCAGGCCCTTGCGGGTCGACGCCCGGCAGTACGAACGGCGCCGGCACATCTCGGGCGACGACTCCTTCCAGTCCCTGCCCGTGCTGGGGGGCGTGACCGACGACCTGGCGCAGGTGGCCCGTGCGGTCCGCGCCTGGCACGACGGGGAGTCACTGGAGGACATTCACCGGGCGGCGCCCTTCGCACGGCCGACGGGCCGCTTCGAGGTGCCGGACCTCGACCCCGGGCGCCTGGTGGAGTCCGAGTGACAGGGCATGCTGCGGGAGGCCGCCGGACTGAAGTACCCGTGGGCGCCCGCATACCGGGCCCTGATCGAGGCGGCGTACGCCGAGCCGGTGCTGCGGGACCTCTACCCGTTCACCAGTCACTGGGCGCTGCGGTTCTCCTCCACGACGCGTCCGCGCCTGACCGTCGTGGGGCCGTGCGTGACCGCGAACGGGGAGGGGGAGTTCGGGGTGGGCCGGGGCTTGATCACCAGTGACCTCGGTGTGTTCGCCTTCGCCCGGGATGCCGTGGCGGCCGCCCTCACCCACGTTCCGGCCGGTCTCGGGCCGGTCGCGCTCGGCGCGGCGCGGCGGTAGCCGCCCGGGCACGTACGCTCGCGCCATGTCAGCGCCCTCCCCCGCCTCCCGTCTGCACCGGGTCGCCGTCCTCGTGCTCGACGGCGCCAAGCCGCTCGACGTCGGAATCCCGGCGCAGGTGTTCACGACCCGGGCGAGCATGCCGTACGAGGTACGAGTGTGCGGCGCGGCCCCCGGCCTGGTGACCGGCGGTGACGGGCTGGCGTACCACGTCACGCACGGCATCGACGCGCTCGGCTGGGCGGACATCGTCTTCGTGCCCGGGTACCGGCAGCCGGACCGGGACGACCCCCCGCGGGCGGTGATCGAGGCACTGGTCGCCGCGCACGGGCGGGGGGCGCGGCTCGCCGCCATCTCCACCGGGGCGTTCGCGCTCGCCGCGACCGGGCTGCTGGACGGCCGCCGCGCCACCACGCACTGGCACTACACGCGGGCCCTCGCGGCGAAGTACCCGCTGATCCGGGTGGACGAGAACGTGCTGTTCGTCGACGAGGGCAGCGTCCTCACCTCGGCCGGCGCCGCCTCCGGGATCGACCTGTGCCTGCACGTCCTGCGCGGCGACCTCGGAGTCGCGGCGTCCAACTACGCGGCCCGGCGCCTCGTCGCGGCCCCGTACCGCAGCGGCGGCCAGGCGCAGTACGTGCCGCGCAGCGTGCCGGAGCCGCTGGGCGAGCGGTTCGCGGCCACCCGCGAGTGGGCGCTGCACCGGCTCGGCGAACCGCTGACCCTCGACGAGCTCGCCCGGCACGCGGCGGTCTCGCCGCGCACGTTCTCGCGGCGGTTCGTCGAGGACACCGGTTACACACCGATGCAGTGGGTGATGCGGGCCCGGATCGACCTGGCGCGCGAGCTCCTCGAACGCTCCGAGCGGGCCGTCGAGCAGATCGCCGCCGACGTGGGGCTCGGGACGGGCGCGAATCTGCGGCTGCACTTCCAGCGCATCCTGGGCACCACGCCGAGCGAGTACCGGCGCACCTTCACCCGGGGCGAATAGAAGACCCCCACCGGGGCGAACAGCGCATATCCGCACCCGTGAGCGGCTGGCGGGATCCTTGCGGACCGTGGCGATCACGCCGCTGTCACCGGACCGCGGCGAGCGCGATCGTGGAGGGCGAAGAGAGAAGGGACATCTCACATGACTCGCATCGCCATCAACGGTTTCGGCCGCATCGGACGCAACGTGCTGCGCGCGCTGCTCGAACGTGACAGCGACCTCGACCTGGTCGCCGTCAACGACCTCTCGGAGCCCGCCACCCTCGCCCGGCTGCTGGCGTTCGACACCACCGCCGGCCGGCTGGGCCGTCCGGTCACCGTGGACGGGGACACCCTCGTGGTCGACGGCCGCCGCATCAAGGTGCTCGCCGAACGGGAGCCGGCGCGCCTTCCCTGGGCGGAGCTGGGCGTCGACATCGCCGTGGAGGCGACCGGCCGCTTCACCTCGGCGAAGGCGGCCCGCGCCCACCTCGACGCCGGTGCGAAGCGGGTGCTGGTCGCCGCGCCGTCGGACGGCGCGGACGTGACGCTCGCGTACGGGGTGAACAGCGACGCGTACGACCCCGAGCTGCACACGATCGTCTCGAACGCCTCCTGCACCACCAACGCGCTCGCGCCGCTGGCCTCGGTGCTCGACGATCTCGCGGGCATCGAGCACGGTTTCATGACGACCGTGCACGCCTACACGCAGGAGCAGAACCTCCAGGACGGCCCGCACCGCGACGCCCGCCGCGCCCGCGCCGCCGGCGTCAACATCGTGCCGACCACGACCGGCGCCGCCAAGGCGATCGGCCTGGTGCTCCCCCGCCTGGAGGGCAAGCTCTCGGGCGACTCGATCCGCGTACCGGTGCCGGTGGGTTCGATCGTCGAGCTGAACACCACCGTGGCCCGGGACGTGACGCGCGATCAGGTGCTGGAGGCGTACCGGGCGGCGGCCGAGGGCCCGCTGGCGGGCGTACTCGAATACTCCGAGGACCCGCTCGTGTCGGCCGACATCACCGGCAACCCCGCGTCCTCCATCTTCGACTCGGAGCTCACCAGGGTCGACGGACGCCACATCAAGGTGTCCGCCTGGTACGACAACGAGTGGGGCTTCTCCAACCGGGTGATCGACACCCTCACCCTGCTGGCCGGCCGCTAGCCCTGTCCGCTGAAGCCCGAGGGCCCGTACCGCCGTCGCGGTACGGGCCCTCGCACGGATCCGCGGGCGTCAGGCGCGCTCGTCCCGCGCCTTCGCCTCGCGCTCGGCGTTGCGCTCCTTGATGCGGACGTTCTCCTTGCGGACGTCCGCCTGGGTGGCGCGCTCCTTCTGCAGCCACTCGGGGTTGTCCTGCTTCAGGGCGTCGATCTGCTCGGTGGTCAGGGGCTCGGTGACCCCGCCGCGGGCCAGGCCCGAGATGGAGACGCCCAGCTTGGACGCGACGACCGGGCGGGGGTGCGGGCCGTTGCTCCGCAGGTCGAGCAGCCACTGGGGCGGGTCGGCCTGGAGGGCCGCCAGCTCGGCGCGCGAGATGACACCCTCCTGGAATTCGGCGGGGGTGGCGTCGAGGTACACACCCAGCTTCTTCGCCGCGGTCGCGGGCTTCATCGTCTGGGCGGTCTGGTGGGACTTCATGAGGTCAAGGGTATCCAGCGCGTGCGGCGCCCTCGACCACGGCCGGTAACCTGGCGGGGTGACAGGCCCGGAAGCAACCCCTTCGTTCCGGCTGGCGTACGTCCCCGGAGTGACCCCCACCAAATGGGTCCGGATCTGGAACGAGCGCCTGCCCGGCATCCCCCTGACCCTCGTCCAGGTGCCCGCCGCCGAGGCCCAGGGCCTGCTGCGGGCCGGCGAGGCCGACGCGGGGTTCCTGCGGCTGCCGGTCGACGGCACGGATCTCAGCGCGATCCCCCTGTACACGGAGACGACCGTCGTCGTGATCCCCAAGGACCACCTGATCGCGGCGGTCGACGAGGTGTCCGTCGCGGAGCTGGCCGACGAGATCGTGCTGCATCCGCTGGACGACTGCCTGGACTGGGAGCGGCTGCCCGGCCGCCCGGCGGCCGAGCGGCCGGCGACCACGGCGGACGCCGTCGAGCTGGTGGCGGCCGGCATCGGCGTCCTGGTCGTGCCGCAGTCGCTGGCCCGGCTGCACCACCGCAAGGACCTGACGTACCGGACGCTGACGGACGCGCCCGAGTCGCGGATCGCCCTGTCGTGGCCGCAGGAGAAGACCACCGACCGGGTGGAGGACTTCATCGGCATCGTCCGCGGCCGGACCGTGAACAGCTCGCGCGGCCGCGCGGGGGCGGCGCCCGCCTCGCCGGAGAAGGCGAAGGCGAAGGACAAGCCGAAGCGCGCTTCCGGTACGGGGGCGGGCAAGGGCTCCCGTGGCGGTGCGGGCGGTTCCGGCGGGGTCAAGGGCGCCAGGAGTTCCAAGGGCGCGCGCGGCGCCATCGCCAAGCGCGGCAAGCCTCGCCGGAGGCCGTGACCACGTCGTTGTCAGAGCCCCCTGGCAGCATCGGGGGGCATGGAACACATCGAACGCCCGATGCCGCCCCTCGACGCCGACGAGCGCACCGGCCTGGAGAGCTGGCTCGACTTCTACCGCGCCACCGTGGCCCTGAAGTGCGAGGGCCTCACGGACGAGCAGGCGCGCAGCGCCTCCGTACCGCCGTCGGCACTGACACCGATGGGGCTCGTCCAGCACCTCGCCGAGGTCGAGCGGAACTGGTTCCGCCGGATCATGAACGGTGAGGACGTGCCGCCGCTGTACGACCCGCCTGCCGGTCCCGGGGTCCACAGCGGGGGGTTCGGCCTTCCCGCCGACGCCACCTTCGCCGGGGCCCTGGCGGTCTGGCAGGAGGAGATCGCGGTGTCCCGCGCGGTGTGCGCCGGGCGGTCGCTGGAGGACTCGGCGCCCTTCATGGGCGGCCGGGTGAACCTCCGCTGGGTCCACCACCACATGATCGGCGAGTACGCCCGGCACAGCGGTCACGCCGATCTGCTGCGCGAGCGGATCGACGGAACGACCGGCGTCTGACGGGCCGGGTTTCCGGGTCGCTCCGGTGAGATGTCAGGATGGATCCATGACGAGCCAGGTATTTTTCGACATCACCATCAACGACGAGCCCGCCGGGCGGATCGTGTTCAATCTGTTCGACGACATCGTTCCCAAGACCGCCGAGAACTTCCGGCAGCTGGCCACCGGCCAGAACGGCTACGGCTACAAGGGCTCCTCCTTCCACCGGGTCATCCCGGAGTTCATGCTCCAGGGCGGCGACTTCACCCGCGGTGACGGCACCGGCGGCAAGAGCATCTACGGCGAGAAGTTCGCCGACGAGAACTTCCAGCTGAAGCACACCAAGCCCGGCCTGCTCTCGATGGCCAACGCCGGCCCGAACTCGAACGGTTCGCAGTTCTTCATCACGACCATCGTGACGTCCTGGCTGGACGGCAAGCACGTCGTCTTCGGCGAGGTCGCCGACGAGGACAGCATGGTCCTGGTCAAGCGCATCGAGTCCCTCGGCTCGCAGAGCGGCCGCACCAAGGCGAAGGTCACCATCGCCGACTCCGGGATCCTCTGACCCCGGATCTCCGGCACAGCCGAACAGAACGCGCCGCCCGGCATTCCGACGGGCGGCGCGTTCTGTCGTTCCGGCGCCGACGACCCGTGCGCTGTCAACTGACAGTTGACATCAGGATACTGTCAACTTACGGTTGACACATGACGAATCCCGTAGTCCCGTCGCAGCCCGTCCGCCTCGACGACCTGATCGACGCCATCAAGAAGGTCCACTCCGACGCCCTCGACCAGCTCCAGGACGCCGTCATCGCCGCCGACCACCTCGGTGACGTCGCCGACCACCTCATCGGCCACTTCGTCGACCAGGCACGCCGCTCCGGCGCCTCCTGGACCGACATCGGCAGGAGCATGGGCGTGACCCGCCAGGCCGCACAGAAGCGGTTCGTCGCCAAGGCCCCGGCGAGGGCACCGACCTCGACCCGAGCCAGGGCTTCGGCCGCTTCACCGCGCGCGCCAAGAACGTGGTGATGGCGGCCCAGAACGAGGCACGGGCGGCCGGCAACCCCGAGATCGGCACCGCGCACCTCGTCCTCGGCCTGATCGGCGAGCCCGAGGGCCTGGCGGCGGCGTTCATCAAGGCGCAGGACGTGGCCCTGGACACCGTCCGGCAGGCGGCCACCGCCGCGCTCCCTGCGGCCACCGACGGCGAGATCCCCGAGCTGATCCCGTACAACGCCGACGCGCGCAAGGCGCTGGAGCTGACCTTCCGCGAGGCCCTGCGGATGGGGCACAACTACGTCGGCACCGAGCACATCCTGCTCGCCCTGCTGGAGCACGAGGACGGCTCCGGCGTGCTCAGCGGTCTCGGCATCGACAAGGCGGCCGCCGAGCAGGCGATCGCCGAGGCGCTCGCGATCCTCACCGCCGGACAGGCGAAGCTCCAGGCACCCGGCCAGGAGGGGTGACCTCCGTGCGGTGGAACCGCACCGGCGGCTGAACGTGTCGCACCGGCCGCCCCCCGTACCCGGCTCTACGTTCTCGGCGTGAGTACGTATGAGGCAGGGGCAGGGCGGCGCAGACGGCTCCTCCGGCTCGGTGAGTGGTGCGCCCGCCATTGCGTGGTGGTCCTCGTCCTGTGGCTGCTGGCGCTCGGCGGGCTGCACGTCCTCCAGAGCGCCTTCGGAGGCACGTACTCCGACGACTTCGACCTGTCGGGTACGCAGTCCAGCACCGGCGCCGACCTGCTGCGGGCACACGACCCGGCCGCCGGCGGCACCGGCGCCCAGGTGGTCCTGCACGACGCGCAGAAACCGCTGACCGATGTGAGCACCCAGGTCGACCTGTGCCGCGCTCATCATGGTCAGCGTCTTCGCGGCGTTCATCCTCAGCGACGACGTCGTGGTCAAGATGCTGGGCCTGGGCCTGGCGGTCAGCGTGCTCATCGATGCCACGGTCGTACGGCTGCTGCTGGCCCCGGCGGTGATGACGCTGCTGGGGCGCGGGGCGTGGTGGGCGCCGCGGTGGCTGGACCGGGTGCTGCCGCACATCGACACGGAGGGGGTCAGTGAGGCCCCGTCTCCAGGCGCAGGCTCCAGCGGCGGGGCAGGCCGGTGAGGGTGACGGTGGCGAGCGGGCTGATGTCGACGTTCCAGTACGAGGACGGCGGGGCCTTCAGCGCGTAGACGAGGGCGGCCCGCACGACGGCGGGTTCGGCGACGGCGACGATCGCGCCGTCGTACACGGGACGGGTGTCCAGCCAGCCGCCTATCCGGGAGATGAACGCGAGCAGCGGTTCGCCGCCGTGCGGCGCGGAGCGCGGGTCCGCCAGCCAGGCGTCCACGGCCGCGGGTTCCCGGGCGGTGACCTCGGCGAGGGTGTGACCCCGCCACCGGCCCATGTCGCAGTCGCGCAGGGCCGGCTGGACGAGCGGGTGGAAGCCGAGCGCCTCGCCGGTGGCGCGGCTGCGCGGCGTCGGCGAGCAGTAGCGCATCTCGGCGGCTCCGAGGTACATCAGCGCGGGAGCCGCGAAGCGCGCGGCGTGCCAGCCGGCCTCGTCGAGCGGCCGGTCGTCGTCGAAACGCTCGGCGAGCAGGGAGGAACTGCGCGCTGCGGCGACGAGCGAGACGCGAACGGTCATGGCCGTGATCGTGGGGCGGAACGCGACCCGGGTCAAGAGGTCGTTCGGGCACACCTACCCCGGAGTAGGCGCGGTGGCGGCCGGGGTCCCCTCCCACGCGGTACGCAGCCGGCGCACGCCCTCCGTGATCTCTGCCGGGCCCGCGACCGAGACGAAGCTCAGCCTGATGTGCGGGGCCGGGGGCTCGGCGGAGAAGTACGGGCGCCCCGGGGCGACGGCCACCCCCGCGCGCAGCGCCGACTGGACCGTGGCGGACTCGTCCGTGCCGGCCTCGGAGCCGGGCAGGCCCAGCCAGAGGTAGCCGCCGCCGGCCGGGATGTGCGGCAGCCCGAGTCCGGGCAGGGCCTCCCGGAGCGCGGCCGTCATCGCCGTGCGCCGGGCGCCGAGTCCGACGGAGACGGCGCGCAGGTGCCGGGACCAGGCGGGCGAGCCGACGAGTTCGAGGGCGGCCTCCTGGAGCGGCCGGGGTACGAAGAAGCTGTCGACGATCTGGATGGCCCGCAGCCTCTCCAGGGCCGGGCCGCGTGCGGCGAGCGCGCCCACCCGCAGGCTGGGCGAGGCGGCCTTGGTGAGCGAGCGGGTGTGGACGACGACTCCGTCCGGATCGTCGGCGGCGAGCGGCCGGGGCAGCGGGCCCGCGTCGTCGTGGGCGAGGAGGCGGGCGAAGTCGTCCTCGATGACGAAGGCTCCGGCCTCCCGGGCGATCCGGACGATCTCGGGGCGCCGGGCCTCGGAGAGCACCGTGCCCGTCGGGTTCTGGAAGAGGGGCTGGCAGACGAAGACGCGGGCACCGGTGGCGTGGAAGGCGGCGGCGAGCAGGTCGGGGCGGACGCCGTCGGTGTCCACGGGGACGGGCACCGGCCGCAGCCCGGCCGCCCGGGCGGCCGCCAGCATGCCGGGGTAGGTGGGCGACTCGACGAGCACGGGCGCGCCGGGCGGCGCGAGGGCCCGCAGTGCGGTGGCCAGGGCGCTCTGTCCGCCGGCGGTGATCAGCACGTCGGCGGCGCCGTGGGCGGGGCCGATGCCGCGGGCGAACCAGGCGCGGAGTTCGGTGAGCCCGTCGAGGGGCGGGCGGCTCCAGGCGCCGGGGCGGCGGCCGGCCCGGGTCAGGGCGGCGGCCAGGGCCCGTTCGGGCTGGAGCGAGGCGTGCAGGTAGCCGCCGTTGAACTCGATGACGCCGGTGGGCGGGGCGGCGAGGCTGGCCAGAAGGCCGGAGACGTCGACGCTGCGGGGCACCGCCTCCGGGGAGCCGTCGCCGCTGAGCGAGACCTCCTGCCAGGAGGTGTCACCGGCCGGGGGTCCCGCCTGGGCGCGCGGCCTGGCGCGGTAGGAGCCGGAGCCGGGGCGGGTGACGACGAGTCCTTCGGCGGCGAGCTGGGCGACGGCCCGCGACACGGTGACGGGACTGGCCCGGAAGCGTTCGACGAGCGCCCGGCTGGGCGGCAGCTTCTCGCCCGGGGAGTAGCGGTCCAGCTCCGCCCGTAGAGATGCGACCAGGTCCGCGACGCTGCTACGCTCATGCATGAGAGCAAAGAGTAGCGCTACTGCGCCCCATACGATAGCGGTCGCTCCCGTCGAGGGCCGCCCGATCCCTTCGGTCCCGGCCCGGCGGGGCACGCTGCTCGCGCTGCTGGGCGTGGTGACGTTCTCGTTGACCTTCCCGTCGACCGCGTGGGGCCTGGAGAGCTTCGGCCCCTGGTCGCTGGTGGCGCTGCGCAGCCTGCTCGCGGCGGCGCTGTCCGGCGGTCTCCTCCTCGCGGGTCGGGTGCGGGTGCCGGCCCGCGAGCACTGGGTGGGGATCGCCGTGGTGGCGGGCGGGGTGGTGGTCGGCTTCCCGCTGCTGACGACGCTGGCGCTGCGGACTTCGACGACCTCGCACGCCGCGGTGGTCGTGGGGCTGCTTCCGCTGACCACGGCGGTCTTCTCCTCGCTGCGGACCGGGACGCGCCCGCCGCGCGCGTTCTGGGCGGCGGCGGTGGCCGGGGCGGCCGTGGTGATCGCCTTCACCGTGGCGCAGAGCGGCGGGGAGCTGTCGGCCGGCGATCTGTACCTGTTCGGCGCGCTGCTGGTGTGCGCGGCCGGGTACACCGAGGGCGGCAGGCTGGCGAAGGTGATGCCGGGCTGGCAGGTGACCGGCTGGGCGCTGATCCTCACGCTGCCGCTCAACCTGGCGGGCGCCGCCGTCGCGCTGGCGTACGAGCCGGTGCGGCTGGGCGTGCACGGGGTCGTCGGGCTGGTCTGGGTGTCGGCCGTCTCCACGTTCCTCGGGCTGTACGTCTGGTACCGGGGGATGGCGGAGATCGGGGTGGCGCGGGCCAGTCAGCTCCAGCTGGCCCAGCCGCTGCTGACCCTGTTCTGGTCGTTCTTCCTGCTGGGCGAGGAGGTCGCGGCGGCGGCCCCGGTGGCCGCGGTCGCGGTGCTGGTCTGCATCGCGCTCACCCAGCGGGCCGCCCGTACCCGGTCATAGACTGGCGGCAGCACGGCAGCACGCCACCCCCGAGGAGGTCGCTCCCGATGGAGGCACACAAGGGCGACCGGCTGCTGACGCACGGCAGGACCGTGGGCCAGCACGACCGGGTCGCGGAGGTCGTCGAAGTGCTCGGTGACGGGGGTACTCCCCCGTACCGCGTCCGCTTCGACGACGGACACGAACATCTGCTCGCACCGGGCCCCGACACCGTCGTCCAGCACACCGGCTGCGCGGCGGGCCGGGACCCGGACGTCACGTAAGCGCTAACGCGGCGGCCGCGCCCGCGTCCGGTAGTGGTCGGCGACCACCCGGCCCATCGCGCCGATCCGGTCCGCGGCCACGCTGTTCGCCGAGAAGTAGGCGTGTCCGCGGACCTGGTCGTGCCCGGCCGCGAGGTCGATGTGACGGGACAGCTCCGCCGGGTCCTGCCAGGCCGCGGGCTGGGCCGGATCGCCGCACTTGTACAGGGCTTCGCCGATGAACAGGTCGACGCCCGTGCCGCGTACCGTCTCGGACCACCACGGTACGAGGGCCGCGTAGTCGGCCGCCGGGTTGCCGATGTGCCAGTACAGCTGCGGGACGACGTAGTCCAGCCAGCCCTTCCTGATCCAGCCCCGGGTGTCCGCGTACAGGTCGTCGTACGTCTGCACCCCGGCCCGGGTGGGCGAGCCCGCCGGGTCCGTGTCCGCGTTGCGCCAGACGCCGAAGGGGCTGATACCGAACCGGACGCCCGGCTTCAGCGTCTTGAGGCGCTCGGACATCTCGCGCACCAGCCGGTCCGTGTTGTCGCGGCGCCAGGCGGCCCGGTCGGGGAAGCCGGCGCCGTACTTCTCGTAGGCGGGGCCGTCCGCGAAGCTCTGGCCGGCCACCGGGTACGGGTAGAAGTAGTCGTCCCAGTGCACGGCGTCGATGTCGTAGCGGCGGACCGCGTCGAGCATCGCGTCCTGGACGAAGGCACGGACCTCGGGCAGGCCCGGGTTGTAGTAGAGCCTGCCGCCGTACGGCAGCACCCAGCCGGGGTTGCGGCGCGCGGGGTGGGAGGCGGTCAGGCGCGAGGGGTCGGTGTGGTTCGCGACCCGGTACGGGTTGAACCAGGCGTGCAGCTCCAGACCCCGGTCGTGCGCCTCCTGGACGGCGGTGCCCAGCGGGTCCCACCCTGGGTCCTTGCCCTGCGTCCCGGTCAGGTACTCGGCCCACGGTTCGTACGCCGAGGGCCACAGCGCGTCGGCGGTCGGGCGGACCTGGAGGATCACGGCGTTGAGCTTCCGCTCCACGGCCCGGTCGAGGTGGGCGGCCAGCTCGGTCCGCTGCGCGGCGGCGGACAGGCCCGCCCGGGACGGCCAGTCGGTGTTGGCCACGGTCGCGACCCACATCCCGCGCAGCTCCCGCCGCACCACATCGCGCCCGGCGGCCGGGCCGGGCAGGGCCGGCGCCCGGAGCGGCCGCGCGACGGCGTCACCGGCCACCGTCGCCGCTCCCACCGCACCGGCGACCACCCCGGCCGCACCGGTCACGAACCCTCTTCGGGCCATTCCTCGCATCGCGTCGCACCCGCTCTCTCCGCACTCGAACAAATCACTGCAATCCGGGCACCTGGGGTGTCCAGAGCCGAGCATGCACGCCCCGGCCTGCTATCCCTGGTAAGGCGCGGAGTAACGTCGGGGAGTCGTGGTGGAGCCCGGAACCAGACGGAAGCCGCCGAACGGGAAACAGCGAAAGGCACGAGGTGACGGACTCTATGGCCGACATTGCACGCGTCGGAGTGGTGGGCTGCGGCCAGATGGGCGCCGGCATCGCGGAGGTGTGCGCGCGCAGCGGCCTCGACGTCAAGGTGGCCGAGACGACCGGCGAGGCGCTGGAGATAGGGCGCACCCGGCTCCACAACTCGCTGACGAAGGCCGCCGAGCGCGGCAAGATCACGGCGGAGGAGCGCGACGAGACCCTGGGGCGGCTCAGCTTCACCACGGACCTCGGCGAGTTCGCCGACCGTGACCTCGTCATCGAGGCCGTCGTGGAGAACGAGCAGGTCAAGACCGAGATCTTCCAGGTCCTCGACCAGGTGGTGACCCGTCCGGACGCGATCCTCGCCTCCAACACCTCCTCGATCCCGCTGGTGAAGCTGGCCGTCGCCACCTCCCGCCCGGACCAGGTCATCGGCATCCACTTCTTCAACCCGGCGCCCGTGCAGAAGCTCGTCGAGCTGATCCCCGCGCTGACCACGTCGGACGAGACCATCAAGCGCTCGGAGGCCGTGGTCCAGGACGTCCTGGGCAAGCACCCGATCCGCGCGCAGGACCGCTCCGGCTTCGTCGTCAACGCGCTGCTGATCCCGTACCTCCTCTCGGCGATCAGGATGTTCGAGTCGGGCATCGCCAGCCGCGAGGACATCGACAACGGCATGGAGATGGGCTGCGCCCACCCGATGGGCCCGCTGAAGCTCGCGGACCTGATCGGCCTGGACACCGTCGCCTCGGTCGCGGACTCGATGTACGCCGAGTACAAGGAGCCCCTGTACGCCGCTCCCCCGCTGCTCCAGCGGATGGTCGACGCGGGCCGCCTGGGCCGCAAGTCGGGGTCGGGCTTCTACCCGTACGCCTGACCGACCGTCCCATCGGCGGGCCCGGCGCTGCCGCCGGGCCCGCCGGGGTGTCTCCCGGCAACAAACGGAACGGAAACAACAGTGGTGGCCGCTGCCTCGTCGACGACCGAGTCGCCCGCCCGGGGGAGCAACGGCGAGCCCGGAGCGTTACGAGCCTTCCGGGGGCGGCATCGCGTACCCCTCTCGGCCTGCCTGCTCGCGCTGCCGGCGTACGTGCTGTGGGCCGCGTTCCTCGCCACCGGGGGCGGGGACCTGGCCGCGCAGGTCGCCTGGACGCGTTTCGTCGCCGACCACCCGGGATCGCCCTACAGCCTCGGCTGGTACGGGGGCGTGCACGTGGGCAACTACAGCGTTCTGGCCCCGCAGTCGATGGCCCTGCTCGGCGTGCGGACCGTCACCGTGGCCTCGGGCCTGGCCGCCTCGTGGCTCGTGGGCCGCGTCTTCGTGCGCAGCGGGATCCGTCACCCGATGTGGCCCACGCTCCTGGCCGTGCTGTTCCTGTGGGCCGACGTCGCCTCGGGCAGGTCCACCTTCGCGCTGGGCGTCGCCCTGGCCCTGGCCTCGTGCCTGATGGTGACGGGGGACGGTGAACGCCTTGTCGCGGCCGGTGTGTTCAGCGCGCTGGCCACCATGGCCAGCCCGGTGGCCGGGCTCTTCCTCCTCGTGTGCGGTGCGGCCCGGCTCCTCGACCGGGACGTGGGGAAGGCCCTCGTGCTGTGCGCTCCGCCCGCCGCGGTGGTGGGGCTGACGACGCTGCTCTTCCCGTTCGGCGGCGTGATGCCCATGTCCACGAGCGATCTGTGGAAGCCGCTTCTCTTCAGCGCTCTGCTCGCCGCGCTCGCGCCGTCGGAGTGGCGGGCGCTGCGCTTCGGCGCCGGGGTCTACGGACTGGGCGTCCTCCTGTCCGCGTTGCTCCCCACGCCCGTGGGAAGCAACGTCGTCCGGCTGGCCGAAGTGTTCGGCGGCCCGGTGCTGCTCGCCGCGGTGCTCGCCGGCAAGGGGCGTCTGCCGCAGCGGGCGGCGCTCGCCGCCGCGGCCGTGATCTCCGTCCAGTGGGTCACGACGCACACCCTTCACGTCACGAGGATGTCCACACCGGTGCCCGCGTGGGCCACGAAGACGCACGGCGTACGGGCGGCGCTGGAACGGCTGGGGGCGGACCGGGCCCGCGTCGAGGTCGTACCGTCGGTCGACCACCGGGAGACCACCGTGCTGGGCCCCCGTGTGAACCTCGCCCGCGGCTGGAACCGCCAGGTCGACGTGGAGCGCGCCGGCCTCTTCTACGAGGGCCGCTTCTCCCCCGCGAAGTACCGCTCGTGGCTCGACGAATGGGCGGTGAAGTACGTCGTCCTGCCGAACGGCGAGCCCGACTTCGCGGCGGAGGACGAGGCCGCACTCGTCAGGAGCGGCCCCGACTGGCTGAAGCCCGTGTGGCAGGACGCCGAGTGGCGGATCTACGCGGTCGAGAACGCCCGCCCCCTGGCCACCGGCGCCGGCGCGTCCGTGGTGGCCGGCGACAACGCCAGGGTCGTCCTCCGCACCCGGGAAGCGGGGACGGTGAACCTGCGCATCGCCTACTCCCCCTGGCTGCGCACCGACGCCGGCTGCGTCGAACGCGACGGCGACTGGGTGCGCCTCAGGGTGCCGGGCGCCGGGCGGTACGAGATCGACAGCTCGTACCTCGGCCCGTGGCAGAGGCACTGCTGACCACCGTCGCTCCCCCGTCACCGGGTCGTACGTGCGGGG
This sequence comes from Streptomyces sp. 2131.1, assembly GCF_900105515.1. Classification (GTDB taxonomy): domain Bacteria; phylum Actinomycetota; class Actinomycetes; order Streptomycetales; family Streptomycetaceae; genus Streptomyces; species Streptomyces drozdowiczii. Next base: position 5,833,429 of record NZ_FNSY01000001.1, on the reverse strand, counting down.
GCCGCTCCGCCCCCGCACGTGCGGAACACGGCTCAGCCCAGCCGTAAGTGGTGCAGCATCATCAGCCCGGCCGCCATGCCCGCGGCCGGGACCTCGCCGCGGGCGATCATGTCGGGGACCAGCTTGAGCGGTATCCACTCGCGGCGCGAGGACTCGAAGGCGTCGCACGGCTCACCCGTCCACTCCGCCTCCTCGCCCCAGTAGAAGTGGTGCCGGGCGTCGGTGAGGCCGTTGGACGGCTCCACGGTCAGCAGCGGGTGGAGCGGGCCGGGGCGCCAGCCGGTCTCCTCCTCCATCTCGCGGGCCGCCGCCACCACCGGTGACTCGCCGTCCTCCACCACGCCCGCCGCCAGCTCCCAGCCCCAGCTGTCGGTGATGAACCGGTGCCGCCACAGCAGCAGCACCTCGTTCGCCGCGTTGACGACGGTGGCCGCGGCCACCGGGCGCAGGCGGATCACGAAGTGGTCGAGCCGGCCGCCGTCGGGGAGTTCGACATCGGCCAGATTGACCCGGAACCAGCGGTTCTCGTACACGAGTTGTTCGTTCAGGTTCGTCCACTGCACAGTTCTGCCACCTTCTGCTGGTAGGTGGCCGTATCGCAGCAGACTTCGGCTCAGAGCGGTACGCGCAGCGCCCCCTCCACGCGTTCGGCGGCTTGCCGCGCCTCGGCGCTGCCGCTGTCGACCAGTTCCGCGCGCACCGCCCGGAGCCGGTCGCGCAGCCGCTGCGACTCCATGCCCCGGACCCGGTCCGCCATCTCGGTGGCCGTCGCCGCCGCCCGGTCCGCCTCGCCCCGGCGCAGCTCGATCGTGGTGAGCATGGCCAGCCGGTGGACCCGGCCCCGGTCGTGCGCGGGCGTCCGGACCGCCGCCACCGCGTGCTCCCGGGCCGCCGGCAGGTCCCCGAGGCTCAGCAGCGCCTCCGCCACCTGCACATCGACCAGGCCCGGCTGCACGTACCCGGTCTCGTCCGGCTCACCACCCGGCCGGATGCGGGCGGCCGCCGACTCGGCGCGGCCGATGCACGTCAGCGCGCCCGTCCGGTCGCCGAGCCGCGCGTACGCCTTGGCCTGCATCGCGTGGAGGTCGGCCGCGAGGGCGGGGGTGATGTCGCGGCCCGCGGCGCGCAGGGCCGCCTCCGCGAAGGCGACGGACTGGCGGTACTCCGCGAGGAACAGCGACTGGTTGACCAGCAGCGCGATCACATAGCCGCCGAGGCCCCGGTCCCCGCTCGCCTTGGCCAGCCGCAGCGCCTGGTGGAAGTAGCGCTGGGCCAGGCCGTGCGCGTCGGAGTCGTAGGCGCAGATCCCCGCGACGGCCACCAGCGCGCCCGTGGCGCGGTGCAGCTGACGGCCCGTCGCGTCGCCGTAGCCGCCGCGCAGCAGCGGGGCGGCACCGGCGTTGAGGAAGCCGACGATGCGCGGACGCGTCGCGATTCCGCCCGCCCTGCGGTACATCAGTTCGTAGTGGTCACGGGCGGCCCGCAGCGTTGCTATGTCTGCCGCGCCGACCCCGGCCGGCCCGGTCCGCGACACATCGGCGTCCTCCGGCGGGTTCTCCCACTCCCAGACGGGCATCACGGCGCCGGTCCCGGTGACGGCCGGGGCGCTGACGACGTGCGGGCGCTGCTGGGCGTCGGAGCGCCACACGGCGGTGGCCCGTTCGACGAAGCCGGGGAGCGAGGAGCCCTGGGCGGGCGGGCTGCCGTCGGGGACCGCCATGCCGATGTCGTCCAGTGAAACGGCCCGGTGCAGGCGGTTTCCCAGCACCTCGCAGATCAGGTCGGGCACCTGGCCGCGCGGGCGCTGGCCCTTCAGCCAGCGGGCGACGGCGGTGTGTTCGTAACGCAGTCCGAGACCGCGCGCACGGCCGGCCCGGTTCACATGGGCGGCCAGTCCGGCCCGGGAGACGCCCGTCTCCTCGATCAGGGCCTCAAGCGCGGTATTGGGCTCCTTGGGCCCCATGTCCCCCTCCGGTGGTTCGGCACGCCTGGACGTGTCGCCCCAGTGGAGCACGATTCACACGGGGTGTGAACGGAATGCCCGAACCGTCCCGCCGCGCACGCTGCCGCGGCGGGCGGAGGATCGCTTGAATGATTCACCTCGCAGGGCGCGAACGGGCCGTCTGCTCCCCCTCGTACAGCAGGGCGGCCCGCATCCGCGCAGTCCACCCCGCCGGCCTGCCCGACACTCCGCGGCGGGGACGGACGGCGAGCACACAGGAGGGGCGCGTCCGGTGGCCGGATGCGCCCCTCCTTCATGTGGCGGGGGTGGGACTACGCTCCGCGCAGTACCGCGCCCGTGCGCTCGGCGGCCAGGGCCACCGCGGCGTCGCGTGCGGCGCTCGCCTCGTCGACCGTCAGGGTGCGGTCGGCGGCGCGGAAGCGCAGCGCGTACGCCAGGGACTTGCTGCCCTCGCCGATCTGCTCGCCCGTGAAGACGTCGAACAGCCGCAGCGACTCCAGGAGTTCGCCCGCGCCCTCGCGGAGCGCCCGCTCCACGTCGGCGGCGGGCACGTCCTGGCCGACGACCAGCGCGACGTCCTGGGTCGCCACCGGGAAGGTGGAGATCCGCGGGGCGCGCAGGACGCCGTCGACGGCCTGCTCCAGGACGTCGAGGTCGACCTCCGCGGCGCAGGTGCGCTCGGGCAGGTGGAGCTCCTTGATGACGCGCGGGTGCAGCTCACCGGCGTGCCCGAAGAGGGTCTCCTCACCGGCCACGGTCACGTACAGCGCGGCGCAGCGGCCCGGGTGCCAGGGGGCGTGCCGGTCCGCGCGGACGATGACCTCGACCCCGGCCTCGCGGGCGATGGTCCGCGCGGCCTCGACGGAGTCCGCCCAGTCGGCCGGGCGGCCCTTGCCCCACCAGCCGGCCCGCTCGCGGGCGCCGGCCAGCACGACGGCGGCGCGGCGCGGCTGGCGCGGCAGCGCCGCGTCGAGCGAGGCGATGTCCTGCTCCGAGGGGCGCCGGTCGACGGGCAGCCGGACGGGCTTGGTCTCCTGACCGGTGGGAATGAAGACGAGGCCGGTCTCGAAGAGCGCGAGGTCGTGGCTGCCGCGGCCGTCGTTGCGCCGCAGCGCGCCGAGGAGGCCCGGCAGCAGCGTGGTGCGCAGCGAGGGCTCCTCGTCGGAGAGCGGGTTGACGAGCCGGACCGTGCGGCGGCGGGCGTCGTCCGCCTCCAGGCCGAGCTGGTCGAGGACCGCCTCGCCGATGAACGGGTAGTTCAGCGCCTCGACGTAACCCGCGCCCGCGAGCGCCCGGCCGACGCGACGGTGCAGCCGCTGACGGTCGGTGAGCCCGCGGCCGGAGGGCGGCGTCGGGAGCGTGGACGGAAGGTTCTCGTAGCCCTCCAGGCGGATGACCTCTTCGGCCAGGTCGTTCGGCTCGGTGAGGTCGGGACGCCAGGACGGCGTGGTGACCAGGAGCTCGTCCTGCCCGTAGACGTCGCAGCCGACCTCTTGGAGGCGGCGTACGACGGTCTCGCGGCCGTAGGCGACACCGGCGACCTTGTCGGGGTGGTCGGCCGGCATCGTGATGGTGCGGGGCGCGGACGGGGCCGTGACCTCGGTGACGCCCGCTTCGGCGGTCCCGCCGGCCAGGAGGACCAGCAGGTCGACGGTGCGCTGAGCCGCAGCGGCGGCGGCCTGCGGGTCGACGCCGCGCTCGAAGCGCTTGGACGCCTCGGAGGGCAGCTTGTGGCGGCGCGCGGTCCGGGCGATCGAGATCGCGTCGAAGTGCGCGGCCTCGATGACGACCTCGGCGGTGTGCGCGCCCTCGGCGGCGTCGGCGATCTCCGTGTCGGCCCCGCCCATGACGCCCGCGAGGCCGATGGGGCCGCGGTTGTCGGTGATGACGAGGTCGCCGGAGTCCAGGACGCGGACGGCGCCGTCGAGCGTGGTGAGCTTCTCGCCCTGCTCGGCGCGGCGGACCCCGATCGGTCCGTCGATGCGGGTCCGGTCGTAGGCGTGCAGCGGCTGGCCGAGTTCGAGCATCACGTAGTTGGTGACGTCGACGGCGAGCGAGATCGGCCGCATGCCCGCCTTCTGGAGCCGGCGCTGCATCCAGATCGGGGTACGGGCCTCGGGCTGGAGCCCGGTGACGGTGCGCGCGGTGAAGCGGGAGCAGCCGATCGGGTCGGAGACCTTGACCGGGTAGCCGTACGCGTTGGGCGCGGGCACGTCCAGGAGGGCCGGGTCGCGCAGCGGCAGGCCGTAGGCGATGGCGGCCTCGCGGGCGACACCGCGCATCGACAGGCAGTAGCCGCGGTCGGGCGTGACGGCGATGTCCAGGACCTCGTCGCGGAGCTGCAGGAGCTCGATCGCGTCGGTGCCGGCCTCGTGCTCCGGCGGGAGCACGATGATGCCGTGGGTGCCGTCGTCGCCCATGCCGAGCTCGTCGGCGGAGCAGATCATGCCGTGCGAGGTCTTGCCGTACGTCTTGCGGGCGGCGATGGCGAAGTCACCGGGCAGCACGGCGCCGGGCAGGACCACGACGACCTTGTCGCCGACGGCGAAGTTGCGGGCGCCGCAGACGATCTCCTGCGGCTCGCCGGTGCCGTTGGCGGTGCCGACGTCCACCGTGCAGAAGCGGATCGGCTTCTTGAAGCCCTCCAGCTCCTCGATGGTCAGCACCTGTCCGACGACCAGCGGGCCGCTGAGGCCGGCGCCGGTCTGCTCGACCGTCTCGACCTCCAGGCCGACGGCGACGAGCTTGGCCTGTACGTCACGGCCGGTCTCGGTGGCCGGCAGGTCGACGTATTCCCGCAGCCAGGAAAGCGGGACGCGCATCAGATCTCCATCCCGAACGGCCGGGTGAACCGGACGTCACCCTCGACCATGTCTCGCATGTCTTCGACGTTGTGGCGGAACATCAGCATCCGCTCGATGCCGAACCCGAAGGCGAATCCGCTGTACTTCCGGGGGTCGACGCCGCAGGCGGTGAGCACCTTGGGGTTGACCATGCCGCAGCCGCCGAGCTCGATCCAGCCCTCGCTGCCGCAGGTGCGGCAGGGGCGGTCCGGGTTGCCGACGGACGCGCCGCGGCAGACGTAGCAGACCATGTCCATCTCGGCGGACGGCTCGGTGAACGGGAAGAAGTTCGGCCGCAGCCGGGTCTTCATGTCCGGGCCGAAGAGCGCCTGGACCATGTGGTCGAGGGTGCCCTTCAGGTCCGCCATGGTCAGGCCCTCGTCGACGGCGAGCAGCTCGATCTGGTGGAAGACCGGGGTGTGCGTGGCGTCCAGCTCGTCGGTGCGGTAGACGCGGCCGGGGCAGACGACGTAGACCGGGGGCTCGCGATCGAGCAGGGTGCGGGCCTGGACCGGCGAGGTGTGCGTACGCAGGACGACTCCGGACTCGTCGTTCTTCGCGCCGTCGGCGCCCTCGACGAAGAAGGTGTCCTGCATCTGCCGGGCCGGGTGGTCGGGCACGAAGTTCAGGGCGTCGAAGTTGAACCACTCGGCCTCGGCCTCGGGGCCCTCGGCGATCTCGTAGCCCATGGCCACGAAGACGTCGGCGACACGCTCCATGAAGGTCGTCAGGGGGTGGCGGGCGCCGGCCGGGGTGCGGTCGTAGGGCAGGGTGACGTCCACCGCTTCCTCGACCAGGACCCGGGCGTCGCGCTCGGCCTCCAGCTCCGTCTGGCGCGCCGCGAGGGCGCGGCCCACGGCGGCGCGGGCCTGGCCGACGCGCTTGCCGGCCTCGGCCTTGGCCTGCGGGGGCAGCGCGCCGATCTCGCGGTTGGCGAGCGACAGGGGCGAGGTGCCACCGGTGTGCGCGGTCTTCGCCTGGGCGAGCGCGTCGAGGTCGCCCGCGGCGGCGAAGGCGGCGAGCGCCTCGTCCCGGATGCGCTCGATCTCTTCCGGTTTCAGTGCCTCGACCTCGACTGGGTCGTACGACTTGTTCGGTGCCGACATCTCTTCCCGTGCTTCCGATTGGCTGAATGCTGCGTTTGCCGGGGGTGCTCCCGGACCCCCGTGACCTCGCTCGAAGACCGGAGGACGCAAAGGTGCCAAGGGTCGAGTCTAAGGGTCGCGGGGCGGGTGGGGCGCCCGTGGGCCGCTCGGTGCCCTACTTGAGGAAGGCCGGCGTGCTCACGGGCAGCATAAATCGGAACTCCGCGCCGCCTCCGGGGCCGCGGCCGACCGTGATCGTGCCGCCGTGGGCCTCGACGATGCCCTTGACGATGTAGAGGCCCAGGCCCGTGCCGCCGCGCTTGCTCCCCCGCCAGAAACGGGTGAAGACGCGGCTCATCGACTCCTCGGGGATGCCGGGACCTTCGTCGCTCACGGTGACGGCCGCTCCCCTCTCGTCGCTCTTCGCCGGTGCGGGTGCCACGTCGATGGTGACAGTTCCCTCGCCGTGCCGCACCGCGTTTTCCAGCAGGTTGCCCAGCACCTGGTCGACCTTGTCCGGGTCGGCCCACACCGCGGGCAGCGGCTGGCAGGTGCGGACGAGGAAGCGGCCGGGGTCCTGGCCGGCCGCGGTGTGCGCCTGGACGTGGCGCTCGACGGCGGCGGAGAGGTCGACGGGCTGGCGGCGCAGCTCCAGGCGCCCCGAGTCGATCCGGGAGATGTCCAGGAGCTCGGTGATGAGACGTGTGACCCGGTTGGCGTCGGCGTACACCGTCTCCAGCATCAGGCGCTTCTGGTCGTCGGTGAACCGCTCCCACTTGGCCAGCAGGGTCGCGGTGAAGCCCTTGACCGAGGTGAGCGGGGAGCGCAGCTCGTGGGCGACGGTCGCGATCAGCTCGGCGTGGCTGCGCTCGGTGCGGCGGCGGGCCTCGGTGCCGCGCAGGCTGATCACCAGGCGGCGGACCGGTCCGGTGGGGGCCTCGCGCACGTAGCGGGCGGAGACGAGGACCTCGCGCCCGCCGGGGAGCAGCAGGTTGCGCTCGGGCTGGCCGCTCCGGGTGGCGAGGCCGCCGTAGGGGTCGGTCAGCTCCCACCAGCGGCGGCCCTTGAGGTCCTCCAGCGGCAGTGCGAGCTCCACGGGGCGGCCGAGTGCGGCGGCCCGGGGGACGGCGGTGATCCGGACGGCGGCGGCGTTGAAGACGGTGATCCGGCCGCTCTCGTCCGCGACGACGAGCCCGTCGGGGAGGTCGTCGGGGTCCACCCCGAGGCCACCCGCCGCGGCGTCCGCGACGGCCGCGTGTACCGCGCGCGGCCCGCTCATGCCGACAGCCATTCCCGTACCCCACCTCTCGAACCGGTGCAGTGGGCCCGAGTTCGTCACCCTACTAGTCGTCGGTGACGCTGCGACACCCCGTGGAGGCTCTCCGTCGAAGTGGGGGCGGCGCGGCGGGGTCAGCCGGTGGCGCGGCGCGGGCGCTGGGCGCGCGCGGAGGCGTAGAGGCAGACCGCGGCGGCGGTGGCGAGGTTGAGGCTCTCCGCCTTGCCGTGGATGGGCACCCGTACCACCGCGTCGGCGAGGGCACGGGTCTCCTCGGGCAGCCCCCAGGCCTCGTTGCCGAAGACCCAGGCGGTGGGCCCGCCCATGGTGCCGGCGTCGAGTTCGTCGTCCAGGTCGTCGCTGCCGGCGCCGTCGGCGGCCAGGATGCGGACGCCCGCCTCGCGCAGCCCGCGCACGGCCTGCTCGACGGGGACGCCCACGGCGACCGGCAGGTGGAAGAGGGAGCCGACCGAGGCGCGTACCGACTTGGGGTTGTACAGGTCGACGGAGGCGTCGGTCAGGACGACCGCGTCGGCGCCCGCGGCGTCGGCGCAGCGCAGCACCGTGCCGGCGTTGCCGGGGTCGCGGACGTGGGCCAGGACGGCGACCAGCCGGGGCCGGGCCGCGAGGATCTCGTCGAACGGCGAGTCGAGGAAGCGGCAGACGCCGATGAGGCCCTGCGGGGTGACGGTCTGGGAGACGTCGGCGAGGACGTCGCCGTCGGCGAGGTGGACGCGGGCGCCGGCCGCGTGGGCGGCGTCGATGATGGGCGCGTAGCGCTCGGCGGCCTCGGCGGTGGCGAAGAGTTCGACGAGGGTGGGCTCGCCGTCGGCACCCCGGTGTTCGGCGGCCTCGCGCACGGCCTGCGGCCCCTCGGCGATGAACCTGCGCTCCTTGCCGCGGAAGTTGCGCCTGGCCAGCCGCCGGGCGGCGGCGACCCGCGGCGATCGCGGGGAGATCAGTTCGGGGGTGCCCATGTCGGCGAGGAGCCTCTCTGCGTGACGAAGGTCCGGGTCGTGCGCCGCGCCCCGGGACACAGGGCGCGCAACGCACCGGACCCGCAGACGGCGGGCGCCTGCGGGTCCGGCGGGGAAGCCAGGAAGTGCGGCCTGGGTCAGGCGGCCTTCGGGGCGTTGACGTCGCTCGGGAGGGCCTTCTGGGCGACCTCGACGAGGGCGGCGAACGCGTTGGCGTCGTTGACCGCGAGCTCGGCCAGGATCTTGCGGTCCACCTCGATGTTGGCGGCCTTCAGACCCTGGATGAGGCGGTTGTACGTCATGCCGTTCTGGCGGGCAGCGGCGTTGATGCGCTGGATCCACAGCTGACGGAAGTCGCCCTTGCGCTTCTTGCGGTCGTTGTAGTTGTAGACCAGGGAGTGGGTGACCTGCTCCTTGGCCTTGCGGTACAGGCGCGAACGCTGACCGCGGTAACCGCTGGCCTGCTCGAGGATCGCCCGGCGCTTCTTGTGGGCGTTGACTGCCCGCTTGACGCGTGCCACTTGTTAACTCCTTGTAGCGGGGCCGTGGTCGTACTCACACGGCCCGGAAACGAATTGGTCCCGGTCGGATCGAGGGCGCGTCCCCGGATTCACCGGGGACGACGGCCTCACTTGCCGAGAAGCTTCTTGATCTTCTTGGCGTCGGCCGGAGCCACGACGACCGTGCCGGTCAGCGAGCGGGTCTTCTTGGACGACTTGTGCTCGAGCAGGTGGCGCTTGCCGGCCCTCTCGCGGAGCACCTTGCCGGAGCCGGTGATCTTGAAGCGCTTGCTGGCACCGCTGTGCGTCTTGTTCTTCGGCATCGCGCCGTTCTCTCCTCGTCAGTGGCGCCCCTCTCGGTGCGGGCACCGGACTGCAGGGGCGTCAGATCTTGATGGGGGTTCCGGGTGGACCCGGGGGTGCCTGGGTGGCACCCCCCGCGGTCACGCCTCGGAAGGTGTCTCGGCCTCGGCCTCGGGCGCCGCCTCGGCCGGAGCCTCGGGGGCCTGACCCGCGGGCTCGGCGTCGGGGGTGTTGTTCCCCTGGCGCTCCGCCTTGCGGGCGGCCTGGGCCTCGCGGGCCTCGGCCATGGCTTCGGTCTTCTTCTTGTGCGGGCCCAGAACCATGATCATGTTCCGGCCGTCCTGCTTCGGGTTGGACTCGATGAAGCCGAGTTCCTCCACGTCCGAAGCGAGACGCTGGAGCAGTCGGAAGCCCAGCTCGGGGCGGGACTGCTCACGACCACGGAACATGATCGTGATCTTGACCTTGTCGCCCTGCTTGAGGAACCGGACGACGTGACCCTTCTTGGTGTCATAGTCGTGCGGGTCGATCTTCGGCCGGAGCTTCATCTCCTTGATGACCGTGTGCGCCTGGTTCTTGCGCGCCTCACGGGCCTTCATGGCCGACTCGTACTTGAACTTCCCGTAGTCCATGAGCTTGCACACGGGCGGACGGGCGGTAGCCGCCACCTCGACCAGGTCGAGGTCGTACTCCTGTGCGAGTTCCAGGGCCTTGGCAAGCGGCACAATCCCGACCTGCTCGCCACTGGGACCGACAAGTCGCACCTCGGGCACGCGAATCCGGTCGTTGATGCGGGGCTCGGCGCTGATGGATCCTCCTCGGTAGCACCACGCGACCGCCTGGCGGACAGCCACGTAACGTCTGTTTCAGACAGACCAACCGCGTCGGAGCAACAAAAATGCCCCGGACGGGACACAGGCGGGGCTCCTGGCAAACCGGAACACCGCCACGGTGAACCGCGGGGCGCATCGGGCGGCTCCATCGTCCGTACGGAACGATGGGGACCGCCTGACCGGTGACCCGCCGTCCTGGGGACGGCTAGGTGGGAGAGCGGAGCCTCCACTTGTGGGCCGGGCACATAACTGCCCAGCCGGTCGTTACACAAGGTTAGCAGCTCGGCCGGGCGGGCACCAACCGGCGTCCGCACCGGCTCCCGCGGGCGGCGGGCCGGCGCCGTGGGCCTATCGTAAGGCGCATGAGTGACGCGACCCCCAGCAGTGATTCCCCCGGCTTCGACGAGATGACCCGCGACATCGCGGAGGTGCCCGCCGTCGAGGTCATCGTGACGGTCGCCGTCAACCTGATGAGCGCCGCCGCCGTGAAGCTCGGCCTGACCGAGGACGGCGACGCGCACAAGGACCTCGACGAGGCCCGCAAGCTGATCCACGCGCTGGCCGGCCTGCTGGACGCGAGCACCACGGAGATCAGCTCCTTCCACGCGGCCCCGCTGCGCGACGGCCTGAAGTCCCTCCAGCTCGCCTTCCGCGAGACCTCGCTCGTCCCGGACGAGCCGGGCCAGGGCCCGGGCGAGAAGTACACCGGTCCGGTCTTCGGCTGAGCCGCCCCCTTTCTCCGTACGTACGCGAACTTCTGCGTACGCGAACTTCTCCGTACGTACGCGAACGAGCCCCCGCCGGTTGCTTCCGGCGGGGGCTCGTCGCCGCGCGGGTACGGGTCAGACCTCGGCGGCCGTCTCGCCGCCGCGCATCGAGGGGTGGGTCAGCCGGTGGGCGAGCGCCGCGAGGATGCCGCCGGCCAGTGGGGCCACGATGAACAGCCACAGCTGGGAGAGGGCCGCGCCGCCGGCGAACAGGGCCGGGCCGAGGCTCCGGGCCGGGTTGACCGAGGTGCCGGTGAGCGGGATGCCGACCAGGTGGATCACCGCGAGGGAGATGCCGATGGGAAGCCCGTCGAAGCCGATCACCGCGACCTTGTGGGTCACCGCGAGGACCACGAAGACCAGCAGGAAGGTGAGCACCACCTCGGCCAGGAAGGCGCCGCCGAGGTTGATGTGCACGTCCGAGCGGTCGCCGTAGCCGTTGCTGCCGAACTTTCCGCTCGTCTTCAGTCCCGGGACCTGCTTGGCGAGCAGGAACAGCAGCGCCGCGCCGGCGATGCCGCCGAGGAACTGCGCGATCCAGTACGTCACCGCCGTGCGCACGTCGATCCGCCGGGCGGCCAGCATGCCGAGCGTGACCGCCGGATTGATGTGGCAGCCGGAGATCGGGCCGAGGGCGTAGGCGAGCGCGAGGAGCACGAAACCGAAGGCCAGGGCGATGCCCAGGGTTCCGATGTAATCGACGCACAGCACCGCCGCTCCCACGGCGAAGAAGACCAGCAGCAGGGTGCCGAGGAACTCCGACACGGCTGTCCGCGTCTGCATACAACCACCTCGCGAAGATCGTCCCTTTTCTTCGCAATTCTCCGGTCGCTTGCGGCTTCGCGCGCGCTGAGCCGTACGGTGATCAGCGCGTGAACAGGGGTTCACCCGGTGTGTGCGCCCCGGCCGGAAGCAGCGCGAGGTCCAGTCCCCGCACCAGCCGGGCCCGCAGCACCTCGTCGGCCGCCAGCGCGCGGGCGACGCGCCGAGCCGCCTCGGCCGGGTCGGCGCCGGCCGCGAGGACCAGGGCGAGGGTGCCGTCGGCGCTGCCGGGGCCGAGGTGGGCGCGGAGCACGGCGGGCTCGGCGGCGACCGCCGCCCGTACCGCGGCGGTGACGGCGGGGTCGTCGAGCGGATCCGCGCTGGTACGGCCCTCGGCGAGGGCGCGCAGGGCGGCGCCGGTCAGCTCGAAGGCCACGGGCCCGGCGAGGTCGAGCACCACCGTGTCGGCCTTCTCGTGCGCGGCGGCCTGGAGCGCCTGGTGCAGGGGTACGGCGACGGGGCGGGCCTGCGGGTCCCAGCGGGCCAGGGACGCGGTGGAGGTGAACGCGGGCAGGGCGCGGCGGTCCCCGGCCTGGAGGGTGGGCACGGCCATGTCGCTGGTCTTCTCGCGCCGCAGCCCCTTCTCGTCCTCCTCGACCTCACCGAGGACGGCGACCACGGGGACCAGGAGGCGGGCCCCCTTCAGGGCTTCGAGCACCGGTGCGACGGCGGTGCGGTCCCCGGCCCAGGCGGTGAGTGCCGAGGCCAGGGCGGGGTCGGCGGTGCCGTCGTCGTCGGAGTATCCGGGGTCCGGAATGTTCTTCTGCGCCACAGGGCGAGCGTAGTGCCTGGGCATTCTCATCCGGCCGACAGGTCGGACCCAGCGGGTTCTCAGCCGGGGTTCCTGGCGTCCGGGCCATGCCCCGACACCGTGTGCGCCGATCCGCCCTGCCCGTCTCCTTGACGGCCGCCGCCGTGCTGGCCGTCGCGGCCGCCGGAGGCGCGTACGTCGTCGGCCGTGCGCCGGACCGGGCGCCGGCCGCGGTCGCCTCCGTATCGTCGGCGTCACCGTCCTCGGAAGCGAGCGAGGAGCCGTCGGTGGGTCTGGACACCGGCAGCGGGACGCGTGCGGTGTACGCGGGCGCCGAGGCGACCTACGCGACGGCGAGCATCGTCAAGGTGGACATCCTGGCGGCGCTGCTGCTGCGGGCCCAGGACGAGGGGCGCGCGCTGACCGCCGACGAGCGCTCCCGGGCGGCCGCGATGATCGAGAAGAGCGACAACGACTCCGCCACCGTGCTGCTCGCGGCGGTCGGCGGGGCGGCCCGGGAGAGCGGCATCGCGCTCGCCGAGTCGGCGGCGAAGGCGGCCGTGGGCGTGCTGGCGGCGCGGTAGGTCCGCGCGTGCTCGGCGCCCCGGGCGAACCTCAGCGCCCCGGGCGAACCTCAGCGTCCCCGGGCGAACAGGGGGCGGCCGTCGCGGGCGCGCCAGAGCAGGGCGCCCGCCGCGAGCAGGAGCACGCCGAGGCCACCGGCCGCCGGGGCGAGCCAGCCGGCCGGGCTGCCGTCCTCGGGCTCGGGCGTGGGTCCTGCGCCGAAGTACCTCTTGCGGTAACCGGCCGGGGCGGAGTCGTTGCGCACGTCGGCGCGGCGCAGCCCGTCGCCCGCCTCGATGGCGGCGGCCGGGTCGACGATCCCGTAGCCGCGCGCGTCGTCACGGCCGGATGCGGGGGCGTCGCGCGCGGTGTCGGTGAGGAGCTTCTTGATCTGCGCGGGTGAGAGGCCGGGATGCGCGGACTTCACGAGGGCGACCGCCCCGGAGACGAACGCGGCGGCGGCGGACGTGCCCCACTCCACGTAGTACTTGCGGTCGGGGGCCGGTACGACGATGTCGTCGCCGGGAGCGCTGACGGCGGCGTACCAGCGGCGGGTGGAGAACGAGGCGTGCGTGCCGTACCGGTCGACGGCCGCCGCGGCGATGACGCCGGGGTAGGCGGCGGGGTACGAGATGTGGTCGCCCTTCTCGCCGCCGTTGCCGGCCGAGGCGACGACGACGGCGCCCTTCTTCAGCGCGTACTGGACGGCGGCGTCCTCGCCGGGCTCGGGGTGCGCGGACTCGCTGTCGTCGCCGAGGGAGAGGTTGATGACGTCGGCGCCGTGGTCGGCGGCCCAGCGGATGCCGTCCGCGAGAGCCGTGCCCCGTGTCTTGCGGGCCTCGGCGCGGGCCGGGTCGGTCGCTTCGAGGATGACGCGGACCGGGAGGATCTTCGCCTCGGGCGCGATGCCGAGGACGCCGTCGGCGCGGCCGCTGCCGTGGCCCCGGCCAGCGATGATCCCGGCCATGGCGGTGCCGTGCCGGGCCCAGGCCTTGTCGCCGCGCCCCGCGCCGAAGCCGATCAGGTCCTTGCCTGGCAGGACCTGGCCCGCGAGGTCGGGCAGGCTGCCGTCGACCCCGGTGTCCACGACGGCGACGGTGACGCCCTTGCCGCGGGTGGTCTCCCAGGCCCGGTCGGTGTGCATGGCGGCCAGGCCCCACTGCTGGGCCCGGATGGTGTCGGCTCCGGCGGGGGTCGCGGGGAGCAGGGCGAGGGCGGTGGCGGCGCAGAGGGCGCCGAGGACGCGGGCACGGGTCATCGCGGCTGCTCCGTGAGGTCGGCCACGCGGGTGCGCAGCGCGCGTTCGACGCGGTCGGCCAGGCCCTTGGCCTCGTGGCCGAGACCGGCTTGGGCGGCGGGGGTCGTGGCGCCGGACGCCATGGCCTGCGCGGCGGGCTGGGGCGAAGCGGTCGTGCGTCCGTCGGCGAACCCGGACACGGCGAAGGCGACGACCGGGATCTCGGTCAGCACGTGCACCGACCAGCTGGCCCGCTGCCGGTCGCCGAACGAGGCGGCCGGGGTCCCCTTCACGGGGTAGGTGCGGGGCAGCAGGTCGGTGCGCCGGTCGAGGTGCTCGTCGGCGAACCGGGCGCTCAGGGCCCGCATCGCGGCGGAGTCGGCCTCGGTGAAGACCAGTCCGACGGTGGTGACGTTGCTGGCCGTCGCGTCCCTGTACGTGGCCCGCAGGACGCGGGCGCAGCCGACCGTGCGCAGCGTCTTGGCGAGCAGCGGGTCGAGCGCGGTGGCGCAGTCGCTGTCCGGGGCGACGGCGAGCCGCGTCCAGAGCCGGTCGGCGCCGCCCGGCCCCGCGCCCTCGCCCTTCACGGTGCGCGGGAAGAGGGTGTCCACGGGAACGCTGTGCCAGGCCTCCTGGCCCACGGTGTACGCGTTGCGGGCGGCGGGATCGCCGTCGGAGCCGCCGATGAGCCAACTCCCGGCGGCGGCACCGCCGATGAGCCCGAGGCCGAGCACCGTGCAGACACCTGCGGCCACCGTGCGGGACGGGCGGCGGCGGAGCGGGGGCGCCGCTTTTGGGAGCGGCGGCGTCGCGGGGGGCGGCCAGGCGGCGGGGTGCGGTGGTGTCGCGGGGCGCGGCGGCGGGGGTTCCTCCGGGGCGGGGTACGGCGGCCGGGAGGGGCGGGGAGGAGTCGTCGGGCGGGGTGGCACGGGAGCGCGCTGCGCCTCGGTACTCATCCGTCCCCCTGATCCGTTCCGTACCGCGTGCGCACCCTCGCCCGCACAGACAGGAGCCGCTCGCCGCGTGGGCGTCACTCTACGGGCTGCGGCCACCCGGGTGGGAGCGGGCGGCCCGCTCACCGGCCGATCCGCACGGATCGTCCCCCTACCCAGCGGTAGAACCGTCTGGCAAGCTGCGGCCATGACTGCCCGCGCCACTGACCGGACCCGCTACGACCGGGCCACCGCCCATCTCGACGCTCCCGTAGCCGTCGTCGATCTGGAGGCGTTCGACGCGAACGCCGACGATCTCGTACGGCGGGCCGCGGGGAAGCCGATCCGGGTGGCGAGCAAGTCGGTGCGCTGCCGGGCGCTGCTGGAGCGGGTGCTGGCCCGGCCCGGTTTCGCGGGGATCATGTCGTTCACGCTCGCGGAGTCGCTGTGGCTGGCCCGGGCCGGGTTCGACGACGTGCTGCTGGCGTACCCCTCCGCCGACCGGCCGGCGTACGCGGAACTGGCGGCCGACCCGAAGCTCGCCGCCGCCGTGACGGTGATGGTGGACGACCACGCCCAGCTGGACCTCATCGACGCGGCGCGGGCCGGCGGCACCCAGGAGATCCGGGTCTGCCTGGAGCTGGACACCTCGCTGCGGATGCTCGGCGGCCGGGTCCGGATCGGGGCCCTGCGCTCGCCGCTGCGCTCCCCCGCCCAGCTGGCCGAGCTGGCCAGGTCCGTGGTGCGGCGGCCCGGTTTCCGGCTGGTCGGCCTGATGGCGTACGAGGGGCACATCGCGGGCGTCGGCGACTCGGTGGCGGGGCGTCCGCTGCGGTCCCGGGCGATCCGGCTGATGCAGGCCACGGCCCGCAAGGAGCTGGCGGTGCGGCGGGCCGAGGTGGTGCGGGCGGTCCGTGCGGTGGCGCCCGGCCTGGAGTTCGTGAACGGCGGCGGCACGGGCAGCGTGCAGCACACGGCGGCGGAGGACGCGGTGACGGAGATCGCCGCCGGTTCGGGGCTGTACGTGCCGCGGCTGTTCGACAACTACACCTCGTTCACCGCCCGCCCGGCCGCGCTGTTCGCGCAGCCCGTGGTGCGGCGGCCGGGCGTGGGCGTGGTGACGGTGCTCGGGGGCGGATATCCGGCGTCGGGCGCGGCGGGACCGGACCGGCTGCCGGTCCCGTATCTCCCGGAGGGGCTGCGCTACGACCCGCAGGAGGGGCCCGGCGAGGTGCAGACGCCGCTGCTCGGCTCCCCGGCGGACGACCTGCTGATCGGCGACAAGGTGTGGTTCAGGCACGCGAAGGCCGGTGAGCTGTGCGAGCGGTTCGACAGGCTGCACCTGATCGAGGGCGACCGGGTGACGGCGTCCGTGCCGACGTACCGGGGCGAGGGCCGCACGTTCCTCTAGGGCGTGTCCGCCTGCCCCGCCGGGTGCTCCACGGAGCTGCCGACGCCGCCGTCCGTGGCGTTTTCGCCGATGGGCCGGATGCCCTCGGTGAGGGTGTCCATGAGTGCGAGCGGCGGTCCGTCGGGGCCCGCGTCGAAGGCGTACCGGACGATGACGGGTGACTCGCTGCCGACGGCCGAGGGGAAGGCGAGCGACTGGACGTAGCCGCCGGGGCCCTTGGCGGTGGTGACCTTCCAGCGGATGTAGTAGCCGGTACGGCCGGCCACGGCGACCTCGCCTGCGGCGACCTGCCGGTGGGCGGTGATGCCACCGTGCATCCGCAGGCCCAGAACGTCCTTCTCGTACGCCCGGTCGGCGGCGTCGGTGATGTCCTCCTTCGCGAGGGCCTCGGGCGTGGTGGCGTCGGTGCCGCCGGGGGTCCGGGTGGTGACCGTGCCGTGGTAGCAGAAGGAGGACGACGCGCCGGGGCAGTCGTAGGACTCCTTGGTACGCATGGTGAGGAGCTGCCCCGAGTTCCGTTCGGGCCGTTCCCAGCCGTCGGGGATGGGCAGCGTGATGCCGTTGAGCTGGTCGACGAGCACGTCCGGATCCTGCGCGGCCGGGGTTTCCTTCGGCGAGGGGTCGTCGCCGCCCGGGGCGTCGTCGGTGCCCGTCCGCGAGGGCGACGCCGAGGTGTGGGCCCGCGGGGTCGCCGGGTCGTCGTTCCCCGTGAGCAGCACGGCCCCGGTCACGACGGCGCCGACGACGACCGCTCCGGCCGCCACGAGCGCGACGGCCCGCGCGCTGCCGCCGCCTCCCCCGCGCCCCGTGCCGCCCGGCTGCGGCGCCGCGTACGGCGGGACCGGGGCCGGGGCGGGGACGGGCGCGGCCGGCGCCCGGGTGTGGGCGGTCCACGCCGTCCCGTCCCACCAGCGCTCGGTGCCGGGCGCGGCGGTGTCCGGGTACCAGCCGGGCGGGGTCGGGTAGCTCATCGCTCCACTCTAGGAGAGCCGTCTACAGGGGGGTGACGTAGGCGCCGGAGATACCGCCGTCCACGAGGAAGTCGGTGGCGTTGACGAACGAGGAGTCGTCGCTCGCGAGGAAGGCGACGGCGGCGGCGATCTCGGTCGCCTCGGCGAACCGGCCGAGCGGGATGTGCACCAGCCTGCGGGCCGCCCGCTCGGGGTCCTTGGCGAACAGCTCCTGAAGCAGCGGGGTGTTGACCGGCCCCGGGCAGAGCGCGTTGACGCGGATGCCCTCGCGGGCGAACTGGACCCCCAGTTCGCGGGTCATCGCCAGCACCCCGCCCTTGGACGCGGTGTACGAGATCTGCGAGGTGGCGGCGCCCATCCGGGCCACGAAGGAGGCGGTGTTGATGATGGAGCCGCGGCCCTGGCGCCGCATGTAGGGCAGGGCGGCCTTGCAGCAGAGGTAGACGGAGGTGAGGTTGACGTCCTGGACGCGTTTCCATGCCTCCAGTTCCGTGGTGAGGATGGAGTCGTCCTCGGGCGGCGAGATGCCGGCGTTGTTGAACGCGATGTCGACCGAGCCGTAGGTGTCGTCGGCCGTCCGGAACAGCTCGGCGACCTGTGCGGGATCGGTCACGTCGACGCGTACGAAGGTGCCGCCGACCGCTTCGGCGGCCGCCTCGCCGGCCTTCGCGTCGATGTCGCCGCAGACGACGTGCGCGCCTTCGGAGGCGAGCCGGTGGGCGGTGGCCAGGCCGATGCCGCTGCCGGCGCCGGTGACGACGGCGGTGCGGCCGACGAGGCGGCGGCAGGTGGTCTCGTGGTCCTTGCTCATGGAAGGTTCAGGCCTCCGTGCTCAGGAAGACGTTCTTGGTCTCGGTGAAGGCGGTGAGGGCGTCGGGCCCCAGTTCGCGGCCGATGCCGGACTGCTTGAACCCGCCGAACGGGGTCCAGTAGCGGACCGCCGAGTGGGAGTTGACGGAGAGGTTGCCCGCCCGCACCGCCCGGGACACGCGCAGGGCGCGCCCCACGTCCCGCGTCCAGAGCGAGCCGGCGAGCCCGTAGTCGGTGGCGTTGGCGAGGCGTACGGCGTCCGCCTCGTCCTCGAAGGGCAGCACGACGGCGACGGGCCCGAACACCTCCTCGGTGGCGACGGGCGCGTCGGCCGGGACGTCGGTGAGGACGGTCGGCGGGAACCAGAAACCGGGCCCCTCGGGGGCGCTCCCCCGGATTCCGGCGGCGCCCTCGGGGACGTATCCGCGTACGCGTTCCAGCTGGGTACGGGAGATGAGCGGGCCCATCCGGGTCTTCTCGTCGGCGGGGTCGCCGACGGTGTGGGCGGCGACGGCGGGAGCGAGGAGTTCCAGGAAGCGGTCGTACGCGGAGCGCTGGACGAGGATGCGGGTGCGGGCGCAGCAGTCCTGGCCGGCGTTGTCCAGGAAGGAGTCGGGGGCAGCGGCCGCCGCCGCCTCGATGTCGGCGTCGGCGAAGACGATGTTCGGGCTCTTGCCGCCGAGTTCGAGGGTGACGCGCTTGAGGCGGTCGGCGCACTTGGCCATGATCCGCCTGCCGGTGCGGGTGGAGCCGGTGAAGACGATCTTGGCGACGTCCGGGTGCTCGACGAGGGCGTTGCCGGCCTCGTCGCCGGCGCCGGGCAGCACCTGGAAGAGGTATTCGGGCAGGCCCGCCTCCAGAGCGATCTCGGCGAGGCGGAGCGCGGTCAGCGGGGTGGTCTCGGCGGGCTTGAGGATCACCGCGTTGCCGGCGGCGAGGGCGGGAGCGGTGCCCCAGGCCGCGATCGGCATCGGGAAGTTCCAGGGGGCGATGACCCCGACGACGCCGAGGGGTTCCAGGAAGGTGAGGTCGATGCCGCCGGGGACGGGGATCTGCCGTCCGCTGAGCCGTTCCACTCCCCCGGCGGCGAAGTCGAGCAGGTCGCGGACGTTCCCCGCCTCCCAGCGGGCGTTGGAGAGGGTGTGGCCGGCCTCCCGGACCTCCAGCAGGGCCAGTTCTTCGGTGCGGGCGTCGACGGCGGCGGCGAACCGGCGCAGCAGCCGGGCCCGGTCCGCGGGGGCGAGCGCGGCCCAGGCGCGCTGGGCGGCGACGGCGCGGACGACGGCGGCGTGCACGCCGGCGGCCGGGGTGGCGGGGACGGTGGCGACGACCTCTTCGGTCGCCGGGTTCAGGACGTGGTGCTCGTGGATCACGTGGTCCTCACAGCTGTCGTGGTCTCGCGGGCGTCGTGGTCACAGGCGTCGTGCGCCCGGGCATCGCGTTGTCGGGCGTCCGGTCACAGGCGTTCGAAGGACCGGCGCAGTTCCCAGTCGGTCACGGCCGCGTCGAAGGCGTCGAGTTCGACGCGGGCCATGGTGCGGTAGTGCGCGACGACGTCCTCGCCGAAGGCCTCCCGGGCGATCTCGCTGTCCTCCCAGAGCGCGGCGGCCTCGCGCAGGGTGGCGGGGACCTGGTCGTACGCGGCGGTGTAGGCGTTGCCCTCGCAGGGTTCGGGGAGTTCGAGCTTGTGCTCGATGCCGTGGAGCCCGGCGGCGACGAGTCCGGCGACGGCCAGGTACGGGTTGACGTCGCCGCCGGGGAGCCGGTTCTCGAAGCGCAGCGAGGCTCCGTGGCCGACGACGCGCAGGGCGCAGGTCCGGTTGTCGTGGCCCCAGGCGACGGCGGTCGGGGCGAAGGAGCCGGGGCGAAGCCGCTTGTACGAGTTGATGTTCGGCGCGAAGAGGAGGGAGAGGTCGCGCAGGGCGGCGAGCTGCCCGGCCAGGAAGTGCCGCATCACCGGTGACATCTCCCCGTCCTCACCGGCCATGACGGAGCGTCCCGGGTCGGTGGTGGAGCGCAGCGAGAGGTGGATGTGGCAGGAGTTGCCCTCGCGTTCGTTGAACTTGGCCATGAAGGTGAGCGCCATGCCCTCCTGGGCGGCGATCTCCTTGGCGCCGGTCTTGTAGACGGCGTGCTGGTCGCAGGTGACGAGGGCCTCGTCGTAGCGGAACACGATCTCGTGCTGGCCGGGGTTGCACTCGCCCTTGGCCGACTCGACGGCGAGCCCGGCGCCCGCCATCTCGTTGCGGATGCGGCGCAGCAGGGGCTCGACGCGGCCGGTCCCGAGGACGGAGTAGTCGACGTTGTACTGGTTGACGGGGGTGAGGTCGCGGTAGCCCCGGTCCCAGGCCTGCTCGTAGGTGTCCTTGAAGACGATGAACTCCAGCTCGGTGCCGACGTGGGCGGTGTAGCCGTGGCCGGCGAGGCGTTCGAGCTGGCGGCGCAGGATCTGCCGGGGCGCGGCGGCGACGGGCGCGCCGTCGGCCCAGGCGAGGTCGGCGATGACCAGGGCGGTGCCCTGGTGCCAGGGCACCCGGCGCAGGGTGGTGAGGTCGGGGCGCATGGCGAAGTCGCCGTAGCCGTTGTCCCAGGAGGACATGGCGTAGCCGTCGACGGTGTTCATGTCGGTGTCGACGGCGAGGAGGTAGGCGCAGCCCTCGGTGCCGTGGCGCACGACCTCGTCGAGGAAGAAGGGGGCGGCGAAGCGTTTGCCCTGGAGCCGTCCCTGCATGTCGGGGAAGGCCAGGACGACGGTGTCGATCTCACCGCTGTGCACGAGGCGTCGCAGGTCTGAGAGGGCGAGCGGGGCTGTTCGGTCGGACACGGACGGGTCCTCTCCTCGCGGGCCGGGCAGGCGATCCAATCTATGGGCAGGGCGGTGGTTGTGGGTACGGTGCCGGGGTGTTCCGCGCGCCGTACGAGGAGGCCCGGTGAATCGTCCGCTGGTCGGGATCAGCACCTACCTGGAGGCGTCCGTGCGGTGGGGCGTATGGGATCTGCCGGCGGCGCTGCTGCCCGCCGGGTACGCCCGGATGGTGCGCGAGGCCGGTGGGCTGGCGGTCCTGCTGCCGCCGGACGCGCCGGAGTTCGCGGCACGGGCCGTGGCCCGGCTGGACGCGGTGGTGGTGGCGGGCGGGCCGGATGTGGACCCGGCGCGGTACGGGGCGGGGCGCGATCCGCGCACCGGGCCGCCGGCGCCCGAGCGTGACGCCTGGGAGGCGGCGCTGATCGGTGCGGCGCTGGAGTCGGGGACGCCGTTGCTCGGTGTGTGCCGGGGCATGCAGCTGCTGAACGTGGTGTGCGGGGGCTCCCTGACGCAGCATCTGGACGGTCACGGCGGCCCGGGCGGGGCGACGGGCGTGTTCGGCTCGCACCCGGTGACGCCGGTCCCGGGCACCCGGTACGCGTCCCTGGTGCCGGAGGCGTGCGACGTCCCCACGTACCACCACCAGGCCGTCGACCGGATGGGCACCGGCCTGGTGGCGTCGGCGCACGCGGCGGACGGCACCGTGGAGGCGGTCGAACTGCCCGGCGCCCACTGGGTGCTGGGGGTGCAGTGGCATCCGGAGGCGGGCGACGACCAGCGTGTGGTGCGGGGGCTGGTGGAGGCCGTACGCGGCTAGATCCGTTGTCGCAGCCAGGTCAGGGCGGCGGCGCCCTGGGCCGCCTGGAAGGCCCGGAGCGTCGGCAGGCCGGGTGGGTCGGGGCGCAGCGCGTGCTCCGCGAAGTATCCGGCCGCGGCCGCGAGTACGGCGGTGACGGCGTCGGGGTCCGCGTCCCGGCCGAGCGGGTGGGCGGTGAACAGGGCCTCGGGGTCCGGGCCGCCCTCTCCGGAGGCGTAGCCCTGCGCCGCCACGCACGGGAGCATCACCAGGAGGTCGAACCAGGGCGCGGCGCGCACCGCGTGCGGCCAGTCCACGAAGACGGTCCGGTCCCCGGTGAGCAGGATGTTGTCGGCACGCAGGTCGCCGTGGGCGAGGGTGTCACCGGCGGCGGCGTCGGCCCAGCCGGCTTCCAGCTCCGCGAGGGCGGCGAGGCGGCCGGCTGCCCAGGGGTGGAGGCGGGCGTCGCCGCCGGCCGCGTGAAGGGTGCGCCAGCCGTCGAACAGCGACGACTTGCCCCGGACTGCCGTGGGGACGTCGGCCGGGGCGGGGGTGAGGACGCCGGCGAGGTCACCGACCGCGTCCAGGACCCGGTCCAGCTCGGCACGGTCCCAGGGCACCCGGGGCTGGCGGCCGTCGATGTCCTCCAGCACGAGGGCGACGCAGCTGCCGTCGTCGTACGAGCCGAGCAGCCGGGGCACGGGGGCGTTCCCGGGCAGCGACGCCGTGACGCGGGCCTCGGCGCGGTGCATGTCGGGGCTGTCCGGGTTCACCTCGGCGCTCACGGCCTTGACGAAGGCCCGGCGGCCGTCGGCGAGCCGGACCCGGGCGGCGACTCCGGGCGAGAAGCCGCCGCTCTGGCTGCGGGCCTCGGTGACCGGCGCGCCGAGGATGTCCTCGACGGCCTCGCGTACGGCGGCGGGCAGGCCGGACCAGGGGTGGCGGACGCCCCGCGCGGGCGGCGCGGTGGTCATCGGTGCGCCTCCCCCGGCCGGGTCCAGGTCAGCGGCATCGGCCCGGTGGGGTCTCCGTAGCCCAGCGAGCGGTACAGACCCTCGCCCTCGGGGGTCGCGGTCAGGTTGATCCGGGAGCACCCGGCCTCGACCAGGTGGGCGTGGACGGCCCGGAAGGTCAGGCGGGCGTATCCCTGCCGCCGGTGGCCCGGGTCGGTGGCGACCGAGGCGATGTGCCCGATGTACGGGGCACGGCCCGGCCGGGGCAGGGACCACGTGTACCGGCCCACCGAGCTGGACAGCAGCCGGTCCCCCGCGTCGATCACATAGGCGACGAACTGCGGGTCGCCGGCGAGCCGTTCGCGGAAGTACGTCTCGCACACCGGGGTCCAGTCGGGCTCCGGGACGAGGCCCATGGAGGCGAACATGACCAGGCGCAGCCGGGTGACCTCGGCGGCGTCGTCCGCGTCGGCGCGTCTCAGGTGCGGCGGTGTGCTCATGGGGCGTCCTTTCGGTGGGTGCCGTGCCCCGCAAGGGTGTCGTGACCGGGCGGGCGGCGTCGCCCCGTTTTTCAGGGCCGGCCCTGTCAGACCAGGAGTCCGACGCCGGTCAGCAGCATCACCGCGGAGGTCGAGGCGTGGACTCCGTACGCGGTCGCCTTCGGCCCGCCGCTGCGCAGCACGACCAGCGCGTCCCCGGCGGGTATCAGGCCGAACACCAGGAGGTACCAACCGAGGACCGACGAGCTCGCGACGGCCATCAGTACGAAGAGGAAGACACCGGGCCCGATCTCCCGCAGCCCCTTCACGCGCAGCCAGGACTGGAATCCGAGGTCCTCGACCGGTGCGCCGGGGATGCCGAAACCGACGGCGTCCCGCGGTCTGACGAAGGCGTTCGCGCCCATGAGGATGAGGCCCGCGCCGAGGAGACCGGCGACGACGGTGGCAAGCGTGGTGAGCATCGGCTGTCCTTGCGTAAGTAAGAGGGTGTCGTGGTCGTCGGGTACGCGTGACGTGGCGTCAGGGGACGAGGACGATCCGCCCTCGGACGCCGCCCTCCGCCATCGCCCGGTAGGCGTCGGCCGCCTTGTCGAGCGGCACGACGGTGTGGACGCGCGTCGGCAGCTGCCCCGCCGCCACCCGCTCCAGCAGACCGGCGAGCAGCGGGCCGTCGGGGCGGGCGAAGATCACCTCGACGGTGATGCCGCGTTCCTCGGCGAGCCTGGCGGCGGGCTGCACGCCCACGAAGCGGCCGCCGTCGCGCACCGCCCCGAGGGCCGGCTCCTGGAGGGCTCCGGCGTCGAGGACGGCGTCCCATCCCCGGCCGGGTTCGGTGGTGAAGTCGACGTGCAGGCCGCGGACGAACGGCTCGTCGGCCGCCCGCGCCAGTCCGGTCACCTGCCAGCCACGCTCCTGGGCGAGCACGGCGGCGTACGCGCCCACCGCGCCGGCCGCACCGGTCACCAGCAGCCGCCGGGCGTCGCTCGGCGCCTCGCCGACGAGGTGGACCGCCTGGGCGGCGGCGGTGGCGTTGAGCGGCACCGTGGCCGCCGCGACGAGGTCGACTCCGTCCGGTACGGCGGCGACGTTCGCGGCGGGGACGACGAGGTGCTCGGCGTGGGAGCCGTGGTCGCGGTCGAAACCGTCGAGGAAGCCGGCGACCCGGCTGCCGGCCCGCAGCTCGACGTCCGGCCCGGCGGCCTCGACGGTGCCGGCGAAGTCCCAGCCGAGACCTGTCCAGTCGGGCTGGTGGACCATGCCCAGCCGGTGGAAGACGCCTGAGGCCACGCCCAGGTCGACCGGGTTGACGGCCGCAGCGGCGATTCTCACTCGGATCTCCCCGGCCCCCGGCTCGGCCACCGGCGCCTCGACGGTCTCGATGGACTCGGGACCGGACGGAACGCGGACCACGGCTCGCCGCGAAAGTACCTGATTCATCGTCAACTCCTGGTTTCCGCAGGGCTCGTGTGGGGTCTTGCCATCCCTGCTCCGGGACACCAGCATGGGAGAACCCGGTTACCACTGGGAAGTAGGCACCTTGAAGTAAGTAAGTCACCGCGCCGAGGAGATGACTGCCCCCATGGCGACCAGCACCGCGTCCGAGCGACGAGCCGAGGCCAAGCGGGAGTACGACGCGTTTCTCGCGCTCTGCCCCAGCCGCCGGCTCCTGGAGCGGATTTCCGACAAGTGGGTCGCCCTCGTGCTCGCCGCGCTCGGCGGGGACGGCCCGCGCCCCGGGGAGTCCACCGTCGAAGAGGCGCGGCCCCTGCGCTTCTCCGAGTTGTCGCGCCGGATCTCGGGCGTGAGCCAGAAGATGCTGACGCAGACCCTGCGCGCGCTGGAGCGGGACGGGATGGTGACCAGGACGGTGACCCCGACCGTGCCCGTCACCGTCAGCTATGAGCTGACCGATCTCGGCCACTCGCTCCAGCAGGTCATGCGGGACATCAAGAAGTGGGCGGAGACCAACATGGAGGAGGTCCTCACCCATCGCGACGCCTATGACCAGGGAAAGAACGGCGCCCCCCAGGTGTGTTGACCACGAGCGTTGCGACATCGGCCGGGCTTGATCATGGCGAAGACCTCCGGTGTGGTGGAAGCTGTCCGGGAACTCGCCGCACGGCGGCCACGATCGAGGTCCACGTGTGCGATCTGCGCCGGTCCCGCAAGCTCGGAACCGCGCGGATCGGCCCCGCACTGGGAGGCCGCCCCCCGATCAGCCGCGTCAACAACGCTGCGGGTCAATACACCAGGCCGAAGCTCAGGAGGGTTCCGACCGGGTCAGCGCGAGCAGGTCGCGGGCCGGGCCCGTGGGGCGGTGGCCGGAGGGCCAGACCGCGCGCAGCTGGCGGCGCAGCCGGGCGCCGGCGATGGGGACCTTGACCAGGCGGCGGGCGGACAGTTCCTCGCCGAGCGCGAGCTCGCTCAGGACGCAGGGACCGGCGCCGCTCTCCGCCGCGCCCTTGACGGCGGTGGTCGAGGAGAGTTCGAGGAGCGGCGGGGCCAGCGGGCCGTGGACGGCGAGCGCGGCGTCCAGGACCTGGCGGGTGCCGGAGCCGTGCTCGCGCAGGATCAGCGGGGTCGCGGCCAGCTCCCCCGGGGTCAGCGGGGTGCGGCGGCGGGCCCACGGGTGGGAGGGGGCGACCACGACGACGAGGCGGTCGTGCGCGATGACCGTGCCGTCCAGCCCTGCCGGGACGGACAGGCCCTCGACGAAGCCCAGGTCCGCCTCGCCGCTCAGCAGCCGCTCGGCGACCACCGCGGAGTTCCCGGCGAGCAGCGAGACGGCGGTGCCGGGCCGTTCGGCGCGCAGCGCGATGAGCCAGCCGGGGAGCAGGTACTCGGCGATGGTCATGGAGGCGGCGACCCGGAGCCGGGAGTCTCGGCGGTCGCGCAGCGCCTGGGCGCCCGCGTCGAACGCCTCGGCCGCCTCGACGACCCGGCGCGCCCAGTCGGTGACGAGCGCGCCCGCGTCGGTGAGGCGGGAGCCCCGGGGCGAGCGGTCGAGGAGGGCGAGGCCGAGCTGCCGTTCCATCGAGCGGACGCGGCTGCTGGCGGCGGGCTGGGTGATGCCGACGTCGCGGGCGGCCCGGCCGAGGCTGCCGTGCCGGGCGACGGCGAGGAGCAGTTCCAGCGCGCCGAGGTCGGGCACCCGGTGGGACAGGGGGGTCGGAGCTTCGCTGGACATAAGTCCACCTTATGACCTCATAGAGCGGTGCTCCCTGGTGGGGCCCGGACCCGGCCGGGGAGGATCGTGGCATGGCCACCTATCTCCGGACCCGCACGTTCTCCCCGTATTCCGGCGCCGCCCGGCAGCCCGCGCTGCGGCACTTCGGCCCCAACTGGTACGCGACGGTCATGGGCACCGCGATCGTCGCGAGTGCCGGAGCCGCGCTGCCCGTGCACGTCCCCGGGCTGCGCGGTGCCTGCGCGGCGGTGTGGGTGGTCTCGGCGCTGCTGCTGGCCGCCGTGCTGGCCGCCCGCGCCGGGCACTGGGCGGCCCACCCCGACCAGGCGCGCGCCCATCTCGCGGACCCGGCCGTCGCGCCGTTCTACGGCTGCCTGTCGATGGCGCTGCTCGCGGTCGGGGGCTCCGGGATGGCCGTCGGCAGGGACGTCATCGGGCATCCGGCGGCGCTCGCGCTGGACGTGGTCCTGTACACGGCGGGCACGGTGACCGGCCTGGTGGCGGCCGTGGCGGTCCCATACCTCATGATCACGCGCCACCGGCCGCAGCCGGGCACCGCGTCCCCGGTGTGGCTGCTGCCGGTGGTGGCGCCGATGGTGTCGGCCGCGCTGGGCCCCCTGCTCGTGGCGGAGCTGCCCCCGGGGCAGGGGCGCGAGGCGCTGCTGCTCGGCTGCTACTCGATGTTCGGGCTGAGCCTGCTGGCGACGGTGGTCATGCTCCCGCTGGTCTTCGGCCGGCTGGTGCACGGGGGCCCGCTGCCGCTCGCGCTGACGCCCACCCTGTTCCTGGTGCTCGGCCCGCTGGGCCAGTCGACGACCGCGGTCAACGCGCTGGCCGATGTGGCGCCGGGCGTGGTGGAGGGCCCCTACGCCTCGGCTCTGCGGGCCTTCGGGGTGCTGTACGGGGTGCCGGTGATGGGCTTCGCCCTGATGTGGCTGGCCCTGGCCGTGGCACTGGTGGGGCGGGCGGTACGGGGCGGGATGACGTTCTCGATGACCTGGTGGGGCTTCACGTTCCCCGTCGGCACGTGTGTGACGGGTTCGGCGGGCCTGGCGCGGCACACGGGGCTGACCGCGTTCACCTGGCTGGCCGTCGCGCTGTACGTGCTGCTGGTGTCGGCGTGGGCGGTGGCGGGGGTGCGCACGGTGCGCGGGCTGCTCAGCGGCGCGCTGCTCGCGGCGCCGCAGCGGCCCGCCCGGGTGGCGCCCCGCACGGCCTGAGCACGCTTCGGTCGGCCCCCGGACGCTCAGCGCCGCGGGTCGGACGTCGCGTCGATGTGTTCGGCGACCGCGACGCACAGCAGCCGGGTGCCGGGGAGGGTGGCCCGCCAGCGGTGGCGGACCCCGCCGGACAGGAACAGGGTGTCGCCCTGGACGAGCCGGTAGGCCCGGCCCTCCGCCTCCACCTCGGCGGCGCCCTCGGCGACGTACATGATCTCGTCGTTGCGGTGCTGGAACTCGCGCCCGAGGTCGAGCTCCCCGGTGAACTCCAGGGCGCTGAGCTGGTGGCGTCCGCGGACCACCCGGTGCACCCCGTCCTCGTGGGCGGCGCGCACGACGTCGACCGCGCGCGCGGAGTCCGCGGCGGCGCGCAGCCGCGCGGTGGTGGTCTCCAGCGCCTCGGCGACCCGGTCGAGGGACTTGGCGCTGGGTCTGGCGCGTTCGTTCTCGATCTGGCTGAGGAACGGTACGGAAAGGCCGCTGCGCGAGGCGACGGCGGCCAGGGTGAGTCCCAGGGATCTGCGCTGTCGGCGGACCGCGGCGCCCACCCGGAGTGTTTCCTTCTCGTCCATGTCCGGCTCCCTCCCGTCGCCATACTCCCGGTTACGGGCGCCGCGCGCACACCGTTACGCCAGGACGACCCGGAAAGTGACCGCACCGTCACGCCGGAAGGGGTGGGCCGCGCCGTCGGCGCGACCCACCCCTTCACGGGCTGCGGCCCTGGTCGGGGCCGGTGCCTGCTCCTACTGGGGAGCCATCTTGTCCGCGATGCCCGGGTTCTTCTCCATCCAGGCCTTCACGGCTTCCTCCTCGTGTCCTGTACCGAGCTTCTGGATCTGGTTCTCCAGGCCGGCGAGCTGCTTCTCGCTCAGCTTGAAGTCCTTGAACCACTTCGTCAGCTGCGGATAGTTTTCCGGGAACTCCTTGGAGGCGATGGTGTGCAGCCGGTCGCCCTCGCCGAACGCCTTCTTCGGGTCCTGGAGCTTGGTCATCCCGTACTCGCTGTACGCCCAGTGCGGGGTCCAGAGCAGGACGGCGATGGGCTCCTTCTTGGCGTACGCGCGCTTCAGCTCGGCGAGCATGCCGGGCGTCGAGGAGTCGACGACCTTGTACTCGTCGTCCAGGCCGTAGGCCGGGAGCACGTTCTTTTTGAGGTTCTCCATCGTGGCGGTACCGGGCTCGATGCCGACGATCCGGCCCTTGAACTTCGAGCTCTTGCCCTTGAGGTCGGCCAGGGACTTCACGTCCTTGACGTAGTCGGGCACCGCGACCTCGATCGAGGTCGGGCCGTACCAGGAACCGATGTCCGTCAGCTCGGAGCCGTACTTGGACCAGTAGTTCTTCTGGGTGAACGGGAGCCAGCCGTCGAACTGCACGTCGATCTGGCCGCGCGACATCGCGGTGTACATCGGACCGACCTCGAACTGCTTGAGGTTGATCTTGTAGCCGCGCTCCTCAAGGACGGCCTTCCACAGGTATGTGGCGGCGATGTCCTCCTCCCAGGGGAACCAGGCCATCTCGACCGCGCGGTCGCGCTCGTCCTTGCCGTTCGCGCCCTTGGCGGGGGCGGACTTCTTGACGGGCGTCCACTTGTCGGCGACGTCCGGGTTGGCCTTCAGCCAGGTGCGGACGGCCTCCTGCTCCTTGCCGGAGCCGCTCTTCTGGATCTGGGCCTCAAGGCTGGTGAGCTGGTCCTCGCTCATCTTGAAGTCCTCGAGCCACTTGCCGACCTCGGGGTTGTCCTCGGCGAAGCCCTTGCGGGACAGCGTGTGGATGCCGTCGCCCTTGCCCCAGAGGTTCTTGGGGTCCTTGAGCTTGGTCAGCTCGAACTGGTTGTACGCCCAGTGCGGCGACCACAGCGGGACGACGATCGGTTCCTTCTTGGCGTACGCGCGCTTCAGCTCGGCCAGCATGGACGGCGTGGAGCCGTCGACGACCTTGTACTCCTTGTCCAGGCCGTAGCCCGGCAGGATCTTGTCCTTCAGCAGGCCCGTCTCACCGGCGCTGGGCTCGATGCCGACGATCCGGCCCTTGAAGTCGGACGCCTTGCCCTTGAGGTCGGCCAGGGACTTCACGTCCTTGACGTACGTGGGAACGGCCAGCTCCAGCGAGGTGGGGCCGTACCAGGAGCCCATGTCGTCCAGGCGGTCCTTGTACTTCTTCCAGTACGAGGCGTGGGTGACCGGCAGCCAGGAGTCGGTCTCGAAGTCGATCTGGCCGCCCGCCATGCCGGTGTACAGCGCGCCGGCCTCGTACTGCTTGACGTCGACCTCGAAGCCGCGCCGCTCTAGCAGCTCCTTCCACAGGAACGTCGAGGCGATGCCCTCGTCCCACGGGATGTAGCCCATGCTGACCTTCTTGCCGGCCCCGATGTTCGCCGGGTCCGACGCGGCCGTGGACTCGTCGTCCGAGGAGCCGAAGACGCCCATGCCGCCGGCGACGAGCGCGAGGGCGACGACGCCCGCGACGGCGACGACGGGCTGCGGGCGGTGATGCCAGATCTTCAGGCCGCCGCCCATCGACTGCGCCTTGGCGAGCGCGCGGCGGGCGAGCGGGGAGACCTCACGGCCCAGGGCGCTGGTCATCCGGTCCAGGTACATGGCCAGGATGACGATGGAGACACCGGCCTCGAAGCCGAGGCCCACGTCGACGTTGCCGATGGCGCGGTAGACGGAACCGCCGAGGCCGCCGCCGCCGACCATGCCCGCGATGACCACCATGGACAGGCCCAGCATGATGACCTGGTTGATGCCCGCCATGATCGTGGGCAGCGCCAGCGGCAGCTGGACCCGCAGCAGGGTGTTGCGGGAGGTGGTGCCGAAGGCCTCGGCCGCCTCGACGAGTTCGCCGTCGACCTGGCGGATGCCGAGTTCGGTCATCCGGACGCCCGGGGGCAGCGCGAAGATGATGGTGGCGATGATGCCGGGCACGACGCCGACGCCGAAGAAGATCACGCCGGGGATCAGGTAGACCATGGCGGGCATGGTCTGCATGAAGTCCAGGACCGGCCGGATCACCGCGCTCACCGTCTTGGAGCGGGAGGCCCAGATGCCGAGCGGCACGGCCAGCACCAGCGTCACGATCGTCGCGACGAGCACCAGGGTCAGCGTGTCCATCGCCTCGTCCCACAACTCGACCGAGTCGATGAGGGCGAAGCCGGCGAACGCGAGAATTCCGGCGAGCAGGCCGCGCAGCCACCAGGCGATGACGGCGACGATGCCCGCGAAGAGCAGGGGGGCCGGAGCGGAGAGGACGGCGGCGATGCCGTCGAACATGCCGCTCACGACGGAGCTGATGAAGTCGAAGAGCCAGGCGAGGTGGGTCTGCAGCCAGTCGACCGCGGAGTCGACCCAGTCGCCGAGATGGAGCCTAAACACCGGCCACCTTCTTCAGGGAGGTAGCGGCGTCCTGGGGAGCCTGGGCGGGCGTCATCGGCTCACCGAGCACGGCGAGCAGCCGCTCCCGGGGCACGACGCCGAGGAGCTTGCCCTTGTCGTCGGTCACGGCGACCGCGACCCGGCTCTGCGAGCAGGGCGTGAACAGCTCGATGATCGGCGTGGACTCGGTGACGGTGGCCGGGGTGGCCCGCAGCACGTCGTCGGCGCTGCGGATCTCCGTGCCCTTGTCGCAGAGCGTGCCGATGACGGTGTCCGTCTCGGCCATGACCGCGCCGGCGGTCAGCACCCGGGCGCGGTCCACGTCCTGGGTGAAGGAGGCGACGTAGTCGTTGGCCGGGGTGACGAGTATGTCCTCGGCGGTGCCGAGCTGGACTATCTCGCCGTCGCGCATCACGGCGATGCGGTCGCCGAGGCGCATGGCCTCGTTGAGGTCGTGGGTGATGAAGACGATGGTCTTCTTCAGCCGCTTCTGGAGTTCCAGGAGCTGGTCCTGCATGTCGCGGCGGATCAGCGGGTCGAGCGCGCTGAAGGACTCGTCCATCAGGAGCAGGTCGGCGTCGGTGGCGAGCGCGCGGGCGAGGCCCACGCGCTGCTGCATGCCGCCGGACAGCTCGTCGGGCCAGGACTTCTCCCAGCCGGCCAGACCGGTCAGCTCCAGGGCCTCGGTGGCGCGGCGGTTGCGCTCGGCGCGCGGTACGCCCTGCACCTCCAGGCCGTACGCGGCGTTCTCCAGGACGCTCCGGTGGGGGAAGAGGGCGAAGTGCTGGAACACCATGCTGATCTTGGTGGAGCGGACGTGGCGCAGCTCGGCGGGGCTCAGGGCGGTCAGGTCCTGGCCGTCGAAGAGCACCTGGCCGGAGGTGGGCTCCAGCAGGCCGTTGAGCATCCGCAGCAGGGTGGACTTGCCCGAGCCGGACAGACCCATCACGACGAAGATCTGGCCCGGTTCGACGGTGAACGATGCGTCGATCACCGCGGCGGTCGTTCCGTCGGCGCGCAGCGCGTCGCGGTCGGTACCGCCCCGCAGCTTCTGCACGGCTTGATCGGGTCGTCTGCCGAACACCTTGTACAAGTGCTCGGCTTGCAGCCTGGACACATACACCTCACGCGTTGAACCGAAAACGGTCTGCCACCCCCGCCGGCAGACCGTGGAGCGGCACGGATTCCGTCCGCATGGCACGTGCACTGGTTGAAAACGCGACGTGGTCCGCTCCGATGGCGCGCCTGCCCTCGCTTACTCGGAGCAAACACAAGAGTGGCGTGGATCACATGAAGGGTCACGGTTTTCCGGGAACCGCGTCCCCGGCGGCCGCTGTCGGTGCCGTGCGGCATCATCGGCGTGTGACGCGACGCCTGATGCTCCTCGACACCGCCTCCCTCTAC
This sequence comes from Streptomyces sp. 2131.1, assembly GCF_900105515.1. Lineage (GTDB taxonomy): Bacteria > Actinomycetota > Actinomycetes > Streptomycetales > Streptomycetaceae > Streptomyces > Streptomyces drozdowiczii. The sequence continues at coordinate 5,801,141 of NZ_FNSY01000001.1, read as the reverse complement.
TTCCGCGCCTACTTCGGCGTGCCCGATTCGGTGCGCGCGCCGGACGGGACCCCGGTCAACGCCGTGCGCGGGCTGCTGGACTTCATCGGCCGGCTGGTGCAGGACCACCGGCCGGACGACCTCGTCGCCTGCTGGGACGCGGACTGGCGACCGCAGTGGCGGGTCGACCTCATCCCCACGTACAAGGCGCACCGCGTGGCGGTCGAGACCGGGGCGGGCGTGCCCGACGAGGAGGAGACGCCGGACACTCTGGCCCCGCAGGTGCCGGTCATCGCGGACGTGCTGGACGCCCTCGGCATCGCCCGGGTCGGCGCCGAGGGGTACGAGGCGGACGACGTGATCGGCACGCTGACCGGCCGGGCGGCCGGGCCGGTCGACATCGTGACCGGTGACCGGGACCTCTACCAGCTGGTGGACGACGCCCGCGGGGTGCGGGTGCTCTACCCGCTGAAGGGAGTCGGCACCCTCCAGCTGACGGACGAGGCCTGGCTGCGCGAGAAGTACGGGGTGGACGGCCCCGGGTACGTGGACCTGGCGCTGCTGCGCGGCGACCCGAGCGACGGGCTGCCCGGCGTGCCCGGCATCGGCGAGAAGACGGCGGCGAAGCTGCTGGACGCCTTCGGCGATCTGGCCGGGATCATGGCGGCGGTGGACGATCCGGCGGCGAAGCTGACGCCGTCGCAGCGCAAGCGGCTCGACGAGGCCCGCGCCTATGTGGCCGTCGCGCCGATGGTGGTGCGGGTCGCCGGTGACGTACCGCTGCCGGACTTCGACCCGGCACTGCCCGCCGGGCCGCGCGACCCGGCCGCTCTCGACGCGCTCGTGACCCGGTGGGGGCTGGGCGGAGCGGTGGGACGGCTGCTCGACGTACTGCACTCCTGAGGTGTTAAGTTAGGTAACCCTAAGGCCAATGTCGGCTTCGGTCGACGGTCACCCGATTTCCGGCAACAGGGAGCAGACCTCGTGGCAGAACGACCGGAGCGGCGGGCACCGAAGGCTCAGGGGGCGCAGGTCCTGCGCACCGAGCAGATCACCCCGCACATGATCCGGGTGGTGCTCGGCGGTGACGGTCTCGCCGATTTCGCGCTCGCGGGCTACACCGATCACTACGTCAAGCTGTGCTTCGCACCCGAGGGCGCGGACTACGCCCACCCCTTCGACATCGCCCGCATCCGCGAGGAGTACCCGCGCGAGCTGTGGCCCACCACCCGTACGTACACGGTGCGTTCGTGGGACGCCGCAGCCCGGGAACTGGCGATCGACTTCGTGGTGCACGGCGACGAGGGCCTCGCGGGGCCCTGGGCGGCGCGCGCCCGGGCCGGTGACCAGGTGACGTTCCTGGGCCCCGGAGGCGGTTACGCCCCCGACGCCTCGGCGGGCTGGCACCTGCTGGTGGGCGACGAGAGCGCGCTGCCGGCCGTGGCCGCCGCGCTGGAGCAGATGCCGGCGGGTGCGGTGGTACGCGCGTTCGTCGAGGTGGAGGACGCGGCTGAGGAGCAGAAGATCGCCACGCCCGACGGCGTCGAGATCACCTGGCTGCACCGGGCCGGCCGCCCGGTCGGCGAGGCGCTGACAGCAGCCGTGACGGGCCTGGAGTTCCCGGCCGGCGACGTCCAGGCGTTCGTCCACGGCGAGGCGGGCTTCGTGAAGGACATCCGCCGCCACCTGCGCCTTGAGCGCGGGATCCCGGCCTCCCAGCTGTCGATCTCCGGCTACTGGCGGCTCGGCCACGACGACGAGTCCTGGCGCTCCGTCAAGCGCCAGTGGAACGAGCAGGTGGAACGCGAGCAGGAGAGCGCCGCCTAGGCCCTTCGGTATGCCCGGTTTCCGTGCCCCGGTCCCGCGGACCGGGGCACAGCCGTTTCGCCGTACGGCCCGTCAGACCGACTTCTGGTAGGAGCGGAACGTCCGGGTCGACAGCGCCACCGCCGCCAGGGCGAGCAGCAGCAGTCCGCCGCAGCGGGTGAGGACCAGTGACCAGTCAGGGGCGGGGCCGAGTGCGGAACGGCCGGCGACCATGGCCCAGTTGACGGGGTTGAACGTGGCGATGTCCCGCATCCAGCCGGGCATCTGGCTCGGGGCCATGAAGGACGTGGACAGGAAGGTCAGCGGCATCAGCAGGAAGGTGTTGATGCCGATGATCGACTCCCGCTCCCGGACGATCATGCCCACGGCGTTGGAGAGCGCCCCGAAGACGGTGCCGAGCAGCATCGAGGCGACGACCAGGATCAGCAGCCCGACGGCACCGCCCGGGTAGCCCGCGCCCGCCGCCCGTCCGAGCAGCAGGATGACCACGGACTGGGCGGTGGTGGCGATGCCGTTCTGCGCGACGTTCGCGTTCATCAGGGCGTTGCGGCTGACGGGCGTGGTGAGGAAGCGGTTGAGGGTGCCGCGCTCGATCTCCTCCAGGGTGCCCGTGCCGGCCCACATGCTCGATCCGAGCGCGCTCATCACGACGATGCCGGGGACGAGGTAGTCCAGGTAGGAGGTGGTGCCGAAGCCGCCGAGCTCGACCACCTTCCGGAAGAGGTTGCCGAACAGGAACAGCCAGATCACCGGCTGGATCAGGGAGATCGCGAGGAAGACGGGCTGCCGGAAGATGGACATCAGCTGGCGCTGCGTCATGTACCACGTGTGGGCGAGGGCCTGACCGCTCATCGGGCACCTCCCGCGAGGGCCGGCTCGGGGGTGGTCGCCGCGCCCTCGGACTCCGCGTCCTGGAAGCGGCGGCCGGCGTAGCGCAGGTAGACGTCGTCCAGCGAGGGGCGGGCGACGGTGGCCGCCGCGACAGTGGCCCCGGCCCGTTCGAGGGCGGCCAGCAACACCGGTACGGCGGCGGCGCCGTCCTCGGCCCGGACGCTGACGCGGCGCCCTTCGGCCACCGCCTCGTGCACCCCGGGCAGTCCGGCGAGCGCGGTGACGGCCTCCAGACCGGCGTCGGCGCGCAGCTCCACATGGACGGCGTCGCCGCGCAGTTCGCCCTTGAGCTCGTCCGGGGTGCCCTCGACGACGATCCGGCCGCGGTCGACGATCGCGATGCGTTCGGCGAGCCGGTCCGCCTCCTCCAGGTAGTGCGTGGTGAGCACGATGGTCAGGCCCTCGTCGCCGGCGAGCCGGGAGATCTCCTCCCACATCGCCGTGCGGGCCTCCGGGTCGAGGCCGGTCGTCGGCTCGTCCAGGAACAGCACCTCGGGCCGGTGCATCAGCCCGAGGGCCACGTCCAGACGGCGCAGCATGCCGCCCGAGTACCCCTTGACCAGGCGCTTTCCCGCGTCCGCGAGGGAGAACCGGTCCAGCAGCCCGTCCGCGCGGCGCTGCACGGCGGCGCCCCGCATCCCGTACAGCCGGCCCTGGAGGAGCAGGTTCTCGCGGCCGGTGGCGACCGGGTCGGCGCCGGACTTCTGGGCGACCACGCCGATCGCGCGGCGCACCCGGTCCGGGTGGGCCAGGGCGTCGTGCCCGGCGACAAAGGCGGTCCCGGAGTCGGGGCGGGCCAGGGTGGTGAGGATCTTGACGGTGGTGGACTTCCCGGCGCCGTTGGGCCCGAGGAGGCCGAAGACGGTGCCGGGGGCGACGGTGAGGTCCATGCCGCGCAGTGCGGTGACCCCTCCCGGATAGGTCTTGACGAGTTGTCGCGCCTCGACTGCGGGCGCACGGGTGCTCATGGCGGAGCTCTCCTGTGGTCGGCCGGGCGTCCGGGGCTCGGACGCCGTCGGGCCGGGCCGGTCCGCGTGAGAAGTGCCGGGCTATCCTGGGTGTGCCGCACCTCGATGGCCCGGGCCGCCTCCGCGGCCGTCCGGCTTGGGGTTCGAGACCCCGGCGGAAGCTGCTCCAACAGCCCCGCCGGGGTCTTCTCCTCTGTGCCTAGCTCTGCTCGTCGAGGTCCTGCCAGTCCTGCGGGACCTCGCCGGTCTCATGGAACGACTTCCACTCCTCGATGCCGCTGATGGTGGCGTCGCCGATCTCCTTCCGGAACTTGGCGATCCACTCCACCTGCGCCTCCAGCATGTGGAGCTGGTACTCCGTCTCCACGACGAAGACGCGGGGCAGCGAGTCCCCGAGCTGTCCCAGCACCCCGCGCAGCGCCGCCGCCTGCATCGACTGTGCCTGTTCGCGGTCCCCGAGGAGTTCGTTCACCTCGTCGGGCGGCAGTACGGGGACCAGGGCGAGAGCGGTGTCGAAGGCGGGGTACTCCTCGGCCGGCACCGCGATCAGGTCGGAGAGCCAGTCCAGCATCTCGGCGCGCCCCGCCTCGGTGATGCCGTACAGCGTGCGCTCGGGGCGGTTGCCCTGCCGCTGTACGCCCGCCACCTCGACGTACCCGTGCTTCTCCAGGTTCTGGACGACGGTGTAGAGCGAGCCGAAGTTGATCTTGACGCTGTGCTGCTTGCCGCGCCTGCGGAGGGTCTGCGCGATCTCGTACGGATGCATGGACCGCTCGGCGAGCAGGACCATCACCGTGAGCGCCAGCGGATTGCCGAGCTTGCGCCGCTTGGCCATCGCGCCCACACCCCCCTCACTCCGTCACCGAATATTCGTGGGCGAACATATCTCGATTCCCGAAAACACGTCAACCACGATGTATCGCGAATTCCGAACGGTCCGCGCGGCCGTCAGCTCGTGACAAGATCTGCCGCTTCCGGCCAATCCGCCCGGTCACCGGCTCCGAATCACTTCCGGAGAGCGATGACCACCGAAGGGACCTCCGCGTGAAAGAAGCCGTGTACATCAGCGGAACGGCCTCGGCGGGGCCGGATCTCCAGGAGCTGATGGGAAGGGTCGCCCGGGGCGACCAGGACGCCTTCGCCCAGGTCTACGACGCGGTGAGCGGCCCGGTGCTCGGGCTCGTACGCGGAGTGCTGCGCGATCCCGCCCAGTCGGAGGAGGTCGCCCAGGAGGTCCTCGTGGAGGTGTGGCGCACCGCGTCCCGCTTCCAGGCGGCCCGGGGCAGCGCCATGAACTGGGTGCTGACCCTGGCCCACCGCCGCGCCGTCGACCGGGTCCGCTCCGCCCAGGCGTCGGCCGCCCGCGAGCACAAGGCCGCACTCCTCGACCGCACGCCCGCCTTCGACGAGGTCACCGAACAGGTCGAGACCCGGCTGGAGCGCGAGCAGGTGCGCCGCTGCATGCGGACACTCTCCGAACTCCAGCGGGAGTCCGTCACCCTGGCGTACTACCGGGGGCTGACCTATCGCGAGGTGGCCGAACTCCTCGCGGTGCCGCTCGGCACGATCAAGACTCGACTGCGCGACGGGCTGATCCGGATGCGCGACTGCCTGGGGGTGAGCTCATGACCGACGCCGGACTGCACACACTGACGGGCGCCTACGCCCTGCACGCCCTGCCGGACACGGAACGCCGCGACTTCGAACGGCACCTCGGCGACTGCGACGCGTGCTCCGTCGAGGTGCGCGAGCTCTCCGAGACCGCGACGCGGCTCGGTCTGGCCGCCGCCGCGCCGGCCCCCCGGGAGCTGCGGGAGCGGGTGCTGCGGGAGATCACGACCGTACGCCAGGAGCCGCCGTCCGTCTCCCGCCGCGGACGTACGTCGGACCGGCGGTCCGGGGCCGCGAGATGGTCCCGGCTCGCGCTCGCCGCCTGCCTGGCCGGAGCGGTGGGCCTCGGCGGGATCGCCGTGTGGCAGCACCAGGAGGCACGGGAGGCCCGGCAGCAGGCGGACGCCACCCGGCGCCAGGCCGATCAGGTGGCCCGGGTGCTGGCCGCCCCCGACGCCAAGACCTCGTCCGGCACGCTGGAGGACGGGGCGCAGGGCACGGTGGTGGTCTCCCGGAGCGAGGACCGGGCGGTGTTCCTGGCGACCGGGCTGGCCGACGCACCGAGCGGCAAGGTGTACCAGCTGTGGTTCGACGACGGCGGCACGATGCGCTCGGCGGGCCTGATGCAGGCCTCGGGCCCGTCCTCGACGACGTACACGACACTGCTCGACGGTCCCGTGGACGGGGCGACGGGCATGGGCATCACCGTGGAACCGGCGGGCGGCTCGGCGCGGCCCACCTCGGACCCGCTGGCGCTGATGAAGCTGCCGGCGTGAGGCGGCGTGTGCCCGGGAGCGGTCCCCCGGGCACACGGTTCAGTCCCGGCGCGGCGGGCGCGGGAAGAAGCCGCTGGTGCGTGCGGCGTACGCGGCGAAGCCGGGGCGGTCGGCCATGTGCCGTTCCAGGAGGGCCTTGCCGCTGCCGCCGATGAGCAGATACGTCATCAGAGCCGGCGCCACCAGCGTGGCGGCCGCGGCCGCCGGGGCCTGGCAGACGATCAGGAACAGGCCCCACCAGACGCAGAAGTCCCCGAAGTAGTTGGGGTGCCGGGTCCAGGACCACAGCCCCCGGTCCATGATCCTCCCCCGGTTGCGGGAATCGGCCTTGAACCGGGCCAGTTGGTGGTCGCCGACGGCCTCGAAGAACATCCCGACCACCCAGAGCGCGGTCCCGGCCCAGGCGAGGGCGTTCACCGGTCCGATGACGTATCCGGCCGCCTGTACGGGGAGCGAGATCAGCCAGACCAGGGCGCCCTGGAGCAGATAGACCTTCCGCAGGGCGTACAGGTCCGGGTTGCCGGGCGCCTTCGCAAGCATCTTCCCGTAGCGCGGGTCCTCGCCGTGGCCCCGGCCGCGCCGGGCGATGTGCCACCCCAGGCGCAGCCCCCAGAGCGCGGTGAGCACCGTGACGAGCAGCCGGCGCGTGGTCTCCCCCTCCCCCTCCCCCGCCGACAGTCCGTACGAGACGAGGGCGACGGCGGCGAAGCCCAGGCCCCAGGCGACGTCCACGCCCCGGTGCATGCCCCGGCGCACTCCGACCGAGAACGCCACCAGCAGGACGAGCAGGGCGGCGCCCGCGCAGGGCGCGAGGCCCCGCGCGAACGCCTCCCAGGCGAAGCCGCTCATGACGCGCCCCCGGCCGGACCCGCGCGCAGCCCGTCACGGGTGTCCGGTATCCCCGACTCCCCGTCACCGGCGGGCCGTACGGCGAGGATCTGGTCCACGCCCATCCGCCGCTCCGCGAAGGCGAGGGCGCCGCCTGCCAGATACAGCCGCCACACCCGTACGGTCTCCTCGCCGACCAGGTCCGTGAACCGTGCCTCGTTCTCCTCCAGGGTCCGGCGCCAGGCGTCGACGGTCCGGACGTAGTGCTCCCGCAGCCCGTGGACGTCGCGCACCTCGAGCCCGGCGCCCTCCAGCAGCCCGACCGTCTCGCCGAGCGGGCGCATGTGCATGTCGGGCGCGATGTACGCCTCGATGAACGCGCCGCCGCCCGGTGCGTCCCGCCCGCGCGACATCTGCTGGACGAGCACCCGGCCGCGCGGGCGGACCATGCCGTGCAGGGTCGCCGCGAAGGCCGGGTACTGGGCGTCCCCGACGTGCTCGCCCATCTCGATGGTGGACACCGCGTCGTAGCCTCCCTCGTGGTCCGGAGCGGCCGCGATGTCGCGGTAGTCGCAGCAGCGCACCTCGACCAGGTCCGCCAGTCCGCGTTCGGCCACCTGCTCGCGCACGTACGCGGCCTGCTCGGCGGCGAGGGTGACCGCGGTGACCCGGACGCCGTGCCGCTGGGCCGCGTACAGGGTCAGCGAGCCCCAGCCGCAGCCGATGTCCAGCAGTCGCGCACCGGGGCGCAGCCCCAGCTTCCCGCAGATCAGCTCCAGCTTGTCGCGCTGCGCGTCGGCGGGGCCGTAGCCGGGTTCGTCGCTGGTCCAGTAGCCGCAGGAGTACGCCATCGTCTCGTCGAGGAGGAGGGCGTAGAAGGCGTTGGAGAGGTCGTAGTGGTGGCTGATCGCGGCCCGGTCGCGGGCCTTGCTGTGCAGGGCGCCGTCGAGCCCGGTGGCCCGGGCCGCGGGCACGGGCGGCCGGGGCCCGGCCGCGCCGAGGCGCACGGCGGTGCCGGCGGCGCGCAGCCGGTCGGCGAGGCGGGGGCGGGGCGCGGCGAGTCCGCGCTCGCGCACGGCGCGGTGCACGGCGCGCAGGCCGTCGGCGAGGTCGCCCTCGATGTCGATGTCGCCGGTGATGTACGCCTCCGCCAGGCCGAGTTCCCCCGGCTCCCACAGGAGGCGGCGCAGGGCGCGGCGGGTCCGGACGTGGATCAGGGGGCCGTCGGCGGCGCCGGTCTCGCTGCCGTCCCACATGCGCAGCCTGACCGGGAGCCGGCCCCCGAGGAACTGCTCGACGAGGGGTTCGACGCGCTGGGCGGCCCCGTGGGCGGGGCGCTTGTCGGTGAGTGTCATGCCGTTTCCTGTTCCTGACGGGTCAGCAGCAGTTGCCGCACATCGAGGTAGCCGGAGCGGAAGCCCGCTTCGGAGTAGGCGAGGTAGAAGGTCCACATGCGGCGGAAGGTGTCGTCGAAGCCGAGCGCGTCGACCTGCCCGGCCTCGGCGGTGAACCGTTCGCGCCAGAGCCGGAGCGTCTCGGCGTAGTGCGTGCCGAAGCCGTCGGAGCGCTGCACGCGCAGCCCGGTGTGGTCGGCGGTGACCCGGTCGATGGCCTCCGTGGACGGGAGTTGACCGCCCGGGAAGATGTACTTGTGGATCCAGGTGAAGGTGGACCGGCCCGCCCGCATGCGGTCGTCGGGCATGGTGATGGCCTGGAGGGCGATCCGGCCGCCGGGGGCGAGCAGCCGGTCGAGGGCGCGGAAGTAGGCGGGCCAGAACTCCGCGCCGACGGCCTCGATCATCTCGACGCTGACGATCGCGTCGTACGTCCCGTCGATCTCCCGGTAGTCGCACAGCCGGACGTCCACCCGGTCCGCGTGACCGGCCGCGGCGATCCGCCGCAGGGCCAGCTCCCGCTGCTCCCGGGAGAGGGTGACGGAGACGACGTGGGCGCCGCGGTCCGCGGCGCGCAGGGCGAGTTCGCCCCAGCCGGTGCCGATCTCCAGGAGCCGGGTGCCGGGGCCGATGGCGGCGAGGTCGAGCAGCCGGTCGATCTTGCGGTGCTGGGCGGCGGGCAGCAGGGCGGGTTCGGCGGGGAAGCCGCGGAATAGCGCCGAGGAGTAGCTGAGGGTCTCGTCGAGGAAGAGCGCGAACAGCTCGTTGGACAGGTCGTAGTGGTGGCTGATGTTGGCCCGGGCGCCGTCGCGGGTCCCGGTCTGGGCCTCGGGCCTGCGACGCGCCCACACTCCGCGCAGCCGTTGCAGGGGCTGCGGGATGAGGGTGGCGACGTGCCCGGCCAGGACGGTCAGCACGCCGACGGGGTCGGGCGCGTCCCATTCGCGGGCCATGTAGGACTCGCCGAAGCCGATGAGGCCGCTCGCGCCGATCCTGCGGAAGAAGGCGTCGGGGTCGCGGACGTCCATCAGCGGCCCGCCGAGCCCGATGTCCTCCAGCCCGGCGATCCGGACGCGCAGCGGCAGCCGGGCCAGGGCGCGGCGGACGACCCGCTCGGCGACGGCCGTCCGCAGCCGTGAGGCGCGGGGCAGGGCCACGACGTCCGGCCAGCGCGCCGGGTCGATGGCCCGCGCCTCCGTGGCACGGGGGGCGGGCACGGACGGGGTACGGAACGTGGAGGCGCTCATCGCATGCCTTCCTGGGTGCGGTGGTGGGGGCGGGGCCGGACGGGCAGCCCGCGCAGGTAGAGCCGGATGCCGTGCAGCCGGATGGCGGCCGAGACGACGGCCGTGGACCAGGGGTGGCGCAGGGCGAGCCCGAGCAGGACGCCGGCGGTCGCCGGGCGCCGCTCACCCCGGACGGTGGCCGTGAACGGGCGGGTGCCGGCACGCTCCAGGCGGACCGTCAGCCGCAGCTCCGGGCCCGGTTCCGGCAGCCGCATCCAGTACTCGCCGTCGGTGCCGAAGAACGGCGATACGTAGAACTCCTTGCTGGTGACCGACCGCCCCCGGTCGTCGGGGCGCAGCAGGTAGCAGTGGCGTTCGCCGTACGTGTTGTGCACCTCGGCGACCGTGCACAGCGGGGTGCCGTCGGCGCGCCGGCACCAGTAGACGGTCAGCGGGTTGAAGACGTGGCCGAGGACCCGGGCCTGGCTCAGCATGAGGACGGTGCCGTCGGCGAGGTCGATGCCCCGGGCGGCCAGGAAGCGGGCGAGGCCGGCGCGGACGGTGGGGGCGGTGCCGCCGAAGTGGTCGCGGGCGTCGAAGCGGGCGAGGAAGCGCAGGCCGCGCGGGAGCGACGGGGGCCCGTCGGGGTCCGTCAGCCACAGGTAGGTGCGGTGGTGGAAGGCGTACCGGGTGGGCGCGGTCCGTATGTGGGAGATCGTGCACGGGTAGAGGGCGTTCACCAGTCCACCCCCAGGGCCGCCGCGGCGTCGGCGCCGGAGCGGCAGCCGTCCTCGTGGAAGCCCCAGCCGTGGTAGGCGCCCGCGTAGGCGGTCACCGGCCCGGACAGTGCGGGCAGCCGGGCCTGGGCGGCCACGGACTCCGGGGTGTAGACGGGGTGTTCGTAGACCATGCGGGCGCGGACGAGGCCGGGGGCGACGCGGTCGGCCCCGTTCAGCGTGACGACGAAGGTCTCCGGGGCGTCGAGGCGCTGGAGCCGGTTCATGTCGTAGCTGACGGTGACGTGGGAGGCGTCGGCGGCGCAGTCGGGCATCAGGTAGTTCCAGGAGGCGCGGGCGCCGGGCGCACCGGGCAGCAGCCGGGTGTCGGTGTGCAGCAGGGTCGCGTTGCGGGAGTAGCGGAAGGCGCCCAGGGTGCGGGTCTCGTCGTCGGTGGGGTCGGCGAGGAGGCGGAGGGCCTGGTCGGGGTGGGTGGCGACGACGACGTGGTCGAAGGGTTCGGCGGTGCCGTCCTCGGTGGTGACCTCGACGCCGTCGGCGTGCCGGCGGACGCTGCGGACCGGGGTGGCGGTGCGGACGGCGTCCAGTTTCTTGGTCACGCGCTCCACATAGGCGCGGGAGCCTCCGGTGACGGTCCGCCAGACCGGGGAGCCGCCGATCGCGAGCATGCCGTGGTGGTCGAGGAAGCGGAAGAGGTAGCGGGCCGGGTAGCGCATCGCGGTCACCGGGTCGCAGGACCAGACCGCCGCGACCACGGGCGTCAGGAAGTGCGCGGTGAAGTACGGCGAGAAGCGGCCGCGCGCGGCGAACTCCCCCAGGGTCAGCGTGTCCGCGTCCGGTCCACCGTCCCGCAGCAGCCTCCGGGCCAGCCGGTGGAAGCGGGGCACGGCGGCGAGCATCCGGGGATAGGCGGGGTCGCGGAACGAGGCCGGGCGGGCGAGGAGACCGGCCGGGCCGCGGGCCCCCGCGTACTCCAGGCCGCATCCCTCGCACCGGACGGACATGCTCATCTCCGACTCCTGCGTGGGGACGCCGAGTTCCGCGAAGAGCCGCAGCAGGTGCGGGTAGGTGCGCCGGTTGTGCACGATGAAGCCGGAGTCGACGTGGTGGACGCGGCCGTCGGCACCGGACAGGTCGTGGGTGTGCGCGTGGCCGCCCACCCGGTCGTCCGCCTCGAACAGCGTCACGTCGTGGGCCCTGCACAGGATGTGGGCGGCCGTCAGCCCCGCCACCCCGCTGCCCACGACGGCCGTGCGTCGCCGCCTGTCGCTCATTGCGCTCCTTCCGGACCGGCCCCGACGCCTGCCCCGGGGACGGAGGGCGGCGGATGCCTCTTTGGAAGTGATTCGTTGCCGGCCGTTGGCCGGATTGGCGGAACCCCGCGTTCATCCGATCGGGTGACAGACCAATCCGCTGGCAGCCCGGCACCGAATCCCCGTCGTGAGTGAAGATCGGAACGATCCGGAGAGCGGGGCCGTCGTGCCCCGGCGGTCCCGCTGGGTGCGTGCGGCCTGCGCCGCGCTCGGCGGCGTCATCGCCGGGTTCTGCGCCCTGGCGGTCGCCGAGCTGGTGGCGGCGCTGGTGCGCCCCGAGGCGGGTCCGGTCACGGCGGTGGGCGGTGCGGTGATCGACCGCACCCCCCCGGCGCTGAAGGACTTCGCCGTACGGAACTTCGGGACCAACGACAAGCTGGTCCTGGAGCTCGGCATCCTGGTGATCCTGGCGCTGTTCGCCGTGGCCGTCGGGCTGCTGACGCTCCGCCATCGGATCGCCGGGTCTGCGGCCGTGCTGGTCTTCGGCGCGGTCGGGGCGGTGGCGGCGATCGGGCGGCCCGAGGGGCAGGTCTCCGACGCCCTGCCCTCCGTGGTGGGCGCCGTGCTGGCCGCGGGGGTGCTGTATCTCCTGGCCGGACGGCTGTCCCCGGTCGCGGCCCCCTCCTCGGGGGAAGGGGCCGCGACCGGCTTCGACCGGCGCGGGTTCGTCCTCGCGGCGAGCGCCGCGGCGGTGGTCTCGGCCGGGGCCGGGCTGCTGGGGCGGCGGCTCACCTCGGCCGTGCAGGCCGGGGCCGAGGCGTCCCGGCGCGATCTGAAGCTCCCCGTGCCCGCGTCGCCCGCCCCCGCCGTGCCGGCCGGTGCGGATCTCGGGGTCCGGGGGCTGGGTCCCTTCGTCACACCCAACAAGGACTTCTACCGCGTCGACACGGCCCTGGTCGTGCCGAGGGTGGACGCCGAGCCCTGGCGGCTGCGGATCCACGGCAAGGGCGTGTCCCGGCCGGTGACGCTCGACTTGCGGGACCTGATGCACCGTAAAGCCGTCGAGCGCGACATCACGCTGACCTGCGTCTCCAACGAGGTGGGCGGGCCGTACGTCGGCAACGCCCGGTGGCTGGGCGTGCGTCTGGCCGACCTGTTGCGGGAGGCGGGCGTGCGGCCTCCGTCGGAGGGCGGACCGGCCGATCAGCTCGTGGCGCGTTCGGTGGACGGCATGACGATCGGCACACCGGTCGAGGACGTCATGGACGGCCGCGAGGCCCTGCTCGCCTTCGGCATGAACGGCGAGCCGCTGCCCTTCGCGCACGGCTTCCCGGTCCGGATGGTCGTACCCGGCCTGTACGGGTACGTGTCGGCATGCAAGTGGATCAAGGACATCGAGCTCACCACCTTCGACGCGTACGACGCGTACTGGGTGAAGCGGACCTGGTCCCGGCGTGCGCCCATCAAGACCCAGGCCCGCATCGACACCCCGCGCCCCTTCGCCTCCCCGAAGGCCGGCACCGTGCCGGTCGCCGGGGTCGCCTGGGCCCAGCACCGCGGGATCACGCGGGTCGAGGTCCGGGTGGACGAGGGGCCGTGGCACCCGGCGCGGCTGGCCGCCCAGGACGGCAGGGACACCTGGCGCCAGTGGGTGTGGGAGTGGCCCGCCACCCCCGGCAGCCACACCCTGGAGGTCCGCGCGACGGACTCCACCGGCACCGTCCAGACCGGCAACCGCGTCGGCACCGTGCCCGACGGCGCGACCGGATGGCACTCGGTGGTGGTCGACGTGTCCTGACCGGCGCGGCCCCGCCGCCTCCCCCCGGCCCGCGTGCCGCCCGCCCGGGCCGCCCGCACCCCGGACCAACTACCTTACGCAGTCATTCGATTACCCAAACAGGAGAACACCATGAAGGTCATCCACGCCCGCCGCGCCGCCGTCGCGCTCTCCGCCGCGCTCGTCCTGCCGCTGGCCCTGACGGCCTGCTCCGACGACTCCAAGGACAGCGCGGCCGGGTCGAGCGCCAGCTCCGCGAAGGCCCCGTCCTCACCCTCCGCCGAGAAGTCCATGGACATGGACGAGCCCTTCGGCCCGGCCTGTGCGTCGGTCCCGAAGAGCGGCGCGGGTTCCTTCAACGGCATGGCGAAGGACCCGGTCGCCACGGCGGCCTCGAACAACCCGGCGCTGTCCACCCTGGTCACCGCGGTCAAGAAGGCCGGCCTGGTGGACACCCTGAACAACGCGCAGAACATCACCGTGTTCGCCCCGACCAACGACGCCTTCGCCAAGGTCCCGAAGGAGGACCTGGACAAGCTGCTCGCCGACAAGGACGCGCTCACCAAGGTCCTCACGTACCACGTGGTGGGCCAGAAGCTGACGCCGAAGCAGCTGGAGAAGGGCTCCTTCGAGACGCTGGAGAAGGGCGAGCTGAAGACATCCGGCTCGGACGTGACGTACACCGTGAACGACTCGTCGAAGGTCGTCTGCGGCAACGTCCCCACCGCCAACGCGACGGTCTACATCGTCGACACGGTGCTCATGCCGCCCGCCGCGTAGCGGATTTCCTCGCGGTGGGCGCCACGCCCACCGCGAGGGCTCCGGTCCGGTGCGCATCCTGCGGAGATCCGACCGCCTTGAACCTACACATAAGCGACGGATAAGAGCAGAATGGGCATTGCGGGCCACTTCCCGCTGTGGCGGTGACCGGGTCCGCACGACCCGAAGGAGACGAAACTGATGTCGAACGTCTCGCATGCCGGCCACGACATGGCCGGACACCCCGATGTATCGGAAATGAGCGACCGGTACGCGCGCATGATGGGCGGCCGCGACGTGGCGCTCGTCGACGCGCCGGTCTTTCTGGTCGGCCTCTACTGCGCCGTGTCGCCGTGGGTCCTGCACTTCACGACGTCGCAGTCCGCTCTGGTGACGCACAACCTGGTCATGGGCATAGCCATCGCCGTGCTCGGACTCGGGTTCACCGCGATGCCGCAGCGGATGTACGGCCTGAGCTGGGCGATCTGCGCCATGGGTGCCTGGATGATCATCTCGCCCTGGGTGGTCGGCAGCAGTCCGGACACCGGAGTCGTACTGAACAACGTCATCATCGGCGGTCTCGCGGTCCTGCTGGGACTGGTCTGCGCGGGCGCGTCGATGAAGATGAGCCGGGGCGCCAAGTCCTGACCGGCCACCCCGGGGAAGGGAACCCCGCACGAATGCCGGCCGGACGGCACGTCCGGCCGGCTTCCGTGTACCCGGGCGCCGTCCCCGCTCAGCCGAGGGAGCTGTACGCCACCACGCCGTGCAGCACCTCGTCGACCGCCTTGCGGGCGTTCCGCGCGACCGTGCTGTCCTCGCGCGGCGCGGCGGCGGCCACCTGGCCCAGCACGTCGATGACCTGCTTGCACCAGCGCACGAAGTCGCCCGCCGGCATGTCCGCCTCGCGCAGCACCTCGTCCAGCGGACGGCCGGACGCCCACATGTAGACCGCCCACGCGAAGCCGAGGTCGGGCTCGCGCTGGCCGACGCCCTCCGCCTGGTTGATCTTGAAGTCCTCCTCCAGGGCGTCGAGCCGCCCCCAGATGCGGACCATCTCGCCGAGCGCCGTCCGCGCGGGCCCCGACGGCAGCTTCGGCGCCACCGCGTCGTCCGCCTGCCGCGCCTCGTACACCAGCGCGGAGACGCACGCGGCGAGCTCCGCCGGATTCAGCCCCTCCCAGACACCGGCCCGCAGGCACTCGCTCGCCAGCAGGTCGAGCTCGCCGTAGAGCCGGGCCAGCCGCCGCCCGTGCTCGGTGACCTCGCTGCCGCGCAGGTAGTCCAGCTCGGTGAGCAGGGCGACGATCCGGTCGAAGGTACGGGCGATGGTGTTGGTGCGCCCCTCGATGCGGCGCTCCAGCTGCCGGGTGTCGCGCTGCAGCCGGTGGAAGCGCTCGGCCCACCGGGCGTGGTCCTCGCGCTCGTCGCACCCGTGGCACGGGTGGGCGCGCAGTTCGGACCGCAGGCGGGCGATCTCGCGGTCGTCGGCGGCGGGGGCGCGCCCCCGGCGGTGGCGGTCCGGGACGATGTGCCCGGCCTTGGACCGCAGCGCGGAGGCCAGGTCCCGGCGGGACTGCGGCGAGCGCGCGTTGAACGACTTGGGCACCCGCATCCGCTCCACGGCCTCCACCGGCACCGGGAAGTCGATCGAGGCGAGCCGTTTCACCTGGCGCTCGGCCGTCAGCACCAGCGGGCGGGGCCCGTCGTGGTACTCCATGCCCCGGTGCCCGTACCCGTTGGTGCGCCCGGCCGGCAGGCCGGGGTCGAGGACGAGCGCGAGACCGGCGAACTTACCGGTCGGCACATGGATGACGTCGCCGGGCTTCAGCTTCTCCAGGGACGCCGCGGCGGCGGCCCGCCGCTGGGACGCGCCCTGCTTGGCCAGCTCCGTCTCGCGGTCCTTGAGGTCGCGGCGCAGCCGCGCGTACTCCTCGAAGTCGCCGAGATGGCAGGTCATGCCCTCGCGGTAGCCCTCCAGACCCTCCTCGTTGCGCTGGACCTGGCGGGAGATCCCGACCACCGACCGGTCCGCCTGGAACTGCGCGAAGGAGGTCTCGAGGAGTTCGCGCGAGCGGTGCCGCCCGAACTGCTCGACGAGGTTGACGGCCATGTTGTACGACGGCCGGAAGCTGGAGCGCAGCGGATACGTGCGTGTGCCGGCGAGTCCGGCCAGGGCGCCGGGGTCCATGCCGCGCTGCCAGAGCACCACGGCGTGGCCCTCGACGTCGATCCCGCGCCGCCCGGCCCGGCCGGTGAGCTGGGTGTACTCGCCGGGGGTGATGTCGGCGTGCTGCTCGCCGTTCCACTTGACGAGCTTCTCCAGGACCACCGAGCGGGCGGGCATGTTGATGCCGAGGGCGAGCGTCTCGGTGGCGAAGACGGCCTTGACCAGGCCCCGGACGAACAGCTCCTCGACGATCTCCTTGAACCTCGGGAGCATCCCGGCGTGGTGCGCGGCGATGCCCCGCTCCAGGCCCTCCAGCCACTCGTAGTACCCGAGGACGTGCAGGTCCTCGGGCGGGATGGTCGCCGTGCGCTCCTCGACGATCTCCCGCACGAGGCGGCGCTTGTCCTCGTCGTTGAGCCGGAGCCCGGCGTGCAGGCACTGCTGTACGGCGGCCTCGCAGGCGGCCCGGCTGAAGATGAACGTGATCGCGGGGAGGAGCCCCTCGGCGTCCAGCCGGTCGATGACCTCGGGGCGGGACGGGGTCCAGATCCGGCTGCGCTGGCGCCGCTCGCGCTCGCGGTCCGCCTCGCGCACCATCTTGCCGCGCCGGCGCTCGCGCGGGTTGTACCCGCGCTGGTTCTCCATCCGGGCCAGGCGGACGAGGTCGGGGTTGACCTCGCGGCGGCCGACGCCCCGGCCGCCGTGGTCGCTCTCCTCCTCGAAGAGGTCGTACATCCGGCGTCCGGCCAGCACGTGCTGCCAGAGCGGGACGGGCCGCTGCTCGGAGACGATCACCTCGGTGTCGCCGCGCACGGTGTCCAGCCAGTCGCCGAACTCCTCCGCGTTGGACACGGTCGCCGACAGGGAGACCAGGGTGACGGAGGCGGGCAAGTGAATGATCACCTCTTCCCAGACGGCGCCCCGGAAGCGGTCGGAGAGGTAGTGCACCTCGTCCATGACCACGTATCCGAGGCCGTTCAGCGCCTGGGAGCCGGCGTAGAGCATGTTCCGCAGGACCTCGGTGGTCATGACGACGACCGGGGCGTCCGCGTTGACGCTGTTGTCACCGGTGAGCAGGCCGACCTTGTCGGGGCCGTAGCGGCGGACGAGATCGGCGAACTTCTGGTTCGACAGCGCCTTGATCGGCGTGGTGTAGAAGCACTTGCGGCCCTGCTCCAGGGCGAGGTGCACGGCGAACTCGCCGACGATCGTCTTGCCCGAGCCGGTCGGGGCCGCGACGAGCACGCCCTTCCCGGCCTCCAGCGCCTTGCACGCCTCGATCTGGTACGGGTCGAGAGCGAAGTCGTACATCTGGCGGAACGGCCCGAGAGCGGTCGCCTGCTCGGCCGCCCGGAGCCGGGAAGCCTGGTAGCGCTCAGCTGGTGAGAGGTCCTCTGTCATCTTGTCCACGAGCCTACCCGCCGCCTCCGACAGTGACGCGATCTTTAATCGCTTGTGGTCCGGGCTCCGAGAACCCGTACCGCCTTCGGTACGCAGGTGGCGGTCAGCGGGAGCGCGCCGAGGGGTTCGCCGTCCGCGTACGCGGTGACGCCGACGGCTTCGAGGGTGACCGAGGAGGCCCGGTGGACGGTGACGACGGGGTGGCTGAGGTGCGTCCCCTTGTACACCCGGGGGAAGACCTTGAGCAGGGTCGTACGGCTGCACTCGCCGACCACCGTGATGTCGAAGAGCCCGTCGCCCATGTCCGCGTCGGCGCACATCCGCATGCCGCCGCCGTACGACGTTCCGTTGCCGACCGCCACGAGCGTCGCCCGGATCTCGCGCGCGGGCCCGTCGTCGAGGGTCATGCGGTACGTGACCGGCTCGAAGGCGGCGAGTTCGGCGAGGATCGCCAGGTCGTACTTGAAGCGGCCGCCCCAGCGCATCCGGTTGCCCCGGTCGTTGACCCGGGAGTCGAACCCGGAGGCGAGCACGGAGCCGAACCAGCGCTCCCCGACCCGGCCGAGGTCGATCTCGCGCACCGGCGCCCGGCCCTTGAGCGCGTCGGCGGCGAGCCGCCCCGCCGCCTCCGGGTCGCGTATCGGCAGGCCCAGGGCGCGCGCGAAGTCGTTGCCGGTCCCCACCGCGACGACGCCGAGCGGGGTGAGCGTCCCGGCGACCGCCTGGAGGGCCAGGGACATCAGTCCGTCCCCGCCGACGGCTATGAGCGCCCCGGTCCCCGCAGCCACCGCCTCGCGCGCCCGGCGCAGCGCGTCATCGGCGTCCTCGCCGAGGACGGTGCGTACGGAGAAGCCGGCCTCCCGCAACGCGGAAGCGGCCGGCTGCGCGGCTCGCGCGCCCCGGCCGCGTCCCGCGGTGGGATTGACGAAGAGGGTGATCTCGCTGGTCACCCGGGGACCCTACAAGGTCAGGTGATGTCGTCGTAACCGTCGCGCAGCGACGACCGCCCGCCGTCCCGTCCTCCGTCGGCCTGACCGGGCACCGTGGGCGACGCCGACACCTGCTCCATGTCGCCGATGTCCTCGGGGGTGAGGTCGAGCTGCGAGGCCTCGTCGTCGTCGAGTTCGGCGTCCGGGTTGTTGCGCTTGCGGCGCTTGTCGTTGGCCAGGCAGATGCCGAGCGCGATGAAGTACAGCAGCACGATGGGCGCGGCCAGTGTGATCATCGTGAGCGGGTCGCCGGTCGGGGTCGCCACAGCGGCGAAGATCGTGATGCCCATGACCATGGCGCGCCACCAGGAGGCCAGCCGCTTGGCGGTGAGCACGCCGGTGAAGTTGAGCAGGATGAGCAGCAGCGGCAGCTCGAAGGCGAGGCCGAACACGATCACCATGCGCGTGATGATGTTGAGGTAGTCGTCGACGGGCAGCAGGTTCGTCGTATTGGCCGGGGTGAAGTCGAGCAGCACCTCGGCGGTCTTCGGCATCAGCTTGTAGGCGAGGGCGGCGCCCGCCAGGAACAGCGGCACACCGCAGCCGACGAAGCCGAGCGCGTACCGCTTCTCGTGCTTGTGCAGGCCGGGGGCGAGGAACGCCCACAGCTGGTAGAGCCAGACCGGGGTGGAGAACACCACGCCCGCCATGAGGGAGACCTTGAGGGCGATGGAGAACGGGGCGACCAGACCGTTCACCGTCATCTCGGCGCAAGGGTGGCCGTTGGCCTGGGTCTTCTCGCCGTTGGCGCAGCCGACCGACTCCAGGATCGGGCGGATCAGGAAGTCGATCAGGTCTTTGTAGAAGAAGGCCGTGACCGAGGTGATCACGATGATCGCGAGGACCGCGATCAGCAGTCGGTTACGCAACTCTCGCAGGTGATCAGCGAGAGGCATCCGCCCCTCGCTGTCCTTCTCCTGCTTGCGGGCAGACTTGAGCAACCCACTTCCCTCGTCTCGTGCGGCGGCTGACGGATGCGTCCGTCAGCGCGGTCAGCTCTGGGTGGTGGGCTTCGCTTCGCTCACCGGGCGGGAGCTGGTGACGTCGCCGGGCGCGGCCTGGATCGTACGGGCGGCTGCCTGCGGGGCGTCGGCGGGGGCGTCCGTGGTGGCGGGGGCCGTCGGCTCGTCGTCCTTCTTCATGGCCTTGGCCTCGCTCTTGAGGATGCGGGCCGACTTGCCGAGCGAACGAGCCATGTCGGGAAGCTTCTTGGCGCCGAACAACAGCAGGATGACAGCGATGATCAGAACGATCTCGAGAGGCTTCAGATTGCCCATGATGTGCTTCCTTCTACCTGAGGCGGCTGGAGGTGGGCTCGCTGCCCTTGAGTGCCGGATACACATCCGACCATTCGTCGGCAGCGATCGTAACCCGCGGGAGTAAACGCGAGGCAATGCCCGTGCGTACTTTCGATAGCGGCCCGTACCTCCCCGCCTGGGCCGTCTGCAGCAGCGTACCCCTCGTGCCCCGGAAACTGGAGGCCGCGTCCTGCGGGCTGCCCTACGGCAGGGACTCGCCGGTGGCGGCGAGGCGGGTGGCCGCGCGCTCCAGGTCGTCGGCGGCGCGGTTGATGCGCTCCGTGGTGCGGGTCACCTGGCGGCCGAGGCGCTGGGCTTCGACGAACACCTTGATGGCCAGCACGCCGAGCACGGCGATTCCGAGAAATCCCAGGGCGATGGCGAGCATGGGCCAGAACATGCGCAGAACCTCTCAGGAGCCGGTGTGCAGGCGCAGCGTGCGTACGCCGCCGTCGGTGAGGAGTTCCACTATCCGCTCCCCCGCCGGCTTGCGGACGCCCGCGGCGCACTCGGGGCAGGTGAAGGAGTAGAACGTGGTGCGGCTGGTGGCGCCGACCACGAGCCGGAACTCCCCGGCCGCGAGCTCGAACCGGGCGCGGCAGTCGGGGCAGGCGGCCTTGAAGCGCGCCGACTCCGGCACCGGCACGGTGGGCACCGGGGCGAGGCCGGGCAGCGCGGACAGGTTCCCCATCGTCTCCTCAGCCGTCCCTTCAGGCCGCGCCGTCGTACGCGGCGAGCGCCGCACGGGCCGCGTCCCGCGCGCTCTCGGCGAGCTCCGGGGGCGAGACGATGCGCCCCTCCCCGCCGAGCCGCAGCGCAAGCCGGCGCAGCGAGGCCGGGTCGGGGGTGCGCAGGCTGATCCGCAGACCGCCGTCGGGCAGTTCCTCGGCCCGGTCGTGCGGGTAGTATTCGGCGACCCAGCGCCCGCCGGGGCCGACCTCGATCACGACCTCCGGGTCCTCGGCGGCGGGCTGGACCAGCCCCGCCGACAGGTCCCGCAGCTCCAGCTCGGGCGGCGCGGCGGGCTCGTCGAGCAGCCGGATCTCGGCGACCCGGTCGAGCCGGAAGGTGCGCCGGTCCTCGGAGGAGCGGCACCACGCCTCCATATAGGTGTGCCCGACGGCGAACAGCCGGATCGGGTCCACCTCACGCTCGGTGAGTTCGTCGCGGGCGGGCGAGTAGTAGCGCAGCCAGAGCCGGCGCCGCTCCGAGATCGCGCGGTCCACCTCGGCGAAGACGCCGCCCTCGGACTCGAAGGTGACCGAGAGCCGGGAGCTGGCCGCGCCCACCTCGCCGGCGGCCGTCTCCAGCTTGGCGGTGGCGCGCAGCAGCGCCTGGCGGTCGCTCTCGCGGAGCCCGGGCAGGGTCGCCACGGCGCGGGCGGCGACCAGCAGGGCCGTCGCCTCGTCGGCGGCCAGCCGCAGCGGTTCGGCGACGTCGTCCGCGTTGTGCCACCAGATGCGGTCGCCGTCCGTGTCGATGTCGAGCAGGTCGCCGCCCCGGAAGCTGGTCCCGCACATGGGCAGCACGTCGAGGTCGGAGATCAGCTCGTCCTCGGTGATCCCGAAGGCCCTGGCGACGTCCTGGACGTGGGCGCCGGGGCGCTCACGCAGATACGTCACCAGGGAGAGCATCCGGCGCGTCTGGTCGATGGCGTTCGTGGCCATGAATACGGTCCCCCTCAGTCCTTGGCCACGGCGCGCAGCCGGTCCACCACGTCGGCCCGCAGGTCCTCGGGTCCGGTGACGACGACGTCGGGGCCGAACTCGACGAGCCAGGCGTCCAGGCCGTGTCCGTACGGGATCTCCAACTCCTCCCACCCGTTCCCGAGTTCCCGGACCGACAGGGCCCTGGCGCGCAGCGGGTAGCCGGAGTCGGTGCGCAGCCTGATCAGGGCCGTCCGGGTGGCCGTCTCGCCGGCCCAGCTCTCGACGGTCTCGCGGACGGTGACGACGTCGGGCACCTCGGCGGTGAAGGCGCCGGCCCGGGAGCGGACCTTGCCGGTGATCCGGGAGAGCCGGAAGACGCGCTCCGCGCCCCGCTCCCGGTCCCATCCGGCCAGGTACCAGTGGCCGCGCCAGCATTCCAGGGTCCACGGCTCGACCTGGCGCTGCTCGGGCTGGGCGGCGTTGGCCTTGCGGTAGTCGAAGGTCACCGGGCGCCGGTCGCGGCAGGCCAGCATCAGGGGTTCGAAGGCGGCCTCGTGGACGGGGATGCGCGGTTCGAGGGCGCTGTGCACCTCGTAGGCGTCCTCGGTCTCGGGCATCCCGGCCGCCCGCAGCTTCTGCAGGGCGCCACTGGCGGCGCCGGCGAGACGGGCCTGCTGCCAGACCTTGGCGGCCAGGCCGAGCGCGGCGGCCTCCTCGGCGTCCAGGGTGATGGGGGGCAGCCGGTTGCTGTCGCGGCGGGCGAGGTAGCCGGTGTCGCCGTCCAGGTTCTCGACGGTCTCGATGACCAGGCCGAGTTCGCGCAGGTCGTCCTTGTCCCGCTCGAACATCCGGTTGAAGGCGTCGTCGGATGCCGCTTCGAGGTAGGCCTCGATGGAGCCGCGCAGTTCGCGCTTGCTGAGCGGGCGCCGGGTGCCCAGCAGACACAGCGCCAGGTTCATCAGCCGCTCGGCCTTGGCAATCGCCATCGACGCCCTTTCCCTTGTGCTCTACGACGCTCGACCGTACCGCCCCGGTGTGTCCGGGCAAAAGCGAGGGCCCGCACCTCGCGGTGCGGGCCCTGCTGCTGCTACGCGCGCGGGATCAGACGGCGACCAGGTCGCAGACGAAGATCAGCGTCTCGCCCGGGGCGATCGCGCCGCCGCCGGCACCGCGGTCACCGTAGGCGAGGTGGGCGGGGATGGTCAGCTGGCGACGGCCGCCGACCTTCATGCCCTGCACGCCCTTGTCCCAGCCCTGGATGACCTGGCCGGCACCGAGCTGGAACTGCAGCGGGGTGCCGCGGTTCCACGAGGCGTCGAACTCCTCGCCGGTGGAGAAGGCGACCCCGACGTAGTGGACGGAGACGGTCTGGCCGGCCTTGGCTTCGGCGCCGTCGCCCTCCCAGATGTCCTTGATCTCCAGATCGGCCGGCGGCTCGCCACCCGGGAAGTCGATCTCGGGCTTGTCGATGCTCACTGACTTGCTCCTCTTACTGATGAACTGGGCAACCGGGACAGTCTTACACCTTCGTCAGGATGTCCACCGCGAACACCAGCGTGGAGTTGGCGGGGACGCCCGACTGTTCCTTGTCGCCGAGGCCCTGGTCCGGCGGCACGACCAGCAGCACCCGGCTGCCGATCTTCTTGCCGACCAGGCCGTCCTTCAGGCCCTTGAGGGTGACCTGGGCCAGCGGGAAGGTGGCCGTCTTGCCCGTCTTGTAGGTGTTGTCGAACTCCTTGCCGTCCTTCCAGAGCTTGGCCACGTAGTTCACGACGACCGAGTCGGTCTCCTTGACCACGTCGCCCTTGGACTCCAGGACGTAGTTGGAGACGAGCTTCTTCGGCGGGTCGACCTTGCCGGGGATGGTCAGGCTCGGCGCCTTGCCGTCGGTGTTGGTGCCGACCTTGGGCAGGTCCATGTTGTCCTGGGCGACGGCGGTGCCCTTGGCGGAGGCCGGAATCTGCTTGGCCTTCAGGATGTCGACGACGAAGACCAGGGTGGCGTTGGGCTTGATGTCCCCCTGGCCCTGGGCGCCGTACCCGAGGTCCGGCGGGATGACGAGCTGGACCCTGCTGCCGACCTTCTGGCCGACCAGGCCCTTCTCCCAGCCCTGGATGACCATGCCCGCGCCGAGCGTCAGGTCGAACGGCTGCTTGCGGTCGAAGCTGTTGTCGAACGGCTTGGTGGAGTCGTACGCCTGGCCGAGGTAGTTGACCTGGGTCACGTCGCCGTTCTTGAGCTTCGCACCGTCACCCTCGCTGATGACCTTGGTCTTCAGCTCCTTGGGCGGCGTTCCCGTGCCCTTGGCCAGGGTGGGCTTCTCGCCGAACTTCGCACCCGCGGTGATGGCGGGGAAACCACCCTTGGAGGGGGCGGACGCGGAAGCGGAAGCGGAGTCGGAGCCCTTGTCGTCGCTGCCGCAGGCCGCTGACAACAGCAGCAGGGGGACGACGAGAAGGCCGGCAAGTCGGCGCACTGGTTCCTCAGATCTCAGACGGCATATGTGGGGGACACGCCCCGGGCGGTTCCGGGACCCCGCCACTCTAGGCCGTGGCAAGGGCCCCGTACGAGGAACGTACGGGGCCCGAGTCGCGCCGGGTGCCGGGGCGTATCCTGCGCCGGCTCACATACCCGCGATGAGCTTCTCCACGCGGTCGTCCACCGACCGGAACGGGTCCTTGCACAGCACCGTGCGCTGCGCCTGGTCGTTGAGCTTGAGGTGGACCCAGTCGACGGTGAAGTCCCGCCGCTGCTCCTGGGCACGCCGGATGAAGTCGCCGCGCAGCCGTGCCCTGGTCGTCTGCGGGGGCACCGACTTGCCCTCGAAGATCTTCAGGTCGTTGCAGATGCGGGCGGCCTGGCCCTTGCGCTCCAGCAGGTAGTAGAGCCCTCGCCGGCGGTGGATGTCGTGGTAGGCGAGGTCTATCTGCGCCACCCGCGGATTGGACATGGTCATGTTGTGCTTGGCCCGGTACCGCTCGATGAGCTTGTACTTCATGACCCAGTCGATCTCGGTGCCGATCCGGTCGAGATCCTCGGCCTCGATCGCGTCGAGCGTGCGGCCCCACAGTTCGAGGACGCGCTCCACGTTGCCCGTACGGATGCCGCGGCGGTCGACGAAGTCCACGGCCTTCTCGTAGTACTCGCGCTGCACCTCTATGGCCGACGCCTCCCGGCCGCTGGCCAGGCGGACCTTGCGCTGCCCGGTGGTGTCGTGGCTGACCTCGCGGATCGCCCGGATCGGGTTCTCCAGGGTCAGGTCGCGCATCACCGTGCCCGCCTCGATCATGCGGAGCACCAGGTCCGTCGCGCCGACCTTGAGCAGCATGGTCGTCTCGGACATGTTGGAGTCGCCGACGATGACGTGGAGGCGGCGGTAGCGCTCCGCGTCCGCGTGCGGTTCGTCGCGGGTGTTGATGATCGGGCGGGAGCGCGTCGTCGCGGAGCTGACGCCCTCCCAGATGTGCTCGGCACGCTGGCTGACGCAGTAGACCGCGCCCCGCGGGGTCTGGAGCACCTTGCCGGCGCCGCAGATCAGCTGCCTGGTGACGAGGAAGGGAATGAGGATGTCCGCGAGACGGGAGAATTCTCCGTGCCGGGCCACGAGGTAGTTCTCATGGCATCCGTAGGAGTTTCCCGCAGAGTCGGTGTTGTTCTTGAAGAGATAGACGTCGCCGGCGATTCCCTCCTCGTGCAGGCGGCGTTCGGCGTCGACGAGCAGGCCTTCGAGAATGCGCTCGCCGGCCTTGTCGTGGGTGACCAGTTCGGTCAGGTTGTCGCATTCGGGGGTTGCATATTCCGGATGCGATCCCACGTCGAGGTAGAGGCGGGCGCCGTTCCGCAGAAAGACGTTGCTGCTGCGGCCCCATGACACAACACGGCGGAAGAGGTAGCGCGCCACTTCATCAGGAGACAGTCGGCGCTGTCCCCTGAACGTGCACGTGACGCCGTACTCGTTCTCCAGCCCGAAAATGCGGCGGTCCATGACTGAACATTACGCCTGATGGCCCGAGCTGAAACCGGGTTCGACGGCCCCGTTTCGATCATTTTCCGATCCTCGCACCGCGACGGCGGTACGGACGGGAGCCGAGAGCACCTTTCCGGTGGCCAGGAGGACCAGCAGCGCCGCCACTCCACCGGCCCCCGCGACGGCGAAGCTCCACACCGTCCCGCCCAGTTCGACGGCGGGACCGGCCACCGCGGTCCCCACGGCCGCGCCCACGCCGAAGGTCGTCACGAGCCAGGAGAACGCCTCCGTCACCGTGCCGCGCGGGGCGTGCCGGTCGACGACGATGAACGAGCACGCGATCGCCGGAGCGAGGAACACCCCCGCCACGGCCGCCAGCACGGTCATGGCGACCGGACCGGGCGTCAGCATCAGCGGCAGGTAGCCCAGCGCGAGCAGCCCCACGACGACCCGCAGCCGGCGCTCCGGCGCCCCGGCCCACTGCCGCGCCCCGTACACCACCCCGCCTGCCAGGGCACCGAGCCCGAGAGCCGCCATCAGCCAGCCGTAGA
Organism: Streptomyces sp. 2131.1; assembly: GCF_900105515.1. GTDB lineage: Bacteria > Actinomycetota > Actinomycetes > Streptomycetales > Streptomycetaceae > Streptomyces > Streptomyces drozdowiczii. The sequence continues at coordinate 5,775,090 of NZ_FNSY01000001.1, read as the reverse complement.
CCGACTCCCGGCCGTGGTCGTCCGCGTACGCCATGCCCGCCACGCTGATGGAGCCCAGCGCGAGGCCCACGAAGAAGAACGAGCCGAGCAGCGCCAGCAGTCCGGGCGAGCGCAGCGCGCCCAGCCAGTGCGCCTCGCGCGGGGCGGAGCGCCAGGTCCGCGAGGGTTCGGAGAGTACGACGGACAGCGCGCCGAGCACCCCGATGACGTTGATGACGAGCAGGGCCGTGGCGGGCGACCAGAGGGACACCAGCAGGGTCACGAGCAGCGGCCCGGCCGTGAACATGACCTCCTGCGCGACCGCGTCCATGGCGTAGGCCCGGTGCACCCGTTCCTCGCCGCCCAGCACGTCGGGCCACAGCGCCCGCAGTCCGCCCTCCAGCGGTGGCGTGAACAGACCGCCGACGGCCGCCGCCGCGTAGGCCACCGGCAGGGAGTCGCAGCCCGCTACGGCGAGTACGCACATGCCGAGCGCGGAGAGGACGGCGGCGGGCAGTTGGACGCGCGGCTGCCCGTACAGGTCCACCGCGCGGCCCAGCAGCGGCTGCCCCACGGCCGTGGCCAGCCCGCACACCGCCGCGAGCGCGCCCGCGAGGGTGTAGCTGCCGCCCTCGGACCGGACGAACAGCACGATGGCGATGCTCGCGGTGCCGTTGGGCAGCCGTCCCACCAGGGTGCCGGTCAGCAGTCTGGTGACGTGCCGAGCCCGGAGGATGTCCAGGTATCCCGCGGCCATGTCCCGCCCCTCTCCCTCGGGTGCCTGTGCGGGCCTGCGAGGTTTTACGTATAACGTCGAGGTTCATACGTACCATGAGCCCGTCCGCAGGTCCACCTCACGGGCCTGCCCCGACCGGCCCGGAGGCCCGCGTGACCAGCCCAGCACCACCCGGCCCGCCCCGGCCCACCAGCCGCGACGTGGCCCGGGCCGCAGGCGTCTCCCAGGCCACGGTCTCGCTGGTCCTCGGCGACAAGTGGCGGGGCAGGGTCTCCGAGTCCACCGCCGGCCGGGTGCGCGACGCCGCCCGCGGCCTCGGCTACCGGCCGAATCTCGCCGCCCGCAATCTGCGCCTCGGCCGCACCAGGACGGCGCTGCTGGTCGTTCCGGCCCTCACCAACGAGTTCTTCGCCCGGGTGTACACGGGGGCCGCCGGGGTCGCCGCCGAGCACGGCTTCGGGGTCGTCCTGTACCCCTCCCCCGACGGCACCGGCCCCGCCCGCGACCCCTTCCCGTCGGCCCGCGCCGCCCTGGACGGGGTCCTCGCCTCGTCCATGGCCGCCGACGCGCTCGACGCCCTGCACGGGGCGGACGTCCCGCTCGTCATGCTGGACAGCGATCCCTCGGCCCCCGGGCCGGCCGCCCGGGTCAACCTCGACATCGCGGACGGGATGCGCCAGGTGGCCCGCCATCTGCTCGCCCTCGGCCACCGGCGCTTCCTCCACCTCGCCTCGGCCGTCGACACCTGGACCTTCGCCTGCCGCGCGGACGCCCTGCACGAGGAGCTGCGCGGGGTTCCCGGCGCAGAGACGCGCACGGTGCGCGCGGCGCTGGACGTGCGGGCGGGGCGGGACGCGGCGGAGCACGCGCTCGGACTGCCCGGGGACCGGCCGACCGCGATCGTCTGCGACGACGACATCCTGGCGGCGGGCGCGTGCAAGGCCGCCCGGCGGTTCGGGCTGCGGGTGCCGGACGACGTCTCCGTCACGGGCTTCGACGACCTGGCCCTGGCCACGGCCGTGGAGCCGGAGCTGACCACGGTCCGGCTGCCGGCCGAGCAGGTCGGCGAGCGGGGCATGGCGGCGCTGCTGGCCGTCCTGGACGGGCGGGCGGCCGAACCGGGGAGCCTGCCGGTGCGGCTGGTCGCCCGCGGCTCCACCGCCCCGCCTCCCGCGTGACGAAGCCCCGGCGCCGCCTGAACGGCGGGCCGGGGCTCGACGGGCCGGGGGTTACTCCACGTCGCCGCCGGAATCCGTGGTGTCGGTCGTGCCCTTCGGGTCCGTCGTGGCCGTCGGGGTGTCCGAGGAGTCGCCGTCCTCGGCGTCGGACGGGGCGTCGGTCGGGGTCGAGGCGGCGGCCTCCGCCTCCAGGAGCCGGGCCAGCTGCCGGCCGACGATCCGCTTGAACTTCCGCTGCTGCGGCCGCGTACGGTCGAGGACCGCCACCTCCAGGCGGTCGGCGGGGATCTCCCGCTCGTTGCCGTTGGCCTCGCGGGACAGTGCCTGCACGGCCAGCTTCAGCGCCTCGGCGAGCGACATCCCGTCACGGTGGCGCTGGTCGAGGAAGGTGCTGATCTGCTCCGCGTTGCCGCCGACCGCGACCGAGCCGTGCTCGTCCACGATCGAGCCGTCGTGCGGCAGCCGGTAGATCTGGTCGCCCTCCGGCTCGGCGCCGACCTCGGCGACCACCAGCTCCACCTCGTACGGCTTCTCGGCCGCGCTGGAGAAAATGGTGCCGAGCGTCTGCGCGTAGACGTTAGCCAGTCCACGGGCCGTCACATCGTCGCGGTCATAGGTGTATCCGCGCAGATCCGCATAGCGCACTCCGCCGATGCGGAGGTTCTCGTACTCGTTGTACTTGCCGGCGGCGGCGAAACCGATCCGGTCGTAGATCTCGCTGAACTTGTGCAGCGCACGGGACGGGTTCTCGCCGACGAACACAATTCCGTCGGCGTACTGCAGCACAACCAGGCTGCGACCACGGGCGATGCCCTTCCGGGCGTATTCCGCCCGGTCGGCCATGGCCTGCTGAGGTGAGACATAGAACGGCGTCGACACCGGCTATCCGTCCCTTTCTGTCAGTGGCGGGAGCATCGAAGAAGCTGGAAACGGACGCGGGCTCAGAGCAGCGCGGCGCGCGGGCCGTCGGGCTGTTCCAGGCGGCGTTCCAGAATCGAGCGGGCGATCTCGGAGGATTCCGCGTCGGTCAGCTTCCGGAAGCCCTCGTCCGTGATGACGGTGACGATCGGATAGATACGGCGGCCCACGTCCGGGCCGCCCGTCGCCGAGTCGTCGTCCGCCGCGTCGTACAGCGCCTGCACGACCAGCGTGAGCGTCTCCGCCTCCGTCAGGTCCTCGCGGTAGAGCTTCTTCATCGAGCCCCGGGCGAAGATCGAGCCGGAACCGGTCGACGCGTAGCCGACGTGCTCCTCGGAACGCCCGCCGGTGACGTCGTAGCTGAAGATGCGTCCGCGCTCGCGGTCGATGTCGTAGCCGGCGAAGAGCGGGACGACGGCGAGGCCCTGCATGGCCATCGCCAGGTTGCTCCGGATCATCGTGGAGAGCCGGTTGGCCTTGCCCTCCAGGGAGAGCTGGGCGCCCTCCACCTTCTCGAAGTGCTCCAGCTCCAGCTGGAAGAGCTTGACCATCTCCACGGCGAGACCCGCCGTACCGGCGATGCCCACCGCCGAGTACTCGTCGGCCGGGAAGACCTTCTCGATGTCGCGCTGCGCGATCATGTTGCCCATGGTCGCCCGCCGGTCACCGGCCAGGACGACACCGCCGGGGAAGGTCGCCGCCACGATCGTGGTGCCGTGCGGCGCCTCGATGGCGCCCTTCATGGGCGGCGTCTGCCGGTTCCCCGGCAGCATCCCGGGCGCCTGGTCGGACAGGAAGTCCATGAAGGAGGACGATCCCGGCGTCAGGAAGGCAGCTGGTAGACGCCCGGTGCTACGAGTGTTGGCTTCCACGCGTTTCCCTCCACGTATGCGATGGCCCTGCGCCGAATTGCGGTTGAAGCACGTTACGCCCCGGACCCTACCCGCCCGGTGACGGTGATCCACATCGGAGACGTGGGCGATCGGACCGGTGTCCGGGTCTGTGCCCGCGGAGTGCGGTACGAGCGCTCCGCCCGTACCGCACAGCCGCAGCCGGCCCCGGCGCGGGGCCGGTTACTGACCGCCCTTTTGCACGAAGCTTCGGACGAAGTCCTCGGCGTTGGACTCGAGCACGTCGTCGATCTCGTCGAGGACGTCGTCCACGTCGTCGCTCAGCTTCTCCTGGCGTTCCTTGAGGTCCTCGGATGCCTGCGCGTCCTGCGCCTGCTCCTCGACCTCCTCCGTGGAGCGCGTCGCCTTCTGCTGTCCGCCGCCGGTGTCCTTGGTCGCCATCTAGCTCACCCCGCTCGGTTCGAAGCACTTGATCAGACCCTACCTACGGGGTCCGACATTGGCCCGGTACTTGTCTCAACGTCCGGAGGTCATCGGAATGATTCCCAGCCGGGAGCCCTTTCAGGCGCTTTCAGCGGCCCGAGAGGACGTCGACCAGCTCCTGCGCCGTGCGGCAGCGGTCCAGGAGGGATTTCACGTGCTCCCGGGTGCCCCGCAGCGGCTCCATCGTGGGCACCCGCTGGAGCGAGTCCTGGCCCGGCAGGTCGAAGATCACCGAATCCCAGGAGGCCGCGGCCACGTCGTCCGCGTACTGTTCGAGACAGCGGCCGCGGAAGTAGGCCCTGGTGTCCTCGGGCGGCGCCGTACGGGCCTGCTCGACCTCGCGCTCGTCGAGCAGCCGCTTCATCCGGCCCCGGGCCACCAGGCGGTTGTACAGGCCCTTGTCCTGCCGTACGTCCGCGTACTGCAGGTCCACCAGGTGCAGCCTGGCCGCGTCCCAGTCCAGGCCGTCCCGGCGCCGGTAACCCTCCATGAGCTGCCGCTTCGCGACCCAGTCCAGCTCGCCGGCGAGGCTCATCGGGTCGTTCTCCAGCCGGTTCAGGGTGTCCTCCCACCGGCTGAGCACGTCCTTGGTCTGCTCGTCGGCGTCCGCCCCGTACCGCTCCTCGACGTACTTTCGGCCCAGCTCGAAGTACTCCATCTGGAGCTGCACCGCGGTGAGTGTCCGGCCGCTGCGCAGCGTGATCAGCTGCTGGAGTCCGGGGTCGTGGGAGACCTGGTGCAGCGTGCGCACCGGCTGGTCGACGGCCAGGTCGACGTTGATGAAGCCGTCCTCGATCATGGACAGGACGAGCGAGGTGGTGCCCAGCTTCAGGTACGTCGAGATCTCGGAGAGGTTCGCGTCGCCGATGATCACGTGGAGCCGGCGGTACTTCTCGGCGTCCGAGTGCGGTTCGTCGCGGGTGTTGATGATGGGGCGCTTGAGCGTGGTCTCCAGGCCGACCTCGACCTCGAAGTAGTCCGCGCGCTGGCTGAGCTGGAAGCCGTGCTCGTGGCCGTCCTGGCCGATCCCGACCCGTCCGGCGCCGGTGACCACCTGCCGCGAGACGAAGAACGGCGTCAGGTGCCGCACGATGTCCGAGAACGGGGTCTCCCGCTTCATCAGGTAGTTCTCGTGCGTCCCGTAGGAGGCGCCCTTGTTGTCGGTGTTGTTCTTGTAGAGGTGGATCGGCTGGGCGCCCGGGAGCTGCGCCGCGCGCTCGGCCGCCTCGGCCATGATGCGCTCGCCGGCCTTGTCCCACAGGACCGCGTCCCTGGGGTTGGTGATCTCCGGGGAGCTGTACTCGGGGTGCGCGTGGTCGACGTAGAGCCGGGCCCCGTTGGTGAGGATGACGTTGGCCAGGCCGATGTCCTCGTCCGTGAGCTGGCTGGAGTCGGCGGTCTCGCGGGCGAGGTCGAAGCCTCGCGCGTCCCGCAGCGGGTTCTCCTCCTCGAAGTCCCAGCGGGCGCGGCGCGCCCGGTGCATCGCCGCCGCGTAGGCGTTGACGATCTGGGACGAGGTGAGCATGGCATTGGCGTTGGGGTGTCCGGGGACGGAGATCCCGTACTCCGTCTCGATGCCCATTACTCGCCGTACGGTCATGCGGCCCTCCTTGCCCGGCGGCGCTCCCTTCCGGGGCGGCGCTCAAGTACCGCTGCTTGTCCGATGCGTGCGCGGTCTGCCCGTCCCGCGCTGCGTGAACGGGCGGTAGGCCAGAGCCTAGAACGCCTCCGTGCCGGTGGGGAGATCAATTGCGTCGTCATTACCGCGGTGTCGCCGCGGCTGTCCGGAAAGCAACCGGCTGCGGATGCCCGGCGGGCATCCGCAGCCGGTACGCGTCCTACAGGTACTGCCCGGTGTTGGCCACCGTGTCGATGGAACGGCCGGTGTCCGCGCCCTGCTTTCCGGTGACGAGCGTGCGGATGAAGACGATCCGCTCGCCCTTCTTGCCGGAGATACGGGCCCAGTCGTCCGGGTTGGTGGTGTTCGGAAGGTCCTCGTTCTCCTTGAACTCGTCCACGCATGCCTGGAGGAGGTGGGAGACGCGAAGGCCCTTCTGGCCGTGGTCGAGGAAGGCCTTGATGGCCATCTTCTTGGCCCGGTCGACGATGTTCTGGATCATCGCGCCGGAGTTGAAGTCCTTGAAGTACAGGACTTCCTTGTCGCCGTTGGCGTACGTGACTTCGAGGAAGCGGTTCTCCTCGGACTCGGTGTACATCCGCTCGACGACCGACTGGATCATGGCGTGCGCCGCGGCTTCCTTCGAGCCGGTGTGCTCGGACAGGTCGTCCGCGTGCAGCGGCAGCGAAGGCGTGAGGTACTTCGCGAAGATGTCCTTCGCGGCCTCCGCGTCGGGGCGCTCGATCTTGATCTTCACGTCGAGCCGGCCGGGGCGCAGGATCGCCGGGTCGATCATGTCCTCGCGGTTGGAGGCGCCGATGACGATGACGTTCTCCAGGCCCTCCACGCCGTCGATCTCGGCGAGCAGCTGCGGGACGATGGTGTTCTCCACGTCCGAGCTGACGCCCGATCCACGGGTGCGGAAGAGCGACTCCATCTCGTCGAAGAAGACGATGACGGGGGTGCCCTCGCTCGCCTTCTCGCGGGCACGCTGGAAGACCAGGCGGATGTGGCGCTCGGTCTCGCCGACGTACTTGTTGAGGAGCTCGGGGCCCTTGATGTTGAGGAAGTAGCTCTTTCCGGCGGGCTGTCCGGTGACCTCGGCGACCTTCTTCGCCAGGGAGTTGGCGACGGCCTTGGCGATGAGCGTCTTGCCGCAGCCGGGCGGTCCGTAGAGCAGGATGCCCTTGGGCGGGCGGAGCTCGTGCTCCTTGAAGAGGTCGGGGTGAAGGTAGGGGAGCTCGACCGCGTCGCGGATCAGCTCGATCTGGTCGCCCAGACCGCCGATCTTGTCGTAGTCGATGTCGGGCACTTCTTCGAGGACGAGTTCTTCGACCTCGCTCTTGGGCACGACTTCGTAGACGTAGCCGGACCTGGGTTCGAGCAGCAGGGCGTCGCCGGGGCGGATGGTGATGTCCAGCAGCGGCTCGGCGAGCCTCACCACCCTTTCCTCGTCGGTGTGCCCGATGACCAGGGCGCGTTCGCCGTCCTCAAGGATCTCCTTGAGGGTGACGATGTCCCCGGCCCGCTCGAATTCCATGGCGTCGACCACGTTGAGCGCTTCGTTGAGCATGACCTCCTGGCCGCGCCGGAGGTCTTCGAGTTCGACACTGGGGCTGACGTTCACCCGGAGCTTGCGGCCCCCGGTGAAGATGTCGCACGTGCCGTCCTCGTTCGCCTGCAGGAACACCCCGAAGCCGGCCGGTGGCTGTGCGAGCCGGTCGACCTCCTCCTTGAGGGCCACGATCTGGTCGCGGGCCTCGCGGAGCGTACTGGCGAGCCGCTCGTTCTGCGCGGACACGCCTGCGAGGTTGGTCTGCAACTCGACGATCCGCTCTTCGAGAATCCTCGTATGCCGCGGAGAGTCGGCGAGCTTACGTCGCAGGACGGCGATTTCCTGCTCGAGATAGGCGACCTGGCCGGCTGGGTCGTCGGACCCCCGCCCGGGCCGGATGCCGCGGTTGATGTCGTCGTCGTGGGCTGCCACGGTCCTCACCTCCTCCAAGGGGAGCTGGACGCTTCCTGACCCTACCTGCGTGGGTGGTGATTGAAACCCCTAGATCACAAAGACTGTGGGGTGTGTCCGATCTTCACCCTTGCGCTCTCCCCCGTGCCTGGTGGATACCCACCGTTCAACATCGGAAAGCGGCCGGTTGTATCGTCGAAGCGTTCAACACCCGTCAGGGCTGGCTCTTTCCCGGTCCGGATACGCAGGAAACGGCAGGCGACATGACCGCGCGGCAGGACGCTCCCATCGATGGCGAGGCGCAGGACCTGGAGGTCTGGATCGACCAGGACCTCTGCACGGGTGACGGCATCTGTGTGCAGTACGCCCCCGAGGTGTTCGAGCTGGACATCGACGGCCTGGCGTACGTGAAGAGCGACGACGACGAGCTGCTGCAGGACAAGGGCGCGACGGCACCGGTGCCGCTGCCGCTGCTCCAGGACGTCGTGGACTCGGCCAAGGAGTGCCCGGGCGACTGCATCCACGTACGTCGGGTTTCGGACAGGGTCGAGGTCTACGGCCCCGAGGCGGCCTGACGGTCAGACGCCGGCGCCGGCGGTCCCGGCCTTCTGGCCGGCGCGCACGAAGGCGCCGTTCCGCCACTGCCAGGTGACCTTCTCCTGCTGGTCGGGGCAGCACGAGGGCACCGACGACGAGGAGTAGCCGAGGAGTGTGGCGGAGATGACGCGGTCGCGGACCGCGAAGTCGCCGACGGTCAGCAGCTGGGCGGGGTCCACCAGGGTCGCGACGATCCTGGGAGCGGCCCCGTCCGCCTGTGTGAGGACGTAGACACCGCTGGGCGGGGTTCCGGACCCGGCGGCGCAGTGGACCACCGCGACGGTCTCCGGCCGGCCGTCGCCGTCGAGGTCGCCGGGTGCCTGTTTGGCGACGGTGTTGCCGGCGTTTCCGCAGTCCAGCGGGAAGGCCGCCTCGGCCGGGTCGGGGGCGACGGCCTGGTCCACATGCTGCTGCTCGGCCGCGGTGCGGTGGGGTGTGGAGGCGGAGGCGCTGGAGTCGGGCTGGAGCAGACCGGCGCCCGCGACGACCGCGGCCATGGCCGCCGCGGTGGCGAGCCAGTGCATCGGCCTGGTGTCGGTGTGCGCCAGGTCCGGGAGCGCGGAGGTCTGCACGCGGGCTGTCTCCTGTGGTTCCTGTGGTGCGGCCGTCGGCGTCGGCGGTACGGGGTGGCCAGCATCGTGCCACACCTCACACGGCAGCGGAACGGTGGGGTGCGCAAGGATCACGGCGCCCAGGGGGCGGTGAGGGGCCCGGTCGCGTACGAGCCGGCCACGAGCGGCGCGCGGGCGGACCTCCGGCCGGATGCGGTCCGTTTACGAGCGGGGTACGAACGGAGGACGCGCGGGACACGAGCCCGGTACGAGAAGGGCGCCGCCGCCGGGCCCCCGGGTCGGTCCGGGAACTCGGCGGCGGCGCCGGTGCGTTGCCTCGGGATCAGTCGCGGGCGGAGCCGCTGCGACCGCCCGGGCCGTCGTAGTCCTCGCCGTAGGCGCCCTTGGAGGGGCGGCGGCGACGGGCCGGGGCCTCGACGCCGTCGGCGAGCCGGCGGGCGGTGACGAGGAAGCCGGTGTGGCCGATCATGCGGTGGTCCGGGCGCACGGCGAGACCCTCGACGTGCCAGTTGCGGATCATCGACTCCCAGGGCTGCGGCTCGGCGAAGCAGCCGATCTCGCGGATGGACTCGACCGTCCGGGAGAGCTGGGTGGTGGTGGCGACGTACGCGCAGAGGATGCCGCCGGGGACGAGCGCCTTGGAGACGACGTCCAGGCACTCCCAGGGAGCCAGCATGTCCAGCACGACGCGGTCCACGTCGGTGTCCGTGAGGTTGTCCTGGAGGTCGCCGACCGTGAGCTGCCAGGCGGGGTGCGGGCTGCCGAAGTAGCGCTCGACGTTCTGCTGGGCGATCTCGGCGAAGTCCTCCCGGCGCTCGTACGAGTGCAGCATGCCCTGTTCGCCGATGGCGCGGAGCAGGAAGGTGGAGAGCGCGCCCGAGCCGACGCCCGCTTCCACGACGCGGGCGCCGGGGAAGATGTCACCGAAGGCGAGGATCTGGCCCGCGTCCTTCGGGTAGACCACGGCGGCGCCGCGGGGCATGGACAGGACGTAGTCGGGGAGCAGGGGGCGCAGCGCGAGGTAGGCGACGTTTCCCGTGGTTCGGACCACACTGCCCTCGGGGGCGCCGATCAGCTCGTCGTGCGGGAAAGAACCCTTGTGGGTGTGGAAGTTCTTTCCGGCTTCGAGCGTGAAGGTGTGGTGGCGTCCCTTGGGGTCGGTGAGCTGGACCTGGTCCCCGACCTTGAAGGGCCCGCGTCGGCGGGCGGCACCGGTCGGTTCAGACATGTGACCAGCGTACCGGTGTTTCGGGGGACGCCGACCGCCCGCCCGCACGGGCGTACGACCGGGTGCGGCGGGTGTCAGGCGGCGGGGCGCGCCATGGCGGCGACGAAGGCCCGCTCGACGTCGGCGGTGGAGAGGACCCCGTAGATCTCGCCGGTCTCCTCGACGACGAGGTACTCCGTGGCGGGGGTGGCCTTGAGCCGGTCCAGGAGGGCTTCGCCGGCGAGCTCGGCGGGGACCCTCATGCCGTCGGTGAGGTCCTGGGCGAGGCCGCTGACGGCGACCCAGGGGCGCCGGTGTTCGGGGACGGCGACGATGGCGGTCTCCCGGACGAGGGCCTTGGGCTCGCCGGTGCCGTCGACGACGACGAGGGCGCGGGCGCCCGCCTCGTTGGCCCGGCGCAGGGCCTCGGAGAGGGGAGTGGCGGCCTCGACGGGGACGGCGCGCCGGGTGAGGCTGCGGGCGCGCAGGTCGGGGAGGTGTTCGCGGAGCCGGGCCATGCGCAGGCTGTTGCCGGCGCCGGTCCAGATGATGGCGGCGAGGATCGCGGCGAGCAGGGCGTCGGTGACGGTGTCCATGCCGCTGATCTCGCCGGTGTCGTTGCCCAGGGAGCCGCTGCGGGTGAGGAGGGGCAGTCCGACGAGGGTGCCCACGGCGAGCGCGCGGCCGACCCAGGCGGCGGCGACGGTGCCGCTCATCGGCTTGCCGGTGATCTTCCAGACGACGGCCCTGAGCATGCGGCCGCCGTCGAGCGGGAGGCCGGGCAGCAGGTTGAAGGCGGCGACGATGAGGTTGGAGATCATCAGTCCGCCGAGCAGGACGGCGGGGACGGTGCCGCGTTCGACGAAGCGCAGGGGGATGTAGAAGAGGCCGCCGAGGACGAGGGAGAGCAGGGGGCCGACGAAGGCGAGGACGAATTCGCGGCCGGGGGTCTCGGACTCCTTCTCGATCTCGGAGACGCCGCCGAAGAACTGGAGCTGGATGCGCCGGACGGGGAGCTTGTAGCGCAGGGCGGCGATCACGTGCGCGAGTTCGTGGACGAGCACGGAGGCGTAGAAGGCGATCGCGAAGAAGAGGGCGACGAGGTAGCGGACGGCGCCGAGGTCGGGCAGCACCCGGTCGAGCTGGCCGCCGAAGACCCAGGTGATGAGGGCCGCGACCAGGAACCAGCTGGGGGCGACGTAGACGGGCACACCGAAGGGGCGGCCCATGAGGATGCCGCCTCCGGGCTCGTCCCTGCGCGGGGGCGCGCCCTTGCCGGGGCCGGTGCCCGCCGGGCCGGGCTGCGGCCGCCGGCTGTCGCCGCTCTCGTCCACGAGGTCCCTTCGGTTCGGTGCCTTTCGGCACGATGATGCAGTGTTCGAGGGTCTGTGGTCGATGGTATGCCGGTTGGTGTCGGTGCCGGGCCGTAGGGTCTTCGTCATGACCTCCGTTCCGCCGCCGTCCCAGCCGCCGTCCCAGCCTCTGCCGCAGCCGCCCTCGTCGCTCTCGCCGTCGCGGGCGAGCGACTTCATGCAGTGCCCCCTGCTGTACCGCTTCCGGGTCATCGACAAGCTGCCGCAGAAGCCCAGCGAGGCGGCTACCCGGGGGACGCTGGTCCATGCGGTCCTTGAGCGGCTGTTCGACAAGCCGGCGGCGGAGCGCACGCCCGGCGGGGCGACGGCGCTGATCCCGGGGCAGTGGGACCGGTTGCTGGAGTCGAAGCCGGAGCTGGGCGAGCTGTTCGCCGAGGACCCGGAGGGCGAGCGGCTGGCGCGGTGGCTGGGCCAGGCGGAGCAGCTCGTGGAGCGCTGGTTCTCGCTGGAGGACCCGACGCGTCTGGAGCCGGCCGAGCGTGAGCTGTTCGTGGAGACGGAGCTGGAGTCGGGGCTGCGGCTGCGCGGCGTGATCGACCGGATCGACGTGGCGCCGACGGGCGAGGTCCGGATCGTCGACTACAAGACGGGGAAGGCGCCGCGGCCGGAGTACGCGGAGGGGGCACTGTTCCAGATGAAGTTCTACGCCCTGGTGATCTGGCGGCTGAAGGGCGTGGTGCCGCGCCGGCTCCAGCTGGTCTACCTCGGCAGCGGTGACGTGATGACGTACGACCCGGTCGTGGCGGACCTGGAGCGGGTGGAGCGCAAGCTGCTGGCGCTGTGGGAGGCGATCTCGCTGGCGACGCGGACCGGCGAGTGGCGGCCGCGGCCGACGAAGCTGTGCGGCTGGTGCGACCACCAGGCGCTCTGTCCGGAATTCGGCGGGACTCCCCCGGTCTATCCGCTGACCGTCCGCCCGGCCGGTCCGGCGGATGATGACCAGGGCAGAATGGAGCCGGTCCGGGCCGGGGCCGACCTGCCCGCGGCCCTCGACGGGCATTGAGGAGATCTGGTGGCTATCCGCGTCCTTCTGGTCGACGACCAACCGCTGCTGCGCACCGGCTTCCGGATGATTCTGGAGGCCGAGGGCGATCTGGCGGTGGTGGGCGAGGCCGGTGACGGTCTCCAGGCTCTCGACCAGGTGCGCGCGCTCCAGCCCGATGTGGTGCTGATGGACATCCGGATGCCGCGGATGGACGGTGTCGAGGCGACGCGGCAGATCACCGGTCCCGACCGGGACGGCCCGGCGAAGGTGCTGGTGCTGACCACGTTCGACCTCGACGAGTACGTGGTGGAGGCACTGCGGGCCGGTGCGAGCGGCTTCCTGCTCAAGGACGCGCCGGCCGACGAGCTGGTGCAGGCGATCCGGGTGGTGGCGGGTGGTGAGGCGATGCTCGCCCCGAGCGTGACGCGCCGGCTGCTCGACAAGTACGCGGACCACCTGCCGTCCGGCGAGGAGCCGCTGCCGGACACGCTGCACACGCTGACGGACCGGGAGGTCGAGGTCCTGAAGCTGGTGGCGCGCGGCCTGTCGAACGCGGAGATCGCCGCCGACCTGTTCGTCAGCGAGACGACGGTGAAGACCCATGTGGGCCATGTGCTGACGAAGCTGGGCGTGCGCGACCGGGTGCAGGCCGCGGTGTACGCGTACGAGAGCGGTCTGGTGCGCCCCGGCGCGCAGTGACACCGGGGCGCGGCGGGGTGCTGCTCAGTCGGCGCCCCGGCCCAGTTCCCACAGGTGGAGGTCGGCGCTGGAGTCGACCGCCCATTCGACGCCGCTGAGCCCGTCCACGGCGGCGACGTACTGCTTGCCCTGCCAGATCGGGAGAACGGGCACGTCCCGGGCGACGATGTCCTGGAGCCGTTCGAAGGCGGGTGCGACGCCTCCGCGGTCGGCCTTGCGGCGCGAGTCCGCGATCAGGCCGCGGGCCTCGGTGGAGGCGTAGGGCGAGCCGAGGAAGTTGTCCCGGCCGAGGAAGGGCGCCGTGTAGTTGTCGGGGTCCGGGAAGTCGGGGAACCAGCCCATGCCGTAGACGGCGTAGTCGCCGCGGAGTTCGGCGGGGCGGTAGCGGGCCCAGGGGGTGCCCTCGGTGGTGACGTCGAAGAGTCCGGTGTCGTTGAGCTGCTTCTTCAGCGTCTCGAACTCGGTGGCGGTGTCCCGGCCGTAGTGGTCGTCCGTGTAGTGCAGCGTGAAGCGCACCGGTGTGCGGACCTTGGCCTTCCTGAGGAGGGCGGCGGCCTTGTCGGTGCTGGGTTCGCCGTAGGTGCTGTAGAACGCGTTGGCGTGTGCGGTGATCCCGGCCGGGATCAGGGAGTACAGCGGCTCGACGGTGGTGCCGTAGACCTGGCTCGCGATCCGGCCGCGGTCGACGACCTGGGCGATGGCCTGCCGGACGGCCTTGTTGCCGAGGGCGGGGTCCTCGGTGTCGAAGCCGAGGTAGCTGATGGCGAGTCCGGGCATCTCGGTGAGGCGGACGCCGTCCTCGGGCTTCGCGAGCAGCTGCTGGGCGCGGTCGGAATCGATGGTGCGGGCCATCATGTCGATCTTCTTGTCGTCGAGCGCACTGCCCATGGCGGTGGCGTCGGGGAACAGTTCGAGTTCGACGTCGTCGCTGCGCACCTCGTAACTCCCCCGGTAATGGGGATTCCTGGTGAAGGCGATTTTCACGACCCGGCCGGATTTCACTTCCGGTTTCATGGTGTACGGCCCCGAACCGTCCACCTGGAATCCGCTGCGGGCGGAATTCGCGGGGTACTGGTCGCGCGGGACGATTCCTGCGGCCGGGGTGGCGAGCTTGTACGGGAAGGTGGCGTCGGGGGTCTTCAGGTGGAAGACGACCTCGCGGGTGCCGCTGGTCTCGACGGTGTCGATGTTGTCGAGGAGGGCGGCGGGCCCGTTGGCGGACTTGATGCGCAGGACGCGGTCGATGGAGTACTTGACGTCGTCGGCGGTGACGGGGCTGCCGTCCGAGAAGGTGAGGCCGGCACGCAGGGTGCAGCGGTAGCTCTCGCTCTCGCGGTCCGTGAAGGCGCAGCTCTCGGCCGCCTCGGGGACTGGGCGGCCGCCGCCGCGCGGGGTGGCCATCAGGGTCTGCACGGTCTGCCGCAGGACGTTCCAGACGCCCGCCTCGTAGCCGACGGCCGGGTCGAGCGGCGCGGGGGCGCCCGCGGAGGCGGCGATCCGGTCCGTGGTGCCGACGACGATCGCGCCGCTTCCGGTGCTGCCGCCGTCCGTCGCGCCGCAGCCGGCGAGCACGGGCGCCAGGAGGCCCGCGACGGCGGGCAGCACCAGGGTCTTGCGTTTCATGGTTGGCCGTTCTCCCTCATCGGTTCAGGGAGAAAGACATTAGCGGGCGTGTTCCGGAATAGCGGACGGAGGTGGCGCGCGGAATTCATTCGCACGCTCACCGCGAGAGCTTTTCCTTTCATTCACAGGAATACTCTCGGTGCCCGTCCCGGCGCATTCAGTTGATGAGGCTCCGGAGGAATGTGAGATTGACTTCCTCCAGCGATCCCACCACGACCCGGCCCTCGGCGGCCGCGATCGGGGAGACCGAGGGCACGGCGACCACCCGGCATCCGGCCGCCTCGGCGGCGGCGACCCCGGTCGCGGTGTCCTCGATGACGGCGCAGAGCCTGGGATCGACGCCGAAGCCGTGCGCGGCGGTCAGGTAGGGCTCGGGGTGCGGCTTCGTACGGGAGACCTCGTCGCCCGCGACGGTGAGCCCGAAGTGGTGGTGGCCCACCGAGTCGAGGACCCGGTCGATGATGCGGCGGTGCGAGGCGGAGACGAGGGCGGTGGGGATCTCGTGCCGCCGCAGCTCCGCGAGGAGGCGGGCGGCCCCGGGCATCAGGGGGACGCCCCGGCCGATGCGCTTCTCGAACCGGTCGTTGAGCAGCACGGTGAGCTCGTCCAGCGTGACGTCGGCGCCGGTGGCCTCCACGAGGTAACCGGCGCTGCGGGTCATCGGCCCGCCGACGACCACCTCGCGCCATGCCTCGTCCAGCCGGTGCCCGAGGTCGGCGAAGACCTCGACCTCGACGTCCCACCAGAAGCCCTCGGTGTCGACCAGGGTGCCGTCCATGTCGAGAAAGACGGCCTGGAGGGCAGCGCCCTCCGCCGTACGGGTCAGGGACGCGGGAACCGTACTGGTCATCCGGCACACCTTCCATGAGGGACGAGAAGGCCGGCCACCCGTCCCGGAGGATGGGCGACCGGCCTGCGCTGGACCGACAAGTGTACGACGTGATCGGCTACGACGCGTCGAACGGAGTCTTACCGCGCGTTGAAGTACTTCGCCTCGGGGTGGTGGATGACGATCGCGTCGGTGGACTGCTCGGGGTGGAGCTGGAACTCCTCGGAGAGGTGGACGCCGATCCGCTCGGGCCGGAGCAGGTCCGCGATCTTGGCGCGGTCCTCCAGGTCCGGGCAGGCGCCGTAGCCCAGCGAGAAGCGCGCGCCGCGGTACTTCAGCGCGAACATGTCCTCGACGTCCGCCGGGTCCTCCCCCGCGAAGCCCAGCTCCGAGCGGACCCGGGCGTGCCAGTACTCGGCGAGGGCCTCGGCCAGCTGGACGGAGAGCCCGTGCAGCTCCAGGTAGTCGCGGTAGGCGTTGGCCTCGAAGAGCTTGGCGGTCTCGGTGCCGATCCGGGAGCCGACGGTGACGACCTGGAGGCCGATGACGTCCTTCTCGCCGGACTCCTCGGGGCGGAAGAAGTCCGCCAGGCACAGGCGGCGGCCGCGGCGCTGGCGCGGGAAGGTGAAGCGGGTGCGCTCGGAGCCGTCCTCGTGGAGCAGGATCAGGTCGTCGCCCTTGGAGACGCAGGGGTAGTAGCCGTAGACGACGGCCGCTTCCAGCAGGTTCTCCGTCTGGAGCCTGTCGAGCAGGCCGCGCAGGCGCGGGCGGCCCTCGCTCTCGGCGAGCTCCTCGTACGTGGGTCCGTCGCCGGCCCTCGTCTGCTTGAGGCCCCACTGGCCCTTGAAGAGGGCGCCTTCGTCCAGCCAGGAGGCGTACTCCTTGAGCTGGATGCCCTTGACGACGCGGCTGCCCCAGAAGGGCGGGGTGGGCACCGGGTTGGTGACGGAGACGTCGGAGCGGACGCCCTCCTCCGGCTCGTTCACCTCCAGGACGGCGGTGTCGCGCTTGGGGACGCGGCGCCGCTTCAACTCGGGCAGGGTGGCGCCGGGGACGCCCCGCTTGACGGCGATGAGCGCGTCCATGAGGCGCAGGCCCTCGAAGGCGTCGCGGGCGTAGCGGACCTCGCCCTCGTAGATCTCGTGGAGGTCCTGCTCGACGTAGGCGCGGGTCAGGGCGGCGCCGCCGAGGATCACCGGGTAGTCGGCGGCCAGCTTGCGCTGGTTCAGCTCCTCCAGGTTCTCCTTCATGATCACGGTGGACTTGACGAGGAGGCCGGACATCCCGATGACGTCCGCCTTGTGCTCCTCGGCGGCCTCCAGGATGGCGGAGACGGGCTGCTTGATGCCGATGTTGACGACGTTGAACCCGTTGTTGGACAGGATGATGTCGACGAGGTTCTTGCCGATGTCGTGGACGTCGCCGCGGACGGTGGCGAGGACGATGGTGCCCTTGCCCTCGGCGTCCGACTTCTCCATGTGCGGTTCGAGGTAGGCCACCGCGCTCTTCATGACCTCGGCGGACTGGAGGACGAACGGCAGCTGCATCTGGCCGGAGCCGAACAGCTCGCCGACGACCTTCATGCCCGCCAGGAGCGTGTTGTTGACGATGTCGAGCGCGGGCGTGTCCCGCAGGGCCTCGGCGAGGTCGTCCTCCAGGCCGTTCTTCTCGCCGTCGATGATGCGGCGCTGGAGGCGCTCGTCGAGCGGGAGGGCGAGGAGTTCCTCGGCCTTGCCCTCCTTCATCGACTTCATGTTGACGCCCTCGAAGAGCTCCATGAGCTTCTGCAGGGGGTCGTAGCCCTCGGCGCGACGGTCGTGGATCAGGTCGAGGGCGACCTTGACCTGCTCCTCCTCCAGACGGGCGATCGGCAGGATCTTCGAGGCGTGCACGATCGCGGAGTCGAGACCGGCCTTGACGCACTCGTCCAGGAAGACGGAGTTGAGGACGACGCGGGCGGCCGGGTTGAGGCCGAAGGAGATGTTGGAGAGGCCGAGCGTGGTCTGCACGTCCGGGTGGCGCTTCTTCAGCTCGCGGATGGCCTCGATGGTGGCGACGCCGTCCTTGCGGGACTCCTCCTGGCCGGTGCAGATGGTGAAGGTCAGGGTGTCGATGAGGATGTCCGACTCCTGGATGCCCCAGTTGCCGGTCAGGTCCTCGATGAGCCGTTCGGCGACGGCGACCTTGTGCTCGGCGGTGCGGGCCTGGCCCTCCTCGTCGATGGTCAGCGCGATCAGCGCGGCGCCGTGCTCGGCGGCCAGCCGCGTGACCTTGACGAAGCGGGACTCCGGGCCGTCGCCGTCCTCGTAGTTGACGGAGTTGAGGACCGCGCGGCCGCCCAGCTTCTCCAGACCGGCCCGGAGCACGGGCAGCTCGGTCGAGTCCAGGACGATCGGCAGGGTGGAGGCGGTGGCGAAGCGTCCGGCCAGCTCCTCCATGTCGGCGACGCCGTCCCGGCCGACGTAGTCGACGCACAGGTCGAGCATGTGCGCGCCCTCGCGGATCTGGTCGCGGGCCATCTCCACGCAGTCGTCCCAGCGGCCCTCCAGCATGGCCTCGCGGAACTTCTTGGACCCGTTGGCGTTCGTACGCTCGCCGATCGCCAGGTACGCGGTGTCCTGGCGGAAGGGGATGCTCTGGTAGAGCGAGGCGGCGCCGGGCTCGGGGCGCGGGTCGCGGGCGCCCGGGGCGGTGCCGCGTACGCGCTCGACGACCTGGCGCAGGTGCTCGGGGGTCGTACCGCAGCAGCCGCCGACCAGCGAGAGGCCGTACTCCTGGACGAACGTCTCCTGTGCGTCGGCCAGGCCCTCGGCGTCGAGCGGGAAGTGCGCGCCGTCCTTGGTGAGCACGGGCAGTCCGGCGTTGGGCATGCAGAGCAGCGGGATGCGGGAGTGGCGGGTGAGGTAGCGCAGGTGCTCGCTCATCTCGGCCGGACCGGTCGAGCAGTTCAGGCCGATCATGTCGATGCCGAGGGGCTCCAGCGCGGTCAGGGCCGCGCCGATCTCGGAGCCGAGGAGCATGGTGCCGGTGGTCTCGAAGGCCAGCGAGCACAGCAGCGGCAGGTCGCTGCCCAGGGTGTCCAGGGCGCGGCGGGCGCCGAGGATCGCGGCCTTGGTCTGAAGGAGGTCCTGGGTCGTCTCGACGATGAGCGCGTCGGCGCCGCCGGAGATCAGGCCCTCGGCGTTCGCCTGGAAGCCGTCGCGGATGGTGGCGTACGGGACGTGGCCGAGGGTCGGCAGCTTGGTGCCGGGGCCCATGGAGCCGAGCACCCAGCGCTGCTCACCGGTGGACGCGGTGAACTCGTCGGCGACCTCGCGGGCGATGCGCGCGCCCGCCTCGGACAGTTCGTGCACGCGCTCGGGGATGTCGTACTCGCCGAGGGCCGCCGTGTTGGCGCCGAAGGTGTTGGTCTCGACGCAGTCGACGCCGACGGCGAAGTACGCCTCGTGCACCGAGCGCACGATGTCCGGCCGGGTCAGGTTCAGGATCTCGTTGCAGCCTTCGAGGTCCTCGAAGTCCGCGAGCGTGGGGTCCTGGGCCTGGAGCATGGTGCCCATGGCACCGTCGGCCACCACCACGCGGGTGGCGAGCGCCTCACGGAGGGCTGCGGCTCGGGTCCGGCTGTCGGCGGAAGGGGTCGGCGACGAGGCCATGGATGTACTCCCTGGGATGCGACGGCTGTCGGCTTTGCGTCTTCGGCGGAAGGCGCACCCGGCCAGGGTAGCCGGGCCGCGACCTGGGCCGTCACTCTGTCCCACGAGCCGGACGGCATCCTGTTGGCGGGGGGTTCCGGCGTGGCGGAGTGCCGCGGACTTCTCCAGCGGTCGAGCGCGGGTCGGCATCGACCGATAGTGTTCAGCATTGTCGAACAAGGTGGAGGAGTACGGCGCGATGGCCAAGAACATCCAGTCGCTGGAGCGGGCGGCCGCGATGCTGCGCCTGCTGGCAGGCGGCGAGCGGCGGCTGGGGCTGTCCGACATCGCCTCCTCACTGGGCCTGGCCAAGGGCACCGCACACGGCATCCTGCGCACGCTCCAGCACGAGGGCTTCGTCGAGCAGGACTCCGCCTCCGGCCGCTACCAGCTGGGCGCGGAGCTGCTGCGCCTGGGCAACAGCTATCTCGACGTCCACGAGCTGCGGGCCCGCGCCCTGGTCTGGACGGACGACCTGGCCCGGTCCAGCGGCGAGAGCGTCCATCTGGGCGTCCTGCACCAGCAGGGCGTGCTCATCGTCCACCACGTCTTCCGCCCCGACGACAGCCGTCAGGTGCTGGAGGTGGGGGCCATGCAGCCGCTGCACTCCACGGCCCTGGGCAAGGTGCTGGCCGCGTACGACCCGGTGGCGCACACCGAGGCCGTGGAGAGCGAGCGGCGGTCCTTCACGCCCCGGACGGTCACGGACCCGGAGGAGTTCGAGACGGTGCTCGACGTGGTCAGGGCCCGGGGCTGGGGCTCCGACGTGGAGGAGACATGGGAGGGCGTGGCCGCGGTGGCCGCCCCGATCCACGACCGCCGCCGGATGCCGGTCGGGGCCATCGCCGTCACCGGCGCGGTGGAGCGGGTCTGCCAGGGCGGGGAGCTGCGCCCCGAACTGGTCGCGGCGGTGCGCGACTGCGCCCGCGCGGTCTCCCGGGACCTGGGCGCCAGGCGCTTCTGAGCCGCCCGCCCGGGGCGACACGCACGGCCGCGTACCGGGCCGGCTTCCCCCGTAACGATCGATTCGTACGTCACACCCCTCTTGACGCTGCCCTTCCCGGGAGAAACACTGCCGTTCATCGGTCGGCATTGTCGAACACTTAACGGAAATTCGCGTTAGGGTGTGACGGTGCCACGGGCCGGCCAAGCCCTTACACGAGGGCGCGGACCACCGGAGGGACCCGGGGTTCGGCTTCCCTGGACGAAGGACAAAGGAGTCGCGGGTGTCCAGCTCCGACATCTTCATCGGCGAGACCATCGGTACCGCCGTACTCATCCTGCTCGGCGGCGGTGTCTGTGCCGCCGTCACGCTCAAGCACTCGAAGGCGCAGAACGCCGGCTGGGTCGCCATCACCTTCGGGTGGGGCTTCGCGGTACTGACCGGCGCGTACCTCGCCGGCGGCGTGTCGGGGGCGCATCTCAACCCCGCCGTCACCATCGGCCTGGCGATCGAGGGCGGCACGAAGTGGGGCGACGTACCGCTCTACCTCGCCTCCCAGCTCCTCGGCGCGATGATCGGCGCGGTGCTGGTCTGGCTGACCTACTACGGACAGTTCCGGGCGCACCTCACCGATCAGCAGATCCTGCGCGACCATTCGGGTGAGGAGGGCATGGTCGACAAGGCCGCGGCCCCCAAGGCGGGCCCCGTGCTCGGTGTCTTCTCGACGGGCCCCGAGATCCGCAACGCCGTGCAGAACGTACTCACCGAGGTCATCGCCACGGTCGTGCTGGTGCTCGCCATCCTCACGCAGGGCCTCAACGACGACGGCAACGGGCTCGGCACGCTGGGCGCGCTCATCACCGCCCTGGTCGTCGTCGGCATCGGCCTGTCGCTCGGCGGTCCGACGGGGTACGCGATCAACCCGGTACGCGACCTCGGTCCGCGTATCGTGCACGCGCTGCTTCCGCTGCCGAACAAGGGCGGCTCCGACTGGGGCTACGCATGGGTCCCCGTCGTCGGCCCGCTGATCGGCGGCGCACTCGCGGGCGGGCTCTACAACCTCGCCTTCGCCTGACCCGTACCCACCCCACACCGCACAGACCTCCGGGAGCACACCGTGACCGACGCACACACCACCGGCAGCCACGGCACCGGGCCGTTCATCGCGGCCATCGACCAAGGCACGACCTCCAGCCGCTGCATCGTCTTCGACAAGGACGGACGGATCGTCTCCGTCGACCAGAAGGAGCACGAGCAGATCTTCCCCAAGCCGGGCTGGGTCGAACATGACGCGGCCGAGATCTGGGAGAACGTCCAGGAAGTCGTCGCCGGAGCGATCGTGAAGGCGGGTATCACCGCCGCCGACGTCAAGGCGATCGGCATCACCAACCAGCGCGAGACCACCCTGCTGTGGGACAAGCACACGGGTGAGCCCGTCCACAATGCCCTCGTCTGGCAGGACACCCGTACGGACGGGCTCTGCAAGGAGCTCGGCCGCAACGTCGGCCAGGACCGCTTCCGCCGCGAGACCGGGCTGCCGCTCGCCTCGTACTTCGCCGGGCCCAAGGTCCGCTGGCTGCTCGACAACGTCGAGGGGCTGCGCGAGCGGGCCGAGCGCGGCGACATCCTCTTCGGCACCATGGACTCCTGGGTCATCTGGAACCTCACCGGCGGCACCGACGGCGGCGTCCACGTCACCGACGTCACCAACGCCTCGCGCACGCTCCTGATGAACCTGCACACCATGCAGTGGGACGAGAAGATCTGCTCGTCCATCGGGGTGCCCATGGCCGTGCTGCCCGAGATCCGCTCCTCCGCCGAGGTGTACGGCAACGCCAAGGGCGGCGTGCTCGAAGGCGTGCCGGTGGCCTCCGCGCTGGGCGACCAGCAGGCGGCGCTGTTCGGCCAGACGTGTTTCGCCGAGGGCGAGGCCAAGTCCACATACGGCACCGGCACCTTCATGCTGATGAACACCGGCGGCACCCCGGTCAACTCGTACAACGGGCTGCTCACCACCGTCGGATACCAGATCGGCGACAAGCCCCCGGTGTACGCCTTGGAGGGGTCGATCGCCGTCACCGGTTCGCTGGTGCAGTGGATGCGCGACCAGATGGGGCTCATCCAGTCCGCGGCCGAGATCGAGACCCTGGCCTCCTCGGTCGAGGACAACGGCGGCGCGTACTTCGTGCCGGCCTTCTCCGGCCTGTTCGCCCCGTACTGGCGCCCCGACGCCCGCGGTGTCATCGCCGGCCTCACCCGCTACGTCACCAAGGCGCACATCGCCCGTGCCGTGCTGGAGGCCACCGCCTGGCAGACGCGTGAGATCAGCGACGCCATGACCAAGGACTCCGGCGTCGAGCTGACCGCGCTCAAGGTCGACGGCGGAATGACCTCCAACAACCTGCTGATGCAGACGCTCGCCGACTTCCTGGACGCGCCCGTGGTGCGCCCGATGGTCGCCGAGACCACCTGCCTCGGCGCCGCCTACGCCGCCGGCCTGGCCGTCGGCTTCTGGCCGGACACCGACGCGCTGCGCGCCAACTGGCGCCGGGCCGCCGAGTGGACCCCCCGCATGGACGCGGACACCCGCGCCCGCGAGTACAAGAGCTGGCTCAAGGCCGTGGAACGCACCATGGGCTGGCTGGACGACGAGGAGTAGACACCATGACCACCCTGCAGAGCGTCCCCGCCCTCGGGACGCATCCGGCCTCCGGCTCCCTCCCGAGCCGCGCCGAGACCCGGGAGCAGCTCTCCAAGGCGACGTACGACCTCCTGGTGATCGGCGGCGGCATTCTGGGCATCTCCACCGCCTGGCACGCCGCGCAGTCCGGGCTGCGGGTGGCCCTGGTGGACGCCGGCGACTTCGCCGGCGCCACTTCCTCCGCCTCCTCCAAGCTGCTCCACGGCGGTCTGCGCTACCTGCAGACCGGCGCGGTGAAGCTGGTGGCGGAGAACCACTTCGAGCGCCGTGCGGTCTCCCGCCAGGTCGCCCCGCACCTGGCCAACCCGCTCACCTTCTACCTGCCGGTGTACAAGGGCGGGCCGCACGGCGCGGCGAAGCTCGGCGCGGGCGTGTTCGCGTACTCGGCGCTGTCCGCCTTCGGCGACGGCGTCGGCCATGTGATCAGCCCGTCCCGGGCGGCGCGCGACGTGCCGGAGCTGCGTACGGAGAACCTCAAGGCCGTCGCGGTCTACGGCGACGACCAGATGAACGACGCGCGGATGGCGCTGATGACGGTCCGCGCGGCCGTCGACGCGGGCGCGGTGGTCCTGAACCACGCGGCCGTGACCGGGCTGCGGTTCACCCGGGGCCGGGTGACGGGCGCCGAGCTGCGGGACTCCGTGGACGGTACGGAGTTCGGGGTGACCGCCCGGCTGGTGCTCAACGCGACCGGGCCGTGGGTGGACCACCTGCGGAAGATGGAGGACCCGAACGCGGCGCCCTCCATACGCCTGTCCAAGGGCGCCCACCTGGTGCTCAAGCGGACCCGGCCGTGGAAGGCCGCGCTGGCGACGCCGATCGACAAGTACCGCATCACCTTCGCGCTGCCGTGGGAGGACATGCTGCTCCTCGGCACGACGGACGAGGAGTACGAGGGCGACCCGGCGGATGTCGCGGTGACCGAGAAGGACACCGCGCAGATCCTGGACGAAGCGGCGTTCTCTGTCCGCGACCAGCAGCTGTCGCGGGACCTGATCACGTACTCCTTCGCCGGGCTGCGGGTGCTGCCGGGCGGACCGGGCGACACCTCGAAGGCCAAGCGCGAGACGGTCGTGACGGAGGGCCGGGGCGGGATGCTGTCGGTGGCCGGCGGCAAGTGGACGACGTTCCGGCACATCGGCCGTACGGTGATGAACAAGCTCGCCGCGCTGCCGGGGCACCCGCTGGCGGACGACATGGAGCCGATGGCCCGGCTGCCGAGGAAGCTGCCGCTGCCCGGCATCGCCAACCCGAACGCGGTGGCGCACCGGCTGCTGATCGACGGCGGGACGCCCGGTCCCCGGATGGCCGCCGACACCGCGCGGCACCTGGCCACGCACTACGGTTCGCTCGCGTTCGACATCGCCCGGCTGGCCAACGAAAACCCGGAGCTGGGCGAGCGCGTCCACCCGGACGCGCCGGAGATCTGGGCGCAGGTCGCCTACGCCCGGGACCACGAGTGGGCCGAGACGGCGGACGACGTGCTGCGGCGGCGGACGACGCTGACGATCCGGGGCCTGGCGACGGACGACGTCCGGGCCGGTGTGGAGAAGGTCCTCGGCGAGCGTCGCGGCTGAGCGGGGACGGGCCGGTACGGCCGTCGGACCACGAGTTGGCCGGACGGTCGTACCGACCCTTGTCGTGGCCGCATAATGGGGCGATACATCGGATGTCTGGAGGTCGCCCATGGCTGTCACCGACGAGGCCATCGAGAAGATCAAGGGAATGATCGTCTCGGGTGCGCTACGGCCCGGCGATCGTCTCCCCAAGGAGAGCGAACTCGCCTCGGAGCTGGGGCTTTCCCGCAACTCGCTGCGGGAGGCGGTGCGCGCGCTCTCGCTGATCCGCATCCTCGACGTCCGTCAGGGCGACGGCACGTATGTGACCAGTCTGGACCCGCAGCTGCTGCTGGAGGCGCTGAGCTTCGTCGTGGACTTCCACCGCGACGACACCGTGCTGGAGTTCCTGGCGGTACGCCGCATCCTGGAGCCGGCCGCGACGGCGATGGCGGCGAGCCGGATCGGCGAGGAGGAGCTGGACGCGCTGAGCGCGCAGCTCGACGCGCTGGGCGAGCGGCCTTCGGTGGAGGAGCTGGTCGCCTGCGACCTGGACTTCCACCGGGGCATCGTGCAGGCGTCGGGCAACTCGGTGCTCTGCTCGCTGCTGGACGGCCTGTCGGGGCCGACGACGCGGGCGCGGGTGTGGCGCGGGCTGACCCAGGAGGACGCGGTGAGCCGGACACTGCATGAGCACCGGGCGATCGTGGCGGCGCTGCGGGATCGCGATGCGGAGGCTGCGCGGGCGTGGGCGACGGTGCATGTGGCCAGCGTGGAGCAGTGGTTGCGGTCGACGTTGTAACCGTTTCGGGGCTCTGCCCCGGACCCCGCTCCTCCATCGCCGGAGGGGCTGATACGGCCCGTCCGGAGGGGCTCGAAGGCAAGCGCCGGGCGGGCTGAGAAAGCCCGTCCGGCGCTTGAGGACCAAGAGGTTCAGTCCTGCTTCTCGCCGCTCGCGAAGCGGGAGATGACCAGGGCGACGATGATGATCGCGCCGTTGAGGAACTGGTTCCAGAGGGCCGGGACGCCGCCGAGGGTCATGACGTTGACGACCAGCTGGAGCGTCAGTACGCCGGTGAGGGCGCCGAACAGCGTGCCGCGGCCGCCCTTGAGGCTGATGCCGCCGATGACCGCGGCGGCGAACACCTGGAAGATCCAGCCGTCGCCCTGGGTGGCGGCGACCGCGCCGTAGTGGCCGGTGTAGAGGATGCCGGCGAAGGCCGCGAGCAGGCCGCCGATCGCGAGGACGGTCCAGGTGACCCGGTCGACGCGGATGCCGGCCGCGCGGGCCGCCTCCGGGTTGCCGCCGATCGCGTACAGCGCGCGTCCGTGGCGCAGCCAGGCGAGCGCGGCGCCGCCGACGGCGAAGAGGACCAGGCAGATCCAGACGGCGGCCGGCACCCCGAACCACTCGCTCTTGCCGAGGTAGCGGAAGGACTCCGGGACGTCGGTGATGGACTTGCCCTCGGTGATGCCGATGTGGAGGCCGCGCAGCATCGTGAGCATGCCGAGCGTGGCGATGAAGCCGTTGACCCGGAGCTTCAGCATCAGGAAGCCGTTGACCGCGCCGACCGCGAGGCCGGCCAGCAGGCAGAGCGGGATCGCGGACCAGCCGGGAAGCAGTCCGAGGCCGGCGAAGCGCCCGCCGTCCGGGGGCAGCACCAGCCACATCGCGACGACGGGCGCGATGCCGATCGTGGACTCGAGCGAGAGGTCCATCCGGCCGCAGATGAGGATCAGCGCCTGACCGAGGACGAGCAGGCTCAGCTCGGAGGACTGCTGGACGACGCTGATCAGGTTGTCCGAGGTGAGGAAGACCGGCGAGACGATGAAGCCGATCAGCATCAGGACCAGGATCACCGGCACCAGCGAGAAGTCGCTCCACCGGATCAGCCTGAGCCTGCTCAGCGGGGTGTCCCCGCCCGGGGAGCCCTTGAGCGCCGCGTCGAAGTCGTCGGCCGTGGACGGCCGTACCGTGCCGGTCATTCCCTCTCCCCCACACCTTCCATGGCGGCGACGAGCTCCCCGTCGGTCCACCCGCTGTCGAACGCTGCGACGACCCGCCCGTGGAACAGGGCGAGGACCCGGTCGCAGACCCGCAGGTCGTCCAGTTCGTCCGAGACGACGACGGCGGCGTTGCCCGCGTCGGCGACCCGGCGTACGACTCCGAGGAGGGAGTCCTTGGACTTGACGTCCACGCCCGCGGTGGGCCGGACCGCCACGAGCACGCTGGGGTCGCGGGCCAGGGCGCGGGCGACGACGACCTTCTGCTGGTTGCCGCCGGAGAGCCCGGAGACGGGCTGCTCGGGGCCCTGGGTCTTGATGTCGAGCGAGGCGATCATCCCCCGCGCGAACTCCCTGGTACGGGAGGGCAGGACGGTCCCCCACGGGCCGAGCTGGTCGGCCACCGTGAGCGTGGCGTTCTCCGCGACGCTGCGCTCCGGGACGAGGCCCTGGTCGTGCCGGTCCTCGGGGATGTAGCCGATCCCGGCGGCCAGCGCGTCCGGCACGCTGCCCGCCCGTACGGCCCTGCCGCGCACCCGGACCGTGCCGCCGCCCGCCTTGCGCATACCGGCCAGCACCTCGCCCACGGCGGTGTTGCCGCTGGCCGCCGCTCCGGCGAGGCCCAGCACCTCGCCGGGGCGGACCTGGAGGTCCAGGGGCTCGAACCGGCCCGCGAGGCTGAGCCGTTCGGTGCTCAGGACGGGCTCGGCCGACGGGTCGGGCGCCGTCCCGCCGGCCGCGTGCCAGGCAGTGGCGCCGGCCGCCTTCTCGCCGGTCATGGCCGCGACCAGGTCCTCCTTGGCGACCTCGTCGACGGGGGCGGTCAGGACGTGCCGGGCGTCGCGGTAGACGGTGACCGCGGTGCACAGCTCGTACACCTCCTGGAGGTGGTGCGAGATGAAGAGGAACGCCACGCCCCGGCTCTGGAGTTCGCGGAGCTTCTCGAAGAGGCGGGCGATGCCCCGGGCGTCGAGCTGGGCGGTCGGCTCGTCCAGGACGATCAGCCGGGCGCCGAAGGACAGGGCGCGGGCGATCTCCACGAACTGCCGCTGCTCGACCGCGAGATCGCGCGCCCGGGTGTTCGGGTCGACCTGGACGCCGTACGCCGCGAGCAGCTGCTCGGCCCGTCTGCGCAGCTTTCCCCAGCTGATCCGGCGGGCGTTCTCGTCGAACCGGTTGAGGAAAAGGTTCTCGGCGACGGTCAGGTCGGGGACGACCATGGACTTCTGGTAGACGCAGGCGACCTTGGACTGCCAGGCCGCGGTGTCCCCGAAGGCGGGCGCGGGCTCGCCTCCGAAGGTGACCGTGCCCGCGTCCGCCCGGTGCAGGCCGGTGAGGACGCCGACCAGCGTGGACTTGCCGGCGCCGTTGCGGCCGACGAGCGCGTGGGACTCGCCGGGCCGCACGGTCAGCTTCACCCCGTCGAGCGCCACGGTCGGCCCGAAGCGCTTGACGACGCCTTCCGCCTGTACGGCGGGTGGTGGTGCCTGAGCGTCCATGGCTAGTTCTTCTTCTCCAGCTGGTTGGCCCACAGCTTCGGGTCGTCCACGTTCTCCTTGGTCACCAGGGGCGCGGGGAGCTGGTCCTCGTAGCCGTTCGGGATCTTGATGATGGTGGAGTCGTGGTCGGTGGGGCCCTCCTTGAACGCCTTGCCGTCGAGGGCCGCCTTCGCGTAGTACAGCGCGTACTTCGCGTACAGGTCGGCGGGCTGGGAGATCGTCGCGTCGATCTTCCCGGCCCTGATGGCGTCGAACTCCTCGGGGATGCCGTCGTTGGAGATGATGGTGATGTGGCCGTCCGAACCGGCGGGCTTCAGCAGTTTCTTCTGCTCCAGGAGCGCGAGGGTCGGCTGGAGGAAGACGCCGCCGGCCTGCATGTAGATGCCGTTGATGTCGGGGTGGGCGGCCAGCGTGGACTGGAGCTTCGCGGAGGCGACGTCGCCCTTCCAGTCGGTGGCCAGCTCGAACACCTTGATGCCGGGGAAGTCCTTGTCCATGCACGCCTTGAACGCCTCGGAGCGGTCGCGGCCGTTGATGGACGACAGGTCGCCCTGGAACTCGACCACCTTGCCCTTGCCCTTCAGCTGCTCGCCGAGGTACTTGCAGGCGTTGGTGCCGTACGCCTTGTTGTCGGCGCGCACCACCATGTAGATGTCGCCCTTGTCGGGTCGGGTGTCGACGCTGACGACGGGGATCTTCCTGTCGTTGAGCGTGTTGAGGGACTCGGCTATCGCGCCGGTGTCCTGCGGGGCCATCACGACGGCCTTGGCGCCCTGGTCGGTGAAGGTCTGGACGTTGGCGACGAGCTTGCCGATGTCGTTCTGGGAGTTGGTCAGCGGGAGCGCGGAGACCTCGCCGTCCCTGACGCCCTTCTTGATGTAGTTCTGGTAGGAGTTCCAGAAGTCGCTGTCGCTGCGCGGCAGGTCGATGCCGACCTTGCCGCCGCCCGCGCCGCCGTCCGACGATTCGCGGTTGCAGCCCGCGAGGGCGGTGACGGCCAGCAGTACGGCACAGGCTGCCGCACTCGTCGTACGCACTCTCATTGGTGTCCCGTTCCTTTGTGGGGTCGCGGCTCGGACCCGGTGGGCGTTGGCGGGGGTGCGGGTTCAGCTGCCGGCGGGGCGAAGGCGCAGGCCCTGCATCCCGCCGTCGACGGCCAGGGCCGTGCCCGTCACGGAGGCCGCGGCGGGACCGGCGAGGTAGGCGACCGCGGCGGCCACCTCGTCGGCGGAGACCAGCCGGCCCAGCGGCTGCCGGGCGGCGAGGGCGGCCCGTTCGGCGGCCGGGTCGTCCGCCTGGTCCAGGAGCCGGCCGATCCACGGGGTGTCGGCGGTGCCCGGGTTGACGCAGTTGACGCGGATGCCCTCGCGGACGTGGTCGGCGGCCATGGCGAGGGTGAGTGAGAGGACGGCGCCCTTGCTCGCGCTGTACAGGGCGCGCCGGGGCAGCCCGGCGGTCGCTGCGATGGAGCAGGTGTGGGTGATGGACACGGCTCCGGGGCGCTCGGCGGCCGCCCGGCGCAGGTGCGGCAGGGCGTGCCGGGCGGCGCGGACCATGCCGAGGACGTTGATGTCGAGGACCCGGGCCCATTCGGCGTCGTCGTTGTCCGTGACGGTGCCGACGGCGCCGATGCCCGCGTTGGAGACGAGGGTGTGCAGGGAGCCCAGTTCGACGGCGGCCCGGTCCACGGCGGCGCGCACGGCCGCGTCGTCGGTGACGTCGGCCTCGACGGCGAAGGCGCCAGCGGGTGCGCCCGTGATGTCCCGGTCCAGGACGGCGACGCGTGCCCCGCGTGCCAGGAGCAGCGTGGTGACGGCGGCCCCGATGCCGGAGGCGCCGCCCGTCACCAGGGCGTTCATCCCCTCGAAGTCGCGTGTGCCGGTCATCGGCTCTCCTCCTTCTGTGCGCGGCGGGCCTGCCAGACGGGGCCCTGCGGGTAGCGGTGTGCGGCGATGGACTCGGGGCGCATCCTGGCCGAGAAGCCGGGGGCGGCCGGGGCGGTGTAGCGGCCGTTCGCGATGACGGCCGGGTCGGTGAAGTGCTCGTGGAGGTGGTCGACGTACTCGATGACCCGGTCCTCGCGGGTGCCGGAGACGGCCACGTAGTCGAACATCGAGAGGTGCTGGACGAGTTCGCAGAGCCCGACGCCGCCCGCGTGCGGGCAGACCGGGATGCCGTATTTGGCGGCGAGCAGCAGGATCGCCAGGTTCTCGTTGACGCCGGCGACGCGGGCGGCGTCGATCTGGACGAAGTCGACGGCCCCGGCCTGGAGGAGCTGCTTGAAAACGACCCGGTTGGCGACGTGTTCACCGGTGGCGACCTTTACCGGCTGTCCGGCGCGGACGGCGGCGTGGCCGAGTACGTCGTCGGGGCTGGTGGGCTCCTCGATCCAGTGCGGGTCGTACGGGGCGAGCGCGGTCATCCACGCGACGGCGTCGGCGACGTCCCAGCGCTGGTTGGCGTCGACGGCGATGCGGACGCCGGGGCCGACGGCCTCGCGGGCGAGCGCCATGCGGCGGACGTCGTCCTCGACCCGGCCGCCGACCTTCAGCTTGATCTGGGTGAAGCCGTCGGCGACGGCCTGCTCGGCGAGCCGGACGAGCTTGTCGTCGGAGTAGCCGAGCCAGCCGGGCGAGGTGGTGTACGCGGGGTAGCCCTCGGCGCGCAGCCGGGCGGCGCGTTCGGCGCGGCCCGGTTCGGCGGCGCGCAGGATCGCCAGGGCCTCGTCGGGGGTGAGGGCGTCGGTGAGGTAGCGGAAGTCGACGAGGGAGACCAGCTCCTCGGGCGTCATCTCCGCCAGGAACTGCCAGACGGGTCTGCCCGCGAGGGTGGCCGCCAGGTCCCAGGCGGCGTTGACCACCGCGCCGGCCGCCATGTGCATCACGCCCTTCTCGGGCCCGAGCCACCGGAGTTGGGAGTCGTGCGTGAGGTCCCGGTACAGGGCGCCGAGATCCGCCGCCGTACGCGGAACGGGGCGGCCGGTCAGGTAGGGGCGCAGTGCCTCGATGGCGGCGGCCATGACCTCGTTGCCCCGGCCGATGGTGAAGCAGAAGCCGTGCCCCTCGACCGGGGCGCCGTCCCTGCCGGCGGCACCGGTCCGCAGGACGACGTAGGCGGCCGAGTAGTCGGGGTCCGGGTTCATGGCGTCCGAGCCGTCCAGTTGTTCCGAGGTCGGAAAACGGATGTCGTGGACCTCGAAATCCGTGACGGTCTGACTCATGCGCGCCCCCAGGGGAAATAACATCGGACCTCTGTTCCGGTCATCCGATGTATAGCGGCGATCGAGGCCGCAAGTCCAGAGCCGGGAGCAGATTTCCGGTTGACAGCTCGGATGTATCGGGGGCCGATGCCCATCGGACGCGTTTGCGCACCCCGATGCACCGGGTTCACCCGGCCGTGCAAGGGGGCTGCGGTCGGGGAGGCCGAAAGCCGTAAGGTTGTCCCGTACGCAAGGGAACTTCGGAAGGAGGCCTGGGTGATCGAGCTCGAGGGGGTTCCCGAGCTGATCGACCCGGTCATGGTGGCCGCGTTCGAGGGGTGGAACGACGCAGGTGACGCCGCCTCCACGGCGGTCGCGCATCTCGACCGGGAATGGAAGGGCGAGGTGTTCGCGGCGCTCGACGCCGAGGACTACTACGACTTCCAGGTCAACCGCCCGACGGTGTGGCTGGACGGCGGGGTGCGCAAGATCACCTGGCCGACGACCCGGCTCTCCGTGGTCCGTGTGGGCGGGGACAAGCCCCGCGATCTCGTCCTGGTCCGGGGCATCGAGCCGTCCATGCGCTGGCGCTCGTTCTGCAACGAGATCCTGGGCTTCGCGCACGAGCTGGGCGTCGAGATGGTGGTGGTGCTCGGTGCGCTGCTCGGCGACACCCCGCACACCCGCCCGGTCCCGGTCAGCGGCGTGACGTCCGACCCCGATCTGGCGCGCACCATGGACCTGGAGGAGACCAGGTACGAGGGCCCGACCGGCATCGTCGGCATCCTCCAGGAGGCGTGCACGCACGCGGGTGTGCCCGCGGTGAGCCTGTGGGCGGCGGTGCCGCACTACGTGTCGCAGCCGCCCAACCCCAAGGCGACGCTGGCCCTGCTGAACCGCCTCGAGGACCTGCTCGGACTGCGCATCCCGCTCGGCGAACTGCCGGAGGACGCGCGCGCCTGGCAGGTCGGGGTCGACCAACTGGCCGCCGAGGACAGCGAGGTGGCCGAGTACGTGCAGACCCTTGAGGAGGCCCGGGACACCGCGGAGCTGCCCGAGGCGAGCGGCGAGGCCATCGCCCGGGAGTTCGAGCGCTATCTGCGCCGCCGCGATCCGGGCCCGGGCCAGCCGCCCGGCGGGCACGCCACGGAGAGCGGGGACGCGACGTACCTCCGGGACACGTCGAGCGGCCGGACCAGGCCGCCGAAGCCGGGGCCCGGCCAGCCGGGCGGTCCGGCCCAGCCCGAGAGCCCCGGCCGGCCGGGCCGTCCGGCGCCCGGCCTGCCGCCGGCCGACGGGCCCGGCGGCCGCGCCTCGGGCGCGGACGGCGGCCCGGCGAAAACGCCCGACGACGAGCCGGACGGCGACGGCCCGGACACCTCCCGCGCGGGCGACGACCGCGCGGGCGACGACCGCACGGACGACGGCGGGCCGTCCAACGGCCGCCCGGACGGCGGCCCGGCGGACGGTGACGGGTCCGACGGCTCCTCGTCGCAGGACTGAGCGCGGCACGGAGCCGGGCGGGTGCGAACCCGCCCGGCTCCTTCGCTGTGTGACGGTCACTCAGGAACAGCTGAAGCGCCCGCGCCCCAGTCGCCGTGGTCACCGGTCTTGGACCCGTTGGTGTCCGTGACCTTCAGGCGTACGTGCCGCGCGCCGTCGAGCGCCACGTCGACCGGTACGGTCTCCGACGCGCCGGTCACCTTCGGCGAGGTCCACAGCACCTTGCCGTCCGCCTCGACGGAGAACGCGACCTCGCCGTACCCGTTGATCTCGTCGTCGATGCCGGCGTCCGCGGTGAACCGGGAGCACTGCCCGCCGAGGTAGACCTCGATGTCGGAGTCGGCGTGGGTGCCGATCCCCTTCTCGTACGTCTTCCCGGCCAGTGTGAGCGGGTGCCCGTCGGCCGCGCCCGACTCGCCGTTGCTGCGGTCGCGTTCGGCGGGGCCGTAGCCGTTGGCCGCGTTCAGCCACTCCATGTCGCTCGCCCAGGTCTCACCGGTGGGCGGCGCAGGCATCACGGACACCGCCAGCCGCTCCGTGGCCGTGCGGGACTCGCCCGCCGACCGGTAGCGCGCGAGGGCGGTCAGCCGCGCCTCGCCGGCCTTCGCGTCCTTCGCCGGGGTGACCCGGACCTCGACGCGGCGGGTGGTGCCCGCCGGTATCCGCTTCACGGGCGCGGCGGGGGTGGCCCACCAGCCCTCGGGCACGTCGAGCGTGACGGACGCGTCCGTGACGTCCGCGCTGCCCGCCGTGACGTCGACGGCGACGGTGCTCGGGGCGCCGGCGCCGGTCTCCTGGCCGCGCGGCGCGGTGACGGTGGCCGCGGCGGTGACGTTCCGGCCGCCGACCGCGCTCGCGTTCTTCAGCTTCACGGAGAACTTCCGGTCCGTGGGCAGCGGCGCCGTCTTGATCTTCACCACGCCGCCGCGGTCGTCCCGGTCGTAGAACCAGCCCTGCTTCGCCTTGGCGTACGCGGCGGCGGAGGTGAGCCGGGGCAGCTTGCCCTCCAGCTGGACCGCGCTCGGCTCGGAGCCGGTGTGCACGGTGAACTCGTACGGGCGGCTGCGCTGCTTGCCCTTGAAGGTGCCCTTGCTCGCGCCGATGTCCACGGTCACGTCGCCGGAGCCGCGGGCGGGTGCGCGGACGTCGGCGGTCTGGGTGGCGTACGCGCCGTCGCGGTGCTCACGGGTGACGCCGTCGTCCTCGTACAGCGTGAACGAGGAGCGGCCCTGCGGGTAGATGTCCCAGGCCAGCGGGGAGGAGGCGGTGCGGTCGGTGTACGAGCGGATGCCCGGCCACATCGGCACGCTCGCCCCGGCCTTCACGAACAGCGGCAGGGTGTCGAGCGGGGCGCTGTAGTCGTCGACGGTGACGGGGCCCTGGTAGGTGCGCCCGGTCCAGTAGTCGGTCCAGGTGCCCTTCGGCAGGTAGATGCCGTCGCGCTCGGTGCTGTCCTCGTAGACCGGGGCGACGAGGAAGTCCTCGCCCGACATGAACTCGTACTTCGCGGCGTCGGTCGCGGCCTTCGGGTCGTCCGGGTACTCCAGGACGAGCGGCCGGACCATGCCGACGCCGGTCTTGGTCGCCTCGTGGGCGTAGGAGTACTGGTAGGGCAGCAGCGACTCCTTGAGCTTGAGGTAGTCGCGGTTGACGGAGGTGTACGGCTCGCCGTAGCGGAAGGGCTGCTTGTCGCTGGCCGCCCAGCCGTCCATGGTCATCGTGGTCCCCAGGAACATCTTCCACTGGAGGTCACGGGTGTACGTCTTGGCGCTGCCGCCGAAGATGCCGTCGACGTCGCCCGTGGTGTAGGCCAGGCCGGACATCGTGGCGCCCGCGTAGGTCGGGATCTGCCAGCGGATGTAGTCCCAGGTGCCGTACTGGTCGCCGGACCACTGGACCCCGCAGCGCTGCGCGCCGGCCCAGCTCTCGGGGGCGTACGTGAAGCCGCGGGCGTCACTGTTGGCCTCGATGCCCTTGTACGCGTCCTTGCAGCCGTCCAGGGCGAACTTGTAACCCGCGCCGACCCAGGCCACGTCCAGCTTGGCGACGCGCTGGCCGGCCTTCACCTGGTCGCCGAGCTTGTCGATGCCGTCCTCGGTCCACAGGCCGGCCTGCATGCCGCGGTCCTGGAGGCCCTTCGCGGTCTCGGCGAGGTTCTCGTAGCCGCAGCCGTATCCGTCGTTGACGAGCATCCAGCCGTTGGGCATGTCGTTGTCGAGGTAGCCGTCGGCGACCTTCAGCGCGTCCAGGGTGTGGCGCTCGCCCCGGTTGGCGTTGTGCAGGTAGCAGTCGGCGTCACCGATCTCCATGCCGTACACGGGCGGCAGGAACGGCTTTCCGGTGAGCTGCGTGTACTGGCCGATGACGTCCTTGGCACTGTCGCCCGCGAAGTAGTAGGCGTCGAAGCGCTGTTCCTTCTCGCTGGTGGTCACCGGGTCGTTGAAGGCGTAGGTGCCGGGGGCGAAGGTGTTGCGGAAGACGCCGTAGCCGGCCGACGAGAGGTAGAACGGCACCGAGTTGGGGTGGCCGCCGTCGTCCCAGTTGTAGTCGACGCCCACCTCGACGGTCTTGCCCCGGTGTGAGGTGTTGCCCCGGCCGTTCTGCATGCCGGCGCCGTAGAACTGCTCGTCGGCGCCGCGCGCGAGGGTCTGGGTGGTCTGATCGGCGTCCCAGCTCAGCCCCTTCGCCTCGGACCAGACCCGGCTGCCGTCGGCCCGGTACAGGGCGAACCGCAGAGGCGACTTGTAGACACGGAGGGTGACGCTGCGGGTGGACAGCTCGTAGCGGTCGCCGCGCTCCTTCCAGCGGGTGCGGGGCGGTGTGCCCTGCGGCAGGACGATGGCGTCGCCGGCCGGGTCCTGGAAGGTGCCGTCCGGGGCGAGTTCGATACGGAAGGTCTTCTCGGAGACGAAGCTGACCCGTGCCTTGGCCGCCCCCGCCGTCAGGCGGTACACGGCCCCGTCGGCCGAGAAGCCGGTGAGGTCGCCGACCGTCGTCCCGGCGGGCTCGGCCGCGTCGTCGGCGTTGGCCGCCCCTGGTCCGGTGAGTACGGCGAGCAGTCCCAGCAGCGCTGCAACTACCGCCGATCTGATGCGCGTTGATGATTGCATAGAGCGCTTTTAGCGCAGCACCGAGCATTTGACCATGGACAAAACGGAACCGGCCCCGAACTTCATGAAGAAGTCCGAGGCCGGTGAAGTCGGCTGCTACGACGGAGAGTTACGAAGGAAGCGGTTAGAGCGCGACACCGAGGAGCGCGTCGACGGTACGGGAGACGAGGCCGGGGGCCCCCTCGTCCGTGCCGCCCTCGGCGCTCTGCCGTTCGGCCCAGCGGTCGACGGCGGCCAGGGCTGCCGGGGCGTCCAGGTCGTCGGCGAGGGCCGCGCGGACCTCCTCGACCAGGGAGTCGGCGGACAGCCCGTCGGGGCGGGAGACGGCGGCGCGCCAGCGGCCGAGCCGGGCCACCGCGTCGGCGAGCACCTGGTCGGTCCACTCCCAGTCGGAGCGGTAGTGGTGGGCGAGCAGGGCCAGGCGGATCGCGGCCGGGTCCACACCGTCGCGGCGCAGTGCCGAGACGAAGACGAGGTTGCCCTTGGACTTGGACATCTTCTCGCCGTCCAGGGCGACCATGCCGGCGTGCACGTACGCCTGGGCGAAGGGGTGCTCACCGGTGAGCACCTGGGCGTGCGAGGCGCCCATCTCGTGGTGCGGGAAGGCGAGGTCGGAGCCGCCTCCCTGGACGTCGAAGCCCATGCCGAGGTGGTCCAGGGCGATGGCCACGCACTCGATGTGCCAGCCTGGCCGGCCGGCGCCGAGGGAGCCGCCGTCCCAGCTGGGCTCGCCCTCGCGAGCGGCCATCCAGAGCATCGGGTCGAGCGGGTTCTTCTTGCCGGGGCGCTCCGGGTCGCCGCCGCGTTCGGCGGAGAGCAGGCGCATCGCCTCGGCGTCGAGGTTGGAGACCTCGCCGAAGTGCGGGTCGGTGTCGACGGAGAAGTAGACGTCGCCGTCGAGTTCGTAGGCGGCGCCCGCGTCGCGGAGCCGTTCGACGAGCGGCACGATGCCGGGTATCGCCTCGACGGCCCCGATGTAGTGGCGCGGCGGGAGCATGCGCAGGGCGGTCATGTCCTCCCGGAACAGGGCCGTCTCGCGCTCGGCGAGCTCGGTCCAGTCCTGTCCGTCGCGCACGGCCCGCTCCAGCAGGGGGTCGTCCACGTCCGTCACGTTCTGGACGTAGTGGACCTGCCGCTTGGTGTCGAGCCACACGCGCTGCACGAGGTCGAACGCGTTGTAGGTCGCCGCATGACCCATATGGGTCGCGTCGTACGGCGTGATGCCGCAGACGTAGATGCGGGCGACGGGACCGGGGTCAAGGGTGATCCGTCCGCCGGTCGCGGTGTCGTGGATCCGAAGGTCGCGGCCCTTGCCGGGCAGGGCGGGGACCTCAGAAGCGGGCCAGGCATGCATGCCACGAGCGTAACCGGATGCGGCTTCCGGATACGAACCGGAGGGGCGATCCTGACCGAAGAGGCACTCTTGCGCCC
Source organism: Streptomyces sp. 2131.1 (assembly GCF_900105515.1). Lineage (GTDB taxonomy): Bacteria > Actinomycetota > Actinomycetes > Streptomycetales > Streptomycetaceae > Streptomyces > Streptomyces drozdowiczii. The sequence goes on along the minus strand of NZ_FNSY01000001.1, from coordinate 5,737,838 downwards.
CGGTCCCGGACGTGCATGCGGACATGCCGCGACGCCGGGCCCGGGCACGGGTGTCAGACGGGTGGCCAGGGGATGGCGGGCCATTCGCCGCTCGGCTCCCGGTGCAGCCCGCTCGCCCGCAGGGCTTCCACGCGGGCCCGCAGGGCGTCGATCTCGGCCGCCGTGATGAGTTCGGCCAGCCGGGTGACCAGGGCGGCCCCGGGCTCCAGTTCCGCGGCCAGCCGGTCGAGGACCTCGACGGCCTCGGCGGTCAGGGGCTCGCCCGCCCAGCCCCACAGCAGGGTGCGCAGCTTGTCGTCGGCGTTGAAGGTCACGCCGTGGTCGATGCCGTACAGCCGGCCGCCGGGTGCGGGCAGCAGGTGCCCGCCCTTGCGGTCCCCGTTGTTGATCACCGCGTCCAGCACGGCGAGCCGGCGCAGCCGGGGGTCGTCCGCGTGCACCAGCAGGGCGGTCTTCCCCTCGCCCACCTCGGCGAACGCCACGGCCTTCCAGCCCTCGCCGGGCTCCTCCTCCTCGACGAGCGCGAGCAGCCCGGGCTCGTCCTCGCCCGGCTCCTCGGCCTCGATCCAGAGCTGGCACATGCCCCGGCCGTACGGCCCGTCCCGCAGCACGGTGGGCGGTACCAGTCCCCAGCCCATCGCCTCGGAGATCTCGTAGGCGGCCACCTCGCGCTGGGCGAGGGTGCCGTCCGGGAAGTCCCACAGCGGCTGTTCGCCGGCCACCGGCTTGTACACGCAGTACGCCTCGTCGCCCTCGTGGGCGACGGAGCAGTACAGCACCGCGTTGGACGCCCCGCGGACCTGCCCGAGGACGGTGAGCGTGCCCTCGGCGAGCAGGGCGACCCGCTCCGCGTCGGTCAGGCGCCCCGGCGGTATCCGTTCTGGCGCGGGCATACGTGTCCTTCCGGGTCGAGCGGCAGGCTGCACAGGGGGCACGGCGGGCGGCCCGCGTTCACCACGTCCAGGGCGCGCTTGGCGAAGGCGCGGGCCTGGGCGCCGGTGAGCCGGACGCGGAGCATCGGCGGGCCGTTCTCCTCGTCCTGGAGCAGCCGCTCCTCGGCCTCGGCGAGGTCCTCGACGGAGTCGGCGTCCAGTTCGACCAGGGCCTGGGCCTCGACGATCATGCGCTGCTCCTCGCCGTCCCAGGCGAGCGCCATGGTGCCGACGCGGAACTCCTCCTCGACCGGGTTGTCGAGGGGCGCGGTGTCGGTGACGTCCGTCGGGGCGACGGCGGGCACCGGGGAGTTGCCGCCGGTGCGGCGTACGACCTCGTCGAGCAGTTCGTCGACGCGCTCGGCGAGGGCGGCGACCTGGGTCTTCTCGAGGGCCACGCTGGTGACACGTCCGCCTGAGGATGCCTGCAGGAAGAACGTACGGCGTCCAGGCAGCCCGACCGTACCGGCCACGAAGCGGTCCGGCGGGTCGTAGAGGAACACCTGACGGGACACGTCCTGTCTCCCTTGAGAGTCGACGGCGGATGAGGGTGGGGCCGGAGCCTCGGAAAGCGTTCTACGGCGCGTCCACCCTACTGCGCGCGGCGATCACGGCGCCCCAGCGCCGCCCCCTACCGCCGCGTCCCGTCCGGCGCCGGTGTCCGGGCCGGGTTCGCGGGGCGCGAGTCCGGCGAGGTCGCCCGTGTCGCCGAGGCGCAGCAGATAGGGGCGCAGCCGGGTGTAGCGGATCGCGGTGACCGAGCACGGGTCGGCGTGGACGCGCTGGAAGAGGTCCAGATGCATGCCGAGCGCGTCGGCGACGAGGGACTTGATGATGTCGCCGTGCGAGCACATGACGTAGACGGCGTTCTCGCCGTGCTCCGCCTCGATCCGCGCGTTCCACTCCCGTACGGCGTCGACGGCGCGGGCCTGCATCGCGCGCATCGACTCGCCGCCGGGGAACGCGGCGGCGGAGGGGTGCTGCTGGACGACGGTCATCAGCGGCTCGTCGGAGAGTTCGGCGAGCTTGCGGTCCGACCAGTCGCCGTAGTCGCACTCGCTGATCCGCTCCTCGACGTGCAGCGGCAGGTCCGGGCGGGCGTCCAGCAGGGGCGCCAGGGTCTCCCGGCAGCGTTGCAGGGGGCTGGTGACGGCTGCGGCGAGCGGCAGCGCGGCCAGCCTTCCGGGGAGCGCGGCGGCCTGCGCGGCGCCGCGTTCGTCGAGGGCGACTCCGGGCGTCCGGCCCGCGAGCACTCCGGCCGTGTTGGCGGTGGAGCGTCCGTGGCGTACGAGGATCAGGGTGGGCATGCGTTCCAGCGTACGGGCCCGCTCCGGCTTCCCGGCGGGCGCGCGACACCCCGGCGGAGGTGCATACCGGGGCGTAAGCAGGGAACAATGCGCGCCGTGATTGTCGACTGCGCCATCTACCGCGACGGACGCCGCACCGAGGGCCCCGCCGACTTCTCCGACGCCCTCGCCGAGGCGCGGGAGTCCGGCGACGCGTTCCTCTGGATCGGCCTGCACGAACCGACGGAGAAGGAGTTCGACCTCGTCAGCAACGAGTTCGGGCTGCACCCGCTGGCGGTGGAGGACGCCCTCTCGGCCCACCAGCGGCCGAAACTGGAGGTGTACGACGACTCGTTGTTCGCGGTGATCAAACCGGTCCTGTACGACCACGACAGCGACGCGGTCACCACGCACGAGCTGATGGTGTTCATGGGCGACTCCTTCGTCGTGACCGTGCGGCACGGCGAGGGCGCGCCGCTGGCCGCCGTACGCCGCCGCCTGGAGGCCGATCCGGAGGTGCTGAAGCACGGGCCGACGGCGGTCCTGTACGCGGTGAGCGACGCGATCGTGGACCACTACATAGACGTGGCGGGCGAGCTCCAGGTCGACCTGGAGGAGCTGGAGACCCAGGTCTTCGCGCCGAGCGGTACGGACGACTCCAAGAACACCGCGGCCCGCATCTACACCTTCAAGCGCCAGGTGCTGGAGTTCCGCCGGGCGACGGTCCCGCTGAGCGCGCCGATGGCCCGGCTGGCGAGCGCCGGGGTGCCCTTCGTCCAGGAGCACGCCCAGCCGTTCTTCCGGGACGTGCAGGACCACCTGACCCGGGCCAACGAGCAGGTGGAGGGTCTTGACCGGCTGCTGTCCGACATCCTGTCCGCGCATCTCGCGCAGATGGGGGTGCGGCAGAACGACGACATGCGCAAGATCTCCGCCTGGGCGGCGATGGCCGCGGTGCCGACGATGGTCGCGGGGATCTACGGGATGAACTTCGAGCACATGCCGGAGCTGCGGTGGGTCGGGTCGTACCCGGTGGTACTGCTCCTGATGGCGGGGGCGGTCGTGGGCCTGTACCGCCAGTTCAAACGGCGCGGCTGGCTCTGACGCCCCGGGCTCTCACGCGTACTCGGGCGCCGGCGTCGCGGGTCCGCCGAGGGCGTCGCGCCGGGCGGGCGGGGCCAGGCTGACCATGCGCCGCCAGCCGCCGAGGCGCTCGTACGCGTACATGGCGTGGATGCCCGCGGCGAGCACGGCGGCCTTCGCGCGGGACCAGCCGAGCACCCGGCCCATGTGGTCCATGACGGCGAGGCTGACGTCGCGGTAGACGCGGATCTCGGCGAGCGCGCACTCGCGCAGGATGTGCTGGATCGTGCGGCCGTGCCCGGCCCGCGCGAAGCGCAGCAGCTCCTCGTGGCAGTACGCGAGGTGATTGTCCTCGTCGTTCGAGATCATCCGCACCGCGCGGCCGAGCTCGGGGTGGTCGGCGAAGTGCTTGTTCAGCAGCTGCATCTGCTCGGAGGCGCGCTGCTCGGTCACCCGGCTGTGGGCCAGATAGGTGATGATGTCGCGCTCGGTCAGGGGCTCGTCGCGGCCGAGCTGCTCGTGCGCGAGGCCGATGCCGTGCCGTTCGAGGAGCATCGTGTAGTCGGTGTCCGGCGGGACGGGCGCGGGGGCCAGGCCGCGCTTCCTGAGCAGGGCGTTGAAGATCCTGCCGTGCTTGTCCTCGTCGGCCCCGTGCCGGGCGATCTTGGGGGCCAGCGGGCGCTGGCTCACGGGGACGAGGGCCGCGATCCGGCCGTTCTCCCAGCCGCCCTGGGACTCGCCGCTGGCCGCGATGGAGCAGAACAGCCGGAACGAGTCGTCGTTGTCGAGGATCTCCTGGAACAGGTTCTTTGCCGAGAGCATCACTGCCACCTCCGTGCCGGCGTCGCCGAGCGCCAGTCAAATGCGCCCCGCCGGGACGGGCAACAGGAGCCGTCGGCGACTGGGCCGAACGGGTGCCGCCCGGGAGCGGTGCACGGGGCCGTGCGCGCGGGGCCACCGCGGGCGAACCGTTTTTGCGTGGACCCGTAACCCGGCCGTGCCGCCCGCGTTGTTCCCCGTGACGGCCGTGGCGGGGAGGACCCCCGAGCCCCCACCACGGCCGCGGAACGTCTCTCGGGTTACGCGAGTGCCTCTCCCCGCCTCACGCGAGCCCGGCGTCCCGCCTACGCGAGCCCCGCGCGCTCCAGCGCGTCCGTGCCGGCCCGGAGCGCGGCGATCCGCTCGTCGAGCGTGAAGCCGGCCGGGGCCAGGGTCAGCGTCGTGACCCCCACCTCCGCGTACGCCTGCATGCGCTCGGCGATGCGGTCCACGGAGCCGAGCAGCGTGGTCTGGTCGATCAGCTGGTGCGGGACGGCGGCCGCCGCGCCGCTCTTGTCGCCGGAGAGGTACTTCTCCTGGATCTCGGCGGCCTCCTTCTCGTACCCCATGCGCTGGGCGAGCCGGTTGTAGAAGTTCTGCTTGGCGCTGCCCATGCCGCCGACGTACAGCGCGGTGTACGGGCGGAACATGTCCGCGAGGCCGGGGATGTCGTCACCGACGGCGAGCGGGACGGTCGGGCAGACGTCGAAGCCCTCCATCGTCTTCCCCGCCTTCTCCCGGCCGGCCCGCAGGTGGCTGATCGCGGTCTCCTCCAGGTGCTCGGCGGACGGGAAGATCAGCAGCGCGCCGTCGGCGATCTCGCCGGTCTGCTCCAGGTTCTTCGGGCCGATCGCGGCGATGTAGAGCGGGATGTGCTCGCGCTGCGGGTGCACGGTGAGCTTGAGCGGCTTGCCCGGGCCGTCCGGCAGCGGGAGCGTCCAGTGCTCGCCTTCGTACGACAGCCGCTCGCGGGTCATCGCCTTGCGGACGATGTCCACGTACTCCCGGGTGCGGGCCAGCGGCTTGTCGAACTTGACGCCGTACCAGCCCTCGGAGACCTGCGGACCCGACACGCCGAGGCCGAGGCGGAACCGGCCGCCGGACAGCGAGTCGAGCGTGGCCGCGGTCATGGCCGTCATCGCGGGCTGGCGCGCCGGGATCTGGAGGATCGCCGAGCCGACGTCGATGGACTCGGTCTGCGCGGCCACCCAGGCCAGCACGGTGGGGGCGTCGGAGCCGTACGCCTCGGCCGCCCAGCAGACGTCGTAGCCGAGCCGGTCGGCCTCCTGCGCGACGGCGAGGTTGTCGCCGTCCATCCCCGCGCCCCAGTAACCGAGATTGATGCCGAGCCGCATAGCCGAACCCCTTACTGATCAGTAACGTCCCTGAGTTCCGGACTCTAGCGCGCGTGGGTGCGATCCGGCAGGGGGCCGCCCCCACGCCGGTTGTCCACAGCCCTGCGACGCGTGCGGCCGTGGCCAGTAATCTCAGCGCCCATGGAGCAGAGGCATCTGGGCCGCACCGGCCTTCGAGTGTCCCGGATCGGGCTCGGCACCCTCACCTGGGGCCGGGACACCGACGAGCACGACGCCGCCGAGCAGCTGAAGGCGTTCTGGGAGGCGGGCGGCACCCTGGTCGACACGGCCGACGTGTACGGCGGCGGCGAGGCCGAGTATCTGCTCGGGCGGCTCGTGGACGGGCTGGTGCCGCGGCGCGACCTGGTCATCGCGACCAAGGCGGGCAGCGTCGCCGACCCGCACCGCAGGGTCGACGGCTCGCGCGGGCACCTGCTCGCGGCCCTCGACGCCTCGCTCGGCCGGCTCGGCACGGATTACGTGGACCTGTGGCAGCTTCACGCGTTCGACCCGGAGACCCCGCTGGAGGAGACGCTCCAGGCGCTGGACCTCGCGGTGTCCTCCGGGCGGGCACGCTATGCCGGGGTGTCCGGCTTCTGCGGCTGGCAGCTGGCGAAGGCCGCGACCTGGCAGCTGGCGGCGCCCGGGACGCGGACCCGGCTGGCCGCGACGCAGATGGAGTACTCGCTGCTCCAGCGGGGCGTCGAGCGCGAGGTGCTGCCCGCCGCGCTCGACCTGGGCGTGGGGCTGCTGCCCTCGTCGCCGCTGGGCCGGGGCGTGCTGACGGGCAAGTACCGCACGGGGACGCCGTCCGACTCGCGCGGCGCGTCCGAACTGCTGGCCCCGTTCGTCGAGCCGTACCTCGACGACGCGGCGAGCCGCATCGTGGACGCCGTCACGACCGCCGCGGAGGGGCTGGCCACGTCCCCCGCCCAGGTCGCGCTTGCCTGGGTCAGGGACCGGCCCGGGGTGGCGGCGCCGATCGTCGGCGCGCGCAACGCGCAGCAGCTGACGGAGGCGTTGTCAGTGGAGACGCTTAGTCTTCCTGACGAGATCTGCCAGGCGCTCGACGACGTGTCGGCGCCCGTGCACCGCTATCCCGACCAGGACTGGAGCACGCTGTGACCGCGCAACCCCGGGGCGAATCCCCCGGCCCCTCGCCCGACGCCCCCGTCACCACCACGGACGAGCCGCGCCCCGTCGGTACGGGGGCCGGCGCGGTGGCCGGCGACGGTGCGGTGACGGACGGCGCGACGGACAGCCCCGCCGTCGCCGACGACGCGCCGGCCGGCTCCGGCGCGGAGGAGGCCGGCCCGGGCGACGCGCGGGACGGCGCGGCGGCGGACGAGGGCGCACCTGACGACGGCGATGCGCGTGTCGGCGGCTCGTCGGGCGGTGACGAGGCACCGGATGCTGGCGCCGACGCCGACGCCGGCGGGCAGGGCGGCGCCGAAGGCGCCCCCGTGTTGTCCGAGGCCGAGGCCGAGCTCGCCGCTCAGCGGGAGTTGCTGGAGCGGATCGAGAAGCGGAAGGCCGAGAAGGACGGGCCGATCGATGCCGGGGGGAAGCTGAGCGGTACGGCGGCCGATCTCCTGGCCGCCGTGCGCGCGGTGGAGAGCGGGCAGAAGCCCGCCACCGCGTTCTACGACTCCCCCGCCCCCACACCCGCCCGCCGGACCACCCCGGCCCCCGAACCGGTACAGCGGCGGGCCCCCGAGCCCGCTCCGGCACCCCGGGCCGCCCCGCCCGAGGCCGTCGACGCGGTGGCGGCCGTCCTCTCCAGCGGCGGCGCCCCCGCCGCCCTGTCCGGGCCCGCCGCGAGCCTGCTCGGTGAGCGTGCCGGCGAGATCCTGCGCGAGGACCCCTGGCAGCTGCTGGCCCTGCCCGGCGTCGGCCCCGACCAGGCGGACGGCTTCGCGCGGGCGCTGCTCGGCGCGGCCGCCGGCCCGGACGACGAGCGGCGCACCGCCGCGCTGACCGGCTGGCTCCTGGAGCAGGCCGCGCTCCGGGGGCACACCGCGCTCGACGCCGACCAGGTGCGTACGGCACTCGGCGCCCGGGGGGTCACCGACCCCGCCGCGGCCGTGCAGCACGCCATCGCGGAGGGCGTCGTACTGGTCTTCCAGGACGCCCCCGAGGAGTCCGGCGAGGCGCAGGAGGAAGAGGCACAGGAAGAGCCCGAGGCGCCCGTCGCGCCCGTCGAAGTACTGCTCGGCCTCGACCGGTACGCGCTGGCGGAGGAGAGCCTCGCCGACGGTCTGGCCCGGCTGGTCAACGGCGGCGACAAGGACGCGGACTGGTCGCAGACGGCCTCCGCCGCGCCCTCGCCGTCGGCCGCCGAGCTGATCCGCGCGGCCGCCGCGCACGGCCTCGTCGCGCACACGGGCGGCGAGGCGGCCCGCGCCGAACCCGCCGCGCTGATCGCCGCCGCCCGGGGGCTCGGCCTGCGGGCCCTGGGCGCGGCACACAGCGTGGACGGCCGCGGGCGCCTCGCGCGGGACACGGGCGCTCCCGAGGCGGCGGTGACGCTCGCCGGGCTCCTGGCGGGCACCGAGGGCCCCGGACGGGACGAGGAGGGGGCGCTCGCCCTCGACCTGCTCGTCGTGCTGGACGCGCCCCAGCTGGACGTGGAGACCGGCGCGATGCTCGTGGAGTCCCTGGCTGACGGCACCCGCCTGGTGCTCAGCGGCGACCCGGGCGTGCTGGGCTCGGCGGGCGCCGGACAGGTGTTCGCCGATGTGCTGGCCGCCCGCGCCTGCCCCCGCGTCGTCTCCCGCACCCCGGACGCCGGACCGATCGGCGAGCTGGTCTCGGGCATCGGCATCGGCGAGCTGAACCAGGTGGAGGCGCCGGGCAAGGAGGTCGTCATCGTCCCCGTGCGGGACCCGGGCGAGGCGGTGCACCGCACCGTGCAGCTCGTCGCCGACTCGGTGCCGCGCGCCATCGGGGTGCCGTCCGCCGACACCCAGGTCATCACCGTCGGCCACGGCGGCCCCGCGGGCACCCGGGCGTTGAACGAGGCGCTGAAGCAGCGGCTCAACCCGGGCCCCGGCCGCTTCGGCGGCTTCGACCCGGGCGACCGGGCCGCCCACGTCCCGGCGCCGGGGCGGACGGTCCCCGGCGTGGTCGTGTCGGCGGACGCGGAGGGCCTGCACCTGGACTGCGCCGGGACCCCGGTCGTCGTACCGCAGGAGCAGGTCGCCGGGTCCGTGCGCCACGCGTGGGCGCTCAGTGCCCATCAGGCGGCGGGGATGCGGTGGCCGGCCGCGGTCGTGGTGCTGCCGGGCGACGCGGCGCGGGGACTGACCAGGCCGTGGGTCTACACCGCGTTCGGCCGGGGCGAGCGCCACCTGTCCGTGGTGCACGGGGTCGACCAGGCCCTGCCGCGCGCGGTGGCCGAGGTGCCCGCCCAGGAGCGCACCACACGGCTGCGGGCGCTCCTGGAGGCCTCGCAGGAGTCCCGGGAGCAATGACGGCAACCAAGGCAACCCGGAGGGCCCCCGCAGACGCCTGAAGCGTTCGCGGGGGCCCTCCGGCCGTTCCCGGGGCGGGCGGCGGTCAGCCGACGTTGTGCGCCGGGCCCTCCGGTTCGTCGTCGAGGTCGTCCTCGTCGAAGACGGCGCTGACGTCGAAGCGGCAGACCACCAGCTGCGGGTCCGCGTCGTCGAAGGGGGCGGCCAGCCACTCCCCCGCCTCCGGCAGCTCGTCCGCCGCGGCGACCCAGAGCGTGGAGTCGCCCTCCTCCAGGCCGAACTCCGTGTGCCGGGAGGCGATCTCGTCCGCCTCGTACTCGCCGAAGAGCACCCCCAGCGCCGCGTGGACGCTGCCGCCGACGACCGCCGCGCCCGAGCCGTCCCGGTCGTCCGGGTCCGCGTCGGCGAGGCGCTGTGCCTGGGCCAGCAGCCGCTGGGGCTCCACCACCGCGTAGTCGCGGCGGATCAGCACGCTGAGCGCGTGCGGCTCGTCGGGTCCGTTGTAGGGCGGCAGGGAGTCCTGCTCGCCCGGGATCTCGAACGGGGTGACCTCGTCGTGGCGGTCGTAGAGGAGTTCGTCGTAGGCCTCGGCCGCGGCGGCCAATGCGTTGAACGCGTCGTAGACAGCGGGATCATCGTCCCCCGACCGGCGTTCGACCGCCGCGAGGTGGTGGTCGATCGCGGCTTTGACCGCATCGGCGGCGGCGCGTACCTCGGCAGCGGTGGGCTGCGCAGCATCAGACATGGGGCAGACGCTATCCGTACCGGGCCCTTGCCCGCACAATGGATTCGATGCCGGAATACGAATTTGTCGATGTGTACGTACCACGCGGGGTGTCCCGGAAGGACACGGCCCGCCTGTTGACCGACCATGCCGAGTACGGGCACTGGGAGCTGGACCGTCTGACACTGCGCCGGGACGGCAGCCGCCGCGTGCGGCTGCGCCGCCGGATCATCCGTCAGCTGCGGGCCACGTGGTGAGCCGGACCGACCGGCCACAGCCCGTCCGAGCACACGAAACGGGCCCCGCGGTGACCGCGGGGCCCGTTCGCCCGTCCTGTCGCGCCCGCTGCCGTCAGGCGGCGGCCTTGGCGCGGCGGTAGAGCACCGTGCCCGCGCCGGCGAGCAGCAGGCCCGCGCTCGCCGGGATGAGCACGTCGAGGCCGCCCGCGCCGGTGTGGGCGAGTTGCGGCGCCTCCGGCGGGGTCTGCGGCTCCGGCACGTTCGGGACGTGCGGCTCGGGAGTCGGCGGGGTGACGTGGCGGACCGGGGGTTCCGGAACGTCGACCGGCGGCGTGCTCTCGTTCTCGCACTCGTTGCCGAACGTGGGGTTCAGCAGGCCGACGACGTCGATGCTGTTGCCGCAGACGTTCACGGGAATGTCGATGGGCGCCTGGATCTGGTTGCCCGAGAGCAGACCGGGTGATCCGTGCGTGTACCCCTCCGCGGTGGCCCCGCCCCCGTTGTCACCGGAGGCCCGGTGCTTGCCGGTGCCCCCGTTCGCCCCCTGGCCGCGCTCGACGGCGTGGTTGCCGCCGTGGTTGCCGGACGTGCCCGACGCGGAGTCGTGCTTGCCGGCGGACGCGCCGCCCGAGCCGTTCCGGCAGGTGTTGCCGAAGGACGGGTTGAGCAGCCCGACGACGTCCACGGAGTTTCCGCAGACGTTGACCGGCACACTGACCGGAACCTGCACCGAATTCCCTGAAAGCACCCCCGGGGAATTCGAGGCGCCGCCGGACGCTCCCGCGTCGGCGTGCGCGTAACCGCCGCCGAGGGCGAGAACGCCGCCCGCGGCCGCCATGGTGATCAGGCCTTTTCGCGTGACCTGTCGCATAGGTGTTTCCTGCCTTCTACCTTCCGGAGTACCCCCGGACTACCGTGCGGAGGCAAAGGACCCGACGGCCCCGGGGCACATGGAGTGCGCTCCGGGGCCGAGCGGGCTCAAACCCTTACGGGTTGACGCGCAACGTCAGTCGTTGACGCAGACGTTGCCGAAGGCCGGGTTCAGCAGCCCGATCACGTTGATCGTGTTGCCGCACACGTTCACCGGAACGTGGACGGGAACCTGGATGACGTTGCCCGAGATGACGCCGGGGCTGCCGATGGCAGCACCCTGGGCGCCCGAGTCGGCGACGGCCATGCCGGCGCCGGCGAGCACGAGGCCACTGGTGACAGCCGCGGCGGCGGCAATCTTCTTGATCATGTTTCCTCCTAGTTGGCAAAGCGCGGTCCCAGCCGCGGACCGCATCACCTGTAACGAGGAGGGGGTGACGGGGCTACGAGCCAAACGCTCCATTCACTCGTTCCGGTCATAGGCGTACACCCTGGCGAATTACTCCGCGGGGTTCAGCTGTGATCGATGAAACGGTCCAGGACCCGGGCGCCGAACTTCAGGCCCTCGACCGGAACCCGCTCGTCGACGCCGTGGAACATGCCCGCGAAGTCGAGCTCCGGCGGCAGCTTCAGCGGGGCGAACCCGAAGCAGCGGATACCGAGATCGTCGAAGGACTTCGCGTCCGTGCCGCCCGAAAGCATGTACGGGACGGCGCGGGCGATCGGGTCCTCGGCCTTGAGCGCCGTCTGCATGGCGTCCACGAGCGCGCCGTCGAAGTCGGTCTCCAGCGCCTTGTCCCCGTGCACGTCCTCGCGCCGGACGCGCGGGCCCAGGATGCGGTCGAGGTCGGCCAGGAACTCCTCCTCGTACCCCGGCAGGAAGCGCCCGTCGACGTGGGCGGTGGCCTGTCCGGGGATCACGTTGACCTTGTAGCCGGCGCCGAGCATGGTCGGGGCGGCGGAGTTGCGCAGGGTGGCGCCGACCATCTTGGCGATGCCGCCCAGCTTGGCCAGGGTGGCCTCCATGTCCTCCGGGTCGAGCGGGGTGCCGAGCGCGTCCGAGAGCTCGTCCAGGAAGGAGCGCACCGTCTTGGTCACCCGCACCGGCCAGGTGTGCCGACCCAGCCGGCCGACCGCCTCGCACAGCTCGGTGATCGCGTTGTCGTCGTTGGTCATGGAGCCGTGTCCCGCCGTGCCGTCCACGGTCAGCCGCATCCAGTGCATGCCCTTCTGGGCCGTCTCGACGAGGTAGAGCCGCAGATTCTCGTTGACGGTGAACGAGAAGCCGCCGACCTCGCCGATCGCCTCGCTGACGCCCTCGAACAGGCCGGGGTGCTTGTCCACGAGGTAGCGGGCCCCGTACGTGCCGCCCGCCTCCTCGTCCGCGAGGAAGGCCAGCACGATGTCGCGCGGGGGCTTGCGGCCGCTGCGCATGCGCTCGCGCACCACCGCGAGCGTCATCGCGTCCATGTCCTTCATGTCGACCGCGCCCCGGCCCCACACGCAGCCGTCCGCGATCTCGCCGGAGAACGGGTGGTGCGTCCAGTCGTGCGCGTTGGCCGGGACGACGTCGGTGTGGCCGTGGATCAGCAGGGCCGGCCGGGACGAGTCCTCGCCCTCGATCCGCGCCACGGTGGAGGCGCGGCCCTTGTGGGACTCGAAGATCTTCGGTTCGAGCCCGACCTCCGCGAGCTTCTCGGCCACGTACTCGGCGGCGGCCCGCTCGCCGGGCCCGGAGTGGTCGCCGTAGTTGCTGGTGTCGATCCGGATCAGGTCACGACAGAGGTCCACCACCTCGTTCTCGGCGGTCTCGCCCGAGCCGCTCCGGGCCGCATTGCTCTCGCTCACGCTGGTTCCTTCCCTGTCGCCGTGGTGCTCCCTCCCATCCTCCATCGCCGGGCCCGCGCACCCAAGGGGCCCCGTGCCTCGTCATGCGGCCTTCACCCGGGAGCGGGCGTGATCGAGCACCCTCCAATGTTTGCTATGGTTTTCCACGTCGGAACGGGCGAGGCCCGCGAGACAGACACCTTGTCCGGGTGGCGGAATGGCAGACGCGCTAGCTTGAGGTGCTAGTGCCCTTTATCGGGCGTGGGGGTTCAAGTCCCCCCTCGGACACCAACGAGAGGCCCACGGTTCCCAGGAACCGTGGGCCTCTCGCGTTGTGTGCGGCATCGGCAACCGGGGTCCTTCCGCGCCCAATTGGGTCCACGACCCCTCCTGCGCCGGGCTGCCGGCGGCGTCGTAGCATCGACGTTTTACGTGATCTTTACTGCGTCACCAGGGGGCTGTGATGGGCATCGGCAGGCGAAAAGCCGCGGTCGTCGCCGGGGTGGTGGCCGCGGCGGTGGTGGCGACGGGCACCACCCTGTGGGCGACGGACAGCCGGCCCTTCCGAGACAGCTACTGCTGGGGCGCGTGGGAGCAGAACAGCGGGCCGTCCTTCCTGGGCGACGAGGCGCTGCGGAAGTCCGGCTCCGAGCGCCGCTCCACCGAGTCCGCGGCGCCCTCGGCAGCCCGCCCGCAGGGGACCTGCACGGTGGCCGTCGGCTCCGAGGTCGAGGACGACGACTCCGACGAGCCGCTGGCCTTCGAGGAGTCGGTGACCCTGGAGTTCGGGCCCGTACCCGCCGAGGTGAGGGAGCACCGGGACTGGCTGGCCCGGTTCTTCCACGGATCGGCCTCCCCGCTGCCGGACGGGCTCGACGGGCTGGTGGCCGGGGACCGGGGGATGCTGGTGCTCCCGTCGTCCTGCGACCGGGACGGCTCGCCGACCGTGGTGACGATCCGCAGCGAGAGCACCGGCGACGGCCATCTCGGCAAGGTCGCCGTGCCGTTCACGATCGGCACCCGCGCCGATGTCCTGCGGATGCTGCTCGACGCCGCCAACACCGGTATGGACAAGGCCGGGTGCGCACCCGCACAGCCTCTGCGGAGCAGCTCCCCGATGGTCACGGTGGCCGAGGACGAGGAGTCCGCCGGGTCACCGCTGTGCCGGATACCGGGGATGCGCTTCGAGTACGGCGACCGCTCGCGCTACAAGGAGCAGGTGGGCGCGGTCACCGACCGGCTGCAGACGTGCTCGGTGGTGTGGAAGACCCTGCGGATGCCCGACGAGCCGTCCGCGCAGTACGTGATGGCGAACGGGAGCCGGCTGGCGGACCTGTTCAAGGGCATGCCGGAGGGCGCCGGGCAGGGACTGGTGCGCCGCGGCTGCGACGGGCGGCGGACGGTGTTCTACGGGCATGTGGAGGCCGGTCTCCAGGACCGGGGGCACCCCTCCGACCAGCAGGTGTTCAACCGCTTCGTCGAGTCCGTGGGCAAGCGCATCGGGTGCGGAAGCGGTGAGGGCGCGTGAGCGAGAAGATCAACGAGGAGATCGACGGCGCGCCGGGCGGGGAGACGCCCGTGACGGACGCCGAGGCGCTGGCCGCACCCGCCCCGGCCGCACCGGAGGAGCCGCGGCCCTCGTTCGTCCGCCGGCTGCTGCGCAGCCGTACCGCTCGGGCCGCCACCGTCGCCGCGCTGGCCGGGGCGCTCGTCGGCGCCGGTGCGGTCGCCTGGCGCACGGACACGCTGCCGCTGCTGGGGCCCTCCCCCTGCTGGGACTCGCTGGGTTCCGGTTCCATGGACGCGCTGTTCGGGGACCGCGAAACCGTGGTCGACGAGCAGTCGCTGCGCACCGACCCGATGGGCGACGGCGGCGCGTACGGACAGTGCCGCATCACCGGTTACGACGGCGACCGGGCCCGCCGCCAGGTGACGGTGGACGTCCGCCGGCTGGACGGCCTGCGGGGCACCGACGCGCAGGACTGGCCGAGCGAGTTCCTGGCCTCGGGCATGGTGCCGCTCGGCGAGGGGCTGCCGGGCATGACGTCCTCCACGCGCGCCTGGATCGCACTGCCGCAGGCGTGCACGGGGCGCGACGAGTTCACCGGGCCCACGGTGGTGGACATCGGCATGGGCCGGGCGGGCTTCGAGGTCTCCCGCGAGTACACGCTGCGCGACCGCAACGCCCTGACCGGGGCGCTCATCGACGCGGCCAACGGCGTCATCGAGGAGTTCGGCTGCTCCGGCCGGTACCGCGAGCCGCGCGATCTGCCGGCGCCGGTGGAGTGGGTCGAGACCGATCCGTCCGCCTTCTGCGGGATCAAGGGCCTGACCCTGCCGGCGGCGTACCGGGAGGAGCTGGACGAGACCCGCGTCGGCGGCGAGGGCGGCCCCGCCCGGGTCTGCGAGGCGGGGGCCTC
This sequence comes from Streptomyces sp. 2131.1, assembly GCF_900105515.1. Classification (GTDB taxonomy): domain Bacteria; phylum Actinomycetota; class Actinomycetes; order Streptomycetales; family Streptomycetaceae; genus Streptomyces; species Streptomyces drozdowiczii. The sequence goes on along the minus strand of NZ_FNSY01000001.1, from coordinate 5,722,810 downwards.
CTTCCGGGAGGCGTCCGTGCGGCTGACGACGGTGGAGGACCCGGCGCTGGCGGAGATCTACTCCTGGGACTCGTTGCGGTCCGGTGCGCCCGTGACGGGCAGCCGGGGCTACGGCAAGGCCGGCGGGAACCGGGCGGTGTACCGGGCGATCTGCCAGACCGGCCCGGTGATCTTCGTACTGGAGCAGCTGCGTCCGGCGGGCAGGGGCGACCGGTTCACCTTCACCCGTGACCTGCTGCCGGCCTACGCGGCGGCGGAGGCCGAGCGGATCGGCTGCGCCCCGCAGAAGCTCACGTTCGCCTCGTCCTGAGCCGTCCCGGGGTCCGTGAAAGGATGCCCGGCACCATGAGAACGAGCAGTTTCCCGGTGCCGGGCGGGAGTCCCCGGTGAGGGGCCGGGCGAAGCCGCCGCCGTCGCCGCTCCCCCAGCGCGACGGCGTCGACCCGGTGCGGGTGCGGCTTCCGGCCGACCCGGAGGGCCGGTGGGCGACGGTCGGGGACCATCTCCTCGACCGGTTCTCCGGGGCGATCGGCGCGGACCGGGTGCAGGCACTGCTCGCCGGGGGCCGGTTCGTGTCGACGGCGGGCCCGGTCTCCGGCGACGAGCCGTACACGGCGGGGCGCTACCTCTGGTTCCACCGGGACTTCGCGCCGGAGGAGCCGGTGCCGTTCCCGGTGGGGGTGGTGTACCGGGACGCGCGTCTGGTCGTCGCGGACAAGCCGCACTTCCTGGCGACGATGCCGCGTGGCCGGCACATCACCGAGACGGCGGTGGCCCGGCTCCGCCGCGACCTGGACCTGCCGCGACTCCAGCCCGCGCACCGGCTGGACCGGCTGACGGCGGGGCTGGTGCTGTTCGTGGTGCGGCCCGGGGACCGGGGGGCGTACCAGACGCTGTTCCGGGACCGGCTGGTGCGCAAGGAGTACGAGGCGGTGGCCCCGTACGATCCGGGGCTCGACCTGCCTCGTACGGTGCTCAGCCGGATCGTGAAGGAGCGCGGGGTGCTCGCGGCGCGCGAGGAGGCCGGGGAGGCGAACAGCGAGAGCCGGATCGAGCTGTCGGCGCACCGGGGCGGGCTCGGCCGCTACCGGCTGCTGCCGGCCACCGGGCGTACGCACCAGCTGCGGGTCCATATGAACAGCCTGGGCCTGCCGCTGGTCAACGACCCGGTCTACCCGGCGGTCCTGCCGGACGCGGCGCCGGGCGACTTCTCGCGTCCGCTGCAACTGCTCGCCCGGGTGCTGGAGTTCACCGATCCGGTCACGGGAGAGCCGCACCGCTTCGAGAGCGGGCTGCGGCTCTCCGCGTGGCCGGATCAGTAGGACCCTCAGTGGCCCCGGGCGATCCACTCGTCGAGGTGCGGGGCCTCCGCGCCGATGGTGGTGGGGTCGCCGTGCCCGGTGCGCACCTCGGTCGCCGGGTCCAGGGTGAGCAGCCGGTCCCTGATCGAGTCGACGATCACCGGGAACGACGAGAAGGACCGGCCGGTGGCGCCGGGGCCGCCCTGGAAGAGCGTGTCCCCGGTGAAGACGGTGGCCAGCCCGGGGGCGTACAGGCAGACCGCGCCGGGGGCGTGGCCCGGGGTGTGCAGCACGGTCAGCGTGGTGCCCGCGACGGTGATCTCCTGGCCGTCGGCCAGTTCGCCGTCGGGGGCACGGTCCGGGTGGGTCTGCTTCCACAGCGGCAGGTCGTCCGGGTGGAGCAGGACCGGCGCGCCGGTGGCGTCGGCGAGGGCCGGGGCGGCGTCGATGTGGTCGTTGTGCGCGTGGGTGCAGATGATGGCGCGCAGCGTACGGCCGCCGAGGGCGTCCTCGATCGCGGTGGCGTCGTGGGCGGCGTCGATGACGACGGCCTCGGTGTCGTCTCCGACGATCCAGACGTTGTTGTCGACGTCCCACTCGCCGCCGTCGAGGGCGAAGGTGCCGGAGGTGACGAGGTGGTCGATGCGGGCGGTCATCAGAACACCACCACCGAGCGCAGGACGTCGCCGTCGTGCATCCGGCCGAAGGCCTGCTCGATGTCGCCGAGGCCGATGGTCTCGGTGACGAACGCGGCGAGGTCCAGGCGGCCCTGCTGGTGGAGGTCGATCAGCATCGGGAAGTCGCGGGAAGGCAGGCAGTCGCCGTACCAGGAGGACTTGAGCGACCCGCCGCGGCCGAAGACGTCGAGCAGCGGGAGTTCGAGCTGCATGTCGGGGGTGGGGACGCCGACGAGGACGACGGTGCCGGCGAGGTCGCGGGCGTAGAAGGCCTGCTTGTACGTCTCCGGGCGGCCGACGGCCTCGATGACGACGTCGGCGCCGTTGCCGCCGGTCAGCTCGCGGATGGCCTCGACGGGGTCGGTGGACCGGGAGTTGACGGTGTGCGTGGCGCCCATCGACTTCGCCGTCTCCAGCTTGCGGTCGTCGATGTCCACGGCGATGATCTTCGCCGCCCCGGCCAGCCGGGCGCCCGCGATCGCCGCGTCGCCGACGCCGCCGCAGCCGATGACAGCGACCGAGTCGCCGCGGCCGACCTGGCCGGTGTTGATGGCGGCGCCGATGCCCGCCATGACGCCGCAGCCGAGCAGCCCGGCGACCTCGGGGGCGACCTCCGGGTCGACCTTGGTGCACTGGCCGGAGGCGACGAGGGTCTTCTCGGCGAAGGCGCCGATGCCCAGGGCCGGGGACAGCTCGGTGCCGTCGAGCAGGGTCATCTTCTGCTTCGCGTTGTGCGTGTCGAAGCAGTACCAGGGGCGCCCGCGCAGACAGGCGCGGCACTGGCCGCACACCGCACGCCAGTTGAGGATCACGAAGTCGCCCGGGGCGACGTCGGTGACGCCCTCGCCGACGGACTCCACGACACCGGCGGCCTCGTGGCCGAGGAGGAAGGGGAACTCGTCATTGATCCCGCCCTGCTTGTAGTGCAGGTCGGTGTGGCAGACGCCGCACGCCTGGACCTTCACCACGGCCTCACCGGGGCCGGGGTCCGGGATGACGATCGTCTCGACGCGCACCGGTTCGTTCCTGCCCGGTGCGATGACCCCTTGTACGTGCTGCGGCATTCCCGTGGACTCCCTTTTCCCGACTCTTCACTGAGACCGGTGCTCCCGGTTCGTGGCCGGGATCGATCACGGGCAACGGTACGCGGTGCCGGGCGGCGGGCGGGCTCAGGGCGCGAGCACGTCCAGCTCGTGCAGGGCGCCGACGGCGATCTCCTTCGTCAGGCGCTCGGCGTCGGCGGCGTCGCCCGCGCGTACGGCCTCGGCGAGCCGGACGTGGAGGGTGACGGCCGCCGGGTCGGGGTCCTCGAACATCACCTGGTGGTGCGTGCGGCCCGCCAGGACCTCGGCGACCACGTCGCCCAGGCGCGCGAACATCTCGTTGCCGGAGGCGTTGAGGACGATGCGGTGGAAGGCGATGTCGTGCGCGAGGTAGCCCTCCAGCTGCTGACCGCGCGAGGTGGCGACCATGCCGAGGGCGCGCTCGGTCAGCTCGGCGCACTGCTCGGGGGTGGCGTTGCGGGCGGCGAGCGAGGCGGCGACCGGTTCGATCGCGGAGCGCAGGACGGTGAGGGAGCGCAGCTGGCGGGGGCGGTCGGCGCCGGCCAGCCGCCACCGGATGACCTGGGGGTCGTACACGTTCCACGCCTCGGCCGGCCGTACGGTCACGCCGACGCGGCGGCGGGACTCGACCAGGTGCATCGACTCCAGGACCCGGATCACCTCGCGGACCACCGTGCGCGAGACGTCGAAGCGCCGCGCCAGCTCGTCCGTGCGCAGCACCTGGCCGGGCGGGTGCTCCCCGGCGGCGATCTCCAGGCCCAGGGCGTCCAGGACATGCGTGTGGAGCCCCTGGGCAGGTGTGGTCATGGCCCCAGGGTACGGGGCACCCTCCGAAGCCATTAAGTACGACGTTTATGTCACACCCTCTTGAATAAGTCGTACGTATAGGTTTCAGTGGCGCGACGGACCGATGTCGAGGAAGACATCGCAGAGACAGCGAGGCACCGCAATGAGCACCCCCCACGTCGTCGTGGTGATGGGCGTGGCAGGGACCGGCAAGACCACGATCGGCCCCCTGCTCGCCGCCGCACTGGGCGTTCCGTACGCCGAGGGCGACGACTTCCATCCCCCCGCGAACATCGCCAAGATGTCGGCCGGCACCCCGCTGGACGACGCGGACCGGTGGCCCTGGCTCGACGCGATCGGGCAGTGGGCGCACGGCCGGGCGGGGCTCGGCGGGGTCGTCAGCAGCTCCGCGCTCAAGCGCGCCTACCGGGACCGGCTGCGTGCCGAGGCCCCGGGCGCCGTCTTCCTGCACCTGACCGGCGACCGCTCCCTCATCGAGGAGCGGATGGCGGCCCGCAAGGGCCACTTCATGCCGACCGCGCTCCTCGACTCGCAGTTCGCCACCCTCCAGCCCCTGGAGGACGACGAGGCCGGCGTCTCGGTCGACGTCTCCGGCACCCCCGAAGAAATCACCCAGCGAGCCGTCGCCGCGTTGCGCCGGCTCGACAGCTAAGGACCACCACCGTGACCAGTCTCAGCGTCGAGACGCTGGCAGCGGACGCCGTCGAACCGATCACCTCGGCCGGCAACGCGCAGTTGGGCATCGCCGTCCTGGCGGGCATCGCCGTCATCGTCCTGCTCATCACCAAGTTCAAGATGCACGCGTTCCTCGCGCTCACCATCGGCTCGCTGGCGCTCGGCTCCTTCGCCGGTGCCGCGCCGGCGAAGACGATAGCGAGCTTCACCGCGGGCCTCGGCTCCACCGTCGCGGGCGTCGGCGTCCTGATCGCGCTCGGCGCGATCCTGGGCAAGCTGCTCGCGGACTCCGGCGGCGCCGACCAGATCGTCGACACGATCCTGGCGAGGACCAGCAAGCGGGCCATGCCGTGGGCGATGGTCCTCATCGCCTCGATCATCGGCCTGCCGCTGTTCTTCGAGGTCGGGATCGTGCTGATGATCCCCGTGGTGCTGCTCGTCGCCAAGCGCGGCAACTACTCCCTGATGCGCATCGGCATCCCGGCCCTGGCCGGCCTGTCCGTGATGCACGGGCTCATCCCCCCGCACCCCGGCCCGCTCGTCGCGATCGACGCGCTCGGCGCCAACCTGGGCGTCACGCTGGCCCTCGGCGTGGTCGTCGCGATCCCGACGGTGATCCTCGCCGGTCCGGTCTTCTCCCGTTACGCCGCCCGCTGGGTGGACATCGAGGCGCCGGACAAGATGATCCCGCAGCGCCCCTCGGAGGACCTGGAGCGCCGCCCCGGCTTCGGCGCCACCCTCGCCACGATCCTGCTGCCCGTCGTGCTGATGCTCGTCAAGGCGCTCGTCGACATCGTGGTGGACGACCCGGAGCAGGGGCTCCAGAAGGTCACCGATGTGATCGGCTCGCCGCTGATCGCGCTCCTCGCGGCCGTGATCGTCGGCATGTTCACGCTGGGCCGGGCCGCCGGTTTCACCAAGGGCAGGCTCTCCACCACCGTGGAGAAGTCCCTGGCCCCGATCGCCGGTGTGCTGCTCATCGTGGGCGCGGGCGGCGGCTTCAAGCAGACGCTGATCGACGCGGGCGTGGGCCGGATGATCCTGGACTTCTCCGAGGACTGGTCGATCCCCGCGCTGCTGCTCGGCTGGCTGATCGCCGTGGCGATCCGGCTCGCGACCGGCTCGGCGACGGTGGCGACGATCTCGGCGGCCGGTCTGGTCGCCCCGCTGGCGGCCGACATGTCGACCTCCCACGCGGCCCTGCTGGTCCTCGCCGTCGGCGCGGGCTCGCTCTTCTTCAGCCACGTCAACGACGCCGGGTTCTGGCTGGTGAAGGAGTACTTCGGCATGGACGTGGGACAGACGGTGAAGACCTGGTCGGTGATGGAGACCATCATCTCCGTGGCCTCGCTGGTCTTCATCCTGCTGCTGTCACTGATCGTCTAGCCGGTCCCGCCCGCCGGGCACCCACAGCGGGTGCTCGCGGCGGGCCCACTCCCCGCCCACCGACCCGGAGCGCATGCCGCGGCGTGCCTCCGGGTCGGCGTACGCCATGGCGACGTGGCCGGCCAGCACGAGGCCGGCGGCGAGGGCCAGCCAGTCGTGGACGAAGGTCGCGGCGGTGCGCCACACCAGCGGGGCGAAACCGGTGAACCACATCAGGAGTCCGGTGCCCGCCATGACGAGCACCGCCCCGGCGATCCACGCCGCGTACAGCTTCTGCCCGGCGTTGAACTTCCCGGCCGGCCGCGCCCCGGGCCGCCGGTCGCGCCGGAGCACCGCCCGCAGCCACCGCCGGTCGTGCGCCCCGAAGCGGTTGAGCCGCCGCAGGTCCGCCCGCAGCGACCGCGCCGCGAGGCCCGCGAGCAGCGGTACGGGGATCAGCAGTCCGGACCACTCGTGCACGGTGACCACGAGGTGGCGGCGGCCGACGAGCTCGGCGAGCTGCGGCACGTACAGGCAGGCGGCCGAGGCCACGCACAGCAGCATCAGCGCGGCCGTCGCCCGGTGCACCAGGCGTACCGGGCGGGCGAACCGGTGCACCCGGCCCGCCGGTTCAGACGGTGGGGGCGTCGTCGCGGCCATTGGACCGGCCGACCCAGGCGTCGACGTCATAACCGAGCTTCTCCCAGTATCCGGGGCGTACGGAGTCCGTGACGGTGATCCCGGAGAGCCATTTCGCCGACTTGTAGAAATACATCGGGGCCACGTACAGCCGCACCGGCCCGCCGTGGGCGTGCGACACCGGCCCGTCGTCCATCCGCAGTGCCACGAGCACGTCGGCGCGGCGGGCCTGGGCGAGTGTCAGGCTCTCGCTGTAGGTGCCGTCGAAGCAGGTGAAGCGGACGGCCTTCGCCCCGGACCGCACGCCGGCCGCGTCCAGCAGAGCGGAGAGCCGTACGCCCTCGAAGGCCGTTTCCGGCACCCGCCAGCCGGTGACGCACTGGACGTCCCGGACGATCCGGGTCTGCTCCATGCGCCGCAGCGTGTCCAGCGTGTACGTGGCCGGGCGGTCGACGAGCCCGTCGATCCTCAGCCGGTAGTCGGCCGCCCCCTTGGCCGGTACGGAGGAGGCGACGGAGTAGTAGCGGAAGCCGCCGCCGTTGGGCAGCAGGCCGGTGAGCCCGGTGGGGTCCTTGCCCGCGACCGCGCCGAGGCCCGATTCGAGCGTCCGTTGCAGGACGGGCGCGGCGACGAGTCCGGCGGCGCCGAGGCCCAGCATGCCCAGGACCACGCGGCGGCCGACGGGCGCGCCGACGCCGTCCGGGCCGTCGTCGGGTGGGCCGTCGTCGGGTGGGCCGTCGTCGGGTGGGCCGTCGTCGGGTGGGCCGTCGTCGGGTGGGGAACTGTTCACCCGACGATTCGAGCACCCGGGGCGCCCGGGCGCCAGGGGCGGCGGCGGGCCGTCACCGTCCCGTCAGATTTGCCACGCGGCTGTCCGGGGCCCGATGCCAGACTGGCGCCATGGAGAACCGTGAAGCGCTCAAGCCCTTCCTGCTCGCCTTCCCGGGGCCGCTGCGCGACCAGTTGGTCGCCGCGGTCCTGGACGGGCGCAAGGTGTCGACCTCCGGCCTGCTCGTGGAGTACGAGATCGAGCAGGAGGAGCTGCCCCCGGTCGGTGAGCGGTCCGCCCTCATCGACTCGGACGGCCGGGAGATCGCCGTACTCGAAGTGACGGAGGTCCGCGTGCTCCGGCTGGCGGACGTGGATCTCCAGCACGCGCTGGACGAGGGCGAGGGCTATGCCTCGGTCGCCGAGTGGCGGGCGGGGCACGAGCGGTTCTGGCACAGCGAGGAGATGCGGGACGCGCTCGGCGACCCGGAGTTCGCGGTCGACGACGACACGATGATCGTCGCCGAGCGGTTCCGGGTCGTCGAGCGCATCGGCCCCCGCAAGGGCTGAGCCGCCGTCACCGCACCTCGGCCTCCGCCCGCTTCTCCCGGTCCCCGCTCTTCACCAGGCCCAGGCGGCGGCGGAACGCGAGCAGCCGGGGGTGGCGTTCGTGGAGTACGGCGGAGCGGCGGTCGAGTTCCTGGCCCAGGCGCTCGGCGCGCTTCTCGATGTCGAGCTCGTCCAGGATGCGGTCCACCTCGGCGAGCAGCGCCCCGTGCAGCTGCCACTTCCTGGGGTGCTCCTGCACGGCGGCCAGCAGCATGTCCGCCACCAGGTCGCGGGTCGCCCGGCTGGCGTCGAGCGCCTCGGTGAGCCGGTCCTCGGCCGCCTCGGCGCTGGCGGCGACCGGGGTCGTGATGAGCACCGAGAAGCTCTCGATGGCCCCCGCCATCTGTTCGAACAGTTCCGTGATGTGGGTGGCGACCTCGGCGGGGAACTGGGGCGAGTCGCCCCGGTCCTTGGCGAGGTCGGTCAGCGTCCGGGACAGCACCCGTACGACGACCGCGCAGATCTCCAGCGTGTCCAGGCCGGTGCGCAGGACCACGCGGTGCAGGAGCCCCTGCCGCACCCTCGGGTTGTACATGAGGCTTTCCTCGGCCTGCCGCAGAGAGGCGTCCACCTCGACGATGTCGTGGTCGAGGCGGCGGGCCCGGTGCAGCCGGTCGGCCGCCTCCGCGACGGTCACCGGACGGGCGAGGTCGCTGCCCAGATCGCGGAACATCTGCCCCATCTCGCGGGCCAGTCCGTCGATGGACGCCCCCGCGGTCTGCACCCACACGGGCGGGGCGAACAGCAGGTTGAACAGCAGGCCCACGCCCGCGCCGATCAGCGTCTCGTACACGCGCTCCCACGCCATGCTGGACCGCGCGGCTCCCGAGGTGACACCGAGGACGAGCATGGCGCTGATCGCCACCTCGGGGACGAACTCGTCCACCCGGACCAGTCTGCCGATGATCAGCGCCGTGAAGATGGTCAGCCCCAGGCTCCACCAGGAAATGCCGACCAGGGCGCTGAAGCCGCTCGCGATGAGGACACCGACGACGACGGCCACCACACGCTTGACCGACATGTTGACGGTGGCGTAGAGGGTGACCTGGACGACGAGCAGCGCGGTCAGCGGTGCGGTCAGGGGCGCGGGCTCGGTCAGCGTCGCGGTCGCCACGGCATAGGCGATGACCGCCGCGCCCGTGGAGCGCAGGGTCTGCGCGGCGACGGGCTCGGTGGTGCGCCGGACGAGGTTGATGACGGGTTCGGCTACTCCTGGCATCTTCTTCCCATGCCCGGTTAACGGCGTCTCCCCACGGTTCCGCCCCCGGAACCCCACCGGACGGACGCGCCCTGGGCAGGGAAGTCCTCAGCCGACCGCCTTCGCCGCCGCGCGGCCCGCCGCCCGGCCGGAGAAGATGCAGCCGCCGAGGAAGGTGCCTTCCAGGGAGCGGTAGCCGTGCACCCCGCCGCCGCCGAAGCCGGCCGCCTCGCCCGCCGCGTACACCCCGTCCAGCGGGGTGCCGTCCCCGGTCAGCACCCGCGAGGACAGGTCGGTCTGCAGGCCGCCGAGCGACTTGCGGGTCAGGATGTTCAGCCGTACGGCGATGAGCGGCCCGGCCTTGGGGTCGAGGATGCGGTGGGGCGCGGCGGTGCGGATCAGCTTGTCGCCGAGGTAGGTGCGGGCGCCCCGGACCGCGGTGATCTGGAGGTCCTTGGTGAAGGGGTTGGCGATCTCCCGGTCGCGGGCGGTGATCTCGCGGCGCAGCGCGTCCTCGTCGATGAGCCCGTCCCCGGTGAGCGCGTTCATGCCGCGGACGAGGGCGCCGAGGTCCTTCTCCACGACGAAGTCCACGCCGTTGTCCATGAACGCCTTCACCGGGCCCGGCACGTCGGCGCGGGCGCGGCCGATGACGTCGCGGATCGACTTGCCTGTCAGGTCGGGGTTCTGCTCGGAGCCGGAGAGCGCGAACTCCTTGCCGATGATCTTCCGGTCCAGCACGAACCAGGTGTAGTCGTGGCCGGTGCGCATGATGTGTTCGAGGGTGCCCAGCGTGTCGAAGCCTGGGAAGAGCGGGACGGGCAGCCGCTTGCCGGTCGCGTCCAGCCAGAGGGAGGACGGGCCGGGCAGGATGCGGATGGCGTGCTTGTCCCAGATGGGGTTCCAGTTCTCGATGCCCTCGGTGTAGTGCCACATCCTGTCGCGGTTGATGTGGTGGGCGCCCGCCTTCTCGGCGATGCCGAGCATCAGCCCGTCGACGTGCGCGGGGACTCCGGAGAGCAGCTTGGCCGGCGGGGTGCCGAGCCGGTCGGGCCACTGCTCGCGTACGAGGTCGTGGTTGCCGCCGATGCCGCCAGAGGTGACGATCACCGCCTGGGCCTTCAGCTCGAAGGTGCCGGCGGCCTCACGGCTGCTCGCGGTGCCGCGCGGGGCGGCGCTCGGCTCCAGTATCTCGCCGGTCACCGTGTCGACGGCGCCCCCGGTGCGGGCGAGTCCGGTCACCCGGTGGCGGAAGCGGAAGGTGACCAGGCCCTTGGCGACGCCCTCGCGGACCCGTCGCTCGAAGGGGGCGACGACGCCGGGGCCGGTACCCCAGGTGATGTGGAAGCGGGGGACGGAGTTGCCGTGGCCGTTGGCGTCGTAGCCGCCGCGCTCGGCCCAGCCGACGACGGGGAAGAACCGCATGCCCTGGGCGTGCAGCCAGGAACGCTTCTCCCCGGCGGCGAAGTCGACGTACGCCTCGGCCCACCTGCGGGGCCAGTGGTCCTCCTCGCGGTCGAAACCGGCCGTGCCCAGCCAGTCCTGGAGGGCCAGCTCGTGGCTGTCCTTGATGCGCATCCGGCGCTGCTCGGGCGAGTCGACGAGGAAGAGGCCTCCGAAGGACCAGTGCGCCTGGCCGCCGAGCGACTGCTCGGGCTCCTGGTCGAGGAGGATGACCGAGCGGCCCGCGTCCACGAGCTCGGCGGTGGCCACGAGCCCCGCGAGCCCCGCCCCGATCACGATCACATCAGCGTCGTACGCCATGGCTTCCATCCTTGTCGGGGCTCGCGAAGTTACTGGTGCGTCAGATCTTCGGTACCGCCCGTCCCCACGTCAACCGCCCGGTCGGCCGCGCTGTCCCCGCGTCCGCCGGGGCCAGACGTTATCGTCGAACCACATCACCCTCTTCCGGCCTGACGTGGGGTGGAGACGTGTCGGTGCTGGTCCTCGTGCTCGCCGTGGCTGCCGCCTGCTGCCTGGGCTTCGGCTTCGTGCTCCAGCAGGCCGCCGCCGCCCACGCGCCCAAGCGCGACTACCTGACGTTCCGGCTGCTGCTCGACCTGATGAAGGTGCGCAGCTGGCTGGCCGGCATCGGCCTCATGGTGTGCGGGATGGTGCTGGGCGCCCTGGCACTCGGCAAGGGCGAGGTCTCCCTCGTCGAACCGCTGCTGGCGACCAACCTGCTCTTCGCGATGGCCCTGTCCCGGCACCGCACCGGCCAGCGGCTGGGCCGGCAGGGCTGGGCGGGGCTCTGGCTGCTGGCCGGCGGGGTCGCCGCGTTCCTGCTGGCGGGCCAGCCGCAGGGCGGCCGGGCGGTCTCCAGTCCGCTGCGGCACTGGCTGGTGGTGGGCGTCGTGGCGGGGCTCGCCCTGCTGCTCACCGCGTTCGCCAAGCGCCGGCGGTCCACCGCCTCCCCGGCGATGCTCGCGGTGGCGGCGGGGCTGCTCTACGGGTTGCAGGACGCCCTGACCCGGGTCAGCGGGCAGCGTTTCTCGGAAGGCGGCTGGTCGGGCCTGATGACGTCCTGGCAGCCGTACGCGGTGCTGGTGCTCGGGGTGACGGGCCTGCTGCTGGTGCAGAGCGCCTTCGAGACGGGCCCGCTGCGGATGTCGCTGCCCGCGCTGACGGCGGCCCAGCCGCTGGCCGGGATCGCCTGCGGGATCGGGTTCATGGGCGACCAGGTGCGGACCGACCCGGGCGCGCTGGCCTGGCAGGCGGCCGGGCTCGCGGCGATCGTGACCGGGATCGTGCTGCTGGGCCTGCACCCGGCGATGCCCGAGGGACCGGTGCGGCGCGGGACGCACAGCCTCCAGCGGCGCTGAGGCCCCGGGCCGGGCGGGGTGGTGGGGGTCTGCTGTTGGATGGCGGGCATGAGCCCTTCTGCGGAGATGAACCCTTCGGACGAGATCCTGGACATCGTCGACGAGAACGACGTGGTCGTGGGGCAGGCGCCGCGCGGTGAGGCGACGGCCCGGGGCCTGCGCCACCGGTGCGTGTTCATCGAGGCGCGGGATGCCGGGGGCCGGGTCTTCGTGCACCGCAGGACCGCGACCAAGCTGGTGTTCCCCTCGCACTACGACATGTTCGTCGGCGGGGTGGTCGGCGCGGGCGAGAGCTACGACGGGGCGGCGCTGCGGGAGGCCGAGGAGGAACTGGGCGTCTCGGGGCTCCCCCGCCCGGAGCCGCTGTTCAAGTTCCTGTACGAGGGCGGCCGGCACACCTGGTGGTCGTCGGTCTACCAGGTCCGCTGCGAGCTGCCGGTGCGGCCGCAGGTGGAGGAGGTCGCCTGGCACACCTTCCTGGACGACGGGGAGCTGGAGCGGCGGCTCGACGACTGGCTGTGGGTGCCGGACGGGCTCGACTGCTACCGGCGGCTGCGGGCACTGCGTGAGCGAAATACTGGCCGATAAGGTCCACGCGTGAACGAATTCGTACAGAGTCTGCGGCTGTGGTTCGCCCCGCAACGCATCCGCGCCGAGGGCGAGACCCCGGACTACCGTTTCTCGCTCGCCAACGAGCGGACCTTCCTGGCCTGGATCCGGACGGCGCTGGCGCTGATCGGCGGGGGCTTCGCCGTCGACCAGTTCCTGCCGGAGCTGTCGTGGGGCGTGCGGGCCGGTCTGGCGCTCGCGCTGCTCGCGGCCGGTGTGCTGTGCGCGCTGCGGGCGGTCAACCACTGGGTGAGGTGCGAGCGGGCGATGCGGCGCGGCGAGGATCTGCCGGTCTCACGTTTCCCGACGCTGCTGAGCGTCGCGGTCGCCGTGGTGGCGGTGGCCATGGTGGTGGTGGTCCTCTTCGGCTGGGAGGGCCGGTGACCGCCGAGGAGCGCGACCCGGGCCTCCAGCCCGAGCGGACCCGGCTGGCATGGCGGCGTACGACGCTGTCCTGCACGGTGGCGGCCGTGCTGGCCGTGCGGCAGACGCTGCACGCCGGGGCGACGAGCGCGGGGGTCGTGGCGCTGTCGCTGAGCGCGCTGGCCTGGGTGGGGTTCCTGTGGGTCGCCAACCGGCGGGTGCAGCGCATGGGCGGCGCGCGCCCGGAGCCGATGGGGGTGGGGGGCGCGGTCACCGCTGCCGCGTGCGTGGTGGCGCTGGCGGTGCTCGCGGCGTTCATGCTGTTCTAAGCCGAGTCCCAGTCCACGGTGACGACGATCTTGCCGCGCGTCCGCCCCTCGGCGTTCAGCCGCTGGGCCGCCGCCGTCTCGGCCAGCGGGAAGACCCGGTCGACGTGGACCGCGACGATGCCCTGCTCGGCCAGCTCCGCGAGGTGCGCCAGATCGTCGGCGTCGGGCCGGACGAACGCGTAACGGCCGCCGTACGAGAAGACCTCGGTGTCCACGATGGAGGCGAGGCGCCCGTCCGGGGCCAGGGTCTCGGCGGAGGCGCGCAGGGCGTCCCCGCCCACGGTGTCGAAGGCGGCGTCGATGCCGTCGGGGGCCAGTGCCCGCAGCCGGTCCGCGAGCCCCTCCCCGTACGCCACGGGCTCCGCGCCGAGCGTGCGCAGGTGGTCGTGGTTGCGTTCGCTCGCGGTGCCGATGACGCGGCAGCCGGCGTGACGGGCGAGCTGGACGGCGAGCGAGCCGACGCCGCCGGCCGCCGCGTGGACGAGGACGGTGTCGCCCTCCCGGACGCGCAGGGTGCGGTGGAGCACCTGGTAGGCGGTGAGCCCGGCCAGGGGCAGGCCCGCCGCCTCCTCGAAGCTCAGGCGCAGCGGTTTGCGCGCGAGGGTGCGTACGGGCGCGGCCACGTACTCGGCGAAGGTGCCCCGGCTCAGGAAGTCCTCGCGGACGTAGCCGACGACCTCGTCGCCGACCGCGAACTCGTCGACGGCGACGCCGGGCTGGACGACGACCCCGGAGACGTCCCAGCCGGGGATCACCGGGAAGACCGTGTCCAGCATGCCGTCCAGGTTGCCTTCGCGGGCCTGCCGGTCGACCGGGTTCACGGCGGCGGCCCGCACCTTGACCAGGACTGTGTCGGGGCCCACCTTCGGGTCGGGCAGCTCCCCGTACTCCAGGACGCTCTCGTCGCCGAACCGGCTGTAGCTGATCGCCTTCATGCTCCGACCCTCGCGGCGGGGCGGTGTGCCCGCAACTCGGCCGGTGCGGTCACCAGCGCGGGATCGACGGGGTGCGCCACTCCGGTTCGGCCTTGCGCATCGCGGCGGCGTCGTCGCGCTCGCGCATGGTGCCGTCGTCGTCGAGCCAGCGCCGGTGGAGTGCGGCGAGCCGGTCCCGGTCGAGTTCGACGCCGAGGCCGGGGGCGTCGGAGACGGTGAGGCGGCCGTCCTCGAAGACGTGGCGGGTGGTGATGACGTCCTCGGTCTGCCAGGGGTAGTGGCTGTCGCAGGCGTAGTCGAGGTTGGGGACGGTGGCCGCGACGTGCGTCATCGCGGCGAGGCTGATCCCGAGGTGGGTGTTGGAGTGCATGGAGAGCCCGACGCCGTGCAGGCGGCAGATCGCGGCGAGTTCGCGGGTGCGGTGCAGCCCGCCCCAGTAGTGGTGGTCGGACAGGACGACCTGGACGGCGTCGCGGGCGAACGCCTCGGGGACCTCGGCGAGCGTGGTGACGCACATGTTGGTGGCCAGCGGCACGTCCGTGCCCGCCGAGACGGCGGCCATCGCTTCCGTGCCGCTCGCCGGGTCCTCCAGGTATTCGAGTACGTCCTTCAGCTGCTCGGCCACGTACAGCGAGGTCTCCACGGACCAGGCTCCGTTGGGGTCCAGGCGCAGCGGCTGCCCGGGGAACGCCCCGGCGAGCGCGCGGACGGCGGCGATCTCCTCGTCCGGCGGGAGGACACCGCCCTTGAGCTTGAAGGAGGAGAAGCCGTACTCGCGGGCGAAGCGGCGGGCCTGGGCCACGACGCCGGCCGGGTCGAGGGCCGCGCCCCAGTCGTCGGACTCGCCGCCCTCCGGGTGGGCGGCCCAGCGGTAGAAGAGGTACGCGCTGTACTCGACCCGGTCGCGGACCTTGCCGCCGAGCAGCGCGTGCACCGGCAGTCCGACCGCCTTGCCGAGCGCGTCCAGGCAGGCCACCTCGAAGCCGGAGACCACGGAGAGGCGCAGCTTGTCGGCGGTCTGGACGCCGCGCAGCCCGCCCGCGTCGACCCGTGCGTCGGCCGCCCGTGAATCACCGCACACCTCGTCGGCCAGGGCGAACAGCCCGTTCACATCGCTGACCGGGCGGCCGGGAAGGGCGGCGGCCAGGGGCGCGGCGAGTTCGAGGTACTTGCCGTCGCCGTAGGTCTCCCCGATGCCGGTGACCCCGCCCCGGGTGACGACCTCCACGACGAGCCGGGGCGTGTACGGCTGGTGGACGCCCTGGGTGTTGAGCAGGGGCGGGTCGGCAATGAGGATCGGGGTCAGCCGGACTTCGTCGATCAGCAGCGCGGTATCCATACGTGAACCCTATTCAGAGATGCGACCGAACGCCAGAGCCGGAACGCCCTTGGGGACCGGAGTCCTCTCATCCGGTTCCCGGGGCGCACTGGACGACATACCGACTGGTCGGCATCATGAGAGCGACCGTTCGCCCACCCCGGAGGTACGCACGATGAGCCACGTCCATCCGCCAGGTCTCGACCTCGACCGGCTGCGCGGATACCTGGACCGCGAGCGTCCGGGACTGGTGAACGGACCGCTCGACGCGCGCGTCGTGGAGGGCGGCCGGTCGAACCTGACGTACGTCGTCACCGACGGCACCGCCCAGTGGGTCCTCCGGCGGCCCCCGCTGGGGCACGTCCTGGCCACCGCGCACGACATGAAGCGCGAGCACCGGGTGATCAGCGCCCTGCACCCGACGGCCGTCCCGGTCCCCGAACCGCTCCTGCTCTGCGAGGACGACTCGGTGACCGGCGCGCCCTTCTACGTCATGGAGTACGTCGAGGGCACCCCGTACCGCACGGCCGAGCAGCTGGTCCCGCTCGGCCCGGAGCGCACCAGGGCGGCGGTCCTCGCGCTCGTCGACACGCTCGTCGAGCTGCACGCCGTGGACCCCGGGGCGGTCGGGCTCGCCGGCTTCGGGCGGCCCGAGGGCTTCCTCGACCGGCAGCTGCGCCGCTGGGGCAAGCAGCTGGACGCCTCCCGCAACCGCGAGCTGCCCGGCATCGACGAGCTGCACGCGGCGCTCGGCCGGGAGCTGCCCGTCTCCCCCGCGCCCACCGTGGTGCACGGCGACTACCGCCTGGACAACGCGCTGATCGGCGCCGACGACGAGATCAAGGCCGTCCTGGACTGGGAGATGTCCACGCTCGGCGACCCGCTGACCGACCTCGGGCTGCTCGTCATGTACAGCTCCGACCTGGGGCTGCCGGAGTCGCCGGTCTCCACCACCAGCGGCGCGCCCGGCCACCCGACCCCGGCCGAGCTGATCGAGCGCTACGCCGCCCGCTCCGGCCGCGACACCTCCGCCATCTCCTGGTACACGGCCTTCGCCTGGTTCAAGCTCGCCGTGATCCTGGAGGGCATCCACTACCGCTACACCCTCGGGCAGACGGTCGGCGGCGGCTTCGACCGCATCGGCGACCTCGTCCCCGTCTTCATCGAGCACGGCCTCACCACCCTCCAGGAAGGCTGAACCACCCCATGGACTTCGCATTCGACACCCGTACCGAGGAGCTGCGCGCCCGGCTCCTCGCGTTCATGGACGAGCACGTCTACCCGGCCGAGCGGATCGCGGACGAGCAGCGCGCCGAACTGGACTCGCCCTGGCAGACCCCGCGCATCGTGGAGGACCTGAAGGCGGAGGCCCGCCGGCAGGGCCTGTGGAACCTCTTCCTGCCGGGCACCGAGCACGGGGCCGGGCTGAGCAACCTCCAGTACGCGCCGCTGGCGGAGATCACGGGCCGCTCGCCGCGTCTGGCACCGACCGCGACCAACTGCGCGGCGCCGGACACCGGGAACATGGAGGTGCTGGCCGAGTTCGGCACCGACGAGCAGAAGAAGCGGTGGCTGGAACCGCTGCTGGCCGGGGAGATCCGCTCGGCGTTCGCGATGACGGAGCCGGAGGTCGCCTCCTCGGACGCGACCAACATCGAGACCCGGATCACCCGTGACGGCGGCGACTACGTCATCAACGGCCGCAAGTGGTACATCTCCGGGGCGATGAACCCGGACTGCGAGATCTTCATCGTGATGGGCAAGACCGACCCGGACGGCGCGGACATCCGCCGCCAGCAGTCGCAGATCCTCGTCCCCCGGGACACCCCCGGTCTGACGGTGAAGCGCGCCATGCAGGTGTACGGCTACGAGGACCACTGGCACGGCGGGCACGCGGAGGTCGTCTTCGAGGACGTGCGGGTGCCGGCGACGAACCTGATCGGCGAGGAGGGCGGCGGCTTCGCCATCGCCCAGGCGCGGCTGGGTCCGGGGCGCATCCACCACTGCATGCGGCTCATCGGCATGGCGGAGCGGGCCATCGAGCTGATGTGCCGGCGCGCGGTCTCCCGTACGGCCTTCGGCAAGCCGCTGGCCCAGCAGGGCGTCGTGCAGAACTGGATCGCGGACGCCCGGGTCACCGTGGAGCAGCTGCGGCTGCTGGTGCTGAAGACGGCCTGGCTGATGGACACCGTCGGCAACCGGGGCGCGCACACCGAGATCCAGTCCATCAAGATCGCCACCCCGCGCGCGGTGGTCGCCATCCTGGACCAGGCGGTGCAGTTGCACGGCGCGGGCGGGGTCAGCCAGGACTTCCCGCTCGCCGAGCTGTGGGCCTCGGCCCGGACACTGCGGCTGGCGGACGGCCCGGACGAGGTGCACCAGCGCTCGCTGGCCCGGCGGGAGATCAAGAAGTACCTGTAGGGCTTCAATATCCGCCGTACGGCACGTGATCGGCCAGGGCCAGTTCGCGGGCGAAGGCCCGTACCCGCAGCAGGGTGCGGGCCAGCAGCCGGACCGGGACCGGGCGGTGGGGGCCGTACGCGACGGCCCACAGGGCGGGGATGCGGGTGGAGCTCTGGATGTGCGCCATGAATCCAGCTTGACCCCGGTCCGTGAGGCGGTCCAACAGATGGATTCGCTGCCAGCCATCGATAACCTAGATGGGCCCCGCTAGCGTGGGCGGATGGAGATCCGTCAGCTTCGCCACTTCATGGCGGTGGTCACGCACGGCAGCTTCACCGCCGCCGCCCGTGCCGAACTGATCGTGCAGTCCGCGCTGAGCACGTCCGTGCGCAACCTCGAACGGGAGCTGGGCGCCGAGCTGTTCGACCGCACCGGCCGCCGGGTGGTCCTCACCGAGGCGGGCCGGGCGCTGCTGCCTGCCGCGCGGACGGTGCTCGCGGGGACGGACGCCGCGCGCGACGCGGTGGCCTCCGTGTCGGGGCTGGCGACCGGGCGGGTGCGCGTCGGCACGATCCAGACGCTGACCTGCGTCGACCTGGCCGCCGAACTGGCCGCGTTCCATGGGCTGTGGCCCGGGGTGCAGATCTCGCTGCGCGAGGCGACGACGCCGGAGCTGGTGGCGGGGGTGCGTGCCGGGGAGCTGGACCTCGCCTTCCTGGCGCCGGACGCCGCCGCGCTGCCCGAGGGGCTCACCGCGTTCGCGACCTGGCACGAGGACCTGGTGCTGATCACCGCGCCGGGGCACCCCCTCGCGACGGCGGGGCGCACCCTGATCAAGGACCTCGCCGACGAACCGTTCGTGGACTTCCGCGCGGGCACGGGCCTGGAGACGGCGGTGCGCCGGCTGGCCGCGCACTGCGGTCTGGAGCGCCGGATCACCTGCGACGTCACACAGATCCGGCTGCTGGTCGACCTCGTCCGGGCGGGCATCGGGGTGGCGGTCGTGCCGCGCCGGATCGGCGAGGACGCGGGGCTGCCGTGCGTGACCATCCGGCAGCCGGAGCCGGGCCGGACGGTGCTGCTGGTGGGCCGGGCGCCCCGTCCGCGCAACCCGGCGGCGGAGGCGCTGCTCGGGCAGTTGTGCGACGGGGCGGCCGCTAGGGTCTGAGCGCCCGCAGCAGCAGGTCCGCGAGGTGGTCGGCGACCTCCTGCGGGGTGAGGGGGCCGTCCGGGCGGTACCAGGTCGACAGGTGGTGGACCGACCCGAAGTGGTAGTCGACGATGAGGTCCGCCGGGGTGGCCGTGGAGAACACCCCGCTGCGCTGGCCCTCCTCGACCAAGGCGCGGAAGCGCTCGTGGTAGCGCCGCCGCTCGCCCCGTACCTGCTTGTTCTTCTCGGGGCTCAGGTGGTGCATGGAGCGGAAGAAGATCGAGGCGTCGTCGAGGTTGTCGATGGTGGTGACGACCACGTCCGCGGCCGCGTCGCGCAGCCGCTGCTCGATGGGCGCCTCGGCGTTCGCGAAGGCGTCGAGCCGCTCCTGCTGGAGGCGCAGCACCCGGGCGTACACCTCCTGGAGCAGGTCCTCCTTGGAGCCGAAGTAGTGGTACAACGCCCCCTTGGTGACGCCGGCCGCCTCGACGATCTCCTGGACCGAGGTGCGGTCGTAGCCCTGCTCGGCGAAGAGCCTAGTGGCGGCGGCCAGCAACCGCTGGGGGACGGGGGTGCCGTTCCCGTCCGTCTCCTTGGCCATAGCCGCCGCCTTCCTTCCATACGTTTGGCTGTACTACCGGGGGGAACGCAGTTCCCGCCTGAGGATCTTCCCACTTGCCGTCTTGGGCAGCTCGGCCAGGATCTCGACTTCGCGCGGGTACTTGTACGCGGCGAGCCGTTCCTTGCAGTACGCGCCCAGCTCGTCCGGTCCGACGCTCGCGCCCGGCCGCAGGCTGACGTAGGCACGGACGGTCTCGCCCCGGTAGGTGTCGGGCACGCCGACGACGGCGGCCTCGCGGACGGCCGGGTGCGTGTAGAGGACGTCCTCCACCTCGCGCGGCCAGACCTTGAAGCCGGAGGCGTTGATCATGTCCTTCTTGCGGTCGACGACGTAGAGCCAGCCCTCGCGGTCCATGAAGCCGATGTCGCCGGTGCGCAGCTCGCCTTCGGGGAAGGCGGCGGCGGTGGCCTCGGGCAGTCCCCAGTAGCCGGAGACGACCTGCGGGCCGCGCACCGCGATCTCGCCCTGCTCCCCGAAGGGCACCTCCGCGCCGTTCTCGTCGATGATCCGGACGACGGTGTCCGGGCCGGGCACGCCGACCGAGAGGGTGCCCGAGACCGGGTCGACGGGGGCCTCGCGCTCCGGGGGCACGGAGGCGCACGGGGCGGTGCACTCGGTGAGGCCGTAGCCGTTGCGTATGTACGGGCCGAAGCCGGACCGGAACTTCTCCACGAGCGCGGGCGGCAGTGGCGCCCCGCCGGACGAGATGACCTGGAAGGACGCGAAGTGCCCGGGTGTCACGCCGGGCGTCGCGGCCAGTGCCATGAAGGCGGTGGAGGGGCCGACGGTGTACGCGGGCCGGTGCTCGGCGAAGGCGTCGAGGACGACGCCGGGGTGGAAGCGGTAGGCGAGGACGAGGGTGCCCGCGTTGGTGAGGCAGGCGGCCAGCTGGCAGACCATGCCGGTGATGTGGAAGAGCGGGGCGAGCGCGAAGTAGGCGGCGCCCTCGGGGACGGGGTGGCCGGTGCGCTGGCGTTCGGCGTTGACCATGATGTTGCCGTGGGAGTTCATGGCGCCCTTGGGGGTGCCGCTGGTCCCGGAGGTGTAGCTGATCAGCGCGGTGTCGGCGGCAGTGAGGTCCCGGCCCGCCGGGGCGGCGAGGCCCTGGCGGGCGACGGCGACCAGGTCGTCGGCGTCCGCGGCGGCGGGCAGCCGCTCGAAGTTCAGCACCCGCTCGTCGTTCTTCGTCTGGAGGTCCAGCTCGCAGGCGGTGAGCGCGATCCGGACGCCGGGCGCGGCGGCGGCGGTGTCCCGCAGGTACGCCTCCCAGGCCCGGTCCGCGCAGACGAGCGCTGTGACCCGGGCGTCCTTGAGTACGTGGCCGACCTCGGCGGACTTGTACATCGGGTTGAGCGGGACGACGGTGGCCCCGGCTTTCCAGGCGCCGAGGAGCGCGAGGACGAACTGCGGGGAGTTCTGGAGCATGATCGCGACCCGGTCGCCGCGCTCCAGGCCCCGGGCGGCGAGGTGGCCGGCCACGGAGTCGGAGAGCTCGTCCGTCTCGCGGTAGGTGAGGCGGCCGTCGAAGTAGGCGAGCGCCGGGTGGTCCGGGGTGCGGCCCACGGAATCGCGGAAGGCGTGCACCAGGGTCTCGGCGGGGTGGACGGGGGCCCGCTGGGCCTCGCTGAGCAGCGGGAGCCAGGGCTTCGCCGCGTAGATGGACTCGGTCATGCTCCGGTCTCCTCCCAGGTGCGCTGGAGGCGGTTCATGCCGCGGATCCAGCGGTCGGTGTCGGCGGCCCTGGCTTCGTAGTAGCGGCCGACCTCGGGGTGCGGCAGGACCAGGAAGCGGTCGTTCGCCATGGCGTCGAACAGGGCGTCCGCGACGGCCTCGGGCTCGATGGCGCCGGGCGCGAGGACGAGTTCGCCGGCCGATCCGGCGGCGGTGAGCATGTCCGTACGCACGCCCTGCGGGCAGATCGCGTGGACCTTGACGCCCCGGTGCCGGTAGGTCAGCGAGAGCCATTCGGCGAAGGCGACCGCGCCGTGCTTGGTGACGCTGTACGGGGCGGCGCCGATCATGGTCAGCAGCCCGGCGGCGGAGGCCGTGGAGACGAAACGGCCGCTGCCGCGCTCCAGCCAGTCCGGGAGCAGCGCGCGGGCCGCCCGGACGTGGGCCATCACGTTGACGTCCCAGGCCGCGGCCCAGACGTCCTCGTCGGCCATCGGGTCGCCCGGCGAGGCGAGGCCCGCGTTGGCGCAGTACACATCGACGGTGCCGTCCAGCGCGTCCCGGGCGGCCTCCACGATCCGGGAGGCGTCCCCGGCGACGGCGGTGGCGCCGATCTCCTCGGCGAGCGCCTCGATCCGGGACTCGTCGAGGTCGTTGACGACGACCCGTGCGCCCTCGGCGGCGAATCTGCGGGCGAGCGCGGCGCCGATGCCGCCTCCGGCCCCGGTGACCACCACGCCCGCGCCCTGCACCGTACTCATCGCTCTCGCACCTCTCAGCCGACTGCACGGGCAGACTAACCAGTCGGTATGTCGTGTGGGAAGGGGTGGCGGCGTCTCATCGGCCACTCCCGGCGCGGCGGCCCCGTCAGACACGTTCCCCCGGGCCTCTCGGCGCGCTAGCGTGCGTGGCCATGACACTCGTCGCGATCTTGGAGGTAGCCGAATGAGCCTGTCCAGGCGTGGTTTGCTGACCGTCGGCGGTGCGATGGGGGCCCTCGCGGCCACGGCCGCCTCGGCCGGGCCCGCGGCGGCCGGCACGTCGCACGGCAAGGGCCACGGGAACGGCCACGGGGGCGGGCCGCGGGTCCGCACCGGCTTCGACCGGCTGGCGGCGGACGGTTACGCCCTGCTGAAGGGGCAGCGCGTCGGCGTCGTCACCAACCCGACCGGGATCACCTCCGACGTCCGGCACATCGTGGACGTGATGCACCCGGACCGCCGGGTGAACCTCACCGCCGTCTTCGGCCCCGAGCACGGCTTCCGGGGTACCGCGCAGGCCGGCGGCTCGGAGGGGCGGTACGACGACCCGGCGACCGGGCTGCCCGTCTACGACACGTACCTGAAGAGCGGTCAGGCGCTCGCGGACATCTTCACGGCGTCCGGCGTGGACACCGTCGTCTTCGACATCCAGGACGCCGGCGCCCGCTTCTACACGTACATCTGGACGCTGTACGACTGCATGGAGGCGGCGGCGCTCGCGGGCAAGAGGTTCGTCGTGCTCGACCGGCCGAACCCGGTGACCGGGCGGGCCGCGCTCGGGCCGGTACTGGACCCGGCGTTCGGCACGTTCGTGGGCCGGCGGGAGATCTCCCAGGCGCACGGCATGACGGTCACCGAGCTGGCGCTGCTGTTCAACGGGGAGTTCCTGAAGGACCGTCCGGCCCAGCTGGAGATCGTGAAGATGTCGGGCTGGTCGCGCTCGGACTTCTTCGACGCGACGGGCCTGCCGTGGGTGCCGCCGAGCCCCAACATGCCGACGCCCGACACGGCGCTCGTCTACTCCGGCACCTGCATGTTCGAGGGGACGAACCTCTCCGAGGGGCGCGGCACGACCCGCCCGTTCGAGCTGCTGGGCGCGGAGGGCATCGACCACCGGTGGGCGGACGCGGCCAACGCGCTCGATCTGCCCGGAGTGGCCTTCCGCGAGGCGTACTTCGCGCCGACGTTCTCCAAGTTCCAGGGCGTCACGGTGGGCGGGGTGCAGCTGCACGTCCTGGACCGCGAGGACTTCGACCCGGTGCGCACGGGGATCGGGCTGCTGATCACCGCGAAGCGGACGTGGAGCGGGTTCGCGTGGCGGTCGGACAACTGGATCGACAAGCTGACCGGCAACACGCGGGTGCGGACGATGATCGACGCGGGGGCGAACGTGGACGAGGTCGTCGGCGCGTGGGCGGCGGACCTCGCGGCGTTCCGGACCGTGCGGAAGCGGTATCTGCAGTACCGGTGAGTGTGCGCGGCCCGCGCGTGCGGTAAAGCGTGTGCGGGCCCGCCCGGCGCACCGGTTCCGTCCTCAAACGCCGGACGGGCTGGGTGTGCCGGGCGGGCCGGGCGGGCCGGGTTTACCGGTGGCCCGGGAACTCCACCACCTGCTGGTACGTCGGGCGGTTCTGCCAGTGGATGGCCTTCTGGGCGATGCCGCCCAGCGCGCGGTGGATGATCGAGTCCGTGCACCACTGCTCGCCGGCCTTGCAGTTGTCGTCGCCCGGGTAGACCTGGGCCGCCGGGACCGCCGCCGCCTCCTTGAGCGAGGTCAGCAGCGCCGTACGGCAGGCGCTCAGGTCGCCGCCTCCGCAGTACGACTTGGCCAGCGGGCCCTTGACCGGCTGCCCGAGCACTTGGCGCAGGTCCTTGTCGGCGAAGCCCCACCAGCCGTACTGGAAGGCCGAACCGCTGTGCGCCCCGCTCGGTCCGTGGCTGGCGGCCGGGGACTCGTCGGTGGCGAGGTTCGCGGTGAGCGCCCCGTACAGGTCGTCACCGAGACCGGGGCGGAACTCCGCCTCGACCAGCTTCGGCCACCACGCGTCCATGATCCGGACCGCGTCGGCATGGGTGTACGTGTGCGAGCCGGGGCTGCTCTCCTTGCGCTGGGCGCCCGACGCCCGCCAGGAGTCCAGCTGCTGGACCACCGCGTTGAGGTCCGGGTCGGTGACCGGCTGGGAGCGGATGACCTTCAGCAGTTCGGGCAGCAGCTGCTCGCCGCGCAGGTCGGTGAGGGCCGCGTCCGCCATCGCGCGGGTCAGCGAGGCGCGGGTCACGCCGCCCTCGTCGACCAGCTCGGAGACCCGGTCGTCGAGCAGGTCGCCGCGGTGCACGGCGCTGAGGCCGAAGCCCGAAGCTGCGTACCCCTCGGCCTGCTTGTTGTTCCAGGAGATGTAGTAGTCCTGCCCGCTGGAGTGCGGGTGCTCGGCGAACGGGGTGTACGCGGCGGTGTTGCCCGCCGGGTCGTAGCCCTGCCACTCGTACGCCTTCTCGGCGCGGATCGGGAGCGCCGGGTCGATGCCGGACGGCCGCACCGGGTTCATGCCGCTGTTGTAGTAGGCGGCGGTGCGGGAGTCGGCGTAGAACCAGTTGAAGGCGTAGTCGATGTTGCTCGCCGCCTGCTGGAAGGAGGCCGCGTCGGTGACGTAGGACGGGTCGTTGAGCATCTGGAAGCCGATGATGGAGTCGGCCTCGTGCCGGTAGGTGGAGCGCAGCGAGGCGTACGCGACGGGCTTGCCGCCCACGGTGGCGCGGTGGGTGACGATGCCGTAGTTCGTGCGCCACACCTGCATCCGGTAGGAGCCCTTGGCCGTGGAGTCGGCAACGGTGGGCTTCCAGGAGTTGGTCTTCTCCATCTTCTCCATCGCGGTGCAGACGCCCCGGTAGAGGTAGTGCGTGGAGTCCTTGGCGGGCGCCGAGCCGTCCGGCTCGCACAGGTCGACGGCGTAGGTGTCGGTGATGTCCTGGCCGGCCGACGTGGCGCTCCAGGCGTAGTCCTGGCCGCGGCCCATCTGGATGTACATGCCGACGCCGGCGAAGGAGACGCCGCGGGCGCTGATGCCGGGGCCCTGGAGCTCCTGGAGCATCATCAACTGCGGTGCGAAGTAGCCGGTCTGCGGCCCGAACACGGCGATCGGATGCCCGCTCGCGGTGCTCTTGCCGGAGACGACCAGGGCGTTGGACATGCCGCGCTTCTGGGCGCCGGAGCCGGGCAGGGAGCCCTCCGGGATGACGCCGTCGTCGAAGATGCCCTGCGCCTTCTTGAGCTTGGCCGGTGCCTTGACCGGGGCCTTCACTCCGGTGCCGGCCGAGCCGGTGCGGTCGTGGATGAGGGGTTCGGCGGTGACGGAGCCCCGGTCCGGGAGGGCGGTGCCGACGGCCTTGTCGGGCTTGCCGGCGTACGGGAACGAGGTGCCGTCGTGGATGGTGAGCACGGCCTCGGGGTCGTTGCGCTGGCGGAAGGACTCCCAGACCTGGGTGCCCTCGACGACGCCGTACTTCTGCTGCGCGGACAGCAGCGACAGGGCCGCCTGCACCTCGCCGCCGCCCCCGCCGCCGAACTGGCCGCCGACGACCGAGGCGATGGAGATCAGGTCGGTCAGTTTGAACGGCTGGATCTCGCCTATGTTCGTGATGGCGTCGATCTTGCCGGTCAGGACGTACTCGCCGGGGAAGTAGCGGCCGTCCTTCGACTTCTTGCGGTAGGCGTTGATGCCGTCGACGTACGCCTGCGCGTCCGCCATGGCCTGTTCGCCCCTGGCCCCCTCATGGGTCCTGATGTATTCGACCTGGGCCTCCAGATCGGCCTCGGTGTACGGGGCCTGCGGCCAGAACTGCTGCTCCAGGCCCTGGTTGGCGAGGGCGCCGCCGGCGAAGGACGTCAGCTCGCCGCGCCCGATGTGCCGGAAGAGGTCCATCAGCCAGAGCCGGTCCTGACCTGCGGCGTACCCGGCGCCGAACTCGGTGCCGTAGCGGGTGGTGCCCTTGATGTGCGGGACGCCGGAGGACTTGTCGCGGGTGATGGTGACGTCGTCGCGGGGTGAGGTGACGGACTCGACCTGGTCCTTCGGGACGCCGAAGGAGGCGTCGTTGAAGAAGTCGGTGAGCTTCTGGTCGGTGAGCCCGGTGTGCCCGGCGACCAGGCCGTTGTAGCGGTCGAGCTGGTCGTCGCTGTGCGCGGGATGGGTGCCGAACGCCTTGTTGCCGAGGATCTCGACGAGGGTGGCGTTGCCGTTCTCGCCGGGCGGCAGGATGTCGTCGCACTGTCCCTGGCAGTAGTCGGGGACCGGGTCCGCCTCGGCGGCGCCCGCGTGCGGCGCGGCGGCGAGCAGGGACGTACCGAGGGCGAGTGCGGCGGCGAGCGCGGCGGCTCTGGTGGTACCGGTGCGGGTCATACGGGTGCGTGGGGGCATGCGTACTCCTCCGAGAGGCCGATGCGCGGCAGGTTACTGGCGGTACAACCGGCCGGTAAGATGAACATCGGTCACCTTTTCCGAATCGCCACATGCCGACGGATTCTGTGCGCTGTCTCACCCATCGGACATCCGGGCCCTTGGATGGAGCCGATCCGGGCAGTCGTACGTCCATCCCCTGACGCCGAAGTACGGGCGACGGAGTACGAGCGACGGAGGTGGCGGTGCAATGGCCGGTTTCCGGAGTCTGGCGAGACAGGTCCGCGATCCGAGGAGCGATCTGGCGCTGCGGCGGTACTCGCTGCGCAAGTGCCTGGAGCGCTTCGCCCCTTACGGGCACCGGGCGACCTGGGACCATCTGTGCGCACGGCACGGCATAGCACCCGAGGACCGGTCCCCCGACCCGGCCCGGCTGGTGCGGGCCCTGGAGGAGCTGGAGCGGGCCCGCACGGTGTGGCTCGGTTACGAGGCGGGGTTCGCGGAGCGCCGCAGGCGGGAGAAGCACCGGGGGCTGCGCCGGCCGGGCGCCTTCGACGACTGGCACCGGCGCACCTGGGGCGGCAACGGGGTCGCCCGCTGCGACGACCCGGCGGTGCACCCGTCGGCGCCGCTCGCCGAGGTGCTGGCCCGGCTGATCTCGGCCCTGGAGGCGGAACCGGGCGCCGGCTGCCCGGTGTGCGCCAGGACCGGGATCACCTGGCGGCACGACCTGGACAGCGAGCCGTGGTCGGGGCCGGTGTGCACGGGGTGCGGGATCGTGGTGCCGCAGCCGGTGCTCACCCCGGCGGCCCTGGCGAGGGCCCGCGGCAGCCGGGCCGCCGACCTGGCCTCGGTGGCCTGAGGCGCGAGCGGCCCGGGACGTGAGCGGCCCGGCGCGCGGGCCGCCCGGTACGCGCCGGTCAGCAGCAGTCCTCGGTGTCCTCCGCCGGCTTGCGGCTCGCCGGCGGACGGCTGGCCGCACGGCGTTCCGGCATCAGGCGCGAGCCTGTGATCTTCTCGCCGTTGATGTCGTCCGGGTTGGACAGCACACAGGTCTCCAGCGAGAGGCAGCCGCAGCCGATGCAGTCGGTGAGGTGGTCGCGCAGCGCGGCCAGCTGCTTGATCCGGTCGTCCAGTTCGGAGCGCCAGGCGTGGGAGAGCCGCGCCCAGTCGTCGTGGTTCGGTGTGCGCTCCTCGGGGAGTTCGGCCAGCGCCTCGCGGATCGTGGCCAGCGGGATGCCCACCCGCTGGGCGGCGCGGACGAAGGCGACCCGGCGCAACGCGTCCCGGCTGTAGCGGCGCTGGTTGCCGCTGGTGCGGCGGCTGCCGATCAGGCCCTTGGCCTCGTAGAAGTGCAGGGCCGACACGGCGGCGCCGCTGCGTGCGGAGAGCTGGCCGACCGTGAGTTCATGAAGTGTCTGCGGGATCTGGGGCACCCGTCGAACCCTACGTGGCCCGTCCCCCGCCGGTCCGTCGTTGACAGGAACGCACCCGCCAACCATGCTGAGCAAGCGCTTAGACAGTGCGCGACGGATGGTCGGCAGAGCGGAAGGCAGGGAGCAGGGACATGGCAGAGCCGAGGATCTTCAACTCCGCACAGGAGCTGCGGGACGGCGTGGGCGAGCAGCTGGGGTACAGCGACTGGCTGGAGGTCGACCAGAAGCGGATCGACCTGTTCGCGGACGCCACCGGCGACCACCAGTGGATCCATGTGGACCCGGAGAAGGCGGCGGCCGGCCCGTTCGGGAAGACCATCGCGCACGGCTATCTGACGCTGTCGCTGCTGCCGGTCCTCGTACCGCAGGTGATGGCGGTCGAGGGCGCGAAGATGGGCATCAACTACGGCACCAACAAGGTCCGTTTCCCCTCCCCCGTGCCCGTGGGCTCGCGGCTGCGGGCGACCGCCGTCCTGAAGAGCGTCGAGGAGGCGGGCGGCGGCGTGCAGATCACCGCCCTCGTCACGGTCGAGCGCGAGGACGGCGACAAGCCGGCGTGCGTGGCCGAGTCGGTGTCGCGCTACTACTTCTGAGACCCGCGCCGGTGCGCGCTTCCGAGAGCCGCGTCATTACGCGCTTCCGAGGCCCGCGCCGGTACGCGCGTACGCGAACGCCCCCGGCCCCGCGAGGGGACCGGGGGCGACCCGTTGGTACTCAGCGCTCGGCGCCGACCATCCGCAGCACCAGACCGGCGTACAGCTCGCCGACCTCGTCGGGTGTGCGGCTGCCCTGCGCGTTGAACCACCGCGCCACGTCGATGCAGAGCGACAGCACCGCGAGGGTGGTGCCCGGCACGTCCGGCACGTCGAACTCGCCGGAGGCCACGCCCTCGCCGATGATCCGGCGCACCACCGCGTCGGTCCTGCGGCGCAGCGCGATGATCTCGGTGCGGTGCTCCTCGCCGAGCGCGTCGAGCTCGTACTGCACCACGCGGGCGGTGGTGTGGCGTTCGGCGTGCCAGCGGACGAAGGACCGCACGGCGGAGGCGAGCCGCTCGGCGGCGGTGCCGCCGCCGTCGGCGGCCGACTCCAGCAGGGCCAGGGCCCGGTCGTGGCCGATCCGGCTGATCCGGTGGAGCAGCTCTTCCTTCGTCTTGTAGTGGATGTAGAGCGCGGCGGGGCTCATTCCGGCGCGGCCCGCGATGTCCCGGGTGGTGGTCGCGTGGTACCCGCGCTCGGCGAAGGCGTCGACCGCCGCGACGAGGAGCCGCCGGGCGGCCTCGGGCGTCACCTCGGCCCACGGCGGGTCCTCGGCGTCGGTCTCCTGCGCCGTGCTCATCGTCGCTCGCCCCTCTCAGTCAACAGGACGAACACCATACCCCGATCCTGAGCAAGCGCTTAGGGCAACGTTTCGAGGCCCTGGTCCTCAGAGCTTCTGGAACGGGTCGTGCTCGGCGAGGATCTTCTCCAGCCGGGCCTGGTCGACCCGGCTGACCAGCTGGCCGGCCTCCTGCTTGTCCCGGACGACCTTGGCCAGGGTGAAGCAGGACGTGACGAGGTAGAGGACGCCGACGGCGAGGAATGCGCGCACCCAGGCATCGGCGTCGAGGAAGTAGATTCCGAGGGTCACCGCGGCCATCGCGATCCCGAAGGACGCGACGGCCTGCCCGAAGTAGGCGCCGGTGGTCTGCTGTTTGACCGATGTCGTCTCACTCATGGCGCCAGCATCCGACGGTATGACCCACGCCACATCCGTACAGGTACTCAGATGGTACTCAGAACGCCGAAACCCCGGTCAGGGCGCGGCCGATGATCAGCTTCTGGATCTGGCTGGTGCCCTCGTAGAGCGTCATCACGCGGGCGTCGCGCAGCAGCTTGCCGACCGGGTACTCGTCGATGTAGCCGTAGCCGCCGAAGACCTGGAGCGCGTTGTTGGCGGCTCGGACCGCGGCCTCGGAGGCGAAGAGCTTGGCCCGGGACGCGGCGGTGGCGAAGTCCTGGCCCCGGTCGACGAGGTCGGCGACGCTCCAGGTCAGCAGGCGCGCGGCCTCGACGTCCACGGAGATGTCGCTGATGAGTTCCTGGACGAGCTGGTAGCCCGCGATGGGCCTGCCGAACTGCTCGCGCTCGCCCGCGTAGCCCACGGCCGCGTCCAGGGCCGCCTGGGCGATGCCGACGCAGCCGGCCGCCACCGACATCCGCCCCTTGGCCAGGGCGGACATGGCGATGGAGAAGCCCTTGCCCTCGGGGCCCATCAGGGCGGTCGCGGGTACCCGCACGTCCTCCAGGACCAGTTCGGCGGTGGCCTGGCCGCGCAGGCCGAGCTTGCCGTGGATGGTGCGGCGGGTGAGGCCGGGGGCGTCGGCGGGGACCAGGAAGGCGGAGACGCCCTTGTGGCCGGGGGTGTCGTTGGTACGGGCGAAGAGCAGCACCACGTCGGCCCAGGTGCCGTTGGTGATGAACATCTTGCTGCCGTTGATGACGTAGTCCGCGCCGTCCCGCACGGCTCTGGTCGTCAGGCTGCCCGCGTCCGAGCCGGTGCCGGGTTCGGTGAGGCCGAAGCAGCCGACGGCGTCGCCCGAGGTCAGCCGGGGCAGCCAATGGCGCTTCTGCTCCTCGTCGCCCCAGGCTGCGATGGTCTTGGCGACCAGGCCGAGGGAGACGGAGACGATGCCGCGCACCGAGGAGTCGCCCCGGCCCAGCTCCTCGGTCACCAGGCAGTACGCGAGGTGGTCGCCGCCCGAGCCGCCGTACTCCTCCGGAACGGTGAGGCCGAGGAAGCCGAGCGCGCCCAGCTTCTTCACGATCGACTTGTCGACGTTCTCGGACCGGTCCCACTCGACCGCGTACGGGGCGACGTCGCGGGCGACGAAATCCTTGGCGAGCTGCCTGACGGCTTCCTGCTCCTCGCTGAGTTCCAGGTTCACCGGCCGCACCCTCCCTCTTAATTAGCACTGCTAGTTTTCGCGTTGCAGGGCCTACTATGTGCCGCATGGCCCGCCCGCGCAAGCCCCTCCTGAGCAGAGAACGCATCGTCGAGAAGGCGAGCGCCCTCGTGGACGCCGAGGGGCTCGACGCCGTGTCGACCCGCCGCCTGGCGGCGGAACTGGGGGTCAGCGGGCCCTCGCTGTACAACCACTTCCGGAACAAGGACGAGATCCTGGACGCGGTCGCGGACGCCGTCTCCGCGCAGGTCGACCTGTCGATGTTCGAGGAGTCCGATCCCCGGGACTGGCGGGCGGCCCTGCACGACTGGGCGGTCTCCTACCGGGCGGCGCTCGCCGCGCACCCGCACATCGTCCCGGTGCTCGCCCAGGGCCCCGGCCGCCGCCCGGCGGGTCTGCGGGTCGCGGACGCGGTGTTCGGGGCGATGGTGCGGGCGGGGTGGCCGCCGGCCCAGGCCACGTACATCGGGGCACTGATGCGCTACTTCATCACCGGCTCGGCGCTCGGCTCGTTCGCCCGGGGGTTCGTGGACGACGAGACGGCGTACGACCCCGCCGACTACCCGCACCTGGGCCAGGCGCACCTCTTGGCCGAGCGGCGCCAGCAGGTCGACGAGGGCGCCTTCGAGACCGGGCTGCGGGCGCTGGTGGACGGGCTGGAGCTGCAGTACGCGCAGCTGGCGCCCGCCCACCCTCGCACCGGCGGCTAGAAGACCACCAGGGCCCGGCCGCCCTTGCCCGCGATCATGTTCTCGAAGGCCGCCGGGATACCGTCCAGGCCGATCCGTTCGGTGACCATCATGGAGAGGTCGAAGCTCCCCGCCCCGATGTGGCCGGCCAGCACCGGCAGGTCGCGGGCCGGGTCGCTGTTGCCGTAGACGCAGCCGGTCAGCGTGCGGCCCCAGTGGAAGATCTCCAGGGCGTTGAAGGTGACCTGCTGGTCCTTGCCGCCGATCCCGACGACCGTGGTGCGGCCGCCCCTGCGGGTGGACTCCCAGGCGGCGCGGATGGTGGCGGCCCGGCCCACGCACTCGACGGCCACGTCCGCGCCCTGCCCGCCGGTGAGCTTCCGGATGTCGCGGGGCGTGGTGTCCGAGGCGACGACGTAGTCGGTGGCGCCCGCCCGGCGGGCCAGCTCCTCCTTCTCCGGGGATACGTCCACCGCGATGATCTTCGAGGCGCCGGCGATCCGGGCGGCCTGGAGCACGGCGAGCCCGACGCCGCCGATGCCGAAGACCACGACGGACTCACCCGCGCGGACCCGGGCGCTGTGGTGGACCGCGCCGTAGCCGGTGAGCACCGCGCAGCCGAGGAGCGCCGCGTCGGTGAGCGGTACGCCGTCCGGGGCGGGCAGCACGCAGTTGCCGGCGACGACGGTCTCCTCGGCGAAGGCGGCCACGTTCAGCCCGGGGTGCAGCTCGGTGCCGTCGGCGGTGCGGGCGTGCACGTTCGCCGCGCCGGCCAGGGCGTTCGCGCAGAGCCAGACCTCGCCGATGCCGCAGTGGTGGCAGCTGCCGCAGGAGGGCGCCCAGTTGAGGACGACGCCGTCGCCCGGGGCGACATGGGTGACGCCCTCACCGACCGAGACGACTGTGCCGGCGCCCTCGTGGCCGAGGACGGCGGGGACGGGCACCCTCATGGTGCCGTTGGACAGCGAGAGGTCGGAGTGGCAGACCCCGGCGGCGGCGAGGCGGACGCGCACCTGGCCGGGGCCGGGCTCCGGCAGGACGATGTCGGTGATCTCCAGCGGAGCTCCGACGGCGGACAGTACGGCGGCGCGGACCACGGACTGGCTCCTTGCTGATCGCTGATCGGTGGGCGGTACGGGGCTCAGAACTGGAGGGACTTGGTCTGGAGGTACTCGGCCAGGCCGTGCGCGCCGAGTTCGCGGCCGACGCCGGACTGCTTGTAGCCGCCGAAGGGCGCCAGCGGGTTGAAGCGGCCGCCGTTGATGTCGACCTGGCCGGTGTCCATCCGGCGGGCGAAGGCCACGGCCGTCTCGTCGTCGGCGGCCCAGACGGCGCCCGCGAGCCCGTAGACCGTGCCGTTGGCGATGCGGAGCGCGTCGTCCTCGTCCTCGTACTTCAGGATGGAGACGACCGGGCCGAAGATCTCCTCCTGGGCGATGGTCATCTCCGGGGTGACGTCGGCGAAGACGGTGGGGCTGACGTAGTAGCCGGTGGGCAGCGGGGCCTCGGGGCCGCCGGCGACGAGGCGGGCGCCCTCCTCGACGCCCTTCTCGATGTAACCCCGAACCCGGGCCTGCTGCTTGGCGTTGACGAGGGGGCCGACCCGCTCGCCGGGCACGTACTTGGCGACGGCCGCCGCGGCGAGCGCCACGGCCTCCTCGTACCGCTCCGCGTCGACCAGCATCCGGGTCCAGGCGCTGCACGTCTGGCCGGAGTTGGACATCACGTTGGCGACGCCGACGTTGACCGCCTTGGCGAGGTCGGCGCCGGGGAGGATGACGTTGGCGGACTTGCCGCCCAGTTCCAGCGCGACGCGCTTGACCGCGCCGCCGGCGGTGGCGCCGATCTGCCGGCCGACCGCGGTGGAGCCGGTGAAGGAGACCAGGTCGACGTCCGCGTGCTCGGCGAGGGCCTGTCCGGCGACCGGGCCGAGGCCGGTGACCAGGTTGAACACGCCCGCGGGCAGTCCGGCCTCCGCGACGGCCTCGGCGAAGAGCTGGGCGGTCAGCGGGGTGTCCTCGGCGGGCTTGAGGACCACCGTGCAGCCGGCGGCCAGCGCGGGGGCGACCTTGGCGACGATCTGGTGCAGCGGGTAGTTCCAGGGGGTGATGGCACCGACGACGCCGACGGGCTCCAGGAACACCGTGGAGTTGCCGTGCCGCTCCTCGAAGGCGTACGTGGCGGCGAGCTCGGCGTAGGTGCCGGCGACCATGACCGGGAGGCCCGCGTGCACGGAGACGGCGAGCGCGGGCGGGGCGCCGAGTTCGGCGGTGACCGTCTCGGCGATCTCCTCGGCGCGGGTGCCCAGCACGTCGCGGAGCGCGGCGATGCGGGCGGCGCGCTCGGCGGGCGGGGTGGCGGCCCAGCCGGGGAAGGCGGCGCGCGCGGCCCGCACCGCGGCGTCGACGTCCTCGGCGGTGCCGGCCGGGACGTGGCCGACGACCTGCTCGTCGGCCGGGTTCACGACCGCGATCGTGTCCGGTCCCGCGGCGGGCCGCCATGCGCCGCCGATGTACATACCGTCGTGGGCCTTCATCGCTGTTCCTCCCGGGCACGGTGACGGACGGGATCGTCCGGAGCCCAAACTAGCGCTGTTAGTTTTCAGGCGCCAGGGAGCCACCGGAGACCCCGGTCACGTGCCGTGCCCGGCACCGGCCTACATGTCGAGGCCGGGGACGTCCCTGGGCAGCGGGCAGATGCGGCGGCCCTGGTGGTCGAAGACGTACAGGTGCGCCAGGTCGACCAGGAGCGGCACCTGACCGCCGGTGCGCAGCATCATGTCGGGCCCGGTCCGCACCACGAGGTCGCTGGCGGTCACGGCGGGGCGGTCCGGGCTGTGGACGCCCGGCGGCAGGTCGTCGGTCTCCGGCGCCTCCAGGACGGCGACCGAGCCGCCGCCCACGTACGAGGTGGCGCGCTCCTTGATCCGCTCCAGCACCCCGCCGCCGCCCTGACCGCCGCGCCTCCTGCGCACGGGGCCCCGGTCGGTGCGGGCCGACTCCAGCTCGGGGACGACGGCGGGCCGCGAGCCGGTGTTGAGGTGGACCAGCGCCTCGTGGCCCTGGTACTCGACGTGCTCCACGATGCCGCTGAGCGCGACCTCGCCCGGGCGGGCCTGGCTGGGCGGGGCGATCCGGACGGCCTCGGAGCGCAGCCCGACGATGATCGGGCGGCCCTGCTGGATGCGCAGCAACTGATGGTCGGGGCTGAGCGGTTCGGGCAGCGGGAGACGCTGGCGGCCCAGGTCGATCGACATCCGGCCCTCCAGGGGCGCGTGCACGACGGCCTGGATGAGGTTGATCCGGGGCGTGCCGATGAACGCGGCGACGAACACGTTCTCCGGCAGCGCGTACACCTCGCGCGGCGGGCTGACCTGCTGGAGGACGCCGCCGCGCATGACGGCGACCCGGTGGCCCAGCGACATGGCCTCGGCCTGGTCGTGGGTCACGTAGACCGTGGTGACGCCGAGTTCCCTGGTGAGCTGGGATATCTCGGCGCGCAGGTGGTTGCGGAGCTTGGCGTCGAGGTTGGAGAGCGGCTCGTCCATGAGGAAGGCGGACGGCTGGCGGGAGATCGCGCGCCCCATGGCGACCCGCTGGCGTTCGCCGCCGGAGAGCTGGCCGGGGAGCCGGTCCAGGACGCGCTCGATCCCGAGCATCCTGGCCGTGTTCTCGATGCGGTCGTTGTGGTCGGCGCGCGGGTTCTCCAGCTTCAGCGGGAAGCCGATGTTCTCCCGGTTGGTCATGGTCGGGTAGAGCGCGAAGTTCTGGAAGACCATGGCCATCCCG
Organism: Streptomyces sp. 2131.1; assembly: GCF_900105515.1. GTDB lineage: Bacteria > Actinomycetota > Actinomycetes > Streptomycetales > Streptomycetaceae > Streptomyces > Streptomyces drozdowiczii. The sequence goes on along the minus strand of NZ_FNSY01000001.1, from coordinate 5,687,473 downwards.
CGTTCGCGCGGGGTGAGGTGGTTGGCCGGTTCGCCGTCGAGGAGGATCTCGCCCTCTGTGGTGTCCTCCAGGCCGGCGATCATGCGGAGCACGGTCGACTTGCCGCAGCCGGAGGGGCCCAGCAGGACGACGAACTCGCCCGGGTCGATGGAGAGCGAGAGGCGGTCGACGGCGCGCGAGGACCGCCCGTAGGCCTTGCTGACGTTGTTCAGAGTGATGGCGCGAGTCATGTGTTCCGCCCGGGAGGGATGGTGATGGAGCGGTGGGGAGCGGCAGCAGTGGCCTGAAATTAGCCCACTACGCCCCGTGAGGGAATGACTCGCGCAAAGTTGGGTACCTCCGGGGGCGGTTCACAGCTTCCGGATGCTCAGTCCAGCCTGCGGGCGAGGTAGGCGTGGATCAGCTCGCGGGTCTCGCCGACGATCGCGCCGTCGCCCGACGGCTCGCTGCGGAAGGCGAGTTTGAGCAGGGCGTCGGCCGCCTCCACGCAGACCAGGATCGCCCGCAGCAGGTCGTCGTCGGCGTCCCGGCCGAGCTGTCCCGCGAGGAGTTCGGTGAGCCGGCCCGCGACCCGCTGGTTGGCGTCGTCGGCCGGGTCCTCGTCGGGTGCGGGGGCGCCGAAGTCGACGAGGGCGAAGCCGGGGACGGACCGCTTCATCGCCAGGTACTCGTCGAGCACGGCGTCGATCGCGCCGCGCCAGTCGGCGGGCTCGATGGAGGTCAGCCGGGCGGAGATGCGCTCGGCGTAGCTGTCGAGGTTGCGTCGGGCCAGCGCGTCGGCCAGGGACCGCTTGTTGGAGAAGAAGCGGTAGACGGAACCGATGGGCACCCCGGCGCGTGCGGCCACCGCCCGGGTGGACAGCTGCTCGTAGCCGGTCTCGTCGAGGAGTTCGGCGCAGGCGTCGAGGATCCGGGCGAGGCGTTCGGCGCTGCGCTGCTGCACCGGGGTGCGGCGGAGGTTCGTGTTCGCTGGGGGCACGCCTTCCATGATGCCGTGGGCCTCCTGGGCGGATGGCGGGGGTGGTGCTCAGGCGATGAGCAGGGCGAGACCTCCCACCGTGTACGCGATCATCAGGGCGAGCAGCGGGAGTTGGCCGATGACTGCGCGCCGGGGCGGCATGAGCCGTACGGACCGGTCGTGCGCGGCGATCACCCCGAGGACGTGTCCGGTGACGATCGCGAGGACCTGGAGGGTGGCGACGCCGCCGGGCCCCAGAGGCGGTTCGGGTGCGGCGGGGCGGTCGGCGCCGAGGGCCAGCGCGAGGGTGTGCGGGCCCTCGGTGGCGAACAGTGTGAAGTAGTGCGCGACGAGATAGCCGAGGGCGATGGGCACCAGGGAGTGGGCGAACGCGGTGAGCGGGTGGGGCAGCCCGCCGCACACCAGCCGCGTGGCCCCCGCGCAGAGCGCGTACAGGGTGGCCACGAGGGCGACGGCGGCGAGGAGTCCGAGGGTGGCGGTGGTGGTACGGCCGAGTGCGGAGGTCTGCACGGTGGTGATCCAGCGCGGCGCGTCGGAGAAGCCGTCGTACGCGGTGGAGCCGAGCATCACGCAGACGGTGGCGACGAGTCCGGGGAGCCGGGGCGTCGCGTCGAGCCCGTTGAACGGGGACCGCACCACGAGGCGCCCGTCGGCGGGGCGGCGGCCGAACGGGGAGAGGCGGGCGAGGAGGCCGGAGTACACCTCGTAGGCGTCGGCGTGGTCGAACCAGTGGGCGCCGTACACCACCGCACCCGTGAGGTGGACAGCCGTGTAGACGCCGAGGAACACCAGCAGGGCGGTGGGCGAGGCGGGGTCGGGGGCGACGAGTTCGAGCCAGGTGAACGCGAGGAGCCCGGCCGCGGCGGGCCACATTCCGAGCCGTGCGGGGAGGGGGCGGCGGCCGGTCTCCCGGTCGCGGCGGAGCGCCCGGCAGACGAGGAGGTGCAGGGTGCGCAGCGGGTTGAGGAGCCGCCAGACGGGCCCGAGGAGCAGGGAGGCGGGGACGAGCCCGACCCAGAGGAGGACGTAGACCGCGCCGGGTGCCGGGTTGCGGTCCGGGTCGGCGGGCCCGAGGAGCAGCCACAGCACGACGGACAGCGCGGCGGCCAGGCCGAGCGCGCGGGCGGTGAGCCGGGTGGCGCGGGCGTCGGCCAGGCGCTGGACGGCGGCCGGCAGCGGGCGGCCCGCGCGCTCGCCCGTGAACCGTGAGTGTGACCAGAGCAGGCCGAGCGCGAGGAAGGAGACGAAGAGCGCGGCGAAGGCCCCGGCGAACGCGTAGAAGGGCGAGAGCGGCAGGTCGTGCCGGGCCCCGATGCCGTGGGCGAGGACGCGCACGGCATCGGGAGCGGGGGCGCCCGTCACCGGACGACGAGCTGGGTCAGCAGCAGGTCCGACTCGTGGGTCTCCACCTCGAAGAGGCCGGTGCGGTCGGCGGTGAAGGTGACCGTGACGGTCCGTCCGGCGGGCAGCTTCGCCTCCTTGTCGTAGCCGTGGACGTGCAGGACGTCGTCCCGGTCGCTGCGGACCCGCAGGCGCACGGTGCGGCCCTTCGCGATCTCTGTGCGGCCGGGCGCGGGGGTGACCTTGCCGTCCTTGATGGCCAGGTCGACCATGGTGGTCTCGTCGTCGGGGCTCGCGGAGGCTTTGCCGAGCGTGGCGGCGGCCCGGATCGGGGACGAGCCCACGGCCCAGGCGGTGTGGTCGTCGGCGTACAGGCCGGCGGTGAGCCGGATGCCGCCCCCGGCCGTACGCAGCAGCGATTCGGGCAGGTGGAACCAGGCGCCGTACACCCGGGCGAGCGGGTGGCCGTCCAGGAAGAGCCGGGCGTGGCCGCGTCCGGCGAGCGCGCCGCCGCCCACGCTGTCCGGGGTGAAGCGGAAGTTGCGGACGGTGAGGTGGACGTTCCAGCCGTCCTCCGAGTCGGGCCGGACGGCGAGGTCCACCTCGGGCGCGCCGTCGGCGTCGACCTGGCGGAGCCGGTGGCCGTCGCCGTCGTCGGCCTTCAGGAGGCGGCCGTTGCTGCCGGTGTCCTCGGCGTGGCTGGTGCCGGGCTTGTGGTGGGTGGTGGCCCTGCCCCCGCAGGCGCCCGCGCCGAGCGCGAGGACGGCGGCGGTGAGCAGGGCGAGGGCGGTACGGGCGGGCCGGGCGCGGTTCATGAGGGGTCGCCGCCTTCCGAAGCGGTGGCGTCGGGCTTCGTGGTGGGCTCGGGCGCGGAGGGGGCGGCGGGCACGGGCTCGGGCGCGGAGGGGACGGCGGGCACGGGCTCGGGCGCGGAAGGGGCGGCGGGCACGGGCTCGGGCGCGGCAGCATGGTCCGGCCCTCCGTCGTCCGCGCCTTCGGCGCGATCCGTGCCCCGCTCCCCGTGGCGGGCGGCGGCCACGACGGCCCAGACGACCCAGACCAGGCCGAGCAGTCCGCGTACCCAGGCCGGGCTGAGCGGGATCCACGGGATCATGAACACGCCCTTGTCCAGCGCGTCGAGCAGCGTCAGCGCGCCCAGGACCACGGTCACCCAGCCGAACACCGGGCGTGCCGGGCGCAGCGCCAGGCCGATGCCGGTCCACCAGAGCCCGGTGAGCAGCAGCGCGAGGGCGGGCACATAGGTGGCGGCGAAGCCCATGGTCGACCCGGCGACGTCCAGTCCGAGGCCGATGAGTCCGAGGACGGACGCGGCGGTGGCGAGCCGGCTGGAGCGCAGCCGCCGCCACCAGAGCACCCCGCCGACGAGCACGAGGACCACGGCGATGCCCAGGGCGGCCTGGACCTCGATGCGTTCGATGCCGCGTGCCCCGTACCAGTCGCAGCCGGCCGGCAGTCTGCGGGCCCGTGCGTCGTAGTCGGCGCAGACCAGCAGCTGGGCGAGCTTGACGGGTTCGCCGGCGATCCGGTCGGTGGAGCCGGAGACCGCGCCCCGTTCGTCACCGCAGCCGGGCAGGGAGCGCGGGGTCGAGGCGCCGGTGTCGGACTGCCAGCAGTTGCCGTCGCCCTGGCCGTCCCACCAGACGTCGGTGGCGTTGGGGCGTGCCTTGCCGTTCCTGTCCTCGCCGAGGTGGTTGTTCGCGTACCGGTTGTGGTGCGAGGTGTCGGTCTGCTTGCCGAGGGCGTTCTCGCCGCGGATGAAGGCGGGGACGGCGCTCAGGAAGAAGGCGGCGCGGTCCTGCCCGTAGATCCAGTTGTCCTCGTAGAGGTTCCAGTTGCCGCCGGCGGTGATGATGCCGGTGCCCGGGGGCATGGAGATCTGCGGGCAGACCACGCCGTCCTCGTAACCCCGCTCGGCGGGCGGCTTGGCGCAGGTGCCGTCGGCGACGTACCGGTAGTAGCCGGCGTTGTTGTCGTGGATCAGGTTGCGCTCGAAGCGGGCGTGGTTCTGCGGGAGTCCGGGGTGGCCGGGGAAGGCGCTGTCCATCGAGGCGCCGCCCATGTTGTGGTCGAACTCGTTGTCGTGGACGTAGACGGAGTCGCCGGCGGTGCCGGAATAGCCGACCATGCTGTGGTGGCTGTGGCAGCCGGTGATCTCGATCGAGTAGCGCGGGACCTTGTAGCCGTAGCCGTCGTTGATGTCGGAGGCGCTGCCCGGGTAGATGCCGGAGTCGCCGTTGCCGTAGGACTCGCAGTTCTTGTACAGCCCGTGGTCGCTGGCGAAGGTCAGGAAGCCGTACTCGTCGTTCCAGCGGGTCAGGACGTCGTCGATGACGAAGCCGTCCTGGGCCAGGACGTAGAGCGAGTTGAAGGTGGTGCGCTGGGCGGTGAAGTTCCTGAAGTAGATCCCGTCGGACTTGTCCGAGCGGATCGCGTTGAGCTTGCGGTACTTGGCGTCGATGACGACGTCCGTGCGCGCCGCGCCGGTGCCCTCGATCTGGAGGTCCTTCTTGCCGAGGATCGCCACCAGGTTCTGGTTGTGCGGGCACTCGGCCTGCTGCTCGTAGCTGAGGATCTGGTAGCCGAGCTGCGAGTCGGGGGCCTTCAGCCGGGCGCACTCGCCGGTGGGCTTCGGCAGCGAGGGCTCCTCCTCGTAAAGGCCGGGGAGGATCGCGATGTTCATCCCGGGCCCGTCGACGGCGTCGACCGCCTGCTGGAGGTGGCGGTAGCCGGACTTCCGGCAGCGGTCGAAGAGCTTCAGGTTCCGGGACTTCAGAGCGTCCGGGAAGCCGGCGATACGGCGTTCGAAGTCGGCCCGGTCGGTCTTGCAGACCAGGAGATCGGGCTCGCCGGTGCGGTACACGGGGACGCTGCCGGTGCCGTCGGGCAGGGTGACCGGCCGTTCCTCGTGCGCCTGGGCGGCCGGGGCCGCGAATAGGGCGGCGGCGAGTGCCGCCAGGACCACCAGAAGTCTTCGTGTCCACGACATGTGGCGGAGAGTAGAGCATTGTTCAGCTTTTTGAACCCCTTCTGCACGACGAATGCCGTTGACTCGCCGCCCTTCCATTCCTACGGTTATGCATAGGATTCCTTCGGACGGGAGCGCACATGGGCGGCAACGAGCAGGCGAGGAAGACGGCGGAGGGGCTCCGGTACTCCGCCGGTTTCGGCAATCAGCACAGCTCGGAAGCGGTGCCGGGAGCGCTCCCGCACGGGCGCAACTCCCCGCAGCGCGCCCCGCTCGGGCTGTACGCGGAGCAGCTGAGCGGTTCCGCGTTCACCGAGCCGCGCGCGCACAACCACCGCACCTGGCTCTACCGCATCCGCCCCTCGGCGGCCCACCCCCCGTTCGTCCGCACGGACAACGGCGCGCTGCGCACCGCCCCGTTCACCGAGACCGTGCCCGACCCCAACCGGCTGCGCTGGGACCCGCTCCCGGAGCCCGCGCCCGGCACGGACTTCGTGGCGGGCCTGTGGACCCTGGGCGGCAACGGCGATGCGGCACAGCGCACCGGCATGGCCGTGCACCTGTACAGCGCGAACACCTCCATGACGGACCGGGTGTTCAGCGACAGCGACGGCGAGCTGCTGATCGTCCCCGAGCGCGGCGGGCTCCTCCTGCGCACCGAGCTGGGACTGCTGCGCGCCGAGCCCGGCCATGTCGCGCTGATCCCGCGCGGTGTCCGCTTCCGGGTGGAGCTGCTCGACGAGACCGCGCGCGGATACGTCTGCGAGAACTACGGCCGCCCCTTCGTCCTCCCGGACCTGGGCCCGATCGGCGCCAACGGCCTGGCCAACGCGCGGGACTTCCTGGCCCCGGTCGCCGCCCACGAGGACGTGGAGCGGCCGGTCGAGGTGGTCAACAAGTACTGCGGCAACCTCTGGACGGCGACGTACGACCACTCCCCGCTCGACGTGGTCGCCTGGCACGGCAACCACACCCCGTACGTCTACGACCTGCACCGCTTCAACGTCATCGGCTCGATCAGCTACGACCACCCGGACCCGTCGATCTTCACGGTGCTGACCTCGCCGTCGGACACGCCGGGCCTGGCCGGGGTCGACTTCGTGGTGTTCGCGCCGCGCTGGCTGGTCGGCGAGGACACCTTCCGCCCGCCGTACTTCCACCGCAACGTGATGAGCGAGTACATGGGCCTGATCGAGGGCGCGTACGACGCGAAGACGGCCGGAAGGGGCGGCTTCGTACCCGGCGGCGGCTCGCTGCACAACATGATGTCGGCGCACGGCCCGGACCGGGAGACCTTCGACAGGGCGAGCGCGGCCGAGCTGAAGCCGCAGAAGATCGACGACGGTCTCGCCTTCATGTTCGAGACCCGCTGGCCGGTCGTCGCGACGGAGCAGGCGGCGACGGCGGACCATCTGCAGCACGGCTACGACGACGTGTGGCAGGGTCTGAGCCGCAACTTCAGGCCGTGACCAGGGCCTGGCCGTGACCGGACCCCCGGGCCGGCGACGACGCATGCAGGAGAACCAGGTGCCGCAGCCCGCCCAGAACACGCCCGCGCCCCGGGGCACCGCCTTCGCGCCCGACTCGCTGGTCCTGAACCGCAAGCTGCCGCTGTGGTACCAGGTCTCGCAGTCGCTGCGGGCGTCGATACTCGGCCGCTCCCCGGACGCCACACTGCGGCTGCCCACCGAGGAGCAGCTCGCGGCGCACTACGGGGTCAGCGTCCTCACGATGCGCCAGGCGCTGAAGGAGCTGGAGGCGGAGGGCCTGATCAGCCGGCACCGGCGGCGCGGCACGTTCATCGAGCCGCGCGCCCGCCGCAGCTCGCCCGTCCGGCTGCTCGGCTCGATCGACGCGATCGTGGCCCAGCAGTCGGGCGAGCGCTCCACGCTGCTCGACCACGGTCCGGTCCCGGTGCCGGGCGAGGTGGCCGAGTACTTCCCGGGCTGCGCCGAGGTCGTCGGCTACCGCCGGCTGCGTTGCGAGGAGGCGAGCGGCGAGCCGACCAACTGGGCGCAGAACTGGGTGCGCCCCGAGGTCGCGGCGGACCTGGACGCGGCGGACCTCGACCGGTGGCCGATGACCAAGGTGCTGCGCGACCGGGTCGGCGTCCCGATCTCCCGGATCACCGATACGGTCGAGGCGCGCCTCGCCGATCCGGCCACCGCCGAGCTGCTGGGCGTCCCGCTGCTGAGCCCGATCCTGTACTACACGGGCGTCACGTACGACGAGGACGGCCGGGTGGTCGACGTGGCGCAGATCCGGTACCGGGGCGACCGGTTCTCGTTCTCGGTGACGGTGGACGCGCACTGATCCCGTGCGGGAAGGCGCCCTGACGCCCTCCCCGTCGGCGCCGTTACGATGCCGGGGAAGGCGGCGGGCGTGGCAGGCGGGAGGACGAGACGGTGGCAGCACCGGCAGCGGCCGGGTCCGGCGCGGGCCCGCGCGGCCCCCTCCTCGACGACCTCATGCCCTGGTCCGTCCGGCCGCTGCGCACCGGGCGCCCGTGGGTGACCGCCCCCGACGCGGCCTCCCTCCGCGCCCGTTGGGACCGTCTCGTACGGGCTTCGGGCGAGGAGCGCGAGCGGCTGTTCGCCCCGTCCCGTGCCCGTACGCAGCAGAGCGCCGTGGCCGCCCTGCCCGGCCGGCCCGGCGCCACCGGCCGCTTCGCCCGTGAGTCGGGCCCGTGCCCGGAGCCGGTGCGGATCCTGCACGGGCCGTTCGACGAACAGTGGCTGCTGCCCGACCACCGCCTCATCGACGTAGCCCGGCCCGAGCTGTGGCGGATCGCCGACGACCACCAGCTCTTCCTCGTCGAGCACGGCCGGGTGCCGAACGATCCCGGCCCCGCCGTGTCGGTGACGACGCTGCTGCCCGACGGCCACTCCCCCGCCGGGCGTCCGGGCCGCGTCCGCCCGCTGTACCGCCGCCCCGGCGGCCTCGAACCCAACCTCGCCCCGGGCCTGCTCCCGGTGCTGCGGGCCCGGTACGGGGACGCCGTCACCGCGGAGTCGGTGCTCGCCTGGATCCTGGCGGCTGCCCGCCCCTCACCGGCCGGCTGCGTGGTCCCGCTCCCGGCGGGCGCCGCGCGCTGGGCGGACGGGGTCGAGCTGGGCCGTGAGCTGCTGCGGCTCCAGCTGCGCGGGGCGCGCGGGGCGGAGCGCCCCCGGCTGCCGGGCGGGCAGCGCCCCTATGTGCGGGCGGCCGTCCCGCCGGACCCGGGCCCGCTGTCGTACGACGCCGATGAGCGGGTGCTGCGCCTGGGCTCGGGGCGCGTGTCGCCGGTGCCGGCCGGCGCGTGGGAGTTCCGGGTGAGCGGGGTGCGGGTCCTGGAGCTGTGGTTCGAGCGGCGGACGGCGGGGCCCGGGGCGGCGGGACCGGGGGCGGCGGGGCTTGAGGCGGTGTGTCCGCGCGCCTGGCCGCAGGAGTGGACCTCGGAGCTGCTGGAGCTGGTCTCGCTGCTCGCGCTCCTCGCCGGACTGCGGCCCCGGCAGGAGGAGCTGGCCGACGCGCTCGCCGCGGGGCCGGGGACCGGGGCGGACGAGCTGCGCGCGGCGGGGGTGCTGCCGGTCGCGGAGGCGGCGCGGCGGCCCGCCTCGGTGCTGGACCACCGGGAGGAGGGCCCGGACGGGCAGTTCGCGCTGCTGTGAACAGGCCTCTGAGCCGGGTCTAGCCGGAGAGCGTGGCGGGCCGGTCCAGGTCGCTGAGGAGGCGGACGAAGCCGGACTCCAGGAAGGCGCGCAGCTCGTCGAGGGCGTCCGGCTCCTCCAGGGGCCAGCTGGTGACGGCCTCCTCGGCGAAGGCGAGCCAGGCCCGGGTGGCCAGGGCGAGCCGGGGCGACTGCGGCATCCCGAGCCGCCGCTGCCCCTCGGCCACCCGGGCGGCCAGGGTGGCGCGGGTGGCCTCGACGATGTCCCCGGCGGCGGGGTGGCTGCCGGACGCGCCCCGGACGAGGGCGCGGTAGACCTTTCGGCGCCCGGTGACATGCGCGACGAAACCGGCGATGAACGCGCGCATCCAGCGGACCGGGTCCAGCGAGGGGTCCGGTTCGGTGGCGGCGGCGAAGTCGTCGCACTCCCGGCGCACCACGGACCGGTAGAAGTCGCGCTTGGAATCGAAGTAGTGGAAGAGCAGGCCCCTCGATATGCCTGCGCGCCGGGCCACCGCATCGGTGGAGAGCTCGTCCAGCGAGCACTCGACAAGCATGTCCACGCCAATAGCCACCAACTGAGCCCTCCGCTCGTCGGGGTGCAGACGCGCGGCTCGCTTCTCGGGCATGTCCACAGTGTAGAAGTACTTCGGGACCGAATTACCTCGGCACCGATCCAGGCCCTCCGGACACACTGCGTGACCGGCCGCGGACATGGCGACGCGCCGCTACCGGCTCCGGGGTGACGGAAGAGCGGGCAGCAGCGCGCTGCGTGAACCAGGGCCGCCTTCGCTCAGTGGCGGCTGCCGAAGAGCGAGCGCCGCAGCCGGCGCAGCGGCGCGAAGAGCGAGACCCGTGCGCTTCTGCTGCGACGGGCGTGCCCGGCGTCGCGCGAGGTCAGCTCGCGCATCAGCAGTGTCGCTTCCGCGGACTCGCGCTGCGGGACGACGGGGCCGCCCAGCACCGCGAGATGGCGGTCGAGGCGCGAACTCGTCGCACCGCTCCCGCATGTAATGGCAGGCACGCGCGCCCTGCTGCGCACCGTTATCTGTTCCATGTCACTCCCCACCCGTACGAGGGCACTCGGCCCGGGCAGGTTAACCCTATCGCCTGCCACCGACACTCGTGTATCCCGGGCGCGGGATTGCGCACACATATACGGAGGTTGACGGGCCGTCGGCGAATCCGCCCGATTCCGGGGCGAGTTGGCGCGCCGGCGGACGGCGCGCCCCTGACGGGGCGCGCCACCGGTCAGTCGAGCGCGTTCAGGACGGGCAGGTAGCCGCCGGACTGACCGGCGGCGAAGGGGTGGTACGACTCGCCGATGTTCAGCCAGTTGAGGCTGTGCAGCCAGGCGCTGCCCGAGCAGATCTCGTGCCCGGTGAAGGCGCCGGTGACGTCACCGAAGCTGAAACCGTGGTCGGCGGCGCGCTTGGCGGTGGCCGCGTTGAGGTAGTCGGCGGCGCCGTTGATGGCGCTGCGCACCTTGTCGCTCAGCCCGACGACGCAGCTGCCGCCGATCTTGTAGAAGCGCGGGTAGCCCAGGACGACGACGTGGGCGGCGGGCGCCTTGGCCTTGATCGCGTCGTACACCGAGTTCAGCTTGCCGGGCAGCGTGGTGTCCACGTAACTGCGGGCGGTGGCGATGCGGTTGAGGCAGGTGGACTCCGACTGGAGGACGCAGGTCGTCATCACGTCGGAGAAGCCGGCGTCGTTGCCGCCGATGGAGATCGAGACGAGGTCGGTCGAGGAGTTGAGCGGACCGAGCTGATTGGCGATCACATCGCCGGTGCGCGCCCCGGAGCAGGCCGTGAAGTTGAAGGAGGCGGGCGAGTGGGCGGAGGCCCAGAGGGAGGGATAGGCGAGGGTGCTGCGCTTGCAGTCCCCGCTGGAGCCGATGTAACTCCCGGAGCCGACTCCCGAGGAGTACGAGTCCCCGAGGGCGACGTAGTCGACGGACGGTGCGGCGTTCGCGGTGGTCGCCCCGGTCAGGGCGATGACCGCGCCGAGCAGGAGCGAGGACGAGAATGCCACGAGTCTGGACAATTTCACGGAATCTCCCTTGGACCGGCCGACAGGATCTCTGCCTACTCATAAGTAGCAGCGCGGACGGGCCTTTCGGAAGTGTTCATGCCAAGTCGAACGGATGAGCTTCCGGCGACGGCGCCATGACGGCCGGTCAGCCGGCCGGCCCGGGGCTCATGAACCGGGAGCTACGGGCCGGTACCCGGGCGGACGCACCGGGCCGGTTCCCTGCCGGGCCGTCACCTCAGTCCCCTCAAGTCCCCTCAGTCCCCTCAGTCCCCGAAGACCGCCCGCACCGCGTCCTGGGCCAGTTCCAGGGAGCGGGCCCGGGAGAGGCCGAGGCGGCGGGCCTGTTCCGCGTACTCCCGGGCCGCCGCGGCTCCATGGCGGTCGGCGGTGTCGCCCGCTGCGGCGACGAACGTGCCGTTGCGGCCGCGGGTCTCGATGACGCCGTCCGCCTCCAGCGCCCGGTACGCCTTGGCGACCGTGTTGGCGGCAAGGCCCAGCTCCTCGGCGAAGCCGCGTACCGTCGGGAGCCGGTGACCGACCGGCAGCACGCCGGAGCGGGCCTGTTCGGAGATCTGCGCGCGCACCTGCTCGTACGGGGCGATGCCGGAATCCGGGTCCACGATGATTTTCGGAGTCACGGGCCGATTGTCCCCCACCGGCGGAAAATGGGAGGCGGGCGGGGCGGGGGCGTCGGTACGGTCCGGCCCATGACTGTGATCGTGCGCGACTTCCGGCCCGCCGACGCCGAGGACTGGGTACGGATACGGCGCGCCGCTCTCCCGTACATGGTCATCACGCCGGAGCAGGCGGTCTTCGAGCTGACCGGTGCTCCGGCCGGGCGGCGGTACCGGATGCTGGTCGCCGAGGAGGACGGCGAGGTCATCGGCACGGCGCAGGTGGGCCTGAACCACGAGAGCCCCGAGCCGGGGCAGGGGTTCTGCAATCCGTACACCCATCCGGAGCGGACCGGCCGGGGCGCGGGGTCGCTGCTGCTGCGGACCGCCGAGGAGTATCTGGCCCTGGCCGGCGCGGTCTCGGTGCACACCTGGGTGCTGGACACACCGGACAACCTGGCGTTCGCCGCGAAGCACGGCTACACGGCGAGCCGGCCCGCCCACTTCCTCCATCTGGACCTGGCGAACGGCCCTTTGCCGCCCCGTCAGAAGGCGCCGGACGGGGTCGAGCTGCGGACGGCCGCCGACTTCGCGGACGACCCGCGTCCGCTCTTCGAGGCGGACGCCGAGGCCACGGCGGACGAGCCCAGCGACACGCCCGCCCGGCTCGACGACTACGAGGAGTGGCTCACCGAGACCTGGCGCGACCCGGGTCTCGACCACCGCCTCACCTCGGTCGTGGTGGCCGGCGGCGAGGTGGCGGCCTTCAGCGCCGCCCGGACCGACGGGGTGGACCGCTACTGGTCGGGGATGACGGGCACCCGGCGGGCCCACCGCGGCCGCGGCCTCGCCAAGCTCGCGAAGAACGACTCGCTGCACCGGGCGCGGGCCGCCGGGTACACCGACGCCTACACCGGGAACGACGCCGGCAACGGCCCGATGCTGGCCGTCAACCGGTGGTTCGGCTACGAGATCTGTGCCACGGAGGTACGCCATGTCCGCAGGCTCGGCTGACGCCGGTCTGACCGTCGTCCTGGTCAAGGGCGGGAAGACCAAGATCAGGTACCCCGCCGCCCTGCTCGCCGACGACGGCACCCGGGTGACCGTGCGGGCGCCCTGGGCCGCCCCGGGCGTCCGCGACTTCGGCTTCGTCCGCTTCGAGCCGGGCGACGTCTTCACCGAGCACTACTGGCGCGACGCGTGGTTCGCGGTGAAGGAGGTCCGCACCGGCGCGGGCGAACTCAAGGGCTGGTACTGCGATGTGACCCGCCCGGCCGTGGTCCGGGACGGCGAGCTGGTCGTGGAGGACCTGGACCTCGACCTGTGGGTGTCGGCCGACCGTGCGGAGGTTTTGCGCCTGGACGAGGACGAGTTCGCCGCGAGCGGCCTGGCCGGGCGCGACCCCGAAGCGGCGCGGGCCGCGACGGAGGCGCTCGACGAGCTGGAGCGGCTCGCCCGCTCGGCGGACGGGCTCGCCGGGTTGCTGGACTGAGAGCCCGGCCGGCGCCCCCTCAGCGCACCACCAGCTCCACCTCGTACCCCGCCGCGTCCTCCAGGTAGGCGGCCACGCAGTCCTCGCCGCCCGCGTGCGGATGGCGGTCCGCGAAGAGCAGCCGCCAGCCGTGGTCCGGGGCCCGGGCCACCAGGGCGTCCAGGGCGGCCCGGTGCTCGACGTGGAACGCCAGGTGGTTGAGGCCGGGGCGGCGGCGCTCGTGCGCGCCGGGGACCAGGTCGGGCGACTGCTCGATCACCACGTAGCCGTCCCCGCGCCGCCAGCTGCGCCCGTGCGCCCAGTCCTGGTACGGGACATGGCCCAGCTCGCCGAGGAGCCAGTCCCAGCCCGGCACGGCCGCCGCCAGGTCGGGCACCCACAGCTCGATGTGGTGGACCCGGCCGGTGCGGGCCCCGCCGGCCGGCAGCGCCACCGCCCGGCTCTCACCCTCCGGTTCGTACGCGATCGCGTCGCCGTCCCGGTGCCAGTGGATCAGGAACGACTCCCCCGCCCGGTAGCCGTCGAGGCCCGCGCGGCAGTACGCGACCATGTCGTCGGGGAGCTCGTCGAGCGGATACCAGGCCAGCTCGGAGCACTTGTCGGGTTCGCGGTTGTACGGCGGCCTGTCCGGGTCGTACTCCGCTTCGAAGAACCATCCCGTCCTGGCGTTGCCCGCCGGGCCCCGGTGCTGCATGACCAGGGCCACGCGCAGCTCCTCGGGGCCGAGGCCGAGGCCGATCTCCTCGGCCGTCTCCCGGATCACCGCCTCCCGCACGTCCTCGCCGTCCTCCACATGGCCGGAGGGGGCGTGCAGCAGGCCGTCCGCGTAGCCCGTGCCGGCCCGGCGGGCGAGCAGGACCTCGGGGCCGCGGCGGAGGATCAGGTGCACGTCGACGACCTCCCTGTGGCGGTGGGGCCGGCTCGCACGGGCGACCAGGGCGTAGCGCTCGTCGTCGACCTCCTTGCCCCACAGGCCGGGGTCGTCGGAGAGCCGTTCGTGGTGGACGCGCTCGGTGAACGGGGCGAGCAGCGTGGTGAGGTGATCGGCGGACAGACCGGTGCCGTTCCACACGCCTTCCACCAGGACCAGCCTGCCGCCCGGGCGCAGCAGCCCCGCCCAGTGGCGCAGGACGGCCGCCGGGTCGGGCAGCGTCCACACCACGTGCCGGGCGAGGACCACGTCGAACCTCCGGTCCCCGACGGGCGGCCGGACCGCGTCCCCCGTCAGCACCTCGGCCCGGGTGCCGGCCAGCTTGGCGCGGGCCCGCTCCACCATGCGCGGCGAGCTGTCCACGGCGGTGAGCCGGTGGCCCTGTTCGGCCGCGAGCAGGGCGAGGCTTCCCGTACCGCAGCCGAGGTCGAGCACGTCGGACGGTTCGGCGGGCAGCCAGCTCTCCATCCGCCGCGCCCAGGCGGCGCGGACCACCGGGTCGAGCAGCCCGTGGTCGGCCTCCTGGTCGAAGGTGGCGGCGAGGGAGTCCCAGTCGTTCGTCGTCATGATCCGATCGTGCCAGCCGGCACTGACAGTGCCGCTGCCCCGGCGAGGAGTGACCTAGCCGGGGCAGGGCGTCACGGGGTCTAGCCGATGACGGAGGCGCAGTCGGTCGGACTCGCGTGCGCCGGGTCCAGGGCGTTCGCCACCTCGTGGTAGGCGACCCGGTCGATGGTCCCGATCGCCACGTGTTCGGACAGGTCGACCGGGCACAGGTCCTGGAGCAGGACGTTGCGCACGTCGGGTCCGTCCAGGAACTGCGTCCGGTACGGGGTCACGACCTCGTCGTAGCGGGTCGCGATGACGGTGTAGTGCACCCCGGGCACGGTGTCCGGCAGGGAATTGAGCTTCTTGATGAAGGGCGACCCGGCCACCTGGTCGGCGAGTCCGGGCGTACCGGCGTTGAGCAGGTCGCCGACGCCGGGGAAGTACGGCAGGAGCTTGGTCAGGCCGAGCAGCGTGGTGCCGTGGTTGTCGGGGGCGAGGCCGATCATGGCGTTCACCTTGGCCGCGCCGCCGAGGAACTTCAGGTAGTAGTGCGGCATCATGCCGCCCTGGGAGTGGCCGACGATGTCCGCCTTGGCCGTCCCCGTGGAGGCGAGCACCTTGTCGACGAAGGCGGCGAGCTGGCCGGCCGACTTGTCGATCGGGCCGAGGCCGTTGAAGACCGGCACGCCGGGCAGCTGGCCGTAGTCGAGCGAGTAGACGCAGTAGCCGCGGTTCACCAGGTAGGGGGCCAGGACCAGCCAGTTGTCGACGGAGTTCCCGAAGGTGCCGTGGACCAGGACGACGGGGCGGGGGTGGGCGGCGGAGGGCTTGCAGGAGTAGTCGTTCCAGCCGCGCGAGGTGGTGGCCGTCGCGGCGGTGGGGGCGGCCGCGGCGGCGGTTGCCGTGGGGGTGGCGACCGCGGCGACGGCGAGAAGCAGGGCGGCGAGCGTCCGGCGGGCGCGTGGGGAGCGCGGCGCGCGGGTCCAGGGCAGCATCGTGGGGTCTCCTTGCGGCTCAAGGGAGTTGCGATGTCTGTGCACCCTGCGGCCCGGACCACAAGTTTCTGTTGCGTTTCTGCGTGCTCATGCCAAATTACGCATGAGTAGGGTTCGCTGGGAAGTTACGCGTCGGTAAAAAGTCCGCGGGGCCGCGGGAGTTGCCCGGCCGGCCGCCCGGGGCCCCGTCCAGGCCGCCCGGGGCCCCGCCAAACCGGCCGAGGCCCCGTTCAGGCCGCCAGCCGCCCCGGCATCACGGCCCGGGGGCCGAACCGGTCCCGCAGCCGGTCCGCGACCGCCTCGATCCGGCGGGCCCGCTCGTCCACCGGGTCGAAGCTCAGCTGCTGGGCCGCCCGCTCCGCGTCGCCGAGCCCTTCGGCGCGCAGCCCGATCCCCCGCACCCGGGCCCGCTGAAGGGCGAACGAGTCGTGGATGCGGTACGCGAGAGCGGTGAGCTCCGCGGAGTGCGCGGTGGGCTCGCGGAGCGTACGGCTGCGGGTCAGCGTCGAGTAGCCGGTGCGGTCGGCGTAGCGCACGGAGACCGCGAGCGCGCGGCACACCTGCCCCTCGCCGCGCATCCGCGCCCCCAGTTCCTCGGTGAGCGACATGAGCGCGCGGCGCTGCCGCTCCCGGTCCAGTTCGTCGCGCGGGAAGGTGCGTTCGGCGGCGACCGAGCGGGCGGCGGCGTTCGGCACGACGGCGGTGCGGTCGATGCCGTGCGCCCGCTCCCACAGGTCGCGCCCGGTCCGGGCCCCGGTGATCCGCTGCAGGGTGCCGAGCGGGGCGGCCGCGATCCGGCCGACGGAGTCGAGCCCGTACCCGCACAGGGTCCGGGCCGTCGCCGCCCCCACGCCGTCCAGCGCGGCGGCCGGCCGGTCCGCGAGGAAGGCGGCCACCCCGCCGGCGGGCACCACGAAGGTCGTCCCGGGCGCGGCCTGCCGCAGCGCCATCCGGGCCAGCATCGGGTTCTGGGCGGCCCCGATCGCGCAGTCCACCCCGTGCAGGGCCAGTGCGCGGACCCGGATCACCGAGGCGATCCCCTTCACGTCCCGCCCGAAGTAGCGCAGCGCGCCGCGCACATCGGCGAGCGCGCCGTCCGGCGGCGCCGCCTCCACGACCGGGGTGAACGAACCGAGCAGCGCGAGCAGCCCCGCGTACCCGGCGGTGTCCGGGGGCCCGCCGCCGACCCGCCGGAACCGCAGGCAGAGGACCCCGGGCCGCCCGTCCGGCACCCCGTTCATCCCGCGCTCCCCGGGCTCTGGTGCCACAGTTTCCGGCCGGTGGGCAGCCCTTCGCCGGGCGGCTTGAGGTCGGCCCACGGGTTCATCTCGTAACCGGTGGGCATCCGGATGCGGCGGCCGTCGTCGCCGGCCGGCTCCGGGTCATCCCCCGCCTCCGGCTCCGGCACCTGCGCCAGCCGCTCCGCGACCGCGTCGAGTCCGCCCGTACGCCGCAGCTCGGCCAGCTCCGCCAGGTTCCAGGCGGCCGCGCCGACCACACTCAGGCTGCGCGCCCCGCGCCGCTGCACCACCCCGCGCACCAGCAGCAGCCAGGAGTGGAAGACGGTGTGCGCGCAGGCGGCGTGGCTGTCGTCGAAGAAGGCCAGGTCGACCAGGCCCGTGCCGTCGTCCAGGGTGGTGAAGACGACCCGGCGGCCGGAGCGGATGGGCGGTGTCTGGGTCGCGGCCTTGGCACCCGCGACCAGCACGGTCTCCCCGTGCCGTGCCTCGCGCAGCCGCTTGGCCGAGACCGCGCCCAGCTCCTTCAGGAAGGCGTGGTGATCGCTCATCAGATGGCGCGAGACGTCCATGCTCAGCACGCCCAGCTCGGCGCTGAGCCGTTCCGCCTCGTTGAGGTCGGGCAGGCCGACGGAAGCGGTGCGGTGCCCGCCGCCGAGCGGGAGCTGCGCCCCGGCGCCGCCGGAACCCGCGCCCCGCTGGGAGCGGTGCAGCTCGGAGAGGTGGAGCAGCAGGTCGCGGCGGTTGGCCCCGAACGCGTCCAACGCGCCGACCTGGGCCAGCCGTTCGGCGGCCGGCTTTCCCGGACGGGCACGCTGCCAGAAGTCCAGCAGTGAGCTGTAGGGCTGCCCGGCCTCGATCCGGGCGACCTCGGCCTCGCTGATCCCGTGGACGTCCGAGAGCGCCAGCCGCAGCCCCCAGCGCTCCCCCTCACCCTTCCCGTCAGACACCAGTTCGATTCGATGGGCGGCCGCCGACCGGTTCACGTCCAACGGCAGCACCGGCACCCCGCGCCGCCGCGCGTCGGCGAGCAGCAGCCGCTTCGGGTACATCCCGGGGTCGTGGGTGAGCAGCCCGGCGTAGAAGGCCGCCGGATGGTGCGCCTTCAGCCAGGCCGACTGGTACGTGGGCACGGCGAAGGCCACCGCGTGCGCCTTGCAGAAGCCGTAGCTGCCGAACGCCTCGACGATCTCCCAGGCGCGGGCGATCACCTCCACGTCGTACTTCCGCGCCGCCGCGTGCTGGGCGAACCAGACCCTGATCCGGGCCTGCGACTCGGGGTCGGAGAGCCCGCGCCTGACCCGGTCGGCCTCGTCGCGGCCGCAGCCGGTCATGATGTCGACGATCTGGATGATCTGCTCGTGGAAGACCACCACGCCGTACGTCTCGCGCAGCGGCTCCTCCAGGTCGGGGTGCGGGTAGCGGACCGGCGCGCGGCCGTGCCGGGCCTCGATGAACGGGCGGACCATGTCGGCGGAGACCGGGCCCGGCCGGAACAGCGAGATGTCGACCACCAGGTCGTGGAAGTTCTCCGGCTGGAGCCTGCCGACCAGGTCGCGCTGGCCGGGCGACTCGATCTGGAAGCAGCCCAGCGTCTCCGCCGCCCTGATCAGCTGGTACGTGCGCGGGTCGCCCGGCTCCACGGCGTCCAGGTCCACCTCGCGCCCCGAGGCCCGCTTCACCTCGGCGACCGCGTGCGCCATCGCCGACTGCATCCGTACGCCCAGCACGTCGAGCTTGAGCAGCCCGAGGTGCTCCACGTCCTCCTTGTCGAACTGGGACATCGGGAGGCCCTCGCCGCTGGTGGGCATGACGGGGGTACGCCGCAGCAGCGAGGCGTCCGAGAGGAGGACCCCGCACGGGTGCATGGCGATGCCGCGCGGCAGGGCGTCCAGCGCCTCCACCAGCTCCCACAGCCGCCCGTACCTCTCCCTGGTCCTGGCCACCTCGCGCAGTTCGGGCAGCTCCTCCATGGCCGCGCGGGCGTCGCGGGCCCGGATGTGCGGGAAAGCCTTGGCGAGCCGGTCGGTCTCGGCCGGGTTCATGGAGAGCGCGGCGCCGACGTCGCGGATGGCGTGGCGCACCCGGTAGGTCTCGGGCATGGCGACGGTGGCGACCCGCTCGGCGCCGAAGCGGCCGATGATCGCGCGGTAGACGTCGAGGCGGCGGGCCGACTCCACGTCGATGTCGATGTCGGGCAGCACGAAGCGGCGCATGGACAGGAAGCGCTCCATCAGCAGCCCGTGCTCGACCGGGTCGGCGTGGGCGATGCCCAGGAGGTGGTTGACCAGCGAGCCGGCCCCGGAGCCGCGGGCGGCCACCCGCACCTTCATCGCCCGTACGTCGTCGACCACCTGGGCGACCGTCAGGAAGTACGAGGCGAAGCCGTGGTGGGCGATGATGTCCAGCTCGTGGTGCATCCGGTCCCAGTACTCCGGCCTGCGGTCGTAGCCGTGCACGACCATGCCGGCGGCGGCGCGGGAGGCCAGCACCCGCTGGGCGGTACGCCGGTCCGCGCCGACGAGACGCGGTTCGGGGAAGTGGACGGAGCCGAGCCCGATGTCCCCCTCGGGGTCGACCACGCAGGCGTCGGCGGTGTGCCGGGTCTCCGCGAGCAGCCGCGCCCCGGCACCGGCGCCGAGCCCGGCGGCGGAGGTGATCCGCTCGGCGGTCTCCGCCATCGCGCGGGCGTCCTTGAGCCAGCGCTCACCGCTGTCGAGCGGGGAGCGGCGCGGGTCGACGGGGACGAGCCTGCGGGCGGCGTCGAGCACGTCGGCGACCGGGCCCTGCCCCGCGTCGGCGTACCGGACGGCGTTGGTCAGCACGGCCCGTACGCCCTGCTCGGCGGCGAGCCCGACGGTACGGGCGGCGAGCCGCAGCGAACCGGGTCCGGTGCCGGTCCGCCCGTGGTGGACGGCTTCGAGCCGGAGGTCGTCGCCGTACAGCTCGCGCCAGGGGGCGAGGAGGGCGGCGGCCAGGTCGGGGCGGCCGGCGGACAGCGCCCGGCCCACGTCGGACGCGGGGCCGAGGAGCACGGTGAGCCCTTCGGCGGGCAGCGCGAGCCGGTCGACCAGGGGGCGGCCGCCCTCGGGGACGGCGGCGTGGGCGGCGGTGACCAGGCGGCACAGCTCGGCCCAGCCCCGTACGCCGTCACGGGCGAGGAAGGTGACCCGGGGCGCCGATTCATCGACAAAGACACCCCCGCGTGCAGGGGTGCGGGTGCGCCGGGCGGGCCCGCCCCCCGTCACCGGCGCCACCGCGAGGTCCACCCCGAACAGCGGGCGCACCCCTTCCCGCCCGCAGGCCCGGGCGAACCGGACGGCGCCGGCCAGGGTGTCGCGGTCGGTCAGCGCGAGGGCCTCCATGCCCCGCTCGGCGGCGCGCTCCGCCAGCCGCTCCGGGTGCGAGGCCCCGTACCGCAGGGAGAACCCGGAGACGGTATGCAGATGCGTGAACCCTGGCACCTGCACCTCCTGAACCGATTCGTACGCGCTGCCCACCCCCTCGCTCTCCACCATAAACCAAGTTTCGAACACTCGTACGATACTCGGCGTCCGGCCCACCTCCCCCGGTCACGCACCCCGCACCCCTTCCGCCGTTCGGCCGCCTTCCGACTGCGCGGGCGACGGGCACCTTGGAGCGTGGGGGCATGACTTTCGCCGCAGAGGTGAGAAAAGCCGTCACCCCACGGGCCGCCCTGCTCGTCGTCGGGGTGCTGGCGCTCCAGCTGCTGTTCATCGCGTCCTACATCGGGGCCCTGCACAACCCGAAGCCGACGGACGTCCCCTTCGGCGTCGTCGCACCCCAGCAGGTCTCCGCCCGCCTGGTCACCGAACTGGACGGCCTCCCCGGCGGCCCGCTCGACCCCCGCGCGGTCGCCGACGAGGCCACCGCCCGCCGGCAGATCCTGGACCGCGAGATCGACGGCGCCCTGATCGTCGACCCCCGGGGCACCCGGGACACCGTACTGGTCGCCTCCGGCGGGGGCACGGTCCTGGCCAACTCCCTGACGAAGATCATCAAGCAGGCCGAGCTGAGCCAGGAGCGCACCGCGCGCGCCGTGGACGTGGCCCCGGCCTCGCACCAGGACTTCGACGGGCTGTCCTCGTTCTACCTGGCCGTGGGCTGGTGCGTCGGCGGCTACCTCTGCGCCTCGATCCTCGCGATCAGCGCGGGCAGCCGCCCCGCCAACCGGGAGCGCGCGCTGATCCGGACCGGGGTCATGGCCCTGTACGCCATCGCGGGCGGCATCGGCGGCGCGGTCATCATCGGCCCGGTCCTGGACGCCCTGCCCGGCAGCTTCTGGGGGCTGTCGGGCCTGGGCGCGCTGACCGTCTTCGCGGTCGGCATGATCACCCTCGCCCTGGAGGCCCTCACCGGCATCGTCGGCATCGGCCTGGCCGTCCTGCTCGTGGTCATCGCGGGCAACCCGAGCGCGGGCGGCGCCTTCCCCCTCCCGATGCTCCCGGACTTCTGGCGCGCGATCGGCCCCGCCCTCCCCCGGGCGCCTCGACCTGGACGGCCCGCTCGATCGCCTACTTCCGCGGCAACGCCGTGACCGGCCCCCTGCTGGTGCTGTCCGCCTGGGCGGTGGCGGGCGCGGCGGTCACGCTGCTGACGGCGATGCGCGGGAAGGAGCGGGACGCGACGCCGGGAACGGAAGCGCCCACGGGCGGCGCGGGCTCGACCCCGGTCTGACCCCTGTCTTCGGACTCCCCTCCACCTGACGTACGGAGGGGAGTCCCGTCAGGCCCCGACGACATCTAGGCATGACAGGTACATGACGGCATGCTGGAGCGACCTCGCGCACCCCGCGAGCCGCCACGACTCCCCGCCACCCCACGGAGGTTGCTCATGCGCCGTCGCGTCGCCACCCTGCTCGCCACCCTCGGCCTGTCGCTCCCGCTCGCCCTGCTGCCCGCCGCCTCCGCCTCGGCGGCCCCCGCGGACAAGCCCCAGGTGCTCAGTTCCTGGACGCAGACGAGCGCCGCCAGCTACAACGCGTGGAACTCCGCCCGCAACAACAAGGGCGCGTGGTCCGCGTACGGCTTCGACTGGTCGACGGACTACTGCAGCACCTCGCCCGACAACCCCTTCGGCTTCCCGTTCCAGACGGCCTGCGCCCGCCACGACTTCGGGTACCGCAACTACAAGGCGGCCGGCACGTTCTCCGCCAACAAGGCCCGCCTCGACAACGCCCTATACGCGGACCTCAAGCGTGTGTGCTCCGCTTACTCCGGCGCCAAGCTGACGTCGTGCAACGCCACGGCCTGGACGTACTACCACGCGGTGGACATCTTCGGCGTAGCACCGGCCGGGGCGGCCCTGGCCGGCTGAAGCGGCCCCCTCACACGTGCGTGGCCCCCGGCCGGAGCCGGGGGCCACGCTTCGCCGTGCGGAACGGTCAGCCGATCTCGGCGCCGAACGCCGCCAGCGCCTCCGGCACCGGCTGGAAGAACGTCTCGCCGCCCGACGAGCAGTCGCCGCTGCCGCCCGAGGTCAGACCGATCGCCGTGTCACCGGCGAAGAGCGAGCCGCCGCTGTCGCCCGGCTCGGCGCAGACCGTGGTCTGGATGAGCCCGTTGACGATGTCGCCGTTGCCGTAGTTGACGGTGGCGTCCAGGCCCGTCACCTCGCCGTCGTGGACCTGGGTGGTGGAACCGCTGCGGGTCACCGTCATGCCGACGGTGGCCTCGCCCGCCTTGGTGATGGGCTGGGTGGAGCCGTTGTAGAGGTCCACCTCGCTCGGGTGCGCGGTGGACGAGGTGTACTTCACCAGACCGAAGTCGTTGTCCGGGAACTCCGAGCCGGCGTTCGTACCGATCTCGGCGCCGCTCTGGGAGTCCGACCAGCTGGAGATCGCCTCGGTGCAGTGCCCGGCGGTCAGGAAGTACGGCTCGCCGTCCTTGACCACGTTGAAGCCGAGCGAGCAGCGCCCGCCGTTGCCCCAGATCGCGTCGCCGCCGGCGATGAACGGCTTGAACTCCCCCGCCGACTTCTTGAGTTCGGCCTTGCCGCCCAGCGACTCGACCACCGCCCCGAGCTTCTTCAGGTCGGCGCCCTTGACCGTACGGTCGGCGGTGACGACGACCTTGTTGCCGACCGGGTCGACGGCCCACGAGGTGCCGGGGATCGTCGCCTTGCCGGCCAGGGTCTGCCGGGCGGACTTCAGGTCGGCGAGGGTGTTCTCGACGATTCTGGCCGTGCCGCCCGCCTGCCGCACCCGCTCGGCCGCGGTCTCGTCGACCACGTTCATCACCAGGTGCTTGCTGCCGGCGTCGTAGTACGAGCCGGCCGCGCCGGTGCCCAGGTCCTTGCCCAGATCCGTGGCGAGCTTCCCGGCCGCGGCCGCGCTCAGCGTCCGCGGCGTGAACCGGGGCACCTCGTCACTGGCGTTCGCGCTCTGGAAGCTCACGCCCGCCGCGACCAGGCCGACGACCGCCGAGCCCGCCAGCACTGCGCGCTTCCTCGATATGCGTCGATGCTTCAACTTCGACCTCCTGTGGGGCCGCGCACAGATGATGTGGGGTCGTCCGTACGCGGAGGATGAAGCGCCCACTATGGTCACGCCCCCATGGGCACACAAGGCCGATTCACGGACGCACACACGACAACACCGTTTCAGTCTCGCGGTGTTCACTTATCGGTCCCGGCTCTCCGCTCACCACTCGGCCAGGACACGACGGAGCCGGCCCCCGGGCGTGTTTCCGCCCGGGGGCCGGCCGATGCCGAACCGTCGTCCGTACCCGCCGGCCCACCCGTACGCGACGGGTCCGCAGGGGCGGGTCGGGGTCGTCAGTACACGCTGACCCCGTACGCGCTGAGCGCCTCGGTGACCGGCTGGAAGAACGTCGTACCGCCGGAGCTGCAGTTGCCGCTGCCGCCCGAGGTCAGGCCGATCGCCTTGGAGCCGGAGTAGAGGGGGCCGCCCGAGTCGCCGGGTTCGGCGCAGACGTTGGTCTTGATCATGCCGTAGACCACGTCGCCGTTGCCGTAGTTGACCGTGGCGTTGAGCGCGGAGACCGTGCCGCTGTGGATGCCGGTCGTGGAGCCCCGGCGGGTCACGGACATGCCGACCGTGGCGTTGGCCGCAGCGGTGATGTCGACGCTGCCCACGGTGCCCTCGTGCGAGACCGCGGAGTTGTCGTAGCGCACCAGTCCGTAGTCGTTGGTCGGGAAGCTGGAGCCGACCGTCGGGCCTATGTAGGTGGTGTTCGAGGAGTTGGTGTACCAGGGCGGGTTGCCGTCGGTGCAGTGACCGGCGGTCAGGAAGTAGTACGTGCTGCCGCTGCGGACGTTGAACCCGAGGGAGCAGCGCCAGCCGGGTGCGTAGATGGCGTCGCCGCCCTTGAGCAGCTTGCTGAACCTGCCGGGGGTGTGCTCGATGCGCAGGGCTCCCGCGTTGCCGCCCGCGGAGTCCTTGATCTGCTGGATCTCCGCCGCGGAGACCGTGCTGTCGACCGTGACCACGACCTTGCCGGTCTTCGCGTCGACGTTCCAGGCGGTGCCGGCCACGTCGGCGCCGAGGACGGCGTCACTGGCGGCGGCGAGCTGGTTGGCGCTGTACGTTCCGGTGGAGTTCGCCTGGGCAGTGGGGGCGGCCAGGGCGGCTACGGCCACCAGGCCCGCCGCGATGGCGACGGCCCTGCTGCGTCTGGCGGTGCCGCTGAGGGGGGTGGTGCGCTTGATCCTCACTGTCATTCCCTCCCGAGGGGAATCGGGGGTCCGCCTGTGGGGTGGCCGGACCCGTGAGGCGCAGTCGGGCGCACGGCTCCCGTCCGCATTCCGGATATGCCGTGCTCCTGACAAGCGCTGCTCGGGAGTATTCAAGGCGTCAACTTCTCGCGCAAGGGTGCGTTTTGGCCTGAGCTCGGACGCGGCGCACCGGAACCCGGACGCGCCGCGTCCCGCCTCAGCCGTCGGTCCGGCGCCGCTCCCCTGCCTCCACGGCCACCGGAAGAGTGTTGCCCGGCGGCGGGAACGGGCAGATGAAGTGGTCCGCGAAGGCGCACGGCGGCAGCAGCGCGCGGTTGAGGTCGACGGTCACCGAGCCGTCGGCCGCCGGCGCGGCGGGCCGCAGGAAGCGGAAGCGGTAGCTGCTGTTCCCGCTGGTGGCGTCGGCGAAGACCGCCCAGAGCGAGCCGTCGGGCTCCACGGCGACCTGGAGCGTGTGCCCGGCCCCGTCCAGCTCGAAGGCGATCTCACCGGCCAGCCCCAGTCCGCGTTCGACACCGTCGGCGTTCTCGACCCGGACGGTGCGCGAGTCCGGGTACCGGCGGAAGGTTCCCGGCACCGCCCAGCGCGGGTCGTACGGGGTCGCTTCGATCGCCCGGAACGCGCGCCGCGCGGGCGATTCGGGGTCGAACACCCGGACCGCCCACAGTCCTTCGCGGCTCAGCACGACCAGCCTGCGGCCTTCGTGCGCGACCCGGGAGGCGTCGATCGGCCCCCGGTCCGCGTCGAGCGTGACCTCCCCGTCGAGGGGTTTCCCGTCCACGGTCAGCCCGTCCTCCGGGGCGGCTTCGAGCACGAGGGCGCCGTCCCCTTCCCGCCACCGGCCCGGGACGGCCGGAATTCGCCCCTCCGGGTAATCCGCGAGCCAGTGGGTCCCGGTGAGGGAGAGCGGACCGTACGGCGACGAGACCGTGGCGGTCCGCTCCTCGTGCCAGCGCTCCCAGTCCCGCGCTGCCTGCTGCTGTGCGTGCGTACTCATGGATCAACCCTTCCATACCGGTTCGGCGAGACCGAGGTGCGACCGCAGCGTGGAACCGGTGTACGCCCGGCGGAAGACCCCCCGTTCCTGGAGGAGCGGGACGACCCGGTCGACGAAGTCGTCGAGGCCGCCGGGGGTGAGGTGCGGGACGAGGATGAAACCGTCGGCGGCCCCGGCCGCCACGTACTCCGTCAGCTGCGCGGCGACGGTGGCCGGGCTGCCGATGAACGACTGGCGGCCGGTCGCCTCGATGACCGTCTGCCGGATCGAGAGCCCCTTCTCCCGGGACAGCGCGCGCCAGCGGGCCGCCACCGCGAGTGGGTCGCCCTGCCGGACCCGCCCCCGGACCAGCTCGGCGCCGGGATCCGGGTCGCTCGCGGGCAGCGGCCCGTCCGGGTCGTACCCGGAGAGGTCGCGGCCCCAGACCTGCTCCAGGGCCGCGATCGCGTTCTGCGGCGAGACCTGCCGGCGGCGGACGGCGATCGCGCGCTCCTCCGCCTCGGCGTCGGTGTCGCCGAGCACGAAGGTGACGCCGGGCATGACCTTCAGCTCGTCGGGCTCCCTGCCGTGGGCCGCGAGCCGTCCCTTGACGTCCGCGTAGAAGGCGCGGCCCGCTTCGAGGGTGCCGTGCCGGGTGAAGACGATGTCGGCGGCGGACGCGGCGAAGTCCCGGCCCTCGGCCGAGTCGCCGGCCTGGATGACGACGGGGTGGCCCTGCGGGGAGCGCGGGACGGTGAACTCGCCCTCGACGGTGAAGTGCCGGCCCCGGTGCGCGACGGGGCGCGGGGCGCCTTCGGGGGTCCAGGAGTCCCACAGCTCGCGGGCGGTGGCGACGAACTCGGCGGCGCGGGTGTACCGCTCGGAGCGGTCCAGATAGCCGCCGCGGCGGAAGTTCTCGCCGGTGAAGGCATCGGAGGAGGTGACCGCGTTCCACGCGGCCCGGCCGGCGCTGAGGTGGTCGAGGGTGGCGAACCGGCGGGCCAGTTCGTAGGGCTCGTTGAAGGTGGTGTTGACGGTGGCGGCGAGGCCGATCCGGTCGGTGACGGCCGCCAGCGCGGAGAGCACGGTCAGCGACTCGGGTCTGCCGACCACGTCCAGGTCGTGGATCAGCCCCTTGTGCTCGCGCAGCCGCAGCCCCTCGGCAAGGAAGAAGAAGTCGAACAGGCCCCGCTCGGCCGTGCGCGCGAGGTGCTCGAACGAGGAGAACTCGATCTGGCTGCGGGAGCGCGGGTCGGACCAGACGGTGGTGTTGTTCACGCCGGGGAAGTGCGCGGCGAGGTGCATCCGTTTCGGGGTGGCGGCCGTCATACCCGTTCCCCCGCGCGTGCGTACCGGTTGGCGGGCCGGGCCAGGCCCAGGTGCTCGCGCAGGGTGCCGCCCGGGTAGAAGGTCCGGAACAGGCTGCGGTGCTGGAGCAGGGCGACCGTGCCGTTGACGATCCGTTCGAGGTCGCGTGCGGGGGTGATCGGGGTGAGGTGGAAGCCGTCGACCGCACCGGCCCGGTGCCACTCGGTGATCAGGTCGGCCAAGTCCACCGGGCCGCCCCGGAAGTAGGTGCCCCGGTCGGCCGGCGGCGGTCCGGTCGCCAGCCCCGGTTCGAAGGCCGTCTCGGCGTCGCCGAGGTCGACGGTGAGCGCGGCGAGCACCCGCAGGGTGTCGGGGTCCCGGCCGTGGGCGGCGGCCCGGAGGCGCACATCGTCGCGGACCGCGGCGGTCCGCTCGGGGGTGGGGGCCCGTACGAGGACGACGTCGGCGTGGTGCGCGGCGGCGTCCCTGGCCGGCCCGGCCGTGCCGTCGATCACGACGACGGGGTGGCCCTGCGGCGGCCGGGGCACGATGGCCGGTCCCCGGACGCTGAACGCGGAGCCCTCGAAGTCCACGTGGTGCAGCTTGTCGCGGTCGATGAAGCGGCCGGTCGCGGTGGACCGGATCTCGGCGTCGTCCTCCCAGCTGTCCCAGAGCCGGGCCGAGACGTCGGCGCACTCGCCCGCCTCGTGCCACAGGTCCGGGGCGGGCGCCGCGGGGCGGCGGCCGAACAGCCGGGCCTCGGCCTCGGTCGTTGACACGCCGACCTGCCAGCCCGCCCGGCCCCGGCTGACCCAGTCCAGGGTGGCCACGGCCGACGACACGTGGAACGGCTCGGTGTGGGTGGTGGTGACCGTCGGCACCAGGCCGACGCGGCGGGTGGCGGGGGCCACCCTGGCGAGTACGGCGAGCGCGTCGGGCCCCGGCCGGGCGAAGGAGTCGCCGAGGGTGACGAAGTCGAGCGCGCCGCCCTCCGCGAGCCGGGCGAGCCCGGTGTGGTGCGCGGCGTCGTAGCGGGGCGGGCCGCCGATCTCGGCGGCCAGGTGGAGGGGCCGGAGAGCTGGCATGGCAAGTCCTTTCGGCGGAGCGTGGGTGCCGGCCTTCGGGCGGCACGGTGAGGGTGGGTGCGGGTGCGGAAGGAGGCGGCAGGTGCTCAGTCCCCCGGGTGCGGAAGGAGGCCGCCGGTGCTCAGTCCCCCGGGTCCGGGTGGAGGCGGCGCAGCAGGACGAGGGCGGCGCGCGCGGTCGCGTCGTTCTGGCCGAACGCCGGGCCGCCGGTGCGCGGCCGGGTGAACGCCCCGCTCGTGCGCGCCCCGGTGTGCGGGCCGAGCGCGAAGCGGCGGGGGTGCGGGCGGCCGGCGCGGTCCAGGATCCGGCCGTCGCCGGGGTCGACCGCGAGCAGCCCGGAGGCGGTGGCGGCGGCCCCGTCCTCGTACAGCGTGCGCAGCAGGGGTGAGCGGGTGCGCCCCGGGGCGGGGGCGGGGAGGCGGGCCTCGACCAGGGCGCGGGCCTCGACCCGCTCCCCCGGCAGGGTGGCGCTCGCCGCGCGGAAGACGCCCCGTTCCTCGTCGGCCTCGACCGTGGTGCCGGCGCCGAGGAAGCGGACGACGCCGGCCCGGGAGAGCGCGAGCAGCTGCCGCAGCCGGGGGCCGGGCGGGCCTGAGGCCAGGTAGCTGAAGAAGCCGTGCCATTCGTCCCCGGTGTCGCCGAGCCGGACGAGCGTTCCGTAGACCGAGAGCAGTCCGAGGAACACGGCGAGGTCCTCGCTGTGCCCGGGGTCGTTCCGGCGTGAGAGGTCGGCGGCGATGTGGGCGCGGACCGCTTCCTGAAGGGCGTCGGACGAGGTGTGGCGGATCCCGTCCAGGGGGCGGTCGAGCGCGTCGAGGTCGAGCCGGTCGGCGGGGTCGGGGACGGCGTCGGCGATCAGGTCCCGCAGTTCGGCGCTGCCCGGCTCGGCCGCGGCGTACTTCTCCTCGAAGGCGGCCCGGTCGGCGGCGGTGCGCTCGGGGTGGGCGGTGAACAGCCGGTGGTAGTGGGCGTACCCGAGTTCCTTGTCGACATGGGGCCGGATGTCCCGGCGGAAGTCGGGCGGTCTCGGCCGGTCCCGCAGCTCCGCGGCGCGGGCGGGCCCGAAGAAACGCGGCAGCGGCGGCCGTTCGCCCTGGAGGCCGTAGCCGATCTTGGCGCGGTACGGGACGCCGCGCCGCGATCCGGCGTACAGGACGGGCTCCCGGCCGGAGGGCACGTACTCCCCGTTCTCGTAGCGCCCGCCGCGTCCTTCGGTGAGCAGCACCATGAGGTCGACGAAGGCGAGCCCGAGTCCCCGGACGATGACGGGTTCGCCCGCGGGCAGCGCGCTCAGGTCGCTGTCGGCGGTGAAGGCGGGCGGCAGGTGGACGAGCCCGTGCCGGTCCGCGAAGGCGGAGAGCGCGCGCTGTTCGGCGTCCGGCCCGGCGTCCAGGTGACCGAGGGTGAGGACGACCAGGTCGACGGCGAGCGGTGCGGCGCGGCCCGCGAGGTGGACGAGCTGGCGGCCGTCGCGCGGGCCGGTGACGCGCAGGGCCGGTGCGCGGTGCTCATGGACGGTGACCGAGGGCGGGAGGGCCGCCACCGCGTGCGCGTACACCCAGCGCAGATAGGCGCCCTGGAGTCGCCGGCTCGGGAAGTCCCGCCCCCGCAGCATCTCGATCTCGGCGCGCAGCCGGGGGTCGGCGGCGGCCTCGGCGCACCGGGTCCGGCCCTCCCGCACGTCCGCCGCCCAGGCGTCGAGCGCGGGCCCCTTCCGGACGGGGCCCTCCTGGCGGACGGTGTCGTCGGTGAACATCGTGACGTCCTCGGCCATGGAGTTCATCCACAGCAGCGGGGACTGGTCGCGGCGCCAGATCCGGCCGCTCCCGGGCGGGTGGGGGTCGACGAGGTGAAGGTCGAGGGGCCGGTCCCCGTACAGGGCGGGGGCGTTGGCGGCGAGCCGTTCGACCAGGCCGGTGCCGCGGGGCCCCGCGCCGATGACGGCCAGCGCGGGCCGGGCACTCACCGGTGGTCCGGGGCGGCGGACGCGCGCCGGACGGCATCGTTGTCTTCGGGTGGTGTGACTGGAGGGGCGGTCTGCGCGGGCATGCGGAAGCTCCGTGGATGCGGCGGTCGAACACGGGGCGCACCCTCGGCACGGAGAACAGCAGCGTGGAACAGAAGACGGACGGGCCCCTCAGCCCGGTCCTCCTGACGAAGGGAAGCGCCGTCCACGCCGGACTGTCAAGCCTGTCCACACTGTGAGCAGTGCGTCTCGGGGCAGTTGACGGGCCTTCGGATGCCTGTTCCACTGGGGCCATGCATTCGCAGCAGTGGCTGGTCAAGCGCTCCCACATCGACTTCGGTCGCGTGTGGTCCTGTTCCTGTTGAGCCGACGCCCTGCTCCGAGCCGCCTGCCCGCTCGCGCCGTGACCGGTGTCCGAGCCCCTGTCCAGGCGCGCCCTCGTCCGTCCGGCACAGCAGCACACCCTCCCCTCGCTCCGTCCCGCTCCGCCATGTCGCGGAGCGGGACGTACGGCTGACGCCGTCTCAGCAGTCGCACCCGCAGTCACAGCCGTCGCAGCAGCTGCAGCAGTCGCAGCAATTGCTGCACGCGTCGCAGCCGTCACAGCAGTCCCCGCAGTCGCACTGGCTGCACAGCCCCTCGCGCCGCTGACGCGACCAGGGGTCCTCGAAAGTGCCGCAGCACATCTGACAGGTGCAGGCGAGCCCCGCCCACACCAGGCAGCCCATGACGAGTCCGCGCCGGTCGCGCGGCGGCTCCGGTGGCCGGGGCCCGGAGGGGCCGCCCGGTCCCGTGGGCGCGTACGGGTTGCCCGGCGGCGGCCCGAACGAGCCCGTGAGATGCGTTCCTGACGGCTCGCCGGACGCGGTCAGCAGTCCGCCGGACCGGTGGGAGCAGACGTCCGTGGCGAAGGCGCGGTCCACCGAGCGCCGCAGCTCGTGGGCCAGCAGCACATGGGCGAGCCGGCCGTCGGTGAACTCCGCGTCGCGCAGCGCCAGCCGTACGCCCCGCAGCGCGTCGTCGGCCAGCCGCCGGGCCTCGGTGCGCGAGGTGCCGGTGGCGGTGAGCGGGTTCCAGGCCCCCGACGCGGCGTCGGCCTCCTGGTCCTCCACGGCGTCCAGCAGGTGCGCGAGGCGCCCGAAGAGGCGCCCGGCCTCGGCGAGCGGCTCGGCGTTCTGCGGCTTGCCGGCGAGGACGGCGGTGTGCGCGAAGGCCGCGGCGGTGGCGGTCTCGGTGGGTTCGGTGACCGTCAGCAGCGGGGTGCCGGGTCCGGCGAGGAGTTCGATGCCGGTCTGCCGGTCGACGGCGTCGACGAGGACCGCGGTGTCGAAGCCGAGCTGTGCACCGGTGCGCGCCCCGGCCCGGTCCCAGCTCGCCGCCACCCGGCGGGCCGCCGCTGCGACCGGGCGTCGGGCCAACAGGCCGTCCCGGTCGGCGACGTGGTCCCGCACCTTCGCCGAGGCCAGCACCAGCGAGACGGCGGCGGCCAGCCGGGCGCCCTCGCCGCGCGCGACGGGCGCGGTGCGCATGGAGCGCAGCGGGCAGGGCCCGGCCGTGCGGCGCTGTCCGGCGGTGCGTTCGGCCTGAGCCTCCGTCAGGACAGAGACGATCAGGCCGTCGTAGTTGGTGACGACCCGGGCGAACTGCCCGTGGTCGGAGCGGAGCGCCAGACAGAGCCCGCAGAGGTGGGCCATCCACTCGGTCTTGAGCCTCTCGGAGAGGCGATGCGTACAGGGCCTGACTATTCCGAACACGGCCGTCCCCCGGGTTTCGTTCGCGTGTGTGCCGCGCTCGGGCGCGGACGCGACGGCATCGTACCGAGCGGCCCGTTCACCCGTACGTCCCCCATGTCACCCGTACGGCCTGGACTTCATATTTTCTTTCTTCAGGCCCTCTTACCCGTACGAAGCCTGACGAATCGCCACATCCTCTGCACCAGTACCGTCACGAATGCCCTGCGCGCCGCCTATCCCCTTGGCGCACGATCCGCATCATGGACGACCATAGGGATACGAAAGAGAAGCGGAACAACAAGGAACCGCGGTGAGAGGAGGCGTCCATGGGATCGGTGCGCAAGGCGAGTGCCTGGCTGGGCCTCGTAGAGGACAACGACGAGCGGTACTACGACGACGACGAGTACGCCGAGGGTGCGCGGACCGGTACCGGTCAGGCCTGGGTCACCGACCCGCGGGTGCGGGTGGCCTCGGAGACGGCCGAGGAGACGGGCCGCCGGATCGCCACCGTGACCCCGGACAGCTTCCGTGACGCCCGCGCCATCGGCGAGCTCTTCCGGGACGGCGTCCCGGTGATCATGAACCTCACGTCCATGGACTCCGCCGACGCCAAGCGCGTGGTGGACTTCGCCGCAGGGCTGATCTTCGGGCTGCGCGGGTCGATCGACCGCGTCGCCACCCGGGTCTTCCTGCTGACCCCCGCCGACACCCAGGTGATGAACGGCGAAGCCGTCGGCCGGCCGGCCGACGGCTTCTTCAACCAGAGCTGACCGCCCTCCGGGCGCTCATCGGAACGCGTCCAGACCGGTGAGCGCCTTCCCCAGGACCAGCTGGTGCATCTCCACGGTCCCCTCGTAGGTGAGCACCGACTCCAGGTTGGTCGCGTGCCGCATCACCGGGTACTCCAGCGAGATCCCGTTGGCGCCGAGGATCGTGCGCGAGGTGCGGCAGATCTCGATGGCCTCCCGTACGTTGTTCAGCTTGCCGAAACTGACCTGCTCCGGGCGCAGTCGCCCCGCGTCCATCCGCCGCCCGAGGTGGTGGGCGAGCAGGATGCCCTTGTGCAGCTCGACGGCCATGTCGGCGAGCTTGGCCTGGGTGAGCTGGAAGCCGCCGATCGGCTTCCCGAACTGTTCACGGGTGCGCGCGTAGTCGACGGCCGCCTCGAAACTGGACCGGGCCGCGCCCATGGCCCCCCAGACGATGCCGTAGCGGGCGTGGCTCAGACAGCTGAGCGGTCCGCGCAGTCCGGTGACGCCGGGCAGCACGGCGTCGGCGGGCAGCCGCACCTCGTCCAGGATCAGTTCGCTGGTGACCGAGGCGCGCAGCGACCACTTGTGCCGGATCTCGGGCGCGGAGAAGCCCGGCGCGTCCGTCGGGACGACGAAGCCCCGGATGCCGGCGCCGGCCGGGCCCTCGTCGGTCTGCGCCCAGACGACCGCGACGCCGGCCACCGAGCCGTTGGTGATCCACATCTTTCGGCCGCTGAGCACCCAGTCCTCGCCGTCGCGCTTGGCGTACGTGCGCATGGCGGCCGGGTCCGAGCCGTGGTCCGGCTCGGTGAGGCCGAAGCAGCCGATGGTCTCGCCCGCCGCCATGCCCGGCAGCCACCGCTGCTTCTGCTCCTCGGAGCCGAAGCGGTGGATCGCGTACATGGCGAGGGAGCCCTGTACGGAGACGAGCGAGCGGATGCCCGAGTCGGCCGCCTCCAGCTCCAGGCAGGCCAGCCCGTACTGGACGGCCGTGGCGCCGGCGCAGCCGTAGCCCTGGAGAGACATGCCGAGCGCGCCCAGGGAGCCGAGCTCGCGGGCCAGCTCGCGGATGCCGGGCAGCTCGCCGTTCTCGTACCACTCGGCGATGTGCGGCAGGACGCGGTCGGCTGCCCAGGTCCGGACGGTGTCGCGGATCGCGAGGTCCTCGGGGCTCAGCAGGTCGTCGACGCCGATCGGGTCGCGGGGGTCGAAGGGCGGGAGCTTCGAGGTGGGGGCGGTGGACATGAGGGTGTGCCTCCGGCGGGGTCGCTCGAAAACTAGCAGCGTTAGTTACGACGTCGTGGAGACGTTACGACTCAGTGTGCCGCGCGTCCAGAGCCCGCCGCCCCGGCCGTCCGGCGCCGGGCGGGCACCCGCAGCGGCACCTCGGCACGCTCGGCGGACTCCCGCGCCGGGGTGTCGATGCGCTCCGCGGACTCCCGGGGCTCGCAGAGCTTCGGCGCGCACTCCATCGTCCGGGGCAGCCGCAGCGCGGCGAGCGCCCCGAGCAGCAGCAGCC
Source organism: Streptomyces sp. 2131.1 (assembly GCF_900105515.1). Classification (GTDB taxonomy): domain Bacteria; phylum Actinomycetota; class Actinomycetes; order Streptomycetales; family Streptomycetaceae; genus Streptomyces; species Streptomyces drozdowiczii. Next base: position 5,653,610 of record NZ_FNSY01000001.1, on the reverse strand, counting down.
CCGCGCTGACCATCAGCGTGATGTGCAGCCCGCCGATGAAGGCGTCCCGGGCCGTGGCGCGCAGGACCGCCCCGAGTGGCCCGCCCAGCTGCGCCGCCTCCTGGTACGCCTCGCCGAGCGAGTGGGCGGCACCCGAGGCCGCCGACGCCGGGACGCCCTCGGCGTGCAGCCCCGCGAGGCCGGGCGTATAGGCGGCGTTCATCACGCTGCCCAGCAGGGCTATCCCCATCCCGGCGCCCAGCTGGTACGAGGTCTCCCCGATCGCCGCCGCCCCGCCCGCCCGGTCCGCGGGGGCCTCGCTGAGCATCGACTCGTACGCGCCGAACAGCGTGGACTGGAGGCCGAAGCCCAGCGCCACGAAGGCGGCGGTCAGCAGGGCGGGCCGGTCGTCGCGGCCCATCACGGTCAGCGTCAGCACCGAGGCGGCCGTCAGGACGAACCCCCAGCCGACCATCCGGCGTGGCCCGATCCGGCGCAGCGTGTGGGAGCCGGTGGCGCCGGCGGCCATCGCGGCGAAGGTGAGCGGGAGCAGCCGGAGACCGGTCTCCAGGGGGCTGAGGCCCAGCACGAGCTGAAGGTACTGGACGGCGACGAGCTCCAGGCCGACCAGGGCGAGCATGGCGAGGACGATGCAGCCGACGGCGGTCGAGAAAGCGGGCCTCGCGAACATGCCGATGTCGATCAGCGGGTGGGTGCGCCGTCGCTGGCGACGCACGAAGGCGACGAGCAGCGCGGCCCCGAGCAGCAGCGGCACCAGGGTCGCCGGGCCGGTCAGGCCCTCGCCGGTGCCGGCCCGCTTCACGCCGAGGACCACGCCGAGCACCCCGGCGGCGGCCATCAGCGCGCCGAGCACGTCCCAGGGGCCGTCGTCGTTGCCCCGGGACTCGGGGAGCAGCAGCCGTCCGACCGGGAGGATCAGGGCCATCAGCGGGATGTTGATCAGGAAGACCGAGCCCCACCAGTAGTGCTCGAGGAGGAAGCCGCCGACGACGGGCCCGGTGGCGGCGCCGACCGCGGCGACCGCGGACCAGACGCCGATCGCGACGGCTCGCTCGCGCCGGTCGGGGAAGACCTGGCGCAGGATCGAGAGGGTGGCGGGCATGATCATCGCTCCGCCGACGCCGAGCAGGGCCCGCGCCGCGATGAGCACGCCCGCGCTGTCGGCCAGGGCGGCGACGGCGGAGGCGACACCGAACAGGGCGTAGCCGAGCAGCAGGACGCGCCGGCGTCCGACGCGGTCGCCGAGGGTGCCGAAGAGGATCAGCAGGGAGGCGCAGACCAGCGGGTAGACGTCCACGATCCACAGCAGGCCCGCGGCACTGGGCCGCAGGTCCTCGGTGATGTCGGGGACGGCGACGTGCAGCACGGTGGCGTCGAGCGCCACGAGCAGCAGGCTGAGGCAGAGGACGACCAGGACGACCCAGCGATTGGCACCGTCGGCGGCTGTGCGCAGGCGGATTCGGGCTGCGGGCGTCCCTGACATGCATCTACCTCCCAGATGGTCCCTCGCACCCGGCTGGCCCACGGGGCGCGGTCACCGCTTTCCCCCGGGGCCCGGCATCGACGGGCGAGTGATCCGTCAGCGTACGCGAGTTCGACAGAGCCACACGTGGCCCATCTCATACCGCCCGGCTCCGGGAAGTGTGGCGTACGCCACTACGGCCTCGCCGGGCCCGGACACCGCCGGGGCCTGCGTGGGCCCGTTCGGGGTCACCCCGGCGGCACCGCACAGCTCCCCGCCCGAAGCCGTACGGTAACCGGACTGACACCCTCCGTTCCATTCCGCCGCGCTGCGGATAAACACACTTCGGGGCCTCCGGAATTCTGCGAGGACATCCGTGAATTACATCCTCGAACAGACATCGCACAAAGGCGCAGAAGAATGCGAGACTTATTAAGGCACCCTGGAAGAACTCGCCGACTGAGACATACTCCACATCACATCGTCATCACAAAGCGCCCGGATCGACCGGCGCGCCCACTCACTCGCTGTAACGTCGATTGGGTGCGTACCGACATCTTCGCCCGGCTGGACCGGGAGCCGGAACCGCCGAAGATAGAGACACCGCGGATGAGCCGTCACCGCGTCGCTCTGTTCGGCGGGACGTTGGCGTTCTATCTGGCCATCGTCATTGCCGTGCTCATGTCGTCCTGGCTGGTGACCCTGGACTGGAAGGTCATGCTCTTCCGGCCCTACCAGCAGTGGCCCGAAATCCACGCCGCCCTCGACTACTACGTGGTCCTCGGGCAGCGCGGGCCGACCGCGGTCATGGTCGCCTGCTGGCTCGGCTGGCGCTCCTGGCGGCAGCACACCCTGCGTCCGCTGCTGACGCTGGGCGCCTCGCTGCTGCTGCTCAACCTGACGGTGGGCGCGGTCAAGATCGGCCTCGGCCGGCTGGGCCCGCACTACGCGACCAGGATCGGATCGGCCGAGCTCTTCGCCGGCGGCGATATATTTCCGTCCGGCCACACCGCCAACGCCGTGGTGACCTGGGGCATCCTCGCCTACCTGGCCGCCACCCCGCGGGCCAGGCGCTATCTGTCGGCCATGTCCGCGATCGTCTCGCTGGGCGTCGGCCTGACCACGGTCTACCTCGGTACGCACTGGCTGAGCGACGTGCTCCTCGGCTGGGCGGCCGGCCTGCTCATCCTGCTGGGCCTGCCCTGGGTGGAGCCGCTGATCACCCGCGCCGAGAACTGGATCTTCGCCGCCCGTGCCCGGCTGGGCGGCGCGCCCGGCAGACGGCCCGCGCCCGCGGCACCCGCCGGCGCCGAGACCCCGGTGCCCGTATCGGCCGTGCAGCAGGCCGGCGACGGGACGGCCGCACAGAGCCCGGGGCACGGCCAGGCCGGGCGTCCTCCGGCCGCGGGCAGCCGCCCGCGGGCCCATGGAACACCCGCCGCCGGCCATGCGGCGCGCTCGGAGCGGTCCCCGGTGACGCCGGCCGGCAGCCGCCGCCCGCCGCACGCGGACCGCACACCGCGCGGGGGCACGGCCCCGGCCCGGCCGGTCGCCGGCGGCTGAGGCGCCTTCGTACGCCAGTGGGCCCCCGACCGGGAGACGGTCGGGGGCCCACTGGCGTACGGGAACGGCACGGGTCGCTCAGCCGGTCCAGCAGCGCCTGACGACGCCGCCGTCGACCTCGAAGTTGATGCGGCCGGCCTGGAACTCCATGGTGACGACCGTGCCCGGCGCGAGGGTCCGTACGGTCGACCAGCCGTGCTCCCGGGCCCGCTGCTCGGCGGTCTCTGCGGTGAGCCCCACGTACGCGCCGGTCGCGTCGTCGGGCTGGGCGGGAGGAGTCGGTATCGGTGCCATACCTCTCACCGTAGGCGCCCGGCGGCAGGGGCGGTAGCGGGGCCCGCGCGCGGGCACACGGCATCCGCACGTCCCTCACCGGTCACGCTTGTGTCACAGGATCACGACACCTGCCCCCCTCGCCCCCTTCACCCGAACGTGCGATTCACAACCGGACGCACAGTAATCGCACAGGTCCACAAACGATCATCGGACCGGTCCCCTAAATGCGGGGAAACGAGGATGATTTCCTTCTTGCGGCGCGACCGCATTCCCGGCCGGAACCCGTTCCGCGAAGACGCGCTTCGCCGGTAATTCACCCTCCCTTATCGCACCCTTATCCCGAGGGAACGACAGGCACACCATCGGACCGGCCGGCCGGCGCACACCGGACCGTATAGCGGACAACCCGCTTCACCGCATTCCGGCCGCGCCGCCGGGAAGCCCTCTGGACCGGACCGCGCGCCCGCTTCACCGCCCCCGGACCCGGGGACCACGCGAGGGGAATTTCTCCCTCTTTGTCGGCCGAACCCCCACCGCGCGCAGGCGCCCCGGCGCGATTCCGTACGGCTTCCCGCGTGACCCCGGCAGCGGCTCGCCCGTTGTCATCACTGAGCCGGGAACCGCCCGGCGCACGTACCGAGTTCGAGGAGCCACCCGTGCCGCGCATGCTCGACGTCAGCGAGGACGTACGCGCCGAGATCGGCGACGCCGAAGCCGACCGGCTGCTCGTCGGCGACAACGCCCCGGGCAGTTACGACTGCACCTCCTGCCGCACCCCCGGCGACTCCGAGCAGGAGCGCACCAGCACCGTGCTGTTCGTCGGCGACGAGACCGCCGTGCTCGCCTTCGCGCACGCCAGCTGCATCCCCTCGCAGGTCGTCCAGGTCGCCGAGGAACAGCTCCAGGGCGCCGTCCGCAGCATCACCGGCGGCGAGCAGGGCGAACCGGAGCGGGTCGTCCCCGAACAGGCCGTCCTCGGCATCACCAGCGGCCTCGTCCTGATCGACGACGAGCTGCACCCGGCCCTGGTCGTCGAGCCGACCGGCGCCATCGCCCGCCCGGGCACGGACGGCCGGGACGGCGACCAGTTCCTCCAGCTCCTCCTGGAACAGGGCTTCCAGCCGGTCCACCGCATGGAGCAGGTGCCCGAGGTGCTGCACGGCTGGTCGATCCTGCTCGCCATGGGCCAGCTGCACGCCGTGCTCCAGCCCGGTACGGGGGGCGGCTCCCCGGTCGCCTGGTGGCAGGCGCACGCGCCGCTCCAGGTCACCGAGGGCTGGCGGACCGCCGCCAACAAGTCGCAGACCGTGCTGGTCTACGCCGCCCCGGCCGGCTGCATCGGCCAGCAGCCCCGCGAGGACCTGCTGCGCGACGCGCTGGAGAAGGCGTCGGCCGCCGGGCTGCTGGTCGCCGCCGCCATGCCGCTGGCCGGGACCTGACCGTGACCGCCGGACCCGGGCCGGCGCGGCGAACACCTGTCTCCCCGACTGGTGTTTCCGCGGCGGGCCCGCATCCGACGGCCGACGGGGTCGTTGGCACCTACGTGCACTCATACGACCCCTCCCACCAGCGTCCGAGCCCGATCCCTGCCATGCGTCCCTCGCAGGACCCCTCGGGCGGCCCGTCCCACACCCCGATCTACGACGCGCTGTACTCCGAGTACCGCCGCTCGTTCCGGGCGCTGCCGGGTGACCGGACCGGCGAGGAGAGTCTGGGCCTCCAGGCCCTCGGCACCGGCCTCTTCGGCTCGCGCGCCCCGCTGCGCGGCCACTCCGGCCACTCCTCCCCCGGTGGCACGGCGGTGCCGGCCTCGACGGGCGACCGCACCGGCTCGCGCGCAGGGAGCCTCGGCGGCTGGCAGCGGGTGGGCCGCCACGCCGGGCGGCCCCGGCCCGCCGCCCTGCCGCCCGGCTCCCGGGACGCCTGACCGCACGTACGGCGAAGCCCCGGACCGCTCGGTGACCGAGCGGTCCGGGGCTTCGCCGTGTCCCCGTCTACTTGTTGCGGCCGCGCTTCTCGCGGACGCGCACCGAGATGTGGATCGGGGTGCCCTCGAAGCCGAACTCCTCGCGCAGCCGGCGCTCGACGAAGCGCCGGTACCCGTGCTCCAGGAAGCCCGAGGCGAAGAGGACGAAGCGCGGCGGCTTGGTGCCCGCCTGGGTGCCGAAGAGGATACGGGGCTGCTTGCCGCCCCGGACCGGGTGCGGGTGGGCGGCGACGATCTCGCCGAGGAACGCGTTCAGCCGGCCGGTGGGGACGCGGGTCTCCCAGCCCTCGATCGCGGTCTCGATCGCCGGGACCAGCTTCTCCATGTGGCGGCCCGTGCGGGCGGAGACGTTGACCCGAGGGGCCCACTCGACCTGGGCGAGCTCCGTCTCGATCTCGCGTTCCAGGTAGTAGCGGCGCTCCTCGTCGAGCGTGTCCCACTTGTTGAACGCGAGCACGACGGCGCGGCCCGCCTCCACGGCCATGGTCACGATGCGCTGGTCCTGGACGCTGATCGACTCGCTGGAGTCGATCAGGATGACCGCGACCTCGGCCTTCTCCAGGGCGGCGGCGGTACGCAGCGAGGCGTAGTAGTCCGCGCCCTCCTGGAGGTGGACGCGGCGGCGGATGCCCGCCGTGTCGATGAACTTCCAGGTGACGCCGCCCAGCTCGATCAGCTCGTCGACCGGGTCCCGGGTGGTGCCGGCCAGCTCGTTGACGACGACGCGGTCCTCGTTGGCCACCTTGTTCAGCAGCGAGGACTTGCCGACGTTCGGGCGGCCGATGAGCGCGATGCGGCGCGGGCCGCCGACGGCCGAGCCGAAGGACTGCGGCGGGGCCTCGGGCAGGGCCTCCAGGACGGCGTCCAGCATGTCGCCGGTGCCGCGGCCGTGCAGCGAGGAGACCGGGTGCGGCTGGCCGAGCCCGAGCGACCACAGGGCGGTGGCGTCGGCCTCGCCGCTCTGCCCGTCGACCTTGTTGGCGCAGAGCACGACGGGCTTGCCGGCCCGGCGCAGCAGCTTGACGACGGCCTCGTCGGTGTCGGTGGCGCCGACGGTGGAGTCCACCACGAAGACGACCGCGTCGGCCGTCTCGATCGCGTACTCCGCCTGGGCCGCGACGGACGCGTCCAGCCCGAGCACGTCCTGCTCCCAGCCGCCGGTGTCGACGACCTTGAAGCGGCGGCCGGCCCACTCGGCCTCGTACGTGACGCGGTCGCGGGTGACGCCCGGCTTGTCCTGGACGACGGCCTCGCGGCGGCCGATGATCCGGTTCACCAGGGTCGACTTGCCGACATTCGGGCGGCCGACGACGGCGAGGACGGGGAGCGGTCCGTGACCGGCCTCACCGAGCGCGCCCTCGACCTCCTCGGGGTCGAACCCCTCCTGCGCGGCGAGCTCCATGAACTCCGCGTACTCGGCATCGCCAAGCTCTCCGTGCTCGTGGTCCGAGCCGCCGGAGTGAATCTGGTCGTTCATGAAGTCCGTTCCTCTTTGCATCATCATCGATGGACCACGCTGCGCGCGGTCCACTACTCAAGTCTTACCCGGTGCGCCCGGTGAGGCGCCCCGCGTGCTCCAGGTGGCCGGTCAGCCGGGCCTGGATGCGCAGCGTGGCTTCGTCGAGCGCCTTGCGCGTACGCCTCCCGCTCCCGTCGCCGGCTTCGAAGGCTTCTCCGAAGACGACGTCCACGCGGCTGCGCAGCGGCGGCAGTGCCGATATCAACCGTCCGCGGCGCTCGGTGCTTCCCAGGACGGCCACGGGCACGATCGGCGCCCCACTGCGCACCGCGAAGTACGCGAGACCGGCGCGCAGCGAGGCGAAGTCTCCGTCGCCCCTGGTGCCCTCGGGGAATATCCCGAGCACCCCGCCGCCCTCCAGCACGCCCAGCGCGCGGGTGATGGCGGTGCGGTCGGCGGTCGTACGGTCCACCTCCAGCTGCCCGATTCCGCGCAGGAACGGGTCCAGGGGGCCGACGAACGCCTCTTTCTTGATCAGGAAGTGGACGGGCCTGGGCGCGGTGCCCATCAGCATCGGCCCGTCGATGTTGTGCGAGTGGTTCACCGCGAGTATGACGGGTCCGGAGGCGGGGACCCGCCAGGCGCCGAGGACACGGGGCTTGAAGAGCCCGTACATCAGCCCGATCCCGATGCCGCGCCCGACCGCCGCACCACGCGGCGAGGGCGCGCTCGTGGCGTCGGTCACTTCGCGGCCCGCTTCTCCCCGACGAGGGTGACGACGCACTCGATGACCTGCTGCAGCGTCAGCTCGGTGGTGTCCACCTCGACCGCGTCGTCCGCCTTGGCGAGCGGCGAGGTCTTGCGGCCGGAGTCGGCGGCGTCCCGCTTGATCAGCGCCTCCTTGGTGGCGGCGAGATCCGAGCCCTTGACCTCGCCGCTGCGGCGGGCGGCGCGGGCCTCCGGCGACGCGGTGAGGAAGATCTTGAGGTCGGCGTCGGGCAGCACGGTGGTGCCGATGTCACGGCCCTCGACGACGATGCCCTTCTCCGCGCTCGCGGCGATGGTGCGCTGGAGCTCGGTGATCAGGGTGCGCACCTCGGGGACGGCGCTGACGGCGCTGACCTTGGAGGTGACCTCCTGGGTGCGGATCGGGCCGGAGGCGTCCTCGCCGTCGACGGTGATCGTGGGGGCGGCGGGGTCGGTGCCGGAGACGATGACCGGCTTGGTGGCGGCGGTCGCTACCTGGGCCGCGTCCTGCACGTCGATGCCGTTGTTCAGCATCCACCAGGTGATGGCGCGGTACTGGGCGCCGGTGTCCAGGTAGCTCAGGCCGAGCTGGGCGGCGACGGCCTTGGAGGTGCTGGACTTGCCGGTGCCGGAGGGGCCGTCGATGGCGACGATCACTGCGGCCGGGGCGGTCCGGACGGCGGCGCTTACGGTTTCCACGGTGGTGGACACCTTCCTGGTGCTCGGGGCGGGCTGGACGGGACGCGTGAACCCGCCCCGCACAAGGTTACCGAGTGCGGAGACGGGTCCGACCACCCCTGTGGACAACTGTGCGACCGGGGTGCCGCGCCGCGGGTCCTACTGCCGGATCGACCAGCCTCGCTCGCGGAGGGCGGCGGCCAGGGCCGGGGCGGCGCTGGGTTCGACCATGAGCTGGACGAGTCCGGCCTGCTGGCCGGTGGCGTGCTCGATGCGCACGTCCTCGATGTTGGTCCCGGACCGGCCCGCGTCGGCGAAGATCGCCGCCAGTTCGCCGGGGCGGTCGCTGATGAGGACGGCCACGACCTCGTACGAGGCGGGGGCGGCGCCGTGCTTGCCCGGCACCCGGACGCGGCCCGCGTTGCCCCGGCTCAGGACGGAGCGGATGCCTTCGGTGCCGGCGCGCCGCTTGTCCTCGTCGGCGGACTGGAGCCCGCGCAGCGCGGTGACGGTCTCGTCCAGGTCGGCGGCGACACCGGCGAGGACGTCGGCGACGGGACCGGGGTTGGCGGACAGGATCTCCACCCACATCCGGGGGTCGGAGGCCGCGATCCTGGTCACGTCCCTGATCCCCTGCCCGCACAGCCGCACCGCGGTCTCGTCGGCGTCCTCCAGCCGGGCGGCGACCATCGACGAGATGAGCTGCGGGGTGTGCGAGACGAGGGCGACGGCCCGGTCGTGCGCGTCGGCGTCCATGACGACCGGCACGGCGCGGCACAGGGCGACCAGTTCCAGCGCCAGGTTCAGCACCTCGGTGTCGGTCTCCCGGGTCGGGGTGAGGACCCAGGGCCGCCCCTCGAAGAGGTCGGCGGTGGCGGCGAGCGGACCGGAGCGCTCCTTGCCGGCCATGGGGTGCGTGCCGATGTACGGGGTGAGGTCGGCCCCCAGCGCCTCCAGCTCGCGGCGGGGGCCGCCCTTCACGCTGGCGACGTCCAGGTAGGCGCGGGCGACACCGTCGCGCATGGCTGCGGCGAGGACGGCCGCGGTGTGGGCGGGCGGTACGGCGACCACGGCCAGGTCGACGCGGCCCTCGGGCGGCTCGGTCGTACCGGCGCCGAGCGAGGCGGCGGTCCTGGCCGACTCGGGGTCGTGGTCGACGAGGTGGACGGCGATGCCGCGGCCCGCGAGGGCGAGCGCCGCGGAGGTACCGACGAGGCCGGTACCGATGACGACTGCGGTTCTCACTGGGCGATGTCCTTGCGCAGGGCGGCGGTGGCGCCGAGGTAGACGTGGTTGATCTCGGCCTTGGACAGATACGTCTCGACGTGCGCCAGGATGCGGACGACCCTGGGCATGGCGCCCTCGATGTCCAGCTCCTGGGCGCAGATCAGCGGTACGTCGACGATCCCGATGGAGCGTGCGGCGGCGGCCGGGAAGTCGCTGTGCAGGTCTGGCGTGGCCGTGAACCAGATGCTGATCAGGTCGTCCGCGACGAGTTCGTTGCGCTCCAGGACGGCGGTGAGCAGCGCACCGACCTGCTCGTGCATGTGCCCGGTCTCGTCCCGGTCCAGCTGGACAGCGCCCCGGACCGCTCGTACCGCCACGTCGTGCTCCTTGCTTGTTCCGTACCGCTTGTTCCGTACCGCGCGTTGCGTATCGCTTCGTACGTGTGCGATCAGCGTAGAGGGGCGGCGGGGTCCCGTGCCCGCCCGCCCCTTTTATGAGACGCGCCCGTCCCCGGTCCTCGCGTAACCTCCCGGCATGATCACTCCGGCCGACGAGAACCTGGTGCGCCACCACACGGTCTACTCCTGCGTGATGGGATCGCGCGCCTTCGGTCTCGCGACGGAGGACAGCGACACCGACCGGCGGGGGGTCTTCCTCGCGCCGACCCCGCTGTTCTGGCGCTTCGTGAAGCCTCCCACGCACATCGAGGGCCCGGCCGACGAGCAGTTCTCCTGGGAGCTGGAACGCTTCTGCGAGCTGGCCCTGCGCGCCAACCCGAACGTGCTGGAGTGCCTCCACTCGCCTCTGGTCGACCACGTCGACGCCACCGGCCGCGAGCTGCTCGCCCTGCGCGGCGCCTTCCTCTCCCGGCGGGCGCACGACTCGTTCGTCCGCTATGCAGTGGCCCAACGCCGCAAGCTGGAGGCGGACGTCCGCCAGTACGGCGCCCCGCGCTGGAAGCACGCCATGCACCTGCTGCGCCTGCTGGCGAGCTCCCGGGACCTGCTGCGCACCGGCGTCCTGGACATCGAGGTCGGCGAGGCCCGCGAGGACCTGCTCGCGGTCAGGCGGGGGGAGGTCCCCTGGCCCGAGGTGGAACGCCGCATGACCCGCCTCGCCGCCGAGAACGACGAGGCGGCCGCCGCCTCCCCCCTGCCCGCCGAACCGAACCGGACCCGCGTGGAGGACTTCCTGATCCGCACACGCCGGGCGTCGGCGGTGGCCTGAGCGCGGCTCAAGCGTCCCAGAGCGCCCCGAGCTCCAGCAGCTCCTCCCGGTACTCGATGCGCTCCACCCACGCGGCCGGCCAGGCGCCGGGCCCGAGGTGGGCGCCGGCCAGTGCGCCGGTCAGGCAGGCGATGGAGTCCGAGTCGCCGCGGGTGCAGGCGGCGCGGCGCAGGGCGGTCACGGGTTCGTCCGGGAAGAGCAGGAAGCAGTGGAGGGCGGTGGCGAGGGCCTCCTCGGCGATCCAGCCGTCGCCGGTCGCCTCGCAGGGGTCGGTCTCCGGGGACGGGTTGCGCAGGGCCACGCGCACGTTCTCCAGCATGGCCAGGCACTCGTCCCAGCCCCGGGTGATGAAGGACTCGGGCGAGGCGTCGTGCGTGCGGCGCCACAGGTCGCCGAGCCAGCGGTCGAGGTAGCGGCCGCGGTTCTCGTAGGCGTACGAACGGAGTTGGCCGATCAGGCCCAGGGGTTCGGCGCCCTGGGCGAGCAGGTGCACCGCGTGGGCCGTCAGGTCGGATGCGGCGAGCGCGGTCGGGTGGCCGTGGGTCAGGGCCGACTGGAGCTGGGCGGCGCCGGAGCGCTGCTCGTCGGTGAGGCCGGGCGCGAGCCCGACGGGCGCGACGCGCATGTTGGCGCCGCAGCCCTTGGAGCCGGTCCGGCTCGCCTCCTGCCAGGCGCGGTCGCCGTCGAGCAGGTGGCAGGCCTCCAGGCAGGTGCGGCCGGGGGCGCGGTTGTTGTCGGGCGAGTGGTACCAGTCGACGTACTCCTCGCGCACCGGGCGGGCCAGCCGCAGCCCGGTGAGCGGGCCCCGGTCCATGGCGGTGCGCAGGCCCCGGCCCAGGGCCAGGGTCATCTGGGTGTCGTCGGTGACGAAGGCCGGCTTCGGCAGCTCCATCTCCCGCCAGGGCCCGCACTTGGCGAGGATCGACGGCACGTCGTTGAACTCGGTGGGGAACCCCAGCGCGTCGCCGAGCGCGAGCCCGGTCAGCGCGCCGGTCGCGGCCTTCTTCGTACGGGTCGTCGTCATGCGTGCCGTCCTTCCGGTCGCAGGAGCGGGGGGTGGAGTGCGGTGGCGTCGCCCGCACGGTAGAGGGCGGCCGGTTTGCCGCGGCCGCCGGTGCGGCGGGGGGCGCCTTCGGCGGGCTGGACGAATCCCGGGGTCGCGAGGACCTTGCGGCGGAAGTTGGGGCGGTCCAGCACGACGCCCCACACCGTCTCGTAGACCTGTTGCAGCTCGCCGAGGGTGAAGTGGGGCGGGCAGAACGCGGTGGCCAGGCAGGTGTACTCGAGCTTGGCGCCGACCCGGTCGCGGGCGTCCGCGAGGATGCGGTCGTGGTCGAAGGCGAGGGTGCCGGTCCGGGCGGCGTCCCACCACCGGGCGCCCGCCGCGTCGCCGCCGCCGCGCGGCTCGGGCAGGTCGGGCACGAGGGCGGTGTGGGCGACGGAGACCACGCGCATCCTGGGGTCGCGGTCCGGCTCGCTGTAGGTGCGCAGCTGCTCCAGGTGGAGGCCCGAGACGGTGTCGTCGCTCAGCCCGGTCTCCTCTGCCAGTTCGCGGCGGGCGGCGTCCCCGGCGGACTCGCGGGGCAGCAGGAAACCGCCGGGCAGCGCCCAGTGGCCCTTGTACGGTTCCTCGCCGCGTTCGACGAGCAGGACGTGCAGCCGGGAGTCGCGGACCGTGAACACGGCCAGGTCGACGGTGACCGCGAACGGCTCGAAGGCGTGCGGGTCGTAGCCCTCGGGGGCGGCGCTCATCGGTGCTCCGGGAGGGGCGCGGCGAAGTCCCAGCCCTCGGCGAGCAGCGCGTCGACGGCCTCCACGGCGCGGGCCAGGCGCGTCTCACGGCTGCCGGTCAGCTCGATGAACGGCCTCCCGGTGCGGGTGAGTTCGGCCCGGAACCGGTCGGTCATCCAGGGCCGCAGCTCCTCGCCGTCGCGCAGCCCGTCGTCCTCGAAGGCGACGCCCTCGTGGTCGGTGAGCAGCCACAGGTGGTGGCGGGCCCGGTCCGCGATGCGCTCGACGAGGGGGTTGCGGCCGCCGACGTACCGCTCGTGCCACACGGTCGTCGCGAAGGAGTCCGTGTCGCAGACGAGCACCGGGGAGCCGGTGCGGGCCGCTTCCTCCTCGCGGGCGTTCTGGGTCTCCGCGATGTGCGGGAAGTCGTGGGTGGAGAGAGTGACGTCCTCCCACTGGGCCCGGGGCCACCGCTCGCGCAGCTCGGCCAGCTTCCGTTCGCTGAACTCGCGCCCGTACTCGGCCACGTACCCCGTGTGCGCCCAGACGCCGCCGCGCTGCCGGTAGTGGGCGGCGAGCGCGCGGGCCAGCGTGGTGGTGCCGGTGGACTCCGCGCCGAGGACGACGACGCGGCGGGCGAGCGCCGCGCGTACGGGCGCTTCGAGGAAGTCCCAGCGGCCGGCCGGGTCCGCGCGGACGGCGGTGCCGGAGACGGGGTACGCGGTGCGGTCGGGGTCGACGCAGACGGACTCGGCGCCGAAGCGGCGGGCCAGCTCGTCCCCGTACGACTCCGAGGTGAAGACGGCGTCCACGCGCTCGGGCACGGCGGCGGTGAAGACCGCCATGTGGGCGTCCCAGATCGCCGGGTCGTGGAGGTCCATACGAGTGTCGTCGACGGCGCCGACCACCGTCACGTCCGGGTGCGCCTCGCGCATCCAGGCGACCCGGTCGGCCAGCGGGACGGACTCCACCGAGGCGGCGCAGACCAGGACGGTCAGCCGTTCGCAGCGGGCGGCGGCGGTGCGGACGAGGTGGTGGTGGCCGGCGTGCGGCGGGTAGAACTTGCCGAGCACGAGACCGTGCGGGTAGCGCTTCATGCCAGGGCCTTCGAGGGTCGCGGGCCGGCTGCGGCCAGGTCGCGGCGCCAGTTGCGCAGGCCGATCAGGCACAGCGTCAGGAAGCCGACGTACAGCAGCGAGGTCAGGTACAGCTCCTTGTACGCGTACAGCGGGATGTACACGATGTCGGCGGCGATCCACAGCCACCAGGACTCGACGAGCTTGCGGCACTGCCCGTAGGTGGCGGCGAGCGACAGCGCGGTGGTCAGCGCGTCCCAGAACGGCACGGTCGAGTCGGTCGCCCGGTCCAGCAGGAGGGTCAGCGCCACGGTCCCCACCGCCCCCGCCGCCAGCAGCCCGGTCCACTCGGTGCGCGTGGTGCGGCGCACCGGCAGCCCGTCGGTCCCTGGTCCACCCCCGTGGGTCCAGGTCCACCAGCCGTACGCGGCGAGGGCGATGAAGACGATCTGGAGTCCGGCGTCGGCGTACAGGCCGGACTGGGTGAACAGCAGGATGAAGAAGAGGTTGTTGGCGATGCCGATCGGCCAGTTGGCGAGGTGCTGGCGGGCCACGAGCCAGACGCACAGCGCGCCGCTGCCGAAGCCCAGCACCTCGGTCCAGCTGACCGGGGTGTCCAGGACCGTCACCAGGGGTTGCTGCAGGGGATCGAGTATGTCCGCGAGACTCACGCCCGCCTCCTTTATAGTCACTGTGACTATAAAGGTTCGGCGGGGCATGCGAAAGGCCCGCGGCCGGTTCCCTTTCCGGAGAATTCCGGGGAACCGGCCGCGGGCCTTCGAGCGCTGCGAGGGAGGTGCTACAGGCCGACCTCGCGCATCAGCATGCCCACCTCGGTGTTGGTGAGCCGGCGCAGCCAGCCCGACTTCTGGTCGCCCAGCGCGATCGGGCCGAACCCGGTCCGCACCAGCCGCTCGACGGGGAAGCCCGCCTCGGCCAGCATGCGGCGCACGATGTGCTTGCGGCCCTCGTGCAGGGTCACCTCGACCAGGTAGTTCTTGCCGGTGTTCTCCACGACGCGGAAGTGGTCGGCGCGGGCGTACCCGTCCTCCAGCTGGATGCCGTCCTTGAGCCGCTTGCCCAGGTCGCGCGGGAGCGGGCCCTGGATGGCCGCCAGGTAGGTCTTCTTCACGCCGTACTTGGGGTGGGTGAGACGGTGGGCCAGCTCGCCGTGGTTGGTGAGCATGATGATGCCCTCGGTCTCGGTGTCCAGCCGGCCGACGTGGAAGAGCCGCGTCTCACGGTTGGTGACGTAGTCGCCGAGGCACTGGCGCCCGTCCGGGTCCTCCATGGAGGCGACGACACCGGCCGGCTTGTTCAGCGCGAAGAACAGGTAGGACTGGGTGGCGACGGTCAGTCCGTCGACCTTGATCTCGTCCTTGTGCACGTCGACGCGCATGCCCTGCTCGATGACGATCTCGCCGTTCACCTCGACCCTGCCCTGGTCGATCAGCTCCTCGCAGGCGCGGCGCGACCCCATGCCGGCGCGGGCGAGGACCTTCTGAAGCCGCTCACCCTCCTGCTCGGCGCCCGGGTGCGTCTTGGGGGTCCTGATCTCGGGCTTGTTCGCGTACCGGTCGCGGTTGCGCTGCTCGATCTTGGCGTCCAGCTCGCGCGGGCGCGCCGGGGCGCCGTACGGGCCGCGCCGGGGGCCGCCCTTCGAGCCGCCCTGGGGGCTCTTCGGGCCGCCCTTGGCCCCGCCCCGGGCCGCTGCGCCGCGGCCCTTGCGGGCGCCGTCGCCGCCGGGCTTGTCGGAGCCCACGTCGTAGCGGCGCTCCTCGGGCCTGGGCTTGCGGGGGCGCTCCTCGTTCCTGCGGTCCTCGCGCTCCGAGCGGGGGGTGCGCGCGTTGGGGTTGCTGTTCCTGCCGGTGCCGCTGTTGTTCCTGCCGCTCCGGCCCCCGCCGCTGCCGCCGCTCCTGCCGCCGCCGCTACCGCTGTTCCTGCCACTGCTTCGCATCAAAAGTCCGTCTTGTCGTCTGCGTGAGTTCCCGGGGTGTCCGGTGCGTCCGGATCGAACGACGGCACACCCTCTGGCGTCTCGGCCTCGATCGCGTCCGCCTCGGGGAGGAAGGGCGCGAGCTCCGGGAGCTCATCCAGGCCACGCAGGCCCATCCGCTCCAGAAAGTAGTTCGTCGTCCTGTACAGGATCGCACCTGTTTCGGGTTCCGTGCCCGCCTCCTCGACCAGACCCCTCTGCAGCAGGGTCCGCATGACCCCGTCACAGTTCACCCCGCGCACCGCCGAGACCCGCGACCGGCTCACCGGCTGGCGGTACGCGACCACCGCCAGGGTCTCCAGCGCCGCCTGGGTCAGCCGGGCGTGCTGGCCGTCCAGGACGAAGCCCTCGACGGCCGCCGCGTACTCGGGCCGGGTGTAGAACCGCCAGCCGCCCGCGACGAGCCGGAGGTCGAAGCCGCGCCGCTGCGCGGTGTACTCGTCGGCCAGCTCCCGCAGCGCCGCCGCCACGGCCCGCCGGGGGCGTTCCAGCACCTTGGCCAGGTGCTCTTCGGTGGCGGGCTCGTCGACGACCATGAGGACGGCTTCCAGGGCGGGCTTGAGGTCGAGGTCCGCGACCGCGGAGCCGGTGGGGTCCGTCATGGCGTCTCGTCCTCCGGGGTCTCGGAGGCGTCCGGCTCGTCCGGGGCCTCCTGGTCGAATTCGTCCGTCACGGTGGGCTCGGCCCCCGCCGCCCCGGCCCAGCGCACCAGCAGCTCACCGAGCGCCACGTCCTGGTCCAGGGCGACGGCCTTCTCGCGGTACAGCTCCAGCAGCGCGAGGAAGCGGGCGACGACGGTCAGGGTGTCCGGCGCGTCCTCGGTCAGCGCCCGGAAACTGATCTCGCCGGCCTCGCGCACCCGGGCCACCACGATGCCCGCCTGCTCGCGCACGCTGACCAGCGGGGCGTGGATGTGGTCGACGTACACCTGCGGCCGGGGCTTCGGCTGCATCGCCTTCACGGCCAGCCTGGCGAAGCCCTCTGCGCCGATGCTGATGACGACGTCCGGCAGCAGTTCGGCGTGGTGCGGTTCGAGGCCGACGGTACGGGGGAAGCGCCGCGCCTCGGATTCGAGCCGGCCGCTGAAGATCTCGGCGACCCGCTTGTACGCGCGGTACTGGAGGAGCCGCGCGAAGAGCAGGTCCCTGGCCTCCAGGAGCGCCAGGTCCGCCTCGTCCTCCACCTCGGCCGCGGGGAGCAGCCGGGCGGCCTTCAGGTCGAGGAGGGTGGCGGCGACCACCAGGAACTCCGTCGTCTGGTCCAGGTCCCAGTCGGGGCCCATCGCCCGGATGTGGGCCATGAACTCGTCGGTGACCTTGGAGAGGGCGACCTCGGTCACGTCCAGCTTGTGCTTGGAGATCAGCTGGAGGAGCAGGTCGAAGGGCCCCTCGAAGTTCGCCAGCCGGACCTTGAACCGGCCGTCGTCGGGGGCGGGCGCCGGGGCGTCCACGGGGGCCTCGGAGGCGTCCTCCGGCACGAGCGGGGGGATCTCCTCCTCCGGCACGGGCGAGGGGGCCCCTTCCGGCACGTGCGCGGGCGCCTCAGCCGGTGCGGCCGTCTCCCCGGGCACGTCCCCCGCCCCGGGCCCGCGGCCCAGGGGGCGGCGGGCCGTGCGGGCGGGCTCGTCGGGTGTCGGCATGGAGGTCCAGGGTGCGCGGGGCGGGATACGGCGGCGGGCGGCGGCCCGTACGGAAGGCGGCCTTCCGGGCAGGCTACCGGCGCCGTACCGGTCAGCGGCCGCGCAGCCGCCGTACGAGGATGCTCGCGTCGCCGCGCGACTCCAGGTCCGCCAGGACGACGGCGACCGCCTCGCGGACGATCCGTCCCCGGTCCACCGCGAGGCCGTGCTCGCCGCGCAGGACGAGGCGCGCGTGCTCCAGGTCCATCAGCTCCTCGGCGGAGACGTAGACCGTGATCTTCTCGTCGTGGCGCTCGCGTCCGCTGGGCCGACGGTTCGCGCCGCGTCCGCCGCCGCGCCTGCGCTGCTGCTGCACGACGGGGGCCTGCGGCGGTTCCTGCGCGGCGGGCTGCTGCGGGCGGCGGCCGGCCTGTGCGGCGACCGCGACCCGGTCGCCGTCGGCGGACCGGCTGCGCGAGTCGCCCGGTTCGGCGCCGGCCGCCGAGTGCTCCTGGTGCGCGGGGGCGGTGCCGGGGTCCGGGGCGGTCTCCCCCGGTGCGTCGGTCCCGGGTTCGTTCTCACCGGCCGGAGCCGGCACCCGGGCCTCGCCGTTCGCCTTGCGCCTCCGTTCAGCGGGTGACGAGGCCTGGAGCCCCATTCCCCCGGTCGTACGGAACAGTTCGTCGGCCCCGGGCAGACTCACTCGGCGTGACACCGGGCGAGCACCTCCCTGGCGAGCTGGCGATAGGCGGCGGCACCGACCGAGTTGGAGGCGTACGTCGTGATGGGCTCACCGGCGACCGTGGTCTCCGGGAAGCGGACCGTGCGCCCGATGACCGTGTGGTAGACGTGGTCGTCGAATGCCTCGACGACGCGCGCCAGGACCTCGCGGCTGTGCACCGTGCGGGAGTCGTACATCGTGGCGAGGATGCCGTCGAGCTCGAGGTCGGGGTTGAGCCGCTCCTGGACCTTCTCGATGGTCTCGGTGAGCAGCGCCACCCCGCGCAGCGCGAAGAATTCGCATTCGAGCGGGACTATCACCTTGTGCGCGGCGGTCAGCGCGTTCACCGTGAGCAGGCCGAGCGAGGGCTGACAGTCGATCACGATGTAGTCGTAGTCGGCCATCAGCGGCTTCAGGGCGCGCTGGAGCGTGGACTCGCGGGCCACCTCGCTGACGAGCTGCACCTCGGCCGCGGAGAGGTCGATGTTGCTGGGGAGCAGGTCCATGTTGGGGACCGCGGTCTTCAGCAGGACCTCGTCGGCCGCCATGCCCCGCTCCATGAGCAGGTTGTAGACGGTGAGGTCGAGCTCCATCGGGTTGACCCCGAGGCCGACCGACAGGGCACCCTGCGGGTCGAAGTCGACGAGCAGGACGCGTCGTCCGTACTCCGCGAGTGCCGCGCCCAGGTTGATGGTCGACGTGGTCTTGCCGACGCCGCCCTTCTGGTTGCACATCGCGATGATCTTCGCGGGGCCGTGATCGGTCAGCGGGCCCGGGATCGGGAAGTAGGGCAGGGGGCGGCCGGTCGGGCCGATCCGCTCGCGGCGCTGCCGGGCGGCATCCGGCGCGAGCGTGGCCGCGTACTCCGGATCGGGCTCGTACTCGGCGTCGGGGTCGTAGAAGTGCCCCTGGGGCGTCTCGTCGAAGTCGGCGAGGCGGGCGGTGTCCCGGCCACTCTCGTTGCCGGCCATGGCGTTCACGTGTAGGCCGTCCATCATCTGGGGGGCTGTCGTCATGTGCTGGTGGGTGGCGAAGGCGCGGACAGCGACGGAGCCGACAGCCTCCAGCCCGTTCGGGCTCTGGCCCCGCGCAGGCATCCCTGGATGAACACCCCCGGGAGTAATTGTCGACTCATTCACAAGTCGTCTTACCTCCTTGGACGTGACCAGGAACTTATCGATAGGTCAGCGTGGCACCATGCCGACGATTGGCGACTCTATGGCGTGTCCCCTGTCCGCAGCAACACAATCCGCCGGACCCGGCCTGTTGTGTCGGCAATCGAATGCCCCGCTGTCAAGGGCACGCAACCCTCGGTACACACTTTTCCCGCGTGTACGAAACGGTTAAAGGGTTACGTTCGAGACGAGTTGCCCGGGGCGTGCGCGGCCCCGGCACGGGTCCGGCCGGACCTCGGTGACAAGGTCCGGCCGGACGCACGGAGTTGACGAAGGGGTTGACCCCCGGTCAGCCGATGAGCGTGTTCAGGTCGACGTGGTCGAGGCCGTGCGCCTCGGCCACCTCGCGGTAAACGACCTGCCCGTCATGGGTGTTGAGGCCCTTGGCCAGCGCGGCGTCGCGGCGCAGCGCCTCCGCCCAGCCCCGGTTCGCGAGCTCCACGATGTAGGGAAGCGTGGCGTTGGTGAGGGCGTACGTCGAGGTGTTGGGAACCGCACCGGGCATGTTCGCGACGCAGTAGAAGACCGAGTCGTGCACCTGGAAGGTCGGCTCGGCGTGCGTCGTCGGATGCGAGTCCTCGAAGCAACCGCCCTGATCAATCGCAATGTCGACAAGTACACTTCCAGGCTTCATCTTGGCGACGAGCTCGTTGGTGACCAGCTTCGGGGCCTTGGCTCCGGGGATCAGCACGGCACCGACGACGAGGTCCGCCTCGACGACCGCCTTCTCCAGTTCGAAGGCGTTGGAGACGACGGTCTGCACCTTGGTGCCGAAGACCTTGTCCGCCTCGCGGAGCTTGTTGATGTCCTTGTCGAGCAGCGTGACGTGGAAGCCGAGACCCACGGCGATCTGGGTGGCGTTCCAGCCGGAGACGCCGCCGCCGATGACGACGGCACGGCCGGCCGCCGTACCCGGGACACCGCCCGGCAGCACGCCGCGGCCGCCGGCCGAGCGCATCAGGTGGTACGCGCCGACCTGCGGGGCGAGCCGGCCCGCGACCTCGGACATCGGGGCCAGCAGCGGCAGCGCGCGGTTCGCGGTCTCGACGGTCTCGTACGCGATGGCGGTGGTGCCCGACTCCAGGAGCGCGTCGGTGCAGGCGCGGGAGGCTGCGAGGTGCAGGTAGGTGAAGAGGGTCTGGCCCTTGCGGAGGCGGTGGTACTCCTCGGCGACGGGCTCCTTGACCTTGAGCAGCAGGTCGGCGGCGGCCCAGACCTCGTCGGCGGTGGGCAGGATGCCCGCACCGGCCGCGACGTACTCCTCGTCCGTGATGGAGGAGCCCGCTCCGGCGTTCCGCTCGACGACGACCTGGTGGCCGTGGCGGACGAGCTCATGCACACCGGCAGGCGTGATCGCCACACGGAACTCGTTGTTCTTGACTTCGCGGGGGATGCCGACCTTCATGTCGATCACGGTCCTTGGCTCAGAGGGTAATCCGGGCACAGCGGTGCAATAAGGGTAGATGCATCGCATGTGAAGGCACCGCGAACGGCCGCGGTACAGCCAGTCTAATGAAGGGCTTCCCGCTGTCTAGCCTTGCAAAGCATTATTTTTCCGTCGAAGCACTACGGGTTTCGCAGGCCCGACTCTCCTCGCCCAGCAATCTCTCGGCCGCACCCCGGTGCAGCCCGGCCGCCGCGGGGTCACCGAGCCGTTCCAGCGTGTCCGCGAGCCGCAGCTCCAGCGCCGCCTGAAGCCGTACGTCCTTGGCCCGCCGGGCCCACTCCACCGCCTCCCGGCAGGTGCGCAGCGACTCCTGCGGCCGGCCCGCGTACTCCTGCACCCGGGCCATCTCGCTGAGCGCCCGGGCCTGGGCCGGCAGGTCGCCGAGCCTGCGGTGGCCCGCCGCCGCGGCCCGCCAGTTCCGCAGCGCCTCGCCGTACCGCCCGGCGTAGGTGTGGACGGTCCCGAGCCGCCCGTAGAGACGCGCCGCCTCCGCCCGCTCGCCCTGGGTGAGGCGCTGGGCGAGCGCCCTCCCGTACCAGTCGGAGGCCCGGGGGTAGTCACCCAGCTCCGCGTAGGCGCCGCCCACCGACTCCATGGCCCGCCCGGTGGCGTACGGGTCCTTCGCGGCCCGCCCGGCGTCCAGCGCCTCCCGGTAGCGGGCCAGCGCCTCCTTCGTCCGCCCCGTCCCGGCGTCCAGGTCGGCCAGGTTGAGCAGGGCCGCCGCCCGTTCGCGGGGCAGGTCGCGGCGCTCCGCCACGGCGAGCACCAGTCCGTGCAGGGCGTACAGGTCGGGCGCGGCGGCATCGGTGCCCTCGTGCGCGGCGAGCGCCCGCACCAGCGCGGCGACGAGCCGGCGGGCCAGTGTGTCGAGGTCGCCGTCCTCGACGGCGACCCGGGCGGCGGCCAGCAGGGCGGGCCTGCGGGCGCGCAGCCAGGCGGCGGCCGCCTCCGGGTTCGGGAAGCGCAGCGAGCGCGGGAGCCCGGCGAGCTTGCGGCGGGACGCGGAGCCCTCGGGGTCGGTGACGGCCCGGCAGGACTGGAGCAGGCGCACGGTGCGCTCCAGCATCCGGGCGCGGGCGAGCTGGACCTCGGCCGGGCGGTCCCGGTCCTCCAGGAGCGCCCGCAGCAGCCCGGCGAGGCAGCCCGGCACCTCGTACTGCGGCTCCTCGGCTTCCTCGCGGCGCAGCAGGCCGAGCGTCACGAAGTCGTCGAGGGTGGTCCGGGCGGCCGAGACGGAGCAGCCGGCCAGCGCCGAGGCGGTGTGGGAGTCGGCGAGCCCGCCGGGGGCAAGGGCGAGCAGTCGCAGTATCCGGGCGGCGGTGGCCGGCAGCGAGTCGTGGACGAGGCGGAAGGCGCGGCTCAGCGGACGGGCGCCGGCGGGCAGTTCGGGGTCGTCCGGCAGCTCGCGCAGCTGCCGCCCGGCGTCGGCCACCGAGGTGGTCGGGCGGGCGGCGAGCCAGCCCCCGATGAGGACGAGCGCGGCCGGCTGTCCGCCGCACTCCTCGGCGACGGTCTGGGCGGTGAGCGGGTCGACGGTGATCCTGACCTGGCCGGTCGCGCGGCCGAGCAGTTCGACGGCGGAGCCCGCGTCCAGGCCGCCGACGGTGCAGGGCCGGACGCCGGGGATGCCGGTCAGCGGGCCCTCGGAGACGGCGACGACCAGGCAGTCCGGGTTGTCGGGGAGCAGCGGGTCGACCTGTTCGGCGTCGGGTGCGTCGTCGAGCAGGAGCAGCACCCGGCGGACTGCCAGGGCCTCGCGGACCATCTCGGTCAGCTCGTCCGCGTCGGCGCCGGGCGGTCCGGCCAGGTCCAGCTGGCCGAGGAGGTCGCGGGCGGCGCGTTCGGTGGGAACGGGGGCGCCGCCGGGTTCGGTGAGCCGGACGCGGAGCAGCCCGTCGGGGTAGTCGCCGGTCTCCAGGAGCCGGGCGGTCAGTTCGACGGCCAGTGCGGTGCGGCCGGAGCCGGGGCGTCCGGCGATCAGGAGGACCCGGGCGCGGGCGCTGCGGCGGCCGGCCATGGTGTCGAGGCCGGCGCGCTCGATGTCGTCGCGCAGTTCCTTCAACTCGCGTTCGCGGCCGAAGAATCGGGCTGGTTCACGGACGGCGGGCGCCTCGGTACCCGCTGCCTCGGCCGGGCCGCTGGTGTCCACCGCCTGATCCGTCACGGGCCACGCTCCACTTCACTGCACGCGTCGCCCGGCGGGACTCCGGTCCGGGCAGTCGAAGCGTAGTTCAGGCGGGTGGCCGGAAGAGGTGGAGCGCGACCCGCACATCCCCCGATCGGATCAGCATCTTTTACGATCAAGGGATGCGCGGGAGTGACCGCGCCCGGTGCCGCACCGGCCTCGGCCGGTACTGTTTCCGACGGGCCGTCAGGACTCGAAGGGGCGGGCCGGCCAGGGCGCGTCGGCGGGCCGCAGCGAGTCGACGCCGTCACCGGCGAGGACCGCGGCCAGCGACAGGACGCCCACGACCAGGCAGCTGTTGTGCAGGTCGCCGGCGAGGACCTTGCGCACGAGATCCTGGAGCGGCACCCGGGCCAGCTCCATGTCGGCCTCCTCCTCGGCGACCTCGAAGCGCTCGCCCTCCGCCTCGGAGACGTCCCGGGCGAGGAAGATGCGCACGGCCTCGTCGGAGCCGCCGGGCGAGGTGTAGATGTCGGTGAGCACCCGCCAGTCCTCGGCCTTGACGTGCGCCTCCTCGTACAGCTCGCGCTGGGCCGCGTGCAGCGGGTTCTCACCCGGTACGTCGAGCAGCCCGGCCGGGATCTCCCACAGCTTGTGGCGGACCGGGTGGCGGTACTGGCGCAGGACGAGGACGCGGCCCTCGTCGTCGAGCGCGAGCACGGCGACCGAACCGGGGTGCACCTGGTAGTCGCGGTGCGCGACCGTACCGTCGGGCATCTCGACGTCGTCGGCGCGGACGCTGGTCTTCTTCCCCCTGAACGGGGTCGCGCTCGCGGTGACCCGCCATTGTTCGGGCGTGTCCTGGAAACCCATCTGCGTCCTCCCACGAAAAACGGTGACCGGGGTCCGCGTCCCTGCTCGGACGCGTGCCCCGGTCAACCGTAACGCCTGCGGAGGTGCCGCCTACTTGCCCTGCTCGCCCCCGGCCGCGGCGCCCGTCTTGCGGGCGACGGCGGCCTTCACCAGACCGGCGAAGAGCGGGTGCGGGCGGGTCGGGCGGGAGCGCAGCTCCGGGTGCGCCTGGGTGGCGACCAGGTAGGGGTGCGTCTCGCGCGGGTACTCGACGTACTCGACGAGCTTGTTGTCCGGGGAGGTGCCGGAGAAGACCAGTCCGGCCTTCTTCTCCAGCTCCGCGCGGTAGGCGTTGTTGACCTCGTAGCGGTGGCGGTGGCGCTCCTCCACGTACGGCTGGTCGTCGTACGCCTCGCGGACCAGCGAGCCCTCGGCGAGCTTCGCCGGGTACAGGCCGAGCCGCATGGTGCCGCCCAGGTCGCCCGCGCCCTCGACGTACGCGAGCTGCTCCTCCATCGTCGAGATGACGGGGTGCGAGGTCGCGGCGTCGAACTCGGTGGAGTTGGCGTCGGGGATCTCGGCGAGGTTGCGCGCCGCCTCGATCACGATGCACTGGAGGCCCAGGCAGAGGCCGAGCAGCGGCACCTTGTTCTCGCGGGCGTACTGGATCGCGCCGACCTTGCCGATCACGCCGCGCTCGCCGAAGCCGCCCGGGATGCAGATCGCGTCGATGCCGGCGAGGGCCTTCTGCGCGCCGGCCGGGGTCTTGCAGTCGTCGGAGGCGACCCACTCGACCTTGACGCGGGCCTTGTTGGCGAAGCCGCCGGCCCGGATGGCCTCGGTGACCGAGAGGTAGGCGTCGGGCAGGTCGATGTACTTGCCGACCAGGGCGACGGTGACCTCGTGGTCGGGGTTGTGGACGCGGTCCAGCAGGTCGTCCCAGGTGGTCCAGTCGACGTCGCGGAACGGCAGGTCGAGCTTGCGCACGACGTAGGCGTCCAGGCCCTCGGTGTGCAGGACCTTGGGGATGTCGTAGATCGACTTGGCGTCCACGCAGGCCACCACGGCCGCCTCGTCGACGTCGCACATCAGCGAGATCTTGCGCTTGATGGCGGTCGGCACGTCGCGGTCGGCGCGCAGCACGATCGCGTCCGGCTGGATACCGATGTTGCGCAGGGCGGCCACGGAGTGCTGGGTGGGCTTGGTCTTCAGCTCGCCGGAGGGGCCGATGTAGGGCAGCAGCGAGATGTGCACGACGAAGACGTTGTCCCGGCCGACCTCGTGGCGGACCTGGCGGACGGTCTCCAGGAACGGCAGCGACTCGATGTCGCCGACGGTGCCGCCGACCTCGGTGATGACCACGTCGACGTCGTCGGTGGCCATCCGGCGGATGCGGTGCTTGATCTCGTTGGTGATGTGCGGGATGACCTGCACGGTGTCGCCGAGGTACTCGCCGCGCCGTTCCTTGGCGATGACCTGCGAGTAGACCTGGCCGGTGGTGACGTTGGCCGAGCCGTCGAGGTCCACGTCGAGGAAGCGCTCGTAGTGGCCGATGTCGAGGTCCGTCTCCGCGCCGTCGTTGGTCACGAAGACCTCGCCGTGCTGGAACGGGTTCATCGTGCCAGGGTCGACGTTCAGGTACGGGTCGAGCTTCTGCATGGTGACCCGGAGTCCGCGCGCCTTGAGCAGGGCGCCGAGGCTGGAGGCAGTCAGACCCTTGCCGAGGGAAGAGGCGACACCCCCGGTGACGAAGATGTGCTTGGTCGTCGTGGATGTGGGCTGCATAGCCAAAGGGGGCTCCCGTGGTCGCGATCATGAGGTGCGTACCGGCTTGCCGTCCGGAGTTTTCCGGAGATGCCGTCGCTGCGGTTCGGGGGCCTCGTCCGCTCTCGCCGACGACCACCGGTCCACGGGCTACCAGGGTATCAGCGACAGGGGGAGACCGCTTCCGGCCACCCGGCGCGCGAGCGCCGCGCGAGTCACGTGTGCCGCTCGCACCCCACTCGATCGGCGCAGCCCGGTTGGTGAGAGGGTCGCGCGGACCACCCGGGTGCGTCGTATCCTGCTCGGACACTCGCTCGGGCGAGGCAGAAGCTCGCAGGTCCCCCCACAACAACCCCTTGCTACGACCTCTTGACCCGCAGTAAGCGCCCCACGGGGCGACATGGCCGTTCGACTGGAGATGCACGTGGCCGGGCGCATCGAGGATTACGCACTCATCGGAGACATGCAGACCGCCGCCCTGGTCTGCCGGGACGGCACAGCCGACTGGCTGTGCCTGCCCCGCTTCGATTCACACGCCATTTTCGCGGGGCTCCTGGGCACCGACGAACACGGTTTCTGGCGTCTGGGACCGGCCTATCCGGAGGGCACCGAGCCTCCCACGGCCGACCGCCGCCGCTACCGTGGGGACTCCCTCATCCTGGAATCGGAGTGGGATACGCCGCGCGGCACGGTCAGAGTGACCGACTTCATGCCGCCGCGCGACGGCGCGCCGCAGCTGATCCGGATCGTGGAGGGCGTCAGCGGCCGGGTGCCGATGCGTTCGGAGCTGCGCATGCGGTTCAGCTACGGCCGGGTCACCCCCTGGGTGCACAAGGTGGACTCCCGTACGGTCGCCGTCGCCGGCCCGGACTCGGTCTGGCTGGACACCCCCGTGGACACCTACGGCGAGAACCTGACCACGTACTCCGACTTCACCGTCGCCCCCGGTGACCGAATCGCGTTCACCATCAGCTGGCAGCCCTCGCACCACGAGCCGCCCGCGCTCCCGGACCCCGACGGCTCGCTGGAGGCGACGGCGGACTTCTGGCGCGAGTGGGTCGAGCAGTGTACGTACCACGGGCCCTATCGCGAGGCCGTGGTCCGCTCGCTGATCACGCTGAAGGCCCTGACGTACGCGCCGACCGGCGGCATCGTCGCCGCGCCGACCACCTCGCTGCCCGAGGACGTCGGCGGCTCCCGCAACTGGGACTACCGCTACACCTGGCTGCGCGACGCCGCGATCACCCTCTCCTCGCTGCTGCGCACCGGCTACCGCGAGGAGGCCCGCGCCTGGCGCGAGTGGCTGCTGCGCGCGGTGGCCGGCGACCCGGAGAACCTGCAGATCATGTACGGGATCGCCGGTGAGCGGGAGCTGGGCGAGGCGGAGCTGGAGTGGCTGCCGGGTTACGAGGGCTCCGCCCCGGTCCGTGTCGGCAACGGCGCGGCGGGCCAGCTCCAGCTGGACGTGTACGGCGAGGTCACCGAGGCGCTGCACCTCGCGCACATGACGGGTCTGGCCCGCAACGACTACGCGACCGGGCTCCAGCTCAAACTGATCGAGTACCTGGAGAAGCACTGGGGCGAGCCCGACGAGGGCATCTGGGAGGTGCGCGGGCCGCGCCGCCACTTCGTGCACTCCAAGGTGATGGCCTGGGTCGCCGTCGACCGGACCATCAAGCTCATCGAGTCCGGCGATGCGGAAGGGCCGCTGGAGCGGCTGCACGACCTGCGCGACGAGATCCACCGGGACGTCTGCGAGCGGGGCTACGACCCCGAGCGCAACACCTTCACCCAGTCGTACGGGTCGAAGGAGCTGGACGCATCCCTGCTGCTCATCCCGCAGATGGGCTTCCTGCCCCCCGACGACAAGCGGGTCATCGGCACCATCGAGGCGATCCAGCGGGAGCTGTCCACGGAGGACGGCTTCGTCCTGCGCTACCCGACCGCCGGCGACGACGCGGGCGTGGACGGCCTGGAGGGCGACGAGGGCGCGTTCCTCGCCTGCTCGTTCTGGCTGGCGGACGACCTGGCGATGATCGGCCGGGTCGACGAGGCCCGCCGCCTCTTCGAGAAGCTGCTGTCCCTCCGCAACGACCTGGGCCTGCTGGCCGAGGAGTGGGACGCCCGCCTCCAGCGCCAGGTGGGCAACTTCCCGCAGGCGTTCAGCCACGTCCCCCTGATCGACACGGCCCTGCGCCTGACGGCGAGCGGGGCGTACGTGGGCTGACGGCCCCGGTCCGCCCGTTGCCTTGTATCCGCCCGGCCCGCCGCTCTCCGGCGGCCGGGCGGAGCCGTGTCAGCCCCCTTCCGGGCCCGCCGCGACCGGCCGGTCCGGGGACGGCAGCCCCCACTCGCTCCAGGAGCCGTCGTACACGGCCGTGCCCCGGTAGCCGGCCAGCTCCGCCCCGAGCGCCAGCACGCAGGCGGTCACGCCCGAGCCGCAGCTGAAGTACAGGCGCTCCCGGTCGCCGGCCGCACCGGCGAACGCCGCGCGCAGCTCGTCGGGCGGCAGCATGTGCCCCTCGTCCTGGAGCCGGCCGAAGGGCAGGCTGACGGCCCCCGGCATGTGGCCGCCGCGCAGCCCGGCCCGCGGTTCCGGCTCCGTGCCCTCGAACCGTCCCCGCGTCCTGGCGTCGAGCACCGCCGCGGCCGGGTCGGCCAGCGCCTCCGCCACCGTGCGGGCGTCCACCAGGAGCCCGGGCCGGGGCCTGGCCGTGAAGCCCCCGCGCACGGGAACGGGTCCGGGCGCGCCCTCGTCGACCGGCAGTCCGGCGGCGGTCCAGGCGGGCAGGCCCCCGTCGAGGACGGCGGCCCGGTCGAAGCCCATGGCGCGGAGCATCCACCACGCCCGGGCGCTGGAGTGGATCCCGGCGGCGTCGTACGCGACGACGGTGTCAGCGTCGTTCAGGCCGAGCGCCCGCATCCCGTCGGTGAACCGGACGGCGTCCGGCATGGTGTGCGGCACCGGCGCCGCGGGGTCGGAGAGCGCGCCGTCGATGTCGAAGACCCCGGCCCCCGCGATCCGCGTTCCGCTCCCCCGGTGCGCGCCGACCGAGGCGTCGAGCACCAGCAGCCCGGGGGCGCCGAGGCGCGCGGCGAGCCAGCCGGCGGTGACCAGCGGCCCCGGCAGCGCGCCGATGTCCGCGCCCCGCTCGCGTCCGGCCCGTACGTCCTCGCCCATGTGCCCTCCCCGCTTCCCGGTACGATTTTTCAAGATCGCAGCCGGTCCGGGGGCTGTCAACGCGGCTGGACCAGCTCGTCGTACACGCAGAGCACCTGGGCCACGGTGTCGTCCTCGGTCGGCCAACTCGCCGCCTGCCGCGACCCGGCGGCGGCCAGCCGGTCCCGCTCGGCCGGGTCGCCCAGCAGCCGGGCCACCTCGACGGCCAGCGCCTCGGCGTCCGCGTACGGCACGAGAACCGCCGCGTCGCCCACGAGTTCGGGCGTGCCGCCGACCGCCGTGGCGACCAGGGGCACCCCGGCCCGCAGCGCCTGCTGGGCGACCGTCGAACGGGACTCCCAGCGGCTGGGCAGGACGGCCACGTCGGCGGCGGTGAGGAGCGCGGCGGCATCCGGCCGGTCGCCGAGCAGCTCGACGGGCAGGCCCTCGGCCGTGATCCGCCGCCGCAGGGCCGACCGCTCCCGCCCCTCGCCGACGACGGCCACCAGGGGTACCGGGTCCAGCAGACGCCACGCGGCCGCCGCGTCGAGCAGGGTGTCGTAGCCGTGATGCGGTACAAGAGTGCCGAGCGCGACGATCAACGGCCGCTCCACCGCGCCGAGTTCCGCGCGCACCTTGTCGGCGGGCGGCCCGGCGGGCAGGGGCGGGCGGGGTGCGGCGACGGGCGCGAGGCGGGCATCGCGGGCGCCCCGGGCGCGCGCCCGGTCGACGAGGTCGGAGGAGGTGGCGAGCACAACGGCCGCCGCCCGCACGGCTCTTCGCTCCAGAAGGTGCAGCAGGCTGCGGCGGGCCCCTTCGGCGTGGCCCCGGGTGTGCCAGGTGACGACGAGCGGGATGTGCCGGCCGCCGATCGCCAGGGCGGCCCGCACGGCGGCGTGCAGGCCGTGCGCGTGGACGACGTCGGCACCGGCGCAGGCGGCACGCAGCGCGGCGACGGCCGCCGGGTCGCTGCGCCGGGGCACGGGCGCGAAGTGGGCGCCCGTGCCGGTGAAGTCGTGGGTGCGGTCCAGCGCGGCCGGCGCGCAGACCGTGACCCTCACCCCCCGCGCGATCAGCCCGGCGGTCAGCGAGCCTGCATGCGCGCTGCTGCCGGCACTGCCACCGCCGAGTACCTGGACCGTGCGCAGCTGTGACACGTCGATTGGCTCCCGGGGCTCCCGAGTCGGGGGTACGAACACGGCCAAGGATGCCAGTCCGTACGCACGTTCCGGCACGACGGAACCGTAACTCCGGTGCTCATCGCGACAAAACGGGCACCCCACACCACCCGCACGGGTGAAAGCGTGTACGGCGCCGCGACACCCGTACGGCGGACCGTGTGGCCGGGACCGCTGGGGCCCCGGCCGCACGGTCCCTACGCGTCGGCGCGGGCCGTGGCGAGCAGTTCCTCGGCGTGGGCGCGGGCGGTCTCGGAGTCCTCCTGGCCGGCGAGCATCCGGGACAGCTCCCGTACCCGGTCCTCGCCCTCCAGGACCGTGACGCCGCTGCTGGTCACCGAGCCGTCCACGGTCTTCTCGACCAGCAGCTGCCGGTCGGCGAACGCGGCCACCTGGGGCAGGTGCGTGACGACCACGACCTGGGCCGACCTGGCGAGCTTCGCGAGCCGCCGCCCGACCTCCACGGCCGCCTTGCCGCCGACACCTGCGTCGACCTCGTCGAAGAGGTACGTGGGCACGGGGTCGGAGCCCGCGAAGACCACCTCGACCGCGAGCATCACCCGGGAGAGCTCACCGCCCGAGGCACCCTTGGCGATCGGCCGGGGCTGGGCGCCGGGGTGCGGGGCGAGGAGCAGTTCGACCTCGTCGGCGCCGGACGGGCCGTAGGCCACGTTCCGGCCGCCGATCTCGATGCCGGACGTCTCGTCCGCCGCGTCGGTCTGCCGGATGTCGAAGGACACCCGGGCGTGCGGCATGGCCAGGGACGCCAGCTCCTCGGTCACCGCCTCCGCGAAGGACGCGGCGGCGGCCGTCCTGGCGTCCGTCAACGCCTGCCCGAGGCCGGAGAGTTCGGCGCGCAGCGCGTCCCGCTCCGCGGTCAGCTCCCCGATCCGGTCGTCGTCGCCCTCCAGCTCGGTGAGCCGGGCCGCCCCCTCCTGTGCCCAGGCGAGTACGGCGGTGATGTCCTCGCCGTACTTGCGGGTGAGGGCGGTGAGCGCGGCGCGCCGCTCCTCGACGGCGGCGAGCCGCAGCGGGTCGGCGTCCAGCTGGTCCGCGTACCCGGACAGTTCGACCGAGACGTCGGCGAGCAGGATGGAGATCTCGCCGACCCGGTCGGCGAGCGAGGCGAGCGCCGGGTCGTGCGAGCGCACCCCGTCGAGCGCCTGCCGGGCGGCGGCCACCACGGTCGTGGCGTCCAAGGCCTCCGGGTCCTCCGGATTGCCGGCCAGCGCGGTGTGCGCGAGGGCGGCGGCGGAGGCGAGCGCGTCGGCGTGGCCGAGCCGCTGGGCCTCGGCGGCCAGCTCGGTGTCCTCGCCGGGCAGCGGTTCGACGGCGGCGATCTCGTTCAGCCCGAAGCGCAGGAGGTCGGCCTCCTGGGCGCGTTCGCGGGCGCGCGTGGTCAGCTCGTCCAGCTCCGCGGCGACGTCCCGCAGCCGGCGGTATGCGGCCGCGTACTTCGCCAGCGGGACGGCGACGCCGTCGCCCGCGTACCGGTCCAGGGCCTGCCGCTGCCGGGCGGGCTTGAGGAGCCCCTGCTGGTCGGTCTGGCCGTGCACGGCGACGAGTTCGTCGGCAAGCTCGGACAGCACGCCCACCGGCACGGATCTGCCGCCCAGGTGCGCCCGCGAGCGCCCCTCGGCGGAGACGGTGCGGCTGATGAGCAGCGCCCCGTCCTCGATCTCGGCCCCGGCCTCCTCGGCGCGCAGCGCCACCGCGTCGCCGTCGGCCACCGTGATCCGGCCCTCGACGACCGCGGCCTTGGCGCCGATCCGCACGAGGGCGGGGTCGGCGCGCCCGCCGAGCAGCAGCCCCAGGCTGGTGACGACCATGGTCTTGCCGGCGCCGGTCTCGCCCGTCACCGCGGTGAAACCGGGTGACAGCTCCACCACCGCGTCGTCGATGACCCCGAGCGACCGTATCCGCATCTCCTCCAACACGGACATGACCATACGAGGTTTCCCCGCCCGCGTGCACACGGGCCACGGCCCGGGCACCAGGATCGCGCGGTCAGTGGGGGGCGCCCCGCCACCCCGACACGGGGAGCGCGAACTTGGCGACGAGCCGGTCAGTGAACGACGCCTGGTGCAGCCGGGCCAGCCGTACGGGCACGGCACCGCGCCGCACCTCGACGCGCGCGCCCGGGGGCAATTCGACGGTCCGGCGCCCGTCGCACCACAGCACCCCGTGCGGGGTGTGCGGCTGGACCTCGACGGCGAGCACCGAGGTCGGGGAGGTCACGAGCGGCTTGGCGAACAGGGCGTGGGCGCTGATCGGGACCATCAGCAGCGCCTCGACCTCCGGCCAGACGACGGGCCCGCCGGCCGAGAAGGCGTACGCGGTCGAGCCGGTGGGCGTCGCGCACACGATCCCGTCGCAGCCGAACCCGGTCACCGGCCGGCCGTCGATCTCCAGAACGACTTCGAGCATCCGCTCGGGCGACACCTTCTGCACGGCCGCCTCGTTGAGCGCCCAGTCGGTGTGCACGACGTCGCCGTTGCTGTGCACCAGGACGTCGATCGTCATGCGTTCCTCGACGGTGTACGCCCGGGTGACGACCCGGTCGACGACCTTGTCGAGGTCGTCGCGCTCGGCCTCGGCGAGGAAGCCGACCCGGCCGAGGTTGACGCCGAGCATGGGCACCCCGGAGGCGCGCGAGAGCTCGGCGCCGCGCAGCAGCGTCCCGTCGCCGCCGAGGACGATCAGCAGCTCACAGCCGTTGAGCACCTCGGGCGTCGCGTCTGTGACGGTCTCGACGGACGAGGGCAGGGGCAGGTCGGCCGCCTCCGTGGCGAGGACCCGCACACCCAGGCCGCTGCGGAGCAGCCCCTGGACGACTAGTTCCGCGCTGCGGATCGCGGCCGGGCGGCCGGTGTGCGCCAAAAGGAAGACTGTTCGTGCCGCATTCGTCGTCAACGAGGCCCCTCCGCCACTGCACGGTCGACATCCGCGGGATCCAGTTCCGGTGCTCCGGCCCGCAGCCACAGAAAGTACTCGACGTTCCCGGAGGGCCCCGGCAGCGGGCTGGCCGTCACGCCCCGGACCCCGAGGCCCAGCGCCCACGCCCGGCGGGCCACCTCCCGTACCGCTTCGGCGCGCAGCTCGGGGCTGCGCACCACACCGCCACTGCCGAGGCGCTCCTTGCCGACCTCGAACTGCGGTTTGACCATGAGGACCAGGTCGGCACCGGGACCGGCGCAGCGGACCAGGGCGGGCAGCACGAGCCCGAGCGGGATGAACGACAGATCGCCCACCACCAGGTCCACCGGCTCGCCGTCGATCGCCTCCAGGGTCAGTTCCCGCACATTGGTGCGGTCCTTGACCACGACGCGCGCGTCGGACTGGAGCGACCAGGCGAGCTGCCCGTAGCCGACGTCCACGGCCACCACCTGCGCGACCCCCGCGCGCAGCAGCACATCGGTGAACCCGCCGGTCGACGCGCCCGCGTCCAGCGCCCTGCGGCCCTCGACCTCGAGGCCGAGCGGCACGAAGGCGGCGAGTGCGCCGGCCAGCTTGTGGCCGCCGCGCGAGACGTACTCCGGGTCGCTGTCGTCCTTGGTGACGACGACGGCGGCACTGGTCTCGACCTGGGTGGCCGGCTTCGTCGCGGTGTTGCCGCCGACGGTCACCCGGCCCGCCGCGATCAGCTGGCTCGCGTGCTCGCGCGAGCGGGCGAGCTTGCGGCGTACCAGCTCGGCGTCGAGACGGCGGCGGGCGACTCCTGCCACGTTCGGTTCAGCTCCTGTGGTTGTACGGGGGCACCCCTGCGGGTCCCGGTGCGGGGGCGGGCCCGGCGTCCAGCGCGCTCAGCGCCTCGCGCAGGCCCCGGTGTACATCCTCGTACACCTCGGTGTGTCCGTCCGCCGCGAGGTGGTCCGCGTCGGCCAGCCGCTCCAGCAGGGCGTCCACCCCGGCGTCGCCGGTCGGGGTCCGTACGACACCGAGGGGCGACGGCCCCGCGGGCTCGACCGGCTCCGGCGGGGCTTCCGTCTCGGGCTCGGGCATCGGGTCGCTCATGCGGAAACGCTACCGCGAAGGGCTGGGGTACCGTCGATCACGATGGCGACCATGGCGGAGTGCCGCAGCGCACTCGACAGACTTTCCGACAACCTCGCGGGGGCGGACGGCGACGTGCGCCGCGCCGCCGACCTGGACCGCTCGCTGAGCTGCCACATCAGGGACCTGGACATCACGTTCACCGGCCGCCTGTCCGGCGGCCGCATCCAGGTCCTGGACACCCTGGAGGGCCCGCCCCGCGACAAGGCCGAGATCCGCCTCGCGATGACCGGCGACGACCTGGTGGCGATGGTCGACGGCGACCTGAACTTCGCCAAGGCCTGGGCCTCGGGCCGAGTCCGCCTGGAGGCGGGCTTCAGGGACCTCCTGAAACTGAAGTCACTGCTGTAGCGCCACACTCGAGCCCGTCCGGCGATCGAGGACATCGTTGACCTCGGCGAGACGAGCCCACGCCGGCCGAAATCAAGCCGGTCCGGCGCTCGAGGACGTCTTTTCGACCCCGCGCGCCCCGCGCACCCGCGCAGCAGGTACGACAAGCGGCGTCCCCGTCTCCGGATCGGGAATCACCTGACACCGCAGCCCGAACACCCGCTCCACCAGCTCCGCGGTGACGATCTCCCCCGGCGCCCCCTCCGCGACGACCTCTCCCTCGCGCATCGCGATGAGGTGCGTCGCGTACCGCGCCGCGTGGTTCAGGTCGTGCAGGACGGCCACCAGCGTCCGCCCCTGCGTCTCGTGCAGCTCGGCGCACAGGTCGAGGACGTCGATCTGGTGCTGGATGTCGAGGTACGTCGTCGGCTCGTCGAGCAGCAGCAGCGGCGTCTGCTGGGCGAGGGCCATCGCGATCCAGACGCGCTGGCGCTGACCGCCGGACAATTCGTCGACATAGCGATCGGCGAGCTCGCCGACGCCCGTGGACGCCATGGACTCCTGGACGACGCGCTCGTCCTCCGGCGACCACTGCCGCAGCAGCCCCTGGTGCGGGTAGCGCCCCCGCGCCACGAGGTCCCCGACCGTGATGCCCTCCGGCGCGATCGAGGACTGCGGCAGCAGGCCCAGCGTCTTCGCGACCTTCTTCGCGGGCAGCCCGTGGATCGACTGCCCGTCCAGCAGCACCCGGCCCCGGCTCGGCTTCAGCATCCGGGACAGCGCCCGCAGCAGCGTCGACTTGCCGCAGGCGTTGGGGCCGACGATCACGGTGAACGAGTGGTCGGGGATCTCGACCGAGAGGTTCTCCGCGATGACCCGCTGGTCGTAGCCGAGGGTCACCGAGTCCGCGGTGAGGCGCTGCATGGTCGTACTCCGGGGGTCGGACGGTCGCGGGTCGGACGGTTGGGAAGAGACGGCGGCACCGGGCTTCATATGCGTCCCGCCTTGCGCTCGGTCACCAGCAGCCACACCAGATAGCAGCCGCCCAGCACGCCTGTGACGACACCGACGGGCAGCTGCCGGTCACCGAACGCGTCGAGCGCGATCCAGTCGGCGACGAGCAGGAGCGCCGCGCCCATGAAGGTCGCGGCCACCAGGTTGGGGCCGGTGGAGCGGGTCAGCCGGCGCGCCAGCTGCGGGGCGCTCAGCGAGACGAAGGTGATCGGCCCGGCGGCGGCCGTGGCGACGGCGACGAGCAGGACGGCGGAGCCCATGAGGAGGAGGCGGGTGCGTTCGACGCGTACCCCGAGCGCGTACGCGGCGTCGTCGCCCATCTCCATGACGCGCAGGGCCGGCCCGTGCCCGTACACCAGCGGGAGCAGCACGGCGCAGACGATCAGCAGCGGCCAGACCTGCGCCCAGTCCCGGCCGTCGAGCGAACCGGTCATCCAGACCACGGCACGCGTGGCGTCGACCAGGTTCGCCTTGGTGATCAGGTACTGGGTGGCGGCCGTCAGCATGGCGGCCGCGCCGATGCCCACGAGGACGAGCCGGAAGCCGTGCACCCCGCGCTTCCACGCCAGCAGGTAGACGGCGACACCGGTCACCAGGCCGCCGATGACCGCACCGGCCGAGACCGCCGCCGCGCCGCCCTGGAAGAGGACGATCACCGTGAGCGCGCCGACCGTGGCGCCCTGCCCGAAGCCGAGCACGTCGGGGCTGCCGAGCGGGTTTCGGGAGATGG
Organism: Streptomyces sp. 2131.1; assembly: GCF_900105515.1. GTDB lineage: Bacteria > Actinomycetota > Actinomycetes > Streptomycetales > Streptomycetaceae > Streptomyces > Streptomyces drozdowiczii. The sequence continues at coordinate 5,618,014 of NZ_FNSY01000001.1, read as the reverse complement.
TCTGGAAGACGGCGCCGCCGGCCCCCAGCGCGCCGCCGACGAGGAGCCCCACGAGCACCCGGGGCAGCCTGAGGTCGGTGACGATGAACTCCTGCTGGAAGGTCCCGTGGCCGAAGAGCGTCATGAGGACCTCGCCGGGCGTCATCGTGAAGTCGCCGCTGCCGATGAGGACGACCGCCGCTGCCGCCGCCACGAGGGCCAGGAGCAGGACGACGAGGGCGGCCCGCACGTTCATCCGGAACGAATAGCCGCCGGGCGTCCGGACGGCCCGCACCGGACCGGCGGTGTGCGCCGTCTCCTTCGTGGTCGTGGCCTTCACAGCTGGGACATCCTCTTGCGTCGTACGAGGTGGATGAAGACGGGCCCGCCGATCAGCGCGGTGACGATGCCGACCTGGAGCTCGGACGGCCGGGCGACGACCCGGCCCACCACGTCCGCGCCGAGCAGCAGCACCGGCGAGAGGACGGCCGCGTACGGCAGGATCCACCGCAGGTCGGGCCCGGTGAGCGTGCGCACCAGGTGCGGGATCATCAGCCCGATGAAGACGATCGGCCCGCACGCGGCGGTCGCCGCCCCGCACAGCAGGGTGACGGCGAGCATCGCGAGGACACGGGTCCGGGTCAGGTTCGCGCCCAGCGACCTGGCGGTGTCGTCGCCCATCTCCAGGGCGTTGAGCGGGCGCGCGATGAACACGGTCAGCAGGACGCCCAGCGCGATGAACGGCCAGACCTTGCCGACGGTCTCGGTGTTCGCGGAGGCCAGCGAGCCGACCGTCCAGAACCGCAACCGGTCCAGCGCCGCCGAGTCCAGCAGCTGTACGGCGTTGACGTACCCGTACAGCGCGGCGGTGACGGCCGTCCCGGCGAGCGCGAGCCGCACCGGAGTCGACGAGCGGCTCCCGCCGAGGAAGTACACGGCCACCGACACGATCGCGGCGCCCGCGAAGGCGAACCACACATAGCCGGTCAGCGAGGTGACGCCGAAGAAGCTGATGGCGGAGACGACGGCGGCCGAGGCCCCCGCGTTGACACCGAGGATGCCGGGCTCGGCGAGCGGGTTGCGGGTCAGCGCCTGCATGACCGCCCCGGCAAGGCCGAGCGCCGCACCGACGAGGAGCCCGAGCACGGTGCGCGGGACACGCACCTTGCGTACGAGGACGTCGTCGCCGCTGCCCGCGTAGTGGAACAGGCCGTGCCACACGTCGGAGAGCGGCAACGCCTTGGCACCGATCCCGACGGACGCAAGGCACACCAGCACGAGGACGGCCACGCCCACCAGGAGCCCCGCCGCTCTCGCCGCGTGACGCCTGCGGGGAGCGGCGGCCTTGTCCGGCGCGGCTATCGGGCCGGAACTGGAATCCGGGGGACTTTCAACCAACACCCGGTTAGGTTAGCCTACCCAGCCTCCCGGGCCTGCGCCCCGGCCTCAGAGCCCCAGCCGGGCCAGCGCCTTCTCCGCGTCCAGGTCACAGGCCTTGTCGCCCGCCTGGGACCAGGCCGCCGCGCACAGCGCCCGCAGCCCGTCGAGCGGTCCGCCGTCGCCCTCCAGCACCAGCCGGCCGTCCCGGGCGGACGCCGTCCAGCCGCCGCACCGGAATCCCCCGCCGTCCTCCTCGACCTCGGGCTGTCCGGTGAGCAGTCCGCGCAGGTCCGCGTCGATGTACGTCGGCCGGTGCTCGGGCACGGCGGTCACCAGCTGGGCCGCGTCCGTCACCCCGGTCAGCACCAGCAGCGAGTCGACGCCGCCGTTGAACGCCCCCTCGATGTCCGTGTCGAGCCGGTCGCCGACCACCAGCGGCCGTTCGGCCCCGGTGCGCAGCACGGTCTCGCGGTGCATCGGCGGCAGCGGCTTCCCGGCGACCTGAGGCTCGGCGCCGGTCGCGATCCGGACGACCTCGACGGCCGCCCCGTTGCCCGGCGCGATGCCCCGGGCACCCGGAATCGTCAGGTCGGTGTTGGACGCGAACCACGGCAGCCCGCGGTTGATCGCGTACGACGCCTCGGCGAACCGGCCCCACGCCAGGTCGGGTCCGCCGTACCCCTGCACCACGGCGACCGGGTCGTCGTCCGCCGACTCGACGGGCTCGAGGCCGCGTTCCCGCAGCGCGACGCGCAGCCCCTCGCCGCCGATGACCAGAACCCGCGCCCCGGCGGGCAGCTGGTCGGCGACGAGCCGGGACACGGCCTGCGCCGAGGTGATCACATCACTCGCCTCGGCCGGGACGCCCAACTCGGTGAGGTGCTCGGCCACCGCGGCGGGGGTCCGCAGCGCGTTGTTGGTGACGTACGCCAGATGCATCCCGCCGTCCCGCGCCGTGCCCAACGCCTCGACGGCGTGGTCGATCGCGTGCCCGCCCGCGTACACGACACCGTCCAGGTCGAGCAGCGCCGTGTCGTACGCCTCGCTCAACGCGGTGCCGCTGCCGCTCGGCCTGGTCCTGCTCGTCCCACTCATGTTCCGCGCTCCTCATCGCCTGCTTCTCCCCCGATCATCGCGCATCCCGGGACCGCACATACGATGCACAAATGAACACACCAGGCACGGCGGACCGGGGACTGCGGCTGATTCCGTTCCGTGGACTGCGGTACGTCCCCGAGCGGGTCGGCAGCCTCGCCGCGGTGACCTCTCCCCCGTACGACGTGGTCGTACGGCCCGACGGACTGCACCACCTGGAGTCGGCGGACCCGCACAACATCGTCCGGCTGATCCTGCCGCAGGCCGGCACGGTCGCCGCCCGCAACGCACAGGCCGCCGCCACCCTGGACGACTGGCTGGCCGAGGGTGTGCTCGCGCCGGACGACGAGCCCTTGCTGTACGTGTACGAGCAGCGCGGCGACGGCATCCTGCAACGGGGGGTGATCGGGGCCCTCGCGCTCTCGGGGCCCGCCGAGGGCATCGTGCTGCCGCACGAGGACGTCATGGCGCATGTCGTAGAGGACCGGGCCGACCTGATGCGCGCCACGGCCGCCCACCTGGAACCCCTGCTGCTGACCTACCGCAGCGACGCGGACGCCGCCACGGGCGCGACGGCCGTCGTCGAACGGACCGTGGGCCGGACGCCGTTGCTCGACACGACCACGGAGGACGGTTTCTGCCACCGGCTGTGGGCGGTCACCGACCCCGCCGAGCGCGCGGAGATCGAGGCGGACCTGCTGCGTCACCAGGCGCTGATCGCGGACGGCCACCATCGCTGGGCGACCTACCTGCGGCTCCAGCAGGAGCACACGGACCCGGGCCCCTGGGACTACGGCCTGGTCCTCCTGGTGGACACGGCCCGCTACCCGCTCCGGGTCCGCGCCATCCACCGCCTGCTGCACGGCCTGCCGGTCGCCGACGCGCTGGCCGCGCTGGCGGGCCTGTTCCGGATACGCGAGGTGGCGGGCCCGCTCCCCCGGGCGCTGGACGCCCTGGCCGACGCGGCAGGCGAGGGCAACGCCTTCCTGCTCGCGGGCGACGGTGACTTCCATCTGGTCGACCGCCCGGACGAGGCACTGCTGTCCCGCACGGTCCCGACGGACCGGCCGGCGGCCTGGCGCACGCTCGACGCGACGGTCCTGCACTCGGCGCTGCTCGACCACGTGTGGCGCATCCCGGACGATCCGGCGCACATCGCCTACATCCACGACACCGCGGCCGCCGTGGAGCAGGCCGAACGGCACGGCTCCACAGCGGTGCTGATGCATCCCGTACGCGAGGAACTCGTCCGGGACCTGGCCCGCCAGGGCGTCACCATGCCCCGCAAGTCCACGTCCTTCGGCCCGAAGCCGGCGACGGGCCTGGTGCTGCGCAGCCTGAAGCTGGGCTGAACGCGAAAGAGGGCGACACCCGCATCGGGTGCCGCCCTCTTCTCATGCGTTACGCCCGGGACGTGCCGTCCTCGTCGGCGTCGTCGCCGTCCTCCTCGGCCGCTTCGGCCGCGACGGGCGCCTGGGTGTCGACGTCCTCGTCGTCCTCGTCCAGGGCGTCGACGAACTCGACCCCGTCCAGCTCGGCGAGGCGGTCCGACGCGTCGGTGGCGCCGTCCTTGTCGGCCTCCAGCGCCTTGCCGAACCACTCGCGCGCCTCGTCCTCGCGGCCCGCTTCGAGCAGCGCGTCGGCGTACGCGTAGCGCAGGCGCGGGGTCCACGGGTGGACGGCGTTCGAGGCGAGTTCGGGGCTCTGGAGCGTGACGATGGCGGCGTCGAGCTGCCCCATGTCCCGGCGGGCACCGGCGGCGACGAGACGCATCTCGACCTGGCCGGCCTTGTCCAGCTTCTGCACCTCGGGCTCACCGGCCATCGCCATGGCCTTCTCGGGCCGGCCGAGACCACGCTCGCAGTCGGCCATCACGGGCCACAGCTCCACGGAACCGGTCATCCTCCGGGCCGCCCGGAACTCCGCCAGGGCCTCCGCGTACTTCTGGACGGCGTAGGCGGCGAAACCGGCGGCCTCGCGGACGGCGGCGACGCGGGAGGCCAGCCGCAGGGCGATGCGCGAGTACGCGTACGCCTGCTCCGGGTCCTCGTCGATGAGCCGGGCCACCATGACGAGGTTCCTCGCCACGTCCTCGGCCAGCGTCTTCGGCAGGCTCAGCAGCTCCTGGCGGACGTCCTGGTCGATCTCGTGACCGGTGACGTCGTCCGGGATGGGCAGCCGCTTGATCGGCTCACGGTCCCGGTCGTCCCGGCGCTCATAACCGCCCGGCCGGCCGCCGCGGTCGTCCCGGCCCCGGTAGCCACCGCGGTCACGGTCGTCCCGCTGCCCGCGGTAACCGCCGCCCCGGCTGTCGTCCCGCCGGAACCCGCCGCCGGAGCTGCCGCCACGGTCATCACGGTCGTCACGACGGAACCCGCCGCCGCTCGGCCGGCTGTCGTCACGGCGGGGGCCGCGCGGCCGGTCGTCCCGGCGGTCGTCACGGCGGTCGTCACGGCGGTCGAAGCCACCGGGACGGCCGCCCCGGTCGTCGTCGCGGCGCGGGCCACGGTCCCGGTCGCGGTCGTCACGACGGAAGCCGCCACGGTTGTCATCGCGCCGATCGTCACGGCGGTCGTCGCGACGGAAGCCACCGCCGGAGCTACCACCCCGGTCGTCACGGCGGAAGCCGCCGCCGGTGTTGCCGCCTCGGTCGCCCCGGTCGTCACGGCGGAAGCCGCCGCCGGAGGGACGGTCGTCGCGACGGAAGCCGCCACCCCGGTTGTCGTCATCCCGGCGCGGACCGCGCGGCCGGTCGTCTCGGCGGTCGAAGCCGCCCGGCCGGCCACCCCGGTCGTCATCACGACGCGGCGCCCGGTCATCACGACGGAACCCACCACCACGGTTGTCGAACCCACCACCCCGGTCGTCACGCCGGAAACCACCGCGATTGTCATCGCGCCGATCGTCACGGCGGTCGTCACGCCGGAAGCCACCGCCGGAGTTACCACCCCGGTCGTCACGGCGGAAGCCGCCGCCGGAGGGACGGTCGTCGCGACGGAAGCCGCCACCCCGGTTGTCGTCATCCCGGCGCGGGCCGCGCGGCCGGTCGTCTCGGCGGTCGAAGCCGCCCGGCCGGCCACCCCGGTCGTCATCACGACGCGGCGCCCGGTCATCACGACGGAACCCACCACCACGGTTGTCGAACCCACCACCCCGGTCGTCACGCCGGAAACCACCGCCGGAGCTACCACCCCGGTCATCGCGACGGAAACCGCCGCCGGTGTTACCAGCACGGCTGTCGTCACGGCGGAAGCCGCCACCGGAGGGACGGTCGTCGCGACGCGGGCCACGGTCCCGGTCGTCGCGCCGGAAGCCGCCCCCCGAGGAGCGGTCGTCACGGCGGTATCCACCGCGGTCGTCGTCCCGGCGCGGACCGCGCGAACGGTCATCGCGGCCGCCGCCGAAGCCGCCCCGGTCACCGCCGTCCCGGCGACGCGGCTCGCGCTCCGAACGATCGTCGGGAGAGTTGGTGGACATGGGTGGGGCTCCTGTCATTCGGGGTACTACAGACATTCTCGCGCAGCCGGACACCCGACGCGCTTCGGGAAAAACAAAAGGACCCTTGGTCCCAGCGCTGAACGCTGGGACCAAGGGTCCTTCAAAAATTGTTCGGCGGCGTCCTACTCTCCCACAGGGTCCCCCCTGCAGTACCATCGGCGCTGAAAGGCTTAGCTTCCGGGTTCGAAATGTAACCGGGCGTTTCCCTAACGCAATGACCACCGAAACACTATCGGCCACTCCCCCAACAAGGCGGAGTATCGGCACTTAGCGAACAAGCACACTTTTCAATTTAATGAATGACGCTGTTCAACCAGCACGACTGTTCGTGGCCTGGGAACAACACAGTGGACGCGAGCAACTGAGGACAAGCCCTCGGCCTATTAGTACCAGTCAGCTCCACCCGTTACCGGGCTTCCACATCTGGCCTATCAACCCAGTCGTCTACTGGGAGCCTTAACCCTTCAAGAGGGTGGGAATACTCATCTCGAAGCAGGCTTCCCGCTTAGATGCTTTCAGCGGTTATCCTTTCCGAACGTAGCCAACCAGCCATGCCCTTGGCAGAACAACTGGCACACCAGAGGTTCGTCCGTCCCGGTCCTCTCGTACTAGGGACAGCCCTTCTCAATATTCCTACGCGCACAGCGGATAGGGACCGAACTGTCTCACGACGTTCTAAACCCAGCTCGCGTACCGCTTTAATGGGCGAACAGCCCAACCCTTGGGACCGACTCCAGCCCCAGGATGCGACGAGCCGACATCGAGGTGCCAAACCATCCCGTCGATATGGACTCTTGGGGAAGATCAGCCTGTTATCCCCGGGGTACCTTTTATCCGTTGAGCGACAGCGCTTCCACAAGCCACTGCCGGATCACTAGTCCCGACTTTCGTCCCTGCTCGACCCGTCGGTCTCACAGTCAAGCTCCCTTGTGCACTTACACTCAACACCTGATTGCCAACCAGGCTGAGGGAACCTTTGGGCGCCTCCGTTACTCTTTAGGAGGCAACCGCCCCAGTTAAACTACCCATCAGACACTGTCCCTGATCCGGATCACGGACCCAGGTTAGACATCCAGCACGACCAGAGTGGTATTTCAACGACGACTCCACAACCACTGGCGTGGCCGCTTCAAAGTCTCCCACCTATCCTACACAAGCCGAACCGAACACCAATATCAAACTATAGTAAAGGTCCCGGGGTCTTTCCGTCCTGCTGCGCGAAACGAGCATCTTTACTCGTAGTGCAATTTCACCGGGCCTATGGTTGAGACAGTCGAGAAGTCGTTACGCCATTCGTGCAGGTCGGAACTTACCCGACAAGGAATTTCGCTACCTTAGGATGGTTATAGTTACCACCGCCGTTTACTGGCGCTTAAGTTCTCAGCTTCGCCACCCCGAAGAGCAGCTAACCGGTCCCCTTAACGTTCCAGCACCGGGCAGGCGTCAGTCCGTATACATCGCCTTACGGCTTCGCACGGACCTGTGTTTTTAGTAAACAGTCGCTTCTCGCTGGTCTCTGCGGCCACCCCCAGCTCACCGAGTAAATCGGATCACCAGTGATGGCCCCCCTTCTCCCGAAGTTACGGGGGCATTTTGCCGAGTTCCTTAACCATAGTTCACCCGAACGCCTCGGTATTCTCTACCTGACCACCTGAGTCGGTTTAGGGTACGGGCCGCCATGAAACTCGCTAGAGGCTTTTCTCGACAGCATAGGATCATCCACTTCACCACAATCGGCTCGGCATCAGGTCTCAGACTTATATGCACGACGGATTTGCCTACCGTGCGTCCTACACCCTTACCCCGGGGCAACCACCGCCCGGGCTGGACTACCTTCCTGCGTCACCCCATCGCTTACCTACTACAAGTCTGGTTCGTCGGCTCCACCACTACCCTCAACTCCGAAGAGATCGGGCCGGCTTCACGGACTTAGCATCGCCTGATTCAGTATTGGGCGTTTCAAAGCGGGTACCGGAATATCAACCGGTTGTCCATCGACTACGCCTGTCGGCCTCGCCTTAGGTCCCGACTTACCCTGGGCAGATCAGCTTGACCCAGGAACCCTTAGTCAATCGGCGCACACGTTTCTCACGTGTGTATCGCTACTCATGCCTGCATTCTCACTCGTGAACCGTCCACAACTCGCTTCCGCGGCTGCTTCACCCGGCACACGACGCTCCCCTACCCATCCATACAGGCGTTGGCCCTATGCGTATGAATGACACGACTTCGGCGGTACGCTTGAGCCCCGCTACATTGTCGGCGCGGAATCACTTGACCAGTGAGCTATTACGCACTCTTTCAAGGGTGGCTGCTTCTAAGCCAACCTCCTGGTTGTCTCTGCGACTCCACATCCTTTCCCACTTAGCGTACGCTTAGGGGCCTTAGTCGATGCTCTGGGCTGTTTCCCTCTCGACCATGGAGCTTATCCCCCACAGTCTCACTGCCGCGCTCTCACTTACCGGCATTCGGAGTTTGGCTAAGGTCAGTAACCCGGTAGGGCCCATCGCCTATCCAGTGCTCTACCTCCGGCAAGAAACACACGACGCTGCACCTAAATGCATTTCGGGGAGAACCAGCTATCACGGAGTTTGATTGGCCTTTCACCCCTAACCACAGGTCATCCCCCAGGTTTTCAACCCTGGTGGGTTCGGTCCTCCACGAAGTCTTACCTCCGCTTCAACCTGCCCATGGCTAGATCACTCCGCTTCGGGTCTTGAGCGCGCTACTGAATCGCCCTATTCGGACTCGCTTTCGCTACGGCTTCCCCACACGGGTTAACCTCGCAACACACCGCAAACTCGCAGGCTCATTCTTCAAAAGGCACGCAGTCACGACTGCATGTGCAAGCACACACAGCGACGCTCCCACGGCTTGTAGGCACACGGTTTCAGGTACTATTTCACTCCGCTCCCGCGGTACTTTTCACCATTCCCTCACGGTACTATCCGCTATCGGTCACCAGGGAATATTTAGGCTTAACGGGTGGTCCCGCCAGATTCACACGGGATTTCTCGGGCCCCGTGCTACTTGGGTGTCTCTCAAACAAGCCGCTGATGTTTCAGCTACGGGGGTCTTACCCTCTACGCCGGACCTTTCGCATGTCCTTCGCCTACATCAACGGTTTCTGACTCGTCTCACAGCCGGCAGACTGTGAAAGAGAGATCCCACAACCCCGCATACGCAACCCCTGCCGGGTATCACACGCATACGGTTTGGCCTGATCCAGTTTCGCTCGCCACTACTCCCGGAATCACGGTTGTTTTCTCTTCCTGAGGGTACTGAGATGTTTCACTTCCCCTCGTTCCCTCCACACTGCCTATGTGTTCAGCAGCGGGTGACAGCCCATGACGACTGCCGGGTTTCCCCATTCGGAAACCCCCGGATCAAAGTCTGGTTGACGACTCCCCGGGGACTATCGTGGCCTCCCACGTCCTTCATCGGTTCCTGGTGCCAAGGCATCCACCGTGCGCCCTTAAAAACTTGGCCACAGATGCTCGCGTCCACTGTGCAGTTCTCAAACAACGACCAGCCACCCATCACCCCACCCTTACCAGGTGAGTGCACTGGGGCCGGCAACCGAAGGACAGACTCAAACGAGCCCGTACCTTCAGATACCCAACAGCGTGCCCGACCCGACCAGTTGTCCTACACGTTCCACGCCGAAGCAGTACTAGTGACAAACAACTTGCCGTGCCGAGTAGTCAACGTTCCACCCATGAGCTGACCACCGTCGAACATTTGCCGACGTAGTGGCTCTGGATTCCTTGCGGAATCTAGATGCTCCTTAGAAAGGAGGTGATCCAGCCGCACCTTCCGGTACGGCTACCTTGTTACGACTTCGTCCCAATCGCCAGTCCCACCTTCGACAGCTCCCTCCCACAAGGGGTTGGGCCACCGGCTTCGGGTGTTACCGACTTTCGTGACGTGACGGGCGGTGTGTACAAGGCCCGGGAACGTATTCACCGCAGCAATGCTGATCTGCGATTACTAGCAACTCCGACTTCATGGGGTCGAGTTGCAGACCCCAATCCGAACTGAGACCGGCTTTTTGAGATTCGCTCCGCCTCGCGGCATCGCAGCTCATTGTACCGGCCATTGTAGCACGTGTGCAGCCCAAGACATAAGGGGCATGATGACTTGACGTCGTCCCCACCTTCCTCCGAGTTGACCCCGGCAGTCTCCTGTGAGTCCCCATCACCCCGAAGGGCATGCTGGCAACACAGAACAAGGGTTGCGCTCGTTGCGGGACTTAACCCAACATCTCACGACACGAGCTGACGACAGCCATGCACCACCTGTACACCGACCACAAGGGGGGCACCATCTCTGATGCTTTCCGGTGTATGTCAAGCCTTGGTAAGGTTCTTCGCGTTGCGTCGAATTAAGCCACATGCTCCGCTGCTTGTGCGGGCCCCCGTCAATTCCTTTGAGTTTTAGCCTTGCGGCCGTACTCCCCAGGCGGGGAACTTAATGCGTTAGCTGCGGCACCGACGACGTGGAATGTCGCCAACACCTAGTTCCCAACGTTTACGGCGTGGACTACCAGGGTATCTAATCCTGTTCGCTCCCCACGCTTTCGCTCCTCAGCGTCAGTAATGGCCCAGAGATCCGCCTTCGCCACCGGTGTTCCTCCTGATATCTGCGCATTTCACCGCTACACCAGGAATTCCGATCTCCCCTACCACACTCTAGCCTGCCCGTATCGACTGCAGACCCGGGGTTAAGCCCCGGGCTTTCACAACCGACGTGACAAGCCGCCTACGAGCTCTTTACGCCCAATAATTCCGGACAACGCTTGCGCCCTACGTATTACCGCGGCTGCTGGCACGTAGTTAGCCGGCGCTTCTTCTGCAGGTACCGTCACTTTCGCTTCTTCCCTGCTGAAAGAGGTTTACAACCCGAAGGCCGTCATCCCTCACGCGGCGTCGCTGCATCAGGCTTTCGCCCATTGTGCAATATTCCCCACTGCTGCCTCCCGTAGGAGTCTGGGCCGTGTCTCAGTCCCAGTGTGGCCGGTCGCCCTCTCAGGCCGGCTACCCGTCGTCGCCTTGGTAGGCCATTACCCCACCAACTAGCTGATAGGCCGCGGGCTCATCCTTCACCGCCGGAGCTTTCAACCTTCCTCCAGGAGGAGGAAAGTATTATCCGGTATTAGACCCCGTTTCCAGGGCTTGTCCCAGAGTGAAGGGCAGATTGCCCACGTGTTACTCACCCGTTCGCCACTAATCCACCCCGAAGGGCTTCATCGTTCGACTTGCATGTGTTAAGCACGCCGCCAGCGTTCGTCCTGAGCCAGGATCAAACTCTCCGTGAATGTTTTCCCGTAATCGGGGAACACATCACGAGAGCGGAACAACAAGGCCGGAATAAGACCCGTTGTCCACTGCGTCCTCGCTGTGTTTTGCCTGCCGAACCCGAAGGTTTCGCAGGACTTTCAAAGGAACCACCAACCTGCCGTAGCAGGCCGGGGTATCAACATATCTGGCGTTGACTTTTGGCACGCTGTTGAGTTCTCAAGGAACGGACGCTTCCTTTGTACTCACCCTCTCGGGCTTTCCTCCGGGCGCTTCCCTTCGGTCTTGCGTTTCCGACTCTATCAGACTCTTTCGTGTCCGATTCCCGGCCGAAGCGGGTCAAGCGATTTTCGCTTTCCAGTTCTGCGCTTTCGCGTTTCCCTTTCGGCGTGTCCACTACTTTAGCGGATTCTCCCGGTTACTCATAATCGAGTCAGTGGGTCTGAATTCCAGGCATGCCGAAATCCGCACCCTCTGGGGTGAGTCGTAGGTAGTGGTTGGCCGCTTCGGGTCTGCCCGGCTCACGATCCGATGGACCGAACCAACAGCTGTACCCGTGTCAAGCGACTCGGACAACATTAGGTGGCCCACTCGGGCGAGTCAAGTTGACCTCCGGCGCGGCACATGGGCCCGGTAGGGGCTCACCGTCGGGTCGCCGTCGATCCAGAACCTCCAGGGGTGCACCGCCCCGTCCCCGCCCACGCCGGTGCGGGGGCCGTTGCATACCTGGTCACGCGGTGGCGGGGTTCCCCGGAGCACGTACAGCTCGGCGCCCTCGTGGCTGATCGCGTCGGTGCCGTCCAGGGCCCGGCCGATGTCCAGGGCGGTCGCGAGGCGGGCCGGGCCTTTGGCCAGTTCCTTGTCGTTACGGGCCGAAACTCGACGTTTGCGCGTCAGCTCGGCGCCCTCGACGATCTCACCGGCCCGCAGCAGCACCCCACTCGCCCGGCCCTCGGGACCGCACACCAGGTTCATGCAGTGCCACATGCCGTACGTGAAGTAGACGTACGCGTGGCCGGGCGGCCCGTACATCGCGTCGTTGCGCCGCGTCCGGCCTCGAAAGGCGTGGGAGCCCGGGTCGATCTCACCCGCGTACGCCTCCACCTCCGTCAGACGGAGGGCGATCGGACCCTCCGGGGTGCTGCGCACCAGGGTGCGGCCGAGGAGGTCGGGCGCCACCTCCAGTACGGGACGGTCGAAGAAGTCCCGCGTCAGCGGCGTACGGTCCGGGCCATCGATCATGAGGTTCGAGGCTACCGGGAACCGACTACGGTCGTCGCGCGTATGTAGGGGTCAGGACCTAGGAGGAGAAAACATGGGCTTCAAGCGGCTGCTCGCGAGCATGGGTGCCGGCGGCGCCTCGGTGGAGACGGAGCTGAGCGAGGTCAACGTCGTCCCGGGCGGGGTCGTCCAGGGCGAGGTGCGCATCCAGGGCGGTTCCGTCGACCAGCAGATCGAGGGCCTCTCCGTGGGTCTGCAGGCCCGGGTCGAGGTCGAGGGCCAGGACCAGGAGTACAAGCAGGACATCGAGTTCACCAAGCTCCGGATCGGCGGCGCCTTCGAGGTGCGGGCCGGGGCGGTGCACGTGGTGCCGTTCGGCCTGGAGATCCCCTGGGAGACGCCGATCACCATGTTCGCGGGCCAGCACCTGCACGGCATGAACATCGGGGTGACCACCGAGCTGGAGATCGCGCGGGCGCTGGACTCGGGCGACCTCGACCCCATCAACGTGCACCCGCTGCCGGCCCAGGAGGCCATCCTCGACGCGTTCGGCCAGCTGGGCTTCGGTTTCCGCAGCGCCGACATGGAGCGCGGCCACATCCGCGGTACGCGCCAGCGGCTGCCGTTCTACCAGGAGATCGAGTTCTTCCCGCCGTCGCAGTACCGGGGGCTTAACCAGGTGGAGCTGTCGTTCGTCGCGGACGACCGCGAGATGGACGTCGTCCTGGAGATGGACAAGAAGCCCGGTCTGTTCAGCGAGGGCAGCGACTCGTACCGTGCCTTCAAGGTCGGTCTGCACAACTTCCACGAGACCGACTGGGCGGCATATCTGAACCAGTGGCTGGCGCAGGTCGGCGGTCAGCGCAACTGGCTCTAGGGTCGGAAGGGAAGAGAGATCTTTCCGAGCAATCCGACGGAGCCGACAGAGAGGTGCTGACGTGACCGAGCCGAAGAGGGCGCCGCTGCCGCACGACTTCCATCCGGAGGTTCCCTCGTTCACCGTGGTGAGCGAGGACATCGCCCCGGGGGCCGTGCTCGCCGACGCGCAGGTGTACGCGGCCGGGAACACCTCGCCGCAGCTGCGGTGGGAGGGTTTCCCGGCGGAGACGAAAAGCTTCGCCGTGACGTGCTTCGACCCCGACGCCCCCACGGGCAGCGGGTTCTGGCACTGGGTGCTCTTCGACATCCCCGCGTCGGTCACGGAACTGCCGGCGGGCGCGGGCGGCGGGAAGTTCGAGGGACTCCCCACCGGTGCCGTGCACGCGCGCAACGACTACGGGACGAAGGACTTCGGCGGTGCCGCGCCGCCGGCCGGCGAGAACCACCGCTATGTGTTCACCGTGTATGCGGTGGACACCGAGAACCTCGGTCCCGACAGCGACACCCCGCCCGCGGCGGTCGGGTTCAACCTCCGGTTCCACACCCTGGGCCGGGCCCAGTTGATCGCCGAGTACGCGGAGCCCGCCGAGAGCGCCTGAGTACCAAAACTTCCGCAGCCGTTTGCCCTGCCCTGGTCCTGGAGAGATCAGGGCAGGGCATTTTTTAATGCGTTGTCCATCACGGCGTGCCCGGCCAGAGTTGATCCGGGTCTGCCAGGGGGCGGCCGGCACACGGGAGGTGGGCGAGATGCGGGACACGCTGGTACTGAACGCGAGCTTCGAGCCGCTGTCGACGGTGACGCTGAACCGGGCGGTGGTCCTGATCCTTCAGGACAAGGCCGTCGTCGAGCAGTCGCACCCCGGCCTCCGGATGCGCGGGGCCGACGTGGACATACCCGTGCCCCGTGTGATCAGGCTCTGCCGGTACGTACGGGTGCCGTTCCGAAGACAGGCCCCGTGGTCCAGGAGGGGTGTGCTGGTCCGCGACCAGCACCGGTGCGCGTACTGCGGGAAGCGTGCGAGCACCGTCGACCACGTGGTGCCGAGGGCGCAGGGCGGGCAGGACACCTGGCTCAACACGGTGGCTTCCTGCGCCGAGGACAACCACCGCAAGGCGGACCGTACGCCGGAGCAGGCCGGGATGCCGCTGCTGCGCAAACCCTTCGTACCGTCCCCGGCGGAGGCGATGCTGCTGGCGCTGGGGGCGGGCGACCGCTCGGCGCTGCCGGAGTGGCTGGCGCGGTCCGCGGCGTAGCCGCCGTACGCCTCATGACGTCGCCGGAGCCCGCCTTCCCCCGGGGAGGCGGGCTCCGGTCGTTCAGCGCAGCAGCAGCTGGACGATGGCGGCCGTGCCGACGGTGACGATGAGGGCGCGCAGCAAGGTGGGGCTGAGGCGGCGGCCGACCTTGGCGCCGATCTGGCCGCCGAGTGCGGAGCCGACCGCGATGAGGACGACGGCGGTCCAGTCGAAGTCGGCGACGAAGAGGAAGAAGAGCGCGGCGATGCTGTTGACGACGGCCGCGAGGACGTTCTTGACGGCGTTGAGGCGCTGCATGGTGTCGTCGACCAGCATGCCCATGAGGGAGAGGTAGATGATCCCCTGGGCTGCGGTGAAGTAGCCGCCGTAGACGCTGGCGAGGGTCAGGCCGATGAGGAGGAGGGAGCCGCCGTCGGGGTGGGCGGGGGTGCCGGTGCGGGCGCGCCGCTGCTGGACGGCCTTGCTGATGCGCGGCTGGAGGATGACCAGGACGAGGGCCAGGGCGACGAGGACCGGGACGATGGTCTCGAAGGCCGTGGAGGGCAGGGCCAGCAGCAGGGTGGCCCCGGTGAGGCCGCCGACGAGGGCTCCCACGGCGAGCTTGAGCACGCGGGAGCGCTGGCCCTTGAGTTCCTCGCGGTAGCCGATCGCGCCGCTGATGGAGCCGGGGATCAGGCCGAGCGCGTTGGAGACGGTGGCGGTGACCGGGGGCAGGCCGGTGGCGAGCAGGACGGGGAAGGTGATGAGCGTCCCGGATCCGACGATCGTGTTGATCGCGCCGGCGCTGATCCCCGCGGCGAAGACGGCGAGCATCTCCCAGATGGACATGGCGTATCCCCCGTGCGTGATCGGTGCTTGCTGCACCGAATCATGCACGGGGGGTGTACACGTCAGTCGACCGGGGGTTCCTCGCGCCGTTCCTGGGCGGTGTTGAAGCCGGGGACGCCGCCGCCGATGTTGCCGAAGGCGCCGCTGAGGCCCTTGAGGGCGTCGCCGATCTCGCTGGGCACGATCCAGAGCTTGTTGGCGTCGCCCTCGGCGATCTTCGGCAGCATCTGGAGGTACTGGTACGAGAGCAGCTTCTGGTCCGGGTCGCCGGCGTGGATGGACTCGAAGACCGTGCGGATGGCCTGGGCCTCGCCCTCGGCGCGCAGGGCGGCGGCCTTGGCCTCGCCCTCGGCGCGCAGGATCGCGGACTGCTTCTCGCCCTCCGCGGTGAGGATCGCGGACTGGCGGGTGCCTTCGGCCTGGAGGATCGCGGCGCGCTTGTCGCGGTCGGCGCGCATCTGCTTCTCCATCGAGTCCTGGATGGAGGTGGGCGGCTCGATCGCCTTGAGCTCGACGCGGTTGACGCGGATGCCCCACTTGCCGGTGGCCTCGTCGAGGACTCCGCGCAGCGCGGCGTTGATCTCCTCGCGGGAGGTGAGGGTCCGTTCCAGGTCCATGCCGCCGATGATGTTGCGGAGGGTGGTGACGGTGAGCTGCTCGATGGCCTGGATGTAGCTGGCGACCTCGTACGTCGCGGCCCTGGCGTCGGTCACCTGGTAGTAGATGACGGTGTCGATGTTGACGACCAGGTTGTCCTGGGTGATGACGGGCTGCGGGGGGAAGGGCACGACCTGCTCGCGCAGGTCGATCCGGTTGCGGATCGAGTCGATGAACGGGACGACGATGTTCAGGCCCGCGTTGAGGGTACGGGTGTACCGGCCGAAGCGTTCGACGATGGCGGCGCTGGCCTGGGGGATGACCTGGATCGTCTTGATCAGGGCGATGAAGACGAGCACCACCAGAATGATCAGGACGATGATGATCGGTTGCATCGTTTCCTCGTGCCCTTCGGTTGATGATCGTCATCGAGTCTGACAGAACGCGCCTTGGCGTGGGGACAGTTCGGTCACATGACGACGGCCGTCGCCCCGTCGATGTCGACGACGTCGACCTGTTGGCCGGGCTCGAAGCTGAGCCCGGCGTCGAGTGCGCGGGCCGACCAGATCTCACCGGCCAGCTTGATGCGGCCGCCGGCGCCGTCCACGCGTTCCAGAACGACGGCCTGACGGCCCTTCAGGGCGTCGATACCGGTGGCGTGCTGGGGCGTGCGGTCCCCGCGTTGCCGGGCGGCGATCACGCGCACCACGGCCGTCAGCGCCACCGAGACGATGACGAAGACCAGGACCTGGGCGACGATCCCGCCGCCGAGGGCCGCGACCACCGCGGCGGCGACGGCCCCCACGGCGAACATGCCGAACTCGGGCATCGCGGTGAGGACGAGCGGAATGCCCAGTCCCACCGCGCCGATCAGCCACCACACCCACGCGTCGATGTCCACGTGGTCATCGTAGGACCGGTTGCACCCTTACGGACAGGGCGCAACCGGGCAACAACGCCTAGCCGAGGGGCAGTCCGCGGGCGGTGTAGCGGTCGCCCTGGTGCTCGACGACGAGGGGCAGGCCGAAGCAGAGGGAGAGGTTGCGGGAGGTGAGCTCTGTCTCCATGGGGCCTGCGGCGAGCACCTTGCCCTGGCGGATCATCAGGACGTGGGTGAAGCCGGGGGCGATCTCCTCGACGTGGTGGGTCACCATGATCATGGAGGGCGCGTACGGGTCGCGGGCCAGCCGGCCGAGGCGGCGGACCAGGTCCTCACGGCCGCCGAGGTCGAGTCCCGCGGCGGGCTCGTCCAGGAGGAGGAGCTCGGGGTCGGTCATCATGGCGCGGGCGATCAGGGTGCGCTTGCGCTCGCCCTCGGAGAGGGTGCCGAACTTGCGGTCGAGGTACTCGGTCATGCCGAGCCGGTCGAGGAAGGCGCGGGCGCGGTCCTCGTCGACCTTGTCGTAGTTCTCGTTCCAGGTGGCGGTCATGCCGTACGCGGCGGTGAGCACCGTCTGCAGGACCGTCTGGCGGCGGGGGAGCTTCTCGGCGAGGGCGACGCCCGCGATGCCGATGCGGGGGCGCAGGTCGAAGACGTCGGTGCCGACGCCGCCGAGCTGCTCGCCGAGGACGCTGACGCTGCCCTTGGTGGGGAAGAGGTAGCTGGACGCGATGTTGAGCAGGGTGGTCTTGCCGGCGCCGTTGGGGCCGAGGATGACCCAGCGCTCCCCCTCCTTGACCGACCAGGAGACGTCGTCCACCAGAGCGCGTCCGTCGCGGACCACGGATACGTCCACCAGCTCCAGTACATCGCTCATGAGCGCGTTGTCTCCCCATGCAGTGTCGAGATCGTCGCGTGCCTGTGGGCACAGCTCCCAGGGAAAACCTACGCCACCGCGCGAGCGCGGGCGGCGCTGGGCCCGCCGTCGCGGACCCGGCCCTGACCCACAAGCGACCCCCTAGGCTGTCCGCATGCTTTCGGAACCACGTTCAGGGCTGCTGGCCGCCTGGGGGAACGCGTTGCTGGCGGGGCTCGTGTCGCCGGACGACGCGGCGCTCGCCATCGTCGGGGAGGACGCGGTGCACCGCGTCGAGGGGCTGCCCGGTGAGGCGGGTCCCGTAGGGCTGACGTTCGCCCTGGGGCGGCTGCGGGCGCTGGGGGTGAGCGGCTTCCGGGTCGCGCTGCCGGTGCCGGGGCATCCGCTGGGGCTGAGCGGTCCGGCCGATTTCAATGCCCGGGCCCTGGAGGCGGAGGAGGCCGTGGTGACCTATGGCGCCCCGTACGGGCTGGTGCCCGAGGTGCGCGAGGCGGGCCCGGCCGGGGACGTGCACGTGGACGTGGTGTGGCACTGCCTGGCGGTACGGGAGGCCCCGCCGGCCGACGTGCCGTCGCTGGGCGAGGCGGAGCGGGAGCTGGCGGAGGCACTGCGGGACGCGACGGCGCTGCTGTCCCGGCTCGACGTGGCCGGTTCGGGGCCGGTGGCCGAGGCGGCGGTGGACGCGTACCGGGCGCGGGCGGAGCGGGGGCGCGAGGTGCTCGCCCCGGGGTATCCGCCGCGGGCGGTGCGGGTGCTGGAGCTGGCGCAGCGGGTCGGACTGCTGATCTCGGTGGCGTACGAGAACGGGCACGGCGGAGCGGTGAGCGCGTCGGAGATGGCGGCGCGGGGCGAGGCGTTGCGCCCGGTGGAGCGGGTGGCGCGGCGGGCGCAGGTGGCGGCGTACAACGCGTATGTGGAGGAGCGGGCGCGGTAGGAGCGCGAGCGCCCCGCATCGGCCCCGGCCCCGGTGCCCTGCGTGCCGGGCCCGGCTCACGCCCGTAGTGGACGGACCCGGCCCGGCTCACGCCCGCGGTGAACGGCCCCGACCCGGCTCACGCCCGTAGTGGACGGAGCCGGCCCGGCTCCGTCTCAGCCGGCCGCTCCGTTGCGGACCGCCCACAGGGCTGCCTGGGTGCGGTCGGCGAGGTCGAGTTTCATGAGGATGTTCGAGACGTGGGTCTTGACCGTCTTCTCGGACAGGACCAGGGCGCGGGCGATCTCGCGGTTGGAGCGGCCGTCGGCGATCAGGCCGAGCACTTCCCGTTCGCGTTCGGTGAGGGTGCTCCCCCGGCCGGTGCCCGCGCCCGGCTCGTCCTGGGCAAGGAGCGCCCCGGCGACCTCGGGCTGGAGCAGGACGTGCCCGGCGTGGACCGAGCGGATGGCGCCGGCCAGGGCGTCCGGGTCGACGTCCTTGTACACGTAGCCGGAGGCGCCCGCGCGCAGGGCGGGTACGACGGTGCGCTGCTCGGTGAAGCTGGTGACGATCAGCACCCTGGCCGGGTTCTCCAGCTCGCGGAGCCTGCGCAGCGCCTCGATGCCGTCGGTGCCGGGCATCTTGATGTCCATCAGTACGACGTCGGGCCGCAGCTCCTCGGTCCTGGCCACGCCCTCGGCGCCGTCGGACGCCTCGCCGACGACCTCGATGTCGTCCTGGACCTCCAGGAACGTACGCAGGCCGCGGCGGACGACCTGGTGGTCGTCGACGAGCAGCACCCTGATGATCCTGTCAGCCACCGGGGATCTCCATCTCGATCGTGGTGCCCTTGCCGGGCGCGGATTCAATGGTGAGGCGGCCGCCGACGCCGCCGGCGCGGTCCCGCATCGAGACCAGGCCCAGGTGGCGCCCGGCCCGGCGGGTGGCGGCGGGTTCGAAGCCCCGGCCGTCGTCGGTGACCCGGAGCACCGTGGCGCCGTCCCGGCGGGCGAGGGTGACCTCGACGTGGCCGGCGTCCGCGTGGCGCAGGGCGTTGTGCAGGGCCTCCTGGGTGACCCGGAGCAGTGCCTCCTCCTGGGCGGCGGGCAGGGCGCGGACGCCGGCGCCGGCGAAGGTGACCCGGGCGGTGTGGGCCCGGTCGAGGACCTGGACCTGGGTGCGGAGGGTGGCGACGAGGCCGTCCTCGTCGAGGCCGGCCGGGCGGAGCTCGACGACGGCGGCGCGCAGTTCGTCCACGGCTTCGGCGGCGAGGGCGGCGACCTGCTGGAGCTCGCCCTTGGCCCGGGCGGGGTCGCGGTCGACGAGGGCGGCGGCGGCCTGGGCGGTGAGCCGCAGCGAGAAGAGCTTCTGGCTGACCGCGTCGTGCAGCTCGTGGGCGAGGCGGGAGCGCTCCTCGGCGATGGTGAGCTCGCGGCTGCGTTCGTAGAGGCGGGCGTTGGTCAGGGCGATGGCCGCGTGCTGGGCGAGGATCGACAGCAGTTCCTCGTCATCGGCGGTGAAGCCGCAGACGCCCTCGGGCTTGGGGCACCTCTTGTTGGCGAGGAAGAGTGCGCCGATGGTCTCGTCGCCGTCCCGGATGGGGAGGCCGAGGAAGTCGGACATGTCGGGGTGGGCGCTGGGCCAGCCCTCGAAGCGCGGGTCCTTGCGGACGTCGGCGAGGCGCTCGGTCTTCCCGCCGTGGAGCATCGCGGCCAGGATGCCGTGCTGCCGGGGCAGCGGGCCGATGGCCTTCCACTGTTCGTCGCTGACGCCGTCGACGACGAACTGGGCGAAGCCGCCGTGGTCGTCGGGAACCCCGAGGGCGGCGTACTCGGCGTCCAGGAGCTCGCGGGCCGAGGCGACGATCGTCTTCAGGACGTCCCGTACCTCCAGGTGGCGGCTCATGGCGAGCAGCGCGGCGCTCACGGCGGCGAGGCCCGAGGGCGGTCGGTGGCTCATGCGCCTCACCGTACCGGCGGGGTCCGCGCCCCCGTATCGGACCGGGGACGGCCCGGGACCGGGGCGCAGGGACTAGGTCCTGGGACCGGGGCGCGGCGGGCGGTGCGGGCCGCAGGGCACCCCAAACCTTTTCCGGAGCGTTGCATTCCGCATTGCTTTAGCAACACAAGGTGACGCCAACGCCACCCCGATGTGAGGCCGCGCATAGGGCCCACGTCACTTACGAAGCCGGTTAGTGGAGCGAAAAGGGCGATTTGGGTGGTGATGACCTGGGAGCGAACCCGGCAAACCGCCCACCATTCCACTACCCGGCTTCGTACGTCACACCTTTGCCACGGCATTTCGCCGCCGCTAAGAATTGAGCTCGTCCCCGACGGAGATGCGTAGTCGCTCCCGTCTTCGTCCTCCGTGAGGACCCCCCGAATTTCGAAGAGGTAAGCCTGTATGTCCGCGTCCCGCATCACCGGTCGTCTCCGAAACCTGAACAAGACCCAGAAGCTCTCCGCCGCCGGCGTCTCCGCCGTCGCCGCCGCTGCCATCTCCTTGTCCCTGGTGCCCGGTCACGCCCAGGCCGAGACCGAACCGCAGGCTCTCTCCGCAGCCCCGGTCATCTTCGACTCCGCGAGCTCCAAGCAGGCCCGTGCGATCCAGGACAGCGTCATCCAGCAGCACTCGACCGCCGAGAAGCTGGTCAAGGCCGCCGACGCCGCCAAGGCCGAGAAGGCCGCCGCGGTGAAGGAGAAGGCCGAGGCGAAGGCCAAGAAGGCCAAGCTGAAGAAGGCGAAGGCCAAGGCGCACAGCAAGGCCAAGTCCCACAAGAAGTCCTCGCGCGGCCACGAGACCGCCAGCCGCTCCTCCGCCCGTACGCACATGTACGGCAACAACCTGGACGGCTGGATCCGTGAGTCCCTGGCCATCATGAAGGAGAAGGGCATCCCGGGCACGTACGAGGGCCTGCACCGCAACATCATCCGCGAGTCCAGCGGCAACCCGAACGCGATCAACGACTGGGACATCAACGCCCAGAACGGCGTGCCGTCGATCGGTCTGCTCCAGATCATCAAGCCGACCTTCGACTACTACCACGTCTCCGGCACCCCGCACACGCAGTACGACCCGGTCGCCAACATCACCGCGTCGGCCAACTACGCCGCCGACAAGTACGGCTCGATCGACAACGTCAACAGCGCGTACTGATCCGCCGCGATCCGTACGCCGGTGACTGAGCGCCGAAGGGCGGCACCCCGCGCGGGGTGCCGCCCTTCGGCGCGTGTCCGGGCCGGTTACTTGCGCATGACCTCGGGCTCGTGGCGGCGCAGCAGCCGTGCGACGGCGAAGCCGCAGACGACGCCGATGAACAGCAGCACCGAGATGTTGATGCCCCACTGGCTCACCGAGTGCTCCCAGAGCGGGTCGAGGTCCGTGGGGTTCTTCTGGTCCCACGGCGGCATCAGGTGGGCGAGGTCGAGCGTGGAGCCCGCGCCCGCGATGGCCCAGCGGGACGGCATCAGCCAGGCGAACTGCTCCAGGCCGGGCGAACCGTAGACCTGGAAGAGGATGCCGGTGAAGACGACCTGGACGATCGCGAACATGACCAGCAGCGGCATGGTCTTCTCGGAGGTCTTCACCAGCGAGGAGATCACCAGGCCGAACATCATCGAGGTGAAGCCGAGCGCGATGATCGTCACGCAGAGCTCGACGGCCGGCGGCATGATCAGGCCCTCGGCGGGCAGATCGCGGGTGGCGAAGCCGATGCCGCAGATGATGACGCCCTGGATGGCCGTGATCACGCCGAGCACGATCACCTTGGACATCAGGTAGGCCGAGCGGGAGAGGCCGGTGGCCCGTTCCCGTTCGTAGATGACCCGTTCCTTGATCAGCTCTCGTACGGAGTTGGCCGCGGCGGAGAAGGTCATCCCGATCACCAGGATCAGCATGATCGTTCCGGCGTCGCCGTTGAACCGGGACGGCGGCTTCGGCGGTGCGAGGCCGAAGTCCGACGGGATGACCACGCTGACGATGCCGAGCACCGCGGGCAGGATCACCATCAGGCCCATGAAGCCCTTGTCGGAGCCGATCACCGAGAGGTAGCGGCGCATCAGCGTCCACAGCTGCGTGCCCCAGCCCTGCGGCTTGGGCGGGCGCATCTGCTGCGGCGGCGGCATGTGCACGGACTGCGCGGCGACGGCGTCGATGTCGGCCGCGTACATCTGGTAGTGCTGCGACCCGCGCCAGCGGCCCGACCAGTCGTAGTCGCGGTAGTTCTCGAACGCGGAGAAGACGTCGGCCCAGGTCGTGTAGCCGAAGAAGTTCAGCGCCTCGTCCGGCGGGCCGAAGTAGGCCACGGCGCCGCCCGGTGCCATCACCAGGAGCTTGTCGCAGATCGCCAGCTCGGCCACCGAGTGCGTGACGACCAGGACGGTGCGGCCGTCGTCGGCCAGGCCGCGCAGCAGCTGCATGACGTCGCGGTCCATGCCCGGGTCGAGGCCGGAGGTCGGCTCGTCCAGGAAGATCAGCGACGGCTTGGTGAGCAGCTCCAGGGCCACGGAGACGCGCTTGCGCTGGCCGCCGGAGAGCGAGGTGACCTTCTTGTCCTTGTGGACGTCGAGCTTGAGCTCGGTGAGGACCTCGTGGATCCGGGCCTGGCGCTCGGCCTCGGTGGTGTCCGAGGGGAAGCGGAGCTTGGCCGCGTACTTCAGGGCGCGGGTGACGGTCAGCTCCTTGTGCAGGATGTCGTCCTGCGGGACCAGACCGATGCGCTGGCGCAGCTCGGCGAACTGCTTGTAGAGGTTCCGGTTGTCGTAGAGGACGTCGCCCTGGTTGGCGGGCCGGTAGCCGGTGAGCGCCTTGAGCAGGGTGGACTTTCCGGAGCCGGACGGGCCGATGACACCGATGAGCGACTTCTCCGGGACGCCGAACGAGACGTCCTTGAGGATCTGCTTGCCGCCGTCGACCGTGACCGTGAGGTGACGGGCGGCGAAGGAGACCTCACCGGTGTCGACGAACTCTTCCAGCCGGTCGCCGACGAGCCGGAAGGTCGAGTGACCGACGCCGACGATGTCGTTCGGGCCGAGGAGCGCCGAGCCGGACTTGGTGAGCGGCTGGCCGTTGACGTACGTGCCGTTGTGCGAGCCGAGGTCGCGGATCTCGAAGCGGCCGTCGGGCGTCGCGTGGAACTCGGCGTGGTTCCGGGAGACCTGGAGGTCCGAGACCACCAGGTCGTTCTCCAGCGCACGACCGATCCGCATCACCCGCCCGAGCGCCAGCTGGTGGAACGTGGTCGGGCTGCGGTCCCCGTAGACCGGCGCCGCCCCCGCGGGACCACCGGTGCCGGGACCGGGCGGGGTCTGGGCCCCGCCCTGCTGCGGCACGTGCGGCGGCTGCGGCTGGGGCTGCTGCCAGCCCTGCTGCGGCGGTACGGGCTGCTGCGGGGCCGGCTGCTGCCAGCCGGGGCCGCCGCCCTGCTGAGGCTGCTGGGGCGGGGCCTGCTGCGGCTGAGCGGGCCCGGCGGCCCGGCCGCTGTAGACGTCCGCCGCGCTCAGGTTCAGCCGGGGCCCGTCGGTGGCGTTGCCCAGGTTCACCGCCGAGCCGGCCGTGATCTCCATCTGCTGGACCCGCTGCCCGTGCACATACGTGCCGTTGGTGCTGCCGTGGTCCTCGATGAACCAACTGCGGCCGTTCCAGCTGATCGTGGCGTGCCGCCACGACACCCTGGCGTCGTCGATCGTCATGTCCCCCTGCGGATCCCGTCCCAGGGTGTACGACCTGGACGGATCGAGCGTCCAGGTCCTGCCATTCAATTCCAGTACGAGTTCCGGCACTCCGCGCCCCACTAGTTGTCCCCCGTGTTACCCCCGTCGCAGGGAGTCTAGGGATGCTGAACATCGTGGGGAACTATTCCAGGATCAGTCCCCGATACGAAAGCCGGGCGCCCCGGGGTGACCTCACCGAGACCTGCGCGGCCAGGCGAAATGGGGACGGACCGGTGCGTGCCGGCGGGCTGTCCGGCACTCGGGACGGGCTGCCGGGGAGGGCGCGCGGACCGATACGGTGGGGAGCACCATGAGCGCATCCCGGCCCCCTGAGCCCGCCCCGTCTCCCGAGCCCGTCGCGTCGCGGCAGGGTCCGGACGTACCGACCCTTCTCGTGAAGATCTTCGGGAAGGACCGCCCCGGGATCACCGCGGGCCTCTTCGACACCCTCGCCGCCTACTCGGTCGACGTGGTCGACATCGAGCAGGTCGTGACACGGGGCCGCATCGTCCTGTGCGCGCTGGTCACCGCCCCCACCGCGGGCGGCACGACCGAGGGCGACCTGCGGGCCACCGTGCACAGCTGGGCGGACTCGCTGAAGCTCCAGGCCGAGATCATCTCGGGTACGGGTGACAACCGCCCGCGCGGCGACGGCCGTTCGCACGTCACGGTGCTCGGTCACCCGCTGACCGCGGAGTCGACGGCGGCCATAGCGGCCCGGATCACCTCGACCGGCGGGAACATCGACCGTATCTTCCGGCTGGCGAAGTACCCGGTGACCGCGGTCGAGTTCGCGGTGTCGGGTACGGGGACCGAGGAGCTGCGCTCCGCACTGGCGCCGGAGGCCGCGGGCATCGGGGTGGACGTGGCGGTCGTCTCGGCGGGGCTGAGCCGCAGGGCGCAGCGGCTCGTCGTGATGGACGTCGACTCGACGCTCATCCAGGACGAGGTCATCGAGCTGTTCGCGGCCCACGCCGGCTGCGAGGCGGAGGTGGCCGAGGTGACCGAGCGGGCGATGCGCGGCGAGCTGGACTTCGAGCAGTCGCTGCACGCCCGGGTGGCGCTGCTCGCGGGGCTCGACGTGTCGGTGGTCGACAAGGTCCGCTCCGAGGTACGGCTGACGCCCGGGGCCCGGACGCTGATCCGTACGCTGAAGCGGCTCGGCTACCAAGTGGGCGTCGTCTCGGGCGGGTTCACGCAGGTGACCGACGACCTGAAGGAGCGGCTGGGGCTGGACTTCGCCTCGGCCAACACGCTGGAGGTCGTCGACGGCAAGCTCACGGGCCGGGTGACCGGGGACATCGTCGACCGGGCGGGCAAGGCCCGGCTGCTGCGGAGCTTCGCCGCCGAGGCGGGGGTGCCTCTGGCGCAGACGGTCGCGATCGGTGACGGGGCCAATGACCTGGACATGCTGAACACGGCGGGGCTCGGGGTCGCCTTCAACGCCAAGCCCGTCGTCCGCGAGGCGGCGCACACGGCGGTGAACGTGCCGTTCCTGGACACCGTGCTCTATCTGCTGGGCG
The DNA here is from genome assembly GCF_900105515.1 of Streptomyces sp. 2131.1. GTDB lineage: Bacteria > Actinomycetota > Actinomycetes > Streptomycetales > Streptomycetaceae > Streptomyces > Streptomyces drozdowiczii. The sequence continues at coordinate 5,592,079 of NZ_FNSY01000001.1, read as the reverse complement.
TCACCCGCGAGGAGGTCGAGGCCGCCGACGGCCTCGTCGAATAGTCCGCTCCGCCTGCACGGGAAGGGCCCCGGCGCGCACCGCGTGGTGTGCGCCGGGGCCCTTCCCGTATGGGCGACGGGTCGACGGGGTCAGTCGTTGGGGGTCCAGTACTCGGTGAGCCGGCCGACGCCGTGTTCGACGGTCTTCCAGGGGCCGGAGAACTCCACGACCGCGAAGGCAGCGGTCGGGAAGCCGCCGCGCGCCATGCGGGAGCGCGCGTCGCCCTCGCCGCTGCCGGAGAGGGCGTCGGCGAGCGCGTGCATGCCGGGGTTGTGGCCGATGACCAGCAGGTTGGTGACGTCGTCCGGGGTCTCGTCGACCAGGGCGATCAGCTCGCCGAGCGAGGCCTCGTAGAGCCGCTCCTCGTACACGGTCTTCGGGCGCTCGGGCATCTCGTGCACGGCCAGCTTCCACGTCTCCCGCGTTCTCACGGCGGTCGAGCAGAGGGCCAGGTCGAAGGCGATCCCGGAATCGGCGAGCTTGCGGCCCACCATGGGGGCCTCCATTCGGCCGCGCTCGGCCAGCGGCCGCTCGTGGTCGGACTCCTGCGACCATTCCGCCTTGGCATGCCTGAGAAGGACGATCCTGCGAGGTGTATCGGCGCTCATACATCTCAGCTTCGCATGAAACGGGCCAGCTGGCGCAGGGTGTTGGAGCCTTGGCCCGCGCCGGGCGTCAGCGGGTCAGCAGCTCCACGAGGTGCCGGAGCAACTGGCCGGTCGCCGATTCGCCGGTGGCCGCGTGCGCCTGGCCCGGTCCGGCGATGAGCAGCAGGAGCGCGGCGAAGGCGACGGCGGGCAGCGCGATGGCCCACCAGGGCAGGCGGACGTCGACACCGCTCGACTCGGCGTGGGTGGGCCGCGTGTGCGTGAGGGCCGGCATGTCCGCCTCCGTGGTCCGTGGATTCCGTTACTCAGAACCTACGGACGCGGGGGCGCCGGGCCCATCCGGTGACCCACCCACTTGCCCCTGACCCTGGCCCCCTAGGGGATGGGGGTGCTAGCACCACCATCGCCGGGGCGGGGGCTCACGGGGACGCGATGGAAGCGATGACTCCGACGACGACCGTGATCAGCAGCATGGCCCCGAAGACGAGGAGCAGCTTCTTCTGACCGTTCTGGGGATTCGGATCGAGCACAGGTGACATGACCCCAGTCTCGCATCTCAGGATTCGTCCTCGATCGTCCGGTCCCGGCCTGCCAGGACGCCCATGACCATCTGCGGCACCATCAGGGCGGCCATCAGCGCGATGGGCAGTCCCCAGCCGCCGCTGTGCTGGTAGAGCACGCCGACCAGGAGGGGCCCCGGGATCGAGATCAGGTAGCCGGTGGACTGGGCGAAGGCGGACAGCCGGACGACTCCGGCGCCGCTGCGGGCCCGCATGCCGATCATGGTGAGCGCGAGCGGGAAGGCGCAGTTCGAGATGCCCAGGAGCAGCGCCCAGGCCCAGGCACCGCCGGAGGGCGCCAGGTAGAGGCCCGCGTAGCCGGTGAGGCCGCAGGCGCCCAGGAAGACGACGATCGGGCCCTGCGTCCGCATCCGGGCCGCGACGCGCGGGATCACGAAGGCGAGCGGGACGCCCATGGCCATGGTGAGCGCGAGCAGGACGCCCGCGGTGCCGGCGGAGACGCCGGCGTCCCGGAAGATCTGCGGCATCCAGCCCATGGTGATGTAGGCGGCGGTTGCCTGGAGGCCGAAGAAGCAGGCGAGCGCCCAGGCGGTCCTGCTGCGGGTGATCCGGAGCTCCGGGGCCTGCGGCCGCGCGGGGGCGGTCCGGGCGCCGGAGGACGGCTCACGGGCGGTGGCCCGGGCCCGTACGAGCGGGATCCAGGGCAGGATCGCGGCGGCGGCGAGCACGGCCCAGATGCCGAGGCCGGCCTTCCAGCTGCCGCCCATCGCGTCGGTCAGGGGCACGGTCACGGCGGCGGCCAGCGAGGTGCCGAGGGCCAGGGCCATGGAGTAGAGCCCGGTCATGGAGCCGACGCGGTCGGGGAACCAGCGCTTGACGATCACCGGCATCAGGACGTTGCTGACCGCGATGCCCATGAGGGCGAGGGCGCTGGCGGCGAGGAAGCCCGCGGTGCCGCCGATCAGGGGCCGGATCACCAGGCCCGCCGTGATGGCGACCATGCCCGCGCAGACCACCGCGCCGGGTCCGAAGCGGCGGGCGAGGCGCGGTGCCATGACGCCGAAGACAGCGAAGCAGAGCGGGGGCACGGAGGTGAGGACACCGGCGACGCTGCCGCTCATGTGCAGCCCGTCCCGTACCTCTTCGAGGAGGGCGCCCAGGCTGGTGATGGCGGGGCGGAGGTTGAGCGCGGTGAGGACGAGCCCGATCGTGACCAGGCGCAGCGTCCACGGGGCGGGGCCGGTCCGCGGGGCGGGGGCGCCGGTGCCCGGTGCTGTCGGGGCGCCGGGGCTCATGGTTCCGGTCGCGGCCGCGGTCGCGGTCTGGGGAGTCGTCTCTTCGTCACGCATGAGGCCATCATAGAATCATGGGATGATTGGTTGTCCATTCCGTCCGCCCACCGGAGCCTGAGAAGATCCGGCCCATGAGAAGTTGCGACCGAGGAGCACCATGGCGCTGACGTCCCCGAGGCGTTCGGCACTCGCCGACCAGGTGATTGCCCAGCTGAGGAACCAGATCACCACGGGCGAGTGGCCGGTGGGCTCGCGCATCCCGACCGAGCCCGAGCTGGTCGAGCAGCTGGGGGTGGCCCGCAACACCGTCCGCGAGGCGGTCCGCGCCCTCGCGCACAACGGGCTGCTCGACATCCGGCAGGGCTCGGGCACCTATGTGGTCGCCACCAGCGAGCTGGCCGGGGTGATGCACCGCCGGTTCGCCTCGGCGGACCCGCGCCACATCGCGGAGCTGCGCTCGACCCTGGAGTCGTCGGCGGCGCGGCTGGCGGCCGCCCGGCGCACCGAGCGCGACCTGAAGCAGCTGGACGCGCTCATGAAGCGCCGGGAGGAGACCTGGGCGGCGGGGGACGCGGAGGCGTTCGTGGCCGCCGACGCGACGCTGCACCTGGCCGTGGTCGCCGCCTCCCACAACGACGTGCTGACGGGGCTCTACGCGGACCTGGGCGATCTGCTGCGGGACTACCTGCGGGGCGACGTGGGCCAGGAACTGCGGCCGGAGAACCACATGGACCACGGCCGGCTCGTCGAGGCGATCCGCGCGGGCGACGCCGAGACGGCGGCGGCGGAGGCCGCGAGTCACGCGCTGACCTGCCTGGCGGACCGGGTCTAGGCCGTGGCGGAGCCCGTTCAGACCCTGGCGGAGCCCGTCTGGGCCGTGGACGCCGCGCTGTGGGTGACCCAGGCCGAGGCGACTTCCTTCCAGCAGCGGTCGGCCAGGCGCACCGTGCGCCCGGGCGGGACCGTGACCGGTCTGCCGTCCGCGTCCACGTCCCACCACCGGAGGCACTCGGTGTGGAGCTGGACGCGGTCGGCGCTGGGGTACGGGTTGTGGCAGTAGGCGACGACCCGGGAGCCCTGGACGGACGTACGGCACTCGGCGCCGGCCGGTTCGGGGCTGGGCGCCGGGGGCGCGGCCGCTCCGGTGGCCCCGACGTGGCCGGCCGCGTACAGACCGGCCGGGACGAGCAGTCCGGCGATCACCGCGCCGGAGGCCAGCAGGGACCGGGTTCGGCGATGCGTGCGACGCACAGCGATCTCCTCCCCACGTCCGACCGATGTCCGTTTCCTCCACATTCTGCGGTGGATCGTCCGGCTTTTCGACCTGAGCGCGGCAAGGGCGTAACCCGGGAGGAAAAACGGCCGCGCACCGCCTCCGGGGACTCCGGGGACGGTGCGCGGTCGGAACGTACGGACCTGAGGGGTCAGGCGCCCATCATGTGCACGCCGCTGTCGACGTGGATGATCTCGCCGGTGGTCCTCGGGAAGAAGTCCGAGAGCAGCGCGACGACGCCGCGGCCGGCCGGCTCCGGGTCCTTCATGTCCCAGGCGAGCGGCGCGCGGGTGTTCCACACGTCGGCGAGCCCGTCGAAGCCCGGGATGGACTTGGCGGCCATGGAGCCGAGCGGTCCGGCCGAGATCAGGTTGCAGCGGATGCCGTCCGGGCCCAGGTCACGGGCGAGGTAGCGGGAGGTGGCCTCCAGGGCGGCCTTGGCCGGGCCCATCCAGTCGTACTGGGGCCACGCGAACTGCGCGTCGAAGGTGAGGCCGACGATCGAGCCGCCCTCGCTCATCAGCGGCTTGCACGCCATGGCGAGCGACTTCAGCGAGAACGCCGAGACGTGCATCGCCGTGGCGACCGACTCGAACGGGGTGTTGAGGAAGTTGCCGCCGAGCGCGTCCTGCGGCGCGAAGCCGATGGAGTGCACGACGCCGTCCAGCGAACCCAGCTCGTCGCGCACCAGGCCGGCGAGGCGGTCCAGGTGCTCCTGGTTGGTCACGTCCAGCTCGATGACCTTGGCGGGCTTGGGGAGCTTCCTGGCGATGCGCTCGGTCAGGGTGGGCCGCGGGAAGGCGGTCAGGATGACCTCCGCGCCCTGCTCCTGGGCCACCTTGGCGGCGTGGAACGCGATGGACGACTCCATCAGCACCCCGGTGACGAGGATGCGCTTGCCGTCGAGAATTCCGCTCATGGTGATCAGTGACCCATGCCCAATCCGCCGTCAACGGGGATGACGGCTCCAGTGATGTACGACGCGTCGTCGGAGGCGAGGAAGCGCACCGCGGCGGCGATCTCCTCGGGCTGCGCGTAACGCGCGAGCGGCACCTGGGCCACGATGCCCTTGCGCTGCTCCTCGGTGAGCACCTGCGTCATGTCGGTGTCGACGAAGCCGGGCGCGACGACGTTGAAAGTGATGTTCCGCGAACCGAGCTCGCGCGCCAGCGACCTGGCGAAGCCGACCAGACCGGCCTTGGAGGCCGCGTAGTTGGCCTGGCCCGCCGAGCCGAGGAGGCCGACGACGGAGGAGATGAGGACGACGCGGCCCTTCTTGGCGCGCAGCATGCCGCGGTTGGCGCGCTTGACGACCCGGAAGGTGCCGGTGAGGTTGGTGTCGAGTACGGACGTGAAGTCCTCCTCGGACATGCGCATCAGCAACTGGTCCTTGGTGATACCGGCGTTGGCGACCAGCACCTCCACGTTGCCGTGCTTCTCCTCGATCTCCTTGTAGGCCTGCTCCACCTGTTCGGCGTCCGTGATGTCGCAACGGACCGCGAGGACACCGGCCTCGGTGAGCACGGCGGGCGGCTCGCCGGAACGGTGGGTGATCGCGACCTTGTCGCCGTTCTCGGCGAAAGCGCGGGCGATGGCGAGGCCGATGCCCCGGTTTCCTCCGGTGACGAGAACCGAGCGGCTCAACGGATCACCCTTTCGATAGCGGTCTGGTACCTCGAAAACCTATCGGTACCGTCCGCGCGGCGAGGAATCGGCCCCTGACAGCGCCTTTGGCCGGGCGCTGTCGGGTTCCTACAGTCCGCGGCCCGGGCCGCTCCGGGTAATCCGGCACGAGGGTGCGCGGGCCGTGCTTCACTGCCTCGTAAACGATCCGAGGGTATGTGACCGCAAAGGAGAGGCCGCCCGTGCCCCATGAGGTAGATCAGTCGTTCCTGGCGCTTCCGCTACGGGCTCTCGCCGACGCGGCGCTGGCCCGGGCGCGGGCGCTCGGGGCGGCCCACGCCGACTTCCGCTTCGAGCGGGTGCGCAGCGCCACCTGGCGGCTGCGGGACGCCCGGCCCGCCGGGGGCTCCGACACCACGGACCTCGGTTACGCGGTCCGCGTCGTGCACGGCGGGGCCTGGGGGTTCGCCTCGGGCGTCGACCTGACGATGGACGCGGCGGCGCGGGTCGCCTCGCAGGCGGTCGCGATGGCGAAGCTGTCGGCGAAGGTGATCGCGGCGGCGGGCTCCGACGAGCGGGTGGAGCTGGCGGACGAGCCGTCGCACGGGGAGCGCACCTGGGTGTCGGCGTACGAGGTCGACCCCTTCGACGTGCCCGCCGAGGAGAAGGCCGGACTGCTCTCCGAGTGGAGCGCGCGGCTGCTGGCGGCCGACGGCGTGGCGCATGTGGACGCCTCGCTGATGACGGTGCACGAGAACAAGTTCTACGCGGACACGGCGGGCACGGTCACCACGCAGCAGCGGGTCAGGCTGCATCCGGAGTTCACGGCGGTGGCGGTGGACTCCACGACCGGCGAGTTCGACTCGATGCGCACCATCGCGCCGCCGGTGGGGCGCGGCTGGGAGTACCTGACCGGGACCGGCTGGGACTGGGACGCGGAGCTGGAGCGCATCCCGGGGCTGCTGGCCGAGAAGATGCGGGCGCCGAGCGTGGAGGCGGGGACGTACGACCTGGTCGTCGACCCGTCGAACCTGTGGCTGACCATCCACGAGTCCATCGGCCACGCCACGGAGCTGGACCGGGCGCTGGGTTACGAGGCGGCGTACGCGGGAACGTCGTTCGCCACGTTCGACCAGCTGGGGAAGCTGGCGTACGGCTCGCCCGTGATGAACGTGACCGGTGACCGCACCGCGGAGCACGGGCTCGCGACGATCGGCTACGACGACGAGGGCGTCGAGGCGCAGTCCTGGGACCTGGTGAAGGACGGGACGCTGGTGGGCTACCAGCTGGACCGCCGGATCGCGAAGCTGACGGGCCTGGGCCGGTCCAACGGGTGCGCGTACGCGGACTCCCCCGGCCATGTCCCCGTACAGCGCATGGCGAACGTGTCGCTGCAGCCGGACCCCGGCGGGCTCTCCACGGAGGACCTGATCGGCGGGGTCGAGCGCGGGATCTACGTGGTCGGGGACCGGTCGTGGTCCATCGACATGCAGCGGTACAACTTCCAGTTCACCGGGCAGCGGTTCTTCCGGATCGAGAACGGGAAGCTGGCCGGGCAGCTGCGCGATGTCGCCTACCAGGCGACGACGACGGACTTCTGGGGCTCGATGGAGAAGGTCGGCGGCCCGCAGACGTACGTGCTGGGCGGCGCCTTCAACTGCGGCAAGGCCCAGCCGGGCCAGGTCGCGGCCGTCTCCCACGGCTGCCCGTCCGCCCTCTTCCGGGGCGTGAACATTCTGAACACGACGCAGGAGGCCGGGCGATGAGCCGCGTCAGCAAGCCGTACGAGATCGTCGAGCGGGCGCTCGAACTGTCCACCGCCGACGGCTGTGTGGTCATCGCGGACGAGGAGTCGTCGGCCAATCTGCGCTGGGCCGGCAACGCGCTCACCACCAACGGGGTCACCCGGGGCCGGACCGTGACCGTCGTCGCCACGGTCGACGGGGCGGAGGGCGCCGCCTCCGGTGTGGTCTCCCGGGCCGCCGTCACCGCGGACGACCTGGAACCGCTGGTCCGGGCCGCCGAGGCCGCCGCACGCGCCGCCGGACCGGCGGAGGACGCGCAGCCGCTGGTCACCGGCGTCCCCGCGTCGCCCGACTTCACGGACGCGCCGGCCGAGACGGACTCCGACGTGTTCGCCGCGTTCGCCCCGGCGCTCGGGGACGCCTTCGCGCGGGCCCGTTCCGGAGGGCGCGAGCTGTACGGCTTCGCCCACCACCAGATGACCTCCACGTACCTGGGCACGTCCACGGGGCTGCGGCTGCGCCACGACCAGCCGAACGGCACGCTGGAGCTGAACGCCAAGTCGCCCGACCGCACCCGTTCGGCGTGGGCGGGCCGCTCCACGCGGGACTTCGAGGACGTGGACCCTGCGGAGCTGGACGCGGAGCTCGCGCGGCGGCTCGGCTGGGCGGAGCGCCGTATCGAGCTGCCCGCCGGGCGGTACGAGACGCTGCTGCCGCCGACCGCGGTCGCGGACCTGCTGATCTACCAGCTCTGGTCGTCCACGGCGCGGGACGCGGCGGAGGGCCGCACGGTGTTCTCGAAGCCGGGCGGCGGCACCCGGCTCGGCGAGACGCTGGCCCCGCTGCCGCTGACCCTGCGCAGCGACCCGCACGCCCCGGGCCTGGAGTCGGCGCCCTTCGTCATCGCGCACTCCTCCGGGGACGGCGGCTCGGTCTTCGACAACGGGCTGCCGTTGGCCCGGACGGACTGGGTCTCCGGCGGACGCCTGGAGCGGCTGACGACGACCCGGCACACCGCGGCCCTGACGAAGCAGCCGCTCGCCCCGGCGATCGACAACCTGATCCTGGAGGGCGGGGGCGACCGGTCGCTGGAGGAGATGGTGGCCGCCACGACCGGCCGGGCACTGCTGCTGACCTGCCTCTGGTACATCCGCGAGGTGGACCCGGCGACGCTGCTGCTGACCGGGCTGACCCGGGACGGCGTCTACCTGGTGGAAGACGGCGAGGTGGTGGGCGAGGTGAACAACTTCCGGTTCAACGAGTCCCCCGTCGACCTGCTGTCCCGGGCCACCGAGGCGGGCCGCACCGAGAAGACCCTGCCGCGCGAGTGGGGCGACTGGTTCACCCGGGCCGCGATGCCCGCCCTGCGCGTCCCGGACTTCAACATGAGTTCGGTCAGCCGGGGGGTGTGACCCGCCTAGACTGGCTGACACATATAACTTGACCGGCCTCGTAAGGAGCACAGGAACCGTGACGGACATCGTCGACGAGCTGAAGTGGCGAGGGCTGTTCGCCCAGTCCACCGATGAAGACGCATTGCGCAAGGCTCTCGCGGACGGTCCCGTCACGTTCTATTGCGGTTACGACCCCACCGCGGCGAGTCTGCACGTCGGCCATCTGGTGCAGGTGCTCACCATGCGCCGGCTCCAGCAGGCCGGTCTGCGGCCGCTCGCCCTGGTGGGCGGGGCCACCGGTCAGATCGGTGACCCCCGGCCGACGGCGGAGCGCACGCTGAACGACCCGGAGACGGTCGCCCAGTGGGTGACCCGGCTGCGTTCGCAGATCGAGCCGTTCCTGTCCTTCGAGGGCGAGAACGCCGCGGTCATGGTGAACAACCTGGACTGGACCGCGAGCCTGTCCGCGATCGAGTTCCTGCGGGACATCGGCAAGCACTTCCGGGTCAACAAGATGCTGACCAAGGAGTCCATCGCCCGCCGGCTGGAGTCCGACGAGGGCATCAGCTACACCGAGTTCAGCTACCAGCTGCTCCAGAGCATGGACTTCCTGGAGCTGTACCGCCGCTACGGCTGCACCCTCCAGCAGGGCGGCAGCGACCAGTGGGGCAACCTCACCGCCGGTCTCGACCTGATCCACCGCCTGGAGCCGGGCGCCGAGGTGCACGCGCTGGCGACCCCGCTGATGACGAAGGCGGACGGCACCAAGTTCGGCAAGTCGGAGAGCGGGGCCGTCTGGCTCGACGCGGAGATGACGACGCCGTACGCGTTCTACCAGTTCTGGCTGAACGCGGACGACCGGGACATCTCGCGCTACATGCGCATCCTCAGCTTCCGGACCCCGGCCGAGCTGGAGGAGCTGGAGAAGGTCACCGAGGAGCGCCCGCAGGCACGGACGGCGCAGCGCGCGCTGGCCGAGGAGCTGACGACGCTGGTGCACGGGGCGGACCAGTGCGCCGCCGTCGTCGCCGCGTCGAAGGCCCTGTTCGGCCAGGGCGAGCTGGGTGAGCTGGACGAGGCGACGCTGAGCGCCGCCCTGTCCGAGGTTCCGCACGCCCGGGTCACCGAGCTGGGCCCGCTGGTGGACCTGCTGGTGGAGGCCGGTCTGGCCCCGAGCAAGTCGGGGGCGCGGCGCACGGTCAAGGAGGGCGGCGCGTACGTGAACAACGTCAAGGCCGTCGACGGTGAGGCGGCGCCGGGCCGCGAGGAGCTGTTGCACGGGCGCTGGCTGGTGCTGCGCCGGGGCAAGAAGAACCTGGCGGCGATCGAGGTCACGGGCGGCTGAGCCGTACCCTTCCGCACGACGGCGGCCGGGCACGCGTGGTGCGTGCCCGGCCGCCGCGTCGGTTCCGGGGTTGTTCAGGTGCGCTGCCTGTTGCCCCGCAGCGAGGCGTACAGCATGTCGCCGACACCGACCACCACCACCGCGCCGATGAGCTGGAGAACGTGGCGCGTCCAGTCGATGCCCTTGGTGTCGTTGACACCGATCCAGGTGGCGACGGCGTTTCCGAGGACGCTGCCGATCATGCCGAAGATGACCGTCAGCCAGAGTGGGATCTGCTGCTTTCCCGGCAGGATCGCCTTGGCGATCAGACCGAGCACCAGGCCCACGATGATTGCCCACAACCAGCCCATGTGCTGCCTCCTAGAGCGACGCGGTGTCGCGCTTGTCCCGCCCAGTCTCGGTGCGGGCCCGCCCGCCCGCACGTCGGGCGCGTCCGGGCGGGCGAGCGGCGGAATGTACGCATACGGCACGCCCCGGTCTCGTACGCGAGGGATGCCGGGCGTAGCGTAGGAGCGGCCGGTCCGGGTCCGGGGAAGGTTGGTGGGGACGCGTGGTGCGCAAACAGGGTGGTGCGGAGGTCTTCCGGATCACGGGAGCCCGACAGGGGCTCTCCGACGACGTGCGGGGTAGGCAGCGCCGCTATGTGATCTCGATGAGCGTACGCACGGTGTCGGTGGTGGCCGCCGCCGTCCTGTGGAACGTGGAACGGCACATCGCGTTCGTGGCGCTCGGTCTCGGCGTGCTGCTGCCGTACGTGGCCGTCGTCATCGCCAACGCGGGGCGCGAGACCAGCCCCGCGCTGCCGTCGACCTTCGTGCTGCCGGCCCCCGCCCACCCGGCGCTGGAGGCGGGCCCGGCGCCGGTTTCACCGCAGTCCGGACGCGGTTTCCGGTCTTCGGATGGGCCGGAGCACGACTGAGCCCATCACGGGCCCAAGCTCAAGAAAAGCTCAGATCAATCATGAAGTTCCGGTGCACCGCGGCAGGGTGTGCGTGACATACTTTGTAGGCGCTCCGCATCCCCCGTCGGAGCGACGGACCGACGCCGGGCAGCTCCCCCCGTGGCTGCCCGGCGTCGCCTTTTCCCCTTGTGGGGAACGCGTCTTAGGGTTGAGTCCGTGAACTCCCCCGAATCCGCCGAGAACCCCGCCACCGCCCCCGTCTGTTCGGCCAAGGGCTGCCGGGCCGACGCCGTGTGGGTGCTGGCCTGGAACAACCCGAAGCTGCACACGCCGGAGCGACGCAAGACGTGGCTGGCCTGTGAGGAGCACCGCGAGCACCTGTCGTCGTTCCTCGGGGTGCGGGGCTTCCTCAAGGACGTGGTGACGCTGGCGGAGTGGGAGTCGCGCCCCGCGTCGGCGTAGGGCGGGTCCGGTCAGCCGCCGATCGCGGACATCGGGCGTTCGGGCTGGAGGAAGCTCGGGTCGTCAAGGCCGGATCCGGCCTTCTTGCCCCACATGGCGACCTTCCAGATCCGGGCGATTTCCTCGTCGGGCGCGTCCGAGCGGAGAGCCGCGCGCAGGTCGGTCTCCTCGCGGGCGAACAGGCAGGTGCGGACCTGGCCGTCGGCGGTGAGGCGGGTGCGGTCGCAGGCCCGGCAGAAGGGGCGGGTGACGGAGGCGATGACGCCGACCCGGTGCGGCCCGCCGTCGACGGTCCAGCGCTCGGCGGGGGCGGAGCCGCGCTCCCCGTCGTCCTCCGCGGTGAGGTCGAAGCGGGTGCGCAGGGAGGCGAGGATGTCGCCCGCGGTGATCATGCCGTCGCGCTTCCAGCCGTGCTGGGCGTCGAGCGGCATCTGTTCGATGAAGCGGAGCTCGTAGCCGTTGTCGACGGCCCAGGCGAGCAGGTCGGGGGCCTCGTCGTCGTTGAGCCCCGGCATCAGGACGGTGTTGACCTTGACGGGGGTGAGTCCGGCCTCGCGGGCGGCTTCGAGACCGGCCAGGACGTCGTGGTGGCGGTCGCGGCGGGTGAGGGTCTTGAACACCTCGGGCCGCAGCGTGTCGAGCGAGACGTTGACCCGGTCGAGGCCGGCGTCCTTGAGGGCGGCGGCGGTCCGCTTGAGCCCGATGCCGTTGGTGGTGAGGGACATCCTCGGGCGGGGTTCCAGGGCGGCGCAGCGCTGGACGATGGAGACGAGCCCGGGGCGCAGCAGCGGTTCGCCGCCGGTGAAGCGGACCTCGGTGACGCCGAGCCGGGTGACGGCGACGGAGACGAGCCGGACGATCTCGTCGTCGCTGAGCAGGTCGGGTTTGGCCAGCCACTGCAGCCCTTCCTCCGGCATGCAGTACGTACAGCGCAGGTTGCACCGGTCGGTGAGCGAGACGCGCAGGTCGGTGGCGACCCGGCCGTAGGTGTCGATGAGCATGGTGGGCCCCCTCCCCCGGTGACTTCCCGGTAGCGGTATCTGACTCTTTCGAGCCTACGCGAGACCGCTGACTGCGGAGGGGGCCCGTTTGGCACGAGGTGCGGCGGGGCCGCGTCGTAGGACCCTACGACGCGGCCCCGTACGGTCCGGATCGGTACCGGATCAGTGGGCGCCGATGCCGGTGAGGGACTTGACCTCCAGTTCGGCGTACTTGCCCTTGTCCGGCTCCTCCTTGGACAGGAGCGAGCCGATCCAGCCGAGCAGGAAGCCGAGCGGGATGGAGATGAGGCCGGGGTTCTCCAGCGGGAACCAGGAGAAGTCGACGCCCTTGAACATCGAGGTCTTCTCGTTGCCGGAGACGACGGGCGAGAACAGCACCAGGATCACGGAGGACGCCAGGCCGCCGTAGATCGACCAGAGCGCGCCCTGGGTGGTGAAGCGCTTCCAGAAGAGGCTGTAGAGGATCGTCGGCAGGTTGGCGGACGCGGCGACGGCGAAGGCCAGGGCGACGAGGCCGGCGACGTTCATGTCGCGGGCGAAGACGCCGAGGACGATCGCGGCGGCCCCGATGAAGACGGTGGACCAGCGGGCGGCCTTCATCTCCTCCTTCTCGGTGGCCTGCCCCTTGCGGATGACGTTGGCGTAGATGTCGTGCGCGAACGACGACGAGGAGGCGAGGGTCAGTCCGGCGACGACCGCGAGGATGGTGGCGAAGGCGACGGCGGAGATGACTGCGAGCATGACCGCGCCGCCGGTGGTGCCGGTCCCGCCGAGGTACTCGGCGAGCTGCGGGGCGGCCGTGTTGCCGGGCGCCTTGATGTTCTCCGGACCGATGAGCGCGGCGGCACCGAAGCCGAGGGCGATCGTCATCAGGTAGAACGCGCCGATGATGCCGATGGCCCAGTTGACGGACTTACGGGCGGCCTTGGCAGTGGGCACCGTGTAGAAGCGGATCAGGATGTGCGGCAGACCGGCGGTGCCGAGGACCAGGGCGAGGCCGAGCGAGAGGAAGTCCAGCTTCGAGGTGCCGGTGGCTCCGTACTTCAGGCCGGGCTCGAGGAACGCGGAGCCGTGGCCGCTCTTCTCGGCGGCGGTGCCCAGCAGGTCGGAGACGTTGAAGTCGAACTTCCACAGCACCATGAGGGTCATCAGGAGCGCGCCGGCGATGAGCAGGACGGCCTTGACCATCTGGACCCAGGTGGTGCCCTTCATGCCGCCGATGGTGACGTAGACGATCATGAGTACGCCGACCAGCGCAACGATGAGGATCTTTCCGGCGTCGCTGGTGATGCCGAGGAGGAGGGTGACCAGCGCTCCGGCGCCCGCCATCTGTGCCAGCAGGTAGAAGATCGACACGATGATGGTGGAGACGCCCGCCGCGGTGCGGACCGGGCGCTGGCGCATCCGGTAGGCGAGGACGTCGCCCATGGTGTAACGGCCCGAGTTGCGCAGGGGTTCGGCGACGAGCAGGAGCGCGACCAGCCAGGCGACGAGGAAGCCGATGGAGTAGAGGAAGCCGTCGTAGCCGAAGAGGGCGATGGCGCCGGCGATGCCGAGGAAGGAAGCGGCGGACATGTAGTCGCCGGAGACCGCGAGGCCGTTCTGGAACGCGGTGAACTGGCGGCCGCCCGCGTAGAAGTCGGAGGCGCTGCGGGTCTGCCGGCCGGCCCAGACGGTGATGCCGAGGGTGGCGGCGACGAAGACCGCGAACAGCGTGATGATCAGCGGCCGGTGCTCGCTGGTGGACTCGGCGGCGAGGGTCACGGCGGTGTGGGAGTGGTACGCGGCGCTCATGCGTCGGCCTCCATACGGTCCTTGATGGCCTCGGCCTTCGGGTCGAGCTGCGCGTTGGCGTGCCGCGAGTAGAACCAGGCGATGAGGAAGGTGGTGAGGAACTGGGCGAGGCCGAAGACGAAGGCCACGTTGATGTTGCTGAAGACCTTGGTGCCCATGAAGCCGCCCGCGTAGTTGGAGAGCAGCACGTACAGCAGGTACCAGAGGACGAAGGCGACGGTCAGCGGGAAGGCGAACGAGCGGTAGGAGCGGCGGAGTTCGCCGAATTCCGCACTGTTCTGCTCCGCGAGGAACGCCTCGGTCGTGGGCTGGGCGGGGTGGATGTCCTTACTGCCCTCGGGCGGCGGTTCTTCGGTGGCCACGGATTCTCCTCGGGACGCGGGTGCGGTGGTGGCGACGGTCGGTTTCACTGGGGACCTCGTGATCGGGGTGCTGGTGCGCTTCCCCTGACAACGGCACGCGACGCGCGGCGAAGCGGTTCACTTCGGTTCCCCTCCGCTCCCCGTCACCCCTTCGGGTGGTCCGGTGTGCACGTGTTCGTGCGAATCGATTGATATGCCGGGATGTTCGGCGCTAGCTTCACTGGTCATGTACGCGACCGGACGCGTCCCGTGTCCGGTCCGGTCACCGACACGGATGAAGTGGAGACCCCATGGCTCATCTGGGATCCGGACGCAGGCGCGCACTGACGCTGCCCGTCGGATTGGCCCTCACCGCCTCCCTCGGCTTCCTGCCGACGGGCGTCGCCTCCGCCGCCCCGGCGGACGGTCCGGAACTGTCGTACGTGGTCAACACCCAGGGCGGTCCCGGCACCGTCAAGCAGGTGGGCAAGGCGGTCGAACGGGCCGGCGGCACGGTGGTGATCGCCTACGACCGGATCGGGGTCGTGGTCGTCCACTCGAAGAACCCGGGCTTCGCGAAGACGGTCCGGAAGGTCAGGGGCGTCCAGTCGGCCGGCGCCACGCGTACCAACCCGATCGTCCCGCAGGCCACCAAGGACATCGGGGTCGACCAGCCCCTCACCGCCGCCCAGGAGAAGGCCGCCGCGGCCGAGGCGACGGCGGACCAGGACCCGATGGAACCGCTCCAGTGGGACCTGCCTGCCATCAAGGCGGACCAGGCCCACCGCAAGTCGCTGGGCAGTCCGAAGGTGACGGTCGCGGTCATCGACACCGGGGTCGACGACACCCACCCCGACCTCGCGCCGAACTTCGACCGCGCGGCATCCGCGAACTGCGTCTCGGGCGCCCCGGACACCACGGAGGGCGCCTGGCGTCCGAAGCCCGGTGAGAGCGACCACGGCACCCATGTCGCCGGCACCATCGCGGCGGCGAAGAACGGCGTCGGCGTGACGGGCGTGGCGCCGGGTGCGAAGGTCTCCGGCATCAAGGTCGGCAACCCGGACGGCTTCTTCTACACCGAGGCCGTCGTCTGCGGCTTCGTCTGGGCCGCCGAACACGGGGTCGACGTCACCAACAACAGCTATTACACCGACCCGTGGATGTACAACTGCAAGAACGACCCGGACCAGGGCGCCCTGGTCGAGGCCGTGTACCGGGCCACCCGGTACGCGGAGCTGAGGGGCGCGGTCAACGTCGCCGCCGCCGGCAACTCCGCCGAGGACCTCGCGGCGGACTCGATAGAGGACACGACCAGCCCGAACGACACCACCCCGGGCGGCCGGACCGTCGATCCGAGGCAGTGCCTGGACATCCCGACGATGCTCCCGGGCGTCGTGACGGTCTCGGCGACGGGCGCGAAGGGGCTCAAGGCCTCGTACTCGAACTACGGGAACGGCGTCATCGACGTGGCCGCGCCGGGCGGCGACTCGACGGTCTACCAGACGCCCGAACCGCCGGCGACGAGCGGTCTGATCCTCTCGACGCTGCCGGGCGGCAGGTACGGCTACAAGGCCGGTACGTCGATGGCCTCCCCGCACGTCGCGGGCGTCGTCGCCCTGATCAGGTCGAAGCACCCGTACGCGCCGCCCGCCGCGATCAAGGCGCTGCTGACGCTGGAGGCGGACGCGAAGGCGTGCGGCGCGCCGTACGACATCGACGGTGACGGCACGGTCGACGCGGTCTGCGAGGGCGGGAGGAACCGCAACGGCTTCTACGGGGCCGGTGTGGTCGACGCGCTGGACGCCGTGCGCTGGTGACGCCGGGGTCCGGGGGTCCGCGCGCGGCGGCCCCCGGACCGCCGGATCACGGCTTGATGAGGACCTTCAGCGCCGTGCGCCCGTCCATGGCCTCGTAGCCGGCCGGTACGTCGTCGAGCCCGACGGTCAGGTCGAAGACGGGCGAGGGGTCGATGGTGCCGGCGAGCACGTCGGGCAGCAGATCCGGGATGTACGTGCGCACCGGGGCGACGCCGCCGCGCAGGGCGATGTTCCGGTCGAACATGTCGCCGAGGTCGAGGCCGGTGCCGCTGCCGTGCGGGACGCCGACGTAGCCGATCGCGCCGCCGTCCCGGGTGATGCCGACGGCGGTGCGCATCGACTGCTCGGTGCCCACGGCCTCGATCACGCAGTGCGCGCCCTCGCCGCCGAGCAGCTCCCGTACGGCCGCGACCGCCGCGTCACCGCGTTCCGCGACGACGTCGGTGGCGCCGAAGTCCCGGGCGATGTCGGTGCGCGCGGTGTGCCGGCCGAGGGCGACGATCCGCTCGGCGCCGAGGCGCTTGGCGGCCATCACGCCGCACAGCCCGACGGCCCCGTCCCCGACGACCGCGACGGTCGACCCGGCCCGCACCCCGGCGCCGACCGCCGCGTGGTGGCCGGTGCCGAGCACGTCGGACAGGGCCAGCAGCGCGGTGAGCAGCCGGTCGTCGGAGGCCGCGGCGGCGGGCAGGGCGACCAGAGTGCCGTCGGCGAAGGGGACGCGGACGGCCTCGCCCTGACCGCCGTCCGAGCCCACCGAGCCCCAGAAGCCGCCCTGCGGGCAGGAGGTGGTCAGCCCCTCGGAGCAGTACGCGCAGGTGCCGTCGGACCAGACGAAGGGGGCGACGACCAGGTCCCCGGCGGAGAAGCCGCGCACCTCGGATCCGGCCTCCTCGACGATGCCGAGGAACTCGTGGCCGATGCGCTGACCCGGCTGCCGGGCGGACTCACCGCGGTAGGCCCACAGGTCGCTGCCGCAGATGCAGGCCCGCAGGACCCTCAGCACCACGTCGGTGGGCTGCTGGATCGTCGGGTCGGGTACCTCCTCCACGCGGATGTCGTGGGGGGCGTGGATGACGGTGGCGCGCATGCGTGGGGGTCCTTGCTGGTCTCAGATGCTGATACTCCTTTCACGGTACGCCCCCGCGCCGGCTTCCTCCCGGGCCGGGGCGAGGCCCTGTCGTCACGTTCCCGTCGTCCGCCCGGAGGGCGGGCCGGGCGGCGTCAGGTGCGTGCTCTCGGCGTGCCGGCCCCAGACCCCTGTACTGGACGTACCGGGGTCTGGGGCCGGTGCGGCGAGAGTGCGTATATGGCGTCGCCCGGCAGACGGGAATGTGACGACAGGGCCTAGCGCGCCCAGGGTCAGCAGCAGCTGGGCGGCCACGTACGTGAGCATCACCCAGAAGCCGGGGGCCGGCAGCTGCGGCCAGTCGGCGATACCCGTGGCGATCAGCGCGTCGGAGAGCAGGAAGAGCGCCCCGCCGGTGGCCGCGTACCGGCCGAGCACGCCCGAGCGGTAGGCCATGGCGGTCAGCAGCAGGCTGTAGCCGGCCATCGGGATCCGCAGTCCGCCCGGCAGCCCGCCCCAGATCAGGGCGACGAAGACGACGAGCACGACGGCGTACGCGATCCCGGGCAGCAGCGCCCCGCGAGCCCTGCCGAAGAGCACCAGGTAGCAGACGTGCCCGGCGGCGAACCCGGCCATCCCGACGAGGAACGCGGGATCGGAGTCGGCCAGCAGGAACACGTCGCCGGCCCAGCCGCACAGCAGCGCGGCGACGAGCAGCCGGGGCCCGCGCCGGGCGAGGGCGTACCCGGCGAGCAGCGGCATCAGGAGCGGCTTGGCCCCGAGGTGCAGCCACTCGGGTCCGGTGAGAACGCCGACGAGGTCGGCGGCGCACGCGACGAGGAAGGCGACGAGGAGGGGCCGTGCGTACCTCATCCGGTGTGCTCCGGGGCGGGGGCCGCGACGGGGGCGGGGACGACGGCGG
This sequence comes from Streptomyces sp. 2131.1, assembly GCF_900105515.1. Taxonomy (GTDB): domain Bacteria; phylum Actinomycetota; class Actinomycetes; order Streptomycetales; family Streptomycetaceae; genus Streptomyces; species Streptomyces drozdowiczii. The sequence continues at coordinate 5,573,929 of NZ_FNSY01000001.1, read as the reverse complement.
CCGGGGCGGGCACGGCGCGGGCCGCGGCCTCGGCCGGCTGCCACCCAGGGCCGCGGAAGACCCGCCCGGCGCGCTCGCTCCAGCTGCCCGCGGCGCGGACGTCCCGGGCGATGGCGGCGTACTCGTGGGTGGCGACCCGCAGCGGGTTGTACGTGTGGATGTTCTTGGTGAGCCCGTACACCGGCCGCACGGTCTCGGAGGCGAACGAGCCGAACCAGCGGTCCCACACGATGAGGATGCCGCCGAAGTTGCGGTCGAGGTAGCCGCCCTGCGAGGCGTGGTGCACCCGGTGGTGGGAGGGCGTGTTGAGCACGTACTCGAAGGGCCGGGGCAGCTTGCCGATGCGCTCGGTGTGCACCCAGAACTGGTAGACGAGGTTGGCCGACGAGCAGAACGCGAGCGCCGCCGGGTGCACCCCGCACGCGATGAGCGGCAGGTAGAAGGGCCAGGACGTCAGCGAGGTCCAGGGCTGGCGCAGCGCGGTGGAGAGGTTGAACTTCTCGCTGGAGTGGTGGACCACGTGGCAGGCCCACAGGATGCGGATGACGTGGTGGCCGCGGTGGGACCAGTAGTAGAAGAAGTCCTGCGCGAGGAGCATCAGCAGGACCGTCCACCACAGCACCGGCACGCGCAGTGGCGTCAGCTCGTACACCGCGGTGTAGAGGGCGACGATGGGCACTTTCCACATCAGGTCGAAGACCAGACTGCCCAGCCCCATGGTGATGCTGGTGGCGGCGTCCTTGGCCTCGTACCCGGCGGCGTCCTCATCGGGATGGAAGTGGTGGAGCGCCATCTCCAGGACGGTGAGCAGGACGAAGGCCGGTATGGACCAGAGCACTACATCGGGCAGGTTCGTCGGCATGCCTGCACCGTAGAGCCGGGCCGGGCCGGGGACCAGACGTTGTTACCAACAAGTATGCGAGACGTGCCGTCAGCGGAGTTGGTGACTTCCGACAGGAACGTGCCCCTAGACCCCCGCCGCGCCCAGCAGATGCCCGGCCAGGTACGTCACCGCCATGGCCACCGCTCCCCCGCCCATGTTGCGCAGCACCGCAGGGCCCGCCGCCGCCTCGCCCAGGCGGGCGCTCCACCAGCCCGTCACGGCCAGCACCGCGAGGACGGAGAGCACGGTCACCGGCACGCGGAGGGCGGACGGGGGCAGCACGATGGCCAGCAGGGGGAGCAGGGCGCCTACGGTGAACGCGAGGAAGCTGGCGCCCGCCGCGTGCCAGGGGTTGGTGAGGTCGTCGGGGTCGATGCCCAGCTCGACCTCCGCGTGGGCGCGCAGCGCGTCGCGTTCGGTGAGCTGGACGGCGGCCTCGTGGGCGACCTCGCGGCTCAGGCCCTTGCCCTCCAACAGGCCGGTCAGCTCGGCGAGTTCGGCCTCCGGGGTCTCCTGGAGCTCGCGCTTCTCGGTGGCCAGCGCGGCCTTCTCCGAGTCGCGCTGGGTGGACACCGAGACGTACTCGCCGGCCGCCATCGACAGCGACCCGGCGAGCAGGCCGGCCAGACCCGCCGTCAGCAGGGCGCCCCGGTCGCCGGTCGCGCCGGCCACGCCGACGACGAGCCCGGCGGTGGACACCACACCGTCGTTGGCCCCGAGCACGGCGGCGCGCAGCCAGTTCAGCCGGGCGCCCAGACCGGCGCCGTGGGGTTCGTCGTGCTCCGGCGGTCGCTTCATCCCGGGATGGTCTCACCTCGCGCAGCCCCGGGGCACGTACCTTCGGGGTGACGGACCGCCAAGGTCCCCGGCGGCGCCGAATAGGGGACTGTCCGACACGGCCCGTATTCTCTGTGACCATGCTCGACGACCCGCAGACCGCAGCACCGTGGCCGGCCGCCTACCCGCAGGGGTACGCGGTCGTCGACGTGGAGACCACAGGGCTCGCCCGGGACGACCGGATAGTGTCCGCGGCCGTCTACCGGCTGGACGCGCGGGGCAACGTCGAGGACCACTGGTACACGCTGGTCAATCCGGAGCGCGATCCCGGTCCGGTGTGGATCCACGGGCTGACGAGCGACGTGCTGGAGGGGGCCCCGCTCTTCCCGGAGGTCGCCGCCGAGCTGTCCGAACGGCTCGCGGACCGGGTGCTCGTCGCGCACAACGCCGCGTTCGACTGGTCGATGCTGGCGCGGGAGTACGCGCGGGCCTCGGTGACCGCGCCGGTCCGGCAGCGGCTGTGCACCATCGCGCTCGCCAAGGAGCTGCGGCTGCCGCTGGCCAACCACAAGCTGGCGTCGCTGGCGGAGCACTTCGGTGTGGTCCAGCAGCGCGCGCACCACGCGCTGGACGACGCCCGGGTGCTGGCCGAGGCGTTCCGCCCGAGCCTGCACGCGGCGGCGCGGGGCGGGATGCGGCTGCCGCTGCTGGAGTGCCGGCCGCTGACCGAGTGGTCGCACTCGCCGGTGACCCCGCGGACCGGTTCCCCGTCCTCGTACGGGGGACAGGGGACCTGGCGCGCCTCGCGCAAGCGTCCGGCGTGCCCGTATCCGAACCCCGGGCGGTACGACAAGGACAAACCGCTCATGCAGGGCATGCGGGTGGCGTTCTCCGGGGACACCTCGGTCGACCGTGAACTGCTGGAGGACCGGGCGGTGGAGGCCGGGCTGCACGTGGCGACGAGCGTCTCGCGGCTGACCAGCCTGCTCGTCACCAACGACCCGGACTCGGCGACGTCGAAGACGGTGAAGGCGAAGGCGTACGGCACGCCGATCGTGGACGAGAGCGCCTTCACGCACCTTCTGCGGGACGTCGCGCCGGCCGTCGCGAAGGTGCCGGCGCCGACGCCGTCATCGGAGTGAACCGGGGGCGACTCGCCGCCCGCCGACCGCCGACCGCCGCCCTCGCGTCCCACCCTGTGGCGCATGGCACGTTGTGAGGTCTGCGGAAACGATTACGGGATGTCCTTCGAGGTGCACGCGCAGGGCGCGGTGCACGTCTTCGACTGCTTCGCCTGCGCCATCCACCGCATGGCGCCCATCTGCGAACACTGCCGGGTGCAGGTCATCGGCCAGGGCGTCGAGGTCGACGGGCACTGGTTCTGCGGCGGGCACTGCGCCCGCGCGGAGGGGAAGGTGGGCATCGTCGACAGGGTCTGAGGGCACGGGTCGGCCACCCCTTCGGCCACCCCGGTGCGCGGTGCGCCCCGCGAGCGGTTGTACCGTCGTGGGGTGTACCGCTTCCTGATGACCCGGCAGTGGCTGATCCTCGCCCTCCTCTCGCTCGCCCTCATCCCCACGATGATCGAGCTGGGTTTCTGGCAGCTGCACCGGCACGAGCACAAGGTCGCGCAGAACGCCCTGATCTCGCGCAACCTCGATGCGGCCCCGGTCCCGGTGTCCCAGCTCACCTCCCCCGGCCACACCGTGCCCCGCGCCGACTACTGGCGCACGGTGACGGCGACCGGGACGTTCGACGAGAAGCACGCGGTCGTCGTGCGCCGCAGGACCGCCAACGACGGCTCCATCGGCGTCCACGTCCTGGTGCCGTTCGTCCTCAAGGGCGGCGGCACGGTCATGATCAATCGCGGCTGGGTCCCGTCCGCCGAGGACCAGCACGCCTTCCCCGACGTACCGGCCGCCCCCAGGGGCGAGGTCACCGTCACCGGGCGGCTCAAGGCCGACGAGACGACCGGCGCGAGCGGCATCAAGGACATCTCGGACCTTCCCGACCGTCAGGTAATGCTGATCAGCAGCGCCCAGCAGGCCCGGCTGCTCGACCGTCCGGTGCTCGGCGGCTACATCGAGCTGACCGGTCCGGCGCCGAAGAACGGCTCGCCCGAGGTGATAGAGGCCCCCGACGACAGCTCCATCGGCCCGCACATGGCGTACGCCGTGCAGTGGTGGCTGTTCGCCGCAGGGGTTCCGGTGGGCTTCGTGGTCCTGGCCCGGCGCGAGAAGCGCGACCGGGTGGCGGCGGCGGAAGCGGCGGCCGCCGCCGAGGAGGACGCGTCCCCGGAGCCCGAGCCCGCGCAGGCCTGACGTCTCTCCACGGCCTGACGTCTCTCCACGGAGGGTGACGCCCGCCTCTCCTGGCGAACGGCTGCTTAACGAGGGCCCGGTTCGGGAAGACGCCAGAACGTGACACGCATCGAGGACTACGCCCTCATCGGCGATCTCCAGACCGCTGCCCTGGTCGGCAAAAACGGTTCTGTCGACTGGTTGTGCCTGCCCCGCTTCGACTCCGGCGCCTGCTTCGCCGCCCTGCTCGGCGACGAGGACAACGGACACTGGCGGATCGCGCCCAAGGGCGCGGACACCTGCACCCGGCGGGCGTACGCGGGCGAGTCCCTCGTCCTGGAGACGTACTGGGAGACGCGCACCGGCACGGTCAAGGTCATCGACTTCATGCCGCAGCGCGACAAGGAACCCGATGTGATGCGGATCGTCGAGGGCGTCAGCGGCACCGTCGACATGCACTCGGTGATCCGGCTGCGCTTCGACTTCGGGTCCATCGTGCCGTGGATGCGCCGCTCCGACGGCCATCGCGTCGCGGTCGCCGGTCCCGACTCCGCCTGGCTGCGCAGCGAACCGCCGGTCAAGACGTGGGGCCAGCAGTTCTCCACCTGTTCCTCCTTCAGCGTCTCCGAGGGCGAGAAGGTGGCCTTCGTGCTGACCTGGCACCCCTCGCACTCGCCGCGCCCCAAGCGCGTCGACCCCTACGAGGCGCTGGAGAACACCCTCACCGACTGGGCCGAGTGGTCCGCGCGCTGCAAGTACGAGGGGCCGTACCGGGAAGCGGTGGTCCGTTCGCTGATCACCCTCAAGGCGCTCACCTTCGGCCCGACCGGTGGCATCGTCGCGGCCCCCACCACCTCGCTGCCCGAGGAGATCGGCGGCGTACGGAACTGGGACTACCGCTTCTGCTGGCTGCGGGACTCCACCCTCACCCTCGGCGCGCTGATCTCGGCCGGCTACCTGGAGGAGGCCGCCGCCTGGCGGGACTGGCTGCTGCGCGCGGTCGCCGGCGACCCGGCCGACCTCCAGATCATGTACGGCCTGGCCGGCGAGCGCAGACTCCCCGAGTCCGAACTGCCCTGGCTGCGCGGCTACGAGAACTCCGCCCCCGTCCGCATCGGCAACGCGGCGGTGCGCCAGCGCCAGCTGGACGTGTACGGGGAGGTCATCGACTCGCTCCGGCTGGCCAGGGACGCCGGTCTGGACGACAAGCCGCACGCCTGGAGCCTCCAGCTCAGCCTGCTCGGGTTCCTGGAGTCGACCTGGCGGGAGCCCGACGAGGGCCTCTGGGAGATCCGCGGGAAGCGGCGCCACTTCGTTCACTCCAAGGTGATGGCCTGGGTCGCGGCCGACCGGGCGGTGCGCAGCCTGGAGGAGGATCCCACGCTGGCCGGGGACGCCGACCGCTGGCGGGCCATGCGGGACGCAGTGCACCGGGAGGTCTGCGAGAAGGGCTACGACCCGGTGCGCAACACCTTCACCCAGTCGTACGGTTCCCGGGAGCTGGACGCGGCGACGCTCCTGATCATCAGGACCGGCTTCCTGCCGCCGGACGACCCGCGGGTGATCGGCACGGTGGACGCCGTGCGCGAGGAGCTGGGCAGCGGCGGCGGACTCGTGCGCCGCTACAGCACCGACGGCCCCTCGATCGACGGGCTGCCGGGCGGCGAGGGCGCGTTTCTGGCCTGCTCGTTCTGGCTGGCCGACGCCCTGCGGATGACCGGGCGCACCGATGAGGCCACCGAGCTGTTCGAGCAGCTGCTGGACCTGCGCAACGACGTGGGCCTGCTGGCCGAGGAGTACGACCCCGTGGCGCGGCGCCAGCTCGGCAACTTCCCGCAGGCCTTCAGCCACATCGGCCTGGTCGGCACGGCGGTGTCGCTGGCCGGGGCGCAGCCCGCCGAAGCACGGGCCGCCGAGGACGGGGCCGGGGACGGCACGGCAGGATAGGGCCATGGATCTTGGACTGAAGGACCGTGTGTACATCGTCACCGGCGCGACGCGCGGGCTCGGCCACGCCGCCGCGCGCGCCCTGTTGGCCGACGGCGCGAAGGTGATCATCACAGGCCGGGACGAGAAGCGCGCCCAGGAGGCCGCCGCCGAACTCGGCCCGGACGCCGTCGGGCTCGCCGCCGACAACGCCGACCCGGCGTCGGCCGAACGGCTGGTGGAAGCAGCCCGGGAGGGGCTCGGCCGGCTCGACGGCATCCTGATCAGCGTCGGCGGCCCGCCGCCCGGCGGCATCGCGGACAACACCGACGAGCAGTGGCAGTCGGCATTCGAGTCGGTCTTCCTCGGGGCGGTACGGCTGGCCAGGGCGGCCGCCGCGGCGCTCGGCGAGGGCGGGGCCATCGGCTTCGTGCTCTCCGGCTCCGTCCACGAGCCGATTCCCGGGCTGACCGTCTCCAACGGGCTGCGCCCCGGCCTGGCCGGCGTCGCCAAGTCGATGGCCGACGAGCTCGGCCCGCGCGGCATCCGGGTCGTGGGACTGCTGCCGGCCCGGATCGACACGGACCGGGTGCGGGAGCTGGACGCGCTCTCCGGCGACGCGGAGGCCTCGCGTACCGCCAACGAGGCGAACATCCCGCTGCGCCGCTACGGCACCCCGGAGGAGTTCGGCCGGACGGCCGCGTTCCTGCTGTCCCCCGCCGCCTCGTACCTGACGGGCATCATGGTGCCGGTCGACGGCGGCCACCGGCACGGCTTCTGAGCCGCACGCGGCGGTGCGGTGGCGCGGGGGCCCGCGCCACCGCACCGCCCGTCAGCTCACCCGCGCGGCCCGGTGCTTGACGGCCTTGAGGCGGACCTCGGCGGGCAGCCGGTCCAGCCCCGCGGAGTCCCGGGCGTGCGCCAGCGCCTCGTCGCTCAGCCGGCCCAGCGCCTCGTCCGGCGCGGCGTGCGGCTCCATCAGCAGCCGGACCCGGGCGGCCGGGGTGGAGCGCTTGCCGGTCAGCGTGACCTGGGCGCGGGCCACCCCGTCCAGGGCGCCCGCCTCCCCGGCGAGCACACCCTCCAGGGCCCGGCCGCGCAGCAGGGCGCCCTCGCCGTCGCCGCTGTCCACGAGCACCTCGGAGAGGCGGGCGCGGCGGAACTGCGCCAGCAGCCACCACAGGGCGAGGACCACGAGGACGGCGAGGACCGCGATCACGGTGGGCCACCACCAGCCCTCGGCGCGCCAGCGGTCGCGGTCCGCCTCACTCAGCAGCACGTCGTTCTTGCCGTACCAGGGCCACCAGGACGGTACGGACAGACCGGTCGCGGCGGCCAGGACGCCGCCGCCGACACAGATCAGCACCAGCCCGGCGAGGCCCAGCAGTACCCGGTTGACGGTCCTGAGCACGCCGTTCACCCCTTCTTCGCCGGCCGGCGGACATGGACCGACAGGCTCGGCTGCCTGGCGAGTCCCAGTTCTCGGATGCCCGTGGAGAGCACGGTGTCCAGGTCGGCCCGCACGTCGTCGAGTTCCCTGAAGTGCGCCACGGCACGCACCCCGACCTTGCTCCGGCCCATCCGGACCCGGACGGACTGCACGCCGGACACCTCGACGGCCCGGTCCCGCAGCACCATGGCGGCGGCCGTCCGGTCGAGCGCGGCGCGCACGTCGGTGTGGGCCCGGCGCATCGGGAGCAGGTCGCGCAGGCCCGGGGTGAGCGCGAGGAGCAGCAGCCAGAGGCCGAGGGCGGCGGCGACGGAGGCGCCGGTGAGCACCCAGACGTCGTCGAGCCGGCGGGTCGCGAGTTCGTCCGCGAGGGTGCGGCGCCACTGCATGGCCGGGTGTCCGGCGCGGACCGCGGCCACGTCGTAGAGAAGCAGGCCGCTCGCGCCGAGCACCACCGCGGCGACGATGCCGGCGGGGACGCGGCGGGCGGACCAGAAGCGGCCCGCGTGACCGTCGGGCCGCTCCTTGTCGGGTGCGGGGTCGTACGCCGCGGACGAGGCGGACTGGTCGAGCGCGAGGACGGCGCCGCCGTGTTCCACCGGCCCTGCGCCGGGCGGTCGCCGCGTGCCGTCGTCCGGGTCGTGGGGCTCGGTCATCGGATCCTCCCCTGTGCCGCGAGGCTCGCTCCTGTGGGATGCAGGCGTTCGACCTGTACGGCCACTTCGGGCACCTCCATCCCCGCCAACGCCTTTACCCGCTCGGCGACCCGCCGACGCACGGCGCCGCACTGGTGGCCGATGTCACCGGGATATCCCAGCTCCAGACTCACCCGTACGCGGGCGGTGTCGCGGTGCACGGTGACCGTGGCACGCGGCGACGCCGCCTCCTTCGGGGTCGTGTCGACCGCCTCCTTGGCCGCCTGGGCGGCGATCTTCGCGACCACCCGGTCGGCGATCCGCGTCTCTCCCCGCTCCCCGGCCGCGACCGGTCCGCTCGCCCCCGACAACGCCGTCACCGCCGTCGGTCGCCGCGCTCGCGACTCCGGAAGAAGTCGCCGGGTTCCAGGTCGCCGTCGAGGAAGCGGCCGGCGACGAAGCCGACCGCCCCGAGGGCGGCCACCAGCACAAAGGCACCGAACCCGCCGAAGTACCCGGCGAATCCGAGCGCCATCCCGGCCAACAGGCCGGCCACAGCCATGCTCATCGTCTGCTCCTCAGTTGCTGTGGACGCCGGGACTACTGGACGCGCGACTCGGAATCGTCGTCGTCATCGTCCTCGTCGGGAAGCTTCACGTCGCTGACGGCGATGTTGACCTCGACGACCTCCAGACCCGTCATGCGCTCGACGGCCGCCACCACGTTCTCCCGTACATCGCGGGCTACATCGGCGATCGACACGCCGTAGTCGACGACGATCTCCAGGTCCAGCGCGGTCTGGGTCTCGCCGACCTCGGCCTTGACCCCGCGGGTGACCGACTTGGAGCCGCCGGGGACCCGGTCACGGACGGCACCGAACGTCCGGGACAGGCCGCTGCCCATCGCGTGCACCCCGTCGACGTCGCGTGCCGCCATTCCGGCGATCTTCTCGACGACTCCGTCCGCGATCGTCGTACGGCCGCGGGTGCCGGGGTCGCCTCCGCCGCGCTTGGTCAGGCTGCTGCCGCCCGAGGCGTTGTTGTCGGAGTTCTCGGGCCGGTTGCGCTGTGGGGTCTCGGTCATCGCCGTACTTCCCTTCGGGGCAGGTTTGACTTCTTTTGCCCACACTAAGGGTGCTTGCCCCGACTCGCGCCGTGGATACGGCAGTCTGGTGGCATGACGACGGCTGACGGCCCGCACAGGGCCCACGCGTGGACGGCTGCGGTACGGCAACGGCTCGCGCTGGGCCGACTGATCCCCCTGGGCGGCCCGGCGGACGGTGCCTGGATCGCCGAGCGGGCCGCGGTCGCGGTACTGCGCCGGGCGGTGGCGGGCCCGGAGCCCGGGCCGGTGCTCGGCGAGCTGCGCATCGCCGTGGCCGACCCGGGGTCGGCTCCCGCCCCCCAGGTGCCCCCGCCCGCGAGCGCGTTGCCGCCGGGCCCCCTACGAATCGAGGCGACGATGACCGCGACGGCCGACCGGCCCCTGCCCGCAGCAGCGGAGGCGCTGCGCGAGGCCCTTCTGTCGGCCGCCGCGCGGCGGCTCGGCCTGGTGGTCGCCGAGGTGGACCTGCGGGTGACGGGACTGGTGGACGGCTCGTCCGAACAGGTGGCACCGGACCCGGTGGAGCTGCGCCCGGCGCCCGCGGAGAACGCGGCGGGGCGTGCGGCCGCCGGAGTGGCCGGGGTGGCGGCACTGACCGGGATGCTGGGCCCGGCGGTGCGGACCGGCGCGGACCACGTACAGGTCGAGCTGGCGGCGGAGAGCGGTCACCGCGCGCTCGACGTTGCGCTCGCCGTGCGGCAGGCGGTGGCGGAGGCGTCCGAGGGCCGGCCGTCGGTCGCGGTGCTGGTCACGGCGGTGTCGGGCGAGGCCGCGGCGGGCTGACCGGAGGCGTACGGTGCCCCCGGCCGACCCGTACGGGATCAGTCGAGGGCGCCCGCCAGGTCGCGGAGGCGGCGGCCCTGCGCGGCCCGTTCGGCGGCGCGCTGCTCCTCGTACGTACGCGAGACGGCGCCGCCCAGCAGTGCCTTGGTCTCGATGACGGCGTCGCGCGGCGCGGCCAGCAGGGCGCCGGCCAGGTCGCGGGCGGCGCCTTCGAGTTCGGCGGCGGGCACGACGAGATTGGCCAGGCCGGTGCGCTCGGCCTCCTCGGCGTGCACGAAGCGTCCGGTGGCGCAGATCTCCAGCGCGCGGGCGTACCCCACGAGGTGCACCAGGGGGTGCGTACCCGTGAGGTCGGGCACCAGGCCGAGGCTGGTCTCGCGCATGGCGAATTGGACGTCCTCGGCGACGATGCGCAGGTCACAGGCGAGGGCGAGCTGGAAGCCCGCACCGATGGCGTGCCCCTGGACGGCCGCGACCGACACGATGTCGTTGCGGCGCCACCAGGTGAACGCCTCCTGGTATTGGGCGATCAGCACGTCGAGGTCGGCCTCCGGGCCGCGCCCCATGTCGAGGAAGGACGGCTCACCGTCGAATCCCTCGGGGGTGAACGCCTGGCGGTCGAGCCCGGCGGAGAACGACACGCCTTCGGCGCGCAGCACGACGACCCGCACACTGCCGGGCAGAGCCCGTCCGGCCTCGGTCAACGCCCGCCACAGAGCGGGAGACTGGGCGTTGCGCTTGGCCGGATTGGTGAGGGTCACCGTGGCAACCGCGTCATCGACGGTGAGTCGTACGCCGTCCTTGTCGAGCACGGAGTCGAGCGAGGTCATACGGAGCCTCCGGATCGGGTGCAGTCAGCACATGAAGCTAAGTGACTGAACAGTAACCACCGGATCGACCCTGCGGTCGACCGGGTGGCCGCACCCGGAACCGGGAACCCCCGGGGCCCTGACGCGCCCCGGTCCGCTGTCGGCCGTCAGGCCGTCGCGGCCTTCTTGCCTCGTGTGGCGCCGCCGCGTCCGCGGAGCGTCACTCCGGATTCGCTGAGCATCCGGTGGACGAATCCGTAGGAGCGGCCCGTTTCCTCGGCCAGCGCCCGGATGCTCGCACCGGAGTCGTACTTCTTCTTCAGGTCTGCCGCGAGCTTGTCACGCGCGGCGCCGGTCACCCGGCTGCCCTTCTTCAGAGTCTCGGCCACCCGTGCCTCCTCATGGGAAGTGCGCTCTGGACTCTCATGATCACCCCTCGGGCGCTTCCTGGCCACCCATTCGGCAAGGTCTCTGCGACCGGATTCGCGCCCCGGGAGTGCGCCGGTGCGACCGGAATGCCTCGTTCCACCAGCTCGTACGGGGTGCCCGGCGGCCACTCCGGAGGGAACGTCCAGGTCAGAGCCCACTAGGGAACGGTGGCCGAAATGGGTGCGCCCGGCAGCTATCTGCCGGGCGCCGCGCCGAGGTACGAGACGTACTCACGCAGATGAAGGATCTCGGGTAGGCCGAATGATCCAGTCGAGGGGACCGGAATGATCCGCTCCGGGGATCAGGCCAGCGCGACCAGGTCCCGGTAGTCCGCGCCCCACAGGTCCTCGATGCCGTCCGGGAGCAGGATGATCCGCTCCGGCTGCAGGGCCTCCACCGCGCCCTCGTCGTGCGTGACGAGGACGACGGCGCCCTTGTACGTACGCAGCGCGCCGAGGATCTCCTCGCGGCTGGCCGGGTCGAGGTTGTTGGTGGGCTCGTCGAGCAGGAGCACGTTGGCGGAGGAGACGACCAGCGTCGCGAGGGCGAGACGGGTCTTCTCACCGCCGGAGAGCACCCCGGCGGGCTTGTCCACGTCGTCCCCGGAGAACAGGAACGAGCCGAGCGTCTTGCGGACGGCCACGAGGTCCAGGTCGGGCGCGGCGGAGCGCATGTTCTCCAGGACCGTGCGGTCGGGGTCCAGGGTCTCGTGCTCCTGGGCGTAGTAGCCGAGCTTGAGGCCGTGGCCCTCGACGACCTGGCCGGTGTCGGGCTGCTCGGCGCCGCCGAGGAGCCGCAGCAGCGTCGTCTTGCCGGCGCCGTTGAGGCCGAGGATGACGACGCGGGAGCCCTTGTCGATCGCGAGGTCGACGTCGGTGAAGATCTCCAGCGAGCCGTAGGACTTGGACAGCCCCTCCGCCATCAGGGGCGTCTTGCCGCACGGCGAGGGGTCCGGGAAGCGCAGCTTGGCGACCTTGTCGGCGACCCGGGTCTCGTCGAGGCCGGACAGCAGCCGGTCGGCGCGCTTGGCCATGTTCTGCGCGGCGACGGTCTTGGTGGCCTTGGCGCGCATCTTGTCGGCCTGGGCGTTGAGGGCCGCGGCCTTCTTCTCGGCGTTCTGGCGCTCGCGCTTGCGGCGCTTCTCGTCGGCCTCGCGCTGCTGCTGGTAGAGCTTCCAGCCCATGTTGTAGACGTCGATCTGGGAGCGGTTGGCGTCGAGGTAGAAGACCTTGTTGACGACCGTCTCGACGAGCTCGACGTCGTGGGAGATCACGACGAAGCCGCCGCGGTAGGTCTTCAGGTAGTCGCGCAGCCAGACGATGGAGTCCGCGTCGAGGTGGTTGGTGGGCTCGTCGAGGAGCAGCGTGTCGGCGTCCGAGAAGAGGATGCGGGCCAGCTCGACGCGGCGGCGCTGACCGCCGGAGAGAGTGTGCAGCGGCTGGCCGAGCACCCGGTCGGGCAGGCTGAGCGCGGCGGCGATGGTGGCGGCCTCGGCCTCGGCGGCGTACCCGCCCTTGGTCAGGAACTCCGTCTCCAGGCGCTCGTACTTCTTCATCGCCTTCTCGCGGGTGGCGCCCTTGCCGTTCGCCATCCGGTCCTCGTTCTCCCGCATCTTGCGCAGGATCTCGTCGAGACCGCGGGCGGACAGGACCCGGTCCCTGGCCAGGACGTCGAGGTCGCCGGTGCGCGGGTCCTGCGGGAGGTAGCCCACCTCGCCGGAGCGGGTGATGGTGCCGGCGGCGGGGGTTCCCTCGCCCGCGAGGCACTTGGTGAGGGTGGTCTTGCCCGCTCCGTTGCGGCCGACGAGGCCGATGCGGTCGCCCTTGGCGATGCGGAAGCTGGCGGATTCGATGAGCAGACGGGCGCCGGCGCGCAGCTCGATGCCGGAGGCGGTGATCACGGGGAGGTACTCCAGGGCGGAATGGACGGCGGAGGAACGGCAGGCGGTGACGACTCGACGCCGTTACTCACGCACACGCACAAGGAGGACTGCCATGGAAACCAGTCTACTGGCGGTGTCCACCGACTTTTCCGCGTGCTCCACGTCACTCCCCCGCTGCGCGAAGGCAGGCATGCCCGGACCGACTGCCGGATACTCGGCGTACGGAACAGACGGTAACCGTTCGTGGCGGAGGGTGGTGCGATGCAGTTCGACGACGACGCCGATCTGGACACGTCGGAGGTCAGGGACGTACGGGGCAGCCGCATCCCCGGCGGCCGGGCCACCGTGGGCGGCGGGATCGCCGGTGTCGTCGCGCTGATCCTGGGGCTGCTCTTCGGCGTCGGACCCGATCAGCTCGGCCTCTCCTCGGGCGACTCCGACCCGGGGGCGACCGCCTCGTCGGCGGCGCAGGTTTCGCGGGAATGCCGGACCGGGCGGGACGCCAACACCAAGGGCGACTGCCGGATCGTCGCGGTGGTCAACAGCGTGCAGGACTACTGGGACCAGGAGTTCGCCCGCCGCGACGCGCGGTACGCCACGGCGCGCACGGTGCTGTTCACCGACCGGATCAGCACGGCCTGCGGCTCCGCGACCTCGGCCGTGGGGCCGTTCTACTGCCCCGGCGACCGGCAGGTCTATCTGGACCTGGGGTTCTTCGACGAGCTGCGCACGAAGTTCGGGTCGAGCGGCGGGCCGTTCGCCCAGGCGTACGTCGTCGCGCACGAGTACGGGCATCACGTGCAGAACCAGATGGGGACCCTGGGCCGCGCCCAGGACGGGCGGACCGGCGAGAACAGCAACGCGGTGAAGGTGGAGCTCCAGGCGGACTGCTACGCCGGGGTGTGGGCGCACCACGCGACCACCACGCCCGACGAGTCGACCGGGCGCCCGCTGATCACGGAGGTCACCCGGGCGGACATCCGCGACGGGCTGGACGCGGCGGCGTCGGTGGGGGACGACCGGATCCAGGAGCGGTTCCAGGGGCGGGTGACGCCCGAGTCCTGGACGCACGGGTCGGCGGCGCAGCGGCAGGAGTGGTTCACGGCGGGGTTCCGGGGCGGGGACATGGGGGATTGCGACACGTTCCGCTGACGGCGGGCAGTGAAATCAAGCTCTCCGGCGATTGAGGAGCGGGGGTACGGGGGTGGAGCCCCCGGTTACGAGCCGCCCGTGTGGACCTGGAACGCCGCCTTGCGCACCGCCTTGGCCAGGGCCGGGTCCGGGTGGGCCGCCGCCAGGGCGACCAGGACCTGGACCGTACGGGGGTGGCCGACGGCCCGGACCTCGTCCAGCAGCGCCGGCACCGTGCCCTGGACGGCCGAGTCGAGGTGGCGGACCAGGAGCCCCGTCTCGCCGTGGTCCGCGACGGCCGCCGCCGTGTCGACCCAGAGCCAGGTGGCCTCCTCGCGGCTGAGGACCTCCTGGGCGTCCTCGGGGTCCTTGCCGTCGTACTCCGCGAGCCAGAGCAGCGCGTACGGGCGCAGCGACGGGTCGGTGACGACGGACCGGACCTCGGGCTCCGCGGGGGCGCCGACGACGCGCAGGGCCTCGAAGGCGAGGCCGCGCAGCAGGGCGTCCTCGCCCCGGGCGACGTCGAGCAGTTCGGCGACGGCGCTGCCGACGGGCCGGGCGGCCAGCCAGGCGCGGTACTCGGCGCGGGCGGGGCCGGGGGTGAGGCGGGCGCAGCCGAGGAGCATGTCGGCGGCGGCCTGCTCGATGTTGCCGGCCGGGCTCTGGGCGGCGACGCAGATCTGTTCCAGCTTGACCCAGACCGCCCAGTTGCCGAGGGGCGTCAGGGTGGCCTGGCCGGTGCCGAGGGTGAGCGCGCCGACGGCGGCCAGGCCCTCCAGGGCCCAGTCCAGCAGGAGCGCGACGAGCTCCGGCGCGTGGGTGGACGCCGGTTCGGCGGGGGCGGGCAGCGGCTCGGGGCCGTACGGCACCTCGCAGCGCTCCTCGTGGAGTTCCGCGACGCGCTGGCCGAGGAGGTCGAGCAGCGCGGGGACGGTGACGGGGCCCGCCGAGAGCTGGAGCAGCGAGAGGACCTGGGGGACGGCCTCGACGGCCTCGGCGACGGCGGTGGACTCGATGCCCGGGGGCGCGGGGTGGGCGAGCGACCAGGCGTCGAAGAGGGCGACCCAGCCGCGGAGCACCGCGGAGTCGTCCCGGTCCCAGGCGCGCAGCCTCCAGCCAGGCCGTGCGGTGTCGCCGTGGAGTTCGACCAGGCCGGCGAGGCGGGCGCGGTCCCAGCCGGCGCGCACCTGCGCCGGTGAGAGCTCCAGCGCGGCGGCCGCGTGTTCCAGGGCCCGGGCGGCGAGTGGGGGGCTTCCGGGGGTTGCCGCGTCGGCCGCCCAACGGGCGATCCGGACGGCCTCGGCGAGCACCTTCCGGGCCTGGCGGGCCAGTTCCGCCCGGGGCGGGGTGCCCTCCGGGGGCCGCGGCGCGGGCCTGGTGTGCCGGGTGGCCACGGCCTTGCGAGCGGTGGTGAGGGGTCGCGGGCGGACAAGTCGCAGCCTGGAGTCGCGCGGGGTACGGGACGTCACGGGGAGCAGTCTTGCCCCTGTCGGCCCGAAAGCCCAAACGGAACCCGTCTCACCGGT
This sequence comes from Streptomyces sp. 2131.1, assembly GCF_900105515.1. Lineage (GTDB taxonomy): Bacteria > Actinomycetota > Actinomycetes > Streptomycetales > Streptomycetaceae > Streptomyces > Streptomyces drozdowiczii. The sequence goes on along the minus strand of NZ_FNSY01000001.1, from coordinate 5,558,294 downwards.
GTTCGCGGGCCTCCGCACCGGCGGGGACCAATCGGCCGAACCGGCGCATCACCTCACATCAGGGGCGTGAGGAAGCGTCGCAGGGTCTCCTCGTAGTGGGCCGGGTCGGCGTTCCACATCGCCGCATGCGGAGCCCGGTCCACGGTGTGCAGGGAGACCGTGTCGGGGCGGGTCGCGGCGAGCCGGCGGGAGTGCACCCAGGGCGCCAGCGTGTCGTCGGGGCCGTGGAAGATCAGCGTCGGCACGTGCAGGGTCGCCGGCAGCGAGGTCTCCAGGAGCCCCGTGCCGTGCAGCCCGGTCTGGCCCTGGGCGGCGCGCACGGCCAGCGGCAGCAGCGCGGCGGGGACGCCGCGGGCGGCGGCCAGGCCGCGCAGGGTGTCGTTCCAGTCCAGCACCGGGGAGTCGAGGACGAGGCCGGAGATCCGGTCGCGGAAGGCGGAGCCGGCGCAGGCGTGCAGGGCCATCGAGGCGCCGGTGGACCAGCCGTACAGGATGACCTGCTCGGCGCCGCCGCGGACGGCGAAGCGGATGGCGGCGTCCAGGTCGCGCCACTCGGACTCGCCGAGGTGGCCGAGCCCGTCCGGGGAGCGGGGGGCGCCCGGGTCGCCGCGGTAGGCGAGGTCGAGCACGGGCAGTTGCTGGCCGTGCAGGAAGCCGAGGACGTTCAGTGGGTGCTCACGGGTGGCTCCGATGCCGTGGACGGTGATGACCCAGGTGGGGCGGGGTGCCGGGACGAGCCAGGCGGGCAGCGTGCCGAGTTCGCCGGGGATCTCCACCTCGCGGAAGGCGAGGCCGAGCGCGCTGCCGGGGTCGCCGCTGAACACCTGGGGCGTCAGTCGGACCTTGTCGCCGGGCGTCAGGATGCCGAGGTCGACGCGTTCGAGGCGGCGTACGACGGTGTCGGCGGCCTGGTGGGCCTTGTCGAGCACGGGGCCGACGACGGCGTGGACGCCCTTGCCGCTGAGCCCGTAGGTGCCGGGGCGCAGCGAGGTCAGGGACCGGGTCAGGGTGATCTGCCCGGCGGCCGTGGCGTGGACGGTGAGTTCGCGGTCGGCGGGGAGCGGACGTCCGGGCGGCGTCTTCAGGGCGACGTCGCCGGCGAACCGGCCGGCCGCGACGGCTGCCGCACCGGCGCCGATGAGTGTGGTGACGGCCGCTGCCGTCGCTGTAACCGGGCGCACACCACCAGTGTCGGGGTCGGGGCGGCGCGATGCCAGTGGGCAGGGCCGTCCGGTGGCGACTCAGCGCTGCCCGTATCCCTTGAGGGCCTCCCCCACGTCACCCAGCTGGGCCTCCGACAGCAGGGCCGGGGTGCGGCCGGGGACGGAGCTGGCGGTGAGCCATACATGGCAGAGCCATTCGAGCTGGGCGGTGCGGTCGTACGCCTCGTCGAGGGTGGCGCCGCAGGTGACGGTGCCGTGGTTGGCGAGCAGGCAGCCGGTGCGGTCACGGAGGGCGGCGAGCATGTTCGCCGCCAGTTCGGGGGTGCCGTATCTGGCGTAGGGGGCGACCCGGACGGTGCCGCCCAGGATCGCGGCGGCGTAGTGGACCGGGGGGACCTCGGTGACGAGCGTGGAGACGGCGGTGGCGTGGACCGCGTGGGTGTGTACCACGGCGGTCGCGCCCGTGTTCCGGTAGACGGCGAGGTGAAGGGGAAGTTCGCTGGTGGGGGCCAGGGTGCCGAGGATCTGGTTGCCTTCCGGATCGACGCCGGTCAGGTCCTCGGGGCGGAGCCGTTCGTACGGCACTCCGCTGGGTGTGACGAGCACCGTGTCGCCTATGCGCAGCGAGACGTTTCCGGAGGTTCCGACGACCAGGCCCTCGGCCGCCGTCCGGCGGGCCGTGGCGACGAGCGCCCGCCATCCCCGGGCGATGACCTCGTGCTGTCCGTCACTCATTCGAAGATCCTTTCCGGGCCCCGCCCGGGCGCCGCGGCGGGGGTCACCGCAACGCCCCGCTCAGTTCATCTTCTGTTCACTCAAGTTGCCTACGTTCCACGTGCCAATGACGTCGAACGATTGCCTGGGTAAATGGAACACATCACGCTGCTGCTCGCGATAGTGATCGTGACAGCTCTAGTGTTCGATTTCACGAACGGTTTCCACGACACCGCCAACGCGATGGCCACGACCATCTCGACCGGCGCCCTCAAACCCAAGACGGCGGTCGCGATGTCCGCCGTTCTCAATCTGGTCGGCGCGTTCCTGTCCGTGGAGGTCGCGAAGACGATCTCCGGCGGGATCGTCAATGAGGACGGCCTCAGAACCGAGGTCATCTTCGCGGCGCTCGTCGGCGCCATCCTGTGGAATCTTCTGACCTGGCTGGTCGGGCTCCCGTCCAGCTCCTCCCACGCACTGTTCGGCGGCCTCATCGGCGCCGCGGTGATGTCCGCCGGCTGGTCGTCGGTCAACGGGGGCACCGTCGTCACCAAGGTGCTGCTGCCCGCCGTCGCCGCCCCGATCGTGGCCGGCGTGGCCGCGCTCCTGGCCACCCGGCTCACGTACCGGATCGGCGGGAAGGTCCGGAACGACGCCCAGGAGAAGGCCACCGCCAAGGGCTACCGGGCCGGCCAGATCGCCTCGGCCGGGCTCGTCTCGCTCGCCCACGGCACCAACGACGCGCAGAAGACGATGGGCATCATCACGCTCGCCCTGGTCACCGGCGGCGTCCTCTCCCCCGGCTCCAACCCGCCGGTGTGGGTCATCGTCAGCGCCGGTCTGGCCATCGCGCTCGGCACGTACCTCGGCGGCTGGCGCATCATCCGCACCATGGGCAGCGGCCTGACGGAGCTGAAGCCCCCGCAGGGCTTCGCCGCCCAGACCAGCGCGGCCACGGTCATCCTGGCCTCCTCGCACCTCGGCTTCTCCCTCTCCACCACCCAGTCCTGCTCCGGGGCCGTGATGGGCGCGGGCCTCGGCCGCTCCGGGGGTGTGGTCCGCTGGTCCACCGCCACCCGGATGTTCGTCGCGTGGGGCCTGACCCTGCCGGCGGCCGGTCTGGTCGGCGCGGGGGCGGAGTTCCTGACCAAGCAGGGCACCTGGGGCGTCGTGGTCGTCGCGGCGCTGCTGATCGCCGGTTCGGGGGCGATCTGGATGCTCTCGCGCCGCAAGCCCGTCGGCCACGGCGATGTGGCGCCCGGCTCCGAGGACGCGGCCCCGGCCGAGCCCGCGGGGGTCGTCACCCAGGCCATCGCGGCCGTGAGCCCGCCGCCCACCGTGGCGCAGGCGCACGACCTCTCCGCCACCATCCCGGCGCCCGCCGGACCCGTCGCCGCCGATCCGGCCCGACCCGCCACGGTCTGAGAGACCCCGGTACTCCGGTAAAGGACACCCCGTATGAACATCGACTGGGCAGCTCTGGGCACCGTCTTCGGCGTCTCCCTCGTCACCACCGTCGCCCTGGTGGGCCTCTTCACCCTCGGCGTCGTCGGCCTCTCCAAGCAGCCGGAACCGGCCGCGCAGGGCGGTCCGGCGGGCGGCTCGGTCCTGCTGGCCCGCGCCGGGGCGTACGTCTGCTTCGGACTGTGCGCGGCGGCCGTCGCGTACGGCATCTATCTGATCGTCGCCTGACGCACCACCTCCCCATCGGGCCGGACGCACCCGTGTGCGTCCGGCCCGATGTGCGTCCGCCCACACCGCGCCGTCGCAGGTCAACAGCGAGTTGACGGGCGTTCGCGGGGCGTGGTGGACTGCCGGAGCCATTACGGCGACAGCAGAGGAAGCCGGTGCGAATCCGGCGCGGTCCCGCCACTGTCACCGGGGAGCGGTCCCCCACCACCGCGCACGTCACGGCCCGCGCGAGCGGGCTGGAAGACCGGGGGAATCCGCCGATCCGGAAGCCAGGAGACTCTCGTCGCCGTCACGTCGAACCAGGGCGCGGACCCTGAGTGAGGACATGTCGCCATGCCCGGCTGCCGTACGGCTCCCTTCCCAGCACCCCTGTCGGCGGACACCGGTACGGCCGGCTGAGCCGTGCGTGCCGATCGCATCTACGCGTACGGCGCCGCCGCCGGCCTGATCGGCGACCTGCTGCTCGGTGACCCCCGCCGGGGGCACCCGGTCGCCGCCTTCGGGCGGGCCGCCGCGGCCGTCGAACACCGGCTCTGGCGCGACCACCGCGGCCGGGGCGCCCTGCACACCCTGGTCTGCGCCGGAGGCGCGGCCGGGGGTGCCGCGCTCGCCGCCCACGCCCTGCGCCGCCACCCCGTCGCGTCCGTCGCCCTGACCGCCGCCGCCACCTGGTCCGTCGTCGGCGGTACGTCGCTGGGGCGCGAGGCCCGCGCCATCGGCGGGGCGCTCGCCGCCGGGGACGTCGAACTGGCCCGGGAGCGGCTGCCGCACCTGTGCGGGCGCGACCCGCAGGCGCTGGACGGCCCCGGGATCGCGCGCGCCGTCGTCGAGTCCGTCGCCGAGAACACCTCGGACGCCGTGGTCGGCGCCCTCGTCTGGGGCGCCCTCGCCGGTGTCCCCGGGCTCGTCGGCTTCCGCGCCGCCAACACGCTCGACGCGATGGTCGGCCACAAGTCGCCCCGCTACCGGCGGTACGGCTGGGCCTCGGCCCGGCTCGACGACCTCGCCGGCTGGCCGGGCGCCCGGCTGACCGCCCTGCTCGCCGTGACCGCCGGGGGCCGGCCCCGGGAGGCGGTACGGGCCTGGCGGGCGGACGCCGCGACCCACCCGAGCCCCAACGCGGGCCCGGTGGAGGCCGCGTTCGCCGGGGCGCTCGGCGTACGGCTCGGCGGGACCCTCGCCTACGGCGGCCGTGTCGAGCACCGGCCCGTGCTCAACGGGGCGGCCGGACGTGCGGTGGAGACCGCGGACATCGAACGCGCCGTGCGCCTCTCGCGCCGGGTGGGCCTGCTCGCCCTCGGCGTCACCGTGGCGGCCCGGCTGGGCGCGGCCTCGGTGACGCGCCGGGCCCGGATGCCTCACAGACCTCGTACCTCTGGACGGAGAGCGATATGAGCGGCGGACTGCTGGTCGCCGGGACCACCTCGGACGCGGGCAAGAGCGTCGTGACGGCGGGCATCTGCCGGTGGCTGGTGCGCCAGGGGGTGAAGGTCGCCCCGTTCAAGGCGCAGAACATGTCCCTGAACTCCTTCGTCACCCGCGAGGGCGCCGAGATCGGCCGCGCCCAGGCGATGCAGGCCCAGGCCGCCCGTGTCGAGCCGACCGCCCTGATGAACCCGGTGCTGCTCAAGCCCGGCGGCGACCGCTCCAGCCAGGTCGTCCTGATGGGGCGGCCGGTCGGCGAGATGAGCGCCCGCGGCTACCACGGCGGGCGGCAGGAACAGCTGCTGTCCACCGTCACGGACTGCCTGGAGCAGCTGCGGAGCACGTACGACGCGGTGATCTGCGAGGGCGCGGGCTCGCCCGCCGAGATCAACCTGCGGCGCACGGACATCGTGAACATGGGCATCGCCCGCGCGGCCCGCTTCCCCGTGGTGGTCGTCGGGGACATCGACCGGGGCGGGGTCTTCGCCTCGTTCTTCGGCACGACCGCGCTGCTCGCGCCGGAGGACCAGGAGCTGATCGCGGGGTACCTGGTCAACAAGTTCCGGGGCGACGTCTCGCTGCTTGAGCCGGGCCTCGACATGCTGCGCGACCTGACGGGCCGCCCCACCTACGGGGTGCTGCCGTTCGCGCACGGGCTCGGCATCGACGAGGAGGACGGCCTCAGGGTGTCGCTGCGCGGCACCGTGAGGGAGTCGACGGTCGCCCCGCCGCACGGCGAGGACGTCCTGCGCGTCGCCGTGTGCGCGATCCCGCTGATGTCCAACTTCACCGACGTGGACGCGCTCGCCGCCGAACCGGGCGTCGTCGTGCGGTTCGTGGACCGGCCCGAGGAGCTGGCCGACGCGGACCTCGTCATCGTGCCCGGCACCCGGGGCACCGTGAAGGCGCTCGCCTGGCTGCGCGAACGCGGACTCGCCGACGCGCTGCGGCGGCGCGCCGCCGACGGCCGGCCGGTGCTCGGCGTCTGCGGCGGCTACCAGATCCTGGGCGAACACATCGAGGACGAGGTCGAGTCGCGCGCCGGGCAGGTCGACGCGCTCGGTCTGCTGCCCGTACGCGTGCGCTTCGACCGCGAGAAGACCCTCGCCCGGCCCTCCGGCGAGGCGCTCGGCGCGCCCGTCGAGGGGTACGAGATCCACCACGGCGTCGCCGATGTGCGCGGCGGCGAACCGTTCCTGACGGACGGGCGGGGCACGCCGCTGGACGGCTGCCGCTCGGGGGCCGTGTGGGGCACCCACTGGCACGGTTCGCTGGAGAGCGACGCGTTCCGCCGCCTGTTCCTGACGGAGATCGCCCGGACCGCGGGCCGCCACTTCGTGCCCGCCCCCGACACCTGCTTCGCCGCGCTGCGCGAGGAGCAGCTCGACCGCCTCGGCGACCTGATCGAGGAGCACGCGGACACCGCCGCGCTGTGGCGGCTCATCGAGTCGGGCGCGCCGTCCGGACTGCCGTTCATCCCGCCGGGAGCGCCCGCCATCCCCGTCAAGGAGGCCCTGTGAGTACGCCCTACCCCTTCACCGCCATCGTCGGCCAGGACGACCTGCGGCTCGGGCTGCTGCTCAACGCGGTCAGCCCGGCCGTGGGCGGGGTTCTGGTCCGTGGTGAGAAGGGCACCGCCAAGTCGACCGCCGTGCGCGCGCTGGCCGCGCTGATGCCGGAGGTCTCCGTCGTGCCGGGGTGCCGGTTCTCCTGCGACCCCGCCGCACCGGATCCCGCGTGTCCGGACGGCCCGCACGAGGGCGCCTCCGGCGTGTCGCGGGCGGCGCGGACCGTGGAGCTGCCCGTCGGCGCCTCCGAGGACCGGCTCGTCGGGGCGCTCGACATCGAGCGGGCCCTCGCGGAGGGCGTGAAGGCGTTCGAACCGGGGCTGCTCGCGGACGCGCACCGAGGAATCCTGTACGTCGACGAGGTCAATCTTCTCCACGACCACCTGGTGGACCTCTTGCTGGACGCGGCGGCCATGGGTGCCTCGTACGTGGAGCGCGAGGGCGTCTCCGTACGGCACGCGGCACGGTTCCTGCTCGTCGGCACGATGAACCCCGAAGAGGGGGAGCTGCGGCCCCAGTTGCTCGACCGGTTCGGGCTGACCGTGGAGGTCGCGGCCTCCCGGGAGACGGACCAGCGGGTGGAGGTCGTGCGGCGGCGGCTGGCGTACGAGGACGACCCGGCGGGCTTCGCGGCGCGCTGGGCCCCCGAGGAAGCGGAGTTGCGGGAGCGGATCGCGGCGGCCCGGGCGCTGCTGCCCGAAGTGGTGCTCGGTGACCAGGCGTTGCGGCAGATCGCGGCGACCTGCGCGGCCTTCGAGGTGGACGGGATGCGCGCCGACATCGTGATGGCCAGGACCGCCACCGCGCTCGCCGCGTGGGCGGGGCGCACCGACGTACTCGCCGAGGACGTCCGGCAGGCGGCGCTGCTCGCGCTCCCCCACCGGCGCCGGCGCAACCCCTTCGACGCGCCGGGGCTCGACGAGGACAAGCTCGACGACACGCTGGAGCAGAACGGCGGCGGGGACGACGATCCGGAACCGGACGGGCCCGGTGACGGCGGTGGCGACGGAAGTGGCGGCGGGCTCCCGCCGCAGGGGGACGGGCCCGACACGCCGCCCCCGCCCGCCGACGGCGCCGACGACACGCCCGGCCGGGGCGGCTCGGAGCAGTCCGAGCCGGGTGCGCCCGTGCCGGGGCAGGGCGGGGAGCAGCAGCCCGTACGGGCCGGTGAGCCGTTCCGAACGAAGATGCTGAGCGTGCCCGGTCTCGGCGAGGGCGCGGCGGGGCGGCGGTCCCGGGCGCGCACCGAGCACGGGCGGACGACCGGTGCGCGGCGGCCCGAGGGCGCGCTGACCAAGCTGCATCTGGCCGCGACCGTCCTGGCCGCCGCCCCGCACCAGCGGGCGCGGGGCCGGTCCGGGCGGGGCCTGGTGGTGCGGCGGGACGATCTGCGGCAGGCGACGCGGGAGGGGCGCGAGGGCAACCTCGTGCTGTTCGTCGTGGACGCCTCCGGGTCGATGGCCGCCCGGCAGCGCATGGGCGCCGTGAAGGGCGCGGTGCTGTCCCTGCTGATGGACGCCTACCAGCGGCGCGACAAGGTCGGGCTGATCACTTTCCGGGGCCGGGAGGCGGAGCTGGCGCTGCCGCCGACCTCGTCGGTGGACGCGGCGGCGGCCCGGCTGGAGTCGCTGCCGACCGGCGGGCGCACCCCGGTGGCCGCCGGGCTGCTGAAGGCCCATGACGTGCTGCGGGTGGAGCGGCTGCGCGATCCGTCCCGGCGGGCGCTGCTGGTCGTGGTGACGGACGGGCGCGCGACCGGCGGGCCCGACCCGGTGGCACTGGCCGCTCGGGCCGCCCGGCTGCACGCGGCCGAGGGCGTCGCGTCGGTCGTCGTGGACTGCGAGACGGGGCCGGTACGGCTGGGGCTCGCGGCGGACCTCGCGCGCGACCTGGGCGGCACCGCCGTCACGCTCGACGAGCTGCGCGCCGAGTCGATCGCCGGGCTGGTCAAGGACGTCCGGGGCGCGGGCCTCGGGCACACCGACAGGAGGGCCGCGTAATGCCGCAGGGACAGCCGGAGAGCGTGCCGGACGACGGACTCACCACCCGGCAGCGGCGCAACCGCCCGCTGCTGATGGTCCACACCGGCATCGGCAAGGGGAAGTCGACCGCGGCCTTCGGGCTCGCGCTGCGCGCCTGGAATCAGGGGTGGCCCATCGGGGTCTTCCAGTTCGTGAAGTCCGCGAAGTGGAAGGTCGGCGAGGAGAACGCCCTGAAGGTCCTCGGCGCGAGCGGCGAGGGCGGGTCCGTCGCCTGGCACAAGATGGGCGAGGGCTGGTCCTGGGTCCAGCGCGACGACCAGACGGACAACGAGGCGAAGGCCCGCGAGGGCTGGGAGCAGGTCAAGCGCGACCTGGCCGCCGAGACGTACCGGCTGTACGTGCTCGACGAGTTCGCCTACCCGCTGCACTGGGGGTGGATCGACACCGACGAGGTCGTCGAGGTGCTGCGCGGCCGGCCCGGTACGCAGCACGTCGTCATCACCGGCCGCAACGCGCCCGCCGCGCTGCTGGACGCGGCGGACCTGGTGACGGACATGTCGAAGGTCAAGCACCCGATGGACGCCGGGCAGAAGGGCCAGAGGGGCATCGAGTGGTGAACATCCCCCGCCTGGTCGTCGCCGCGCCCTCCTCGGGCAGCGGCAAGACCACCGTCGCCACGGGGCTGATGGCCGCGTTCGCCGCGCGCGGGCTCGCCGTGTCCGGGCACAAGGTGGGCCCCGACTACATCGACCCCGGCTTCCACACGCTGGCGACCGGGCGGCCGGGCCGCAACCTCGACGCGTACATGTGCGGGCCCGATCTCGTCGCGCCGCTCTTCGCGCACGGGGCGCGGGGGTGCGGACTGGCGGTCGTCGAGGGCGTCATGGGGCTGTACGACGGGGCCTCGGGGCTCGGCGAGCTGGCGTCCACCGCGCACGTGGCGAAGCTGCTGCGGGCACCGGTGGTGCTCGTCGTGGACGCGTCCTCGCAGTCGCGGTCGGTGGCGGCGCTGGTGCACGGGTTCGCGTCCTGGGACACCGGGGTGCGGATCGGCGGGGTGATCCTGAACAAGGTGGGGTCCGACCGGCACGAGGCGCTGTTGCGGGAGGCGCTGGAGGAGTCGGGGGTGCCGGTGCTGGGTGCCTTGCGTCGGGCGGAGGGGGTTTCCGTGCCGTCGCGGCATCTGGGGTTGGTGCCGGTGGCGGAGCGGCGGTCCGATGCGGTGGCCGCTGTCGCGGCGATGGCGGGGCAGGTGGCTGCGGGGTGCGATCTGGAGGGGCTGTTGGCGTTGGCGCGGTCTGCGCCTGCGTTGCCGCCGGGCGGGGTGTGGGATGCGGGGGATGCTGTCGCCGGGAGTGTTCCCCTACCCGCCCCTTCCCGTAACCGGGGCTCCGCCCCGGACCCCGCTCCTCAAACGCCGGAGGGGCTGAAGAACCGGCCTGTTGTTGCTGTTGCCGGTGGGGCTGCATTTACGTTTTCTTATGCGGAGAACACCGAGTTGCTCGCCGCCGCCGGGGCCGACGTCGTGACCTTTGATCCGCTGCGGGACGAGGCGTTGCCGCTGGGGACCCGGGGCGTCGTCATCGGGGGTGGGTTCCCCGAGGTGTACGCGCCCGAGCTGTCGGCCAACGAAGCGTTGCGGAAGGCCGTCTCGGAGTTGGCTCGCTCGGGGGCGCCGGTGGCCGCCGAGTGTGCCGGGTTGTTGTATCTGGCGCGGTCGTTGGACGGGCTGCCGATGTGCGGGGTGCTCGACGCCGACGCGCGGATGACCAAGCGGCTGACGCTCGGGTACCGGGACGCCGTCGCGCTCACCGACAACGTGCTGGCGCCCGCGGGAGCGCGGATGCGGGGGCACGAGTTCCACCGGACCGTCATCGAGCCGGGGGCGGGCGACGAGCCCGCCTGGGGCATGCACCGGCCCGAGCGGCGCGTCGAGGGGTTCGTCCGGGGGAACATACACGCGAGTTATCTGCACACCCACTGGGCCGCCTCGCCCGGGACGGCCGCTCGGTTCGTCGCGCGGTGCCGGGGGTGAACGCGAGGGCGGAGTCACTGCGCGAGGCCCACCACCAGCCAGATGAAGCACACTCCGGCCACCGTGCACAGGAGCGTGGAGCGGGCCGGGTGGTCGTGGTGCGCCTCGGGCAGGATCTCCGCGGCGGCGAGGTAGAGGAGCGCGCCGCCGAAGAAGCCGAGATAGCAGCCGAGCAGTTCCTCCGGCAGGGTGAACAGCAGGGTCGTCGCCGCCCCGACGACGGGGGCCGCCGCGTCCGCGAACAGCATCGTCAGGGCCTTGCGGCGGGCGTTCCCGTACAGGCTGGTGATCGTGTACGTGTTGAAGCCGTCCGCAAAGTCGTGCGTGATCACGGCGAGCGCGACGGCCGCCCCCATCCCGCCGCCGACCTGGAAGGCCGCGCCGAGCGCGACGCCGTCCATCAGGCTGTGGCCGACCATCGCGGCCGCCGCCGTGAGCCCGACCTGAGGGACGCGCTCATCGGCCGCCCCGTGGGCCGCCTGGCGCACCGCGAGCAGCCGCTCCACCAGATGGGCCACCAGGAAGCCGCCGACGAACAGCAGCAGCGCCGCCGGGACGCCGAAGACGAGGCCGCCCGCCGCCTCCACGGCCTCGGGCAGCAGGTCCAGGCCGACCACGCCGAGCATCAGCCCGCCGGCCAGTCCGAGGACCAGGTGGCGGCGGTCGCTGACGCGCTGGGCGACCCAGCCGCCGGCCAGGGTCATCAGGAACGCGCCGAGCGCGACGAACACCGCCATGGCCTCTTGCTAGCCGATGCACCCCGGTCCGCGCATCTCGGCACGCTCGTCGTCGGGGTCGGCGCCTCCCGGGGCGTCTGTGCCGACGAGGTGGCCGGGCTGGTTCTGGAGGTGCTGCGGGAGGCGGGGCTTCCGGTGGGCGCGGTCGCCGAGTTGGTCACCGTCGCGCCGAAGGTCCGTGAACCGGGGATCGTGGGCGCCGCCGCCCGGCTCGGGCTGCCGCTGCGGGCGCACCCGGCCGAGGTGCTGGCCCGGGTCGCCGTTCCGCACCCCTCCGGCGCCGCGCTCGCCGCCCTCGGCACCCCCTCGGTGGCCGAGGCCGCCGCCCTCGTCGGCGGCGGTCAACTCCTCGTACCCAAAAGGAAGTCCCGGCCGCGCGACGGGCACCCGTCGATGGCCACCTGCGCGCTCGTGCGCCGGCCGGTCGGGACCGTTGCGTGAAACAGGGTGCGGGGCGCATAGTCGTCCTGCCGGAGTCCACCCAGGCGACGGCGCACTCCCCCACATCACACCCCCACCACGGCGGTCATGCACACTCCCACTGAGAGTCCCGACGCGACAGGCGCGGGCACGCACGATCTGCGTCACCACGGAGACGCGGAAGTACGCGGACGGGACCGGGATCTGACCGATCTCGCCGTCAACGTACGGGCCGGGACCCCACCGGCCTGGCTGAAGGAGCGGATAGCCGACTCGCTGGGCTCGCTCGCCGCGTATCCCGACGGGCGCGAGGCGCGCGCCGCCGTCGCCGCGCGGCACGGACTGCCGCCGGAGCGGGTCCTGTTGACGGCGGGCGCGGCCGAGGCGTTCGTCCTGATCGCCCGCGCGCTGCCGGCCGAGCGGCCGTATGTGGTGCACCCCCAGTTCACCGAGCCGGAGGCGGCGCTGCGCGCGGCCGGGCACCAGGTGGGCCGGGTACTGCTGCGGGCCGGGGACGGTTTCCGGCTCGACCCGGCCGACGTGCCCGCCGAGGCGGACCTGGTAGTGGTCGGCAATCCGACCAACCCGACCTCCGTGCTCCACCCCGCCACCGTCCTCGAACGGCTGGCGCGCCCCGGCCGGACCCTGGTGGTCGACGAGGCGTTCATGGACGCGGTGCCGGGCGAGCGCGAGGCCCTGTGCGGGCGTACGGACATCCCCGGGCTCGTCGTCCTGCGCAGCCTCACCAAGACCTGGGGGCTCGCCGGGCTGCGCATCGGCTACGTGGCCGCCGACCCGGAGACGATCCGCACCCTGGAGGAGGCCCAGCCGCTGTGGCCGGTCTCGTCGCCCGCGCTGGCGGCGGCGAAGGCGTGCGTGGAGCCCCGGGCGCTCGCGGAGGCCGCCGGTGCGGCGGACCGGGTCGCCGTGGACCGGGCCCATCTGGTCGCCGGGCTCCGGGAGTTCTCGGAGATCCGGGTGGTGGAGCCGGCCGAGGGGCCGTTCGTGCTGATCCGCCTCGACGGGGCGGCCGAGATACGGGACCGGCTGCGGATGCTGGGCTTCGCGGCCCGGCGCGGCGATACGTTTCCCGGGCTCGGGGACGGGTGGCTGCGGCTGGCGGTACGCGACCGGACGACGACCAACCGCTTCCTCCAGGCGCTCGACCTGGCGCTCCAGGCGCTGACGGTGGTGGGGCGGTAGGCCGGCGATCTGTTCGGCGAGCGGTGCTCCTGCCCCGGTGGACCGCCGCTGCGAGTGGCGGGCGGCGCTCCGGACGGAGAACTTACGCACGCATCGTGAGCAGCGCTGCAGTCTCAGAGCGCCCGCACGCACGGTGAGCGGCGCTGCAGTCTCAGAGCGCCCGCACGCACGGTGAGCGGCGCTCCCCCCTCGGAGCACCGCTCACCAATCCCTCCCCCCGGAGGCCCTCCCCTCGGGCCGTCAGTCCCGGGCGCGGCGCCGGGTCAGGACCATGGCGCCCGCGCCCGCCGCCAGCAGCAGGGCCGCGCCGCCCGCGATGTACGGGGTGCTGGAGCTGCTGCCCGTCTCGGCCAGGTCCGCGTCGCTCGCGGCGGGTGCCTGGTCCGTACCGGTCTGGGTCTTCACGTCGCTGCCACCGCCCCCGGTCGAGCCGCCCTTGTCGCCGCCCGTCGCGCCGCCGTTCCCGGAGCCGCCCTCGGTCGAACCGCCCCCGGTCGCGCCGCCGTTGTCGCCGCCCCCGTTCTCGTTGCCGCCGTTGTCGCCACCTCCATTGTGACCGCCGCCGTTGTCGCCGCCGCCGTTGTGACCACCGCCGTTGTGACCACCGCCGTTGTGACCGCCACCGTTGTCCCCGCCGCCCGTGTGGCCGCCGTGGCCCTTCGGGGTTTCGCAGGTGGCCTCCGCGAGCGTGACCTCGCCCCTGACGTCCGCGACGTTCAGGTTGCCCGGGTTGACCGACACCTTCAGCTGGAGTGCCACAGCGGCTGCCGTGCGCGAGGTGGTCTGCGTCTTCGACAGGTCGAGCGTCACCTCGCCGACCTTCGGCACCGCGACCCGCGTGGTGCCGCCCGCCGTGAGGGTGACGCGCTTGCCGAGCACCGACACCCGCCCGAGCACGTTGGACTCGGCGACCGGCCGGCTGCCCGCCTCGCAGACCGCCTTCGAGGTGACCTTCTCCACCTTGATCAGGGGGAACATCGTGAGCCCGGGCAGAGACACCCGCGCGTTGGCGAGGTTGCTGTAGCCGGCGGCGCGGTGCTCGTCGGCGGTGGCCTTCGCGGTGGCCACGTCCGCCTTGAGGACACTGAACGGCTTTCCGCGGTCGACGCCGTCGAGCCGCACGCTGAGCGCGGTCTCCTCGGCGGTGCGCGGCGCGTGCACCTCGTTGAGCGTGACCTCCAGCGGCACGTCGACCGCCTTGTTGAGGAGCGAGACGTCGAGCGCGGTACGGAGCACGACCGCGCTCGCCTTCCCGTCGCCGCCGGCCGCGGTGGTCGTCGCGGGGGCGGCATGGGCCGGGACAGCCACCAGCAGGGCGACGGGAGAGGCGGCGACCGCCAGGGCGGCGAGGCGGAAGGTGTTGCTGTTCAAGATGGTGGAACCCCCACAAGAGACATGGAGCCACCGGCGCCGTCCAATGGGGGACATCGCGGGCACCGGTGGCCTCGACTCCGTGAATCTTTACGCACAGAGGGTGAACTGGCGGACAGCCGAGGTCAGTTCACTCCAAAGGGGGGTTTCCGTGCCTGTTTTCGAATATTCCGGCACGTGCGTTCCTCGCGTTCACCCGTTTCACTGAGCTCCACGGCGTTTCGGACCGCGCGAGGGCGGCTCGCACGAGGACCGTGCCGCGTACACGGAAGAGGTTCAACGAGCGGTCCGCCCACAGGTCACTGCCGGTCAACGCGGTGCGTCAGGCGATCACGCGCCCGTTCAGGACGACCCGGCGCGGTCCGGCCAGCACCCGGACGTCGGCCCTGGGGTCCTCGTCGTAGACCACGAGGTCGGCCGGCGCCCCCTCCACCAGGCCCGGCCGGCCGAGCCAGGCCCTCGCCCCCCAGGTCGTCGCGGACAGCGCCTCCAGCGGCGGGATGCCCGCCTTCACCAGCTCCGCGACCTCGTCGGCCACCAGGCCGTGCGCGAGCACCCCGCCCGCGTCGGTGCCGACGAAGACCGGCACCCCTGCGTCGTAGGCGGCGCGCACGGTGTCGTAGCGGCGTTCGTGCAGCCGGCGCATATGGGCGGACCAGCGCGGGAACTTGGTCTCGCCGCTCTGCGCCAGCGAGGGGAAGGTGGCGATGTTGACCAGGGTCGGGACGATCGCGACCCCGCGCTCCGCGAAGAGCGGGATGGTGTCCTCGGTGAGGCCCGTGGCGTGTTCGACGCAGTCGATCCCGGCCTCGACGAGGTCGCGCAGTGAGTCCTCCGCGAAGCAGTGCGCGGTGACCCGGGCGCCCAGCCGGTGCGCCTCGGCGATGGCTGCCTCCACCGCCTCGCGCGGCCACAGCGCGGTCAGGTCGCCCACCTCGCGGTCGATCCAGTCACCGACGAGCTTCACCCAGCCGTCGCCGCGCCGCGCCTCCTGGGCGACGTAGGCGACGAGTTCGTCCGGCTCGACCTCCCAGGCGTAGTTGCGGGTGTAGCGGCGGGGCCGGGCGATGTGGCGGCCGGCCCGGATGATCTTCGGCAGGTCCTCGCGGTCGTCGATCCACCGGGTGTCGGCGGGCGAACCCGCGTCCCGCAGGAGCAGCGCCCCGGCCTCCCGGTCGTCGAGGGCCTGCTTCTCGCTGGTCGCCGCGTCCACGGCGCCGTGGTGGTCGAGTCCGACGTGGCAGTGGGCGTCGACCAGTCCGGGCAGGGCCCAGCCGGAGACGGTGACGGCGTCGTCCGCGCCGGGCGGCCGCTCGAAGGTGACCCGGCCATCCACCGCCCACAACTCGTCCCTGACCTCATCGGGCCCGGTGAGCACCCGCCCCTTCACATGCAGCACCCGCGATGCCTCGTGATCAGTCATGCCCAGCACTGTACGAGGGGCCGCCGCGGGTGCGGCGCCCTGTACCGGGGCGTCCGGCGGGCGCTGGGTACTCTCGAAGACGCCCGGTCAGCGGACCGGGGCCCGCGGACCCGAACCCGAAGAGAGCACCGCCGTGACGCACCCCTTCCTCGACCTCGCCCCGCTGACCGCCGCGCACTTCGCGGCGATCGAGCGGCGGGTGGCCGGTCTGCTGGCCACCGAACAGGACGTCGTCATCATGCAGGGCGAGGCGCTGCTGCCCCTGGAGGGCTGCATCCGTGGCGGCGCCCGGCCCGGTTCGACGGCGCTGAACGTGGTGACCGGCCCCTACGGGCAGACCTTCGGGAACTGGCTGCGCGACTGCGGCGCCGAGGTCGTCGACCTGGAGGTGCCGTTCCACACGGCCGTCACCGCCGCCCAGGTCGCCGAGGCGCTGGCCGCGCACCCGGAGATCGACTTCGTCTCGCTGGTCCACGCCGAGGCGGCGACCGGGAACACCAACCCGGTCGCGGAGATCGGCGAGGTGGTCCGGGCGCACGGGGCGCTGTTCATGCTGGACGCGGTCGCCTCGGTGGGCGCGGAGCCGCTGCTGCCGGACGCCTGGGGCGTGGACCTCTGTGTGATCGGGGCGCAGAAGGCGATGGGCGGGCCCGCCGGGGTCTCGGCGGTCTCGGTGAGCGGGCGGGCCTGGGAGCGGCTCGCGGCCAACCCGCAGGCACCGCGCCGCTCGTACCTCTCGCTCCTGGACTGGAAGGAGCGCTGGATCGACGGCGGGCGAAAGGCTCTGCTGCACGCCCCGGCCCAGCTGGAGATGCTCGCCCTGGAGGCGTGTGTGGAGCGGATCGAGGCGGAGGGCCCGGACGCGGTGATGGCGCGTCACGCGGCGGCGGCCGCGGCGACCCGGGCCGGTGCGGTGGCGCTGGGCGGCGGCCTGACCCCGTACGTGCGCGAGGCGCGGGACGCGGCGCCGGTGGCGACGACGCTGCGGACGCCCGAGGGCGTGGACGCGTCCGCGCTGGTGGCGCGGGCGCTGGCGGGCGAGCCGACGCTGCCGCTGATCGCGGGCGGGGGTGCGCTGTCCAAGGAGATGATCCGGGTCAATCACTACGGGGTGGATGCGACGCGGGGCGCGGTGCTCGCCTCGCTCGCGGCTCTGGGGTCGGCGCTGGCCGACGCGGGCCGGCAGGTCGATCTGGAGGCTGCCCGGAAGGCCGTTTCGGAAACCTGGCCCAGCGAATAAATCGCACCGCTTTCGAAAATTGCGGGGAGCTGCCTATTTCTGAGCAGCTCCCCGCATTCTTATGCCCGCTCCTCCCGAGACTAAACACATCGGTTCCCGAGGCCCCTTCCGGGCTCATTTCGCTTGTGTGTGGAGAGAGTTATGGGCTTGTGACCGACTCCACACAGTCGGCGTTCTGTCCGAAAAATCCGGGTCAAAACGGAATGAAATGCAGCCGGATCGCGCCGGGGCACGCACCCGCCTGATAACACATCGCGCCGCTCCACCCAACCCCTGACGTCGATGCAATTTCCAAATTTGCTAGGTAAATTCAAATGCCATGACCGCCGCACCAGCAGATTTTGCAAGTGCCCGAAGCGAATTCCTTACGATCGACACACCGCGAGTGGAGGACGGAGCCGCGATCTGGCGCATAGCCCGCGACTCCGAGGTCCTGGACCTCAACTCCTCGTACAGCTACCTGCTGTGGTGCCGTGACTTCGCGGCGACCTCCGTGGTCGCCCGTGACGAGACCGGCGCCCCGGTCGCCTTCGTGACGGGGTACATCAGGCCCGACCGCCCCGAGACGCTCGTCGTCTGGCAGGTGGCCGTCGACCACGGCCACCGCGGGACCGGCCTGGCGGCGAAGCTGCTGGACTCCCTGACCGAGCGGGTCGCCGCCGTACAGGGGCTCGCCTGGGTCGAGACGACCGTTACCCCGGACAACACCGCGTCGGACCGCCTGTTCACCTCCTACGCGCAGCGCCACGACGTGGCCCTGGAGCGCGAGGTGCTCTTCGACGGCGGACTGTTCCCCGAAGGCTCCCA
Source organism: Streptomyces sp. 2131.1 (assembly GCF_900105515.1). Classification (GTDB taxonomy): domain Bacteria; phylum Actinomycetota; class Actinomycetes; order Streptomycetales; family Streptomycetaceae; genus Streptomyces; species Streptomyces drozdowiczii. Next base: position 5,540,514 of record NZ_FNSY01000001.1, on the reverse strand, counting down.
TCTGCCGGAAGTGCTGTACCGCATCGGCCCGTTCCACGCCTGAGCGCGCACCTCCCCCACCGCAGCTTCCTTCAACGCCGCCCGTCACACCACCTCACGCCCCGCAGGAGACCCGCTGTGACCATCACCCCGCCCGCCCTCAGTGTCTTCGAGACCCTGGAATCCGAGGTCCGGAGCTACTGCCGCGGCTGGCCCGCCGTGTTCGACCGCGCCCAGGGCGCCCGGCTGACCGACGAGGACGGCCACTCGTACCTGGACTTCTTCGCCGGCGCGGGCTCGCTCAACTACGGCCACAACAACCCGGTGCTCAAGCGCGCGCTGATCGACTACATCGAGCGCGACGGCATCACGCACGGCCTCGACATGGCGACCACCGCCAAACGGGCCTTCCTGGACACCTTCCAGAACGTCGTACTGCGCCCCCGCGACCTTCCGTACAAGGTGATGTTCCCCGGCCCGACGGGCACCAACGCCGTCGAGGCCGCCCTGAAGCTGGCCCGCAAGGTCAAGGGCCGCGAGTCCGTCGTCTCGTTCACCAACGCATTCCACGGGATGTCGCTCGGCTCGCTGGCCGTGACCGGCAACGCGTTCAAGCGGGCCGGCGCCGGCATCCCGCTGGTGCACGGCACGCCGATGCCGTTCGACAACTACTTCGACGGCCAGGTCCCCGACTTCCTCTGGTTCGAGCGGCTCCTGGAGGACCAGGGCTCCGGGCTCAACCACCCGGCCGCCGTGATCGTGGAGACCGTCCAGGGCGAGGGCGGCATCAACGTGGCCCGCGCCGAGTGGCTGCGCGCGCTGCAGGACCTGTGCCACCGCCAGGACATGCTGCTGATCGTCGACGACATCCAGATGGGCTGCGGCCGTACCGGCGGCTTCTTCTCCTTCGAGGAGGCCGGCATCACGCCGGACATCGTGACGCTGTCGAAGTCCATCAGCGGCTACGGACTGCCCATGTCGCTCTGCCTGTTCAAGCCGGAGCTGGACGTCTGGGAGCCGGGCGAGCACAACGGCACCTTCCGGGGCAACAACCCGGCGTTCGTCACCGCGGCCGCCGCGCTCGACGCGTACTGGGCCGACGGTCAGATGGAGAAGCAGACGCTGGCCCGCGGCGAGCAGGTGGAGCAGACGATGCTGGCCATCTGCGGCGAGCACGACAGCGCCCGCTTCCGGGGCCGGGGCCTGGTCTGGGGCCTGGAGTTCGACGACCCGACGCGCGCCTCCGCCGTCTGCGCCCGCGCCTTCCAGCTGGGGCTGCTCCTCGAGACCTCCGGCCCGCAGAGCGAGGTCGTCAAGCTGCTGCCGCCGCTCACCATCACCCCCGAGGAACTGGACGAGGGCCTGCGCACGCTGGCCCGCGCCGTCCGCGAGACCGCCTGAACCGCACGACCCCCACCGCACCACCGTCGTAGAGAGAAAGGCACCGAACCACCGTGATCGTCCGATCGTTCGCCGACGTCGAGAACACCGACCGGCATGTCAAGGCCGCCTCCGGCACCTGGGAGAGCAAGCGCATCGTGCTCGCCCAGGAGAAGGTCGGCTTCTCGCTCCACGAGACCACCATGTACGCCGGAACCGAGACGTCGATGTGGTACGCGAACCACATCGAGGCGGTCCTGTGCGTCGAGGGCGAGGCCGAGCTGACCAACGACGAGACCGGTGAGAAGCACTGGATCACGCCGGGCACCATGTACCTGCTCGACGGCCACGAGCGCCACACGATGCGCCCCAAGACGGACTTCCGTTGCGTCTGCGTCTTCAACCCGCCGGTCACCGGACGGGAGGAGCACGACGAGAACGGTGTCTATCCACTGCTGACCGAGGAGGGCTGACCCCATGACCACCGACGTACGCACCGATCTGTACCCCTCGCGCGGCGCCGCCGAGATGACCACTCCCCGCCAGGACCCGGTCATCTGGTCCGCGCCGGGCGCTCCGGGTCCGATCACCGCCAAGGAACTCCAGGGCTACGAGCACGACGGCTTCCTCACCGTCGGCGAGCTGATCACCCCGGACGAGGTGGCCGGCTACCACGCCGAGCTGGAGCGGCTGATCGCCGACCCGGCCGTCCGCGCCGACGAGCGCTCGATCATCGAACCGAAGTCGCAGTCCGTGCGCTCGGTCTTCGAGGTCCACCGGATCAGCGAGGTCTTCGCCCGGCTGGTCAGCGACGAGCGGGTGGTGGGCCGGGCCCGCCAGATCCTCGGTTCGGACGTGTACGTCCACCAGTCGCGGATCAACGTCAAGCCCGGTTTCGGCGCCTCGGGCTTCTACTGGCACTCGGACTTCGAGACCTGGCACGCCGAGGACGGTCTGCCGAACATGCGGACGGTGTCCGTGTCGATCGCGCTGACCGAGAACTACGACACCAACGGCGGGCTGATGATCATGCCCGGTTCGCACAAGTCGTTCCTCGGCTGTGCGGGCGAGACGCCGAAGGACAACTACAAGAAGTCGCTCCAGATGCAGGACGCCGGCACCCCGTCCGACGAGGCGCTGACGAAGATGGCCGACCGGCACGGCATCAAGCTCTTCACGGGCAAGGCCGGTTCGGCGACCTGGTTCGACTGCAACGCGATGCACGGCTCGGGCGACAACATCACCCCGTACCCGCGCAGCAACGTGTTCATCGTGTTCAACAGCGTGGAGAACACCGCGCAGGAGCCGTTCGCGGCGCCGGTCCGCCGCCCGGAGTTCATCGGGGCGCGCGACTTCACGCCGGTGAAGTAGGTCCCTCGGAGGGGGTGGTACGGGAATGCCGTGCCACCCCCTCCGGCATATCTCGGTGGACCGGGGCGGGGCCTGCGGCGACAGTGATCGCATGACATCCCACGTACAGCACATCACCATCGACTGCGCCGACGCCTACGCCCTGGGCACCTTCTGGTCGGCCGTGCTCGACGCCCCGCTCGCCGAGGACGATCTGCCCGGTGACCCGGAGGCCCTGATCGAGATCCCGGGCACCGCCCTCCTCTTCGTCACCGTGCCCGACAAGAAGACCACCAAGAACCGCGTCCACCTGGACATCAAGCCCGCGGACCGCACCCGGGACGAGGAGGTCGAGCGGCTGCTGGCCCTCGGCGCCACCCTGGTCGCCGACCACCGCAAGCCGAACGGACGCGGCTGGGCGACCCTGGCGGACCCGGAGGGCAACGAGTTCTGCGTGGAATGCGGCACGGCCGAACGGGCCGCGCTCACCGGTACGCGGCTGCCGGTCACCGCCGACGACGTGACCGAGGCGGTCCGGCTGACGGCCGACACGCTCGCCGCCGCCTCGGACGCCGACTGGCGCGTCCCGGCCGGAGCCCTGACGTGGGACTGCTGGGAGACCGCGGAGCACCTGAGCGACGACCTGTTCGCGTACGCCGTGCAGCTCGGCCCGCGCACGCCGTCGCTGGAGACCGATGTGCCCTACCACTGGGCCCCCCGGCGCGAGGGCGGCCCGTGGAACGCGGTCTTCGCCGACCCGGAGGCGGGGGTGGCCGGGCTGCTCCAGACCCTGGAGGCGAGCGGCGCACTGCTGGCCGCGATGGTGCGTACGGCATCGCCGGCCCTCCGCTCGTACCACGCGTACGGGGTCTCCGACCCGGAGGGCTTCGCGGCCATGGGCGTCGTGGAGACCCTGGTGCACGCCCATGACATCGCGTCGGGCCTGGGCATCTCCTGGGAGCCGCCCGTCGGGCTGTGCGACCGGGCGCTGGCCCGGCTCTTCCCCGACGCGCCGGACGACGCGGACCGGTGGGCCGTGCTGCTCTGGTCCACCGGCCGCGGCGACCTTCCGGGGCGCGAGCGCGTCACCTCGTGGAAGTGGCACGGCGCCCCGCTGGACGCCCAGCCCTAGGAAGCCAGCACCTCCAGGGCGCGGTCCACGTCCGCCTCGGTGTTGTAGAGGTGGAAGGACGCCCGCAGGTTGCCGGCCCGGCCGGCGACCAGCACCCCGGCCCGCCGCAGCTCCGGTGCCCGGTCGCCGAGCCCGGGGACGGCGACGACGACGGTGTCCGCGGGGACGGTGGGGTGTCCGAGTCCGGCGACGCCGGAGCGGAAGCGGTCCGCGAGCTTCAGGGCGTGCTCGTGCAGGGCGTCGATGCCGATCTCGTGGAGCAGGGCGAGGGACTGTTCGGCGCCGTGGTACGCGAGGAAGGCGGGGGGCTCGTCGTAGCGGCGGGCGTTCTTCGCCAGCTCCGTGACGGGTCCGTAGGTGCTGTTCCCGGTGTCCTGGGCGGCGGCCCAGCCCGCGAAGACCGGCTTCAGGTGCTCCTGCGCGTCCTCGGTGACGGTGAGGAACGAGGTGCCGCGCGGGCAGAGCAGGTACTTGAAGCCGCCGGTGACCGTGTAGTCGTAGGCGCCCGCGTCCAGGGGCAGCCAGCCGGCGGACTGCGTGGCGTCCAGCAGCGTCCGGGCGCCGTGGGCGGCTGCGGCGGCCCGGACCGCGTCCAGGTCCGCACGCCGGCCGTCGGCCGACTGCACCGAGGAGAAGGCGACGAGCGCGGTCCCGGGGCGCACGGCGTCGGCGAGGTCCGCCAGTGGCACGTACCGCGTCCTGAGGTCGCCGCGGACCGCGAACGGGCTGACGACCGAGCTGAACTCGCCTTCGGGAGCCAGTACTTCGGCTCCGGGCGGCAGTGAGGCGGCGATCAGTCCGACGTGGGCGGCGACTGAGCCGCCGACGGCGACCCGGCCCGCCTCCACGCCGACGAGCCCCGCGAAGCCCTCCCGGGCCCGGTTCACCGCTTCGAAGTCCCCCGAGCCGTCCCGGCTGCCGGCGGCGTTCTCCTCGACGAGGGTCTTCACCGCTTCGACGGAGCGGCGGGGCAGCAGCCCGCAGGTGGAGGTGTTGAGATAGGTGGTCTCCGGGGCGAACTCGGCGGCCACGGCCCGGCTGAGCGAAGAGATCGTCATGCGTTCAGCCTGAACCCTCACTACCCTGGGGTCAATTGACATTATTTCACGGAAAACCCCAAGTAATGCTTATGCGTCCGTGCGGGCCGCCGGTGGCGGCCCGCACGGCGGTTCAGGCGTTCCCGGCGGCGCCGGGGACCTCGCACGCCCCGTCGGCGTCGCAGGCCGCCGCGTCCTCGGGGACGGTCACCGGGCGGTCCTTCCACGCCTGCTCCAGGGCCTGGGCGAAGACGTCGGCGGGCTGGCCGCCGGAGATCCCGTAGCGCCGGTCGAAGACGAAGAACGGCACCGCGTTGGCGCCCAGCTCGGCCGCCTCCCGCTCGTCGGCGCGCACCTCGTCGGCGTACGCCTGCGGGTCGGCGAGCACCGCGCGCGCCTCGTCGGCGTCGAGACCGGCCTCGACGGCCAGGTCCAGCAGGACGGTGTCGTCGAAGACGGACCGGTCCTCGGCGAAGTTGGCCCGGTAGGCGAGGGTCAGCAGCTCGTCCTGGCGGCCGCGGGCCTTGGCGAGGTGCAGCAGCCGGTGGATGTCGAAGGTGCTGCCGTGGTCGCGGCCCTCGGTGCGGTAGCCGAGCCCTTCGGCCTGCGCGTTGGCGGCCACGTTGGCCTCCATGGAGCGGGCCTCCTCGGGGGTGCGCCCGTACTTCTGCGCCAGCATGTCGATGACCTGCTCGGTGTCGCCCTTGGCGCGGCCCGGGTCGAGCTCGAAGGAGCGGTGCACCACCTCGACGTCGCCGCGGTGGGCGAAACCCGCCAGGCCCTTCTCGAAGCGTGCCTTGCCGATGTAGCACCACGGGCAGGCGATGTCGCTCCAGATCTCGACGCGCATGACTCTTCTTCTCTCCGGACGTTCCGAGGGGGCTGCACACGCAGCACGGAGGCGCCCTCCGCTCCCTGCGCCAACGCCTGCTGGACCCGTGCCATTCCCGGGCCCGCTCAGCTCTGCGGGGGCCTGGGGAGGGCGAGGCGCAGCACCACGTGGTCGCCGTGCCGGGGGGTGTCCGGGTCGGGAACCCAGCCGCAGGAGGAGTAGAAGGCCCGGGCGCGCTTGTTGGGCTCGAAGACCTCCAGGCGGACCGTGGTCACACCGCGCCGCTCCCAGTCGGCGACGCACGCGAGGTGCAGGGCGCTGCCGACGCCCTCGCGCCAGCGGACCGGGGAGACGTGGAACTGGGTGAGGGTCATGACGCCGTCGCGTACGGAGTAGGCGGCGACGCCCGCGAGGGCGCCGTCCTCGTCCGCCTCGGCGCAGAGCACGGTGGCGTCCTCGCGGTCCACGGCGCGGGCCCAGCCCTCCCGGCCGCGGGCCACCTCGGCCTCGCCCGCGTACTCCTCCTCGGGGAGGTGGCCGCGGTAGTAGGTGGCCCTGGCCTCGGTGTGCAGGGCGGATATCGCGTCGAGGTCGTCCTGTGTCGCTGTACGGATCATGGTGAGGGGGACGTACGGGCCGGGGCGCCGGTTCCGCCGCCCCGGCCCGTCAGCTGCCGTCTCGGAGGTCCGCGAGGCCCTCGGGCCGGAAGGCGATCCGGTCGAAGGCCACCTCGCAGCCCTCGCCGGTGGGGGACTGGGCGAGGAAGCCGACCGAGGCGGTGGCCGCCTGCTCCGGGGTGCCGAGGGTGAAGACGCGGACGAAGGTCCACTTCTCGCCGTCGGCCGAGGCGTGGAAGGCGAAGGCGTGTCCCGTACGGCTCAGGCGCAGCCAGTGGGTGTCGCCGTCCACGACCGAGGAGTTGACGTCGTCGGAGTGGCCCCGGGTGACCACCGTGCAGACGGTCGGGCGCTCCGGGGACAGCTCCAGGCAGAGCTTGGCCCATTCCCGGTCGCCGGCGTGGAGGTAGAGCACGCCCGCGTCGAAGGCGGCGGCGAAGCCCACCTTCACCCGGGCGACGAGCTGGAAGTCGCCCGCCGGGGCGGCGCCCAGCAGCCGGGGCGCGTCGCTCGCCGGTTCCAGGCTGTCGCCGCCCGGCGGGACGAAGCGGTCCTGCCGGGCGCCGGCGCGGCCGGTGAGCACGCCGTCCTCGTACGCCCAGCCGCCGTCGGGGCCGTGCGGATCGAGCGGGAAGGGGAGTTCGGGGAGGTTCACGCGGGTCGTCCGTTCACTCGGCGGGGCAGGCCCAGCGGGTTGTCCTCGCGCAGCTCGGGCGGGAGGAGCGCGTCGGGGGTGGTCTGGTAGCTGACCGGGCGCAGCCAGCGCTCGATGGCGGTGGCGCCGACCGAGGTCGACGTGGAGGTGGTGGCCGGGTAGGGGCCGCCGTGGTGCTGGGCGGGGGCGACGGCGACACCGGTCGGCCAGCCGTTGACGAGGACCCGGCCGGCGAGCGGGGTGAGCGCGGCGAGGAGCCCGGCGGCGCTGCCCCCGGCCTCGTCCTCGGCGATGTGCAGGGTCGCGGTGAGGTTGCCGGGGAGGCGGGTCAGGACGGCGGTGATCTCGTCCTCGGAGGCGTAGCGGGCGACGACGGTGACGGGCCCGAAGCACTCCTCCAGGAGCGCGTCGTGCGGTCCTTCGGCGGCGAGCAGCCGGGCCGGGACGGTCAGGAAGCCGGCCGCGACGGTGTGCTCGCCGCCCGCGCCCGGGGTGACCGGGGCGTCCACCTCGGGGAGCGCGGCCCGCTCGGTGACTCCGGCGAGGAAGGCGTCGCGCATCCGGTGGTCGAGCAGGACGCCGGCCTCGGAGTCGCTGACGGCCTCGGTGAGGGCCTTCAGGAAGCGGTCGCCGCCCGCGCCCTCGGGGGCCAGGACGAATCCGGGCTTGGTGCAGAACTGGCCGGCGCCCATGGTCATCGAGCCGGCCAGGCCCGCGCCGATCTGCTCGCCGCGCTCGGCGGCGGCGGCCTCGGTGACGACGACGGGGTTGAGGGAGCCCAGCTCACCGTGGAAGGGGATGGGGGCCGGGCGGGCGGCCGCCGCATCGAACAGGGCGCGTCCGCCGCGCACCGAGCCGGTGAATCCGGCGGCGGCGACGAGCGGATGCCGGACGAGTGCGACGCCCGCCTCGAAGCCGTGGACGAGGGTGACGACGTCCTCGGGCAGCCCGGTCCGCGCTGCGGCCCGGCGAAGCACGGAGGCGCACAGCTCGGAGGTCGCCGGGTGGTCGGGGTGGGCCTTGACGACGACGGGGCAGCCGGCCGCGAGGGCGCTGGCGGTGTCGCCGCCGGGCACGGAGAAGGCGAGCGGGAAGTTGCTGGCCGCGTACACCGCGACGACGCCGAGCGGAATCTTGTAGCGGCGCAGGTCGGGCCAGGGCGGGGTGCGGGTGGCGTCCGCGTGGTCGATGTGGACGTCGAGGTAGGCGCCCTCGTCGACGACCTCCGCGAAGGCCCGCAACTGGGCCGCGGTGCGGGCGAGTTCGCCGGTCAGCCGGGCCGGGCCGAGGGCGGTCTCGGCGTCGGCGGCCTCGATGACGTGCTCACCGGCCTCGGTGAGCAGCTCGGCGGCCGTGCGCAGGAACGCGGCGCGCGTGGTGCGGTCGGCGAGCGAGTCGCGCACCGCGTGGGCGGCGCGGACCGCGCGGTCGACCTCCTCGGCTGTGGCCTCCACCGCAACCTGCTCGCGCGGGTTCCCGGTGCGGGGGTCGACGCTCCAGACTGGTGCTGCTGCCACCGTGTTTCCTTCCGCTCCACTGCCGCACATCAGAAGTCGTCCGGTATAAGCTGTTCGGTATTCTGAACAGCGTTCCTGAACGTGAATGTGAAGCGACTCTATTTCCGGGCGTTCGGTGTTGGCAAGAAGTCGCAGGGTTTCGTCGGCGGGGTGAAAGGGGCACAGGGCGATGTCGGTTCCCGAGTCGGGTGGGGCGCAGGTCAAGTCCGCGGTACGGACGGTCGAGCTGCTGGAGTACTTCGCGGGACGGCCCGGCATGCACTCGCTCGCCGCGGTCCAGGAGGCCGTCGGCTACCCCAAGTCCAGCCTCTACATGCTGCTGCGCACCCTGGTCGAGCTGGGCTGGGTGGAGACCGACGCGACCGGCACGCGGTACGGGATCGGCGTACGGGCCCTGCTGGTCGGCACCTCGTACATCGACGGCGACGAGGTGGTCGCCGCGGCCCGCCCGACCCTGGACCGGCTCTCCGACGACACCACGGAGACCATCCATCTGGCCCGGCTCGACGGGACGAACGTGGTCTACCTCGCCACCCGCCAGTCCCAGCACTACCTGCGCCCCTTCACCCGGGTCGGCCGCCGGCTGCCCGCGCACTCCACCTCGCTCGGCAAGGCCCTGCTGGCCACCTACAGCGACGAGCAGGTCCGCAAGATGCTGCCCGAGACGCTGCCCGCGCTCACCGAGCACACCCTGACGGACCGGGAGAAGCTCATCGAGGAGCTGCACCAGGTCCGCGAGCAGGGGTACGCGGTGGACCGCGAGGAGAACACGCTGGGGCTGCGCTGCTTCGGCGTCGCCGTCCCGTACCGCACGCCCGCCCGGGACGCCATCAGTTGCTCGGTGCCGGTCGCCCGGCTCACGCCCGCGCACGAACAGCTGGTCAAGGACGCGCTGTTCGACGCGCGCGACCGGCTGACCCTCGCCACCCGAAGGCTCTGACACCCCAGGGCTTTCAAGGACCCGTCCGTCTCCCCCGCGCGGCGGAGGCGGATCGTCACCGGGCAGGACGTGCGGGGGCGGGCGGCCCGGCAGCGTGGTGGCCATGACGTCCCCCTCCGCCCGCACCGCGCTGCGCACCGTCGCCATCGCCGCCTGCCTGCCGTACATCACGCTCAAGATCGCCTGGCTGGCGGGCAGCCACGTCGGCATCCCGGACGACAGCGTGCTGCTGGACCACCGCGCCCTGATGGCGGTCGCCAACGGCGGCTCGGTGCTGATGGACGGCGCGGTCGTGGTCCTCGCCCTGCTGCTCACCCGGCCCTGGGGGCTTCGGGTCCCCGCCTGGCTTCTCGCGCTGCCGATGTGGACGGCGACCGGGCTGCTGCTGCCGATCATGACCGGCTATCCGGCGCAGCTGCTGGTCCTGGCGCTGGGCGGGGACGGCGGCGGGGCCGCGGCCACGGGTCGGCCCTTCCTGCACGAGTGGGTGTTCGGCGTCGTCTACGGCGGCTTCATCCTCCAGGGCCTGTCCCTGGGTGCCCTGTTCGTGCTGTACGCCCGCGACCGCTGGGGCCACCTCTGGCGCGGCACGCTCGGCGACCTGCCGGCGAGCCCGACCGCCCCCGCGCTGCGGGCCGCCGCCGTCGCCGCCTCGCTGCTCGCCCTGGTGCCCGGCACCATGCACCTGCTCTGGGCGGCGGGCTCGACGGCCGGCCTGAGCGCGGACCGGGCCGCCGGGCGGGACAGCGGCTTCCACGTCCTCGAAGCGGTGTACGCGCTGTGGGTCGCCGCCACCGCGGCGGGGGTGCTGCTGCTCGCCTTCCGCCGGTCCGCGCTGCCGCTGCGGGTGCCGCTCGCGCTGGCGTGGGGCGGTTCCGGGGCGACGGCCTGCTGGGGCGGCTGGCTCTGCCTGGCCTCGCTGAGCCCGGCCGGGGAGTCCGCCGAACGGGCCACGCCCGGCATGGTGCTCACCTACGCTGTGCAGATGCTCGTCGGATCGCTGGTGGTGACCCTCGGCGCGTACTTCCTCGCGGAGCGCGCGGCCGGGACGCGGGGCGCCCCGGCATGACCCCGCTCATGGTCCTGCTCACGGGCCGGCGGGCCCGGCTGCGCTGGCTGCATCTGATCGTCGGCGGGGCGCTGCTGATGCCGTACTTCCTGGTCGGCACGGTCGTCGTCGGCCTGTACGCGCCCGGCACCAACGCATTCACCTCGCTCTCCGCCCAACTCGCCGCCTTCTCCTACGCCTTGCCGATGGCCGCGGTCACCGCGCTGCTGCCCACGGCCCGGCTCTTGTCGGTGGCCGCCGCCCGCGCCCTGTGCGGCCTGCCGCCCGAACGGCCGCTCGCGGACGGGCCCGCCGGCTCCCGGCAGGCCCGGGTGCGCACGGCCGCCTGGTTCACGCTGCACGTGGGGCTCGGCGGGATCATCAGCGGGATGACCCTGGCGCTCGTCCCGTTCGCCGGCTGCGTCATGGCACTGCCGTTCGTCCCGGCCCTGCGCGACTCCGCCGCCCGGGACCTCCGCCCGGTCCTGGACCACACCTGGGTCCTGGTCCTCGCTCCCCCGGCCGGTGCGGCGATGCTCGTCGCGCTGGCCGGCTGCGCGGCGGCGGCCGGGGCCCTCCTCGCGGACCGGGCCCCGGTGCTGCTCGGCCCGGCCCCGGAGGACCGGCTGGCCGCCGCCGAACGCCGGGCGGCCGAGCTGGCGGTACGCAACCGCCTCGCCCGGGAGCTGCACGACTCGGTCGGCCACGCGCTGAGCGCCGTCACCCTCCAGGCGGGCGCGGCCCGCCGGGTCCTGGACCGCGACCCGGAGTTCGTCCGGCAGGCGCTCACCGCCATCGAGGAGACCACGCGGCGCACGGTCGGCGAACTCGACGCGGTACTGGGCCTGTTGCGGCAGGGCACCGACGGCTCCGACGCGTTCGCGGGCCCCGGCCTGGACGCGCTCGGCGGGCTGCTGGCCCGGTGCGGGGTGCCCGTGCGGTACACGGCCGACGGCGACCCGGGCACGGTCCCCGGACCGGTCTCGGCGGAGGCGTACCGGATCGTGCAGGAGGGCCTGAGCAACGCGCTGCGGCACGGCGTCGCCGGCTCACCGGTCCGGCTGCGCGTCGGCGTCGGCCCCCGCGAGCTGACGATCGTCCTGGACAGCGCGCTGTCCCCGCGCCCCGCGGTCGCCCGCCCCGGCGGCGGACGCGGCCTGACCGGCATCGCGGAGCGCGCCCTGCTGCTGGGCGGCACCACCGAGGCCGGCCCCCGCGACGACGGCGTGTGGCGGCTGGCCGCCCGCCTCCCCCTAGGCCCTGTCGTCACATTCCCGTCGTCCGCCCGGAGGGCGGGAATGTGACGACAGGGCCTAGACGCCCCCGCGAAGGAGCCACGATGAGCACGCCGGTCCGGATCGTCCTCGCCGACGACGAACGCATGGTGCGCACCGCCCTGCGGGCCATTCTGGACGCCGAGGACGGCCTGGAGGTCGTCGGGGAGGCGGCCACCGGCGCCGAGGCGGTCTCCGTGGTGCGGGCGCTGCGGCCCGACGTGGTCCTGATGGACGTGCGGATGCCCGAGACGGACGGCATCCGGGCCACCGAGCAGATCCTCGGCGGCCTCGACCCGGCCCCGCGCGTCGTGGTCGTCACCACCTTCGAGCACGACGCCTACGTGTACGAGGCGCTGCGCGCCGGGGCGGCCGGCTTCCTGCTGAAGCGGGCGGCGGCCGAGGAGCTGGTGCAGGCGGTCCGGCTGGTCGCGTCCGGCGACTCGCTGCTCTTCCCGGCGGCCGTGCGGCAGCTGGCCGCCGCGTACGGGACACCCGCACCGGCCCCGGCCCCGCCGTGGGCCGCCCGGCTCACCGAGCGGGAGGCGCAGGTGCTGCGGCTGATGGCGGCGGGGCTGACCAACGCGGAGATCGCGGGGCGGCTCGCGGTGGGCGCGGCGACGGCGAAGACTCATGTGGCGGCCGTCCTCGCGAAGACCGGCGCCCGGGACCGTACCCAGGCCGTCATCGCGGCGTACGAGTCGGGGTTCGTCACGCCCGGGTGATCCCGTACGGCCGTGAAAGCCGTATGAGGAATCGGTGAGAAGCGGCACAACCGGGAACGGGACGCCGGGCCCCGTACGTCCTCCAGGCGGGATGAACAAAACGATCAGGCGCGCCTCGGTCTTCTGCCTGCTCCTGGTCCTCGCCCTCCTCGGGCGGGCGACCTGGGTGCAGACGTACCAGGCCAAGGCGCTCGCAGACGACGACCACAACCGGCGGAAGATCATCGCGCAGTACGCGCAGCCGCTGGGGAACATCATCGTGGCCGGTTCGCCGGTCACGGGCTCGAAGCGGACGGAGGGCAGCGATCTCGCGTACAAGCGCACCTACAAGCAGGGCGACCTCTACTCCGCCGTGACCGGATACAGCTCGCAGGCGTACGGCTCCACCCTGCTCGAAGGGGTGTACAGCCATGTGCTGGACGGGACCGACGACCGGCTGAAGAGTCCGCTGGGCGCGATCACCGGGAAGCGCTCCGCGCCCGGTGACGTGGTGACGACGATCGATCCGGACGTCCAGAAGGCGGCGAGCGACGCGCTCGGCGACGACAAGGGCGCGGCCGTGGCGATCGACCCGAGGAGCGGGCAGATCCTGGGCATGGTCTCCTCGCCGTCCTACGACCCGTCCGACATCAGCGGGACGAACGACGGCGGCACCTGGAAGAAGCTGCTCGCCGACCCGGACAAGCCGATGGTCGACCGGGCGCTGCGGCAGCCGCTCGCCCCCGGTTCGACGTTCAAGCTGGTCGTGGCGTCGGCCGCGCTGGAGAACGGCCTGTACGACTCGGTGGACGAGCCGACGAAGAGCCCCGTCCCGTACAACCTGCCGGGCACCAGCACCCCGCTGCGGAACGAGAGCGCGTCGGCGCCCTGCGAGAACGCCTCGCTGCGCGTCGCCCTCCAGTACTCGTGCAACAACGTCTTCGGCAAGGTCGCCGCCGACCTCGGACAGGACAAGGTGCGGGCGATGGCGGAGAAGTTCGGCTTCAACGAGGAGAAGCTGGACGTGCCGGTGCGGGCCTACAAGAGCGTGTACCCGACGGACATGGACAAGCCGCAGACGGCGCTGTCGGGCATCGGCCAGTTCGAGGTGACCGCGACCCCGCTCCAGATGGCGATGGTCTCCGCCGCCCTGGCCAACGGCGGTGAGCTGGCCGCCCCGCACATGGTGTCCAAGGTGACCGACGGCGACGGCGGCACGCTGGAGGACTTCGCGGACGGCGACACGAAGCGGATCGTCTCCGAGGACACCGCGAAGCAGCTGCGCAGCGCCATGGTGACCGTCGTGGAGAAGGGCACCGGCACCAACGCCCGGATCGGCGGGGCAGAGGTGGGCGGCAAGACGGGCACCGCCGAGAACGGCGTGGGCAACAGCAACACCCCGTACGCCTGGTTCACCTCGTACGCCAAGTCCGGCGGCCAGGAGATCGCGGTCGCGGTCCTCGTGGAGGACTCCGGTTCGTCCGCGTCCGAGGTCAGCGGCAACGGCCTCGCGGCGCCGATCGCCAAGAAGATGATGGAGGCGGCCCTGAGGCGGTAGCCCCGTCCCCCCGTCGAAGCGCTTGCGGTACGCTCACGCCCCGGCGGGGGCGTATCCGGACGGGCCGGGCGTGCGAGCGCAGGGGACGAGGTAGCCGTGGGCACAGCAGTCGACGATGCCGCCGCCGAGTTCCACGCGTTCTTCGAGGCCCACTACGCCGAACTGGCCCGCCTCGCCCACCTGCTGACCGGTGAGGCGGACGCCGCCGACGATCTCGCGGCGGACGCGCTGCTCGCGCTCTGGCACCGCTGGGACCGGGTCCGCGAGGCCGGGCACCCGGTGGCCTACGCGCGCGGGGTGGTCGCCAACCTGGCGAGGACCCGCATCCGCAGCGCGGTGCGCGAGCGGCGCCGGATCGCCCTGTTCTGGGCGCCCCTCGGCGGCGGGGACGACGGCGCCGCCGAGGGGCCCGACGTGCCGGCGGTGGTGGACGTGCAGGAGGCGCTGCGCCGGCTGCCGTTCCGCAAGCGCGCCTGTGTGGTGCTGCGGCACGCCTTCGACCTCTCGGAGCGGGACACCTCGCTGGTGCTGGGGATCTCGGTGGGTACGGTGAAGAGCCAGACCTCGCGCGGCGTCGCGGAACTGCAGCGGATGCTGGGTGGCGAGACGCCCGCCGCGCGGGTACGGGTGGCCGTCGCGGCGCAGCGCAGCGGAGGAGACCGGTGAAGGACGAGGAGCTGGCCGGGCGGCTGCGGGAGGCCGCCGGGGCCCACCGCCCCGACCGGGCACGGATGCTGGCCCGCATAGAGCGCGGGATGGCCGGTGACCCCGCCGCCGGGGTGGTGCGGCCGCCGCGCGCCGCGCGCCCGTGGCTGCGGGTGGCCGGGGCGACGGTCGCGGTCTGCGGGGTGCTGGCGGCCGGTGCGTTCGCCGTGACCTCGGCGGGCGACGACGGCGCGGGACGCGGCGGACAGGTGGCCGCGGCGCCCGCCTCCCCGTCCGCGTCCCCCTCCCCCACCGCTGAGGGGCCGGCCGGCCTCGCCGGACTGCGCCCCGAGGACGGGCCGCTGTGGACGGGCGGTGTGGTCGACCCGCACAGCAACCCGTACTGGGCGCAGAGCAACGTCACGCTCCGGACGACCGAGCCGCTGTCCGCGCTCACCGTGGAACTGCGGGTCGCCGGGACCGGCGGGGTGAACAGCACCGGCTCCTGGCGTTCGCTGCCCGAGCAGGACTTCACCGTGTCGGTGAACGAGAGCGGCGGCTACCTGGTCTACCGGTGGACGCTGCGCCCCGGGCGGACCGTCCCGGCCGGTACGCACACGTTCGCCGGGCAGTACAACCACGCGGAGGGCGACCGGGACGCCTCCGGCGACTACGTGACCGCGCACGCCGTCCTTGCCTCGGGCGCGAAGGCGGCGGTGGGCGACCGCTTCGGGCGGGCGCGCTGAACTACGGCCGCCAGTCGCCGAACCACGCGGCCGGGGTGTGCTCCCGCGCCTCGGCCCGGGTGAGCTGCGGGCGGTTGGCCGGGACGGTGACGCGCGCGCCGGGGCCCGTGTTGCGGTACTCGGCGAAGCGCTGGTCCTGCCAGGGGAAGCCGGCCGACATGGTGCCGTACGGCTCGTCGGCGTCGATGCCCGCGCCGAGGTGGCTGTCGCGCACGGTCAGCATCGGGTGCGCGGTGAGGTCGGACGACGGCACCCAGGGGCGGGCCAGCTTGAAGTACCCGTCGGGGGCGGTACTGGTGACGCGGGAGCGCAGGACCAGGAAGCCGTGCGGGTCGGCGCCGGCGGTGCTGGGCGCGAAGACGAAGCCGTAGGGCGCGGCAGCCAGGTCGGTGCGGGTCAGGGTGCGGAACTGGCAGCGGTCCAGGACGGCGGAGGCGCGGCCGAAGACGAAGTCGACGTCCCCCTCCACGTAGCAGTCGCGGTAGTACTGCCGGGCGAAGTCGGTGAGGGACGCGGAGTCGGCGTACAGCGTGTCCTGGTGGCCGAGGAAGCGGCAGCCGAGGAAGGCCGAGCGGTCGCCGGTCACCTTGATCGCGACGGCCTGGGTGCCGGTGTAGCCGGGGTGGTCGGCGCGCAGCCAGTCGTTGGCGAAGGTGAGGTCGCGGGCGGTGAGGCCGGCGGGGCGGGCGGTCACGGTGGCGGACCCGCTGGTGCCGTAGGTGCCCGAACCGTCGGGGCGCGGGGTGCCGTTGGCGTTGTCGTACACGATCACCGTGTCGCGCGGGTCGCCGCTCGCGCCGATGAGCGTCAGGCCGGTCAGGTCGGCCGGGATGTCGACGGTCTCCCGGTAGGTGCCGGGGGCGATGACGAGGGTGTGCCCGGCGCCGGTGGCGGCGTCGACGGCGGCCTGGACCGTGGTGTGGTCGCCGCGGCCGTGCGCGTCGACGTAAAGGGTGGCGCGGTCGCGGCGGCGGGCGGGTGAGCCGTGGCGGCCGAAGGGGCGGCCGTGGGCGAGAGCGGGCGGGGCGGTGCCGAGGGCGAGGGCGGTGGTCGAACCGGCGAGGAGGGCCAGGGCGGTGCGTCGGGTGGGCATGGGTGCTCCTTGTGCGGGGGCGGCCCTCCGCCGGCGCCCGTGCGGCGCCGGCGGAGGGAGGGGCGGCTGTCAGGCGCCGGGGAGCCGGCCCGCGCCGGATCCGAGGGCCACGACGAGCGGCACGAGCAGCGGGTGGTCGACCCGGTTCCGGAGGGTCGGCGTCCAGCCGGCGCCCGTGGTGAGCCGCTCCTCGGGGACGCCCGCGTTGTGGACGGCGATCAGGTCGGTGCGGCGGCCGTTGACCCAGTTGTCGTCGGCCGTGAGCGAGGACTCGGACCACTTCTTGAGGATCTTCGCCTTGTCGAACTCACCGCTCAGCGTGAACGCGTTGTGCTCGGCGACGAGGTGCGACTCCGCGCCGATGCCGTAGGAGTAGCCGTAGACGCTGCCCTTCGTGGCGACGAAGTGGTTGTTGTACGAGTCGACCTGGCCGAAGCGGACGCGGGGCGCGCGCTCGTTGACGTTCTTGAAGAGGTTGTGGTGCAGGGTGACGCGGAGCCTGCCCCGGTCGGTGTCCCCGGCCTTGTCGCTGTTGCCGAGGAGCATGGTCTTGTCGTGGTCCTTGAGGACGTTCCAGGAGGCGGTGACCAGGTCGGCGCCCTTGACGATGTCGAAGAGCCCGTCGTGCTGCTGGTACAGCTCGTTGAAGTAGCGGGGCTGGTCGGCGTCGGGGCGGTCCCCGTCGCTGAAGGTGTTGTGGTCGACCCAGACGTGGTCGGAGCCGTAGACGACGAGGTTGTCGTACTCGGAGTTCCAGTGCCCGGTGTCGCCGTCGGTCGGGTCCCACTGCGGGAAGCAGTCGTAGGTGTCCTCGAAGGAGATGTTGCGGACGATGACGTTGGAGACGTTCTGGATCTGGATCGAGGCGCCGATGACGGTGGCGTCCTTGCCGACGCCGACCAGTGTGGTGTTGGACGGGACGTAGACGTTGACGGCGGCCTTCTGGAGCTTGGCGGAGGCGAGCCGGGCGTCCTCCAGCGGCCCGGCGGGGACCTCCTCGCGGCCCCAGACGGCGGGGTCGTAGGCGGCGAGGTACTTGTCCAGGGTGTAGCCGTCCGTCTGGTACGCCTCGCAGTCGATCGGGTTGCCCTCGGCGTCGGCGTTGCCGTGGACGGTGCCCGCGATGCGGACGATCTTCGGCGCGTCTCCCGCCTCCTCGAAGGCGGCGATGAGTTCGGCGCGGTTGTGGACGGTGTAGACGTGGTCGGGGGTCGCGGCGGCGCCGCCGGTGGTGGAGCCCTCGGCGGAGGCCCAGCCGTCGCCCTTGGCGAGGACGGCGCGTTCGATGCCCTTCTTGCCGTGCGGCTGCGGGGCCGCCTGGGCGGGGACGCTCAGGGCGAGGGCCAGCGAGGCGCAGCCCATCGCGAGGGCGATGGCGCGGACCTGGGTTCTGGGGGCGGCGGCACGTGCGGGAATGTGCGTGCGCATGACAAATCCTCGGTTCTGGTGCGGGACCTGTGGAAGGGGAAGGGAGGGGCGGCGCGAGCGTCAGGCGGCCTGCGGCCAGCTGATCCACGCCTCGGGTACCCGGGCGCCGAGGCGGCGCAGGTCGTACGGGGCGAGCACCCGCGCGTCGAGCAGGGCGCGGGCCGTCATCCGGGCCACCTCGATGGCGCCGGCGGGCCGGAAGTGGGTGTTGTCCTGGCGCCCGTCCGGGTAGTTGGGCGACTCGCCGGGCTCCAGCCAGTTGAAGTAGGCCTCGGTGCCGTCGGGGCCGAGCTCCTGCCAACGGGCGAGGGTGCGGGCCTGCATGTCGAGCAGGGGCACCCGTTCCCCGGCGGCCAGGGCGCGCATGGCGGCCGGGTAGTCGCCGTGGGTCGGCTTGGCGGTGCCGTCGGCGGCGAACCTGCGGCGCTCGACCGGGGTGAGCAGCACGGGCCGGGCGCGCCGGGCGCGGGCCGCCGCGATGTACTGCCGCAGGCAGTCCTGGTAGGTGGTGTACGGGTCGGTGCCGCGGGCCGGGTCCTCCGTCTTCTCGTCGTTGTGCCCGAACTGGATGAGCAGCAGGTCGCCCGGGCGGACCCCCGGCAGCAGGGCGGCGAGCTGTCCCTCGTCGATGAAGCTCTTGGAACTGCGGCCGTTCAGGGCGTGATTGGCGGCGGTGAGCCCGGGCCCGAGGAAGAACGGCAGGGCCATGCCCCAGCCGGTCTCGGGTGCGGCGTCGGCGTACTTCCGGGCGGCCGTCGAGTCGCCCGCGATGTGCACGGTACGGGTGCGGCGGGGGGCGCCGTGGGCCGCGGCGGGGGTGGCGGCGAGCGCCAGGGGCAGGGCGGCGAGGGCGGCCGCGGTCTGCCGGCGGGTGAGTGACACGGTGGAACTGCCTCTCTCGTGGGCGGGTACGCAGGAGGGCAGGGGCGGTGGGGCGGGGCGGGCCGTCCGCACGACGGGTCCCGCCGCCGGCCCCGCGCCGGCAGGGGCCGGATCAGCCGTTGCCGATCTCCTTCCACTCCTTCTGGGCCTTGTTCAGCTCGTCGGCCATCTTGTCCAGGAAGTCCTTGGCCGTGGTCTTGCCGAGCAGCAGCTTCTGGAACTCGGGCTCGTTGTCGGCCTTGCTGATGTTGTTCCAGTCGGGCAGGTAGTACGGCAGCTGCACGATCTTGGTGGAGCCGTCGGTGAGGGCCTTCGCGGCGAGTTCGGTCGGGGCCGCCTCGCTGATCCACGGGTCCTTGGCGGCCTCGGTGTTGGCCGGGATGGCACCCGCGGACTCGTTCCACTTGCTGTTGGACTCGTGGGAGGCGGCGAACTCGATGAACTTCCAGGCGGCCGTCTTGTTCTTGCTCGACCGGAACAGGCCGAGGCCGTCGACCGGGTTGGAGACCTGGACACGGGTGCCGCCGTCGCCGATCGGGTTGGGCACACCGGCGAACTTGTCCTTGCCGAGGGCCTTCAGGTGGTCCTGGTAGGAGCCGAGGTTGTGGCTGAGCATGCCGATGGTGCCGGTGTCGAACTGCGCGACCATCTTGGTGAAGTCGTTGTTGACGTCGGCGGAGGGCGTCGTCTTCTTGTAGAGGGCGACGTACTTCTCCAGCGCCGCCACGTTCTTCGGGTCGTTGAGGGTGGTCTTGTCGCCGTTCCAGAACTCGGTGATGCCCGACTGCCCGTACGCAGCGTCGAGGGCCTGGGCGATGGAGCCGGCGCCGCCGCGGATGGTGTAGCCGAACTTGTTGTGGTCGGAGTCCGTCAGCTTCTCGGCCGCCTTGTAGAACTTGGCCCAGGTGGTGGGCGCGTCGAGGCCCGCCGCCTCGAAGAGGTCGGTCCGGTACCAGAGCGCGCCGTTGTTCGCGGAGGTCGGCACGGTGTACATCTCGTCGCCGCGTCCTGCGGCGTCCTTGACGCTCTCGACCATGCCCTCGACGAGCTTGCCGTTCAGCGAGGAGTCCTTGATCCGGTCGTTCAGCGGGGTCAGGGCCTCCTGCGAGACCATGTTGGCCAGGTAGGCGGTGCCGACGCCGCCGACGTCCGGCAGCCCGCCGCCCGCGATGGCCGTGTCGTATTTGGACTGCACGTCGGCGATCGGGATGGGCACGTACTTGACCTTGATGTCCGGGTACTTCTTCTCGAAGTCCTGGATGATCTCCTTCCAGACGGCGGTGCGCGGACCGCCGTTGTTGTCCCAGAAGGTGATCTCGCCCTTGCCGCTGCCCTCCTTGCCGCTGTCGCTGCCGTCGTCGCCGCACGCGGTCGCGGTCAGGGCGAGCACCGCCGCGAGGGAGACGGCGGCCGTGGCGCGCCCCCGCTGCGTCTTCGAGATGTTCATGATCGGCTCTTCTCTCTCGGTTCTCTCGGTTCGTACGCGTGCATGGGGGGTTCCGGTGGCCGGTGACCCGGCCGGCTGTTACGCGGTGACGTGGAAGCGGGTGAAGCGGGCGGCCCCGGTCGGGCCCGCCCCGGGCGGCGCGGTGGCGAACAGCCCGAGCAGTGCGCCGACCCAGCGCCACGGGGTGGCGGCGAAGACCTGTCCGGAGGGCGTGAATCCGGCGCCGTCCCCGGTGTCCGCGAGGAAGCGGCAGCGGGCGCCCGGGGCCACCTCGATCCGCAGCCGCGCCGTGCCCGAGGGCGCCGGCCTCCCGTGCCCGGCGTCGCGCTCGGCGGTGGCGGACGCCTCGGCGAAGCGGTGCACGAGCCGCACCCCGCCGTCGGCGTGCCGTTCGAGGCCGATCCAGGAGTAGGCGTCCCCGAGCACGGCGAGTCCCGCCTTCGCGCCGGGCGCCTCGCTGTCCAGCGCGAGTTCGACCTCGGCGGTGAACGTCTCGGCGGGCAGCCGCTGGACCAGTACGTGGGGCAGGAGCCTCAGGTCGTGCGCGTCCTGGGCCGGTACGCAGCTCAGCCGCAGCCCGTCCCCGGCGTGCTCGACGGTCCACCCGGGGCGCGGGTTCGCCGTCCACTGCCACTGCCTGCCGTACCGGCCGCCCGGGAAGCTGTCGTCGCAGGCCGGGGCCTCGACGGGCTGAGCGGGCAGGGCGGGCCTGCGGTGCGTGGCGACGGGTTCGCCGGCGTCCCCGACGACCGGCCAGCCCTCGTCGTCCCAGTGCATCGGCTGGAGATGCACCACCCGGCCGTACGCCCCGCGCTCCTGGAAGTGCAGGAACCAGTCCTCGCCGGCCGGGGTGTCCACCCAGGCGCCCTGGTGCGGGCCGTTGACGCCGGTCCGGCCCTGGGCGAGGACGACGCGCTCCTCGTACGGACCGAAGAAGTCGCGGGAGCGGAACGCGCCCTGCCAGCCCGTCGCGACCCCGCCCGCCGGGGCGAGGATCCAGAACTCGCCGTCGCGCCGGTGGAGCTTGGGGCCCTCCAGGGTGAACCAGCCGGGGATCGTGTCGGCGTCGACCAGGGTCTTGCCCTCGTCGAGGAGTTCCCGCCCGTCGGGGCTCATCCGGTGTCCGGTGAGCCGGTTCTTGATGCCGGAGCGGGACTTGGCCCAGGCGTGCACGAGGTACGCCTCGCCGGTCTCCTCGTCCCACAGCGGGCACGGGTCGATCAGCCCTCGCCCGGCCTTCACCAGGTGCGGCGCGGTCCAGGGGCCCCGGATGTCCTCGGCGCTGATCTGACGGATGCCGTGGTCGGGGTCGCCCCAGAAGATCCAGAACCGGCCGTCGTGGTGGCGCAGCGAGGGCGCCCACACCCCGCGGTCGTGGCGGGGCGCGGCGAACTCGGCGGCGGGCTCCAGGCGGTCCAGGGCGTGCCCGGTCAGCGTCCAGTTGACGAGGTCGCGGGAGTGGAGCAGCGGCAGCCCGGGGGCGCGGCCGAAGCTGGAGGCGGTGAGGTAGAAGTCGTCGCCGACGCGGATCACGTCGGGGTCGGACCAGTCCGCGTTGAGCACGGGGTTGCGGTAGGTGCCGTCACCGAGGTCGGCGGTCCAGGGGCGGGTGCCGTTCACGCGGTCACCGCCCGGCGGACGAGGGCGGCGGCGCCGGCCCGGTCGAGGCGGCCGTCCGCGACGACGGTGACGACGCGGCGGACGACGGTGGCGCCGGCGGGGACGGGCAGCCGTTCGGCGGCGGCGAGGGAGGAGCCGACACCGGGGTACTCGGTGGTGCGCACGAACCAGGGGTCGCGGCGGGTCTCCTCGGTCGCCCCGGCGAAGACCAGCGACCAGTTGTCGCCGCGGAGCGCGACCCAGTCGGCGGCCCGCCCGTGCACCGCCTCCTCGCCGTCCGCCGTCGGGCCGAACACGTCGGGCGGGGACGCCTCCTTGGGGGCGCGCCAGAAGAAGCCTCCGTATCCGGCGCCGGGGCGGCCGTTGGTGGCGGGGCTGCCGATCGACAGGTCGGCCGGGCCGGGGTTGGTGAGCGAGAAGGAGAGGTCGAGCGCCCAGGCGGTGTCCGAGAGCGCGGCGGCGGCCACCGTGCGGTGCTCGCGCAGCAGTTCGCCGCCGGCGGCCTCCCAGCCGATCTCCTCGACGAAGCCGTCCGGGTCGCACAGCTTCCAGCCCAGGTGGCGTTGGGTGCCGTGGTTGTCGAGCACGGTGGGCCCCTGGCCCCGGACGAAGGTGCGGCCGCCCCAGAAGTTGTGCCCGGACACGTCCGGGACGGCGACGGAGGCGCCCAGGTGGTGGATGTGGTCGGCCGGGCGCTCCTCGGTGACGGGGGTGCCGGCGAGGGTGGTGACCGGGTGGAGGTAGGGGCGTCCGGCGTCGGCGGGGAGGTAGGTGTAGCGGCCGACGGGGCGTCCGGCGCAGCTGAGCAGGGCGGTGTTCGTCATGGGGAGGTCACCTCGCTGAGTGCCCAGGGGGCGCCGAGTTCGGAGAAGAGGGCGAGCGTCTCGGCGCCGGACGCGACGAGGGCGTCGATGCCGCGCACCACGCGGCGGGTGGCCCCGGTGCCGGGCACGGGGGCGGTGTGCCAGGCGTCGGACGGCAGGGGGCGCGGTTCGGGCGCGGTCCGTACGGCCTCGACGACCTCCATGAACGCGCCGGTGTGCTCCGGCGGTACGAGGAGAGGGGCGCCCCGAGTGAGGTGGGCGACCAGGTTCTCCAGGAGGTCGGTGCGGCCGTGCACGGTCTCCAGGGGGCCGTGGCCCGCGCGCTGCACGAGGACGCGGTCCTGCTTGTACCAGAAGGTGATGCGGCCGCGGTCGCCGTGGACGATGACGTACGGCTCCCCCGCCTGCTCCGCGCAGAGGGTGACGGCGGCGGTGACGGGTGGCCCGGACACGGGGGTGACGCGTACGCAGGAGGTGTCGTCGGCCTCGATGTCGTGGGCGCGGAAGAGTTCGGTGTCGATGGACGCGATGTCCCGGGCGGTGGTGGTCCCGGCGAGTGCGAGGGCGGTGGCGACGGCGTGGGCGAGGGGGTTGGTGAGGACGCCGTCGACGACGTCGGTGTCCCCGATCCGGCGCCGTCCGGCCCAGGGCGCCCGCCGGTAGTAGGCGTCGTCGCGGACCCAGGCGCCGGCGGCGGCGTACCCCCGGACGGTGCCGATGGCCCCGGTGGCGACGAGTTCCCGGATGGCGGGGACGGCGTGCGAGCCGAAGGACTGGAAGCCCACCTGGCAGGCGGTGCCGGCCTCGCGCACCCCGGCGAGGATGCGGTCGAAGTCGGCGCGGGTGGCGGCGGGCGGCTTCTCCAGGAGGAGGTGCACGCCGCGCCCGGCGGCGGTCAGGGCGAGGGCGGTGTGGGTCTGGATGGGGGTGCAGACGACTGCGGCGCGGGCCCCGGTGGAGTCCAGGAGGGCGCCGAAGTCGGCCGACTGCTCGGGGGGTTCGTCCGCGAAGGCGGCCAGTTCGGTGGCGTCGAGCGGGGTGAGTTCGCAGATGCCGGCGAGCCGGACGAGGCCCTGGTGCTGGAGGCGGCGGATGTTGGCGAGATGCCAGCGGCCGTGGCCCCGGGCGCCCGCGAGGACGATCGGGACGGGGGTGGCGACGGGAGGCAGCGAGGTCATGTCCGTCACCCCTTCACGGCGCCGGCGCTGAAGCCGGTGATCAGCCACTTCTGGATGAAGGCGAAGACGATCACCACGGGCACCGCGGCGATCACCCCGCCCGCGGCGAGCGCGCCCAGGTCGACGCTGTCCGCGCCGATCAGGGTGTTCAGGCCGACCGGGATCGTCTGCTTGTCCTGCTCGCTGAGGAACATCAGCGCGAACAGGAAGTGGTTCCAGCTGTGCACGAAGGCGAAGGAGCCGACGGCGATGAGCCCGGGGCGCAGCAGCGGCAGCACGACCGCGCAGAAGGCCCGGAAGCGCGAGCAGCCGTCCACCCAGGCGGCCTCCTCCAGCGAAGGCGGCACGTTCTTGATGAATCCGCTGATCAGGATGATGGAGAGCGGCAGCTGGAAGACCGTCTCGGCGATGACCACGCTCCCCAGCGAGTTGATCATCTGGAGGTTCTTGAAGATCTCGAAGAGCGGTACGAGCATCAGCGCGCCGGGGATGAACTGCGAGCAGAGCAGCGCCAGCATGAAGCCGTTCTTGATCCTGAAGTCGAACCGGGCGAGAGCGTAGCCGCCGGCCAGTGCGACGAGGGTCGTGGCGACCAGGGTGCAGACGCCGACGATCATGCTGTTCTGGAAGAAGACGGCGAAGCTGCGCTCGTTCCAGACCTTGGAGAAGTGCTCCCCGGTCATCGGCCACGGCACCAGCGAGGTGGAGCCCGCGGGGCGGACGGCGAAGAGGAACATCCAGTAGAACGGGACGAGCGTGAAGACCAGGTAGATGCCCAGCGGTACGTAGATCTGCCAGCGCGGTACGTCGTCGAAGGCGCGTTCGCGTCCCGGCCTGCGGCGGGGCGTGGCGGGCGGCGGGCCCTCGGGGGCGGCCGGCCGTGCGGCACGGGTGCCGTTCTTCTCGGCGAGTGCGGCAGTCACTTGTGGTCGCCTCCGAACTTGCTCAGGCGCAGATAGACGATCGAGCAGAAGAGGAGGATCACGAAGGCGACGGTGGTGAGCGCGGAGGCGTAGCCGAAGTCGTGGCCCTCGATGCCGGTGTTGGCGACGTAGAGCGGCAGGGTGGTGGTCTCGCCGGCCGGTCCGCCGCCGGTGAGCGTGTAGAGGAGGTCGACGTTGTTGAACTCCCAGACGCCGCGCAGCAGCGTGGACAGGATGATCGCGTCGCGCAGGTGGGGCAGGGTGATGTGGAAGAACTGCCGCAGCCGTCCGGCGCCGTCCACGGAGGCCGCCTCGTACAGCTCCTTGGAGACGGACTGGAGGTCGGCGAGGATGAGGATGGCGAAGAAGGGGACCCCGCGCCAGAGTTCGGCGACGGTCGCGGCCCAGAAGACGGTGCCGGTGTCGGAGAGCACCGAGGTGCCGTACTCCCCGATCCCGGCGTCCGCGAGGTAGCGGCTGAAACCGGTCGAGGAGTTGTAGAGCAGGATCCAGATGGTGCTGGTCAGCACCCCGGAGACGGCCCACGGCGAGAAGACCATGGCGCGGGAGATGCCGCGCCCGATGAAGGTCTGGTTGACGATCAGGGCCAGCGCGAGCCCCAGGGTGAGCTGGAGCGCGACCTGGACGATCACCCACTGGGCGCTGAAGCCGAGGGTGGTCCAGAACTGGTCGTCCTCGGTGAAGATCCGGGTGAAGTTGTCGAAGCCGGCGAAACCGTTCCGCCAGGGCTTGGTGACGTTGTAGTTCTGCAGGCTGTAGTAGAAGACGCTGACCACCGGGTAGGCGATGAAGCCGAGCATCAGCAGCCCCGCGGGGGCGATCAGCAGATACGGCAGCCGGCGGGGGCTCGCGGAGCGGCGCCGGGGCACCTTGGGCGGTGTGGCCGCGGCGGAGGCTTGGGCCATGACACGTCTCCGTTCTCTCTGTACGGGGGTGCGGGTGGTGCGGAGGTGGTACGGGGCGGAGCCGGGCGGTGCGTGTAGTGCGCAAGCGCTTCCCGCATGGCGTTCGATATACCGAACAAGGGGGCGCCGGAATTCCTGAGGGGCCGTTCAGCCGGCGTACGGGTCGGGCACTTCTCCCGGCCGGGCCAGGAAGGCGAAGTCGCAGCCGGTGTCGGCCTGGGTGATCTGGTCCTGGTAGAGCGCCTGGTAGCCGCGCTCGTACCGGACGGGCGGCGGGGTCCACTCGGCCCGGCGGCGGGCCAGTTCCTCGTCGGACACGTCGAGGTTCAGCAGCCGCGCCTCGACGTCCAGGGTGACGAGGTCACCGGTGCGTACGAGGGCGAGGGGCCCGCCGACGTACGACTCGGGCGCGATGTGCAGCACGCAGGCGCCGTAACTGGTGCCGCTCATCCGGGCGTCGGAGAGCCGGACCATGTCGCGCACACCCTGCTTGAGCAGGTAGTCGGGGATCGGCAGCATGCCGTACTCGGGCATCCCGGGACCGCCCTTGGGGCCCGCGTTGCGCAGGACCAGCACATGGCCGGGGGTGAGCGCGAGCGCCGGGTCGTTGATGGTGCGCTGCATCTCCTTGTAGTCGTCGAAGACGACCGCGGGTCCGGTGTGCCGCAGCAGCTGCGGTTCGGCGGCGATGTGCTTGATGACGGCGCCGTCCGGGCAGAGGTTGCCGCGCAGCACCGCCACGCCGCCCTCGTCCGCCAGGGGGTTGGAGCGCTCCCGTATGACGTCGTCGTTGTGCACGAGCGCCCCGTCGAGCTGTTCGCGCAGAGTGTCGTGGGAGACGGTGGGCCGGTCCAGGTGGAGGACGTCGGTGAGCCGGGCGAGGAAGCCGGGGAGCCCGCCGGCGAAGTGGAAGTCCTCCATCAGGTACTTCCCGCCGGGGCGCAGGTTGGCGAGGACCGGGACGGTGCGGGCGATGCGGTCGAAGTCGTCGAGGGTGAGCTTGATCCCGGAGCGGCCGGCCATGGCGATGAGGTGGATGACGGCGTTGGTGGAGCCGCCGAGCGCGAGGACGGTCGCGACGGCGTCCTCGTACGCCTCCGCCGTGAGGATCCGCGAGAGCTTCCGCTGCCGCCACACCAGTTCGACGATCCGCAGCCCGGAGGCGGCGGCCATCCGGTCGTGGCCGGAGTCGACGGCGGGGATGGAGGAGGCGCCGGGAACGGTGACGCCGAGGGCTTCGGCGGCGGCGGTCAGGGTGGACGCCGTGCCCATGGTCATGCAGTGGCCGGGCGAGCGGGCGAGACCGTTCTCCAGCTCTCCCATCTCGCAGTCGCCGATGAGCCCGGCGCGCTTGTCGTCCCAGTACTTCCACATGTCGGTGCCGGAGCCAAGGACCTCGTTGCGCCAGTGCCCCGGCAGCATCGGCCCGGCCGGTACGAAGACGGCCGGCAGGTCGACGGAGGCCGCGCCCATCAGCAGCGCCGGGGTGGACTTGTCGCAGCCGCCGAGCAGCACCGCCCCGTCGACGGGGTAGGAGCGCAGCAGCTCCTCGGTCTCCATCGCCAGCATGTTGCGGTAGAGCATCGGGGTCGGCTTCTGGAACGTTTCCGAGAGCGTGGAGACCGGGAACTCCAGCGGGAAACCGCCCGCCTGCCAGACCCCGCGCTTGACGGCCTGCGCCCGGTCGCGCAGGTGTACGTGGCAGGGGTTGATGTCCGACCAGGTGTTGAGGATCGCGACGACCGGCTTGCCCAGGTGCTCCTCGGGGAGGTAGCCGAGCTGGCGGGTGCGGGCGCGGTGGCTGAAGGAGCGGAGCCCGTCGGTGCCGTACCACTGGTGGCTGCGCAGCTCCTCGGGGGCGATGCGGCCGGTCATATGGACCACCCGGCGATCTGGTCGGCGACCTCGGCGCGCTGCGCCTCGGGCAGTACCCGGCTGGGCGGGCGCACCGAGCGGTCGCAGAGCCCGAGGGCGGCCAGGGCCTCCTTGACGACGGTGACGTTGTTGGCGGACTGCCGGTCGGCGCGCAGCTCCTCGAAGCGGCGGATCTGCTCCCAGACCTTCATGGCGGCCGGGTGGTCGCCGGCCCGCAGCGCCTCCAGCATGGCCAGCGAGACGCCGGGCGCCACGTTGACGAGTCCGGAGGTGAAGCCGGTGGCACCGGCCGAGAAGTAGGCCGGTGCGTACAGCTCGGCGAGCCCGGCGACCCAGACGAACCGCTCCAGGCCGGCGTCCCGGGCGAAGGCGGCGAAGCGGGCGGCGTCCGGGACGGCGTACTTGACGCCGATGACATTGGGGCAGCTGTCGGCGAGGACGGCCAGGCTGTCGC
Organism: Streptomyces sp. 2131.1; assembly: GCF_900105515.1. Lineage (GTDB taxonomy): Bacteria > Actinomycetota > Actinomycetes > Streptomycetales > Streptomycetaceae > Streptomyces > Streptomyces drozdowiczii. Next base: position 5,512,450 of record NZ_FNSY01000001.1, on the reverse strand, counting down.
CGTCGAGGTGCGGGTTGCGGATGTACGGGACGACCCCGAGTCCGGGCACGGCCTCGGCGATGGCCCGGTGGTAGTCGATCCAGCCGTCCTGCGAGACGTACGGGTGGACGGGCTGGTGCACCATCACCATCTCGGCCCCTGCGTCCCGGGCGTGCTCGGCGGCGGCGACGGCGGTCGGCACGTCGTGCCCGACGCCGACCAGGACGGTGGCGCGGCCGCCGGCCTCGTCGATGGTCAGCTCGGTGACCGTGCGCCGCTCCTCGGGGGTGAGCGCGTAGAACTCCCCGGTGTTGCCGTTAGGGGTGACGATGCGCACGCCGCCGTCGAGCAGTCTCCGCAGCAGGGCGCGGTGCGCCTCGGTGTCGATGGTCCCGTCCCCGGCGAACGGGGTCACCGGGATCGCCACGACGTCTGCGAGGGCCGCCTTCAGCGGGGTGAGGTCCATGCGGACAGGCCTTTCTTCGGTGTTCCGGTTCACGCCGTGGCGCCCCCGTCCTCGTCGTCGGGGAAGGCGCGGCGGACGAACGACGCGATGTGGTCGTGCAGGGCCCCGGCCGCCGCGTCCGCGTCGTCGGCGAGCGCGAGCCGCAGGATCTCCCGGTGCTCGGCCGCCTCCCGCTCCCAGGACGGGACGGTCGACCAGGCGACCGTGGAGACCAGCGCGGCCTGGTCGCGGACCTCGTCGAGCATCCGCGCAAGCAGCGGGTTGCCGCAGGGCAGGTAGAGCGCGCGGTGGAAGTCCCGGTTGGCGAGCGACCGGTCGGCCTTGTCGCCCGCCGAGTCCGCCCGCTCCAGGGCCTCCTGCGCCGCGTCGAGCGACGCCCTGCGGGTGATCGAGCGGCGCAGCGCCTCCGGTTCGAGCAGCAGCCGCACGTCGTAGACCTCGCGGGCCATGGCCGCGTCGACGAGCCGCACGGTGGCGCCCTTGTACTGGCTCATGACGACCAGTCCGGTGCCGGCGAGGGTCTTCAGGGCCTCCCGGACGGGGGTCTTGGAGACCCCGAACTGTGCGGCGAGCTCGGTCTCCACGAGCGCCTGCCCCGGCCTCAGCTGTGCCGTGAGGATCGCGTGCTTGATCGCCTCCAGCACGTACTGGGTGCGGGACGGAATCGGGGTGGGCGCAAAGGTCATGGGTGAAGGGCTCTCACATCTCGCATATCGCGTCTCATATATGACGTACGGAGTACGACGCGATGAAGCTAGAGGCGCCGCGAATGTTTCGTCAACGCTTCTGACGAAAGAAGTTCGTGGGACCGGGACATGTGCCGTACACGGATTCCGGTGCGCCGCAGTCGAGTTGTCCGGGCGTACGGCATCTGCCCGATGCCGCGCCCGGGCCTCAGCCGCCAGCCTGACCGCATGGAGAACGCGCAGGTCGGAAAGGTGCGGTGGGCGTGATGGCGGTGGGTCGGGTGCTGCGGAACCGGACGGCCGGGCTGTTCCTCGCGGCGGTCGTGGTCTCGGGGTTCGGCAGTTCGGCGATGCGGCTGGCGGCCGGGATCTGGGTCAAGTCGCTGACGGGTTCGGACGCCTTGGCGGCCCTCGCCCTGTTCGCCGTCTGGCTGCCGGTCCTGTTCGGCCCGCTGCTGGGTGCGGTGGCGGACCGGTTGCCGCGCAAGCCGCTGCTGGTGGGCACGAACGTCGTCCTGGCGGCCTCGACGGCGGTGCTGGCGCTGGTGCGCGTGGAGGGGCGCGTGTGGCTGCTGTTCGCGGTGTTCGTGCTGTACGGGTGCCTCTCGGTGCTGATGGACTCGGCGGAGTCGGCCGTGGTGGCGGGGGCGGTCCCGGCCGCGTTGCTCGGCGACTTCAACGGGCTGCGGATGATGGCGAACGAGGGCATGAAGCTGGTCGCCCCGCTGACCGGCGCCGGGCTCTACGCCCGTTACGGAGGCGGCGCGGTGGCGCTCCTGGACGCGGTCTCCTTCGCCCTGGCGGCCGGCCTCTGCGCCCTGCTGCGGGTACGGCGGACGGCCCCGCGCGCGCCGATGGGGCCGGGCGGCTGGACGGCCGGGCTCCGGCAGCTGTGGGGGTCGCCGGTGCTGCGGCCACTGGTCCTCGCCGCCTCGGCCACGATGCTGTGCGCCGGGCTCAACGGGGCCACGCTGTACGCCGTCGTGGACGACACCCTCGGCCACTCCCCCGCGTACGCCGGTGTGCTGTCGGTTGCCCAAGGGATCGGGTCCGTCACGGTCGGGCTGCTCGCGGGCACGCTGATGCGCCGGCTGCCGGGGCGGGTGTTCCCGGCGGCGGGGATCGCGCTGTTCGGCGTCGCGGTGGGGCTGCGGGCCGTGCCGTCCGACGCGGTGGCGCTCACCGCGTGCGCGCTGATCGGGGCGGGGTTGCCGTGCGTGCTGATCGCCGCGCTGACGGCGGTGCAGCGCGAGACCCCGGACGCGGTGCTGGGCCGCACGGCCGCGACGGCGGACACGCTGATCATGTCGCCGAACGCGGTGGCCCTGGGGATCGGCGCGGGGCTGGTGGCGCGGGTGGACGTCGGGGTGCTGCTGCCGGTGGTGGGCGCGGGGGCGGTGCTGACGGCGTCGGCACTGCTGGCGGGCCGCCCGGGACGGGGGGTTCCGGGCGGCCCGGAGGTCGCGGCGGACGCGTGAGCGTGGCGGAACGCGGGCGCCGAGAGCCCTCGGCAGCCGCCTTCCCCGGGGCGCGGGGAAGCCCCGCCCGCCTCACCCGAGGCGCCTCAGCGCCCCCGCGACGGCCGCCAGGTCCGGATCGGAGGCCAGGCCCGCGTGGTACAGGCGCAGTTGGTTCGCGCCGAGCGACGCGGCGTGCGCGGCGTCCCGCTCCAGCGTGTCCGGGCTGCCGCCCATGCCGCGCACCACGGTGAGGTTGGCGGCGACGACCGCGTCGGGAGCGCCCGCGAACGGCCCGAGCACGGCCTCCCGTACCGCGTCCGCCCCGGTGCACGGCAGTACCACCCCGTCCGCCACGGACAGGATGTGCTCGGGGTCGACGCCCGCGTTGGCCCCGCAGCGGTACGGCGCGGGGTCGGCGTGCAGCAGCACCTGGAACCCGGGCGCCGCCGCCCGCACCGCACCGGTCACCGCTTCCTGGAGGCTCCGGGCCGCCTCCGTGCGCCACCGCAGCGTCGCCTCCGCGAGGTCCGCGCCGAGCAGCTTGCCGACGGCCTCCCAGCCGGCGTCCGGCGATCCGGACCCGGACCAGACCGGCTCCAGGGCCCGGCGCACGGCCGCGCCCAGCTCCTCGGGATCGAGGCCCTGTCCGGCGTACCCGGCCCGGCAGACCGGGCAGAAGCAGAGGGACATCAGGTACTGGGCGGCGTCCCCGAGCCCGACGCCCGCCACCTTGTCGTGGGCGTGCAGATGGGCGAAGCCGTACCAGCCGCAGGACTCCAGCTCGGTGCCCCGCGCCCCGTCCCGTACGGCCGCCTCCGCCGCCAGGTCCACCAGGTACGCGCGGACCTCCGGCCGGGCGACGCAGGGCGCCCACGGGTAGCGGTCCCCGTAGGCGTTGACCACCGAGGTGTCCGGGTGTTCCGCGCCGAGCCGGGAGTTGTGCGCGAGCACCACCCAGCTGTGCACGTCGAGCCCGGCCCCGGCCAGCGCGTCGGCGGCCTCCGCGAACGGGTCGTCCGAGGCGATCCACGCCTGCGGGTACGGGCGCAGCGCCCGCCCCGCCCAGCGGCCGGCGTCCGGCGGGTAGAGCACCGCCGCGTGCTCGGCCGTGACGAGGCGGCGGGCGGGGTGGCGCGGGGTCAGCGCCCGGGTGGAGTGGTAGGCGGCGGCGAGCGTCACCTGCTGGATGCCCAGGTCCGCGATGCGGGCGGGGGCGTCGGGGTCCCCGACGACGTCCCAGGGGTAGAGGAAGGCGGACGTCCTCATGCGTGCCGCTCCAGGAGCGCGCGGCCGGCGGCGACGATCTCCGTCAGCTCCTTGATGTGCGCGGCGGGCGGCTCGGTGAGCGGGCTGCGCACCGGTCCGACGTCCAGCCCCTGGAGCCGGACTCCGGCCTTGACGAGCGACACGGCGTAGCCGCGGCCCCGGGCCCGCAGTTCGACGAGCGGCCGGTAGAACGAGTCGAGCAGCGCGTTGACCAGGGCGTCGTCGCCGGAGTCCAGGGCCCGGTAGAAGGCGAGCGCGATGTCGGGGGCGAAGGCGAAGACAGCCGACGAGTACAGCGTGACGCCGATGCCGCGGTAGGCGAGGCCGGTGAGCTCGGCGGTGGGCAGCCCGTTGAAGTAGAGGAAGTCCTCCCCCGGCAGCCCGCCGCGCACCGCGCTGACGATGCGCTGCATCAGGTCCAGGTCGCCGTAGCCGTCCTTGAGGCCGATGATCCCGGGGGTACGGGCCAGGGCGAGCACGGTCTCCGGGGTGAAGACGGCGTTGTCGCGCTGGTAGACGATCGTCTCCAGGCCGGTGGCCGCGGCCAGCGCCGTGTAGTGCGCCAGCAGCCCTTCCTGGTCGGCGTGGACCAGGTACGGGGGCATGGCCAGCAGCCCGTCGGCACCTGCCTCCTCGGCGAGCCGGGCGAACCGGACCGCCAGCGCGGTGCCGTACCCGGCGCCCGCGACGACCGGTACCGCGCCGGCGGTCTCCTCCACCGCGGCGGCCACGACGAGCCGGAACTCCTCGGGGGTCAGGGCGTGGAACTCACCGGTGCCGCAGGCCGCGAACACCGCCGCCGCACCGGCGTCGATGCCCCGGCGGACGTGCGCCCGGAAGGCGTCCACGTCGACGGCGCCGGCCGCGTCGTAGGCGGTGACGGGGAAGAAGAGCGGCCCGGCGACGGCGGTGAGTCGGGCGGCAAGCGGATCTGAACTCACGGGCGCCTCCTGAGGCGTGCGCATCTCTGATTCGTGTCCATATTTATGAACACATCCTAAGCTAGGCCGCAGGGCTCGCCGAGGTCAAGGCGCGCCGACCGCACTCCGACGCGGGAACTTTGCCCTCGATGACCGGACAGGCGCGCTCCCTCGACGCCCCTTGACGCCCCCTCACCCCCCACATACCTTGTCCACGCATGTGAACCTGATCCAAAAGGAGACCCGCATGCCCGCCGCAAAGCCCCGCACCGTCCTGCTCACCGGCGCCGCCGGCGGCCTCGGCACGCTGATGCGCGCGCTGCTGCCCGCCCACGGCTACGCGCTGCGCCTGTTCGACATGGTGCCGATCGAGGGCGAGCCGGACGCGATCACCGCCGACCTGGCGGACAGGGACGCGCTGCGCGAGGCCGTGGCGGGGGTCGACGCGATCATCCACCTCGCGGGCATCTCCCTGGAAGCCCCGTTCGACAAGATCCTCAGGGCGAACATCGAGGGCACGTACAACCTGTACGAGGCCGCGCGGGAGGCCGGGGTCCGCCGCATCGTGTTCGCCTCGTCCAACCACGCGGTGGGCTTCACCCCGCGCCCGCTCCCGGGCGACCTGCTGATCCCGGTGGACACCCCGCGCCGGCCCGACACCTTCTACGGCCTGTCCAAGTCGTTCGGCGAGGATCTCGCCCAGCTGTACTGGGACCGGCACGGCATGGAGACGGTCTCCGTCCGCATCGGCTCCTGCTTCCCCGAGCCGACGTCCGTCCGGATGCTGTCGGTGTGGATGAGCCCCGCCGACGGCGCCCGGCTGTTCGACGCCGCGCTCACCGCCGAGAACGTCGGGCACACCGTCGTGAACGGCTCCTCGGACAACACCCGCCTCTGGTGGGACCTGACCTCCGCCCGCGCGCTGGGCTACGAGCCGCAGGACGACTCGGAGCCGTACGCGGCGAAGCTCGTCGCGGAACAGGGCGAGCTGGACCCCGGCAACCCGGACCACGCCCACCTCGGCGGTCACTTCTGCACCAACCCGCCGATCTGGCCGTACTGAGGCCGCGGCAATACCGTCATACGCGGAAAAGCCGTCGTCCCGGAACGCTCCGGCGCGGCATGATGCGGTCATGGCGAGACCTTCGGGATTCCGGTACGAGCAGCACGGCGACGCGAGCGTCACCGTCACCCACCACGGCCGCCCGGCGGGCACCCTGCGCGGCAGCCGGGCGGAGAAGTTCCTGGCCGAGGTGGAGGCGGGCGACGTCCAGCTGGTGATGGCCCGCTGGACGGGGGCGTACAAGCACGGCAACGAGCGCACCGCGCGCAACCACCCGCGCAACCGCTGACGGGACCCGCAGCGGGGCGCGGAACGGAAGCTTCCGCCGTACGGGCGAACCCTGCGGAAGGTAAGGGAACGGCAAAGCCGGGTCGTTCGTTCATCGGGACATGACCGCTATGACACCTGGCTCGAATCTCCCCCTCACCTCCGTCCGCGTGGCGGTGGACGTCGCGGCGCCCGTGCGGCTCGACGTGTCGGGCCTGCTGCTCACCGCCGACGGCAAGGTGCGCTCCGACGACGACTTCATCTTCTACAACCAACCCTCGGGCCCCGGTGTGACCTACCGCTCCGGCGGCGGCAGCGCGCCGGACGCCGTCGTCGTGGACACCGCCGCGGTGCCCGCCGGCATCGAGAAGATCGTCGTCACGGCGAGCCCGGACGGCGCCGGTCAGACCTTCCAGGGCGTCGAGCCGACCGCCACCGTGCGCGACGCGGACAACGGCACCGTGCTCGCTTCCTTCACCCCGCCCCGGCTGGGCGCCGAGACCGCCCTCGTGGTCATGGAGGTCTACCGGCGCGGCGGTGCCTGGAAGGTCCGCGCCGTCGGCCAGGGCTACGCGAACGGCCTGGCCGGCATCGCCACGGACTTCGGCGTCACGGTCGACGAGGCCCCCGCCGCCCCCGCCGCTCCCCCGGCGGTCACCGCCCCCGCGCCCCCGCCGCCGGCCGCCGCGCCGGCGGACCCGCGCCTCGCGCCGCCCGCCCCGGCCGCTCCCCCCGCCGCCCCTCCGGCTCCCCCGGCCCCGGCCGCTCCGGGGCGGATCAACCTCGACAAGGGCCGCGTCAGCCTCCGGAAGAACGAGACCGTCTCGCTGGTCAAGGCGGGCCGGCCGCTGCTTTCGCAGGTCAAGATGGGGCTCGGCTGGGAGCCCGCGTTCCGCGGCAAGGACATCGACCTGGACGCCTCGGTCATCGCGTACGGGCCGCGCCGCAACCACCTGGACAGTTGCTACTTCGGCAAGCTGTCCATCCTGAACGGCGCGATCAAGCACTCCGGGGACAATCTGACCGGTGAGGGCGAGGGGGACGACGAGGTGATCGTCGTCGACCTGGGCCGGATCCCCGCCGAGGCGACCGGCCTGGTGTTCACGGTCAACTCGTTCACGGGCCAGAAGTTCACCGAGGTCGCCAAGGCCTACTGCCGGCTGGTGGACGCCGCCACCGACGAGGAGCTGGTCCGCTTCGACCTGACCGGGGCCGAGCCGCAGACCGGCGTGATGATGGCCAAGCTGATCAAGCAGTTCTCCGGCGAGTGGGAGATGACCGCGATGGGCGACTTCGTGAAGTCGCGGACCGTCCGGGGCATGGTGAAGCCCGCCGCTCAGGCCCTGTAGCGGCCCCGTACATGGCTCAGGGGCCGTCCGCGCGGCTGGCGGACGGCCCCTGGGACGGCCTCAGAGCTTCGTGAGCTTGGAGTAGGGGCTCATGATGCGACCCTGACGGCCGGCGAAGTCGATGAGCACCGCGTCGTTGTCGCCCTCGACGGCGAGGACGCGGCCCAGACCGAACTGGTCGTGCGAGACCCGGTCGCCCACGTCGAACAATTCGACCGGTGGGGCCGCCTGGGCCGGGCGGTTGAAGGGACTGGACGGCAGGTGGCGGCGGGAGCCGGCTGACTGTTTCATTAAGTCGAGTATGCGCCCCCGGGGCCCCCTACGCCATGCCCCGCAGTTAACGGTTGGGCTGCCGCTTCCACGGACCGGTGATCGCGACCATGATCCCCGGGGTCTGGATGTTGGCGAACAGCGTGCGGCCGTCCGGCGAGAACGTGACCCCGGTGAACTCGCTGTACTCGGGCTCCTCCGCGCTGCCGATGTTCAGCTCGTTGCGCGCGATCGGGTAGGTGCGGCCGCTCTCGGTCGCCCCGAAGAGGTGCTGGACGCCCTCGCCGTCCTCGGCGATGACCAGACCGCCGTACGGCGAGACGGTGATGTTGTCCGGGCCGTCGAAGGCGCCGTCCTTCGACGGGTCCGGGTTGACGCCCAGGAGCACCTTCAGGGTCAGCGTGCGGCGCTTCGGGTCGTAGAACCAGACCTGGCCGTCGTGCTGGACGGGGCTCTCGTCACGGGCGAAGGAGGACACGATGTACGCGCCGCCGTCGGCCCACCACATGCCTTCCAGCTTGCGGGCGCGGGTGACCGCACCGTCCGCGAACTGCTTGCGCACCGAGACGGACTTGGCGTCGCGGTCCGGCACGTCGACCCAGTCCACGCCGTACACGGTGCCGGTCTTCGTGGCCCGCGAGAGGTCGTCGACGAACTTGCCGGTCTTGTCGAAGCACTTGAACGCCTGGAGCACGCCCGCGTCGTCGGCGAGGGTGCGCAGCTTGCCCCGGCCGTGCCGGAAGCCGTGCGGCGGCACCCAGCGGTAGAGCAGCCCGTTGGGGCCCGAGGCGTCCTCGGTGAGGTAGGCATGGCCCTGCTTGGGGTCGATGACGACCGCCTCGTGCGCGTACCGGCCGAAGGCCTTGATGGGGCGCGGGGAGCGGTTGGCGCGCTTGTCGTACGGGTCGACCTCGAAGACGTAGCCGTGGTCCTTGAGCAGGCCGTTCTTGCCGGCCTTGTCCTCGGTCTCCTCGCAGGTGAGCCAGGTGTCCCACGGGGTGGCGCCGCCCGCGCAGTTGGTGGAGGTGCCGGCGATGCCGACCCACTCCGCGGTGCGGCCGTCGCGGCGGGTCTCGACGACGGTGCAGCCGCCCGCCGCGACCGGGTCGTAGACGAGGCCGTCGGTGAGGGGCACCGGGTGCTCCCAGCCGGCCCGGGTGCCGCTCAGCTCGTGGTTGTTGACCAGCAGCGTCACCCCGCGCGGGCCCTCGAAGGCGGCCGTGCCGTCGTGGTTGGACGGCGTGTACTCGCCGCTCTCCAGCTTGGTGACCCCGCAGTGCGTGATGATCCGGTACGAGAATCCGGCGGGCAGCGCGAGTATGCCCTTCGGGTCGGAGCGCAGCGGTCCGTAGCCGGGTTCGCGGTCGTGACCGTGGCCGTGGTCATGCCCGTGGCCGTGGTCGTCGTGGCCGTGGGCCGGGCCCCCGGCGGCGAGGGCGCCGGGCGCGGTGGCCAGCGCGGCGACGGTTCCGGTGAGGGCGACGCCGGCGCCGGTGAGGGCGGACTGTCTGGTGAATTCCCTGCGCGTGAAGGCCATCACGTACTCCTGGTGCTGCGGGGGTGTGCTGTTGACGGGCCTCACCGTTCCGTCCGTTCCCCAACACCAGTTGAACCGGCGACGACTTCTGGGCGCCGCTTTCGGTGAACATCGACGACGGGCGGGCGGCCCGTGTCCGGCCGCCCGCCCGTCACATCCGCTCCGAAGTGCCTGGTCAGTCGCCCGAACCGGCACGCGAGCGCGCCTTGAACGCGGCCTTGCGGGCCTCCTTGGCCTGCTTCCTGTCGCTGTGCAGCCGCCCCATCGCCTCCAGGACGTCCGCGGTCGCCGGGTGGTCGACGCGCCAGGCCTCGTCGAAGAAGCCGCTGTGCTGGCCGGACAGGCCCTCGACCAGGCCCTGGAGCTCGTCGAGGTCGCCGTCGGCCTCCAGCTGGGCGGCGATCGTGTCGATGGCGAGCCAGAAGATCATCGTCTCCGAGGGCGCCGGGACGCCCTCCGCGCCCCGCTCGGCGAGCCAGACCCGGGCCAGGCCGCCGAGCTGCGGGTCGTCGAGCACCGCGCGCACGGCGGGTTCGGCCTCCGCGCCGACCAGGGCGAGCGCCTCCTGGCAGTGCAGCCGGCGCAGCGGGGCCACCGGGTCGTCACCCCGTGCGGCGTCCAGGAGTTCGGCGGCGGCGCCGTCCGAGCCCCGGCGGGCCAGCCACAGCTGGATCTCGGCACGGGCCCCGGCCTCCGGGTAGTGGGCGACGCCGCCGAGGAGCACGTCGGCGCCCTTGTCCACGAGGTCGCCGATCGCCGGGGCGTCCACCCCGGCCTCCAGCATGCGGGCGCGGATGCCGTAGAGGCCGAGCGGGGTCAGCCGGACCATGCCGTAGCGGGTGACGTCCTCGTCGTCGGAGGGCGAGGCGTCCTCCTCGCCCTCCTCGACGAGCAGCGCCTCGTCCACCGGGTGGTATTCGACGATGCCGATGGGCTCCAGCACCCGGAACTGGTCGTCCAGCCGCATCATCGCGTCCGAGACCTGCTCCAGCACGTCGTCGGTGGGCTCGCCCATGTCGTCGGGGACGATCACCGACGCGGCGAGGGCGGGCAGCGGCACCGGCGCCCCGTCCGCGCCCTCGCCGACGGTGAGCAGGTAGAGGTTGCCGAGGACGCCGTCCAGGAACTCCGCCTCGGTCTCCGGGTCCCAGTCGAGCGCCTCGAAGTCGATCGAGCCGTCCTCTCCGACGAGGTCCGCGAAGTCGTCGAAGGCCGGTGCGGTCGCGTCGGCGTGCGCTGCCTCCAGGCCGTCGAGCCAGATCGCCAGGACGTCCGCCGGTGAACCGCCGGTCAGCAGTGCGAGGTTCTCGCCCGCGGTGACGGTCCCCAGCGCCTCGTCGTCCCCGGTCTCGTCCTCGTCGAAGACGCCCTCCGGGCCGCCCGGCTCCCGGGCCGGCTCCTCGATGTCGACGAGCCCGGTGTCGACGGCGAGCCGCCATGCCTCGCTGGCCTCCGCCGCACCGTCCTCGTTCGGGGCGAGGCCGAGGTGCTCGGCGGCGGCGGGGAGTTGCGCGTCGACGAGTTCGCCGCCGGCCCCGACCCTGGTGTCCGGGCCGGCCCAGCGGGCGAGCCGTGCGGCGCGGGCGAGCAGCGGCGCGGCAAGCGCGTCCCGTGCCAGCTCGGCCTCGGTGTGCAGCCGGACCGGCGGCAGGGTCGGGCGCTCTGCGGACATCAGGGGGTCTCCTCGGAACATACGGGGGGGGCGGTCGCCGGGCCGGCCGGCTCAGGACGTGTGCCGCGGGGCCCAGCGCCTGTGGCGGGGCGGGGCGGGTGGAACGTGCGGAACACGCCCCCAGCGTAGACGCATTTCGCCGCGTGCCGCCCGGAATGCGGGCAAGGCCGCCGTCGCCCCGGGCCCCGGGGCCCGCCCTCTCGGCGCCCCGGGCCCCAGCAGATGCGGCGCTCCCCGCCACTCTTGAGTGGTGCTTCACCCTCACCCACAGAAGATCTAAGTAGACCTTCACCGTCCGAGGGGCCGACACTGCTGGAATGACGCCTTCCGCACCTGCCCGCCCGCGCCCCTTCGGCCGCGCCCTCTGCGCCATGGTCACCCCCTTCACCGCCGACGGAGCCCTCGACCGGGAGACCGCGGCGGCACACGCGGCCGCCCTGGTCGCGGGCGGCTGCGACGGGCTGGTGCTCAGCGGCACCACCGGCGAGTCCCCGACCACGTCCGACGCGGAGAAGGCGGCACTGCTGCGGACGGTGCGCGAGGCGGTCGGCCCGGCCGTGCCGCTGGTCGCGGGCGTCGGCACCTCGGACACCCGGCACACGATCGAGCTGGCGCGCCAGGCCGAACAGGCGGGCGCGGACGGGCTCCTGGTGGTGACCCCGTACTACAGCAGGCCCCCGCAGGCGGCCGTGGAGGCGCACTTCCGCCGCATCGCGGACGCGGCGGGGCTGCCCGTGATGCTGTACGACATCCCCGGCCGCACCGGCACCCGCATCGAGCCGGAGACCATGCTGCGGCTGGCGGAGCACCCGCGCATCGTCGCGGTGAAGGACTGCTCGCAGGACCTGCTGACGGCGACCCGGGTGATCGCGGCCGGCGGGCTCGCGTACTACTCGGGCTGCGAGGAGCTGAACCTGCCGCTGTACGCGGTGGGCGGCGCGGGTTACGTCAGCACGGTCGCCAACGTGGTGCCGGGGCGGATGCGGGCGGTGCTGGACGCCTTCGACGCCGGGGACACCGACGGGGCCGCCCGGCTCAACGCGCGGCTCGCCCCGCTGACGGCCCTGATGATGGCGTCCGGGCTGCCCGGCACGGTGACGGCGAAGGCGCTGCTGGCCGCGGGGCCGGTGCGTGAACCGCTGCAGCCCGCCGGGCGCGAGGCGTCCGACGGGCTGCGTGCGGCGTACGAGGAACTCCTCGCCCCCGCTTAGTCGTTGCTGTGCAGGACGTCGTTGAGGCCGTCCCAGACCGCGTTGTTCGGGCGGGCCTCGACGGCTCCGGTGACCGAGTTGCGGCGGAAGAGGATGTTCGAGGCGCCGGAGAGCTCACGGGCCTTGACCACCTGGCCGTCCGGCATGGTGACGCGCGTACCGGCGGTGACGTACAGACCGGCCTCGACGACGCACTCGTCGCCGAGCGCGATGCCGACCCCGGCCTCCGCGCCGACCAGGCAGCGCTCACCGATCACGATGCGCTCCTTGCCGCCGCCGGAGAGCATGCCCATCGTGGAGGCGCCGCCGCCGATGTCCGAGCCGTCACCGATGACGACGCCGGCGGAGATGCGGCCCTCGACCATGGACGTGCCGAGCGTGCCGGCGTTGAAGTTGACGAAGCCCTCGTGCATGACGGTCGTGCCGGAGGCGAGGTGCGCGCCGAGGCGCACCCGGTCGGCGTCCGCGATACGTACGCCCTTCGGCGCCACGTAGTCCGTCATGCGCGGGAACTTGTCGACGGAGGTGACCTGGAGGTGCAGGCCCTCGGCGCGGGCGTTGAGCCGCACCTTCTCCAGGTCGTCGACGGCGACCGGGCCGAGCGAGGTCCAGGCGACGTTGGCGAGGTGGCCGAAGATGCCGTCCAGGTTCTGCCCGTGCGGCTGGACCAGGCGGTGCGAGAGCAGGTGCAGGCGCAGGTAGACGTCGTGGGCGTCGAGCGGCTTGTCGTCGAGCGAGGCGATGACCGTGCGCACGGCGACGACCTCGACGCCGCGCCGGGCGTCCACGCCGATGGCCTTGGCGGCGCCCTCGCCGAGCAGGTTCACGGCCTGGTCGGGGCCGAGCCGCTCGGTACCGGCGGGGCCGGGCTCGGCGGTGAGCTCGGGCGCGGGGAACCAGGTGTCGAGGACGGAACCGTCGCCGGCGATGGTGGCGAGTCCGGCGGCGACGGCGCCGGTGGTGCGGGTGGAAGTCGTGTCGGTCATGACCAGAAACCTAACCGGACCGGGGGCGCGCGGGCGAACCGGTCTCAGCGTCCGGGCGTCGCGCCGCCGGGACCGGCCCGGCGGGCACGGGCAGTCGCCGCGCGGCGAGCACCGCGCAGCCCGCCAGACCCGCCAGGACCGCACAGGCGGGCCAGAGCAGTGCTGGGGCGGTGGCGTAGAGGGCGCCGCCGAGGGGCGGGGCGAGGACCTGGCCGCTGATGGAGGCGCCCGCGTACAGGCTCTGGAAGCGGCCCTGCGCGTGCGGGGGCGCCTGGTCGGCGACGTAGGCCGTGGCGGTGGTCTTGTACAGGATCTCGCCGAGGGTCAGGGAGACCATCATCAGGACGGCGAACGCGGCCCCGGCGCCGGGGATCAGCAGCGCGTACCCCGCACCGACGAACAGCAGCCCGGTGCCGACGATGCCCAGCGGCGCGCGGGCCCGAAGGGCGTGGGCGGCGGGCAGTTCCAGGCAGAGGATGACCCCGCCGTTCACGGCAATGAGCCAGCCGTAGAACGCGGTGCCGTGGCCGTGGTCCGCGAGGAAGACCGGCAGGGTGGAGTACTGCTGGCGGTAGACCAGGTCCACGCAGACGATCGCGGCGAGCAGCACCGGCACGGCGGGCCCGGCCCGCAGTTCGCGCCACAGCCCCGGGGTGCCGGGCGGCGGGGGCGCGGGGCGGGAGTGCGCGGTGCCCCGGGCGGGGAGGATGCGGGCCGCGTAGCAGGCGAAGAGCAGGGTGCCCGCGCCGTCGACGAGGAACAGCCAGTCGTACGAGAAGCGGGCGGCGATCAGGGCGCCGAGGGGCGGTCCCACGGTGAAGCCGCCGTTGGAGGCGAAGCGGGTCAGGGCGAAGCTCTGGCGCCGCCGTCCGCCGGGCACGGAGACGGCCACCAGGGCGGAGTTCGCGGCGCGCACCACGCCGGTGGCGTACTGGGCGAGCGGCAGGACCGCGTACAGCGCGGGGAGCGGCAGCACCGGCAGGGCGACGAGCACGGCCCCGCCGACGCAGGCGCCGAGCAGCAGCATCCGGCGGTGTCCGTAGCGGTCGCCGAACCAGCCGCCGGTGAAGTTGCCCGCGACCAGGCCGACGCCGCCGATGCCGGTGAGCAGCCCGGCCTGGGGGACGGAGAGCCCGCGAGGGCCCGTCAGATAGACGAAGAGGTAGACGAAGGTGAAGCTGACCATCGCGTTGAAGAACGCCCCGAAGGCCAGCAGCCGCACCGTGCGCGGAACGCCCGTCAGCATCCCCATCCCCACACCCTCCCCAGTGGAACCCGAGTGAGTTCCTTTTGGGAACCGACTATGGCAGCATGCGTTCCGCAGGTCAACGCGGCCCGATGGAGTTGAATGACAGCCCCGACGACCGAGGAGGCCCCATGCCCCAGCGCCTCAGCCAGGCCGACGCCGACTGCGCCATCGCACAGGCGCTCGACGTGGTCGGTGACTGGTGGACTCTGCTGATCGTGCGGGACACCGCGCGCGGGGTGCACCGGTTCGACGCGCTCCAGCGGGAACTGGGCGTCTCCCGGAAGGTCCTCACCGAACGGCTGAGGCTGCTGGTCGACGCGGGGGTCCTGACCCGCGAGCCGTACCAGGAGCGGCCGGTGCGCCACGAGTACCGGCTGACCCCGCGCGGCCGCGCCCTGCTGCCGGTACTGATCGCGCTCCAGGACTGGGGCGACGCCTGGGTGATGGGAGACGGGGAGACGATGGCGACCACGCAGGAGTCCTCGCGGGAGGCCGCACGGGTGCACGCGCTGCGGGGCACGCGCGTACCGGAACTGACCCTGCCGGGCGCCGACGGCAGCCGGCGCGACCCGGTGGCCGCCACCCCGTACACCGTCCTGTACTTCTTCCCCGGGGCCTACGCCCGCCAGGAGTCCTATCCCCCGGGCTGGTCCGGCATCCCGGGCGCCCGTGGCTGCACGCTCGAATCGTGCACCTACCGCGACCGGCTGGCCGACTTCACTGCGGCGGGCGCGAGCGTGCACGGCGTCTCCACGCAACGCCCGGACGAGCAGGCGGCGTTCGCCGAGGCCGAGCGGCTGCGCTTCCCGCTCCTCTCCGACGCGGACCTGGAGCTGACCGCCGCGCTTCGCCTCCCCACCTTCCGCGCCGGCGGGGCCGCCCGCGCCAAGCGGCTGACCCTGGTGGTGGACCGGGAGCGCACGGTCCGCGAGGTGCTGTACCCGGTCACGGACATCGAGGACAGCGTGCGGGCCGCCCTGGCGGCGGTGCGGGACGTGGACGGCCGCTGACCGCGCGGGACTTCCTCAGCCCGCGACCCGGCCCAGCATCTCGCGCGCGTACGCCTCGTCGTAGGCGCCGCCCGTGAGCAGCACCTGGATGCAGATGCCGTCCATCAGGGCGACCAGGGCGCGTGCGGTGGCCGGGTCCGTGCGCGGGTGGAGCAGGGCGGCCACGCCGTCGGTCCACTCGGCGGCGACCGGGCGGAGCGCGGGCCTGCGCAGGGCGGCGAGATAGAGCTCGTACTCCAGCTCGGCCCGGCCGCGCCCGCCCTCGAAGAACACCCCCAGCAGCCGGGCGAGTTCGGCCGCGAGATCGGCGTCCGGGTCGGCGAGGGCGCGGCTGTCGCGCAGGACGGCGGCGAAGTTCTCGTTGGTCCTGCGCAGGGCGGCGATCAGCAGCTCGTCGAGGGAGGCGAAGTGGTACGTCGTCGAGCCCAGCGGCACATCGGCCTCGGCGGCGACGGAGCGGTGGCTGAGCCCGGCGATGCCCCGCTCGCCGACCACCCGGATCGCCGCGTCGATGATCCGGGAGCGCCGCTCGGGGTCGTACCGCCGTGCCATCAGTGCGCCCCGCCGAGGTTGAGCACCACCACGCCGGCGATGACGAGCAGCACACCGAGCGCCTTGAGGGGACTGGCGGACTCCCCGAGGAAGACCATGCCGATGAGGGCCACGGCGGCGGTGCCGACGCCCGCCCAGATCGCGTAGGCGGTGCCGACGGACAGGGTCTTGAGGGTCTGGGCGAGCAGGGAGAAGGCCAGCAGATAGCCGGCGACGGTGATCAGTGAGGGCCAGAGCCGGGTGAATCCCTCGCTGTACTTCATGGCGGTCGTCCCCGCCACCTCCGCCGCGATGGCCGCGGCGAGCAGTCCGTATCCCATGTGTACAAGTGTACGCAACGTCTGCTCGCACACGGCCGGATCCGCCGGAATCCCGTGACGCTACCGTGGTTCGTCCAGTACATGATCGACGGACCGACGGAGCAGCAGTGGCGCAGGACGCAGGGTGGGGCGGCGGGGCCCATGGAGGCGCGCCGTACGGGGGATCTCCGGGGCCGTCCGGGTGGGGTGGCTGGGGCGGGGGCTGGATGCCGCCGAAGCCCGGGGTGATACCCCTGGGGCCGCTGAGGGTCGGGGACATATTCGGTGGCGCCTTCTCCACCCTGGGCCGCTACGGCAAGCAGCTGCTCGCGGTGGGCGCGGCCCTGTACGGCGGCGCGCTGCTCGTGATGGTCACGGCGGTCCTCATCGCGTACTCGGCCGTCTCGGACCATCTGCACCGGCTGTTCGAGCTGAGCGAGTACGAGGACCCCGCCGCGCGTGACCTGACCCCGGTGATCACCGCGTTCGGCGTGGTCGCGGTGCTCGGGTTCCTCTCGATGGTGGTGGCCTCGGCCGTGGTCTGCGCAGCGGTGCCGGCGGCCCTGCAGGAGGCGGTGCTGGGCCGGCCGACGACCTTCTCGGCGATCTGGCGGCGGGCCTGGGCGCGGATGCCCGCGGTGGTCGGCGCGCTCCTGCTGACCGCGCTGATCACCATGGTGCCGCTGCTGCTGGGCCTGGGCGCGCTCATCGCCGGAATCGTCGGCGCGGTCGCCGTGGACAGCGACGGGGGCTCGCCGGCGCTGGTCGTGGCGGGCGTGGCCTGCTTCCTCGGGTTCCTGCCGGTGGCCACCTGGCTCTGGGTGAGGTTCTCGCTCGCCCCGTCGGCGGTCGTCTTCGAGAACCAGGGCCCGCTGGCCTCGCTGCGCCGATCGGTCACGCTGGTGCGCGGCGCCTGGTGGCGCGTCTTCGGTACGACGCTGCTGGCGGGCGTCATGGCCACCGTGGCGAGCTACCTCATCCAGATCCCGTTCACGTTCCTCGGCATGTTCACCAGCATGCTGGGCTCGGTCAACCTCGATGAGCACTCCGGCCCCGCCGCGATCATCACCGCGATGAGCGGGTACCTCGTGCTGGTGCTGCTCGGCCAGATGGTGAGCCAGCTGGTCGTGGCTGTGTTCCCGCCGCTGGTGACCGGGCTGCTCTACGTGGACCGGCGCATCCGCACCGAGAACCTGGGCCCGGTGCTTGCCGAGGCCGCCGCCGTACCGCCGCAGTACACGGCGTAGCGGCCCCGCGCGCCCGGCTCAGTCGGTGAGCGTCCCCTTCGGGCGCAGTACGCAGAACTCGTTGCCCTCCGGGTCGGCCAGCACCACCCACGTCACGTCCGACGGCTGGCCGACCTCGATGCGCCGGGCGCCGAGCCCGATCAGCCGCTCGACCTCGGCGGCCTGGTCGTCCGGGCTCAGGTCGATGTGCAGCCGGTTCTTGACCGCCTTGTCCTCGGGCACGGGCAGGAAGCAGATACCGGGCAGCGCGTTCTCGTCGGCACCGATGACGATCTCGTTCTCGTCCTCGTAGAGCACCCGCCAGTCCAGGGCGGCGCACCAGAAGCGGGCCTGGGCGGGCAGATCGTGGGCGTCGACGGCGAGCTGGTAGAAGCGCAGGGTCATGGCCCCCAGTCTGCCCGTCGGCGCCCCGCCGCACGGCCGCGACATCCGGCACGCGTCGCCAACAGCATTTGGCTCGAAGCCGCTTGATTGCATGTGGGAATCGGGAATGATGGCACGCGTGTACGGGCCCGGACAACCCGGAGGCGGGGCCGGGCCCGTGGGGACAGGGGACACACGGGGAGGGCGCAGTGACGTCTACGCACATGCAGTTGAACCACCTTCAGGTGGATGTACCGGCGGGCGGGCAGGGGCCCGGCACATCGGCGGACCTGAGGACGAGCAAGAGGGCGTGGGTCCAGGCGGGCGACGCCACGAAGGGCCTCGCCGCGCCGATCGGTTCGGCGCTGACGAAGCTCAAGGAGGGGCAGGCGGAGCTGGGCGAGGTGCCCGGCTGCCGGAGCGTGGCGGCCCAGCAGGAGCTGTACACCTCCTGGCACGCGTACGTGGAGAAGGTCCGCAAGCGCTGCACGTCCCTGGGCGGGCTCCTCGCCTCTTCGGGCCATGACCTCGCGAAGCCCGACGAGTCGCTGAAAGCCGAGCTGGACGCGATGAAGGGCACGTACAAGGACACCCCGGCCGTCGGCGGTCGGTCGAAGGGGGCGTGATCCGGGCGCATGGATCTCGCGACGCTGCAGGCGCTTAAGCCCTCGGAATTCGAGAACGCCGCGGACCGATACCGGGCGACGGCCGCGATGGCCGACGCGGCGAAGGACACCGTCGACAACCAGATATCCGCGGGGATACGCAACCAGCTGAAGGGCGCGACGGCCACGGCCGCCCTGCGCGAACTGGCCGCGGTGTCGGGGAACTTCCAGTACGTGCAGACCGAGTGCGGGCTCGTGAGCACCGCGCTGAACGGCTTCGCCTTCGACATGGCCTCGGCCAAACGGAAGCTGGAGGCGGCGATCGAGGACGCGCGCGCGGACCACTGCACGGTGCACGCGGACGGTTCGGTCGGCTACCCGGCGGGCCGGAAGCCGGGCGAGGACAAGGACACCGCGGGCGGCACCGTCACCGGCAGCGCCGGGAGCGACCCGACGGCCGACGCCCTGGAGCGCCAGGCGGCGAACATCCACCCGAACCCGTACTACGGCGTGGCCATCGAGTACGCCGACCGGATAGCGGACGCCCTGCGGGAAGCCACCGAGGCCGACGCGAAGTGGGAGCCGAAGCTCCGCGCCCTCCGCGCCGACGACGACCTCGTCGTCTCGGACCGGGACTGGACGGACGTGACCTCCGACCGGGGCGGGGTGACCGACGCCGCCGGCACCTACCTGGACAGCATCAAGCCCCCGCCGAGGGAAGCCACCCCCGAGGAGAGCGCGGCGTGGTGGAAGGGCCTCACTCCGGAACAGCAGGCCGACTACCTGGCGGTCCACCCGAACGCCATCGGAGCGATGAACGGCCTCCCGTCCGACATCCGCGACGACGCGAACAGAATGGTCCTGGACGAGACGAGGGCGCAATACCAGCTCGACCTGAACACCATTCCGAAAGAGCCGGTCAAATACGCCCCCAACACCAATGGCAGCTATCCCGCCGCGGTCATCACCGCGGAGTGGCGGCAGTGGAACGACAAGTACGGCGCCAAGAAGGACAGACTCGAGGGCGCGCTCAAGGGAATGCAGGCCATCCAGGACCGCTTCGACCGCACGGGCGAGAAGGGGCTTCCCGAGGCGTATCTGCTCGGCTTCGACCCCACCGGCCTCGGGGACGGGAGAATCATTCTCGCCAACGGAAACCCTGACACGGCGGATCACGTGGGCGTCTGGGTCCCCGGCACGAAGGCGAGCCTGGAATCCAGCGGTGGGGACCTGGGCCGCGCCGAAAAGCTCTGGGCCGAAAGCCACCGCATGGCCCGGGGAAAGGACGTATCCACCATCCTGTGGCTCGACTACAACGCGCCGGACAATGTGCTTCCCCAGGCGACACGCGGGGAGTACGCAGTGGAGGGCGGCCCGAGGCTCCACGACTTCCTGGAGGGGAACAGAGTCGCACAACAGGCCGCCGACGGGACTCGCTCGCACACGACTGTCCTCGGGCACAGCTACGGCAGCACGGTCGTCGGCGTCTCGGCCCAGTCGGGGTCCTGGCAGGACCTCAAGGCCGCCGATGACTACGTCTTCGCGGGCAGTCCCGGCGTCCAGGCCGATCACGCCGGAGACCTGGGCGTCAGAGGCAACCATGTATGGGCCATGGGTGCCGACTCATGGGACGACGACATGGTCCGAGAGGGGGGCCGATTCATGGGGCTCGGCGACAACTTGGCCATCCCCACCGACAAATCCTTCGGCGGGATGATCATGAAAAGCGATGCTTCAGGACACACGGGATTCTATGACGAGGACTCCATCAGTCTACGCAATCAGGCGGCTGTCATCGTCGGCGCATACGGCAAGGTGAAACTTGAATAGGCGAACTCTCGGACAGGGATTCATTATCGCTATATGCGCGCTTACGGTGGCGTGTTCGGGAGAGGAAAAGACTATGGAGACACGGGACAAGGACACCGTGATAGCGGAGGTCGAGAGGGCATCCAGCCGGATCCTCGAACTGATCGACGTCAAGGGGTCGCCCTCAGAGCCCGGGGCGATGACGATGCCCTGCTCGGACGACTATCACCAGGAAGACCCCTACTACGCGTACCACCCGTGGAGCATTTACAAGGCACCCTTCGCCGAGCTGAAAAAAGGCATGAACCGCCTGAGGGTCGCACTTCCGAAGAACGGCTGGACCATCACCAAGGACGGCAAGGACGGCACCATCGGCAACAGTCCGCAGATCGTCGCCGAGTCCAATGACCATGCCCTCCTGCTCGACGTAAGGCTGCACGAGGAAGTCAAGGCCGAAGATTCACCGGCCATGCTGGAGGTCTCTGTCAAGTCACGCTGCTACCGCGTGCCGGCCACCCCGGCGACACCGGAGGAACAGCCCCCCAACATGTGGCGTCCCTGATGCCGAGCCGCCCCCGACGGATTCGCGGCGGCCAGGTATTCGCCGTCGCCATATGCGCACTGACGGTGGCATGTTCGGCAACAGGGGCTCCGATGGAAACACGGGACAAGGATGCCGCGGTGGCGGATGTCGAGCAGGCATCCAGCCGAATTCTCGAGATCATCAATGTCAAGGGAAAAGCCACGGAGCCGGGGGCGCTGACGATGCCCTGCTCGGACGACGACCGCGAGGAAGAGCCCTACTACGCCTACCACCCCTGGAGTCTCTATGAGGCGCCGTTCCCCGAGCTGGAGAAAGGCATGAACCGCCTGCGGACCGGGCTCCCGAAGGACGGCTGGAAGATCACGAAGGACGGCATGGACGGCTCGATCGGCAATAGCCCGCAGATCGTCGCCGAGTCCGAGAAGCGGCGGGTCATGGTCGACATAAGGCTCTACAAAGAGGTCAAGTCCCAGAAAACCCCAGCCATGCTGTCGGTCACGGTCCAATCGCGCTGCTACCACTTGCCGGCCACCCCGGCGACAACGGAGGAACAGCCCCCCGACATGTGGCACCCGTAACGCCGAACGGCCCCCGGCACGATCGCCGGGGGCCGTTCACCTTCGTACGCGGAACGCGGACGCTCAGACGTTGAAGCCAAGCGCGCGCAGCTGCTCGCGGCCGTCGTCCGTGATCTTGTCCGGGCCCCACGGCGGCATCCAGACCCAGTTGATCCGGAGCTCGTTGACGATGCCGTCCGTCGCGGACTTCGCCTGGTCCTCGATGACGTCGGTCAGCGGACAGGCCGCGGACGTCAGGGTCATGTCGAGGGTGGCGATGTTGGCGTCGTCGATGTGGATGCCGTAGATCAGCCCCAGGTTGACGACGTCGATGCCCAGCTCTGGGTCGACCACGTCGTACAGCGCTTCGCGGACCTCCTCCTCGGAGGCGGGCTTGGTCGTCACGGTCTCGTTGTCGCTCATGCGGTCTTCCCTTCGGACAGCGCCTGCGCCGTCGCGTCCTTCCACGCCATCCAGCTCAGCAGCGCGCATTTCACCCGGGCCGGGTACTTGGAGACGCCGGCGAACGCGACCGCGTCCTCCAGCACCTCCTCCATCGCGTCGTCGGGCTCCAGCTGCCCCTTCGACTGCATCAGCTCCAGGAACGCGGCCTGGATCTTCTGCGCCTCGCCCAGCTCCTTGCCGACCAGCAGCTCGTTCAGTACGGAGGCGCTGGCCTGGCTGATGGAGCAGCCCTGGCCCTCGTAGCTCACATCGGCGATGGTCTCGCCGTCGTACCGCACCCGCAGCGTGATCTCGTCACCGCACGTCGGATTGACGTGATGCACCTCGGCGTCGCCGTCCCGCAGGCCGCGCCCATGGGGGTGCTTGTAGTGGTCCAGGATCACTTCCTGGTACATGGAATCAAGCTTCACGAGTCAATCCCCAGCCGCTCTAACCGAAAAAGTTCCGGACGTGTTCCAGGCCGTCCACCAGGGCGTCGACCTCGGCGGGCGTGGAGTACAGATAGAACGACGCTCGCGTCGTCGCAGGAATTCCGTACCGCAGGCAGACCGGGCGGGCGCAGTGGTGGCCGACCCGGACCGCGATGCCCTGTTCGTCCAGCACCTGCCCCACGTCGTGCGGGTGGATGTCGCCGAGCGTGAAGGAGATCGTCGCGCCGCGGTCCTCCGCGGTGGCCGGGCCGATGATCCGGAGGTCCGGCACCTCCAGGAGCCGCTTCACCGCGTAGGCGGTGATGGCCTGCTCATGGCGGTGGATGTTCTCCATGCCGATCGCCGAGAGGTAGTCCACGGCCGCGCCGAGGCCGACGGCCTGGGCGATCGGGGGCGTACCGGCCTCGAACTTGTGCGGCGCGGGAGCGTACGTCGACGAGTGCATCGACACGGTCTCGATCATCTCGCCACCGCCGAGGAACGGGGGCAGGTCCTCCAGGAGTTCCTGCCGTCCCCAGAGCACGCCGATGCCGGTCGGGCCGACCATCTTGTGACCGGTGAAGGCCACGAAGTCGGCCTGGAGCGCCTGCACGTCGAGCACCATGTGCGGGGCCGCCTGGGAGGCGTCGACGCAGACGAGCGCACCGACCTCCTGGGCGCGGCGGACGATCTGCTCGACCGGGTTGTGGGTGCCCATGATGTTCGAGACCAGCGTGAAGGAGACGATCTTCGTCTTCTCGGTGATGATCTCGTCGATGTTGGACAGGTCGAGCCGGCCGTCGTCGGTGATGCCGAACCACTTCAGCTTCGCGCCCGTGCGCTGCGAGAGCAGCTGCCAGGGAACGATGTTGGAGTGGTGCTCCATCTCCGTGGTGACGATCTCGGTCTCGTGGTCGACCCGGTAGGGCTCATCGGCCCAGCCGAGCATGTTGGCCACGAGGTTGAGCGACTCCGAGGCGTTCTTCGTGAAGATGACCTCGTCGCGGCTGGGCGCGTTGATGAAGGCGGCGACCTTGTCACGGGCGCCCTCGTACAGCGCCGTGGCCTCCTCCGCGATCGTGTACACACCGCGGTGCACGTTTGCGTTGTGCCGCTCGTAGTACTCGTTGAGGGCGTCGAGAACCTGGCGCGGCTTCTGCGAGGTCGCGGCACTGTCCAGGTAAACGATCTTCTTCCCGTCGTGGACCGTGCGGTCCAGAAGGGGGAAGTCCTTACGGATCGCCTCGGTGTCGAGGAGGCCCGGCAGCTGTGTCACTCGGAAGCGCCACCCTTCACGTACGCCTCGTAGCCCTCGTTCTCCAGCTTGTCGGCCAGCTCGGCGCCGCCGGACTCGGCGATCCGTCCGTTGGCGAAGACGTGCACGAAGTCGGGCTTGATGTACCGGAGAATCCGGGTGTAGTGCGTGATCAGCAGGGTGCCGACCTCGCCGCTCTCGCGGACCCGGTTGACGCCCTCGGAGACGATCCGCAGCGCGTCGACGTCCAGACCGGAGTCGGTCTCGTCGAGGATGGCGACCTTCGGCTTGAGGAGCTCCAGCTGAAGGATCTCGTGGCGCTTCTTCTCACCGCCGGAGAAGCCCTCGTTGACGTTGCGCTCGGCGAAGGACGGGTCCATCTGGAGTTCCGCCATCGCCTCCTTGACCTCCTTCACCCAGGTACGCAGCTTGGGGGCCTCGCCGCGGACGGCGGTGGCGGAGGTGCGCAGGAAGTTGGAGACCGAGACACCGGGGATCTCGACCGGGTACTGCATGGCGAGGAACAGGCCGGCGCGGGCCCGCTCGTCGACGGACATCTCCAGGACGTCCTCGCCGTCCAGGGTCACCGTGCCGCTGGTGATCGTGTACTTGGGGTGACCGGCCAGCGAGTAGGCGAGGGTGGACTTGCCGGACCCGTTGGGGCCCATGATGGCGTGGGTCTCGCCCTGCTTCACGGTCAGGTCGACGCCCTTGAGGATCTCCTTCGTGGCGTTGTCGGCCTCGACGGTGACGTGCAGGTCGCGGATTTCAAGCGTTGCCATGGGTGACTCAGGACTCCTGGGTGACGGAGACGAGCACATCGTCCCCTTCGATCTTGACGGGGTATACGGGGACGGGGCGCGTCGCGGGAAGGCCGGACGGCTTGCCGGTGCGGAGGTCGAAGCTGGAACCGTGCAGCCAGCACTCGATCGAGCAGTCCTCGACCTCGCCCTCGGACAGCGAGACGTTCGCGTGCGAGCAGATGTCGTTGATCGCGAACACCTCGCCCTCGGTGCGGACGACGGAGACCGGCGTGCCGTCGAGCTCCACCCGCTTGGGGGTGTCGTCCTCCAGCTCGCTCAGCGCGCAGGCTTTCACGAAGGCCATCAGACCGACGCCTCCAGCTCGGCCTCGATCTTGTCGAGCAGCCGGGCCTCGACGTCGGGCAGGCCGATCTGCTGGACCAGCTCGGCGAAGAAGCCGCGCACGACGAGGCGGCGGGCCTCCTCGGCGGGGATGCCGCGGGACTGGAGGTAGAACAGCTGCTCGTCGTCGAAGCGGCCGGTCGCGGAGGCGTGGCCGGCGCCGACGATCTCGCCGGTCTCGATCTCCAGGTTCGGCACCGAGTCGACCCGCGCACCGTCGGTCAGAACCAGGTTGCGGTTCATCTCGTAGGTGTCGGTGCCCTCGGCCGCGGCCTGGATGAGCACGTCGCCGATCCACACCGCGTGCGCCTCGTCGCCCTGGAGCGCGCCCTTGTAGGCCACGTTGGACTTGCAGTGCGGGGTGTTGTGGTCGACCAGGAGGCGGTGCTCCTGGTGCTGGCCCTTGTCGGTGAAGTACAGGCCGAACAGCTCGGCCTCGCCACCGGTGCCCGCGTACGCGATCCGGGGGTGCAGCCGGACCACGTCGCCGCCGAAGGTGACGACGACGGACTTGAACGAGGCGTCCCGGCCGACCAGCGCGTTGTGCTGGCCGACGTGGACGGCGCGCTCGTCCCAGTCCTGCACGGAGACGACGGTCAGCTTGGCGCCGTCGCCCAGGACGTAGTCGACGTTGGCGGCGAGCACCGCGTCACCCGTGTGGTCGATGACGACGACGGCCTCGGCGAAGGCGCCCAGCTCCACGACCTGGTGGCCGTAGGCGACACCGCCCTCGCCGTGCACGGCGATCCGGATCGGCTCGGTGAGCACGGCCTCCTTCGGGACCGTCACGACGTGGGCCCGCTCGAAGGACGAGTAGGCCTGCGCGGCAACCCGGTCCACCGGCTTGCCGGCCTTGCCGAGCCGGGCGTCGTCGCGGCCGACGGTCTCGACCGTGACGCCCTCGGGGGCCTCGATCGCGACCTTCACACCGCTGCCGGTGGCGACGGCGGTGCCGTCGTGCAGGCCGCGCAGCCGCTCCAGCGGGGTGAACCGCCACTCCTCCTCGCGGCCGTGCGGGACGGGGAAGTCCGCTACGTCGAAGGACGGGGGTGCGCTCATGCGCGTGGCGACGGTCGACTCCGCGGCCACCGCGATGGAACCGGCGGTGGTGGACCCCGCGGGGATGTTCTGAGCCTCAGCCATGGCTGTCGTAGTGCTCGCTTTCTCGGTCGGACAGGTGTCGGGGGGACTCGGGGGCCGGCCCTTCCGGGCCGGCCTCGGCGGCACTAGCCGACCGAGCCCTCCATCTGCAGCTCGATCAGCCGGTTGAGCTCCAGGGCGTACTCCATCGGGAGCTCCTTGGCGATCGGCTCGACGAAGCCGCGCACGATCATCGCCATGGCCTCGAACTCGGTCATGCCGCGGCTCATCAGGTAGAAGAGCTGGTCCTCGGAGACCTTGGAGACGGTCGCCTCGTGGCCCATCGACACGTCGTCCTCGCGGACGTCGACGTACGGGTACGTGTCGGAGCGGGAGATCGTGTCGACGAGCAGCGCGTCGCACAGCACGTTGGACTTCGCGCCCGGCGCGCCCTCGCCGATCTCGATCAGACCGCGGTACGAGGTGCGGCCGCCGCCTCGCGCCACCGACTTGGAGACGATGTTGGACGAGGTGTTCGGGGCCATGTGGACCATCTTGGCGCCGGCGTCCTGGTGCTGGCCCTCGCCCGCGAAGGCGATGGACAGGGTCTCGCCCTTGGCGTGCTCGCCCATCAGGTAGACGGCCGGGTACTTCATGGTGACCTTGGAGCCGATGTTGCCGTCGACCCACTCCATGGTCGCGCCCTCGTAGGCCACGGCGCGCTTGGTGACCAGGTTGTAGACGTTGTTCGACCAGTTCTGGATCGTCGTGTAGCGGCAGCGGCCGCCCTTCTTCACGATGATCTCGACGACCGCGGAGTGCAGCGAGTCGGAGGAGTAGATCGGGGCCGTGCAGCCCTCGACGTAGTGGACGTAGGCGTCCTCGTCGACGATGATCAGCGTCCGCTCGAACTGGCCCATGTTCTCCGTGTTGATACGGAAGTAGGCCTGGAGCGGGATGTCGACGTGGACACCCTTGGGCACGTAGATGAAGGAGCCGCCGGACCACACGGCCGTGTTCAGCGACGCGAACTTGTTGTCGCCGACCGGGATGACGGTGCCGAAGTACTCCTTGAAGAGCTCCTCGTGCTCCTTCAGCGCGGTGTCGGTGTCGACGAAGATGACGCCCTGCTCCTCCAGGTCCTCGCGGATCTGGTGGTAGACGACCTCGGACTCGTACTGCGCGGCGACACCGGCGACGAGGCGCTGCTTCTCCGCCTCCGGGATGCCGAGCTTGTCGTACGTGTTCTTGATGTCCTCGGGCAGGTCGTCCCAGGAGGCGGCCTGCTTCTCCGTCGAGCGGACGAAGTACTTGATGTTGTCGAAGTCGATGCCCGACAGGTCCGAGCCCCAGTTCGGCATCGGCTTCTTGCCGAAGAGCTTGAGGCCCTTGAGCCGCAGCTTCAGCATCCACTCGGGCTCGTTCTTCTTCTCCGAGATGTCGCGGACGACGGCCTCGGAGAGGCCGCGCTTGGCCGCCGCGCCTGCCGCGTCGGAGTCGGCCCAGCCGAATTCGTACGTGCCCAGGCCATCGAGCTCAGGGTGGGCAGTCTCCGTGGGGAGCGTCATTCGGGGTTCCTCCCGGCCGTGCTTGCAGATGCTGAATCGGTGGTCTGTGGGGTGGGGTGTCCGCTGCGCGGAATGTACGTCGTGCACACCCCGTCGCCGTGGGCGATGGTGGCCAGACGCTGCACATGGGTCCCCAGGAGGCTGGAGAAGATCTCCGTCTCCGCCTCGCACAGCTGCGGGTACTGCTCGGCGACGTGTGCGACCGGGCAGTGGTGCTGGCACAGCTGCTCACCCTGCTGCGGGCCCGGCGCGCTGCGCGCCGTAGCAGCGTACCCGTCGGCGGTCAGCGCCTTGGCCAGCGCCTCCGTACGGGCCTCGGGGTCCGCGGCGTCGATCGCCGCGCGGTAGGCCGCCGACTGCTCGGCGGTCCTGGCCCGGGCGAATGCCATGACCGCTTCGTCGCCCGCGGTCTCGGCGATCCAGCGCAGGGCGTCCGCGGCGAGCGAGTCGTAGGACTGGTCGAAGGCGTCCCGGCCGCAGTCGGTGAGGGCGAACACCTTGGCCGGACGGCCCCGGGTCCGCGCCCCGTACACCCGCTTCTCGCGGGCCTCGACGACGCCGTCGCAGGCGAGGGCGTCGAGGTGGCGCCGGACGGCGGCCTGGGTGAGGCCCAGGCGCTTCGCCAGCTCCGCGACCGTGGACGGGCCGTGGTCCAGGATGGACCGCGCGACACGGTTGCGCGTCGAGCGCTCACCGGTCGCGAGTTCCTCCTGAGGAGCCTCGCCCGCGTATTTCACAACGCCATTGTTGCGTAATTCATCCGGCTCTGACAACCACGGTCCGAAACGATCAACGGTGCCTTTCATCACTTAGGGTTACCTAATCAAGCCCCGGGGCAGGGCGTTCGCGGGCCGCTGCCTAGACTCGTCTGCCATGAACAGCGAGCCCCGCCCGGCCGTCCGGATCAGCGGCCTGGTGAAGCGGTACGGCGACAAGACCGCGGTGGACGGCCTCGACCTGGAGATCCCGGCCGGCGCGGTGACCGCCGTGCTCGGCCCCAACGGCGCCGGCAAGACCACCACCATCGAGACCTGCGAGGGCTACCGCCGCCCGGACCGCGGGACGGTCCGGGTCCTGGGCCTCGACCCCGTCGCAGACGCCGCGCGGCTGCGCCCCCGGATCGGGGTGATGCTCCAGTCGGGCGGGATCTACTCCGGCGCCCGCGCCGACGAGATGCTCCGCCACATGGCGAAGCTGCACGCCCACCCGCTCGACGTCGGCGCCCTGATCGAACGCCTCGGCCTCGGCTCCTGCGGCCGCACCACCTACCGCAGGCTCTCCGGCGGACAGCAGCAGCGCCTCGCCCTGGCCATGGCCGTCGTCGGCCGGCCCGAGCTGGTCTTCCTGGACGAGCCCACCGCGGGCCTCGACCCGCAGGCCCGCCGCTCCACCTGGGACCTCGTCCGGGAACTGCGCGCCGACGGCGTGAGCACCGTGCTCACCACCCACTTCATGGACGAGGCCGAGGAGCTGGCCGACGAGGTCGCCGTCATCGACGCCGGCCGCATCGTCGCCCAGGGCTCCCCCGAGGCCCTGTGCCGCGGCGGCGCCGAGAACACCCTGCGCTTCACCGGCCGCCCCGGGCTCGACCTCGGCTCGCTGCTCAAGGCGCTCCCGGACGGCACCGAGGCCGCCGAGCTGAGCACCGGCGCCTACCGCATCACCGGCGGCATCGACCCCCAGCTGCTGGCCACCGTCACCTCCTGGTGCGCGCAGCACGGTGTGATGCCCTCCGGCATCTCCGTGGAGCGCCACACCCTGGAGGACGTCTTCCTCGAACTGACCGGCAAGGAGCTGCGCGCATGAGCGCCGGTACGTACACCCCCCGGCCGGGCGCCGCCCCGCTGCCGCGCATGATCGCCGCGCAGACCGCGCTGGAGACGCGGATGCTGCTGCGCAACGGCGAGCAGTTGCTGCTGACCGTGGTCATCCCGACGCTGCTGCTCGTGCTGTTCAGCTCCGTGGACATCGTGGACACCGGCGCGGGCGAGGCGGTCGACTTCCTGGCGCCCGGCGTGCTGGCGCTGGCCGTGATGTCGACGGCCTTCACCGGACAGGCCATCGCCACCGGGTTCGAGCGGCGCTACGGCGTGCTCAAGCGCCTCGGCGCGTCGCCGCTGCCCCGGTGGGCGCTGATGACCGCGAAGACCCTGTCCGTGCTGGTAACCGAGGTCCTCCAGGTGGTCCTGCTGACGGTGATCGCGTTCGCGCTGGGCTGGTCGCCGCACGGCAACCCCCTCTCCGTGCTGCTGCTCCTGGTGCTGGGGACCGCCGCGTTCTCCGGGCTCGGGCTGCTGATGGCCGGGACGCTGAAGGCCGAGGCGACACTCGCCGCCGCCAACCTGGTGTTCCTGCTGCTGCTGGTGGGCGGCGGGGTCATCGTGCCGCTGGAGAAGTTCCCGGACGCGGTGCAGTCGGTGCTGGGACTGCTGCCCGTCGCGGCCCTCTCGGACGGGCTGCGGGACGTCCTCCAGCACGGCGCCGGAATGCCGTGGGGCGACCTGGGCATCCTCGCGGTCTGGACGGTGCTGGGGCTCGGCGCGGCGGCCCGCTTCTTCCGCTGGGAGTGAGCCGGCGGACGCATTCCGTCGCCGTTACGCGTAACTCGTCCCCCCTGGGAGGCGTCGCGCCGGTCAGGGCGGAAGGCCCCTCGTGAAAGCTTGCACAAGCGGCGCCCTACCATGGTGCGCGTGCCCAAGCTGACCCGAGCCGAAGTCGCTCAAGCCCTGCGCAACCCGCTGCTGTACATCGCCGAGCGCTGGACGCCCCAGCCGCGGACGGTGCGCCGCGCGGCCATGTCCGCCGTCGTGATGGCCGTCGTCATCGTCGTGACCGGCGGCGCCGTCCGGCTGACCGGCTCCGGCCTCGGCTGCCCGACCTGGCCCAAGTGCACCGACGAGAGCCTGACGGCGACGAGCGCGATGGGCTTCCACGGAGCCATCGAGTTCGGCAACCGCATGCTCACGTACGTGCTGTGCGCGGCGGTCGGCTGGGCGATCATCGCGGCCCGCTCCGCGAAGCCCTGGCGGCGCAGCGTCACCCTGCTCGGCTGGGTCCAGTTCTGGATCGTGATGGGCAACGCGGTGCTCGGCGGCATCGTGGTGCTCGTCGGGCTGAACCCGTACACCGTGGCGGCGCACTTCCTGCTGTCCACCGCGCTGCTCACGGTCGCCCTGACGACCTGGCAGCGGACCCGTGAGGGCGACGAGGCGCCGCGCCCGCTGGTCGGCAAGGCGGTCGCGCAGCTGGCCTGGCTGCTGGCCGTCGCGGCGGGGCTCCTGATCGCCGTGGGCACGGTGGTCACGGGTGCCGGGCGGCACGCGGGCGACTCCAGCGACGTCCACCGCATCCCGATCGACTGGAAGACGGTCGCCCAGCTGCACGCCGACCTGGCGTGGGTCGTGGTGGCGCTGACGGTCGCGCTCTGGTTCGTCCTGAAGGCCGTGGACGCGCCGGTCGGACCGCTGCACCGGACACGTGAGCTGTTCCTGATCCTGATGGCGCAGGGTGTCATCGGCTATGTGCAGTACTTCACCGACACCCCGGAGATCCTGGTCGGGCTGCACATGCTCGGCTCGTGCCTGGTGTGGATCGGGGTCGTACGCGTCATGCTGTCGCTGCGGGAGCGGCCGGTGGCGGTGGCCCGGGTGCCGGAGCCGGTGGTCGAGCAGGCGGAGCCCGCCGCGGCCGGCTGAGCCGGGCGGCACACGGACAATGGACCGGGGCCCCCGCTCCGACGGCGCAGAGCCGTGGAGCGGGGGCCCCGGTCCGTTTCGGTTCTCAGGCCTTGTTCGACGGGCCGCCGACCTGGATGCCGGCCATCCGGGACCACTCGTACGGGCCCGTGTGCACCTTCGCCGCGAACTCGCCGTCGAAGGACTCGTGCAGGGTGATCCCGGACTTCTGCGCGGCGCTCTCGGCGATCTCGTACGAGGGGGCGACCAGATCGCCCCAGCCGCCGTCCTCGCCCACCAGGACGATGCGCGCGCCCATCTGCCCGAGGTAGGCGACCTGCCCCTCGGCGCCGCCGTGGGCCTTCGCGAAGGCCCCGATCTGCTTGGCCAGCCGGGCCGCCCTGCGCTCCGCGCGCGCCGCCCGCCTGCCGTCCACCTGGGTCTCAGCCGTCTCAGCTGCCGTGTCTGCCATGGACAGGATGCTACCGGCGGGTAGATCAACCGGCGACGGGCGGGGAGCGTGGCTTGTGCCACGCTCCCCGCCCGTCGGCCGGAAAGGGGTCCTACCGGAGGAAGGGGTCCACCGCCACGGCCACGAACAGCAGCGAGACGTAGGTGATCGACCAGTGGAACAGCCGCATCTCCTTGAGCTTCGCGCCCGTCACGCCGGCCTTGGCCCTGCTGAGCAGCGCGTGCGCCTCCCAGAGCCAGAAGCCGCCGGTGAGCAGCGCCACGGCCGTGTAGAACCAGCCGGTGTAGCCCAGCGGGGTGAGCAGCAGCGAGACGGCGACCATCACCCAGCTGTAGGCGACGATCTGGCGGGCGACCACCCGGTTGGACGCGATGACCGGGAGCATCGGGACGCCGACGCGCGCGTAGTCGTCCTTGACCTTCATGGACAGCGGCCAGTAGTGCGGCGGCGTCCAGAAGAAGATGACGGCGAAGAGGATCACCGCGGCCCAGGACATCTCGTTCGTCACGGCGGACCAGCCGATGAGGACCGGCATGCAGCCCGCGATGCCCCCCCAGACGATGTTCTGCGCGGTGCGGCGCTTCAGCAGCATCGTGTAGACCACGACGTAGAAGAGCAGGGCTCCCAGCGAAAGCGCCGCCGACAGCCAGTTGACGAGCAGCCCGAACCAGACCGTCGAGACCACCGCGAGGGTGATGCCGAACGCCAGGCACTCGCGCGGGCTCACCATGCCGGTGACCAGCGGGCGCTGCGCCGTACGGTCCATCAGCGCGTCGATGTCGCGGTCGATGTACATGTTCAGTGCATTGGCACCGCCGGCGGACAGATAGCCGCCGATGGTGGTAGTGAGCACGAGCCACAGGTCGGGTACACCCTGAGCGGCCAGGAACATCACCGGAACAGTGGTGATCAGCAACAGCTCGATGATCCGAGGCTTGGTCAGTGCCACGAATGCCTTGACACGGGCCCCGAATGGGCGTTGGCCCCCTGGGCTCGGAGTCAAGGCGACCCCTGCGGGTCGGGACTCGACGGCCGTCACGCACACCCCTGACAGAGAAATCCCAGCAAGCTCCGGGCGTGAGGGCCCAGTGAAGACTTGCGCGAACCCGACCACTGTAGACGTTGGGGACAGGCCGCCCTTCGCGGGGGTGGGGTCGTGTTGATGTGGCGCGGACGGCCGCCGCGACCCTTCTCGTACGCACGAGTGACGCACTGGTGTCGCAGCGCTCGCGCGGATCGCTTCCGGGGGCCTCGCAACCGCGCTCCGGGCCGCTCTTCGGAGCGCCCAGGAGTGGGTCCGCGCGCTCATCGGAGAAGCCCATCGGTGAGCCCTTCCGCTCATACGGGAGGCGGATTCCGCGGGCCGCCCGCACCCTGGTAGGAGCCGGAAATCACGGGTCCGGACGGGGGTAGGCTCGACAGCATCCGGTGCGGTCGAAGTCACCGGTCTACAACAGTTGGAGAGGAGCCCTGACTCAGGGTGAGCACCAAGCCGACCACCACAGACCTCCAGTGGACCGAATTGGACCAGCGGGCCGTGGACACCGTCCGCGTCCTCGCCGCGGACGCCGTACAGAAAGTCGGAAACGGCCACCCGGGTACGGCCATGAGCCTGGCTCCCGCCGCGTACACCATCTTCCAGAAGGTGATGCGGCACGACCCCGCGGACGCGGAGTGGACCGGCCGCGACCGGTTCGTGCTCTCGGCGGGCCACAGCAGCCTGACCCTGTACATCCAGCTCTACCTGGCCGGCTACGGCCTGGAGCTCGATGACCTGAAGTCGTTCCGCACCTGGGGCTCCAAGACCCCGGGGCACCCCGAGTACGGCCACACCACCGGTGTGGAGACGACGACCGGCCCGCTGGGCCAGGGTGTCGCCAACGCGGTGGGCATGGCCATGGCCGCCCGCTACGAGCGCGGTCTGTTCGACCCGGAGGCCGCCCCCGGCACCTCCCCCTTCGACCACATGGTGTGGGTCGTCGCCGGTGACGGCTGCCTCCAGGAGGGCATCTCGGCCGAGGCGTCCTCCCTGGCCGGCCACCAGAAGCTCGGCAACCTGGTCCTGCTGTGGGACGACAACCACATCTCCATCGAGGGCGACACGGAGACCGCGGTCTCCGAGGACACCGTCAAGCGCTACGAGGCGTACGGCTGGCACGTCCAGCGCGTCGACCAGCTGCCCAACGGCGACCTGGACCCCGAGGGCCTCTACAACGCGCTGCTGGCCGCCAAGGCCGAGACCGAGCGCCCGTCGTTCATCGCGGCCCGCTCGATCATCGCCTGGCCCGCCCCGCACGCCCAGAACACCGAGGCCTCGCACGGCTCGGCGCTCGGCGACGACGAGGTCGCCGCGACCAAGAGGGTGCTCGGCTTCGACCCGGAGAAGAGCTTCGAGGTCCCCGACGAGGTCATCGCGCACACCCGCGCCGCCCTGGACCGCGGCCGCGAGGCCAAGGCCGAGTGGCAGAAGGGCTTCGACGCCTGGCGCGCCGGCAACCCGGAGCGCGCCGCCGACTTCGACCGCATCGCCGCGGGCGAGCTGCCCAAGGGCTGGGAGGACAGCCTCCCGGTCTTCGAGACCGGCAAGGGCGTCGCCACCCGCGCCGCGTCCGGCAAGGTGCTCCAGGCGCTCGGCGGGATCATCCCCGAGCTGTGGGGCGGCTCCGCCGACCTGGCCGGCTCGAACAACACCACGATCGACAAGACGTCGTCGTTCCTCCCGGCGGGCAACCCGCTGCCGGAGGCCGACCCGTACGGCCGCACGGTCCACTTCGGCATCCGCGAGCACGCCATGGCCGCCGCGATGAACGGCATCGCGCTGCACGGCAACACCCGCATCTACGGCGGCACCTTCCTGGTGTTCTCCGACTACATGCGCAACGCCGTGCGCCTGTCCGCGCTGATGCACCTTCCGGTGACCTACGTGTGGACGCACGACTCGATCGGCCTCGGCGAGGACGGCCCGACCCACCAGCCGGTGGAGCACCTGGCCTCGCTGCGCGCCATCCCGGGCCTCAACGTCGTGCGCCCGGCCGATGCCAACGAGACCGCCATCGCCTGGCGCGAGATCCTGCGCCGCTACACCAAGGTGTTCGGCAAGGGCGCCCCGCACGGTCTGGCGCTGACCCGCCAGGGCGTGCCGACGTACGAGGCGAACGAGGACGCGGCCAAGGGCGGATACGTGCTCTTCGAGGCCGAGGGCGGCCAGCCGCAGGTCGTGCTGATCGGCACGGGCTCCGAGGTCCAGCTCGCCGTGGAGGCGCGCGAGGAGCTCCAGGCGGCCGGAATTCCGACCCGTGTGGTGTCGATGCCGTGTGTCGAGTGGTTCGAGGAGCAGGAACAGGGTTACAAGGACAGCGTTCTGCCGCCGTCGGTCAAGGCCCGTGTGGCCGTGGAAGCGGGCATCGGCCTGACCTGGCACCGGTACGTCGGCGACGCCGGCCGGATCGTGTCGCTGGAGCACTTCGGCGCTTCGGCGGACGCCAAGGTCCTGTTCCGGGAGTTCGGCTTCACCGGCGAGCACGTCGCCGAGGCCGCCCGGGAATCCCTCGCCGCCGCCACGCGCTGACGCCGTTATACGACTAGTAGGAGATGCATTTCTCATGACAGACGCACTCAAGCGCCTCTCCGACGAGGGCGTGGCGATCTGGCTCGACGACCTCTCGCGCAAGCGGATCACGTCGGGCAATCTGGCGGAGCTGATCGACCAGAGCCACGTCGTGGGGGTCACGACCAACCCGTCGATCTTCCAGAAGGCCATCTCGCAGGGCGACGGCTACGACCAGCAGCTCGCCGACCTCGCGGCCCGCAAGGTGACCGTGGAGGAGGCGATCCGCATGATCACCACCGCGGACGTCCGTGACGCGGCCGACATCCTGCGTCCGGTCTTCGACGCGACGGACGGCCAGGACGGCCGGGTCTCCATCGAGGTCGACCCGCGCCTGGCGCACAACACGACGGCCACGGTCGCCGAGGCCAAGCAGCTGGCCTGGCTGGTGGACCGCCCGAACACGCTCATCAAGATCCCGGCGACCAAGGCGGGCCTGCCCGCGATCACCGAGACGATCGGCCGGGGCATCAGCGTCAACGTCACGCTGATCTTCTCGCTGGAGCGCTACCGCGCGGTCATGGACGCCTACCTGGCGGGCCTGGAGAAGGCGAAGGCCGCGGGCCTGGACCTCTCGAAGATCCACTCGGTGGCGTCCTTCTTCGTGTCCCGTGTGGACACCGAGATCGACAAGCGCCTGGACGCCGTCGGCGGCGAGGAGGCGAAGGCCGCGAAGGGCAAGTCCGCCCTGGCCAACGCCCGCCTGGCCTACGAGGCGTACGAGGAGGTCTTCGCCGGTGAGCGCTGGGCCGCCCTGGACAAGGCGCACGCCAACAAGCAGCGTCCCCTGTGGGCCTCGACCGGCGTGAAGGACCCGGCCCTCAAGGACACCCTGTACGTCGTCGACCTCGTCGCCCCGAACACGGTCAACACCATGCCGGAGGCGACTCTGGACGCGGTGGCGGACCACGGCGAGGTCACCGGCAACACCGTCGCCGGTGCCTACGACCAGGCCCGCGCGGACCTCGACACCATCAAGAAGCTCGGCGTCGACTACGACGACGTCGTGCAGGTACTGGAGGACGAGGGCGTCGAGAAGTTCGAGACGTCCTGGAATGACCTGCTGAACTCGACCGAGGCGGAGCTCAAGCGCCTCGCCCCCTCGGAGGGCTGACCACTTTGTCTGGTGTTCCCGGAGCCAACCCGCTCCGTGACGCCCAGGACCGACGGCTCCCGCGCATCGCGGGGCCGTCGGGCCTGGTCATCTTTGGCGTCACGGGCGATTTGTCCCGTAAAAAGCTGATGCCCGCCGTCTACGACCTGGCCAACCGCGGCCTGCTGCCGCCGGGCTTCTCGCTCATCGGCTTCGCACGCCGCGACTGGGAGGACGAGGACTTCGCCCAGGTCGTGCACGACGCCGTCAAGGAGCATTCCCGTACGCCCTTCCGCGAAGAGGTCTGGCAGCAGCTCAGCCAGGGCATGCGCTTCGTGCAGGGCAACTTCGACGACGACGTGGCCTTCGAGACCCTCAGGGCCACGATCGAGGAGCTGGACAAGGCGCAGGGCACGGGCGGCAACTTCGCCTTCTACCTGTCCGTCCCGCCGAAGTTCTTCCCCAAGGTCGTCCAGCAGCTCAAGAAGCACGGGCTGGCCGACCAGAAGGACGGCAGCTGGCGGCGCGCCGTCATCGAGAAGCCGTTCGGCCACGACCTGAAGAGCGCGCAGGAGCTCAACCAGCTCGTGCACGACGTCTTCCCGCCGAACGAGGTCTTCCGGATCGACCACTACCTCGGCAAGGAGACGGTCCAGAACATCCTGGCGCTGCGCTTCGCCAACACGATGTGGGAACCGATCTGGAACCGCAGTTACGTCGACCACGTGCAGATCACGATGGC
The DNA here is from genome assembly GCF_900105515.1 of Streptomyces sp. 2131.1. Classification (GTDB taxonomy): domain Bacteria; phylum Actinomycetota; class Actinomycetes; order Streptomycetales; family Streptomycetaceae; genus Streptomyces; species Streptomyces drozdowiczii. Next base: position 5,475,572 of record NZ_FNSY01000001.1, on the reverse strand, counting down.
CGAGGACATCGGCATCGGCGGCCGCGCCGGCTACTACGACGGCATCGGCGCCGCCCGTGACGTCATCCAGAACCACCTGCTGCAGCTGCTCGCGCTGACCGCGATGGAGGAGCCCGGCTCCTTCCACCCCAAGGCCCTGGTCGCCGAGAAGCTCAAGGTGCTCACCGCGGTGGAGCTGCCCGAGGACCTGGGCAAGCACACCGTGCGCGGCCAGTACACGCACGCCTGGCAGGGCGGCGAGGAGGCCCTCGGCTATCTGGAGGAGGACGGTATCGACCCCAAGTCGAAGACCGACACCTTCGCCGCGATCAAGCTGACGATCAACAACCGCCGCTGGGCGGGCGTCCCGTTCTACCTGCGCACCGGCAAGCGGCTCGGCCGCCGGGTCACGGAGATCGCGGTCGTCTTCAAGCGCGCCCCGTACCTGCCCTTCGAGTCCGGCGCGACCGAGGAGCTCGGCGGCAACGCCCTGGTCATCCGGGTGCAGCCGGACGAGGGCGTCACGGTGCGGTTCGGCTCCAAGGTGCCCGGCACCTCGATGGAGGTCCGGGACGTCACGATGGACTTCGCGTACGGCGAGTCCTTCACGGAGTCCAGCCCGGAGGCGTACGAGCGGCTCATCCTCGACGTCCTGCTCGGCGACGCCAACCTCTTCCCGCGCCACCAGGAGGTCGAGCTCTCCTGGAACATCCTCGACCCGATCGAGGAGTACTGGGACAAGCACGGCAAGCCCGCCCAGTACCCGGCCGGCACCTGGGGTCCGGCCGAGGCGGACGAGATGCTCGCACGCGACGGACGGAGCTGGCGCCGGCCATGAAGATCGATCTCACGGAAACCACGTCCAGCAAGATCAACCAGGCGCTCGTCTCGGCCCGGCGCGCGGTCGGCGCCCCGGCGATCGGGATGGTGCTCACCCTCGTCATCGTCACCGACGAGGAGAACGCCTACGACGCGCTGAAGGCCGCGAGCGACTCCTCGCGCGAGCACCCCTCGCGGATCATCGCGGTCATCAAGCGGCTCAGCCGTTCGCCGCGCACCCGCCGAGACGCGCGCCTCGACGCCGAGATCCGGGTCGGTTCCGACTCGGGCTCCGGCGAGACCGTGGTTCTGCGGCTCCACGGCGAGCTGGCCAACCACGCCCAGTCGGTCGTCCTGCCGCTGCTGCTGCCGGACGCCCCGGTGGTGGTGTGGTGGCCGCAGGACTCCCCCGCCGACCCGGCGAAGGACGCGCTCGGCGCGCTGGCCCAGCGCCGGATCACCGACACCTACTCGGCCGAGCACCCGCTCGAAGAGCTGGCGATGCGCGCCCAGACCTACCAGCCCGGTGACACGGACCTGGCCTGGACGCGCATCACGCCGTGGCGCTCGATGCTGGCGGCGGCGCTCGACCAGCAGCCGGCCGAGGTCGTCTCGGCCACGGTCGAGGGCGAGTCGGACAACCCGAGCTGCGAGCTGCTGGCCATGTGGCTCGCGGACCGGCTCGGCGTCCCGGTGGAGCGCACCACGTCCGGCGGCCCCGGCCTGACGGCCGTCCGGATGACCACGAAGAACGGCGACATCGTCCTGGACCGGGCCGACGGCTCGCTCGCCACGCTCTGCATGGTGGGTCAGCCGGACCGCGCGGTGGCGCTCAAGCGCCGCGAGACGGCGGAGCTGCTCGCGGAGGAACTGCGCCGCCTCGACCCGGACAACATCTACGAGTCGACGGTGAAGTTCGGCGTGGAGCACCTCGACAGGAAGGACGCGGACGCTCCGGCCAAGAAGGCCGCGGACCCGACGCCTCCCGCGAAGAAGGCCGCTCCGGCCAAGAAGGCGGCGGCGAAGTGACCGGAGTACCGCAGCTCGTCGTGCACCGCGACAAGGAGCTGATGGCGCAGGCCGCGGCGGCCCGGCTGATCACGAAGATCGTGGACGCCCAGGCCGCGCGCGGCGACGCCTCGGTGGTGCTCACCGGCGGGCGCAACGGCAACGGCCTGCTGGCCGCGCTCGCCGCCGCGCCCGCCCGGGACGCGGTCGACTGGTCGCGCCTCGACCTGTGGTGGGGCGACGAGCGGTTCCTGCCCGAGGGCGACCCCGAGCGGAACATCACCCAGGCCCGCGAGGCGCTGCTCGACGCCGTGCCCCTGGACCCGTCCCGGGTGCACGTCATGCCCGCCTCGGACGGCCCCTACGGCCCGGATGCCGACGCGGCGGCCGCCGGGTACGCGGCCGAGCTGGCGGCCGCTTCGGCGCCGCAGGACCACGGCCCGGTGCCGGAGTTCGACGTGCTGATGCTGGGCGTCGGCCCCGACACCCATGTCGCCTCGCTCTTCCCGGAACTGCCCGCGGTACGGGAGACCGAGCGCACCGTCGTCGGTGTGCACGGTGCGCCGAAGCCGCCGCCGGTACGGGTCTCGCTGACGCTGCCCGCCATCCGGGCGGCGCGCGAGGTGTGGCTGCTGGCCGCGGGCGAGGACAAGGCGGAGGCCGTGGCCATCGCCCTGTCGGGGGCCGGGGAGATCCAGGCCCCGGCGGCCGGTGCGTACGGCCGCGGCCGCACGCTGTGGCTGCTGGACGCGGCGGCGGCCTCCCGCCTCCCCCGCGCCCTGTACCCGCCGGCCGCCGCCTGACCTGCCGTCAGCGGGCTTCCCACCGGGCCCGGTCCGCTCCGAGGAGCGGACCGGGCCCGCCGCTTTTACGGGGCCCGCGTTTCCGGGGCCGGTCCGTGAAAGGCTCGGCCCATGCACATCGGAACCGTGGTGATGGGCGCGTCGGACGTGGCGCGGGCGGCCGCCTTCTGGAAGGCGGCCCTGGGTTACGTGGAGCGGGAACCGGCCACGGAGGACTGGGTGGTCCTGGTTCCCGCCGAGGGGCCGGGCGTCGGGCTCTCGCTGGGCCGCAGCGACTCCCCGGTGCAGGAGATCCCCCGGGTCCACCTCGACCTCTACACGGAGGAGCAGGACGCCGAGGTGGCCCGGCTGCTCGCGCTCGGCGCGGCGGAGGCCGACTGGGAGCTGTATCCCGAGGACCCGGACTTCGTGGTACTGGCGGACCCGGAGGGCAACCGCTTCTGCGTCATCGACACGACGCACGGCTGAGGGGCCCCGTCGCAACGGGGCCCCTCGGGCGGGACTCAGCGCCCGCGCAGCTCGCGGTACGTCGAGACGAGCGCGGCGGTCGAGCTGTCCAGCTGCTCGCCGCCCTTGCCCTCGGTCAGGACGGGCTCGATCTTCTTGGCCAGTACCTTGCCGAGCTCGACGCCCCACTGGTCGAAGGAGTCGATGTTCCAGATCGCGCCCTGGACGAAGACCTTGTGCTCGTACAACGCGATCAGCTGGCCGAGGACGGACGGGGTGAGCCGGTCCGCGAGGATCGTCGTCGTCGGGTGGTCGCCCCGGAACGTCTTGTGCGCCACCAGCTCCTCCGGGACGCCCTCGGCGCGCACCTCGTCCGGCGTCTTGCCGAAGGCAAGGGCCTGGGTCTGGGCGAAGAAGTTGGCCATCAGCAGGTCGTGCTGGGCGACCAGGCCGGGCAGCAGGTCGTCGACCGGCTGCGCGAAGCCGATGAAGTCGGCCGGGATGACCTTCGTGCCCTGGTGGATCAGCTGGTAGTAGGCGTGCTGGCCGTTGGTGCCGGGGGTGCCCCAGACGACCGGGCCGGTCTGCCAGTCGACCGGATTGCCGTCCCGGTCCACGGACTTGCCGTTGGACTCCATGTCCAGCTGCTGGAGGTACGCGGTGAACTTGGACAGGTAGTGGCTGTAGGGCAGCACCGCGTGCGACTGCGCGTCGAAGAACGCGCCGTACCAGACGCCCAGCAGGCCGAGCAGCAGCGGGGCGTTCTCCTCGGCGGGGGCGGTGCGGAAGTGCTCGTCGACGAGGTGGAAGCCGTCGAGCATCTCGCGGAACCGGTCCGGGCCGATGGCGATCATCAGCGAGAGGCCGATGGCGGAGTCGTACGAGTAGCGCCCGCCGACCCAGTCCCAGAACTCGAACATGTTGGCCGTGTCGATGCCGAAGTCCGCGACCTTCTCCGCGTTGGTCGACAGCGCCACGAAGTGCTTGGCGACGGCGTCCTGACCGGCCCTCAGGCCGGTGAGCAGCCAGTCCCGGGCGGAGGTCGCGTTGGTGATCGTCTCGATCGTGGTGAAGGTCTTCGAGGCGATGACGAACAGCGTCTCGGCCGGGTCCAGGTCGTGGAGGGCCTCGTGCAGGTCGGCGCCGTCGACGTTGGAGACGAAGCGGAAGGTGAGCGAGCGGTCCGTGAAGGAGCGCAGCACCTCGTAGGCCATGGCGGGGCCGAGGTCGGAGCCGCCGATGCCGATGTTGACGATGTTCTTGATCGGCTTGCCGGTGTGGCCGGTCCACTCCCCCGACCTGACGCGGTCGGAGAACGCCGCCATCTTGTCGAGCACCGCGTGAACGGCCGGCACCACGTTCTCGCCGTCGACCTCGATCACGGCGTCGCGCGGGGCGCGCAGCGCGGTGTGCAGGACGGCGCGGTCCTCGGTGGTGTTGATCTTCTCGCCGCGGAACATGGCGTCGCGCAGCCCGGCGACGTCGGTGGCGACGGCCAGCTCGCGCAGCAGTCCCAGCGTCTCGTCGGTGACCAGGTGCTTGGAGTAGTCGAGGTACAGGTCGCCGACCCGCAGGGTGTACCCGGTGCCGCGCTCCGGGTCGTCCGCGAACAGCTGGCGCAGATGGGTCGACCCGAACTGCTCACGGTGCTTGCCCAGCGCGGCCCATTCCGGCGTCTGGTTGAGCCTGGTACGGCTTGTTGCGTTCATCCCGGACATCAGCCCACTTCTCTCGTAACCGCAGTTCCCCGCTGCCCCTCCAACCTAATTGATCAGGCGGCCGGACGTGACAACGGCGGGCTGCGGCACGGCGGAAGCACTCCGGCCGGGCACCCAGTGGGTGTCCGGCCGGTGAATTCTCTAGATCTCGCCGCGGAGTTTCGCGAGGGCCTCGGCGAGGATGGCCTCGCCGTCCGCGTCGCTGCGGCGCTCCCGTACGTACGCGAGGTGCGTCTTGTACGGTTCGGTGCGCGGCGGGTCCGGGGGGCTCTCCGGGTCCTGGCCGGCCGGGAAACCGCAGCGCGGGCAGTCCCAGGTGTCCGGCACCTGCGCGTCATGGGCGAAGCTGGGCTGCGTCTCGTGCCCGTTCGAGCACCAGAAGGAGATGCGGAGCCGTGGCGCGGACTCGCCGCGCTCGGCCTCCCCCATCGGCCCCGCTCCGACCCGGCTTCCCCGGATCGCGTTGCCACTTGCCACGGTCGTAACTCCCTGCGTGATGGTGCTCGAAGATGCCCCAGTCTACGTAAGGCCCAACGCGCGTCCAGTGAAAGGAGTTACACCGTCACCGGGAATCGCGTACGACGGGTCAGTTGTCCAGCTTGATGAGCAGACCAAGCACCACGATGCACGCGAACCAGCCCAGACCGACCACCACGGTGATGCGGTCGAGGTTGCGCTCGGCGACCGAGGAACCGCCGACGGAGGACTGCATGCCGCCACCGAACATGTCGGAGAGACCGCCGCCCTTGCCCTTGTGCATCAGCACCAGCAGCATCAGCAGCAGGCTGAAGACGATCAGGGCGATCTCGAACCCCAGAATCACGGCTGGTCCCTACTTTCCGGAAATACCGACTGCTAGTGCGAACAACGGGGGCCGGGAGGCTGCCCTCCCCGGCCCCCGCAAGGGTACGACGGATCCGCGCTACCGCATACTCACTGGTCGCGGAAGCGGACGATCTTGACGAACTCGTCGGCGTCGAGCGCCGCGCCGCCGATCAGGGCGCCGTCGACGTCGGGCTGGGCCATGATCGCGGCCACGTTGCCGGACTTCACCGAGCCGCCGTACTGGATACGGACGGCGTCGGCCAGCTCCTGCGAGTACAGCTCGGCGAGGCGGACGCGGATCGCACCGCAGACCTCCTGCGCGTCCTCGGGGGTGGCGACCTCGCCGGTGCCGATGGCCCAGACCGGCTCGTAGGCGATCACGATGGACTCGGCCTGCTCGGCCGGGATGTCCTTCAGGGCACCGTCGAGCTGCGCGAGGGTGTACGCGACCTGGTCGCCGGCCTTGCGGACGTCCAGGCCCTCGCCGACGCACAGGATCGGGGTCAGGCCGTGCTTGTACGCGGCCTTCACCTTGGCGTTGCAGACCTCGTCGGTCTCGCCGTGGTACTGGCGGCGCTCGCTGTGGCCGACGGCGACGAAGGTGCACTTCAGCTTGGCGAGCATGGGGCCGGAGATCTCACCGGTGTACGCGCCGGAGTCGTGCGCCGAGATGTCCTGGGCGCCGTACTTGATCTTCAGCTTGTCGCCGTCGACCAGCGTCTGCACGGAGCGCAGGTCGGTGAAGGGCGGCAGGACGGCGACCTCGACGGCGTCGTAGTCCTTGTCGGCCAGGGCGAAGGCGAGCTTCTGGACGTGGGCGATGGCCTCGAGGTGGTTGAGGTTCATCTTCCAGTTGCCCGCCATCAGCGGGGTGCGAGTGGTCATGAAAGGTCAGTCCTCCAGAGCGGCGAGGCCGGGAAGCGTCTTGCCCTCGAGGTATTCGAGGCTGGCACCGCCACCGGTCGAGATGTGTCCGAACGCGTTCTCGTCGAAGCCCAGGATGCGGACCGCGGCGGCGGAGTCGCCACCGCCGACCACGCTGAAGCCCGAGGAGTCGACGAGGGCCTGGGCGACGGCCCGGGTGCCCTCGGCGAAGTCGGGGTGCTCGAAGACGCCCATCGGGCCGTTCCAGAAGACGGTGGCCGCGTCGGCGAGCTTCGATGCGTAGAGCTTGTTGGTCTCCGGACCGTTGTCCAGGCCCATCTGCCCGGCCGGCATGGCGTCCGCGGGGACGGTGTCCGGGTGGGCCGGGGCCTTGGTCTTGAGGTCGGGGAAGGAGGGCGCGACGACGACGTCGACGGGGAGGACGAACTCCACACCCTTCTCCTCGGCGCGCCGCAGGTACTCCTGGACCGCCGGGATCTGGTCCTCCTGGAGCAGCGAGCTGCCGACCTCGTGGCCCTGGGCCTTGAGGAAGGTGTACGCCATGCCGCCGCCGATCAGGATGCGGTCGGCGCGCTCCAGCAGGTGGTCGATGACGCCGAGCTTGTCGGAGACCTTGGCGCCGCCGAGCACGACGGCGTAGGGCCGCTGCACGTCGTCGGTGAGCTTCTTCAGGACGCCGACCTCGGTGGCGATGAGGTCGCCGGCGGCGTGCGGAAGGCGGGCCGGGAGGTCGAAGACCGAGGCGTGCTTGCGGTGGACGGCGCCGAAGCCGTCGCCCACGTACAGGTCGGCCAGCTCGGCCAGCTGGTCGGCGAACGCGCCGCGCTCGGCGTCGTCCTTGGACGTCTCGCCCGGGTTGAAGCGCAGGTTCTCGATGACGGCGACCTGGCCGTCGGTGAGCGCGTCGACGGTGGCGCGGGCGGACTCGCCGACCGTGTCGGTCGCGAACGCCACGTCGGCGCCGAGCAGTTCACCGAGCCGGGTGGCGGCGGGGGCCAGCGAGAACGCCGGGTCCGGGGCGCCCTTGGGGCGGCCCAGGTGCGAGGCGACGACGACCCGGGCGCCGGCGTCGGCGAGCTTCCGGACGGTCGGGGTGACGGCGCGGATGCGGCCGTCGTCGGTGATGGCGGTGCCGCTGAGCGGCACGTTGAGGTCGGCGCGGACGAATACCCGCTTGCCGGCGACCCCTTCGGCGAGAAGTTCGTCGATCGTCTTCATCTGTCTGGACTCCTTGGAGGACGAGGGAGCATGCGAGGGGGCTCGAACAGCGCGGCGTTGCGCTGTTCGAGCCCCGTGCTCACATCGAGATGCCTGCCGGTGCGGCGGTGCTCAGAGCTGGCCGCCGACGAAGACGGTGAGGTCGACGAGACGGTTGGAGTAGCCCCACTCGTTGTCGTACCAGCCGAGGATCTTCACCGTGTTGCCCTCCTGGACCATGGTCAGGGAGGAGTCGAAGGTGCAGGACGCCGGGTCGCTGACGATGTCCGAGGACACGATCGGGTCCTCGGTGTAGTACAGGATGCCCTTGAGGTCGCCGTCGTCGGCGGCCTTCTTGAACGCGGCGTTGACCTCGTCCTTGGTGACCTCGCGCTGGAGGGTCACGACCAGGTCGGTGGCCGAGCCGGTCGGGACCGGGACGCGCATCGCGATGCCGTCGAGCTTGCCCTTGAGCTGCGGCAGGACCAGAGCGGTGGCCTTGGCGGCACCGGTCGTGGTCGGGATGATGTTCTCGGCGGCGGCGCGGGCGCGGCGCAGGTCCGAGTGCGGGAAGTCCAGGATGCGCTGGTCGTTGGTGTACGCGTGGACCGTCGTCATGAGGCCCTTGACGATGCCGAAGTTCTCGTCGAGAACCTTGGCCATCGGGGCGACACAGTTGGTCGTGCAGGACGCGTTGGAGATGACGTGGTGGTTGGCCGCGTCGTACTTGTCCTGGTTGACGCCCATCACGATGGTGATGTCCTCGTCCTTGGCCGGAGCCGAGATGAGGACCTTCTTCGCGCCACCGGCGATGTGCTTCTCGGCGTCGGCCTTCTTGGTGAAGATGCCGGTCGACTCGATGACGATGTCGACGCCCAGCTCACCCCAGGGGATGTCGGCCGGGTTGCGCTCGGAGAGCACCTTGATGGTGTGGCCGTCGACGGTGATGGTGTCGGCGGTGTGGCTCACCTCTGCCTTGAGACGACCCAGGATGGTGTCGTACTTCAGCAGGTGGGCCGTGGTCGCGGTGTCACCCAGGTCGTTGACAGCCACGATCTCGATGTCCGCACCCTGCTCCAGCAGCGCGCGGAAGTAGTTACGACCGATGCGGCCAAAGCCGTTGATGCCTACGCGGATCGTCACGAACCGATCTCCTCGTTAGGTACGCCGGTTTTCGACGCCGGCGAGTTGTATGGGATGTCCCCGACCGCCTCCGACCCTACCTCTCCGAAGCCGCCGGGGTGACATCGAGCGGGGCCGTAAGAACGCGGAAAGCCCCTACTCCCCAGTAGGAGCAAGGGCTTCCGGTTGCCCTCGGACGCTTCCTGCGGCGATTACGCAGCGTCAACGCCCGTGGGCCGACGGGCCGTTCCCCTCGCGGGGCGCGTACCGCCGGTACGGCTCAGCCGACCAGGCCGTCGGCCAGTTCTTCGCTGAGAGTGGACTCGGTACCGGGGATGCCGAGGTCCTGGGCGCGCTTGTCGGCCATCGCGAGGAGCCGGCGGATGCGGCCCGCGACGGCGTCCTTGGTCAGCGGCGGGTCGGCGAGGGCGCCCAGCTCCTCCAGGGACGCCTGCTTGTGCTCCATGCGCAGCCGGCCGGCGGCCGCCAGGTGCTCAGGGACCTCCTCGCCCAGGATCTCCAGCGCGCGGCCCACCCGGGCGCCTGCGGCGACGGCGGCCCGGGCGGAGCGGCGCAGGTTCGCGTCGTCGAAGTTGGCGAGGCGGTTGGCGGTGGCGCGGACCTCGCGGCGCATCCGGCGCTCCTCCCAGGCCAGCACCGACTCGTGGGCACCGAGCCGGGTGAGCAGGGCACCGATCGCGTCGCCGTCGCGGACGACGACCCGGTCCACCCCGCGCACCTCGCGGGCCTTCGCGGCGATGGAGAGCCGGCGGGCGGCGCCGACCAGGGCGAGGGCGGCCTCCGGGCCGGGGCAGGTGACCTCCAGCGAGGAGGAGCGGCCGGGCTCGGTGAGCGAGCCGTGCGCCAGGAAGGCCCCGCGCCAGGCGGCCTCCGCGTCGCAGGTGGCCCCCGAGACCACCTGCGGGGGCAGGCCGCGGATGGGGCGGCCCCGGCCGTCGACAAGACCGGTCTGGCGCGCCAGCTGGTCGCCGCCGGCCACCACCCGTACGACGTAGCGCGAGCCGCGCCGCAGGCCGCCGGGGGCCATCACGATCAGCTCCGAGCTGTGCCCGAAGATCTCCAGGATGTCCCGCTTGAGCCGGCGCGCCGCCATCGCGGTGTCCAGCTCAGCCTCGATCACGATCCGGCCGCTCACCAGGTGGAGGCCACCCGCGAACCGAAGAATCGCCGAGACCTCCGCCTTCCTGCAGCAGGTCCGGGTCACGGGAAGCCGAGAGACTTCGTCCTTCACCGCCGGCGTCATCGCCATGGGCCGATCCTTCCATGCATCCGAAAAATACGGTCGTACGCGGCGGCCAACAGCTCCGGATCATGGATCGGAACGCCGTCGGGTGAGGCCACGGGCGCCAGCTCGACCGCGGCACCGAGCCGCTTTGCTGCGTCGGCGAGGGACTCGCGGTCGGGCACGGCGGCCTCGTCGGCCAGCACCACGTCCAGGGCGAGTTTAGGGGCGTGTCGTCCCAAAACCTCCAAATGACGCTGCGGTGAGAAGCCTTCTGTTTCGCCGGGCTGCGGTGCGAGATTGAGCGAGAGGACCTTGCGGGCCTTCGTCTCGATCAGCGCGTCCAGCAGTTCGGGCACGAGCAGGTGCGGAATCACCGAGGAGAACCAGGACCCCGGGCCGAGGACCACCCAGTCCGCGTCCCGTACGGCGGCGACCGCCTCGGGGACGGCCGGCGGGTCGGCCGGGACCACGTGCACGGACTGGACCTCGCCCGGGGTCAGGGCGACGGTGGCCTGGCCGCGCACGGTGTCCACGTCGTCCGGACGCTCGGGGTCGTGGCCCTTGACGAGGGCCTGGAGCTCCAGCGGCACAGCGGACATGGGCAGCACCCGGCCGTGCGCGCCGAGGAGCTTGCCGACCAGGTCGAGGGCCTGGACGTGGTCGCCGAGCTGCTCCCACAGGGCGACGATCAGCAGGTTGCCGACCGCGTGCTCGTGCAGGTCGCCCTTGGACTGGAAGCGGTGCTGGATGACCTGGGCCCAGGTCTGGCCCCAATCGTCGTCGCCGCAGAGGGCGGCCAGCGCCTTGCGCAGGTCGCCGGGGGGCAGCACGCCCAGCTCCTCGCGCAGTCGTCCGCTGGAGCCCCCGTCGTCGGCGACGGTGACCACGGCGGTCAGGTCGCCGGTGATCCGCCGCAGCGCGGTGAGAGAGGCGGACAGGCCCATGCCGCCGCCGAGGGCGACGACCTTGGGCTGGGCGCCGCGCTTGCGCACGGAGAGCGTGGCCGCCGCTCCCCGCAGCCGGCGCAGGCGCAGATTGCGACTGGTCACTCGCGCCCCATGTCCCTGTGTACGAGCACGGTCTCGATCCCCTCCGTGGCGAGCCGGGCCGCCAGCTTCTCCGACATGGCCACCGACCGGTGCTTCCCGCCCGTGCAGCCCACCGCGATGGTCACATAGCGCTTGCCCTCGCGGCGGTAGCCCGCGGCGACGAGCTGGAGCAGCTCCGTGTACTGGTTGAGGAACTCCTTGGCGCCCGGCTGGTCGAAGACGTACGCGGACACCTCCTCGTTGAGCCCGGTGAAGGGGCGCAGCTCCGGCACCCAGTGCGGGTTCGGCAGGAAGCGGCAGTCCACCACCAGGTCGGCGTCGACCGGCAGGCCGTACTTGAAGCCGAACGACATCACCGTGGCGCGGAGCTCCGGCTCCTCGTCGCCGGCGAACTGGGCGTCCATCTTGGCGCGCAGCTCGTGGACGTTGAGGCTGGAGGTGTCGATCACCAGGTCGGCGTCGCCGCGCAGCTCGCGCAGCAGGTCGCGCTCGGCGGCGATGCCGTCGACGATGCGGCCGTCGCCCTGGAGGGGGTGCGGGCGGCGGACCGACTCGAAGCGGCGGACCAGCGCGTCGTCGGAGGACTCCAGGAAGACCACCCGGCGGGTGACGCCCTTGGCGTCCAGGTCGGCGAGGGATTCGCGCAGGTTGTCGAAGAAGCGGCGGCCGCGCACGTCGACGACGACGGCGATCCGGGCCACGTTGCCCTGGGAGCGGGCGCCGAGCTCCACCATGGTGGGGATCAGCGCGGGCGGCAGGTTGTCGACGACGAACCAGCCGAGGTCCTCCAGACACTTGGCGGCGGTGCTGCGTCCGGCGCCGGACATCCCGGAGATGATCACCAGTTCCGGGATGGCCGCTCCGGTGTCGCCCGTCTCGGTCGAGGTGCCCGTACTCACGTCTGCTGCTCCGTCTGCTCGGTCGGTGCGGTCGTGCTCGTGTTCGTGCTCGGTCATGTCGTGCTGCCCCCGTCGTCCTCTTCCATGATCTCTCCTGTGGCCGTGTTCACGGCGGGTGCGGCCGGGGCGGCCGCCGCGAGGGCGACGGCCACGGACTCCGCGGTCCTGCGGCCTATCCCGGGCACCTCACAGATCTCGTCGATTGTCGCCTGCCGCAGCTTCTTGACGGAGCCGAAATGCTTGATCAGCGCCTGTTTCCGGGTCTCTCCGAGGCCGGCGACCGCGTCCAGGGGGCTGGTGCGGATGCGCTTGGCCCGCTTGGCGCGCTGGTAGGTGATGGCGAAGCGGTGCGCCTCGTCGCGGATGCGCTGGAGGAGGTAGAGGCCCTCGCTGGAGCGGGGCAGCACCACCGGGTCGTCGTCATCGGGCAGCCAGACCTCTTCGAGGCGCTTGGCGAGGCCGCAGACGGCGATGTCGTCGATGCCCAGCTCGTCCAGGGCCCGCTTGGCGGCGGCGACCTGCGGCTGCCCGCCGTCGACGACGAGGAGCTGCGGCGGGTACGCGAACCGCTTGGGACGTCCGTCGTCCTCGCGGGACTCGCCGTCGGCCGGGGCGGTCCCGTCGGCGGGGCCGGCGTCGGGGGCCGGGACCGGGCCGGAGACGGCGGGCCCCGCCGGGACGGGGCCCGTGGCGGCCGGGGACTCCTCCCACTCCCCCGTGCGCTCCTTCTCCTGGAGGTAGCGGCGGAAGCGGCGGCTGATCACCTCGTGCATCGAGCGGACGTCGTCCTGGCCCTCGAAGCCCTTGATCTGGAAGCGGCGGTACTCCCCCTTGCGGGCGAGCCCGTCCTCGAAGACCACCATGGACGCCACGACGTCCTCGCCCTGGAGGTGGGAGATGTCGAAGCACTCGATGCGCAGCGGGGCGGTGTCCAGGCCGAGGGCCTCGGCGATCTCCTCCAGGGCGCGGGAGCGGGTGGTGAGGTCGGAGGCGCGCTTGGTCTTGTGCAGTCCGAGGGCCTGCTGCGCGTTGCGCTGGACCGTGACCATCAGGTCCTTCTTGTCGCCGCGCTGCGGGATGCGCAGGCTGACCTGGGAGCCGCGCCGGTCCGCGAGCCACTGGGAGACCGCGTCGGGGTCCTCGGGGAGGGCCGGGACGAGGACCTCCTTGGGGACGGCGTCGCCGCTCTCCTCCCCGTACAGCTGCTGGAGGGCGTGTTCCACGAGGCCGGAGGTGTCGACGTTCTCCACCTTGTCGGTGACCCAGCCGCGCTGGCCGCGGACCCGGCCGCCGCGCACGTGGAAGATCTGGACGGCGGCCTCCAGCTCGTCCTCGGCGACCGCGATGAGGTCGGCGTCGGTGGCGTCGGCGAGGACGACCGCGCTCTTCTCCATGGCCCGCTTGAGCGCCCCGACGTCGTCGCGCAGCCGCGCGGCCCGCTCGTACTCCATGTCCTCGGCCGCCGCCATCATGTCCTTCTCCAGGCGGCGGATGTACGTGCCGGTGCGGCCGGCCATGAAGTCGCAGAAGTCGTCGGCCAGTTCGCGGTGCTCCTCGGGGGTGACGCGGCCGACGCAGGGGGCCGAGCACTTGCCGATGTAGCCGAGGAGGCAGGGGCGGCCGGTCCGCGCGGCGTTCTTGAAGACCCCGGCGGAGCAGGTGCGGACGGGGAAGACGCGGAGCATCAGGTCGACGGTCTCGCGGATCGCCCAGGCGTGTCCGTACGGGCCGAAGTAGCGCACGCCCTTCTTCTTGGCGCCGCGCATCACCTGGACGCGGGGGAACTCCTCGTTCAGCGTGACCGCGAGGTAGGGATAGCTCTTGTCGTCGCGGTACTTGACGTTGAACCGGGGGTCGAACTCCTTGATCCAGGAGTACTCCAGCTGGAGCGCCTCGACCTCGGTGGACACCACGGTCCACTCCACGGAGGCGGCCGTGGTCACCATCGTGCGCGTGCGCGGATGCAGACCGGACAGGTCCTGGAAGTAGTTCGCCAGGCGCTGGCGCAGGTTCTTCGCCTTCCCGACGTAGATCACCCGGCGGTGCTCGTCGCGGAACTTGTAGACCCCCGGGGAGTCGGGGATCTGTCCCGGCTTGGGGCGGTAGCTGGAGGGGTCTGCCATGCCTCCCACCCTACTTGCGGGCAGTGACAGCGCGGGGTGCCCGGATGGCGCCGCGCCCCGGGACAGGGATGGGGAGCACCTGTCCCGGGGCACGGGGTCGTGGGGCCGGCGGGTCAGCCGGTCCGGCGGCGGCTCCTGAGGCGCAGCGCGGTGACGCCGCACAGGGCGAGCACGGCGAGGGCGCCGCCCGCGGCCGCCAGGGAACCGGCGGTCAGCGCGGTCCCGGTGGTGGAGGTCGCGGCGATGGCGGGGCCGGAGCCCTCCTTCGCCGCGGGGCCGGAGCCCTCCTTCGCCGCGGGCCCGTAGCCGCCCGCCTCCCCCTTGCGGGCGTAGGCGGAGCCGGGGAGCTTGTCGGCGTAGGCCGCGTGGACCCGGGTGCGGTACGCGGACAGGGTCGTCCCCTGCTTGCCGACCGCCCGGACGGCGTCCTGGTCGAGCGGGAGGACCCGGTCGCCCTTCTGCACGTACCAGGCGTCGATCTGGGGCTCGTGGAAGACGGTCCCGCCGGGCAGCTTGCGGGCGCCCGCCGCGGTGTAGCGGGCCTCGTCGTCGCCGGTGGCGATGTTCACCACCTGCCAGTCGCCGTCCTTGCCGGCCCCGGGCAGGGTCCACAGGGACGCCTTCTGCCCGTCCGAGGAGACCGCGGTGCTGGCCAGGTAGTCCAGGGACGCGACGGCGGCACCCGGCTCCCCCGCGACGAACCGCGCCGACAGGGTGCGTACGGGCACGGCGGCGCCCTCGATGCGGGGTGCGGCGGCCTTCTCGGTGACGGCGCCCTCGCGGGCGAAGAACCGGGACAGCGTGTCCAGGGTGGTGGCGTCGGTGGCCGCCTCGTGGGCCGCGGCCAGGGCCGCGGGGCCGGAAGCCGGACCGTCGGCGGCCGCGGCCTGCGGGGCGGAGCCGAGCAGGGCCGCGCCGGCGAGCACACCGGCGGCGGCCAGGGCGGCGGCGACGGAACGGGCCGGGGAACTGGTGGAGATCATGCCGTCACGCCCCGATCCGGTAGAGCGAGTGGGTCCAGGAGAACTCGCTGTTGTTCACGTACCAGGAGTGCGAGGCCCAGTTGTAGCGGTTGCTGGAGGGCCACGGGTCGCCCCAGTAGACGAGACTGTTGGCGTCGTCGTAGCCGTAGAGGACGTGCATGTGGCCGCCACCCGAGGACCACTGGATCCGGGTCTCCACCGGGCGTCCGGCGGCTATCTCGGCCTGCACGGTGGGGTAGCGCAGCCAGCCGTTGACGTACGAGCCGGGGCTGATGCCCGCCCAGTACAGCGCGTTCTGGACGTTGTCGAGCGCGGCCTGCGAGTTGGGGCACTCGTAGCCCTGGGCTCGGTTGAAGGCGGCGTTGCAGAACTCGTTCTGGCTGTAGTTGCGGCCGTACCAGGTGGCGATGGTGTTGCCGGACGCGGCCCAGCACCAGTTGGTCTTCTGCTGCGCCTGCATCGTGATGTTCAGCCGCTTGGTGGCGGCGAAGGCGGCCGTCGGCGCAGCCGCCGTGCCGTCGGGGACCGCTGCGGCGGTGGCGGTGCGGCCCTGGAACGCGCTGGTGGCGGTGCGGGGCTGGTCGGCGGCGGTGGCGGTCGCCGTGGGTGCGGCGAGCAGCATGGCGGCGAGTACGGCTGTCACCGAAATCCGGGCGGACCGGATTCTTCGGTTGCGCATGGGGTTCCTCCCGGGCGGGGGGTGGGGGTTCCTAGGAGCGCGTCCGGACGCTGTCGAGGAGCATCAACCGTTGTCGGGGACGGGTCAACACGCTTGAATGCGGGTGAACACCGCGGTGTGAACACCAGGGGCCCCGGTGTGAACGCGCGCCCCCGACCACCTGCGGACCGGCACCCGCCGGCGCGGCCCCGTGCCCGGCCGGCGTGAACGTTCACCTGGAGGACCCATGCGGCACACCGAGGCCGAACTGGCGCAGGTGCTGCACACCGGCCCGTTCCACCTGGCCCTGCGCACCGCCCTGTCGGTGCGCGGGCTGCCGCTCCAGCGGGTCCGGCATCATCTCGCGCACCGCGGGGTCAACGTCGGTGTGACGAGCCTGAGTTACTGGCAGCAGGGCGCCCGGCGCCCGCAGCGTGCGGAGTCGCTGCGCGCCGTGAAGGTCCTGGAGGAGGTCCTGGAGCTGCCGGTGAACTCGCTGCTCGGGCTGCTGGGCGCCGAGGAGCCCCGCCCGGAGGCCGACCGTCCGCCCGCCCGCAGCTACCGCTCGCTGGTGGAGGCGTCCGGGGCGGTGGAGCGGCTGCTCGCGGGGATGGAGTCACCGGCGGACGGCGGGCTGCACACGGTGGGGCACCAGGAGCGGGTAAGGATCGGGCCCGGCCGCCAGATGCAGCACCGGGCCTCCCAGCACGTGGTGCGCGCGCACCGCGACGGCATCGACCGCTACCTCGCGGTGTACGTCGGCGACCCGGGCTGCGATCCGGCGCGGGTGGCGGTGCGTGCCCGGGAGAACTGCCGGACGGGCCGGATCCGCTGGGACGGGGAGACGGGGGTGCTGGTCGCCGAGCTGCTCTTCGACACCCGGCTTCGGGCGGGCGACACGTACCTGTTCGGCTACGGCTTCGAGGACGGTACGGGCGGGCCCTGCGACGAGTACATGCGCGGCTTCACCTTCGGCGGCGGGCAGTACGTGCTCCAGGTCGGCTTCGACGAGGAGGCGCTGCCGGTGCGGTGCCGCAGCTTCGCCCAGGCGTCGGCGGGCGCGCCCCGGGGCGCGCGGGCGGACCTCACGCTGACCGGCCGGCACCGCACGGTGCATCTGGTGGAGCAGGGGGTGCGGCCGGGGCTGGTCGGCATCGACTGGGACTGGGAGTAGGCGGCGGCCCGCAGGGGGCGGGCCCGCGACCGGGGGCTCGGCGGCGGGCTCGGCGCTTCAGGCCTTGGGGCCGGCGATCAGCTTTCCGCCCTCGACGCGGACCGGGACGGCCGGCAGCGGCACGGTGGCGGGGCCGTGCACGGCCTTGCCGGTCGTCGTGTCGAAGAGGCTGCCGTGGCAGGGGCAGTGTCCCTCGTTCTTCTCGACCCGGTCCAGCAGGCAGCCGGCGTGGGTGCACTGGGCGCTGAACGCCTTGAACTCGCCCTTGGCCGGGCAGGTCACGACGACGCGCTGCTCCCGGTAGAGCTTGGACTCGCCGACGGGGATCTCGTCCGGGGTGCCGAGCTCGACGGGCGCGGTGGGGGTCGGCGTCTGGGCGTGGCCGAGCTTCGAGTCGGTCGAGCAGGCGGCCGCTCCCAGCCCGGCGACGCCCGCGAGAGCGGCGCCCTTCAGCACGGTGCGGCGGGCGGCGGGCTGGCCGGACATGCGGTCTCCACGGGTCGAGGCGTCACAGGGGAAACCGTGCCGGAGCTGCCCGGGGCGGCGGCGGCATCGGTGACGTAACCGACGATACCGGCGCGGAAGGACGCCTCCGCGCGCGGGCCGCCCCGGCCGGGTCGTGGCAGGTCGGGGGCGGGAACGCGGCGAGGTGGCGGCCCCCGCGGAGGGGACCGCCACCTCGGACCGGATGCCCGGTGTCAGGCCTTGCGGGCCCGTGCCGTCTTCTTGGCGGCGGGCTTCTTGGCGGCCGTCTTCTTCGCCGCGGACGCCCTGGCCGTCGCCGTCTTCGCGGAGGCCGGCTTCGCGGCGGCCGTCTTCTTCACGGCCTTCCTGCCCGCGGGCTTGCGGGCACCGGGCACGGCGGCCTCGCCGATCCGGTCGGCGTCCAGGATGTCCTGGAGGAACTTCCCGGTGTGGCTGGCGGGGACACCGGCCACGTACTCCGGGGTGCCCTCGGCGATGACCAGGCCACCGCCGCTGCCGCCCTCGGGGCCCATGTCCACGACCCAGTCCGCGGTCTTGACGACGTCGAGGTTGTGCTCGATGACGATCACCGAGTTCCCCTTGTCGACCAGGCCGGACAGCACCTTGATCAGCTTGGAGATGTCCTCGAAGTGCAGACCGGTGGTCGGCTCGTCCAGGACGTAGACCGTGCGGCCGGTGGAGCGCTTCTGGAGCTCGCTGGCGAGCTTGACCCGCTGGGCCTCACCGCCGGAGAGCGTCGGCGCGGACTGGCCGAGCCGTACGTAGCCGAGGCCGACCTCGTTGAGCGTGCGCAGGTGGCGCGCGATGGTGGGGACGGCCTCGAAGAACTCCAGGCCCTCCTCGATCGGCATGTCGAGCACCTCGGCGATGGACTTGCCCTTGTAGTGGACCTCCAGGGTCTCCCGGTTGTACCGCGCGCCGTGGCAGACCTCGCACGGCACGTACACGTCGGGCAGGAAGTTCATCTCGATCTTGATGGTGCCGTCGCCGGAGCAGTTCTCGCAGCGGCCGCCCTTGACGTTGAAGGAGAACCGGCCCGGCAGATAGCCGCGGACCTTGGCCTCCATCGTCTCCGCGAACAGCTTGCGGACGTGGTCGAAGACACCGGTGTACGTGGCCGGGTTGGACCGGGGCGTACGGCCGATGGGCGACTGGTCGACGTGGACCACCTTGTCGACGAGGTCGTCCCCGTCGACCCGGGTGTGCCGGCCGGGCACCGACTTGGCGCCGTTCAGCTCGCGGGCCAGGTGGGTGTAGAGGATGTCGTTGACCAGCGTCGACTTGCCGGAGCCGGAGACGCCGGTGACGGCGGTCAGCACGCCGAGCGGGAAGGAGACGTCGATGTCCCGGAGGTTGTTCTCCCGGGCGCCGTGCACCGTGAGCAGCCGCGAGGGGTCCACGGGCCGCCGCACGTCGGGCACGGGGATCGACCGCTTGCCGGTGAGGTACTGCCCGGTGACCGACTTGTCGTTGGCCAGCAGCTCCTTGAGCGAGCCGGAGTGCACGACCTTGCCGCCGTGCTCACCGGCGCCGGGGCCGATGTCCACGACCCAGTCGGCGACCTTGATGGTGTCCTCGTCGTGCTCCACGACGATGAGCGTGTTGCCCATGTCGCGGAGGCGGACCAGGGTCTCGATCAGCCGGTGGTTGTCGCGCTGGTGCAGCCCGATGGAGGGCTCGTCGAGCACGTAGAGCACGCCGACGAGGCCGGAGCCGATCTGCGTGGCGAGCCGGATGCGCTGGGCCTCGCCGCCGGACAGGGTGCCGGCCGCGCGGTTCAGCGAGAGGTAGTCCAGGCCGACGTCGACCAGGAACTTCAGCCGCTCGTTGACCTCCTTGAGGACCCGCTCGGCGATCTTCTTGTCCCGGGCGTTCAGCTTGAGGCGGCCGAGGAACTCGGCGCACTCGCTGATCGACATCGCGGCGACCTCGGCGATGGACTTCTCCATCACCGTGACCGCGAGGACGATCGGCTTGAGCCGGGTGCCCTCACAGGTCGGGCACGGGACCTCGCGCATGTACCCCTCGAAGCGCTCCCGGCTGGAGTCGCTCTCGGCCTCGGAGTGCCGCCGCTTGACGAACTGGACGGCGCCCTCGAAGGACGGGGTGGTGTAGGCGCGCTCGCGC
This sequence comes from Streptomyces sp. 2131.1, assembly GCF_900105515.1. Lineage (GTDB taxonomy): Bacteria > Actinomycetota > Actinomycetes > Streptomycetales > Streptomycetaceae > Streptomyces > Streptomyces drozdowiczii. The sequence continues at coordinate 5,456,024 of NZ_FNSY01000001.1, read as the reverse complement.
CCGTACCGGTTGCGGTAGCGGACCTCGGTCTGGATCTTGTGGCCGTGCAGCAGGGCCTTCTTGGCGCGCTGCGGCAGCCCCGCCCAGGGGATGTCCGTACGGAAACCGAGGGCTTCGGCCAGGGCGTTGATCTGGCGGCCGAAGTACTCCTTGGTGTGGCCGTGGGACCAGGGGTGGATCGCGCCCTCGTCGAGGGACTTCTCCTCGTCCGGGACGATCAGCTCCGGGTCGACCTCCATGCGCGTACCGATGCCGGTGCAGTCGGGGCAGGCGCCGAACGGCGAGTTGAAGGAGAAGGAGCGGGGCTCCAGCTCCTCGAAGGAGAGGTCGTCGTACGGGCAGTAGAGGTGCTCCGAGTACATCCGCTCGCGCTCGGGGTCGTCCTCGGGGAGGTCGACGAAGTCGAGCACGACCATGCCGCCGGAGAGACCGAGCGCGGTCTCGACGGAGTCCGTCAGCCGGCGCTTGGCGCTGTCCTTCACGGTGAGGCGGTCGATGACCACCTCGATGGTGTGCTTCTCCTGCTTCTTGAGCACGGGCGGCTCGGAGAGCTGGATGGTCGCGCCGTCCACCCGGGCGCGGCTGTAGCCCTTGGTCTGGAGGTCGGAGAACAGGTCGACGAACTCGCCCTTGCGCTCGCGCACCAGTGGCGAGAGCACCTGGAAGCGGCTGCCCTCGGGCAGGCCGAGGACCTTGTCCACGATGGCTTGCGGCGACTGGCGCGAGATCGGGCGGTGGCACTCGGGGCAGTGCGGCTTGCCGATCCTGGCGAAGAGCAGCCGGAGGTAGTCGTAGACCTCCGTGATGGTGCCGACCGTCGAGCGCGGGTTGCGCGAGGTCGACTTCTGGTCGATGGAGACGGCGGGCGACAGACCCTCGATGAAGTCGACGTCCGGCTTGTCCATCTGGCCGAGGAACTGCCGGGCGTACGAGGAGAGCGACTCCACGTAGCGCCGCTGGCCCTCGGCGAAGATCGTGTCGAACGCGAGCGACGACTTGCCCGACCCGGAGAGCCCGGTGAAGACGATGAGGGAGTCGCGGGGGAGGTCGAGCGAGACGTTCTTGAGGTTGTGCTCGCGAGCGCCACGGACGATGAGACGGTCGGCCACGCCGGTCCGCACCTTTCTGGAGAGAAACGGGGGAACTGAGCCCCTGGCCCAGGTTATGGGGGGCGCCACAGCGGTGTACGAAGCTTTCGACTTCGAGCGTATAGCACGCACATTCGAATTGCGGACGGCTGATGACTCCTTCACCCGAACGAGTGGCCGGGGCTAGGCTCGGCCCCATGACTGATCATGCGCACGACCTGGCAGCACTCCGGGAAGCGACCGATCGGCTGCTGGGAGCGACCGGAAAACTGGACGACGCGGCACTCGCCGAGCCGTCACGGCTGCCGGGCTGGAGCCGCGGCCATGTCGTCGCGCACCTATGTCGTAACGCCGACGCGCTCGCAAATGTTCTCCGGGGCCTGCCGATGTACGCAGACAGCGAAACCCGGGACCGCGACATCGAGCGGGACGCCCCCCGCTCCCGGGAGGCGCAGCTGGCCGACCTGACCGCGACCGCCGCCCGTTTCGTCGAGGCGGCGGCCGAGCCCGCGGACTGGTCGCGCACGGTGACCCTGCGCAACGGTGTGACGGACTCGGCCTCGCGCGTGCCCTTCCGGCGCCGCGTCGAGGTGGAGATGCACCACGTCGACCTGGACGTGGGCTACGAGCTGGAGGACCTGCCGGACGAGTTCACCGCGCGGGAGATCGACTTCCTGGCCGAGCGGTTCGCCGGGCATCCGGAGGTCGTGACGACGGAGCTCGCCGACGGAAGCGGAGGTTCCTGGACGACCGGCGGCGGCGCTGCGGGCGGGGCCGTCGCCGTCCGGGGCACGGCGCCCGAGCTGCTGGGGTGGCTCAGCGGGCGGCGCGACGGTTCGGCCCTGACGGTCGAAGGCGGAACGCTTCCGGCGCTGCCCCCGCTATAGGCTGACGGACATGACGTACAGCGGAGCGGTGAGGGTGGGCGGGCCCGCCGATGTGCACGAACTGACGGATCTGATGATCTCGAAGGTCGCCGTCGGCCCGATGGACAACAACGCCTACCTGCTGCGCTGCCGGGCCACCGGCGAGCAGCTGCTGATCGACGCGGCCGACGAGGCCGGGACGCTGCTGCGGCTGATCGGTGACGACTCGATCGTCTCCGTCGTCACCACCCACCGGCACCGCGACCACTGGCGGGCGCTGGGTGAGGTCGTCGCGGCGACCGGGGCCCGCACCTACGCGGGGCGGTACGACGCCGAGGGCATCGAGGTGCCGACGGAGGTCCTCGTCGAGGACGGCGACACGATCCGGGTGGGCGAGGTGGCGCTCACCGCCCGCCACCTGACCGGGCACACCCCGGGGTCGATCTCGCTCCTGTACGACGACCCGCACGGGGCCCCGCACCTGTTCACCGGGGACTGCCTCTTCCCCGGCGGCGTCGGCAACACGCACAAGGACCCCGAGGCGTTCGCGAACCTGCTGCACGACGTGGAAACCAAGCTCTTCGCCCCGCTGCCCGACGAGACCTGGGTCTATCCGGGCCACGGGCGCGACACCACGCTCGGGGACGAACGGCCCCACCTGCCCGAGTGGCGCGCCCGGGGCTGGTGAGCGGCGGGGCCGTCCGCCCGCACGCGGACCGCTAGACGCGGTCCCCGGTCTTCTCCTCCCGGGCCTCGGCCCGGTCCTGCTTCCTGGTGGCCATCAGGCTCGTGATCGTGGTGATGACCAGCACCCCGCAGATGACGCCGAGCGAGACCGGGATGGAGATCTCGGGGACATGCACCCCGGACTCGTGCAGGGCGTGCAGCACCAGCTTGACCCCGATGAAGCCGAGGATCACCGACAGGCCGTAGCTGAGGTGGACCAGCTTCTTCAGCAGCCCGCCGATCAGGAAGTACAGCTGCCGCAGACCCATCAGGGCGAAGGCGTTGGCGGTGAAGACGATGTACGGGTCCTGGGTGAGGCCGAAGATCGCGGGGATGGAGTCCAGCGCGAACAGCACGTCCGTGGTGCCGATGGCGAGCATGACGACCATCAGCGGGGTCAGGACGCGCTTGCCGTTGTTGCGGATGAAGAGCTTGGTGCCGTGGTACCGGTCGGCGACGCCGAAGCGGCGCTCGATGTTCTTCAGGAGGCGGTTCTCCTCGAACTCCTCGTCCTCCTCGTCGGCCCGCGCCTCCTGGATGAGCTTCCAGGCGGTGTAGATCAGGAACGCGCCGAAGATGTAGAAGACCCACGAGAAGTTGGCGATGACCGCGGCGCCGGCGGCGATGAAGATCGCCCGCAGCACCAGCGCGATCAGCACGCCGATCAGCAGCACCCGCTGCTGGAGGTGGGAGGGAACCGAGAACTTCGCCATGATCAGCACGAAGACGAAGAGGTTGTCGACGCTGAGCGACTTCTCGGTGATGTAGCCGGCGAAGAACTCGCCCGAGGCCTGGGTCTCGCCGGCCACGAGCAGCCCGAGTCCGAAGAGGGCGGCCAGCACGATCCAGACGATCGTCCAGATACCGGCTTCCTTGGTCGACACGTCATGGGGCTTGCGCCCGATGAAGAAGTCGACGGCGATGAGGGCGCACAGACCAATGATGGTCAGCGCCCAGAGGGTCCATGAAACGTCCACTGCGCCTCCGGCAGTTCGCTACGGGCTACTGATCAGCGTCGTCGCTGCCGGAGGTCTCTTCCACCCGGGCGCGCGGGCTGCGCGCCGAGGCCGGCGCCCCGGGACCGGTCACGGTCCGTACTGACGGGAACGCCGCGTATGGGAGTACTCCCCTCCGCTCCATGAACGGTACAGGAAATACCAAGGAAAGGTAAAGAGAAACCTAAAGGATCTCCAAAATCGCAGGTCAGGGGCGTTTTACCGAAGGGTTTACGGGGCCCGGCGGCTCAGCGGTGCCCGGTGCGGCGAGCGTGGGCCACCCGGGCCAGCACCTCGTCCAGGACCGCGCTGCCCGGCGGCGTCCGCGGCGGTTCGTACGTCCACGCGTGACCGACCCAGGGGTCGGCCAGATGGTCGTCGGCGACCGGGGTGACCCGCAGCAGCGAGCGCCACAGCGGGTCGAGGATCGGGCCGTACTCGGACGCCTCCTCCCGGTCCGCGACCATCATCAGGTGCACGCCCACCGAGGGCCCCTCGTCGGCGAGGTAGCGCAGCTGGGTGACCGCGCGGTCGTCGAAGCCGTGCGGGAAGTCGTTGACGATCAGCAGCTGCTCGGCCGGGTCCAGGTCCGGCGGCAGCGAGTCGGCGGCACCGGCCCGGATCGCCATCTGCACCAGGTCGACCCGGCGGGTGAGGTGGGCGAGGACCGAGGAGACGCCCTGCGCGCCGGTCGCCGGCGGCGAAGGCAGGACCCCGGAGCGGACCAGCGGGTCGAGCGGCCCGGCGGCCGAACCGGCCGGGTCGATGACGTGGACCGTGAACTCGTTCGGCGGGTAGACGGCCAGCAGCCGGGCCGCGTGCAGCACGGCGGTCTCCATCGCGAGCCTGCGCAGCTGGTCCGCGCCGGCGAGCGCGGCGGCCTCGGAGGCGGTGCGCCCGCTGTCGATCCACATGCCCCGCTCCAGCGGCAGCCGCACGAGCAACGGGATGCGCAGGTCGGCGCTCTCCGGCAGATGGAGGTCGCCGATCCGCAGCGCCATGGGGATCTCCATCGGCACCCGGTAGCCGTGCCAGACGGGGTTGTCCCAGCCCGCGTAGGGCGCGGGGAGCGCGGGCTCCACGACGGCGGACTCGGCGGCGAGCTGGGTGAGGTCGCGGTCCAGCGACTCACGGGCGCGGGCGGTCAGCTCGTCGCGCTTGGCGCGGGCCTCCTCGCGGGCCCGGTCGCCCGCACCGCCGATGCGGCTGCGCGGGTCGGACAGGGTCCGCTCGAGCTCCTGGTCCATCCGGGACTCGGCGAAGTCGACGGCGCTGCGGTACGCGGCGGCGGCCCGGGCCAGGTCCTCGAACATGCCCCACACCTGGTTGTACAGGCGCTCGTCCATGGACCAGCCGGTCGCGTCACCGGCGACGGGCTGGGCGGGCTGCCCGGGCTGGGCCGGGGGCGCGGCGGGAGGCGGCGGCGGCGCGGTGGACTGCCGGCGCGGGTGCGCGTAGTTGATCGGGCCCGGGGCGGCCGGTTCGGCGAGCGGCTCGGGCTGCGGGGGCGTCGCGGGCGGAGCCGGCGGGACGGACGGTTGGCCGCTGCCCGGCGCGGAGGCCGGGGCCTGCGCGTGCCTGACGCGGTCGCCCTCCGGGGTGCGGGGCGGCGGCGGGGCCACCGAACGGGCCAGGCCGCGGGCGACGGCCTCCTGGATCGTCCCGGCGAGCTCGGCGGCCCGGTCCACGCCCTGGTCGGCGAGCATGGCGGCGAGACCGCCCGCGTACCCCTGGCCGACCGCGCGGACCTTCCAGGCGCCCTGCCGGCGGTACAGCTCCAGGGCGGCGACCGCGGACTCACTGTCGAGCCCGGTCAGCGTGAACGTGGCGATCTCGGCGCCGTCGAGGCCGGTGACCGCGACGAAGGGCGAGGCGACGGCCCCGAAGCGGGCCGGGCCGCCCGCGTCCAGCGGGAGGGCCAGCAGCACCGTGACCCGGTGGACCCCGTCGGGCAGGGCGTCGAGGTCGACGGCGAGCCGGTGGTCGGCGGCGGCCTGCCGGGAGACTTCGAGGCCGTGCAGCTGCGGCGAGCCCGGGTGGGCGATCCACTCGACTCCGGCGACCCTGCCGTTCTCGTCGCCGAGCGTGGCACCGGCCACGACGGGCGTCCCGGCCGATATCCGGATCTCCAGACGGGTCTGGGGCAAGGTGTGGTTCTGCCCCCGGACCAGCTCGGCCGTCATTGCCGTGTCCCCTCGACGAATTGCCGCTGTGCGCGCTGTGTCTCTGCTCTGGGTGGTGCGGTGGTGCCGCGATACGGGCAGCTCCCGGCGGCCGATGCCTCCGGGAGCTGCGCGCGTACCGCGATACGGACCTCGCGGTCCGGGTGTGCTTCTACAGGTGCGGCAGGATCGCCGGCATGAGGTCCTGGAAGGTGCGGCCGTTGGCCGGGGAGCCGATGGCGGTCATCTTCCAGGCGTTGCCCGCGCGGTGCACCTTCGCCATGATCTGCGCGGTGTACTGACCGCCGCCGTCCAGCGTGTAGCGGGCGAGCTCCTGGCCGTTGGTCTCGTCCACGATGCGGCAGAAGGCGTTCTGCACCTCCTGGAACGTCTGGCCGGTGAAGGAGTTCACCGTGAAGACGATCTGGTCGATGTGGACCGGCACCCGCTGGAGGTCCACGAGGATCGCCTCGTCGTCGCCGCCGGAGCCGGCGCCGCCCACGAGGTTGTCCCCGGTGTGCCGCACGGAGCCGTCGTCGCTGGTGAGGTGCCGGAAGAACACGACGTCCACCGGCTGCTTGTCGGCGAACAGGACCGCCGAGGCGTCCAGGTCGATCTCCCGGGTGCGCGAGCCGAACAGACCGCGGCGCGGTGCCGCCTGCCAGCCGAGCCCCATCCGTACCGCGGTCAGGGTCCCCCCGTCGCTCTTCTGCAGGCTGATGGCCTGACCCTTGGTCATATTGACCGTCACGCGCTGTCCCCTCTCCGCTTTCCCCGCAACCGTCCTTGTGCGGTTGCCCAGCACCCTACGCAGTGGTGTCACCCGCGCGGAGGGCCTGGGCCGTTTTGTGTCGGTCCTGCAACATCCGGCCCGTGCCGTCCGAACCCCCCGGCCGGTCAGGCCAGACCGGCCTCGCGCATCTGGCGCAGCTCCTTCTTCAGCTCCCCCACCTCGTCGCGCAGCCGGGCGGCGACCTCGAACTGGAGGTCCGCCGCGGCGGCCCGCATCCGGTCCGTCATCTCCTCGATGATCCCGGCCAGTTCGGTGGCGGGGCGGTCGGTGACCGCCGCGGCGTCCCGGGCCTTGCCCTTCGCGGACTTCCCGGCCGTCGCCGCCTTGCCGTCGCCCGGGACCGCGTGCTTCCCGAGGGAGGGCACGGGCGCCTTGCCCTCCTTGGCCTGGCGGTAGCCGGTGCCGAGCAGCTGCTCGGTGTCGACCTCCTCGCGCGCGATCGTGGCGACGATGTCGTTGATCTTCTTGCGCAGCGGCTGCGGGTCGATGCCGCGCTCGGTGTTGTAGGCGATCTGCTTCTCGCGGCGGCGGTTGGTCTCGTCGATGGCCTGGGCCATGGCCGGGGTGACCTTGTCCGCGTACATGTGCACCTGGCCCGAGACGTTGCGCGCCGCGCGGCCGATGGTCTGGATCAGTGAGGTGCCCGAGCGCAGGAAGCCCTGCTTGTCGGCGTCCAGGATCGCCACGAGCGACACCTCGGGGAGGTCGAGGCCCTCGCGCAGGAGGTTGATGCCGACCAGCACGTCGTACTCGCCGGAGCGCAGCTCCCGCAGCAGCTCGATGCGGCGCAGCGTGTCGACGTCGCTGTGGAGGTAGCGGACCTGGATGCCGAGCTCCAGGAAGTAGTCGGTGAGGTCCTCCGCCATCTTCTTGGTGAGGGTGGTGACCAGGACCCGTTCGTCCCGCTCGGCGCGCTCCCGGATCTCGTGCACCAGGTCGTCGATCTGGCCCTCGGTGGGCTTGACGACGACCTCGGGGTCGACGAGGCCGGTGGGGCGGATGATCTGCTCGACGAATCCGTCGCCCCGGGACAGCTCGTAGTTGCCCGGGGTGGCGGAGAGGTAGACCGTCTGGTTGATCCGCTGGAGGAACTCCTCCCACTTCAGCGGGCGGTTGTCCAGGGCGGACGGCAGCCGGAAGCCGTGGTCGACGAGGGTCCGTTTGCGGGAGGCGTCGCCCTCGTACATGGCGCCGATCTGCGGGACCGTGACGTGCGACTCGTCGAGCACCAGGAGGAAGTCCTCCGGGAAGTAGTCGAGGAGGGTGTTCGGCGCGGTGCCGGGGGAACGGCCGTCGAAGTGCATCGAGTAGTTCTCGACGCCGGAGCAGGTGCCGATCTGGCGGAGCATCTCGATGTCGTACGTGGTGCGCATGCGCAGCCGCTGGGCCTCCAGCATCTTGCCCTGCTTCTCCAGCTCGGCCAGGCGCTGCTCCAGCTCCTGCTCGATGCCGCTGACGGCCTTCTCCATGCGCTCGGGTCCCGCCACGTAGTGGGTGGCGGGGAAGACGTGGAGGGACTGGTCCTCGCTGATGACCTCGCCGGTGAGCGGGTGCAGCGTGGACAGGGCCTCGATCTCGTCGCCGAACATCTCGATACGGACGGCGAGCTCCTCGTAGACCGGGAAGATCTCGATGGTGTCGCCGCGCACTCGGAAGGTGCCCCGGGTGAAGGCCAGGTCGTTGCGCGTGTACTGGATCTCCACGAAACGGCGCAGCAGCTGGTCGCGGTCGATCTCCTCGCCCACCTTGAGCTGGACCATGCGGTCCACGTACTCCTGCGGCGTACCGAGGCCGTAGATGCAGGAGACGGAGGCGACCACGACGACGTCCCGGCGGGTGAGCAGGGAGTTCGTCGCGGAGTGGCGCAGCCGCTCGACCTCCTCGTTGATCGAGGAGTCCTTCTCGATGTAGGTGTCCGACTGCGGGACGTACGCCTCGGGCTGGTAGTAGTCGTAGTACGAGACGAAGTACTCGACGGCGTTGTTGGGCAGGAGCTCGCGGAACTCGTTGGCCAGCTGGGCGGCGAGGGTCTTGTTCGGCGCCATCACCAGGGTGGGGCGCTGCAGCTTCTCGATCATCCACGCGGTGGTCGCGGACTTGCCGGTGCCGGTCGCGCCGAGGAGCACGACATCCTTCTCACCTGCGCGGACGCGCTTCTCCAGCTCAGCGATGGCCGCGGGCTGGTCGCCGCTGGGCTGATAGGGACTGATGACCTCGAAAGGCGCCACCGTACGTTCGATCTTCGAGACTGGCCGCATGCACCCACCGTACGACCCCCCACTGACAACGGGGTCGGTTCAGCGGTCGGCGGGGCCCACGGCGTCGCGCGGCCGGGAGTGGAAGGACGCCGGATCGGCGTACGTGCCGAAGCTCGGGACCTGACGCTGGGCGGGGATCCCGGGGGCCCTGCCCGCGGCGTCGTCCCAGTCGGGCGTGCCCATGACCACCAGCGGGTCGAACATGACCACGACGGCCGCCAGCAGCAGGAAGCAGGCGGGTCCGATGAGCATGGGCACCAGCAGCGAACCGGCGCTCTCCCCGGGGGCGTGGCCCGCGGTGAGGGCGGAGGGGTGCAGATGGACCCGGAGCGCGGCCATGCCGGTGTAGTGCATGCCGCTCACCGCTACCGCCATGACGATGCTCGCGCCGAGGCTGGGCAGGAAGCCGTGGATGGACACGGCGGCCCACAGCGCGGCGGTCGAGGCCACCACGGCGATGACGACGGAGAGGGACACGGTCGCCGTGTCGTACTCGAACCGCCCATCAAGCTGCATTCCGGCCATGCCGAGGTAATGCATGGAGGCCACGCCGAGCCCGGTGATCGTGCCTCCCGTCACCAGCGCCATGCGGGTGGCGCCCCGGTACCCGACGAGGAAGATCCCGACGCCGACCATGACGATCGCGACGGCGAGGCTTGCGAAGGTGATCGGCCTGTCGTAGCCGATCGGTACGTCGTGGACGGAGAAGCCCACCATCGCGATGAAGTGCATGGTCCAGATGCCCGAACCGATGGAGGTCGCCCCGAGAGCCAGCCAGCCGGCCTTGAAGGAACGCTCGGTACGCAGTGACCGCGTGGTGCAGCGCAGACCCAGGGCCGCGCCGAGGCACGCCATGAGGAACGCCGCCGCCGGGGTCACCGCCCCATAGCTGAAGCCGTCGATTGTGCCCTGCATCCTTGTACGCCCTTCGCAGCAGCAAGCCCGGGTCCAGGACGATCCCAGGGCCTGTCGTCCGGGCGCAAGGCCCAACAGACACAACAGAAGTGCCGCATCTTATCGACCGGCCCGACCGTGGGTGACGCGGTCCCTTCACACCGTGGTCATCCCTCGCCCGTCTCCCGTTCGGGGGCCGCTGGGACGCTCGGGCCGTCCGCGACTCTGACGCAAGGAGTTCACGTGCACGCAGGCACCGCCACCGCCACCGCCTCCGTCGCCACCGCCGCGCTCATGGGCGTCGGCATGCTGCTGATGTCGGCCCCCGGCGCGCCGCTCCCGGACGCCCCCGCGGCCCGGGCGGCCGTGCAGCGGGCCGACCCGGCCCGCCACCCGGCCCGCCACCCGGCCGGCGCCGTGGCGCGCGCCCCGCGCGTCTACGCCCACCGCGGCGCTTCCGCGTACGCACCCGAGAACACGCTCGTCGCCGCGGACAGGGCCGACGCGCTGGGCTTCGCCTGGGTGGAGAACGACGTCCAGCTCACCAGGGACGGGGTGCCGGTCGTCCTGCACGACACCGGCCTGAAGCGGACGACGAACGCCGAGGAGGTGTTCCCGGACCGGGCGCCCTGGGCGGTGAAGGACTTCACGGCCGCCGAGATCTCCCGGCTGGACGCGGGCAGCTGGTTCGGCGCGCGGTACGCCGGTACCCGGGTGCCGACCCTGCGCCGGTTCCTGGAGCGGCTCGGCCGCAACCGGCAGAACCTGCTGCTGGAGCTCAAGAGTCCGGAGACTTACCCGGGGATCGAGCGGGCCACCCTCGCGGTGCTGGACGAGGAGGGCTGGCTGGACCGCGCCCATGTCCGGGACCGCCTGGTGGTCCAGAGCTTCGGGGCGGGCAGCCTGCGCAGGGTGCACGCGCTGCGCCCGGACGTGGTCACGGGCTTCCTCGGCGCCCCGGCCCCGGCGGAGCTGCCCGCGTACGCCGGGTTCGCCGACCAGATCAACCCGTCCCGGTCGGGCCTGTCCGGCGGCTATGTGGCGGCCGTGCACGCCTTGAAGGGCCCGCACGGCAAGAAGCTCCAGGTCAACCCCTGGGTGGTGGACGACGCGGCGTCCGCGCGCAAGGTGAACGCCATGGGCGTGGACGGCATCATCACCGACGCCCCCGACGTGGTGCGCGCGGCCACGAAGGGCTGACGCCGGGGCCGTTGTCAGTGGCCGGCCGTACGGTGGGGCCATGGACAGCAATGGGGTCGTCGAGTGGGCCGTCGTCGAGAGCGACATCGGTCCGTTGATGCTGGCCGCGACGGGGACCGGGCTGGTGAGCGTGGTCTTCCACGCCACCCCGGAGATACGGGACCGGATGCTGGGACGGCTGCGGGCCCGGCTCGGGGCGGAGCCCGTCGAGGCGCCCGGTTCCGCCCGGCTGGCCGAGCCGGTGCGCCAGCTCGCGGCGTACTTCGGGGGCACGCTGCGGGAGTTCTCGCTCGACCTGGACTGGTCGCTGACCGCCGGGTTCAACCGCGAGGTGCTGCGGGAGCTGGCCCGGGGCGTGCCGTACGGGGCGGTCGCCGGGTACGGGGAGCTGGCCGAGCGGGTCGGACAGCCGGGCGCGGCCCAGGCGGTCGGCGCGGCGATGGGCTCCAACCCGCTGCCGGTCGTGGTGCCGTGCCACCGGGTGGTGGAGAACGACGGCGGAATAGGCGGCTTCGGCGGGGGCCTGGAGACGAAGCGGCAGTTGCTGGCGCTGGAAGGGGTCCTGCCGCAGCCGCTGTTCTGAACCGTCGGCCCCGGGTGCCGTGCGGGCCGTTTCGTACAGGTGTACGCGCCGGCAGTACGCGCTGGCACACTGCGTCGGTGACCAACGCTCTCGACGCCCCTGACGCCCCGGGCGGGCACGGTGCCGCCGTGTCCGTGACGGTGGCCGATCTGCCGCGCCTGCGCCGCAGGACGTCCGCCGTCCTGATCGCCGGGCAGATACTCGGCGGCCTCGGTGTGCCGATCGGCATCGCCCTGGCCCCCGTGCTCGCCACCGAGGTGAGCGGTTCCGAGTCGCTGTCGGGGCTGGCGCCCACGGCGTCGGTGACCGGCACGGCCCTGCTGTCGCTGCCGCTGGCCGCCCTGATGACCGCGCGGGGTCGCCGCCCCGGTCTCGTGGTGGCTTATCTGATCGGCGCCTTCGGGGCGGGTCTCGTGGTGCTGGCCACCGTGGTGGGGAGCTTCCCGCTGCTGCTGCTCGGGATGGCCTGCTTCGGGGCGGGTTCGTCCGCCAATCTTCAGGCGCGGTTCGCCGCCGCGGACCTGGCGGAGCCGGACCGGCGGGGCCGGGCGATCTCCACGGTCATCTGGGCGACCACGATCGGCTCGGTGCTCGGGCCGAACGTCGCGGCCCCGGCGGGCCGGGTCTTCCGGGGCACCGCCGTGTCCGAGACGGCGGGCCCGTTCGTCTGGGCGGCCGGCATCTTCATGCTCGCGGCGCTCGTGGTCGCCGTGCTGCTGCGGCCCGATCCGCTGCTCACCGCACGGGCGCTGGCCCCCGGGGAGAACCAGGAGGCGGGGAACCGCTCGCTGCGGGCGGGGCTCGCCGCTGTACGGGCGTCGCCGATGGCCCGGCTCGCCCTGGTGACCGTGGCGGTCTCGCACACCGCGATGGTCTCGATCATGGTGATGACCCCGGTGGACCTCGGCCACCACGGCGCGGACCTCCAGCTGATCGGCCTGGTGATCAGCGGGCACATCGCCGGGATGTACGCGTTCTCGCCGGTCATGGGCCGGCTGGCCGACCGCTTCGGACGGCTCTCGGTCATCGGCCTCGCGGCCGGGCTGCTGGCCTGCGCCGCGCTGCTGGCCGGCACGGCGGGCGCCGCGCACGGCAGGACCGCGGCCGGCCTGTTCGTCCTCGGGCTCGGCTGGTCGGCGGGCATGGTGGCTGGTTCGGCGCTGCTCACCGACTCCGTACCGCAGCCCGCCCGCGCCGCCGTGCAGGGCCTGTCGGACCTGGTCATGAACGCGTCGGCCGGGGTGGGCGGCGTGGTGGCCGGGGTGATCGTCTCCCAGGCGGGCTACGGCTGGCTCAACCTGGCGGGCGCTTGTCTGCTGCTGCCGATGGCGGGACTGGCCATGCGCCGGTCCCTGCGGACGCCCCGGAGCCGTCAGGCGTGAGCCGCCGTTGGGTCCGTCGCGGGCCGGCGCGCCACCAGCACCGGCTGGAAGAAGCCCGACTCCTCCGGCTCCTGCCAGGCGGCATCCGTGAGACCGGCCCGCCCCGCGAACCCCGTGAGCTGCGCCTGTGACAGGGCCCAGTACGAGGTGCGGCGCGTACGCACCTCGTACCCGCCGCTCTTCCCCTCCCCGCCGTCCCCGCCGGGCAGCAGCTGGAAGTGCTCCAGGTCGTAGCGCTCCCCGTCCGGCCTCCAGTGCCACAGCTGGAAGGTGACCACCCGGCCGGTGGTCTCCTCCCTGACCTGCGGGGGCGTGGACGCGGGCCGCTCGCGGCGCAGCCGGTCGTACGGCCGGGTGGACACCAGCAGGACGCCGCCCGGCCGCAGGACCCGGCGCATCTCACCGAGTGCCGCCTCCACCGCGTCCGGCGTGAGCAGATGCGGCAGCGAGTTGTCCGCGCACACGACGACGTCGAACAGGCCGTCACCGAACGGCAGCCGCGTCATGTCGGCGGCCGCGGTGCGCAGGTCCAGGCCGCGCGCGGCCGCCTCCCGCCCGGCGCGGGCCGCCGCGGCGGGGCTCAGGTCGCTGCCGGTGACCCGGTGTCCGAGCGCGGCGAGGCCCAGCGCCTGTGTGCCGATACCGCAGGCGCAGTCCAGCACGTCGTACACGGCGCCCTCGCCGTTGCCGAGCGCCGCGCCGATCAGACCGGAGAGCGCGGTGGCCTGCCGCTCGACGCTCGCCTGCCAGTCGGCGTACATGAGGTCGTAGTCGGCGGCGAGATCGTCGTAGAAATGACGCACGGTGGAGGCGGGAAGGCTCTTCGCAGGCATGACGCGACCCCAACTCGGCTGTGATCAAGGCTGATGGGAGTCTTCGCGCCACCGGCGGGTCCGGGTCGGCCGCGCACGTTTGAGTCCCGCATCCCCGCGACAGGGATGTGGGCATGTCACTCAACGCGCCCCTCGACGTCACCCCGTACGCCCCCGTGCTCTCCGCCGAGGTGCGGGCCGCCCTGGCCGCGAACCGGCCCGTCGTCGCCCTGGAGTCGACGATCATCGCCCACGGCCTGCCCCGCCCCCGCAACCTGCGGGTCGCCGGGGAGCTGGAGGGGCTCGTGCGGTCCGCCGGGGCCGTGCCCGCGACCGTGGCGGTGCTGGACGGGCGGGCCAGGGTCGGGCTCGACAAGGCCGAGCTGGAGCGGGTGGCCGAGGACCCGGGGATGCGCAAGCTGGGCCACCGCGACCTCGCCCCGGCGCTGGCGGGCGGGGCGAGCGGGGCGACCACCGTGTCCGCGACCGCGTTCCTGGCGGCCCGGGCCGGGCTGCGGGTCTTCGCGACCGGCGGGCTCGGCGGGGTGCACCGGGGCTGGACCGAGACGCAGGACGAGTCCGCGGACCTGCGGCTGCTGGCGCGTACCGGGATCACCGTGGTCTGCGCGGGTGTGAAGTCGATCCTGGACGTCCCGGCCACGCTACAACGGCTGGAGACGCTGGGGGTCGGCGTGCTCGGCTACGGCACCGCCACGTTCCCCGGCTTCTACCTGAGCAGTTCGGGCGAGCCGGTCGACTGGACGGTGACCTCGCCCGAGCAGGTCGCGGAGGTGATGCGGGCACAGGACGCGCTCGGCGGGCCGGAGGCGGCGCTGATCGTGGCCAACCCCGTACCGGAGGGCGAACAGTTGGAGCCCGTGCTGCACGACCGGGTGCTGGCCGAGGCGCTGGGGGCGTGCCGGGAGCGCGGCATCACGGGGCAGGCGGTCACGCCGTTCCTGCTGGACCATCTGGTGCGGCACACCGGGGGCGCCTCGCTGGAGGCCAATCTCGCGGCGGTCCGGGGCAATGTGGCGCTCGCCGCCCGTATCGCGACGGCCTGGGCGGCGCGGTGAGCGGCGGCCTCCTCGTCGTCGGGGACGTGGTCACCGATGTGGTCGCCCGGCACGGATCGGCACCGGTCCACGGCACGGACACGGCCGCCGTGATCCGGACGCGGGCGGGCGGCGCGGGGGCCAACGTGGCCTGCTGGGCTGTGCACGCGGGCTGCCCGGACGTGCGGCTGCTGGCCCGGGTAGGCGTCGACTCGGCGGACTGGCACCGGGACCTGCTGCGGCGGGCGGGGGTGCGCGGGCTGCTCGCGGTGGACGAGGAGGAGCCGACCGCGACCGTCGTGGCCCTGGTGGACGCCGCCGCGGAGCGCACCTTTCTCACCGACAGCGGCGCGGTGCTGCGCCTCTCCCCCGACGACTGGTCGCCCGCGCTGCTCGACGGGGTCGCCCACCTCCACCTGTCGGGCTATCTGCTGTTCGCCGACACGAGCCGGGAAACGGCACTGCTGGCTCTGCGGGAGGCCGTACGGCGGAACGTTCCGGTGAGCGTGGACCCCGCGTCGGCCGGCTTCCTCGCCGGTCTCGGCGTCGACCGCTTCCTCGCCCTGACCGAGCGGGCGGACCTGCTGCTGCCCAACGCGGACGAGGCATCGCTGCTCACCGGGCTGCCCGAACCGGCGGACGCGGCGGCCAAGTTGAGCATGCCCGCCCGCCAGGTCGTCGTGACGCTGGGCGAGGGCGGGGCGCTGCTGGCCTCCGGGGGCGCGGTGACCGGGCGGGTTCCGGCGGAGGCGGCCGGGCGGGCCGTGGACTCGACCGGGGCGGGCGACGCGTTCACCGGCGGCTTCCTCGCGGCGCGGCTGGCGGGGGCGGACGACACGGCGGCCGCTGCGGCGGGGTGCCGGGCCGGGGCACAGGCCGTCGGGACGGTGGGCGGGCGGCCGCCGTTGCCGGGCGAGTAGCGGGGGCGGGGCCGACCGGGAGCGCGGGGCGCGCCGGCCACAGGGCTCAGCGCAGTCCGGTCCAGGCCGGGTGGTGCGGGTCGTCGGCGCGTACCACCGCGTCCGCGCTGTCGGCGGGGGCCACCTCGTCCTCGTACCGCTGGAACGCGGGCAGGGTCCACAGCTCGTCCTCCGGCGTGCGCCGCCGCAGCGCACCGGCCGAGAGCCGCAGGTGGACGCCGAGGTCGAACGGGAACCAGTGCCCGAACAGCAGCGGCCCGTGCAGGATCAGCACCCCGCCCTCCGGCAGGTGCGCGTACGGGCTGCGCGTGGCCCGGTCCGTGGCCGGGTCCCAGAGGTCGGGCAGCACCCTCCCGCTGCCGCCGGGCTCCAAGGGGCCGAACACCTCGCGCCACAGGGCTCCGGTGTCGAACCAGCTGCCGAAGTACGAGTCCGGGTCCTGCTTGCCGTACTCGTAGCGCAGGCTGGCCGGCCGCAGGAACCCGGCGGTGGAGACGGGGAGCACGGCGCGTCCCCGCAGCCGCAGCGCCTGGGCGACGGACTCGGCCAGTTCGCCGGGGCGGGCGGCCGGGGCGCCGTCGACGGCGAGTTTCAGCCAGGGGCCGCCGTCGGCGGGCTCCAGCGCGTCGGCGTGCGCGGCGAGCGCGTCCGTCAGCCGTTCCCAGGAGATCGCTTCGAATCGCACCCGTCCATCATCACCCGTCTCATCCCGTGGCCACGTGCGAAAACATGCGGCCGCCACGCGCCTCGGCGATTACGGTCGTGGCCATGGATCTCGCATTCGCCCGTAAGTTCGCAGCGCAGTGGCAGGACGACTGGAACTCCCACGATCTGGAACGCATCCTGACGCACTATCACGAGGACGTGACGTTCAGCTCGCCGATGATCGCGCGGTTCACCGGCGACCCGTCGGGGGCGGTGCACGGCAAGGAGGCACTGCGGGCGTACTGGAAGCGCGGGCTCGAACTCATCCCGGACCTGGAGTTCGAGGTGATGGACGTCAGGGCCGGCGTCGACACGCTGGTGATCGACTACCGCAACCAGATCGGCGGCCGGGTCTACGAGGTGCTGACCTTCCGCGACGGGCTGGTGAGCGCGGGCCTCGGCGCGTACGGGGAGACACTCGCCCGCTGACGCCGGCGGGCGGTGTCCCCGGTCGTTGTCACTGCCCCGGTCCGCACTCCACCGCGTCGGCGTCGTCGGAGAGTTCGCTGCCGTGGGGCAGCAGGTACGTCACCCAGAGCACGACGGGCTCGGTGCCCAGGTTGCGTCCGATGTGGCGGTGCTTCTTCCCCGACGGCTCGATGAAGGACGTGCCCGCCGGGGACACCTCCACCGAGCAGTCGTCCAGGGTGCGGGTGAGTGTCCCGGACTTGACGACGGCGATCAGCTGACCGCTGTGGGTGTGCCAGCCGGTGGAGCCGCCCGGTGCGATGGTGATGGTGCGGAAGGTGACGTCGGCCCGGCCCTTCGGCGCCTTCACCTTCAGCTTGCCCACCGAGGTGCCCTCGGCCACGACGGTGGCGCTCACACCGCTGCCGGGCGTGGCGCCGGCCGCCGTCGGTACGAAGGCGAGCGCGGCGACGCTTCCCGCGATGACGAGCGCCTTGCCCAGCCGCCCCCGTCGTCCCTGCCGTGCGGTGGTCCTCATGGGCCTCTCCCGTCTCCAGGTGTCACGGACATCTCAAATGCCCCGACGTTACCCGGAAGAGGACCGCGCGAATCACGCCACCGGCATCCGGCCGCGCGACGAACGTCAGCTCCCCCGCAGTTCCTTGGCCAGCGGGCTGTCGCCGGAGACCTCGATCCGGCCGTCCCCGACCGCCTCGGCGAACACCGCCTCGCCGCGCCCCAGCGCGAGGCAGAGCTCCGCGTCGAGGGCGATGCGCGCGTCGGCGTCGGCGGCGGGTCCGTCCCCGTACACCGGTTCGCCGGCGGTCGCCTCGCCCGTACGGATGTGGAACTCGCCCTCGTCCAGATGGACGTCGAGGACGCCCGTGGCGGCCGTCCCCTTCAGCGCGCCCAGCAGCGGGAGCGCGAACCAGTGGGCCCGGACCGCGTCCGTGGGCCGCCGCTCGGCGAGCGCGGGGGCGCCCCACTCGGCGAGCGCGGCGAGGACCGGCAGCAGTCCGTGGCCGCGTGCGGTGAGCTCGTACACCGAGGCGGCTGCGGGCGGCGGGAGCTTGCGGCGGGTGACGAGGCCGCCCTTTTCCATGTCCTTGAGGCGGGAGGCCAGGACGTCCGTGCTGACTCCGGGCAGGTCGGCGTGGAGATCGGTGTAGCGGCGGGGACCGGCCAGCAGTTCACGGACGATCAGCAGGGTCCACCGGTCACCGACGGCGTCCAGGGCGCGGGCGCCGGCACAGAACTGGTCGTAACTCCGGCGGCGGGCCGGGCGGGTCGCCGGCTGTGTCTGACGTGGCATGCGACGCAGTCTAGACATGTTGTTGGACTTTCCAAGCTCGAGCTTGGTAAAACCAAGTATCGCAATCGGGTCGGGGAGGCACCGCATGGAATTCCGCCAGTCCAGCAAGCTCAACGAGGTCTGCTACGAGATCCGGGGCCCCGTCATCGAGCACGCCAACGCCCTGGAGGAGGCGGGCCACAGCGTGCTCCGGCTCAACACGGGCAACCCGGCGCTGTTCGGCTTCGAGGCGCCCGAGGAGATCGTCCAGGACATGATCCGGATGCTCCCGCAGGCCCACGGCTACACGGACTCGCGCGGCGTCCTGTCCGCCCGGCGGGCCGTGGCCCAGCGCTACCAGGCGATGGGGCTCACCGAGGTCGGCGTGGACGACATCTTCCTCGGCAACGGCGTCTCCGAACTGATCTCGATGGCCGTCCAGGGCCTGCTGGAGGACGGCGACGAGGTGCTCGTCCCCTCCCCCGACTACCCGCTGTGGACGGCGGTGACGACGCTGGCCGGCGGCAAGGCCGTGCACTACGCGTGCGACGAGGCCTCGGACTGGAACCCCGACATCGCGGACATGGCCTCGAAGATCACCGACCGCACACGGGCCGTCGTGATCATCAACCCCAACAACCCGACCGGCGCCGTCTACCCGCGCGAGGTCCTGGAGGACATCCTCGACCTGGCGCGCCGGCACGGCCTGATGGTGTTCGCCGACGAGATCTACGACCAGATCCTGTACGACGACGCCGAGCACCACAGCGTGGCGGTCCTCGCCCCGGATCTGGTCTGCCTCACCTTCAGCGGCCTGTCGAAGACGTACCGGGTGGCCGGGTTCCGCTCCGGCTGGATGGTGGTCTCCGGCCCGAAGCAGCACGCCCGCAGCTATCTGGAGGGCCTGACGATGCTCGCCTCCATGCGGCTGTGCCCCAACGCGCCCGCCCAGTACGCCATCCAGGCCGCGCTCGGCGGCCGGCAGTCGATCCGGGACCTGGTGGTGCCCGGCGGCAGGCTGTACGAGCAGCGCGACCGTGCCTGGCAGAAGCTGAACGAGATCCCGGGCGTCTCCTGCGTGAAGCCCAAGGGCGCGCTGTACGCCTTCCCGCGCATCGACCCGAAGGTGCACCCGATCGCCGACGACGAGAAGTTCGTCCTGGACCTGCTGCTGCGCGAGAAGATCCAGGTCGTCCAGGGCACCGGCTTCAACTACCCCCGCCCCGACCACTTCCGCATCCTGACCCTGCCGCACGCCGACGACCTGGACGCGGCGATCAGCCGGATCGGGAGGTTTCTGGCGGGGTACCGGCAGTGAGACCGCGGTCTTCGCAGGCTTCCTGGGCTCCCTGATCGTCCTGGCCTTCCCGGTCTTCCCGGAGCGCGGCACGGCCGAGGCCGGCGGCTGCGAGGGAGAGGGCCGCGGCTGCCACGGCCGTGGTCATCGCGGCCGTGCCCCCGCGCTGTTCCACCAACGCCCCGACGACGACCGGGGCGAGTGAGGCGGCCCCCGTGGCGGCGAGCGCGACGACGCTGATGACGCGTCCCTGGATGCGGGCCGGGGTGGTCGCGGCGAGGCGTCCGAAGAGCAACGAGTTGACGGCCGGAGCCAGGAACAGGCCGGCGGCGAGCGGAGCCACCATCAGCAGACCGCCGTTCAGCGCGGTGCTCGCCACGAGCAGGGCCAGCAGAACGCCCAGGGCCGTCAGCAGCAGGCGGTGGAAGGGCAGGAGCCGCTGCAGGCGGACGGCACAGAGGGCGCCGAGCAGGCCACCGATCGCTATGCAGCCCTGGGCCAGACCGAGCGCCCTCGGGCTGTGACCGGCGTCCGCGAGGATCAGCACGGCCGAGAACTGCGCGCCGGTCAAAGCGAAGTTCACCGGTGCCGCCACGAGGATCACCGACCGGAGATAGGGGCTCGCCAGGACGTGGCGCAGGCCCTCCAGCGTGTCGTGGCGGAGCGAAGTCGCGGCGCTTCCCGCCCGCTTCGGGTGGGCGGGCTTGCGAATGAGGGAGACCGCCAGGAACGAGAGCAGGTAGCTCAGGGCGTCGAAGAGGAACGGGACCGCCCGGCCGAGCCCGTACAGGAAGCCTCCCAGCGGTGGCCCGGCCAGTGACGCCCCGTACGAGCGCGCCTCGTTCTTGGCGAAGGCGTCCGCGAGCTGTGACTCCGGTACGAGTTGGCTGATGACCGACATCTCGGCCGCGCCGAACAGCACATCCAGTACGGCGGCGGCCCCCGCGACCACGAAGATCACCGCGAGCGAGGCGTGACCGAGCAGGATCGCCGCGACCAGGACCGTGAAGAGGACGGCCCGGCCCGCGTCGCACACCTGCATGACGCGCTTCCGGTTCACGCGGTCGGCCACCACGCCGGCGGGGAGCATGAAACCGACCCGGACGACCGCCTGGAGCGTGCCGAGCGCCCCCGCCTGCACGGCGGAACCGTGCAGCGACAGCACGAGCAGCGGGAAGGCCAGGAGCGACACGGCGGTGCCGAGCTCGGAGACCGCCTGGCCTCCCCACAGCAGGGTGAAGTCCCTGTTCCTGCGTAACGGCTTCGTATCGTCGGACTTCGTGTCGTCAGGCTTCGTGTCGTCGGGCTTCGTGCCCGTTGTGGCCGCTGTTTCGTCGGTCATGCCGTCCCCCCGGTCGGTCGGTGCTGGCGGTGTGTGTTTCAGGCGAATGGATGGGTGAGGATCACCACCTCCACCGGCCCGGCGTCCGCCGGCCTGGCTGCGGGGTCGTGGAGCCTGTCCCGGTAGCGCATGACCAACTTGTCGATCTCTCCCTGAAGTTCGTCCGCCTCGTCCGGGGTGACCCACCAGATCGTGTGCGTCCGCTCGCTCTTCGGCCGGTGCGTCCGGTGGCGTTCGAGCTGCCGCTCCAGGGCGACATCGCCGAGGTGCCGGGCCGCCAGGTCGCGTTCCCGCCCGGCGGGCGTCTCGTCGTCGGGATCGCTCTCCATGGACCAGCCGAGCCGGGTGACGCGCCAGGGGCGCGAGCGGCCGGGCATGGGTCCGGCCTCCTCCACGAAGCCGTACTTCGCGAGCTGGCGGAAGTGGAACGAGCAGGTGGTGGGGGACTCGCCGATCAGCTGACCGGCCTGGGTCGCCGTCAGCGGCCCCTGGACGCTGAGGGCTTCGATGAGCGCGAGCCGCACCGGATGGGAGAGCGCCCGCATGGAGGCCGGATCGGTGAGGCGGCGGGGGCCTTCGGGAGCGGAGACCCGCTCATCGGCCTCGTCGGCGCCGGCGGGCCGGACCTCCGGCTCGGCCGGTGCTCGAAGGGCTCGCTCTGCTGGTTCTTCGGACTGCGGCATGCGACGAGAGTGTTCTCTCGAAAGAGATCTGTCAATAGAACGGGCGCGCCCGACGCGCCTCCGTGCGCTCCCGCCCGTTCGGGTGGAATCCCTGTGGCACCCCTTGTCCGGCACGGCCCGTCGGGGGCCGCTTGCGACAGTGAGGCCCGCGCGTCTGCGCCTTCCCCGTATCCGGAACGAAGGGCTCTCCCCCATGCCTCTCCTGTCCCGCACGGCCGTCGCGAACGACCCGGCCGCCTCCCCCGACGACCGGCGCCTTCCGCGGCGGCGGACCGCGCTCGTCGCCGCTGCGGCGGGCCTCGCCGTACTGGCGGTGGGCACGCCCGTCGCGTACGCCACGCTCGGGTCCGGTGCCTCGCCGGAGCCGCGCCCGGCGGTGGCGGGAGCCCTGCGCGGCAAGGACTACGTCGAGACGCGGCTCCTCTTCGGCACCGAGCGCCCGGACGGCGGGCCGGAGATGACCGACCGGCAGTTCCTGGAGTTCATCGACGCGGAGGTCACCCCGCGCTTCCCGAACGGGCTGACCATCCAGGAAGGCCGGGGCCAGTGGCGCGACTCCCACGGGGTCATCGAACGGGAGCGGAGCTACGAGCTGACCCTGCTCTACCCCGCGTCCGAGGCCCGGGTGCGCGGCGGGCAGATCGAGCGCATCCGCGACGCCTACGAGAAGGCAAACGCCCAGGACTCGGTGGCGCGGCTGGAGGAGCGGCTGACGGCCGACTTCTGAGAGGGCGGCGGGCCACGCGCCCGGTCAGGCGTCGGGTGTACGCGGCCGGGCCAGCACCCGGGCCGCCGCATGGACGCCCGCCACCGCCACCGGCAGGAACGCCAGTCCGGCCGCTGTCGCGCGGGCGCCTCCCACCGGAATGCCCGCCGCGCGCAGGCGGCGCAGCGCCCAGAGCGAGTACGGGACGACGACGGTCGGGGATGTGGCCACCCCGGGCGTATAGCCGCCGTACGCCGCAGACTGCGCCAGGTGCACCACGCCGTGGAGCCCGAATCCGGCCAGGGTCGTACGGAAGAACGCGCTCCGGCCGCCCGTGCGTGCCCCTTCGGCCGCCGCCGCCGCGACGAGCACGCCCATGAGGCCGATGGCCGTGTTCACCTCGCGCTGCGTGAGGTCCGCCCGCTTCCACACGCGGTCGGGCACCCAGGGCAGGCGGTCCTTCAACTTGGGCCGCGCGGTCCGGAGCCAGCCCGCCATGGTGGCGATCTCCTCCAGGTCGTTGGCCGCCCAGGCAGCCAGCAGCCCCCAGGTCACCGCTGCGGAAACCCCGGACTTCCTGTCGGTCCTCATGAGCGCCCCTCCGTGTGCCGTGTGCCGGTGGTCGACCGCAGCCTATAATGCAACGCAACGTTGCGTTGCATTTTGTCTGGAGCCGCCATGCCCGCCCCTCCCCCGCCACCCCGCTCCGGCAAGGGCCCCCGCGCCGCCGAGGCGATCTTCGACGCCACCCTGCGGCTGCTCGCCGAACGCGGGTACGCGGGGCTCACCGTCGAGGCCGTCGCCCAGGAGGCCGGCGTCAACAAGACGACGATCTACCGCTGGTGGCCGTCGAAGGCGCCGCTGCTGCGCGCCGCGCTGCTCCGGGCCCGCGTCCTGAACATCGAGATCCCCGACACCGGTTCGCTGCGCGGGGACCTGATCGCCCTCGCGGAGCAGGTGACCGAGCTGGCCACCGGGGTGCGGACCCGGGCGATCGTGCGGGCTCTGGCCTCGGGGACGGGTCTGCCCGACGACGAACTCGCCGTGCTGGCAAGGGACTTCTTCGCCGACCGGTTTTCCCGCGAGCAGCCGGTGTTCGCCCGGGCCGCCGCACGCGGCGAACTGGCACCGGGTGCCGACCCGATGCTGCTGCTCGATCTGATCGCCGGGGCCGTGTGGGTGCGGGCGGTGCTCAGGAACGAGCCCGTCCCGCCCGGGTTCGCGGCCACGGTGGTCGACTCCGTCCTGCCCGGGCGCGGCTGAAGGCCGGCCCGGCCTTCAGCCGCCGGTCAGCTCCAGGAGGGCGCCGACCGGGTCGGTGGCCGGCGCGGCGCGCGGCCACCACTCGTCCTCGCCCGGGTCCGACTCGTAGCCGTACCAGCGGCCGTCGCGGCCGAAGCGGAGCTGGAAGGCGTGACCGGGGTGGGTGAGGTGGTTGCGCCAGGGCTGGAAGCGGGGGAAGCCGGCCGCCGCGAGGGCCGGGCGGGCGCGGTCGAAGGGGCCCGCCGGGGGGTCCCACGGCGTCTCCAGGACCGCCAGGCCCTCGGCCTCGCCCTGCCGCCAGGCGGCCACGGCCCGGGCCAGGTCCGTGGTGTTGCGGCCGGTGGCGGAGGCCAGCTCCCGGTAGAGGGCGCGGGTGGTCGAGGTGAGCCCGGCGGTGGGTCCGGCCGCCGCGAGACGGACGGCGTCCTGCCAGGTGGTGAGCCCGGCGAGCGGGTCGTCGCCGGTGGTCAGCAGGGTGTGGGCGCGGGCCGCCGCGTCGGTGGCGAGCTGGTCCAGGGCGAGCGGGTCCCGGGCCCCGGGCAGGGCGGGGTAGGCGGGCGGCCGGCCCGGGTGCGGGTCCACCGGGAACGTCGCGGGCAGCGGCGGCAGGAACCGGTCGGCCAGCGCCTCCCCGGCGGGCACGGACGGGGTGTCGGGGGCGGGGGGCCGCTCCCGGGCGGAGTGCGCGGCGTTGCGCCGGCCCAGCTCCTCCAGCAGCTCGCGCTCGCCCCGGCCGCGCAGCAGGAGCAGGACGAATGGGTCGGTGTCCAGCAGGAGCGCCATCTGGTAGCTGAGGGCGGCGACGTGCTTGCAGGGGCGGCCGCGGTCGGGGCAGGTGCAGGCGGGGTCGAGGTCGCCGGGGGCGGGCAGCAGCGTCATGCCGGCGGCGGTCGCGGTCTCGGCCAGGGAGTGCGGCATCTCCTTGGCGAGCAGCGCGGCCAGGTGCCCGGGCCGGGCGGCGACCTCGTCCAGCAGGGTGTCCCAGTCGGGGTCGGTGAACGTACGCAGCCGCAGCTCGGCCCGGTACGGGCGGGGGCGGCTGCCGTGCACATAGGCGACGACGTGACCCGGCGTGACGGTGATCGCGGCGACGTGCCCGCCGTCCGCGTAGTCCCGTCCCCGGGCCAGGCGCGGGCCGTCCGTCGACAGGGATTCGAGCGCCGCCACCCAGGCCCGGCCCCACCAGCTCTCGGCGAACGGCTCGCCCTCGCCGGAGGTGCGCGCCGGAACGGCCTCGAAGGTGCGCCGCAGATCGTCGGGCCCGGGACGGGAACGGGCGCCGGGGCGGGTGTCGTGGCGGGCGGCGAGCGGTCCGGAGGTGGGGCGGGCGGTGTCCGGGCGGCGGCGGGGGGCGGGGCTCATGACGGCCTCCGGAGGGAGACGAGGTCGGCCAGGTCGCGGTCGCTCAGCTCGGTCAGCGCGCTCTCGCCGCTGCCGAGGACGGCGTCGGCCAGCGCCCGCTTGGCGAGCAGCATCTCGCCGATGCGGTCCTCCACCGTGCCCTCGGCGATCAGCCGGTGGACCTGCACGGGCTGGGTCTGGCCGATGCGGTAGGCCCGGTCCGTGGCCTGCTCCTCGACGGCCGGGTTCCACCAGCGGTCGTAGTGGATGACATGGGCGGCCCGGGTGAGGTTGAGGCCCGTGCCCGCGGCCTTCAGAGAGAGCAGGAAGACGGGGACCTCGCCGGACTGGAAGCGGTCCACCATCCTCTCCCGCTCGGCCACCGGGGTGCCGCCGTGCAGGAGTTGGGAGGGGATCGCGCGCGCGGCCAGATGGGCGGACAGCAGCCGGGCCATCGTCACGTACTGGGTGAAGACCAGCACCGAGCCGTCCTCGGCGAGGATCGTGTCGAGGAGTTCGTCGAGGAGGGCGAGCTTTCCCGAGCGTCCGGTGAGCCGGGCCGCGTCCTCCTTCAGATACTGCGCCGGGTGGTTGCAGATCTGCTTCAGTGAGGCCAGCAGCTTCATGATCAGCCCGCGTCGCGCGATGCCCTCGGACGCCTCGACGAAGGCCATGGTCTCGCGCACGGTGGCCTCGTACAGCGTGGCCTGCTCGCGGGTGAGGAAGACGGGGTGGTCGGTCTCCGTCTTGGGCGGCAGCTCGGGCGCGATGCCGGGGTCGGACTTCTTGCGGCGCAGCAGGAACGGCCGGACGAGCCGGGACAGCCGCTCCACCGCCTCGTCGTTGCCGAGGCCCGCCGCCGTGCCGGTGTTCTCCACGATCCGGGCGTGCCTTGCCCGGAACGCCTTGAGGGGGCCGAGCAGTCCGGGTGTCGTCCAGTCGAGCAGCGCCCACAGCTCGGAGAGGTTGTTCTCCACGGGGGTGCCGGTGAGGGCGACCCGCGCCGGGGAGGGGATGGTCCTCAGCGCCTTCGCGGTGGAGGAGTGGGGGTTCTTGACGTGCTGCGCCTCGTCGGCGACGACCAGTCCCCAGCGGTGGGCGGCCAGTTCGGCCGCGCTGGAGCGCATCGTGCCGTACGTGGTGAGGACGAAGCCCCGTTCGGCCCCGGCGAGGGTACGGCCGGCGCCGTGGAATCTGCGCACGGGGACGCCGGGGGCGAAGCGGTTGATCTCGCGGTGCCAGTTGCCCAGCAGGGAAGCGGGGCAGACCACCAGCGTGGGAGCGGGGTGGTCGCGGTGGAGGTGGAGGGCGATCAGGGTGATCGTCTTGCCGAGGCCCATGTCGTCGGCGAGGCAGCCGCCGAGGCCGAGCGAGGTCATCCGGTCCAGCCAGGCCAGCCCGCGCAGCTGGTAGTCGCGGAGCGTCGCGTGGAGTCCGGGCGGCGGGGCCGCCACGGCGTCCTCGGTGAGCAGTCGGGTCCGCAGCTCCGCCAGCGCACCGGCCGGCACCGCCTCGACCTGCTCGCCGTCCACGTCGGCGCTGCCGGTCAGGGCGACGGCCAGGGCGTCCACCGGGTCGAGCAGGCCCAGCTCCCGCTTGCGCGCCTTGCGGACGAGCGAGGGGTCGACGACGACCCATTGGTCCCGCAGCCGCACCACGGGGCGGTGCGCCTCGGCGAGCACGTCCATCTCGGCCTCCGTGAGCCGCTCGTCGCCGAGCGAGAGCTGCCAGTCGAACGCGAAGAGCTGTTCGGCGTCGAAGAACGCGGTGCCGTCCGTGGCCGTCCCGGGCGCGGGCCTGACCACGGCGGCGGCGGTGAGGGTGCGGGCCAGCTCCCTGGGCCAGTGGACGCTCACCCCGGCGGCGGCCAGCCTGCTCCCGGCGTCGCCCAGCAGCTCGTACAGCTCGTCCTCGCCGATGGCCAGGACGTCGGGGACCGGCTGGTCCAGCAGCCGTTCGAGCGGAGCCCAGACGCGGGCGGCGCGGCGCAGCGCGAGCGCGGTGTCGATCCGGGACCGGGGGCCGAAGGGCTCGCCCGCGTCACCGGCCCAGAGGGCGGCGGCGTCGACGACGTAGGTGGGGTCGGCGAGGCTGTGCACCTGGACGACGGCCGCGGCGGCGTGCCGCTCGGGGGTGCCCGCCGTCCCGTCGGAGCCGGTCGTGTCGAAGAGTTCGTACGCGGAGAGGTCGAGGCGCAGCGACACCCGGACCCCGGCGTCCAAGCCCGAGGCGACCTCGACAGCCCATTCCCGTGCGCCGGGCAGGTGCTGGGGCTCGGCCGCCGCGAAGGGGGCGCCCATGGCGAACGCGGCGGCGGGCGTCCGGGGCAGGGTGTCGGCGACCGCGTCGAGGAAGGCGCCGATCAGGGCCTCCGGGTCGGGCAGCCTGAGCGGAGTCCGGCCGGGCAGCGGGACCGCGTGCCCCTCCCAGGGCAGGGCGGCGGCCACCGCGCGCAGGTGGGCGACGTCCGCGGCGTCGCGAGGGCCGGCCCGCCAGGCGTCCTGGTCGTCGGCCGTCAGCCCGGGGAGCATGCGGCCACCGGCCACCAGGTGCAGGGCGTGCAGGGCGGCGGCGCCCCAGGCGCGGGTCGCCGGGTGGGCGGAGCGCAGGTGGCGGGCGCGGGCGAGCAGGGGCAGGGCCGCGTCGACGGGAAGCAGGAGCGCGGGCACGTCGTGCGTGCGCACCTCACTCCCGGACGGACGGACGACCGTGATCTCATCGCTCCGGGCTTCGGCGGCCCCGGGGAGCGGGGCGTCGGCCGGGTCCCAGAAGGCGACGCGCCCCCGCCGCGGCGGCGTACCGGGCAGGAAGACTGCGGCACAGCGCAGCAGACGGCTGTCGTCCGCGTCCTGCGGCGGCGGTGGTGCGGTGCTCACCGGTCCCTCCCTTCCCGTCGCGCACGGCCCGACGGCCGCTTCCTTGGCGTTCCGTGCCTGGTCAGCACGGTCTCTCCTCTGCACGGCGAGTCTAGGCGGGCGGTCTGACAACGCCCCGGCCGCCGCCGTCCCCGCAGCTCGTACGGGTCGGGCGACGGCCGGCGTCTGCGTACGCCCGGTCAGTGCCGGGCGTACGGCTCCCAGTCCGCGGTGGGCCGGGACGGTGCCGGGCCGGGCGGCTCGGAGCGGCCGTCGGCGGCGGACGGCGGCGTCTCCGGCGCGTCGTCGGCGAGCGGCTGTGCCTCCTGCATGGTGGGAGCGGCCCGCGGCGTCGCACCCGGACCGGGCACGTCGGCGTCACCGGGATCCGTACCGTCGGCCGTGGCCGGCGGCCACGACGCGACAGGGCCGGGCGCACCCGCGCCCGGGGGCTCCGGTCCCGCGGGCACTTCCGGCGCGCCCCGCTCCGGAGCCCGCACGGCGTCGGGCGGCGGGCCCTGCTGGGCACGTTCCAGGAATCGGAGCAGCTCCACCGGGAACGGCAGCACCAGTGTCGAGTTCTTCTCCGCCGCGACCGCGACCACGGTCTGGAGCAGACGCAGCTGGAGCGCCGCCGGCTGAGTGGACATCTCCGACGCCGCCTCGGCCAGCTTCTTGGACGCCTGGAGCTCCGCGTCCGCGTTGATGACACGGGCGCGCCGTTCACGGTCGGCCTCGGCCTGGCGGGCCATGGAGCGTTTCATCGTCTCCGGGAGCGAGACGTCCTTGATCTCGACCCGGTCGATCTGGACGCCCCAGCCGACGGCGGGGCTGTCGATCATGAGTTCCAGGCCCTGGTTCAGCTTCTCGCGGTTGGAGAGGAGGTCGTCCAAGTCGCTCTTTCCGATGATCGAACGCAGCGAGGTCTGCGCCATCTGCGAGACCGCGAAGCGGTAGTCCTCGACCTCGACGACCGCGCTCGCCGGGTCGACGACCTTGAAGTAGATGACGGCGTCCACGCGGACCGTGACGTTGTCCCGGGTGATGCCGTCCTGGGCCGGCACCGGCATGGTGACGATCTGCATGTTGACCTTGCGGAGCCGGTCGAAGCCCGGGAGCACCATCGTGAACCCCGGCGGGCGCACCTCGTCGCGGAGGCGGCCCAGTCTGAGCACCACACCCCGTTCGTACTGCCTGACGACCCGGGCGGCCGCCGCGAGGTACAGGGCGCCCACCGCCGCTGCCGCGACCACCGCGATCAAGAGGTCCTGGACCATGACGGCCCCCTGCCAGCCGGAGGAGCCCGGCGATCGGCGTCGCACATTTCGTGCGCTATTGCCACGATATGCCCGGTTCCGCCCGTGGTCGAACGTCTGCGCACCCGCCCGGTGCCGCCCCTCTCCCCCGCCCGGCCGCTTCCCGGATGCCGGGGCCGGGGGAAGCGGGCAGGGTGACCAGCACCGGCACGTACCACCGGCCCGCGCACCGCGTGCGCGGGTGACGAGACAGACGAGGATGCGCCCATGCCCGTGATCGACCGCCGACGCCGCCGACTCGGCATCGCCGCCCAGGCCGTGCTCCTGACCCTGACCGTCGCGGGCTGTTCGAGCCTCGGCCGGACCGCGGTCGGCCCGGTCATCTACACGACCGAGCGGGACGCCGTGGTCGAGGTGAACAGCCCGTCGGTCAAGGGCTGCCACCGGCTCGCGCCCGCCGGTGCCAAGGCGGTGGCGAACGAGACCCTGGTCGACATCATCCTGTACCGGACACCGAACTGCACCGGCCCGGGAACGACGTACGTGGCCACCACCTTCTCCGACGTCAACGCGCCGAACGCGCTGCCCTGGCGCAGCTTCAGCACGGTCCACTGACGGTCCGGCGGCCCCGCCCGCACGGGCACCCGCCCGCACCCAGACCCCGTCGTCCGTGAGGTAGCGGTCCGCCTTCGGCCCGGCCGCCTCCAGGCGCCCCTCGTTCTCCTCCTTCGACAGCGGCCGGGACCGGAAGGTCTGCGTCCACCGGGCGTCGGAGTGATGGCGCCCGGCCCGGTCCCTGAGCGACCCTCACGTACCAGCTGTCCGCTCATGCCCACCGAACGACCGTACGGCGGCGGTCGTTCCCTCCCCTCACACAGAGCGCCGCGCGACGAGCGCCGCACTGAGGTGCTGGAGGTCGGCGGGGCGGGCCGGGGAGAGGCCGGTGAGGCGGTCGATGCGGCGGATGCGGTAGTCGACGGTGTTGGGGTGGACGTGCAGCGCGGCCGCCGCGGCCCTGCGGTCGAGCCCGTGGCCGAGGTACGTCTCCAGCGTGTGCAGCAGCTCCGGCTTGGCGTCCAGCGGACTCAGCAGTCCCGCGAGCCCGCGCAGCGCCTCGCTGGGCCGGCTGAGCTGGTACTCCAGGAGCAGGTCGGCCAGCCGGTAGAGGCCGGGGGCCCGGCCGGTGCGGGCCACCAGGTCGACGATCTCCGCGTTGCGGGCCACCGCCGCCGGGACCCCGCCCGGTGACGCGGTCTCGGCGGCGGCCGTGACGGGGACCCCCGCCGCCCGGGTCGCCTCGGCGATCAGGTCGCACAGCCCGCCGGGCCCGTCCCACGGCGGCGGCTCCGCGACGGGCAGCAGCACGGTGCCGCCGGACGCGTCCAGGGCGGTCAGCGCGGGCGTCCCGGCGAACCGGTCCAGGGCCGTCCGGATGCGCCGTATCTTCCGCCGGGCGGCCACGCTCGCGCCCGCCGCCGAGCCGGGCACGAGGGCGGAACCGGCCCCGGGGCCCCGCACAGGCCCCCGCACGGGTACCGCCCCCGTCTCGTCCGGGTGCGGCGCCAGCGCGAGCGTCATCGTCAGATAGCGGGCCGCCGGGCGCAGGCCGGTGCGCCGGGTGAAGCCGTCCAGGTCCTCACCGGTGAGCAGCGCGGCCATCAGGGCGTGCCGGCCGCCGTGTTCCTGGCTGTCCAGGATCTGCCGGGCCTCCAGATAGGCGCCGCTCACCGCCGAGGTCAGCTGCTGCTGGAGGACCAGGATCCGGTCCATGATCTCCAGCACGGCGGGCAGGTCCCCGGGCCCGGCGTCCCGCGCGGTCTCCTCCCAGCACATGGCGACGCCGACCTGGTAGGCGGCGAGGATGGCGTCCAGCGGCACGCCCTCCTCCGCCCGCTGGGCCGCCGAGTCGCGCTGCTGGGCGAGTTCGCCGTCGGTGGCGGCCCTGCGGTGTTCGAGGACGTCCGCGAAGAGCCGCAGGTTGTGCTGGACGATGTCCGCGATGTCGCCCGCGATCTCCTCGTGCGGCAGCTCCGCATAGACCGGCAGATCGCTCAGCAGCCGGGCGACGACCCGGGTGGTGAGGGCGGGGACGCGGGCCCGCAGCCATGTCGCCACCGGGCGTCCGGCGATGGCCAACGGCTGCTGCCCCGGAGCCCGTTCTTTGTCATGCGTCACAAAAGCCCCCGGCGAAGTCTGCGTTACCCACCAGTTAAACGACGGCGTTCGAGTCTGCATGATGACCGGCGACACCCGCCATGCCCCCACTCATAGCGCACCGGAGGTCGTCGTGAATTCGTCCCGGAACAAGACGTTCTGTCGTACGGTCAGAGGAATGGGAGCCGCCGTCGCCCTGGCCTCCCTGGCCGTCGGCACCACCGCCTCCGGCGCCTGGGCGGCGGGCGCCGACGACCCCGTGCAGTACGTGGCGCTCGGCGATTCCATGGCCTCGGGACCGCTCATCCCGGGCATCACCGGACCGCTCGCCTGCGGCCGTTCCACGCACAACTACGCGCACGAGCTGGCGGCGAGCATCGGCGCCTCGCTGCGCGACGTGACGTGCAGCGGCGCCCAGTCCAAGCACATGACCGAGAAGCAGTCGCTGTCGCTGCTCGACGTGCCCATGGGTTCGGCGGCGCCGCAGTTCGACGCGCTGCGGGCGGACACCGACCTGGTGACCCTGACCATCGGCGGCAACGACGCCGGTCTGGTCGGCATCGCGCAGGACTGCATGCAGCTCGATCCGACCGCCACCCCGTGCAAGGACAAGCTGACGGAGGGCGGGGTCGACCAGGTGGCGCAGCGGATCGACGCTTTCGCGCCGCGCCTCGGAGCCGTACTGGACGGAATCCACCAGCGGTCGCCGCAGGCGAGGATTCTCGTGACGGGGTACGGGCTGTACATCAAGCCGGGCGGCTGCTGGCCGCTGCAGCCCGTGCTGCCGGTGGACGCCGACTTCCTCCAGGGCAGCGTGAACCGGATGAACGCGGTGATCGCCGAGCAGAGCGCCGCGCACGGCGCCGAGTACATCGACGTCGCCACGCCGAGCAAGGGCCACGACGCCTGTCAGGCACCGTCCGACAAGTGGGTCGAGGGGTACGTGCCGACCGCGCCGGCCGCCCCGTTGCACCCGAACCGGCAGGGCGAGGCCGCCTATGCCCGCATCATCGGCGCACACCTCCAGGGGAGCTGACCCGTGCGGCAGCGGCTGCTCCACGGACTGCTCGCCGCGGCTCTCGGTGCCGCCGCGCTCCTCGCCCCGCCCGCCCACGCGGCCCCGGCGGACCCCTCCCCGGCGCGGGGCTGCGACCCGCTGGCACCCGCCGAGTGCCTGCTGCCGTTCCCGAACGACTGGTACACCCGGCCGGACCCGCGCACCGACACGGGCCGCCGGGTGGCCCTCGACTCCTCCGCCCTGCCCCGGCCCGCCACCGGGCAGGCCGTCGACCCCACCGCCTGGAACCGGTCCGACGGCTTCTCCCCCGGCTCCACGCTGATCGCCCAGGTCCCCGGACTCGACCCGGCGAGGACCGGCGCGGCCCCGCTCACCGACATCGGCCGGTCCCTGGACCGGGACGCGCCGGTCGTCCTGCTGGACACCACGACCGGTGAGCGGTGGCCGTACTGGGCGGAGCCGGACAGCAACGCCACCGACCCCGCGCGCCGGGCCCTGCTGATCCACCCGGCCCGCAACTTCCGCGACGGCCACCACTACGCCGTGGCGCTGCGCCGGCTCAAGGACGGGGCGGGCCGCACGATTCCGGCCGCCGCCCCGTTCGCCGCCGTCGCCGGGAGACGGCTGCCCGCGCACGATCCGCTGCGCGTACGCCAGGACCGGCTGCGGCCCGCCCTGACCGCGCTGCGCCGGGCCGGGGTCTCCGCCCAGGGGCTCCACCTCGCCTGGGACTTCACCGTCGCCTCCACGCGCAACCTCACCGGCGACCTGTTCACCATCCGCGACGACGCGTTCCGCCGTCTCGGCGACCGCTCACCCGCCTTCACGGTCACCGGCGTCACCGACCTCACCGCCGGCCAGGACCCCCGGATCGCCCGCGAGGTCACCGGTGAGATCACCCTGCCCGGCTATCTGGACGCACCCGGCGGGCCGCTCGGCGCCGTGCTGAACCGCGACCGGAACGGCACCCCGCGTGCCCTCCCGGGCAGTACGCAGACCGCCGCGTTCCGCTGCGAGATCCCGCGCGCGGCCTTCCGTAAGCCCTCCCGTCCCTCGCTCTACGGGCACGGCCTGCTCGGCTCCCGCAACGAGGTCGGCGCCGGCAACGTCAGGGACATGGCCGCCGAGCACGACTTCACGTTCTGCGCGACGGACTGGATCGGCATGGCCAAGGACGACATCCCCGTCGTGGTCGCCGCGCTCGCCGACCCGAGCCGGTTCCCCGCCGTCCCCGAACGCAGCGAACAGGGCATGCTCAACGCCCTGTTCCTCGGCCGCGCCATGATCCACGCCGAGGGCCTGACCACCGACCCGGCGTTCCGCACCGCCGGCGGGCGTCCGCTCCTCGACACCCGGCACGGCCTCGCGTACGACGGGAACAGCCAGGGCGGCATCCTCGGCGGCGCCCTGGTCGCCGCCTCGCCCGACATCCGGCGCGGGGTACTCGGCGTGACCGGCATGAACTACGGGCTGCTCCTGAACCGCAGCGCCGACTTCGCCCCGTTCCAGCAGGTCCTGGACGCCGCCTACCCGGACAAGCTGCACCAGCAACTGGTCCTCCAGCTCTTCCAGATGGTCTGGGACCGGGGCGAGACCGACGCGTACGCCGACCACCTCACCGACCACCACCAGGTCCTGATGCACGTCGCGTACGGCGACCACCAGGTCGCGAACGCGGCGGCCGACGTGGAAGCGCGCACCATCGGCGCCCGGCTGCTCACCCCCGCGCTCGCCGCCGGCCGCAGCCCGGACACCGTCCCGTACTGGGGCATCCGCCGCATCGGACCTGGCCAACTGCCCTACCGGGGGTCGGCGATGACCGTCTGGGACAGCGGTACGCCGGCTCCCCCGGTCACCAACACCCCGCCCGCCGGGCCGGCCTACGGGCACGACCCGCACGAAGATCCCCGCAACTCGCCCGCCGCGCGTCAGCAGAAGGCCACCTTCCTGACCACCGGCCGTGTCATCAATGTCTGCGGCTCCACCCCGTGCACCGCCACCCCGACCTCCTGAGGCCTCCCCTGCCCCGCAGGGTCCAGACAAGGAGCACCATGCGTACGCACCGCATCGCCGGCGCCGTCCTCGCCACCGCCCTCCTCACCGGTTCGGTCATGGCGCCGGCCGCCTTCGCCGCACCGCCCGCGGCCACGGCGTCCGTCGCGCAGTCCGCCGCGCCGTTCACCGCGGCCACCGCCGCGCGCACGGCCGACGGCGGCCACACCCTCTCCTGGGCCTCGCCCGCCGGTTCGGTCACCGTCACCGCCGTGACCTCGCCCGACGCCACCACCGGCACCGCGCTCGGCACCGCACCGGGAACCGGCTCGCTGACCGTCGCCCCTGGGACGCTCCCGGAGGCCGGGCGCTGGTACTTCCGGCTCGTCCCGGACAGCGGCAGCCCTCTCGTCGTCGCCGACCGCTCGCTCGGCCTGGAGTCCGCCCGCAACTTCCGGGACATCGGCGGGTACCGCACCACGGACGGCCACTGGGTGCGCCCCGGGCTGGTCTACCGGTCGAACAAGCTGAGCGGCCTCACCGACGCCGACCAGCAGCGGCTGGTCTCCCAGGGGCTCACCCTCGACGTGGACCTGCGCAACGCCCAGGAGCGCCACGACGACCCGGACCGGCTGCCCGCCGGGGTGACGTACCAGGTCGCGGACGTCGTCTCGTTCGCCCACGGCATCCGCTTCCACGACTCTGCGCTGATGACCCTGGCCCAGGCCATCGCCGCCGGCCTCTTCTCCGGCTCATCGGACCTCGGCCAGTCCATCGGCTACCCGTTCATGGTCAACTTCGTGGGCGCCGACTACGCCTTCCGCGACCTCGTCACGGCCGTCGCCACGAACACCTCCGGCGCCACGGTCTTCCACTGCAGTGCCGGCAAGGACCGCACCGGCTGGGGCACGGCCGTCCTGCTCACCCTGCTCGGCGTGCCCCGGGAGACGGTCGAGGCGGACTTCCTGGCCAGCAACCGGTACACCGGCAACCCGAAGGCCGTGGAGCTGAGCTGGCTGCGCGCCGCGTTCGCCGAGGTGGACCACATCTACGGCGACTTCGACACGTACGTACGCGAGGGGCTGAAGCTCGACGCGGCGACCGTGGCGACGCTGCGGGCGAAGCTGCTGACCGACTGACCGTTCCACACCTGCCCGGTCGCGGGTCCATGCTGGTAGGTGAGGCGATGCCATGCGTACCGGTAATGAACCCACGACCGCCCGCAGCCCGCTGCGGATGCGGCTCTGGCTGAGTCTGTGGGGCCTGGCCTGGGCCGTCTTCGGCGTGACGGCCTTCGCCGTCAACGGCCGTACCGGCTGGGCCGCGGTCTGCGGGGTGCTGCTCGCGCTGGTGCTGGTGGACCTGTGCGTGGTCGTGCACCGGCTGCGCCAGGGCGCGCACTACCAGCCGGGCCGCTCCATCCCGCCGTACGACCCCGACCACGAACCCGGCGGCGGCAAGGGCCCGCCGCCGGGCACGCCGTAGAAGACCGCGCACCGGTCAGTCCTCGAAGCGGGCGGCCCGCAGATATTCCGGCTTCGGGTCCAGCGCCGCCGCGAGCCGGAAGTGGCGCTTGGCCCGCTCCGGATGGCCGGAGCGCTCGAAGGTCCGGGCGAGCGCGAAGTGCGCGAAGGCGTTGTCCGGTTCCCGCTCCAGCACCAGCTCGAATTCCAGCTCGGCGGGGCGCAGCTGCGCCGCCGCGAAGAAGGCGCGGGCGCGCAGCAGCCGGGCGGCGGTGTTCTCGGGGTGGGCGGCGATCACCGAGTCCAGCAGCCGCACGGCACCCCGGGGGTCACGCGCGGCGAGCAGCTGCTCGGCCGCGCGGAAGTCGATGACGTCGGTTTCCGGGGTCCTCTCGGGCACGATCGCATCCTTCCCTGGTCCGTCCCGGGGTGAACGCGAGGACGGCCACGGGTATTCCGGTACGACTACGGGCCCGCCGGGTGGCGCGGTACGGCGACGGGCCCGCCGGGCGGTGCGGTACGGCACGGGCCCGGCCGGTGACCGTTCGGCTACGGGCTCAGCCCTCCGCCGCCCGGCGCATCAGCTCCGCCCAGACCGCGCGGACCCGGTCCGCCAGCTCCTCGACCGGTCCGTCGTTGTCGATGACCAGGTCGGCGACGGCGCGCCGCTGCTCCCGGGTGGCCTGGGCCGCCATGCGGGCACGGGCGTCCGCCTCGGTCATGCCGCGCAGCCGGACGAGCCGGTCGAGCTGGGTCTCCGGGGCTGCGTCGACCACCACGACCAGGTCGTAGAGCGGGGCGAGGCCGTTCTCGGTGAGGAGGGGCACGTCGTGGACGACCACCGAGTCCGGCCCGGCTGCCTTCTCCAGTTCGGCGGAGCGGTCGCGGACGAGGGGGTGGACGATCGCGTTGAGCGCGGCGAGACGGTCCGGGTCGGCGAAGACGATCGCGCCGAGCGCGGGCCGGTCCAGGGTGCCCTGCGGGGTCAGGATGCCGGGTCCGAACTCCTCGACGACGGCGGCGAGACCGGGGGTGCCGGGCTCGACGACCTCGCGGGCGATGCGGTCCGCGTCGACGAGGACGGCACCGTGGCCGACGAGCAGCCGGGACACTTCGCTCTTGCCGGCGCCGATACCGCCGGTCAGGCCCACTTTCAGCATGCCCGGCAGCCTAATGCCCGCTGCCCGTACCCCCCAGCGGTGGGGGCACGGGCAGCGGGCACAGGGAGGGCGGGGCGGTCAGGCGTCGCCCTCGCGCTCGGCGAGGAACTTCTCGAATTCCAGGCCGATCTCGTCGGCGGAGGGCAGGTCCGCCGGTTCGGCGACCAGGTTGCCCCGGGTCTCCGCGCCCGCGACCGCGTCGTACTGGTGCTCAAGGCCCTCGACCAGCGAGACCAGTTCCTCGTCGCCCTGGCCGATCTGACGGTCGATCTCCGTCTGGGTGCGGTGCGCCTCGGTGCGCAGGGTGTGCGCGACGGCCGGCAGGACCAGGCCGGTCGCGGCGGTGATCGCCTCCAGGGCGGTGAGCGCGGCGTCCGGGTAGGCGGAGCGGGCGACGTAGTGCGGCACATGGGCGGCGACGCCCAGCACGTCGTGGCCCGCCTCCATCAGCCGGTACTCGACGAGCGCCTCGGCGGAGCCGGGCACCTGCGCCTCGTCGAACGGGCTGCGGTGGCCGGGCATCAGGTCCGTGCGGTTGCCGTGCGGGGTGATGCCGACGGGGCGGGTGTGCGGGACGCCCATCGGGATGCCGTGGAAGTTGACCGCGAGGCGGACGCCGAGCCGTTCGACGATCTGCTCGACGGCGGCCGCGAACCTCTCCCACTCCACGTCCGGCTCGGGGCCGGACAGCAGCAGGAACGGCGCGCCCGTGGCGTCCTGGACCACGCGGACGTCGAGCGTCGGGGTCTCGTACGCCGACCAGCGGTCCCGCTTGAACGTGAGCAGCGGGCGGCGGGCGCGGTAGTCGATCAGGCGGTCGTGGTCGAAGCGGGCCACGACCTGGTGCGGCAGCGATTCGAGCAGGCCGTCGACGATCTGCTCACCCGTCTCACCCGCGTCGATGTAGCCCTCGAAGTGGTAGAGCATGACCAGGCCGGCCGACTCCTGGGCGAGCGCCATGTCGACGACAGCCAGGCCCTTCGGCTCCCATTCGTACAAACTCTGCGGATCAGGCACGGTTACCGCTCCTCCTTGTGTTCCTGGAGAAGAACGCCCCGGGGATCACTGTCATTCCCCGTACACGCGGTTTCACGCGGAAACGCGTGAGGCCCGCCCCCCGAAGGGGGCGGGCCTCACGGTCACTCACCTACCGCAGCCGATGACCGGCCGGAGGGACAGAGCGTCAGCTCTGGCCGCCCGCCAGCTTCTCGCGGAGCGCGGCCAGGGCCTCGTCCGACGCCAGGGCGCCGGAGTTGTCCGAGGACTCCGAGGAGTAGGAGCCGCCGCCGCTGCCGCCCGAGGCGGCCGGGGTGTTGCCGGCGGGGGCGGCAGCGCCCTCGGCGGCAGCAGCCTCGTCGGCCTCGCGGGACTTGATGACCTGGGCCTGGTGCTGCTCGAAGCGCTGCTGCGCCTCGGCGTACTGGGTCTCCCAGACCTCGCGCTGAGCCTCGAAGCCCTCGAGCCAGTCGTTGGTCTCGGGGTCGAAGCCCTCGGGGTAGATGTAGTTGCCCTGGTCGTCGTAGGACGCGGCCATGCCGTACAGGGTCGGGTCGAACTCGACCGAGGCCGGGTCGCCGCCGAAGGCCTCGTTGGCCTGCTTCAGCGAGAGGCTGATGCGACGGCGCTCGAGGTCGATGTCGATGACCTTGACGAAGATCTCGTCGTTGACCTGGACGACCTGCTCCGGGATCTCCACGTGGCGCTCGGCCAGCTCGGAGATGTGGACCAGGCCCTCGATGCCCTCGTCGACGCGGACGAACGCACCGAACGGAACGAGCTTGGTGACCTTACCGGGGACGACCTGCCCGATCTGGTGCGTACGGGCGAACTGCTGCCACGGGTCTTCCTGCGTCGCCTTGAGCGACAGGGACACGCGCTCGCGGTCCATGTCGACGTCGAGGACCTCGACGGTGACCTCCTGGCCGACCTCGACGACCTCGGAGGGGTGGTCGATGTGCTTCCAGGACAGCTCGGAGACGTGCACGAGACCGTCGACGCCACCCAGGTCCACGAAGGCACCGAAGTTGACGATCGAGGAGACGACGCCGGAGCGGACCTGACCCTTCTGGAGGGTCGTGAGGAACGTCTGGCGGACCTCGGACTGGGTCTGCTCGAGCCAGGCACGGCGGGACAGGACCACGTTGTTGCGGTTCTTGTCCAGCTCGATGATCTTGGCCTCGAGCTCCTTGCCCACGTACGGCTGGAGGTCGCGGACGCGACGCATCTCGACGAGCGACGCCGGCAGGAAGCCACGGAGGCCGATGTCGAGGATGAGACCACCCTTGACGACCTCGATGACGGTACCGGTGACGATGCCGTCCTCTTCCTTGATCTTCTCGATGGTGCCCCAGGCACGCTCGTACTGAGCGCGCTTCTTCGAGAGGATCAGGCGGCCTTCCTTGTCCTCCTTCTGGAGAACCAGGGCCTCGATCTCGTCACCGACCTTGACGACCTCGTTCGGGTCGACGTCGTGCTTGATCGAGAGCTCGCGGCTCGGGATGACACCTTCGGTCTTGTAACCGATGTCGAGGAGAACCTCGTCCCGGTCAACCTTGACGATGACACCGTCAACGATGTCGCCGTCGTTGAAGTACTTGATCGTCTCGTCGATCGCCGCGAGGAACGCGTCCGCGTCGCCGATGTCGTTGACCGCAACCTGCGGAGTGGTGGCGGTGGTCTCGGTGCTGCTCGTCATGTGGGAAAGGGCTCCGGTACGGACAGTGAGTCGTAGGTACTGCTACGCCGAGAACCCGTATCGCCTCTGCAGAAGCCGGACAGCCCGGGAAGCGCCCTTTCCGTGACCGGGAGGCGCCTCGTGAACCGAGGGGACATGCAACAGATGCGAGCGCGGCCTGCTAGGTCTGAGGAGCGCAGGCTCGCAGCGCAACTTGTAGCATACGGGGGCAGCAGGGCACGGTCAATGCGCGAAGGCGGACACCACCGGCGAAACACCCCATGTCCGGCACAACTCGGGTCCACCGGGGCCGGATCGGCTCCGGGAACGTCCGGACACACGGGTCCCGCAGTTCACAGGCCCCCTTGGTACGTACCTCGTACTACGGGGTGAAGGCAAACTACAACGACGGACACGATGAGCCAAGAGATGTACGGCGCCGAACCCGAGGCGACACGCCGCAGCGCCGGAACCACCGAGAGCAGCCGGGCCAACCGTGGCTGGTGGGACCGCAATGCCGACGAGTACCAGAGCGACCACGGCGCCTTCCTCGGCGACGACCGCTTCGTCTGGGGTCCGGAGGGGCTGGACGAGGCCGAGGCCGGGCTGCTGGGCCCCGCCGCCGCGCTGAAGGGGCTCGACGTCCTGGAGATCGGCGCCGGCGCGGCGCAGTGCTCGCGCTGGCTGGCCGCCCGGGGCGCCCGCCCCGTCGCCCTGGACCTCTCCCACCGCCAGCTCCAGCACGCCCTGCGCATCGGCGCCGACGTCCCGCTCGTCGAGGCCGACGCCGGGCGGCTGCCGTTCCGCGACGCCTCCTTCGACCTGGCCTGCTCCGCCTACGGCGCGGTGCCCTTCGTCGCCGACCCGGTCCAGGTCTTCCGCGAGGTCCGCCGGGTGCTGCGCCCGGGCGGCCGCTGGGTCTTCTCCGTGACGCACCCCCTGCGCTGGGCGTTCCCCGACGAGCCGGGGCCCGAGGGCCTGTCGGTCGCCGCCTCCTACTTCGACCGCACGCCCTACGTCGAGCAGGACGAGCGCGGCGACGCGGTGTACGTGGAGCACCACCGCACGCTGGGCGACCGGGTGCGGGACGTGATCGCGGGCGGCTTCCGGCTGGTGGACCTGGTGGAGCCTGAGTGGCCCGCCTGGAACGACCAGGAGTGGGGCGGCTGGTCCCCGCTGCGCGGCAACCTGATCCCGGGCACCGCGATCTTCGTCTGCGTACGGGACTGAGCCGGCGGCCGGTGCCCTGCGCGCGGCCGGGCCGTACGAGACTGGGGGCGTGATCCGCACCGACGCCCTCGACCGGCTGCCCGTCCGCACCGCCGTGCCCGCCCTGCGGCGGGCGCTCGACGACCGGGGGGTCGCGGTGCTGTGCGCACCCCCCGGCACCGGCAAGACCACCCTCGTTCCGCTCGTGCTGGCCGGGCTGACCGGCGAGGGCCCGGTGCGTCGGGTCGTCGTCGCCGAGCCCCGCCGGATCGCCGCCCGCGCGGCCGCCCGGCGCATGGCCTGGCTGCTGGGCGAGAAGGCCGGCGGGCGCGTCGGGTTCACCGTGCGCGGCGAGCGGGTCGTGGGCCCGGACACCGTGGTCGAGGTCGTCACCACCGGCGTGCTGCTCCAGCGGCTCCAGCGCGACCAGGAGCTGGCCGGGGTGGACGCGGTGATCATCGACGAGTGCCACGAGCGTCACCTCGACGCGGACACGGTGGCCGCGTTCCTGCTGGACGTACGCGAGGCGATCCGCCCCGATCTGCGGCTGGTGGCGGCGTCCGCGACGACGGATGCGGAGGGCTGGGCGCGGCTGCTGGGCGACGCCCCGGTGGTCGAGGCCGAGGGGGTGTCGCACCCGGTGGAGGTGGTGTGGGCCCCGCCGCCCGTACCGGTGCGGCCGCCGCACGGGATGAGGGTCGATCCGGCGCTGCTGGGCCATGTCGCCGCCATGGTGCGGCGGGCGCTCGCGGAGCGGGACGGCGACGTGCTGTGCTTCCTGCCCGGGGTCGGCGAGATCGGCCGTGTGGCGGGGCAGTTGGCGGGGGTCGGAGCCGAGGTGCTCCAGGTGCACGGGCGGGCTCCGGCGGCGGTGCAGGACGCGGTGCTGGCCGGTTCGTCCGAAGGGCGGCGGGTAGTCCTGGCGACCTCGGTGGCCGAGTCGTCGCTGACGGTCCCCGGGGTCCGTACGGTCGTCGACTCCGGGCTCGCCCGTGAGCCGCGCACCGATCACGCGCGGGGGCTGAGCGCCCTGACGACCGTACGGGCCTCGCAGGCGGCGGGCCGCCAGCGCGCCGGCCGGGCGGGGCGCGAGGCGCCGGGGACGGTCTACCGCTGCTGGGACCAGGCGGAGGACGGCCGGCTCGCCCGCTTCCCGTCGCCGGAGATCCGGGTGGCCGACCTGTCGGCGTTCGCCCTCCAGGCGGCCTGCTGGGGCGATCCGGGCGCCTCGGGGCTCGCACTGCTGGACGCGCCGCCGGAGGGGGCGATGGCCGCCGCCCGCGAGGTACTCGCCGCGGTCGGCGCGGTCGGTCCGGACGGCCGGGTCACCGAGCGGGGCGTGCGGATGTCCCGCCTCGGGCTGCACCCGCGGCTGGCCAGGGCGCTGCTGGACGGGGCGGCCGAGATCGGCGGGCGCCGGGCAGCCGAGGTGGTGGCGCTGCTGAGCGAGGAACCGCCCCGCGCGTACGGGGACGATCTGGCGGCCGCTCTGCGCACCGCGCGCCGGGGCCAGGACGCCTACGCGGCCCGCTGGCGCCAGGAGGTGCGGCGCCTGTCGTCCGCGCTGAAGGGCGACGGCGGCGGCCGGCCCCTGGCGGAGGACGCGGCGGTGGGCCTGGTCGCGGCGCTGGCCTTCCCGGAGCGGGTGGCGCGGGCGCGGGGCGGCGGGGCGTTCCTCATGGTGTCCGGCACGGGAGCGGAGCCGGGCGAGGGCTCCGGGCTGCGCGGTGCTTCCTGGCTGGCGGTCGCGGTCGCGGACCGCCCGGCCCACGCGGCGTCCGCGCGGGTGCGGCTCGCCGCCGTCATCGACGAGGACACCGCGCGCCTGGCGGCCGGGCCGCTGCGGTTCGCGGGCGAGGAGGTCCGCTGGGACGGCCGGGACGT
Source organism: Streptomyces sp. 2131.1 (assembly GCF_900105515.1). GTDB lineage: Bacteria > Actinomycetota > Actinomycetes > Streptomycetales > Streptomycetaceae > Streptomyces > Streptomyces drozdowiczii. The sequence continues at coordinate 5,413,589 of NZ_FNSY01000001.1, read as the reverse complement.
GGTGGCCCGCCGGGTGGAGCGGCTGGGCGCGGTCGAACTGGCGGCGCGCCCGCTGAAGCAGCCGGATCCCGGGCTGGTCCGTGAGGCCCTGATGGAGGGGTTGCGGCGGGAGGGGTCGGGGCTGCTGCGCTGGAGCCGGGACGCGGGGCAGCTGCGGGAGCGGCTGGCCTTCCTGCACCGGGTACTGGGTGAGCCCTGGCCGGACGTGTCGGACGGGGCGCTGCTCGCCGATCCCGGCAGCTGGTTGGAGCCGGAGCTGTCGCGGGCGCGGCGGCGGGCGGACCTGGCCGCGATCGACGCGGGGCAGGCGCTGCGCCGGCTGCTGCCGTGGGCGACGGGTGAGGCGGTGCGGCTGGACGAGCTGGCGCCGGAGCGGATCCAGGTGCCGAGCGGTTCCCGTATCCGGGTGGAGTACGGCGGGGAGCAGCCGGTCCTCGCGGTGAAGCTCCAGGAGCTGTTCGGGCTCCTGGCGACCCCGGAGGTGGCGGGCGTGCCGGTCCTCGTGCATCTGCTGTCCCCCGCCGGCCGGCCGGCCGCGGTGACGGCGGACCTGGCGTCGTTCTGGCGCGAGGGCTACAAGGCGGTGCGGTCGGAGCTGCGCGGCCGCTATCCGAAGCACCCGTGGCCCGAGGACCCGACGACGGTGGAGGCGACCCGGTTCACCAAGGCGCGGCTGAAGCGGGGCTGAGCACGCGACAGCCCCCGCGCCGGGGACCGGCGGAGGGGCTGTCGGCGTGGTGTCAGGAGGCGGCGGGGTCCGGGCGCTCCTCGACGGTCAGCTCGATGACGAGGGTGGCGCCGCCCTCGGCGGTGAGGCGGAGCTTGTACGTACCGGCGGGGCCGTCGGCGTAGAACTTCGGGAGCTTGAGGCTGCCGTCGGGCTCGGTGGTGAGCACGATGCTGCGGACGGGGTTGCCGTCGTCGTCCGTGCAGTACGGGCCCTTGTCGTTCTCGGCCGGCTCGTCGCCGTCGGTGATCATGGTGGCGGTGACGGCGACCTTGGCGGCGGCCTCGCCCTTGTAGGTGGCGGCGACCGTGATGTCGTCGAACGTCTGGCCGGCGACGGCGGTCAGCTCGGTGGTGCCGGTCCGGGTGAGGGCGTCGGCCTGGCGGGCGGTGACGGTCGCCTTGAAGCTCGTGGCGACCGAGGTGCCGTCGACTGTCGCCCGCACGGTGAACTCGCCGGTCTTCTCGCCCGCGTGGAGGAGCGGGGCGGAGGCCGTGCCGTCGGCGGCGGTCTTCACCGTGACGGACTTGGCGCCGCCGCCGAACCTCGTGTCGGTGTCCCCGGTGACGGTGAAGGTCACCGACGCCTTGGCGACCGGGTCGCCGTCGGCGTCGCCCGCCCGCACCTTGATGTCCCCGTCGAACGTGCCGCCGGCCGTGGCGGTCAGCGTGCCGGTGCCGGTGTTCTTCAGCTCGGTCACGGACTCCGACGGGCTGGGCTCGGGTGTCGGGGTCGTCGTCGGGGGCTTGCCGGGGTCGCCCGGCTTGGACGGCTCGGGGCTCGGCTTCGAGGGGTTCGTGGGCTTCGTGGAACCGCCCGGCTTCGGGGTCCCGCCCGGCTTCGGGGTCTTCGACGGCGAGGGCGTCGGGGACGGCGTCGCCGACGGGCCGCCGCTGGGACGGGCGGAGCCCGGGTTGCGGCTGGTGGGGCCGGTCGGCAGGACGCCGGTGCCGTCGGGGACCTCGTGCGTGCCGCGGTTGTAGTACGTGAACCAGGAGCGGACCGTACGCAGATACACGTCGGAGTGGTTGTAGCTGAGGACCGCCCGGTCCAGGTCGGTGGCGGTCGACAGGTCGCGGGAGCCGGCGCAGAGGTAGTGTCCGGCGGCCAGCGCGGCGTCGTACACGTTGTTGGGGTCCTTGCGGCCGTCGCCGTTGCCGTCCTGGCCCCAGACCGCCCAGGTCGACGGGATGAACTGCATCGGGCCGACCGCCCGGTCGTGCGTCCGGTCGCCGTCGTAGACGCCGTTGTCGGTGTCCTTGATCAGGGCGAAGCCGTTGCCGTCGAGGGCGGGGCCGAGGATCGGGGAGAGCGTGGTGCCCTGCGCGTCGACCCGGCCGCCGCGGGCCTGCCCGGACTCGACCTTGCCGATCGCGGCGAGCAGCTGCCACGGCAGCCGGCAGGCCGCGTCCGTGCCCGCGACGGTCCGCTCGGCCTTCTTGTACGCCGCCAGGACGGAGGCGGGAATCCCGGACTCGGCGGGGCCGGTCACCGGGAGCTCGGCCGAACTGCCGGGCTTGTCCGGCGTGTTCAGCGGGGGCAGGTCCGTGTAGTACGGCGAGTCGCCGGAGACACCGCCACCGCCGCCGCCCTGTTCGGCGGGGGTCGCCGCACCGGTGGACGCGTGCTCGCCGTCCGCCGCGACCAGCGGGGACCCCGGGGCCTGCGAGGCGGAGAGTGCCGCCACGGCGGCGGCCGCCACGGCGGTGGTGGCCGCTCCTCTGTACAGTCGGCGACCGAATTGCGCTGCCATGACGTGTGGGCCCTCCCCCTCGTCGCTGTCGGCGCTCCCCTGCGCCTGGACTCAGGCGACCCTACGGCAACTCTTCCGGCCCGCACACAGCGGTTGGGCCGGTTCTTACCGCTTTCTCACCTTCCTGAACACAAGTTGTCCACGCGCGGACATTCCCGTGACGGACCTTCCTGCCCCCTGGGCCACCCCGCGTCTGCCCCGCCGGGTCACGCATACTGCCCGCATGCCCTTCACGCTCAGCCATGCCGCCGCCGTGCTCCCGGGGATACGGCGCGACGGCGCGGGCCGCGGTCCGCTGCTCGCCTCCGCCCTGGTCGCCGGGTCGTTCGCCCCCGACCTGACGTACTACGCGGACTCGGTGGTCCCGGGTGCCATGGAGTTCGGCGAGGTCACCCACGCGGTGTGGGGCGTGTTCACCGTGGACGTCCTGATCACGGCCCTGGCGCTCGCGCTCTGGCTGCTGCTCCGCGACCCGCTGGTGGGGCTGCTGCCCCGGCGGTGGCGGGGGCGCGTGCACACCTGGCTGCGGGGCGGGCGGCCCGCAGCAGCCGCCGAGCGGTGGGCACTTCGCGCCCGAGACGTGGCGTGGTTCGCGGTGTCGGCGGTCATCGGGTCCGCCTCCCATGTCGTGTGGGACGCCTTCACGCACCACGACCGCTGGGGCGTACGGCTGGTGCCGGGGCTCGACGGCAGCGTGGGCGGGCTCCCCGTCTTCACGCTCGTCCAGTACGGCACCTCGGCCCCGGCCCTGCTGCTGCTCGCCCGGTTCACGGTGTCGGGTCTGCGGCGGACCGGGGAGCGGCCGGTCCCCGAATCCGTGCCGGTCCTGGAGCGGCGCACCCGGCGGTGGGCGCTCGCCGCGATCGGGCTGTGCGTGCTGCTGGGCGTCGCCCACCGGTGCGCCCGCTGGTACGCGTACTTCGGGCACATCGACACGCCGCTGGACATCATCCCGACGGCCTGCTTCGGCGCGGGCGCCGGACTCGCGGCCGGGCTCCTGCTGTACGCGGCGGCGGTGCGGCTGACCACCGCGGGCCGGGTCCCGGCCGGCCGGGGCCTGTCCGAAGAACCGGGCCCCGGCCGGAAGCGGTCAGTGGGCCGCTGACTCCCAGTCGCCGCCGACGCCGACCGACACGTCCAGGGGGGCGCGCAACCGCACCGCCGTGGACATCTCGTGGCGCAGGACGCTCTCGACCCGCTCGCGCTCGCCCGCGGCGATCTCCAGCACGATTTCGTCGTGCACCTGGAGCAGCATCCGCGACTTCAGCTCCGCCTCGCGCAGCGCCCGGTCCACGTGGAGCATGGCGACCTTGACGATGTCGGCGGCGGTGCCCTGGATCGGGGCGTTGAGCGCCATCCGCTCCGCGGTCTCGCGGCGCTGGCGGTTGTCGCTGTTCAGGTCCGGGAGGTAGCGGCGGCGGCCGAAGATCGTCTCCGTGTACCCGGTGGCCCTGGCCTCCTCGACCACGCGGCGCAGGTAGTCCCGGACCCCGCCGAACCGCTCGAAGTAGGTGTCCATCAGGCCGCGCGCCTCGCCCGCCTCGATGTTCAGCTGCTGCGAGAGGCCGAACGCGGAGAGCCCGTATGCCAGGCCGTAGCTCATGGCCTTGATCTTGCGGCGCATCTCCGGGTCGACCGCGGACTTGTCGACGCCGAAGACCTGCGAGGCGACCGTGGTGTGCAGGTCCTCGCCGGAGGTGAACGCCTCGATCAGGCCCGCGTCCTCGGAGAGGTGGGCCATCACGCGCAGTTCGATCTGGCTGTAGTCGGCCGTCATCAGCGTCTCGAAGCCCTCGCCGACGACGAAGCCGCGGCGGATCGCCCGGCCCTCGTCCGTGCGGACGGGGATGTTCTGCAGATTCGGGTCGGTCGACGAGAGCCGGCCGGTCGCCGCGACCGTCTGGTTGAACGTGGTGTGGATGCGGCCGTCCGCCGCGATCGACTTCACCAGGCCCTCGACCGTGACCCGCAACTTCGCCTGCTCGCGGTGGCGGAGCATGAGGACGGGCAGCTCGTGCTCCGTCTGGGCGGCCAGCCAGGCCAGCGCGTCCGCGTCCGTCGTGTAGCCGGTCTTGGTCTTCTTCGTCTTCGGCAGGCCCAGCTCGCCGAACAGGACCTCCTGGAGCTGCTTGGGCGAACCGAGGTTGAACTCCCGGCCCACCGACGCGTGCGCCTCCTTCACCGCCTGCTGGACGGCCCCGGCGAACTGCTGCTCCATACCCTCCAGATGGGCCCGGTCCGCCGCGATGCCGTGCCGCTCCAGGCGGGCCAGCAGGATCGACGTCGGCAGCTCCATGTCGTGCAGCAGCCCGGCCGCGCCGACCTCCTTCAGCCGCTCCGTGAACGCGTCACCGAGGTCCAGGATCGCGCGGGCCTGCGCCATCAGCGCGTCGGCCTCCGCCCGGTCGTCCGCGCCGAAGGCCAGCTGCCCGTCCGCCGCAGCGGCCGGCGCCAGCTCCCGGCCCAGGTACTCCACGGCCAGGGCGTCCAGCGCGAAGGACCTCCGGCCCGGCTTCACCAGGTACGCGGCGAGCGCCGTGTCCATCGTGACGCCTTCGAGGTGCCAGCCGTGCTCCGGGAAGACCCGCATCGCGCTCTTCGCGTTGTGCATGACCTTGGGCCGGGCCGGGTCCGCCACCCACGCGGAGAACGCCCGCTCGTCGGCCTCGTCCAGCTGCGCCGGGTCCAGCCAGGCGGCGGAACCGTCGGCGGCGGCCAGCGCGACCTCGGTGACCGTGCCCACCCCGAGCGACCAGGTGTCGACCGTCATGACGCCGAGCGGCTGCGCGCCGTGCTCCTCCAGCCACGGGCCGACCTCACCGGTACCGAGCACGGCACCGTCCAGCTCGATCCCGGCTGCGGGCGCGGGCGGCTCGGCCTCCGCGGCGCCCGGGTCCACCGCGAGCAGCCGCTCACGCAGGCTCGGGTTGCGGATCTCCAGTATGTCGAGGATGCCCGTGACCGCCGTACGGTCGTAGGGGGCGCGCTCAAGCTCGGCCGGGGCCTTCGGCAGCTCCACGTCCCGGACCATCTCGGTCAGCACGCGGTTCAGCTTCACCGCGTCCAGGTGGTCGCGGAGGTTCTGCCCGGCGACGCCCTTGACCTCGTCGGCCCGCGCGATCAGCTCGTCGAACGAACCGAACTGGTTGATCCACTTCGCGGCGGTCTTCTCACCGACCTTGGGGATGCTCGGAAGGTTGTCCGACGGGTCACCGCGCAGCGCCGCGAAGTCCGGATACTGCCGGGGGGTGAGGCCGTACTTCTCGACGACCTTCTCCGGCGTGAACCGGGTCAGCTCGGAAACACCCTTGGTGGGGTAGAGCACGGTCACGTTGTCCGTGATCAGCTGGAACGAATCGCGGTCGCCGGTGACGATCAGGACCTCGAAGCCGGCCTCCTCGGCCTGCGTGGCCAGCGTCGCGATGACATCGTCCGCCTCGAAGCCGTCGACCGCGAACCGGTCCGCGTGCATCGCGTCCAGCAGCTCGCCGATCAGCTCGACCTGGCCCTTGAACTCGTCGGGGGTCTTCGACCGGTTCGCCTTGTACTCCGGGAACTCCTGCGCACGCCACGTCTTGCGGGACACGTCGAACGCCACCGCGAAGTGCGTCGGCGCCTCGTCACGCAGAGTGTTCGCCAGCATCGACATGAAGCCGTACACGGCGTTCGTCGGCTGGCCCACCGCCGTCGTGAAATTCTCCGCGGGCAGGGCGAAGAACGCCCGGTACGCCAGGGAGTGCCCGTCCATGAGGAGCAGGCGCGGTCGGTTGTCTGCCGTCTTCTTCGATGCCGTCTCAGCCACACCCCGATCCTGCCACGTACCACTGACAATCCGGACCGGCCGCCGCCCGCGACGCCCGGGGCCCGTCCGGCGGATCCCCGTGGACCGGCCGTACAGGCCCTGGCCGGGCACCCGGCCCGGACCGCGTGCCAGGATCGGAGGGAGAAGGAAACACACACGGCGGACCCGCGAGAGACCTCCCGGGGCCCCGCAGCCGGCTCGAAGGGGAGCACCATGGCCAGCAAGCCGCCCGCAGGAGACCCCGTCCAGGACGCCCCCCGGGTCGGACCGGCCCAGCACTCCGCCGCCGGGCTGCCCGCCGTCGCCCACAGCCTGCGCGTCGCGAGGCAGCAGATGGGGCTGCGCCGCACCGCGCAGACCCTCCTCAAGGTCAACCAGAAGGACGGCTTCGACTGCCCCGGCTGCGCCTGGCCCGAGGGCGACAAGCGGCACACCGCCGAGTTCTGCGAGAACGGCGCGAAAGCCGTCGCCGAGGAGGCCACGCTGCGCCGGGTGACCCCGGACTTCTTCGCCGCGCACCCCGTCTCCGACCTCGCCGGGCGCAGCGGCTACTGGCTCGGCCAGCAGGGCCGTATCACCCAGCCCGTGTACCTGCCCGAGGGCGCCGACCGGTACGAGGCGGTGACCTGGGAGAGGGCCTTCGAGATCATCGCCGAGGAACTCGGCGCGCTCGCCTCCCCCGACGAGGCCGTCTTCTACACCTCGGGGCGCACCAGCAACGAGGCCGCGTTCCTCCTCCAGCTCTTCGCCCGCGAATTCGGCACCAACAACCTGCCCGACTGCTCCAACATGTGCCACGAGTCCTCGGGCTCCGCGCTCACCGAAACGATCGGCGTCGGCAAGGGCTCGGTGTCCCTGGAGGACCTCCACCACGCCGACCTGATCATCATCGCCGGGCAGAACCCGGGCACCAACCACCCCCGGATGCTCTCCGCCCTGGAGCAGGCCAAGTCCGCCGGCGCGAAGATCATCTCGGTGAACCCGCTGCCCGAGGCCGGTCTCGAACGCTTCAAGAACCCGCAGACCCCGCACGGCATGCTCAAGGGCACCGCCCTCAACGACCTGTTCCTCCAGATCCGCATCGGCGGCGACCAGGCCCTCTTCCGCCTCCTGAACAAGCTGATCCTGGAGACCGAGGGCGCCGTCGACGAGACGTTCGTCGCCGAACACACCCACGGCTACGAGGAGTTCGCCGCCGCCGCGGCCGAGGCAGACTGGGACGAGACGCTCACCGCGACCGGACTCGACCGCGCCGCCGTCGAAGAGGCCCTGGCGATGGTCCTCGCCTCACAGCGCACCGTCGTCTGCTGGGCCATGGGCCTCACCCAGCACAAGCACTCGGTACCCACCATCCGCGAGGTCGTCAACTTCCTCCTGCTGCGCGGCAACATCGGCCGCCCCGGCGCCGGCGTCTGCCCCGTGCGCGGCCACTCCAACGTCCAGGGCGACCGCACCATGGGCATCTTCGAACGCCCCGCGCCCGCCTTCCTCGACGCCCTCGACAAGGAGTTCGGGATCACCTCACCGCGCCACCACGGCTACGACGTGGTCCGCGCGATCCGCGCCCTGCGCGACGGCGACGCCAAGGTCTTCCTCGCCATGGGCGGCAACTTCGTCGCCGCCACCCCCGACACCGACGTCACCGAGGCCGCCATGCGCAACGCGCGCCTGACCGTCCACGTCTCCACCAAGCTCAACCGCTCCCACGCCGTCACCGGCGCCCGCGCCCTGATCCTGCCCACCCTCGGCCGAACCGACAAGGACGTCCAGGCGGGCGGCAAGCAGTTCGTCACCGTCGAGGACTCCATGAGCAAGGTCCACGCCTCGCGCGGCAACCTCACCCCCGCGAGCCCCCACCTGCTCTCCGAACCCGCCATCGTCGCCCGCCTCGCCCGCAGCGTCCTCGGGCCCGGATCCACCACGCCCTGGGAGGAGTTCGAGAAGGACTACGCGACCATCCGCGACCACATCTCCCGCGTCGTCCCCGGCTTCGAGAACTTCAACGCCCGCATCGCCCACCCCGGCGGCTTCACCCTCCCGCACGGCCCCCGCGACTCCCGCCGCTTCCCCACCACCACCGGCAAGGCCAACTTCACCGCCGCGCCGGTCGAGTTCCCCGAGCTGCCCGAGGGCCGGCTGCTCCTCCAGACCCTGCGCTCCCACGACCAGTACAACACCACCATCTACGGCCTCGACGACCGCTACCGGGGCATCAAGGGCGGCCGCCGCGTCGTCCTCGTACACCCCGACGACGCCACCGCGCTCGGCCTCGCCGACGGCTCCTACACCGACCTCGTCAGCGAGTGGAAGGACGGTGTCGAACGCCGCGCCCCCGGCTTCCGCGTCGTCCACTACCCCACCGCCCGGGGCTGTGCCGCCGCGTACTACCCGGAGACCAACGTGCTGGTCCCCCTCGACTCCACCGCCGACACCAGCAACACCCCCGCCTCCAAGTCCGTCGTGGTGCGCTTCGAGCCCGCGGGCTAAGCGCCCGCTCAGCCGTCTGATAAGAACGACTCGTACGAGCACCGCACAGAGACGAAAGGCGGACCCATGGGCGAGCACACCGCACCCCAGTTCCCCCAGGAGATCATCGACGAGTACGCCGCACTCGGCGTCGACCTGCCCGCCCTCTTCTCCGCCGGCCACCTCGGGGAACGCATGGGCGTCCGCATCCTCGAAGCCTCCGCCGAGCGCGTCGTCGGCACCATGCCCGTCGAGGGCAACACCCAGCCCTACGGCCTCCTGCACGGCGGCGCCTCCGCCGTCCTCGCCGAGACCCTCGGCTCCGTCGGCTCCATGCTGCACGGCGGCCCCTCCAAGGTCGCCGTCGGCGTCGACCTGAACTGCACCCATCACCGAGGGGTACGAAGCGGCCTCATCACCGGCGTCGCCACCCCCGTACACCGCGGCCGCTCCACCGCCACGTACGAGATCGTCCTCACCGACGAACACGACAAGCGGGTCTGCACCGCCCGCCTCACCTGCCTCCTGCGCGACGCCCCCGCACCCGAAGCCGCCTGACCCAGCACCACCCCCGCCACCCCTGCCCGGCCGTGACCCAGAACGGCCGGGCAGCACCATATCCGGGCACAACCACCTTGCCGATCAAGGAAATTGAACGCCACACGCCATCAACCCCCTTGACCCCGCGCCCCGTTCCATGGCCCACTCAGCTGCCACACCTCACCCGACCCACCACCACACCGCGTCGCCGCACCCCCGCCCACGTAACCCTGCGTAGTCGCCACCGGGGGCGGAACACCCCGCCGCGACACGACGAGCCCGGCCGCGCAGCCACCGGGCCCCCCGGCATGCCCCCCGGCACCCCCACGGGCCCCCCGCCGGGCGACAGCACCAAGATCACCCCAAGCCCCTTAGCAGAGCTGCGCGTTCTCACATTGCGGTCACTTCACAGTCCGGTAAAAAGCCGCACATGTCCGCCCAGCCACCTCAAGCCTTGCTCAAGGGCATAACAAGACAGTCACATCCTTGGCCGCCACCACTCCCGACCCCCACCACTGCCCTTAGAGTCACGGCCAGTCACCGCGCCGCCGGGCGCGTCTGCTGCACGGCCCTGTACCAACCCAGTACGGCCCGGCGAACGACACGGCACCTCAAGCGAGGAGGCCGCGCCAGGGAAAGGACCTTTCGTGCGACACCGTTCTTTGCTCATCCTCACCACAGTGCTCACCACCGGTGCACTGACACTCACCGCCTGCGGGTCGCGCGACGACGACAACAAGAGCGACGGCAACAGCGGCAGCTCCAACACGACCGTCGTCATCGGCGTCGACGCACCGCTCACCGGTGACCTCTCCGCCCTAGGCCTCGGCATCAAGAACTCCGCCGACCTCGCCGCCAAAACAGCGAACAAGAACAAGACGGTCCCCGGCATCACCTTCGAGGTCCAGCCGCTCGACGACCAGGCCCAGCCCTCCGTCGGCCAGCAGAACGCCACGAAGTTCATCGACAACAAGAAGGTCCTCGGCGTCGTCGGCCCGCTGAACTCCGGCGTCGCCCAGTCGATGCAGAAGCCGCTCAACGACGCCGGCCTCACCCAGGTCTCCCCCGCCAACACCGGCACCGAGCTGACCCAGGGCGACAACTGGAAGACCGGCGACAAGAAGCGCCCCTTCAAGACCTACTTCCGCACCGCCACCACGGACCAGATCCAGGGCGCCTTCGCCGCGAAGTACCTCTACAACAACGCGAAGATCAAGCAGGTCTACCTCATCGACGACCAGAAGCCCTACGGCGCCGGTCTCGCGGCCTCCTTCAAGGCCACCTTCACCGGCCTCGGCGGCAAGATCGTGGGCTCCGACCACGTCAACCCCGACGACCGCGACTTCAACGCCGTCGTCACCAAGGTCAAGAAGTCCGGCGCCAAGGCCGTCTACTACGGCGGCGAGTACCCCGCCGGCGCCCCCCTGAGCCAGCAGCTCAAGGACAGCGTCAAGATCCCCCTCATGGGCGGCGACGGCATGTACAGCGCCGACTTCATCAAGCTCAACAAGAAGGCCCAGGGCGACATCGCCACCTCCGTCGGCAAGCCCGTCGAGGAACTCGACTCCGCCAAGAAGTTCATCGCGGACTACAAGACCGCCGGCTACAAGGACGCCTACGAGGCCTACGGGGGCGGCACCTACGACGCCACCTGGGCCATCATCGAGGCCGTCAAGCTCGCCGTCGCCGACAACGACGGCAAGCTCCCCGACGACGCCCGCGCCAAGGTCCTCGACGCCATGAGCAAGGTCAAGTTCGACGGCGTCACCGGCCCCGTCTCCTTCGACCAGTACGGCGACACCACCAACACCATGATGACCGCCTACCAGGTCGACGGCGGCAAGTGGGTCTCCAAGCTCAGCGAGGCCTACAAGCCGTAACACGCTCCCCGGCCCCACCCGAACACCCCAGACCGCGCGGGAGCGCTACGAGCACTCCCGCGCGGTGCCATATCCGAACCACTCCACGGAGGCCCTGCGGTGCACGAACTGCCGCAACAGCTGGCCAATGGACTCATCCTCGGCGCGATGTACGGACTCATCGCGATCGGCTACACGATGGTCTACGGAATCATCCAGCTCATCAACTTCGCCCACGGCGAGATCTTCATGATCGGAGGCTTCGGAGCTCTCACCGTGTCCCTCTGGATGCCGGCCGGCGCCAACCTCCTCGCAATCGTCCCCCTCATGATCATCGGCGGCGTCATATGCTCCGTCGCCGTCAGCGTCGCCGCCGAACGCTTCGCCTACCGGCCGCTGCGCAACGCCCCCCGGCTCGCCCCGCTGATCACCGCGATCGGACTCTCCCTCGCACTCCAGCAGGCCATCTGGAAGTGGTACCCCGACGCCACCAAGGACCACCCCTTCCCCCAGTTCAAGGGCGACGCCTTCAACATCCTCGGCGCCCACGTCCAGCGCGGTGACCTCTTCGTCCTCATCTCCGCCCCCGTCTGCATGATCGCCCTCGGGCTCTTCGTCTCCAAGACCCGCGCCGGCCGCGGCATGCAGGCCACCTCACAGGACCCCGACACCGCCAAGCTCATGGGCATCAACACCGACCGCATCATCGTCATGGCCTTCGCCATCGGTGCCGCGTTCGCCGCCGTCGCCGCCGTCGCCTACGGGCTCAAGAACGGCCAGATCGGCTTCCGCATGGGCTTCCTCATGGGCCTCAAAGCCTTCACCGCCGCCGTCCTCGGCGGCATCGGCAACATCTACGGCGCCATGCTCGGCGGAGTCGTCCTCGGCGTCGCCGAATCCCTCGCCACCGGCTACATGAGCGACGTCCCCGGCATGGAACTCTTCGGCGGCGGCGCCTGGAAGGACGTATGGGCCTTCGCCCTCCTCATCATCGTCCTCCTACTGCGCCCGCAGGGCCTGCTCGGCGAACGCGTCGCGGACAGGGCGTGATACGGATGACCACCGCACTCCTCCCGCTCCCCGCACCCGCAGCCCGCATCGCCACCCTCACCGGCGCCGCGGCCGCCCTCGCCGGCACCCTCCTCCCCTGGACCTGGACCTCCGAATTCCCCGGCGACCTCACCGTCACCGGCTACCCCGGCGGCCTCCAGGTCCTCACCCTCACCGGCGCGATCCTCACCCTGCTCTTCGCCCTCACCGGCTACGGCATCCCCGGACTGCGCTGGCTCACCCCCGCCGGCACCAACAGCCCCGTCCGCCTCCTCGCCCTCGCCACCCTCGGCACCACCGGCTACGCCATGGGCGCCATCTCCTACGAGCTCGGCGGCGTCGTCAACCTCGAACCCGGAGCCTGGGTCAGCGGCATCGGCGCACTCGTCGCCGTCATCGCCTCCCTCGCCCTCCCCTACGACGTCCCGCTCACCACCGACGGCCCCACGCCGAACGCCTGGCAGCGCTTCCGCAACAGCCTCGCCGCCCCCTCGGCGCCCCGCGCCAAGGCCCTCCCGGGCTGGGCCGAGATCATCATCATCGCCGTCGCCTTCGGCCTCGGGCTGTACGTCTTCACCTACGGCATCGACATCCCCACCGAGGACTCCGAACAGTTCATCGGCTTCCTCATCACCGCGGCCTTCGCCTTCACCGCACTCACCCGCGCCGGACTCATCGCCCGGCTCACCGCGCTGACCGCCAAGCACCGCAACGTCACCCTCGCGGCAGCCCTCGTCGCCGCACTCTGCTTCCCCTTCACCCAGGACACCGCGGAATACGCCCTCATCGGCGTCAACATCCTCATCTTCGCCACCGTCGCCCTGGGCCTCAACGTCGTCGTCGGCCTCGCCGGCCTCCTCGACCTCGGCTACGTCGCCTTCCTCGGCGTCGGCGCCTACACCGCCGCACTCGTCTCCGGCGCACCCCTCTCCGCGATCGGCGTCAAATTCCCCTTCTGGGCCGCCGTCCTCACCGGAGCGGTCGTCTCGATGATCTTCGGCGTCCTCATCGGCGCCCCGACCCTGCGGCTGCGCGGCGACTACCTCGCCATCGTCACCCTCGGCTTCGGAGAGATCTTCCGCGTCACCGTCAACGCCCTCAACGGCAACAGCGGCCCCGACCTCACCAACGGCTCACAGGGCATCCCCAGCATCCCCGACCTCAACCTCTTCGGGATCGACTTCGCCCTCAGCCACGACGTCGGACCCTTCACCCTCAGCAGGCCCGCCAACTACTACCTGCTGATGCTCGTCTTCACCGCCGTCGTCGTCCTCGTCTTCCGCCGCTCCGGAGAATCCCGCATCGGCCGCGCCTGGGTCGCCATCCGCGAGGACGAAACCGCCGCCACCGCCATGGGCATCAACGCCTTCCGGCTCAAACTGCTCGCCTTCGCCCTCGGCGCCACACTCGCCGGCCTCGCCGGCACCGTACAGGCACACGTCAACTACACCGTGACGCCCGAGCAGTACCAGTTCGCCGGCTCCGTGCCCCCGAACTCCGCATTCCTCCTCGCCGCCGTCATCCTCGGCGGCATGGGAACCCTCAGCGGACCCTTCGTCGGCGCCGCACTGCTCTACCTCATCCCGGCCAAGCTGCAGTTCATGCAGGACTACCAGCTCTTCCTCTTCGGCATCGCACTCGTCCTCCTCATGCGCTTCCGCCCCGAGGGCCTCGTCGCCGACCGCAGGAAGCAGCTCGAATTCCACGAGAACGACCAGCTCGACGTGCCCACACCCCGGAAGTCCGACGAAACGGACGCCGGCATCGCCAAGGCGGGGGCGTAACACCATGACCACCACCACCGAAACCGCCGCCAGGACGACCGTCCTGGACGCCAGCGGCGTCACCATGCGCTTCGGCGGCCTCACCGCCGTCCGCAACGTCGACCTCCAGGTCAACGCAGGCGAGATCGTCGGCCTCATCGGCCCCAACGGCGCAGGCAAGACCACCTTCTTCAACTGCCTCACCGGCCTCTACGTCCCCACCGAGGGCAAGGTCAGCTACAAAGGCACCGTCCTGCCTCCCAAGCCCCACCTCGTCACCAAGGCCGGCATCGCCCGCACCTTCCAGAACATCCGGCTCTTCGCCAACATGACCGTCCTGGAAAACGTCCTCGTCGGACGCCACACCAGGACCAAGGAAGGCCTCTGGTCCGCCCTGCTCCGCCTCCCCGGCTACAGCAAGGCCGAAAACGCCAGCCGCGAACGCGCCATGGAACTCCTGGAGTTCATCGGCCTCCAGGACAAGGCCGACCACCTCGCGCGCAACCTCCCCTACGGAGACCAGCGCAAGCTGGAAATCGCCCGCGCACTCGCCAGCGACCCCGGACTCCTCCTCCTCGACGAGCCCACCGCCGGCATGAACCCCCAGGAAACCCGCGTCACCGAAGAACTCATCTTCGCCATCCGGGACCAAGGCATCGCCGTCCTCGTCATCGAGCACGACATGCGCTTCATCTTCAACCTCTGCGACCGCGTCGCCTGCCTCGTCCAGGGCGAGAAACTCGTCGAAGGCACCGCGTCCGAAGTCCAGAGCGACGAACGCGTCATCGCCGCCTACCTCGGCACCCCCTTCGAAGGCGCCCCCGGCGCCGACGAGGTCGCCGAGGTCGAGAAGGCCGAAGCAAGCGCCGCCACCACCACCAGCACGGAAGAGGAGGACAACCGATGACCGCCCTGCTGGAGGTCGAGGACCTCCGCGTCGCCTACGGCAAGATCGAAGCCGTCAAGGGCATCTCGTTCACCGTCGAAGCCGGCCAGGTGGTCACCCTCATCGGCACCAACGGCGCCGGCAAGACCACCACCCTGCGCACCCTCTCCGGGCTTCTCAAACCCCTCGCCGGCCGCATCCTCTTCGAGGGCAAACCCCTCACCAACATCCCCGCACACAAGATCGTCTCCCTGGGCCTCGCCCACTCCCCCGAGGGCCGCCACATCTTCCCCCGGCTGACGATCACGGAGAACCTCCTCCTCGGCGCCTACCTCCGCAACGACAAGGCCGGCATCGAGAAGGACGTCCAGCGCGCCTACGACCTCTTCCCCATCCTCGGGGAACGCCGAAAGCAGGCCGCCGGAACCCTCTCCGGCGGCGAACAGCAGATGCTCGCCATGGGCAGGGCGATGATGTCCCAGCCCAAGCTGCTCATGCTCGACGAACCCTCCATGGGGCTCTCCCCGATCATGATGCAGAAGATCATGGAGACCATCGTCGAACTCCGCGCCTCCGGCACGACGATCCTCCTGGTCGAGCAGAACGCCCAGGCCGCGCTGTCCCTGGCCGACCAGGGCCACGTCATGGAGATCGGCAAGATCGTCCTCTCCGGCACCGGATCGGACCTCCTCCACGACGAGTCCGTCCGCAAGGCGTACCTGGGCGAGGACTGACCCGTACGCGCACGAGAAAGGCCCGCGCCATCACGGCGCGGGCCTTTCCTCTGCTTTACGGGGCCTACTCGGCGGCCTTCTTCTTCTCCTCGGCGTCCGCGATCAGGGCCTCGGCGAGCTGCTGCATCGACAGCCGGCGGTCCATCGACGTCTTCTGGATCCACCGGAACGCCTCCGGCTCGGACAGCCCGTAGTCCGTCTGCAGAATGCTCTTCGCCCGGTCCACCAGCTTCCGCGTCTCCAGCCGCTGCGCGAGGTCGGCGACCTCGTTCTCCAAAGCCTTCAGCTCGGAGAACCGCGACACGGCCATCTCGATCGCCGGTACGACGTCGCTCTTGCTGAACGGCTTCACGAGGTAAGCCATCGCCCCGGCGTCCCGGGCCCGCTCCACGAGGTCGCGCTGCGAGAACGCGGTGAGCATGAGGACCGGCGCGATGGACTCCTCCGCGATCTTCTCGGCGGCGGAGATCCCGTCGAGGACGGGCATCTTCACGTCGAGGATCACCAGGTCAGGCTTGTGCTCCCGAGCCAGCTCGACGGCCTGCTGCCCGTCCCCGGCCTCGCCAACGACGGAGTAGCCCTCTTCTTCGAGCATCTCTTTGAGGTCGAGGCGGATGAGCGCCTCGTCCTCGGCGATGACGACGCGGGTCGTCAGCGGCGGGACGTGCGACTTGTCGTCGTCGGCGACGGGCTGGGGCGACTCGGGGGTGGTCACGGGGCTCCTTGATTCAGGGCAGGTGCTGCTACCTGAGCCTACCTAGCTCCTGTATGTTTGAGTCACAGCGGGTCTGGGCTAGCCTTTGATCCTAATGTCAGCCCTGGTAGTCCAGCGGAAGAGACACGGTTCTCAAACAACCGACAGCGTGGGTTCGAATCCCACCCAGGGCACCTTACCTTTGATTCCAAGGTGCAAGCCAGCTTGGCGATCTTCACTCCCGCCGGTGAACGCACCCTCGAAGCAGGCACATGCCCACCAGAGTCGAACAAGACTTCGCCGCATGGACCAGCACAATCCGTCGTTACGCGACGAAGCACTCGCCCTCTTGCGGAGCGGAACCACAAACCGAGCGGTTGCTGAACTTCTCAATGTCCCGCGAGGGACAATCGGCTGGTGGCTGCACGAGGATCGCAAGCAGCGCGGAATCCAGTTCGAGCGGCCTACCGACTGCCCAGTGTGCACGGACCGAGAATTCGATCGCCTCGCGTATGCCTATTTGCTCGGCCTCTATCTGGGCGATGGCCACATCATCTCCAAGCGGAAGCAGCACCATCTGTCCATCTTCTGCGGCGAGGCACACCCGGGACTGATCGACGAAGCCGAGTCGGCCTTACGCCGAGTGATGCCCATGCCGCGCACCTCGCGGCGCCACAGAGACGGATGCGTCGAGGTCAAGTCCTACACCAAGCACTGGGCCTGCCTCTTTCCCCAACACGGCCCCGGCATGAAGCACACCCGCCGCATCGCCCTCGAACCCTGGCAGCAGGAGATCGTCGACGCCCACCCCTGGGACTTCGTCCGCGGTCTCATCCACTCCGACGGCTGTCGGACCATGAACTGGACGACCAGGGTGGTCGGGGGCGTCAAGAAGCGGTACGAGTACCCCCGGTACTGGTTCACCAACGTCTCGGACGACATCCGGCAGCTCTACACCGACACCCTGGACAAGCTCGGCGTCCGGTGGACGCACTGCACACGCGCGGGCAAGGAGTACAACATCTCCGTCGCCCGACGGGCGTCCGTCGCACTCATGGACGCTCACGTCGGGCCGAAATACTGAGCCGCCCTACTTCGGGCTGTCGTCCTCGCCGATGTGGTGCACGCGCACCAGATTCGTGGAGCCCGCGACACCAGGCGGGGAGCCGGCGGTGATGACCACCACGTCGCCCTTCTGACAGCGGCCGATCTTCAGGAGTTCCTCGTCGACCTGGGCGACCATCGCGTCCGTCGAGTCCACGTGCGGGCCCAGGAACGTCTCGACGCCCCAGGTCAGGTTGAGCTGGGAGCGCGTGGCCGGGTCCGGGGTGAAGGCGAGAAGCGGGATCGGGGAGCGGTAACGCGACAACCGCTTGACCGTGTCGCCGCTCTGGGTGAAGGCGACCAGGAACTTCGCGCCGAGGAAGTCGCCCATCTCCGCCGCCGCGCGGGCGACCGCGCCGCCCTGGGTGCGGGGCTTGTTGCGTTCGGTCAGGGGCGGGAGGCCCTTCGCGAGGATGTCCTCCTCGGCGGCCTCGACGATGCGGGACATCGTGCGGACGGTCTCGATCGCGTACTTGCCGACGCTCGTCTCGCCGGAGAGCATCACCGCGTCCGTGCCGTCGATGATCGCGTTGGCGACGTCGGAGGCCTCGGCGCGGGTGGGCCGGGAGTTGTCGATCATCGAGTCGAGCATCTGGGTCGCGACGATGACCGGCTTCGCGTTGCGCTTGGCGAGCTTGATCGCGCGCTTCTGGACGATCGGGACCTGCTCCAGCGGCATTTCGACGCCGAGGTCGCCGCGGGCGACCATGATGCCGTCGAAGGCGGCGACGATGTCCTCGATGTTCTCGACGGCCTGGGGCTTCTCGACCTTGGCGATGACGGGGAGGCGGCGGCCCTCCTCGTCCATGACGCGGTGGACGTCCTCGATGTCGCGGCCGCTGCGGACGAAGGAGAGGGCGATGACGTCGGCGCCGGTGCGGATGGCCCAGCGGAGGTCGTCGATGTCCTTCTCGGAGAGCGCGGGGACGGATACGGCGACGCCGGGGAGGTTGAGGCCCTTGTGGTCGGAGACCATGCCGCCCTCGACGACGGTGGTGCGGACGCGGGGGCCGTCGACCTCGACGACCTCCAGGGTGACGCGGCCGTCGTCGATCAGGATGCGCTCGCCGGGGGTGACGTCGGCGGCGAGGCCGCTGTACGTCGTGCCGCAGCCGTTGCGGTCGCCCTCCATCGGCTCGACGGTGATCGTGAAGTCGTCGCCGCGTTCAAGGAGTACGGGTCCTTCGCGGAAGCGTCCGAGGCGGATCTTCGGGCCTTGAAGGTCGGCGAGGACGCCGACGCTGCGGTGCGCCTCGTCGGACGCCTTGCGCACGCGGTGGTAGCGCTCTTCGTGTTCGGCGTAGCTGCCGTGGCTGAGGTTGAGGCGGGCGATGTCCATTCCCGCCTCGACGAGGTCCTTGATCTGCTCGTACGAGTCGGTGGCGGGTCCCAGGGTGCATACGATTTTGGCTCGGCGCATGGTTCGACCCTAGACCTTACCTATGGGTAGGTAATTGGCTGTGAATGACTGCTCAACCACCTTTGCGTGAAGGGTTATTGACAAGTGTTGAATTGTGCGGCGGCGTGCTCGGATGAGCACGCCCCGGTGTCCCCGTAGGTGGGAATTCAGAGTTTCGGCGGGGTCATGGTGAAGCGGGCGTTCACCTGCGCGTAGACGGTCTGGCGCTGGGGTTCGAGGTCGACGGGGGGCGGCGGGGCGCCGCCTCCGGCGGGGGCGGGCATCGCGCCGCCGTAGCCGCCGGTGCGGGCGTAGGCGACGGGGGCGGTGTTCTCCGCGCCTATGTCGGCGAGTTCGACGAGGGCGGCGAGGTCCGCGCCGAGGGCTCCGGCGTATTCGCGGGCGCGTTGGACGGCTTCGCGGACGGCTTGGCGGCGGGCTTCGCCGTGGGCGGGTGAGGTGGGGCGCAGGGCCCACCAGGGTCCGTTGACGTGGGTCATGTCGAGGTCGCCGACGCGGGTGACGAATTCGCCGAGTGCGGTGAAGTCGTTGAGGGCGGCGGTGATGTGGACGCGGCCGTGGTAGGCGCGGATCTTTTCGTCGCGGCCGCGGTGGACGAGTTCGGGGTGGATGGAGAGGGCGCCGGTTTCGAGTTTCTCGATGGCGTCGCCGTAGGCGCGGGCGAGTTCGAGGACGGTGTTGTTGCGGCGGGTGAGGTCTTCGAGGGCGGCGCGGCGGTCCTTGCCGCGGGCGGTGACGGTGATGGAGAGGCGGGCGATCTCGGGGTCGACTTCGAGGCGGGCTTCGCCTCGGACTGCGAGTCGGGGTTGGTCCGGGGTGCCGTAGGGCTGGGTGGGTTCGGTCATGGGTCCACTGTGGCATCCGGGGGTGACAGTCGGGGTGTTCACCGTCCGACGGCGTCCCGTCGATGTGTGGTCATGGAACGGAAACCTGCCGGGGGTGTTGCCGGGGGCGGTTCCTGGGTGATTATCTACGCGCGTTGTTGATCGGCGTACGACAGAACTTCGCACCAAGTGAACCGAAATGTGGGAGAGACGAGATGCCGCTGAACCGAAGGACGTTCCTGGGGACATCGGCCGCGGCCGGCGCGGGTGCGGTGGTGGTGGGCGGCGCCGCGTCGCCCGCTCAGGCGCACGGGCGTGGGCACGGTCATGGTCACGGGCGTCCGCAGAAGCGGTACTCGTTCACTGTGATGGGGACGACGGACCTGCACGGGAACGTCTTCAACTGGGACTACTTCACGGACGCCGAGTTCGACGACAAGGACCACAACGACGTCGGTCTGGCGAAGATCTCGACGCTGGTGGAGCAGGTGCGGCGTGAGAAGGGCCGTCACAACACGTTGATGATCGACGCGGGTGACACGATTCAGGGTACGCAGCTGTCGTACTACTACGCGAAGATCGACCCGATCACGGCGAAGCGTGGTCCGGTGCACCCGATGGCTCAGGCGATGAACGCGATCGGGTACGACGCGGCGGCGCTGGGGAACCACGAGTTCAACTACGGGATTCCGGTGCTGCGGAAGTTCGAGGAGCAGTGCGACTTCCCGCTGCTGGGGGCGAACGCGCTGGACGCGAAGACGCTGCGGCCGGCGTTCGCGCCGTACGTGATCAAGAAGCTGCGGACGCCGCACGGGCGTGATGTGAGGGTGGCGATTCTGGGGCTGACGAATCCGGGGATCGCGATCTGGGACAAGGCGAACGTGGGCGGGAAGATGGTGTTCCCGGGTCTTGAGGAGCAGGCGGCGAAGTATGTGCCGCGGTTGCGTTCGATGGGTGCGGACGTGGTGATCGTGTCGGCGCATTCGGGCAACAGCGGGACGTCGTCGTACGGGGACCAGATTCCGTACGTGGAGAACGCGGCGGGTCTGGTGGCGGAGCAGGTGCCGGGGATCGACGCGATCCTGGTGGGTCACGCGCACCTGGAGATTCCCGAGTACTTCGTGGAGAACAAGGAGACCGGGAAGAAGGTCGTGCTCTCGGAGCCGTTGAAGTGGGGGCAGCGGCTGACGCTGTTCGACTTCGAGGTGGTGTGGGAGAAGGGCCGCTGGGTGGTCGAGAAGGCGGGTTCGCGGGTGCTGAACTCGAACACGGCGGCGGAGGACCGGAAGATCACCCGGCTGCTGGCGGACGAGCACAAGAAGGTCGTGGCGTATGTCAACCAGGTGATCGGTACGTCGGCGGCGGAGATGACGACGGCCGAGGCGGCGTGGAAGGACGAGCCGATCATCGATCTGATCAACGTCGTCCAGGCGGAGACGGTGAAGGCGGCGCTGGCGGGTGGTGAGTACGCGGAGCTGCCGGTGCTGTCGCAGGCGTCGTGTTTCTCGCGTACGGCGCGGATTCCGGCCGGGAGCGTGACGATCAAGGACGCGGCGGGTCTGTATCCGTTCGAGAACACGCTGGAGGCGCGTCTGGTGACGGGTGCGCAGATCCTGGATTACCTGGAGTTCTCGGCGAAGTACTACGTGCAGACGGCGGCGGGTGCTCCGGTGGATCCGGAGAAGCTGACGAATGCGGAGAGCACGCCGGACTACAACTACGACGCGGTGTCGGGGCTGACGTATGACATCGACATCGCGAAGCCGGTGGGTTCGCGGATCGTGAATCTGTCCTTCGAGGGGAAGCCGATCGACCCGAAGGCGCAGTTCGTGCTGGCGGTGAACAACTACCGGGCGAGCGGTGGCGGGAATTTCCCGCACGTTCCGGCGGCGAAGCAGCTGTGGGCGAATTCGGAGGAGATCCGGAACACGATCATCGCCTGGGTGCAGGCGAAGGGTTCGGTGGACGGTGCGGAGTTCGCTTCGGTGGACTGGAAGCTGACGCGGGACGGTGTGCCGGTGTTCTAGTGGCGCCTGTGCGGTGTGACGGCGGTCCCCTTTCCTTCCGCGGGTGCGGTGGGAAAGGGGGCCGCTGTGGTGTGTGTCAGCGGGTGCCGAGGAGGGTGCGCCAGGTGTTGGGGCTTATGACGCCGTCGGCGGCGAGGGCGTGGGCCTTCTGGAAGCGGGTCACGGCGGAGCGGGTCGCGGGGCCGAAGCTGCTGTCGGCGGCGATGGAGTAGCCGCGTGCGATGAGGAGTTGCTGGGCGGAGCGGACGTCGGTGCCCTTGGAGCCGTTCTTGAGTACGGGCCAGGCGGCGCTGGGGGTGGAGGGCGTGCTGCTGCCTCCGCCGCTGCTGCTTCCGCTGAGCTTGAGGGGTCGGTAGGGGTCGTAGTTGTCCTTGCCGATTCCGTAGCTGAGGGTGCGGTGGGTGGTGCCGTGGGAGCCGCGCTGTTCGTAGGCCCAGTAGGAGCTGTGTGAGGTGTTGGCCCACTTCTCGAAGATGACGACGTGGCGGAAGTCGCCGTCGCTGGTGCTGGCGTCGATGAGGAGGTCGCCCTTGCGGAGCTGGCTGGTGCCGCTGAGGTGCTTGGTGACGCCGCTGGAGGAGCTGGCGAGGCCGACGGTGTTGAGGCCGGGCTTGCCGAGGGCGAGGGCCATGGAGACGAAGCCGGAGCAGTCCTGGCGGTAGCCGTCCTTCCAGACGCGCTGCATGCTGTACGGCACCTGGTGGCCGCCGTTGGCGGTGAGCCAGGTGCGGGCCCGGTTGATCATGGTGTCGGGCGAGATGGTGGCTGTGGCCAGGGTTGATATCTGGTCGGTCTGGGTGACGAGGTTGCTGTCGGTTTCGGGTTCGGGGCCGTAGTCGGTGTCTCTGGCGGCGGCGACGTTCTTCTGGTCGGTGGTGTCGTCGGTGAGCGACGGTACGGCGATGGCGGCTGCGACTCCTGCTGCGACGACGCCGGCGAGGGCGATCTGCGTGCGGCGGGTGAGTGACATGGTTTTTTCCCCCGATGTGTTCCGTGGTGCGGCATGCGGTTCGACGGTGCCCGTGGGTGCGGGGTGGTGTCGTTCCGGGTGTGCCGCCTGGTGGCTGACGGGGCACCACGATGGCAAGTGCGGGGGCGTGGGCCCAGCGTTGCGCGAAAGCCGGATCCGGTAGTGACGTGTCCTCAACAATGTCGGCGGTTGGCGGGCGGCTTGTTTCGGGGACCGGGTGGGTCAGTTGTGGTGGGTGAGGGGGACGAGGGTGGGCTGCTGGGTGGGGATGGCGGGTGGGGTGAGGCCGAAGGTGGTGAAGGCGGTGCGTTGCGGGAGGGGGTAGGGGGTGGTGCCGGTGAGGTTGTTGAGGATGGTGGCGCTGCGCCAGGCGGCGAGGCCGAGGTCGGGGGCGCCGACGCCGTGGGTGTGGCGTTCGGCGTTCTGTACGTAGATGTGGCCGGTGATGGCGGGGCCGAGGTCGAGGCGGTGGTGGGTGTCGACGCGGGGGCGGCCGGCGGTGTCGCGGCGGAGGTGGGGCCCGACGTGTTCGAGGAGGGTGTCGAGGGGGCGTTCTCGGTAGCCGGTGGCGAGGACGACGGCGTCGGTGGTGAGGCGGGTGCGGGTGGATTGCTGGATGTGTTCGAGGTGGAGTTCGACGCGGGTGTTGGCGACGCGTCCGGCGGTGCGTACGGCTACGCCGGGGGTGAGGGTGGCGTCGGGCCAGCCGCCGTGGAGGGTGCGGCGGTAGAGCTCGTCGTGGATGGCGGTGATGGTGTCGTGGTCGATGCCTTTGTGGAGTTGCCATTGCTGGGGGACGAGGGTGTCGCGTACGGGTTCGGGGAGGGCGTGGAAGTAGCGGGTGTAGTCGGGGGTGAAGTGTTCGAGGCCGAGTTTGGAGTACTCCATGGGGGCGAAGGCGGGGGTGCGGGCGAGCCAGTGGAGTCCTTCGTTGCCGGTGGGGCGGGCGCGGAGGAGGTCGAGGAAGATCTCGGCGCCGGACTGCCCCGATCCGATGACGGTGATGTGGCGGGCTCGGAGGAGGCGTTCGCGGTGGTGGAGGTAGTCGGCGGAGTGGATGACGGGGGCGGTGCCGGTGTCGGTGAGGGGTTTGAGGGGTTCGGGGATGTGGGGTTCGGTGCCGATGCCGAGGGCGATGTGGCGGGTGTGGGTGCGGCCGAGTGATTCGGCTTCGCCGTGGGCGTCGAGTTGGGTGTGGTCGACTTCGAAGCGGGCGGTGTGGGGGTCCCAGCGGATGGCGTCGACCTGGTGGCCGAAGTGGAGGCCGGGGAGCTGTGTGCTGACCCAGCGGCAGTAGGCGTCGTATTCGGCGCGGTGGATGTGGAAGCGCTCGGCGAAGTAGAAGGGGTAGAGGCGGTCCTGGGTGCGTTGGTAGTTGAGGAAGCTCCAGGGGCTGGTGGGGTCGGCGAGGGTGACGAGGTCGGCGAGGAAGGGGACTTGGAGGGTGGCGCCGTCGATGAGGAGCCCGGGGTGCCAGTGGAAGGCGGGGCGCTGTTCGTAGAAGGCGGTGGTGAGGGGGGTGGGGAGGCCGTGGGCGAGGGCGGCGAGGGAGAGGTTGAAGGGGCCGATGCCGATGCCGACGAGGTCGTGGGTGGGGTGGGTGTCGGGGGTGGGTGGGGCGGCGGTCATCGGAGGGTGCTGCCTTCCTTGAGTTCGGCGGTGAGGTGGGTGACGAGGGCGAGGAGGCGTTGGAGGTCGTCGGGGGTGGTGTGGGGGTTGAGGAGGGTGGCTTTGAGCCAGAGGCGGCCGTGGGTGTGGGTGCGGCCGAGTACGGCGTGGCCGCGGGTGAGGAGGGTGCGGCGGACGGTGGCGACGGTGTGGTCGTCGGCGTCGGTGGGGCGGAAGAGGACGGTGCTGATGGTGGGGCGCTCGTGGAGTTCGAGGCCGGGGGTGCGGGTGATGAGGTCGGCGAGGGTGTGGGCGGCGGCGCAGGTGCGGTCGACGAGGTCGGCGAGTCCGGTGCGGCCGAGGGCCTGGAGGGTGACGGCGATCTTGAGTGCGTCGGGGCGGCGGGTGGTGCGCAGGGAGCGGCCGAGGAGGTCGGGGAGGCCGGCTTCGGTGTCGTCGTCGGCGTTGAGGTAGGGGGCGTGGTGGTGGAGGGCGTGGAGGTGGTGGCGGTCGGGGACGGCGAGGATGCCGGCGGATGCGGGTTGCCAGCCGAGTTTGTGGAGGTCGAGGGCGACGCTGTCGGCGCGGTCGAGTCCGTCGAGGAGGTGGCGGTGGGTGGGGCTGAAGAGGAGGGGTCCGCCGTAGGCGGCGTCGATGTGGAGTTCGGCGCCGTGTCGGGCGCAGAGGTCGGCGATGTCGTTGAGGGGGTCGATGCGGCCGCTGTCGGTGGTGCCGGCGGTGGCGGTGACGAGGAGGGGGCCCTGGTTGTGGTGGCGGGCGAGGGTCTCGTGTAGTGCGGGGATGTCGATGGTGCCGTCGGGGGCGGGCACGGTGAGGGGTTCGGGGAGGCCGAGGAGCCAGGCGGCGCGGGCGATGCTGTGGTGGGTGTTGGCGCCGGTGATGGTCTGGACGGGGCCGTGGCGTTCGCGGGCGAGGAGGAGGCCGAGTTGGTTGGCCTCGGTGCCGCCGGTGGTGATGAGGGCGTCGGGTGCGGGGCGGTGGGGGTAGATCTCGGCGGCGAGTGCGGCGGTGGTGTCGGCTTCGAGGGTGGAGGCGGCGGGGGCCTGGTCCCAGGAGTCCATGGAGGGGTTGAGGGCGGAGGCGGCGAGGTCGGCGGCTGCGGCGAGGGCGAGGGGCGGGGTGTGGAGGTGGGCGGCGCAGAGGGGGTCGGCGGGGTCGGCGGCGCCTTCGGTGAGGGCTTCGACGATGGTGGCGAGGGCGTGGTGGGCGCCGGTGCCCTGTTCGGGGATGAGGGGGGTGAGGGCGGTGCGCATGCGGGGGTCGACGGTGTCGGGTCCGCCTGCGGGGAGAGGGCCGTCGCGGCGTCGGGCGCCTTCGGTGAGGGCGGTGAGGACGGTGTCGAGGAGGGGGCGCAGTGCGGTGGGTCCGGTGGTGGACCCGGCGAGGGGTGGTACGGGCATGGGGTGGCCGGTCCTTCGGGCGCGCGTGGGCGGGGTGCGGGCATGGGTGTGCGTGCCAGCTTGTCCGGGTTTCGGGTGGCGCGGCCGGGGAGCCGGGTGATCTGAACTCGAAAGGGTGGCGGGGCGCGTGCGGGGCCGGGTCGGCGGGGGCCGGGGTGGTATGGGCTGCGGGGTGTGCGGTTGGTGGTACGCGTGTGCCCGGCGCGCTCCTCGCGGTGAGGGGCGGGCCGGGCACGGGTGCGGTTGTGGTCAGTTGGCGTCGCGTACGTGCGGGGCGCGGTTGTGGTCAGTTGGCGTCGCGTACGTGCAGGGCGCGGCGCATGTCGTCGATCTGGTCGGTGAGTTTGCGCCGGAGGGCGGGGGTGAGGCCGGGGTCGTCGAGGGCTTCCTCGCCGAGGCGGAGGCTGTCGGCGTCGACGGCGTGGGCGGGGAACGCCTGGCTGCCGGCGGCTTCGGCGATGGCGGGGCCGCGGCGGGCCGCGAGCTGGGCGGCCTCGGGGTAGTAGCGGGGCACGTACGCGCGTACGAGGTCGGCCTGTTCGGGTTGCCAGAAGCCCTGGGCGGTGGCGGTGAAGAGGTAGTTGGAGAGGCTGTCGTCGTGGAACATCGCGTCCCAGGCGGCGGCCTTGGCGTCGGGGTCGGGGAGGGCGGCGCGGCAGCGGGCGGCGCCTTCCTGGCCGGTGGCGCTGGGGTCGTCCTCCAGGGCGGCGGCGATGGCGGTCTCGTCGGTGGCGCCGAGGACGGCGAGGCGGGTGAGGATGCGCCAGCGGAGCTCGGGGTCGAGTTCGGGTCCGCCGGGGACGGTGTCGTCGGCGAGCCAGCCCTGGATGGTGTCGGGCTGGGTGGCGGCGTCGATGAGGTGGCGTACGGCGGTGAGGCGCAGGCCGGGGTTGGTGCCGTCCTCGGTGCGGCGGATGAGGTCGCGGCAGAGGGCGGTGAGGGTGGCGAGGGCGGCGGGGCGGTCCTCGGGGGCGGTGTAGCGGCCGGCGACCTGGCGGCCCGCGAAGGCGAGGACGCCTTGGAGGAGGGCGAGGTCGGTCTCGTACGGGAGGTGGGCGCGGGCGGCTTCGAGGTAGGTGCTGGGGGCGAGTTCGCCGTCGCGGACCATGTCGCGGGCGGCGTTCCAGACGACGGCGCGGGTGAGGGCCTCGGGGATGCCGGAGAGGCTGTCCAGGACGGTGTTCCAGGAGGTGGGGTCGAGGCGGATCTTGGCGTAGGTGAGGTCTTCGTCGTTGATGACGACGAGGGCGGGGCGGCGGCCGGGGCGGGCGGCGGGGGCGTCCTCGGGGACGCCGGTGGTGAAGCGTTCGCGCAGGACGAGGGGGGTGGGGCCGTGCTGGGTGTCGAGGCTGTGGTCGTACACGCCGACGCTGATGCGGTGGGGGCGGGTGCCGTGGTGGTCGACGGTGAGGGACCAGGTGGTGTCGGTCTCGGCGGTGTGTGCGGTGAGGGTGTCGATGCCGGTGGTGCGCAGCCACTGTCCGGCCCAGGCGTGGACGTCGCGGTCGGTGGCGGAGGCGAGGTTGTCGATGAAGTCGGCGAGGGTGGCGTTGCCGAACTTGTGGCGGGCGAAGTGCTTGTTGATGCCGGTGAGGAAGTCCTTCTCGCCGAGCCAGGCGACGAGCTGGCGGAGGGCTGAGGCGCCCTTGGAGTAGGAGATGCCGTCGAAGTTGAGGAGGGCGGACGCGGTGTCGGGGACGTCGGCGGGGTCGGGGGCGACGGGGTGGGTGGAGGGGCGCTGGTCGGCGTCGTAGCCCCAGCCCTTGCGGGTGACGCCGAACTCGGTCCAGGTGTCGGTGAAGGCGGTGGCTTCGGCGAGGGTCTGGTAGCCCATGTACTCGGCGAAGGACTCGTTGAGCCAGATGTCGTCCCACCAGGCGAGGGTGACGAGGTCGCCGAACCACATGTGGGCCATTTCGTGGGCGATGACCATGCCGCGGGTCTGGCGTTCGGTGTCGGTGACGGCGGAGCGGTAGACGAATTCGTCGCGGAAGGTGACGAGTCCGGGGTTCTCCATGGCGCCGGCGTTGAATTCGGGGACGAACGCCTGGTCGTAGGAGTCGAAGGGGTAGGGCTCGTCGAACTTCTCCTGGAAGCGGTCGAAGCAGGCCCGGGTGATGTCGAGGATCTCGTCGGCGTCGGCGTCGAGGTGGGGGGCGAGGGAGCGCCGGCAGTGAATGCCGAAGGGGAGTCCGGCGTGCTCGGTGGTCACGGAGTGCCAGGGGCCTGCGGCGACGGCGACGAGGTAGGTGGAGACGGGTGGTGTGGGGGCGATGGTCCAGCGGCCTTCGCCGGTGTGTTCGGCGATGCCGTTGCCGAGGACGGTCCAGCCTTCGGGGGCGGTGACGGTGAGGGCGAAGACGGCCTTGAGGTCGGGCTGGTCGAACGCGGCGAAGACGCGCTGGACGTCCTCCATGAAGAGCTGGGTGTAGACGTAGGTCTCGTTGTCGCTGGGGTCCGTGAAGCGGTGCATGCCTTCGCCGGTGCGGGAGTAGTGCATCGCGGCGTCGACGCGCAGTTCGTGCGGGCCTGTGGTGAGGCCGTGCAGGGGGAACCGGTTCCCGGTGAGGTCAGCGGGGTCCAGCGGCTGCCCGTCCAGGCTGATCGAGCGCAGGGTGGCGGGCTTGAGCTCCAGGAAGCTGTCACCGGCCTTGCGTACGGTGAACTCGATGCGGGTACGGGAGTCGAAGGTCTCCTCCCCCGCGGTGAGGTCGAGTTCGACCGTGTATCGCTGTACGTCGAGGATCTGGGCTCGGGCCTGCGCTTCATCGCGCGTCAGTACGGACATGGGGACATGCTGCCGTATGCGGCGGGCGGCGCGCAGGCGGGTTCCCGGGCTAGCGCACCCCCGCCCCCTCGGTGCCGTTGGCGGACTCCTCGGCGATGCGTTCGTGGTGGCGGATGACCTCGGCGACGATGAAGTTGAGCAGCTTCTCGGCGAAGGCGGGGTCGAGGTGGGCGCTCTCGGCGAGTTCGCGCAGGCGGCCGATCTGGCGGGCCTCGCGGGCCGGGTCGGCGGGCGGGAGGTGGTGGGCGGCCTTGAGGTGTCCGACCTGCTGGGTGCATTTGAAGCGTTCGGCGAGCATGTGGACGACGGCGGCGTCGATGTTGTCGATGCTCTGGCGCAGCCGGTCGAGTTCGACGCGTACGGATTCGTCGATGTCGTTCGTGGTCATGGGCAGCGAGCTTACGGGGCTACGAGGAGATCGTCGGTGGGTGTTCGGGGCCCGGGACGCGGTCGCTCCAGCCGCCCGGAACCGTACGCCCCTGCTGTTCGCGGAAGCGTACGGGGGCCATGCCGACGCGGCGGGCGAAGAGGCGGGAGAAGTAGGCGGGGTCGTCGTAGCCGACGCGGCGGGCGACGGCCGCGACCGGGAGGTCGCCGGTGGCGAGGAGTTCCTTGGCGCGGCCGAGGCGGATGGTGAGGAGGTAGTCCTTGGGGCTGCATCCGGCGCCCCGGCGCACCGCGGTCCGCAGTTCGGCGGAGGTCATGCCGTGGCGGGCGGCGTGCTCGGCGACGGACAGCGGCTGGAAGGCGTCCCGGGCGAGGGCCTGGAGGACGGGGTCGCCGTCGGGGCCGACGTCGGCGCGGGCCCGGCGCAGGGCGACGAGGAGTTCGTGGACGGCGGCCCCGGTCTCGACCTCCAGGAGCGGGTTGCCGCGCCGGGCTGCCCGGACCATGCGGCCGACTGCGGCGCGGGGCGCTGCGGTGTCGGAGAGGGGGACGAGGGGGCGGTCGGGTTCGATGTAGCCGAGTTCGGTGTACGTGGTGGTGGCGGGCCCGGTGAAGTCGACGAAGCTCTCGTCCCAGCCGGTGCCGGGGTCGGCGCCGTAGTGGTGGGGGGTGCCGGGGGTCAGCCAGATCAGGCTGGGCGCGGTGACGGGGAGCCGCCTGCCGTCGGGGCCGGCGAACCAGCCGCTGCCGGAGTGGACGACGACGGCGACGTGGTGGTCGAGGGTGCGCGGGCCGACGGTGGGGAGGGTGCCGTGCTGGAGGCCGACGCCGAGGCAGACGAGGCCGAGGCGGTGGTGGAGCGGGCTGGGCGTGAAGAAGCGCATCCAGGTGTGGTACATCGGCCCCTTCTCTCCCCGGTCCTCGTGTCGTACGCCTGTGAGCAGGCGGTTGTCCAAACAGCAGAGATCTTTGTCCATGGACCGGCCGCACGCCAGGGGTGAGGCTGGATGGAGACATTCCGCGCATCAGGAGAACGAGCACCATGGCTGACTTCACCGTCGGGGACGACGACTTCCGGATCGACGGGAAGCCCGTTCGGCTGCTGTCGGGTGCCCTGCACTACTTCCGGGTGCACGAGGGGCAGTGGGACCACCGGCTGGCGATGCTGCGGGCGATGGGCCTGAACTGTGTGGAGACGTACGTCCCGTGGAATCTGCACGAGCCGCGGCCGGGTGGTTTCCGGGACGTCGGGGCGCTGGGCCGGTTCCTGGACGCGGCGCACCGGGCCGGGCTGTGGGCGATCGTGCGCCCGGGTCCGTACATCTGCGCCGAGTGGGAGAACGGCGGGCTGCCCGCGTGGGTGACCGGGCGGTTCGGGCGGCGGGTGCGGACCCGTGACGCGGGGTACGTCGACGCGGTGCGGGCGTGGTTCGCTCAGCTGCTGCCGCAGGTCGTGGCACGGCAGGTGGACCGCGGCGGTCCGGTGATCATGGTGCAGGCGGAGAACGAGTACGGGAGTTACGGCACGGACGCCGTGTATCTGGGGCAGCTGGCGGACCTGCTCACCGAGTCCGGGGTGGTGGTGCCGCTGTTCACCTCGGACGGGCCGGAGGACCACATGCTCACGGGGGGTTCGGTGCCCGGGCTGCTCGCGACGGCGAATTTCGGTTCGGGTGCCCGTGAGGCGTTCCGGGTGCTGCGCCGGCATCAGGCGTCGGGGCCGCTGATGTGCATGGAGTTCTGGTGCGGCTGGTTCGAGCACTGGGGCGCGCCGCCGGTGGTGCGGGATCCGGCGCAGGCGGCGGGTGCGCTGGCGGAGATCCTGGAGTGCGGGGCGTCGGTGAACGTCTACATGGCGCACGGCGGCACGAACTTCGGGGGCTGGGCGGGGGCGAACCGTTCGGGCCCGCTCCAGGACCAGGGGCTGCTGCCGACGGTGACGTCGTACGACTACGACGCGCCGGTCGACGAGTACGGGCGGGCGACGGAGAAGTTCCGGCTGTTCCGGGAGGTGCTCGCCGGGTATGCGGACGGGCCGCTGCCCGCGCTGCCGCCGGAGCCCGTCGGGCTGGCCCCGGTGCGGGCGGAGCTGACGGAGTGGGCGCCGCTGCCGGCCGTGCTGGAGGCGCTGGGCGACGAGGAGTCGGCGGAGTCGGCAGTGCCGCCGACGTTCGAGGAGCTGGGCGTCGACCGCGGCCTGGTCCGTTACCGGGTCGCCGTGCCGGGTCCGCGCCGCCCGTACGCGCTGGGTGTCTCGGGGCTGCGGGACCGGGCGGTGGTGTACGTGGACGGGGTGCGGCGGGGTGTCCTGAGCGAGGAGTCGGCGGCGCTGGAGGAGCCGGTGGCCGGGCCCGCCGAGGTGGAGCTGTGGGTGGAGTCGCTGGGCCGGGTCAACTACGGGCCGCGGCTGGGCGAGCCGAAGGGGATCACCGGGGGCGTGCTGCACGAGCGCCAGTACCTGCACGGGGTGCGGGCGCGGGCGCTGCGGCTGGACGCGTTCGACGAGCCGGGGGCGGTGGCGGGCGTGCCGTTCGTCCCGGTCGACGGGGAGGGCGGGGCGGGTCTGTACCGGGGCACGTTCGACGTGGCGGCCGGGGCGGATCACGCGGGGCTCGAACTGCCCGGCTGGACGCGGGGGTTCGTCTGGGTGAACGGCTTCTGCCTGGGCCGCTACTGGTCGGCGGGCCCGCAGCACACGCTGTACGTGCCGGGTCCGGTGCTGCGGGACGGGGCCAACGAGGTGTGGGTGCTGGAGACGGAGGGCGCGGGGGCGCCGTTCGTCGAGCTGGGCCCGGGGCTTGCGGTCCGTACCGGCTGACAGCCCCGGGGCGCTCGCCGCGGTCTACAGTGGTGAGGAGTCGAGCGTCGTGGCGAGCGGGGGTACGGACGTGCCGGAGAGCCCCCGCCGCAGCCCCGTCGAGCACGGCTTCCCGCATCTGGACACGGTCCGCTCGGCGATCACCGCGCTGTACCGGAGGCTGTCGGTGGACGGTGTGGAGCGGTACGCCACCAGTCTCGCCCCGGTCGACGCGGCCTTCGCGGACGCGGACGATCTGCACCTGGGCGCGCAGCGGGTGGCGCGGGCGATGGTGCGCCACTACCGGCTGCCGGACGCGCGGATGATCGTGGCGTTCCGGCCGATGGAGCACGCGGGCAGTGTCGAACTCGCGGCGGGGCCCGAGTACTTCGTGGAGCTGAACGACCGATTCCGTACGCATCGCCGGGACATCGGGGCGGCCCTGTCGCACGAGGTCGCGCATGTGCTGCTGCACCGGCTGGGCCTGGAGTTCCCCGGTACCCGGGACAACGAGATCCTCACCGACACGACGGCGGCGTACCTGGGGGCGGGCTGGCTGCTGCTGGACGCGTTCCGCGAGGACGCGGTCACCAGCCAGAAGCTCGGCTATCTGACACCGGAGGAGTTCGGGTACGTGCTGGCCAAGCGGGCTCTGCTGTTCGGCGAGGACCCCTCGCCGTGGTTCACCAGCCCGCAGGCGTACACCGCGTACACGGAGGGCCGGGCCCGGGCCCTGCGGGACGCGGAGCAGCCGCCGCTGACGGCGGCGGGGTGGGCGGGGCGGCGGCGGTACGCGCGGGACCGGCGGTCCGCTTCGGGGATGCCAGGGGGGCCGTACGCCTTCGAGGCCGGCGGGGACGGCGGGTTGCGGGTGGCGTTCGCGTGCCCCATGTGCTTCCAGCGGAACCGGGTCGCGGTGCGGGGGCGGGTGCGGGTGCGGTGCGCGCTGTGTCGCGCGGTGCTGGACTGCACGACCTGAGGTCCGTTGCTCGGGGGCGCTGCCCCCGGACCCCCGCTCCTCAATCGCCGGAGGGGCTTGAATGGACCACCGGAGAGGCACGGTCTGCCCGGCCGGAGGGGCTGGAGTGGCCCCTCCGGCGGGTGGGGGTTATGCGGCGCGGCGGCCGCGCGACGGGGACGCGCCCCGGCCGGTGCCGCGGGCGGCGCCGGTGCGGGGGGCTGCGCCCCGGGTGGTGCCTGCCGTGCTCGACGCGGCACCGCGGCCGCGCCCGCGGCCGCGGCTGCCCGAGCGGGTGCCGGCAGGGCGGGCCTTGGGCTGGGCCGGCTGCGGGACCTCTATGACGACCGCGACTCCGGAGGGCTCGCGGGCGCCGGTGATGCGGGTGAGTTCCTCGTCGCTCGACTTGATGCGGGTGGTGCGGGGTGCGATGCCCGCGTCCTGCATCAGGCGGGTCATGTCCCGCTTCTCGTCGGGCAGCACCAGCGTGACGACGCTGCCGGACTCCCCGGCCCGGGCGGTGCGACCGCCGCGGTGGAGGTAGTCCTTGTGGTCGGTCGGCGGGTCCACGTTGACGACGAGGTCGAGGTCGTCGACGTGGATGCCGCGTGCGGCCACGTTGGTCGCGACGAGGGCGGTGACCTGGCCGTTCTTGAACTGGTCCAGGGTCCGGTTGCGCTGCGGCTGCGAGCGTCCGCCGTGCAGCGCGGCGGCGCGCACCCCGCTGGCGAGGAGCCGCTTGGCGAAGCGGTCGGCGGCGCGCTTGGTGTCGACGAACATGATCACGCGGCCCTCGCGGGCGGCGATCTTCGTGGCGACGGCCTTCTTGTCGGTCTCGTCGAGCACATGGAGGACGTGGTGCTCCATGGTGGTGACGGCACCGGCGGACGGGTCGACGGAGTGCACGACGGGGTCGGTCAGGAACATCTTGACGAGGCGGTCGATGTTCTTGTCCAGGGTCGCGGAGAACAGCATCCGCTGGCCGTCCGGCTCGACCTGCTTGAGCAGGGCGGTGACCTGCGGCATGAAGCCCATGTCGGCCATCTGGTCGGCCTCGTCCAGGACGGTGATCGCGACCTGGTCCAGGCGGCAGTCGCCGCGCTCGATGAGGTCCTTGAGCCGGCCGGGGGTCGCGACGAGCACCTCGGCGCCGCGCCGCAGGGTGGCGGACTGCTTGGTGATCGACATGCCGCCGACGACGGTGGCCAGGCGCAGGTTGACCGCGGTGGCGTACGGGGTCAGCGCGTCGGTGACCTGCTGGGCGAGCTCGCGGGTCGGGACGAGGACGAGGGCCAGGGGTGCCTTCGGCTCGGCGCGGCGGCCGGCGGTGCGGGCCAGGAGCGCGAGGCCGAAGGCGAGGGTCTTGCCGGAGCCGGTGCGGCCCCGGCCGAGGATGTCGCGGCCGGCCAGCGAGTTGGGCAGGGTGGCGCCCTGGATCGGGAACGGCTCGGTCACGCCCTGCGCGGCAAGGGTTTTCAGCAGGGCTGCGGGCATGTCCAGCTCGGCGAACGCGTCGACGGCGGGCAGTGCGGGGGTGATGGTTTCGGGCAGCGCGAATTCGCCCTGCGGCGGCGTGGCCCTGCGACGGGGCGACGCCTTTCCGGATCCCTTGCCGGAACCCTGCGCTGTTGCCTTGGGCCGGTCCGTGCCGCGTCCCCTCGACGGGCGGTTGCGGGCGGGACGGTCCTGACGTTCGGAGCGGGTCATATGGGGATTGTCCTCCTGGGACAGCACGAGCCGGGGCCCGCACCTCACGGTGCGGGCCCCGGCTGCGAGGTACGCGTCCGACGCTTAGGCGGGGACGATGTTCTCCGCCTGCGGGCCCTTCTGGCCCTGCGTGACGTCGAAGCTGACCTTCTGGCCCTCGACGAGCTCACGGAAGCCGGAGGCGTTGATGTTCGAGTAGTGGGCGAAGACGTCGGCGCCGCCGCCGTCCTGCTCGATGAAGCCGAAGCCCTTTTCGGAGTTGAACCACTTCACGGTTCCAGTAGCCATGTCATTCTCCTAAGGAGGTGCAGTGCCGGAAATTCGCACTTTACGAATTCCAAGTCGCCGCATTGAGCCCCATCCGGAGAAAGCCGGAAAACAATAAAGCGCCTGACGAAGCATTCCCGTCAGGCGCACATAATGTTCATGGGTACCAAAACTGCAACGGGACCAACGGTAGCACGACTCGCCGCCGTGTGGCGGAGGCGGGGCGGGTGGGTTCGTCACGGCGCTCGGGTGCCGGGGGTCGCCCGGGGCTTCTTCTCGGCAGGCACCCGCCCATGGTCCGCCCGCCCGCCGCTCTCAGCGGTCCTCGGTGACCGTACCCGCCTCGTTGCCCCTGCGGAGTGTGCGCAGCGGGCGGCCGGGGCGCCAGGTGGTGATGACGATGGTGTCGCCGCCCTCCAGGCCGACGCGCACCACCTCGGTGGGGTCGACGCGGAACAGGTGGAAGGGTTCGGGCGGGGTGCGCTCGTCGATGAAACGGGCGAGCACGGCGGGGTCGGTGATCTCGACCGCCCGGCCGGAGATGCGGACGTCGCCGTCGGCCATGTCGGAACCGGGGCCGGGGTTGGCGTGCACGGAGAAGCGGGGGTCGCGGCGCAGGTCGAGGGCCTTGCGGGAGTCCGGCATCATGCCGAGGTGCGGCTCGTCCTCCCAGAAGTCGATCTCCAGGCCGGTGAGCCGGGGCGATCCGTCCTTGCGGAGCGTGGCGAGGACGTGGTGCCTGTATTGCGCGAACCGGCGGCGCACGGTGTCGGCGAAGTCGGGTTCGGCGGTGCGGAAGTCTGTCCAGGTGCTCGTGGTCATGGGCCCATGCAACTCGGCAATCCCGACATCCTCTGTCCGGTTTCCCGCCGGTCCGTCGTCCCCCACCCGTTCGGGTGTGCGGAGCCCGGGTCGGGGCGGTCGTCGCGCGTTCGCTATCTTGATCGCCGCCGTCCCCCCACCGGCCCCCGATCCCCGTACAGACGAAGGAGCCGGCCATGGAGGCCGCCGCCAGCACGTGCTACCGCCACCCCTCGTACGAGACGTATGTGAGCTGCGTCCGCTGCGAGCGCTTCATATGCCCCTCCTGCATGCGGGAGGCGGCGGTCGGCCACCAGTGCGTGGAGTGCGTGAAGGAGGGTCAGCGGTCGGTGCGCCGGGCCCGGACGGTGTTCGGCGGGACGGTGGCGCGGAGCGCGGTGCCGGTCGTCACGTACGCGCTCATAGCCCTCAACGTCCTCGCGTACGTGGCGGAGCTGATACGCCCGGGGGTCGTCGACCGGTTCGCGATGACGGGCGCCGGGCTGACCGACGCGGACGGCGGGCGGTACCTCTACGTCGACGGGGGCATCCCCGGGCTGGACGCGGTCGGGGTGGTGGACGGCGAGTGGTACCGGCTGCTGACCGGGTCCTTCCTGCATCTGCCGCCGGAGGGCACGTCGTTCGGCGCGCTGCCCTTCGGGGTGCTGCACATCGTGTTCAACATGTACGCCCTGTGGAATCTCGGCCGGGTCGTCGAGGAGCAGCTGGGCCGGGTCCGTTTCCTCGCCCTGTACCTGCTGGCCGCGCTGGGCGGTTCGGTGCTGGTGTACCTGGTCTCGCCGTCCGACCAGGTGGTGGGCGCGTCGGGGGCGGTGTTCGGGCTCGCGGCCGCGTTCTACGTCATCAGCAGGCGCCTGGGCCGGGACGTGCAGGCGGTCAACAGCTTCCTGGCCGGGTTCCTGGTGTGGATGCTCATCTCGGCGGCCTTCACCTCGTGGGAGGCGCACCTGGGCGGGCTGCTCACCGGGGCGGCGGTGACCGTCGTGTACGCGTACGCCCCCGCCGGGCGGCGTACGGCGGTGCAGACAGCCGGTTGTGTGGTGCTGGCGGCGGTGCTGATCCTTCTGGTGGTCCTCAAGACGTCGGCGCTGACCGGCTGAGCGGGGCCGGGGTGGCCCGGTCTGACACGATGAGCGCATGCGGAACGATCACTTCACGGAGCGCTCGCGTGCCCTGGTGCGGCGGCTGCATCCCCTGGACTGGCTGGCCGGCGGGCTGCTCCTGCTCGGAGTGGTCTTCGCGGCGACCGGGCTGCTGCCCGCCGGTCCGGCGCAGGACCAGCTGCGGCGCATCGGGCCCCTGCTGGCGTTCCTGGCCACGGTGATCGTGCTGGCGGAGCTGGCGGGCCGGGCGCAGGTCTTCGACGTGGTCGCGGCGTGGGTGGCGCGGGCGGGGCGGGGGCGTTATCCGCTGCTGTTCGGGCTGTGCGTGGCGTTCGCGTCGCTCACCACGATCACCCTGAACCTGGACACCACGGCCGTGCTGCTGACTCCGGTGATGCTGGCGCTGGCCGGGCGGGTGGGCATCGCGGCGGTGCCGCTGGCGATGACGACGGTGTGGCTGGCCAACACGGCGAGCCTGCTGCTGCCCGTATCGAATCTGACCAATCTGCTGGCGGCGGACCGGGTGGCGCTGTCGCCGGCCGGGCTGGCGGCCGTGATGTGGCTGCCGCAACTGGCGGCGATCGGGATGACGGCTCTGTGCCTGTGGGTGTTCTACTGGCGCCGGGGCCGGCGGGGCGCCGACACGTACACCCCGCCGCCGGTGCCGTCGCCGGAGGACCGGGTGCTGCTGGGTGTGTGCTCGGTGGCGTGTGCCGGGTTCCTGCTGGCGATCCTGGCGGTGGACGTGCCGCTGTGGTCCGCCTCGCTGGTGGCGATGGTCGTCGTGGTGGCGGCGTACGCGGTGCGGCGCCGCGAGGAGCTGCGGCTCTCGCTGGTCCCGTGGCGGCTGCTGGTGCTGGTGCCGGGGATGTTCCTGGTGGTGGAGACGGTCAACGCGCACGGGCTGCACGAGCTGCTGGTGCGGGCGCTCGGCTCGGACGACGGCCTCGCGGGCATGCTCCGCACCGCCGGGGTGGGCGCCGGGCTCGCCAACGTGCTGAACAACCTTCCGGCGTACGTGGCGGGCGAGGCGGTCGTCCCGGCGGACAACCACCATCAGCTGCTGGCCCTGCTCATCGGGGTGAACGCGGGCCCGCTGGTCACGCCGTGGGGATCGCTGGCGACGCTGCTGTGGTTCGAGCGGTGCCGGTTCCAGGGGACGCGCATCGGCGTACGGCGGTTCGCGCTGACGGGTCTGGTGCTCGCGGTGACGGCGACGGCGGCCGCGACCTGTGCGCTGGCCCTGACCGTCTGAGGTCCGGGCCGCCCGGGCCTGCCCGTACCCGGCTCCGAATGCGCCACGGCGCCTGCCGAATCGTCCGGTCGGGGACGGGCAGGCGCCGCGTTCAGTTCCGCACGCCGTTGTGCGGGACGTCTGGTGTGCCGTATCAGACCATCAGGGAACGGTCCGTCGGGCGGATCGGGGCCGGCAGGGCGCTGGCTCCGGTCAGGAAGCGGTCCACGCCGCGTGCCGCGGAGCGGCCCTCGGCGATGGCCCACACGATGAGGGACTGGCCGCGGCCCGCGTCACCGGCGACGAAGACGCCGTCGACGTTGGTGGCGTAGTCCGCGTCGCGGGCGATGTTGCCGCGCTCGTCGAGCTCCAGACCGAACTGCTGGACCAGACCGTTGGCCTGGTCGGTGCCGGTGAAGCCCATCGCGAGCGTGACCAGCTGCGCGGGGATGACCCGCTCGGTGCCGGGCTTCTGCTCCAGCTTACCGTCCTTGAACTCCACCTCGATCAGGTGGAGGGCCTGGACGTTGCCGTCCTCGTCGCCCTCGAAGTGGGTCGTCGAGACGGAGTAGACCCGCTCGCCGCCCTCCTCGTGCGCGGAGGTGACCTTGTAGAGCATGGGGAAGGTCGGCCAGGGCTGGTTGGCGTTCCGCTCCTCGCCCGGCTTCGGCATGATCTCCAGCTGGGTGACCGACAGGGCGCCCTGGCGGTGCGCGGTGCCGACGCAGTCGGCGCCGGTGTCGCCGCCGCCGATGACGACGACGTGCTTGCCCTCGGCGGTGACCGGGGAGACCGTCAGGTCGCCCTCCTGCACCTTGTTGGCGAGCGGGAGGTACTCCATCGCGAAGTGCACGCCGTTCAGCTCGCGGCCCGGGACGGGCAGGTCGCGGGAGACGGTGGCACCGGCGGCGATGACCACGGCGTCGTAGCGGCGGCGCAGCTTCGCGGCGTCGATGTCCCGGCCGATCTCGATCTCGGTGCGGAACTTGGTGCCTTCCGCGCGCATCTGCTCGATGCGGCGGTTGATGTGCGACTTCTCCATCTTGAACTCGGGGATGCCGTAGCGGAGGAGGCCCCCGATGCGGTCCGCGCGCTCGTAGACGGCGACGGTGTGGCCGGCCCGGGTCAGCTGCTGGGCGGCGGCGAGGCCGGCCGGACCGGAGCCGATGACGGCGACGGTCTTGCCGGAGAGGCGCTCGGGCGGCTGCGGGGTGACGTCGCCGTTGCCCCACGCCTTGTCGATGATCGAGACCTCGACGTTCTTGATGGTGACTGCCGGCTGGTTGATGCCGAGCACGCACGCCGACTCGCAGGGGGCCGGGCACAGCCGCCCGGTGAACTCCGGGAAGTTGTTCGTGGCGTGCAGCCGCTCGGAGGCGGCGGACCAGTCCTCGCGGTAGGCGTAGTCGTTCCACTCGGGGATGAGGTTTCCGAGGGGGCAGCCGTTGTGGCAGAACGGGATGCCGCAGTCCATGCAGCGGCCGGCCTGCTTGCTGATGATCGGGAGCAGCGAGCCCGGAACGTAGACCTCGTTCCAGTCCTTGACGCGCTCGCCCACCGGGCGGGTCTCGGCGACCTCGCGGCCGGTGGTCAGGAAGCCCTTGGGGTCAGCCATTGGTCGCCGCCTCCATCATCTTCTCGGTGGTCTCCTGCTCGGAGAGACCGGCGAGCTCAGCGGCGTCCTTGGCGGCGAGCACTGCCTTGTAGGTGGACGGGATGATCTTGCTGAAGCGGGCCACCGCGGTGTCCCACTCGGCGAGGAGCTTCCCGGCGACGGTGGAGCCGGTCTCCTCCTGGTGGCGGCGCACGACGTCGTGCAGCCACTGCTTGTCGGTGTCGGTCAGCTCCTCGACCGCGCCGAGGTTGCCGGCGTTGACGTTGTCGCGGTCGAGGTCGATGACGTACGCGATACCGCCGGACATGCCGGCCGCGAAGTTGCGCCCGGTCTCGCCGAGCACCACGGCGTGGCCGCCGGTCATGTACTCGCAGCCGTGGTCGCCCACGCCCTCGGAGACGACGGTGGCGCCGGAGTTGCGGACGCAGAAGCGTTCGCCGGTGCGGCCGCGCAGGAACAGTTCGCCGCCGGTGGCGCCGTAGGCGATGGTGTTGCCCGCGATGGTGGAGTACTCGGCGAGGTGGTCGGCGCCGCGGTCGGGGCGGACGACGACGCGCCCGCCGGACAGGCCCTTGCCGACGTAGTCGTTGGCGTCGCCCTCCAGGCGCAGCGTGACACCGCTGGGCAGGAAGGCGCCGAAGGACTGGCCCGCGGAGCCGGTGAAGGTGATGTCGATGGTGTCCTGGGGCAGGCCCGCACCGCCGAACTTCTTCGTGACCTCGTGGCCGAGCATGGTGCCGACGGTCCGGTTGATGTTGCGGATCGCGATCTGCGCGCGGACCGGCTGGGCGGCCTCGGGGCTGTCGGCCTTGAGGGCGTCGGCGGCGAGCTTGATCAGCTCGTTGTCGAGGGCCCGGTCCAGGCCGTGGTCCTGGTCGGTGTTCCGGTACCGGACCGCGCCTTCGGGCAGTTCGGGGACGTAGAACAGCGGGGCGAGGTCGAGGCCCTGTGCCTTCCAGTGGGTGACGGCCCGGTCGGTGTCGAGCAGCTCGGCGTGGCCGACGGCCTCCTCGATCGTACGGAAGCCCAGCTCGGCGAGGAGCTCGCGGACCTCCTGCGCGATGAACTCGAAGAAGTTGACGACGTACTCGGCCTTGCCGGAGAAGCGGTCGCGCAGGACCGGGTTCTGGGTGGCGATGCCGACCGGGCAGGTGTCGAGATGGCAGACGCGCATCATGACGCAGCCGGAGACGACGAGCGGCGCGGTCGCGAAACCGAACTCCTCGGCGCCGAGCAGCGCGGCGATGACGACGTCGCGGCCGGTCTTGAGCTGGCCGTCGGTCTGCACGACGATGCGGTCGCGCAGGCCGTTGAGCAGCAGGGTCTGCTGGGTCTCGGCGAGGCCGAGCTCCCAGGGGCCGCCCGCGTGCTTGAGACTCGTGAGCGGGGAGGCGCCCGTGCCGCCGTCGTGGCCGGAGATGAGGACGACGTCCGCGTGGGCCTTGGAGACACCGGCGGCGACCGTGCCGACGCCGACCTCGGAGACCAGCTTCACGTGGATGCGGGCGACCGGGTTGGCGTTCTTGAGGTCGTGGATCAGCTGAGCCAGGTCCTCGATGGAGTAGATGTCGTGGTGCGGGGGCGGGGAGATGAGGCCGACGCCCGGGGTGGAGTGCCGGGTCTTGGCGACCCACGGGTAGACCTTGTGGCCGGGCAGCTGGCCGCCCTCGCCGGGCTTGGCGCCCTGGGCCATCTTGATCTGGATGTCGTCCGCGTTGACCAGGTACTCGCTGGTGACACCGAAGCGGCCGGAGGCGACCTGCTTGATGGACGAGCGGCGCGCCGGGTCGTAGAGCCGGTCGGCGTCCTCGCCGCCCTCACCGGTGTTGGACTTGCCGCCCAGCTGGTTCATCGCGATGGCGAGGGTCTCGTGGGCCTCGCGCGAGATGGAGCCGTAGGACATGGCGCCGGTGGAGAAGCGCTTGACGATCTCCGAGACGGGCTCGACCTCGTCGACGTCGATCGACGGGCGGTCCGACGTGAAGCCGAACAGGCCGCGGAGCGTCATCAGGCGCTCGGACTGCTCGTTCACCCGGTCCGTGTACTTCTTGAAGATGTCGTACCGGCGGTTGCGGGTGGCGTGCTGGAGGCGGAAGACCGTCTCCGGGTCGAACAGGTGCGGCTCGCCCTCGCGGCGCCACTGGTACTCGCCGCCGATCTCCAGCGCGCGGTGCGAGGCGGAGATACCGGAGGCGGGATAGCCCTTGGTGTGCCGGGCGGCGACCTCCTTGGCGACGACGTCGAGTCCTGCGCCGCCGATCTTGGTGGCGGTGCCGTTGAAGTAGCGGTCGACGAAGGCCTGGTCGAGGCCGACCGCCTCGAAGACCTGGGCGCCGCGGTAGGAGGCGACCGTGGAGATGCCCATCTTGGACATGACCTTCAGGACGCCCTTGCCCAGCGCGTGGATCAGGTTGCGGATGGCGTCCTCGGCCTCGATGCCCTCGATGAAGGTGCCGGCGCGGACCAGGTCCTCGACGGACTCCATGGCCAGGTACGGGTTGACCGCGGCGGCGCCGTAGCCGATCAGCAGGGCGACGTGGTGGACCTCGCGGACGTCACCGGCCTCGACCAGCAGGCCCACCTGGGTGCGCTGCTTGGTGCGGATGAGGTGGTGGTGGACGGCGGAGGTGAGCAGCAGCGAGGGGATCGGCGCGTGCTCGGCGTCGGAGTGCCGGTCGGACAGGACGATCAGGCGGGCGCCGTCCTCGATGGCGGCGTCGACCTCGGTGCAGATCTCCTCGATGCGGGCGGCCAGGGCGTCGCCGCCGCCGCTCACCCGGTAGAGGCCGGAGAGCGTGGCCGCCTTCATGCCCGGCATGTCGCCGTCGGCGTTGATGTGTATGAGCTTGGCCAGCTCGTCGTTGTCGATCACCGGGAAGGGCAGGGCGACGCTGCGGCAGGACGCGGCGTTCGGCTCCAGGAGGTTGCCGGAGGGGCCGAGAACGGAGCGCAGCGAGGTGACGAGCTCCTCGCGGATGGCGTCCAGCGGCGGGTTGGTGACCTGCGCGAACAGCTGGGTGAAGTAGTCGAACAGCAGCCGGGGGCGGGCCGAGAGCGCGGCGATCGGCGAGTCGGTGCCCATGGAGCCGAGCGGTTCGCCGCCGGTGCGGGCCATCGGGGCGAGGATGACGCGCAGCTCTTCCTCGGTGTAGCCGAAGGTCTGCTGGCGGCGGGTGACGGAGGCGTGCGTGTGGACGATGTGCTCCCGCTCGGGGAGGTCCTCCAGCTCGATCTCGCCGGTCTCCAGCCACTGCTGGTAGGGGTGCTCGGCGGCGAGGGACGCCTTGATCTCGTCGTCCTCGATGATGCGGTGCTCGGCGGTGTCCACGAGGAACATGCGGCCGGGCTGCAGGCGGCCCTTGCGGACGACCTTGGCGGGGTCGATGTCCAGGACGCCGACCTCGGAGGAGAGGACGACGAGTCCGTCGTCGGTGACCCAGTAGCGGCCGGGGCGCAGGCCGTTGCGGTCGAGGACCGCGCCGACCTGGACGCCGTCGGTGAAGGTGACGCAGGCCGGGCCGTCCCAGGGCTCCATCATCGCGGAGTGGTACTGGTAGAAGGCGCGGCGGGCCGGGTCCATGGAGTCGTGGTTCTCCCACGCCTCGGGGACCATCATCAGCACCGAGTG
Organism: Streptomyces sp. 2131.1; assembly: GCF_900105515.1. GTDB lineage: Bacteria > Actinomycetota > Actinomycetes > Streptomycetales > Streptomycetaceae > Streptomyces > Streptomyces drozdowiczii. The sequence goes on along the minus strand of NZ_FNSY01000001.1, from coordinate 5,370,635 downwards.
CGGCAGCGAGCGGCCGCCGAGGTGGAGCAGCTCCAGGACCTCGTCGAAGGAGGCGGAGTCGGAGGCGTCGGGGGTGCAGACGGGGAAGATCCGGTCGATCGGCGCGTCGCCGAAGAGGCCGGAGGCGAGCTGGGACTCGCGGGCCTTCATCCAGTTCCGGTTGCCCTTGACCGTGTTGATCTCGCCGTTGTGCGCGACGAAGCGGTACGGGTGTGCGAGGGGCCAGCTGGGGAAGGTGTTCGTCGAGAAGCGCGAGTGGACCAGGGCGACCGCGGTGGCGAAGCGGGGGTCGGAGAGGTCCGGGAAGAAGGGCTCCAGCTGACCGGTGGTGAGCATGCCCTTGTAGACGATGGTGCGGGCGGAGAGCGACGGGAAGTAGACCCCGGCCTCGCGCTCGGCGCGCTTGCGCAGCACGAACGCCTTGCGGTCCAGGGCGATGCCGGTGCTCGCGCCGTCCGAGACGAACAGCTGGCGGAACTCGGGCATGGTGGCGCGGGCGCCGTTGCCGAGGATGTCCGGGGTGACCGGGACCTCGCGCCAGCCGAGGACGGTGAGGCCCTCCTCGCCGGCGATCTTCTCCAGGGCGCGGACGGCCGCGGTGGAGTCGTCGGCGGGCAGGAAGGCGATACCGACGGCGTAGGCGCCGGCGTCGGGGAGGGCGAAGGGGACCTCGGCACGCAGGAAGGTGTCCGGGACCTGGAGCAGGATGCCGGCACCGTCACCGGAGTCGGGCTCCGAGCCGGTGGCGCCGCGGTGTTCGAGGTTGCGGAGCACGGTCAGCGCCTGCTCGACCATCTCGTGGCCGGGCACACCGGTCAGAGTGGCTACGAACCCCACGCCACAGGCGTCGTGCTCGTTGCGGGGGTCGTACATGCCCTGGGGGGCGGGGCGACCGTCCATGGGCGACCAGGCGTCGGTGCGCATCGGCTCTCCCGTCGTCGTCGTGGCATATGCAGTGCCGAGGGACGACGTTGGCCCTCTGCGAAATTTCGTGCAGATTACATGATGGGGCGCTTCTCAAAAAGCGGATGAACCGTTCCAACATGCGGACACCGTGAAGGACGGTGGAATGGGTCGCTGTCGGAGGATCGGCGCCCGGGAGACGCGGAGAGCAGGCGTCGTTGCCTGCGGTGTCTACGGCTCTTGCCCGGTGGCGGAACAAACGAAACCGCCGGGTTGTGGCTACTTATGTGCAGCCCTGCATAGAGACTCATTTTACGGTGCTGGGAGCGTTCCCGCCCAGTGGCGCGGACCAAGACGTACGTCACACGCGTGGCGTACGCGTAACGGGCCGGTTGCGCGACCGGCCCGTTACGGCGGGAAGAAGTTCCGGTCAGCCGCCCACGGCCACGCCGAACAGCGCGCCGAGCCCGTACGTGATCGCGGCGGCCGCACCACCGAGGGCCAGCTGGCGCAGTCCGCTGAACCACCAGCTGCGGGCGGTCACCCGGGCCACCACCGCGCCGCAGCCGAACAGCCCGGCGAGCGCCAGCAGCACGGCCGGCCACAGCGCGCTCGCCCCCAGCAGGAACGGCAGCACGGGCAGCAGCGCGCCGAGCGCGAAGGCACCGAACGAGGAGAAGGCGGCCACCAGCGGCGAGGGCAGGTCGCCCGGGTCGATGCCCAGCTCCTCGCGGGCGTGAATTTCGAGGGCCTGCTCCGGGTCGCGCGAGAGCTGCCGGGCGACCTCGCGGGCGAGCGCGGGCTCGACGCCCCGGGACTCGTAGAGCGCGGCCAGCTCCCGCTCCTCGTCCACCGGGTGCTTGCGCAGCTCGCGCCGCTCGACGTCCAGCTCGGCCTCGACCAGCTCGCGCTGGGAGGCGACGGAGGTGTACTCGCCGGCCGCCATGGAGAAGGCGCCGGCGGCCAGTCCGGCGAGGCCGGTGATGACGATGGTGCGGTGCGAGACGTCGCCGCCGGCGACCCCGGTCATCAGGGCGAGGTTCGAGACGAGCCCGTCCATCGCACCGAAGACCGCCGGACGCAGCCAGCCGCCGTTGACGTCGCGGTGGGTGTGGTTGTCCCGGTGCGCCTCGTGCAGTACGGCGTCGGTCTCGATGATGGCCACGGCTTATCCCTCTCCCCTGCTTCCGGCGACGGACCTCCTGCCCGCCCGCCGGTGCTCGACACCATCGAAAGTACGCACGAAAAATCGCTCCTGCCAGCAAGGAAGGCCGTACTTACCACGCTATGTGACCGGATAGGTACGGCTTGCCTTGCTGTCCGGAAGGTTTCATCCGAGTGGCCCTTTTGTGTGCATAACCGGCCTTCGTCCGGGCTCCGCGTGGAACGGATCCCACAGGGACGAGTACTGGCTCGGTACGAGCGAAGGGTCGACGCGATGGAGACGGTCGCAGGAAATCCGACGGCGCCGCGGACGGGCGGCACACGGACGGCACACCCCCCGGACGAGCCGGCCCCGGGCGGGGCGCGCGACCGGGCCAGGGGCGCGCTGCTCGGGCTCGCGGTCGGGGACGCGCTCGGCGCCCCGGCGGAGAACATGCGGCCGTCCGAGATCCGCCGCCGCTGGGGGCGGATCGAGGGCTTCGTCAGCGACGACCCGGCGGGCACCGACGACACGGAGTACGCGATCTTCTCCGGGCTGCTGCTGGCCCGGCACGGCTCGGAGCTGACGGTCACCGACGTCGAGCGGGCCTGGCGGCTGTGGATCGCCGACGTGGACGAGGGGCCGTTCCGGGGCGCCGGCTTCAGCGAGCGCGGCACGCTGGAGAACCTGCGCCGGGGCCTGGCCGCGCCGATCTCCGCGCAGCACCGGCACGCCTGGAGCGACGGCCTGGCCATGCGGGCCGCGCCCTTCGGCGTCTTCGCGGCCGGGCGGCCCGCCGAGGCGGCCCGGCTGGTCGCGGTCGACGGCCGGGTCAGCCACGAGGGCGAGGGCATCTACGGCGGCCAGGCGGTGGCCGCCGGGGTGGCCGCCGCGATGACCGGCGCCTCGGTCACCTCCGTCATCGCCGCCGCGCTCTCCGTCGTCCCCATGGACTCCTGGACCGCCCGCTCCCTGCGCCGCGCGGTGACCACGGCGCAGCGCCCGTACCCCGACCGCCTCACCGGCGAACGCGCGGTCCGCTCGGCCGTGGTGGTCGGCGGCTACCCGTGGACCGACCTGGCCCCGGAGGCGGTGGGCCTGGCCTTCGGCGCGTTCGCGGCGGCGCGCGGCGACTTCCGTACGGCGGTGCTGACGGCGGTCAACATGGGCCGCGACGCCGACACGACGGCGGCGGTGGCGGGCGCACTGTCCGGCGCCCTGCACGGCGCGTCGGCGATCCCGCGCATCTGGTCGGATGCGATCGGCCCGGTCCGCGGCAGCTGCCTGCCGTCGATGCGGGGCCACCACGTGGTGGACATCGCGGACCTGCTGGTGGCGGGGGCCGCCGCGGCGGCCGCGACGGACGAACCACCGCGCCGTACGCCGACGGCCGGCCGGACGGCGGGCCGGGCCGAACGAACGGGTCACAGCCCAGCGGCGGCCCACGAACCGGACCGGGTGATCCCGGCCGAACGGACCGGTCACAGCCCAACCAACGAACCGGACCCCGAACCGGACCGGGCGGGCCCGGCCGCACCGACATGCCGTGCCCTCGTCGAGGACACACCGCCGGCCCCCGCCGCGGCCGGGTCCGCGGGCGCCGGGGCGGTGTCCCGGTGAGCGGCCGGCGTGCCCGCGTCGAGGGGCTGCTCATCGGGCTGGCCTCCGGGGACGCCGCGGGGTGGCCCGCGGCCCGGCACCGGGCGGCGCGGATGCCGGAGTGGACCCGGCGCCTGACCCGCGAGCTGGACACCTTCGCCGAGCAGAACGCGACGACCACCCTCCCCGTGCCCATCGCGCTCAACCAGCCGCCCGAGCCGCTGCGGCTCGGCCCGTCCGACGACGCGGAGTGGGCGGCGTTCGCGGCGGGGACGGTGCTGGCGGCGGCCGGACCGGGGCAGGGGCGGGCCGCCGCGGGCTCCGCACCCGGACAGCCCCGGCTCGGCCCGGACGACGTCGACGGACGGGTACGGGCCGCCGTGGCCGGGGCCTGGAACGCGCTGGCCGCCGAGGTCGCCGCCGCCGCGGCCCGCGCGCCCGAGGTGGAGGCGGCGGTGCTGCCGCTGCGGGCCCGCATCTCGGTGCGGGCCGGGCTCGGCAACCTCGCCGCCGGGCTCCGGCCGCCCGCCACCGGCCACGACAACCCGCACTACTTCGACGACGCGGCGTGCGTACGGGCGGCCGTGCTGGCGGTCGTCCACCCCGGCGACCCCGGCGCGGCGGCGGACCTCGCGGAGTACGACGCGCGCTTCACCCAGGACGGCGACGGGGTGCACGGGGCGCGGGCGATGGCCGCCGCGAGTGCCGAGGCGCTCGGCGGGGCGGACGTCGACGCGGCGGTGAACGCCGCGCTCGCCCAGCTTCCCGACGGCACCGAGATCGCCCGCAACGCGGCCCACGCGGTCCGGATCGCCCGGGAGTTCGCCGGGGAGCGGGCCGGCGCATTCGCCCTGGTACCGGTCCTGGAGCACCAGATCGTGGACCACGTCTACAGCTACGGGATCGCCGCCGCCGAGACCGTACCGGTCGCCCTCGCGCTGGCCACCGCCTCCCGGGGCGACATCGCGCAGGCCGTGCCCGCGGCGGCCTGCCTGTCCCGGGTCGCGGACTCGGCGCCCGCCCTGGCCGGGGCGCTGACCGGGGCGCTGGGCTCGATCGCCTCCGTGCCCGACGGCTGGCGGGAGACCTGCCGGACGCTGGCGGGCTGCGCGCTGCCCCGCCTCGCGGGCACGGATCTGATCGAACTCGCCGGGCTGCTGGCAGCCACGGAACCGGCGTCCCGGGGTGGACAATTCGGACATGACCTCCACCGTGCCCCTGGCGCCCACGACGTCCCCCTCCTCCCCCACGACAGCCGCGGCGTCCCTCTCCCCCACGACAGCCACGACGCCCACGCTCGATGACCGGATCGCGGGCGCCCTCGTCGGCGCCGCGGTCGGCGACGCGCTGGGCGGCCCGGTCGAGGGCCGCTCACCGGAGCAGATCGCGGCCCGCCACGGGGGCGGGGTCACCGGGATCGTCGGCCCCTGGGACGGCGACGACTGGCGGACCGCCCGCCCGATCGCCCCGTACCACAAGGGAGATGGGCACGTCACAGACGACACCCTGATGACCCACGCGCTGGTCCGGGTGTACGGGAAGGTGCGCGGCCACCTCGACGCGTACGCGGTCGCCGACCACCTCGTACCGGAGATGATCGGCGAGCCGCGCTGGATTCCGGAGCTGGAGGCGGAGGCGCTGCCGCTCCAGCGGGTCTTCCTGGCGGAGAAGTGGATCGTCGCCCGGCTGCACTACGGCCACGTCGACCCGCGCGAGGCGGGCGCCGGGAACATCGTCAACTGCGGGGCGGCGATGTACATGGCCCCGGTCGGTCTGGTCAACGCCGCCCACCCGGGGGCGGCGTACGCCGAGGCGATCGACGTCGCGGGAGCCCATCAGTCGAGTTACGGCAGGGAGGCGGCAGGCGTCTTCGCGGCGGGCGTCGCCGCCGCCTGCGCGCCCGGGGCGACCCCCGCGTCGGTCGTCGAGGCGTGCCTGTCCCTCGCCAAGGACGGCACCCGCTCCGCCATCGAGGCCGTCTGCGAAACCGCCGCCCGCCACCAGGACTTCGAGGCCGCGATCGCCCCGCTGCGCGAGGCCGTCGCTCCCTTCGACACCGTCGGCCCCGACTACCGCGCCCCCTCGCTCGGTGCCCGCCGCCCGTCCCGGCTGCACGCCATCGAGGAGCTGCCCGTCGCGCTCGGCATGCTGCTCGTGGCCGGAGGGGACTACCGGCAGGCGGTGCTCGGCTCGGTCAACTACGGCCGCGACTGCGACTCGATCGCCACCATGAGCGGCGCGCTCGCGGGCGCGCTCCACGGCGAGCGGGCCGTCCCCGCGGACTGGGCGGCCACGGTCGCAGAGGCCAGCCGCCTCGATCTGCGCGCCCCGGCCCGGACGCTGGCGGAGGTGGCCCGCGAGGTGTTCGCCCGGGACACCGCCCGCCGCCGCGCCCACGAGGCCGCCTTCGCGACGCTGGCGGGCACCCCGTGACCGCAGAGGTGCGCGTGACCTGGGTGCAGCCGGAGGACCTGGTGGGCCACGAGCTGCGGCAGGCCGGCGAGGACGGCCGCGACGCGCGCGCTCTCGCCCGCCGCTGGTACGAGGCCGGCGGCTCCCCAGCCCCGGAGCGCGCCGGCGCCTCCGCCCCCGGTGCCCCGCCCGGCCTGCGCGCGGTCGCCGAACGGCTGCTCGACGAACTCGCCCTGCTGGAGTCCCCGCTGGCCGCCGACGAGCCGGACGGCCTGGACGCGATCAGGGCCGCCTGCCCGCAGTGGCCTCACGCCCGGCGCGTACGGCCGGCCGGCCGGGAGCGGCTGCACGCGGCCTGGCTGGGCCGCGCCGCCGGCTGTCTGCTGGGCAAACCGGTCGAGAAGCTGCCGCTGGAAGGCATCCGCGCCCTGGCCCGGGCCACCGGCAACTGGCCGCTGGACACCTGGTTCACCGCCCGGGGCCTGCCGGCTCCGCTGGCCGCCACCTACCCGTGGAACCGGCGCTCCGCGTCCACCTCGCTCGCCGAGAACATCGACGGGATGCCCGAGGACGACGACCTCAACCACCCGCTGCTCGCCCTGCTGCTGCTCCAGCGGCACGGCACCTCGTTCACCACCGCGGACCTGGCCCGGCTGTGGCTCGACGAGCTCCCGGCGGGGCGTACGTTCACCGCCGAGCGCATCGCGTACCGCAATCTGCTCGACGGCATCGAGCCGCCGGACACCGCCCGGTGCCGCAACCCGTTCCGGGAGTGGATCGGCGCGCAGATCCGGGCCGACGCGCACGGCTGGACCCGGCCCGACGACCCGGCCGGCGCGGCGGAGCAGGCGTACCGCGACGCGGTCCTCACCCACACCGGGAACGGCGTCTACGGCGCGATGTTCACGGCGGCGGCGCTGGCCGAGGCCGCCGCGGGCGAGACCGACGTGCACGGCTGCCTCGCCACGGGCCTGCGCGTGGTGCCGCCGCGCTCCAGGTACGCGCGCGCGGTACGCGACGGCATCGCCGCGGCCCGCGAGGAACGGGACTTCGATACGGTCGTCGACCGGTTGCACGCGGCGTACGGCAGGTATCACTGGGTGCATGTGCTGCCCAACGCGGCCCTGCTGGCCGCCGCCCTCACCCACGCCGACGGCGACTTCACCGGCTCCGTCTGCAAGGCGGTGTCCGGCGGCTGGGACACCGACTCCAACGGCGCGACCGCCGGTTCGCTCGCCGGTCTGCTCGCCGGGCGGCCGGACGCGCTGCCCGAGCGGTGGACGACCCCGCTGAAGAACCGGCTCGCCACGTCCGTCCCCGGCTTCGACGGGACCGGCTTCGACACGCTGGCCGACCTGACCCACCGGCTCACCCACGAGGAGGCACTCCGCCCATGACCAGGATCGCGGTGCTCGGCAGCACCAATATGGATCTGGTGGCCTACGTCGACCGGGCCCCGGAGCTCGGACAGACCGTCACCGGACGGGAGTTCCGCACCATCCCCGGCGGCAAGGGCGCCAACCAGGCCGTGGCCGCCGCCCGCGCGGGCGGCGACGTGCTGATGATCGGCGCGGTCGGCGACGACGAGTACGGCGTACGGATGCGGGAGAACCTGGAGCACTCCGGCGTCGACACCGATCTGCTGCACACCGCCGAGGGTCCCAGCGGCACCGCGCACATCGTGGTCGACGCCAAGGGCTCCAACGCGATCGTGGTCATCCCCGGCGCGAACGGGACCGTGACCGCGCTCGGTCCGGGCGAGATGGCCGCCATCGCCGAGGCGGACCTGCTGCTGCTCCAGCTGGAGCTGCCCATGTCCGCCGTGATCGAGGGCGCGCGGGCCGGCCACGCCCAGGGCGTACGGACCGTGCTCACCCCCTCTCCCGTGCAGGAGCTGCCCTCCGAGCTCCTCGACCACGTCGACCTGCTGGTCCCCAACGAGCACGAGGCGGCCGAACTGTCCGGCTACGACGACCCGCACGCCGCGGCGGAGATCCTGCTCGGACAGGTCCCGGCGGTGCTCATCACGCTCGGTTCGAAGGGCTGCCTGTACGCGGCCCGGGGCAGCCGGACCATCCACTTCCCCGCCCCGGACGTCACCGCCGTCGACACCACCGGCGCCGGGGACACCTTCGTCGGCACCCTCGCCGTGGCGCTCGGCGAACGGCGGCCGATCCCGCAGGCCATCGCCTGGGCCTCGGCCGCCGCCGCGCTCTGCGTGCAGAAGCCGGGCGCCTCGGTCTCCATGCCGTACCGCAGCGAAATCGACGCCGCGTGAGCGCCCCCGCGGCGCCGCCGCTGACCGGACTGCGGGTCGTCGACCTCGCCACGCTCTTCGCGGGCCCGCTCTGCGCGACGATGCTCGGCGACTTCGGCGCCGAGGTGATCAAGGTCGAGCACCCGACGCGCCCCGACCCGTCCCGGGGCCACGGCCCCGCCAAGGACGGCGTCGGCCTGTGGTGGAAGCTCCTCGGCCGCAACAAGCGCAACCTGACGCTCGACCTCTCCGCCCCGGAGGGCCGCGATCTGCTCCTGCGGCTCGCTGCGGACACCGATGTGATCATCGAGAACTTCCGGCCGGGCACGCTGGAGCGGTGGGGTCTCGGCCCCGACGAGCTGCACGCCGTCAACCCGCGGCTCGTGCTGGTACGCGTCACGGGCTTCGGCCAGTTCGGCCCGTACGCCCACCGGCCCGGCTTCGGGACGCTCGCCGAGGCGATGAGCGGCTTCGCGGCGATCACCGGGGAGCCGGACGGGCCGCCGACCCTGCCGCCGTTCGGGCTCGCCGACTCGATCGCCGCGCTCGCCACGGCGTACGCGGTGATGGCCGCGCTGGCCGGCCGGGACCGCACCGGAGAGGGGCAGGTCGTCGACATGGCGATCATCGAGCCGATCCTGACCGTGCTCGGCCCGCAGCCCCTCTGGTACGACCAGCTGGGTTACGTGCAGCCGCGCACCGGGAACCGGTCGCGCAACAACGCCCCGCGCAACACCTACCGCACCTCGGACGGGCAGTGGGTGGCCGTCTCGACCTCCGCGCAGTCCGTCGCGGAGCGGGTGATGCGGCTGGTCGGGCGGCCGGACCTGATCGACGAGCCGTGGTTCGCCTCGGGCTCCACCCGCGCCGAGCACAGCGACGAGCTGGACGAGGCCGTCGGCCACTGGATCGCCCGGCACTCCCGGGATGAGGCCCTGTCCGCGTTCGAGAAGGCGGAGGCCGCCATCGCGCCCATCCACGACGTCCGGGACGTCATGGAGGACCCGCAGTACCGCGCGCTGGACTCGGTCACCGAGGTCGACGATCCGGAGCTGGGCCCGCTGCGGATGCAGAACGTCCTCTTCCGTCTCTCCCGGACCCCGGGGGCGATCCGCTGGACGGGGCGCCCGCACGGCGCCGACACCGAGGAGATCCTCGCCGAGCTGGGGCTGAGCGGGCCCGAGATCTCGGCCCTGCGGGCGGAGCGGGTGCTGTGAACGCGGCGGCGCCCCTCACCCTGCTGTACGTGCCCGGGGACCGGCCGGACGTCGTGCGCAAGGCCGCCGCCTCGGGGGCGGACGTGGTGATCGTGGACCTGGAGGACGCGGTCGCCCCCGACCGCAAGGAGTACGCCCGCGCCGCGACGGTGGAGCTGCTGTCCGACCCGCCGTCCGGCGCGGCGCCGCCGGTGCATGTGCGGGTCAACGACGAGGCGGACGTCCTGGCGCTGGCCGGGCTGCCGGGGCTCGGCGGGCTGCGGCTGCCGAAGATCACCCACGCCGCGTCCGTGCACCACGTCGCGGCGCTGGCCCCCGGGGTCGCCCTCTGCCCGCTGCTGGAGTCGGCCCTCGGCATCGAGCACGCGTACTCGGTGGCCGCCGCCCACCCCCAGGTCCGCGCCATCGCCCTGGGCGAGGCGGACCTCCGCGCCGACCTCGGCGTACGGGAGGACGCGGGGCTCGACTGGTCGCGCAGCCGGGTGGTGGTCGCGGCCCGGGCGGCCGGACTGGCCCCGCCGACGCAGTCCGTCTTCGCGGACGTCCGGGACCTGGACGGCCTCTGGTCCTCCTGCGCCCACGGGCGCGCCCTGGGTTTCCTGGGCCGGGCGGCGATCCACCCCCGCCAGCTCCCGGTGATCGAACGCGCCTTCCGCCCGACCCCGCAGGAGGTCGAGGCCGCTTGGGAGATCATCGAAGCGGCCCGCGACCAGACGGGCGCCCAGGCCCTGCCGGACGGCCGCTTCGTCGACGCGGCGGTGGTTGCGCAGGCGCGGCGGACGCTGGCGCTGGCCGAACGAAAGCGGTGAGCCGGCACTCCACCTGACCCCTTTGTCCTCAATCGCCGGACGGGCTGGATTTTCGCCGCACCGCCCACGTCAGCCGACGGGACAGATTCGACGGCGGGCGCCACATCAAGCCCGTCCGGCGATTGAGGACACCCGACGACGGCGAAGGGGCCGCCGAGAATCTCGGCGGCCCCTCACCCAGCTGGCGCGCGACGTCAGCCCTTCGCGGCCTCGGCCGTACCGTCCGCCTTCGGCGAATCCACGTCCGCGTCCGGCTTCGCGTCGGTGTCCGCCTCCGCGGCCTCCGGCTCGTCCGCCTCGGCCTCGTCCGCCTCGTCCGAGGATTCCGGCGCCTCCGGCGCCTGCGGCTCGACGATCTCCTCGCGCCCCGGCCGGACCTTCGCCGAGACCACGATGTACGTCACCGCCAGCACGAACACGATGATCGCGGTCCACACGTTCAGCCGCAGGCCCAGGATGTGGTGGGCCTCGTCGACGCGCATGTACTCGATCCACGCCCGGCCCGCGCAGTACGCCGCGACGTACAGCGCGAACGCCCGCCCGTGCCCGAGCTTGAAGCGGCGGTCGGCCCAGACCACCAGGAGCGCCACGCCGACGCACCACAGGGACTCGTACAGGAACGTCGGGTGGTAGGTGCCCGCGACCCGGTTCGGGCCCTCGCTGATCTTCAGCGCCCAGGGGACGTCCGTCGCCTTGCCGTACAGCTCCTGGTTGAACCAGTTGCCCCAGCGGCCGCACGCCTGGGCGAGGGCGATGCCGGGGGCGAGGGCGTCGGCCCAGGCGGGCAGCGGGATCCCGCGGCGGCGGCAGCCGATCCAGGCACCGACCGCGCCCAGCGCGATCGCACCCCAGATACCGAGGCCGCCCTGCCAGATCTTGAAGGCGTCGACCCAGTCCTCACCGTCGCTGAAGTACAGCTGGTAGTCGGTGATGACGTGGTAGAGCCGGCCGCCGACCAGCCCGAAGGGCACGGCCCAGACGGCGATGTCGGCAACGGTGCCGGCGGTGCCTCCTCGGGCGACCCAGCGCTTGTTGCCGAACCAGACGGCGACGAAGACACCGATGATGATGCAGAACGCGTAGCCGCGGAGCGGGATCGGTCCGAGATCGATCACGCCGGTCGACGGGCTGGGAATGTAGGCAAGGTTCATGGCAGCGTCGACGCTACCCTGCCGGGCGGGAGGTAGGACAACCCGCCCGGCAACGTCTGGGTAACGAGCGGGTCATCGGTTCCCCCGATCGGCCCCGTGCCGTGACCTACGGCGCGGGCGTCGCGGTGCCCGGCTTCTTGCCCTTGTTGGCCTCCTCGACCCACTTCTTCAGGTTGGCCTCGGTGATCGCCTCGTCGCCCTTCTTCGGGAAGATCGACTCGCCGTTGAGCAGGGCGGTGGGCGTGCCCTGGAAGCCGCCGTCGCTGAAGGCCTTGTTGGACTTCTGCACCCACGCGTCGTGCTTGCCGTCCTCGACGCAGCTGCGGAACCCGGGGGTGTCCAGCCCGTCGACCTTCTTGGCGAGGTCGATCAGCTTGTCGTTGTCCCCGAAGGCGTCGTCGGTCTCCGGCGGCTGGTTGCGGTACAGCACGTCGTGGTACGCGGAGAACTTGCCGGCGTCCTGCGCGCAGGCCGCCGCGTTGGCCGCCTTGAGGGAGCCGCTGCCGCCCATGTTGCCGTCGATGATCGTGGCGAGGTGGTAGTCGACCTTGATCTGGCCGCTGCGCTCCATCTCGTGGATCGTGTCGCGGAACGCGTTCTCGAACTGGGCGCAGACCGGGCAGCGGAAGTCCTCCCAGATGGTGAGGGTGGACGGGGCGTCGTCCGCGCCGACCCGGATCGCCAGGGCGTCCTTGCCGGTCGCGCCCGAGGGAGCGACGGCGGGCCCGGACGCCTTGGACTTGTCGCTCTTGCCGCCCGTGTTCGCCGCGATGACGCCGACGACGGCGGCCAGGCCCAGCACCCCCACCACGGCCGTGGACACGATCAGCGTGCGGCGCCGGCGGTCGCGCGCCTTCGCCTGCTCGCGCTGCTGGATCAGCCGGTCTCGCGCGGCCCTCTTACCCTGTTCGTTCTTCTCGCTCACACCGCGCAAACGACCCGGGGAGGCACTCGCGTGCCTCCCCGGACCGATCTCCACCCGTTCGGGTTACCCCGGGTGTCAGCGCTTTCGAACACCTTCGGCAAGCTCGGCCGCCAGCGAGCGGACGGCCGCGAGACCGGCCGCCTCGTCGGGGGCGTCCAGCATCCGCTTGACGAAGGCCGAGCCGACGATGACGCCGTCGGCGAAGCCGGCGACCTCGGCGGCCTGGGCGGCGTCGGACACGCCGAGGCCGACGCAGACCGGCAGCTCGGTGGTGGCGCGGGTGCGCCGGACCAGGTCCCGGGCCTGGGCGCCGACCGAGGCACGGGTGCCGGTGACGCCCATCAGGGAGGCGGCGTAGACGAAGCCGGAGCCCGCGTCGGTGATGGTCGCGATCCGGGCGTCCTTGCTGCTGGGCGCGACGACGAAGACGGTGGCGAGGCCGTGCCGCCCGGCGTGCTCGCGCCACAGCGCGGACTCCTGGACCGGCAGGTCGGGCAGGATGCACCCGGCGCCGCCCGCCTCGGCCAGCTCGGCGGTGAAGCGCTCGACGCCGTACCGGTCGATCGGGTTCCAGTACGTCATGACGAGGATCGGCGCCCCGGTCGCCTCGTGCGCCTCGCGCACCGTGCGCATCACGTCGGCGATCCGCACGCCGCCGCGCAGTGCGATGTCGTCGGCGGTCTGGATCACCGGGCCGTCGAGGACCGGGTCGCTGTGCGGCAGCCCCACCTCGACGACGTCGGCGCCGCCCGCCACGACGGCCTTGACGGCCTCGATGCCGCCGTCGACGGTCGGGAAGCCGGCCGGCAGGTACGCGATGAGCGCGGCCCTGTCCTCGGCCCGCGCGGCGGCGAGCGTCGTGTTCAGCAGTTCGATGTTGCCGCTCACCGGACGTCCCCCTCGATCTCCGCGTTCGCGCTGTCGGCGTCCGCCTCCACGGCGGCGTCCGTGTCGTACAGCCCGAAGTAGCGGGCCGCAGTGTCCATGTCCTTGTCGCCACGCCCGGACAGGTTGACCAGGATCAGCCCGTCCTTGCCCAGCTCCTTGCCGACCTCCAGGGCCCCGGCCAGCGCGTGCGCGCTCTCGATGGCCGGGATGATGCCCTCGGTGCGGGAGAGCAGGCGCAGGGCCTGCATGGCCGCGTCGTCGGTGACGGCACGGTACTCGCCGCGGCCCACGTCCTTGAGGTACGCGTGCTCGGGCCCGATGCCCGGGTAGTCCAGGCCCGCCGAGATGGAGTACGGCTCGGTGATCTGGCCCTCGTCGTCCTGGAGGACGTAGCTGCGCGAGCCGTGCAGGATGCCGGGCTCGCCCGCGGTCAGGGTCGCCGCGTGCTCCCCGGTCTCCACGCCGTGGCCGGCCGGCTCGCAGCCGATGAGGCGGACGTCCGCGTCGGGCACGAAGGCGTGGAAGAGGCCGATGGCGTTGGAGCCGCCGCCGACGCAGGCCACGGCGGCGTCCGGCAGCCGGCCGGCCTGCTCCAGGATCTGCCGTCTGGCCTCCACGCCGATGACGCGGTGGAAGTCGCGGACCATCGCCGGGAAGGGGTGCGGGCCCGCGACCGTACCGAAGAGGTAGTGAGTGCGGTCCACGTTGGCGACCCAGTCGCGGAACGCCTCGTTGATGGCGTCCTTGAGGGTGCGGGAGCCGGACTTCACGGCGATGACCTCGGCGCCGAGGATCCGCATGCGCGCCACGTTCAGCGCCTGGCGCCGGGTGTCGATCTCGCCCATGTAGATGGTGCAGTCGAGGCCGAACAGGGCGCAGGCGGTCGCGGTGGCGACGCCGTGCTGTCCGGCGCCGGTCTCCGCGATGACGCGGGTCTTGCCCATGCGCCGGGTCAGCAGGGCCTGCCCCAGCACGTTGTTGATCTTGTGCGAGCCGGTGTGGTTGAGGTCCTCGCGCTTGAGGAACACCCGGGCGCCGCCGGCGTGCTCGGCGAAGCGGGGCACCTCGGTGAGGGCGCTGGGCCGGCCGGTGTAGTGGACCATCAGCTCGCCGAGCTCGGCGGCGAAGGCGGGGTCGGACTTGGCCTTCTCGTACTCGACGGCGACCTCGTCCACGGCGGCGACGAGCGCCTCCGGGATGAACTTTCCGCCGTACGCGCCGAAGTAGCCCTCGGCGCTGGGGATCAGACCCTCGGGGTCCGGAATGAAGAAGTCGGAAGACATACGGGACGTGCTCCTCGTGATGGCAGGGGTGGTTTCACCGTCTGCGCCGCACGAGCGGAGCGCCGCCCCGGTCCGTGACCGGGGCGGTTTCGGCCGCACGTCAGCGCGCGCCCTCGCGGGCGGGGTGGTGCGGCGGCCGGGGCTCGCTCTGCTGCGCGGGCCCCGTGCGCCATCGCATGCCGTTGACCTGACCGGGTTCGGCGCCGATCACGTACCGCACCCGACGGCCGTGCACACGGCGCGCCGGAGCCCGGCAGCCGCGGTGCCACGAGGGCAGGGCGCAGCGCATGGGCTCGGGGTGCGGGAGGGGGGACACGTCCGGGCTCAGCCCCGCCCGTGGCGCAGGGCCGGGTGGGCGCCTGCGGCGACCAGGTCGGCGACGGCGGTCCGCGGGTCGCGGCCGGTGACCAGGGACTCGCCGACGAGCACGGCGTCCGCGCCGGCGTTGGCGTAGGCGATCAGGTCGTGCGGGCCGCGGACGCCGGACTCGGCGACCTTGACGATGTGGTCGGGGATCTCGGGGGCGACGCGCTCGAAGGTGGAGCGGTCGACCTTGAGGTCCTTGAGGTTGCGGGCGTTGACGCCGATGATCCGGGCCCCGGCCTCGACGGCGCGCTCGGCCTCCTCCTCGTCGTGGGCCTCGACCAGCGGCGTGAGGCCGATGGACTCGGCGCGCTCGATGAGGGAGACCAGCGCCTCCTGTTCGAGGGCGGCGACGATCAGCAGAGCGAGGTCGGCGCCGTACGCGCGCGCCTCCCACAGCTGGTACGAGGTGACGATGAAGTCCTTGCGGAGGACCGGGATGTCGACCTTGGCGCGGACGGCCTCCAGGTCGGCCAGCGAGCCGCCGAAGCGGCGCTCCTCGGTGAGGACGGAGATGACGGACGCCCCGCCGGCCTCGTAGTCCGCGGCGAGCGCGGCCGGGTCGGCGATGGCGGCCAGCGCGCCCTTGGAGGGGCTGGAGCGCTTGACCTCGCAGATGACGGTGACGCCCTCGCCGCGCAGGGCGGCGACGCCGTCCTTGGCACGGGGGGCGCGGGCGGCGCGTTCCTTGAGCTCGTCGAGGCTGACGCGCGCCTGCCGCTCCGCGAGGTCGGCGCGGACGCCGTCGATGATCTCGTCGAGCACACTCACGCGAGCGGTCCCCTTCCGGAACGGTGACAAGGAAACGTAACAGGCCACAGGGTCAGCCACTCCGATGGTATCCGCAGCGGGCCGCTGGGCCCGCATTCGGCCACGTGCCGTCCCACAACCTGGGACTTCACGGGGCGAGCGCGGATCCGAAGGGCAGGTTCCGGACGACGGTGAAGATCAGCAGCACGGCCCCGATCGCCCACCAGTGCACCGGCCGCAGCGCGATGCGCAGGGGCCTGCCGCGGACCTCGCGGACCAGCCACACGGCCCACAGGACGGCGAAGATCCCGTAGCCGACGACGGCCGGGGCGTTGGCGCCGAAGGCGGCGGCGAGGTCGCCGTGGGCGAAGGCGTGGGCGCTGCGCAGGCCCCCGCAGCCGGGGCAATAGATCCCGGCGAACCGCAGCATCGGGCAGACGGGGTAGTGGCCGGGCTCGTTCGGGTCGACGGTGGCGACGTATCCGAAGGCTCCGACTACGGCGGCCAGCACGCCCGCCGGGACGGCGACGCGGCGCAGCCGGGACGCCCCCGAGGGGGCGCGGGGGAAGACCGGCGGTCCGGGGGCGGCGGTCACCGGGCCGGGGCCGGGGGCCGAAGGGGCGGCGGGGGTAGGCGTTGCGTCCACCCGGTGATTGTCGCCGCAGACGCGGAAAGGCGCAGCCCGGTCCGGGCTGCGCCTCGCATGCGTACGTCTCCCGGTCAGGAGGTCTGCGCCTGGCCGGCGCGCGCCCGGGCCGCGGTCAGCTCGGCCGACTCCTTCGGCATGCCGAGGCCCGCGGCCTTCATCGCGAGGCCGACGACACCACCGATGAGGACGACGCCCATGCCGGCCCAGAAGCCGAGCGGGTTGGCCGCGACCATGAAGACGCCCGCGACGCAGAAGCCGATGAAGGCGATGATGACACCGGTCCAGGCGGCCGGGGTGTGTCCGTGGCTGCTGCCCGCCATGAGTTGCTCCTCGTTGGTGTTGCGCTGTTGGAATCGCTCGGGTCGCTGTCCCCACGGCCCGTGCCGCTGTGCCAGCTCACTGTCATTGTCCCGTACGTGCGGGTAGGACGTGAGCTGGGGGTCATGCCTCGCGCGTCGGGTCCTCGCCGCGGTCCAGGGCCTTCCACAGATCCTCCGGCCGGTCCGGGTCGGGGGCGCGGGGCGCCTTGCGGGGGCGGGGCGTGCCGTCGCGTTCGTAGCGCCCGGACATGGTGGGCCAGCGGCTGCCGTAGCGCAGGGCGAGCAGGCCGGCGAGCAGGATCAGCAGGCCGCCCGCGCCCGTGACGTAGGGCCAGGCGGTGTGGCTGAGGGCGGTGATGGTGGCCGCGGTGTCGCCGGTGGTCCGCGCGGCCTGCTCGTCGAGGGCTCCGCTGTCGGACGCGCCGAGGAAGGCGCTCAGCGCGGCGCCGAGGCCGCTGAGCGCGAGGAGTCCGGCAACCACGCGGCGGCCGCCGCCGCGTACGGCGAAGACGGCGACGAGGGCGGCCAGGGCGACGATCGCGAGGGCGGCGGGGAGCCCGGTGACGTCCTGCCCGTCGGCGCTCAGCGGCAGCGTTCCGCCGCCGACCGGGGCCTTGCCCTCGGCCCAGGTCTGCCCGGAGGCGAGGAGGACGACGGTCGCGCCGGCCGCCCCGAGGAGCAGGCCGGCGGCCAGGGTGCGGCGGCTGCCCGCGCTGTCGGGCGCGGTGGCGGCTTCGGCGCGGGGCTGGGGTACGGGGACGGCACTCACGTACTCCACTATCCCTCACCGGCCGGGAACGCCCCACCTCGCCCCTGTGCGTGCCGCTCAGGCGCCGCCGAGGCGGTTGGCGGTGTGGACGGCTCGGAGGACCGCCGCCGCCTTGTTGCGGCACTCGGTGTCCTCCGCGACCGGGTCGGAGTCGGCGACGACACCCGCGCCGGCCTGGATGTACGCGGTTCCGTCGCGGAGCAGCGCGGTGCGGATGGCGATGGCGGTGTCGGAGTCCCCGGCGAAGTCGAGGTAGCCGACGCAGCCCCCGTACAGGCCCCGGCGGGTGGGTTCCAGTTCCTCGATGATCTGGAGGGCGCGGGGCTTGGGGGCGCCGGAGAGGGTGCCGGCGGGGAAGCAGGCGGTCAGCACGTCGAAGGCGGTGCGGCCCTCGGCGACCCGGCCGGTGACGGTGGAGACGATGTGCATCACGTGCGAGTAGCGCTCGATGGACATGAAGTCGACGACCTCGACGCTGCCCGGTTCGCAGACCCGGCCCAGGTCGTTGCGGCCGAGGTCGACGAGCATCAGGTGCTCGGCGCGTTCCTTGGGGTCGGCGAGGAGTTCGTCGGCGAGGGCCTGGTCCTCCTGCGGGGTGGCGCCGCGGTGCCGGGTGCCGGCGATGGGGTGGAGCATGGCCCGGCCGTCCTCGACCTTGACCAGGGCCTCCGGGCTGGAGCCGGCGACGTCGAAGCCGTCGAACCGGAAGAGGTACATGTACGGCGAGGGGTTGGTGGCGCGCAGCACCCGGTAGACGTCGAGGGCGCTCGCCGTGCACGGGGTCTCGAAGCGCTGGGAAGGCACGACCTGGAAGGCCTCGCCGGCCCGGATGCGCTCCTTCACGTCCTCGACGGCGTCCTGGTAGGCCTGGCCGCCCCAGAGCGCGGTGTACTCGGGCAGTTCGGAGGCCGGCAGGGCGGCGGGGGCGTTCTCGACGGGGCGGCGCAGGTCCCGCTCCATCGCGTCGAGCCGGGCGACCGCATCGGTGTGCGCCTCGTCGACGCCGGTGGCCAGGTCGTTGTGGTTGATGGCGTTGGCGATGAGCAGGACGCTGCCGTCCCAGTGGTCCAGGACCGCCAGGTCGGAGGTGAGCAGCATGGTCAGCTCGGGGAGCTTGAGGTCGTCGCCGCCGCTCTCGCCGATCTTCTCCAGGCGGCGCACGATGTCGTAGCCGAGGTAGCCGACCATGCCGCCGGTGAAGGGCGGCAGACCGGTCTCGCGGTCGTGCGGGGTGTGCAGGGCCTCGATGGTGGCGCGCAGGGCGTGCAGCGGGTCGCCGTCGACCGGGACACCGACGGGCGGGGTGCCGATCCAGTGGGCCTCGCCGTCGCGGGTGGTGAGCGTGGCGGCGCTGCGTACGCCGATGAAGGAGTAGCGCGACCAGGTGCGGCCGTTCTCCGCGGATTCGAGGAGGAAGGTGCCGGTGCGCTCGCCCGCGAGCTTGCGGTAGAGGCCGACGGGGGTGTCGCCGTCCGCGAGGAGGCGGCGGGTGACGGGGATGACGCGCCGGTCGACGGCCAGCTTGCGGAACGTGTCGAGGTCCATGGCGGCAGACCTTACTGGCCTGGGGGTGTCTGGCCGGCCCTGGCCGGTCAGACACCCCCGAGGAACAGGACGTCGGCGTCGAAGCAGGTGCGGTCGCCCGTGTGGCAGGCGGCGCCCGTCTGGTCGACCTTGACGAGGACGGTGTCGGCGTCGCAGTCCAGGGCGACGGACTTGACCAGCTGGATGTGCCCGGAGGTGTCGCCCTTGACCCAGTACTCCTGGCGGCTGCGCGACCAGTAGGTGCAGCGGCCGGTGGTGAGGGTGCGGTGCAGCGCCTCGTCGTCCATCCAGCCCAGCATCAGTACCTCGCCGGTGTCGTACTGCTGGGCGATGGCCGGGACCAGTCCGTCGGCGCCGCGCTTGAGGCGGGCGGCGATGGCGGGATCGAGGTCGCTGGCGGGCCGGGGGGTGCCGGGCGTGGGCGTGCTGGTCATGGGCTCCATTGTGCCGTGGTGGCGCGGGGTGTCCGGGCGTGCGTCCACTGGGCGGACGGGGGGCGAGGGTCGTACGCTGGCGGGCATGTCGACCCATGCGAAGCGTGAACGTCTCCTGCTCGCCGACCTGTTGGAGGCGGCGGGTCCGCAGGCTCCGACCCTGTGCGACGGCTGGACGGCCCGGGATCTCGCGGCCCATGTGGTGGTACGGGAGCGGCGGCCCGACGCGGCCGCCGGAACGCTCATCGGCCCGCTGAAGGGCCGGCGGGACCGGGTCATGGCCGAGTTCACCGAGAAGCCGTACGAGGAGCTGATCCAGCTCATCCGTACGGGACCGCCCCGGATGTCCCCGTTCGGCCTGAAGCAGCTGGACGAGGCGGCGAACACGGTGGAGTTCTACATCCACGCGGAGGACGTGCGCCGGGCACAGCCAGACTGGTCGCCCCGTGAGCTGGACCCGGTCTTCGCGGACGTCCTGTGGGCGCGCACGGAGAAGGGGGCGCGGGTCCTGGGCCGCAAGGCGCCCGTGGGCCTGGTGCTGCGCCGCCCGGACGGACAGACCGCGGTGGCGCACCGGGGGACGCCGGTGGTGACGGTGACCGGTGAGCCGGGCGAGCTGCTGCTGTTCGCGTTCGGGCGGCAGGAGGCGGCACGGGTGGAGCTGGAGGGCGAGCCGGACGCGATCGGCCGGGTGACCAAGGCGAAGCTGGGCATGTAGCCCGGGTGCGTAGGCCCCGCTGCGGTCTCAGCGCGGGAGTTCCGCCCGGCGGAGCGGGGCCATGAGGAGGCCGGTGCCCGCGCCTGCGACGCACAGGGCGGCGCTGGCGACGAACACCGGGCCGGTGCCCCAGAGGGCGACGGCGGCACCGGTGACGGGGTAGCTGAGCGGCGCGAGAGCGTGCGTGAAGAGCGTGGAGACCGAGGTGACGCGGCCCAGGTAGGCCGGGTCGGTGACGGTCTGCGCGAGGGCGCCGCACAGCGAGCCGCCGAGGCCGGCGAAGAGTCCGACGAGGACCGCGACGGTCGCGGCGAGCGGTACGGAGGGCACGTACGCCAGGGCCGCGATGGCGAAGGACCCGACCAGGACGGTCAGGCACATGACCAGTCCGGCCCTGGCCACCCGGCCGCGCACGGCGAGGAGCAGGGCGGAGGCGCCCGCGCCGATGCCGAAGGCGGCGACGACCCAGCCCATGCCGGAGGCACCCCAGCCGCGTTCGTCGCTGAGCAGGATGAGGCCGAGGTTGAGTGGGCCGACGAAGCCGAGTTCGCTGACGGCGACGACGAGCATCAGCGGCCCGAGGAGGGGGTGGCGGCGGATGTGGCGGAGCCCGTCGGCCAGTTCGCTCCAGGCAGTTCCAGTGGGCGCGGCCGTCTCCGGTGCGAGCAGCGCGCCCATGCGTACGGCCAGCAGGAGCGGGAGCGACACGGCGAAGAGGACTCCGGCCGCGGCGAAGGCGAGGACCGGGCCCCCGAGGGCGACGGCAACGCCGCCGAGCGGGGCTCCGACGACGTTGGCGGTACGGGTGGCGAGACCGCGCATGCCCTGGACGCGGGCGAGCTGGGAGGCGGTGGTGATCCGGGGCGGCAGGGCGCCGACGGCGGGCAGGAACAGGGCGTCGACGGCGCCGAAGACGAGCGCGACGGCGATCAGCATCCACACCGTGGGCGAGGTGAGCAGCAGGGTCCCGGCCAGGCCGAGGATCACCAGACAGCGGGCGGTGTCGCTGCCCACGACCACGCGGCGCGGGCCGAGCCGGTCGGCGAGCACTCCCCCACCGAGCAGGAGCACCGCCCGGGGTATGGAGCCCGCGGCGAGCACCAGTCCGGTCTGCGAGGCGCTGCCGGTACGGGCGGCGGCCCAGGCCAGGGCCATGTAGTAGACACTGTCGCCGATCATGGACGCGGTGTACGCGCCGAGCCAGCGCAGGACGTTGCCGTCGCGGTGGGCCGGGCGGGCGGGGGCCTGTTCGGGGGCGGGCAGGGTGGCGGTCACGGTCTCGTCCTCTCGGAGGGCCGGGTCAGGCGCGGAACGGGAAGCCGTACACGTGGAGCGCGACGTTCTCGCGGTTCTCGCTGTCGCCCGCCTCCTCACGGGCGCGGCCCTGCTGCTCGTAGCGCCTGATGAGGTCGTTCATCTCGGAGGCGAGGGCGGCGAGCTCGTCGGCGGTCAGCCGGGCGAGGAATTCGGAACTGAAGGAGGCGCGGCGCCACTCGGCGGGCCAGGTGCGGTACGCGTCGAGGTGGCGGCGGTACATCTCGACGTGCTGGTCGTACGAGAGCCGGCCGACGGCCGCGTGGGTGGCGGCCTTCTCGGGCGCGTCACTGAAGTCCTCGTCGTGGAAGGTCAGCCCCTCCGAAGCAGGCTGCCACCAGCGCTCTCGGCCGTCCCTGCCCTCGCGGTCGGCCTCCTCGATCAGACCGTGATCGGCGAGCTTGCGCAGGTGGTAGCTGACGAGCGAGACCGCCTCGTCGACCTGCTCGGCCAGCTGGGAAGCGGTGGCCTGCCGGGCGATGCAGAGGGCCCGGTAGAGCTTCATCCGCAGGGGGTGCCCGAATGCCTTGAGGGTGCCGAGGTCGGAAACCCGGCGTGATGCGTCGCGTGCCATACCCCGAGCGTAGGAAGGAAAGGAAAGTTGTGCAATATTTATTGCGAAATAAAAGCTGTACGCCTGGCCGGGGTCCGCTTCCGGCTGCGGCGGGAGCCCAGATGTCCGAGCAGGAAGCCCGCCGGGATCGTGAGCAGGCCGGGCGTCTGCAGCGGGAACCAGTGGAAGTCGCGGGCCGGGAAGAGCGCGACGGGCGTGCCGGAGAACGCGGGCGAGAACACCATCAGCACCGCGATGAGCGGCAGCGTCCCGTACACCGTCCAGCGCACCCCGCGCGCGGTGAAGCCCGGCCGGAACAGCGCGTACAGCAGAACCGGCGGCAGGACGGAGGCCGCCGCCGCGAAGGAGAGCGAGAGCAGCACCTGCGGATTGCGGTCATGGGTGTACGTGGACGCCCAGACGGCGACCGCGCCGGTCAGGACCACCGCGAGGCGGGCCCGCAGGATCTCGCGCACGGCGGACCGGCCGGAGCGCCCCGCCGTGCGCGCCCTGCTCCTCGCCGCGAAGTCGCGGGCCAGGGACGAGGCGGCGGCGAGGGTGATCCCGGCGACGGCGGCCAGTGTGGTGACGAAGACCGCGCAGGCCACGCACGCGAAGAGCAGGCTCTCGCGCGGCCCGCCTGCGCCCGGGTCGAGGGCGCCGGTCACCATGAGCAGCGCGGTGCCGCCGGCCGGGTCCGCCCGCTGGATGGCCTCGTGCCCGAGCAGCGCGGACGCGCCGAGTCCGGCGACGACGATCCCGGCGCACAGCACGGCCACCGGGACCACCGCCCACACGGTGGCGCGGCGCACCGTCCGGCGGTCGCGCATCGGGTGCAGCCGCATCGTGACGTGCGGCATGCACGCGGCCCCGAGGAGCAGGGTGAGCTGGAAGCCCAGCAGGTCCAGGGTGCCGGCGAGTCCGTGGCCGAACTGGAGCCCGGGGCGGGCGTACGCGCCGCCGGCCCCGCTGCCGTGACGCGCGGCGTCGAACAGGGCGAACGGATTCCAGCCGAAGCGGGCGAGCACCAGACCGGCGAGCAGGGTCACCGCCGCGAGGACGACCGCGACCTTGAGGATCTGCACGTACCCGGTGCCCCGCATGCCGCCGACCGCGGAGTAGCAGACCATCAGGGCGCCGCCGGCCACGGTGCAGCTGGTGAGGGCGCCGTCGGGCAGCCCGAACATGGCGGCCATCACCCGCCCCGCGGTCGCGAGCTGGACCAGGAGCAGCGGGGTGAGGACCACCAGCGTCGTGATGCCGAGGGCGCGGCGCACGGAGGGGTCGCCGAGCCGGTCCGCGAGGAAGTCGCCGAGCGTGAACACCCCGCTGCGGCGCATCGGTTCGGCCAGGACCCGCATCACCAGGACCAGCGAGACGACCGTGGCCAGGGCGAACAGCACCCCGTCGAACCCGGCCAGCGCGACGGACCCGGTGGTCGAGAGCAGCGTGGCGGCGGAGAGGTAGTCCCCGGCGACGGCGAGCCCGCTCCCGGCCGGGCCGAGCGCGGAGCCGCCGCCCGCGTAGAAGTGCTCCGGATCGTCCTGGTCGGCGGCGGCCAGCCCGCACAGCAGCAGCGAGACGGCGACGAACGCGAGGAACACGACGACCGCGAGCGAGCGGGCGTCGATGCCGCCGGTCACCGCCGGGGCCCGGGGGTGGTGAGCCGGGGCCCCGGGGCGGTGCGGGGAATCAGGTGCGGAGAAGGCATGCGGTTACGGCATCAGGCCCCCGGCCCGGCGTACAGCGGGTCGCCCCGGGGCGCGGCGGGGGTACAGGCCGTACGGGCGGGGACTGTGCGGCGGCACAGGACGCGCCCCGCACGCCCCGCGCCCCCTCGGTCCGGCAGCGGTCAGTCCGCCAGCAGGCGGCGGGCCGTCAGGGCCAGGGAGACCTCGGTCGCGTCCGAAGGGCGGGTCAGGCAGCGGCCGGTGAGCTGCTCGAAGCGGCGGAGGCGGTTCAGGACCGTGTTGCGGTGGCAGTAGAGGCGGGCGCCCGCCCGGGGCGCCGAGCCGTCGGCGTCGAACCATGCGGTGAGCGTCTCGATGAGCACGTCCCGGTCCGCCGCGTCCAGCCGGTCCAGGGGCCCGAGCACCCGGTCGGCGAGGGCCGCGCCGAGCGCCGGGGACGAGACCACCAGGGCGGCGGGCAGGTGCTCGTCGAGCAGAACGGTCCCGCCGTGCGCCGGGCAGGCCCGCAGCGCCGTGTCCGCGAGGCGCCGGGCGTCCCCGACCGCCGCAAGGCCGTCCACCGCCGAGCCGATGCCGGCCCGGGCCCCGGGCGGCAGGCGCAGGCCGGCGGCCAGCGCGGCGAGGGCGTCCGCCGGGTCCGTGCCGCCGGCCCGGCCCAGCGACAGGACGGCGTACTCCGCCTCGGGCCCCGCGTGCCACACGGCGTCCGTGGCGGCGGGCAGCTCCAGGGGCGGGTGCGCCGTGCCGTGCGGCGAGCGGCGGGCGTCGCGCAGGGCGAGCACCGCGTACCGGCCGTCCTCCAGCAGGCCGAGGGCCGCCGCCGTGTCCGGGAGGTCGGCGATCTGGGCGGTGCCGTCGAGCAGCGCGGCCGTCATCAGGCGGTGCCGGTTCTCCCGGCGCCAGGCGAGGCGGCGTTCCGCCCTGCGATAGGCGTCGGCGACGATCGCGCAGTGCTCGTCCACGAAGTTCCAGACGTCCGCGGCGACGTGGACCAGCAGCCGGATGTCCTCCGGGTGGCGGCGGGCGGTCTCGTCCACCAGGTCCTGCCAGACCATCGCCCCGCCCATCCGGAACGCGTGCAGGACCGCGTCCAGCGGCACTCCCTGCTCGGCCCGGACCTCGCCGATCCACCGCGATGTGCGGTGTGCGGCCTCCCGGAACTCACGGGGCTGGATGAGCGAACCCACGTTGTGCCGCAGCGAGTGGTGCACCTCCTGCCATATCTCCGCCGGGTCGGCCTCGATCGCGGCACGGTAGCCGGGTTCCCGCTCCCGCAGCGCCTCCACCATCCGGTCCGTCAGCTCCGGGAGCGCCGCCACCAGCACCCGGGCGGCCCGGTGCAGGACGGCGACGGCCTCGCGATCGGCCAGCGAACGGAAGCGGCGCGGGACCGGGACGACGGGCGGCGGCGTGTGCAGCGCCCTGACCCGTGAATGTACGACCTGTGGCATGGCGGCCTCCACCGGGATTCGGCCGGCTCGGTGAACGGCCGGCTCCGGCACGCCCCGCCCACGACGGAGCCGCGGGCGCACCGAATGATCCTGACGCCCGCAGAATGACATACCGCCCAGTCGGTACCTAGAGGTGTGCGGCCTCCTTCTCATCACGGTCCTGCAACCTTGTCGTCCCGTACGGAACTACGTGCCCCCGCCCAGCAGCCCGGCCAGCTCCGTCCGCGAGCGCACGCCCAGGGCGGCGAACACGTTGCGCAGGTGGTGGTCGACGGTCCGCGTGCTCACCGAGAGCCGCCGCGCGACCTCCCGGTTGGTGGCCCCCTCGGCCACGCAGCGGGCGATCCGCGCCTGTTGCGGGGTGAGCGCGGCCAGCTGGGCGGCCGTTCCCGACGGGCCCGGGGCCTCCACCGCCTCACCGGCGGCCCGCAGTTCGCCGCTCGCCCTGGCGGCCCAGGCCGCGGCCCCGCACCGCTCGAACCCGACCAGGGCGTCCCGCAACGGCTCGCGGGCCTCGCGGGTACGGCGGCGCCTGCGCAACCAGGATCCGAACAGCAGCCGGGTACGGGCCTGTTCGAAGTCACCGCCCGCCCGGTCGTGATGGGCGAGCGCCTCCCCGTACCGCCCGGCGGCCTCGCCCACCGGCGCCAGCAGGGCCCGACAGCGGGCGAGTTGGGCGGGGACCTGGGGGTCCGTGGTGCGCGTCGCCCACACGGCGAACTCCGCCACCGCCTCGGCCACCGGCTCCGCTCCCCTGCCCCGGACCGTCCGCCCGGCCAGCACGGACGCCTCGACGTAACAGGGCACTGCGAGCATCCGGGTGGCGAAGTGTCCGCGCCGGGGCCCGGGCCGGACCAGCGGATCGAGCCGCACCGCCGCCTCCGCCGGGCGCCCGGCCGCCAGGTCGGCGCGCGCCAGCGCCCAGGTGGCCAGGGTCTCCGCCTGGACGAGCCCGTGCGGCGCGGCACCCGCGAGCGCGGCACCGGCGTGCGCCGCGCACTCCCGCGTCCCGCTCTCCACGGAGGCGGCGAGGGCGAGTACGGCGTGCAGGTGGGCCGCGGCGTTGAGCCCCCCGGTACGGCGTGCCGCGCGCAGGCCGTCCAGCGCGTGGGCTCGGGCCCGGGCGTGCCGCCCGGCGCGCAGCTCCGCGTAGGCGAGGTGTTCCAGGGCCCGCGGCAGCAGGGCGTCGGCACCGCTCGCGTGTACGGCGGCGAGCGCGCGGGTCCCGGCCCGGCAGGCGGCGTCGAGGTCGCCGAGGACAAGACCGGCCGCTCCGGCCCGTAACAGCGCCCCGGGGTCGTGGGCGCCGGAGACGAGGCAGCGGCGCAGCAGCAGGTGCCCGGCACCGATCCGCCCGCGCAGCACGGCGCACATCCCGTCCCGGTAGTGGGTCAGGTCCCGGTCGGCGGCCTCCGCGGGGATACGGGTCAGCGCGTCGAGGTACCCGAGGGCGTCCCCCGCCGACCAGGCGGCCTCGGCGGCCCCCAGCAGGGCGTTCCGGGCGCGCCCGGGGTTGTGCGGGGCGAGCAGGGCGGCGGCGGTGAGCAGGGCCTCGTGGGCGTCGGGGGCGGGTCCGTCGGCGAGGGTGAGCAGGCCGCGTACGTGGTGGGCGGGGCCGGGGGCGGCGCCGGCCCGTGCCAGTGCGGTGCGGGCCCGCCCCGGCTCCCCCGCGAGGCGGTACTGCTCGGCCGCCGCCGCGTACCGGGCGGCCCCGGGGCCTGCCGTTCGGATCAGGCCGGGCTCGCGGGGTCCGCCCTGATCCGAACGGCAGGCCCCATCCGCCTCGTCCGGGGTCAGCGCGGCGGCGTGGCTGAGGGCGGTCGCGCGGTCGGCGTGCGGGAGCGGCGGGGCCGCGGCCGCCTCCAGCGCGGCGGCGAGCGCGGCGTCGGGGCCGGCGGACGCGCAGGCCCGCTGGATCAGGGCGGCCGACCCGGGCGCGAGCAGGCCGGCGAGCAGGTCGTGCACCGCGCGGCGGCGGTCCGGTGGCGCCCGGTGCAGGAGGGCGCGGCGCAGCAGGGGCTCGCCGAAGTGGACGCGGTCGCCGGCCCGTCGGAGCGCACCGGCCGTACCGCCCGACGGGTGCGGGGCCAGGTCGGACGTGGCGGGCGGGACACCGGCCGCCGCGGCGGCGCGACGGACGAGGGTGAGGTCGGCTCCCGCCCCCTCCGGCTCGTGCGCGTGCGCGGCGGCCGCGATCAGGAGCAGGGTCCGGGTGGCGGCGGGGAGGTGGCCGACGCGGTCGGCGTGGGCGGCCAGGACGTCGTCCCCGCCGGGCAACGGGTGCGGCAGCGGAACCCGCCCGGCGAGCTGGGCCGGGGTGAGGCGGGCGGTGAGCGCGGTGAGCAGCCCGGGGTTCCCGGCCGCCTCCCGGAGCAGGGCGCCCCGCACCGCCGGATCGGCCCGGTCCGCCCCGGTGAGCCGGTCCATGAGCGCGGAGGCCGCTTCGTCGTCCAGGGAGCCGGGGCGGAGGGCGGGCAGCCCGGCGAAGCCGGCCTCCTCCCCGGCGGCGATCAGCACGGCGACCCGGCTGCCCGGCCCGAGCCGGCGGGCGGCGAAGGCGAGGGCGGCACGGGAGTCGGGGTCCCAGAGGTGGGCGTCGTCCACGCACACCAGGAGGGGCCGCCCGCCGCCGAACCGCCGGAGGAGGGCGAGGAACGCGGCGGGCGGGAGGCCGTCGCGCAGCACGCGGTCCGGGTCGCCGGGCGCGGGGCCCGCCGCGCACAGCAACGCGTGCAACCCGCTGTACGGCACCCACCGTTCGTCGGGTGCGCCGACGACATGGAGGGCCGGGCCCGCGCCCCGGTCGCGGTACGCGGCGACGGCGTGGGCGAGAAGGGCCGTACGGCCCGAGCCCGGCGGGGCCGTCAGGACCAGCGCGCCGCCGTCGCCGTGGCAGAGGCGCGCCAACAAGGCTTCGAGTACGGCGAGTTCGCCGCTGCGGCCGTACAGCCGGAGCGGACGGTGCACGGTCGTGGGGGGAGTCACGCCGGGCACGCTAGACGGGGGCCGCCAGGTACCGGAAGGCGCGCGTACGGCGATGGGGCGCCCTCCCAGGGAAGGGCGCCCCATGTCTGTGCGCGCGCACAACCGGCCGGTCAGCGCACCGGGTGGCCGGCCTCCGAGAGCGCGCCCTTGACCTCGGAGATCCGCAGGTCGCCGAAGTGGAAGACGGACGCGGCGAGGACCGCGTCGGCCCCGGCGTCGACGGCCGGCGCGAAGTCCGCGAGGCGGCCCGCGCCGCCGGAGGCGATGACGGGGACGCGGACGTGCTTGCGGACGGCGGCGATCATCTCGGTGTCGTAGCCGTCCTTCGTGCCGTCGGCGTCCATCGAGTTGAGCAGGATCTCGCCGGCGCCGAGCTCGGCGGCGCGGTGGGCCCACTCGACGGCGTCGATGCCGGTGCCCCGGCGGCCGCCGTGCGTGGTGACCTCGAACGAGCCGTCGGGGGTGCGCCGGGCGTCCACCGAGAGCACCAGGACCTGGCGGCCGAAGCGCTCGGCGATCTCCCGGATCAGCTCCGGGCGGGCGATGGCCGCGGTGTTGACGCCGACCTTGTCCGCGCCGGCCCGCAGCAGCTTGTCGACGTCGTCCGGGGTGCGGACGCCGCCGCCGACGGTGAGCGGGATGAAGACCTGTTCGGCGGTGCGGCGCACCACGTCGTAGGTGGTCTCCCGGTCGCCGCTGGACGCGGTGATGTCCAGGAAGGTCAGCTCGTCGGCGCCCTCGGCGTCGTACAGCTTCGCCATCTCGACGGGGTCGCCCGCGTCGCGCAGGTTCTGGAAGTTGACGCCCTTGACGACCCGGCCGTTGTCCACGTCGAGGCAGGGGATGACGCGTACGGCGAGGCTCATCGCGCACCCGCCCGGTACGCCTCGACCTCGACCTCGACGACGAGGCTGGGGTCGACGAAGCCGGAGACCACGATCATGGTGGCGGCGGGGCGTACGGCGTCGAACAGCTCCTTGTGGGCGCGGCCGACCTCCTCGGTGTCCCGGGCGTGCATGACGTACATCCGGGTGCGGACGACGTCCTCGCGGCCGAGGCCCAGCTCCTTCAGCGCGTCGAAGGCGACGCCGAAGGCGGTGACGGTCTGGTCGTACGGGCCGCCCGCGGCGATCTCGCCGCCGACCACCGACGTGCAACCGGAGACGAGCACCAGGCCGTTGGGGAGTTCGACCGCGCGGGAGTAGCCGAACTTCTCCTCCCACGGGGCGCCGGAGGAGACGCGGCGCACGGATGCGGAGTCGGTCATGCGGAGACCGCCTCCAGCGCCTCTTCGAGGGTGAACGCCTTCGCGTACAGGGCCTTGCCGACGATCGCGCCCTCGACGCCCGCCGGGACCAGCGAGGCGATGGCCCGCAGGTCGTCGAGCGAGGAGACGCCGCCGGAGGCGACGACGGGCTTGTCGGTGGCGGCGCAGACGTTCTTCAGGAGCTCCAGGTTGGGGCCCTGGAGCGTGCCGTCCTTGGCGATGTCGGTGACGACGTAGCGGGCGCAGCCCTCGGAGTCGAGGCGGGCCAGCGTCTCGTAGAGGTCGCCGCCGTCGCGGGTCCAGCCGCGGCCACGCAGGGTGGTGCCGCGCACGTCGAGGCCGACGGCGATCTTGTCGCCGTGCTCGGCGATGACCTTGGCGACCCATTCGGGGGTCTCCAGGGCGGCGGTGCCGAGGTTGACGCGGCGGCAGCCGGTGGCGAGGGCGGCGGCGAGCGAGGCGTCGTCGCGGATGCCGCCGGACAGCTCGACCTTGATGTCCATGGCGCCGGCGACCTCGGCGATGAGGGTGCGGTTGTCACCGGTGCCGAAGGCGGCGTCCAGGTCGACGAGGTGCAGCCACTCGGCGCCGGAGCGCTGCCAGGCGAGTGCGGCCTCCAGCGGTGAGCCGTAGGAGGTCTCGGAGCCGGACTCGCCGTGCACCAGGCGGACCGCCTGGCCGTCGCGGACGTCTACGGCGGGGAGCAGTTCAAGCTTCGGCATTACAGCGTCTCGATCCAGTTGGTCAGCAGCTGGGCGCCGGCATCGCCGGACTTCTCGGGGTGGAACTGGGTGGCCCACAGCGCGCCGTTCTCGACGGCCGCCACGAACCGTTCGCCGTGCGTGGCCCAGGTGACCCGGGGGGCACGGATCTTCGCGTTGGTGACTTCGAGGCTCCAGTCGTGCGCCGCGTAGGAGTGCACGAAGTAGTACCGGGCGCCGGCGTCGAGTCCGGCGAACAGCTGGGAGTCCTCGGGGGCTTCGACGGTGTTCCAGCCCATGTGCGGGACGACGTCGGCCTGGAGCGGGCCGACCGTGCCGGGCCACTCGTCGAGCCCCTCGGTCTCCACGCCGTGCTCGATGCCGCGCTCGAACAGGATCTGCATGCCGACGCAGATGCCCATGACGGGGCGTCCGCCTGCCAGCCTGCGGCCGATGACCCACTCGCCGCGGGCCTTCTTCAGGCCCTCCATGCACGCCGAGAACGCGCCGACACCGGGCACCAGCAGCCCGTCGGCGTTCATCGCGGCGTCGAAGTCGCGGGTGATCTCGACGTCCGCACCGACGTGGGCGAGGGCGCGCTCGGCGGAACGGACGTTGCCGAAGCCGTAGTCGAAGACGACGACCTTCTTCTTCGTATCCACGTGTCGCTTCCTAGTCCCAGAGTCCCTGGATGCGCAGGACGCCCGCCACCAGGCACATCAGCGACGCGATGGCGAGCAGGACGATGACGCCCTTGGGCATGCCCTGCTTGGAGAAGGAGTAGACCCCGCCGGCCAGGAACAGGCCGACCAGGATCAGGATGGTGTTGAGGCCGGTCACAGGGCGCCCTTCGTGGACGGGAGGATGCCGGCCGCGCGCGGGTCGTGCTCGCTGGCGTAGCGCAGGGCGCGGGCGAGCGCCTTGAACTGGCACTCCACGATGTGGTGCGCGTTGCGCCCGTACGGGACGTGGACGTGCAGCGCGATCTGCGCCTGGGCGACGAAGGACTCCAGGATGTGCCGGGTCATCGTCGTGTCGTACGCGCCGATCATCGGCGCCATGTTCTCGGGCTCGGTGTGCACCAGGTAGGGGCGGCCGGAGAGGTCGACGGTGACCTGGGCGAGCGACTCGTCCAGCGGGACGGTGCAGTTGCCGAAGCGGTAGATGCCGATCTTGTCGCCGAGCGCCTGCTTGAAGGCGGCGCCGAGCGCGAGGGCGGTGTCCTCGATGGTGTGGTGCGAGTCGATGTGCAGGTCGCCGTCGGTCTTGACGGTGAGGTCGAACAGACCGTGCCGGCCGAGCTGGTCGAGCATGTGGTCGTAGAAGCCGACGCCGGTCGCGACATCGACCTTGCCGGTGCCGTCGAGGTTGATCTCGACCAGCACGGACGTTTCCTTGGTGGTGCGTTCCACGCGGCCTACGCGGGGGCTCATGCGTCGTGCTCCTTCTTCATTTCGCGAACCGCGTCGAGGAACGCGTCGTTCTCTGCCGGGGTCCCCGCGGAGACCCGCAGCCATCCCGGTACGCCGTTGTCCCGGACCAGGACGCCCCGGTCGAGGATCTGCCGCCAGGCGGTGTGGCTGTCGGCGAAGCGGCCGAACTGGACGAAGTTGGCGTCCGATTCGGTCACGTCGAAGCCGAGGGCCCGCAGCTCGGTGACGAGCCGGTCGCGCTCGCTCTTGAGCTGCGCGACGTACCCGAGGAGCGTATCGGTGTGCTCCAGGGCGGCGAGCGCGGTGGCCTGGGTGACGGAGGACAGGTGGTACGGCAGCCGGACCAGCTGCACCGCGTCGACCACTGCGGGGTCGGCGGCCAGGTACCCGAGGCGGAGCCCGGCGGCGCCGAACGCCTTCGACATGGTGCGCGAGAGCACCAGGTGGGGGCGGCCCTCGATCAGCGGGAGCAGCGAGGGGTGGTGGCTGAACTCGCCGTACGCCTCGTCCACGACGACCATCGACGGCTTGGCGGCCTGCGCGGCGTCGTACAGCGCGAGGACGGTGTCCGCGTCGACGGCGGTGCCGGTGGGGTTGTTGGGGGAGGTGATGAAGACGACGTCGGGGCGGCGCTCGGCGACGACCGCGCGGGCGGCGTCCACGTCGATGGTGAAGTCCTCGTTGCGCGGCCCGGAGATCCAGCCGGTCCCGGTGCCCCGGGCGATGAGGGCGTGCATCGAGTACGAGGGCTCGAAGCCGATCGCGGTGCGGCCGGGCCCGCCGAAGGTCTGGAGCAGCTGCTGGAGGACCTCGTTGGAGCCGTTGGCGGCCCAGACGTTGGCGGCCTCGACGCGGTGCCCGGCGGTGCGGGTGAGGTAGCGGGCGAGCTCGGTGCGCAGTTCGACGGCGTTGCGGTCGGGGTAGCGGTTGAGGTCGCGGGCGGCCTCGCGGACCCGTTCGGCGATGCGGTCGACGAGCGCCTCGGGCAGCGGGTAGGGGTTCTCGTTGGTGTTGAGCCGTACGGGGACGTCGAGCTGGGGCGCTCCGTACGGGGACTGGCCGCGCAGTTCGTCGCGGATCGGCAGGGCGTCCCACGGGTTGGCCGTGGGCCCCGGGGCGTTGCTGTTCGTCACTGCTGGGGAACCTTCCACCCGAACCTGGCCTTGAGCGCGGCGCCGTGGGCGGGGAGGTCCTCCGCCTCGGCGAGGGTCACCACGTGGTGGGTGACCTCGGCGAGCGCGTCGCGCGTGTAGTCGACGATGTGGATGCCGCGCAGGAAGGACTGCACGGACAGGCCCGAGGAGTGGCAGGCGCAGCCGCCGGTGGGCAGGACGTGGTTGGAGCCGGCGCAGTAGTCGCCGAGCGAGACGGGCGACCAGGGGCCGACGAAGACCGCCCCGGCGTTGCGGACGCGGTCGGCGACGGCGGCGGCGTCGGCGGTCTGGATCTCCAGGTGCTCGGCGGCGTACGCGTTGACGACGGTCAGTCCGTCCTCCAGGTCGTTGACCAGGACGATCGCGGACTGCCGGCCGGCGAGCGCGGGCTCGATGCGGTCCTTGACGTGCTTGGTCGCGGCGACCTGGGGGGCGAGTTCGGCCTCGGTGGCGGCGGCCAGCTCCTCGGAGTCGGTGACCAGCACCGCGGCGGCCATCGGGTCGTGCTCGGCCTGGCTGATGAGGTCGGCGGCGACGTGCACCGGGTCGGCGGTGGCGTCGGCGAGGATCGCGATCTCGGTCGGGCCGGCCTCGGCGTCGATGCCGATCCGGCCCTTGAGGAGGCGCTTGGCTGCGGCGACGTAGATGTTGCCGGGGCCGGTGACCAGGTCGACGGGCAGGCACTCCTCGGTGCCGTACGCGAACATCGCGACGGCCTGGGCGCCGCCGGCGGCGTACACCTCGTCGACGCCGAGCAGGGCGCAGGCGGCCAGGATCGTGGGGTGCGGCAGTCCGCCGAACCCGCTCTGCGGCGGCGAGGACACGGCGAGGCCGCGGACGCCCGCCTCCTGGGCCGGGACGACGTTCATCACGACGGAGGACGGGTAGACCGCGCGGCCGCCCGGCACGTAGAGCCCGACGCGGTCGACGGGCACCCACTTCTCGGTGACGGTCCCGCCGGGGACGACCTGGGTGGTGTGCGTGGTGCGGCGCTGGGCGCTGTGGACGAGGCGGGCGCGGCGTACGGATTCCTCGAGGGCGGCGCGGACGGCCGGATCCAGCTCCTCCAGCGCCCGGGCGAGGGCGGCGGCGGGCACCCGGACCGACTCGATCCGGACGCCGTCGAACTTCTCTCCCCAGTCGATCACTGCCGCCGAGCCACGATGGCGTACGTCCTCGCAGATGGGCCGCACCGTCTCCAGGGCGGCTTCCACGTCGAACTCGGCACGGGGCAGCAGGTCGCGCAGGGCGCCACCCTCGGGGAGGGCATCGCCGCGCAGATCGATTCGAGAGATCACACCGCAATTCTCGCAGACCGCCGCGCGTGACCGGACGGCCGTATCACTGGCTGATACATGCCGTCCGTGTGACGGCTGACTATGTGCGTTCATCCGGTCACCCAGAGGGAATAACGGGATCACGCCTCCGAACGAAAGGGGCACCGGTGACGGAGCGGCACGACGATGATCTCCCGGACGGCCTCAGCGCGGCGGAGCTGGGCATGTGGCAGTCCTTCCGGAACGGCACCACCTACGACCTACGGGCCCGCGACAGGGCCCTCGACGATCCGTTCGCCCCGCACGAGTGGGGCCCCGAGCGCAGCGTGGACGCCCGGGTCGTCGCCCGGCTCCTGCTGAGCGGCCCGCCGGCCCGGCCCGGCCGGGTGACGGCGCTGAAGCTCTGGGGCGTACGGATCACGGGAAAGCTGGACCTGGCGGGCGGGCGCGTCGATCCGTACGTGGAGCTGACCGGCTGCCGGTTCGACGAGGAGGTGGCGTTCCCCGAGTGCCACTTCACGACGCTGCGTCTTGTGGGGTGCGCGGTGCCCCGCTTCGAGGCGGCCCGGCTGCGCACGGAGGGCGATCTGCACCTGCCGCGCTGCCGGGTGGAGCGAGGCATCCGGCTCACGGACGCGCAGATCGGCACGGACCTGCTGATCAACCAGATCGAGGTCGGGCCCGACCGGCAGGGGCGGGCCCTGCTCGGGGACGGCCTCGCGGTCGCCCAGGATCTCCAGGCGGAGATGGCCGACATGCTGGGCGAGCTGAGTCTGCGCGGCGCGAAGGTGGGCGGCTCGCTGAGCCTGCGCGGCAGCCGGCTGCGCGCCGCCCGGGGCCGCCGCGCGCTGAACGCCCCCCAGCTCAGCGTGGAGCGGACGCTGTACATGAGCGAGGCGTGGGTCAGCGTGGACACGGGGAACCAGGGCACCACTCCCCCGTACGGCATCGCCACCTCGCCGACCCCGGCCCACGGCACCCGCTCGCAGGTGTTCCGCTGCCGGGGCGGGGTGCGGCTGGACGACGGCAGGTTCGGGGACGCGGTGGACCTCCACAAGGCGGTGTTCGTGCTGGACACGCACGAGGAGCTGTCGCTGCGCCGGACGGTCACCCCGGAGCTGCGGTTCAACCCGGAGCGCCCGGTGCGCGGCCGGGTCGTGCTCAACGGCGCGAAGGTCGTGACGCTGATCGACGTGTCGTCGAGCTGGCCCGGTCCCGGGGGCCTCGCGATGGGCGGGTTCGTGTACGAGAACCTCGTCCCGTACGGGCACTTCCCGCTCTCCAGGCGCCTGGAGTGGGTGGCGGCGGCGACCCCGGAGTACGTGCCGGAGCCGTACGAGCGGCTGGCGGCGGTGCTCCGCAGCTGCGGCGAGGACGCGGACGCCCGGGAGGTGCTGCTCGCCAAGCAGCGCCGACGCCGCGAGACGCTGCCGCCGGCCGGGAAGCTCTGGGGCTACCTCCAGGACTGGACGGTGGCGTACGGCTACCGGCCGGGAAGGGCCGCGGTGTGGATGGCGGTGCTGTGGGCGGCGGGCACGCTGGCGTTCTCGCGGTACCACCCGGCGTCGCTCAAGGGCGCGGAACACCCCCAGTGGAACGCGGCGCTGTACGCGCTGGATCTGCTCATCCCGGTGATCGATCTCGGCCAGGACGGCTACTGGCGGATGGAGGGCGGCTGGCAGTGGATCGCGGCCGCGCTGATCCTGGTGGGATGGATACTGGCCACCACGGTCGCGGCGGGCGCCTCCCGGCTGCTGCGCCGCGGCTGAGCCGGAGGCGCGGGCGGGAGCGGCTTCCGCCCCGCCACGGCGGGGCCGGGCGGCGCCGTGACAGACCACGGACCTTCTGCCCAGCACCCGTGAGAACCAGCCAGAAACCCCGCATTCTTTTACTCCCCCTTGAC
Organism: Streptomyces sp. 2131.1; assembly: GCF_900105515.1. Lineage (GTDB taxonomy): Bacteria > Actinomycetota > Actinomycetes > Streptomycetales > Streptomycetaceae > Streptomyces > Streptomyces drozdowiczii. The sequence goes on along the minus strand of NZ_FNSY01000001.1, from coordinate 5,334,770 downwards.
TGATGCCCGGGCAACCCATCCAGTCGGCACCAAAGCTTCACAGCGCTCCCCTTGGCGCGGCCTCCACCTGCGCTTTTCAATGGTCTGCACCATGCCTTTCCTCCGCGCTCTGATCCGAACCGCGCGCGTGATCCGGCACACCCCGGTGCTCTCCACCGGGTTGCCCGCGGACCACGCGGTGCTGCTCGACGCCCCCGACGAACGGCTGTCGCCCGCGCTGGTGGCCGCCGCCGCCGGGGAGTACGAACCGGCCGCGAAGCTCCTGGCGACCACCCGGGACGCGGCCGAGTGGGAGAGCCGGGACCGCTACCTGAGACGGCTCGTCGCGTTCGCCCGCAACCGGGACGGCTGGCTCGGGGACTGGCTGGCCGCCGCCCCTCGCGATCCGGACGCCCTGCTCGTCAAGGCGCAGCTGGCGGTCGACCGCGCCTGGGAGTCCCCGGCGCGCGCCGAGCAGCTGCGCGACGTGGGGCCGCTGATCACGGCGGCCGCGGAGGGCGATCCCCGGGACCCGGTGCCCTGGCGCCTGGCGCTGGACCACGCCCGGGGCACGCAGGCCACGCACACCACGTTCGAGGCGCTGTGGGAGGAGGCCCTCCAGCGCTCCACGCACCACTACGGATGCCATGTCGCCGCCCTGCAGTACCTCTCGGCCGCCTGGTACGGCTCGCACCGCGAGTGCTTCGACTTCGCCGAACGGGCCGCCGAGGACTCGGTGCCCAGCTCGCTGGTCCAGGCGCTGCCGCTGCGCGCGGCGTTCGCGATGCTGACCGAGGGTGCCCCGGACGCCCGGCCGACCTCGGTGCAGGAGGAGCGGATCGACGCGGCGGCGGACCTGGCGATCTCGTTGTCGGCGGCCTTCGCGCCGGGCGACCTGTGGCCGGCCGAGGTGCGCAACCTGCTCGCGTACGTCCTGGTGGCGCGGGGCCGGTGGGCCGAGGCGCTGGAACAGTTCGGCCGGATCGGCCCGCACGCGTCCTCGTTCCCGTGGTCGTCGGTGTCCGGAGATCCGCTGGGCCGTTTCCTGGAGGCACGGGACGGCGCACGCGTTCAGGTGGCGTCCGCGACGCCGCTGCGGCAAGGGGCCGGGCAGGGACGGGCGCGCGGCCATTACGCTTGACCGCTGTGACCACCGCTCGCCTGCCTCTGTTTCCGCTGAACGCGGTGCTGTTCCCGGGCCTCGTGCTGCCCCTCAACGTCTTCGAGGAGCGATATCGCGCCATGATGCGCGAACTCCTGACCATCGACGAGGACGAACCGCGCCGGTTCGCCGTGGTCGCCATCCGTGACGGCCGGGAGACCGCCGTCACGGGTCTGGGCATGCCGGAGGCGGTGCGTACGCACGTCGAACGCGGTCCGGCGGACGGCTTCGGCGCGGACCCCCTCCAGTCGCTGCACCGGGTGGGCTGCGTCGCCGACGCGGCGACCGTCCGGGAACGCGCGGACGGCAGCTTCGAGGTCCTGGCCACCGGCACCACCCGGGTCAGGCTGCTCTCGGTGGACGCGAGCGGCCCGTTCCTCATGGCCGAGCTGGAGGAGCTGGAGGAGGACCCGGGCGACGAGGCGGGCCCGCTCGCCGAGGGCGTCCTGCGCGCCTTCCGTGGCTACCAGAAGCGGCTGGCCGGTGCGAGCGAGCGCTCCCTGACCACGGGCGCGGAGCTGCCGGACGACCCGTCGGTCGTCTCGTACCTGGTCGCCTCCACGGTGGTTCTGGACGTCCCCGCCAAGCAGCGGCTCCTCCAGGCCCCGGACACCGCGACCCGGCTCCGCGAGGAGCTGCGCATCCTGCGCGCGGAGACCGCGGTCATCCGGCACCTGCCCTCCCTCCCGGCGGTGGACCTGACCGTCGGCCCGACGCACCTCAACTGATCCCATGGCGAAGAAGCAGAAGAAGTCCCAGTCCGGTGGCACGCCCGCCACGGTCGCCCTGACGGCTGCGGGCACGGAGTTCACCGTGCACGCGTACGAGCACGACCCGGCGTCGCCCTCCTACGGCGAGGAGGCGGCCCAGGCCCTCGGCGTCTCTCCCGACCGCGTCTTCAAGACCCTGGTCGCCGACGTGGACGGCCGCCTGACGGTCGCGGTCGTCCCGGTCGCCGGCTCCCTCGACCTCAAGGCCCTGGCCGCTGCCGTCGGCGGCAAACGCGCCACGATGGCGGACCCGGCCGCGGCGGAACGCACCACGGGCTACGTACGCGGCGGCATCTCCCCCCTGGGCCAGCGCAAACGCCTCCCCACGGTCCTGGACGCGTCGGCCCGCACCCACACCACGATCTGCGTCTCGGCGGGCCGCCGGGGCCTGGAGGTGGAGCTGTCCCCCGAGGACCTGGCAGCCCTGACGGACGCGGTGTTCGCGGACATCGGCCGAGGCTGAGTGGGGGGCGGAGCCCCCGGTTGCCCGGCACCGCGAGGTTCGGGCCCCCCGCGCACCGGTTCCGTCCTCAAACGCCGGACGGGCTGGATGCGCCGCCCCCTCCAGCCCCGCCGGCGTTCGAGGCGCGGGGTCCGGGGCGGAGCCCCGGTTCCGGGAAGGGGCGGAGTGGGGAAAGGCCCCGCGCGGCGGCCCCTTACGCCCCGTCGGACGGCGCGGCAGCCTTACCCGGCCACGACGGCGCCGAAGGCGCCCCCGTCCCCCACTCCCCCTCGAAATCCCGCGGCCCCCAAGCCGCGGTGAGCGCCAGATGCACCACCATCGCCGCCAGCCCCCAAGCCAGCAGCACCCCATGCGCATGCATCTCCAGCGGCGCGTCGAACACCACCCCTTTGCCGACCTCACGTGCATGCGCGACCACATCGGAAGTGGGCCCCAGCCGCGTACCGAGCTGCCACGCCAGCACCGACCCGAGCACGCTGCCGACCGCGAGACCCACCGTCAGCCAGATCCCGCCGCGCCGGTGGAACCAGAAGACCAGGCCCGCCGAGACCGCCCCGAACGCCAGCCCGAGGAGGGCGAACGTGCCGTCGGCGCCGATCGCCTCCTCGCCCTCGCTGTCGTTGAGGAAGACCGCCGTGCTGTCGGAGACGAGCGGCACCCGGGGCGCCAGCCACAGCCACAGGAGCCCCATCAGGACGCCCGCGACGGTCACCACGGCCGCGACGACGCCCGCACGCCGCAGGTCCGCGCGCAGCTCCTCCCGGTCCGCGGCCGACGACGGGACCCAGTGGGAGCCGTACGGGCCGGGGGTTCCGGCGGGCTCACCGCCCTCCGGCTTCTGCCAGGCGTGGTTGTCGTCGGAGGAGGGCCGGTGCGGCGGCGTCAGAGGTGCGGTCACCGTGCCATCGTGCCAGGCGCCCGCGCGCCGCGCCTCACCGGACCGCTGCCCTGCGGTACGCCCAGGTCGCCACGGCGAGCGAGACCACGCCGACGACGGCGCAGACCGCCAGGTCGAGGGCGACGACCGCCCAGTCGGGGTGGGCGTCGAAGGACCGGGACAGCGCCTCGACCCCGTACGTGGAGGGAAGCAGATCGCGCGCCCAGCCGATCGGCCCGGGCAGCCGGTCGGCCGGCAGGACGCCCAGCAGGAGCGCGGCGGACATGCCCAGCTGCCCCAGCAGCGTGGCGAGTTCCTGGCGCGGGGCGAGGAGCCCGAGCGCCGCGCCGAGGCCGGAGAGCGCCGCGCCGGAGAGGGGCACGACGGCCACGAGGACCCACAGGTGGACCATCGGCAGCCCGAACAGCACGCTGCCGGTCACCGCCGTGACCACGGTCCCGGGCACGGTGAAGGAGGCGTACGCCCCGGCCGCGCCGAGCACGACTGCGGCGGGCGGCACGGGCAGGGTGGCGTAGTGGTCGAGCCCGCCGCCCGCCCGGAGCTGGCCGAAGTACTGGGCGAGCAGGTTCAGGGCGACGAAGGCGACGACCAGGACGCTGGACCCGGCGACGACGGCCCTCGCCTCGGAGCCGCCGTCCACCACCCCGCGCATCAGGATCATGATGCCGATGGACTGGAAGGTCGCCACGAACAGCAGCGGGATGCGGGCCACCCGGGCCCGGGAGAGCTGGGCACGGTAGACGGCCGCGAGGGAGGGGAACAGCCGGGCCCGGGGGGCGAGCGTCGCGGCCGCCCCGGCCACCGCACCGATTCCGCTCATGCCTTCACCAGTCCCTTGGTAGCGCCGCCGCCGAGCGCGAGGTAGACGTCCTCCAGGCTCGGCGTCGCCAGGCTGAAGTCGTCGAGCGCGGCGAAGGCCGCGCCACCGGTCACCGCGGCGACCGCCGCCCGCGCCTCGTCGGGCGCGAGCCGCAGCGCCCAGCGGCGCCCGGACTCCTGCGCGGACGCGCGCAGGGCGGCGACCTCGGGGAGCTCCAGGGGGGCGCGTTCGCGCCACACCAGCTCGACCCGGACCTCCCCGGCGACGCGCTCCTTGAGCCCGGCGGGGGTGTCGCAGGCGATGACCTTGCCGCGTTCGATGACGGCGACCCGGTCGAGGACGGTCTCGGCCTCGATGACGTTGTGGGTGACGAGCAGGACCGTGGCGCCGCGCTCGGCGCGCCGGCGGTCGACTGCGGCCCAGACGGCGCGCCGGGCCACCGGGTCCATGCCGGTCGTCGGCTCGTCCAGGACGAGCACCGGGCGCTCCCCGACGAGCGCGGCGGCGACGCAGGCGAGCCGGCGCTGGCCGCCGGAAAGTTTCTTCAGGGGCCGTCCCGCGATGTCGGCGAGACCGAGTTCGTCGAGGACGGCGTCGCGCTCGGCCCGCGCCTCGCGCACCGGCAGGCCGCGCAGCCGTCCGGTGGTCTCGGCGGCGAGGGCGACGGTCAGCTCGTCGAGCGCGGTGGACTCCTGCCCGAGGTAGCCGATCAGCCGGGAGGCCCGCTCGGGGTGGCGTACGAGGTCGTGGCCGAGCATGTCGACGCTGCCGGAATCGGGCCGCATCAGACCGGTGAGCTGCCGTACGAGGGTGGACTTGCCGGCTCCGTTGGGCCCGAGCAGTCCGAAGATCTCGCCGCGCCGGACGTCGAGGCTGATGCCGTCGGTGGCGCGTACTTCCGGGGTCGCGGGCGTGCCTCGGCGGCCCCGGGCCGGGGGGTAGGTCTTGACCAGATCACGCACCGCGCACACGGTGCCGCTCGCCGTCGGCGCCTGTGCTGTCCCCGTACTCACGAGGTACGAGGGTACGGGGTCCGGGGACCGGCATTACGCCCGGGGCCGCACCGATCGGACATCAACGCGGCGAACGCCGGGCGGGTTGAGCGGTCCTCGGCCGAATGTGGCCTCAGTCTCCGGCGGCCCCGGATTTCCCGGCCTTCTCCGCCGCCCGCTCGGCCGCCGGGGCGTGGTCGGCCGCCGCCCGTACGTCGATCTCGCGCCAGAAGCCCGCCCGGATCGCGTACCGGTCGTGCTCGTCGATCTGGTCGTCCTTGTGGGCGAGGAGGCCGAAGCGGGCCGCGTACCGCAGGAGCTCACCGTCGATGCGGTGCGGGATGCGCGGGTAGAGGACGGAGAGCTTCGGCAGGTGGCCGGCCTCCGGGAGCCGTTCCATCCAGCGGCGGGCGAAGACCTGGCCCACCTCGAAGGGGTCGCCGCCGACCGTGGTGATGTCCTCCTCGCGGTCGGCCCAGCGCTGTTCGGCGCTGGTGAGCTGCGCGAGGGTGGGCAGCGACGCGGTCTCCGGGGGTTCGCCCAGCGGGCCGCCGCGCTCCACCCAGCCCCGGTCCGACGACCAGCGCAGGGTCGCCGCGGGCTGCGGGGCCGGGGGCCGCTCGGGCTGGCCCAGCGGGCCGCGCAGGGTACCGGCGAGGTCCTTCGGGGTGGGGACGCCCTTGGAGCCGTGGCCGTGGGCGGGCGGGGCGGCGCTCTCGTCGGGCCGGGGGGCCGCCTCCTCGTCGTCGGGGGCCTCCTCCGCCCGGGCGGAGGCCCGGGCGGCGCGCTCGGCGGAGGCGGCGAGGGCCGACTCGGGCAGCGGGGCGGAGAGGATCGCGGCGATCTCGGGGCGCGTCACGGGCGCAGGGGCGCAGGCGCCGCCGGTCTCCTTGGCGCGGACGGCCTGGGTGATCCAGGCCCGGTCCAGGACGCGGCGCTCGTCGGCCTCGGCGACCAGGTCCTCGGACTGGTTGTAGTCGCCGTCGGCGGCCTGGACGGCCCAGAGGTGGACGGCGACGCCGTGCTCCTTGGCGGACATCAGGCCGGGCAGCAGGTCGCCGTCGCCGGTGACCAGGACCACGTCGGAGCAGGCGCGGTTGCGGGCGAGCTCGGTCAGCTCGGCGTGCATCGCGGCGTCGACGCCCTTCTGCGCCCAGCGTCCGTCACTTCGGGTGAGCGCTCCGAGCCTGACCGTGACCCGGGGCATGACGCGCAGCCTGCGGTGCTCGGGCTGCGGGACGCGGTCGGGGGCGCCGTCGAACCAGTAGATCCGCAGCAGCGGCTGTTCGGTGTCGGCCTCGGCGCGCTCGCGCAGCTGCTGGATGAGGGCCGCGTGGTCGACGGTGATGCGGGACCGGGCGGGCTCTCCTGCCAGCAGACTCGCGGCTGCGCCCAGCAGATAGCCGGCGTCCACCAGGACGACGCAACGGTCCACGCGCTCCACCCTCTTCCAGGCATTCGGGATCGGGTTTTCTCAAGGTTCCTTCGAGTCTGCCCGACGGCGCCGGGGTTGACGGCCGGAACTCGATCATCGGCGTGGCGGATCGCGAAAAGCGCGCATCATACCTCGCCGCTACGCACGGTAATGATCCGACATGCGATGTTTATCCGATTATGTGAATCTGACGGTGTCCTGGCCCCGAGAGTCCTTACAGGAGGAACACCATGGCCAAGAACAAGAACCGCAAGCAGGGCAGCCAGCAGGACCGCGCTTCGCAGTCGGAGCGCGGTGCTCAGGAGGCACGCGCTACGGCCACCGAGGCGCGGAGCTCGATGGAGTCGCAGGCGCAGGGCAGCCCTGCCGATGTTGCGCGCAAGCATCAGCGGCGCTTCGGCCACAACTGACCGGACTCCCGTGAGGGCCTGTCCGGCCCTGATCGGCCGGAAAGGCCCTGGGCCGGCACACCGGGAGGGGCGACCCCGCGCGAGCGGAGCCGCCCCTCCCGTTCGCGTGAACGGAAGTCAGCCCGCCAGGCAGGACGGCCCGAGCAGCACCTTCAGGTCGCCGAAGAGCGCCGGGTCCGGCTTCACCCGGTGCCGGTCGAGCCGGAGCACCGTGGTCTTGCGGGGGCCCTGGAGCCGGATGCGTACCTCGGTGTCGCCCCGGTGGCTGCTCAGCACCTCACCGAGCCTGCTGACCATGGGCGGGGTGACCCGGACGGTGGGGATCGTCAGGACGACGGGCGCGTTGGTGCCCGCGTTGGAGATGTCGGGGACCTGCATCTCCATGGCGACCAGGCGCGGCACGTCCTCGCGCTTGTCGAGGCGCCCCTTGACGAAGACGACGGTGTCCTCGACGAGCTGCGTCGAGACCAGCTGGTAGGTGGCGGGGAAGAACATGCACTCGATGGAACCGGCCAGGTCCTCAACGGTGGCGATGGCCCAGGCGTTGCCCTGCTTGGTCATCTTGCGCTGGAGGCCCGAGATGATGCCGCCGATGGTGACGATCGCGCCGTCGCTGTGCTCGCCGCCGGTGAGCTGCGAGATCGCGGCGTCCGACTTGTCGCTCAGGACGTGCTCGATGCCGAAGAGCGGGTGGTCGGAGACGTAGAGCCCGAGCATCTCGCGCTCCTGGGCCAGCAGGTAGGACTTCTCCCACTCGATGTCGGAAAACTCCACGTCGAGCCCGAAGCCCGGCTCGTCGCTGTCCTCCTCGCCGCCGCCGAAGAGGTCGAACTGCCCCTCGGCCTCCTTGCGCTTGACCTGCACCACGTTGTCGATCATGGACTCGTGGTGGGCGACGAGTCCCTTGCGGGTGTGGCCCATCTCGTCGAACGCGCCGGCCTTGATGAGCGATTCCACGGTCCGCTTGTTGCAGACGACGGCCTCGACCTTGTCCAGGAAGTCGGGGAAGGTGCTGTACTTCCCCTTCGCCTTGCGGCACCGGATGATCGAGTCCACGACGTTCTGGCCGACGTTGCGGACGGCCGTCAGCCCGAACAGGATCACGTCGTCGCCCTGGGCGGCGAAGTTGGACTCCGACTCGTTGACGTTCGGCGGGAGCACCTTGATGCCCATGCGCCGGCACTCGTTCAGGTAGACCGCGGACTTGTCCTTGTCGTCCTTGACCGAGGTCAGCAGGGCGGCCATGTACTCGGCGGGGTAGTTCGCCTTGAGGTACGCGGTCCAGTAGGTGACCAGGCCGTACGCGGAGGAGTGCGCCTTGTTGAACGCGTACCCGGCGAACGGGACCAGCACGTCCCAGAGCGCCTTGATCGCCGCGTCCGAGAAGCCCTTCTTCTTGGCGCCGGCCTCGAAGAGCACGAAGTTCTTCGCCAGCTCCTCGGGCTTCTTCTTGCCCATCACGCGGCGCAGGATGTCGGCCTCGCCGAGCGAGTACCCGGCGACGATCTGGGCGGCCTTCTGCACCTGCTCCTGGTACACGATCAGGCCGTAGGTGAGGCCGAGGACCTCCTTGAGGGGCTCCTCCAGCTCCGGGTGGATCGGGGTGATCTCCTGGCGGCCGTTCTTGCGCTCGGCGTAGTTCGTGTGCGAGTTCATGCCCATCGGGCCCGGCCGGTAGAGGGCCGAGACGGCGGAGATGTCCTCGAAGTTGTCGGGCTGCATCTGGCGCAGCAGGGAGCGCATCGGCCCGCCGTCGAACTGGAACACGCCGAGCGTGTCACCGCGGCAGAGCAGCTCGTAGGTCTTGGGGTCGTCGAGCGGGAGGGCGAGCATCTCCAGGTCGATGCCCTTGTTGGACTTCACCATCTTGATGGCGTCGTCCATGATCGTCAGGTTGCGCAGCCCCAGGAAGTCCATCTTGAGGAGGCCGAGCGACTCGCACTGCGGGTAGTCCCACTGCGTGATGGTGACGCCGTCGGTGTGGCGCACCCAGACCGGGGCGTGGTCGACGATCGGCTCGCTGGACATGATGACGCCGGCGGCGTGCACGCCCATCTGCCGGACCAGGCCCTCGACGCCCTTCGCGGTGTCGATCACCTTCTTGACGTCCGGCTCGTTCTCGTACATCCCCCGGATCTCGCCCGCCTCGCTGTAGCGCGGGTGGCTGGGGTCGGTGATGCCGTTGAGGTCGATGCCCTTGCCGAGGACATCGGCGGGCATGGCCTTGGTGAGCCGGTCGCCCATGGCGTACGGGTAGCCGAGGACGCGGGCGGAGTCCTTGATCGCGTTCTTGGCCTTGATCTTGCCGTAGGTGCCGATCATGGCGACCTTGTCGGCGCCGTACTTCTCCGTGACGTACCGGATGACCTCGACGCGCCTGCGCTCGTCGAAGTCGATGTCGACGTCGGGCATGGAGACGCGCTCGGGGTTGAGGAACCGCTCGAAGATCAGTCCGTGCTCGATCGGGTCGAGGTCGGTGATGCCCATCGCGTACGAGACGATCGAGCCGGCCGCGGAGCCTCGGCCGGGGCCGACCGCGATGCCGTTGTTCTTGGCCCACATGATGAAGTCGGCGACGACCAGGAAGTACCCCGGGAACCCCATCTGGATGATGATGTCCATCTCGTACTCGACCTGCTTCTGCCGGTCCTCGGGGACGCCGCCGGGGAAACGGCGGTTCATCCCGAGCCGGACCTCCTCCTGGAACCAGGTGACCTCCGTGTAGCCCTCGGGGATCTCGAACTTCGGCATCAGGTCGCGCTTCTCGAACATCCCGGCGGTGTCGATCTGCTGCGCGACCAGCAGGGTGTTGGCGCACCCCTCCTGCCAGGCGTCGGAGGAGTCGACGCCGTACATCTCCTCGGTGGTCTTGAGGTAGTAGCCGGTGCCGTCGAAGCGGAAGCGGTCCGGGTCGGAGAGGTTCTTGCCGGTCTGGATGCACAGCAGGGCGTCGTGAGCGGTCGCCTCGGAGGCGTACGTGTAGTGCGAGTCGTTCGTCACGAGTGGCGGGATGGAGAGCTTCTTGCCGATCTCCAGGAGCCCGTCGCGGACCCGGCGCTCGATCTCGATGCCGTGGTCCATCAGCTCCAGGAAGTAGCGCCCCTCGCCGAAGATGTCCTTGTAGTCGGAGGCCGCCTGCACCGCCTCGTCGAACTGGCCGAGCCGCAGCCTCGTCTGGACCTCGCCGGAGGGGCAGCCGGTGGACGCGATCAGACCCTCGGACCACTGCGAGATGGTCTCCTTGTCCATACGCGGCCACTTCTGGAGCCAGCCCTCGGCATAGGCGTCCGAGGACAGCTTGAAGAGGTTGTGCAGCCCCGTCGCGTTGGCCGCCCAGATCGTCTTGTGGGTGTAACCACCGGAACCGGAGACGTCGTCGCGCTTCTGGTGCGGCTGCCCCCACTGGATCTTCCGCTTGTGCTTGCGCGACTCGGGCGCGACGTACGCCTCGATGCCGATGATCGGCGTCACGCCCGCCTTCTGCGCCGAGTGGAAGAAGTCGTACGCCCCGTGCAGGTTGCCGTGGTCGGTCATCGCGATGTGGGACATGCCCATCTCGTTGCACGCGTTGAACATGTCCTTGAGCCGCGCGGCACCGTCCAGCAGCGAGTACTGGGTGTGGACGTGAAGGTGCGTGAAGGGCGGCTTGGTCACGGCGCTGTGCCTCCGGGGAAATGTGGATGACGGGACGGGTGACGTCTCGGGATGTCTGGGGGGACAGCGTGGAAGTCTACGTCTCCGAGGAGCGCGGCGACGGGCACTCCGCGATACGGTCGCGCGTTGGAAGGACGGGGCCACCCGTCCCTTTTGTCATGCACGTCATCAGCCAGGCCAGGTACCAGGAGGCACCCAGAGATGTCGGACACGCAGACCGGCGCGGAGCGGCGCGGGGAGCAGATTCTCGAGGTCTTCGACAGCGCCTTCGGTGAGCTGCTGGCGGCCGATCCGGCCGCCTTCCGGGTCAAGTTCCGCAAGATGGCGGGCTCGGCCTTCGCGTTCTACCGGGGCACGGCCTGCCTGTTCTACGACGACCTGGAGCGCGAGCGGCACGGCGGCCCGTATCTGGACGACCGCACCGGCCGGGTCTGGATCCACGGCGACCTGCACGCGGAGAACTTCGGCACCTACATGGACGCCAACGGCCGCCTCGTCTTCAACGTGAACGACTTCGACGAGGCGTACGTGGGCCCCTTCACCTGGGACCTCAAGCGCTTCGCCGCCTCGGTCGCCCTGCTGGGGTACGCGAAGGCGCTGGGCGACGAGCAGATCACCGAGCTGGTCCGGATCTACGCGGCGGCCTACCGGGAGCGCATCCACGCCCTGGCGACGGGCGCCAAGAACGACGAGGTCCCGCCGTTCACCCTCGACACCGCCGAGGGCCCGCTCCTGGGCGCCCTGCGCGTCGCCCGCTCGCTGACCCGGTTCTCGCTGCTGGACTCGATGACCGAGATCCGCGACTTCGAGCGCCGGTTCGCCGAGGGCGGCGGCGCGATCGACCTGGACGCGGCCACGCGGTACAAGGTGCTGGCCGCGTTCGACGGCTATCTGGAGACGCTGCCGGAGTCGAGCCTGACCCGGCCCGACTCCTACCGGGTCAAGGACGTCGTGGGCCGGCGCGGCATCGGCATCGGCTCGGCGGGCCTGCCCTCGTACAACATCCTGCTGGAGGGCAACAGCGACGCCCTGGAGAACGACGTCGTGATCTATCTCAAGCAGGCGCAGACCCCGGCCGTCTCCCGGCACGTCACGGACGCGGCCGTCCGCGACTACTTCCAGCACGAGGGCCACCGCACGGTGATCTCGCAGCGCGCCCTCCAGGCCCATGCCGACCCGTGGCTGGGCTGGACCGAGCTGGACGGGGCCGGCCAGCTGGTCGCCGAGGTCTCGCCGTACGCGGTCGACCTGGACTGGTCCGACATCGACGAGCCCGACGAGATCGCGGCGGTCGTCGCCGACCTCGGCCGGGCCACGGCCACGATGCACTCGGCGGCGGACGACGAGAGCGGCCACTCGCTGGTCCCGTTCTCCACGGAGCGCGCGATCGACGCGGCCATCGCTGCCGACGAGGAGGGCTTCGGGGACCTCCTGGTGGACTTCGCGCACAGCTACGGGGCGCGGGCCCGCGCGGACCACCAGATCTTCGTGGACCTCTTCCGCAACGGCCGCATCCCGGGTCTGTAGCCGCCCAAGAAACAGAACCTTTAGGGGTCGCTTACAGGTTCGCATGCGACACTCCTGGGCGATGGACATATCCGGGACGCAGCTCAGAGCGGCACGCGCGGCGCTTTTCACAGCGCTCGTCGTGACGCTCTCCGCCGCGTCCCACGTCCTGCTCTCGCAGGTCGCGCTGCCGCTGGTGCCCGTCGCCGTGCTGGCCGTCGCCGTCTTCGCCGCGGCCTACGCGCTGGCCGGACGCCAGCGCGGCTTCGGGGCGATCGCCGGACTCCTTGTCCCGCTGGAGCTGGCCGCCGACACGTTCTTCACCAGCGGCCAGCACCTCTGCTACGGGGCGGCGGGCGGCCCGATAGCGGGCCCCCTGCGCTCGGTCGGCGTGGACGTCCTGTGCGGCGGCGGCGACGTCGGCACCGCACAGCTCGGCGACGTCGGCACCCCGCTGGCCTCGGTGACCGCGGGCGGCCGGGGCGCCGCCGCACTGCTCGCCTCCCCCGGTCCGCTGATGCCCTGGCTGCTGCTGGCCGCCCACGTCACGGTCGGGCTGCTCGCCGCCGTCTGGCTGCACCGCGGTGAGCTGGCGCTCGCCGGGCTGCTGGGGGCGTGCGCGCTGATGGCGTTCCGCCCGCTGCTGATCGCCGTGGCCGTGGTGGGCACGGCCGGCCGCTCCGTGCACCGCAAGGCGCTCGCCGCCGTGTCCGGGCCGCGCACGCCGGCCCACGCCCGCCTGCTCGTGCACTCCGTGGGACGGAGGGGTCCGCCGCTCGGGGCCTGTGCCCTCTGAGCAATGCGAACCCCGGACCGTACGACCCACACCCCACGGAGAACACCACCATGAGCCAGCGCAACAACCACGCCAACAAGTCCGCCGCCCGCGAGCGGCTGCGCGCGGAGCGCGAGCGCCAGGCGAAGAAGGACAAGGCCCGCCGGCAGGTCGTCGTCGGCGTCTCGGTCGTCGCCGGCCTCGCCGTCGTCGCGGGCATCAGCTTCGCGGTGGCGCAGCTGAACAAGCCGGACCACTGGGACGCCCTCAAGGACGACAAGACGGTGGTCGCGCCCAAGAACACCTCGGGCACCAACGGCACCACCGTCGTCATCGGCAAGGACAGCGCCAAGAAGACCCTCAAGCTGTACGAGGACTCGCGCTGCCCGATCTGCGCCTCGTTCGAGCAGACCGTCGGCCCGACCGTCACCAAGGACGTCGCGGACGGCAAGTACAAGATCCAGTACATAGGCGCGTCGTTCATCGACGGCGACAGCCTCGGCGACGGCGTCATCGGCAACCGCGGCGAGGGCTCCAAGAACGCCCTGAGCGCGCTCGGCGCCGCCCTGAACGTGAGCACGGACGCGTTCCTGGAGTACAAGAGCGCCCTGTACTCGGCGGAGTTCCACCCGGAGGAGTCGGACGACAAGTTCAAGGACGACAGCTACCTGATCAAGGTGGCCGACTCGGTGAAGGACCTCAAGGGCAACAAGGACTTCCAGAAGGCCGTCGAGGACGGCACGTACGACGCCTGGGCCCTGAAGATGTCCAAGAGCTTCGACGAGAACAAGGACGACGTGACGGGCACACCGACCCTCGTCATGGACGGCAAGAAGATCACCGGCGGCGACGGCAAGAACGCACCGATGACGGTCGAGGACTACAACACGGCGATGACCGCCGCGCTGAAGGGCTGACCCTCCCGCATCCCTCGAAGGGCTCCGCGCGATCCGCGCGGAGCCCTTCGCGCGTCACAGCGTGGCGAGGAAGCCGATCGCGACCTTCCAGGCCAGCTCCGCCGCCTCCCGGTCGAAGTCCGGCAGCTCAGGGTCGGTGAACAGGTGCCCGGCGCCCGGGTAGCGGTAGACCTCCACGTCCGCCCCGGTCCGCTGCATGTCCAGGTACCAGGAGTTCAGCCAGTCCGGGGTCTCGTACGGGTCCGGGTCCGCCACGTGCAGCTGCACGGGCAGTTCGTCCACCGAGGCGTTCTCGGCGATGTCAGACGTGCCGTGGAAAAGCAGCAGCCCGCGCGCCTTCTCGTCGCCGAGCGCCAGGGTCTGGGCGACCGAGGCGCCGAGCGAGAAGCCCGCGTACACGAGGCCCTGGTCGGAGTAGGGCGCGGCGGCCAGCACGGCCCGCTTCAGCAGCTCCTCCTTGCCCGTTTCCTCCCGGAACGCCTCCGCTTCCTCCACCGAATCAAAGGTGTGCCCCTCGAACAGATCGGGCACGCGCACCTCGTGCCCGGCGGCGCGCAGCCGGTCGGCTGCCGCGTGGACCGCGGGGCGCAGACCGTACATCGAGTGGAAAAGCATGATGTTCATGAGGCCCATGGTGCCAGTTGCGTTCGAAAGGATGGAGAGCGACAGCATGGAGAACGTTCTGCGGCCGCTGATCGTCCTCGGCGGGGCGATCGTGATCACCCTGGCGGCGGGCTGGCTGCTCGATCTGCTGCTCAGGCGTGCCGACGCCCGTCACCACGAGACCCCGCTGTGGGGGATGCTGCGGCGCTGCCGGATCCCGTTCCAGCTGGTCATGTGCGCGGCGCTGCTGCGCGGTACGTACGCCCACACGGGGCTCGGCGCGGTCCGGGACCACCGGGTGGGCATCGCCCGGATGCTGACGCTGGTGCTGATCGGGGCGTCGGCCTGGCTGGTGGTGCGGATCGCCGTCGCGGTCGTCGACTCCGTGTACGCGCGCTACGCGGCGGCCCACAACCGTGACCCGGCGCGGGTGCGCCGGGTGCGCACGCAGGTGACGCTGATCCAGCGAGTGGTCATCGCGGTGGTGGCGACCGTGGCGGTGTCCGCGATGCTGCTGACGTTCCCCGCGATGCAGACCGTCGGCACCTCGATGCTGGCGTCGGCCGGACTCCTCGGCATCGTCGCCGGTGTCGCCGCGCAGTCCACGCTCGGCAACCTCTTCGCCGGACTCCAGATCGCCTTCGGCGACATGGTGCGGATCGGCGACACGGTGGTGGTGGACGAGGAGTGGGGCACGATCGAGGAGATCACGCTGACCTTCCTCGCGGTGCGTACGTGGGACGAGCGGCGGATCACGATGCCGGTCTCGTACTTCACGGGCAAGCCGTTCCAGAACTGGTCGCGCGGCGGTGTGCAGATGACCGGTTCGGTCTTCTTCCATCTCGACCACTCGGCGCCGATCGAGGCGATGCGCGACAAGCTGCGGGACATCCTCGGCGAGTGCGCCGCCTGGGACGGCCGGAACTGGTCCCTGGCGGTCACGGACACCACGCCGACGACGATCGAGGTGCGCGCGGTGGTCACGGCGAAGGACGCGGACGACATCTGGACGGCGCGATGCGCGGTCCGGGAGCAGATGATCGGCTGGCTGCGCGACCACCACCCGTACGCGCTGCCGCGGGTGGCGACGGCCCCCGCCGTGCTCCCGCCCGGCGACGCGTGGCCGGCGGTGTCGTTGAACGGCCGGGACGAGAAGTCCATGAGCAGCTGGAACAGGACACCGCGCACGGGCCGTGGCTGAGCCCCTTCAGCGCAGGCTGCGCACGTCCAGCTGCCGCAGGACCCGGTCGACGACCTCGGGGTCCGAGCCGGGCTCGCTGCGGGCGGAGAGCACCGCGTGGCGGGCGGCCGACATCATCTCGCGCTGGATGCGGCTGACCGCCTGGAACCGCTCGACGCGCTTGGCGTAGGCGTCGCGCCGTTCGTCGTCGACCATCTCGGGGCTGATCCGCGCCCCCACGTCGTACGCGAGCCGGTGCAGCCGCTCGACGACGTCCTCGGGGAGGTCCTCGGTCTCCTCGATCTTCTTGAGCCGTCGGCGGGCCGCCTTGGCCGCCCGGATCGCGAGGTCCTTCTCCAGGGCCGCCTCGGCGTCGGTGTCCGCGCGCACCCCGAGCTTCCGCACCAGCCAGGGCAGCGTCAGCCCCTGGAAGACCAGGGTCACCATGATCACGGAGAACGCGATGAAGACGATCTCGTCGCGGCCGGGGAACGGTTTGCCGTCGTCCGTCTCCAGCGGGATCGCGAGGGCCAGCGCCACGGAGGCCACCCCGCGCATCCCGGCCCACCACATGATGACGGTCTCCCGCCAGCTGGTGGGGATCTCCTCGCTGACGTCCCGCCGGGTGTGCAGCCGTTTGGCCAGCCAGGTGGCCGGGAGCAGATAGAGGAGCCGTACGCCGACGACGACCGCGACGACGGCGAGGCCCCAGCCGACCATCTCCAGCTCCCGGCCGTCCGCCGTGCCGAACACGTTGTGCAGTTCGAGGCCGATCAGCCCGAAGGCGATCCCGGTGACGAGGGTGTCGACGATCTCCCAGAAGGTGCGTCCGGTGAGCCGGCCGAGGACGTCGTCGGCGTCCGCGGTGTGCTCGGCGAGGAAGATCGCGGTCATCAGGACGGCGAGCACGCCGGAGCCCATCAGCTCCTCGGCGAGCACGTAGCTGACGAACGGCACCAGCAGGGTCAGTCCGACCTGGAGGGTGGCGTCGCCGAGCAGGCCCATCAGCTTGATGGTGAGCCAGCCGAGCGCGATCCCGACCGCGATGGCGACCACGGCGGACAGCGCGAGCAGCCCGAACGCCTCGGGCAGCGAGAAGGTCCCGCTCACGGCGGCCGCGATGGCCACGTGGTACAGAACGATCGCGGTGACGTCGTTGAAGAGCCCCTCGCCCTCCAGGATGGAGACGAGCCGGCGGGGCAGCCCGACGGAGCCGGCGACGGCGGTCGCGGCGACCGGGTCGGGCGGGGCGACGAGCGCGCCGAGCGCGACGGCGGCGGCCAGCGGCAGCCCGGGCACGATCGTGTGGGCCACCGCGGCGACGGCGGCGGTCGTGAGGAAGACCAGGGCGACGGCCAGCAGGAAGATGGGCCGCTTGTTCGCCGCGAACTGCCGCCAGGAGGTCCGCTGCACCGAGGCGTAGAGCAGCGGGGGCAGCAGGGCGGGGAGGATGATCTCCGGCGGGATGTCCACGTTCGGCACGAAGCTGACGAAGGCCAGCACGACCCCGAAGAGCGTCATCAGGACCGGTGCGGGCAGTTTCAGCCGGTCGCCGAGCGGAACCGTGACCACGGCTCCGAGCAGCAGCAGGAGCAGCAGTGACATCTGGTCCACGGGGTGCCTTCCGAAGCGCTCCGGCCGGGCCCGGTCTCCGCCCCGCCGTCGCCCCTCACCCTGCCATGCGCCCCCTGCCCGCCGGGGTCAGGGGGTGCGGCGGGGCGTCAGATCGCCCGGCGCATCGCCCGGTGCGGGATGCCGGCGTCCATGAACTCGGGGCCGTACGGCTCGTAGCCGAGGCGCTCGTAGAAGCCGAGGGCGTGCGTCTGGGCGTGCAGGTCGACGGCGGCCAGGCCCCGGTTCCGGGCGGCGTCCTCGACGGCCCGCACCAGGGCGGCGCCGACCCCGAGGCCGCGCGCCTCCTTGCCGACCGCGAGCCGGCCCAGCGAGCCGACGGTCGTGTCCACGCCGTTGTGCGCCGCGGCGGCGGGGCCGTGCAGCAGCCGGCCGGTGCCGAGCGCGGTGCCGTCGGCCGCGACGGCTATGACGTGCACCGCGTCCGCGTCGAAGGCGTCGTACTCGATCTCCTCGGGCACGTTCTGCTCACCGACGAAGACCTCCTTGCGCACCTGGAAGCACGCGGCGCGGTCCTGCTCGTCCGTGACGGTCCGGGTGGTGTACGCGAGCGGCCCGGCCCTCACTGGCTCTCCGCCGCGATCCGGTCCAGCGCCTGCCGGAGGTCGTCGGGGTAGGTGCTGGTGAACTCGACCCAGCTCCCGTCGGCGGGGTGCTCGAAGCCCAGCCTGACCGCGTGCAGCCACTGCCGGGTCAGGCCGAGGCGCTTGGCCATGGTGGGGTCGGCGCCGTAGGTGAGGTCGCCGACGCAGGGGTGGCGGTG
Organism: Streptomyces sp. 2131.1; assembly: GCF_900105515.1. Classification (GTDB taxonomy): domain Bacteria; phylum Actinomycetota; class Actinomycetes; order Streptomycetales; family Streptomycetaceae; genus Streptomyces; species Streptomyces drozdowiczii. The sequence goes on along the minus strand of NZ_FNSY01000001.1, from coordinate 5,316,811 downwards.
GGCGGACATGTGCACCCGGATCTGGTGGGTGCGGCCGGTCTCCAGCTTGATGTCGAGGAGGCTGGCGGCCCGGTACGCCTCGATGAGGTCGTAGTGCGTCACCGATGCCTTGCCGTCAGCGACGACCGCCCACTTGTAGTCGTGGTTGGGGTGGCGGCCGATGGGGGCGTCGATGGTGCCGCTCATGGGGTCCGGGTGGCCCTGGACCAGCGCGTTGTACTTCTTCTCGACGACCCGGTCGCGGAACTGGGCCTTCAGCGAGGTGTAGGCACGCTCGGACTTGGCGACGACCATCAGCCCGGAGGTGCCGACGTCGAGGCGGTGCACGATGCCCTGGCGCTCGGCGGCGCCGGAGGTCGAGATCCGGTACCCGGCGGCGGCGAGGCCGCCGATGACGGTGGTGCCGGTCCAGCCGGGGCTGGGGTGCGCGGCCACGCCGACGGGCTTGGCGATGACCACGATGTCGTCGTCGTCGTGGACGATCTCCATGCCCTCGACGGGCTCGGCGACGATTTGCACCGGTGCGGGCGCCTGCGGCATCTCCACTTCGAGCCAGGCACCGCCGTGCACCCGCTCGGACTTCCCGACCACCGAGCCGTCCACCTGCACCTTGCCGGCGGCGGCCAGGTCGGCGGCCTTGGTGCGGGAGAAACCGAACATCCGGGAGATGACGGCGTCGACGCGCTCGCCCTCCAGGCCATCGGGGACGGGCAGGGTGCGGACCTCGGGTTGCGTACTCACCAGTCGAGTATGCCTTGCGCCCGCCGGTCCTCGCGCCGGGCCGGTCCTGTGCCCGGCCGACTAGTCCTTGTGCACGGTGCCGTCGGGGTCCAGGCCCTTGAAGGAGAGGAGGACGATCAGGATGCCGCCGCAGACGATCGCGGAGTCGGCCAGGTTGAAGACGGCGAAGTGGGCGGGGGCGATGAAGTCCACCACCGCGCCCTCGAACACGCCGGGCGCCCGGAAGATGCGGTCGGTGAGGTTGCCGAGCGCTCCGCCGAGCAGCAGGCCGAGCGCGATGGCCCACGGCAGGCTGTACAGCTTGCGCGCGATCCGCGCGATGACCACGATGACGGTCGCCGCGATGATCGTGAAGATGATCGTGAACGCCTCGCCGAAGCCGAACGCGGCGCCCGCGTTGCGGATGGCGTCGAGCTTGAGCCAGTCGCCCAGGAGCTCGATCGGCTCCTGGTGCTCCAGCTTCGCCACGACGAGCATCTTGCTGCCGAGGTCGAGCAGGTAGGCGACGACCGCGACGCAGAACAGCAGGATGATCCGCCGGCGGCGGGTGGCCGGCGAACGGTCGACCGCCGCGTCCGCGGCCGTGGCACCGGTGTCCGCCGCCTCCGGCGCGACCGGGTCCGGGGAAGCGGCCGCGCCGTCCGGCCCGGTCTCTCCGCTTCCCTCAGCCCCGGTGATGTCCGGCGTACCGATGATGCGCTCCGCCTCTGCCACGTGAGTCCCTCAAGCTAGTTCCCGACAGAGAACGAGGGTACGACACACCAGTGCGGATCAGCCTCGTCGCTCCTGCTTCTGTTTGTCCTCGACACACAGGGTGGCGCGGGGGAACGCCTGCATCCGCGCCTTGCCGATCGGCTTGCCGCAGACCTCGCAGAGCCCGTACGTACCGGCCTCCAGCCGGGCCAGGGCGCGCTCGGTCTGGTCCAGCATCTCCTGGGCGTTGGCGGCGAGCTGCATCTCGTGCTCGCGGGTGATGTTCTTGGTGCCGGTGTCGGCCTCGTCGTCGCCCGCCCCGTCGCCGGAGTCCCGCATCAGCCCGGCCAGCGCCAGTCCCGACGCCTCCAGCTCGTTGCGGAGCCGGGTGCTCTCCCCGGTCAGCTCGTCCCGCGCGGACGCGACCTCCTCCGGCGTCCAGGGGTCCTCGCCCGGCCGTACGGCCAGGTCTCCCGGGGCCGTGGAGACCCGGGCGGGCGGCACGGGTGCCGTGTCCCCGCCCGCGGTCCGGGTACCGGCCGCGCTCTTCTTGGCTACCACCGTGTGGGCTCCCGTCTGCTCGGCGGCCTCGGCCGCCCCCGTGTTCGCCGGGGCCTCGGCGGCCCCGGTCCTCTTCGCCGTGGTCTTCCGGCCCGCCGCCTTCTCGGCGGAGGCCTTCTTCCCGGTGGACGCCGTGTCCCCGCCGGATTCCGCGTGCCCGGCGGACTCCGGCTTCCCGTCCGCCGCCGTAGCGGCGGACGCCGTCTTCCTCGCCGCGGCCTTCTTCGCCGGCGCCTTCCTGCCGGGCTTCTTCTCCACCATGGCCGCGGCCCCTTCACGCATTGTGATCTTGCTCGCGAGTCGTGCTGGGACGATAAGTCGACCCCGGCCCCGCGGCAACGGGGCACGCCGCCGCACCGCCCCTCCCCGTCTCCGGATCACTGCGCGCCTGCATCCGTTGTGCCCAGCTCCCCGCCGGGTAATCCGGCTTTCCGGCGCGCGCCGGGCCGCGCCCCGGGTCCGTACGGCCCGTGTGGCCATTCGGGTCACGCCGGGCCCCGCGTAAACCGGTCGGACGCCCTGCCCCCGGGCCCGTACACTGGCCCCAGCGAGAGGCGTGGATGGGACGAGTAGCGTCGTACGCAGCCAGCAGCGACCCGGGGACGGTGGGAGCCCGGGGGCGAGCGCGTCGTGAAGATCACCCCGGAGCCGCCGGAAGAAAGCCCCCGAGGGGCCAGTAGAACCGGCATCGCACCCCAATGAGGGGGCCCGGGGCGCACGCCCGGGGCCAAGGAGGGTGGTACCGCGGGGACCGGAGCCGGTTCTCGTCCCTCCGACGGAAGTGGAAGACGTCCGCCGGAGGAAGCCCGCACATGACATCGCCGCAGTACCGCCAGGTACCCGCCCAGGTCGACCTGCCCGCGCTCGAGCACGCCGTGCTCGACTTCTGGCGCGAGAACAAGGTCTTCGACAAGAGCCTCGACCAGTCCGAGGGCCGCCCCGAGTGGGTCTTCTACGAGGGCCCGCCGACCGCCAACGGCATGCCCGGCGCCCACCACATCGAGGCCCGCGTCTTCAAGGACGTCTTCCCCCGCTTCCGGACCATGCAGGGCTACCACGTGGGCCGCAAGGCCGGCTGGGACTGCCACGGCCTGCCGGTCGAGCTGGCGGTCGAGAAGGAGCTGGGCTTCAACGGCAAGAAGGACATCGAGGCGTACGGCATCGCCGAGTTCAACGCCAAGTGCCGCGAGTCCGTGACCCGGCACACCGACGCCTTCGCCGAGCTGACGACCCGCATGGGCTACTGGGTCGACCTCGACGACGCGTACCGCACGATGGACCCCGAGTACGTCGAGTCCGTGTGGTGGTCGCTGAAGGAGATCTTCAACAAGGGCCTGCTGGTCCAGGACCACCGTGTCGCCCCCTGGTGCCCGCGCTGCGGCACCGGCCTGTCCGACCACGAGCTGGCGCAGGGCTACGAGACGGTCGTCGACCCCTCGGTCTTCGTGCGCTTCCCGCTCACCTCGGGCCCGCTGGCCGGCGAGGCGGCGCTGCTGGTCTGGACGACGACCCCGTGGACCCTGGTCTCCAACACCGCCGTCGCCGCGCACCCCGAAGTCCGTTACGTCGTCGCGACGAACGGCGAGGAGAAGCTCGTCGTCGCGCAGCCGCTGGTCGAGAAGGCGCTCGGCGAGGGCTGGGAGCTCACCGGCCAGTCGTTCACGGGCCGCGAGATGGAGCGCTGGACGTACGAGCGCCCCTTCGCCCTCGTGGACTTCCCGGCCGAGGCGCACTACGTCGTCAACGCCGAGTACGTGACGACCGAGGACGGTACGGGTCTGGTCCACCAGTCCCCCGCCTTCGGCGCCGACGACCTCCTGGTCTGCAAGGCGTACGGCCTGCCGGTGGTCAACCCGGTCCGCCCCGACGGCACCTTCGAGGAGGACCTGCCGCTGGTCGGCGGCGTCTTCTTCAAGAAGGCCGACGAGGCCCTGACCGAGGACCTGAACGACCGCGGCCTCCTCTTCCGCCACGTCCCGTACGAGCACAGCTACCCGCACTGCTGGCGCTGCCACACCGCGCTGCTGTACTACGCGCAGCCTTCCTGGTACATCCGTACGACGGCGGTCAAGGAGCGGCTGCTCCAGGAGAACGAGAAGACCAACTGGTTCCCGGACTCGGTCAAGCACGGCCGCTTCGGCGACTGGCTGACCAACAACGTCGACTGGGCGCTCTCCCGCAACCGCTACTGGGGCACCCCGCTGCCGATCTGGCGCTGCGAGGACGGCCACCTCACCTGCGTGGGCTCCCGCGCGGAGCTGGGCGAGCTGTCGGGCGCGGACCTCTCGGGCCTGGACCCGCACCGGCCGTTCATCGACGAGATCACGTTCACCTGCACCCACGAGAGCTGCCAACTGGAGGCGTACCGCGTCCCGGAGGTCATCGACGCCTGGTACGACTCGGGCTCGATGCCGTTCGCGCAGTGGGGCTACCCGTACAAGAACAAGGAGATCTTCGAGAGCCGCTACCCGGCGCAGTTCATCTCGGAGGCCATCGACCAGACCCGCGGCTGGTTCTACACGCTGATGGCCGTCGGCACGCTGGTCTTCGACAAGTCGTCCTACGAGAACGTCGTCTGCCTGGGCCACATCCTCGCCGAGGACGGCCGGAAGATGTCCAAGCACCTGGGCAACATCCTCCAGCCGATCCCGCTCATGGACCAGCACGGCGCCGACGCGGTGCGCTGGTTCATGGCGGCCGGCGGCTCGCCCTGGGCGGCCCGGCGGGTGGGCCACGGCACGATCCAGGAGGTCGTCCGCAAGACGCTCCTCACGTACTGGAACACGGTCGCCTTCCAGGCCCTGTACGCCCGTACGACCGACTGGTCGCCCTCGGCCGCGGACCCGGCGCCCGCCGACCGCACGGTCCTGGACCGCTGGCTGCTCGGCGAGCTGAACACCCTGGTCGACCAGGTCACCCAGGCGCTGGAGAGCTACGACACCCAGCGCGCCGGCAAGCTGCTGTCCGCGTTCGTCGACGACCTGTCCAACTGGTACGTGCGCCGCTCCCGCCGCCGCTTCTGGCAGGGCGACAAGGCGGCGCTGCGCACGCTGCACGAGGTCGTCGAGACGGTGACCCGGCTGATGGCCCCGCTGACCCCGTTCATCACCGAGCGGGTCTGGCAGGACCTGGTCGTGCCGGTCGCCCCGGACGCGCCGGAGTCGGTGCACCTGTCGTCCTGGCCGAAGGCGGACCCGGCGGCGATCGACCCCGCCCTCTCGGCGCAGATGGCGCTCGTACGCCGCCTCGTGGAGCTGGGCCGGGCCACGCGTGCCGAGTCGGGCGTCAAGACCCGTCAGCCGCTCTCCCGCGCCCTGGTCGCCGCCTCGGGCTTCGAGCGCCTCTCGCCGGAGCTGCACGCGCAGATCACGGAGGAGCTGAACGTCTCCTCCTTGGCCTCTCTCTCCGAGGTGGGCGGCTCGCTCGTCGACACCACGGCCAAGGCGAACTTCCGGGCGCTCGGCAAGCGCTTCGGCAAGGGCGTCCAGGCGGTGGCCAAGGCGGTCGCGAACGCGGACGCGGCGGCCCTGTCGCTGGCCCTGCGCGAGAGCACGGCCTCGGTGGAGGTCGACGGCGAGACGGTCACCCTCTCCCCCGACGAGGTCATCATCACGGAGACCCCGCGCGAGGGCTGGTCCGTCGCCTCCGACTCGGGCGCGACGGTCGCCCTGGACCTGGAGATCACCCCGGAGCTGCGGCGGGCGGGCCTGGCCCGTGACGCGATCCGCCTGATCCAGGAGGCCCGCAAGAACAGCGGCCTCGACGTCGCGGACCGCATCGCCGTCCGGTGGACCTCCACGTCCCCCGCGACGACGGAGGCCCTCACCGAGCACGCGGCGCTCATCGCGGACGAGGTGCTGGCGCTGGACTACGCGGAGGGCGAGGCGGACGGCGCGTACGGTGCCCCGTTCGAGGACGAGGGCCTGTCCCTGACGTTCCGCCTCCGCAAGACGCAGGCGTAACCCGCGCCCTGGGCCCGGCCGGAGAACGTTCCGGCCGGGCCCTCTCCCGTTCCGGCCCCGCCGCAACCTTCAGCCTCGCGGCGTTTGAGGCGCGGGGTCCGGGGCGGAGCCCCGGTTACGGGAAGGGGCGGGGTGGGGAACAAGCCCCGAGCAGCGGGCCGCGTACGCAAAAGGGCCGGGCCCCGGGGAAAACCCCGGGGCCCGGCCCTCAGCCTGCCGACGGCTACGCGCCCAACGAGCGCGCCCCGCTCAGTTGTCGTCCTCGTCGATCAGAAAGCCCCGCATCGGCGACGGCGCCTGCTGCATCGGCTGCGGCGCCTGCGGCCGCACCGGCGCCATCGGCTGCGTCATCGCCGGGGACATCTGCTGCTGACCGCCGTACGACGGGCCACCGCCCATGGACGGGTTGCCGCCGCCCATCGGCTGACCGCCATGGTTGCCGCCCATGGTGTGACCCATGGCGCCCGCACCGGCCGGAGCCAGCGAGGGCGACGGCGGCAGCGAAGCGGCGGCCGGGGTGCGCGGCGGAGCCAGCGAGTCGTCAGCCTGGGTCTCCAGCTGACGCAGCTGGCTCTCCAGGTAGGACTTCAGACGGGTCCGGTACTCGCGCTCGAAGCCGCGCAGGTCCTCGACCTTGCGCTCCAGCGTCGCGCGGGCCGACTCCAGCGAGCCCATCGCCACGCGGTGCTTCTCCTGCGCGTCCCGCTCCAGCGCGTCCGCCTTGGCGCGGGCGTCCCGCTCCAGGCCCTCGGCGCGGCTGCGGGCCTCGCCGACGATCTTGTTGGCCTCGGAACGGGCCTCCGCGATCGCCTGGTCGGCGGTCTGCTGGGCGAGGGACAGGACACGGGCGGCGCTGTCGCCACCGGGGCCCTGCTGCTGCATCTGCGGCGGCTGCTGCATCTGCTGCATCTGCTGCTGCGGGTTGTGACCGCCCATGGGGCCGCCCATCGGTCCGCCCATGGGACCGCCCTGCATCGGGCCGGGGCCGTGGGGGCCCTGCGGACCGGGACCGTGCGGACCCTGGGGGCCGTGGCCGCTGGGACCGGCGGGCAGCTGCGGAGCACCACCGGGCAGCTGGGGGGGACCCATCTGCGGGGGCTGCTGCTGGACCGGCGGGCCCGATATGGCGGCGGGCACCGGGGCACCCGGCCGGTCCTGCTGCTCCGGCGGCTTGCGCATACCCTGCTGCTGGTTCTGCGCGGCGGCACGCGTGGCGGCGGCCAGCTTGGCGCGCAGGTCCTCGTTCTCACGGAGCAGGCGGGTCAGCTCCGACTCGACCTCGTCGAGGAAGGCATCGACCTCGTCCTCGTCGTAGCCCTCTCGGAGGCGGACCGTCGTGAACTGCTTGTTCCGCACATCCTCGGGAGTCAGCGGCATCTCTTCTTCACCTCTACGTAGTCGTCGGCAGTCGGCAGGACCGTATCGCTCACAGCCTGATCACGATGCTGATCAGGATGGAAACGATGATCATCAGAACGAAGAAGGACAGGTCGAGTGCCACGCCCCCGAGACGCAGCGGCGGGATGAACCGCCGCAGGAGCTTGAGCGGTGGATCGGTGACCGTGTACGTGGTCTCGAGGACGACCACCATCGGCTTGCCCGGCTGCCATGAACGTGCGAACTGGAAGACGTAGTCCATGACGAGCCGGAAGATCAGCACGATGAGGAAACACATCAACGCGATGTAGACAACACTTTGTGCGACGCCCATCTCTCGCGCTTCCCTCTCCCCTGGCTCTCGTAGCGCCGGCCTCTCGGCCGGGTCGTTCCCGGTGTCGTGTTCTCAGCTCTGGTTGAAGAATCCGCCCTCTGCGATACGGGCCTTGTCCTCCGCCGTGACATCGACGTTAGCAGGAGACAGCAGGAACACCTTCTGTGTCACTCGTTCAATGCTGCCATGGAGACCGAAGACGAGTCCCGCGGCAAAGTCGACAAGTCGCTTCGCGTCCGTATCGTCCATCTCCGTGAGATTCATGATCACCGGAGTGCCCTCACGGAAGTGTTCCCCGATGGTACGGGCCTCGTTGTAGGTCCTGGGGTGCAGCGTGGTGATCCGGTAGGGCTCCCGCTCGGACACGACCTTGGGCATGATCACCGGTGCGTTCTTCTCCATGTTCGGGCGTTCAGGTGTGATGGATGCCACGGGTGCGATCCGGGCGGGTCGCTCGCGCTCCGCCGGGATCTGGACGGGCTCCCGCTGCGCCGGCGGCTGGACCGCGCGGACCGGTTCGTCACGCTCCCGGTCCCGCTCCACCTGATGCGCGGGCTGGTGCCGACGCCGGTCGCGTTCGGGCTCCGGCTCGGGTTCGAATTCGTCGTCGGGGTCGAACCCCGGGCCGTCGTACCCATCGTCCTCCACGAGGCCGAGGTAGACCGCCATCTTGCGCATCGCGCCGGCCATGCTCTGAGTCCTCCGCTCTGTGGTGGATCGGCATCTGTCACCAAGTGCCCGCGATCCACTCCGGCCTGCCCGCCCTGGGCGGTAATGACCATATTTTCTGCTGTGGTCCGACTTGCTTGGCGACGTTACCCGAGGCCGGGGCGGACTCCGAGTACCGCAGTACCGACGCGCACATGTGTCGCTCCGGCCGCGATCGCGTCCTCGAGGTCCGCACTCATCCCTGCAGAGACCATGTTCGCAGCAGGATGGTTCCCGCGCAGCCGGGATGAGAATTCCATCAGCCGGTCGAACGCGGCCCGTTGGCGTCCGGCGAACGGCCCGGCGAGCGGCGCGACGGTCATCAGTCCGTCCAGTCGCAGCCCGGGCGCGTCGGCGACCGCGTCGGCCAACTCTTCGATCCCGTCCGGGGCCACGCCTCCGCGCGCACCCCGCTCCCCACTCTCCGCGTCGAGCGCCACCTGGATCAGGCAGCCGAGTTCGCGGCCGCCGCGTCCGGCCGCCGACGAGAGGGCGGTCACCAGCTTCGTACGGTCCACCGACTGCACGACATCGGCATAACCGGCCACCGAACGAACCTTGTTGGTCTGCAATTGACCGACAAAGTGCCAGGAGAGGGACAGATCCGCACATGCGGCTGCCTTGGGGGCGGCGTCCTGGTCGCGGTTCTCCGCGACCTGACGCACACCGAGTCCGTGCAGAATCCGCACATCGCTCGCGGGGTAGGTCTTGGTGACCACGATCAGGGTCACGTCCTCCCGCGGGCGCCCGGCCGCGGCGCAGGCCGAGGCGATCCGGTCGTCCACCCGCGCCAGATTCGCGGCGAGTTCGTCCTTGCGTTCCGTCATGCCCTATCAGTCCAGCCAGACATATCCGGCGAGCCGCCCGGTGGTGCGGTCGCGTCGGTACGAGAAGTGGTCGCCCGATTCAAGGGTGCAGAAGGGCGACGCGTGCCGGTCGGTGACGCCGAGCGCCGCCAGCTGCGCGTGCACGCCGCCGGTGACGTCCACCGCCGGGGTGCCCCAGCTCGTTTCGGACCACGAACCGGGCACGCGCGCGGCGACCTCGTCCCGCATCGCCGCCGGCACCTCGTAGCACCGCCCGCAGACGGCCGGCCCGGTACGGGCGGTGATCCGGGAGACCTCCGCGCCGAGCCGGACCATGGCCTCGACCGCGGCCGGCACGACACCGGCGACCAGCCCCGGCCGGCCCGCGTGCGCCGCGGCGGCGACACCGGCCTCCGGATCGGCGAGCAGGACGGGCGTGCAGTCCGCGGTGAGTACGGCGAGCGCGAGGCCGCGGCGCGCGGTGACCACGGCGTCGACGGCGGGAATCCCCGGGGCGTCGCCCCAGGGCCCGTCGACCACGGCCACGTCGCGGCCGTGCACCTGGTTCATCCAGACGACCCGCGCCGGATCGATGCCCCGGGCACGCGCGGCGCGCTCCCGGTTGGCGAGAACGGCGGTGGGGTCGTCGCCGACCGCGCCGCCGAGATTGAGCTCCGCGTACGGGGCGGCGCTCACTCCGCCCCACCTGTCGGTGAAGGAGAAATGAGCGCCGCCCCGCGAAAAGACAGAAACCTTCGAGCTCACTGCGTCGTGCGGACCTATCACTTCAAGAAGTCCGGTACGTCCAGCTCTTCGGCCTGGGAGTCCGAGTAGGGACGGGCCGGCGGGACGTGCGGCGGCGAGACGACCGGTGGAAGGTGGGTCTCACCCGCCGCCGGAGCCGGCTCGGCCTGCGCCGGCGACTCCTCGCGCGGCGGGACGGAACCGAGCCCGCCCGACTGACGCACCGGCTCGGCGGCCCGGACCGGCGTCGGGGCCGGCTCCTCGCGCTTGGCGGTGTTGCCGCCGAGCGCGATCTCCCGCCGGGCCGGCGGCTGTCCGCCGTCGAAGCCCGCCGCGATGACGGTGACGCGCACCTCGTCGCCGAGGGCGTCGTCGATGACCGCGCCGAAGATGATGTTCGCCTCCGGGTGCGCCGCCTCGCTCACCAGCTGGGCGGCCTCGTTGATCTCGAAGAGACCGAGGTCGCTGCCGCCGGAGATGGAGAGCAGGACACCGCGGGCGCCGTCGATGGACGCCTCCAGGAGCGGCGAGGAGATCGCCATCTCCGCGGCGGCCACCGCGCGGTCGTCGCCGCGGGCGGAGCCGATGCCCATGAGCGCCGATCCGGCCTCGGACATGACCGACTTGACGTCGGCGAAGTCGAGGTTGATCAGGCCCGGCGTGGTGATGAGGTCGGTGATGCCCTGGACACCCGACAGCAGCACCTGGTCGGCCGACTTGAATGCGTCGAGCACGCTGACCTGGCGGTCCGAGATGGACAGGAGCCGGTCGTTGGGGATGACGATGAGGGTGTCGACCTCTTCGCGGAGTTCGGCGATGCCGTCTTCCGCCTGGTTCGCGCGACGCCGGCCCTCGAAGGTGAACGGGCGGGTGACCACACCGATCGTCAGGGCGCCGAGCGAGCGCGCGATGTTGGCGACGACGGGTGCGCCACCGGTGCCGGTGCCGCCGCCTTCGCCTGCGGTGACGAAGACCATGTCGGCCCCCTTGAGGACCTCCTCGATCTCCTCACGGTGGTCCTCTGCCGCCTTACGACCGACGGCCGGGTTCGCCCCGGCGCCGAGGCCGCGGGTGAGTTCACGGCCGACGTCGAGCTTGACGTCGGCGTCGCTCATCAACAGGGCTTGCGCATCCGTGTTGATCGCGATGAACTCGACGCCCTTGAGACCGACCTCGATCATTCGGTTGATGGCATTGACACCACCGCCGCCGACACCGATGACCTTGATGACTGCGAGGTAGTTCTGCGGTGCTGCCACGTCGAAGGCCTCTCGCCTCGAGTTACGTGTCGTCGCTTCGCGGTGATCCCGCCGCGACGACGGATGCCGATTGGGACGGTCCGAACGCCGACCCAAACCCTAACGTTCAAGTTTAGGGTTACCAGTGTGTCTGCTTCATGGACTCTTCCGAACAGGACACTAAGTCGACAAGTGGCGCACGTTCAACGAACACGCCGAACCTCCCGTTTTTCTTTTCACCCTATGTGATCACCCGTAGCGCTGACCAACCAGGGTGCTGGCCAGGCCAAATGTGCGTCAACTACCCGATGCCGCGGGGGCGGTGGGTGCACTCACGTCGAAGTGTCCCGCTTTGGGGGCGGCCTTCATGAGAGCGGTGAGGACTCGCGCCTTCGCCGCACCCGCTTCACCGCTCCCCCACAGCACCGTTCGATCTCCGGTGAGTTCCAGGGAGATGGCGTCGTACGAGGCGACCCGGACGACCCGGGTGTCCTCGGCGACACCGCCCGGGAGATCACCCGCCACCCGGACCGCTTCCCGCACCAGCCGGTCGCCGCCGAAGCGGCGCAGACTCGCGGAGTGACCGGTGGCCACTTCCAGCAGGGGTACGCCCGCGGGCGCCTTGTCCACCGTCGCGAAGCGCACGCCCCCGGCGTCCACTTCGATGAACTTCGCGCCCTTTTCGACCAACAGGACCGGCTGTCGTTCGGTCACCTTAAGTCCGATGCCGTGCGGCCATGACCGAACGACATCCACCGAGTCGATACGAGGCAACTTCTGGCGCAACCTCTTCTCGATCGCGCCGGTGTCCACGGAGACCAGCGGGGCGTTCATCGGCACCGCGGCCGCGCGCTCCACCTCGGCCGGCGTCAGCACCCGGACGCCGGTCACCCTGACCTGCCCGACCCTCAGCCAGGAGGACCCGTACAGCACCCAGACCGCGCCGGAGCCGAGCAGCAGCACGGCCGCGGCGATCAGGACCAGCAGCCGGCGCCGGGTGATGCGGCGCCCCTCGGGACCCGGGCGCGGCGGCCGTTCCGGGGCGTCCTCCTGCTTCCCTGCACCGCGCTGGGCGGTCGTCGGTCCGGCCACGCTCGCTCCTTATGCCGGGTCCGGGGGCGGTGCCCCCGGACCCGCCCGCCTCACGCGTTACGGCGTGCGGCAATCGCCTCGTACACCATGCCGACCAGCAGATCGTCGGCGTCCCGGCGGCCGAACTCTGCGGCGGCACGGGACATTTCATACAACCGGTGCGGATCGGACAGCACCGGCAGGACGTTGCCCTGCACCCACTCCGGGGTCAGCGCCGCGTCGTCCACCAGCAGACCGCCGCCGGCGTTGACCACCGGCTGGGCGTTCAGCCGCTGTTCGCCGTTGCCGATGGGCAACGGGACGTAGGCGGCGGGCAGTCCGACGGCGGAGAGTTCGGCGACGGTCATCGCGCCCGCGCGGCAGAGCATCATGTCGGCCGCGGCGTACGCGAGATCCATCCGGTCCACGTACGGTACCGGGATGTAGGGGGGCATCCCGGGCATGTTGTCCACGCGCGGCAATTCGTTCTTCGGTCCGACCACGTGCAGGATCTGGATGCCGGAGCGCTGGAGCAGCGGGGCGACGCGCTGCACCACCTCGTTGAGGTGGCGGGCGCCCTGCGAGCCGCCGGAGACCAGCAGCGTGGGCAGGTTGGGGTCGAGGCCGAACGCGTCGCGCGCCTCGGGGCGTACGCGGGCCCGGTCGAGGGTGGCGATGGTGCGGCGGAGCGGGATGCCGATGTAGCGGGCGCCGCGCAGCTTGCTGTCCGGCGTGGAGACGGCGACGCCGTGCGCGTACCGCGAGCCGATCTTGTTGGCCAGGCCGGGCCGGGCGTTGGCCTCGTGGACCACGATCGGGACGCCGGCCCGCTTGGCCGCCAGGTAGCCCGGCAGGGCCACGTAACCGCCGAAGCCGACCACGCAGTCGGCCCTGGTGCGTTCCAGGATCTGCTCGGCGGCCTTGATGGTGCCGCGCAGCCGGCCCGGGACGGTGATGAGTTCGGGGGTGGGCTTGCGCGGCAGCGGTACGGCCGGGATGAGGGCGAGTTCGTACCCCCGCTCGGGTACGAGCCTGGTCTCCAGTCCCCGCTCCGTACCGAGAGCGGTGATCCCCACGCTCGGGTCCTGCCTGCGCAGGGCGTCCGCGAGGGCAAGCGCGGGCTCGATGTGGCCGGCGGTCCCCCCGCCGGCGAGTACGACATGCACCGAAATTCACCGCTCTCCGGACGAACGCTTCTTGACGCGCCGTCTCATCGTCTTCCATCTCACCCCGGGCCTCCGCACGGCCAGGGCCGCCTTCGCGGCGGGCTCGTCCCGCGCGAACGCGATCAGCAGCCCGACGGCGAACATGGTCGGCAGCAGGGCCGACCCCCCGTAGGAGAACAGCGGGAGCGGGACACCGGCGATCGGCAGCAGGCCGAGCACCGCACCGATGTTGATCACGGCCTGCGCCGTGATCCAGGTGGTCACACCTCCCGCTGCGTACCTCACGAAGGGGTCCTCCGTGCGTCCCGCCACGCGGATACCCGCATAGCCTAGAGCCGCGAAGAGGGCGAGCACCGACAGCGTCCCCGCCAACCCCAGTTCCTCCCCGGTGATGGCGAAGATGAAGTCGGTGTGGGGTTCGGGCAGTTGGCCCCATTTTTCCACACTCGCACCGAGGCCCGATCCGAACCATCCGCCCGACGCCAGAGCATAGATCCCGTGCACGGCCTGCCAGCAGGAGCCGCCGGGCCCGGGCTCGCTGGCGCCCATGCAGTCCAGTCTGGACATGCGGTTGGGGCTCGTCTTGATCAGCAGGAAGCCGATGAGGCCGGCGGTGGCGAGCACTCCGGCGAAGAGCCTGGTCGGCGCACCGGCCAGCCAGAGCAGGCCGAACAGGATGGCCGTGAGAATGATCGCAGTGCCCATGTCACCGCCGAGCATGATGAGTCCGAGCAGCATGAAGGCGACCGGCACCAGCGGTACCAGCATGTGCTTCCACTGGGTCAGCAGCCGCTTGTCCTGTTTGCGGGCGAGCAGGTCGGCTCCCCACAGGACGAGGGCCAGCTTGCCGAACTCGCTGGGCTGGAGCTGGAAGGGCCCGCCCAGGTAGAGCCAGTTGCGGTTGCCGTTGACCGACATCCCTATCCCCGGCACCTGGACCAGGACCATCAGGAAGACGGCGCCCATGAGCAGCGGGTAGGCCAGCGCGCGGTGCAGCTTGACCGGCATCCGGGCGGCGGCCGCCATCAGCCCGGCCCCGATCACGGCGGCCAGGAACTGCTTGCGGAAGAAGTAGGTGCCGGGCTTGCCCAGCTCCAGCGCCTTGATCATCGAGGCGGAGTAGACCATCACCAGGCCGAGCACGGTGATCAGCAGTCCGGCGCCCAGGATCACGTAGTACGCCGTCAGCGGGCGGTCCCAGGCCCGCCGTGCCCGCTCGTACAGCCGCCGCACACCGCCGCCGCGCGGGCTGCGGGGGCCGCCCGTGCTCCGGGCCCGCACCGCCGCGGGCCGCCGGGCCTTGGCAGCGGGCCGTACCCGCACGCTCTCTTCGGCCGGCATGTCCCTGTCCCCTCCACTGCTCGTGCCCGGGGCTCCGGCGCCGCGGCACCGCCCCGGCGCAGCCGTACGCGCCCCGGTGGGCCGGGACGGTGCGGCGCGGCGGCCGGACCCGTCAGGCGCTCTCGGCGGCGCGTGCGCGGACGGCGTCCGCGAAGGCCTCGCCCCGCTTGTTGTAGTTGACGAACATGTCCATGGAGGCGCAGGCCGGGGCCATCAGTACGGTGTCTCCCGGCCGGGCGAGCCCTGCCGCCTCGCGGACCGCCTCGGACATCGCCCCAGTGTCGGTCCGGTCGAGGTCGACCACAGGGACCTCGGGCGCGTGTCGCGCGAGGGCTTCGCGGATCAGGGCGCGGTCGGCGCCCATCAGCACGACGCCCCGCAGCCGCTTGGCGCAGCCGGTCACCAGCTCGTCGAAGGTGGCGCCCTTGGCCAGCCCGCCGGCGATCCAGACGATGGAGTCGTAGGCGGCGAGGGATGCCTCGGCGGCGTGCGTGTTGGTGGCCTTGGAGTCGTCCACGTACGCGACGCCGCCGACGTCCGCGACGTGCTCGATGCGGTGCGGGTCCGGGCGGAAGTTGCGCAGCCCGTCGCGCACGGCGGCGGGCTCGACGCCGTAGGCGCGGGCCAGGGCCGCGGCGGCCAGGGCGTTGGCGATGTTGTGCGGGGCCGGCGGATTGACGTCCGCGACCTCGGCCAGCTCCTGGGCCTGCTTCTGGCGGTTCTGCACGAAGGCCCGGTCGACGAGGATGCCGTCCACGACGCCCAGCTGGGAGGGCCCCGGCGTGCCGAGGGTGAAGCCGATGGCCCGGCAGCCCTCCTCGACGTCCGCCTCGCGCACCAGGTCCTCGGTGGCCGGGTCGGCGGCGTTGTACACGCAGGCGACCCGGTTGCCCTCGTAGATCCGGCCCTTGTCGGCGGCGTACGCCTCCATGGAGCCGTGCCAGTCGAGGTGGTCGGGGGCCAGGTTGAGCACTGCGGCGGAGTGGGCGCGCAGGGAGGGCGCCCAGTGCAGCTGGTAGCTGGAGAGTTCGACGGCGAGGACGTCGTAGGGCTCGTCGCCGAGGACGGCGTCCAGCAGCGAGACGCCGATGTTGCCGACGGCGGCGGTGCGCAGTCCGGCGGCCTCCAGGATGGAGGCGAGCATCCGTACGGTCGTGGTCTTGCCGTTGGTGCCGGTGACCGCGAGCCAGGGCGCCGGTTCCCGGCCGTCCTGACCGCGCAGCCGCCAGGCGAGTTCGACGTCGCCCCAGACCGGCACGCCCGCCTCGGCGGCCGCGGCGAACAGCGGCTTGCCGGGCTTCCAGCCGGGGGCGGTGACGACGAGCTCGGTGGACGTGGGCAGGGTGTCGCCGTCGCCGAGGCGCACGGCGATGCCCTGCGCCTCCAGCTCGGCGGCCTGGGCGCGGGAGCGCTCGTCCTCCCCGTCGTTGACGACGGTGACGACGGCGCCGAGGCCGTGCAGCACCCGGGCCGCCGGGATCCCGGAGACCCCGAGTCCGGCGACCGTGACGTGCTTGCCCTGCCAGTCCACGTTGCTCACTTCTTGGCTGCCCATCCTGCGTAGAAGAGGCCGAGTCCGACGATCACGCACATGCCCTGGATGATCCAGAAGCGGACCACCACAAGGACTTCGGACCACCCCTTGAGTTCGAAGTGGTGCTGGAGCGGTGCCATGCGGAAGACGCGCTTGCCGGTCATCTTGAACGAGCCGACCTGGATGACGACGGACATCGTGATCATCACGAAGAGTCCGCCGAGGACGGCCATCAGGAACTCGGTGCGCGAGCAGATCGCGAGGCCCGCGAGCGCGCCGCCGAGGGCGAGCGAACCGGTGTCCCCCATGAAGATCTTGGCCGGCGAGGTGTTCCACCACAGGAAGCCGAAGCAGGAGCCCATCAGCGCCGAGGCCACGACCGCGAGGTCGAGGGGGTCGCGCACTTCGAAACAGGCGCTCGGGTTCGTGAGGGTTCCGGCGTTGGCGCAGGACTCCTGGAACTGCCAGAGCCCGATGAAGGTGTACGCGCCGAAGACCATCACCGACGCGCCGGTGGCCAGGCCGTCCAGACCGTCCGTCAGGTTCACGCCGTTGGACATGGCGAGGATCATGAACAGCGCCCAGACGACGAAGAGCACCGGGCCGATCGACCAGCCGAAGTCCTCGACGAACGAGAGCTTGTCGGAGGCCGGGGTGTTGCCGCGGGCGTCGGCGAACTGCAGCGAGAGCACCGCGAAGGCGATCCCGACTATCAGCTGGCCGGCCATCTTCGCCTTGGCCCGCAGACCGAGCGAGCGCTGCTTGACGATCTTGATGTAGTCGTCGAGGAAGCCGACGAGTCCCATGCCGGCCATCAGGAAGAGGACCAGCACACCGGAGAAGCGCATCTCCTCGCCGGTGATCACCTTCGCCAGGAAGTACGCGATGAGCGTCGCCAGGATGAAGGCGATGCCGCCCATCGTGGGCGTGCCCTTCTTGGACCCGTGGGTGCGCGGGCCGTCGTCGCGGATGAACTGCCCGTATCCCTTGCGGGCCAGGAGCTTGATCAGCAGCGGTGTGCCGACCAGGGTCAGGAAGAGCCCGATGGCTCCCGCGAAGAGGATCTGCCTCATCGGCCCGCGACCTCGCCCTCGGTCGCGTTCTCCAGCAGTGCCGTTACGACCTGCTCCAGGCCGACCGACCGGGACGCCTTCACCAGCACGACGTCTCCCGGGCGCAGTTCCCTGCGCAACAGGTCGACGGCAGCCTGTGCGTCGGACACGTGCACCGACTCCTCACCCCACGAACCCTCGTTGTATGCGCCCAGTTGCAGCCAGGAGGCTTCTCTGCCCCCGACCGCGACGAGCTTGCTGACGTTGAGCCGGACGGCGAGCCGTCCGACCGCGTCGTGCTCGGCGAGCGAGGCGTCGCCGAGCTCGGCCATCAGGCCGAGCACCGCCCACGTACGACGCCCCTTCCCCATGGCGACCAGCGCGCGGAGCGCGGCTTTCACGGATTCGGGGTTGGCGTTGTAGGCGTCATTGACGAACGTCACGCCGTCCGGACGCTCGGTGACCTCCATGCGCCAGCGGGAGAGGGTGCCCGCCTCGGAGAGCCCTTCGGCGATCTCGTCTGCGGACAGGCCCAGCTCATGGGCGACGGCGGCCGCGGCGAGCGCGTTCGACACGTGGTGCTCACCGTACAGGCGCATGGTCACGTCGCTGCACCCGGTGGGTGTGTGGAGGCGGAACGCGGGGCGTCCGTCGTCGGTGAGTCGCACGTCTTCGCCCCGTACGTCCGCATCCGCGGCTTCGCCGAAGAGGACGACCCGGGCCTTGGTACGGGAGGACATGGCGCGTACGAGGGGGTCGTCGGCGTTGAGCACGGCGATGCCGTCCTCGGGCAGCGACTCGACCATCTCCCCCTTGGCCTGGGCGATCTGCTCCTTGCCGCCGAACTCGCCGATGTGCGCGCTGCCGACGTTGAGCACGAGGCCGATGCGCGGCGGGACGAGTCCGGTGAGGTAGCGGATGTCCCCGATGTAGCGGGCGCCCATTTCGAGGACCAGGTGCCTGGTCTCGTCGGTGGCGCGCAGCGCGGTGAGCGGCAGGCCGATCTCGTTGTTGAGGTTGCCCTCCGGGTAGACGGTGGGCCCCTTGCGCTCCAGGAGCTGGGCGATGAGGTCCTTGGTGGAGGTCTTGCCCGCGGAGCCGGTGAGGGCGACGACGGTGGCGCCGAGGCGGCGGACGACAGCGCGGGAGAGCGCGCCGAGGGCCGCCACGACGTCGTCGACGACGATCGCGGGCACACCGACGGGACGGGTGGCCAGGACGAGGGCCGCGCCCGCCTCGGCGGCGCGCTCGGCGTAGTCGTGGCCGTCGGCCCGTTCGCCGGCGAAGGCGACGAACAGGCTGCCGGGCGTCACCTTGCGGGAGTCGATGACGACCGGCCCGCTGACGGTCGCTGCCGGATCCGGTATGTCGTGCGTCTGCCCGCCGACGATTTCGGCGATCTCGGCGAGGGAAAGGGCGATCACTTGGTCATCCCTGACTGTTGTTCTCGTGGTGGGAGGCACGGGGGTCGGCGCCGTCGTGCCCCAGGGAGCGCTCGATGGCCTCGCGCAGGACGACCCGGTCGTCGAAGGGGCGGACGACGCCGTGGACGTCCTGGCCCTGCTCGTGGCCCTTGCCTGCGACGAGCACGGTGTCGCCGGGTTCGGCCCGGGCCACCGCGGCGGCGACGGCCGCGGCGCGGTCGGCGTCGACGAGGACGTCACCGCGCTCGTGGACGGGGACCTCGGCGGCGCCGGCCAGCATGGCGGCGAGGATGCCGAGGGGGTCCTCGGAGCGGGGGTTGTCGGAGGTCAGGACGGCGGTGTCGGCGAGCCGGGCGGCCGCCGCGCCCATCGGGCCGCGCTTGGTGGTGTCGCGGTCGCCGCCGCAGCCGAGGACGATGTGCACCTTGCCCTTGGTGACCTTGCGCAGGGAGCGCAGCACGGACTCGACGGCGTCGGTCTTGTGCGCGTAGTCGACGAGCGCGAGGTAGGGCTGTCCGGCGTCGATCCGCTCCAGCCGGCCGGGCACGCCGGGCACGGTCGCGATGCCGTCGGCCGCGGTCTGCGGGTCGACGCCGGCGACGGCGAGGGTGACGATCGCGGCCAGGGTGTTGGCGACGTTGAACGGGCCGGGGAGCGGGGCCTTGGCGTCGGCCCGCTCGCCGTCGGGGCCGACGACGGTGAAGGTGGAGCCGAGCTGGCCGACGACGACGTCCTCGGCGCGCCAGTCGGCGTCCGGGTGGCCCTCGGCGGAGAAGGTCGTGATGGGCACGGATGCCTCGGTGACGAGCCTGCGGCCGTACTCGTCGTCGTAGTTGACGACGCCCCGCTTGCTGAGCCGCGGGGTGAACAGCTGGGCCTTGGCCTGGAAGTAGTCCTCCATGCCGGAGTGGAACTCCATGTGCTCCGGGCTGAGGTTGTTGAAGACGGCGACGTCGAAGACGCAGCCGTCGACCCGGCCGAGTACCAGCGCGTGGCTGGAGACCTCCATGGTGACGGCGTCGACGCCGCGTTCGCGCATGACGGCGAACAGGGCCTGGAGGTCGGTGGCTTCGGGCGTGGTGCGCTCGGACTTGATGCGCTCGTCGCCGATCCGCATCTCCACCGTACCGATGAGCCCGGTGGGGCGTCCCGCGCCGCGGAAGCCGCCCTCGACGAGGTAGGCGGTGGTGGTCTTGCCGGACGTGCCGGTGATGCCGATCTGGAGGAGGTCGGCGCCGGGCCGGCCGTAGATCTCGGCGGCGAGTTCGCCCATCCGGCCGCGCGGGTTCTCGGTGACCAGCACCGGGATCCCGGTGGCCCGGGCGCGCTCGGCGCCGGTGGGGTCGGTGAGGATCGCCGCAGCGCCGAGGCCGGCCGCCTGGGCGGCGAAGTCGGCGCCGTGCAGCCGGGCGCCCGGCAGGGCCGCGTACAGGTCCCCGGGGCGCACGGCCCGGGAGTCGTGGGTGATGCCGGTGACGTCGCCGGTGCCCGGCGGTTCGGCTCCCAGCCGGTCTGCGAGCGTGGCCAGGGACGTCGGCCGCAGCCGGTCCGGGCGGGGCGCTCCCGGGTAGTTCACAGGCGCGTCCTTCTGGGTCGTTCGGGACTGTTCAGCGTGGGGCACGGCGGTGAGCGTACCGGGCGCACCTGCCCTCTCGCGAAGTGAGGGGCCGGAGGAACGGACGTTCTCGTTCCGGTTCCCGGGGTCGGGGGTGATGGTTGTCACTGGTGGTCTCCGCGAGTTCACTCGCCGGTTCCGAAGAAGACCGGCAGCTTGGCCGGCGGGCGGCCGGACGGGGGTGTCTGGAGGGTCTTGAGGGCGAACTCCATGACCTGCTTGTAGATGGGTCCGCAGGTCTGGCCGCCGAAGTGGCTGCCCTTGGTGGGGTTCTGGATCGCGCAGTAGACGGTGACCCGGGGGTCGTCGGCGGGCGCGAAGCCGGCGAAGGACGCGGTGTAGCCGTGGTAGCCGCCGCGCACCGGGTCGACGCGGTTGGCGGTGCCGGTCTTGCCCGCGACCCGGTAGCCGGGGATCTGGGCCTTGGTGCCGGTGCCCTCCTGGTCGCTGACCACCGATTCGAGCATGGTGGCGAGGGTCTTGGCGGTCTTCTCGCTGACGACCCGCCTCTGTCCGGGCGCCTCGGCCGGGTTGAAGCGGCCGTCCGGGCCCCTGGTACCGCGTACGAGGGTCGGTTCGATCCGTACGCCGCCGTTGGCGACCGTCGAGTAGATCGAGGCGGCCTGCATGGCGTTGAGGGAGAGGCCCTGGCCGAACGGGATCGTGTACTGCTGCGAGGTCGACCAGTCCTGCGGCTTGGCGAGCAGGCCGGGCGTCTCGCCGGGGTAGTCGAGCCCGGTGGGCGATCCGATGCCGAATTTCCTCAGATAGGAGTACAGCACCTTGTTCGCCTGCGGCTGCGTCTTCCCCAGCTGACCGGTGGCCATGATGGTGCCGATGTTGCTGGACTTGGCGAGGACGCCGTTGAGCGTCAGCTGCCAGGTGGGGTGGTCGATGTCGTCCTTGAAGAGGCGGTCGCCCCGGTGCAGCCGGTTGGGGACCGTGACGTGCGTACCGGCGGTGGCGACGCCTTCCTCCAGCACGGCGGCCATGGACATCACCTTGCTGGTGGAGCCGGGTTCGTAGACGTCCTGGAGGGCC
This sequence comes from Streptomyces sp. 2131.1, assembly GCF_900105515.1. Lineage (GTDB taxonomy): Bacteria > Actinomycetota > Actinomycetes > Streptomycetales > Streptomycetaceae > Streptomyces > Streptomyces drozdowiczii. The sequence continues at coordinate 5,295,403 of NZ_FNSY01000001.1, read as the reverse complement.
GCGTTGCCCAGGGAGGCGGCGTCGGCCTGCGAGAGGTCGTTGGGGTCGAAGCCGGGGGCGTTGGCCATGGCGAGGACCTCGCCGGTGCGGGTGTTCTGCACGATGACGTAACCGCGGTCGGCCTTCGACTTCTCCACCTGCTCGGAGATGGCCTTCTGGGCCGCCCACTGGATGTCGCGGTCGATGGTCAGCTCGATGTCGGAGCCCGCCACCGCCGGGACCTCCTTGGTGCCCGCGGTGGGCACCCTGCGGCCGCCGGACTGGGCGTACTTGATCGTGCCGTCCTCGCCCGCGAGCTGCTTGTCCAGCTGGGATTCGAGGCCGCCCGCGCCCTTGCCCTCGGCGTTGACGTAGCCCAGTATCCCGGCGGCCAGGGCGCCGTTGGGGTAGACCCGCTTGGTGGTCGCCTCCTGGAAGACGCCCGCCAGCACATTGGCGCCGGTGCCGCCGGCCAGCTTGTCCTTCGCGGCCTTCTCGGCGAAGACGGACTTGAGGTCCTTGATCTGCTTCCAGACCTGCGGGGTCTGCCTGCGGGCCAGGACCGCGTACCGGCTCTTCGGCTGGGAGAGCTTCTTGACGAGCCCCTCCGCGTCCACGCCGAGGATCGGCGCGAGCAGCGCCGCCGCCTGCTGGGGGGCGTCGGGCGCCTTGCTGTCGGCCGGCGTGAACATCTTGGGGTCGGCCGTGATGTCGTACGCGTCCACGCTGGTGGCCAGCGCGATGCCGCTGCGGTCGGTGATCTCCCCGCGCTCCGCGGCGACCGTGTAGCTCAGGTAGCGGTTCGTCTCCGCCTTCGCGGCGTACGCGGGCGCGTCGACGGCCTGGACCTGGAGGAGCCGTACGACGAACGCGATCATGACGAGCGTCAGGCCGAGGCTGACCAGCCGCAGCCTGGGACGCGGGCTGCCCAGCCGCAGCGTCCGCCCGGAGCGTCCGCGTGGCGCCCGGCCGCGCGGCGCGGCGGAGGGGCGGCGTCGCTGCTGGGGGCGCGGCCGGGCGGACGCGGCGGCGTTACGGGGCCGCGCGGGGCCGGGGACCCGGCGGCGCGGTGGTTCCTTGGAGGGCACTGCGTGTCACCTGCCGGGGCTCGTGGAGGGCTGTGCTGCCGGGGTGCCGGAGGCCGTGGCCGCGCCGGGCGCCGGGGTGGCCGTGGGAGTGGGCGCGCCGGCGGACGGGGACGCGGCCGGCGTGGTCGGCGGGGGCACGACGACCGGGGCCGGCGGGGGCGCGACGGCCGGGGCCGGCGGGGCCTTGGACGGGACGCCCCGGACCGTGCCGTCGGGGTTCAGGAAGGCGGGGCCGCCGCCGGGGACCATGCCCAGCTCGCGGGCGCGGCGGGCGAGGGCATCGGGCTCGAAGGAGGCGTCGACGTCGCGCTGGAGGGCCTGCTGCTCGTCGGTCAGCTCGGTGGTCCGCTTCTTCAGCTCGCTCAGCTCGAAGGAGCCCTCGTTGAGCGCGGAGTTGAGCAGCAGCAGGGTGATCAGGCCGCCGCCCAGGAGCAGGACGACGAGCAGGACGAACGGGGTCCGGGCCGCGGTGCTCGGCCCGGCGGGCATCAGCCGGGCGAGCCGTGCGGCGCGTCCTTGTCGCGGCCCGGCCGGTTTGCTCACCGCACCGCTCCGTCCCCGGCGGGCGCGGCCGCGGACCGGCGGCTCACCGCTCGTCCTCGCGGATGCGCTGGACGCCTCGCAGCCGGGCCGGGGCGGCGCGGCGGTTCTCGGCGACCTCTTCCTCGGTGGGGAGTTCGGCGCCCCGGGTGAGCAGCTTCAGCCGGGGCTGGTAGCGCTCGGGGACGACGGGCAGGCCGGGCGGGGCGGTGTTGGCGGCGCCCGCCGCGAACACCTGCTTGACCAGGCGGTCCTCCAGCGACTGGTACGCGAGGACCGCGATGCGCCCGCCGACGGCGAGGGCGGAGACGGCGGCCGGAATGGCCCGCTCCAGGACCGTGAGCTCGCCGTTGACCTCGATGCGCAGGGCCTGGAAGGTGCGCTTGGCGGGGTTGCCCCCGGTGCGCATGGCGGCCTGCGGCAGGGCCTCACGGATCAGCTCGACGAGCCGGGCGCTGTTGGTGAACGGCTCCTTCTCGCGCTCGCGCACGACGGCGGAGACGATGCGCTTGGCCTGCTTCTCCTCGCCGTACGCGCGCAGGATGCGCACGAGTTCGCCCGGCGGGTAGGTGTTGAGGACCTCGGCCGCGCTGATGCCGGTCGTCTGGTCCATGCGCATGTCGAGCGGTGCGTCGCGGGCGTAGGCGAAGCCCCGGTCGGACTCGTCCAGCTGCATCGAGGAGACACCGAGGTCGAACAGGATGCCCTGCACCTTGGGGACGCCGAGCCGGTCGAGCACCTCGGGCAGTTCGTCGTAGACGGCGTGCACCAGGGTCGCGCGGTCGCCGTAGGGGGCGAGCCGCTCGCCGGAGAGGCGCAGGGCCTCCTTGTCGCGGTCCAGGGCGATCAGCCGGGCGGTGGGGAAGGCGGCGAGCAGCGCCTCGCTGTGGCCGCCGAGGCCGAGGGTGCAGTCGACGACCACGGGGGGCTGGGGGCCGGGCGCCTCCAGAGCCGGTGCCAACATGTCCAGGCATCGCTGGAGCATCACCGGGACGTGTCGGGTCTGGCTCATGCGCCCTCTCAGGCTCAGCTCCCGCGTGGCGGGACGTACGGCCTGGTCCCCGCCCGCTCGCGAAGGGGAGGTCCGCCGGCGCCGGGGAAGGGGCGTCAGCCGACCGGCGAGCGGGAGAGGGCCGGGCCGTACGTACGCCGCGCACACGGGTAATAGTTCGAAATGTGCAGGCTGTCGGTAACTTCCCGTCACTTTAGTCCACCCTGCCACTCCATCGATTCCCGATCAATCAACCCGGCAGCGCGTCGGCCCTCGCGCGTTCACTCACGCGGGCGACCTGAGACAGGCTTGTGGATTACCTCACAACAAGCGGTGTTGACGTTTTTTGTCCGCTTCCCCCTCCCACCGGGGCGGGTGGCGGGGGCTAACGTCTTGAGCATGTCGACTTCCGCGCACTCCCCCGCCGAGCCCGCCGCCTCCGCCACGGTCACCGACCGTCTGGTCGAGGCGAACGGCCGTTACGCCTCCGAGTTCAAGGACCCCGGTATGGACGCCAAGCCGGTGCTCCAGGTCGCCGTGGTCGCCTGCATGGATGCCCGGCTCGACCTGCACAAGGCCCTCGGCCTGTCGCTGGGCGACTGTCACACCATCCGCAACGCCGGCGGCGTGGTCACGGACGACGTCATCCGTTCGCTGGCGATCAGTCAGCGGGCTCTCGGCACGCGCAGCATCGTCCTGATCCACCACACGGGCTGCGGCATGGAGTCCATCACGGAGGACTTCCGCCAGGAGCTGGAGCACGAGGTCGGACAGCGGCCGTCGTGGGCCGTGGAGGCCTACACCGACGCCGACCAGGACGTGCGGCAGTCGATGCAGCGGGCCCGCACCTCGCCGTTCCTCAAGCACACCGACGACGTGCGCGGCTTCGTCTTCGACGTGACCACCGGAAAGCTGCGCGAGGTCCTGCCGGCCGCCTGACCGGATGATGATCGGACCGGGCGGCCCGGCAGGGCCGCCCGCAGGGGGCGGACGACCACCTTCCGGTGAGAAATCATCACCCAATCCGACATATCACTCCCGGTTGTCCACAGGCGAGTGACACGAAGCGGTAACGGCAACAAGAATGCGTGAGTGACACCCCGTCGGACCTTGTTTCCGGCGTGGTGTCCGCATTTCGGGGAGGGCCGCGCCGCGCGACGGTGCCGGCCCGTGACTGGGGAATCCCGCGCTCCTCGTGAGCGCGGGGCAGGGCCGAGGAGGGCCGGGTGACGACCTATGACGATCGAGCGAGCCTCACAGATCTGACCACCACCGTCGAGCGGGTGCGCAGGTCGATGGAGACCGTGATCGAGGGCAAGCCCGAGGTCGTGCGGCTTTCGCTGACCGTGCTGCTCGCGGAGGGGCACCTGCTGATCGAGGACGTCCCCGGGGTGGGCAAGACCATGCTGGCCAAGGCGCTGGCCCGGTCCGTCGACTGCTCGGTGCGGCGCATCCAGTTCACGCCGGACCTGCTGCCCTCGGACATCACCGGTGTGTCGATCTACGACCAGCAGCGGCGCGACTTCGAGTTCAAGCCCGGCGCGATCTTCGCCCAGGTCGTGATCGGCGACGAGATCAACCGCGCCTCGCCGAAGACCCAGTCCGCGCTGCTGGAGTCGATGGAGGAGCGCCAGGTCACCATCGACGGGCACAGCTACGAGCTGCCCGACCCGTTCATGGTCGTGGCGACGCAGAACCCGGTGGAGATGGAGGGCACGTATCCGCTCCCCGAGGCCCAGCGCGACCGGTTCATGGCCCGGGTGTCGATCGGCTACCCCAGCGCGGAGGCCGAGCTCAGGATGCTCGACGTGCACGGGGGCCTCTCGCCGCTCGACGACCTGCAGCCCGTGGCGCACGCGCACGACATCGTGAAGCTCATCGACGCGGTCCGCGCGGTCCACGTGGCCGAGGCCGTCCGCAGATACGCCGTCCAGCTCGTCGGTGCCACCCGCACCCACCCCGACCTCCGGCTCGGCGCCTCGCCGCGCGCCACGCTGCACCTGCTGCGCGCCGCCAAGGCGTCCGCCGCGCTGGCCGGCCGGGACTACTGCCTGCCGGACGACGTGCAGGCGCTGGCCGTCGCGGTGCTCGCCCACCGTCTGCTGCCCACCGCGCAGGCCCAGCTCAACCGCCGCAGCGCCGAGCAGGTGGTGCTGGAGATCCTTCAGCACACCCCGGTACCCACGGCCTCCGGCGGCGCCGTGCCCGCTCCCCCGTACCAGGCCGGCCCGGCGTACGGCGGCCCGCAGCAGCCCGGCATGCGGCGTCCGTGATGGCTCCGGGGGGACCCGTCGCGATGGACGGGGCCGACGACAAGGGCGGGGTACGGGCCGCGCTCGGCGGCCTGACCACCCGGGGGCGGTCCTTCCTCGCCGCCGGGAGCGCCGCGGCGGTCTGCGCCTATGTGCTGGGCCAGGGTGACCTGCTGCGCGTCGGACTGCTGCTCGCCGTGCTGCCGCTGGTGTGCGTGACGGTTCTCTACCGGACCCGCTACCGGGTCACGGGCACCCGCAAGCTCTCCCCGTCGCGCGTCCCGGCCGGCTCGGAGTCCCGCGTCCACCTGCGCATGGACAACGTCTCGCGGCTGCCCACGGGGCTGCTCATGCTCCAGGACCGGGTGCCGTACGTGCTCGGGCCACGGCCCCGGTTCGTGCTGGACCGGGTGGAGGGGGGCGGCCGGCGCGAGGTGTCGTACCGGGTCAGGTCCGACCTGCGCGGCCGCTACCCGCTGGGGCCGCTGCAACTGCGGCTGAGCGACCCGTTCGGCATGTGTGAGCTGACGCGTTCCTTCAGCGCGTACGACACCCTGGTCGTGGTCCCGCGCACCGAGCCGCTGCCGCCCGTACGGCTGGCGGGCGAGGCGTCCGGCCGCGGCGAGGGACGCCAGCGGTCCCTGGCGCTGGCCGGTGAGGACGACGTGATCCCGCGCGGCTACCGCTACGGAGACGACCTGCGCCGGGTCCACTGGCGCTCCACCGCCCGCTACGGCGAGCTGATGGTGCGCCGCGAGGAGCAGCCGCAGCGCGCCAGGTGCACGGTCCTGCTCGACACCCGGGAGGCCGCCTACCGGGGGACGGGGCCGGACTCCGCGTTCGAGTGGGCCGTCTCCGGGGCGGCCTCCGTGCTGGTGCACATGCTGGAGCGCGGCTTCGCGGTCCGGCTGCTGACGGACGTGGGGGACGCGGTGCCGGGCGACGGCGAGGGCGGCTTCGCCGGCGCCACCCAGGCCACCGCGGAGTCGGCGGGGCTGATGCTGGACACCCTCGCGGAGATCGACCACTCCGACGGCGGGGGCCTTTCGCGCGCCTACGACGTGCTGCGCGGGGGCGGCGAGGGGCTGCTGATCGCCTTCCTGGGCGATCTGGACGACGAACAGACCGGTGTGGCCACCCGGATGCGGCAGCGCAGCGGTGGGGCCGTGGCCTTCGTGCTGGACAGCGCCGCCTGGGTGAACGGCGAATCGCCCGCCACCCGGGAAGCGGCGGAGCGACGGGACCGCAGGCTGCGCGAGGCGGGGTGGACGGTGGTGCCGGCGGGGCCCGGCGCACAGCTGGGCGCGCTGTGGCAGCTGGCGGGCCGGCAGGGGGCCTCGGCCGAGTCCGGCGCCGCGGCCGGACCGGCCGGATACGGCGGGGGCTGGGGATGAGAGGGCTGCGCATGGGGGCGCTGGGTACGAGGGAGCGGTCATGAGCGGTCGTGGCCGGCTGGCTCTGGCGGCTTTCGCGGCGACGCTGATGGCGGCGTGTTCGATGCTGCCGCTGGTGGACCCGTCGAACTGGATGGCGCAGGCGGTGTTCCTGCTGGCCGTGCAGAGCGGGATGGGGGCGCTGGGCCGACGGGTGCCGCTGCCCCGGCTGCTGACGGTCGCGGCCCAGGCGCTGGTCATGGTGGTGCTGCTGACCGTGGTGTTCGCCCGGGAGCAGGCGGTGGCGGGCGTGCTGCCCGGACCGCAGGCCGTGCGGCGGCTCGCGGACCTGCTGACGGCCGGTGGCGACGACGTCGGACAGTACGCGATTCCGGCGCCGGCCACCCCGGGGATCCGGCTGATGCTGGTGGGCGGTGTCCTGCTGGTCGGGCTGCTGGTGGACACGCTGGCGGTGACGTTCCGCAGCGCGGCGCCCGCCGGACTGCCCCTGCTGGCGCTCTACTCGATCGCGGCCGGGCTCACCGAGCGCGGCGCGGACTGGCTGTGGTTCCTGCTGGCCGGGTGCGGCTATCTGCTGCTCCTGCTCGCCGAGGGGCGTGACCGGCTCTCCCAGTGGGGCCGGGTGTTCGCCGGCGCGGCCGCGCCCCGGGGCGGTTCGTCCGCCGGGCCCGACGCGACGGGCGGCAGGGCGCTCGCCCCGGTGCGCACAGGTCGGCGGATCGGCGCGCTGGCCCTCGGGATCGCACTGGTCGTGCCCGCTGCGCTGCCCGCGCTCGACAGCGGTCTGCTGGGCGGTACGGGCGGCGGGGGCGGCAGGGGTTCCGGGGGCGGCACCATCTCCGCGGTGAACCCGCTGGTCTCGCTCCAGGACAATCTGAACCAGCCGGAGAACCGGCAGGTGATGTCGTACCGCACCAACGCGAAGAGCCCGAGCGACTTCTATCTGCGCATCCTGGCGCTGGACCAGTTCAACGGGAACGAGTGGCGTGCCTCGACGCGGCGGCTCCAGGACGTGCCGAAGCGGTTCCCGACGCCTTCGGGCCTCTCCCCCTCCGTCTCCGTGACGGAGGTCAGGTCGACCGTCTCGGCGTCACCCTCGTACAAGCAGACCTATCTGCCGCTGCCCTTCCCGGCGGCCGAGGTGCGGGTGGGCGGCCGCTGGCGGTTCGAGCCGGAGGGGCGCACGCTCGTCGGTGACGACGGGGAGACCACCGGCGGCGCGCAGTACACGGTGACCAGCCTCGACGTGCAGCCGACGTCCGACCAGCTCGCCCGCGCGGGCGCGGTGCCGACGGACCTGCTCCGCGAGTACACCGAGGTGCCCCAGACACTGCCGCCGGTAGTCGCGCAGCGGGCCGACGAGGTCACCAAGGGGGCCGCCAACCCCTACGAGCGTGCGGTGAAGCTCCAGGACTACTTCGCCACCAACGGCGGGTTCACCTACGACACCTCGGTCGACTCGGGCACCGGCACCTCGGCGATCGCCCGCTTCCTGAAGGACCGGCGGGGCTTCTGCGTCCACTTCTCGTTCACGATGGCCGCGATGGCCCGGACGCTGGGAATCCCGGCCCGGGTCGCGGTGGGCTTCACACCGGGCTCCGCCCAGCCGGACGGTTCGTACACGGTGGGGCTGCGCGACGCGCACGCCTGGCCCGAGCTGTACTTCGAGGGCATCGGCTGGACGCGCTTCGAGCCGACGCCGACACGGGGTTCGGTGCCGTCGTACACCCTGCCGGACGCGCCGTCCGGTGACACGGCGGACCCGGCCCGGCCGGAGGCGGACGCCTCTGCCCCGGCCGCGCCCACCCCGTCCGCGTCGGAGAGCTGCCCGGCACAGATGCTCAAGCAGGGCGAGTGCGGGCAGTCGGCGGCGCCCGGGGTGGCCGCGCCGACGGACCCGGGGACGCCGACGGGCACCGTGCTCGGCATCGTCGTCGCGGTCGTGCTCGTCATCCTGCTGCCGCTGCTGCCGATGTGCTGGCGGCTACGGACGCGGGCGCGCAGGCTGGGCGCGTCGGCCGGCCGTACCCCGGCGGACACGGCGGCGCGGACGCTGGCGGCGTGGCAGGAGATCACCGACACGGCGTGGGACCACGGCACCCCGCCGGACGAGGCCCTGACCCCGCGCCGGGCCGCCGAACGGCTGGTGCGCCTGGGCCGGCTGGACACCGAGGCGTCGGAGGCGGTGCACCGGGTGGCGGGAGCGGTGGAGCAGGTGCTCTACGCCCCCGAGCCGCGCCCGGTGTCGGGCCTGGCCGAGGACGCGCGCACGGTACGGACCGGGCTGGGCCTCGCGGCCGGCCGCGCCACCCGCCTCCGCGCACTGGTGGCGCCTCGCTCGGCCGTACGGGTGGCGGGGGCCCTCTCGAAGCGCCGTGCGGCTCTCACCGCCCGGTTCCACCTGCCCACGCGCCCGTCCTGGACCCGCCGCCCGTCCCGCCAGGAGGGGTGAGCGGGTTCACGTAAGGGTGAGGGGCGGCCGCATCCGCGGCCGCCCCTCACCCTTACGTACTGTGTCCTACTGTCCCTGCTCGTCACGGCGGCGCTGCCACCGCTGCTCGATCCGGTTCATCACGGACCGGCGCTGACGGGACTGCCGGCGCTCGCCCGCACCGCCGGCGCGCACCGCCTGCTGCTCGCCCGGCTTGGGTGCCTTGCGCCATCCCGTGACTGCGAGCACCGCGCAGCCCAGCATGACGAGGAAGCCCACTACGCTGATCCAGATCTGCTGAGCGACCATTCCGGCCATGAGGAGCGCGATACCCACCAGAAAGCCAGCGACTGCCTGGTAGACCCGTCGCCGGGTGTACGTACGCAGCCCACTTCCCTCGAGCGCTGTCGCGAACTTGGGATCTTCGGCGTACAGCGCTCGCTCCATTTGCTCGAGCATTCGCTGCTCGTGCTCCGAGAGCGGCACGGAGTCCTCCTCGTCGTCGGCCGCGGGGGGCGGCCGGTATGCGGCCCTTCCAGGATAGGCAGGGAATCGCCCCCGTGAAACCCGCCCTCATTGCCAATCAGCCAGTCCGGGCCGCCACGACGGCTCAGCTGCTGAGGCGTTGATTCCCCAACCTCCGATCCGTCATGCCGGATGGTGTCCCCCGATCATACGGGGCCGGAGCCCCGAACGGGGCTGCCGGTGCGTACTCCGTATGCCGCTGCGTCGCTGATCAGCCGCGCTGCCGCCGGTAACCCTCCGGGGGTTTCAGCCGCGCTTGGTGCCCAGGACGTGCAGCTGGGTGGCCACCGAGTGGAACGCCGGCAGTTCCGCGGCCGCGGCCTCCAGCTTGAGCAGGGCCTCCATCGCGCCCGGTTCGGTGTCCACCAGGACTCCAGGGACGAGGTCGGCGAAGACCCGGACGCCGTGCACGGCGCCCACCTCGACCTCGGCGGCCGTGACCAGCTCGGTCAGCTGCTCGGCCGTGTACCGGCGGGGCATCGGGTCCCCGTCGCCCCAGCGGCCCTCCGGGTCGCCCAGCGCGTGCCGTGCCTCGTTGAAGTGGCCGGCGAGCGCGCGGGCCAGTACGGCGCCGCCCAGCCCGGCGGCGAGCAGGCTCAGCGCCCCGGCCGGACGGAGGGCCTCCACCGCGTTCCGCACACCCTCGGCGGGGTCGTCGACGTACTCCAGGACGCCGTGGCACAGCACCGCGTCGTACCCCCCGCGCTCCACCACGTCGAACAGACCGAGGATGTCGCCCTGCACCCCGTGGACCCGGTCGGCGACGCCCGCCTCGGCGGCCCGGCGCTCCAGCGCGAAGAGCGCGTTGGGGCTGGGGTCCACGACGGTGACCCGGTGGCCCAGACGGGCGGCGGGCACGGCGAAGTTGCCCGTGCCGCCGCCGGTGTCCAGCACGTCCAGGGCGTCCCGGCCGGTCACCTTGACCCGGCGGTCGAGGGCGTCCTTGAGGACCTCCCAGACCACAGCGGTACGGAGGGAGGCGCGGGGGCGCAGCGGGTCCGACACGGCAGTTGACTCCTCGGCACGGGCCGCCGCGGGGGCGGAGCGTGAACAGCGCAGGTAACAGGTCCTGTCCCCACCCTATTGCCTGGCGCCGCCCCCGCGGTCATCCCGCGTCCGGCCGCCCCCCGCGCGGCTGCGGGAGCACCGGCTGGAGCACGAGCAGCCGCTCGACCAGGCGCAGGAACATGGCCGCGTCGCGCAGCAGGTCGTCGGCCTGGCGGCGGTTGGCGGCGCCGGGTATGCCCGCCTCGGCGCGGGCCCGCCGGGCGGCGCCGGAGGCGAACAGGGCGCTCCACTCGGCGAGCTCGGGGGCCAGCTCCGGGAGGATCTCCCAGGCGCTGCGGATCGGCTCGCGGCGGCGGCGCGCGGGCTCGGGGCGGGCCCGTGCGGCGAGCACGGCGGCCGCGGTGCGCAGGGCCGCGAGGTGGGCGGTGGCGTACCGCTCGTTGGGGACGGCGAGGACAGCTGCCTCTTCCAGGCCGGCGCGGGCCTGGGTGAGGAGATCGAGGGCGGCGGGCGGTGCGGTGGTGCGCCGGACGACGGGGTGGACGTCGCGGGCCGGGCCGGTCGGTGAGGAAGCAGGGCCGTCTGCGCGGCGTCGCGGAGCGGCGGCTGCGGACGAGTGGGCCATGACAGAACCTCCTGTCTCGGTAACGGCTTCGTGGCCGTCTGTATCCATCGTGACTGCCCCCACTGACAATCGGTCTCGATCACCCCCTGACCTGGGCTTTTGCTTCGATCGCGAGTTCGGGCTACCTTTTTGCACTGACCAGTCAGTTCAAAGAAGGAGAGGGGGGAGGGTCCGTGGAGAGTCCGCACGGGGCCGCCGTCACCGCCGAGGGCCTGGGGCTCGAAGGGCCGCGGGGCTGGGCCTTCCGCCACGTGACGTTCAGCGCGGATCCCGGTTCCCTGATCGCCGTCGAGGGCGCGTCCGGCACCGGCCGTACCTGCCTTCTGCTCGCTCTCACCGGCCGTATGCGCCCCACCGAGGGCGAGGCCGCGACCGGTGGCCTCGCTCTGCCGCGCCGGGCCGCCGCCGTCCGCCGTATCGCGGCCCTGGGGCCGGTGCCCGGGGTCAGCGACCTGGACCCGGCGTTCACGGTCGCCGAGCACCTGCGCGAGCGGGCCCTGCTCCAGCGCCGCTACGACGGCTCCCTGCGCGCACTGCTGCGCCCGCCGGGCGAGCGCGCCGCCGCCGCCCGCGCCCGCATCGACACCGCCCTGGACGCCGCCGGGCTCGACCCCGCCACGCTGCCCAAGGCCGAGCGCACCGCCGTGCGCGACCTGGAGCGGCCGGAGGCGCTGCGGCTCTCCGTGGCGCTCGCGCTGATGGGCCGACCCCGGCTGCTCGCGGTGGACGACACCGATCTGAAGCTGTCCGACGCCGAGCGCGCCGAGGTCTGGGAGCTGCTGCGCTCCGTGGCCGCCGCCGGCACCACCGTGCTCGCCGTCTGCAGCGAGGCGCCCGAGGACGCCGTCACCGTACGCACGGACGCCTTCATGGAAACCGACGCCACCACGCACGAGGAGGAACCGGCCGATGCGTTCGCCGAGACTGGCCGCGCTTGAGCTGAGGCGCTTCGGCAGGGGGCGGCTGCCGCGCGCCGCCCTCGCCGCGCTCCTGCTGCTCCCCCTGCTCTACGGCGCCCTGTACCTGTGGTCCTTCTGGGACCCGTACGGGCGCCTGGACCGCATCCCGGTCGCCCTGGTCAACGACGACGAGGGGGCCACCGCCGACGGCAAGCGCCTCGCGGCCGGGGACCAGATCACGGACAAGCTCCTCCAGTCGAAGACCTTCGACTGGCACGAGGTGAGCGCCGAGGAGGCGGACAAGGGCGTCGAGGACGGCACGTACTACCTCTCGCTGCGCATGCCGTCGGACTTCAGCAGGCGCATCGCCTCCAGCGCCGGCGAGTCCCCCGAGACCGGCGCGCTCCAGGTGCGTACCAACGACGCGAACAACTACATCGTCGGGCAGATCTCCCGGACCGTGTTCTCCGAGGTCCGCAGGGCCGCGTCGGCCAACGCCTCGCGCGGGTTCCTGGACCGGATCTTCATCAGCTTCTCCGGTCTCCACGACGAGACGGCGAAGGCGGCCAAGGGCGCGTCCGACCTGAAGGACGGGATCGGCAAGGCCGAGAAGGGCTCGAAGGACCTCGCGGACGGACTGAAGGACGCCAAGAAGGGCAGCGGCAAGCTGGCCGGCGGGATCGTGAAGCTGAACAAGGGCGCGGGCGACCTGGAGACCGGCTCCCGCCAGGTCGCCGACGGCACCCAGATCCTCGCCGACAAGGTCAACGGGGTCGCCGCCGACGTGCGCCCGTTCCTGAAGGACAACGGCAAGACCATCGGCGACACCGCCCGGCTGGTCGCCGACTCGTCGAAGACCGTACGGGACAACCTGGACCTGCTGGTGAAGGCGGCCCCCACGGCAGCGGCCGCCGCGCACACCGCCGCCGACGACCTCACCGCCGTCCACCGCACCCGCTGCGAGGAGCAGCCGGTCCCCGACCCCACCGTCTGCCCGCCGCTCAAGCGGGCCGTGACGGCTGCGGACGACGTCGTCGCCGTGGCCGACGACGTGAACGCGCTGGTCAAGAACCAGAACGGGGACCTCAAGAAGCTGCGCACCCAGCTGACGACCCTGGAGAAGCAGGCGAAGGACCTCGCCGCGCGCTCCCCGCACCTGGACGAGGACCTGGAAGCGGCGGTCAAGAAGGTCAACGCGCTGAACACCGGCGCGCACAAGGTCGCCAAGGGCGCCGGCCGACTGCACACCGGCCTCGGCACGGCGAAGACCGGTGCGGCCGACCTGAACACGGGCGTCGGCAAGCTCAAGAAGGGCGCCGACAGCCTGGACAAGGGGATGGTCCGGCTCAGCGACGGTTCCACCACGCTCGCCAAGGGCCTGGGCGACGGCGTCGACAAGATCCCCGACTACCGCAAGAAGGACCGCGACGCCCGTACGGAGGTCATGGCCGACCCCGTACGGCTGGCCTCGCAGTCGCTGCACTCCGCCCCGAACTACGGCACGGGCTTCGCGCCCTACTTCATCCCGCTCTCGCTCTGGGTCGGCGCGATGGTGGCGTACATGCTGATCCAGCCGCTCAGCCGGCGCGCCCTGGCCGCCGGGGCACCGGCCTGGCGGATCGCCCTCGCGGGCTGGCTGCCGGTGGCCGGGATCGGGCTGCTCCAGACGGCCGCGCTGATGTCCGTCCTGCACTGGGGCCCCGGCCTGGACATGGCGCACACCGCCGGGACGCTCGGCTTCCTGGCGCTGGTGACCTGCTGCTTCGCGGCGATCGTGCAGTGGCTGAACGCCTGCTTCGGGGCGGCGGGGCGCATCCTCGTCCTCGCGCTGCTGATGCTCCAGCTGACCTCGGCCGGCGGCACCTACCCCGTACAGACCAGTCCGGGCTTCTTCAACGCGATCCACCCGTACCTGCCGATGAGCTACGTCGTGGAGGGGCTGCGCCGGCTGATCACGGGCGGCGGGCTCGGCCCGGTCTGGCAGGGCTGCGCGGTCCTGGTGGCGTTCACCGCCGGGGCGCTCGCGCTGACCGCCCTGTCGGCCCGCCGCAAGCAGATGTGGACACTGGAGCGGCTCCACCCGGAGCTGAGCCTGTGAGCCCGCCGGGACCTGTGAGAATCAGGAGCATGGAAAGCAGTAGCAGCACGCGCCGCCAGGCCACCCGGCAGAAGCTCTACGAAGCGGCCGTCACCCTCATCGCCGAGAAGGGCTTCTCGGCGACCACGGTGGACGAGATCGCCGACCGGGCCGGGGTCGCCAAGGGCACGGTCTACTACAACTTCAAGAGCAAGACCGAGCTGTTCGAGGAGCTGCTGCGGCACGGCGTCGGACTGCTCACCGCCTCCCTGCGCGCGGCGGCCGAGGAGACCGGGGCACGAGGCGGCAGCCGGGTGGAGGCGCTGGACGCCATGATCCGGGCCGGTCTGGTCTTCATCGACCGCTATCCGGCCTTCACCCAGCTGTACGTGGCCGAGCTGTGGCGCACCAACCGCGCCTGGCAGTCCACGCTGCTGGTGGTGCGCCGCGACGCGGTCGCCGTGGTGGAGGGCGTCATCGCGGAAGGCGTGGCGAACGGCGAGCTGAGCGAGGAGATCGACGTCCCGCTCACCGCGGCGGCGCTGGTGGGCATGGTGCTGGTCGCGGCGCTGGACTGGCAGGCGTTCCAGCCGGAGCGGTCGATCGACGACGTGCACTCGGCGCTGTCCCTGCTGCTGCGCGGCCGCGTCAGCGGGCGCTGAGGCCGCCGCGCCCGTCCCGTACGCATGAAGGCGCCGGCCGGGCGTGGCCCGGATTCCCGAGCCCGCCCGGCCGGCGCCTTCCGTGCTGCCGGAGGACCTTCCCCCGTGACCCCCTGTCCCCCGTGGTCCCGAAGTCCTCCGCCGCGCACCCCCGTTCGGAAGAGAGGTGCCGTCCCGCCACCGCCGCCCCGTGCCGGCGGTGGCGGGGCGGCGCCCCTTCCGTGGAGACCCACTCTGCCGTCCGGGCGGGTCGCGGCCCATCCGTGCGGGTACTCATCCCGGGCTCTGAGTACGGGTACTCAGAGCCCGGTCATGTGCGCACTGCCGCGATGTCGGTCCCGCTGGCTACCATCGCCTCCGTGTCCGTACTCCCCCTGGTGTTCACAAGCGGCTGGGCAAGCGGGATCAACGCGTACGCGGTGGTCCTCCTGCTCGGCATATTCGGCGCGACCGGCGTCAGCGACGAGGTGCCGGCCTCGCTCCAGCGCACCGACGTCCTCGTCGTCGTCGCGGTCCTCTTCCTCTGCGAGGTGGTCGCGGACAAGGTCCCGTACGTGGACACCGTCTGGGACGCGATCCACACGGTCGTCCGGCCGGTGACCGGCGCGGTCGTGGCGGCGCTGCTGGCCGGCGAGAGCGGTTCGCTGCCGCAGATCGCGGCCGGCGCCATCGGGGGCTCCACCGCGCTGGTGAGCCATCTGGTGAAGGCCGGGACCCGGATGGCGGTCAACACCTCTCCCGAGCCGCTCAGCAACATCGCGCTGAGCGCCACCGAGGACCTGGGCGTCGCGGGGATCGTCACCTTCGCGATCTTCCATCCGTGGATAGCGGCCGGCCTCGCCGGAACGCTCCTCGTCACCGGCCTGGTGATCGTGGTCTTCCTGGCCTCCCGCATCCGCCGGTTCTGGCGCCGCAGGGCCCAGCGCCGCGAGGAGAAGCGCCGGGGGCGGCAGCCCGCCTTCCCGTACACGGGCGCTCCCCCGACCTGACGGACCGGGTGTCCGCGGCGGCCGTTAAGGTCGCATCCATGGCACGAATTGCGGTGATCGGCGCCGGGATGGGCGCGATGGCGGCGGCGGCCCGGCTGGCCGTGGCAGGCCACCGGGTAACGGTGTACGAGCGGTCCGACACGTACGGCGGCTCGCTCGGGCAGCACGCCGAGGAGGGCTTCGCGTTCGACACGGGCCCCGGGCTGCTCCACCTCCCCGCGGTCCACCGGGACCTGTTCGTGAAGACCGGCAAGGAGCCGCTGGAGCGGTGCGTCACGCTCGTCCAGGTGGACCCGGCGAGCCGCCACCTCTTCGCGGACGGCACCTCCGTCTCCCTGCCGAACGCCTCGCGCGCCGGGACCGTCGCCGCCCTGGACACCGCGCTCGGCGGCGGGGCGGGCGCGAAGTGGGGCGCCTTCCTCGACCGGGCCAGGGACGCCTGGGACCGCTCGCGGCGCCCGCTCCTGGAGGAGCCGCTGCGCCCCGACTGGCAGGTGCTGGGCCGCGACCCGTATCCGGCCGAGGAGCGCCGGCGGCTGCTGCGTCCGGCGCGGCGGGCGGGGACGGTGGCGGAGATCGGCGCCTGGGAGCTCGCGGAACCCCGGCTGGCGGCCCTGCTCGACGGGTACGCGCTGGCGTACGGCCTCGACCCCTCGCGCGCCCCGGCGAGCGCGGCGCTGCTGCCGTACATGGAGGAGACGTTCGGCAGCTGGTACGTCATGGGCGGCATGCGAGCGCTGGCGCGGGCGGTGTACGAGCGGTGCCTGGCCCGGAAGGTGGAGTTCGTCCTCGGCGCCGAGGTGGCCCGGGTCGTCGAGAAGGACGGCCGCGCGGCGGGCGTGGAGCTGGCGGACGGGACGGTCGCGGAGGCTGCGCACGTGGTACTGGGAGCGCGGCCGTGGCCCGGCCTTGTGCCCGGTCGGGAGCTGTGGGCCGACGGGGATGTGGCGGTGCGTCAGGAGACGGGGGCGAGCGGCCGGTTCGTGGTGATGCTGGCGCTGCGCGGCGGGCGGTCCGCGGATGCCGTGCACCGGACCGTGGTGCACCCGGCGGACGGGGCGGCGGAGCGCGAGGCGGTGTTCGGGGGCCGGACCGCCTCGCACCCCACGGTGACCGTGCTGCGCCCCGACGATCCGGCGACCCGGCCCGACGCGGAGCACGAGGCGGTGACGCTGACGGCGACGGTGGCCCCGCACGGCCCGGTGGACTGGACGGACGAGGCGCTGCGCACGCGGTACGCGGACACGCTGATCGACGCGGCGGACGCGGCGGTGCCGGGCCTGCGGGAGCGGGTGCTGCGGACTCGGGTCCGGACGCCCGCCGAGACCGCCGCGGACACGGGCGCCGACGGCGGTGCCGTCCCGCCGCCTGCCCTCGCGGGGGCGGCGGGCGTGTTTCTGCACGCCGCCAACCGGACCCGGCTGCCGGGCCTGTTGCTGGCCGGCGGCTGGTCGCATCCGGGCGGCGGGCTCGCGCACGCGGGCATGTCCGGTGCGCTGGTCGCGGGGACCGTGGTGGAGGGGGACGCCTTCCGCGGCTCGCAGTGAGCCGCCGGGCCTTCCGGCCTTAGTGACGGGCCGTCAGTAGCGGTACTGGTCGTTGTGGCCGGTGTCGTAGCCGTTGGGGTACGGGGCCTGCTGGGCGGCGGGCTCCTGCGGGTACTGCTCGCCCTCGCGCTGCTGCGGCACCCAGACCCCGCCGGGCGGCGTCTCGGAGCCGTAGGCGTCGGCCTGCGCGTACGGGTCGCCGTACTGCTGCTGGTTGCCGTAGCCGTCGTAGTTGCCGTACGCGTCGTACGAGCCGTACTGCGGGGTGCTCGCGGTGGTGCCGATGTACGGGTCGGAGTAGGCGGCGTAGCTCTGCGGGTCCGTGCCGTAGTCGTACTGCCCGGCCCCGGCGTAGCCGTCCTGACCCTGGGGCTGCTGCTGGGCCGCGTAGTCCGTGTACGGGTCGTAGGCGTCGTAGCCGGGCGCGGCCTGGGGCTCGTGGTCCGGGCGCTGCGGGGCGGGGTCGGTGTAGATGCCGTACTGGCCGGTGTCGTCGGGCATCGGCTCGGTCTCGTAGACCGCGGCCGGGGCGGTCGGCGGTGCGGCGGGGGCGGCCGCGGCGTCCCCCTCGTACTCCACCTCCAGGTCCGAGACCTCCAGCGTGGGCTTGCGGCCTTCCCCGCCGCCGCGACGGCGGCGGCTCGCGCCGGGCTTGCCCCCTATGGCCCAGCCGGTGGAGAAGCCCTTGCGGAAGGAGAGCGTGACGTAGGTCTGGCCGGTGGCGAAGGCGATCGCGCCGAGGGCGATGACGGGGACGGACGGCATCAGGACGCCGATGACCACGCAGAGGAAGCCGGTGAAGGCGAGCAGCCGCCAGCGCAGCCGCGCCTTGTACTGCAGCAGGACCTCGCCGAGCAGCCACAGCGCGACGACACCGAACGCGATGTAGAGGACCGTCCAGCCCATGCCCGCCCCCTTCTACGGCCTCCGCCCCGGGTCGTGGCGGGTACGGCCTGTCACGACTGCTTGTGCAGTCCGAGATTCTCGTAGATCTCGAGCGTCGCAGTCGAGTTGTTCAGCGTGATGAAGTGCAGTCCGGGCACACCCTCGGAGAGCAGCTTCGCGCTGAACCGCGTTGCGAAGTCGATGCCAATGGAGCGTACAGCGGCGGGGTCGTCCTTGGCGGCGAGGATGCGCTCTTTCAGGTCGTCGGGCAGCTTCGCGTCGCTGAGCTGGGAGAACCGTTCCAGTTGCCGGACGTTGGTGACCGGCATGACCTCGGGGATGACCGGGGTTTCGCAACCCGCGGCGACCACCCGGTCACGCATCCGGAGATACGCCTCCGGATCGAAGAACATCTGCGTGATGGCGTAGTCGGCGCCCGCGCGGCACTTGTCCACGAAGTGCCGGATGTCGGCGTCCCAGTCCTGCGAGCGCGGGTGCCGCTCGGGGAACGCTGCGACGCCCACGCAGAAGTCGCCGGCCTCCTTGATCAGCCGGACCAGGTCCGCCGCGTACCGCACGCCCTGCGGGTGCTCGACCCAGGGGCCCATCGGGTCGCCCGGCGGGTCTCCGCGCAGGGCGAGGATGTTGCGGATGCCGGCGTCCGCGAACTGGCCGACCATGTTGCGCAGTTCGGCGACCGAGTGGTCGACGGCCGTGAGGTGCGCGACCGGGGTGAGCGTGGACTCGGCGGCGATGTCCTGGGTTGCCTTCACCGTGCCGGAGCGGGTGGAGCCGCCGGCCCCGTACGTCACCGAGACGAAGCTCGGGGCGACGGCCTCGACCCGGCGCAGCGCGTTCCACAGGTTGCGCTCACCCTTCTCGGTCTTGGGCGCCCAGAACTCGAACGAGTACGAGGTCGCGCCGGTCGCGAGCATCTCACGCACGGTGCGCGCGTGATCTGTCCTGGTGGAAGGTGTGCCAAGGGCCATACGGGCAGGTTAACCAGGGCAGGGCGGGCTCCCAACCGAACCGGAGTCATTTGCCGGAATTGACTGATTCTTGTCCATCCTTCGGACGGAATCGTCCCAGACCCGACTCCGGGGCCTCCGTCGGGCGTCGGCCCGGAACCCGCTGCGCCGGTCAGGCTCCGGCGCGCTCGCGGACCCTGCGTGCCAGCTCAGCGGCGGCGGCGCCCGGGTCGGACGCCTCGGTGAGGGCCCGTACGACCACGATCCGGCGGGCTCCGGCGTCCAGCACCTGGTCGAGGTTGTCCGCGTCGATGCCCCCGATGGCGAACCAGGGGCGCGCGGGGGCGAGCGAGGCGGCGTACCGCACGAGGTCCAGACCGGGCGCGTGGCGGCCGGGCTTGGTGGGGGTGGGCCAGCAGGGGCCGGTGCAGAAGTAGTCGACGCCGGGCTCGGCGACGGCGGCGTCGACCTCGGCCTCGGCGTGCGTGGAGCGGCCGATGAGCGGCTCGGTGCCGATGATCGCGCGGGCGGCGGGCACCGGCAGGTCGCCCTGGCCCAGGTGCAGCACGTCGGCGCCGATGGCGTGGGCCACGTCCGCCCGGTCGTTGACGGCGAGGAGCTTGCCGTGGCGCTCGCAGGCGTCGGCGAGGACCGCGAGGTGCTCCAGCTCCTCGGCGGCCTCCATGCCCTTGTCGCGCAGCTGGACGATGTCGACGCCGCCGGCGAGCACCGCGTCCAGGAACTCGGGGAGGTCGCCCTGGCGCCTGCGGGCGTCCGTGCACAGATAGAGCCGGGCGTCGGACAGCGGCGCGCGAGACGTGGACATGGTGCGTTTCCCCCCGGGACAGACGGTGACGGCGGATCAGTGGTGCGGCGCGGGGAAGCGGGCCGCCCGCTCGCGCGGTGCGGCCCGCTTCCCCGGTCGGTTCAGACGGCGAGCGCCTGGGCGCGGCGCTTCACCTCCGTGCCGCGATTCTCACTCAGTGCCTGCGCGGGCGTGCCCGGCAGGGTCGGGTCGGGGGTGAAGAGCCATTCGAGCATCTCCTCGTCGGAGTAGCCGTCGTCCTTCAGCAGCGTCAGGGTCCCGGAGAGGCCCTTGACCACCTTGTCGCCGTCGATGAAGGCGGCGGGCACCTGGAGCGCCCGGTTCTCCCCACGGCGTACGGCGATGAGCTGGCCCTCCTTGACCAGCTGCCGCACACGCGTCACCTCGACATCGAGCATTTCCGCGATGTCGGGCAGGTGGAGCCAGGCGGGGACGAGTGCATCGGTCTTTGCGTCAATCTCGGTCACGGGACAAGCCTGCCATCCCGGACTGACAGCCGAAACCCGGACTCGGCCCTTCAGGTTCTCGGCGCCACGCCCCGCTCCCTGATCCGGCCCGATCCAGCCTGATCCGGACGGAAAGCCCTACGGCAGGGCCGTGGACTTCAGCGGTACAGCGGGGTCCGCGGCCCGTGCCGCGTCGATCCGGGCCCCCGCCTCGACGAGCCGGCGCCCCTGGGCGAGGTCGCGCGGGCGGCCGACCGCCAGCACCGCGACCAGGACGCCGTCGCGCAGCCAGCACACGGACCAGGCGGGTTCGGCCGGGTCGCCGCGCCACAGCGGGGTGTCCGCGTCCGCGTGGTGTCCGGCGTACTGCACGAACCGGCCGAACTGCTCGGACCAGAAGTAGGGCACCGGGTCGTAGGGCGGGACGTCCGCCGCGCCCTGCGCCGCGATGTGGGCGGCGGCGGTGCGGGGCCCCTGGAGGGCGTTGTCCCAGTGGTGGACGACCAGGCGGGTGCCGTAGCGGGCGGAGGGGAAGGAGGCGCAGTCGCCGACGGCGTACACGTCGGGGACCGAGGTGCGCAGCGCCGCGTCGGCGGTCACCGAGCCCTCGGGCCCGAGGGCGATCCCGGAGTCCGCGAGCCAGCCGGTGGCGGGGCGGGCGCCGATGCCGACGACGACCGCGTCGGCCGGGAGGGTGCGCCCGTCGTCGAGGACCACCGCGCCGGACTCGACGCGGGCCACCCGGGCGCCGGTGAGGAGCCGGGCGCCGCTCTCCTCGTACCAGTCGGCCATCGGGGCGGCGACCTCGGCGGGCAGGGCGCCGGCGAGCGGCCGGTCCGCGGCCTCCACGACGGTGACCTCGCAGCCGGCGGCGCGGGCCGCGGTGGCGAACTCCGCCCCGATCCAGCCCGCGCCGACGACCACGACGGGGTGACCCGCCTCCAGGACGGGCCGCAGCCGGGCCGCGTCGTCGAGGGTGCGCAGCAGGTGGACGCCGGGCACGCCGTCGGAGCCGGGCAGGGCGACGGGCTCGGCGCCGGTGGCGAGGACCAGGACGTCGTAGGGGACCGGCCCCTCGGAGGTGTCCAGTTCGTGGTCGCCGGCGCGGACACCGGTGACCTCGCAGCCCAGGCGCAGGGTGATGCCGAGGGCCTCGAAGTCGATGTCGAACGCGGACTCCTCGGCCTTGCCGAGCAGCACCGCCTTGGACAGCGGGGGCCGGTCGTAGGGCTGGTGGGGTTCGGCGCCGATGAGGGTCACGGGGCCGGTGAAGCCCTGTTCCCGCAGGGCGACCGCGGTCTGGACGCCCGCCATGCCCGCGCCCGCGACGACGACCCGGCGCTCGGTCCGCTCTGCCCGCTGCTGCTCGCTCACCTGTCCACCTTACGTACCTGACGAAGGGTCAGAGAAGGGTGGCCCCATCCGGTCCGCCGGGCGGGGTCTAGGGTGGCCACCGTAAGACACGCGGGAGCCCGGACGCACCGGGCTGAGAGGGAGGCTGGCGGCCTCCGACCGTACGAACCTGATCCGGGTCATGCCGGCGAAGGGAGGGGCTGGACGCCCATGCGCATCCGACGCACCGACGGGTCCGACGTCCTCGTCATCGGGGGCGGCATCATCGGCCTGGTGACCGCCTGGCGGGCCGCGCAGCGCGGTCTGGCCGTCGCGCTCGCCGACCCCGAACCGGGTGGCGGAGCGGCCCGGGTCGCGGCCGGGATGCTGGCCGCCGTCACGGAGCTGCACTACGGCGAGGAGACGCTGCTCGGGCTCAACCTCGCCTCCGCCGAGCGCTTTGCGGCGTTCACGGCCGAGCTGGAGGAGGCGAGCGGCAGGGACATCGGCTTCCGCGCCTGCGGCACCCTGGCCGTCGCGCTGGACGCCGACGACCGCGCCCATCTGCGCGAACTCCACGAGCTGCAACGCCGCTCGGGCCTGGAGTCGGAGTGGCTGACCGGGCGCGAGTGCCGCCGCCTGGAACCGATGCTCGCCCCGGGCGTGCGCGGCGGGCTGCGGGTGGACGGCGACCACCAGGTCGACCCGCGCCGGCTGGCCGCCGCGCTGCTCACCGCCTGCGAACGGGCCGGCGTGCTCTTCCACCGGCGCCGGGCCGACCGCCTCTCGGTGGTGGCGGACCGGGCCGCGGGAGCGGTGCTCGACGACGGTACGGAGGTGGCCGCCGGCCAGGTCGTGCTCGCCGCAGGCAGCCTGAGCGGGCGGCTCGCCGGGGTCCCCGCCCACGTCCTGCCACCGGTCCGCCCGGTCAAGGGCCAGGTGCTGCGCCTCACCGTGCCCCCGGCGTACGCCCCCTTCCTCTCGCGCACCGTGCGTGCCGTTGTCCGGGGCAGCCACATCTATCTCGTGCCGCGCGAGAACGGCGAGCTGGTCGTCGGCGCCACCACCGAGGAGATGGGCTGGGACACCACCGTCACGGCGGGCGGGGTCTACGAACTGCTGCGCGACGCCCACGAGCTGGTGCCCGGTATCACCGAGCTGCCGCTGACCGAGACCCGCGCCGGGCTGCGCCCCGCGTCCCCCGACAACGCCCCCCTGCTCGGCCGCACCGCGCTGCCCGGCCTCCACCTCGCCACCGGCCACGGCCGCAACGGTGTGCTGCTCACCCCCGTCACCGGGGACGCCATGGCGTCGCTGCTGGCCGACGGCGAGCTGCCCGAGGCGGCCCGCCCCTTCTCCCCGGGCAGGTTCTCACCCGCCCCCGCACCCCAGGAGCAGCCCGCATGACCGAGCCCACCGCGCTCACCGTGTCCGTGAACGGCGCACCGGTCGCCGTCGCCGCGGGCACCACCCTGGACGCCCTCGTCGCGACGCTGACCGACGCGCCGACCGGGGTGGCCGCCGCGCTCAACGAGACCGTGGTGCCGCGCGGCCGGTGGACCGCCGCCGCGCTCAGCGACGGGGACCGGGTCGAGGTCCTGACCGCGGTCCAGGGAGGCTGACCGTGTCCGACGACCTCTTCACCCTCGGCGGGACCGACTTCGGCTCCCGGCTGATCATGGGCACCGGCGGCGCGCCCAGCCTGGACGTGCTGGAGCGGTCCCTGACCGCGTCCGGCACCGAGCTGACCACGGTCGCCATGCGCCGCCTCGACCCGACCGTCCAGGGCTCCGTCCTCTCCGTACTGGAGAAGCTGTCCGTCCGGGTGCTGCCGAACACCGCCGGCTGCTACACCGCCGGGGAGGCCGTGCTCACCGCCCGGCTCGCCCGTGAGGCGCTGGGCACGGACTGGGTCAAGCTGGAGGTGGTGGCCGACGAGCGCACCCTGCTGCCCGACCCGGTCGAGCTGCTCGACGCCGCGGAGACGCTGGTGGACGACGGTTTCACCGTGCTGCCGTACACCAACGACGACCCGGTGCTGGCACGGAAGCTGGAGGACGTGGGGTGCGCGGCGGTCATGCCGCTCGGCTCCCCCATCGGCTCGGGCCTGGGCATCCGCAACCCGCACAACTTCCAGCTGATCACCGAGCAGGCCGGGGTGCCGGTGATCCTGGACGCGGGCGCCGGGACGGCCTCGGACGCGGCGCTGGCCATGGAGCTGGGGTGCTCGGCGGTGATGCTCGCCTCGGCGGTGACCCGTGCCCAGGAGCCGGAGCTGATGGCCGCCGCGATGCGGCACGCGGTGGAGGGCGGGCGGCTCGCGTACCGGGCCGGGCGCATCCCGCGCCGCCACTTCGCCGAGGCGTCCTCGCCGGCGGCCGGGCGGGCGGTGCTGGACCCGGAGCGGCCGGCGTTCTGAACGCGACGGGCCGCCCCGGGCCGGACCAACGTGCCGGAATCCACAGTTCCGGGGCCGGAAGGTCGCTGGAAGCCGGGATTCCGGCCCCGGGCCCCATGCCCCTGTCACGGCTCGGCTTCAGTACTGCGCCGGGTTCGCCCCACGGCGGCGGGCCTGTCCGTGGCGGCTCGTAGACTCGCATGGTGGATACGACCCTCCAGGACCCCCTCGTCGGGCAGCTGCTCGACGGCCGCTACCGCGTCGATGCCCGCATCGCCGTGGGCGGCATGGCCACGGTCTACCGGGCCATGGACACCCGGCTCGACCGGGTGCTCGCCCTCAAGGTGATGCACCCGGCGCTCGCGACCGACGCCTCGTTCGTCGAGCGCTTCATCCGCGAGGCCAAGTCGGTGGCGCACCTCGCCCACCCCAACGTGGTCGGGGTCTTCGACCAGGGCGCCCAGGGTCAGTACGTCTACCTGGCGATGGAGTACGTCGCCGGGTGCACGCTGCGCGATGTGCTCAGCGAGCGCGGCGCGCTGCAGCCGCGGGCAGCGCTGGACATCCTGGAGTCGGTCCTCGCCGCCCTCGGCGCCGCGCACCGGGCGGGCTTCGTGCACCGCGACATGAAGCCGGAGAACGTGCTCATCGGGGACGACGGCCGGGTCAAGGTCGCCGACTTCGGGCTGGTCAGGGCCGTGGACGCGGTGACGAACACCACCGGGACGATCCTCGGCACCGTCTCGTACCTCGCCCCGGAGCAGATCGAGCACGGCACGGCGGACACCCGCGCCGACGTGTACGCCTGCGGCGTCGTGCTGTACGAGATGCTGACCGGCGACAAGCCGCGCGACGGGGAGTCCCCCGCCCAGGTCATCTACCAGCATCTGAACGAGGACGTGCCGCCCCCGTCGGCGGTCGTCCCGGGCCTCGCGCCCGAGCTGGACGAGCTGGTGGCGAGCGCCACCGCCCGCTCGCTCGAAATCCGCCCGTTCGACGCGGTGGCGCTGCTCGCCGAGGCCCGCCGGGCGCGCGCCGCCCTGACGGACGCGCAGCTCGACGCCGTACCGCCGCGCGCCCTGACCGCGGCGCGGGACGCGGACGCGGGCGACGGCCCGGACGACGAGGCGGAGCGGGCCGACTCCCGGACGACGGTGATCCCCCGGGTGCTTCCCACGCACCTGGGCACCGCCCACCACACCAACCGGCTGGAGATGCCCCCGCCGCAGGACCCGGCGCCGCCCCGGCGGACCGGCCCGCTCGGCAGTCCGCGGCGCGGGCTGATCGCGGCCGTCCTGGCGGTGCTGCTGGTCCTGGGCGTCGGCGGCGGCGTCTGGTACATCAACTCCGGGCAGTTCACCAAGGTCCCCTCGGTGCTGAGCCAGACCGAGGAGGCGGCGAAGAAGCGGCTCTCGGACGCCGGTCTGGAGCTTAAGGGCGTGAAGCGCGCCTACAGCGACACCGTCGACCGGGGCAAGGTGATCAGCAGCGACCCGAAGTCCGGCGCGCGGATCAGGGACAACGGCTCGGTGTCGCTCGTCGTCTCGCGCGGCCCCAAGATCATCGAGGTGCCCGACGTCGAGGGCGTCCGGCTCGCCGACGCCAAGCGGCAGCTGAAGAAGGTGGGCCTGCTCCCCGGCATGGTCACCAAGGAGTTCAGCGACGAGGTGGCGGCCGGCGAGGTGCTGCGTACGAACCCCCGGGCGGGCACCGAGCGCCACCCGGACTCGGCGGTCGCGATCGTGGTCTCCAAGGGCGCCCCCGTCGACGTCCCGGACGTCACCGGGCTCTCCGTCGACGACGCCACCGCCGCGCTGGCCGACGAGGGGCTGAAGGCCGAGGTGGTCCCCGGCCGGGTGCACTCGCCGGAGGACAAGGGCGACATCGCGCGCCAGTCGCCGGGCGAGGGCACGGAGGCGGCCGAGGGCGACACCGTCAAGCTGACGGTGTCCGACGGGCCCCGGATGATCGACGTACCGGACGTGGTCGGCAAGGACGTCGACGAGGCGAGCGACGAGCTGGAGGCGGCGGGCTTCGAGGTCAAGGTCCACCGCAGTTTCCCCTTCATCAGTGACAAGATCGCCGGCCAGTCCGTGGACGGCGGCGACCAGGCCCCCGAGGGCAGCACCATCACCATCAAGACCAAGGGACTGTAGAGATCCGTATGCGCAACCCAGTCGGCGGCCATGTGCCGGTGGCCGGCGGCCTCGCCAAGGTCGGCCTCCCGTATGCCCGCGAGATGGGCGCCGAGGCCGTCCAGGTCTTCGTCGCCAACCCGCGCGGCTGGGCCACCCCGGCCGGCAACCCGGCGCAGGACGAGCTGTTCCGCGCCCAGTGCGCCGCCGAGGCGGTACCGGCGTACGTGCACGCCCCGTACCTGATCAACTTCGGCTCGCACACCCCGGCGACGGTGGAGCGGTCCGTGGAGTCGCTGCGCCACTCGCTGCGGCGGGCCCGGGAGATCGGCGCGCTGGGCGTCGTGGTGCACACCGGTTCGGCGACCGGCGGGCGGCCCCGCGAGGAGGCGCTGGCCCAGGTGCGGACACACATGCGGCCGCTGCTGGACGAGCTGACGCACGACGACGACCCGTTCCTGCTGCTGGAGTCGACGGCCGGCCAGGGCTCCTCGCTCTGCTCGCGAACCTGGGACTTCGGCCCGTACTTCGAGGCGCTGGACGCCCATCCGAAGCTCGGGGTCTGCCTGGACACCTGCCACATCTTCGCGGCGGGGCACGACCTCGCCGGGCCGGGCGGGATGAAGGAGACGCTGGACCTGCTGGTGGAGACGGTCGGCGAGGGCAGGCTGAAGCTCATCCACGCCAATGACTCCAAGGACGTCTCCGGCGCCCACAAGGACCGGCACGAGAACATCGGCTCGGGTCACATCGGTGAAGAGCCGTTCCGCGAGCTCTTCAGCCACCCCGCCACCGAGGGCGTGCCGCTGGTGATCGAGACACCGGGCGGCAAGGAGGGGCACGCGGCGGACGTGGCGCGGCTCCAGGCGCTGCGCGACGGCAGCTGATCCCGCCGCCGTCCGGCGCCGGTCAGAGCTCGGGGCCGTCCCCGGGCTCCTCCTGGTAGGAGTAGCGCTGCTCCTGCCAGGGGTCGCCGATGTTGTGGTAGCCGCGCTCCTCCCAGAAGCCGCGGCGGTCGGCGGTCATGTACTCGATGCCCCGGACCCACTTGGGGCCCTTCCACGCGTACAGGTGGGGGACGACGAGGCGGAGCGGGAAGCCGTGTTCGGCGGTGAGCAGTTCGCCGCCCTTATGGGTGGCGAAAAGGGTCCGGTCGGAGAGGAAGTCGTCGAGCCGGAGGTTCGAGCTGAAGCCGTACTCGGCCCAGACCATCACATGGGTGACCTGGGGGGCGGGCGGGGCGAGGGCGACGACGTCGCGGGCGAGCACACCGCCCCACTCGGCGCCCAGCATGCTGAATTTGGTCACGCAGTGCAGATCGGCGACGACCGAGGAGAACGGCAGCGCCGAGAATTCCTCGTGGTTCCAGCAGCACTTCTCACCGTCGGCGGTCGCGCCGAAGACCCGGAATTCCCAGCGTTCCGGTTTGAACTTGGGCACCGGCCCGTAGTGGGTCACCGGCCATCCGCGCTGCAGCCGCTGGCCCGGCGGAAGCTCGGACTGCTCTGACGCGCGGTGTTCCCGGCTTTCCGGCTGACCCATGACTCCATGGTGACAGACAGGCAGGGGTGGTCGTGACCAGGGCGAAGCCGATTCGGGCAACTCGTACTAAGCATGCACTTACTGGACGGTCACCGGGAGCGATGCGAGGATGCCGCCAACGTGCCCAGTTCCCGGTTGGAAGGAGCCTCTGCGATGCAGGGCGACCCCGAGGTCATCGAGTTCCTGAATGAACAGCTGACCGCCGAATTGACTGCCATCAACCAGTACTTCCTGCACGCCAAGATGCAGGACAACTTCGGCTGGACCAAGCTCGCGAAATACACGCGCGCCGAGTCCTTCGACGAGATGAAGCACGCGGAGATCCTGACCGACCGCATTCTCTTCCTCGACGGCCTGCCGAACTATCAGCGGCTCTTCCACGTGCGCGTGGGCCAGACGGTCACCGAGATGTTCCAGGCGGACCGGCAGGTCGAGGTGGAGGCGATCGACCGCCTCAAGCGCGGCATCGAGCTGATGCGGAACAAGGGCGACATCACGTCGGCGAACATCTTCGAGTCGATCCTCGCGGACGAGGAGCACCACATCGACTACCTCGACACCCAGCTGGACCTGGTCGAGAAGCTCGGGGAGCCGCTGTACATCGCCCAGCTCATCGAGCAGCCGGAGAGCTGATCCCCCTCAGGCGGCTTCGGGGAGCCCTTCCACGGGAGCGGTGGCGGGCGTCTGCTTCCGGTCCAGGAGCTCCCGGCGCGGGCAGGCGCCGCGGCCGAGCATCGCCTGGATGGTGCGGACACAGCCGCCGCAGTCCGTGCCGGCCTTGGAGGCGGAGGCGATCTGGCGGGGCGTGCAAGCCCCGGCTGCCGCATGGTCCTTGACCTGCTGCTCCGTAACGCCGAAGCACGAGCAGACGTACATGCGGTTCACCTCCCGGGCGGGGACGGGTCGTGGGCGCCGCCCCGATGATCGGTGAGGCTAACCTAACCTTACCCGTCGCGCGCGGGCGGTAAAAGCCCCGGAACGCCCTGTGGGGCACGGATCACATCGATCCGTGCCCCACAGTCGTACGGGTGCCGCTCGCGACGCCTACTGGTCGCGGTACATCTCGGCGACGAGGAAGGCCAGGTCGAGCGACTGGCTGCGGTTGAGCCGGGGGTCGCAGGCCGTCTCGTAGCGCTGGTGGAGGTCGTCCACGAAGATCTCGTGGCCGCCGCCGACGCACTCGGTGACGTCGTCGCCGGTCAGCTCGACGTGGATGCCGCCCGGGTGCGTGCCGAGGCCCTTGTGGACCTCGAAGAAGCCCTTGACCTCGTCCAGGACGTCGTCGAAGCGGCGCGTCTTGTGGCCGGAGGCGGCCTCGAAGGTGTTGCCGTGCATCGGGTCGGTCACCCAGGCGACGGTGGCGCCGGAGGCGGTGACCTTCTCGACCAGCTCGGGCAGCTTGTCGCGGACCTTGTCGGCGCCCATGCGGACGATGAAGGTCAGCCGGCCGGGCTCGCGCTCGGGGTCGAGGCGCTCGACGTAGCCCAGCGCCTCGTCGACGGTGGTCGTCGGGCCGAGCTTGATCCCGATGGGGTTGCGGACCCTGGCGGCGAACTCGATGTGCGCGCCGTCCATCTGGCGGGTGCGCTCACCGATCCACACCATGTGGCCCGAGGTGTCGTACAGCTCGCCGGTGCGCGAGTCGGTGCGGGTCAGCGCCGTCTCGTAGTCGAGGAGCAGCGCCTCGTGGGAGGCGTAGAACTCGACGGCCTTGAACTCGGCGGGGTCGGTGCCGCAGGCCTTCATGAAGTTCAGCGCGTTGTCGATCTCGCGGGCCAGGGCCTCGTAGCGCTGGCCGGACGGGGACGACTTCACGAAGTCCTGGTTCCACGCGTGCACCTGGCGCAGGTCGGCGTAGCCGCCGGTGGTGAAGGCGCGCACGAGGTTCAGCGTGGAGGCGGACGCGTGGTACATCCGCTTCAGGCGCTCGGGGTCCGGGACCCGGTCGGCCTCGGTGAAGGCGAAGCCGTTGACGGAGTCGCCGCGGTAGGTCGGCAGGGTCACGCCGTCGCGGGTCTCGGTCGGCTTGGAGCGCGGCTTGGAGTACTGGCCGGCGATCCGGCCGACCTTGACGACGGGCACGGAGGCCGCGTAGGTGAGGACGGCGCTCATCTGGAGCAGCGTCTTGAGCTTCGCCCGGATGTGCTCGGCCGACACGGCGTCGAAGGCCTCGGCGCAGTCGCCGCCCTGCAACAGGAACGCCTCGCCCTTGGCGACGGCTGCCATACGGGCACGCAGCTGGTCGCACTCGCCCGCGAAGACGAGCGGCGGATACGACGCGAGGTCCGCGAGCACATCGCGCAGGGCCTCGGAGTCGGGGTACTCGGGCTGCTGCGCCGCGGGAAGGTCTCGCCAGGTGTTGCCACCGGCGACGGAGGTATTGGCGTTCACGGTCACGGGCCCCACATTACGGGGTCGCGCCCCTTGCTTTTCCGGGTTGCCCAGTGACTGAGACGCACGTCTCGGCCCGGGCCCGGGTGGGTTAGGGTACGGAGCATGTTCGCGCACTCGACCCGTAACTGGTGGTGGACCGCTCATCCGGCGGCCCACTGATCGCGCGTTCGCACTGACGCAGAGGCCGCCCGAGGGGCGGCCTTTTCCGTGTCCGCGGGCCGTTCCTCCCAGCTGATCCACCTGGAAGGAACCACACCCCGTGAACACCGGCATGAGCATCGACAGACTCCTCGGCGAGGACTGCCCGCCCTTCGCCCTGCTGCGCCGCCGCACCCCCGGCCACGACCACGACACCGTCGAGGTACTGATCGGCCGGGTGCACGAGGCGGACCGGCTCGCCGACATCCCCGTCGGCGAGCGGCCCTCGCTGGCACTGGTCCCGTTCCGGCAGATCGCGGAGCGCGGCTTCGACGTACGCGACGACGGCACACCGCTGTCCGTCCTGGTCGCCGACGAGTCGTACACGCTGACCCTCGACGAGGCGCTGGAGCGGCTGCCGCGCCACGAAGTCCACGTGGAGGACGGGGAGTTCGACGTCAGCGACGAGGAGTACGCCGGGACCGTGCGGCGGGTCATCGAGGACGAGATCGGCCGGGGCGAGGGCGCGAACTTCGTGATCCGGCGGACGTTCCGGGGGCGGATCGACGGGTTCGGCCGGGCGGACGCGCTGGCCCTGTTCCGACGGCTGCTCGCGGGCGAGCGGGGCGCGTACTGGACGTTCGTCGTGCACACCGGGGACCGTGTGCTCGTCGGCGCCAGCCCCGAGGTGCACGTACGGATGTCCGGCGGGACCGTCGTGATGAACCCGATCAGCGGGACCTACCGCTATCCCGCCGAGGGGCCCACCCCCGAGGGCCTGCTCGCCTTCCTCGGTGACCGCAAGGAGACCGAGGAGCTCTCCATGGTGGTCGACGAGGAACTGAAGATGATGTGCACGGTCGGCGACATGGGCGGGGTGGTGATCGGCCCGCGTCTGAAGGAGATGGCCCATCTCGCGCACACCGAGTACGAGTTGCGCGGACGTTCCTCGCTGGACGTACGGGAGGTCCTGAAGGAGACCATGTTCGCGGCGACCGTCACCGGCTCCCCCGTGCAGAACGCCTGCCGCGTCATCGAGCGGTACGAGGCCGGCGGGCGCGGCTACTACGCGGGCGCGCTGGCCCTGCTGCGCCGGGAGCCGGACGGCACCCAGAGCCTGGACTCGCCGATCCTGATCCGCACCGCCGACATCGACGCCGACGGCACGCTGCGGGTGCCGGTCGGGGCGACGCTGGTGCGCCACTCGGAGCCGGACGGCGAGGTCGCCGAGACCCACGCGAAGGCCGCCGGGGTGCTGTCCGCCCTCGGCGTGCGCCCGGCCCGGCCCGAGGCGGAGCGGGAGCGGCCCCGGCTGGCCGCCGATCCCCGGGTGCGGGACGCCCTGGACGCCCGGCGCGACGGGCTCGCCCCGTTCTGGCTGCGGATGCAGGAGCGCGCCGCCGACCGCGCCGGCCACGCCCTGGTGGTGGACGGCGAGGACACGTTCACCGCGATGCTCGGGCACCTGCTGCGCGCCTCGGGGCTGGACGTCACCGTGCGCCGCTACGACGAGCCTGGGCTGCGCGAGGCGGTGCGGGCGCACGAGGGGCCCGTGGTGCTGGGCCCCGGGCCGGGGAATCCGGGGGACGCGGCCGACCCGAAGATGCGGCTGCTGCGCGCGATGGCCGCGGAGCTGCTGCGGGACCACCGGCACGGGCTGCTCGGTGTGTGCCTGGGCCATGAGCTGATCGCGGCGGAGCTGGGCCTGGAGATCGTCCGCAAGGCGGTGCCGTACCAGGGTGCGCAGACCCGTATCGAGCTGTTCGGGCGGCCCGAGACGGTCGGCTTCTACAACAGCTTCACCGCGCGCTGCGACGACTCCGGGGCGGCGGAGCTGGCCGCACACGGCATCGAGGTGAGCCGGGACGCGGTCTCCGGTGAGCTGCACGCGCTGCGCGGGGCCGGGTTCGCCTCGGTGCAGTTCCACCCGGAGTCGGTGCTGACGCTGCGCGGTGCGGCGATCGTGACCGAGCTGCTGGCGGCGCTGCCGGTACGCGGCTGAGGCGCGGCCGTTCCGGGTCCTGGCGGGGTCAGGACCCGGGGCGGGCGGGGACCAGGACGTTCTCGCTGCGGCGGCCGGCCAGGTAGTCGTCGACGTTCTTCACGGTGGCGTCGATGATCTGGCCGACCGCGTCCTCGGTGTAGTACGCCTGGTGCGAGGTGACGATGACGTTCGGGAAGGTGACGAGCCGGGCCAGGGTGTCGTCGTCGACACCCTCCAGCGACTTGTCCAGGAAGAACAGCCCGGCCTCCGCCTCGTACACGTCGAGTCCCACGCCCAGGAATCGCCCCCCGCGCAGCTCGACGACGAGGGCCGAGGTGTCGATGAGGCCGCCACGGCTGGAGTTGACCAGGATCGCGTCGTCCTTCATCAGGGCGAGGGCGTCCTTGTCGATGAGGTGGTGGGTCGCCGGGAGCAGCGGCACGTGCAGGGAGACCAGGTCGGCCTCGGCGAGCAGCCGCTCCTTGTCGACGTAGCGCATGCCCAGCTCGACACAGGCCGGGTTCTCGGCGACGTCCCAGCCGAGCAGCTTCATGCCGAAGCCGTGGGCGATCCGGGTGAACGCCTCGCCGATCTTGCCGGTGCCGATGACGCCGGCCGTGCGGCCGTGCATGTCGCGGCCGAGGAGCCCGTCGAGCCGGAAGTCGAAGTCGCGGGTGCGGCTCGCGGCGCGGATCACCCGGCGGTTGGCCGCCATGGCGAGGGTCCAGGCGAACTCGGCGACCGAGTACGGCGAGTAGTACGAGACCCGGGCGACGCGCAGGGCGAGGCGCTCGGCGACGTCCAGGTCGATGTTGTTGAAGCCGGTGGACCGCTGGGCGATCAGCTGGGTGCCGCCGGCCGCGAGGGTCTGGAGCACGGCGCCGCCCAGGTCGGCGTTGACGCTCGTGGAGACGATTTCGTAGCCCGCGGCGATGGGCGCGGTGTCGCGGTTCAGGAAGACGTCGAGGCACCGGACTTCGTGCTTCCCGGCGAAGGCCTTCTCGATCAGCGGCTTCTCGTCGGACTGCACTCCGAAGGCCAGGATCTCCACGGCGTCTCCCCTGTCTGCGTGCTGCGCGGCCGGTCCTCGCGAATATACGGCGGGACGGCCCGCCGCGCCGCTCAGGCCCTACGCGTCGTCGAGTCCGCGCTCTATGGCGTACCGGACCAGCTCGACCCTGTTGTGCAGCTGGAGCTTGCCCAGGGTGTTCTGGACGTGGTTCTGCACGGTGCGGTGCGAGATGACGAGCCGCTCCGCGATCTGCTTGTACGAGAGCCCCTTGGCCACCAGCCGCAGCACCTCGGTCTCCCGGTCGGTCAGCTCCGGGGCCTTCGGCTCGTCGGACGCGGCCGGGGCGGGCTCCGAGGCCAGCCTGCGGTACTCGCCGAGCACCAGGCCGGCCAGGCCCGGGGTGAAGACCGCGTCGCCGGCGGCGGTGCGGCGGACGGCCTCGGTCAGCTCCTGGGTGCTCGCCGACTTCATCAGGTAGCCGGTGGCGCCGGACTTGACCGCCTCCAGGACGTCGGCGTGCTCCCCGCTGGCGGAGAGCACCAGCACCCGCAGTCCGGGCTGGGCGCCGACGAGCTCCTTGCAGACCTGGACCCCGGGCATGCCGGGCAGGTTGAGGTCGAGGACCATCACGTCCGGGGTGACCGCACCGGCCCGGCGGACGGCCTGCGGGCCGTCCCCGGCGGTGGCCACCACGTCGAAGCCGGCCTCGGCGAGGTCGCGGGCCACGGCGTCGCGCCACATCGGGTGGTCGTCGACCACCATCACCCTGATCGCCCGCTGCCCGGCGTCCTCTTCGTGTGTCGCGCTCATCGGACCGAACCCGCCTTCCCCCGTGGAACCTTAGGAACCTTCAATTCGACCTCGGTGCCCTGGCCGGGCACCGAGATCAGTTCTGCCGTACCGCCCAGGTCGCGCAGCCGGCCGCGGATCGACAGGGCGACCCCGAGCCGCCCCTCCCCCTCGGCCTGCGCGAGCCGCCCCTCGGGGATCCCGGGTCCGTCGTCCCGGACCGTGACGATGACCTCGTCCGGCCAGTCCTCCAGCAGGATCCACGCCTGGGCGTCCTCCCCCGCGTGCACCCGGACATTGTCCAGGGCGGCGCCGACCGCCGCCGCCACTTCCGCGGCCGCCGGGGCCGGAAGCAGGACCGGTGCGCCCGGCTCGGCGAAGCTGGTCCGGGATCCGGCGTGCGGGGCGAGCAGCGTCCGCAGATCGGTCTCGCCGCCGTCCCCGTCGCCCGGCTCGTCCTCGTCCGCCTCGACGGTGCGCACGACGGCACCCTCGGAGGCGTCCTCGGAGACCCGGGTGGGGGGCACGAGGCCGCTGGAGACCAGGGTGCGCAGGGCGACCTCCTGCTCCCCGGCCATCCGGCCCAGCTCCGCCGCCTCGCCGCCGAGCGCGGTGCCCCGCCGCTGCACCATCGCGAGGACCTGGAGGACGCTGTCGTGGATGTCCCGGGCCAGGCGTTCCCGTTCGCGGGTGGCGGCCTCGATCTCCAGGGCGCGGGCGAGGGTGCGCTCACTGGCGCGGGCGACCTCGACGACGTACCCGATGGCGATGGAGGCGACCCAGACCAGCATCACGTTGTGCAGGGTGTCGCGGCTGGGCTCGCCGCGCTCGATGAGGTTGGCGACGGCGACCAGGCTGGAGGCGAAGCCAGCCCAGCGCCAGCCGCCCTTGATCGCGAAGGCCAGGACGGAACCGGCGGTCCAGATCGACGGCAGGGTCGGTCCGTCGATGTGCTGCGCCTGGAGATCGGCGAGCGGCGTGACGACGATGCCGGTCAGCGCGATGGCCAGGTCCGCGCCCAGGAAGCGCTTGGTGCAGGCGGCGGCGCTGCCCACCTTCGGCAGGGTGGCGAGCGTCCAGACGGTCATCAGCGACAGGAACGTGATCGCTATCCAGGGCCGCTCGTAGTCGTGCCGGGCGAAGGCGGCGAGCAGGAGCGCGTAGAGCATCGTCAGAACGCGGTACGCCGTCAGGGCACGCCACAGCGGCTGCTCCACCGACATCCGCACCACGCGTACGCGTTTGACCATGCTGTTCTCCCCCGTCGTCCCCCGGCGGACCGCCGCGCCCCGCCTCAGGCGCGGTCGCCGTCCGTCTTCTTCGCGGCCTCGGACCGGCGCTTGGCCTCGTCGGCGATCTGCCGCTTGGCGGCGGTCGCGTAGATGTCGACGTACTCCTGGCCCGAGAGCTTCATGATCTCGTACATCACCTCGTCGGTGACCGAGCGCAGGATGAAGCGGTCGCCCTCCATGCCGTGGTAGCGGCTGAAGTCGAGCGGCTTGCCGATGCGGATGCCGGGGCGCATCAGCTTGGGCACGACCTGGCCGGGCGGCTGGATCTTCTCCGTGTCGATCATCGCGACGGGGATCACCGGGGCCCCGGTCGCGAGCGCGACCCGGGCCAGTCCGCCGGGCTTGCCCCGGTAGAGCCGGCCGTCCGGCGACCGGGTGCCCTCCGGGTAGATACCGAAGAGGCCGCCGCTCTCGATGACCTGGATGCCCGCCCGGATCGCCGCCTCGCCGGCGCCGCGCGCGCCGGAGCGGTCGACGGGGAGCTGGCCGACGCCCTTGAAGAACGCGGCGGTGAGCTTGCCCTTCACGCCCGGCGCGGTGAAGTACTCGGCCTTGGCGATGAAGGTCACCTTGCGGTCCAGGACGGCCGGCAGGAAGAAGGAGTCTGAGAACGACAGGTGGTTGCTGGCGAGGATCGCGGGCCCGCGCGCGGGAATGTTCTCCAGGCCCTCCACCCACGGCCTGAAGGCGAGCTTCAGAGACCCGCCGATGGAGAACTTCATAGCGCCGTAGATCAACTCGGATGCCTCCTGTGTGCTGTCCGACAGACCTTAACCCGAGGCGTCGCCGGTCCCGCCCCTGGCGCGGGCGGGGTGGCCGCACCCGGGGCGGGACCGGCCGGTGACGGCCCTGGTCGGTGTCGGCCCGGTCGCGTACGGTGAAGTAATCCTCGCGCACTCCCGTACACCCTTCCGTACACCCCCTTCACGCTCCCCGCGTGCCTCACGAACAGGAGACCCCGGTGCCGGTCCTTCCCGGAGCCGAGCCGTTCCGCCACGAGGGCGGAGAGGTCGGCGTCCTCCTCTGTCACGGATTCACCGGTTCCCCGCAGTCGCTGCGCCCGTGGGCCGAGTACCTGGCCGAGCGCGGCCTCACGGTCTCGCTGCCGCTGCTGCCCGGGCACGGCACGCGCTGGCAGGACATGCAGGTGACCGGCTGGCAGGACTGGTACGCGGAGGTGGACCGGGAGCTGCGCGGTCTGCTGGAGCGCTGCGCGCGGGTCTTCGTCTTCGGGCTCTCGATGGGCGGGGCGCTGGCGCTGCGCCTGGCCGCGAAGCACGGGGACGCGGTCAGCGGTCTGGTCCTCGTCAATCCGGCCAACAAGGTGCACGGCCTCGCGGCGCACGCGCTGCCGGTGGTCCGCCATCTGGTGCCGACGACGAAGGGCCTGGTCAGCGACATCGCGCTGAAGGGCGTGGCCGAGGTGGGCTACGACCGGGTCCCGCTGCACGCGGCGCACTCGGTGCGGACGTTCTTCCGGCTGGTCGACGGCGGTCTGCCCCAGGTCACCCAGCCGCTCCTGCTGCTGCACAGCCCGCAGGACCATGTCGTGCCGCCCGCCGACTCCGCCCGCATCCTGAGCCGTGTCTCCTCGACGGATGTCCGCGAGGTCCTGCTGGAACAGAGCTACCACGTGGCGACGTTGGACCATGATGCGAAGCGGATCTTCGACGAGAGCCTCGAGTTCATCGGCCGCCTCGCTCCGAGCGAGAACGATCAGGGCGGGAAGAAGGGGAGCACGTCCGGTGGCTGAGCACGACGCGGAACGCGCGGGCAGCGAGGAGGAGCGCGAGCCGCTCCCCGTGGAGGGGGCGGCCGTCGCCGACGACGGCGCCGCCCCGGCACCGGCGGCCCCGGTGGCCGGCGAGGGGGACGGACCGATCGACGAGGAGGCCGCCTGGAAGGCCATCGTCGCGGGGTACGGGGAGGAGCCGCCGGACCCGCCGGGCGCGCGGCCCTTCCGGTCGATCGAGGATCTCGCGCTGCCGGACGACGGTCCGCTGACCGCCCCGGCCGCGGACAAGGGCCTCGGCAAGAAGCCGCCCAGGCCCGAACCGGACCAGGACCGGCCGCTGGGCGGTTCCGTGGTGTTCGCTCCCGGCGTGCGCGGCCCGCGCGACTACGAGCCGGCCGATCCGGATGCCCCCGGCGGGGACGACGACGAGGGGCACTTCGTGCCGCCGGAGCCGCCGCCGCTGCCGGAGGCCGACGTCACGGCGAAGTTCGCCTGGCTCGCGGTGGTCGGCGGCCCGTTGCTGATGCTGGTCGCGGTGCTGCTGTCCTGGGAGATGACCTGGTGGCTGACGACGGTCTGCGTCGGCGGCTTCCTGGGCGGGTTCGTGACGCTCGTGGCGCGGATGAACCCCGACGACGACGGCGACGACGACCCTGGCCGGGGCGCGGTCGTCTGACGACCCGTCCGGATCAGTTGGCCGGCACCCGCAGCGCGGCCAGCACCGGCAGGTGGTCGGTGGCGGCGCGCAGGTCGGCCGCCGGCACCCCGGGCAGCCCGTCCGGGACCCCGCAGCCGAGGACCTCGATGCCGTCGGTGGCGAACACCGCGTCGAGCCGGCGGCGCGGGTCGTGCGCGGGGAAGGTGTACTCGCCGCCCTGCGGCTTCACCTCCCAGCAGTCCTGGTAGCGCCCGGCGAGACGCCTGAAGGCCCGCCCGCTCGGTACGTCGTTGAGGTCGCCGGCGACCACGGCATGCTCCACGCCCAGCGCGTCCACGGTCTCCATCAGCCGCTCGGCCTGGGCCAGGCGCTCCTGCCGCTGGAGGCTCAGGTGGCAGCTGACCACGCCGAGCCGGGCGCCCGCGAACCGGACGACTGCGGTGGCGAAGCCCCTGCGGTGCAGCCCCGGGGTGCGCGGCAGCAGGATGTCCTCGGTGCGCTCGACCGTGGCGCGCAGCGAGCACAGCAGCAGCGGCCCCGCGGCGGTGGCGCCCCCGCCGAGGACCACCAGGTCGGTGGCGGCGGCGAGCCGGGCGGCGTACTTGCGCCAGCGGAAGAACCGCGGCGCCTCCTGGACGAGGACCAGATCGGGGGCGCAGGCGCGGACGACCCGGGCGAGGGCGGCGCTGTCGTCGCGCATCGACCGGATGTTGTAGCTGAGCACGCGGACGACGGCCGAGCCGTCCTGCTCGGTGCGCGAATCGGGCAGCGACATCGTGGCCATGCCCTCACGATACGGCGGACGCCCGCCGCGCCAGGTCGTGTCCGCGAAGTGTCGCCCGGCCCGCCGTTCGTGCGGACGCCCGCCGCTCCCCGAGGGGGCGCGACGGGCGTCCGATGTTTCCGTGATGCGGTGGGCTCAGCCCTGACGGGCCAGGTCCGCGGCCCCCACGAGCCCTGCCTTGCCGCCGAGTTGGGCGGCGAGCACCTGGGCGTGCGGGCGCCACTCGCCGCCGATCAGCCAGCGCCGGAACGACTTGCGGATCGGGTCGAGGACCAGCTCGCCCTCGTCCGAGACGCCGCCGCCGACGATGAAGGCCGACGGGTCGAACAGCGAGGCCAGGTCGGCGAGTCCGGCGCCGGCCCAGCGGGCCAGCTCGCGGAACGAGTCGACGGCCACCGGGCAGCCCTGGCGGGCGGCCTCGCTGATGTGCTTGCCCTCGATGCCGTCCACGGTGCCGTCGCCGAGCCCCAGGAGGATCGGGGCGTTCTCCGGGGTGGCGTTGGCACGCTGCTTCGCGTACCGCACGAGGGCGCGGCCGGAGGCGTACTGCTCCCAGCAGCCCTGGCTGCCGCAGCCGCAGAGCAGACCGTCCGGGACGACCCGGATGTGGCCGAACTCGGCGGCCACGCCGAAGCGTCCGCGGCGCAGCTTGTTGCCGATGATGATGCCGCCGCCGAGGCCCGTGCCCAGCGTGATGCAGATGACGTCGTCGTGCCCCTGGCCGGCACCGAAGCGGTATTCGCCCCAGGCCGCCGCGTTGGCGTCGTTCTCGACGACGACGGGGAGGCCGACGCGCTGCTCGACCTTGTCCTTGAGCGGCTCGTGGCGCCAGTTGATGTTGGGTGCGAACAGCACCGTGGCCCGCTTGTCGTCGACGTAGCCGGCCGCGCCGATGCCGACCGCCTCGACGGGATGCCCCTCGCTTGCGCCGGACACCGCCGCCGCGATCGCGTCCACGATGCCTTCGGCCGTCGGCGGGGTCGGCACCTTGAAGGTCGAGAGGATGTGGCCCTCTTCGTCGACCACTCCAGCTGCGATCTTCGTGCCGCCGATATCGACGCCGATGGTGAGTCCCATGAATCCCTCAGTTCCGGTCGAGCCCCGCTGAGGCAACCGTACCCGAGGCGGGGCCCCGCCCTGTCGGCGCCGGTCAGTCCAGGTCGATGTGTTCGCCGGCGCCGGACCCCTCGTCGTGGGGGCCTTCGGGGTCTTCCGCCTTGTTTTCGGTGCCCGCGGGGTCGCCCGCCCCACGGGTCCAGCGGCCTTCCTGGCCCTGGACGGCGGAGCGATAGGCGGCGAGCAGTTCGTTCCCGGCCGCCGCGATGTGCTCGAAAACGTCCGGATTGCGCTCGATCACGGGCTCCACGGCCGCCTTGGCCTGCTGGATGACCTGCTGTACGGCACCCTGCGCGGCAAGCCCGAGGAGCGGCGCCTGGAACGAGCCGAGCTTGTCGGCGACCGCGTCCACCAGTTTGCGCAGCTCCTCGGCGGCGGAGCCGGGCGGCGGCCCGTAGGCGGCGCGGCGGCGGGCCTGCTCGGCGGCGAGGTCCTCGGCGCACGCGTCGGCCCACGCGTCGTCGTCGACGGGACGATCGGTGGCTTCGCTCATGGCGGACTCCTGGGACATCGCGGCCGGCGGCCCGGCATACCGGACACGTACCTTCGACGTTACCCGAACGGTGGTACGCCGTTCAGCTCGTCCGGGGCCAGAGCTCCGGGTCGGGCGTGAAACGGACCCGGAGCACGCCGTCGGTGAGCGCGGCGCCGGAGACGGTGCAGCGGCGCAGCACGGGCTCCAGGGGCACGATCCGGTGGAACGGGCCGACGGTCAGCAGGAGTTCGCCGCCGCGCCGGACGAGCTGAAGTTCCTTCTTGACGGCGCCGGGCAGCTTCAGGCACCAGACGAGTATCCCGTCGCCTTCCGGCCCGCCGGCCTCCTCGATCCACCAGGGATCCGCGGCCCGGCCGGCCGTCTCGGCGGTGCCGGGCACGGCCAGCGCCCCGTCCCCGCCGTCGAGGGCCAGGAGGTCGGCGGGGCCCTGCGGGTCACGGCCGAGGTGCGCGATGCGGACCGGGCCAGGCCCCTCCGCGTCCCAGTGGGCGATGACCTTCTCCTGCTGGGCGGCGAGCGCGGCGAAGAAGGGGTCCGGCGAGTGGCCGGGCAGCACCCGGTTGGCCACCGGCGGCTCGGTGCGCAGGCCGTGCAGGGCGAGTCCGGTGCGGGCGGTGCGCAGGGCGTCGTCGGAGGCCGGTCCGGGCTCGGCGACCAGCCGGAGTGTGGTGGCGCGGTCCTCGATGAGCGCCTGGACCTGGGCCAGCTCGGCGTCGCGCCGGGCGGCGGCCTCGTACAGCCACTGGGCGGGCATGGGGACGCCGGCCAGCTGGGCGAGCATCGGGCGCAGGGCGCGGGCGGCCTGGCGTTCCCGGGGCAGCAGCCGGCGCAGGTAGCGGCGCAGCTGTTCCGGCAGGGCGAGCAGGGCGAGGGCCTCGCGCAGCGGCGGCAGGTCGACGACGAGGAGGTCGTACGCCCCGTCGGCCCAGTCGCCGTGGGCGGCGCGGCGCAGCGCGTGCAGCAGGGCGAGTTCGGCGCTGCCGGGGAGTTCGGTCAGCTCCTCGCCGTCCAGCGGGTTGCCGCCGAGCAGGTCGAGGACGCCGGACAACTGCTGCTGGAGGGCGAGGAGTTCATCGCGGAAGTGGGCGCCGGAGTCGATCCGGACGGACCACAGGCCCCCGGTGACGGGGGTGGGCCCGGTGGCGTCCGGGAAGCCGGGTACCGAGTCGGCGGAGATCAGCAGGGCGCGGGCGCCGTCGCGGGCCGAGGCCAGCGCCGTGGCGGCGGCGACGGTGGTACGGCCGGCTCCGCCGGGTCCGGTGACCAGGACCGTACGCACGCGCTCAGGCCTTCGGGACGGATTCGACGCGCTTCTTCAGGCCGGCGAGGGCGCGGTCGATGATGACCTTCTCCGCCTTGCGCTTGATCATGCCGAGCATCGGGATCTTGACGTCGACGGTCAGCCGGTAGGTGACCTCGGTGCGGTCGCCGTCGCCGAGCGGCGCGAGCGCGTAGGAGCCGTCGATGGCGCGGAGCATCTGCGACTTGACCAGGGTCCAGCTGACCTCGTAGTCGCCGATCCAGGTGTAGGCGAGGGTGTGGTCGTCCTTGATCGCGCCGGCGTCCAGGACGAGGCGGACCTTCTCGGCGCGGCCGCGCTCGTCGGTGCCGAGGACCTCGGCCTCCTTGACCTCGCCGGTCCACTCCGGATAGCGCTCGAAGTCGGCGATCACACCCATGACGTCGGCCGGCGCCGCCTCGATCGTGATGCTCGAGCTGGTGTGTTCAGCCATCGCTGTGGCCCTCCAGTGCGGTGTACCGGTTCATGGGCAGAGGCCTGCCGCCAGAAGGCTATCGCGTGCGCCCGCCGGCCTCTCCCAGGGTGGGGCGGTTCACCACTCCAGCACCCAGGGCCGGCCGGTGGAGGCGAAGTGGCCGACGTTCACGCACTCGGTGGCGCCGATCCGCATCCGCCGGGCCAGCGGCTGGTGGACGTGCCCGAAGAGCGAGTAGCGGGGGCGGGTGCGGCGGATGGCGTCGAGCAGGGCCCGGCTGCCCCGCTCGAAGCGGCGCGCCACGGTGTCGTAGACGAGATCGGGCACCTCGGGCGGGATGTGGGTGCAGAGCACGTCGACCTCGCCGATCGCCTCGATCTTGGCGGCGTACTCCTCGTCGTCGATCTCGTACGGGGTGCGCATCGGCGTACGCAGGCCGCCGCCGACGAAGCCGAAGACGCGGCCGCCGATCTCGACGCGCTCGCCGTCCAGGACGGTGGTGCCGGGGGCGGCGTACTCGGGCCACAGGGCGGGGATGTCGACATTGCCGTAGGTGGCGTACGTCGGGGTGGGCAGCGCGGCGAACATCTCGGCGTACTGCTTGCGGACCGCGCCGGTGATCGCGGCGTTGCGGTCCATGCCCTGCCACAGCTCCCGGCCGAAGTCGCGGGCCTCCTCGAAGCGGCGCGCGGTGCGCAGGGCGACGATCCGGTCGGCGTTCTCGGTGCCGAAGAGATCGGGGAAGATGCCGCGCGAGTGGTCGGCGTAGTCGAGGAAGAGGACCAGGTCACCGAGGCAGATCAGGGCGTCGGCGCCGTCCCCGGCGCGGACCAGCGCCTCGGTGTTGCCGTGCACGTCGCTGACCACGTGGACCCGGGTGCGCCGGCCGGCGGCCCCCCGGCTGTTCGCTCCTGCTCGCATGAAGACCCACCCTAGAACGAGGGGTCTCACCTGGGTAGAGGCCCTGGACCTGCGGTTATTTCGAGGGGTGCGGGCGGGTGGACTACTGTGCGCGAAAGGACGACCGATATGTGTGACGCATAAGACATCTGGCCGGAACCCCCTATCCGGAACCGAGTACTGGTGGGTAACGTCCGGGCAGTCCAGTCGTGCTCACCCCACTG
This sequence comes from Streptomyces sp. 2131.1, assembly GCF_900105515.1. Taxonomy (GTDB): domain Bacteria; phylum Actinomycetota; class Actinomycetes; order Streptomycetales; family Streptomycetaceae; genus Streptomyces; species Streptomyces drozdowiczii. The sequence goes on along the minus strand of NZ_FNSY01000001.1, from coordinate 5,252,627 downwards.
AGCACCCGCCATCTTGGACCGCGCCGGTGCGTCACACAGAGCCGTGGCACCGGAGCCCGATGAGGAGCAGCAGTCTTGCGCGAGTTCAGCCTTCCGGCCCTGTACGAGGTCCCCTCGGACGGCAACCTGACGGATCTCATCCGCCGCAATGCCGCTCAGCATCCCGATGTCGCGGTGATGAGCCGCAAAGTGGCGGGCGTCTGGACGGACGTCACCGCCACGCAGTTCCTGGCCGAGGTCCGGTCGGCCGCCAAAGGCCTGATCGCCGCGGGCGTCGAGCCCGGCGACCGGGTGGCCCTGATGTCCCGCACCCGCTACGAGTGGGTGCTGCTGGACTTCGCGATCTGGAGCGCGGGCGCGGTCACCGTGCCGGTCTACGAGACCAGCTCGCCCGAGCAGGTGCAGTGGATCCTCGGTGACTCCGGCGCCGTCGCGGTCCTGGTGGAGAGCGACGTCCACGCCGCCGCCGTCGCCTCCGTACGCGACCGGCTCCCCGAGCTGCGCCACGTCTGGCAGATCGAGAAGGGCGCCGTCGACGAACTCCGTACCGGGGGCGAAGGGGTCTCCGAGGAGACCGTGGACCTGCGCAGCGCGGCTGCCCGGGCGGACGACCCGGCCACCATCGTCTACACCTCGGGCACCACGGGCCGCCCGAAGGGCTGTGTGCTGACCCACCGCAGCTTCTTCGCGGAGTGCGGGAACGTGGTGGAGCGCCTCAAGCCCCTCTTCCGCACCGGCGAGTGCTCCGTCCTGCTCTTCCTGCCCGCCGCGCACGTCTTCGGGCGCCTGGTCGAGGTCGCCTCGGTGATGGCCCCGATCAAGCTCGGCTGCGTCCCGGACATCAAGAACCTCACCGACGAGCTGGCCTCGTTCCGGCCGACGCTGATCCTCGGCGTGCCGCGCGTCTTCGAGAAGGTCTACAACGCGGCGCGCGCCAAGGCGCAGGCCGACGGCAAGGGCAAGATCTTCGACAAGGCCGCGAACACGGCGATCGCCTACAGCCGCGCGCTGGGCACCCCGCAGGGCCCGTCGCTGGGCCTGAAGTTCCGGCACAAGGTCTTCGACCGCCTGGTCTACGGCAAGCTGCGCGCCGTGCTCGGCGGGCGCGGCGAGCACGCCATCTCCGGCGGCGCCCCGCTCGGCGAGCGCCTCGGCCACTTCTACCGCGGCATCGGCTTCACCGTCCTGGAGGGCTACGGCCTGACCGAGTCCTGCGCGGCGACCGCCTTCAACCCGTGGGACCGGCAGAAGATCGGCACGGTCGGCCAGCCGCTGCCCGGCTCCGTGGTGCGCATCGCGGACGACGGCGAGGTGCTGCTCCACGGCGAGCACCTGTTCTCGGGCTACTGGAACAACGAGGCGGCGACGGCCGAGGCGCTGGCGGACGGCTGGTTCCACACCGGGGACATCGGCACCCTGGACGAGGACGGCTACCTCGCGATCACCGGCCGCAAGAAGGAGATCATCGTCACGGCCGGCGGCAAGAACGTCGCCCCCGCCGTCATCGAGGACCGCATCCGCGGCCACGCCCTGGTCGCCGAGTGCATGGTGGTCGGCGACGGGCGCCCGTTCGTGGGCGCGCTGGTGACCCTGGACGAGGAGTTCCTGGGCCGCTGGGCCGAGGAGCACGGCAAGCCGGCGGGCTCCACCGCCCTGTCGCTGCGCGAGGACCCGGAGCTGCTGGCCGAGGTGCAGCGCGCGGTCGACGACGGCAACGCCGCGGTCTCCAAGGCCGAGTCCGTCCGCAAGTTCCGCATCCTGGGCGCCCAGTTCACCGAGGAGGCGGGCCACATCACGCCCTCGCTGAAGCTGAAGCGGAACGTGGTGGCGAAGGACTTCGCGGACGAGGTGGAGTCGATCTACCGCTCGTGAGGCGTACGCGTACGAGGGGGCCCGCACCGATGTGGTGCGGGCCCCCTCGTACGCGTATCAGAGCAGTTCGCGCAGTCGCTCCGCGAGCAGGTCCCAGCGCCACTTCTCCTCGACCCAGGCCCGGCCCCGCTCCCCCATGCGCCGCCGCAGCTCCGCGTCGCCGAGCAGCGCGTTGATCCGCTCCGCCGCGTCCCCGGGCTCGCCGCCGCGCACGACCCAGCCGGTCTCGCCGTCCAGCACCGCGTCCGGGGCGCCGCCCGAGTCGCCGGCCACCACCGGCAGCCCGGTCGCGGACGCCTCCAGGTAGACGATGCCCAGGCCCTCCACGTCGAGGCCGCCGTGCCGGGTCCGGCACGGCATCGCGAAGACGTCGCCGGCCCCGTAGTGCGCGGGCAGCTCCGACCAGGGCACCGCACCGGTGAACCGCACGCAGTCCGCCACCCCGGTGCGCGCGGCGAGCGTGCGCAGGTCGTCCTCGTAGGGCCCGCCGCCCACGATCAGCAGGACCGCGTCCGGGTGCTCGGCCAGGATCGCGGGCATCGCGAGGATCAGGGTGTCCTGGCCCTTGCGCGGCACCAGCCGGGACACGCAGACGACCACGGGCCGCTCGGTGAGCCCGAGCCGGGCCCGGACCGCGTCGCCGCCCGAGTCCGGATGGAACGTCTTCTCGTCCACGCCCGGGGGGAGCTGGACCATGCGGCCGGCGGCGGCCGGGGTGAGCGCGGCGGCGATCCGCGAACGGGTGTACTCGCCGAGGTAGGTCAGCGTGTCGGTGCCCTCGCCGATCCGCCGCAGCAGCTGCCGGGACGCGGGCAGCTGGGCCCAGCCCGCCTCGTGGCCGTGCGTGGTGGCGACGAGCCGCCGGGCGCCCGCCTCGCGCAGCGCCGGGCCCATCAGGCCGAGCGGGGCGGCGGCGCCGAACCAGACGGACGAGCAGCCGTGGGTGCGCAGCAGCTCCACCGCGCGCCGGGTCACGCGCGGGGTCGGCAGCAGCATCGTCGTACGGTCGCGGACGACGGTGAAGGGCTGCTCGGCGTCGAAGGCGGCGGTGGCGGCCGCGCCCTCGGCCCCGCGCTTCCAGGTGGAGGCGTAGACGACGACCCGGTCGGGGTCGAGCCGCAGCGCCATGTTGTGCAGGAACGCCTGGATGCCTCCCGGACGGGGCGGGAAGTCGTTGGTCACGATCAAGGTCTTGTCCATCGCCGCCGACAGTACCGGGCCCCGGCGGCCGTGCCTGATGGCCCGCGCACAGGGCGGGCGGGCATCATGGCTGTTTCGTACGGCGTACACGACGGGTGAGGGCAGGTCATGACGGGTTCCAGCGGCACACGTCCGGCTGCCTTCGCGGTGTGGGCGCTCACCAGGGCGGTGCTGCTGCTCTGGGTGACCAAGGTGGTCACCCCGCCGGGGCTCGACGTGACGAGCGACGTGTCGGTGATCTACCACGGCTGGTACGACGTGCTGCGCTCCGGCACCTACCCGGAGTCCGACGTCACCTGGCAGTACCCGCCGGTGGCGGCCCTCGCGATCCTCTCCCCGGCGCTGCTGCCGTTCCTGGACTACGCCACGGCCTTCTTCGTCCTGGCGTTCCTGTGCGACGCGCTGGTGCTGGGGATGCTGCTGCGCGCGAGCGACGGCCCGGGCCGCCGGACGGCCGGGGTGTGGGTGTGGGTGGCGGGCGTGCCGCTGCTGGGCACGACCGCGTACGCCCGCTACGACGTGATGGTGACCGCGGTGGCGGTGGCGGCGCTGCTGGCCGGGCTGCGGCATCCCCGGGTGCTAGGGGCGCTGGCCGCGTTCGGAGCGCTGCTGAAGGTGTGGCCGGTGCTGCTGCTGGCCGGGACGGCCCGCGGGCGGCGCACCCGGCTGGCGTGGACGACCGCCGCCGCGGTGGCGGCCGGGCTGCTGCTGGTGTGCGTGGCGGCGGCGCCGGGCGCGCTGGCGTTCCTCGGCTTCCAGCGGGACCGGGGCACCGAGGTCGAGTCGCTGGGCGCGCTGGTCTTCCACGTGTGGCGGCAGTTCGGCTGGGAGGGCCGGGTGGAGCTGCACTACGGCTCGCTGGAGTTCCTGGGCCCGCAGGTTGGTCTGGTGAGCACGCTGGCGCTGGGGCTGAGCGTGATCGCGTTCGGCTGGCTGCTGGTGTGGCGGCTGCGGGCGCGGACCTTCGGGCCGAGCACGGCGTCGGACGCGGCGTTCACGGCGGTGCTGCTGTTCACCACGACGAGCCGGGTGATCAGCCCGCAGTACATGCTGTGGCTGGTCGGGCTCGCCGCTGTGTGCCTGGTGCTGCGCGCGAGCCGGATGATGTGGCCGGCCCTGCTGGTGGTGGCGGCCACGGGTGTGACGCAGCTGGAGTTCCCGATCGGCTTCGTCCACGTGGTGACGAGCGACGCGCAGGGGCTGACGCTGATGTTCCTGCGCAACGGGCTGCTGGTCGCCGCGTCCGTGCTGGCGGCCGTCCGGCTGTGGCGCGACACGGTACGGGCCCCGGAGACGGCGGCCCCGTCCCCCGTACAGGACGAGGAACCGCGCGCGCTCAGTCGAGCCGGTTCCGCAGATACACCCGCCAGCGCGCCGTGAAGTCCTGCGGGGTGGTGCCGAGCACCTCGTGCAGGGCGTCCTCGACGGCCCCGTCGCGCCCCTGGTGGCCGCCGACGGCCCGGTAGAAGGCGAACAGCTTGTCCTCGCCCCAGTGGTCCGCGATCAGCTCGCAGGCCAGCCAGCCGCCCTCGTACGCCTTCGCCAGGCCCCCCGCCTCCCCGGCGAACGCGAAGTCCTCGTCCTCGGGCAGCGCGGCGGGCCCGTCACCGGCCCGGACCGCGTCGGCAAGCTCGGGGGCTATCTCGTCGGCGGTGCGGTCCCGGTCCCGGTAGGCCGCCCAGTCGGCGAACCCCTCGGAGAGCCAGGTCGGGGTCGCCGACGAGGTGCGCTTGCGGGTGGCCACGTGGGTGGTCTCGTGGGTGAGGACGACGTGCTGCCCGAAGTCGCCGAGCAGGGTGTACGCCTCCGGGTTGACGATCACCCGGTCCGCGGGCGCCTTCCCGGAGCCGCCGGTCTCGCCGGTGGTGACGGCCGCTATGCCCTTGTAGTTCGACGCGGGCGACCCGAGCAGCTCGCCCATCTCCTTCACGCTGTCCGGTACCAGCACGACCACGCGCCCGGCCCACCGCTCGGGCCAGGCGGCGGTGACCGCGGGCACCGCGTCGTCGGCCGTGGCGGCGACGGCCTCCAGCTCGTCGCGCGAGCGGCCGACGCCCAGGACCAGGCTGTGCTCGCCGCGCACCACCTCGACGTCGCCCTGCTCCCACAGCTGGCGGGAGCTGCCGTCAGCCGCCCGGTCCGCGGTGATGTACCAGCGGCCGTCCGCCGGGTCGCGGGTCAGGTCGACGACCCGGTCGACGGAGACGGGGGCGCTGTCGTAGCCCCGGATCCGGTAACCGAGCCGGACGTCGGCGGTCGCACGATCGCTCCCGCGCGCCGAGACGTCGGTCAGCCGGTACGACCAGGAGCCGAGCGGCACGTCCGCGAGCCGGCCGATCTCCCGGCGCTGCGCGCCGCGCAGTCCCTTGGCGTCCGGGTCGACGACGGCGGCGTAGGCCGCCGCGTCGTGGTGCAGCACGGCGGCGGCGCGGCGGTCCAGGACGGCGCGGATGTCGCGGGCGGTGGTGTCGGGCGCCTCGTCGGCCGGGGCCGAGCAGCCGGCGGCGCACAGCAGCGCGGCGAGCACGGCACCCGCCGCCCGCCGCCGCCCGCCGCGTATGCGCACCCGTTCGACCACATGACGAGCGTACGGGCTGTTCGCCGGGTCAGACGCGGGTGACCGACGAGATGGGCATCATGCCCACGGGGTCGTAGCGGACCGGGGCGCCCGGGTACGGAGCGTGGATGACCTGGCCGTTGCCCACGTACATGGCGATGTGACTGGCGTCCGCGCGGTAGGCGACGAGGTCCCCGGGGCGGGCCTCGGAGAGCGGCACCATGCGGCCCGCGTACCGCTGCGCCTGCGAGGTGCGCGGCAGACTCACCCCTGCCTGGGCCCAGGCCCACTGCATGAGCCCGGAGCAGTCGAACCCGGAGGGCCCGTTCGCGCCCCAGACGTACGGCAGGCCGAGCGCCCGCTGCGCGGCGAGGACGGCGGCCACCGCGCGGGACGAGCCCGCCGGGAGGTCGCCCAGAGGCCCCGCACCGGGGTCGCGGCCGTCGCGCGAGGCACGGGCGTACGCGGCCCGCTCGGCGCCGGGCATCGCCTTCAGCAGCTGCCTGGCCCGGGCGAGCTTGCTCTCCACGGTCCGCTTGTGGCGGCCGACGGCCTCCCGGCCGTGCTCCAGGCCGGCCAGCGAGCGGGCGGCCTCGGCCCGGGTCTGGGCGAGCGCCCGCTGGGCCCCGCGCAGCTGGGCGAGGGCGGTGGCCCGGTGGGTGTCGGCCATGCCGACGGCGGCGGCCCGGTCGAGGTAGCTGTCCGGGTCGGAGGTGAGCAGCAGGGCGAGCGAGGGGTCGATGCCGCCGGCGCGGTACTCGGCCCGGGCCGCCGACCCCAGCTCCTCGCGCATGCGGTTGATGCGCTCCTGGCCCCGGGCGGCCCGGTCCTGGGCCCGGCTCACCTCGCCGCGCAGCCGGGTCACGTCCTCACCGGCCTTGTTGTACTGCTCGGTGGCGCGCTCCGCCTCGGCGTAGAGGCGGTCCACGGTGGCCCCGGCGGACTTCGGGGTGTCGTGCGGCTCGGCGTTCGCGGTGGCCGCGCCGAGCGTCGCGGCCGCGGTCGCCGCGGCCGCCGTCAGGACGGTGGCCCGGGCACCGCGACCGGCTCCGGGCTGTGTGGAACGGCGATGGGATCCCACAGGACGCCGCACTCCCTTCCGCTGTACGCAGACGTGCGCGGCCCCTGCCGCCCGGACGGGCGGACCGACGTACGTGAGCCGCACAGCAGGCAGACAGTAACCGCGTGATCACGGAGGGAACAAAGACGCGCCGGACCGCAGGGGGCCACACACAGTGACGCCCCGCCGGTGACCTGTGGTCTCCGGCGGGGCGGCCGTCAGTACGGGGCGCGGGAATTCGCCCGTTCGGGCGCGGTTCAGATGCGCACGGCGGCGTAGATGCTGCCGATGGTGCTCATCGACTCGTAGCGGACGTACGCGCCGGGGTACGGGGCGTGCAGGACCTGGCCGTTGCCCGCGTAGAGGCCCACGTGCTCGTTGCCGTTGAAGAAGACCAGGTCACCGGGGGCGAGCTGGCCGACCCCGATCCGGGTGCCCTGGTTGACCTGGGTGTACGTGGTGCGGGTGATGTTGGCGCCGGCCTGTGCGTAGGCCCACATCGTCAGGCCCGAGCAGTCGAAGGAGTTGGGGCCGGTGGCCGAGGGGACGTACGGCTTGCCCAGGCGGGTGGCGGCGGCGTTGAGAGCGGCGGCGCCGAGGCCGGAGGCGGGGGCCTCGTTGCCGAGGTCGACCCGGGTGCCCGCGGCGCGGCTGGCGCGGGCCTCGTCCTGGCGGATCTTCGCCTGCTCGGCGGCGGTGAGGGTGTTGAGCAGCTGCCGCGCCTCGGCGAGCTTGGCCTGCTGCTTCTTCTTCTTCTCACCGAGCGTCTTGCGGACGGAGGCGAGGTCGCCGAGCTTGTCCTGGGCCTCCTTGCGCTGCTGCGCGAGGGCCCGCTGCTTCTCCTGGACCTTCGACAGCGCCTCGGCCTGCTTGGCCGTCAGCTGATCGAGGGCAGATGCCTGGTCGAGGAAGCTGTCCGGGTCGGAGGAGAGGAACAGCTGCACGGAGGGGTCGATGCCTCCGGAGCGGTACTGCGCGGCGGCGAGGGAACCGAGGCCGGAGCGGAGCTGGTTGAGCTCCTCCTGACCACGGGCCACCTTGTCCTGGATCGCGCCGATCTGCTTCTCGAGCTTCTCCTGCTTCTCCTTGGCCCCGTTGTACTGCTCGGTGGCCGCTCCCGCCTCGTGGTAGAGCTTGTCGACCTTCGCCTTGACCTCGTTCTTGGTCGGCTTGGGGTCGGCGTGGGCGGCCTGGGAGGACAGGGCGACGGCCGCTGCTGCGGTCGCGGTGAGCACGGTCACACGAGTGCGGCTCGGCTGCTTGGGACGACGGTGGGACGCCACGAAGGCGAGCTCCTTCTTCCTCGAGCCGCCTACCGGATCTGTGGGGGGAGACAAATCCCCGGCTCCGTACACGTGACGGACTCGGCGGTTCCTTCGCCGCCACCCCGGATGGGTGATCGACCGCGCGAAGGTTCGAGGCCCGACCCTAGTGACCATCTTGTGATCAGTTCAAATCCTCACACGAAAAATCTCGTCACACACGGCACTTCTTTACCCTCACCCCACGGCGTGTAGCGGCGGCTTGACGGTCCGTTCCATGATCTCGGACGAAGTCGCCACAAGAGACGCTAAACCCGCGAAAGCCGCTTCAGGAGCAAGGCGGACGCAACGGGCCTGGCCCCCGCCTTCGCCACTCCGTCGGCCACCTCGCGGTCGGTGGAGACCACCACCACGGGCCGCCCCGGCGGTTCCGCGCGCGCCAGTTGACGGATCAGCTCGTCGGCGGTGACCCCCGGTTTGCTGAAGAGCACCCGTACCCCGCGCGGCGGCGCGAGCAGCACCGGCGCGGCCAGCTCCGCCCCGTCGAACACACAGGTCATCTCGGCGCCCGTGCGGGCCGCCAGCGACGAGAGACCGCCGAGGAGCCGCAGCCGCTGCTTCTCCAACGGCATCTGCGGATAACCGGTCTTGGTGACGTTGTAGCCGTCCACGATCAGATGGGCCTGCGGCAGCGCCAGGAGTTGGTCGAGGAGCGCCGGATCGGTCTCCGAAAGGGCCCTGGCCGCGATGTCCTTGGGCGACATCCTGCCGGGCTCCACCGCGTCCACCCCGTCCGCCGGCCGCATGGACGAGGGCGGCAGCGCCAGTTCGCGCCGCAGTCCCCCGGCCGCCTCCAGCACCGTGTCCAGCAGCAGCCGCAACCGCATGTCCTCGACCGAGCGCCCCTCCCGGGAGGCCCTGCGGCTCGCCTCGACGGACGCCTCGGCCTCCCCGAGCCGCGCCCGCAGCCGCCGGGTCTCGCTCTCCGCCGCGGACACCTGGGCGGCCGCCTCGGCGCGTACGGCCTCGGTCTCGGCCCTGCCCCTGCGCAGCGCCGCCTCACCGCGCTTGACCTCGCTGAGCGCGCTGCGCAGCTTGCGCTGGAGGGAGTCGGCCTCCTTGCGGGCGGCGTCCAGTTCGGCGCGGAGCCGTTCGGTCTCGCTCTTCGTGTGGGCGCGGGCCAGGGCGAGTTCCTCGCGCAGCCGTTCCAGCTCGCGCCGGCTCTCCTCGCCGACCCGCTCGGCGTCGGCCCGCTGGACCTCCTCGCCGGCGGCGGCGACCAGCTTCACCCAGCCGTCCGGCCGCAGCACGTACGCCGCCGCCGCCACGTCCACCGGATCGGCGGCGGCGGGCGGCGCACCGGACTCCAGGGCGGCCGCCAGCTCCGGCTGGGCCTCCCGGAGCCGGTCGCCGATGCGGCGGCGGAACTGCGCGTCGTTGGCGAGGGCGGCCGCCATGGCGTTCCCTGCGAACTTGGCCCGCCGGGACGCGGTGAAGCGGGCGTACTGCCGCAGCTGGGCGGGCAGTTCGCTGACCGTGAGACCGCCGAACGCGTCGGAGACCAGTGCGACGACCCGGCGCCGTACCCCTTCGGGCAGCGGGCGGTCGAGCGCCTCCACGGCGTCGTCGGCCCCGTCGGCCGACGCGGCGCCGCCCTCGGGCTGCTCCACCATCCGTCACCTCATGTGTTGTCTCCGCACGGCCCCGTCAGGAGTCGGCACCCGGCCTGTCGACAAGTTCGATCTGGTCCACCGCGTTGCACCAACGACAACGGACCGACTCGATGGTCTCACTGACCACCTCGCGTTCCTCGACGCTCGACTCACCGGCCAGGTCGAGGTGGACGTACTCGACGACCTTGGAGGAGCGCGTCACGTCGAAGCGCGTGAGGTTTCCGCAGAGCGTGCAGCGCCAGCGGGTCGTGTCGGTCGGCTGGGGAACCGTCGTCATCGGTGCGTCCTCTTTCGTCGAGCCGTGAGCTGCCGGACAAGGATCTCGCGGTGCGCCGTCGAACTGCGGATGTCCACCCGTCACCCTACGGCCTCGGCGCGTCACCCCGGCACGGCGAGGCGCTCTGTCCCGTTCGCTCCGTTTGCGTCATGCTCTGTTCATGATCGATCGGCGGGCTGCGGCCGGCAGGATCCTGCGCGCGGCCACTTCGGGCGGGCCGCCGGTGACATACGCCCTCATCGCGCTGTGCTGCGCGGTCTTTGTAATCAGCCCGCTCTCCGGCTTCGTCCCGGTGCGCGGCGGGGCGGACGCCCTGCTCGCCGCCCAGGCCGGCTACTTCGAGCGGTGGGGCGTCATCCCGAGCGAACTGTGGGACGGCTCGGCGCACGCCCTGCTCACCCCGCTCACCGCGCTCTTCGTCCACGGCAGCTGGCTGCATCTGCTGGGCAACATACTGTTCCTGTACGTCTTCGGCGCGATGGCCGAGGAGCGCATGGGGCACACGGAGTTCGCCCTCTTCTACCTCGGCTGCGGCTATCTCGCGCTGCTCGGATACGCGGCCGCGCACGCCGCGTCCGACCAGACGCTGGTCGGCGCGTCGGGGGCGATCTCGGGGGTGCTGGGGGCGTTCCTCTACCTCTTCCCCCGGGCCCGGGTCACCAGCCTCTTCCCGTTCCTGCTGTTCCTGCCGCTGCGCTTCCCCGCCTGGGTGGTGCTGATCTTCTGGTTCGTGCTCCAGTGGCTGGCCGCCCGGGGCGCCGGGAGCGGCCCGGGGGTGGCCTATCTGGCGCACGTGGTGGGCTTCGCCACCGGCTTCCTCTACGCCTGGGGCCGCTACAGGCGTGACGCTAGAGTGAAGTCTCCAGCCACGGCCACCGAGGGAGAAACACAGCCGTGATCACCGCGATCGTGCTCATCAAGACCAGCGTGGACCGGATTCCCGAGATCGCCGAGGCCATCGCCGCGCTGGACAGCGTCAGCGAGGTCTTCTCGGTCACCGGTACCTACGACCTGATCGCCATGGTCCGGGTGTCCAGGCACGACGATCTCGCCGAGGTCATCCCCGGCCGGATCAGCAAGATCCCCGGTGTCGAGGGAACCGACACCCATGTCGCCTTCCGTACGTACTCGCAGCACGACCTGGAGGCCGCGTTCTCCATCGGCCTGGACGCGTAACGGCGTACGCCCGGAAGCCGGGTACGGACCCCGTACCCGGCCGGCCCGCCCCGGCCGTTCTCAGGCCTGGGCGGCGGCGCCCCGGTCCGGCACGCAACGGCCGTCCTCGGTGCGGTACTTCCAGCGCGCCCCGTCGCTCACCAGCTCGCGGACCGCACGCAGGAAGCGCTCGACATGCTCGTCCGGCGTCCCGGCGCCGAAGCTGACGCGGATCGCGTTCAGCGACCGCTCCCCCGGCTCCGCCTCCGGCGCACCGCACTCGCCGGCCTCGCCCGGGTCGCTGCCGAGCAGGGTGCGCACGAGCGGGTGGGCGCAGAAGAGGCCGTCGCGGACCCCGATCCCGTACTCGGCGGACAGGGCGGCGGCGAAGTGGGAGCTGTTCCAGCCCTCCACCACGAAGGAGATGACGCCGACCCTCGGGGCGTCGTCGCCGAACAGCGACAGCACCTTCACCTCGGGGACCTCGGCCAGCCCGGACAGGACCTCGGCGACGAGGTGCTGCTCGCGGGCGACCAGCCGGTCGAAGCCGGCCTCGGTGAGCGCCTTGCAGGCGGAGGCGATGGAGTAGACGCCGATCACGTTGGGCGAACCGGCCTCGTGGCGGGCGGCGGTGGTGTGCCACTCGACGTCCACGCCGCCGTCCGTGCGCCGGGCCACCTTGCGCGACGCGCCGCCGCCGGCCAGGTAGGGCTCGGCCTCGCGCAGCCAGTCGGCCCGGCCGGCCAGGACGCCCGAGCCGAACGGGGCGTACAGCTTGTGCCCGGAGAAGGCGACCCAGTCCACGTCCAGCTCGGTGATGTCGACGGGGTGGTGCGGGGCGAGCTGGGCGGCGTCCAGGACGATCCGGGCGCCGTGGGCGTGCGCGGCGGCGGCCAGCTCCCGGACCGGCCACAGCTCGCCGGTCACGTTGGAGGCGCCGGTGACGCAGACCAGGGCGGGGCCGTGGGGCTCACGCCCGGCGAGGGCCGCCTCCAGCGTGGCGACGGCCTGGGCGGGGGTGCGCGGGGCGTTCAGGTAGGTCACCCGGGCGTCGCGCCAGGGCAGCAGCGAGGCGTGGTGCTCGGTCTCGAAGACGAAGACCTGGCAGTCGGCGGGCAGTGCGGCGGCCAGCAGGTTCAGCGAGTCGGTGGTGGACCGGGTGAAGACCACCTGGTCCTCGGGGCGGCACCCCAGGAACTCCGCCACCGTGGCCCGGCTGGACTCGAACAGGTCCGTGGACAGCTGCGAGAGGTACCCGGCGCCGCGGTGCACGCTGCCGTAGTACGGGGCGTACGCGGCCACGTCGTCCCACACCCGCTTCAGGGCCGGGGCGCTCGCCGCGTAGTCCAGCGCCGCGTAGCCGACCTCGCCACCGGTGACCAGCGGGACGAGGACATCCTCCCCCAGAACCGGCAGAGGGGCACAAAGGGACCGGTCGGCGGCAGCGGTGAAGACAGACATGGCGAACTCCCGTGAGAGGCAGGCGAATTCCGCGCGCCGACACAGATGCGGACACGGCAGCACGGAGTGAAAGAGAAGAGGAGTGTGCGGAGAAGGGCCTCGGGCCCTAACGCATTCGCTTGCTCACAAGAGGCTCCCTGAGGACCAAGGACCCCACGGGTGGACGTCACGCGACGTCGAGGGGTCCGCGCTTGCCGCAGACCTCGCTGCCTGCGGCCTGGTCTTCACCCGGGGCACCCCGCCACGGACGGAGGGTTGCCGGACAGCGGGCCGGGGCCGTAGTCGCTGTCACTCATGACCTGCCCAGCATCCTGCCATACGTACGGGAACGCGCAAGGCGCAGTCCAGGATTCGGACTGCGCCCCGCCTCACTTCCGTACGCTCACGCGTTGCTGGCGACGACCCATCTCTCCAGCGCGCGCCCGGCCGCCCCGGAGTCGATGGACTCGGCGGCCTTCGCCATACCGGCCCGGATCTGCTCGGCGAGCGGGCCCTCGCCCGGGTCCAGCGCCACCAGCGCCGCCGCCGAGTTGAGCAGCACCGCGTCCCGTACGGGCCCGGTCTCCCCCGCCAGCAGCCGACGTGCCACATCGGCGTTGTACGAGGCGTCGGCCCCGCGCAGCGCCTCCACCGGGACCAGGTCGATGCCGACGTCGCGCGGGTCGAAGGACTCCTCGCGCACCACGCCGTCCCGGGCCACCCATACCCGCGAGGTCGCCGTGGTGGTCAGCTCGTCCAGGCCGTCGTCGCCGCGGAAGACGAGGGCGGAGTTGCCGCGCTCGGCAAGGACACCGGCGACGATGGGGGCCATCCGCAGGTCGGCCACCCCGATCGCCTGGGAGCGCACCTTGGCCGGGTTGGTGAGCGGGCCGAGGATGTTGAACGTGGTCGGTGCGCCCAGCTCACCGCGCGCCTTGGCCGCGTGGCGCAGGGCGGGGTGGAACTTCACCGCGAAGCAGAAGGTGATGCCCGCCTCCTCGGCGACCTGGACCACGCGCTGCGGGGAGAGCTCCAGGTTGACGCCGAGCTTCCCGAGGACGTCGGAGGAGCCGCTCGCCGACGAGGAGGCGCGGCTGCCGTGCTTGACGACCTTGGCGCCTGTGCCGGCGACGACGATCGCGGACATGGTCGAGATGTTGACGGTCTTCGCCATGTCGCCGCCGGTGCCGACGATGTCGACGGTACGGCCGGGCACCTCGATGGTCGTGGCGTGCTCGTACATCGCGCGGACCAGGCCGGAGACCTCGGTGACCGTCTCGCCCTTGGCGCGCAGGGCGACCGCGAACCCGGCGATCTGCACGTCGGTCGCCTCGCCGCTCATGATGCGGTCCATGGCCCAGGCGGTGGCGTCGGCGCTCAGGTCCTCGCCGCGCATCAGGGGGGTCAGCACGCCGGGCCAGGAGAAGGCCGCCACGCTGTCGCCGCCGTCCGGGGTCACAACGTTCATGGTCCGCTCCTGGGGTCCACAGCCGATAAGGGATCGGCACCACCCTATCGAGCCCCCGGAACGGCAAAGAGCCCCGTCCAGCGAATGGACGGGGCTCTCGCCGTGGCGATCAGAACGGGTGATCAGTGGTGGCCGTGGCCGCTGGTGATCTCCTTGTACTCCTCGGCGGTGGGCTTGGGGATCTGGCTGCTCTCGCCGTACAGACCCTTGCTGAGCCGTGCCCGGACCTTGGTGATCCTGGAGACCTTGCGCTCCACGCCGTTCTCGTCGACCGTCGGGCCGATCTCGAGCGGCTTGTACTGCTCGTGCGCGGTGAGCGTGTGCAGCATCTCCGGCGAGAGCGGCTCGTGGACCTCGACGAACTCACCGTGCGGCAGGCGCTTGATGAGACCCGACTCGCGGCCGTGCAGCACCTTCTCCTTGTCGCGGCGCTGGAGGCCGAGGCAGATCCGGCGGGTGACGACGAACGCCACGACCGGGCCCACGAAGAAGGCGACGCGGACGAACCAGCTGATCGAGTTGAGCGAGAGGCTGAAGTGCGTCGCCCAGATGTCGTTGCCGCCACCGATCAGCATGACGAAGTAGATCGTCACCCAGGCGACACCGAGCGCCGTCCGGGTCGGCGCGTTGCGCGGCTTGTCCAGGATGTGGTGCTCGCGCTTGTCCCCGGTGATCCACGACTCGATGAACGGCCAGAGCGCCAGGAGGCCGAGGATCACACCGAACAGGACCAGCGGGATGAGCACACCGAGGACCAGCGTGTGGCCCCACAGGTTGATCTCCCATCCGGGCATCACACGGACGAAGCCTTCGGCGAAGCCCATGTACCAGTCCGGCTGGGCGCCCGTGGACACCTGGTCGGGACGGTACGGGCCGAGCGCCCAGATCGGGTTGATCGAGGCGATCGCCGCGATGATGGCGATGAAGCCGAAGACCAGGAAGAAGAACCCGCCGGCCTTCGCCATGTACACCGGCAGCAGCGGCATGCCGACGACGTTGTTGTTCGTCTTGCCCGGACCCGCGAACTGGGTGTGCTTGTGGTAGAAGACCAGGATCAGGTGGCCGACCACGAGCCCGAGCATGATGCCCGGCAGCAGCAGGATGTGGATCGAGTAGAACCTCGCGATGATGTCGCCGCCGGGGAACTCCCCGCCGAACAGGAACATCGAGATGTACGTACCGACGACGGGCATCGACAGGATCGCGCCCTGGGTGAAGCGGACACCCGTACCGGAGAGCAGGTCGTCCGGCAGCGAGTAACCGGTGAAGCCGGTGAACATGCCGAGGACGAACAGCAGGAAGCCGAACAGCCAGTTGATCTCGCGCGGCTTGCGGTACGCACCGGTGAAGAACACCCGGAACATGTGCACGAACATGCCGGCCAGGAAGATGACCGCGGCCCAGTGGTGGATCTGCCGGACCAGCAGACCACCGCGGACGTCGAAGCTGATGTCCAGCGTCGACGCGTACGCCTCGGACATCCGGATGCCCTGCATCGGCTCGTACGGGCCGTGGTACACGACCTCGTTCATGCTCGGGTGGAAGAACAGCGTCAGGTACACACCCGTGAGGATGATGATGATGAAGCTGTAGAGGCAGATCTCACCGAGCATGAAGGACCAGTGGTCCGGGAAGATCTTGCGCATGTTCGACTTGGCGAGGGAGTAGATCCCCAGCCGGCCGTCCGCCCAGTCGGCCACCCGCTCACCGGCGGGCGCCTTGCGGTTGCCCGGCGCGGCCGCGCCGGGTGTGTTCGTCGCAGTACTCATCCGCGCTCCCAGAATGCAGGACCGACGGGCTCTTCGAAGTCACCGAGCGCCTCGAGGTTGCCCTCGCTGTTCACGCCGATCCGCAGCTGCGGGAGGGAGTGACCGGCCGGACCGAAGATGACGCGGGCGCCGTCGGAGAGGTCGAAGGTGGACTGGTGGCACGGGCAGAGCACGTGGTGCGTCTGCTGCTCGTACAGGCTGATCGGGCAGCCGACGTGCGTGCAGATCTTCGAGAAGGCCACGATGCCCTCGTGGGCCCACTCGCGCTCGCGCTTGTCCTTGATGTCGTCCGGCTCGATGCGGATGATCATCAGGGCGGCCTTGGCGATCTGGGTCTGGAAGTCCTCGTCGTGCTCCTCCAGGCCCTCGGGCATGGCGAAGGTCAGCGAACCGACGACGACGTCCTCGGGACGCAGCGGCTCCATCGTGTTCATGTTGACGAGCTGCTTGCCCTTGGCCCACAGGGTCTTGCGGAGCTTCTTCTCCGGCAGCGGACCCAGGTCGCGCAGCAGCACCACACCGGAGAGCGGCACCAGGGCCAGCGCGCCGAACATGGTGTTGCGGATCAGCTTGCGACGGCCGAGCGCGGACTCGCGGGCACCGTCCGCGAAGTCGGCCAGAACCTTGGCCTTGACCTCGGGCGTCGCCTCGATCGGGTGCCGCTCGTCGGCGACCTCGACGTCGGACATCAGGGTGCGCGCCCAGTGGACGGCGCCCGCGCCGATCAGGAAGAGCGCGAGACCCAGGGTCAGCCCCAGGGAGAAGTTGAGCGCACTCACATGACCGAACGGGAAGATGAAGACGATCTTGTCGACCGGGAAGATGACGTAGGAGGCGATGAAGCCCACCGTCGCCAGCATGGACAACAGGAACATGGTCGCGACGGTGCGCTCGGAGCGCTTCGCGGCCCGCTCGTCCAGGTCCTGGATGCGCGGCTTGTGGGCCGGCAGCCCCGGGTCGGCGAACGGGTCGGCGTGCGCCTTGTCCACCGCGTCGTGCGCGGCGCCCTGCTCTTCGGGCAGGTTCTCTTCTGGAATCTCTTGGCTACTCATGACTTCTTGGCCTTAGCGGTGTGGGCCGCGACCCAAATGGCAACTGCGATCAGACCGCCCAGGCCGAAGATCCAGCCGAACAGGCCCTCGCTGACCGGACCGAGGCCGCCGAGGCTGAGGCCGCCGGGCGACTCGGCTTCGGAGCCGTTCACGGTCTTGACGTAGGCGATGATGTCCCGCTTCTGCTTCTCGGGCATCGTCGAGTCCGGGAAGGACGGCATGCTCTGCGGGCCGGTCAGCATGGCCTCGTAGATGTGCTTCTCGCTCACGCCGTCCAGGTCGGGCGCGTACTTGCCGTTCGTCAGTGCGCCACCCTTGCCGGTGAAGTTGTGGCACTGCGCGCAGTTGGTACGGAACAGGTCGCCACCCTTGGCGATGTCCGCACCCTCGGGGCTGACCTGGCTCTTGGTCGGGACGACCGGACCGGCGCCGAGCGACGCGACGTAGGCCGCGAGCTGGTCGATCTCGGCCTGGCTGTAGATGACCTTCTTCTTCGGTACCTGGGCGCCCGGCTGCTGCGCGGGCATGCGGCCGGTACCGACCTGGAAGTCCACGGCGGCGGAGCCCACGCCGACAAGCTGGGGCCCGTCGGTGGTGCCCTGACCGCCGGTTCCGTGGCAGCTGGCGCAACCGACGGAGTACAGCTTCTTGCCCTCGTCGATGGCGAGGGACTGGGCGGTGTCGTCGGCCTGTGCCTTACTCGCGGGCGCAAACGCGGCGTACAGCCCCCCGGTGGCCGCCAGCGCGAGGAGTAGTACGACGACCGCCGCCAACGGATGGCGTCGTCGTGCGGAGAGCTTTTTCACGGATTACCCCGGTGTCAGGATCTTCTGCGTCGATGCTGGATGTGGTTCGGGCTCGGGCCCGGTTACTTGATCATGTAGATCGTGGCGAAGAGGCCGATCCACACGACATCGACGAAGTGCCAGTAATAGGACACGACGATGGCAGCGGTCGCCTGTTCATGGGTGAACCTCTTGGCCGCGTATGTCCTGCCCAGGACGAGCAGGAAGGCGATGAGACCGCCTGTCACATGCAGACCGTGGAAGCCGGTGGTCAGGTAGAACACCGAGCCGTACGGGTCGGAGGACAGCGAGAGGCCGTCCTTCTTCACCAGCTCGGTGTACTCGAAGACCTGGCCTCCGATGAAGATCGAACCCATCACGAAAGTGATCACGAACCAGGCACGGAGCTTCTTCACATCGCCCCGCTCCGCGGCGAAGACGCCGAGCTGGCAGGTGAGTGAGGAGAGCACCAGGATCGTGGTGTTCGTCGCCGAGAACGGGAAGTTCAGGGCGGACGCCATTTCCTTCCAGTGTTCGGGTCCGGTCACCGATCGCAGGGTGAAGTACATCGCGAAGAGGGCCGCGAAGAACATCAGCTCGGAACTCAACCAGATGATGGTTCCGACGCTGGTGAGGTTCGGTCGATTGACCGACGGGTGCGCGTGCCCGGTTTCTACTGTCGTTGCTGTCGCCACGACCGACATTATGTCGGTCGCTTATCCCGCCCTCACTCCGGGGGGTGCCGTTCGGTGTGTCAGAGGGGTGTGTCCTGCCCGAACGGCCCATGGACGCACGGCACGAACCGGTGCTGACAGGCAGTCGGGCGGAGTACGATCCGCGCATCGGACGGCTCTCGTACCCCGGGGGCCCCGAGTGCCCCGAAGACACGGATGTCACGGAGGAACCATGCAGCCGACCGCCACGGTCCTGGTCTACAGCGACAACGCGCACACCCGTGAGCAGGTGAGGCTGGCAGCAGGGCGCAGGCCCGCGGCGGACGTGCCGCCGGTGGAGTTCCTGGAGTGCGCCACCCTGCCGGCCGTCCTGGAGGCCCTGGAGCGCGGGGGAATCGACGTCTGCGTGCTGGACGGCGAGACGGCCCCGGCGGGCGGTATGGGCGTCTGCCGGCAGATCAAGGACGAGATCTTCCGCTGCCCGCCCGTGCTGGTCCTCATCGGACGCCCTCAGGACGCCTGGCTGGCCACCTGGAGCCGCGCGGACGCCGCGGTGACGCTGCCGGTCGAGCCGGTGGAGTTCGCCGACTCCCTGGCCGCCCTGCTGCGTACGAGGCTCTCCGTGGGCGCCTGAGCCCCTTTCGTGTGACATTCCTGCGGGGCGGCGCACCCCCGGCCGTCAGACCTGGGGGCGCAGCCGCGCCGCCCGGACCGTGTCGGTCTTCGGTGCGGTGGTGTCGTTGACCAGCGCGCTGCCCTTCTGCCACTTGGCCCAGGACAGGTTCCAGTCGCCGTAGCCGTTGTCGAAGGGCGTCATCGTCTCGCCGTCGCTGCCGACGACGCTGACGATGTCGCCCTCGCGCACGGTGTTGAAGAACCACTCGGCCTCGCTGGTGCTCATGCCGGTGCAGCCGTGGCTGACGTTCGCGTACCCCTGTGATCCGGTGGACCAGGGCGCCGCGTGCACGTATTCGCCGCTCCATGTCACCCGGGTGGCCCAGTAGACGTCGAGGTCGTACGAGTCCGAGGAGCCGGCGGCGATCCCGATGGATTCCCCGCGCATACGTACGTACTGCTCCTTGCCCAGCACGACCTTGACGCCGTTGCGCGTGTCGAAGCCGGGCTTGCCGGTGGTGACCGGGATGGTCTTGATCACATCGCCGTTGCGCAGCACCGTCATGGAGTGCTCGGAGGCGTCGGTGATGGCCTCGATTCGGTCGCCGGTGGTGATCTTCAAGGGCTTGACGGGCGCCCCGTAGAGCGAGTTGGTCACCTTGATGCCGGTCAGGTTGCTGCTGACCTCGATGGAGGCCTTGGCCGGCCAGTACTCCTCGGGCCGGTAGTGCAGCGTCTTGTCGTCGACCCAGTACCAGGAGCCGGTGACCGCGGGCGTGGAGCGGACGCGCAGGCCGCGCTCGACGTTGGCGCGTGAGGCGTTGTCGGTGACGGGGGCGCTGAGCGTGGCCGTGAGGGGCTGCCCGACGCCGTAGGTGCCCGCCCGGGGGCCGAAGGTGACGTTGAGGAACTTGGTGGCCTTGGCGGTGTCGAAGGACACCGTGCGGCTGCCGGGGGCCCCGTCGCCGTCCTCCATGCGGACCTTGACGGTGTAACGGGTCCCTGCGGCCAGCGGGGCGGTGGAGTGCCAGCGGTGGCCGTCGGCGTCGAGTTCGCCCGCCAGATGGCGTCCTGCGGCGTCCACGGCCGTCACGTCGGTGATCCGGCCGTCGTCGGCGTCGACCCGGATCTCCAGGGGCTTGTCGGGGTCGACCTTCTTGCCGCCGTCGGGCGTGTTGAACGAGATCTCGTCGGCCGCGTCGAAGGGCTGGCCCGAGAGGGGGTGACCATCGGAATCGCCGCAGGCTGCCGCCCCGGCGACCAGGGTCGCGGCCAGCAGAGTGCAGCTCACTACGGGACGGATGCGCAGCGTGTGGTTCATGGACTCAACGTAAGAACATTCGTCCGTTTCAGCGCGTCGGACGACTGCAAACGGGGGGCCGTCACTTCGCGATGGAAGTGTCGGCCCCCCGTCAGGTGAAGCGGTGTGCTACCGGCGGACCGGTCTCACTGGGTGCGGTTCTCACCCCGGTAGTACTCGAAGACCCAGCCGAACAGGCCGACCAGGAGCAGCGGCGCCGAGAAGAACAGCAGCCACCAGCCGAAGACGACGCCCATGAAGCCGAAGGCACCGCCGATCGCCAGCGAGAGCGGCTGCCAGCTGTGCGGGGAGAAGAACCCCACCTCGCCGGCCTCGTCCGCCACGTCGGCTTCCTTGTTGTCCTGCGCCATCGCGTCGACCCGCCGGGCCGTGAAGGCCAGGTAGAAGCCGATCATCAGGCTCAGGCCGAAGGCCAGGACCAGCGCGGTGGTGCCGACGGGCTCCTTCGACCACACGCCGTACGTGACGGCCATGACGAGGATGAACAGCGCCAGGCCGAGGAACATCTTGCCCTGGATCTTCACTTGCCCGCCTCCTTGCCACCGGCGAGGGCCTTGTCACCCTCGGAGACGTGATCCAGCTGCTCCAGCGCCGTGATCTCCGGGTGGTGCAGGTCGAACGCCGGGGATTCGGAGCGGATACGGGGCAGCGTGAGGAAGTTGTGCCGCGGCGGCGGGCAGGAGGTCGCCCACTCCAGCGAACGGCCGTAGCCCCACGGGTCGTCGACCTCGATCTTCTTGCCGTACTTGGCGGTCTTCCACACGTTGTAGAAGAACGGCAGGATCGACAGGCCGAGCAGGAACGAGGAGATCGTCGAGATGGTGTTCAGCGCGGTGAAGCCGTCGGCGGCGAGGTAGTCCGCGTAACGCCGCGGCATGCCCTCGGCACCCAGCCAGTGCTGCACCAGGAACGTGCCGTGGAAGCCCACGAACAGCGTCCAGAAGGTGATCTTGCCGAGCCGCTCGTCCAGCATCTTGCCGGTGAACTTCGGCCACCAGAAGTGGAAGCCGGAGAACATCGCGAACACCACGGTGCCGAAGACGACGTAGTGGAAGTGCGCGACCACGAAGTACGAGTCCGAGACGTGGAAGTCCATCGGCGGCGAGGCCAGGATGACGCCGGTCAGACCACCGAAGGTGAAGGTGATCAGGAAGCCGATCGCCCAGAGCATCGGTGTCTCGAAGGACAACGAGCCCTTCCACATCGTGCCGATCCAGTTGAAGAACTTCACCCCGGTGGGCACCGCGATGAGGAACGTCATGAAGGAGAAGAACGGCAGGAGCACACCACCGGTGACGTACATGTGGTGGGCCCACACGGTCACCGAGAGGCCGGCGATGGAAATCGTCGCGGCCACCAGGCCGATGTAACCGAACATCGGCTTGCGGCTGAACACCGGGATCACTTCGGAAATGATCCCGAAGAACGGCAAGGCGATGATGTACACCTCTGGATGCCCGAAGAACCAGAAGAGGTGTTGCCAGAGCAACGCGCCGCCGTTGGCCGCGTCGAACACATGGGCACCGAACTTGCGGTCCGCCTCCAGGGCGAACAGCGCGGCCGCCAGGACCGGGAAGGCCAGCAGGACCAGCACACCGGTCAGCAGGACGTTCCAGACGAAGATCGGCATGCGGAACATCGTCATGCCGGGCGCGCGCATGCAGATGATCGTGGTGATGAAGTTGACCGAACCGAGGATCGTGCCGAAGCCGGAGAAGGCCAGACCCATGATCCACATGTCGGCGCCGACACCCGGCGAACGGACGGCGTCCGAGAGCGGGGAGTAGGCGAACCATCCGAAGTCGGCGGCACCCTGCGGGGTGAGGAAGCCGGCCACCGCGATGATCGAGCCGAAGAGGTACAGCCAGTACGCGAACATGTTCAGCCGCGGGAACGCCACGTCGGGCGCGCCGATCTGCAGCGGCATGATCCAGTTCGCGAACCCGGCGAACAGCGGCGTCGCGAACATCAGCAGCATGATCGTGCCGTGCATCGTGAACGCCTGGTTGAACTGCTCGTTCGACATGATCTGCGTGCCCGGTCGGGCCAGCTCGGCGCGCATGAAGAGCGCCATCAGACCGCCGATGCAGAAGAAGGCGAACGATGTGACCAGGTACATCGTGCCGATCGTCTTGTGGTCAGTGGTGGTCAGCCACTTGATGACGACGTTTCCCGGCTGCTTGCGCCGGACCGGCAGCTCGTCCTCGTACGAGTCGTCTGCTGCCGCGGCACCCTGAGGTTCGTTGAGGATGCTCACAGTTTGTTCGTCTCCGCATTCCTGGCCGGGTCAGTCTGCTCGATGCCGGCCGGCACGTAGCCCTTCTGCCCCTTCTTCGCCAGCTCCTTGAGGTGCGCCTGGTAGCGCTCCGGGGAGACGACCTTGACGTTGAAGAGCATCCGGGAGTGGTCGACGCCGCAGAGCTCGGCGCACTTGCCCAGGAAGGTGCCCTCCTGGTTGGGAGTCACCTCGAAGGCGTTGGTGTGGCCCGGAATGACGTCCTGCTTCATGAGGAACGGCACCACCCAGAAGGAGTGGATGACGTCACGCGAAGTCAGGATGAAGCGGACCTTCTCACCCTTGGGCAGCCACAGGGTCGGGCCGGGGTTGCCCGTCTGCGGGTTCCGGTCTCCCGGGATGCCGGCGTCGTAGACGCCGTCGGCACCCTTGGGGAAGGCGTCACGGAACCGGTTCGGGATGGCGTCGAGCTCCTTGGGGACCTCGTTGCCCGTGGTGGCGGAGCCGTCCACGTTCTCGATGTAGTTGAAGGCCCAGCTCCACTGGTAGCCGACCACGTTGATGGTGTGGGCCGGCTTCTCGGAGAGCGTGAGGAGCTTCGTCTCGTCCCGAGCGGTGAAGTAGAACAACACCGAGACGATGATCAGGGGGACCACGGTGTACAGCGCCTCGATGGGCATGTTGTACCGGGTCTGCGGAGGTACCTCCACCTTGGTGCGGCTGCGCCGGTGGAAGATGACGCTCCACAGGATCAGGCCCCAGACCAGCACGCCCGTGGCGAGCGCTGCCGCCCACGAGCCCTGCCAGAGGGAAAGGATCCGTGGGGCCTCTTCCGTTACCGGCGTAGGCATACCAAGGCGGGGGAAGTCCTTGTACGTGCAACCGGTGGCGGTCGCCAGGATCAGGCCCGCAGTCAGCACCTGCGGCAGCTTCCGCCGCATCGGGCGCCGCGACGAGCGGTCGGAGCCGTTGGGACTCACGTAGCGCCTTCCCGAGAGTCTCGCCCGCACGGTCGGCGCGGCCGTCTCGCTGGTCGGTCGCCGGCCCTGTACGGGCAGGGGTTTGGATGTTTATGCGGACCAAACCCTACTGGACGCTATTTGGGGTCGCGCGGGGAGGGTGCCCAACGCGCCGCCCGACTCCCCGAAGGGGTGGAATTCACGCCTCCGACCGCCATCTGACGCCCCCTCTCCCCTCCCCGGCCCCGGCCGGTCCGGGCCGGCGGCCCCTGCCCGGCTAGCGTGACCGGGTGCCCTACTTCGACGCGGCGTCGGCCGCCCCCCTGCATCCCGTCGCCCGCCAGGCGCTACTTGCCGCACTGGACGAGGGCTGGGCCGATCCGGCCCGGCTGTACCGGGAGGGACGGCGCGCCCGGCTGCTGCTGGACGCGGCGCGCGAGGCCGCCGCCGAGGCCGTCGGGTGCCGCCCCGACGAGCTCGCCTTCACCCCGTCGGGCACCCGGGCGGTGCACTCCGGAATTTCCGGCGCGCTCGCGGGGCGTCGGCGTGTCGGCCGCCATCTGACGGTGTCGGCGGTCGAACACTCGTCGGTGCTGCACGCGGCGGCGGACCACGAGGACAAGGGCGGGACGGTCACCCGGGTGCCGGTGGAGCGGACCGGCGCGGTGGACGCACAGACGTTCGGGGGGTCATTGCGCGAGGACACCGCGCTGGCCTGCCTCCAGTCCGCCAGCCACGAGGTCGGCACCGAGCAGCCGGTGGCCGAGGTGGCCGCATCGTGCCGGGCGGCGGGGGTCCCCCTGCTGGTGGACGCGGCCCAGTCGCTGGCCTGGGGCCCGGTGCCGGAAGGGTGGTCGCTGCTGGCCGGGAGCGCGCACAAGTGGGGCGGGCCGGCCGGGGTCGGGCTGCTCGCGGTGCGCAAGGGTGTCCGGTTCGCACCCCAAGGCCCGTCCGACGAGCGGGAGTCGGGGCGGTCGCCGGGGTTCGAGAACCTGCCGGCGATCGTCGCGGCGGCGGCGTCCCTGCGCGCGGTGCGGGCGGAGGCGGACGCCGAGGCGGTGCGGCTGAGGGCTCTGGTGGACCGGATCCGGACCCGGGTGCCCGCGCTGGTGCCCGATGTGGAGGTGGTCGGCGACCCGGTGCGGCGGCTGCCGCATCTGGTGACCTTCTCCTGTCTCTATGTCGACGGAGAGACTCTGCTCCAGGAGCTGGACCGGGCCGGTTTCTCCGTTTCATCCGGCTCGTCCTGCACGAGCAGCACGCTGACGCCGAGCCATGTGCTCAAGGCGATGGGGGTGCTCTCGGAGGGCAACGTCCGCGTCTCGCTGCCGCGGGGCACCACGGACGAGGAGGTCGACCGCTTCCTGGAGGTGCTGCCCGGCCTGGTCGCCGGCGTACGCGAGCAGCTGGACGCGCCGGCGGCCCCGGCGCCCTCCGCCGCCCCGGACGACTACCTGGTGGTCGACGCGCTGGGCAAGCGGTGCCCGATCCCGGTGATCGAACTCGCAAAGGTGATCGGAGGGGTGCCCGTGGGCGGGACGGTGACCGTGCTCTCCGACGACGAGGCGGCCCGGCTCGACATCCCTGCGTGGTGCGCGATGCGGGAGCAGGAGTACGTGGGCGAGGAGCCGGCGGACCGGGGCGCGGCCTATGTGGTCCGCCGGCTCTCCTGAGCGACTGAGCGACGCGTCAGGCGAGGTGCGTGTGGACCTCGGCGGCGGCCTCGTGGCCGTACGCCTTGGTGAAGCGGTCCATGAAGTGGGTGCGGTGCAGGGTGTACTCCTGGGTGCCCACGGTCTCGATGACGAGCGTGGCGAGCATGCAGCCGACCTGGGCGGCGCGCTCCAGGCCGACGCCCCAGGCGAGACCGGAGAGGAATCCGGCCCGGAAGGCGTCGCCGACGCCGGTCGGGTCGGCCTTGACGTTCTCCTCGGGGCAGCCGACCTCGATCGGCTCCTCGCCGGCCCGCTCGATGCGCACGCCCTGGGCGCCGAGCGTGGTGACCCGGTGGCCGACCTTGCCCAGGATCTCCTCGTCGGTCCAGCCGGTCTTGGACTCGATGAGCCCCTTCTCGTACTCGTTGGAGAAGAGGTACGTGGCTCCGTCGAGGAGGATGCGGATCTCGTCGCCGTCCATGCGGGCGATCTGCTGCGAGAAGTCCGCGGCGAACGGGATGCCGCGCGTACGGCACTCCTCGGTGTGGCGGAGCATGCCCTCCGGATCGTCGGCGCCGATGGAGACCAGGTCGAGGCCGCCCACCCGGTCGGCGACGGCCTTGAGCTCGATGAGCCGGGCCTCGCTCATGGCGCCGGTGTAGAAGGAGCCGATCTGGTTGTGGTCGGCGTCCGTCGTGCAGACGAAGCGGGCGGTGTGCAGGACCTCGGAGATCCGCACCCCGCTGGTGTCGACACCGTGCCGGTCGAGCCAGGCGCGGTACTCGTCGAAGTCCGAGCCGGCCGCTCCGACCAGGATAGGCCGGGTGCCGAGCAGGCCCATGCCGAAGCAGATGTTGGCGGCGACCCCTCCCCTGCGTACGTCCAGGTTGTCGACCAGGAAGGAGAGCGAGACCGTGTGCAGCTGGTCGGCGACCAGCTGGTCGGCGAAGCGGCCGGGGAAGGTCATGAGGTGGTCGGTGGCGATGGAGCCGGTGACTGCGATACGCACGGGGAGACGTCTCCTGCGGAGGTCGAGGGGAACGGATGTCCGCGTCCCAGGGGTGACGTGACAGTTCACGCTACCCGCTCCCGCTCTCCCCGAAGCGGAAAAACTACCCGATAGTAGGGCTTTCTTCCCGAGCGGGATGGTGCCTACGGTGCCGTTATGTCGAACCACATCGCCCCGCGCGAGTCCGAGACCGGTCTGGCCGAGCTGCGCGGAGACTGCGCACGGATGGCTCCGCACTGGGTGGTACCCGCGAGGATCACTCCCACCCGCGTCACGCCCGCCCGGATCAACGGCGTCACCGTGCCGCCCGCGTCCGCGCGGATGATCGATTCCATGCCGGAGTACGGGGACTGAGGGGTCCCGGGGGAACCAGGCGCCCCGCCGCTCCGTCAGAGCCCTGTCCGCCCGATGCGGCGGACCGTGTGCCGGCCAGGTGCACGACGGCGATGCAGGCGAGGAGCGATCCGGTGAGCACCGAGCGACCCGACAACGACGTGACGACCACCCGGCGGCGTTCTCCGCTGGTCGCGGCCTCGGTGGCGGCGGCCGTACTGCTGGCCGGTGGCGGCGGAGCCTACTGGGCGGCGACCGCGGCGGACGGCGGCGGCGAGGACACGCGGAGCGCGGCGTCCGACGGTGACCGCACTCCGCCACCCCTCGGGCTGGACCACGCCGGAACGCCGGCCGCCCCCTCACGCGAGGGCATCGCGCCCGGCGAGCCCGACCCGCACGGCGGCCGGCTGGTCTACCGCGCCTCCGGCAAGCTCCCGGACGGCCCGGCCAGGGCCGCCGTCCAGCGCGCCGAGGGGTCCGTCACGGCCGCCGAGGTGACCCGGCTGGCGAAGGCGCTGGGGCTGACGGGCACCCCGCAGTCCGAGGCGACCTCCTGGAAGGTGGGCTCCGACGGGGACGGCTCGGGCCCGGTGCTGCGCGTGAACAAGCAGGCGCCCGGGAGCTGGACCTTCACCCGGTACGGCACCGGTGGCACGGACAACTGCAAGAAGGGGGCCGTCTGCTCGTCGGCGCCGGACGGCTCCGGTCAGCCGGTGGACGAGAAGGCCGCGAAGGCCGCCGCCGCGCCGGTGCTCAAGGCGGCCGGCCAGGACGACGCGGCGCTCGACGCCCGCCAGCTCATGGGCTCGGCCCGGGTGGTGAACGCCGATCCGGTGGTGGACGGGCTGCCCACGTACGGATGGGCGACCGGCATCCAGGTGGGCCCGGACGGGCACGTGGTCGGCGGCGCCGGGATGCTGAAGGGGCTGCAGAAGGGCGACGCCTATCCGGTGATCGGGGCGGCCGAGGCGCTGAAGCAGCTCAACGCGGCGCAGCCCCCGGCGGGCGGGAAGACCGGCGACTGCGCCTCCCCGGCCCCGCTGGAGAAGGACACGAAACCGTCCGGGGCCGACTGCGGCTCCAGCAGCGGCTCGCAGCGGCCGGCGACGACCGTGGACGTGAAGAAGGCGGTCTTCGGCCTGGCGGTGCACACCGCGGGGGGCAAGCAGCTGCTCGTACCGTCCTGGATCTTCTCGGTGCGGCCGGCCGGCGGCATGGGTGACACGGTCACGCAGGTGGCGGTGGACCCGGAGTACCTGACGCGGGAGCCGTCGCCGGGCACGTCCCCGGACGGCGACGGTACGACGAAGGCCCGCGCGGTCCAGTCGTACAGCGCGAGCGGGCGGGCCCTGTCGGTGACGTTCTGGGGCGGCGCGTGCGGTACGTACAGCGTGAGCGCGCGTGAGGACGGCGACACGGTCCGGGTGACCGTGTCCGAGAAGAAGGAACCGGGCAAGGTCTGCGTGATGGTCGCGAAGGAGCTGACCCGTACGGTCACGCTGGAGCGTCCGCTGGACGGGCGCGAGGTGGTCGACGCGGCCTCGGGCTCGCTGGTGCCGCGCGGCTGACCCCTCCCCGTACGCGTGAAGGACACGAAAACGGCGGCGGCCCCGGGACAGGAATCCCGGGGCCGCCGCCGTGACGCTGTGGGGCGGCTCAGCTGAAGGAGTCGCCGCAGGCGCAGGAACCCGTGGCGTTCGGGTTGTCGATGGTGAAGCCCTGCTTCTCGATGGTGTCGACGAAGTCGACCGAGGCGCCGCCCAGGTACGGGGCGCTCATGCGGTCGGTGACGACCTTGACACCGTCGAAGTCCTTGACGACGTCACCGTCGAGCGAGCGCTCGTCGAAGAAGAGCTGGTAGCGCAGGCCGGAGCAGCCGCCGGGCTGAACGGCGACGCGGAGCGCCAGGTCGTCACGGCCTTCCTGCTCCAGCAGGGCCTTGACCTTGGCTGCGGCGGCGTCGGACAGGAGGATGCCGTCGCTCACGGTGGTGGTCTCGTCCGATACGGACATCTGCTTCTCTCCCGGGTTGTACGGAGACTGCTTGCCGACGTTGCAACCGTCGGGACCGCGGATTCATTCCGGGCCGAGCGCTTGCCTGTTCTCTTCATGCTCGCACACCCGTCCTGCGGGCGGATGCGTCACATTGACACTTTCGGCATCGTCAAAGTGACGTGAAGCGGCTATGATAGATAACGTCAATTAGACGAAAAGGCTTTTCGCTGAGAAGTCCGCAGAAGAAAGGGTGCGTGACGTGACCACGGCCCACCCCGTCCAGGATCTCGATGTCCAGCCGACGCCGCTCGCCCTGCTCCTGCTGGGCCGCGACGCCGATCCCAGGAGCGAGCGCGGCGTCGAGTGCCCCGGCGACCTGCCCTCCCCGTCCGACCCGGACCTGGTGGCACGCGCCCGTGCGGCCAAGGAGAAGCTGGGCGAGAAGGTCTTCGTCCTCGGGCACCATTACCAGCGCGACGAGGTCATCCAGTTCGCGGATGTGACCGGGGACTCCTTCAAGCTCGCCCGGGACGCCGCGGCCCGCCCGGAGGCGGAGTACATCGTCTTCTGCGGTGTGCACTTCATGGCCGAGTCGGCGGACATCCTGACCACCGACGACCAGAAGGTCGTGCTGCCGGACCTGGCGGCGGGCTGTTCGATGGCCGACATGGCCACCGCGGAGCAGGTCGCGGAGTGCTGGGACGTGCTGACGGAGGCGGGTGTCGCCGAGCAGGTCGTGCCCGTCTCGTACATGAACTCCTCCGCCGACATCAAGGCCTTCACCGGCCGGCACGGCGGCACGATCTGCACGTCGTCCAACGCGAAGCGGGCCCTGGAGTGGGCCTTCGAGCAGGGCGACAAGGTCCTCTTCCTGCCCGACCAGCACCTCGGCCGCAACACCGCCGTCCGGGACATGGGGATGTCGCTGGAGGACTGTGTCCTCTACAACCCGCACAAGCCGAACGGCGGCCTGACCGCCGAGGAGTTGCGGAACGCGAAGATGATCCTGTGGCGCGGGCACTGCTCGGTGCACGGCCGGTTCTCGGTGGAGTCCGTCAACGACGTGCGCGAGCGCATCCCCGGCGTCAACGTCCTGGTCCACCCCGAGTGCAAGCACGAGGTCGTGGCCGCCGCGGACTACGTCGGCTCGACCGAGTACATCATCAAGGCCCTGGAAGCGGCCCCGGCCGGCTCGAAGTGGGCGATCGGTACCGAGCTGAACCTCGTCCGCCGCCTGGCGAACCGTTTCGCTCCGGAGGGCAAGGAGATCGTCTTCCTCGACAAGACGGTCTGCTTCTGCTCGACGATGAACCGCATCGATCTGCCGCACCTGGTGTGGACCCTGGAGTCCCTGGCCGAGGGCAAGCAGGTGAACCGGATCGTGGTGGACCCGGAGACGGAGAAGTACGCGAAGCTGGCGCTGGAGCGGATGCTGGCGCTGCCGTAGCGGCCGACCTCCCATCCGGACGCCGCCGCGCCCGGGACACCGGCGCGGCGGCCTCGGAGCGGGCCGCCTCTGACGGCGGTGCAAGCCCCGCCGGCAGAGGCCCCCGGGCACGTCGGGCAAGCCCTGGCTCCCCGGCCTCCGCAGGCGTAGCCGGCCGTGGCACTCCACGATCCGGCCGACCGTCTCTCGGTCACCGGGGACCGCGAGGGGGCGCTCGCCCCGGCCCGGGAGGAGTTGCGGGCCGCGGCGGAGGCCGTCGCGTTCCTGCGTGCACTCGTTGCCGACGCTCCCGTCCCGCGCGCCCCGCTCGCGAGGACGCTCGCGCCCCGGCCCAGAACCTCGCCGGCCCCGGCAGCCGGAAAGGACCCACGCCGGCGGCCCTGGAAGGCGTCGGCCTCCGGCGCTGGCTCGTGGACGAGCGCAGCGACGCCGACCGCCCCGCACCGGCGGTCGCCCTGTGGGACACCGGGGTCGGACGCCGCGTACCGGCTGGTGGAGGACCACGATGCCCTCCAGGCTTACGTGGAAAGGGCGTTGGACACCGGTGACGGCAACGCGCTGATGCACGCGGCCGCCATCGAGGGCCAGGTCTTCGAGGACCGGTTGTCCTCCTTCGCCCACGCCCAGGTGAGCATGATCCTCTCGGGAGCCGCCCACGGCATCGAACCGGAGGAGCTGGCCGACCTGATCCCGCGTGCCACCGAGGAGATCCGTGGCCGGCTGCTGCGGGAGATCGCCGGCCTCAGTGTCCGGTACGCCGATCCGCACGGGGAGCTGTGGCTCCGCATGATCAAGGCGCTGAGCGGGGCCGCCTGACGGCCGCTTCCCCGGAAGGACGCAAGGGGCCCGGCCCGCACGAGTGCGCGGACCGGGCCTTTTCCGTTGCCGGGTGGGGTCAGGCCTTCGCCGGCTCCGGCTCGTCGGAGGAGGAGTCCTGCGAACCTGCCGGGGCCGGGAGGCCCTTCGCGGCGCGCTTCGCTTCCTTCTTCTTGCGGCGGCGCTCCTTGCGGAGCTCCACCATCGCGTACAGCGTGGGCACCAGGAGCAGCGTCAGCAGCGTCGAGGTGATCAGACCGCCGATGACGACCACGGCCAGCGGCTGCGAGATGAAGCCGCCCTCGCCGGTGACGCCGAGCGCCATCGGGAGCAGGGCGAAGATCGTCGCCAGGGCCGTCATGAGGATCGGGCGCAGACGGTGGCGGCCGCCCTCGACGACCGCTTCGACGACGCCCAGCCCCTGGGTCCGGTACTGGTTGATGAGGTCGATCAGCACGATCGCGTTGGTCACGACGATGCCGATCAGCATCAGCATGCCGATCATCGCCGGGACGCCCATCGGGGTGCCGGTGGCGACGAGCAGGCCGATCGCGCCGGTGGCGGCGAACGGGATGGAGACCAGCAGGATCAGCGGCTGGATCAGCGACCGGAAGGTGGCCACCAGCAGCATGAAGACGATCGCGATGGCCGCCAGCATGGCCAGGCCCAGGTTCTTGAAGGCGTCGTCCTGGTCCGAGGAGACACCGCCGATGGTGGCGGTGGCGCCCTCCGGCAGGTCCAGGGCCTTGATCTTCGACTGGAGCGTGGTGCTGACCGCGCCGGTGTTGTCACCGGTGGGCCGGGCGGTGATGGTCGCGGCGCGCTGGCCGTCGATCCGGGTCATCGAGACCGGTCCGGGGACCAGCTTCACGTCCGCGATGGTGCCGAGCTTCACCTTGCCGAGCGGAAGGTCCTTCAGCTCCTGCATGGTGGTGGCCGGGTGGGCCGACCTCACGACGACGTCCCGCTCGGCGTCGTCCATGATCGCCTTGCCGGACGGGGTGCCGCGCACCGCCCCGGCGACGGCCGCGCCGAGCGTGGCCTGGGTGTAACCGGCGTCGGCGGCCTTCTCGTTGGCCTTGACCGAGATCCGCGGGACGCTCTGCGCCAGGTCGCTCTGGACATCGGTGACGTCCTTGAGCTTGGCGACCTCGGCGCGGACCTGCTCGGACGCCTTCTTCAGGGTGTCCGCGTCGGCCGACTTCACCACGACGCTGAGGTCCTGGCTGCCGAAGCCGTCGCCCGCGCTGATGGTGGTGTCGCCGATGCCGTCGAGCTTGGCGAGCCCCTTCTCGATGCGGTCCTGAGTGGCCTCGAACCCGGCGGAGTCCTTCAGGGTGACCTGGTAGGACGCCTGGTTGGAGCCCGTGCCGCCGCCGAAGGCGGCCATGAAGCCGGACGAGCCGACGGTTACCTGGTAGTCCTTGACGCCCTCGTCGTCGGCGAGGAGCTTCTCGACCTTCTTCGCCGCCTCGTCGGAGGCCGCGAGGCTGGTGCCCGGGTCGAGCTTCTGCTTGATGGACAGGACTTCCTGCTCGCCCTGGTCGAAGAAGTTGGTCTTCAGCAGCGGGGCCATGCCGAAGGTGCCGAACAGGACGGCGACGGCGATCACGACACTGGTGATGCGGCGCCGGGTGGCGAAGCGCAGCACCGGGACGTAGATCCGCTGGAGCCGGCTGCGGGCCTCCTTCTCCTCGGCCTCGCGCCGCGCCTTGTCCGGGTCATCGGCGGTGCCCTTCGGGGCGCGCAGGAACCAGTACGACAGGACGGGGACGACGGTCAGCGAGACGAGCAGCGAGGCCAGCAGGGCCGCGGTGACGGTCAGCGAGAAGGAGCCGAACAGCTCGCCGACCATGCCGCCGACGAGGCCGATCGGCAGGAACACGGCGACGGTGGTGAGGGTCGACGAGGTGACCGCGCCGGCCACCTCCTTGACCGCGGTGATGATCGCCGACTGGCGCTCCTCGCCGTAGCCGAGGTGGCGCTTGATGTTCTCCAGGACGACGATCGAGTCGTCGACGACCCGGCCGATCGCGATGGTGAGCGCGCCCAGGGTCAGCATGTTGAGCGACAGGTCGCGGGTCCAGAGCACGATCAGCGCGAGGACCACGGAGAGCGGGATGGAGACCGCGGTGACCAGGGTGGAGCGCAGCGAGCCCAGGAAGACCAGGATCACGATGACCGCGAAGAGCAGGCCGAGCGCGCCCTCGGTCGTCAGGCCGGAGATCGCCTTGGAGACGGCCGGGCCCTGGTCGGAGACGACGGTCAGCTCGGCGCCGGAGCCGAGGTCCTGACGGAGGTCGGGAAGCTTGTCCTTGACGGCGTCCGAGATGGCGACGGCGCTGCCGTCCTTGTCCATCGTGGCCATGACGGCGAGGCTCGGCCGGCCGTTGGTGCGGGTGATGGAGTCCGCGGTGGCGGCCTCCTGCTTCACCGTCGCGATGTCACCGAGGCGGACCGGCTTGGCGGGCTTCGCCGGCTTCGCGGCGGCCGGGCTCTGGCCGGTGACCCGCAGGTCCTCGATCTGCTTCAGCGAGGTGAAGGCGCCGCCGACCTGGATGGTGCGGCTCTTGCCGGACTCCGAGAAGGCACCGCCGGGGACGGTCGCGCCGCCCGACTGGAGTGCCTGGGAGAGCGCGGTGGTGTCCAGTCCGGCTGCGGCGAGCTTCTTGTCGTCGGGGGTGACGGAGACCTGGAGGTCCCGGACGCCCTCCACGGAGACCTGGCCGACGCCGGCGATGTCCTCCAGGGCGGGGACGACGGTGCGGTCCAGCTGGTCGGCGAGCGCCTGCTGGTCCTTGTCCGAGGTGACGGCGAGGACGACGGTCGGGATGTCGTCCGTCGAGCCGGCGACGACCTGCGGGTCGACGTCCTCGGGGAGCTGGATGCGGGCCCGGTTCACGGCCTGCTGGATGTCGGCGACGAGCTGCTTGGTGCCCTCGTCACCGAAGTCGAAGGACGCCATGATGACGGCGTTGCCCTCGCTGGCGGTCGACGTCACGCCGGTGACGCCGTCGACGGCCTTGATGGTGTTCTCGAGCGGTTCGACGACCTGCTTCTCGACCACATCGGGGGACGCGCCCTGGTAGGGCGCGAGCACCGACACCATCGGGAGTTCGATGGTGGGCAGCAGCTGCTGCTTGAGCTGCGGGATCGCGATCGCTCCGAAAACGAGCGCGACGATCGAGATCAGCCCGATCAGGGCCCTTTGCGCGAGGCTGAATCTGGACAGCCAGGACATGGGTGGGTCTCTCTTCTGTGGCTTACGCGGCAGGTGGGCGGGACGCCGGGTGGCGCCCGGGGGACAGATCCGGCCCACCTATACGATCGCCGATCCGAGGGACGAAAGTCCTCGGCCCCAGGGTCGCTTTCTTATGCCCCGCATACCGCAGCTGGAGTACGCCCCGGCTGCACCCTCACTCCACCCTGGGGCGGACCAGGCCCGATTCGTACGCGATTACCACGAGTTGTGCCCGGTCCCGCGCGCCCAGTTTCGCCATCGCCCTGTTCACGTGGGTCTTGACGGTGAGTGGGCTGACGACCAGGCGCTCCGCGATCTCGTCGTTGGACAGCCCGCCCGCGACCAGGACCAGCACCTCGCGCTCCCGGGTGGTGAGGGCCGCCAGCCGCTCGGAGTACGCGGCCGCGCCCGGCCCGTCGCCGGCCCCGCTCCCGCCCTGCGCGAGGAACGTGGCGATCAGGCCCTTGGTCGCGGCCGGCGAGAGCAGCGCCTCGCCCCCCGCGGCGATCCGGATCGCGTTGAGGAGTTCGTCCGGCTCGGCACCCTTGCCCAGGAAGCCCGAGGCCCCGGCGCGCAGCGACTGGACCACGTACTCGTCCACCTCGAAGGTGGTGAGCATGACCACGCGGACGTCCGCGAGATCCGGGTCGGAGCTGATCATGCGGGTGGCGGTGAGTCCGTCGGTGCCGGGCATCCGGATGTCCATCAGCACCACGTCGGGCCGCTCGGCGCGGACCACCTCGACGGCCTGTGCCCCGTCCGCCGCCTCGCCCACGACCTTCATGTCGGGCTCCGAGTCGACCAGCACCCGGAACGCGCTGCGCAGCAGCGCCTGGTCGTCGACGAGCAGGACCTTGATGGCCGGTGTCATGCGTTCTCCCCCGTCCGGTCCGCCGCGCCCGGCCGACCGGGCTCCTGCGCGCGGGCCTCGACGGGCAGGATCGCATGGACGCGGAACCCGCCCCCGTAGCGGGGACCGGCGGTGAGGGTGCCGCCGAGGGCGGTGACGCGTTCGCGCATGCCGAGCAGGCCGTGGCCGCCGCCGGGCGCGGCCGGTCCGGTCCCGGCGCCGTTCCCGCGGCCGTTGTCCAGGATCATCACCTCGGCGGTGGCTCCGACCCGTACGACGCTGACCTCGGCCTTGGCACCCGGGCCCGCGTGTTTGCGGACGTTGGTCAGGGCCTCCTGGATCACCCGGTACGCGGCCAGGTCGACGGCCGAGGGCAGCGGTGGCTCGCCCTCGGCGGCGCAGGCCACCTCGACGGGCAGCCCCGCCTGGCGCACGCTCTCCACCAGCTGGCCGAGGACCGCGAGGCCGGGGGCCGGTTCGGTGGGGGCCTCCGGGTCGCCGGACTGGCGGAGCAGGCCGACGGTGGCCCGTAGCTCGTTGAGGGCGGAGCGGCTCGCCTCGCGGACGTGGGCGAGGGCCTGCTTGGCCTGGTCGGGGCGCTTGTCCATGACGTGGGCGGCGACCCCGGCCTGCACGTTGACCAGGGCGATGTGGTGGGCGACGACGTCGTGCAGGTCGCGGGCGATGCGCAGCCGTTCCTCGGCGACCCGGCGGCGGGCCTCCTCCTCGCGGGTCCGTTCGGCACGCTCGGCGCGCTCCCTGATGGCGTCGACGAACGCGCGCCGGGATCGGACCGCGTCGCCCGCGGCAGCGGCCATGCCGGTCCACGCGAAGACGCCCAGGTTCTCCTGGCTGTACCAGGGCGGCGAGCCGAAGAGCATGGCGGCGGCGGTGAGCGCGGCCATCATGAGCAGCCCGACCCGCCAGGTGGTGGGCCGGTCGGTACGGGCGGCGACGGTGTACAGCGCGATGACGGCGCTCATCACGACGGGGGCGGGCGGGTCGGCGGTGACCAGCTCGACGACGGTCAGCGCCCCGGTGGCGGCGAGTACCGCCATGGGTTCTCGACGCCGCCTGATCAGGGCCAGCGCGCTGAGCAGCATCAGCAGCAGGCTGCTCGCGGCGGGGGTGCGGGTGCCGAAGGTCGGCCCGTCGTGCCCGCCCGGGTCGACGAACGACGCGAAGATCATGGCCACGAGCACGGCCAGGGCGAGCGCGCCGTCGAGCGCGAGGGGATGGCCGCGCAGCCAGTGGCGGATGCGCAGGACCCCGGTTCCGAGGGTGGTCACGTCCGGCTACGTTACGGCGTGTCGCTCGCGCGGCGGTCCGGGCGGCCGGGAGCGGCGGGCCCGTACGCACCTGTGCCCCGCGTCCGGCGGGCGGGCGCGGGGCACAGGGTGCGGGTGCTGGAGTGCGGTGGGCGTCAGCCGGGGATCAGACCGTCGTCGCTGAGCATGGCGCGCACCTCTTCGAGGGTCGCGTCCGGCGCCGGCAGGATCAGTTCGGACGGTTCCAGGGCGTCGTCCGGCAAGGGTGTGCCGAGTTCGCGCACGCGGGCCAGAAGTGCGTGGAGCGTGGTGCGGAAGCCCGGTCCGTCACCGCGCTCCATCTCGGCCAGCAGGGCGTCGTCGAGCTTGTCGAGCTCGGCGAGATGACTGTCGGCCAGGCTGACCTGGCCCTCCCCCATGATCCGTACGATCATGACGCCGCCTCAGTTCTTGTCGAATTTGTGCGACTGGTCGTTCTGCTGCTGGGCGTCCTGCCGGCCGCCCTCGATCGCCTGCTGCGAGGAGGAGCCCCCGGCCAGTTCGGCCTTCATGCGCTGGAGCTCCAGCTCCACGTCCGAACCACCGGAGATCCGGTCCAGCTCGGCGGCGATGTCGTCCTTGGCCGTGCCGGACGGGTCGTCCAGGGCGCCGGAGGCGAGCAGCTCGTCGATCGCGCCCGCGCGGGCCTGGAGCTGCTGCGTCTTGTCCTCGGCCCGCTGGATCGCGAGGCCGACGTCGCCCATCTCCTCGGAGATGCCGGAGAACGCCTCCCCGATCCGGGTCTGGGCCTGGGCCGCCGTGTAGGTGGCCTTGATGGTCTCCTTCTTCGTACGGAAGGCGTCCACCTTGGCCTGAAGCCGCTGGGCCGCGAGGGTGAGCTTCTCCTCCTCGCCCTGCAGCGTGGTGTGCTGCGTCTCCAGGTCGGTGACCTGCTGCTGGAGGGCGGCGCGGCGCGACAGCGCCTCGCGTGCCAGGTCCTCGCGGCCGAGCGCGAGCGCCTTGCGGCCCTGGTCCTCCAGCTTCGAGGACTGGCCCTGCAGCTGGTTCAGCTGCAGCTCCAGCCGCTTGCGCGAGGTCGCCACATCGGCGACGCCGCGGCGTACCTTCTGAAGCAGCTCCAGCTGCTTCTGGTACGAGTAATCGAGGGTCTCGCGCGGATCCTCGGCCCGGTCAAGGGCCTTGTTTGCCTTCGCGCGGAAGATCATCCCCATACGCTTCATGACACCGCTCATGGGCTTCGCGCGCCCCCTTCTGACTCAACTGGGCTCCAGCACTCCAACAGAACCCACAGTACGGGCCCTGTCTCTATTACCGCACTGTTCGAGCGTGGATGGGCTCCTCCCCAAGGACGACTGTGCCCCCGGTCCGGTCCGGCCCAGGGAGTAGGTGATGCCCGTATCGTCCGCTCGTACACCGGCAAGGACGCGGGCCGTTGCCGGATCGTTCCCGGCCGGCCTGCGGGTATCGGCGATCGACCCCGTACCCTTGGGCCTTGTGTTCCGTAGCCGTTCCAAGGAAGAGAAGGCCCCCACCGACAAGGTGACGGCGGACCTCTCCAAGACGCCCCGCGACCCGCAGGCTCCCAAGGGTCGCCCCACCCCCAAGCGCAGCGAGGCCCAGACGCAGCGCCGTCGTGCCTCCAGTGGTGCGCCGCTCGACCGCAAGGAGGCCATGAAGCGCCAGCGTGAAGCGCGGCGCGTGGACATGGCCAAGCAGCGGGAGGCGCTCGCCAGTGGCGACGAGCGTTATCTGCCGGCGCGCGACAAGGGGCCGGTGCGCCGCTTCGTCCGCGACTTCGTGGACTCGCGCTTCTGCATCGCGGAGTACTTCCTGCCGCTCGCCGTGGTCATCCTGGTCCTCAGCGTGATCCAGGTGCAGGGCATCCAGAACATCTCGCTGCTGCTGTGGCTGATCGTGATCGTGCTGATCGTGATCGACTCGGTCGGGCTCGCGTTCCGCCTGCGCAAGCAGCTGAACACACGGTTCCCGGACACCCCGAAGCGCGGCGCGGTCGCCTACGGCCTGATGCGTACGCTCCAGATGCGCCGGCTTCGCCTGCCGAAGCCGCAGGTCAAGCGCGGAGAGCGGCCCTGAGTACGGAGCCTTCCGGCCCGGTCGGCGGACTCTCCGTCGACCGGTCGGGTGCGGTCTCCGGTTTCGCCGGGGCCTCCACGGCCTGGACCAAGGGGCTCTCGGGCCTGCGCAACACCGTGCGCCAGGAGCTGGTCGCCCGGCAGCTTGACGAGCAGATCGCGGCGCGCTTCCCGGTCGGGCAGCGGCTGCGCATCCTGGACGTCGGCATGGGCCAGGGCACCCAGGCACTGCGTCTGGCCCGGGCCGGGCACACCGTGACGGGCCTGGAGTCCGATCCGGAGATGCTGCGCATCGCCCGTGAGGCGCTGGGCGGCGAGCCGGCCGGCATCCGGGAGCGGGTCCGGCTCATCGAGGGCAACGGCCAGGACACCGGGGTCCACTTCCTGCCCGGCAGCTTCGACGTGGTGCTCTGCCACGGCGTGCTGATGTACGTTCAGGAGCCGGACGCCATGGTGGCGGGTCTGGCCAGGATGCTGGCGCCGGGCGGGCTGCTCTCGCTGCTCGTACGGAACGCGGACGCGCTGGCGATGCGGCCGGGCACGGCCGGGGACTGGGACGGGGCGCTCGCGGCGTTCGACACCGACCGGTACACCAACCGGCTCGGGCTCTCCGTGCGCGCGGACCGGCTGGAGGCGCTGACGGCGACGCTCGCCTCGATCGCGGCGCCGCTGCACGCCTGGTACGGGGTGCGGATCTTCACGGACAACGTCAGCAACGACGTCGAGCTGCCGCCGGCCGCGGAGCTGGAGCAAGTGCTCGCGGCGGAGGACCGGGCGGGCCGGACGGACCCGTACCGCGGGGTCGCGGCGCTGCTGCATCTGTGTGGCGTACGGGGGTGAGGGCGGGGCGGTGTCGGGGCCGGGTGCGTGCGGGCGGGCGCCTTGTCCTCGAACGCCGGGCGGGCTGAAGGATTGCCCTCAAACGCCGGGCGGGCCTGATTCCCCTCCCCCCATGGATGCGCTCAGCGGGCCACCCGTGGGGGCAAAAGCAATAATCCGGACATGGATGCCATTCACTCCCACCGCCGTGCGCGCCGGCTGTTGCTGCCCCTGTCCGCGGGGGTCTGCGCGGTCGCGCTGGTGAGCGGTTGTTCCGGTTCGAACGCCCCCGCCGCGGGGCCGGACGCGACGGCGTCCGGTTCGGCGCAGCCCGGTCCGGTCGCGAAGGCCACCGGTGACCTGCAGAGCGAATACCAGTCCGCCATCAACGACGTGCTGCCGTCGGTCGTGCAGATCGACGCCTCCGAGAGCCTGGGGTCCGGTGTCGTCTACGACGCCAAGGGTCACATCGTCACCAACGCCCACGTCGTCGGCGACGAGAAGTCCTTCAAGGTCACGGTGGCCACCGGCGAGAAGGTGCTGAAGGCCTCGCTGGTCGCGGC
Organism: Streptomyces sp. 2131.1; assembly: GCF_900105515.1. Lineage (GTDB taxonomy): Bacteria > Actinomycetota > Actinomycetes > Streptomycetales > Streptomycetaceae > Streptomyces > Streptomyces drozdowiczii. Next base: position 5,213,163 of record NZ_FNSY01000001.1, on the reverse strand, counting down.
CTACCCCGAGCAGGACCTGGCCGTCATCAAGCTCGACGACGTGCCCGACGGGCTGCGGCCCGCGAAGTTCGGTGACTCCGAGAAGGTCGCCGTGGGGCAGATCGTCCTCGCGATGGGTTCGCCGCTGGGACTGTCCAGCAGCGTCACCCAGGGCATCGTCTCGGCGCTCGGCCGGACCGTGAGCGAGAGCCGCTCGGGCGGCGGCACCGGGGCGACCATCGCGAACATGGTGCAGACCTCGGCGGCGATCAACCCGGGCAACAGCGGCGGGGCCCTGGTGAACCTGGACAGCCAGGTCATCGGCATCCCGACGCTCGCCGCGTCCGACCCCCAGATGGGCGACAGCGCGGCGCCCGGGATCGGCTTCGCCATCCCCGCCTCGATGGTGCGGACGGTCGCGGACCAGATCATCAGGAACGGCAAGGTCACCGACTCGGGCCGGGCGGCGCTCGACATCACCGGCCGCACGGTCGTCAACGACGACTACCGTCCGGCGGGCGTCGCGATCGTCAGCGCGCAGAAGGGCGGCGCGGCCGACAAGGCGGGGCTGCGGGCCGGCGACATCATCGTGAAGGTGGACGACACGAAGGTCACCACGATCACCTCGCTCTCCGAGGCGCTGGCCGGCCACAAGCCGGGCCAGAAGGCGAAGGTGACGTACACACGCGGAAGCTCGCAGAAAACGGCCGAGGTCACCCTCGGCGAGATCTGAACGTACCGAGAGCTGAACGTACCGAGAGCTGAGCGTGCCGAGAGCTGAGCGTACGAGGACGGCTGCCGCCGGGTGGGTCCGTGGGGCCCACCCGGCGGCAGTCCTACGCCGTCAGCCCGCCGCGTCCGCCTGAAGGCTCATCGGGCCGTAGATCTTCGTGCCGTCGTCGAAGAGCGTTACCTGGTCCGCCCCACCGTCCAGGAGTTCCTTCCAGTACTCACCGATCCAGGACTCCGCGTCGCCCTGGGTCGTGAACTCCTCCGGCTGGAGCGCCGGCTCCGTCTCCGTACCGTCGGACTTCTCGAACCGCCACGTCCACGCCATGTGCGCCTCCCGGTAAGTCGTTCCCGTCGGCAGCCTAGAGCCTGGGGGGCGGATCTTCGAGAGCCCACGTCGCGCACCGCGCGCGGCGACGCGGGAGGATCGGGACGTGGAACTGACTCTGCTCGGCACCGGAGCCCCCGACGGGCTGCCGCGGCCCGACTGCCCCTGCGCCGCGTGCGCCCTCGCCCGCGGTACCGGCAGCCGGGCCGCGACCGCCCTCCTGATCGACGACGCGCTGCTGCTCGACCTGACGCCGGGGGCGGTGTTCGCCGCCGCCCGCGCGGGCCGCTCGCTCACCGGCGTACGGCAGGTGCTGCTGACCCACCCGCACGACGGGCCTGCGGTCGAGCTGCCCGCCGGGCTGCCTCCGGCGGGCCGGGTGCCGGACGGGCGGGTGCTGACGCTGATCAGCGGGCACCGGGTGCGGGCCGTGCCGATGGACGCGCCGGGTACGGGGTACGAGGTGATCTCGCCGGAGGGCGCCCGGCTGCTCTACCTCCCGCCGGGCGGCGCGCCGGCCGGGCTGACGGACCCGGTGGCGCAGCCCTACGACCTGGTCGCCGGGGACGTCGTCGGGCGGCCCGACGCGGTGGCGCGGCTGCGGGCCGTCGAGGCGGTCGGGCCCGCCACCGAGCTGATCGCCGTCCACCTGGACCACGACGCCCCGCCCGGCCCCGAGCTGGACCGCCGGCTCGCCGCCGCCGGGGCGCGGGCGGTGCCGGACGGCACGACGCTGGCGGTCGGCGGCTTCCGCACCCCGGCCGCGGCCCCCCGGCGCACCCTGGTCACCGGCGGCGCGCGCTCCGGCAAGTCCGTCGAGGCGGAACGCCGGCTGGAGACGTATCCGGAGGTCGTGTACGTGGCGACCGGCGGCGCCCGGAACGGGGACGCGGAGTGGGCGGCCCGGGTCGGGCTGCACCGGGAGCGCCGGCCGGCCGCCTGGCGCACCGAGGAGACGTGCGAGCTGGCGGAGCTGCTGTCGGCGGACGGGCCGCCGCTGCTCATCGACTGCCTGTCCCTGTGGCTGACCGACCTGATGGACCGGGTGGACGCCTGGTCCGACGCGACGTGGGCGGACGGTGGCGAGCGGGCCCTGCGCTCGAGGACCGCGGAGCTGGTCGCGGCGGTACGCGGGACGCGGCGCACGGTCGTCCTGGTGACCAACGAGACCGGTTCCGGGGTGGTGCCGGCGACCGCGGCCGGCCGCCGCTTCCGCGACGAGCTGGGGCGGCTGAACGCGGCGGTGGCCGAGGAGTGCGAGCAGGTGCTGCTGGTGGTGGCGGGGCAGGTGCTGCCGCTGCGGGGCTGAGGGGCGTGCCACCGCTTCGGACGGTGCGGGGCTGAAGGGGCGCGCCACCACTGCGGGGCTGACGGGGCGTGCCACCGCTTCGGACGGTGCGCGAAAACGCGGCGGGTACTGTTCCGCAGTGAGCCCGCCGGCGGGCTCCCCGGCCACTCCACGTATCGACCCGCGAGGCAGACCCCCGTGAATCTGGACGACTTCTCCGACCTGATCGAACGCCCCGACGGGGGTGTCCGGCGCGACGCCGAGGAACGCCGGGAGCGGCTGCGCGTGCCCCCGGGTGCTCTCGGGCGCCTGGACGAGCTGGGCGAGTGGCTGTCGTCCGCTCAGCAGGCGTCGCCGGTGCGGCCGATCGAGCAGCCGCGCGTGGTGCTGTTCGCGGGCGACCACGGGGTGGCCGCGCTCGATGTGTCCGGCCGGACTCCCGGTACCGCGCACGAACTGGTCCGGGCCACGCTGGAGGGGGCGAGCCCGCTGGCGGTCCTGGCCCGTCGCTTCTCCGTGCCGGTACGGATCGTCGACGCCGGCCTCGACTGCGACCCGGAGTTGCTGCCGGAGGCCGTCGTGCGGACTCGGGTCCGGCGCGGCAGCGGGCGTATCGACGTCGAGGACGCGCTGACGGCCGAGGAAGCCGAGGCCGCGGTGCGGCTCGGGATCGCGGTGGCCGACGAGGAGGCCGACTCGGGCACCGACCTGGTGGTACTCGGCGACCTGAGCGTGGGCGGTACGACGGCGGCGGCCACGCTGATCGCGGCGCTCTGCGGCACGGACGCCTCGGTGGTGACCGGGCGCGGCGGTGCGGGGATCGACGACCTGGCGTGGATGCGCAAGTGCGCGGCGATCCGCGACGCGCTGCGCCGGGCCCGGCCGGTGCTGGGCGACCAGCTGGAGCTGCTGGCGACGGTGGGCGGCGCGGATCTGGCGGCGATGACGGGCTTCCTGCTCCAGTGCGCGGTGCGCCGGCTGCCCGTGGTCCTGGACGGCGTGGTGGGCGCGGCGGCGGCGCTGGTCGGCCAGCGGGCCGCGTTCCGGGCGCCGGACTGGTGGCTGGCGGGTCAGCTGAGCGGTGAGCCGGCGCAGGCCAAGGCGCTCGACCGGATGGCGCTCAACCCCGTGCTCGACCACGGCGTCATCGTGGGCGAGGGGTGCGGGGCGCTGCTCGCCCTTCCCTTCGTCCAGGCCGCCGCCGCGCTCGTGGCGGAGCTGCCCGAGCGCGAGCCCGAGGCGGAAGAGGTCGGCCCGGACGACGAGAAGGACGACGCGACGGACGACGCGACGGACGACGAAACTGACTGATCGCGGCACCGCTCCGCGGCCGTCCGACACCGGCCGCGGAGCGCCCCCTCATGCAGCGCGATGCCCCATATGATCGCTTTTCATGGGAGAGGTCCGAATGGCCGCCGAGGAATCCGGAAAGGACGCCGTCCGCCGGACCGGCACCCCGAGCTCACGCCGCGGGGCGGCGTTCACCATCTGGTACCTGCGCGTGGTGTCGTTCCTGAACTTCCTGAGCGCCGTCTGGGTCACCTTCGGCCAAGACCTGCGCCGCCACAACACGGACGACTACTTCACCCCGTATCTGCTGACGGCGGGCTTCTCCTCCGGGGTGGTCGCGCTCTTCCTCGCCGTGACGATGCGCCGGCGCAAGCGGGCCGCGTGGATCGTCAACATGGTCCTCAGCGGGCTGACGCTGCTGCTGCTCGCCGCCGTGTTCGGCTTCCCGGAGGTCCGCGGCTACGCGCAGAACTGGATCTCGCTGGCGCTGAGCGCGGCCTTCGTGGTCGCGCTGGTTCTGGGCCGGCGCGAGTTCTACGCGAAGGGCGACCGCTCCAACCCGAGGCTGGCGGCGCTGGTGGCCGTCGGCGGGCTGCTGGTCACCTCGCTGATCGCGGCGGGCCTGGTCACGGTCACCAACACCGCGCAGGACGACTACCGCTCCACGTTCCTGGACCGCTGGGGCTACGGCGCGCTGCGGCTGGTGTCCGTCGCGGCGAGCGACTACCGCTTCCCCGGGATCACCGCGCCCGGCTGGGTGAACGTCGTCATCAACGTCCTGTCCACGCTGCTGCTCGTCGCGGTCGTCTGGGCCGCCTTCCGCTCGCGGCGCGCGGTCGACCCGATCGCCCCGCAGGACGAGGAGGCGTTGCGGGCGCTGCTCGACAAGCACGGCGAACGGGACTCGCTGGGCTACTTCGCGCTGCGCCGTGAGAAGAGCGCGGTCTGGTCGCCCACCCGCAAGGCGGCAGTCGCCTACCGGGTCGTCGGCGGGGTGTCGCTGGCGTCCGGTGACCCGATCGGGGACCCGGAGGCCTGGCCGGGCGCGATCGCGCCGTGGCTGGCCGAGGCCCGCGAACACGGCTGGATCCCGGCGGTGATGGGCGCGAGCGAGGAGGCCGGCACGGTCTACGCCCGGCACGGCCTGGACGCCCTGGAACTGGGCGACGAGGCCATCGTGGAGACGGCCGAGTTCACCCTGGAGGGCCGTGCGATGCGGACCGTGCGCCAGGCGTACAACCGGGTGCGGCGGGCGGGTTACGAGGTGACGGTGCGCCGGCACGCGGAGATCCCGGAGGCCGAGATGGCGGAGCTGGTGCGCCGCGCGGACGACTGGCGGGACGGGGTGACCGAACGCGGCTTCTCGATGGCGCTGGGCCGGCTCGGCGACCCGGCCGACGGGCAGTGCTTGATGCTGGAGTGCCGTGACGCCCCGTCCGGTGACGGTGCGCCGGGCGAGCTGCGGGCCCTGCTGAGCTTCGTGCCGTGGGGCCCGAACGGCCTCTCGCTGGACCTGATGCGCCGTGACCGGGATGCCGAGAACGGGCTGATGGAGTTCATGGTCATCGAACTCCTCCAGCGGGCCGGGAAGCTGGGTGTGAAGCAGGTGTCGCTGAACTTCGCGATGTTCCGTTCGGTCTTCGAGCGCGGGTCGCGGCTGGGCGCCGGTCCGGTGCTCCGGATGTGGCGGTCGCTGCTCAGCTTCTTCTCGCGGTGGTGGCAGATCGAGTCGCTGTACCGCGCCAACGCCAAGTACCGCCCGATCTGGGAGCCCCGGTTCCTGCTCTTCGAGAAGAGCGCCGACCTGTTGCGCATCGGTGTCGCGGCCGGCCGCGCCGAAGGGTTTCTGGAGGCCCCGGGCCTGCCCAAGTGGCTGCACCGCTCCCGGCTGGCCCGGACCCGCGCCCTCCCGCCCGGACCGCGTGGATGAGAGCCGTACGCGCCCCGGGCCGGGCGGCCCGCCGGGAGTGGGGCCCGCTCTGCTCGGCCGTACGGGCGCGGCTCGCCGCCCGAGGACCGCGGGCCGTGCCCCTGACCCTGGCGTCGGTGGCCCTGACTGCGCTGCTCCAGGTGGTGCAGAACCGGCCCCGGGGCTACGGGCCGGTGCAGACGCTCGGCGCGGTCCGGGCGGACGATCCGCTCGGGGTGGCCCTGCTGCGTACCCCGTTGTCGCTGTTCGTACCCGCGCTGGACCTGCCGGTGTGGGGCGCGTTGGTGCAGATGCTGGTGGTGTTCGGGGCGGCGGAGATCTGCCTCGGCCGGTGGCGGACGCTGCTGATCGCGTACGCGGCGACGCTGGCCGGGACGCTGTACGCGCGGATCGGTATCGCGGCCGGGCCGGAGGCGTTCCTCGGGCTGCCCGCGTCGGACGCGCGGCTCGTGGACACCGGCCCGTCGGCGGCGGTGGTGGCGCTGGCGGTCTGCGTCTGCTGCGCGTACGGGGCCAGGTTCACCGGGGCGCTGGTGATCGCGGCGATGGTGGCCGAGGCCGTGTTCGAGGACAACCTGGCGGGCCGGGAGCACCTGGCGGCAGTCGCTGTGGCACTTCTTCTGTGCACCTCACGGGCGTTGAGGGGCCGTCAGGGCTTGGAGGGCGGGAGGGGGGACCGGTCCGGGGCCCCGCCGATCAGGTCCTGAAACCTGCGGCGCGGGCCGGCCCAGCGGACGTCGTGGTGGTAGGCCCGCAGCACCGCGCGGGAGCGGGCCCGGTGCCGGTTGCGGTAGAACCGCCGCGCCCACAGCGAGGTCGGCCGGGCCAGCCGTACCGCCCCGACCAGCGCCACGAACGGGACCAGTGTGCCGACCACCGCCATCCGCGCCTTGCCCTTGAACAGGGTGATGAGCACGAAGCAGAAGTTGATGACGACGGTGAGCACGGCCCCGAGCCGGCCCTGCTCCTGATCGTCGCTCAGGTCGTTCACGCCCAGCGGGGAGAATCCGCCGAGCACCAGCAGCACCAGGGCCGCCGTGAGCACGACGACCTCCACGCTCCGGCGCCCCTCCTCGGTCCAGTACACGTCGTCCAGGTAGAGGATCAGGGCGAACTCGTCGAGCACGAGGCCCGCGCCGACGCCGAAGACGACCGCGCAGATCCCGGCCGTGACCCCGTGCCGCCCGCTCGCCACCGCTCCGAATCCGCCGACGACGCTCAGCACCACGCCGGGCACCACGTGGTGGATGTGGACGCCGCCGGGCGTGATGTTGCGGAACGGCCCCTTCCCGGCCCGGATCATCCGGGTGATGAGCCGGGTGATCGCGAACGTCAGCACGAAGGCGGTCAGGGCCAGAAGCAGGGGCAGCTTGCCCGGCTCCACGAAGTTCTGATTGAACCAGTGACCCATGCCACGCACTCCCACTCGTCCGCCTGTGCCCCGTTATGCGGCATTCGGACAATCTAGCGGCCGCCCCCACCGATTAGCCTGCGCGCCGTGACCTCCCTGAACAGCCACGGCCTGCGTTTCGCCTTCGGCACCCTGACCGTGCTCCCCGTCCGCGTCACCCGCTGGGACCGGGGGGCCGCCCGCGCCGGGATGCTGTGCGCGCCGCTGGCCGGACTCGTCGTCGGGGTGCTCGCGGCGCTCCCCGGCAGCCTGCTGCTGTGGGCCGGTGCGGGCCCGCTGCTCGCCGCGGTCGTCTCCGCCGCGGTGCCCGCCGTCCTCACCCGGGGGCTCCACCTCGACGGTCTCGCGGACACCGCCGACGGCCTGGGCAGCGGCAGACCGGCCGACGAAGCGCTGCGCATCATGAAACAGTCGGACATCGGCCCCTTCGGCGTGATCACCCTGCTGTTCGTCCTGCTGGCCCAGGTGGCGGTCCTTCAGCAGCTGTACGCGCAGGACTGGGCGCACGGCGCGGCGGCGGCCGTCGTCTCCGCCGTCGTCGCCCGGCTCGCGCTGACCCTGGCCTCCCGGCGCGGCGTCCCGGCGGCCCGGCCGGAGGGCCTGGGCGCGGCCGTCGCCTCCACGGTCCCGGTGGCCGGGGCGGCGGCCGTCTCGCTCGTGGTGGTGGCCGCCTGCGCGGGCGCGGGGGCGCTGTTCGGCGGGTACGGGGCGCTGCGCCACGGCCTGGCGGTCCTGGTGGCCCTGGTGGTGGCCGAACTGCTGCTGCGGCACTGCGTGCGGCGGTTCGGCGGGGTGACCGGGGACGTCTTCGGGGCCCTGGCGGAGACGGCCGCGACGGCGGCGCTGGTCTGCCTGGCGCTGGGCTGAGCCGGCGGGCCGGTCAGGCCCCGGCGCACGTCTCGCGCCACGGGTCCAGCTCGTACTCCTTGCGCAGCGAGCTGAGCCGCAGCTTCCGGGACTGTGCGCAGAACTTCGCCGCCGGCAGCTCGTACTCCGCGTGGAAGACCGCCTTGCCGGCCTTCACGAACGGGGTCAGCTCCTCGCACTCCTCGTACTGGGCGCACTGCTCGTTGACCGCGAAGTCGAAGTCCCCGACCAGCTCCGGGATCTGCGCCAGGTCGTTCTTCAGGCCGACGGCCATGCCGTGGCGGTGGACCATGCGGGCGATCAGGCGGTTGTAGCGCAGCTGGTCGGCGGCGGTCAGCGGGAAGCCGCTCCTGTTGCGGTAGCCGTCCATGTTGTCCGGCTCGACCGCGTCGAAACCCTTCTTCGCGCACATGGCGATCCGGGTCTCCATCAGCGGCTCCAGGACCTCGGTGCGCCGGATGTCGAGCCAGCGCTCGCCCTTCCAGCCGTTGCCCTTCCCGAGCACGGCGGTGGGGAAACGGGCCGCGTCCGGGCGGAAGTCCTCCCAGGCGCCGGTGGACAGGTAGCAGATGACCTTGCGCCCCTCACGGTGGAGCTCGGCGACCTGGGCCGCCGTACGGTCGAAGCCGTCGATGTCGTACACCGGGGCGTCCACCGACGTGTCGAGCTTCCCCGAGAGCTGCCACTGCCAGTCCGTGCCCGGCTCCGGCTGCCAGCGCGCCGACGAGGGCCGCGCGGAGGCGGGTTCCTTCCCCGCCGGGGCCCGTTCATGCTCCGAGGAGCAGCCCGTGAGCGTCGTGAGCACCATCAGTGCGGTGACGGCGAGAGCCCCGCCCACCCGTGCGGCCGTCCGGTCGCGCATCGTTCCCCCATGTCCGCCGGGACGATCTTCCCGGGACCACCACCGTAACGACGGCCGCGCACCTCGCGCGCACCGCCTACGGCCCGCCGCCGTGATCGGGCGGCAAAGGCGCGCGTAGGCTCATTCCCGGCGCGTTGCGGCGGCGTCTACGATGCGCCGGGCACGGTCGGCCCACCCCATCGACCGGAAATGAACTCAACGGAAGCGAGATTTCACCACCGTGACTGCTCTCACTCTCAGCACTGCCGGTGCGGCGACGCTGCGCGCCGACGCCCTCGTCGTGGGCGTCGCCAAGGGCGCTGGAACCAAGTCCGGGGACCTCGTCCTCGCACCGGGCGCCGAGGCCGTGGACAAGGCGTTCGGCGGGAAGCTCGCCGCCGTCCTGGCGACCCTGGGCGCCTCCGGTGCCGAGGGCGAGCTGACGAAGGTCCCCGCCCCCGAGGGCCTGAAGGTCCCGGTCGTCATCGCGGCCGGCCTCGGCAAGGCCCCCGAGAAGGACGGCGCGTACGACGCGGAGGCGCTGCGCCGGGCCGCCGGCGCGGCCGCCCGCTCGCTGACCGGCTCCAAGAAGGCCGGCTTCGCGCTGCCCATCGGCTCCGTCGAGGACGCCGAGGCCATCGCGGAGGGCGCCCTGCTCGGCGCGTACGCCTTCACCGCCTACCAGGCCGGAGAGAACAAGCTCGCCCCCAAGGACGCGAAGGCCGCCGGTGCCAAGCAGGCGCTGGCCGAGGTCGCCGTGCTCGGCGCCAAGCCGCGCGACAAGGCGTTCAAGGCCGCCGCCGAGCGCGCGATCGCCCTCGCCGAGGAGATCAACCGCGCCCGCGACCTGGTCAACACCCCGCCTAACGACCTGTACCCCGAGTCCTTCGCCGCCGTGGCCACCGCCGCCGGCAAGGAGCACGGCATCAAGGTGCAGGTGCTCGACGAGAAGGCGCTCGTCAAGGGCGGCTTCGGCGGCATCCTCGGCGTCGGCCAGGGCGCGGCCCGCGGCCCGCGCCTGGTGAAGCTCGCGTACACGCACCCGAAGGCGGAGAAGACCCTGGCCCTCGTGGGCAAGGGCATCACCTACGACTCGGGCGGCATCTCGCTGAAGCCGGCCGGCCACAACGAGACGATGAAGTGCGACATGGCCGGCGCCGCCGCCGTGTTCGCGACCGTCGTCGCGGCCGCCCGCATCGGCCTGCGCGTCAACGTCACCGGCTGGCTGGCGCTCGCCGAGAACATGCCGTCGGGCACCGCCACCCGCCCCGGTGACGTCCTGCGCATGTACAGCGGCAAGACCGTCGAGGTCCTCAACACCGACGCCGAGGGCCGGCTCGTCCTCGCCGACGCGCTGACCCGCGCCTCCGAGGAAGCCCCGGACGCGATCGTCGACGTGGCGACCCTGACCGGCGCGATGGTGCTGGCCCTGGGCAACCGCACCTTCGGCATCATGTCCAACGACGACGCCTTCCGTACCTCGATCCACGAGATCGCGGAGGAGGTCGGCGAGGCCTCCTGGCCGATGCCGCTCCCGGCCGACCTGCGCAAGGGCATGGACTCCCCGACCGCCGACATCGCCAACATGGGCGAGCGGATGGGCGGCGGCCTGGTGGCCGGTCTGTTCCTGAAGGAGTTCGTGGGCGAGGGCATCGCCTGGGCGCACCTGGACATCGCGGGCCCGGCCTTCCACGAGGGCGCGCCGTACGGCTACACCCCGAAGGGCGGCACCGGTTCCGCGGTCCGCACGCTGGTGAAGCTGGCGGAGCGCACCGCGGCCGGCGACCTCGGCTGAGGCAGCGGCTGCGACACGGCCCCGGGCATACGTCCGGGGCCGTACGTGTTCCCCCCACGGCACAGGGACCGGGGCGGTTTCGCTCTCGACGAAATCCCCTGTTCCCTACGCAGCGGTAATCCACCGGGACGGTCGATCATCCGTCCCGGACACGGGCCCCGCGTCCCGCCCACCGTCAACAAGTGCGAAGATGGGTTCTCGGCAGGACAGGGCCCCCACCACAGGGCCGAAGACAAAGCGGCCGCACACCAGCCGACCGGCCGGTAGCACCCCGAGGACGGGGCCCGGCGTACGGCGCACATGCATGGAGGACGTGACGTGGCGAACGACGCCAGCACCGTTTTCGACCTAGTGATCCTCGGCGGTGGCAGCGGCGGGTACGCCGCGGCCCTGCGCGGAGCGCAGCTGGGCCTGGACGTCGCTCTGATCGAGAAGGGCAAGGTCGGCGGCACCTGCCTGCACAACGGCTGCATTCCCACGAAGGCCCTGCTGCACGCCGGCGAGATCGCGGACCAGGCCCGCGAATCCGCGCAGTTCGGCGTGAAGGCCACCTTCGAGGGCATCGACATGGCGGCCGTCCACAAGTACAAGGACGACGTGATCTCCGGCCTGTACAAGGGTCTGCAGGGTCTCGTCGCCTCCCGCAAGGTGCACTACATCGAGGGCGAGGGCCGGCTCTCCTCCCCCACCTCGGTGGACGTGAACGGCCAGCGCATCCAGGGCCGCCACGTGCTCCTGGCGACCGGCTCCGTGCCGAAGTCGCTCCCGGGTCTCGAGATCGACGGCAACCGCATCATCTCCTCGGACCACGCGCTGAAGCTGGACCGCGTCCCGAAGTCCGCGATCGTGCTGGGCGGCGGCGTCATCGGCGTCGAGTTCGCCTCGGCGTGGACCTCCTTCGGCAGCGACGTGACCATCGTCGAGGGCCTGAAGCACCTCGTCCCGGTCGAGGACGAGAACAGCTCGAAGCTTCTTGAGCGCGCCTTCCGCAAGCGCGGCATCAAGTTCAACCTCGGCACGTTCTTCCAGAGCGCCGAGTACACGCAGGACGGCGTCCGCGTGACCCTCGCCGACGGCAAGACCTTCGAGGCGGAGGTGCTGCTGGTCGCGATCGGCCGCGGCCCGGTCTCGCAGGGCCTGGGCTACGAGGAGGCCGGGGTCGCCATGGACCGCGGCTACGTCCTGGTCGACGAGTACATGCGGACCAACGTGGAGACGATCTCCGCCGTGGGCGACCTGGTCCCGACGCTCCAGCTGGCGCACGTCGGCTTCGCCGAGGGCATCCTCGTCGCGGAGCGGCTGGCCGGACTGAAGACCGTCCCGATCGACTACGACGGTGTCCCCCGGGTCACGTACTGCCACCCCGAGGTCGCCTCCGTCGGCATCACCGAGGCCAAGGCCAAGGAGCTCTACGGCGCGGACAAGGTCGTCGCGCTGAAGTACAACCTCGCGGGCAACGGCAAGAGCAAGATCCTCAAGACCGCGGGCGAGATCAAGCTCGTCCAGGTCAAGGACGGTGCCGTGGTCGGCGTCCACATGGTCGGTGACCGTATGGGCGAGCAGGTCGGCGAAGCCCAGCTGATCTACAACTGGGAGGCGCTGCCCGCCGAGGTGGCCCAGCTCATCCACGCCCACCCGACGCAGAACGAGGCGATGGGCGAGGCGCACCTGGCGCTCGCCGGCAAGCCGCTTCACTCCCACGACTGACCCGTCGACGGGCGCGACGACCGACCACTTCCGCATTTTCGTTAGGAGCAACTGAAACCATGTCGGTTTCCGTAACCCTTCCGGCGCTCGGCGAGAGCGTCACCGAGGGCACTGTCACCCGCTGGCTGAAGGCCGAGGGCGAGCGCGTCGAGGCCGACGAGCCGCTGCTCGAGGTCTCGACCGACAAGGTCGACACCGAGATCCCGGCCCCCGCCTCGGGCATCCTGTCGTCCATCAAGGTCGCCGAGGACGAGACCGTCGAGGTCGGCGCCGAGCTGGCCGTCATCGACGACGGCTCGGGCGCCCCGGCCGCCGAGTCCGCCCCGGCCGCCGAGCCTGCCGCGGCTCCGGCCCCGGCCGCCTCCGAGGCCCCGGCCGCCCCGTCGACCGAGACCGAGGCTCCGGCCGAGGCCCCGAGCGCCCAGGACACCGCCGGCGCGTCCTCCGCCTCCGGCACCGACGTCACCCTCCCGGCGCTCGGCGAGAGCGTCACCGAGGGCACCGTCACCCGCTGGCTGAAGGAGGTCGGCGAGGAGGTCGCGGAGGACGAGCCGCTGCTCGAGGTCTCCACGGACAAGGTCGACACCGAGATCCCCGCCCCGGTCGCCGGTGTGCTGCTGGAGATCGTGGTCGGCGAGGACGAGACCGCCGAGGTCGGCGCCAAGCTCGCCGTCATCGGTGCGCCCGGCGCCGCCCCGGCCGAGGCCCCGGCCCCGGCTCAGGCCGCCCCCGCCCAGGAGGCTCCGGCCCAGCCCGCCCCGGCCCCCGCGCCGGAACCGGCTCCGGCCCCCGCCGCGCCCGCCCCGGCCCCGGCTCAGCCCGCCCCCGCCCAGGCCGCCCCGGCTCCGGCTCCGGCGGCTCCCGCCCCGGCCCCGGCGCCCGCCCCGGCCCAGGCACCCGCCCCGGCCGCGACCTCCGGTGACGACGGCGCGTACGTCACGCCGCTGGTCCGCAAGCTCGCCGCCGAGAACGGCGTCGACCTGGGCTCGGTGAAGGGCACCGGCGTCGGTGGCCGTATCCGCAAGCAGGACGTCGTCGCCGCCGCGGAGGCCGCCAAGGCCGCCGCCGCTGCCCCGGCGCCCGCCGCTGCCGCTGCTCCGGCCGCCTCCTCCAAGGCGCCGAAGCTGGAGGCCTCCCCGCTGCGCGGTCAGACGGTCAAGATGACCCGCATGCGCAAGGTCATCGGCGACAACATGATGAAGGCGCTGCACTCGCAGGCCCAGCTGACCTCGGTCGTCGAGGTCGACGTCACGAAGCTGATGAAGCTGCGCGCCAAGGCGAAGGACGGCTTCGCGGCCCGTGAGGGCGTCAAGCTCTCCCCGATGCCGTTCTACGTCAAGGCCGCCGCCCAGGCGCTGAAGGCCCACCCGGTCGTCAACGCCCGGATCAACGAGGACGAAGGCACGATCACGTACTTCGACTCGGAGAACATCGGCATCGCCGTGGACGCCGAGAAGGGCTTGATGACCCCGGTCATCAAGGGCGCGGGCGACCTCAACATCGCCGGCATCTCGAAGAAGACCGCCGAGCTGGCCGGCAAGGCCCGCGGTGGCGGCCTGACCCCGGACGACATGTCCGGTGCCACCTTCACCATCAGCAACACCGGCTCGCGCGGTGCGCTGTTCGACACGGTCATCGTGCCGCCGAACCAGGCGGCCATCCTGGGCATCGGCGCCACCGTGAAGCGCCCCGCGGTCATCGAGACCGAGGAGGGCACCGTGATCGGTGTCCGCGACATGACGTACCTGTCGCTCTCCTACGACCACCGTCTGGTGGACGGCGCGGACGCCGCCCGCTACCTGACCGCGGTCAAGGCGATCCTGGAGGCCGGCGAGTTCGAGGTCGAGCTCGGCCTGTAAACGGCTCGGCCTGTAACCAGCCTCACGATCGGCGCCCCCGTCCGGAACACTTCCGGGCGGGGGCGCCGCCGTATTGTCTAGACACCACCGGTCGCCCCGGCCACCGTGCCCGGTGCAGGCGTACCGGTCTGTCCGAAGGAGCCCGTCATGACCCCGCCCGTCGTCCACTCGCTGCGCGAACAGATCCGCGAGCACATCGTGGAGGGGATCGTCAGCGGGCGCTGGAAGCCGGGCGAGCGGATCGTGGAGCGGCGCATCGCCACCGAGCTGGAGGTCAGCCAGACGCCCGTGCGCGAGGCGCTGCGGGAGCTGGAGACGCTGCGGCTGATCGAGTCGGCCCCCAACAAGGGCGTCCGGGTCCGCAACCTCACCGCCGCGGACCTGGAGGAGAGCTACCCCGTACGGGCGGGCCTGGAGCAGATCGCCGCCGAGCTGGCGGCCCCCGGACTCGGCGAGGACTGCTCGCTGCTGGCGCCGCACGTGGCGGCGCTGTACGAGGCGGACCGGCGGGCGGACGGCGAGGCGCAGGTCAGGCACACGGTCGGCTTCCACCGGGAGCTGGTGCGGGCGGCGGGCAACGCGGTGCTGCTGCACACCTGGGAGGGGCTGGGCATCGAGGTGTTCACGGCGCTGTCGATCCGGTGGCTGGGGACGGTGCAGAAGTCGTACGCGGAGGAGCACGAGGCCCTCATCGACGCGTTCCTGCGCAAGGACCCGGACATAGGGGCGCTCGTGAAGGCCCACGTCCTGGGATGCGCGCCGCGCGCCTGAGGCGCGGTCCGGCGCTCTGCGCATCTGTCACCCCGGGCGCTCTCCTGTACAGGTGAGCGCCCGTTTTGGCGGGTAAATCCCGTCACTCGGTGCCCCGTTTCATGGCACCGCATGCCACTTTCTTCATATCGAGAAGTTTTCCCTTTCATCCTTTGATCGATCATCGATCGGCGACTTACAGTTCACTTCGCGGGCCCACCGGCCCCATCGCCCTGTCCTGCCAGTCAGGGACTTCTCCACCCCCCTCCTCACCGGAAGGCGGCGATCATGACCGACCCCGTAGGAAAGCTTCCGAGCGAGCTCGACCAGCTCCCGGACCGCGACCCCGAGGAGACCGCTGAATGGGCGGCCTCCCTGGATGCCGTCACCAAGGCCGCGGGCCCGCACCGTGCCGCGTACCTCATGCGGCGCTCGCTCCAGCACGCCGAGGGCGCCGGTCTCGCGCTGCCCAAGCTGCTGGAGACCGACTACGTCAACTCCATCCCGACCGCCGCGGAGCCCGACTTCGACGGTGACCTGGAGATGGAGTCGAGGATCACCGCGTGGAACCGCTGGAACGCGGCCGCGATGGTCACCCGTGGCGCCCGCTTCGGCGTCGGCGGCCACATCGCCACCTTCGCCTCGGCGGCCTGGCTGTACGAGACCGGCTTCAACCACTTCTTCCGCGGCAAGGAGGGGGACGGCTCCGGCGACCAGCTGTACGTGCAGGGCCACGCCTCCCCCGGCATCTACGCCCGCGCCTTCCTCGACGGCCGGCTCAGCGAGCAGCAGCTCGACAACTTCCGCCAGGAGGCGGGCGGCGACGGTCTGCCCTCCTACCCGCACCCGCGGCGGCTGCCCTGGCTGTGGGAGTTCCCCACGGTCTCCATGGGCCTCGGCCCGCTCTCGGCGATCTACCAGGCGCGCTTCAACCGCTACCTCGCCAACCGCAACATCAAGGACACGTCGAACTCGCACGTCTGGGCCTTCCTGGGCGACGGCGAGATGGACGAGCCCGAGTCGACCGCCGCCCTCGCGCTGGCGGCCCGCGAGAAGCTCGACAACCTGACCTTCGTCATCAACTGCAACCTGCAGCGCCTCGACGGTCCGGTCCGCGCCAACTTCCGCGTCGTGCAGGAGCTGGAGGGCGCCTTCCGCGGCGCCGGCTGGAACGTCATCAAGACGCTCTGGGGCAACGCCTGGGACGAGCTGTTCCAGCTCGACACCACGGGCGCGCTGGTACGCCGGCTGCGCGAGGTACCGGACGCGCAGTTCCAGACATACGCCACCCGCGACGTCGCGTACATCCGCGAGCACTTCTTCGGCGCCGAACCCGCTCTCGCCGAGCTGGCGAAACTGCTCACCGACGCGAAGATCGCCGAGTGTTTCTACACCTCCCGCGGCGGCCACGAGGCCCGCAAGGTGTACGCGGCCTACCGCGCGGCCGTCGAGCACAAGGGCGCGCCGACCGTGATCCTCGCCCAGACGGTGAAGGGCTACACGCTCGGCAAGGGCTTCGAGTCCAAGAACGCCAACCACCAGATGAAGAAGCTGTCGATCGACGAGTTCAAGGGCATGCGCGAGCTGCTCGGCCTCCCGATCCCGGACAGCGCCTTCGCCGACGGCCTGGTCCCCTACGGCCACCCGGGCGCCGACTCCCCCGAGGTCCGCTACCTCCAGGAGCGCCGCGCCGCCCTCGGCGGCCCCGCCCCGGCCCGCCGGGTGCACGCGGTGGCGCTGCCCGAGCCCGAGGAGCGCGCGTTCGCCGCGCTCAAGAAGGGCTCCGGCAAGCAGGAGATGGCCACCACCATGGCCTTCGTCCGCCTGGTCAAGGACCTGATGCGGGACAAGCAGACCGGCAAGCGCTGGGTGCCGATCGTCCCGGACGAGGCCCGCACCTTCGGCATGGAGTCGCTGTTCCCCTCCGCCGGCATCTACTCGCCGCTGGGCCAGACGTACGAGCCGGTCGACCGCGACCAGCTGATGTACTACAAGGAGGCCAAGGACGGCCAGATCCTCAACGAGGGGATCACCGAGGCCGGCGCCATGGCCGACTTCATCGCCGCCGCGTCGTCGTACGCGACGCACGGCGAGACGATGATCCCGTTCTACATCTTCTACTCGATGTTCGGCTGGCAGCGGACCGGCGACCAGATGTGGCAGCTCGCCGACCAGCTCGGCAAGGGCTTCATCGTCGGCGCCACCGCCGGCCGTACGACCCTGACGGGCGAGGGCCTCCAGCACGCGGACGGCCACTCGCACCTGATCGCCGCCACCAACCCGGCGTCGCTCAACTACGACCCGGCGTTCGCGTACGAGATCGCGGTCATCGTCAAGGACGGCCTGCGGCGGATGTACGGCCCCGAGGCCGAGGACGTCTTCTACTACCTGACGGTCTACAACGAGCCGAAGCAGCAGCCCGCGATGCCGGAAGGCGTCGAGGAGGGCATCGTCAAGGGCCTGTACCGCTTCAAGGAGGGCACGCCCGGCGCGGCGGACGCCCCCCGCGCCCAGCTGCTGGCCTCCGGTACGGCGATCCACTGGGCCCTGGAGGCCCAGGAGCTGCTTGCCGCCGACTGGGGTGTCACGGCCGACGTCTGGTCCGCGACGTCCTGGGGCGAGCTGCGCCGCGAGGCGCTGGAGTGCGACGAGGCGCTGCTCCGCGGCGAGGAACGGGTGCCGTACGTGACGCAGGCGCTGGAGGGCGCTCCGGGTCCCGTCGTCGCGGTCAGCGACTGGATGCGCGCGGTGCCGGACCAGATCAGCCAGTGGGTCGAGCAGGACTGGTCCTCGCTCGGCACGGACGGCTTCGGTCTCTCCGACACCCGTGACGCGGCCCGCCGCCACTTCGGCGTCGACGCCCAGTCCGTCGTCGTCGCCACGCTGGCCCAGCTGGCCCGGCGCGGCGAGGTGCCGGCGACCGCCGTCAAGGAGGCCCGGGACCGCTACGGTCTCTGAGCGTGATCAGGCCCGTCCGGGGTGAGGCTTTGTCCTCAATCGCCGGACGGGCCTGATTCTGCCGCGCCACAGTCCAGCCACAATGGCCGCATGCGTGCTGCCCGGCTGATCCGTATGGTGCTGCTCCTCCAGGCCCGCCCCGGCATGACCGCCGCCGAGCTGTCCCGGGAGCTGGAGGTGTCCGAGCGGACCGTCACGCGGGACGCCCAGGCCCTCTCCGAGGCCGGTGTCCCGGTGTACGCGGAGCGGGGCCGGGCCGGCGGCTACCGGCTCGTCGGCGGCTACCGCACCGGGCTGACCGGTCTCGCCCGCGACGAGGCCGAGGCGCTCTTCCTGTCCGGCCTGCCCTCCGCCCTGCGCGAGATGGGGCTCGCGGACGCCGCGTCGGCCGCCCGGCTCAAGGTGTCGGCGGCCCTGACCCCCGCGCTGCGGGACGCCCCGGCGGGGGCCGGCCGGCGCTTCCACCTGGACGCGCCCGGCTGGTACCAGGAGCCGGTCACCCCCGACCTGCTGCCCGCCGTGGCCGACGCCGTGTGGCGCGACCGGCTGCTGCTCGCCCGCTACCGCCGGGCCGGCCGGGACACCGACGCCGAACGGGAGCTGGCCCCGTACGGGCTCGTCCTGAAGGCGGGCGTCTGGTACCTGTGCGCCCGTGCGGACGACGAGTTCCGGGTCTACCGCATCGACCGGTTCACCGCCGTGACCGTCTCGGGTACGCCGTTCGTCCGGGACGAGGGTTTCGACCTGCCCGCCTTCTGGGAAGAGCGCTCGGCCGCGTTCGCCCGCTCCCTGCTGCGTACGGAGGTGACGCTGCGGCTCTCGGAGGCGGCCGTGCGGCGGCTGCCGCACATCGTGGACCGGGCCGCCGCCCGGGAGGCGCTGGAGGCGGCCGGGGCGCCCGACGGGGACGGCCGGGTCACCGTCACCCTGGCGGTCGAGTCCCCGGACGTCGCGTACGGCCAGCTGCTGGGCCTCGGACCGGAGTTGGAGGTCCTGGAACCGCCCGCCCTGCGGGAGAGGTTCGCGGCGGCCGCGGCCCGCCTGCACGCCCTCTACGGGGGCACGCCCTGACGGGTCCGGATCGGTGTCTGGGCGTGCGCGGGCCGCCCCGAGGGCAGATGCTGGACCCGTGATGGACGAGACCGAGTTCTGGGAGCTGATCGACAGCACGCGCGAGGCCGCCGACGGCGACCCCGAGGACCACGCCGACCTGCTCATCGACAAGCTGGTGCTGCTCGACCCCGAATCCGTGCTGGACTTCGCCCGGCACTTCGAGGCCCGCTTCAACCGCGCCTACCGCTGGGACCTGTGGGGCGCGGCGGCCATCCTGCTCGGCGGCGCGGGCGACGACGCCTTCGACTACTTCCGCTGCTGGCTGATCGGCCGGGGCCGGGAGGTCTTCGAGGGCGCCGTGCACGACCCGGACACCCTGGCCGGGCTGCTCGACTCCTTCGACGAGGAGCTGGACGGCGACGGCGAGGAGCTGGGGTACGCGGCCGACGAGGCGTACGAACAGCTCACCGGGGTCGTCGCGCCCGACCTCGGACTGCCGCCGCAGGCCGACGAGCCGGAGGGCACGCCGCTGGACCCGGACGACGACGCGGCCCTGGCGGCCCGGCTGCCCGCGCTGTGGAAGCGGTTCGGCGGCTGAGCGCGCCCGTCACGGGGTGAGCGGGCGGCCCATCATCACGTCGTCCACGTACCGCCCGTTCAGGAAGAACTCGCCCGGCAGCACGCCCTCGACGGTGAAGCCCTCCGCCTCGTACAGCGCGCGGGCGGGCGCGTTGTGGCCGAGGACCCGCAGCGTGATCCGGCTCGCGCCCTCGTCGCGCGCCGCGGCGCAGGCCGCCCGGATCAGGGCCCGCCCGATCCCCCGGCCGCGCGCCCAGTGCGCCACGGCGAGGCCCTGTATCTGCCGGACGTGCGCGTTGCAGGCCAGCGGGGTCGGCGGCACCACGCGTATGTAGCCGGCCGGCACCGGCTCCCCCGACTCGTCCGGCGTCTCCGCCACCAGGATGTCCCGGGGCGGGTGCCGCTCGTCGAAGAACGGCTCGTACGGCGGCTGCGGGCGCGGCTGCACCGCGTGCAGCGTCGACCAGGTGGCACGGTCCAGCTCGCCGAGGGCGGGGCCGTCGCCGGGCACGGCGCGGCGGACGACGGGGACGGCGGGAATGGCGGATTCGGTCATGGCCGCCACTGTGCCACGGCCGTGTACGGCGGCACGGGTGGGGCAGGATGGACGCCATGCCGCACTCCCGTATCGCCGTCACCGGATCGACCGGACTCATCGGAGCGGCGCTCGTGCGCTCGCTGCGCGCCGACGGGCACGAGGTGGTCCGCCTCGTGCGCCACCCCGCGCGGGCCGGCGACGAGGTGGAGTGGGACCCGAAGCGCGAGTACGTGGACGTGGCCGGCCTGGTCGGCTGCGACGCCGTCGTCCACCTCGCCGGGGCCGGGGTCGGCGACCACCGCTGGACCGACGCGTACAAGAGGGAGATCCGGGACAGCCGGGTGCTGGGCACCGCCGCCATCGCGGACGCCGTCGCCTCGCTCGACACCCCGCCCGCCGTGCTGCTGTCCGGGTCCGCGATCGGCTTCTACGGGGACACCGGCGACCGGGCGGTCGACGAGGACGCGCCTCCCGGCGACGGGTTCCTGCCGTCGGTGTGCGTGGAGTGGGAGGAGGCCACCGCGGCCGCCGAGGAGGCGGGGGTGCGTACGGTGCACGCCCGCACCGGCCTGGTGGTGGCCCAGGAGGGCGGCGCATGGGGCCGGCTCTTCCCGCTGTTCCGGGCGGGCCTCGGCGGCCGGCTGGGCGACGGGCGGCAGTACTGGAGCTTCATCGCGCTGCACGACCACATCGCGGCGCTGCGGCACATCCTGGACACCCCGGAGCTGTCCGGGCCGGTGAACCTGACCGGTCCCGCGCCCGCCACCAACGCCGAGGTGACCGCCGCGATGGGGCGTGTGCTGCGGCGGCCGACGCTGTTCCCGGTGCCCGCGCCGGCGCTGCGGGTCGCGCTGGGCGAGTTCGCCGGGGACGTGCTGGGCAGTCAGCGGGTGCTGCCCGCCCGCCTGCTGGACTCCGGCTTCACGTTCGCCTTCCCCGGCGCCGACGCCGCGATCCGGTCCGCCCTGCACTGATCGTTCGGACGGGTGTGCGACCCCGTGCATCGGTGCTCCGGTACGCGCGCGACTGCGCGGGATCGGGCCACTCTCCTAGCCTCCTGACGAACTCACGCATTCCGGTGGTCGGTTGAGGGCAAGAGCCCCCCACCACTTTGCGCCGAATCGGGGAGGGCACGTGCTCAGCACGGCACACCACGCGGACGTCGTCATCATCGGGGCCGGGATCGCCGGCCTGTCGGCGGCCCGCCGACTGACCAGCGCGGGAGTCAGTGTCAGCGTCCTGGAGGCCGGCCCCGGCGTCGGCGGCCGGATGACGACCGACGAGGTGGACGGGTTCCGCCTCGACCGCATCGGCCCGCTGCTCAACACCGCCTACCCGGAGCTGCGCACCACACCCGGGCTCGACGGGCTCGCCCTGCGCACCTTCGATCCCGGGGTCCTCGTCCACAGCGAGGGCCGCCGCCACCGCACCGGCGAGACCCGCCGCGTACCGGGCGCACGGGGCGCGCTCAAGGCGGCGCGCGCCCTCGCGCACGCCCCTCGGCCGCCACGCCCGGGCGCCCTCACCGGGGCCATGGGCGGTGCCATCGACCACGCCCGGCTCGGCGTGGCCCTGGCCCGGCTGGCGGCCACCCCCACGGCCCGCGTCCTCGACCGCCCCGAACGTGCCGCGCTCGACGCCCTGACCGGCCGGCTGTCCTCCCGCACGCTCAACGGCTTCGTACGCCCCCTGCTCACCGCACTGCTCAGCGACCCGGACCTCACCACCTCCAGCCGCTGCGCCGACCTCGCCCTGCGCACCTACGCGAGCGGACGGCTGTGTGTACCGGAGGGCGGGGCGGGTACGCTGCCGGCGCTCCTCGCCGCTTCCCTGCCGCCCGGCACCATACGCACCGGAGTGCACGTCACCTCGGCCGACATCACCTCCGTACGCACCAAGGAACACGGCGAACTGGGCTGCCGCTCCCTGCTGGTGGCCACCGGTGCGAGCGCCGCCGCCGAGCTGCTGCCGGGCCTGCGGCTGCCGTCCTTCCACCCCGTCACGGTGCTCCACCACACCGCCCCGGCTCCCCCGCCGACCGGCGCCTCACTGCTCCTGGACGCCGACCGCTCGGGCCCCGTCGCCCACACCGCCGTGATGAGCGCCGTCGACCCGGCCCGCGCGCCGCGGGGCCGGGCCCTGATCAGCTCCACGGTTCTCGGCACCCCGCCCGACGACTTGGACCGCACGGTACGCGCCCACCTGGCCACGCTCTACGGCGTGCCCACCGACGACTGGGAGCTGCTGGCCGCCCACCACGACCCGGAGGCCGTACCCGCGATGCCGGCCCCGCACGACCCTCACCGCCCCGTCCGGCTCCTCGCCGGCCTCTACGTCTGCGGCGACCACCGCGACACCGGCACCGTCCAGGGCGCCCTGGCCTCGGGCCACCGCGCCGCCGCCTCGATCCTCAGCGACCTCGGCGTACGCCCGGCCACCGGGGACGCGCCGGCGCTCCCCGAGGCGGCCTGACCGCACACAGGGCCCGGGTCAGCCCAGCGCCGCCACCCGCTCCCGGTAGCCCCGGACGGCGGCGGCGTCCCGGAAGGGCTCCAGCCGGCGCTCGAAGTCCCGCACGTACTCCGTGGCCCGCGCCGAACGCATCTCGGCCGCCTGCTGAGCCGCCTCCGCGCCCAGCCGGCACGCCTGGTCCAGCTCCCCGAGCCCGAGCCGGGCGGACGCCAGCACCACCCGGCAGAACAGCCTGCTCCGGGCGTACGCGGGGGCGCGCAGCTGGAGCGCGCGCTCCGCGTACTGGGCGGCCGGCCGGTACTGCTGGAGGTCGCGGTGGCAGTGCCCGAACTCGTCGGCGAGCTGCGCCTCGTCGAAGTGGCGCGCCCAGTGCGGCACCTCGTCGCCCGGCCGGGCGGCCTCCAGCGCGCGCTCCGCCCGGGCCAGGGAGGCCGTGCACGCCTTGGCGTCCCCGAGCACCGCGTGCCCGCGCGCCTCCACCGCGTGCAGCAGGGCCATGACGGTGTGCGGCGCGGCCGAGCCGATGCCCTGCTGGGCCACCCGGGCCAGCTGCACCGCTTCCCGCCCGTGCGCGAGGTAGACCGCCTGACGGCTCATGGTGATCAGCACATAGCTGCCGTACGCCCGGTCCCCGGCCGCCTGCGAGAGCCGCAGCGACTGTACGAAGTAGCGCTGGGCCAGCCCGTGCGCCGCGATGTCGTACGAGGTCCAGCCGGCCAGCCGGGTCAGGTCGGCGGCGGCCGCGAACAGCCGCCGCCCGGTCGCCTCCCCGTACGTGCCCCGCAGCATCGGCTCCGTCTCGTGCTCCAGGTACCGCACGAGGGCCTGCCGGGCGTGCCCGCCGCCGTAGGCGTGGTCGAGGGTGCGGAAGAGCTCGGCGACCGAACGCAGCGCGGCGACGTCCCCCTCGCCGACCCTGAGCCCCGAACCCCGCTCGGTCTGCCGCTGCCGGGGCACACCGGTGGCGGCCGGGGCGCCGGGCGGCGCGGGCGCCCCGCCGGGCCGCGAGGGCACCGGCCCCCGCACGCCGTGCCGCCCGCCGCCCTGTTCGGGCACGACGGCCCCGTGCGCCGCGTACGAGGCGGGCACGACCGGGACCTGCGCACCGGCCGCGGGCCTCACGGCACCGGCCCTCACGGGCGCGCCGGGCGCCGGCCTGCCGACCCACTCGTCCGCCCGGCCGATCAGCCAGTCCCGGCTGGGGACGACGAGACCGGCCGGGGTGAACGCGATCTTCCGCAGCTCGGTCTGGCTGCCCGAGTCCTTGCGCCACAGCCCGCTGACGATGTCGACCGCCTCGGCCGGGGTCGCCGCGAACTCCAGACCCGCGTAGACCGGGGCGCATGCGTCCAGGCCCAGGTCCTGCGCGGAGAGGCGGCGGCCCAGGCGCCGCGTGAAGACCTCGGCGATCAGCGCGGGCGTGGTGCCCCGGGGCTGCTGGCCCCGCAGCCAGCGGGTCACGGAGGTCTTGTCGTACCGCAGGTCGAGGCCGTGTTCGAGGCCGAGCTGGTCCACCCGGCGGGCGAGGCCGGCGTTGGAGAAACCGGCCTCGGTGATGAGCGCCGCGAGCCGGCGGTTGGGCGTGCGCTGCGGAGGTCGTTCCGACATCAGCTGTAGGGTCTCCTGCCTTCGGGGGCGGGGCGGGCAGCCCTCGGGGCCTCCTCTGACGAACGGCGCGAATTTAGCCGTCGCCCGGGCGGCCGCCGCACCATTCGCTCCACATTCATCCGATCGTGTGAGGATTGTGGACGGCGCTGACGGGAAGACCTGCCGGGCCCACGCGCAGAGGCCGGTCGTACAGTGACTGGGGCGCGATTCGTGCAGGGTGACGCGGCCCGGGGACACCCCCCGGCCCACGGCACCGCGAGGAGAGAGGCTGCTTCCGTGACTGAGCTCCGGTTCGTCCGTATGGGATTCGGCGAGAACGCCGTCGACTACCAGGAGGCGTGGCAGAAGCAGCGCGAGGTGCACGCGGCACGGTTCGAGGACACCGTCCCGGACACCTGCCTGCTCCTGGAACACCCGCCCGTCTACACCGCGGGCAGGCGCACGGCCGACAGCGAGCGCCCCCTCGACGGCACCCCCGTCATCGACGTGGACCGCGGCGGCAAGATCACCTGGCACGGCCCCGGCCAGCTCGTCGGCTACCCGATCCAGAAGCTCCCGCGCCCCGTCGACGTCGTCGCCCACGTGCGCCGCCTGGAGGACGCCCTCATCCGCACCGCCGCCGAGTTCGGCGTCGAGACCAGCCGCGTCGAGGGCCGCAGCGGCGTCTGGGTCCTCGGGGACCCCGTCGAGCAGCGCCCCGCCCTCGGCGGCCTCACGCTCGACTTCGACCCGCGCCTGGCGGACGAGGAGTTCGACCCCCGGCTCAACGGCCCGGAGTACGCCCCCTCCAACGCCGGACAGCGCCGCGAGGACCGCAAGCTCGCCGCGATCGGCATCCGGGTCGCCAAGGGCGTCACCATGCACGGCTTCTCGTTCAACGTGAACCCCGACAACACCTGGTTCGACCGGATCGTGCCCTGCGGCATCCGGGACGCCGGTGTCACCTCGCTCAGCTACGAACTCGGCCGCGACATCACCATCGCCGAGGTCCTCCCCGTCGTCGAGAGGCACCTCCGGGACATCCTGGAGAACGCCGAACTCGCCCCCCGTACGATCGAACGCACCGGCGACGCCATGGCCACGGCGTGACCCACGGAACACGCCTCCGGGAATAGGCCCCGCCTGCCCCAGGTTGGGCAGACGTACAACCGAATGAACTACGGGCGTACCCTGGTGTTCGCCGAAGAATCCAATGCAGTGAAAGCAAAGGGGAGTGCCGGAGTGTCTGTCGCACCCGACGGGCGCAAGATGCTGCGCCTCGAGGTCCGGAACAGCCAGACCCCCATCGAGCGCAAGCCCGAGTGGATCAAGACGCGGGCGAAGATGGGCCCCGAGTACAACCAGCTGCAGAAACTCGTCAAGAGCGAGGGCCTGCACACGGTGTGCCAGGAGGCCGGCTGCCCCAACATCTTCGAGTGCTGGGAGGACCGCGAGGCCACGTTCCTCATCGGCGGCGACCAGTGCACCCGGCGCTGTGACTTCTGCCAGATCGACACGGGCAAGCCGCAGGCCCTGGACCGGGACGAACCCCGCCGTGTCGGCGAGTCGGTCGTCACGATGGACCTGAACTACGCCACCATCACCGGCGTCGCCCGCGACGACCTGGAGGACGGCGGCTCCTGGCTGTACGCGGAGACCGTGCGCCAGATCCACGCGCTGACCGCGGACCGGGAGGCCGGCCGCACCAAGGTCGAGCTGCTGATCCCCGACTTCAACGCCGAGCCCGAGCAGCTCGCCGAGGTCTTCTCCTCGCGCCCCGAGGTGCTCGCGCACAACGTGGAGACGGTGCCGCGCATCTTCAAGCGCATCCGCCCCGGCTTCCGCTACGAGCGGTCCCTGGAGGTCATCACCCGCGCTCGCGAGGCCGGCCTGGTGACCAAGTCGAACCTGATCCTCGGCATGGGCGAGACCCGCGAAGAGGTCAGCGAGGCGCTCCAGGACCTGTACGACGCGGGCTGCGAGCTCATCACGATCACGCAGTACCTGCGGCCGTCGGTGCGCCACCACCCCGTCGAGCGCTGGGTCAAGCCCGACGAGTTCGTCGAGCTGAAGGACGAGGCCGACGCGATCGGGTACTCGGGCGTCATGTCCGGACCGCTCGTCCGCTCCTCGTACCGCGCGGGCCGGCTGTTCCAGCAGGCGATGGACCGGCGCGAGGCGCAGGTCCCGACGCCCTCCGCGTAAGCACCCCGCAGCATTCCGGCCGGTGGCCGCCCGTGTGAGACCGCACACAGGCGGCCACCGCCGCGCGACGCCCGCAACGACGCGGTCCGGCCGCTCCCCGCAGGTCCGAGAGGCCCCGGGGCGCGGACGGACCGCGTCGGCGTGCGCGGCGCCCGTATCAAGGTTTCATTGGTGTTTGACCGACCGGTCATGCGCTGGTAACACCGAACAGTGACCCTGGATGAACGCGCAGCGCGATGACGTGGTGACTCCGTCCACCACCGTCTCCCCCGCGCGACGTCTCCAGTCCGCGCAGCACACGCAGATCGTTTCCGAGGGGACTTCCACGATGCAGGCCGCGCCGGTACGCGCCACCGTCATCCCGACCGTCACCGATGCCCTCCGCGCCGTCGAGTCGCTGCTGCTCAGCAGCGGCCAGCGCACCGCCCGCCGCAACGCCTGGACGGCCGTCCTGGAGGACCGCCGCCGGGCCGAGGACCGGGTCGAGTCCGGCTACGTGCCGGAACGGGAGGCCGTGGCCGCCCGCCGTTCCCGGGCCACGTAAACTTCATCGCATGGCGAGGAAGGCAAACACCACTGAAGGCGCGGACAGCGCCGAGAACGCGGGGCGGCTCAAGCAGATCGCTCTGACCTACAAGATGACCAGGCGGTCCGACTCCAAGATCGGTCTTGTGGTCGCGGGTGTGGGAATCGTCACCTTCGGTGTCATCCTCGCGATCGGTTTTCTGATCGACCACCCGATCTACCTGGGCATCCTGGGCTTCGTGCTCGCCCTCCTCGCGATGGCGATCGTCTTCGGACGCCGCGCCGAGCGCGCCGCCTTCGGGCAGATGGAGGGCCAGCCGGGCGCCGCGGCGGCCGTGCTGGACCGCGTGGGCCGCGGCTGGACGACGACCCCCGCGGTCGCGATGAACCGCAGCCAGGACGTCGTCCACCGCGCCGTGGGCAAGGCGGGCATCGTGCTGGTCGCCGAGGGCAACCCGAACCGGGTGAAGAGCCTGCTCGCGGCCGAGAAGAAGAAGATGGCCCGCATCGTGGTGGACGTCCCCGTCCACGACATCATCGTCGGCAACGGCGAGGGCCAGGTGCCCCTGAAGAAGGTCCGCACCAAGATGCTCAAGCTCCCCCGCGTCCTGACCGGCCCCCAGGTGACGGCCGCCAACGACCGCCTCCGCGCGATGGGGGACCTCATGAGCAACATGCCCCTCCCGAAGGGGCCCATGCCGAAGGGCATGCGGATGCCGCGCGGCAAGATGCGCTGACTCGTCCGGAGAAGCGAAGAGGGCGGGCCGTGAACCACGTGGTTCACGGCCCGCCCTCTTCGCGCTTCCCTGCGCCTCAGATGCGGACCTGGACCGCGCGGGCCAGGCGGTCGTGGAGGCCGCGGCCGTCTCGGTCCCAGACCAGGGCGGGGATGGCCAGGCAGAGGAGCACGCTGCGGATGAGGACGCGTACGAGGCCGAGGCGGCCGCCGTCCTCGGAGATGACGCGGATGCCCACGATGCGCTTGCCCGGGGTGCAGCCGATCGTGCCGACCGTGAGGACGCTCATCACGAGGAAGATGCCGAGTGCCCAGTTGCCGGACGCCTGCTGGTCACCGCGAGCGAACAGTCCGTATGCGATCAGCATGCACAGGGCCCAGTCGATGAAGAGGGCCCCGAAGCGCCGGCCGAGCGGGGCGATGGCCCCGGGGCCCTGCTCGGGGAGGCCGAGCCGCTTGCCCCGGTGGCCGAAGTCGGCGCCCATCTCCTCGGCGGCCGCGCGCGGCCCGGAGAGCCACGATCCGATTGCTTGCCTGTTGTCCACCCGAACACGGTACTGCGCCGGGCCGTGCGCCTTCCCCGGTGGGTGCCGTCCCACTCCTCGTCCCATTCCTCGGACACCCGTTTGAAACGGGTGAGAAACCCGCGAGGCAGGGGGAAGGAGGCAGTGCGAAGACCATGGGACGGCCCGTCGCACTCGCGCCGGTTAACTTCGGCGAAACAAATGGGTCATGCTTGAGAAATCCGGTCTGCCTATGGTCGGGTCCAGCGTGTGCCACCGCACTGGTCACACAACGAGCTGCAACCCCGTCCCTCCCGGGCCGGGAGTAGGAGGAGTTGGATGTTCCAGAACGCCGACGACGCGAAGAAGTTCATCGCCGACAACGACGTCAAGTTCATCGATGTCCGGTTCTGCGACCTGCCCGGTGTGATGCAGCACGTCACCGTGCCGGCGGCGACCTTCAACCCGGCCGACGAGCTTGCCTTCGACGGCTCGTCGATCCGCGGCTTCCAGGCCATCCACGAGTCCGACATGGCGCTCCGCGCGGACCTGTCGACCGCCCGGGTCGACCCCTTCCGGCGCGACAAGACCGTCAACATCAACTTCTTCATCCACGACCCGATCACCGGCGAGCAGTACAGCCGTGACCCGCGGAACGTGGCCAAGAAGGCGGAGGCGTACCTCGCCTCCACGGGCTTCGCCGACACCGCCTACTTCGGTCCCGAGGCCGAGTTCTACGTCTTCGACAACGTCCGCTTCCAGACGTCGGCGAACGAGAGCTTCTACCACATCGACTCCGAGGCCGGCGCCTGGAACACCGGTGCGGTCGAGAACAACCGCGGCTACAAGGTCCGCTACAAGGGCGGCTACTTCCCGGTCTCGCCGGTCGACCACTTCGCCGACCTGCGCGCCGAGATGTCCCTGGAGCTGCAGAACAGCGGCCTGGAGATCGAGCGCCAGCACCACGAGGTCGGCACCGGCGGCCAGGCGGAGATCAACTACAAGTTCAACACGCTGCTCGCCGCGGCCGACGACCTGATGCTCTTCAAGTACATCGTGAAGAACGTCGCCTGGCGCAACGGCAAGACCGCGACCTTCATGCCGAAGCCGATCTTCGGCGACAACGGCTCGGGCATGCACGTCCACCAGTCCCTGTGGGCCGGCGGCGACCCGCTGTTCTACGACGAGCAGGGTTACGCGGGCCTGTCGGACATGGCGCGCTACTACATCGGCGGCATCCTGAAGCACGCCCCGTCGCTGCTGGCCTTCACCAACCCGACGGTGAACTCCTACCACCGCCTGGTGCCGGGCTTCGAGGCGCCGGTCAACATGGTGTACTCGCAGCGCAACCGCTCCGCCGCGATGCGCATCCCGATCACGGGCTCCAACCCGAAGGCCAAGCGCGTCGAGTTCCGCGCCCCGGACCCGTCGTCCAACCCGTACCTGGCGTTCTCGGCGCTCCTGATGGCCGGCCTGGACGGCATCAAGAACAAGATCGAGCCCGCCGAGCCGATCGACAAGGACCTGTACGAGCTGGCTCCCGAGGAGCACGCCAACGTCCAGCAGGTCCCGACGTCCCTCCCGGCCGTCCTGGACGCCCTCGAGGCCGACAACGAGTACCTCCAGGCCGGCGGCGTCTTCACGTCCGACCTGATCGAGACGTGGATCGACTACAAGCGCACGAACGAGATCGCCCCGATCCAGCTGCGCCCGCACCCGCACGAGTTCGAGCTGTACTTCGACCTCTAGACCGCGGATCGCGCACACGCCGGGCCGGGCCCGCTCCTCCTCGACGGAGGGGCGGGCCCGGCCCGTTTACGTCCGGGTCCGGTGGCTCAGGGGCGGTGCCGGCGGATGCTCAGGTACGCGTAGCTCTCCCCCGGGCGCGGGGCGCGGGTCCAGGAGCGGGTGGGGAAGCTGTGGAGGGCGCCGCGGGAGAGGGCGAAGCGGGGCAGGGAGAGGTTGAGTTCGGTGTGGAGGGCCGTCAGGAAGCGGCGTTCGTTGGCGAGGGGGGTGTCCTCGGGGCGGATGAGCCGGTCGGGAGCCAGGGCCTCGGGTATCTCTCCGAAGCGCTGGATTTCTGCGCCCCGGACCGTGAACGCGTAGAGCTCGCGACCCTGTTCGGCGACGGAGAGGTGGAAGGCGGAGCGGGCGGGATCGGGGTCCTCGCGCCGGGGCTCGTTCCAGACCACGACCGCCCGGCCGGTGGCGGAGGCGGCCACGGAGGGCGGAGCGAGGCGGTCGCCCGGCAGGTGGGACTCGCCGTCGAAGGCGAAGGACCAGCCCTCGGCGGTGCGGCCGACGCTGACCGTGGCCCGGCTTTCCCACGGCTCGGCGTCGTCGAGACCCTGTCGGTCGCGTCGGTGGTACGCGGTCATGCGGACGTTCATGGGGGCGCCGAGAGTGGCGCCCTCCGCGCCGAGGAGTGCGGGCAGGCGGTCCGGGGACACGTCCTCCACCCAGACGCAGCGGTAGCCGGAGAAGGACGGCTGGTAGGTGTCGGGCTCGGTGAGCCAGAGGAGGCCTGGCGGGTCGAGGTCCGGAACGGGGACGGGGGCGGGGCCGCGTTCGCCGGAGCGGGGAGTGGCGAGGAGTTCGGCGCCGCGCTCCGGGGTGAGCAGCGGGCCGAGGTACGGGTCGGCGACCAGGCCGACCGGGGCGATCAGCGAGGGGCCGGTGGTCTCCCAGTCCGGAAGGCCGGCGCGCAGCGTGCGCCAGGCGGCGTCCGTCGCACCCCAGCGGGCCTCGTCCCGGGCGCGGGCGACGGCCAGGCCCCAGGCGCCGTCGGGTGCGTAGCGGTGGGTGCCGTCCCGGACGGCGCCGAGGAGGGCCTCGGCCGTCTCGCGGGGGACGCCCCGCGCGGCGATCATCCCGAGCCAGTGGCCGTCCCCGCCCGGCCGCCGCCCCGTACCCCGGCCGGGCTCCAGGGCCTGCACGGGCAGGAACTCGGACAGGTAGCGGGGGTCGCCGACCAGCATGCCGTAGTCCTGGTGGCCGCTCGGGGCGAGGAACTGCCGGATCTGCTGGAGCAGCACACGGCTGTGCGGCCGGCCGAAGGACTGCGCGTCCTCCAGCAGCGGCACGGCCTCCTCGTACCGTCCGCACAGGGCCAGCCGCCTGGCCTCCTCGACACCGGCGTCCTGGGCGCGCGTGGTCGCGTTCACGAAGCCGGGCTGTGCGGCGCGGTCGCCGTGGAAGTGCCGGTACATGTCCTCCATGAACGCGCGGAACGAGGCGTAGCGCTCCGGGTACTCACCGCCCCAGCCCTTGTAGACGTACAGGGCCCATTCGCCGTCCTCGTCGGTGTCGCCCGGGTCGAGGAGCGCGTACGACATGTCGGAGTCGGTCTCCAGGCGCAGCGCGCGGGTCCACATCCCGGCCATCAGGACCTCTTCGGGGCGCGGATTCTCGCCGAGGTTCTCCTCGTACATCGGGGTCATACCGAAGGGGTCCCCGAACCACTCGATGTCCTCGGCGCCGCCGAGCCGGTAGATCCCGGCGGTCTGGTCCACCTGCCATCCGTTGCTCGCGGCCAGGAACGCCCGGTACGAGGACGGCAGCCGCTGCCCGAGGCGGGCCTCGGCGGCGGCGATCTCGGCCTCGGCCGCCCCCGGTACGCCGAGCGGGCGCGGCCCCTCTTCGCCCGCCTCCTCGTCGTCCTCGGCCGGAATCCACTCGTCCTGCCAGCGCCCCAGGAATTCGCGCCAGTCAAAAGATCCTCTGCTCATGGCCGGATGGTGTCATCCGGCACCGACAACAACGCCGCCGTGCCCCGTCCGGGCGGCTGGGTCGGTGGAAGGGCCCGGAGACCTGGTGGGCCCTCGGCGGTGCGGGCGCTTCTGGATCGTGGCTGACCAAGGCCCGGGGCGGCTCGCGGAGGGGCGCCGCACTATTCGATTGCGGCGGGTTCCCGGCATGGACATGCTGTGCGACGTCAGGATGCCGGCTGTCGCCTGGGGGCGGGGACTCGATGACCGTACAAGCCGGATTCGGCTCCGATCGTGCCGAGAGGGGGGAGAGCCGGGCTGCCTTCGGGCTCTTCTACACGTCGTTCCTCGTGTCCGCCATGGGCGACGCCTTCCGGCTTCTCGCCGTCAACGTGTGGATCTTCACCGCCACCTCGGGCTCGACCGGCGCCCGGCTGCTCGTGGTGCTGCTGGCGAATCTGCCCGGGATGCTGCTCGGTGGCCTCTCGGGGGTCATCGCGGACCGGTACGACAAGTACAACGTGCTCGTCGTTTCCGACCTGGTCCGTACGGGGGTGGGCCTCGGGCTCGCGTGGTGTGCGCTCGATTCGCGTACGGTCCCCGCGCTCGTCCTGATCGCGGTGGGCAACGGCGTCGGCGTCTTCTTCAACAGTTCGTCGTTCTCGCTGCTGCCGCGGCTGGTGAGCGCGGAGCGGCTGCCGCGTGCCAACGGGTTCATGGAGACCGGGCAGTGGGTCGTGCAGATCGTCGGGCCGTCCCTCGCCGCGATCACCCTGGCGACCGGCTCCGCGAGCCTCGCCTTCGTCGTCGACAGCGCGTCGTTCGTCGTGTCCGCCGTGATCCTCCGGAGCCTGCGCCGGGTGCTGAAGGCGCCCGGGGCGCCCGGGCCCCTGCCGGTGGCCGCCGAACCGGGCGAGGACGGGGAGGAGAAGAGCGGCGGTCACTGGGCGGACTTCCCCGACGGCGTCAGGATCATCCGGCGGAGCAGGGACATCCGTGCGCTGCTGCTCGCGTCGTACGGGATCGCGTTCCTGACCGCCTGCACGAGCTACGGGCTGATCTTCGTCGTCGCGCGCACCTTCGCGCTGGACGCCTCGGCTCTCGGGTACATCTACTCGCTGAACGGCGTGGTCGCGGTGATCGCGGCGGTGCTGGCCACCGCGCTGGCGAAGCAGGCGTTCCTGGGGCGGCTCATGGCGGTGTCGATGCTGGGGCTGTGCGTGGCGCAGGTGGTCATGGGGGTGGCGCCGAACATCTACGTGCTGGGGGTGGGGGTGGCCGTCAGCGCGCTCGCCAACGCCCCGTACAACGTGTCGGTGACGTCCCTGTTCATGAGCAGGATTCCGGCCGCGTATCTCGGCCGGGTCGAGGGCATCGACACGATGATCGACAACTTCATCAGCGTCTGCGGGTTCGTGGCGGCCTCGGTGATCGTCATGTGGTGGAACCCGCAGGCGGTCTTCCTGATCTCGGCCGCCGTCGCCCTCCCCAGCCTGGTACTCGCCCTCAGGCACATGGCCGGGGAGAGCGCCGAGTAGCTCAGTGGCCGCCCGTCAGCTCGCCGCTCAGCGTGTTGTGCAGGGCGGCGCTCGGCCGGTTGAGGCCCACGATCTCGACGGTCTTGCCGCGCTGGGCGTACTTCGTCCCGATGGCGTCCAGGGCCGCGACCGACGAGGCGTCCCAGATGTGGGTGGCCGAGAGGTCGATGACGACCTTGTCGGGGTCGGTGGCGTACGCGAAGCGGGTGACCAGGTCGTTGGAGGAGGCGAAGAAGAGCTCGCCGGTGACGGAGTAGACGACCTGGCCGCCGTCCGGGTCGACGACCGCGGTGACGTCGGCGAGGTGGGCGACGCGGCGGGCGAAGATCACCATGGCGGTGACCGAGCCGACGACGACGCCGATCGCCAGGTTGGACGTGGCGACGACGATGGCCACGGTGATGACCATGACGGCGGTCTCGCCGACCGGCATGCGGCGCAGGGTCTTCGGGGCGATGGAGTGCCAGTCGAACGTGGCGAAGGAGACCATCACCATCACGGCGACCAGCGCGGCCATCGGGATGTCGGAGACGACCGGGCCGAAGGCGATGCAGAGCACCATCAGGAAGGAGCCGGCGAGGAAGGTGGACAGCCGGGTGCGGGCTCCGGAGACGCGGACGTTGATCATCGTCTGGCCGATCATGGCGCAGCCGCCCATGCCGCCGAAGAAGCCGGTGACGATGTTGGCGACGCCCTGCCCGACGGACTCGCGGGTCTTGTTGGAGCGGGTGTCCGTGATGTCGTCGACCAGTTGGGCGGTCATCAGGGACTCCATGAGGCCGACCAGCGCCATCGCCAGGGCGTAGGGGGCGATGGTCGTCAGGGTGTCCAGGGTGAACGGCACGTCGGGGAGGCCCGGGACCGGGAGCGAGGAGGGCAGGTCGCCCTTGTCGCCCACGCTCGGGACCGCGAGCCCGGCTGCCAGGGTGATCGTGGTGAGGACGACGATGGAGACCAGGGGCGCCGGGATCACCCGGGTGACCTTCGGGAAGAACACCATCAGGAGCAGGCCGCCCGCGATCAGCGGGTAGACCTCCCACGGCACGTCGTGCATCTCGGGCACCTGGGCCATGAAGATCAGGATCGCCAGGGCGTTGACGAAGCCCGTCATCACGGAGCGCGGCACGAACCGCATCAGCTTGGCGACGCCGAGGGCGCCCAGCAGGATCTGGAAGAGGCCGGCCAGGATCACGGTAGCGACCAGGTAGCCGAAGCCGTGCTCGCGGTTGACCGGGGCGATCACCAGGGCGACGGCGCCCGTGGCGGCGGAGATCATCGCGCGGCGGCCGCCGACGACCGAGATCGTGACCGCCATGGTGAACGAGGCGAAGAGGCCGATCGCGGGGTCCACGCCGGCGATGATCGAGAAGGAGATGGCCTCCGGGATCAGGGCGAGGGCGACGACGAGTCCGGCGAGGACCTCGGTGCGCCACACCTTGGGGTCGGCGATCCAGTCGGGCTTGAGGGCGCGCAGCCGGAGCGCGGGCGTGGTGGAGGAGGACAAGGAGGCGTACCTGTCGGTCGGGGGGCGTCCACCGGTCCGCGGTGGCCGGGCGTGGAACCTGCACACGCGTACGCGCGCGTCCTCGGGCGCCAAACAACTGTACACACCCGGCCGGTGCCCCTAGGGTCGTGTCCGTGAACACCGGACCGGCGATACGCCATGCACGGAACGGCTACCCGGTGGTGGGCTGAGCCCCCGCCGGAAGCGCCCCGTCGGGCGATCCGCCCCTCTCGCGCGAGGACCTCCCTCCGACTCGTACAGCGTGCGTTTTTCCCCTGTGCCGAGCCGTAGAGATCAAGAGGTCGTCAAGTATGTCCGTTTCGTTCAACCACACCATCATCGCCGCCGTGGACCGCCATGCGTCCGCGCGGTTCTTCCGGGAGCTGCTGGAGCTGGACGAGGCTCCTTCCTGGGGGCCGTTCGTCAACATCCAGTTGGAGCACGGCGTGCTGCTCCAGTTCGCCGAGCCGCCGGTGGAGATCCAGATGCAGCATTACGCGTTCCTCCTCGACGACGAGCTGTTCGACCGGGCCTGTGCGCGGCTGGTCGAGGGCGGGATCGAGCACTGGGCGGATCCGCAGATGAAGCGGTCCGGTGAGACCAACACCGAGCACGGCGGGCGGGGCGTCTACTTCAAGGACCCGGCCGGACACGCGATCGAGCTGATCACGCGGCCGTACCTGTAGTTCTCCAGCCGGACGGACGCGGAGGGGTCGCGGTGCGGAGCCGGAGGGCGGAGGCTGGGTGGATGAGTGAGCAGGTGCCGCCCGGCGATCCGGTCCCGCCGCAGCCTCCCCGGCGGCGGGTGTGGCCGTGGGTGGTGCTGCTGGTCGCGGTGCTGCTGGCGCTCGCCGCGGGCGCGGTCACGGCGGTGCTGTCGGACGTGGTCCGCTCCGAGGGGTCGCGGAAGGTGCACATCCGGTACGAGGTGACGGGGACCGCCCGGGACGTGGTGCTCACCTACAGCACGTGGCGGGGTGAGGAGCTGTCGACGGGGCGGCTGGCGCTGCGGTCGCTGCCGTGGGCCGGGGAGCTGGACAGCAAGGGCTTCCTGAGCGGCGGCTCGTTCGTGGTGAGCGTGGGCCGGGGCGGCGGCGACGTGTCGTGCGCGGTGACCGTGGACGGGGGTGCGCGGCGTACGGACTCGGCGTCGGGCGCGTTCGCGACGGCGACCTGCGACGGGTACTGAGAGGGCGGGCCCCGGAAGGAATCCGGGGCCCGCCCCTCGTCGGTCAGCGGCCGTAGCGGATCAGGGCGCGGACCATGCGGCAGGTGGTGTCGGACGGCGGGTGGATGCCGAGGCGCTCGGCGGTGGTGCGTATCCGGGCGTTGTTCGCGGTGGACGGGATGTAGACGCCGGTGTCGAGCAGGGCGATGGCGAGGCGCATCGCCTTCAGCCGGCGGTTGTGCGAGACGTACCACTCACGCGGGCGGCCGGCGGGGAGCGGCTTCTTGGTCAGCGGCTGGTGCAGGGGCTTGTCGAGCGGCTTGGTCGTGACTGCGGCAACGGCCATGGGCAACCTCCTGGCACGGTGGCGGAACTCGTCGGAACCCTCACGATCTGACTCCCATTCTACTGCCCGGCACTGACAATCGGCCCTGGCCAGAGGGGTTTTCGGGCATCCCGGGGGAGCCCGTCCCGTACCTTTGGCCCCATGGAGATCTGGATCAATCCCGCGTGTTCCAAGTGCCGCAGCGCGGTGCGGCTGCTCGACGCGGAGGGGGCCGACTACACGGTCCGCCGTTACCTGGAGGACGTGCCGTCGCCGGACGAGATCCGGGCGGTGCTCGACCGGCTGGGCCTCGAACCGTGGGACATCACGCGGACGCAGGAGGCGGACGCGAAGGAGCTGGGGCTGAAGGACTGGCCGCGTGACGCGGATGCGCGCGAGCGGTGGATCACCGCCCTCGCCGGACACCCGAAGCTGATCCAGCGACCGATCATCACGGCGGAGGACGGCACGGCGGTCGTGGGCCGGTCGGAGGAGGCGGTACGGGACGCGCTGGGGCGCGGGGCGTCCTAGGCGAGGAACTCGCCCATTCTGCGGTTGAGTTCGGGGGCCGTCGGGGCGTGCAGGGGCAGTGCGTGGTGAGAGACGTCCGGCAGGACGGCCGTCTCCGCCCGGGGCAGCAGCCGGTGCGCGGCGGCGGCCACCCTGTCGGCGTCGTGGGCGCGGCTCCCGCCTGCGAGGAGGACGAGTGTCGGTACGGCGAGTGCGCGCAGGGCCTCCGGCTTCGGGCGGGGTCCGGTGACCGGGCGCGCCGAGGGGAAGCCGGCCGCCTCCTCCCGCAGCCGCAGCCAGTGGGGGTCGAGGGCGGCGCCGCCGGTCTCCCAGTCCAGGAAGGCGCGGGTGCGGGCGGCGTTCGGGCGGAGCAGCATCGGCAGGGCGTGGAGCAGGTAGCCGGGGCGGAAGCCGCTGAAGCAGCCGGTGGGGTCGAGGAGGATCAGCTTCCGGAGCCGGTCGGGTGCGTGCAGGGCGTAGTGGAGGGCGATCCAGCCGCCGTACGAGTGCCCGGCCAGGGCGACCGGTTCCGTGGCGCCCAGGCCGTCCAGCAGTGCGTCGAGCCAGCCGCGGAGGTCGTCGACGCTGCGGATGGGGCGCTCCCCCGCGGTGCTGCGGCCCGGTTCGCCGATGAGGTCGGCGGCGTGGACGCGGTGGGTGCGGCCGAGTGCGGCGGCCTGGGCGTACCAGGCGGTGGAGGTGGCGCCGCCGCCGGGGAGCAGCAGCAGGGGCGGGGCGTCCTCGGGGCCGTAGCTGTTGAGGTGGGTGGTGCCGTACGGGGTCGGGACCGCAGTCGGTGCGGTGCCGGGGGGCCAGGTGGCGGCGACGGTCTCGTCGTAGGCGGCGAGGAACGCCGGGCTCGCGGGCGGGGTGGATGTCATGGGTGCTCCCTTGGACTCCGTACACCTGGATATCATCTCGCTGAGCGAGACAATATCGGGAGGGGCCGGAGATGGGCGAGCAGGGGCCGGAGCTGGAGATCGTGCATCTGCTGCGGCGGGTGACGTCCGAATTCGGGCTGCGGCAGGCGGAGTTCGCGGCGCGGCACGGGATGCATCCCACCGATGTACGCGCGTTGGTGTGCCTGCTGGACGCGGAGCGCGACGGGACGGGGGTCACCGCCGGGCGGCTGGGGGCGGAGCTCGGGCTCAACTCGGCGGGCACGACGGCGCTCATCGACCGGCTGGAGCGGCTGGGGCATCTGACGCGGACGCGCGACGAGCGGGACCGGCGGCGGGTGCTGCTGCGGGTGGCTCCGCAGGCGGTGGAGCTGGGGTGGGAGGCGTTCGGGCCGGCGATCGGGAGCGCGGTGGCGCTACTGCGGGGATTCGACGCGGGGGAGGTCGCGGCGGTACGGCGGTTCCTGGACGGCTTCCTGGCGGCTGTGTCGCAGGGGGGCGCGGCGGGGACCGGCGCCTGACCCCGCCGCGCCCCGGCCCCTACTCCCCCGACCGTGCCCGGGCCTGCGCCTCCGCCTCCGCGAGGAGCTCCGTCAGCCGGAGGCCGAACCGCACGTCGCAGGGGTGGGCCTCGCCCGTGCGTACCGAGGCGATCAGCGCGTCGACCGCCGCGGCGAACGCGTCGACCGCGCCGTCCCAGCCCGGCAGCGAGGCGACGCCGTGCTCGCCCCGGAGGACGACCTCGACCCCGGCGGCGGCCGTCGGGGCGCCCAGGGAGAGCGTCACGGTGCTGGAGGCTCCCGAGGTGTGGCGCAGGACGAGGTGGTGGACGTCGGAGGGGCCGCGGGCGGCGGTGAGTCCGGTGACGTCGCCCAGGAGCGGGATCAGGACCGAGAGGGCGTGCGGCCCGACGTCCCAGAGCCCGCCCCGCTCGCGGCGCCAGGGCGACGCGGCGTACTCGCTGTCGCTGCCCGGGGCCCACAGTGCGCCGATCCAGTCGGCGCGGGCGGTGAACCAGTCGCCCACCGCACTCTGTTCGGCGATCCAGGCAGCGGTCTGCGGGGCGAACCTGAGCGTGCAGAACACGACGGACGCCACCCGGGCCTGCTCGGCGGCCTCGGCGACCTCGCGGGCACCGGCGACCGTGGTGGCGACCGGCTTGTCCATGATCAGGTGGCAGCCGGCCGCGGCGGCGCGGGCGGCGAGCGGGGCCTGCACGTCCGGCGGCAGCGCGAAGGCGACGGCGTCGCTCACGGCGAACAGCTCGTCGAGCCCCGCGTCACCGGAGAACGCGGCGGCGCCGTACTCCCCGGCCAGCTCCTCGGCCGCCTCCGCCCGTCGGCCCCACACCCCGCTGAGTACGACGCCGGGGTGGGCGGCGAGCGCGGGTGCGTGGGTGTTGCGGGCCCAGGGTCCGGTGCCGGCGAGGCCGATGCGCAGGGGGGTCTCGGGTGTCGTCATGGGTCCAGTGTGACGGGTGGTGGGCCCGGGACCGAGTCCCCGGCGCACCACCGCGCCCCGCAATGCGGTGGCGTCTCCCGCGCCCGAGCGGATACGTTGGCGGGGCCGGCCGCGGGACTCCGGTGCGACTTCCGGGACTTGCCTCTGAAGCAATAATTTCGCTGCTCGCGCCCCCATTCCCCGGCCGGCTTCCGCATGCGCGTACCGCCGTACGGAACACCACGGGGGACCCACCATGACGACTGCCGCCACCGAGACCTTCGCCGACCTGGTCGCCGCCGAGGACGTGCTCCTCTTCGTCAACGCCGCGATCACCGCGACCGGACAGCGCGAATTCCGCTCGGAGGCGTACCGGCAGCGGCTCTCGCTCGGCTTCCTGCACGAGTACGTACGCGTCAACTACCGCCGGGTGTACGCCGCTTCGCTCGCCCTGGACATCAACGACCACAACGCCGTACGCGTCGTGCGCGGACTGCTGGAGCACGCGGGCGAGGCGTCGCCCGTGCAGAAGCGCACCGAGGGGCAGCTGATCGCGGCCCGGCTGGCGAAGCTGCCGCCGCAGCGGGTCTACCGGCTGTTCCGGGAGCTGCGCGCGGCGAAGGTGAACAACCGGCGGACCCGGGCGATCACGCGGGACTGGCTGGCGGCCCGGCCGGACGCGGCGCACGACGCGGTGAAGTACCGCGCCGGGCTGAAGACCGCCGTCCGCCACGCACACCTGCCGCTCGACGGGGAGTTGGGAACGTTCCTGTTCCGGCCGGGGACGCTGCCGCGCTACGAGCACCGGCTGCTGGACGCCTGGCGCCGGGCGCACTACGAGCAGGGCGCGGTCGGCGAACTGCCGTTCACCGTCGCGGAGGGCTTCGCGGCCCGGCACGGGATGGGGCGCGAGGCGTTCGTGGAGCGGATGGCGCCCCGCATGACCCGGCTGGAGCGGCTGCGCACCCAGGGGCAGCGGGCAGCCGGTGCGGACGGGCTGCCGGCGGGTGTCGATCTGACGGTGATGCCGCTGACCCGGCTCGCCCTGTACGTCCTGTCGCTGGACCGGGAAGCGCGGGTGCGGCACCGGGCGGAGCTGACCGGTGCCCTGCGTGCGGCGGCCCGCCGGGCGGCCGGGCCGCATGCCGGGAGCTGGGGCCGGGTGGCCGCCGTGCTGGACGACAGCTACTCCTCCTCGGGTTCGGGCGAGAAGCGCCGGCGTCCGCTCGCCGTGGCGCTGGCCTGCCACTTCCTGCTGGAGGCGCTCGCCGCCCCCGGCGCGTACACCCCGCTCTGGACGACCGGCACCCGCGATCCGCTGCTCGTGCGCCCGTGGGGGCCGACGCCGCTGGGCACCCGGATCATCGACGCCCTGGAGCACGGACCGGAGCGGCTGGTCATCGTCTCGGACGGCTGGGACAACGCGCCGCCGGGGCTGGCGGGCGAGGTGTTGCGGGTGTGGCGGACGCGGCTCGACCGGGACCGGCGGACGGCGGTGGTGCATGTGAACCCCGTATACGACGCGGACGGTTTTGACGTGCGGCGGCTGTCGGCCGGCGTGCCGACGGCGGGCATCCGGGACGCGGAGGACCTGCCGGCGCTGGTGGAGATCGCGCGGTTCTCCGAGGGGCGCACGGGGCCCGCCGAGCTGTACGCGTATCTGGACCGGCAGGTCGCCCGGTTCACGACGGACGACGAGGCGGGAGGGGTGCGGTGAACAAGCTGGAGCTGACCGGGCTGACCGCCCGTCCCTCGCAGGTGTGGGGCGGCATCCGGCTGGTGCCTCTGGTGCGCGAGACTCCCGTCGAGGGGCTGCGGCTGCACCGGGAGGTGTACGGCGGCCTCGGCGCGGGGGCGGTGGAGGTGGGTCCGCGTACCCACTACACCTCGTACATCCCGCACGGTTTCGTCGCCGACTGGTCCGGCGAGGGGGCTGAGAGCGCCGCGTACGGGACGCAGTTCGGCGCCGAGGACGGCGCTCCGGCCCGGACCGTACGGCTGCCGCGCCACCGCCACCACCG
This sequence comes from Streptomyces sp. 2131.1, assembly GCF_900105515.1. Lineage (GTDB taxonomy): Bacteria > Actinomycetota > Actinomycetes > Streptomycetales > Streptomycetaceae > Streptomyces > Streptomyces drozdowiczii. The sequence continues at coordinate 5,172,121 of NZ_FNSY01000001.1, read as the reverse complement.
GCTCGCCAAGCGGCGGCCCGGTGACCGGCTGCGGTTCCTGCCGCTGCATCTGGCACTGGAGGGCTATCTCGCCCTGCACTTCGGGGGCCCGTCGACCGCCTGGGAGGAGTGGTCCCGGCAGGCGCTGCGGGACGGGCTGTCGCCGCGCGCCGAGGACGCGTACCTGGGGTGGTCGGTACGCGGGCTGGGCGACGCGCTGCGGGCGTTCGAGATCCACCCGGGCCAGTGCGGGGTGATGGTGTACGCGGCCGACGCCCTGGCCGCCGCCTTCGCCGTCCCGCACCCCGACGACTACCGGCTTCTGCATCCGACGCTGGTGGAGGACCTGTACGGGGAGCTGGTGCACCAGTACGCGTGGTTCGGGGCGCCGGTTCCGGAGTTCGGGGCGCGCATCGCGGACGGGCCGCACCTGCGGACGCTCGACGCGCTGCGGGCGGCCGCGCGGGAGCAGGAACGGGCGTGGTCCGATGCGCACGGGACGCTGTTCGCGCGCGACCTGCTGGACGGCTCGTACGGCTTCGACCAGGTGTACCGGATGGGGGAGTTCACGCTGTGGCGGTTCCTGCCGCCCTTCGTACGCGACGGCGGCGGGCAGCACATCGGCGAGACGATCACCGACCACAAGGGCCGGGTGGCCTACCTGAAGACGTTCCGCCTGTCCGACGCGCAGGTCCGGCGCGGCCACCTCCTGCAACGCCTGGCCGGCGCGGACTGGCGGCTCCCGGACGCCGCGCGGGCGCTGGGGACCAGCGAGGAAGAGCTGCGGCGGCGGATCAGGAGCGCGGGCTTCGAGGCGCTGCTGCGGCACCGCTGAGGGGCCGGGCGGCCGGGGAACACCGCCGGAAACCTCGGTAACACGGGGTTCACACGAGGGCAACGGTCGGGAAATCGCGGCTTGCGAAGCTTCGGCGCATAGACCGCAGCACCCGCAAAGGATGGCTTCCGTGACGTTCAAGGCTGAGTACATCTGGATCGACGGCACCGAGCCGACCGCCAAGCTCCGCTCCAAGACCAAGATCATGTCCGGCGGCCCGTCGTCCGACGTGGCGGAGCTGCCGATCTGGGGCTTCGACGGTTCGAGCACCAGCCAGGCCGAGGGGCACGCCTCGGACCGGGTGCTGAAGCCGGTCTTCACCTGCCCGGACCCGATCCGCGGCGGCGACGACGTCCTGGTCCTGTGCGAGGTCTTCGACATCGACATGACCCCGCACGCGTCCAACACCCGGGCGCTGCTGCGTCCGGTCGCCGAGCAGTTCGCCGGGCAGGAGGCGATCTTCGGTATCGAGCAGGAGTACACCTTCTTCGACGGCCACCGGCCGCTCGGCTTCCCCGAGGGCGGCTTCCCGGCGGCGCAGGGCGGCTACTACTGCGGTGTCGGCTCGGACGAGATCTTCGGCCGGGAGATCGTCGAGAAGCACCTCGACAACTGTCTGAAGGCGGGCCTGGGCATCTCGGGCATCAACGCCGAGGTCATGCCGGGCCAGTGGGAGTTCCAGGTGGGCCCGCTGTCCCCGCTGGAGGTCTCCGACCAGCTGTGGATCGCCCGCTGGCTGCTCTACCGCACCGCCGAGGACTTCAACGTCTCCGCGACCCTGGACCCGAAGCCGGTCAAGGGCGACTGGAACGGCGCCGGCGCGCACACCAACTTCTCCACGAAGGCGATGCGCGAGGGCTACGACGCGATCATCACGGCCTGCGAGTCGCTGGGCGAGGGCTCGAAGCCGATGGACCACGTCAAGAACTACGGCGCGGGCATCGACGACCGGCTGACCGGTCTGCACGAGACCGCCCCGTGGAACGAGTACAGCTACGGCGTCTCCGACCGCGGTGCCTCGGTGCGCATCCCGTGGCAGGTCGAGCAGGACCGCAAGGGCTACATCGAGGACCGCCGCCCGAACGCCAACGTCGACCCGTACGTGGTCACGCGGCTGATCGTGGACACCTGCTGCTCGGCCCTGGAGAAGGCCGGCCAGGTCTGATCCGCCCGTACGTCACGGGAGGCGCCCACCGCACGTCGCGGTGGGCGCCTCCCGTTGTCGGTGGGGTGTGCCAGGCTGGTCCCATGCTCAGCGTCAAGGTCGAGACCGAGAACCAGCAGACCCACACCCGCGTTTCGGAGCGGGCGCTGGGCGACCTCGTGCACCGCATCGGCGGGCGCGGGGACAACTTCCTGGTGGTCCAGCGGATCCCGGACATCCCCGGCACGTTCATCCAGGTGTGGCACGAGACCGGCGCGGGTTACACGGTGGAGCACCGCGCGGGTTCGGCGGCCGGCCATGTCCGGGCCGACGTCGACGACCCCGAGCGGGTCCTCGGGCTGATGACGGGCTGGGCACGCCAGGAGCCGGGCTGGGACGGGGGCACCGTCTGGGAGAGCGCCGGGATACCCGAGCCGGACCCGGTGCCGGAGCTGCCCGCCGAGATCCGGGGGCAGTTGGAGGCGCGGGTGCGGGAGCTTCTGCGCGGGGGTTACGGGAGCGTGCGGACGCTCACCGAGACGGCCGAGGACTACCTCGTGAAGGACGGGGTGCGGCCGGTGTCGCATGCTCAGGCGCGGGAGTTGGTGGAGCGGCTATGGCTGGAGCGGGTCGAGGAGCAGCGGCTCTGGGCCGATGTGACGGACCCGGACCGCCTTGAGCGGGCGTTCGCCGAGCTGGACGGGCGCGGGATCACCGCCCGGGAGCACTTCACGTGCTGCCGTTCCTGCGGGATGAGCGAGATATACGCGGACGGGCGCGAGGACGCCCGGGGCTTCGTCTTCTTCCACCTCCAGTGCACGGAGAGCGCGGCGGCCGGGCACGGTCTGACGCTGTACTACGGCGGGTTCGACGACTCCGCGGAGACGACCGCGGCGGTGGGCCGCGAGGTGGCGGCCGTGCTGGGCGGGGCCGGGCTGACGGTGGAGTGGGACGGTTCGCCGGACAAGGCGATCGAGCTGACGGGGCTGGACTGGCGCAAGCGGCTGGTGGGTTAGGCCGGCTCCCGGAGGGGGTGCCTCCGCCCCGGCGTGAGGAACGTAACGCAAAGGGACCGTATCGACGGGTGGGAGAGGTCTGCTCCCGGGCCGTGTTCTCTGCTTCAATGGGGGCATGGCCAGCTTCCCGCACACCTCGACAGGTCGCAGCGACCTCGAGCCGTTCTGGCCCTCCCGTCAGCATCACGACTTCGACCGGGTGTGTTGCCGCGCGCTGAACGCGCCGGCCCTCTGACGCCCTCACCCGGCCTCCGGTCCGCGCGCACGCAGCAAGTCCGTCCACCGACGACTCCCTCGCGCGAAAGAGCTGACCCCTCATGCCGAACACCCGTACCTTCTCCGCCGCCGCTGCGACCTCCTCCGTCCCTCCCCACTCCCCCAACCGGCACCGGCTGCGCGCCGTGGCCCCCGACGAGGTCGTCCAGCAGGCCGACGTCTCCGCCCTTCTGACGCCGGGCGCCACTTGGTTCCCCGCTCCCCAGCACACCCTGCCCAGCCTGCCGGGCCGCCCGCCGATGGTCGGTTACCTGGTGCTCGTGCCCGCCGACCAGCAGCCGGCCCTCACCGCCGCCGCCGCGCAGTACGCGGTGCCCGAGCAGCCGTCGGCGGAGGCTGCGGGCCCGGTGACCATCGACTCCGTCCAGCGCTCCGCCTCGGTCGACGGGCGGCTGCTGGACCTGACCTACCTGGAGTTCGAGCTCCTCGCCCATCTGGTGGCCCACCCGCACCGCGTCCACACCCGCGACCAGCTGGTGACCACGGTCTGGGGGTACGGACACGTGGGCGACGGCCGGACCGTCGACGTCCACATCGCCCGGCTGCGCCGCAAGCTGGGCGCCGAGCACCGCCGCTCGATCCAGACCGTGCGCCGGGTCGGGTACAAGTACACGCCCTGACCACCCGGCAAAGGGGCGGGCCCCGGCTCCGGTACGCGCTACCGGAACCGGGGCCCGCCTTCGTACACCCGGGTCAGCGCGCCCCCGGCCCGACCGGTGTCGCGACCGCGGCCGGCTCCGGTTCGCCGTGGTCCGGGCTCGGCAGCCTGCCGAGGCCGCGCGGGGTGCGCCAGTTGCGCTCGCCGAGCAGCGCCATCACGGAGGGCAGCAGCACCATCCGTACGAGCGTGGCGTCCAGCAGGACCGCGACCGCGAGGCCGACGCCCATCTGCTGCATGTCCTGCATGGACAGGGTCGCGAAGACCGAGAACACCGCCACCATGATCACGGCCGCGCCGGTGACCGCGCCGGCCGTGCGGCGGATGCCCTCGTCGATCGCGGCCCGGGTGGTGAGGCCGCGGCCGCGGCCCTCGCGGATCCGGGAGACCACGAAGACGTGGTAGTCCATCGAGAGCCCGAACAGGACGACGAGGACGAACAGCGGCATCCAGGACTCGACCGCGCCGACGCCCTCCGAGCCGATCAGCCCGGCGCCCCAGCCGTGCTGGAAGACCGCGGTCATGACCCCGTACGCGGCGGCCACGGAGAGCAGGTTGAGCAGGATGGAGGTCACGGCGATGACGTACGAGCGGAAGCAGAAGAGCATCAGCAGGAACGTCACCGCGGTGATGAAGAGGAAGACGGGTGCGATACCGCGCTTCAGCTGGTCGTTGAAGTCGACGGACCCGGCCACCTCGCCGGTGACGTAGGCGTGGGCGCCGCTGGAGTCGAAGGCGGCGGGCAGGCGGTCCTCGCGCAGTTCGGTGAGGTCCTTCTCGCCGCCGGGCAGCGGGACCTCGAACTCGGCGACGTTCTGAGCCCGGTGGACGGTGACGTGGTCGAAGCCGGAGAGGGCCTTGCGGACGGCCGGGGCGTCGATGTCGTCGGCCTCGACGACGACCTGGGCCGGGGCGGGGCCGCCGGGGAAGGTCTCGCTGATGTCGCGGTAGGCGACGGACAGCGCTGAGTCCGAGCCGAACTGCTTGTCCAGGCCCAGGGATTCGGTCTTCATGCCGATCGCGGGCACGGCGAGCACCAGCAGCACGACGACGGACGCGGCGGCGAAGAACTTCGGCCGGTTCAGGACGGGGCGCAGCACCCGTCCTGCGATGCGGCCGCTCTGCTTGTCACCGCGCCTGCCGCGCCGGTTCAGCAGCGGCACCCGGCCCGCCTCAATGCGGTCGCCGAGCCAGGAGAGCAGGGCGGGCAGCACGGTGACGGAGCCCAGCATGGCGATGCACACGACGGTGATGGTGGCGAGGGCGAAGCCCTTGAAGAGCATCAGGCCGGACAGGAACATGCCGGCCATGGCGACCATGACGGTGAGCCCGGAGACGAGGACGGCCCGGCCGCTGGTGGCGGCGGCGATGCGCAGGGCGGTCTCGGCGTCGCGTCCGGCGGCCCGCTCGTCGCGCTCGCGGCGCAGGTAGAACAGGCAGTAGTCGACGCCGACGGCGAAGCCCATCAGGAACATCACGGAGTACGTGGTCTGGAACAGGTGGAGCTGGTGGCTGGCGAGCGAGAGCAGTCCGAAGGCGGCCATGCACGCGGTGAGCGCGAGCCCCACGGGCAGCAGGGCGGCGACGACGGCCCCGAAGGCGACCAGCAGGATGCCGAGTGCCAGCGGTACGGCGGTGAACTCGGCCTTCTTGAAGTCGTCGGACAGCAGGTCGCCGAGCCACTTGCCGGCGCTGGCGTCGCCGAACTGGCTGACGGTGACGTCAGGTTGCCTCTCCTTCACGCCGGCGACGGCGTCCAGCACCGGTTGGACCCGGTCGGCCGCGGTGTCCGGGTCGCCCTTCATCTCGAAGGTGATCAGCGCGTCCTTGCGGTCCTTCGAGGCGACCGGGTCCGCGAGGCCGGTGACCTCGCCGGTGTCCCGGACAGCGGCGGCGAGTTCGCGGGCGGCGGGGCGCCAGCCGTCGGGCTCGGCGGACGAGACCATGACGAGTTCGCCGGCCCGGTGGCTCAGGCCCGCGTCGGAGAGGATCTGTTCGGCGCGGGCGGAGTCGCCGGCGCCGTTCTCCGCGTCGGTCATCTCGACCATGCCCGAGGCGCCGCCGATGCCCGCGGCGAGTACGACGAAGAGCAGCCAGCCGAGAATGGCCGTCTTGCGGTGGTGTGCGCTCCACACACCGATACGTGCCGCGAGGTTACGCCTCATGGCGGGTTCGCCCCCTGTTGGTGGAAGTCCGACGATGCACCTCGAATCTAGGAACGGCCGGAGGGCGGCCCCAGCCGGTGGAACCCCCGGTCGCGCGGCACGTAGGGCGAGGTGGCGAGGGTGGTGCTGGGTACACCCCCACCGGGTGGGGAACCGGCTGACGTTCGCCGGGCGCGCCGGGTCAGACTGTGTGCGACACGGGGCCGGCACAGGGGCCCGGCGAGGGGAAGAGGGACCGGGATGGACGCGAAACGGGGACGGATCGGGTCGGCGCTGCTGGCCGCGGGACGCGGGCTGGTGCTGTCGTTCGCCGCCATCGCGGGCTCGTGCACGCTCTTCGTACTGGCGCTGGTCTCCATAGTCATGATCCCGCTGGGCATCGGCCTGGTGACCACGCCGTACATCCTCCAGGCGGTCCGCAAGCACGCCAACCAGCGCCGGCTGCTGGCCGTCACCTGGTCCGACGTGCGCATCCCGGTCCCGTACCGGCCGTTGCCGAAGGATGTGCGCAGCGGCTTCACCGGGCAGGTGGAGCGGACCACGCTGATGCTGAAGGACCCGGCGACCTGGCGGGACATGCGCTGGATGGTGGTCGACATGACGGCCGGGTACGTGGTGGCCGTACTGGCGGCGGCGCTGATGGTCTACCCGGTGGAGGGGTTCGTCCTGGCGGCCGGTCTGTGGCGGGTCTTCAGGGACGACCAGTACTGGTACGGGTTCGTCCCGGTCGACAGCCAGGCGACGGGGCTGGCGGCCGCCGCGCTCGGTGCGGCGGTCTTCGCGCTCGGGGTGCTGGTGAGCGAGCGGCTGCTGCGGGCGCACTTCGTGCTCGCCCGGTCGGTGCTGGCGCCCACCCAGGAGCAGGAACTCGCCCTGCGCATCGACCGGTTGACGGAGACCCGGCACGAGGCCGTCGACACGGCCGCGTCCGAGCTGCGGCGCATCGAGCGTGATCTGCACGACGGGGCGCAGGCCCGGCTGGTGGCGATGGGGATGAACCTGGGCACCGTCGAGGCGCTGATCGAGAAGGACCCGGCGCAGGCGAAGCAGCTGCTGGCGATGGCCAGGGAGTCCTCGGCCGAGGCGCTGACGGAGCTGCGCGACCTGGTCCGGGGCATCCACCCGCCGGTGCTGGCCGAGCGCGGGCTGGGGGACGCGGTGAAGGCGCTGGCGCTGCGGCTGCCGATCCCGTGCGACGTGGACGTGGAACTGACGGGCCGGGCGGACGCGCCGGTCGAGTCGGCGGCGTACTTCGCTGTCAGCGAGGCGCTGACGAACGCGGCGAAGCACTCGGGCGCCGACCGGATCTGGGTGGACCTGCGCCACGGCGAAGGAGCGCTGAAGGTCTCGGTCACGGACAACGGCCGGGGCGGGGCCTCGGTGGGTGCGGGCTCGGGCCTGAGCGGTATCGAACGCCGGCTCGGTACATTCGACGGCATCATGGCCGTCAGCAGCCCCGCGGGCGGTCCCACCATGGTGACCATGGAGATCCCTTGCGAGTTGTCCTAGCCGAAGATCTCTTCCTGCTGCGCGACGGCCTGGTCCGGATGCTGGAAGCATACGACTTCGAGATCGCGGCCGCCGTCGAGACCGGGCCGGAACTCACCAGAGCTCTGGCCGAGTTGGAGCCGGACGTCGCGGTCGTCGACGTCCGGCTCCCGCCTTCCCACTCGGACGAGGGGCTCCAGTGCGCGCTGGCGGCCCGGCGGGCGCGGCCCGGGCTGCCGGTCCTCGTACTCTCCCAGCACGTCGAGCAGTTGTACGCGCGCGAGCTGCTGGCCGACGGCAACGGCGGGATCGGGTACCTGCTCAAGGACCGGGTCTTCGACGCGGACCAGTTCATCGACGCGGTGCGCCGGGTCGCGGCGGGCGGTACGGCGATGGATCCGCAGGTCATCTCGCAGCTGCTGACACGGCGTTCGCAGGACAAGCCGATGGGCGGGCTGACGCCGCGCGAGCGGGAGGTCATGGAGCTGATGGCCCAGGGCCGGTCGAACGCGGCGATCGCCTCGCAGATGGTGATCACCGAGCGGGCGGTGGCCAAGCACACCTCGAACATCTTCGGGAAGCTGAGCCTGCCGCCGTCCGACGACGACAACCGCCGCGTTCTGGCCGTACTGGCGTATCTGGACCGGGGTTAGCGGCTACTCGGCCAGGTGCAGGGTGGTGGTGCCGAGGTGCGGCTTCGCCCGGGATTCCAGCACCTTGACGCGGACCGCCGACGCCGTGACGGCCCCGGGCAGGGGGAGGATGCGTTCGTGGCCGATGGTGGTGCCCTCGGCGATCCGCTGCCAGACGCCGTTCACCCTGGCCTCGACCGCGAACTTCTCCACCCGCTGTCCGTGCCGGATGTCCTCGCGGACGGCGACCCGGTCGAAGGTGTACGGGCCGCGGGCGTGCTCGCGTACGTCGGTGCCGTAGATTTGGCGCACGTCGGCACCGAAGGCGGTCAGTTGCGCCACGTCCGCGTCGGCGATCCGGCCGTCGGGGGCGGGCGGGACGTTGAGCAGGAGCGAGGCGTTGCGGCCGACGCTCTTCTCGTACAGGCTCATCAACTGCGCGGCGCTCTTGGGCTGTTCGTCGGGATGGTAGAACCAGCCGGGCCGGTTGGAGACGTCGGCCTCGGCCGGGTACCACTGGAGATGGTTGACCCCGGGTGCGAGGAGCCGGTCGCGGGAGCCGATGTCGGGGTCGGTGGAGTCGTTGGGCAGCGAGCCGAGCCCGGTCCACGGGTCGGTGGTGTGCGGGGTGACGCTCCACTCGGTCTCGCGGGCCGTGCCGTTCTCGTTGCCGACCCAGCGCACGCCCTGGGGCCCCTGGAAGACGACGGTGTCCGGCGAGAGCGCCTTGACCATGTCGAACCACTGCTTGACGTCGTACTTCTGCGTGATGCCGGAGCCGGACCAGGGGTTCGCGCCGTCGAGCCACAGCTCCTCGACGGGGCCGTACTGGGTGAAGATCTCGTAGAGCTGGTTGAGGTAGTACGCGTCGTAGTCGTCGGCCCGCACCTGGAAGGTGGGCAGCTTGCCGCTCCTGACACGGGCGGCGCGGTCGTCGCCGGGGACCAGGGTGGGGATGGTGCGTGCGGTGACGGGGCTGCCGTTGCCGAAGCGACCCTGCCCGGCCGGCGCTCGGTCGCCGTCCTCGAGGGCCATCCGCTCGGGCAGGGACAGCGGCCGGCCGGCGGCCTGCTTGGCGCGGATCTTCTCGACCCACTCGGCGTGCCAGGCGTGCGGGAGTTCGGCGCCGTCGGAGGGCGAGAGGTAGAAGCCGACCTTCAGCCCGGCCTTGCGGGCGGCCTTCACATAGGCGGCGACGACGTCGGGGCTGCCGGGGCTGAGGGCGACCGAGTGGTCGGTGTAGCGGCTGGGGTAGAGGACGAAGCCGTCGTGGTGCTTGACGGTGAGCATGACCTGTTCGGCGCCGGCGGCCTTGTAGACGCGCATCCACTGGTCGGCGTCGATGGCGGCGGGCGCGAAGAGCTTCTCGTCCTCGGTGCCCGAGCCCCACTCGCGGCCGGTGAAGGTGTTCATGCCGAAGTGGGTGAAGGCGGTGACCTCCCGCTGCTGCCAGGCGAGCTGGCCGGCGGTGGGAACGATGTTCGCCGCCTTTTCGATGATCCGTGCGGGGCTGTCGCAGTCATCGACCGTCATCTGGGAGGCGGGTTTCACGGGCCCCCGGCACGCACCCGCGGCTGCGGACGGCCCGGGCGCGGCCTGCTGTGCGGTGGCGGTTACGGGGATGAGCGCGGCGGCGGCCGCCAGCGCGAGCGGGCTGAGCACATGGGTGCGTCGTGCCATGGTTCCCTCTCCTTCGCGACCACGAGTGGTCGGATCTATCGGGTGCCGACGCGTGCATGGTGCCGCACCAGGAGGGTGACGGAAAGGGTTCGGACTCCATACGTCCTATGTCTCGTGCGAGTAGTCCAAGCCTCCGGGATCGCGCTCAGCCGTTGAACCAGGCCGCGACGTCGAGCCGGAAGGCGCCGTCCGGGGCCATCGTGCGCAGGTCGTCCTCCACGGCGCGGACCCGCTCGGCGCCGAGGGCCCGTACCCACTCGGCGCGCAGCCGGTCGAAGCCCTCGGCGGACCGCCGCAGGACGTCGATGCCCCGCGCGGTCAGCAGGACCAGCTTGCGGCGCCCGTCGGCCGGGTCGTCGGCGCGTTCCACGTAACCGAGGGCCTCCAGCCTGTCGACGGTCTTGCCCGCGGCCTGCTTGGAGACACCGAGGCGGCGGCCGATCTCACTGGCGGTCGCACCCTCGATCCCCACGGCCTGGAGGGCGTAGCCGTACGCGGGCCGCATGTCGGGGTGGCCCTGCTCGGCCAGTTCGCGATGGAGCGCGTCGATGACCGACCGGAAGCCGGCGAACAGCAGAAGGGGCAGCTCGAAGCCTCTGCCGGTCTCCTCGGGGCGCACTTCTCCACGCCCGCCCGCACGTTCAGCCATTGCGAAACTCGACAACCTGGTTTACGTTTTCGTCAATCATGTTGTCGAGTTTACGCGAGAGGTCCACCATGCCCGCGACCGCCTTCCCCGACCACACCCTCGAATCCGCTCCCGCCGCCGCCCAGGCCGGACTGTCGGCCATCGCGCGGAAGCAGGGCTTCCTGCCGGCCGCCGCCGCCCGGATGGCCACCTCCCCCGAGGTGCTCAGCGGCTTCCTGAAGATGAACGCGCTCTTCGAGGCCGGCACCCTGGACCAGCTCTCCCGCGAGGTCCTGAGCATGACCATGGCCACCCGGAACGACTGCCACGTCTGCGTGGCGATGCACACCGGCGTACTCACCGCCCTCGAAGCAGAGCCCGCGCTCATAGCCGCACTGCGCGGGAGCACCCCGCTCCCCGACGAGCGCCTCGAAGCGATGCGGCAGTTCATACTGGCCGTCCTGGCGGCGAACGGGGCCGTCGACGACGCCGCGATCGAGGCGTTCACCGCCCACGGCTACACCGCGCGCAACGCGCTGGAGGTGACCCTCGGCATCGCCACCTACACCCTGTCCACCTTCGCCAACCGGATGACCGGAGCGCCGGTCGACGAACCGCTGGCCCGGTTCGCCCGACCCCGTCCGGGCCCCGACGGGCGGGCCCCGGAGTGACCATCGCACCATTCGCTCGTTCAGCTGAATGTGCGCACACCGTCAGAGCTACCGCCCGCCGTCGCCCCGGCCGACGCGGAACAGGCCGAGGCCGCGCTCGTCGAGCACTACCCGCGCCTCGTGCGGATCGGCTACCTCCTGCTGCCGCCCTCGGTGAGCCGTGGCCGGCGCGTCTTCGCCGCCCACGCCCTCGCCCAGCGCTCCCTCCAGGCCGCCCACCGCGCCGGAGCCGCCACGATCCCGCTCCCCCGGCACCCGGGCCGCACCGGGCCCACCGACCCCGGATACGCGTACGTGCGCCGCCAGGTGCTGCGCCGGGCGCTGGCACCGGGGCGCATCGGCCGACTGCGCCTGCGGCTGCGCCGGCTCCCTCCCGCCCTGCCGTACGCCTGGGGCCTGCGGCTGCTCCCGCACCCGGGCGGGGCCGGCGAACTCGCCCTGGAGCGCGAGCTGGCGGCGGCCGGGGCCCCCGCCCGCGCCGCGTTCGTCCTGCGCGGCCTCGAAGGGCTGGCCGACGGGGAAGTCCGGCGGGAGCTGGCCGCCGCCGGGGTGGCCGATCCGCACGCGGCCCTGATGGAGGCCGACACCATCACCGCCGGCCACGCGCTCCTCGCCTCGCCGGAGTTCGACCCCTGCTCGCTCCAGGCCCGGCCGCCCGACCTGCCGCGCCGCCGCCGGCGGGCCCGGACCGCGCTCGCGGCCCTCGCCGCGCTGCTGGTGTGCGGGGCGTTGCTCGGGCTGCCCGGTGAGGGCTGGGGGCGCGGCTCGCTGTCCGCCCCGTTGTACGCGCGCAATCCGGCGTCCGAAGCGGCCCTGGACCCCGGGTCGTTGCGCCGGGTGCCCGCGGAGTTCTGGCAGCGCTCGCCGCGTACGGACTTCACCGCCTGGCCCACCCGCGGCGACCGCACCGGGGACACCCGGCTGCTGCGCCGGGCCTTGGAGGTGTGGGCCCGGCCGGGCGCCGGGGTGCGGACCTCGGCGACACCGGGCACACCGGTGGGCCCGCCGATGGGGGCGCCGCAGCTGCTGTACGCGGGTGAGGTGGGCGAGTCCGCGGTGGTGCTGTTCCACGACGGGCTGCGCGTCGTGCGGTACGCCGAGCCGCGCAACGCCGACCCGTCGCTGGGCGCCGCCCTCGACTTCGCCCGGGTGGACGGGGCGGACGCGGCGTCGTCGGGCGCCCTGGTGGTGGCCCGCACCCGGGACGGTGTGCGGTACCTGACTGCGCCCTGGGTGCGGGGCGTCCGGGTGCGGGACCTGCTCGCGCCGGACCGGGCGCCGCGCCCGCTGCCCCGCTCCCCCGACGGGGTGACCGACGCGTCGGCCGCTCCGGCGACCGGCCCGGGCTGCCGGTCCTGGGAAGCCGTCGAGCTGACCGGGGGCGGGGCGGTACGGCTGGTCACGGACCTGGGCGAGCTGGCCCCGGCCCGGCTGACCTCGGGTGCGCCGGGGAAGCCGCACGACGTCACCGGGCGGGCCGAGCGGGAGAGCTGGGCGCGGACCGCGTGCCTGCTGCCGGAGGTCCGGTCGCACGGGGTGCGGACGGTCAACTCCTGGGCGTACGCCCGGCAGCCGCTGCCCGAGGACGGTGGCACGGCGCAGTGGCTGTGCACCAGGGCGGAGACCTGGCGGGGCACCGGGAGCCGGGTCATCGCCCAGTTCCAGGCCCCGGCCGCCCGCCCGTCGGAGCCCGGTGCGGTGGCGGCGCGCGCCGAGGACGCGCCGGAGTGCGGGGCGCGGGCCCCCCGGGTGCTGGCGGGCGTGCTGTGGAAGTCGCCGGGCGGCCGGTGGTACGTCCTGGCGGCAGGCAGCGAGCAGTTCGCGTCGCTGGCCACGTCGGGCGGGGTGACGGGGAGCGCCCGGGGGCGGCTGCTCGCGGTGCCGGCCGAGGCGGGGGCCAGGCCGAGGCTGGAGGGGCGGCTGAAGGACGGGGGCCGTGTGGTCGCGCTGCACTGAACCGCCGGTCGGGAGCGCGTCGGCGCGGGAGGGCGCGGGAATTCGGCGCAGACCCCTGTTCCCCGGGCTTACCGCTCAGTATTTTGACAACATGTCTAACACGCAGCCAGCGGCGGTCGCGTCCGAGCGCACCCTCCTCAAGGCCCGGCGGGTCAACTTCGCCTGGGACCGCACCCCCTTGCACTGGGTGCCGGGCGACCCGTTCACCACGCACACCATCAATGTGCTCCACCTCCTGCTGCCCGCCGGGGAACGCTGGTTCATCCACGTCTACCGCCAGGTGCTCCCGTACATCCACGACGAGGAGCTGCGGCAGGACGTCATCGGCTTCATCGGCCAGGAGGCGATGCACTCCCAGGCCCACGACGACGTGCTGCCACACCTGAAGGAGCAGGGGCTCGACCCGACGCCGTACACCGCGCAGGTCGACTGGCTCTTCGAGAAGCTGCTCGGCGACAGGACCCTGCCGCCCGGCCGGGCGCGCAAGTGGTGGCTGCTGGAACGGGTGGCGACGATAGCCGCGATCGAGCACTACACCGCGTTCCTCGGCGACTGGATACTCAACGCCGACGAGCTGGACCGGCGCGGGGCCGACCCCACCATGCTGGACCTGCTGCGCTGGCACGGCGCCGAGGAGGTCGAGCACCGCTCGGTCGCCTTCGACGTGTTCATGCACGTCGACGGCAGCTACCGGCGGCGGGTGCGGACCTGGGCGACGGCGTTCAGCGCGCTGGCGTTCCTCTGGCAGCGCGGCGCCCGCTTCTTCATGGAGAACGACCCGAGCCTCCTGGAGGGCAAGGCGTCCTTCGGGCAGTTCTACCGCAGCGGCCGGCGCGGCACCCTGCCCAGCACCCCGTCCATGCTGAAGTCGATCCCGCGCTATCTGAGCCGTGCGTACCACCCCTCCCAGGAGGGCAGCACGGCACAGGCCGTCGACTACCTCACCCGCTCGCCCGCCGCCGTCGCGGCCGAGGCCCGTACGACGGAAGCGCGCTGACCATGCCGCCTGCCCTGCCCCTCCCCCGACTGCGTACGGTCGCCGTGGCGGCCGGAGCCGCGCTGCTCGCCAAGCGGGCCCTGCGCCGGCGCATCCGGAAGTCCCCGCTGTGGCCGCTGCCCGCGCTGGACGAGCCCATATCCGGCCGGTTGCAGCGCCGTTCGACGACCGGGCGGCGGCTGCTGGTCACCGAGCGGACGAGCCCCGCCGACGGCGTGGTCCGACTCCGCCTGGAGGGACCGGACCTGCCCGCCTGGGAACCCGGCGCCCATCTGGACCTGGTGCTGCCCTCCGGGCTGGTCCGCCAGTACTCGCTGTGCGGCGACCCCGCCGACACCGGCGCCTACACGGTGGCGGCCCGGCTCGTCGAGGACGGGCGCGGCGGCTCCCGCGAGGTGCACACCGCGCTCCACGAGGGCATGGAGGTCGAGGTGCGCGGTCCGCGCAACCGCTTCCCGCTCACCGAGGCCCCCGCGCACCTCCTGATCGCCGGCGGCATCGGCATCACCCCCGTCCTGCCGATGCTGCGCCGACTCGCCGCGGAAGGCGCCGACTGGCACCTGCTGTACGGGGGCCGCAGCCGCGCCACCATGCCGTTCCTGGAGGAGATCGAGAAGCTGGGCGCGGAAGGCGGCCGGGTCACGGTCGTCCCGCAGGACGAGGCGGGCCACCCGGACCTGGCCGCCGCCCTCGCGGACACGGCGGAGGGCACGGCGGTCCACTGCTGCGGCCCGCAGCCCCTGATGGACGCGGTCGCCGCCGCGCTGCCGCCCGGCCGCACCCTGCACCTGGAGCGGTTCTCGGCGGCGGGTACGGACCCGGCGGACGCGGAGCCCTTCGAGGTGGAGCTGCGCCGCTCGGGGCTCACCGTGCCGGTGGCGGCGGACCAGTCGGTGCTGGCCGCCGTACGCGCCGAACTGCCGCATGTCCCGTACTCCTGCGAGCAGGGCTTCTGCGGCACGTGCCAACAGCGCGTCCTGGCGGGCGAGGTGGAGCACCGGGACGAACTGCTCACGGACGTGGAGCGCGCGCAGGCCATGCTGATCTGCGTCTCCCGGTGCCGGGGCGGGGGCCGGCTGGTGCTGGACCTGTGACCGGGCCGGACCCACCGGTCGGTACGCTGGGGCCATGACGACCGGGGTGCGGCGCAGGATGGGCGTCGAGGAGCGCAGGGAGCAGCTGATCGGCGTCGCGCTGGAGTTGTTCAGCCACCGGGCGCCGGACGAGGTGTCGATCGACGAGATCGCCGCCGCGGCCGGTATCTCCAGACCGCTGGTCTACCACTACTTCCCGGGCAAACAGAGCCTGTACGAGGCGGCGTTGCGCCGGGCGGCCGACGAGCTGGCCGCCAGGTTCACGGAGCCGCGCGAAGGGCCCCTCGGCGCACGGCTGCTGCGGGTGATGGGCCGGTTCTTCGACTTCGTCGACGAGCACGGCCCCGGCTTCGCGGCGCTGATGCGGGGCGGTCCGGCCGTGGGCTCGTCCACCGCGAACGCGATGATCGACGGGGTGCGCCAGGCCGCCTGCGCGCAGATCCTGGGCCATCTGGACGCCGGTAGGCCCCCGGCCCGGCTGGAGTTGGTCGTACGCTCCTGGGTCTCCCTCGCCGAGTCGACGGCGCTGCTCTGGCTGGACGGCCGGCGGGTGCCCCGGGCGGAGCTGGAGTTGCAGCTCGTGCACGACTTCGCGGCGCTGGCCGCCGTGAGCGCGGCGTACGACGAGGAGATGGCGGGGATCGTGCTGCGGGTGCTGGCGCAGGAGCCGGCGGACGGGCCGTTCGGGGACCTGCTGACCCGGCTCTCCGCGCTGGCCCCGGCCGTGCCGGCGGTGCCGGCGCAGCGGTTGCCGTAGGGCGGCGCGCGGAACCCCACGCACCGCCGGGCCTCATCCGCGGGGCCGCGCCGAGACGAACGGCTGGGGCTCCGCGCCCTCGACGGTCGAGGTGCCGGTCACCGTGATGCCCGCCCGGCCGACGTCCACCCCGGTCGCCATGTTCTCCGCGGGGCCCGTCGCCGTGGGCTGCGGGAGTCGGAGGTCGCTCCAGCGGCCCCCGCCCTCCGGCTTCCACGCCCAGGCCAGCGCGTCCCGCCGCTCACCGAGCGTCTGGCCCACGACGGCGATCCCGCCTCCGGACCGTGCGGTCACGCCGAAGAGCCGCGCGGGCACGTCGGGTACGGCGAGCTTGTGCCAGCCGGTGGCGTCGTGGCGGGCGACCAGGGCGCGGGTCGATCCGTCCTCGGGCGACCAGTCCTCGCCCACCAGCCACACCGCGCCGCCCTCGGTCACGGCGAGCTTCGTGGCGTGGCCGGGGATGTCCGTGATGCCGGGGGCGTCGACCCGCTGCCAGGACGAGCCGTCGTAGTGCATCAGTAGCGGGCTGCCGTTGTCGTAACCGGACGCCCAGACGTCGTGGTCGGAGACCGCCCGGACGGTGTTCAGATACCAGTAGTCGCTGGGGAGTTCCGGGAGCGATACGTCACGCCACGCCTCCCCGTCGAAGTGGCGGACGATCCCGGCGTTCCGGTACTGGATGTTCCAGCTCCCCTTCGCCTCGTTCCAGGTGCGGGAGACCTCGATCTGCGCGTTGCCGGCGGCCCAGGCGCCGCCCGGGCGGGCGTCCACATCCAGCAGGGAGCCGAACGGCGCCTTGTCCGGCAGCTCCGCCGGCACGACCTGCCAGCGCGTCCCGTCGAAGTGCTGGGTGTAGACGCGACCGTCGAGGACCGCGGAGTCGTCGCCGACGAGCCACACGTCACGGGCGCCGTTCGCGTCCACGGCGTTGACCCGGCTGCTGACGTCCCCGGCGGCCGTGGTGGCCGACGGCACGGGAGTCCATGCCGCACCGGGTGCCGAGCGTTCGGTCACGACGGGCTGGAAGCGGGTCACCTTGCCCTCCCTGCGCACGGTGAACCCGGCCGCCCAGGTCCGCCCCCGCCCCATGTCCACCACGTCGACGAGGTTGGCGTCGGTGTACGGCGTCGGCTCGCTCGCCCAGGTGCGGGCGGGCTCGTCCGACGCGGACGCGGGCAAGGGGACGGACAGGGCGACGGTCAGGGCGGCCGTGGCCACGGCGGTGCGGAGCAGGGTGCGGCGGCTGGACTTCAGCACAGGGTGGTTCCTTCCGGAGACGGTCTCACCCGGTAAGTGCCGTGACCCGCCCGGAAGGTTGCACCCGTTCCGGCTCAGCCCCTTCGGTACGAGGCGTCGAGGTCGCGGGCCTCGACCGAAAGGTGCAGGGCCGTGCCGGTGACCGCTTCGAGGTGGGCGGTCAGCAGCGCGAGGACGGACTCGGTGAGCCGGGCCTTGCCCTCCGGGGTGCGGCCGGCCAGCAGCGAGATGTCCACGTGCACGAGCGCGTCACCGCCCGGGGCGTCCGCCACCACCGTCTCCTCGGCCCGCCGGAAGCGGGTCTTGCAGGCGGCGATCTTGGCGTCGACGGTCTCGGCGACCAGCGGGTGCAGTGCGAGGGCGAAGGCGGGACGGTCGAAGGTGTCGGCGAGCTCGGCGGAGTAGTCGACGGTGATCTGCGGCATGGCGGGCTCCCGGGCGGGCGGAGGGTGCAGGGCTGCGCCCAGCCTTCACCGGCTCCGCGCGGGCGCACAACAGGCATTCACTATGTGAGCAGTTCGCCGTGGAGCGCGAGGGCCAGCCCCGCCTCCGCACTGTCCGCCCGGCCCTGCTCGAAGGCGCGCCGGTACGCCGCGTCGCCGACGGCCTCCCGGGCGCGGCGTTCGCACGCCTCGCGCACCGGGCCCAGTTCGGGGGTGCCCCGCTGGGGATGGCCGACCATGCGCCAGTAGACCTGTCCGGTGCCGTAGACCCGGGCGGCCCTGGCGCCCTCGCCCTGGGCGGCGATGGCGGCGGCCAGGACGTCCAGGCCGAGCGCGATCCCGAAGCGGTCGCGGAGCCGGTGCTTGCCGGCGAGCATGGCGCGGGCGTGCGCGGCGGCGGATTCGGCGCGGCCCTGGAGCAGGGCGATCAGGGCGAGCTGGTAGTCGACGTAGGAGCGGGTCCAGCACTCGTCCTGGGCCTCGCAGGCCGCGCGCAGCACGACGGCGGCCGAGGCTGCCTCCTCCAGCCTGCCGAGGCCGGTCAGGGCGAAGACGGTGATGAGGTGGCAGCGCAGCCGGTAGGCCGCTTCGAGCCGGGTGCCGGTGGCGGTGGTGCGCAGCACCCGCCGTGACTCGCGCAGCCCCTTCTCGGGGTCGCCGGTCATCAGATGGGTGAGGCCGCGCAGATAGGCGGCGGCGAGGATGCCCTCGTCGGTGCCGTCGGCGGCGGCCGCGCGCACGCACTCCGCGCCGATCCGTTCGGCGGCCGGGTAGTCGCCCTGGAGGAGCACGCAGATGCCGAGCACCCACAGGGCCCGGGTGCGGTGGGGACCGCGGTCGGGTCCGGTGTCCAGGGCGCGCTGGGCGTAGCCGCGGGTCTGGGGCAGGTGGCCGCAGCAGCACCAGAAGAAGCCGATGCGGCCGGCCATCTCCTGGGCGGCGGCCGGGTCGTGGGCGAGGAGGTGGTCGAGCGCGGCGCACAGGTCGGCGTGCGCGTCGGCGATGCGGTGGTACCAGAGGATCTGGTCGTCGCCGGTCCAGCCGGCGTGCGCGTTGCGGGCGAGGCTCAGGAAGCAGGCGGCGTGCCGGTCGGCGGCGGCACGTTCCTCGCCCAGCTCCGCGAGCCACATCCGGCCGTACTCGCGCAGGGCGTCGAGCATCCGGTGGCGGGTGCCGTCGCGGGTGACGACGGATTTGGCGGCCAGGCCGCGCAGCGCGGTGCGCACGCCGTCGTCGGTGAGGGGGCCGCCGGTGCAGACGGTGACGGCGGTGGCCTCGTCGAAGTCGCCGCGCAGCACGGTCAGCCGGGCCCACAGGAGGCGTTCGAGCGGGGTGCACAGCTCGTGGGACCAGCCGATGGCGGTGCGCAGGGTGCGGTGGCGGACCGGGCGGAGGGTGGCGTCGGCGAAGACGTCGAGCCGGGAGCCGAGGCGCTGGGCGATCTCCTGGACGCTCTGCCGCCCGACCGCGGCGGCGGCGAGTTCGATGGCGAGCGGGATGCCCTGGAGGCGGCGGCAGATCTCGGCGGCGGCCTCGGCGGCGCCGGGTTCCCGGAACGGGGTGGCGGGGGCGGCGGCCGTGGCCCGTTCCCGGAAGAGGGTGAGGGCGTCGGCGGCGCCGTCGACGGGCAGCGGATCGACCTCGACGAGCTGTTCGCCGCGCAGGTCCAGGGGCTGGCGGCTGGTGGCGAGGACGGTGAGGCCGGGCGAGGTGGTGAGGATCTCGCCGAGGAGGTGGGCGCAGGCGGGGCGCAGGTGCTCGCAGGAGTCGAGGACCAGGAGGAGCTGTTTGTCGGCGAGCCATTCGCACAGCACGTCGATGGGAGTGCGCAGGGTGTGGTCGCTGAGGCCGACCGCGTCGGAAACGGTGGCGAGGAGGAGTTCGTCGTCGTGCAGCGGGGCGAGGTCGGCCCACCACACGCCGTCGCGGTAGCCGGGTTCGGCGCGGCGCGCGGCGCGCAGGGCGAGCCGGGTCTTGCCGACTCCCCCGGTGCCGGTGAGGGTGGTCAGCCGGCCGGCGGCGAGGGCGTGTTCGAGTCCGGCGAGCTCTGCCGTCCGTCCGACAAAGCTGGTGGTCTCCTCGGGGATGTTGCTGACCATCGTCACCGTCGCTGCGCAGGTGGAGCGGCCGGCCCCGGCCCCCGCGCGGATGCGGGGACCGGGGCCGGCCGGGTGGAGTGGGAGCGTGCCCGTCGGGTGCGGTGGAACGGCACTTCCGGGCGGCTGCCCATACGGTAGTCCTGTCGGGGTCAGCGCAGGGTGAACACCGCCACCGTGCGTCCCGGAACGGTGAAGCTGCCCGAACTCCGCTCGTACGAGGACTCCTTGACGGTAGAATCCGCGCCCTTCGCCTGGACGGGGTGCAGGGCGTAGTCCTTGCCGGCGAGCTCGGCGACCTTCTGGGTGGTGGTGCCGGGGGCCGCGTTGAACACGACGACGAGCTTGCCGAGCCGCATGGTGATCACGCCCGGGGTCTCGTCCTTGCCGGAGAGCGGGAAGGAGAGCCGGGACCGCACCTGCGCGGCTGAGGCCAGATCGAAGTCCGGCTCCGTGGTGCGCAGGGTGAGCAGGTCCTGGTACGCGGCCGAGGCGCCGTTGATCTGCGCGCAGCCCGGGGTGGCCTTCGCGTTGGTCAGCAGCGGCTCGGCGTAGGGCCACTTGGCCTCGTTGTCCGCGGCCGGCGGCAGTCCGCGCCCGAAGCCGTTGCCGGCCCGGCAGTCCCAGTGCAGGGCGTTGAACCAGTCGCCGCTGTCGAAGGAGTTGCGGTCCAGCGACTTGGAGCGCAGCAGGTCCGTGCCGGCCTGGGAGAGCGCGGGGCCCTGCGAGAGGGTCGCCGTCGCCATGGCCAGGACCTGCATGCGGGCCCGGTCGGCGGCGGAGGTGCCCGCCGGGAGCTTGAACGCGAGCGCGTCGTACAGGGACTCGTTGTCGTGGGCGTCCGCGTAGGCGAGGGCGTCGCCGGGGGCGGCGGCGTAGCCGGCCGGGGCCCCGTTGTAGTCGACGCCGGAGCCCTTGACGGTGTTTCCGGAGGTGTCGGTGAAGGTGTAGTCGGCGAGGTTACCGGTGAGGCCGACCTTGATCAGGTCCTGGTAGTGCAGCAGGCGGGCCTTCTGCTCGGCCCGCGTACCGTTGGCGGTGGAGGTGTTGGGGTCGGTGTAGAGGCCGGTGGCGAAGCCCTGGACGCCGGGGTCCTCGTCGAACGGGGAGCCGCCGCGCACGGCGTCGCGGGCCCGGTCGGAGAAGGTGGCGATGCCGGTGCCGGCCATGTTCTTCTGGGTGGCCTGGACGAAGCGGGCGTCGTCGGCGATCTCCCCGAAGTTCCAGCCCTCCCCGTACAGGATGATCTTCTTGCCGTCCACGCCGTCCCTGGCGGTGGTCAGCGCGTCGAGGGCCTTGCGGACGGCCAGGATGTTGGCCTTGGGGTGGTGGCCCATCAGGTCGAAGCGGAAGCCGTCGACCTTGTACTCCTTGGCCCAGGTGACCACCGAGTCCACGACGAGCTTGCCCATCATGGTGTTCTCGGGGGCGGTGTTGGCGCAGCAGGTGGAGGTGGCGACGGTGCCGTCCTCCAGGAGCCGCTGGTAGTAGCCGGGCACGATCCGGTCGAGGACGGATTTGTCGTCCTGGCCGGAGGCGACGGTGTGGTTGTAGACGACGTCCATGACGGTCCGCAGTCCGGCGCCGTTGAGGCCCTGGACCATGCGCCGGAACTCGACCGTGCGCTCGGTGCCGTCCGGGTCGGAGGCGTAGCTGCCCTCGGGAACGGTGTAGTGCAGCGGGTCGTAGCCCCAGTTGAAACCGTCCTTCGCGGCGGCCTTGGCCACGCAGGCCTGCTGCTCGGCGGAGTCGGGGGCGTAGACGGACAGGTCACAGGCGGGCACTGCCTGGTCCTTCTTCTTCTCGGGGATGGTGCCGATGTCGAAGGCGGGCAGCAGGTGGACGTAGCTCGTGCCGGAGTCCGCGAGCTGCTTGAGGTGCTTCATCCCGTCGGAGCGGGTGTCGGTGAACGCCAGGTACTCACCGGGGTGCTTCGAGGTGGGGTCCGCGATGGAGAAGTCGCGGATCTGGAGTTCCTGGATCTGCGCGTCGCGCAGCGGCACGGCGGCGGGCTTGCGGAGGGTGTCCCAGCCCTTGGGGGCGAGGCTGCGGTCCTCCAGGTCGACGACGAGGCTGCGGGCGGAGTCGGTGGTCAGGGCGGTGGAGTAGGGGTCGGTGACCTTGTTGGTGACGAGCTTCTGGACGGTGGGCGCCCAGACGTTCACGACGTACCGGTAGGGCTTGCCGTTCCAGCTCTTCCTCCCGGTGACGGACCAGACGCCGGTGCGGTCGTCGCGCCGCATGGGGACGGTCCGGCCGTCGAGTTCGAGGGAGACGGTACGGGCGGTGGGCGCCCACACCGAGAGGGTGGGGGTGCCGTGCCGGAAGACCGGGCCGAGGGCGGCGCCGCTCGCCTTCGCGCCGTAGAGGTCGTCGAGCACTCCGGCGCTCTGCACTCCGGTGGCGGCGAGCAGGGCGCCGTTCGCGGCGCGCTGGGTGGCGATGAGCTGGCCGCGCAGGGCCTCGCGGACGCGGTCGCGGTCGCGGGCGTCGACGGTGAAGGCGGGGTAGTCCTTGAGGTGCGGGTACTTCGCCTTCTGGGCGTCGGTGAGCGCGGACGGGGTGAGGCGCAGCCACTGGCCCTCGTCGCTCAGGGCGCCGTCGGTGACGGTGATGCCGCCGTTCTTCGCGTAGACGAGCTGCTGGCTGGTGGCCTCGGTGGTCTTCACCTTCCAGACGACGGTGTCGGCGTCGATCCACTGCGCCTCGGCCTTGGCGAGGTCGGGCGTCGGGACGCCTCCGGCCTGCGGGAGCAGGTAGCCGCCCTGGCCGCCGAGCATCCACACCTCGTGGCCGTACGTGGCGAGGTCGAGCGCCTGGTCGCTGGGCAGGTCCTTCTCGTCGCCCCGGTGCAGGATGTAGCTGAGCGAGGTCGCCCCGTCGGTGAGCGGGACCTCGAAGGTGAGGCCTGAGGCGTCCTTCTTCACGGGCTGGAGCGGCTTGGCCCAGTCCGTGGGCTCCTTGGCGCCGGTCCAGGTGTGCAGGCCCCAGCCGTCGTAGTCGCCGTCGGCCCGGTAGTAGTGCAGGACGGCCTTGGTGGTGTCCTGCGCCGGGTAGGCGCCGTCGGGCGCGGTGCCGGCCTGGCCGTCCTCGCCCTGCGCGATCCACACCTCACCGGTCTTCGCGAGGTCGACGGTGCGCTCGGGCCCGTCGGCGGTGCCGGACTTCTCGACGGTGTACGGGACGGTGGCGGCGTCCTCGGGGACCTTGATCCAGGCGAACGCGCCGTACGCGTCGCGCCCGGTGAACGCGGCGGTCGCCCCGCCGGACTTGACCTGCCAGCCGTCGTAGTCGCCGTCGGCGCGCTTGTAGTGGACGACGGCGTAGTCGCGTTCGACGGCGACGGGCTTGGCGGGGGCGGGCGCCTGTCCGGCGGTGGACGAGGCGGTGGCGCTCGCGGTGCGGCCGGTGCGGTCGACGACGAGGGCCTTGTAGCGCAGGGGCGTGCCGGCGGCCGTCCTGTCGCTCAGCGTCTGGGTGACCTTGTAGGGGGCGTGGTCGGCGGTGCCGAGGGTGGTCCACTTGCCGTTGCCGGTCTGGGCGGCGAAGACGACCCGGTTGAGGGAGCCGCCGTCCACGTCGGCGGTCAGCTCGACGGTGCCGGTGGCGCCGGCGGCGGGGGCCTTCAGCGTGGCGGAGGGCTTGGCCGCCGGGGCCGCGAGCGGCCCGGAGGCGCGGAGCACGAGGCTCGACAGGGCCGGGACGGTGACCGTGATCTTCTTGTCGGCGCCACTGCGGACCGTGCCGGAGCCGCCGTACAGGGTGCGGAAGTCCATCCGCGCGGACCCGGTGGGCAGCTCGACGGTCTTCGCGGAGGTGCCGTTGTTGACGGCGACCACGTACTCGTGGCCGCGCTTGGCGTCCGTACGCGAGAAGGCGTACACGGAGCCCTCGGCGTACCGCTCGGTCTGCACGCCGTCGCGGAGCGCCGGGTTGTCCCGGGTCAGCTTCGAGAGGGCGGCGATGTTCCGGTAGAGCGGGTGGGTCTCGTCGTACGCGTCGGAGGCGTGGGTGCGGTCGGTGCCCAGCTCGTCGTCGTCGAGGTAGTCGGCGGTCTTCGAGGCGAACATCGTCTGGCGGGCGTCCTTGTCGCCGCCGGCGCCCGTGAAGCCCTGCTCGTCGCCGTAGTAGACGACGGGGTTGCCCCGGCCGAGGAACATCAGCTCGTTGGCGAGCTCCGCGCGCTCGACCAGCTCCGCGTCACCGGCCTGCGGGTTGTCCTGCTTGAGGAAGCTCCCGATGCGGCCCATGTCGTGGTTGCCGAGGAAGGTCACCTGCTCGTAGGCGTTGGCCTTGTCGGTGGTGTACCGGTAGTCGTCGCCGAAGACGGCGGCGAGCTTCGAGGCCGGGGCGCCCTGCGAGGCGTACTGGCGGGCCGCTTCCTGGAACGGGAAGTCGAGCGTGGCGTCCAGCCGGCCCTGGGTGACGTACGGCGAGGTGACGGCGGTGTCCGAGGAGTAGACCTCGCCGAACATGAAGAAGTCCTTGCGGCCGTGCTTGGCCGCGTACGCGTCGAGCGCGGTCGCCCACTGGGTCCAGAAGTCCATGTCGACGTGTTTCACGGTGTCGATCCGGAACCCGTCGATATCGAAGTCCCGGACCCACTTCTCGTAGATCTTCTCCATGCCGGAGACGACCTCGGGGCGCTCGGTCCACAGGTCGTCGAGCCCGGAGAAGTCGCCGTACGTGGTGGACTCGCCGGCGTACGTCGAGTCGCCCCGGTTGTGGTACATCGTCGGGTCGTTGAGCCAGGACGGCGTCTTGCCGCCGCCGCTCACCGGCTTGTACGGGAAGGAGTCGGCGTCCGTCCTCGCCATGCCGGCGGCGTCGTCGAAGGGGCGGCCGTCGCGGTCGAGGTAGGGGTAGGCGCCCTTGGACCTGTAGCCGTAGGTCTTCTCGGCGTAGTCGACGGTGTCGGCGGTGTGGTTGGTGATGACGTCGAAGAAGACCTTCATGCCCTTGCGGTGGGCCTTGTCGATCAGCTCCGTCAGGTCGGCGTTGGTGCCGAAGTGCGGGTCGACCTGGGTGAAGTCGGTGATCCAGTAGCCGTGGTAGCCGGCCGATGCGTCCTTGCCGGTGCCCTGGACGGGCCGGTTCTTGAAGATCGGCGCGAGCCAGATGGCGGTGGTGCCGAGCCCCTTGATGTAGTCGAGCCGGTCGGTGAGCCCCTTGAGGTCGCCGCCCTGGTAGAACCCCTTGTCGGTGGGGTCGTACCCGGTCTCCAGCCGCGAACCGGTCAGCCCGCCGCGGTCGTTGCCGGTGTCGCCGTTGGCGAACCGGTCGGGCATCACGAAGTAGAACTGCTCGCGGGTCAGGTCGTGCCGGGTGGCCTGGGCGGCCAGCTTGGCGTCCGAGGGCGCGGCGGGCGGCCGGGCCGCGGCGGCGGGCAGCGCGGGCACCAGGGCCGCGCACAGGGCGGCCGCGACGACGGCGGTCGCCGTTCTGCGTGCGGGCACGCGCGGGTACGGACGTTTCACTCGGACTCTCCTCGCAGGGGTACGGGGGTGTGCGGTGCCGGACGGGCCGCGTGGGGGTGACGGCCCGCCCGGCGGGTGGGGGGTGGGGGTCTCAGCCGCGCCAGACGTCCGAGGTCAGCGTGACCTTGCCGGAGGACGGCACCGTGGCCGTGCGGTTGGCCCCGCTCTCCCAGGTGACGTTGCCGCTCGCGTCCTTGCGGATGTACTTGTACTCGAACGTGGTGCCCGCGGGCACGGCCACGTCGAGCTTCCAGACCGGGTACGTCGCCGGGTCGAGCTTCAGCGCGCTGCCGGTGTTCCAGTTGCCGAGCGCGGACTGATTGCCGGTGACGTAGATGTTCTGGCCCAGCTGGGTGGTGGCGTTGACGCCGAAGGAGGCGCCGGAGGTGCCGGTCCCCGTGCCGGGGTCGGTGGTGCCGGAGGAGCCGCCACAGGTGCGGGCGCCGGTGTGCAGGGCCAGGGCGGTGTTGGCGCCGAGGGTGGCGGTGAACTGGCCGGAGCCGTTGACCGTGACGCCCTTGCCGGACTGGACGTCGCAGTAGTCGCCGGCGGGCAGCGAGGTCTGGAACGTGCGCGTCAGCGAGGAGCCCTCGTGGTTGATCGCGACGTACGCCTTGGAGCCGCGCCCGAAGGCGATCCGGTCGCCGCCGTTGTCCCACCAGTTGGTGACGGCCTCACCGCGCGCGGTGTTGCGGAAGCCGACCATGGACGAGATCTCGCGCCAGGCGTGCTGGCATTTCCACCCGTCGCTGTAGCAGGCGTTCACCGTGCCGCCGTTGGGCGGGCCGGCGTCCTTGTCGGACCACTCGTAGCCGGAGTGGACGTCGGGCGAGCCGTAGGGCCAGGCCAGCATGAACACGCTGGCGAGGGTGTAGTTGGCGCCGTCCTTGTAGTTCAGCGTGTCGCCGCCCCGCTCGGTGTCGTGGTTGTCGACGAACACCGCGGCCTTCGAGGAGGACATGAAGCCCCAGCCCTCGCCGAAGTTCTTCAGGTTGGCGAGGTTCTCGTTGTTGAAGACCTGCTTGAGGCTGCGGGCGTAGCGGAACTCCTGGACGTCCCCGTTGCCGGTGTACTCGTCGGGCGAGACCGCCTCGCCGGCCCCGTAGATCGCCTCCTGCTTCCAGTAGACGCCCGGGTTGCTGAGCCGGGACTTGATGTTGGCGAGGTCGCCGGCGGGCATGTGCTTGGCCGCGTCGATGCGGAATCCGTCGACGCCGAGCGAGAGGAGGTCGTTGAGGTAGCCGGCGATCTTCCCGCGTACGTAGTCCTCACCGGTGTCCAGGTCGGCGAGCCCGACGAGCTCGCAGTTCTGGACGTTGGCGCGGTCGCCGTAGTTGCTGATCTGGGCGGTGCAGTCGTCCATGTCGGCCGAGGAGTACAGCCCGGGGTAGTTGTACTTGGTGTACGAGGTACCGCCCGTGCCGGTGCCCGAACCGCTGGTCATGTGGTTGATGACGGAGTCCGCGACGACCTTGACGCCGGCACTGTGGCAGGTGCTGACCATGTTGGCGAAGGACGTACGGTCCCCGAGCCGCCCGGCGATCTTGTAGCTGACCGGCTGGTACGAGGTCCACCACTGGCCGCCCTGGATGTGCTCCTGGGGCGGCGAGACCTGGACGAAGCCGTAGCCGGCCGGGCCGAGGGTGTCCGTACACGCCTTGGCGACGGAGTCGAACTTCCACTCGAAGAGGACGGCGGTGACGTCCTTGGTGCCCGGGGCGGATGCCTCGGCCGTCGTGGCGGGGACCACGAGGGCGGCGGCTCCCGCGACGAGGGCGAGCGCGGCAGACAGTGGTCTGCTGGCCATGTTTTCCTCCTGCTGTGGGGGAAATGCGGGTGACGGTGCAGCCTCATCGGCAACGCGCCCTGCCCTCAAGGCTCCTGAAGGTTCTTGCTGCAAGAATGCAAACCTTGCCGCAGCGAGACCGTACGAGCCCGACAGGTCCCGGTCAACCCTTTGGACATCCCCCGCTCACATCCTCGAAATACCGCAGATTTCTTCCTGCAAGCTCTTACGCAAGACATTGCAGCCCTGTTACGTTTCTCCCGACTCCGGTCCGGTCGGCCGGGGGTCCCGTTACCCCGGGCCCCACGCGCCCGGCCGGCCGGGCCGGTCAGGGACAAGAGGGGCGCCGGCGGTCACACCTCCCCGCCGGCCCAATCCGGGTCGACCTCCGGTGCCTCTCCTGTGTCGTCCCGCCCCCCGGCCCGCCGCCGGACAGGCCCTGGGCTCGCCCCCATGTGGCCAGGAGAACAGTCGTCCCCCGAACAGCCGAACACCCCGCGCACGCCGTACGGTTCGGCCCCCGCGCAGCCCGGCCGGGGCAGCCCCGACCGGCACGCGGCGCCCACGGTCGGCCTGGGCGCACCCGAACCGCCCCGCCCCCGCCGCAACCGGACCACGGTCGCCGTGGTGGCCGTCTGCGCGGCGGTCGTCGTGGCCTGCGCGGCGGTGGGCTACCTGACACTGCGCGACGACAGCGGCGACGAGGCGGGTCCGCAGCCGACGTTCACCCCGACCGCGAGCGCCTCGACGGGCGACGGAGGCACCGACCGGGGCGAGGGCGGAGGTTCGGGCCCGCTCGCCGCCGGCTGGAAGACGGTGGTCAACGCCAAGCGCGGCATCACCTTCGACGTGCCCGCCTCCTGGACGCGGAAGTCCTCGGACTGGGTGAGCTACGTCGCCGAGAACGACGACCCCGAGGAGAAGCCGCTGGTCGCGATGGTGGCGTGAGCGGGAACGGGTGCGGGGCCGGCCCCCCTCCGGCCGGCCCCGCACCCGTTCCCGCCACGACGTCAGGCGCTCCTCAGCGCCGCCGTCGAGCCCCTTACCACCAGTTCCGGCTGGAACACGTACTCCGTGCGCTGCACGGGGCTGCCGCCGATCTCCTCCAGGAGCGCGCCCACCGCGGCCGCCGCCATCGCCTGCACCGGCTGGCGGACCGTGGTCAGCGGCGGATCGGTGAACGCGATGAGCTGCGAGTCGTCGAAGCCCACCACCGAGACGTCGCGCGGCACGTCGAGCCCGCGGTCCCGGGCCGCGCGGACCACGCCCAGCGCCATGAGGTCGCTGCCGCAGACGATGCCGGTGCAGCCGCTGTCCAGCAGCGCACCGGCCGCGACCTGGCCGCCCTCGACGCTGAACAGCGTGGAGCACACCAGGGATTCGGCGTCCGCGCGGTCCAGGCCCAGCACGGAGACCGCCGCGTCCACGAAGCCGTCCCGCTTCCGGCGGGAGGGGACGTAGCGCTGCGGTCCTATGGCGAGGCCCACCCGGCGGTGGCCGAGTTCGGCGAGATGGCTCACGGCCATCCGCACGGCGGCGGTGTCGTCGGGCGAGACGAACGGGGCGCTGATGCGCTCGTTGTAGCCGTTGATCAGGACGAACGGCACCCCGCGCTCGCTCAGCGCGGCGTAGCGCGCCGGGTCGGCCGAGGTGTCGGCGTGCAGCCCGGAGAGGAAGACGATGCCGCCGACGCCGCGTTCGACGAGCTGCTCGACGAGTTCGTCCTCGGTGGCGCCGCCGGGCAGCTGGGTGCAGAGCACCGGGGTGTAGCCGTGGCCCGCGAGCACCTGCTCCACGGACTGGGCGAAGGCCGGGAAGATCGGGTTGGTGAGCTCGGGGGTCACCAGCCCGATCAGCCCGGCGCTGCGCTGCCGCAGCCGCACGGGCCGTTCGTAGCCCAGGATGTCGAGCGCCGCGAGCACCCGCTGACGCGTGGTGTCCGCGACGCCCGGCTTGCCGTTGAGGACCCGGCTGACGGTGGCCTCGCTGACGGACGCCTGGCCGGCGATGTCCGACAGCCTCAGCGCACCGCCCGCGCCGGGGCCCCGCGGCAGGGGGACGGTCGTCACACCGTCCACCACACCGTGGTGTCGGCGGGCAGCTCGACCGTGTCGCCGTCGGTCTCTACCGGGGCGCTGGACAGCAGGACCGTGCCCTGTACGGGGATGCGGACCGGGGCGCCCGTGGTGTTGACGGTGCACACGAACCCGGGGCGGGCGAAGGACAGCAGCCCCGCCGGGGCTTCGAGCCAGCGGACGTCGGCGCCCGCGCCGAGGCCGGGGTGCGCCCGGCGGGCGGCGATGGCGGCCCGGTACAGCTCCAGCGTGGAGCCGGCCGCGCCGGTCTGCGCCTCGACGCTCAGCTCGCCCCAGCCGGTGGGCTGCGGAAGCCAGCTGCCGCCCGCGCCGAAGCCGTACGAGGAGCCCTCGCGGGTCCACGGGATCGGGACGCGGCAGCCGTCGCGGAAGCCGTCCTGGCCGTCGGCCCGGAAGAACGACGGGTCCTGGCGGGCCTCGTCGGGCAGGTCGGTGACGTCGGGCAGGCCGAGCTCCTCGCCCTGGTAGACGTAGGCGGAGCCGGGCAGCGCCAGCATCAGGAGGCTGGCCGCGCGGGCCCGGCGCAGGCCGAGCTCGCGGTCGCCGGGGGTGCGGATCTGGGTGCCGAGGCCCGCGGGGTTGGCGAACCGGGTGGCGTGCCGGGTGACGTCGTGGTTGGAGAGCACCCAGGTGGTGGGGGCGCCGACCGGGCGCATGGCGTCGAGCGAGGTGTCGATGACCTCGCGGAGCGCGGCGGCGTCCCAGGCTGTGGCCAGGTACTGGAAGTTGAACGCCTGGTGCATCTCGTCGGGGCGCACGTAGTTGGCGGTGCGCTCGACGGTGGGCGTCCACGCCTCGGCGACGGCGATGCGGTCACCGGGGTACTCGTCGAGGATGGTGCGCCAGCTGCGGTAGATCTCGTGCACGCCGTCCTGGTCGAAGAACGGCATGACATCGTTTCCGAGCAGCTTCAGCTGGTCGTGGGTGCCCAGGTCCGGCAGCCCCTCGGCCTTGACCAAGCCGTGCGCGACGTCGACGCGGAAGCCGTCGACGCCCATGTCGAGCCAGAAACGCAGGATCGAGCGGAACTCGTCGGCGACGGCCGGGTGCTCCCAGTTGAAGTCGGGCTGCTCGGGCGCGAAGAGGTGGAGGTACCACTCGCCGGGGGTGCCGTCCGGGTTCACCGTGCGGGTCCAGGCGGGGCCGCCGAAGATGGACTCCCAGTCGTTGGGCGGGAGTTCGCCGTCGGTGCCCTTGCCGGGGCGGAAGTGGTAGCGGTCGCGCAGGGCGGAGCCGGGGCCCTCGGCGAGCGCGCGCTTGAACCACTCGTGCTGGTCGGATGAGTGGTTGGGCACCAGGTCGACGATGATCCGCAGGCCGAGGTCGTGGGCGTCGCGGATCAGCGCGTCGGCGTCCAGCAGGCTGCCGAACATCGGGTCGATGGCCCGGTAGTCGGCGACGTCGTAGCCGGCGTCGGCCTGCGGGGACGCGTAGAACGGGCTGAGCCAGACCGCGTCGACGCCGAGCTCCTTGAGGTACGGAAGCCGGCCGCGTACGCCTGCGAGATCGCCCATGCCGTCACCGTTGCCGTCGGCGAAGCTGCGCGGATAGACCTGGTAGATCACCGCGTCCTGCCACCAGCCGGTGCGGTGGCCCGCGGCCTCGTCGGACGTGCCGGTGGAGGGGGCAGCGAGGTGCTGGGTCATGTCGTCCCTGGGGTGTCTGGGTGGGGGTGGCGCCGGGACCGGGTCGGGATACCGGCGCCACCGTGACTGGTGCGTGCGTGCGGGTCGTACGGGCGTGCTCAGCCCTTGACGGCTCCGGCGGACATGCCGGTGACCAGGTGCTTCTGGGCGAAGAGGAACACCAGCGCCGCGGGTATCGCGATCAGTACGGACGCGGCGGTCATCGGGCCCCACTGGGCGCCGTACTGGTTGACGAACAGCTGGAGTCCGCCCGCGAGGGTGAGGTTGTCCTCGCCGACCATGAAGGCGGAGGCGTACGCCACCTCGCCCCAGGCGGTGATGAAGGAGTAGAACGCGGTGACGGCGAGCCCGGGCTTGGCCAGCGGCAGGATGAGCCGCCAGAACGTGCCGAACGGGGTGAGGCCGTCGACCTGCCCCGACTCGTCGATCTCGCGCGGGATGGTGTCGAAGAAGCCCTTCATCATCCAGGCGCAGAACGGCACCGAGATGGTCAGGTACGTGATGACGAGGCCGGCGGGCTTATTGAGCAGCCCCATACCCGCCATGATGTTGTAGATCGGCACGATGAGGACGGCGACCGGGAACATCTGGGTGATCAGCAGCGTCCACATCAGCCCGCGCTTGCCGGGGAACCGGAAGCGGCTGACGGCGTAGCCGGTGGAGGCGGAGACGATGACGCCGATGAGCGTGGTGAGGCCCGCGACGATCAGCGAGTTGCCGAACCAGGTCAGGAACTTCGTGTCCTGGATCAGGTTCGTGTAGTTCTCGAACGTCGTTTCCTTGAAGAAGTCCGTGGTGGTCGCGAGCGCGGCCGGCTTCAGCGAGGTGAGCAGCACCCAGAGCACGGGGAAGACCGCGATCACGGACGCGACGATCAGCGTGAGGTGCAGGGCCGTGGAGGCCAGCGGCGAACGCTCCCCGCGCTTGCGCACCTTGGCCGGGCGCGGCGCGGAGTGGCGCGCGGTGGGGGTGGTCGTGGTGGTCACCAGTCATCTCCCTGAGTGCGCAGGACCCGCCGGTAGATGGTGGCGAAGATCAGCAGGAGTACGAGGATCAGCACGCCCCAGGTGGAGGACTGCGCGAAGTCGCGCGGGCTGATCTCGAAGGAGAACTTGTACGCCTGGGTCACCAGGATCTGGGTCGCTTCACCGGGTCCGCCGCGGGTGAGCAGGAAGATCACCGGGAACATGTTGAAGGTCCAGATGGTGGAGAGCAGGATGACGGTCGTGGAGACCGGCCGCAGTCCGGGCAGCGTGACGTGGCGGAAGCGCTGCCAGGCGGTGGCGCCGTCCATCTCCGCGGCCTCGTAGTGCTCGCTCGGAATGGACTGGAGGCCGCCGAGCAGGGCGACCATCATGAACGGCACGCCGAGCCACACGTTGACGACGATGACGGAGATCTTGGCGATCGTGGGGTCGCCCAGCCAGTCGATCCCGTCGAAACCGCCGCCCGCGAGGACCTTGTTGAGCAGCCCGCGGTCGTTGTTGTAGAGGAAGCGCCAGGCGAAGACGGAGACGAAGCCGGGGACGGCCCAGGGCAGGATGAGCGCCATCCGGTAGGCGGAGCGTCCGGCGATCTTCCGGTTGAGGATGTTCGCCAGCGCCATGCCGAGGGCGAAGGTGATGGTCACGCAGGAGACCGTCCACACCAGGGTCCACCCGAGCGTGCCGAGGAACTGTTCGCCGGTGAGTGCGTCGGTGTAGTTGTCCAGGCCGACGAACTTGTACGTGGCGGGCAGGTGGTTGACACCGATGGACCGCGCGACGTTGCGCTCGTTGGCGTCGGTCAGCGACAGGTAGATGCCGCGGACCAGGGGGTAACCGATGATCACGCCGATCACGACGACGACCGGGGCCACCATCGTCCAGGCGTACCAGTGCGTCGACAGCGCCCGCCGTATCCGTCCCGGCGGCGGGGGGTTACCAGTACCGCGGCTCCGGCCGCGGGCGACGTCGTCGCCCGCGGCCTTCACCACCGACTGGCTGGTGTGGACAGCCATCAGCCGGCCTGCCTTCCTGAGTTACTTCCAGCCCTTGAGGAGCTTGCGGTAGGAGTCACCGGTCGTCTTGACCGCCTTCTCCGGGGTCGTCTGACCGGTGAGGACCTTGGTGTACTCGGTGACGAGCGGCGCGAAGAGGCTGCCGGTCTCCGGGATCCAGGGGCGCTCGACGGCGCTCTCGACGACCGGCTTGAAGAAGCCGACGATCTCGTTGTTGACGACGTCCTCCTTGGCGTAGGCGGAGGTACGGGTCGGCAGGAGGTTCAGCTCCTTGGTGACCTGGGCCTGCGTGTCGACGGAGGTCATGTAGTCGACGAAGGCGTAGGAAGCGTCCAG
Source organism: Streptomyces sp. 2131.1 (assembly GCF_900105515.1). Taxonomy (GTDB): domain Bacteria; phylum Actinomycetota; class Actinomycetes; order Streptomycetales; family Streptomycetaceae; genus Streptomyces; species Streptomyces drozdowiczii. Next base: position 5,139,009 of record NZ_FNSY01000001.1, on the reverse strand, counting down.
GTTCTTGGAACCGGCGTAGACGGCCAGGTTGTGACCGCCCTGCGGCGCGCCCTGGGCGACGGAGCCGGCCGGGACCGGGGCGACACCCAGGTTGGCCTTGTCCTTGAACTCCTTGCCGGTGTACGTGTCGGCGACGGCCCACGGGCCGTTGATCATCATCGCGACGTCGCCGTTCTTGAACGACGCCTGCATGTTGTCCCAGCCGTCGGTGGCGTCCGTCTTGGCGGCGCCCGAGTCGACCAGGTCCTTGACGACCTTCATGGCCTTGACGCCGGCCGGGTTGTCGATGGTGACGGTCTTGTCGGGGGCGCTGACCATGTCGCCGCCCTCGCCGTACAGGAAGGACAGGAACCAGTAGGCGTCGTCGCCGCGCAGGTAGAAGCCGGTCTTGCCGGTCTTCGACTTGATCTTCTTGGAGACGGTCTTCAGCTCGTCGATGGTGGTGGGAACCTTGACGCCCGCCTCCTTGAAGATCTTCTTGTTGTAGAAGATGCCCATGGAGTCGATCACCTGCGGCACCGCGTACGTCTTGCCGTCGTACTTGGTGGACGCGGCGGCCTGCTTCAGGAAGTCGTCCTGCTTCTGCAGGGCGGGGGTGCCGTCCAGCGGGGCGAGGTAGCCGAGGTCCGCGAACTCGGGGGTCCAGGCGACCTCGGAGCGGATCACGTCGGGGGCGCCGGAGCCCGCCTGCGCCGCGTTCTTGAACTTGTTCTGCGCGTCACCGAAGGGCACGTTGACGTACTTGACGTCGACCTTCGGGTGCAGCTTCTCGAAGCCCTCGGCGATCTTCTTGAAGACCTTGTCCTCGCTGCCCGCGGTGGATGTGTCCCACCACGTCACGGTGCCGGAGAGCTCGCCGGAGCTCTTGGAAGTGCTGTCGGACTTGTCATCGCTGCCGCAGGCGGTCGCCGCGAGCGCCAGGGCCGCGACCAGGGCGGTGGCCGTTATGCCACGTCGCATCTGAACTCCTTCAACTGCCGTACCGCTCCGTCGCGGCGCCGGGTCGACGTGAACGTAACAAGGATGAAAGACGACCGAAAGAGTTTGCGGAAGATTTCTGCAAGCTCCGGCGATCGTTACATTGGCGTGTCCTCAAGGTTGCCGTCAAGCCACTTGACGAAACTCCCGGATCCCTGACACACCACGCCCACCAGCCCTGATTCCGCAGTGCGACGATCTGACCGCAGCCGGCAAGCCGGGCCCGCAAGACCTTGCAAGATGTTGCCGCCGCGTCCGGCCCGGCGTCGCTCCGGGCTTCCCGCGGGGCCCCGGGCCCGGTCCCTCCCGGTTCCTGCGCATGGTGGGCAATCCGACCCGCTCCCGGTACAGTCCAATGCCATGACCGCACGGCTTGCCGATATCGCAACTCAGGCGGGGGTCAGCGAAGCGACGGTCAGCCGCGTACTGAACGGCAAGCCCGGGGTAGCCGCTGCCACCCGCGAATCCGTACTCGCCGCGCTCGACGTCCTCGGCTACGAACGGCCCGTACGTCTGCGCAGGCGCAGCGCGGGGCTCGTCGGCCTGATCACGCCCGAGCTGGAGAACCCGATCTTCCCGGCGCTCGCCCAGGTCATCGGGCAGGCGTTGACCCGGCAGGGCTACACCCCGGTCCTCGCGACCCAGACCCCGGGCGGCTCCACCGAGGACGAGCTGACCGAGATGCTGGTCGACCGGGGCGTCTCGGGCATCATCTTCGTCTCCGGGCTGCACGCCGACACCTCGGCCGACATGGGGCGCTACGAGCAACTGCGCGCCCAGGGCGTCCCCTTCGTCCTGGTCAACGGCTTCTCGCCCAAGGTGCAGGCGCCCTTCATCTCCCCGGACGACCGGGCCGCGATGCGGCTGGCGGTGACACACCTGGTGTCGCTCGGCCACACCCGGATCGGGCTCGCGGTCGGCCCGAAGCGCTTCGTGCCGGTGCTCCGCAAGATCGAGGGCTTCCACGCCACCATGCGCGAGCAGTTGAACCTCACGGCCGACGAGGTCGAGGAGCTGATCCAGCACTCCCTGTACACGCTGGAGGGCGGCCAGGCCGCCGCGTCCGCGCTGATGGAGCGGGGCTGCACGGCGGTGGTGTGCGCGAGCGACATGATGGCGCTCGGTGCGATCAGGGCCGCCCGCCGGCTCTCCCGCGAGGTCCCGCGCGAGCTGTCGGTGGTGGGGTACGACGACTCGCCGCTCATAGCGTTCACCGACCCGCCGCTGACCACGATCCGCCAGCCGGTCACGGCGATGGGCCAGGCCGCCGTGCGCACGCTCCTGGAGGAGATCGGCGGCACGCCCGCCCCGCACAGCGAGTTCGTCTTCATGCCGGAACTGGTCGTACGCGGCTCCACCGCCGCGGGCCCCGGCCCGGACACGCCCGCCACCGCCCCCGCGGCCCTTCCAGGATCGCACGCGGGCGCGTAACCGGCCTGCCGCACACCCCGGGCACTCCCGCCTGACGTGCAACTCGCGCCCCACCGGAGGATCATCGGGCGGAGAGGGCAAATCTGGCAGACTCTGTGCCTATGGGTGAATTGAGCGTGAAACGACAGGAAGGCCGCACGGAGGCCACCCCGTCACCCATCGTGAACGAGGCGGCTCCCGAGGCGAACACCAAGCAGTCCGGTCGCACACACGGGCCCGGCAGAGCGCTCGACAGACCACTCGGCCACGTCGTGTCGCGACTGCGCTCCCCACGGTCGCCCCGGCGGCCCCGTCTCTGGTTCGAAATCCTGCTCGTGGCGATGAGTTACTGGGTGTACTCGCTGGTGCGCAACGCGGTCCCCGAGCAGAAGACCGCCGCCCTGGCGAACGCGGACTGGCTCTGGTCGGTCGAACGGTTCCTCGGCATCGCGGTCGAGCAGTCGGTCAACCACGCGGTGAACTCGGTGACATGGCTCATCGTCTCGATGAACTACTACTACGCCACCCTGCACTTCATCGTCACGATCAGTGTGCTCGTATGGTTGTTCCGCCGGCATCCCGGCCGGTACGCGGCGGCCAGACTGGCCCTGTTCGCGACCACGGCGGTCGCGCTCCTCGGCTACTACCTGTACCCGTTGGCCCCGCCCCGCCTGATGAACGGCGGCAACTTCATCGACACCGTCCTGGTCCACCAGACCTGGGGTTCGATGGCCTCGGGCAACTTCAAGAACATGTCCAACCAGTACGCGGCGATGCCGTCGATGCACATCGGCTGGTCCCTGTGGTGCGGCCTCACCATCTTCGCCCTGGCCTCCGCCCCCTGGGCCCGCATCCTGGGCCTGCTGTATCCCACGGTCACCCTGATGGTCATCGTCTCGACGGCGAACCACTTCTGGCTGGACGCGGTGGGGGGCGTGGCGTGCCTGGCGTTCGGCTACGCCGTGTCGTACGCGTGGTACGGGGCGCTGCCGCACCGGCTGCCGAGGCGCATCCCGCGCAAGTCGGACCGCCCTCGCCTCAGCGCGCTCGGGGCGCAGCCCCGTCCAGAACCGGCGGCAACCCGCCACTGACCCCGGGGCTCCGCCGGACCCCGCTATTCAATAGCCGGAGGAGCTGGATCTTGGCGGCCCGTTCAAGCCCCTCCGGCGATTGAGGAGCGGGGTGTGGGGCAGCGCCCCACAAGGGCTCAGCCCCCGTAGAACCGCTCGTCCACAACACCCCGCGCCCGCCGCGTCACCCGACGGTAGTCGTCGAGCATGTCCCCCACATGCCCCTCCTCGTACCCCAGGTACCGCCCGACGGCGGTCAGCTCGCGCGGCACCGAGGGGAACGTGTCGCCGGGGCGGCCCCGTACGAGCATCACCGCGTTGCGGACGCGGGTCGCGAGGACCCACGCCTCGTCCAGGGTCTGCGCGTCGTCCTCGGGGATGAGCCCCGCCGCGCACGCCGCGGCCAGCGCGGCCCGGGTGCGGGTGGTACGGAGGCCCGGCACGGCGCGCCCGTGCTGCATCTGCATCAGCTGGACCGTCCACTCGACGTCGCTCAGTCCGCCGCGCCCCAGCTTCGTGTGGAGCGTCGGGTCCGCGCCGCGCGGCAGGCGTTCGGACTCCATCCGGGCCTTGAGCCGCCGGATCTCGCGGACCGCGTCGTCGCTCAGCCCGTCCTGCGGATACCGGAGGGGGTCGATCAGTTCGACGAACTGAGCCCCCAGGTCCATGTCCCCCGCCATCGGCTCGGCCCGCAGCAGGGCCTGGCTCTCCCAGCCCAGGGACCAGCGCCGGTAGTACGCGTCGTACGACTTCAGGGTGCGGACGAGGGGCCCGTTCTTGCCCTCGGGTCGCAGGTCCGGGTCGATGATGAGCGGCGGGTCCGCGGTGGGCAGCTGGAGGAGGCGCCGCATCTCGGAGACCACCCGGTTCGCGGCCCGGCCCGCCTCCTGCTCGTCGACGCCCTCGCGGGGCTCGTGGACGAAGAGGACGTCCGCGTCGGAGCCGTATCCCAGCTCGTGCCCGCCGAACCGGCCCATGCCGATGACCGCGAACCGGGTGGGCAGCGTGTCGCCCCACTCCGCGCGGACGGCGGCTCGCAGCGCGCCGGCGATGGTGACGGCGTTCAGGTCGGTGACGGCGCTGCCGACCCGGTCGACGAGGGCGCCCGGATCGGACTCGGCGGGGCTGTCCTCCGTACCGTACGAGCCGATGAGGTCGGCGGCCGTCGTGCGGAACAGCTCGCGCCTGCGCACACCGCGCACCACCGCGACGGCCGTCTCCGCGTCGTCCGCGCGTCCGACGGCGGCCAGGACCTCCTGCTCCAGGTGCTCCCGGCTGCGGGGGGCGAGGCCGTGCGGGTCGCCGAGGAGGGCGACGGCCTCGGGTGCCCGCAGCAGCAGGTCGGGGGCGAGGCGGCCGGCGGACAGGACTCGGGCGAGGTTCTCCGCTGCGGCGCCCTCGTCGCGCAGGAGCCGCAGGTACCAGGGGGTCTTGCCGAGCGCGTCGGACACCTTGCGGAAGCCGAGCAGCCCGGCGTCCGGGTCGGCGGAGTCCGCGAACCAGCCGAGCAGCACGGGCAGCAGGGTGCGCTGGATGGCGGCCTTGCGGGAGACCCCGGAGGACAGGGCCTCCAGGTGGCGCAGGGCCGCCGCCGGGTCCTCGTAGCCGAGGGCGACGAGCCGGGCGGTGGCGGCCTTGGTGCTGAGCCGCGACTCGCCGGGCGCGAGCTGGGCGACGGCGTCGAGGAGCGGCCGGTAGAACAGCTTCTCGTGCAGCCGCCGCACCACGGAGGCGTGCCGCCGCCATGCCTGGTTCAGCTCGGCGATCGGGTCGGTGCGCAGCCCCAGGGAGCGGCCGAGGCGCCGCAGATCCGGCTCCTCGTCGGGAACGAGGTGGGTACGGCGCAGCCGGTAGAGCTGGATGCGGTGCTCCATGGCGCGCAGGAAGCGGTAGGCGTCATCGAGCTGGACGGCGTCGACGCGCCCCACGTACCCGCCCTCGGCGAGCGCCCCCAGCGCCTCCAGCGTCGATCCGCTGCGCAGGGCGGGGTCGCTGCGGCCGTGCACGAGCTGGAGGAGCTGCACGGCGAACTCGACGTCGCGGAGCCCGCCGGGCCCGAGCTTCAGCTCCCGGTCGACGCGGTCGGCGGGGATGGTGTCGACGACGCGGCGGCGCATCTTCTGCACGTCGGGGACGAAGTTCTCCCGGTCCGCGGCCTGCCAGACGAGCGGCGACACGGCGTCGACGTACTCCTGGCCGAGCGCCCGGTCCCCGGCCACCGGCCGGGCCTTCAGGAGCGCCTGGAACTCCCAGGTCTTGGCCCAGCGCTGGTAGTACGCGAGGTGCGAGGAGAGCGTGCGTACGAGAGGCCCGTTGCGGCCCTCGGGGCGGAGGTTGGCGTCGACGGGCCAGATGGTGCCCTCGACGGTGGTGTCGGAGCAGATCCGCATGAGGTGCGAGGCGAGCCGGGTGGCGGCCTGCATGGCCCCGCTCTCCTCGGCGCCGTCGGCCGGTTCCGCGACGAAGATGACGTCGACGTCGGAGACGTAGTTCAGCTCGTGGCCGCCGCACTTGCCCATCGCGATGACCGCGAGCCGGCACTGCGCGGCGTCGTCGGGTGCGGCGGCCGAGGCGATGCGGAGGGCGGCCCGCAGGGTCGCGGTGGCGAGGTCGGCCAGCTCGGCGGCGGTCTCGGCGACATCGGTGGTGCCGCAGACGTCGCGCGCGGCGATGGACAGCAGGCACCGCCGGTAGCCGACGCGCAGGGCGTCCGGATCGTCCGCCCCGGCCAGCTCCCCCTCGAACTCGGCGACCCCGGGGTGCAGGTCGGCGGCCTCGTACGTGACGAGGGCCTGCCAGTCCCGGGGGTGGCGGGCCAGGTGGTCGCCGAGCGCCTCGGACGCCCCGAGCACCCCGAGCAGCCGGTCCCGCAGGGGCTTGGCGGTGACGAGGGTGTCCAGCAGGATCTGCCGCTCCCCCGCCTCCTCCGCCTCGACGAGCCGGACCAGGCCGCGCAGCGCGAGGTCGGGGTCGGCGGTGGCCCCGAGCGCGTCGAGGAGCACGGAGTCGGACCGTACGGAGGAGAAGTCCGGCAGGTCGAGGAGGCGCTCGGCGGCGGACGGGTCGGTGAATCCGTGCCGCAGCAGTCGGGTGAACGTACTGCTCCTGCGCCCCGGCACCATGGTCATCCCGCGCTCTCCCGCCCGCCGCCCGATCAGCTTCCAGCCTTCGGAGCCTAGCCTGATCCCGGCCCGCCGCCCCGGACCGGGAGACCCGGGACCACTGTGGTCCGTCGGTCTCCTGATCTACGGTGCCATGAGCCGACTACCAGGGGGAGGGCGACCGTGGCCCACACGTTCAAGTTCCGTTTCCGGGGCCCGGCGGGCGGGCTCGCGGTGGATCTGCGGGCCGAGGCCGTTCCGGCCGACGGCGGCACGCCCGCGCACGGCATGCGGATTCACCGGAACGTCCGGCTCGGACTGCCCGCCTCCGGCCTGTACTGGAAGGACGCCGCCTGGCTGGCGTTCGGGGTGTCGCTCCACGCACCCGCGCTCGCCGGACTCCGGCCCGACGGCGTCTTCATCCGGGTGATCTCGCTCGACCACCCCCTGAGCGACTACCGGTCCGAGGCGGCGGCCTTGGCCATGGACGGGTGGATCCGCGAGCGGTTCGCCCTGGAGGTCCCGGTCGCCTCGGTCGCATACGACACCGCACGGGACCGGTACGTCTTCGACTGGGGGACCACGTTCCGCCCCTTCTCCGACGACCCGCGCCCCGAGGTCCCGCCCCCGTTCCGTGACCACCAGGAGCTCGACGTGACAGTCACCGGCGTCGCGTCGGTCGGCTCGCGGGTCGATGTCGACGGTGGCGGGACCGGCTTCGTCGACCAGGTGAAACACCCCTCCTGGTGGGACGAGGACACGGCACCGCCCCGGCCCGGGGACCGCCTGCACGTGGTCGTGCTCGACGCGGGCCGCGACGAGCCGCGCTTCAGCGCCCTGCCAGGGGACATCGACATCGCGCGCCGCCTCCGGGCCCTGCGGGACGGGGCCTGAGCCCCCGAGGCGTCAGCCCGCCTGCCGCGTCCCCGTGACGACGGTCGCGTACCGCTCCTCGCAGGAGTCCACCCGCGCCACGAGCCCGCCGTCGGCGACGACCCGCGCGGCGCGCTCCGCCTGCCGCTCGCTCGTCTCGACGAGGAGGCTGCCGCCCGGGGCCAGCCAGCGGGGTGCCTCGGCGGCGACCCGGCGCAGGACGTCGAGCCCGTCGCCGCCGCCGTCGAGCGCGACGAGCGGTTCATGGACGCGCGCCTCGGCGGGCAGCAGGGCGACGTCCTCGCTCGGTACGTACGGCACATTGGCGAGCAGCACGTCGACGCGCCCGCGCAGGGCCCCGGGCAGCGGTGCGAAGAGGTCGCCCTCGTAGACGTGCCCCCGCTCCCCGATGTTGCGCCGGGCGCAGCGGACGGCGGCGGGTTCGACGTCGGCGGCGTGGAGTTCGACCCGGTCCAGGGCGGCGGCGAGCGCGGCGCCGAGCGCGCCCGAGCCGCAGCACAGGTCGACGACGACGGCGGGGTCCGGGGCGAGGGCGACGGCCCGGTCGATCAGGAACTCGGTGCGGCGGCGGGGCACGAAGACGCCGGGGTCCACGGCGATCCGCAGCCCGTTGAACTCGGCCCAGCCCAGGACGTGTTCCAGCGGATGACCGGCGGCGCGCCGCTCCGCCATGACGGCGACGTCGGCGGGCCGGCCGGCGGTGGCGGCGATGAGCGCGGCCTCGTCCTCGGCGAAGACGCAGCCGGCGGCGCGGAGGGTGGTGACGAGGGAGGAGAGGTCGGACGGTGACAACGGGACCGGCATGGTGCGGAGCCTTTCGGATGAACGCCGAGGGGTGCTCCGCAGCCGGTTCAGATCCGGTCGGCCACGCGTTCGCGGGAGGGGAGCACTCTGGTCGAAACAGCGGTAATGGGTCCCACCTCCTTGGTCGTGTCCCCGTGCGGGGATGCGAAAGACTACCTCAGGTTTCAGCGCCGCCCGGGCCGGAACTCGTTGCCGCCGTTCCCTCGGGTCCAGATGCTCAGGTGCGCGGCGGACGTACCGTCGCCAGGCGGTGGGCGAGGTCGCGGCGGGAGAGCGCGCCCGTCTTGCGCATGGCGCGGGCGATGTGCTGCTCCACCGTCCGGGGAGAGAGGTGGAGGGTCGCGGCGATCTCCCGGTTGGTCAGGCCGGAGACCGCGAGCTGGGCGACCTCCGCCTCCCGGGGGGACAACTCGTCGGCGTGCGAGGGGCGTCCGGGCGGGCGGCCCTTCTTCGCCGGCTGCTGCGCGCGGAGCAGGGCCCTGACCCGTGCCGCGTCCCAGACGGCGCCCAGCTCGGTGAAGTTCCGGGCGCAGGCCTCCAGTTCGGCGACGGCCCACGGGGTGGAGAGGACCGGCCCCAGGGGCGCGGGGGTGTCCACGTCCTCCTCGGCCGGCCCGGAATCCGCATCGGCGGCGGCCACGAGCACGCAGCGCGCGGCGCCCTCCGCGGTCAGTGACCGGCTGTACGGGTGAGGCATGACCGCGTACGCCGCCGCGGCCTCCTGGTAGAGCTCCGCGGCCCGCAGGAGCCGCTCCCGCTCCTGCCCGGCGAGCGCTTCCGTCTCGGTCAGGACGGCCCTGCTCCGGAGCAGTGCGGTCCGGGCGGCGGGTGCGTCGCGTCGGTCGATGCCCTGGGAGAAGGCCCGGACCATGGTGTGCGCCGCGGCGGTGTCGCCCGCGCGCGCCACGGCCTCCACGGCCCACGGCAGGAGTTCCGAACCCCACGTCCACACCCCCTTCCCGGCGAGGGCCGTCCAGGCGGCGCGTGCCTGTTCCGCCGCCGCTTCCACCTCCTGGCGGGCCAGGGCGAGACGGATCGCGGCGCCGGCCGCCGTCGCGGCCAGCGGCACGGGCAGGTTCTCGGCCCGGGTGGTCCCGCGCTGGGACAGCCAGGGCCCGGCCTCGCCCCAGTCGCCCTGGGCGAGGGCGAGCAGGCCTCGTACGACATAGGCGTCGGAGGCGAGGAACGGCATGTCGGCGGTCGCCGCGACGAAGTCCTCGCACCGCTCGGCCAGGCCCGGCCACCGGCCGGTCCACCACTCCTGGAGCAGCCGCGCCCCCAGCGCCGTGTGCTCCAGGTAGGGCGCCCCGCTGCGGGCGGCCAGCTCCAGTCCTTCGGCGAGCAGGTCCTCCGCCCGGTCGTGGAAGCCGAGCCAGACCGCGGAGTTCGCGGCGTTGCACAGGCCGCGCGCGGCCTGTCGCGCGCACGCGGGGTCCGTGTCCCTGCCGGACAGCCCCCTGACCAGGTCCCACGCTCCCGGGTCGGCGCAACTCAGGGCGAGGTCCGCCTGGTTGGCGAGGACCGCCGTGCGCATGACCTCGTCGTCGCCGGCGTCCGTGATGGCGACGGCCCTGGCGATCCACTCCCGGTCGGCGTCGATGTGGTTGCCCGGTACGAACGTGCTGGACAGGGCCGCCATGGCGCGGGCGGCCAGTCCGGGCCGGACCTCGCACAGTTCGCCGACGGCGGTCTCCAGCACCTGGCGCCCCTCGGGCCCCCGGCCCATCTGGTTGGCCAGCATCAGCCCCAGGTCGAGCCGCAGTTCCCCGCGAATGGCCGGAGGCAGGGAGGCGTCCCGCACGATCTGCGCGAGCACCTCCACGGTCTGGTCCGAGCGCAGCCCGGTCACCGCGCTGCGGGCGAGGAGCGGCGCGAGGCGGGCCCGGCTCCGCGGGGGCAGACCGGGCGTGGCCAGCGTCCTTTCCAGCAGTGTGACGGCCTCCTGGTGCCGCCCGGCCCCGGCCGCCGCCGCTGCCGCCTTCTCCACCGCGCCGAGCCACCGGCGGGTCTCGCCGGCCGCCCTGTGGTGTGCGGCCACGTCGTCCCAGGGCACGGGCTGCCCGCAGCGCAGGACGGCCGCCGCACGGCCGTGCAGGTCCTGGCGGACGGGGCCGGGCACCGAGGCCCGTACGGCCGGTGCGGCCAGCGGGACGGCGAAGCCGTAGCGGCCCTCGGCCGGCTCCGCGAGGGCCGCCGTCTCCAGGGCCCGGAGCAGCGCGCCGGTCCCCGCCGCCGTCCCGAGCCCCGACACCGCGATCAGCTCGTCCCTGGGGGCGGGTGCGCCGAGGACTGCGGCCGCCCAGACCACCGGCCGGTGCTCCGGCGGCAGCGCGTGCGTACGGCTCAGCACGAGTTCCGCGAGGCGGGTCGGTACCCCGGCAGCCTCCACCTCGGCCGCCGTGCCGGTGAACGCCGGATGCCGTTCCCGCAGTACGGCGAGGAGGTCGACGACCACCTGGGGCACTCCGGCGGTGAGTTCGTACAGTCTGCGCGCCGCCTCGGCCGTACAGCCGCCGTCCAGCGCCTCCGCGGCGGCCCGGTGGACGCGTTCCTCGCCCCAGGGCGCCAGCCGGTGCCGGAGCACGGTGAGCCGGGAGGGGTACGTCATCGGCGGACGGCCCAACGGCAGGCCGCGGACGGGCAGTTCCTCGGGCCGGTAGGCCACGGCGGCGGCGGATCCCGGCTCCAGTCCCCCGAGGACGCGGCGCAGCCACCGCAGTTCGGCCTCGTCCGCGCGGTGGACATCGTCCACCAGCCACAGGGTGGGCGCCTGCCGATTCCCGTCCTCGCCCGGCGGTCCGGCGCCGGCTCCGCACCGCCACCGCACGCGGACCGTGTGCGCCGTCCCGGGCAGGCCGGCCAGTGCCCGGAGCAGGTGGGTCTTCCCCTCACCGGCGGCGCCCTCGACGAACAGCAGGACCGGTTCGGCGCGCTCGTCGGTGAGGGCCCGGGCCAGGGGCCGCAGAGCGGAACCAGGCGTCAGGTTCACGTCGTCGTCCTCGCTCTCGTTCTGGCGGAAGGTGCGGAGACGGCGCGCCCCGGCACCTCGCCGCCGGTGCCCGCACCGTACCAAGGCCGTGGCGGGGCGGGCCCGCCCGTGTTCAGTCGGCCCAGCGCCACTCGACGCCGTGGACGCCCGGTGCCGGCTTCATGGGCAGCAGGTGCGTCGTATGGAGTCCGTCGAGGGCCGCGAGCTGCCGGCCGGGCTCGGCACCGAGTCGTCGGCGGTAGGAGTGCCAGCACTTCGAGGGCAGGGCCGAGGGATGGAAGCGGACCTGGAGCAGATAGGTCTGCAAGGGTGTCGTGACGCGGGACTCGTGCTGGTGGGAGACGCCCCCGGTCGCGGCGGTACGCACGGTGTACTCGACGACCGCGGTCTCGTTCCTGACCAGCCGGCGGCCGAACGGGATCTCGGCGACGACACAGTTGGGCTCCGCCCGGAACCAGGTGCGCGGGGCCGGCCCCGAGGGAACGGTGACGTCGAACGCACCGCCCTCCGCACCGTCCAGGGTGTGGATGACCGTGAGGTGCCGCACGTCGTGGTGGACGGCTCTGACCGCGACGGTGACGCGGATCTCGTCGACGAGGCGGTGCTCGTTCACTCGTACCGCCTCGTGGACGACCAGCCTGCGCAGACCGGCGTTGAAGTGCGGGAAGTCGACGCCGAGGGCCTGTTCCACGTCGGAGTTCTCGCCGTAGACGCCACGGACGACGGCCGGGTCGTGGGGCGGCACCCAGCCGCGCGGCCTGCGCCGCAGGAGGGACCGCAGGGCACCGCCGGGGAGGCCGAGGAACGGCTCCAGGATGTCGACGGCACACAGGGACAGCGCCTTCTCCGGCTGGCTGCGGCCGCTCTGCCAGTAGCTGAGGGTGGCGACGCTGAGGGTGATTCCGTGGGCCTCGAGGTGATCGCGTACGTCCCCCAACGGCAGACCACGCCGTTGCAGAGCCTGCTTGAACGTCGTTGCGAACATCGTGTCCGGGTCGGTGGTGTGGGGGGTGTGCACCATGGCGTCTTCCAGCGGGTGGGGGGTCTTCGGACGGGAGCCGCGGCCGGGCGGACGCGCCCCGGCCGGGAAGCAGCCGGGGGCCGCTCGCCTGTTGCGCGAGCGGCCCCCGGCCCTTTCCCCTTGCGGACGTGGTCAGTTGGTGTTGAGCGTCAGCCCGTAGTACTGGAGGGCGTCACCGAGCGGCTGGAAGTACGAGGAGCCGCGGGAGTTGACGCCGCCGGTGCACTGCTGGTCGGTCGGGCCGCCGGAGGTCATGCCCTGGGCCTGGTTGCCGGAGATGTACGCACCGCCGCTGTCACCGCCCTCGACGCAGACGCTGGAGGCGCCCAGGCCGGTGATCACCGTGTCGGGGCCGCCGTTGCGGTCGATGTACGTGACGGTGTTGTTGTAGGAGGAGATGGAGCCGCAGGTCCAGCCGGTGGTGGCGCCGGACTTGCAGATCGTGGCACCGACGGCGGCCCGGCTGCTGCCCTTGACGGCGACCGTCTTGGTGCTGCCCTGGCCCCAGGTGCCGACGGCGGTGACGATCGAGTGGCCGGAGTTGATGGTCGCGATGCCCATGTCAACGCTGTTGCTGCCGAGCCTGTAGCGGGTGTTGTAGCCCTGGGCGAAGGCCGTGCCGTCGTAGCGCAGGGTGTTGACGACGCAGTGTCCCGCGCTCACCAGATACTGCCTGCCGGAGCTGTCGTGGGCGCCGTACCCCACGGAACACCAGCCGGTGGTGTTGTTCAGCGTCATCTTGCTGCCGGGGTAGATCGCGGCCTTGGCTTCGAGCTGTTCCTCGCCGCGCACGATCTCGACGGCGGCACCGTACCCGGCGGCCTCGGCGAGGAACGCCTTGGCGGCGGCGCTCCGGTCGTTGTTGACCTTGACGGTCACCTGGTCGGAGGCCAGGTCCACGGACCAGGAGGCCACCCCGGAGGGGACCTTCTTCGCGGCGAGGGCGTCCAGCCGGGACTTGACCTCGTCGAGCGCCGCCTGTCCTCTCGCGGGCACCCGGGCCGCGAGGCCTGCCTTCTCGACCTCGGCCGCCTCGGCCTTGTCGCCGACGTTGACGGTCAGCGTGCCGGAGCCGTCGAAGAAGGCCCCGTCGCCGGCTATGCCGCTCTCCGTGAGCGCGGCGAGCCTGGCCTGCTGGGCGTCCTGCCGGTCCAGCCGTTCGGTCGCGGCCTTCTCGCTCACACCGAGCGAAGCGGCCAGCGCCCGGACCATCTCGGGCTGGTAGCGGGGGGCGGACTCCGTCTCCTGCGCCTGGGCCAGGGTCTGGGTTCCCAGGACTGCCGAGGCCGAGAGCGCGATACCCAGCGCTGCCATGCGGTACTTACGGGAGTTACGCACGTTGATCCCTTCTGATGGGCAGCCAGAAACTCAAGGGGGGTGTACGCCGGAATGCGTGGACAACGCACCGGCGAAGGCGGTTTCTGGCTGACGGAAAGTCATTGACTCGCCGCGAACGGAACTATTGCCCAGCGATCGAAGGGATTTCAAGACGCAGACATCGGAAATATTTCTCAACAGAGCCCGCGGTATTCCTGTTGAATGGAAACCAAGCGAAAAGGCGACACCTCACGCCCTTTCGGGACACGGGTCACGCCCGGCGGTGCCGCCCGCACCGGACCCTAGAGGCATCGGGCTCGCCGTTACATCAGGGGGGCGGATCCACGTATACGCAGAAAACCCGGCGCACCCGGGGGTGCGGCCGGCAGCCCGGGATACGTATAGGTGATCGTCCGTTCCGGATATTCGCGGCCCGGGCGGCTTCATACGGTGGCGCAGCCCGGCCGGCAACCGCTCTACGGACCGAGGAGACTGTGCCATGGCCCAGGCCTACTACCAGGTCAACGTCCCGATAAGGAACTCCGGACGGCCCGAGCAGCGCGGGCTGCACATCTTCACGGGGCCGGCCGACACCTGGTCGGACGCCCTCCGCATCGCCCGCGAGACCTGCGCGACGGCCACCGCCGCCCAGCAGGCGGGCTTCCCGCTCCCCCGCCGGCGCCCGGACGGCTGGGGAGCGGGAAGCCCGCGCCCCGGCTGGGTCTTCGACTGGACTGCCGCGACGGTGGACGCCTGGCCGTACGGAAGGACGAACCCGGCAACGCGCTTCTGACCGGCCCGACGTTTTCTACGTATCCGTAAATCGGCGCCCCGTATGGAATCGGCAGCGATCCGCTCCCTAGAATTCCGACGGAGCCCGAGAGACATCCACAGATGATTTCCGTGGTTCCGGCCCGGCACGGTGCCGGTGACTCGAAGACCACCACCCGCTTCGAAGCCACCGCCACCGATCAGGCCGTGGGCCGCGGCGAGAAATCCCGCCGCGGCCCACGGCTCTCGACGCGGACGCGCGTCACCGGAATTCGTGGGTCACCGTGATCTCACCGACGATGTGCGCGTTGAACTCGTCCAGCTCCTCAGCCGGCACCCACAGTTCCAGGATCGTCCGCCCACCCGCCTGCTGAACGGGATACCGGCTCAGGAAGTCCGACTCGACCTCGAACCGGGTGACGTAGCCGACGCCGCTGTGCTTCACGTTCCAGTCCCTCGCGATCCGGATCGCGTAGTCCTCGTTGAGCACCGGATAGAAGATCGGCTGCTCGGGAAGCCGGGGCGGCCAGGCGCGCCAGTTCGACTCGCGTACGAGCGCCAGCTCCTCGGGCCCGGTGGGCCGCCACAGGGTGGTCGTTGCTCGCAGACTGTCCATGGGGCGGCCGGCCTCAGAAGCCATGGGCGTAGTCGGTCAGGACACACCCGTCCACGAGCGCCGGTTCCTTCTTGTAGCCGCTGGGGATCTTGTCCTTGTCCTTGCAGATGAGGAACAGCATTCCCGAGTCCTGGAGGGCGGCCTTCGTCGTCGATCCCTGGGCGTAGACGGCGAAGTCCTTGCCGATGAAATAGGCCCTGCGCTGCTTCTTGGCCTGGGTCTGGAACACCTTCATGTCGTTCACGAGCAGAAGACTGCTGCTCGCCCGGTCCCCGTCGTTGCAGATGGCACGTTCCTTGATGCCCCACTCCTCGCCGACCCACTCCTGATCGTGGTCGTCGGGCCGCAGGGACATGTCGAGGCACGTCGCACGTTCGGAGACGAAGGCCTCGATATCCGCCATGGTGCCGGCACTGGGCAGGCCACCCGCCCCGGCGCCGCCCTCGGCGGCGTTCGCGCCACGCTTCGCGCCCTCGTCGGACGAGCCGCCGCACCCCGCGGTCACCAGCATCAGAGCGACCACCGCGCTGCCGGCCACAAAACG
Organism: Streptomyces sp. 2131.1; assembly: GCF_900105515.1. Taxonomy (GTDB): domain Bacteria; phylum Actinomycetota; class Actinomycetes; order Streptomycetales; family Streptomycetaceae; genus Streptomyces; species Streptomyces drozdowiczii. Next base: position 5,123,494 of record NZ_FNSY01000001.1, on the reverse strand, counting down.
CATCCGCGCATCCACGTGTCGATACCCTCCCGTGCCGCACAGGCCGATCAGGTCTGCGCGGCGTCTCGACTTCGCCGGGGTCGCGGAATGCCCCCGCCCCGGTGCCCGAGCGATCAAGCTATCAGCCGCCCTCGGGGAGCCGACCACCTGAACGACAGCCGCAGCCCCGTGCGTTGGCCACGCTGCTACGCAGGTCGAACGTGGGGGTTCGTCAAGGTGGTGCAGGTGCCGGATCGTCCGGGGCTCCCCGGCCACTGATCGACGCCTACTTCTACGAGGGCGACCTCCTGCTCACCACAGTGACCGTCCCGCCCACGGTCCGGACCCTGCTTCCGGACCTTGCGGCACAACTGCGCACGGCCCTCTCGGACCTGCCCGAGGCAGCCCTGGCGGACCTCCCGCGCGGAGGTGCCGAGAAGATCGCCCGCTTCGCCGCCGGGTCCGATTCGCCGCGTCGAAACGAGGTCCGGCAGCGGAACTCGTGGGTCACCCTGATCTCGCAGAACGGGGCACCGGACAGCCCCCGGGGCGCGAGCGCCGCCCGGCGAGGTCTACGTGAGGGCCCCCGGTGACGGCCACCCCAGCCACCAGATGAAGAGGCCGCTCAGCAGGACGAGCAGGAAGAGCACGGCGTTGGTGCGGCGGTAGGAGACCAGGAGGGCGACGAACTCGCGGATCATGGCGCTCGGCCAGAAGTACGCGGCTGTCGGGGCGCCGATCACGTGGCCCCGGATGCCGGTGCGGCGGGCGGTGACCGCGGTGCGGAAGACGTGGTAGTTGTTCGTGACGATCACGCACCGGTAATCCGGCTTCTGGCGCTCCATCAGCTCTCCGCTGAACGTCAGGTTCTCGTCCGTGGTGGTCGAGCGGTCCTCGCGTTGGATCAGGTCGGCGGAGAAGCCCTGGGCGACCAGGTAGTCGGCCATCGCATGGGACTCCGGCACCTTCTCGTCGGGCCCCTGGCCGCCCGAGGTGAGCAGGACCGGGCGCCGGCCCTTCCGCGACAGCCTGGCGTGTTCCTTCCGGGCCCGGTCGAGGCGGCCGGCCAGCAGCGGCGGCACGGTGGTGCCGCCGCTCAGGCCCGAGCCCAGGACCACCACGAAGTCCGCCCGGCGCCGGATGCGCAGACGCCCGTACAGGCTCCCGTACACGAGGAAGCAGAGGAACAGGAAGGCGATGTACCCGGCGAGCGCCACCGCTGTCGCCGCCACGACCAGAAGCGTGTGGGTGTGCAGCACCAGTGCGGTGATCAGCAGCCCGAGCAGGGCGACCAGGGCCGTGCCCGCTCCCAGGGACAGCAGGTTCGCCGGGCTACGGCCCTCTTTGCGGACCATGGTGATCCCGTTGGCGATGAGGAACCACGCCAGCGTCACGACACCGACGCCCGCGAGGGTCAGCAGCACGACGACCAGGTCGCGGCCCAACTGGGCTCGCTCCGAGGCGACGTGCAGCAGGAGTGCGATGACCGCGAAGACGACGGACAGGCCCAGCAGGACCGCGTTGCTCACTCGGCGGCGGTCTCGTACCAAGCCCACACAGAAGAGGAGGAAACAGATGAACGACGGTACCAGGGCCACCATGTGCCGATCCTACGAGGCGTGCCACGAGACCCGCTGTCGGACCCGGGTGGCAGCATCACCGGGGTGAACAACCCGAGGCGTTCTTCGATGACCCCACGTCCTCCGCGCGCCGGGCGCGGCGGTCCGCAGCCCTCTTCCGCCGTGGCCGGCCTGCCGTGCAAGCCTCATCTCGTCAGGGCGGTGTTCAGGGACGTGACCTCGTTGCACGTCTCCCGGGTCGCCGCGTGGACCGCCGCGTCGGTGACGCGGACCGTGCTGACGGAGGTCATCGACGCCGCCGGAGCAGCGGCGGCCGAGAAGTGCAGGAAGAGGCTGATTCCCGAGGACCTCATCTCGGCGATCGACCGGAACGTCGAGGTGGAGGTGGGCTCGGGCTGGTACCTGTACAGCCCGGCCTTCCACGGCTTGCTGGGCGAGCTGCGCAACGCCGAGGGCGTGCTCGTGTCTCTTCGCGAGCGGCGCGGGACGCGTACTCCGAGTGGTGTGGCCGGCGCCCACCGCTTCGAGCCCGGGGTGAGGAGGCTGCTGGGGAGCCGGGGAGTGAGGGCGGTCCCGGCGCTGGTCCGCGACTTGGACGGCATCGCGAGCGTGTTCCTCACGGACCTGGCCCGGGACGCGGCCGAGGTCGTCCCCCGGGACGGGCGGACGGTCGGCGCGGACGACGTCGTGGTCGCCGTCGGGCAGCAGCTGTTCGGCGCTCTCAGGCAGCGCGCCCTCACCGAGGCGGCCGAGACGACACGGCACACGTCGGCCGGCTGACCGGCTCCGCCGGCGATGCCTGGCGCGGCCCGGGACCCCCTGCGCCTCGTTCGCGGGGCCCGGGTTCCCGATGCCGCGTGGTTTCCGACGGGCCCGGTTTCGGGCAGTTGCACGGGGCCGAGGGCAGGTCAGGGCCGGATGTGCTTCAACGTGAACTCGGGCAGGGCATACGGGCCGGCCTGCGGGGCTCCGGGGTCGGCAGGGACGTCGGCGTCAGGGATGTGCGACGCATGTGTTTCGGCGTTGTCGACGGGTGTGTAGTCCAGTTCGGATTCCCCGGGCAGTTCCCAGAAGCGGCGGGTGTTGGCAGAGACGGCGTACGCCGTGGCAAAGCGTGTGGAGAGCGGAGCGGTCAGCGCGGCGCGGCAGAAACCGACGGCATCACGCGGGCTCAGCCAGGTCGCCAGGTGGCGCGACTCGGTGGGCGCCTCCTCGAAGCTGCCGATACGCAGGCAGATCACGGACACACCGAACTTGTCCGCGTACAGCCGCCCCAGGGCCTCGACGGCCGCCTTGCTCACGCCGTACAGGCCGTCGGGTCGCACCGGCTCCTGGGGGCCGGTGCGATGGGACACGGGATAGAACCCGCTCACGCGGTTGCTGCCGGCGAGCACAACTCGCGGGATCGCCCCACGGCGGGCGGCTTCCAGGACATGGTGGGTGCCCAGCACATTGGCGTCCAGGAGATCCTCAAGCGGTGCCTCGTCCGGCAGGCCGCCCAGATGAAGCACGGCGTCCGCACCCGCGAGCGCGGCCTCGACGGCTGCCGCGTCCCGTAGATCGACGGTCCGAACCACCTCGTTCGCGGCTTCGACCTGGAGCGGAACGCGGTCGAGCAGGACCAGGCGGCTCACCTCGCCGCGTAACGCCCGGCGCACGAATGAACCGATATTCCCTGCCGCCCCGGTGACCACCACTGTTCCCAGCCCCACTGCACGCCTCCACCGTTCGACCTCGTCAACGCCCTGATGCGGACAGGCTCTGATCCTCCCATCGGCAGTCACAACGCCCAACACGTGCGAAGCCGACAGGAGATGGGGGCCGACGACGAGATCCATCGGCCTGAAGCGGCTTCGGACCGACGGCGTGTCACCGTCGGCCCGAACCGGAACCACGTACAGGCGCCTCAAGGGCGCCGAACCGCGCCTACAGCACCGGCAGCAGGTTCTTCAGTTCGAAGGCCGTGACCTCGCTGCGGTACTCCTCCCACTCGCGCTTCTTGTTGCGGAGGAAGAAGTCGAAGACGTGCTCACCCAGGGTTTCCGCGACCAACTCGCTCTTCTCCATGAGGGAGATCGCCTCGCCCAGGTTCTGCGGGAGGGGTTCGATGCCCATGGCGCGGCGTTCCGCGTCGGAGAGGGCCCAGACGTCGTCGTCGGCGCCGGCCGGGAGTTCGTAGCCCTCCTCGATGCCCTTGAGGCCGGCGGCGAGGAGGACGGCGTACGTGAGGTACGGGTTGGCGCCGGAGTCGATGGAGCGGACCTCGACGCGGGCGGAGCCGGTCTTGCCGGGCTTGTACATGGGGACGCGGATCAGGGCGGAGCGGTTGTTGTGGCCCCAGCAGATGTACGAGGGGGCCTCGCCGCCGGCGCCCGCGGCGCGGGAGGAGCCGCCCCAGATGCGCTTGTAGGAGTTGACCCACTGGTTGGTGACGGCGGAGATCTCCGCGGCGTGGCGCAGGAGGCCCGCGATGAAGGAGCGGCCGACCTTGGAGAGCTGGTACTCCGCGCCGGACTCGTAGAACGCGTTGCGGTCGCCCTCGAAGAGGGAGAGGTGGGTGTGCATGCCCGAGCCGGGGTACTCCGAGAACGGCTTCGGCATGAACGTCGCCTGCACGCCCTGCTCCAGCGCGACCTGCTTCATGACCAGGCGGAACGTCATGATGTTGTCGGCGGTCGAGAGCGCGTCCGCGTACCGCAGGTCGATCTCCTGCTGGCCCGGCGCACCCTCGTGGTGGCTGAACTCGACCGAGATGCCCATGGATTCGAGCATCGTGATGGCCTGGCGGCGGAAGTCCATGCCGACGTTCTGCGGGGTGTGGTCGAAGTAGCCGGAGCTGTCGGCCGGGGTGGGCCGGGTGCCGTCGACCGGCTTGTCCTTCAGCAGGAAGAACTCGATCTCCGGGTGGGTGTAGAAGGTGAAGCCCAGGTCCGAGGTCTTGGCCAGGATGCGCTTGAGCACGAAGCGGGGGTCCGCGAAGGACGGCGAGCCGTCCGGCATCAGGATGTCGCAGAACATACGGGCCGTGCCCGGTGCCTCCGCGCGCCACGGCAGGATCTGGAACGTCCCCGGGTCCGGCTTGGCGATCATGTCCGACTCGTACACCCGGGCGAAGCCCTCGATCGCGGAGCCGTCGAAGCCGATGCCCTCGTCGAAGGCCTGCTCGAGCTCGGCAGGGGCCACGGCCACGGACTTGAGGTAACCGAGCACATCGGTGAACCACAGCCGTACGAACCGGATGTCGCGCTCCTCAAGGGTCCTGAGGACGAATTCCTGCTGCTTGTCCATAGCCACATCCTTGCAGTTCAGACGGTCCGTGCTCCACCTCCCGGGGCTGGGGAGAGACTCCAGTATCGCGACCCCGGATTTCCCCCAGATTACGCACCCGACGTGACATGGAGCACGCGGCCACCCACTACGATCGGCGCCCGTGGTGTGCACGGGCGCCGACCACCTCGTCACCGCCCCGCGCACCCGGGATTCCGCGCTCCGCCCGTCCCCTCATCGCACCTTCCCCGAAGGATCCACGACATGAGCTTCGATCGCAGGACCCGCATAGAACAGATGCGCAACGCCGACCGCGCGCGGGACCGCCGCAACCGGGTGCTCGCCGTGAGTCTGAGCGCCGTCGTCGTCGCCGGGCTCGTCACCTTCGGCGCGTATACGGTCCTCGACAGGGCCGACGACAAGTCGTCGGACCGTTCGATGAGCGACGACGGGAAGGGCGGGGGCTCCGCCGCCGGGGAGAAGGACGACAAGGACCTCGCCACCGGGCCGATCGAGGGCGAGAAGTCCTGGGACGCGAAGAAGCTGAGCCGCAACCACGTCGAGGAGACCGTCGACTACCCGATGAAGCCTCCCGTCGGCGGGGACCACAGCCCGGTCTGGATGAACTGCGACGGCGAGGTCTACAAGAAGGCCATCCCCGACATGAACGCCGTGCACGCCCTGGAGCACGGTTCGGTCTGGGTCACGTACACGGGCGAGGCGCCTTCCGCCGATGTCCGGAAGCTCGCCGACCGGGTGGCGAGGACGCCGTACTCGCTCATGAGCCCGTACAAGGACCAGGCCGGGGCGATCATGCTGAGCGCCTGGGGCAAGCAGGTCACGGTGGACGGCGCGGACGATCCGCGGGTGGCGCAGTTCTTCGCCCACTACGTGCAGGGGCCGCAGACGCCCGAGCCGGGCGCCGCCTGCACGGGCGGCCTCGACGGCTCCTGATCCGGGCCCTCAAGCCTGCGGAGCGGAGTGCCCGGAAAGTTCCCTCGTACCGTAAATGCACCCGAATGGGCTACAGCGGTCGCGTCCCCCGAACGGGCCCATGACGATGGGTTCGCTCGGGGATGTACGTACGGCTGCCCCTCGGTACGCAGGAGGAATCCCCCATGACCACCGCCAAGGACATCATGCACACCGGCGCCACCTGGATTCCGGCGCACGAGACCCTCGACCGCGCCGCCCAGATGATGCGCGAGCACCACGTCGGCGCGCTGCCCATCTCGGCCAGCGGCGAGGAGGACCGGATGGTCGGCATCCTCACCGACCGCGACATCGTGGTCGGCTGCGTGGCGGAGGGCCGCGACCCGTCCAAGGTGACCGCGGGCGACCTCGCGCAGGGCACGCCCCGCTGGATCGACGCGGACGCGGACGTGGAAGCGGTGCTGGAGGAGATGCAGAACCACCAGATCCGCCGGCTGCCGGTCGTCGAGAACAAGAAGCTGATCGGGATGATCAGCGAGGCCGACCTGGCCCGGCACCTCTCGGACGACCAGATCGCCGACTGGGCGGAGCAGGTCTACTCGCGCTCGCCCCACTGAATCCACCGCGGCGGCGTTGTTCCGCGCGGCCCGCCCGGGCATCGCGTCAGTCAGACGATTAGAGTGGGCCGCGTGCCTCAACTACGCCTCGCACTGAATCAGATCGACTCGACCGTCGGCGACCTCGCCGGCAACGCCGAGGCGATCGTCCACTGGACCCGGCACTCCGCCGAACAGGGCGCCCACTTCGTGGCGTTCCCCGAGATGGTGCTGACCGGCTACCCCGTCGAGGATTTGGCCCTGCGGTCGTCCTTCGTCGAGGCCTCGCGCGAAGCGCTGCGCGCGCTCGCGGCCCGGCTCGACGCGGAGGGCTTCGGGGAGATCCCCGTCCTCGTCGGCTACCTCGACCGCTCTGAGTTCGCCGCGGAGCGCTACGGCCAGCCGGCCGGCTCCCCGCGCAACGCGGCCGCGGTGCTGCACCGCGGCGCGATCGCGCTGAACTTCGCCAAGCACCACCTGCCGAACTACGGCGTCTTCGACGAGTTCCGGTACTTCGTGCCGGGCGACTCGATGCCCGTCGTACGCGTGCACGGCATCGATGTGGCGCTCGCGATCTGCGAGGACCTCTGGCAGGACGGCGGCCGCGTCCCGGCCGCGCGCGCCGCCGGGGCCGGACTGCTGCTCTCGGTCAACGCCTCCCCGTACGAGCGGGACAAGGACGACACCCGGCTGGAACTGGTCCGCAAGCGCGCCCGTGAGGCCGGCTGCACCACCGCGTACCTCGCGATGATCGGCGGCCAGGACGAGCTGGTCTTCGACGGCGACTCGATCGTCGTGGACCGGGAGGGCGAGGTCGTCGCCCGCGCCCCGCAGTTCGCCGAGGGCAGCGTGATCCTCGACCTGGAGCTGCCCGCCGCCCCCGCCGAGGCGCCCTCCGGCGTCGTCAACGACGGACTGCGGATCGACCACGTGGTCCTCTCGGAGGAGCCGCTGCCGCCGTACGAGGCGGAGCTCGCCGGGGGTTACGCGGACCGGCTCGACGACGACGAGGAGCTGTACACGGCCCTCGTGGTGGGCCTGCGGGCCTACGCCGCGAAGAACGGCTTCAACAGCGTGCTCATCGGGCTCTCCGGCGGCATCGACTCGGCGCTGGTCGCCGCCATCGCCTGCGACGCGCTCGGTGCGCAGCAGGTGTACGGGGTCTCGATGCCGTCCAAGTACTCCTCGGACCACTCCAAGGGCGACGCGGCCGAGCTGGCCCGGCGCACGGGCCTGAACTACCGGACGGTCCCGATCGAGCCGATGTTCGACGCGTACATGGGGTCGCTGGGGCTCACCGGGCTCGCCGAGGAGAACCTCCAGTCGCGGCTGCGCGGCACGATGCTGATGGCGATCTCCAACCAGGAGGGCCAGATCGTCCTGGCCCCCGGCAACAAGTCGGAGCTGGCCGTCGGCTACTCCACGCTGTACGGGGACTCCGTCGGGGCGTACGGGCCGATCAAGGACGTGTACAAGACGTCGGTGTTCCGGCTGGCCAGGTGGCGCAACCGGGCCGCCGAGGAGCGCGGGCAGACGCCGCCGATCCCGGAGGCGTCCATCACGAAGCCGCCGAGCGCCGAGCTGCGGCCGGGCCAGGTGGACACGGACTCGCTGCCGGACTACGACGTGCTGGACCGCATCCTGGAACTGTACGTGGACCGGGACCAGGGTCTCGAAGCGATCGTCGCGGCCGGGTTCGACCGGGCACTGGTGGCGAAGACGCTGCGGATGGTGGACGCGGCGGAGTACAAGCGGCGGCAGTACCCGCCGGGGACGAAGATCTCGCCGAAGGGGTTCGGGAAGGACCGGCGGCTGCCGATCACGAATCGCTGGCGCGAGGCCGTCTGAAGCCGGCGGGTCCCTGATACGCGAGCCCGTCCGGGGCTGGAGGTTTGTCCTCGAGCGCCGGACGGGCTGCGTTTGTCCGTCAGTTGCGGCCCGTCCCGGCCGGGGTCTTGTCCTCAAGCGCCGGACGGGCTGGATGTAGTCGACGGCCCGCGGTCAGTGGCGGTCCGTCGTAGCCGATGTCTCTTCCCCGAGCGCCGGACGGGCCGGGTTGTGCGCGGCGTGGGCCTGGACTCGGCGCGCCACCACCTTCGATGTGCCGCGCTCGCGGTCGAGCGCGCCCGCCGTCACCGCGATCGCCAGGCCCGCCAGGGCCAGGGCCGCGCCGACGACGGCCGGCGACGTCCAGCCCCAGCCCGCCGCGATCGCCGCGCCGCCGAGCCACGCGCCGCCCGCGTTGGCGAGGTTGAAGGCGGAGTGGTTGGAGGCGGAGGCCAGGGTCGGGGCGTCCTTGGCCTTGTTCATGACCAGCATCTGGAGCGGCGTCGTCGTCATGAAGCCCACCGCGCCCAGCAGCACCACCATCACCAGCGCCGCCCACTTCACGTGCGCTGCCAGCGGGAAGACGGCCAGGACGACGGCGAGGGCGCCCAGCGACCCGTACAGCGTCGGGCGCAGCGCGCGGTCCGTGAGCGGGCCGGCGGCGAGCGCGCCCAGGGTCATACCGATGCCGAAGAGCGCCAGGACCGGGGTGACCGCGGACTCGCCGAAGCCCATGGCCTTCGTGGTCATCGCCGAGAGGTACGAGTAGACGGCGAACACGCCGGCGAAGCCGAAGACGGCGGTGAGCAGGCCGAGCAGCACCTGCCGGTTGCCCATCGCGCGGACCTCGTGGCGCACGTCCTGCCGGGCCTCGACGGGGATCTGCGGGACGAGGCGGGCGAGGGCCGCCATCGCGCAGACGCCGATGGCCGCGACCACCAGGAAGGTGGCCCGCCAGCCGAGGTGCTGGCCGAGCAGGGTGGCGGCGGGCACGCCGACGATGTTGGCGACGGTCAGGCCGAGGAACATCGTGGCGACGGCCCGGGCCCGGCGCCCCTCGGGCACGAGCCGGGAGGCGACGACGGCTCCGACGCCGAAGAACGCGCCGTGCGGCAGGCCGGCCAGCAGGCGGCCCGCGATCAGCCATCCGAAGCCGGGGGCGAGCGCGGAGGCGAGGTTGCCGACGGTGAACAGGGCCATCAGCAGCAGGAGCATCCGCTTGCGCGGGATGCGGGAGCCGACGGCGGTGAGCAGCGGGGCACCGAGCACCACGCCGATCGCGTACGCCGACACGAGGTAGCCGGCGGTGGGGACGGAGGTGCCGAGGCCGTCCGCGACGTTGGGCAGCAGGCCCATCATCACGAACTCGGTGGTGCCGATGCCGAAGGCGCTCACGGCCAGCGCGAGCAGGGCCAGGGGCATGAGGAGAGACCTTTCCGCGTGAGGGCCCCCGCCGCAGCCCGGCGGGGCCCGGTCGGGGCCTGCGGGGACGCGGAGGGGCGGGAGGGGCACGTGGTCGTACGCACGCCGGCGCGGTCCGCCGGTCGGCGGTGCGCACGGCGGCGGACCGGCTTCGTCGCCGGCGACCTTGTTCCCGTACGAAACAAAGTCTCTCAGATATGTGGGGCGTCCAGGTGAACGCCCTGTTGCGTCAGAGTTCGACGCGGGCGGCGATCGGGAGGTGGTCGCTGCCGGTGGCGGGGAGGGTCCAGGAGGACATCGGTTCGACGCCCTTGACCATGATCTGGTCGATCCGGGCCATCGGGAACTTCGCGGGCCAGCTGAAGCCGAAGCCGTCGCCGGCGGCGCCCTGGGTGGAGCGCATCTGGGAGGTGACCCCGTTGAGCGCGCGGTCGTTCATCGTCCCGTTGAGGTCGCCGAGCAGGGCGATCCGGGCGAGCGGTTCGTGGGAGATGGCCTTGCCGAGGGCGTCGGCGCTCTGGTCGCGCTGATTGGCGGTGAAGCCGGCGTGCAGCTTGACGCGTACGGAAGGCAGGTGCGCCACGTACACGGCGAGCGGGCCCTCGGGGGTGGCGACGGTGGTCCGCATGGCGCGGACCCAGCCCATCTTGAGGTCCACCGGCCGGGTGTCGCTGAGCGGGTACTTGCTCCACAGGCCGACGGTGCCCTGGACGGAGTGGTAGCGGAAGCGCCCGGCGAGGGCCTTCTCGTACGCCGCGACCTTGCCGGCGGGCAGTTCCTGGAGGGCGACGACGTCCGCGCCGGAACCCGCGACCTGGTCGGCGGTGGCGGCGGGGTCCGGATTGTCCGCGTTGACGTTGTGCGTGGCGACCGTCAGGTCGCCGCCGCTGCCGGACTTGTCGGTGAACAGGCCGCCGAACATGTTGAGCCAGACCACGACCGGCAGCAGCAGCGCCACCAGCGCGGTCCCCGAGCGGCGCACCAGCCCGAGGACGAGCAGCACCGGGAAGAACACGCCGATCCAGGGCATGAACGTCTCGGTGAGGCTGCCCAGGTTGCCGATGGTGTTCGGGATCCGGGAGTGGAAGGCCATCACGAGGGTCAGCAGCAGGGCGCAGCAGGCCAGGACGATCCCGCGCTGCCAGGTGCCCCGGTCCCTCAGGCGCCGGGCGAGTCTGTCTCGGAGGTCCCGGAAGCGGGAGCCGGAGCGCTGCGGTCCCACGCCGTTTCCGGTGTCCGTCCTGTACGCCTGCACCATCGCGCTTTCCTCACTGCCTTGCCGTACACATCGCCGCGCCCCCGACCCTAGGGGATGCGGGACGCCTTTCACGCCGCCCGGGGGCGGCCGTACTGCCACGAGGACGTGGCGAGCGGCCCGGGCAGTTCCGGCGGGGCGGGGGAACGCGGGGGTCTGTGACGTAACGATCACACTCGTCCCTGCCCGGCGGGTCAGCTCCGGCCGGCGATCCCGCCGGCCGGACGGGCGGCGGGCCGCCGGGGCGCGAGGCCCTCGATGACCAGCGCGATGATGCGGTCGGCGAGGTCCTCGGGCAGCGGCGCGTCGGGGCGGTGGACGGTGCGTACGAGCATGGGGCCGAGGAAGAGGTCGTCCATCAGCTCCACGTCCGTGTCGTCGCGCAGCTCGCCCGCCTCGACGGCGCGGCGTACGGCGGCGACCATCGCGAGGCGGCGGGGGGCTATCACGGTGCACTGGTACTCGTGCCAGAGCTTGGGGTGGCTCTTCATCTGCGCGAACACGTTGTGCAGCAGCACGGAGGAGCGCTGGGCGAGGCCGCGGGTGCGCATCGACTCCAGCAGGACGCGCAGGTCGCGCAGGCCGCCGGTGCCGGAGACCTCCGGTTCCGGGGGCTCGATGGCGCGCAGCACGTCGACGAAGAGCTCCTCCTTGCCGGACCAGCGCCGGTAGATGGTGGCCTTGCCGACGCCGGCGGTGCGGGCGATGCGCTCGATGGAGAGGGCGGCGAGGGGTTCGCCGGCCTCCAGCAGCTCCACGACGGCGTCCAGGATGGCCCGCTCGGCGGCGGCGCTGCGCGGCCGTCCCCGGCGCGGCTCGTGCTCGTCGCCGGGTTCCGGGGCGCCCTCCGGGGGGTCGGGAACCTCGCCGGACCGCTCGTCCGGTGCCTGAGCCTGCACGTGAAACCACCTTTCGCCGCCCCCGATTCTCGCCGACGCGCGAGGCGTCCGGCTCTCATGGGTGAACCGGGCCGCGCGGGGCGGCCCGGTTCACCCGAAGGGTTCAGCCGTACGCGGCCGGGGTCATCGGCCGGCGCCCGCCTTCGCGGGGCTCTCCTCGCCGTGTACGGGCTGCTGGGCGGCCGGTTCGCGGCCGGGCAGCCACAGGGCGACCACGAGCGTGCCGATCAGGGCGACGGCGGCCGAGCCGATGGCCGTCACGTGCATGGCGCTCATGAACGCGTCGTTCGCGGCGCCGACCAGCGGGGCGCCCTTGGGGCCCAGCTTCTCGGCGACGGCGAGGGTGGCCTCGATGGACTCCCCCGCCGCGTCCCGGGCGCCGGCGGGCAGCGCGCCGAGGTGGTCCTCGATGTCGCCGCGGTAGACGGTGGAGAGCACCGAGCCGAGCACGGCGATCCCGAGGGCGCCGCCGACCTGGCGGAACGTGTTGTTGACGGCCGAGCCGGAGCCGGCCTTCTCGCGCGGCAGGGCCTGCATCACGGCGACGGTGACCGGGGGCATGACGTGGGCCATGCCGGTGCCCTGGACGAAGAAGACCACGCACATGACCCAGACCGGCGTGTCGGCGTCGAACAGCGCGAACGCGGCCAGGCCGAGCGCCACGGCGAGCATGCCGGCGGTGCAGACGGCGCGGGCGCCGAAGCGGGCGACGACGATCCGGGCGCGGGGCGCGAAGAGCATCTGGGCCACGGCCAGCGGCAGGATCAGCAGCCCGGACTGGAGGGCGCTGTAGCCGCGCACGCTCTGCATGTAGAAGGCGGAGAAGAAGGTGACGCCCATCAGCGCGAAGAAGACGAGCGCGATGGCGGCGACGGCGGCGGAGAACGCGGGCTTCCTGAAGTACGAGATGTCGATCGCCGGGCTGGCGCTGCGCTTCTCGTGGAGGACGAAGAGCACCAGGACCGCGAGGCCGCCGACGACCGGGAGGAGGACCGTGACGTCGGTGAAGTCGGCGAGCTCGCCGCCGCGGATGATGCCGTACACCAGCAGCACCAGGCCGATGATGGAGAGCACCACACCGACCGGGTCGAGCCGGCCCGGCTTCGGGTCCTTCGAGTCGGGCACCAGCCACACCATGGCGGCCAGGGCGATGATCACGACGGGCACGTTGACCAGGAAGATCGAGCCCCACCAGAAGTGTTCGAGGAGCAGGCCGCCGGTGATGGGGCCGATCGCGATGCCGAGGCCGACGCTGCCGGCCCAGATGCCGATGGCCTTGGGCTGCTCGTCGCGCTCGAAGACGTTCATCAGGACGGCGAGCGTGGCCGGCATGACGAAGGCGGCACCGAAGCCCATCAGAGCGCGCCAGGTGATGAGCTCGCCGGGCGAGCCGGACATGGCGGCGAGGGCGGAGCCGATGCCGAAGAGGGTGATGCCGAAGAGCAGGACCTTCTTGCGGCCCAGGCGGTCGCCGAGCAGGCCGGCGGTGAAGAGGAGGCCGGCGAAGACGAGCGTGTAGGAGTTGATCGCCCACTCCAGCTCGCTCTGGGTGGCGCCGATGCCGGTGGGCGAGGGGGAGGCGATCGTCTTGACGGCGACGTTCAGGATCGAGTTGTCCAGCACCACGATGAGGAGGCTGAACATCAGGACCACGAGAATCGCCCAGCGGCGGCGGTGGACCGCCTCCGGTATCTGGGACACGGCGGGAGCGCCGGACGGTGTGGACATGAGCAGCAGCCTAAGGGCATTCCGATACGAGACCGTCTCGTATTGTAAATTCTTTACCGAGGGCAGGCCCTCGGGCCGGGCCGCGCGTCCCACTTCCCGCGACCGGCTCCGGGATGCCACCATGGAAGCGGTCCGGGGACGCCGTCAGGGCGCCTCGAGATGACGAAGGAGCCACCTGCCATGTCGCTTCAGGCTGCGCAGAACCAGTCCGCCACTCCCGCGGGTACCCCCTCCGACAGCAGCAAGGCGCTGTACGGGGGCAAGAGCAACCGCCGGGTCACCGTCCACGACATCGCCGCCGCCACCGCGCGCGGCGAGAAGTGGCCCATGCTCACCGCCTACGACGCGATGACCGCGTCCGTCTTCGACGAGGCCGGCATCCCGGTCATGCTCGTCGGCGACTCCATGGGCAACTGTCACCTCGGCTACGAGACCACCGTGCCCGTCACGATGGACGAGATCGCCATTCTGTCCGCCGCCGTCGTCCGGGGCACCCGGCGGGCCCTGATCGTCGCCGACCTGCCCTTCGGGGCGTACCAGGAGAGCCCGGTCCAGGCCCTGCGCAACGCCACCCGGCTCATCAAGGAGTCCGGTGTCGGCGCCGTCAAGCTGGAGGGCGGCGAGCGCAGCCACGAGCAGATCAAGCTCCTGGTCGACGCCGGCATCCCGGTCATGGCCCACATCGGCCTGACCCCGCAGTCCGTCAACGCCATGGGCTACCGGGTCCAGGGCCGCGGCGAGGAGGCCGCCCAGCAGATGCTGCGCGACGCCAAGGCCGTGCAGGACGCGGGCGCGTTCGCCGTCGTCCTGGAACTCGTACCGGCCGAACTGGCCGCCGAGGTCACCCGTACCCTGCACATCCCGACCATCGGGATCGGCGCCGGGCCCGACACCGACGCGCAGGTGCTGGTCTACACCGACATGGTCGGGCTGACCGGCGGCAAGGTGCCGCGCTTCACCAAGCAGTACGCCGACCTGCGGCAGATCCTCGGCGACGCCGCGAAGGCGTACGCGGAAGAGGTCGTCGGCGGCACCTTCCCGGCCCCGGAGCACACCTTCCACTGAGGCCGTTGGAGGTGCGCCCCCTCGGGCACCACCGGTAACGACGACAGCCCGCCGACTTCCCCCGTCGGCGGGCTGTCGGCCGTTGTCGGCGGCTATAGGCAGGCTGTCGGCCCGCTGTAGGCGGGCTGTCGGTGGCGGCTGGTCTAGTAGTCGGCATGACGCGAATCGACAAGAACCCCCGAAACGGCGGGACCGGCGGAAACGCCGTAGAGGTGCGGGGACTGGTCAAGCACTACGGCGAGACCAAGGCCCTGGACGGCGTGGACCTCGATGTGCGCGAGGGCACCGTCCTCGGCGTGCTCGGCCCCAACGGCGCCGGCAAGACCACCCTCGTACGCTGCCTCTCCACGCTGATCACGCCCGACGCCGGGACCGCGGTCGTCGCCGGCTTCGACGTGGTGAAGCAGCCCCGCGCGCTGCGCCGCACCATCGGCCTGACCGGCCAGTACGCCTCGGTCGACGAGAAGCTCTCCGGCTGGGAGAACCTCTACATGATCGGGCGGCTGCTCGACCTGCCCCGCAAGAAGGCGCGGGCCCGGGCCGACGAGCTGCTGGAGCGCTTCTCGCTCACGGACGCGGCGAAGAAGGCCGCGATGGAGTACTCCGGCGGGATGCGCCGCCGGCTCGACCTGGCCGCCTCCATGATCGGCAGCCCGGCCGTCCTCTACCTCGACGAGCCGACGACGGGGCTCGACCCCCGTACCCGCAACGAGGTCTGGGACGAGGTGCAGCGCATGGTCGCGGAGGGGGCGACCGTGCTCCTCACCACCCAGTACATGGAAGAGGCCGAACAGCTGGCCAACGAGCTGACCGTCATCGACAAGGGCCGGATCATCGCCCGCGGCGGTGTCAACGAGCTGAAGGCCAAGGTCGGCGGCCGCACCCTGCAGATCCGCCCCTCGGACCCGGCCGAGCTGGCCCCGATGGCGCAGGCGCTGCGGGAGACCGGTCTCGACGGTGTCGCGGGCGCGCAGGCGGTTCCGGACGAGGGCCTGCTCTACGTACCGATCCTCAGCGACGAGCAGCTCACCGCCGTCATCGGCCTGCTCGGCACCCGGGGCTTCTCGCTGGCGCACGTCGCCACCGCGCTGCCCAGCCTGGACGAGGTCTTCCTCGCCATCACCGGCGACAAGGCCACCGTCACCGACACGATTCCCGAGGAGGTCGCGGCATGAGCACGACGACTCTGACGCCCACCCCCACCGACACGCCCGTCGCCGCGCCGGCCGCCAAGCTCCACGACGAGGGCGGCATCGGCCTGCGGAACAACCTGCGCCACATCGGGGCCCTGGTCCGGCGCAATCTGCTCCAGATCAAGAAGGATCCGGAGTCGATGTTCGACGCGCTGCTGATGCCCGTCATCTTCGTGCTGCTGTTCGTGTACGTCTTCGGCGGCTCGGTCGGCGGCAG
Source organism: Streptomyces sp. 2131.1 (assembly GCF_900105515.1). Lineage (GTDB taxonomy): Bacteria > Actinomycetota > Actinomycetes > Streptomycetales > Streptomycetaceae > Streptomyces > Streptomyces drozdowiczii. Next base: position 5,107,533 of record NZ_FNSY01000001.1, on the reverse strand, counting down.
CATGGGCGGCGGCCGGCAGGAGTACCTGAACTACCTGATCCCCGGCCTGATGGCGATGATGGGCATGAACATCGCCATGGCGGTCGGCAGCGGTGTCAACGACGACTTCCGCAAGGGGGTCATGGACCGCTTCCGTACGATGCCGATCGCGCGCTCCTCGGTGCTCGTCGCCAAGATCGTGGTCGAGCTCGGCCGGATGATGGTCGCCACGCTCATCCTGCTGGGCATGGGCTTCGCCCTCGGCATGGAGCTCCACGGGTCCGTGCTCGGACTGATCGCGGCGATCGGCCTGTCGGCCGCGTTCGGCGCCGCCATCATGTGGATCTTCATCCTGCTCGGCCTGGCCATGAAGACGTCCCAGGCGGTTCAGGGAATGGGGATGCTGGTCATGATGCCGCTCCAGTTCGGTTCCTCGATCTTCGCCCCGCCCACCACGATGCCGGGCTGGCTCCAGGCCTTCACCGACTACAACCCGCTGTCGAACCTGGCGGACGCCGCGCGCGGTCTCATGATGGGCACCTCGCTCGGCCACTCCGTGTGGCTGACCCTCGGCTGGGCCGTGGCCATCACGGCGGCCGTGGCCCCGCTCGCCGTCTCCAAGTTCCGCAAGAAGTCCTGAGTTCGGATCCCTACGGGTTCGGTTCCGATCGCGCGTCCGCGAGGGCGGCGGCCTCCTCCAGAGAGAGGCCGCCGCCCTCGGCGTATGCGGCCTCGTAGGCGGCGTCGCCCAGCCGGCCGCGCACCAGAGCCTCGGCGCGGGCGAGGTTCTCCCGCTCCATCGTGTTCATGAAGTGGCCCTCGGGCAGGTGCACCCGGCCGGCGCCCAGCAGCCGCGCCGCGATTCCGGCCTCCTCCTCGCCGCCGAGCCCGCCGAGCGCCCAGGCCAGGATGACCAGGTTGATCACCGCCATCTGCGGCGCGACCATCTGCGTCAGCGGGTCCTGTACGCCCTTCAGGGCCCGCCGGCTCTGCTCCAGCGCGCGGGCGTACTCGCCGTCCTGGTTGTCCAGCCAGGCCAGGCCGCCGAGGACGAAACCCTCGAACACCGCCATGGTCTCGGAGGCGAACTCCTCCTGGAGGCGGGCGAACTGCTCGCGAGCCTCGGTGGTCCGGCCGCACCGGCCCAGCCACATCGCCAGGAACAGCCGGGCCGCCGGCCTGGCCTCGTGCCCGGTCTGGCGTTCGTCGGCCAGCACCTCGCGCATGATCGCCTCGCCCTCCTCGCCCCGGCCGAGCTCGGTGAGCACGGAGGCGTGACGGATGCGCAGTACGGAGACCTGGGCCAGGGCGCCCAGCCGCTCGGCCGAGCGGATCGCGGCCTGGTAGTCCTCGGCCGCCCGCGCGTAGGAGCCCTGCTTCTCGTTGGCCTCGCCGCGCGAGGAGAGCGCCTCGGCCATGCCCCACTCGTCGCCGAGCCGGGTGAAAATCGCCAGGCTCTCGTCGGCGTCCCTGTGGGCCTCGCCGGCCCAGTCGGGGCGGTTGGCCAGCACGTTGGCCCGCATCTGGAGGGCGGCGGCGAGCTCCCACTCGTAACCGAACTCGCGGGAGCCGCGCACCGTCTCGTCCAGCAGGTGCCGCAGGTCGGCGACGCCGCCGGTCAGCATCACGGCGTAGAACCAGAGCGAGGCGGGGCTGCGGCAGGTCTGCGGCTGGCCGGCCCGGTACGTGGCGACGATCGCCCGCAGCCGGGCCATGCTCTCCTCGTTCGTCCACTCGTCCATCGCGTGGTCCATGCTGACCAGCTGGATCAGTGTCACCTGCCGCCGCGCCTCCTCCAGCAGCTCCTGCCGCATGGGCGGGGGCGCGTCGGTGCAGCGCTCGTGGAGGGAGGGCGCCGGCTCCACGGGCATGGCGAACGGGTCGGGGCCGAGGGCGGCCGCCGCGTCCGCCCAGTGCAGGGCATCGCCGCGCAGGTTGCGGATCTGCCAGTACCAGGAGAGCGACAGCACCATGCACAGCGCCTCCTGCTCGTCGCGTGCGGCGACGGCGTGGCGCAGGGCGGTTCGCAGGTTCTCGTACTCGCGCTGGAGGAGCCCGACGGCGGCGAGCTGTCCGGTGCCCCGCAGCAACGGGTCGGTCGTACGGGCCAGCTCGCGGAAGAACACCAGGTGCCGGCGCTCGACGGCGTCCCGCTCCCCCGACTCCTCCAGCCGCTCCGCCGCGTACTCGCCGACGGTTTCCAGGAGCCGGTAGCGCATCTGTCCGTCCTCCGCCGGGGCGGCCACCACGAGGGACTTGTCGACGAGGGAGCCCAGCAGGCGGGCGGCGTCGCCCGCCCCGCCGGTCCCGTCGGCGCAGACGGCCTCGGCGGCCTCCAGGGTGCAGCCGCCGGCGAAGACGGAGAGCCGGCGCAGGGTGACGCGCTCGTCGTCGTCCAGCAGCTCCCAGGACCAGTCGACGACGGCCCGCAGGGTCTGCTGGCGGGGCAGCACGGTCCGGCTGCCGCTGGTCAGCAGCCGGAAGCGGTCGTCGAGCCGGTCCGCGATCTGCTGCGGGGTGAGCATCCGCAGCCGGGCCGCGGCGAGTTCGATGGCGAGCGGCAGCCCGTCCAGACGGCGGCAGATCTCGGCCGCGGCCGCCGCCGTCGCCTCGTCCGCGTCGACCCGGAAGCCGGGCCGGGCGGCGGCCCCGCGCTCCGCGAGCAGCCGCAGCGCGGTCGGGTCCGGCAGCGGGTCGACCGGCCGGACCGCCTCGCCCGGCACGCCGAGGGGTTCCCGGCTGGTCGCGAGGACGGTGAGCCGGGGGCAGCGGGCCAGCAGGTGGTCGGCGAGGGCGGCGGCGGCCTCGATGACGTGCTCGCAGTTGTCCAGCAGGAGCAGCATGCGGCGCCGCGAGCAGTACTCGGTGAGCCGGGCCGTGGACTCACCGGCGGCGCGCTCGTCGCCGGAGGCCCGCTCGGCCGCCCGGAACTCCCCGGAACCGGCCCCGCTGAGCACCGTCTCCCGCGCCCCCAGTGCGGCGAGCACCGCCTCCGGCACGGCCTCCGGATCGTCGACGGGGGCCAGCTCGGCGAGCCAGATGCCGTCGGGCCAGGTGCCGGGGTCGACGGTGTCCGCGACCTCCTGCGAGAGCCGGGTCTTGCCGGCCCCGCCGGGCCCGAGCAGGGTGACGAGCCTTCCCTGCGCGAGGTCGCCGCGCAGGGCCTCCAACTCGCGTTCCCGGCCGACGAAGCTGGTGAGCCGGGCGCGGAGGTTGCCGAGGGCGGCGGGCGCGGGTGTCGCCGCCGGCGGACGATCCTGCCGCAGCAGCTCCGTGTACAGGGCGGTCAGCTCGGCCCCCGGGTCGGTGCCGAGACGGTCCGCGAGGAGGGTGCGGACCTCGTCGTACGCGGCCAGGGCCTGGGCGGTGCGCCCGGCGTCGCGCAGGGCGCGCAGGCGCAGCGCCTGGAGGGGTTCGTCGAGGGGGTGCTCGCCGCAGAGCGCGGTCAGTTCCGGCAGCACCTCGGGGGCCCGGCCGAGCCGGAGCGCGGCGGCGAGCCTGTCCCGGCGGGCGTCGAGCCGGCGGGCCGTCCAGCGGGCGGCCTCGGTGTGCCGGTCGGGCAGGTCGGCGAGCGCGGGACCCCGCCAGAGGGCGAGTGCCTCGTCCAGGAGGCCCAGGGCTCGGGCCGGGTCGCCGGACGCGAGGGCCCTCGCGCCCTCACCGGCGAGCCGCTCGAAGCGGAAGAGGTCGACGGCCTCCGGTTCGGCGGCCAGCCGGTAGCCGTTCTCCGCCGATGCGACGGCCTCGTGCCCGATGGCCCGGCGCAGCCGCCCGACCAGTGCCTGGAGCGCGCCGGCCGCGTCGGCGGGCGGTTCGCCGTCCCACACCTCGTCGACGAGCACGCCGACCGGGACCGTGCGGCCGGGCCGCAGCGCGAGCACGGTGAGCAGCGCGCGCAGCCGCGCCCCGCCGACGGAGAGGGCCGAGCCGTCGTCGCGGAGTGCCTGGGTCGTGCCGAGGATGCCGTAGCGCACGCGCCCATTCTCCGTGACCCCCGCCGCCGTCCGCACAGCCGCCCCGCCCCTGCTCGTCATGGGCCCACCCTTTCCGGTCCCGGGGCGGGAAGCGAACCGTTTCCGCCGTGTCGCCGTCAGTCCCCCGGCGTCGCGGGCTCCGCCGCCCCGACCGCGTACCCGGGCACGGACGGCCAGCGGACGGTGAGCACCACGGACTCCTCCTCCGCGACCCAGGAGTGATCGACGCCGACGCCCCACACCACGTAGTCGCCCTGCTCCTCCAGCAGCACGCTGCGCCCGGGCAGCTCCACCCGGAACCGCCCGCTGATGAGCACGAGCAACGCGGTCCGGCTCTCCCCCCCGCACCCACCGCGCCCGCTCGTCGCCCACGGGGTGGACGCCCCACTTGATCTCGACGTCCTCGCTGTACCGCGGATCCCCCGCGTCCTTGAAGTGCCCGAGGATCCACCCGCGGTCGAGCGCGGCGTCCTTGCCGGCGTTGCCCACGTACACGTTGTCGTTCACGTGGGGACGCTAGCAGTGGACCGGGAGCCTCCGGTTCAGCCGCGTTCGAAGCAGTGGAGGCGGCCGATGGCCGAGAAGCCTCTGCGTTCGTACCAGTGGCGGGGCCAGTCCGTCGCGTCGGCGGTCAGGAACCGGGTGGCGCAGCCCCCGTCGGCGGCCAGGCGCAGGGCGGTGGCGAGGACCGCGTCGGCATGGCCGCGTCCGAGGTGGGCCTCGGAGGTGACCAGGTCCTCGATCTGGGCGATGCCGGTTGCCGGGTCCAGGTAGAGGTCCGCCCACGAGGCGACTTCGCCCTCCACGGTGCGGGCGCCGAGGAAGCGGACGTCGTCGGCCCCGCGGGGGCGGGCCTCGCGGCGGTCGACGAGGTGCCGTACGACCTCGTCGTCGACGTCCGGGAGCATCCCCCTCCACCGCCGGGTGAGCGGAGCGCGGAGCGCGTCGAGGTCCACCTCCTCCGCACGCCCGCCGGCCGGCACCGGGCCCGCGTGCAGCATGACCAGGTAGACGGAGTGGGTGTATCCCGCGCGGGTCATCGGCTCCGCGCACGCCTGGCCCGTCTCGTCGTCGAGGACGGAGACCAGCCGGTGCGGCAGCGGGGCCAGCGCCTCGTCCACGACGGAGGGCAGCGTGCCGGGGTCGACGGCCCGGTCGATGACGACCTGATTGTTCGCGCGGGAATGCGCGAACTCGTCGTCGTACACGGCGAACCCGCCCGGAAGGCCGGCGACCCGCTCGGCCTGGCGGCGGGCGAAGGCCGCCAGGAAGGCCCTGATCCGCCGCAGTTCCGCACTCGTCATGCGGGGAGTCTAGGCAGTGTTGACCATGCCCGCCTTCGGGTTACCGTGCAGCGCTTAGGCTCTGGGCCATGGCAAGCGCAGCGCAGCAGCGGATCAGTCCGGTCTTCCTCGGGATCGCCGCCGTGACGGCCGTGGCGGGGTGGGGAGTGTGGTCGGGGTTCGCCGAGCAACCGGGGTTCGCGACGTTCCTGTTCGTCACCGGGGCGTGGGTCGTGTCGCTGTGTCTGCACGAGTACGCGCACGCGAGGACGGCGCTGCACAGCGGGGACATCTCGATCGGGTCCAAGGGCTATCTGACGCTGAACCCGCTGAAGTACACGCACGCGCTGCTGAGCATCGTGCTGCCGGTACTGTTCGTGATCATGGGCGGGATCGGGCTGCCCGGTGGTGCGGTGTTCATCGAGCGGGGCCGGATCCGCGGGCGGTGGCGGCACAGCCTGATCTCGGCGGCCGGGCCGCTGACCAACGTGCTGTTCGCGGTGGTGTGCACCGCGCCGTTCTGGCTGGACGCGCTGGACGGGGTGCCCCCCGCCTTCCGTAACGCGCTGGCCTTTCTGGCGCTGCTCCAGGTGACGGCGGCCATCCTGAACTTCCTGCCCGTACCGGGTCTCGACGGCTACGGGGTCATCGAGCCCTGGCTGTCGCACTCGGCCCGGCGGGCGGTCGAGCCGTTCGCCCCGTTCGGCCTGATCGCGGTCTTCGCCCTGCTGTGGGTGCCGGAGCTGAACCGGGCCTTCTTCGACGCGGTCTACGCGATCCTGAGGGGCCTGGGCGTGCACGGGTTCTGGACGGACTGCGGCCTGGACGCGTACCGGTTCTGGCAGGGGGCGAACCCGGTGTGCGAGGTGGCCGGTTAGGGCCTTTCCTGTGGATCAGGGCGGATCAGGGAGCGGGCTCCGGTGCCGTGCATCGCAAGGCGGAGGATTGAACCAACGCGGAGCGTTGGTGATTGACGACGACGCCGCGAGGCACGGAGCCCGCGAGCCCGGCATGATCCAAAGGAGGGGCCCTAGGCGCTGCGGTCGGCCGTCGCGGTGCGGCGGCGGCGGACGTAGTACCAGGCCATGTTCGAGGAGAGGCCGACCAGCAGGACCCAGACGATGCCGATGAGCACGCTGCCCTGGACGAAGGACGTCACGGCCGCGGCGAGCGCGAGGACGCAGACGACGAGGGCGTAGAGGGCGAGGCGGGGCATGGGGGTGGCTCCTGTCGGGGGGCTGTGCGGTCCTGACCAGTGTCCCCCATGCTCCCGGCCGCCCGAAGGAGGGTGGGCCCGGCTCACACGTCCGTGGTGCGGAGTCCGGCGTGGGCCTTGTAGCGGCGGTTGACGGAGATCAGGTTGGCGACCAGGGACTCGACCTGGTGGGCGTTGCGCAGGCGGCCCGCGAAGATGCCGCGCATGCCGGCGATGCGGCCGGCCAGGGCCTGGACGATGTCCGTGTCGGCGCGGGCCTCGCCGAGCACCAGGACGTCGGTGTCGATCTCGTCGATCGTCTCGTCCTGGAGCAGTACGGCGGAGAGGTGGTGGAAGGCGGCCGTGACGCGGGAGTCCGGCAGCAGGGCGGCGGCCTGCTCGGCGGCGCTGCCCTCTTCCGGCTTCAGGGCGTAGGCGCCCTTCTTGTCGAAGCCGAGCGGGTTGACGCAGTCGACGACGATCTTCCCGGCCAGCTCCTCGCGGAGCGATTCCAGGGTCTTGGCGTGGCCGTCCCACGGCACCGCGACGATCACGACGTCGCTCTCCCGCGCGCAGGTCGCGTTGTCCGCGCCGCGTACGCCGTTGCCCAGCTCCCCGGCCGCCGCCTCCGCGCGGTCCGCGGCGCGGGAGCCGATGATCACCTGCTGGCCCGCGCGGGCGAAGCGGTACGCGAGGCCGCGGCCCTGCGGTCCCGTGCCGCCGAGCACGCCGACGGTCAGGCCGGACACGTCCGGCAGGTCCCAGGGGTCCTTGGCGGGGGGCTTGGGCGCGCTGCCGCTGTCATTCGTAGTCATGGCCCCGACACTACTGCCAGGTACGCCAGGTACGGGGCAAAGCCCGGGGGCCCGCGCCGCCACCCGTACGGATGGCTGTCCGGCCTTTCGCCGGTGCCGGGGCCCCGGCATGGTGCAGGATGCCGGGCCATGGATGCCGTACGTGTGGCGCTACTGCGTGAAGTGCTCGCCAGGACCCAGTGGCCCGCCGCCGCCCGGCGGTTCGCCGGTGCGCTCCGCTCCTCCGTGGTCCCGCACGGCGGCGGGCTGCTGCTGGTGGGGACCGAGGTCTACGAGCCCTGGCACCTGGCGGCCCATCTGGTCGACGAGTCCACCTGGTCCGGGCTGCCCGAGCTCCGCCCCACCCTGGTGCGCCACCGCGTGGAGCCCGGCGACCCGGCGCACCTCGCGGTCGGCCTAGGCCGGATCGAGGCGGCCGGGCGGGGCGAGACGCTGCTCGTGGTGACGCCGGAGCGTCCGGGCGAGGGGCTCCTGGAACGGGTCCACGACGCGCGGCGGGCCGGGGCGACGGTCCTCTCGCTGGACAACGGCGACCCGCAGGTGCGCGGGCTCGCCCATGAGGCGCTGTCCGTGACGGACGGGGACGACGTGGACCTGGACACCGTCCAGCACCTGGTCAGCGCCGCCGCCGGGGAGAACGGCGCGCCCGTCCCGCGCACCGGCCGCCGCACGTTCCGCGACCGGCTGTCCCGGCTCGCGGACCAGCTGACGGCTCCCCCGCCACCCCGCTGGTGAGCGGGCCCGGGTTCGCTGATGAGCGGGCCAGGGCCCCGGGAAACCCGCTTGCATACTCCACGTATCACGACAGACCATGTCTCCTCGTGACCTCTCGCACCTCCCTCGCCGCCAGGCTGGCCGCACTGCTTCCCGACCTCTCGCCCTGGCGTTCGTCGGCCGACTTCCGGCTGCTGTGGGTGCAGGGGATCGTCACCTACTTCGGCAGCTTCATGGCGCTGATCGCGCTGCCGCTCCAGATCAAGGACCTCACGGGCTCGCCCCTCGCCGTCGGCGCGATGGGCGCGGTGGAGCTGGTGCCGCTGGTCATATGCGGCCTGTACGGGGGCGCCCTCGCCGACGCCGCCGACCGGCGGAAGATCATCCTGCTCACCGAGGCCGGGCTGGGGCTGCTCGCGGTGATCCTGCTGGTGAACGCGGCCCTGCCCGACCCGATGCTGTGGCCGCTGTACGTGGTGGCGGGCGGGGTCTCCGCGCTCGCCGGGCTCCAGCGGCCCGCGCTGGACTCGCTGATGGCCCGGATCGTGCCGCACGACCAGCTGACCGCGGCCGCCGCGCTGAACTCGCTGCGCTGGCAGGCCGGGGCGATCATGGGCCCGGCGCTGGCCGGTCTGGTGGTGGCCTACGCCGGGCACGCCACCGCGTACGCGATCACCGTCGTCACCTTCGCCGTGTCGGTGCTGATGTGCCGCGGGCTCGCCCCCGCGCCGCCCGCCGAGAAGGGGCGGAAGCCGTCGCTGCGCGGCATCGTGGAGGGCGCCCGCTACGCCTGGAGCAGGCCGGTGCTGCTCGGCACGTACGCGATCGACATGGCCGCGATGTTCTTCGCGTTCCCCAACACCATCTTCCCGTTCCTCGCGGACGAGCTGGACGCCGACTGGTCGCTGGGCCTGATGTACGCGGCGGGCTCGGTCGGCTCGCTGGTGCTCGGTCTGACCAGCGGCTGGACCTCGCGGGTGCGCCGGCACGGGCTGTTCGTCGTGTTCGGTGCCGGCGTCTGGGGGCTCTCGATCGCGGCGGCCGGCTGGTTCGGCAACGTGTGGCTGGTGCTGGTCTGCCTCGGGTTCGCCGGGGCGGGCGACATGCTCAGCGGGCTCGGCCGGTCGACCATCTGGAACCAGACGATCCCGGAGGAGCTGCGCGGCCGCCTCGCGGGCATCGAGGTGCTCTCGTACAGCGTCGGACCGCAGCTCGGCCAGGTCAGGGCCGGCGGCATGGCCGGGTGGACGGGGACCAGGCCCGCGATCTGGACCGGCGGCGTGGCGTGCGTCGCCTCGGTGGCGCTGCTGGCGGCGGCGCTCCCGAAGCTCCTCACGTACGACTCGGCGACGGACGAGGACGCGCTGCGCAGGCGTGCCCGGCACGCGGAGGGCGTGGACGTGGAGGCGGCGGCCTGAGGCATGGGCGTGCGGCCGTGACCGGCCGCGCGCCCGGCCGCCCCAGCGGCCCCGCCCCGCGCCCGAAGGCCCGGCGGCCCCGTCAGCCCGCCTGGCCGTCCTCGTCCTGACCCTTGCGGTCGTGCCACTTGGGGTCGGTGTCCCACTCCAGGTTCCGTTCCTGGGCGGTCTCCATCGCGTGCTGCGCCTCCTGCCGGGAGGCGTACGGGCCGAAGCGGTCCTTCGCCGGGCACTCGGGGCCTTCTTCGACCTTCTTGTGCTCCAGGCAGTAGAACCACTCGCCCGGCTTGCCGACCGTGCGCTTCTTGAACAGGGCCATCATCGGATCCTTTCCTCTGTGCCATGGTGCCCCGGACACGCTGGTTAGACTCGCTGGCATGTCTGGCCAGTCGCTGCTCGTACCAGGGGAGATCACTCCCGTCCGTTCCGTGCCCGGAAACATCCGGCGCCCCGAGTATGTGGGCAAGCCGGCTCCGACGCCCTACACCGGGCCGGAGGTGCAGGACGCCGACACCGTCGAGCGCATGCGCGTCGCGGGACGGATCGCCGCGCAGGCGATGGCCGAGGCCGCCAAGCTCATCGCCCCGGGTGTCACGACGGACGAACTCGACCGCGTCGCCCACGAGTTCATGTGCGACCACGGGGCATACCCGTCGACGCTGGGCTACCGCGGCTTCCCCAAGTCGCTGTGCACCTCGCTCAACGAGGTGATCTGCCACGGCATCCCGGACTCCACCGTGCTGCGCGACGGCGACATCGTGAACCTCGACGTGACCGCGTACATCAACGGGGTGCACGGCGACAACAACGCCACGTACCTCTGCGGTGACGTCGACGAGGAGTCGCGGCTGCTCGTCGAGCGCACCGAGGAGTCGCTGCGGCGCGCGATCAAGGCCGTGAAGCCGGGCCGGCAGATCAACGTGATCGGGCGGGTCATCGAGTCGTACGCGAAGCGCTTCGGGTACGGCGTGGTCCGGGACTTCACCGGCCACGGGATCAACACCTCGTTCCACTCCGGGCTCATCGTGCCGCACTACGACAGCCCGCACGCCACCACCGTGATGAAGCCCGGCATGACGTTCACCATCGAGCCGATGCTGACGCTCGGCAGCCACGACTACGACATGTGGGACGACGGCTGGACCGTGGTGACGAAGGACCGCAAGCGCACCGCGCAGTTCGAGCACACGCTCGTCGTGACGGAGACCGGCGCGGACATCCTCACGCTCCCGTAGCCTCCACCGCGGGTATCAGCACATCCCGGCACCACTGGCGGAAGCCGGTGGGGGCCGGGGCGTCCAGGGTGCGCCACTCGGGGTCGTAGATGCCGTCCTCCTGGGCGGCGGCCATGTCGAGCAGGCCCTGGGCCCACGCCTCGTGCATCCCGTACCGCGTCAGCGTCGCCCGGTACTCCTCGTCGTCGGGCCGTTCGAAGCGGACCGGGCGGTCCAGGACCTCGGACAGGACCTGGGCCATCCCGGCGGGCGTCAGGGAGTCCGGGCCGATCAGCGGGACCGTCTCCTGCCCCGACCAGGAACCGTCGGCGAGGAGGCGGGCGGCCTTCGCGGCGATGTCGCGGGTGGCGACGAGCGGCAGCGCGCGATCCGGGGCGGCCAGGACGGACAGCACGCCCTCCGTCCTCAGCGCGCCGGCCTGGTGCAGCAGGTTCTCCATGAAGAACGGCATCGCCAGGGCGCGGTAGCCGACCCCGGTGCTCTCGATCAGCTCGTCCATCGCGAACGCGGCCGACAGCTGCCCCGCATGCTTCCCGTATCCGCGGCCCAGGCTGCTGACGCCGACGACTCGGCGCACGCCTTGCTGCCGCAGGGCCTCGCAGGCCGGGCGGGTGAAGCCGAGGTAGTGCTCCTCGATGTCGTCGGCGCGGGGGTTCGGCGGGACCAGCCACAGGACGCTGTCGGCCCCCTCGAACGCCTGGCTCAGCACCCGCGGGTCGCTGTGGGAACCCTGGACAATCTCGACGCGCTCGCGCGCCTCGGGGGCGATCTTCGCGGGGTCGCGGGCGATCACCCGCACCTTCTCGCTGCCGTCGAGCAGCGCATCGAGCACTTGGCGGCCGATCTGGCCGGTGGGGGCGGTAACGACGATCACGGGAACCTCCGAAGCGGGCATGGCGGTGGACGCGGACACGGCACGCCGGCGGATCGCCGGCAACTCACCGTTTCCACTGATAACGGTTGCACGCTAACGCCGATAGCGCAAACCGCTAACACAATTCCGTTATCATCGGAAACCATGGAGACCGAGCGCCCCGCCCCCGCCGATAGCAACCGCCAACGGATCATCGCCGCCGCCACCCGGCTGCTCGCGGAGGAAGGGCGCGAGGCGGTCTCGACCCGGGCCGTCAGCGCCGCGGCCGGCGTCCAGGCGCCCACCATCTACCGGCTCTTCGGGGACAAGCAGGGCCTGCTCGACGCCGTGGCCGCCCACGGCTTCGCGAGCCACATCGACGAGAAGGCCGCGCTGGAACTCTCGGGCGACCCGGTGGAGGACCTGCGCAGGGGCTGGAACTTCAACACGGAGTTCGGCCTGGCCAACCCGGCCCTGTACACACTGATGTACGCCCAGCCCAGCCCCGGCACCCCCTCCCCCGCCGCCACCGCCGCACTGGAGATCCTCGGCGCGCACGTCCACCGGATCGCCGAGGCCGGACGCCTGCGGATCGACGAGGCGCGCGCCACCCACCTGGTGCACGCGGTGGGAGGCGGCACCACCCTCTCACTCATCGCCACCCCCGAGGACCGCCGGGACATGAGCGTGTCCCGGCTGGCCAGGGAAGCCGTCATCGCCGCGATCACCACCGAGGCGCCCGCCTCCCCGCCCCCCGGCCCGGCCGCGGCGGCCGTGGCCCTGCACGCCCTCCTCCCCCGGACCGGCGCCCTGACGGCGGGTGAGCGCGCCCTGCTCGGCGAACTGCTCGACCGCATCTCGACCGCCCCCGACGAGAGCCGCTGACCCGGAGCCGACGGGAGCGCCCGCACCCCGGCCGGATCCGCCCACCCCTGCCGCACCCGCACCCCGGCCGGATCCGCCCACCCCTGCCGCACCCACACACCGGCCGGATCCGCCCACCCCTGCCGCACCCGCGCCGGACCGTCCGGCGGCACGTCCGCAGTTCCCGACAAGCCGTCGGCAAAGAGTTGACTTAGGTATACCTGAACAGGAAGATCGAGCCATCGGCCCGCGCCACCGCGGACAGCTGCGGCGGGCCGATATTTCCGTCTCTTCCCGGACTCCCCGTCCCTCTCGGCCCCGGAGGCCCGCCTTGGACGCAACCGTCACCGCCACGCCCTTCTCGACGCTGATCCGTACGGCGTCCCACGAGCAGCACACCGAGGCGGAGACCTCGACGTTCATGGGCGACCTGCTCGGCGGGCGCCTCGGGGTGGACGCGTACACGCGCTACACCGAGCAGCTGTGGTTCGTGTACCGGGCGCTGGAGGAGGGTGCCCGGGCGCTGGCCGCCGACCCGGTCGCCGGGCCGTTCATACAGCCGGAGCTGATGCGCACCGCCGAGCTGGAGCGCGACCTCGCCCATCTGCGCGGTGACGGCTGGCGCGAGGGCCTGGAGCCGCTGCCGGCCACCGCCGCGTACGCCGGGCGGGTCGCCGAGTGCGCCCGCACCTGGCCCGCCGGGTACATCGCGCACCACTACACGCGCTACCTGGGCGACCTGTCGGGCGGTCAGATCATCCGGGACAAGGCGGAGAAGACCTGGGGCTTCGCGCGCAAGGGCGACGGGGTACGGTTCTACGTCTTCCAGGAGATCTCCAACCCCGCCTCCTTCAAGCGGGGTTACCGCGAGCTGCTTGACGCGGTGAACGCGGACGACCTGGAGAAGCAGCGGATCGTGGAGGAGTGCAAGCGCGCCTTCGCGCTGAACACCGCCGTGTTCCGGGAGCTGGGCGAGGAGTTCCGCGCCGCCTGAGCCCTCTCGGCCCGTCAGCCGTGATGGGCCAGGACCACCCTGCCGCCGATCTCCACCGTGCCGTCCGGCGCGGGCGCCGTGAGGATCTGGGAGCCGCGGCCCTGTGTGATGTTGAGCGCGCGCCCGAGCTGAGCGCTCAGCAACAGGGCGGCGGCTCCCGTCGCTTCGTCCTCCGTGATCCCGTCGTCCCTGCGCGGGAAGGCGCGCGCCCTGACGCGTCCCGCCGCCTCCTCCTCCCACGCCCAGGCGTAGAGCCAGCCCTCGCCGGGCGGCGGCGCCGGGAGCGCGTCGACCTCGGCGGCCGACGCGTACTGCTGGAGGGTGCGCGGCGGCGCCCACTCGGGTCGGGCGGTGATCCAGCTGAACTCGCCGTCCTGGCGGGCGAACACGTCGCCCACCTCCAGCTCCAGGATCTCCAGGTCGAGCAGCCAGGCGGCGCCGACGACCGGGTGCCCGGCGAACGGCAGCCGGAGGCCCGGGGTGTAGATGTCGAGCTGCCCGCGCTCGGGGTCGTCGACGAACACGGTCTCGCTGAAGCCGAGTTTCCCGGCGAGATCCTGCCGGTCCGCGCGGACGGGGATGCGGCGCCCGTCGCGTACGACCGCGAGGGCGTTGCCGTGCCGGCCGTCGGGGCCGCAGAACACGCGCAGGACGTCGGTGCCGGCGGGTACGTCGTAGTCGCTCACGTCAGGCATTCAAGCACCCGCCCGGGCACCCGCCCCGCGAAAGGGCCTGCACCCGGGCGGCGATGCCGTCCGGGGGCGCGGATCAGGCGGTGGTACGGCGGCGGCGCGCCGCGACGACCGCTCCGGCACCGGCCGCCACGATCAGGCCCGAAGCGGCGAGCAGCGGCCCGTGGGCACGTCGGAGCCGGTGGAGGCCAGGGCCCCCGAGCCGCCGGTCGCGGTGTTCCCGCATCCCCGGACCGGAGTGCCGCTCGTGGTTCCGGACCTCCGGACTTGACCTGCGCATTACCTGTGCGAGGTTCGTCCATGGGTCGGCCGTGATCACTCCGTTTCCGGGCCCGGGCAGTGAGAGCTGAATCACTGCACGGGTGGGTGGCGGGCAGGTAAGCCTCGGTTAAGTTAGGTCCGCCTCACCTGCCTTTGTCCGGTCTCTTCCCTTCTTCTTCATCCCCATGTGGAGCCTCCATGCGAGCCGTTCGTCTCTCCGTCGTCACCGCCGCCGCCACCGCGGCCGCTCTGACCGCCGTCACGGGCTGCGCCGAGAAGAGCGACGGCAAGGGTGACGGGGCCGTCCAGGTCGTCGCCAAGGACGACTCCTGCGAGGTCTCGAAGACGAAGCTGCCGGCCGGGCACATCGAGCTGGCCGTGCAGAACAAGGGCTCCAAGGTCACCGAGGTCTACGTCCTCTTCCCGGACGACCGCATCGTCGCCGAGCGCGAGAACATCGGCCCCGGCACCAAGGCCACCATCACGGCCGAGATCAAGGCCGGTTCGTACGAGATCGCCTGCAAGCCCGGCATGAAGGGCCACGGCATCCGGCAGAAGATCGAGGTCAGCGGCGGCAAGGCGGCCAAGCGCAGCCCCGAGATGGACAAGGCCGTCGCCGCGTACCGCACCTACGTGCAGGCGCAGGCCGACGAGACGCTGCCGAAGGTCAAGGTCTTCACGGACGCCGTCGCCGCCGGTGACGTCGAGGCCGCGAAGAAGGCGTACGCCGACTCCCGTATCGGCTGGGAGCGCACCGAGCCCGTCGCCGAGTCCTTCGGCGACATCGACCCCAAGGTCGACGTGCGGGCGGACGGCCTGGAGGACGCCCAGAAGTGGACCGGCTGGCACCGCCTGGAGAAGGCGCTGTGGCAGGACAAGAAGCTGGGCGCCGAGGAGAAGGCGCTCGCGCCGGCCCTGTACAAGGACCTGACCGACTGGCAGAAGCGCGTCGGCACCGCCGACATCACCCCGACCTCGATGGCCAACGGCGCCAAGGAGCTCCTCGACGAGGTCGCCACCGGCAAGGTCACCGGTGAGGAGGAGCGCTACAGCCACACCGACCTCGTCGACTTCAAGGCCAACGTCGAGGGCGCCGAGCAGTCGTACGACCTCCTGAAGCCGATCGCGTCGAAGAACGACTCCGCGCTCACCGCCACCCTGGACAAGCGGTTCGCCGAGCTGAACAAGCTGCTCGACAAGTACCGCAAGCACACCTCCTCGTACGAGTTCACCTCCTACGACAAGGTCGGCAAGGCGGACCGCAAGGAGCTGTCGGACGCGGTCAACGCGCTGGCCGAGCCGCTGTCCAAGCTCGCCGCCGCGGTGACGAAGTAACCGGCCGAAGAGAGGCTCCGGGCATGACCGAGGAGACCCCCGAGGCGCCCCGCGACGGCAACGCCCCGTCGCGGCGGGCCCTGCTGGGCTGGGGCGGTGCCGGGCTCGCGCTCGGCGCCGCGGCCGCCGGTGTCGGCGTCGCCGCGGCCCGCTCCGGCGACGGCGCCCCGGCCGCGGACAGCGGCGCCGCGGTGCCGTTCCACGGCGCGCACCAGGCCGGTATCGCCACCGCCGTCCAGGACCGGCTGCACTTCGCCGCGTTCGACGTGACGACGAAGGACCGGGCCGAACTGGTCGCGCTGCTCAAGGAGTGGACCCGGGCGGCCGAGCGGATGACGGCCGGCCACGCGGTCGGCGACGGCGCCTACGGGGGCCTCGCCGAGGCCCCGCCGGACGACACCGGCGAGGCGCTGGGCCTCAAGCCGTCCCGGCTCACGCTGACGGTCGGCTTCGGACCCTCGCTGTTCGCGAAGGACCGCTTCGGTCTGGAGGACCGGCGCCCCGCCGCGCTCGTGGACCTGCCGAAGTTCCCCGGCGACAACCTCGACAGGTCCCGCAGCGGTGGCGACCTGTGCGTCCAGGCGTGCGCGGACGACCCGCAGGTGGCCGTGCACGCCATCCGCAACCTCGCCAGGATCGGCATGGGCCGCACCGCGATCCGCTGGTCCCAGCTGGGTTTCGGCAAGACGTCGTCGACCACGCCGGACGCCCAGACCCCGCGCAACATGCTCGGCTTCAAGGACGGCACCCGGAACATCTCCGGCACCGACACGGCAGCCCTCGGCAAGCACGTGTGGGCCGGGAAGGGGGACGGGCCCGACTGGATGACCGGCGGCTCGTACCTGGTGGCCCGGCGCATCCGGATGCACATCGAGACCTGGGACCGCACCTCGCTCCAGGAGCAGGAGGACGTCTTCGGCCGCGACAAGGGCGAGGGCGCGCCGGTCGGCAAGTCCAAGGAGCGCGACGAGCCGTTCCTGAAGGCGATGCTGCCGACCGCGCACGTGCGCCTCGCCCACCCGGACAGCAACGACGGGGCGACGATCCTGCGCCGGGGCTACTCCTTCACGGACGGCACCGACGGCCTCGGCCGGCTCGACGCGGGGCTGTTCTTCCTCGCCTACCAGCGCGACACCCGCAAGGCGTTCGTTCCTCTGCAGCGGCGCCTGGCGGCACACGACGCACTCAACGAGTACATCCAGCACGTGGGTTCGGCGCATTTCGCCGTCCCGCCGGGCGTCCGCGACAAGGACGACTGGTGGGGCCGGGCGCTGTTCTCGTAACGGGACTCGAAGCGGAAAGGGAACCGACACGTGTTCAGCAACTTCCTGATCGGGCTGCGTGAGGGCCTGGAGGCCAGCCTGGTCGTCTGCATCCTCATCGCGTACCTGGTGAAGACCGGCAACCGCGACCGGCTGCTGCCGATCTGGATCGGTGTGGCCGTCGCGGTCGTCGTCAGCCTCGCCTTCGGCGCCGGGCTCGAATTCGGCTCGCAGGAGATGACGTTCAAGGCGCAGGAGGCGCTCGGCGGTTCGCTGTCGATCGTCTCGGTGGGCCTGGTGACGTGGATGGTCTTCTGGATGCGGCGGACCGCGCGCCACCTCAAGGCGGAGCTGCACGGCAAGCTCGACGCGGCGCTCGCCATGGGCACCGGCGCGCTCGTCGCCACCGCGCTCCTCGCGGTCGGCCGGGAGGGCCTGGAGACCTCGTTGTTCGTGTGGCGCGCGGTGCACGCGGCGGACGACGGCTGGCACCCGATGATCGGCGCGGTCCTCGGCATCGCCACGGCGGTGGTCCTGGGCTGGCTGTTCTACCGGGGCGCGCTGAAGATCAACCTGGCGAAGTTCTTCACCTGGACCGGCGGAATGCTGGTGGTCGTCGCCGCCGGTGTGCTGGCGTACGGGGTGCACGACCTCCAGGAGGCGGAGTTCCTCGGCGGCCTGCAGAACCGGGCGTTCGACATCAGCTCCACCATCCCGCCGGACAGCTGGTACGGCACCCTGCTGAAGGGCACGTTCAACTTCCAGCCGGACCCCACCGTCCTCCAACTCAGCGTCTGGGCGCTGTATCTGGTCCCGGCCCTCGCGCTGTTCCTGTCCCCGGTAGGGTTCGGACGGTCAGTGGCGGCGGATCAGAAGGCGCGGAAAGCAACGGATGAGAAGTCTGAAGCCGGTGCGGCCGGTGACGGGACTCGCGGTGGCGACGGTGCTGGGCCTGACGGCGAGCGGGTGCGTGACGGTGCACGGGGAGCGGGAAGTCGTACCGGCGGCGACGAAGGCTGAGGCCGCCGAGGCGCTGAAGGCCTTCACCACCGCGTACAACGCCGCCGACAAGGCGTACGATCCGGCGCTGGACGCGGACGTGGTGACGGGCTCCCTCGGCGCCGTCAACCAGGCGGGGCTCAAGGCCCGGCACCGGATCGAGCCCACCGGCAACGCCCGGCACCGGCCGCTGGAGCTGAGCGACACCCGCTTCGTCATACCGAAGAAGGCGGGCTGGCCGCGCTGGTTCGTCGCCGACACGGACTCCAACCGCGACCGGGACCAGGGCAAGCAGGACACCCGCTGGCTGCTCGCGTTCGTCAAGTCGGGCCCGGACGCGGGCTGGAAGGCCGCCTATCTGTCGGTCGTCACGCCCGGTCAGGTGCCCGCCCTCGCGAAGGACGGCGACGGCGGGGCGGAGCCGGTCGCGGCGGACGGCCCCGGCCTGGTGGTGGCCCCGCAGGACCTCGGCACGCGGTACACGCAGTACCTGCAGAAGGGCTCGCCGGACGTCTTCGCGCCCGGGGCGGCGACCTCGCAGTGGCGCGAGGCGCGGCTGAACACCCGGCGGGCCGGGTTCTCGTACCAGTACGTCGACCAGCCGCTGGACGACGGTTCGTACGCCCCGCTCGCGCTGGCCACCGAGGACGGCGGGGCGCTGGTCTTCTTCAGCAGCAGGCACTACGAGCGGCAGACCGCCGCGCAGGGGTTGCGCCCGACGGTCGACCCCGATGTGGAGGCGCTGCTGACCGGCGAGGTGAAGAGCACGCTGACCAAGGAGCGGATCTCCAGCCAGCTGGTGTACGTGCCGAAGAAGGGCGCCGGTACGGAGCGGGTGGCCGTGCTCAACCGGCTGCCGGGCCTGACGTCGGCGAAGGGCTCGTAGGCCGCGGCCCGGTCCCTCCCGGCTACCGGCGCAGCGGCCAGGCCACCGATTCGTGGTCGACGTCGCTCTGCCCGGCGGAGCCCACGAAGCGGGCGCAGGCGTCCGTCAGCGTCTCCAGAAGCGTCAGCGGGTCAGGCAGCGGGTTCTCGGGACCGCGCAGCCAGGCGACGTCCAGCTCACCGGGGAGCTGGGCCGGCGGCAGCAGGACGTAGCTGCCCCGGCAGTGCCAGCGCAGGCCCGGGTGCTCGTCCATCGTCTCGGGGTGGCAGTCCAGCTCGCACGGCCACCACTCGTCCTCGTCCTCGGGGGTGCCGCGCGTCGCGGTGAAGAACAGCATCCGGTCGTCGCCGGAGCGGGCCACGGGGCCGACCTCGACCCCGGCGGCGAGGAGCCGCTCCAGGGCCTGCTCGCCGGCGGCCAGCGGGACGTCGAGGACGTCGTGGATCATGCCGGTGGCGGTGATGAAGTTGGCCTGCGGCTGGCTGCGGGCCCAGCGCTCGATCTGGGCGCCGTCGGTGGTGGACTGCGTCTGCCAGGCGAAGGAGAGCGGGTGCCGGGCCGGGGTCGGGCAGCCGATGCGTTCGCACGAACATCGGTAGCCGACCGGGTGGGCGGCGGGCGCGATCGGCATTCCGGCCTCCGCGACGGCCAGGAGCAGCGCCTCCCGTGCGGTCTCGTCGACCTCGCGCTGCTGCGGTTTGGCTCGTCGCCGCAGCCACTGGGAAATCTTGCTCTCCGAGCCGCGACCACGGCCGAAATCGGCGCCCATCTATCCCCTTGCCTTTGCGTTGCCCCTGCCCATGGTCCCACCATCCTGCGCCTCGGGTGGCCGGAGTCCGGAAGCGGGGTGGGACGGCCGATGCCGCACGCGGGGCGCTATCACACGCTTTGTCATGAAAGAGCACGTCCGGTGACGGGTCCCGGCCGGGCCGTGCGGCGCGCCACGGGCCGGTGCCGGCGCGAACCACCCGTTCGGACCACAGCGCGGGGCGCCCGGACGGCGCACCATGGGCTCACGCACACACCCGTGCGACGCACCGGCCGCAGCGGCCATGAGCCGCCGCGACGATTCGTGAGGAGCCTTCTTTGCCTCGTGAAGCCACACCCCGGCACTACCTGATGTGTGCGCCTGCCCACTTCAAGGTGACGTATTCCATCAATCCGTGGATGGATCCCAGCAAGCCCGTCGATCTGCCGCTGGCGCAGACCCAGTGGGAGGACCTGCGCGACCGCTACCGCGCCCTCGGCCACACCGTCGACCTGCTGGACCCCCGCCCCGACCTGCCGGACATGGTCTTCGCGGCGAACGGGGCCACGGTCATCGACGGCCGGGTGCTGGGCGCCCGCTTCGCGTACCAGGAGCGGTTCGAGGAGGCGGCCGTCCACCGCGACTGGTTCGTCGGTCACGGCTTCACCGAGGTGTGTGAGCCCGATCACGTCAACGAGGGTGAGGGCGACTTCGCGGTGACCGCCTCCTACGTGCTGGCGGGCCGGGGCTTCCGGTCCTCGCCGCTCTCGCACGCGGAGGCGCAGGAGTTCTTCGGGCGGCCGGTGATCGGCCTGGACCTGGTCGACCCGCGCTACTACCACCTGGACACGGCCCTGAGCGTCCTCGACGACGCGGCCGACGAGGTCATGTACTACCCGCCGGCCTTCTCGCCGGGCAGCCGGGCGGTGCTGGCGCGGCTCTTCCCCGACGCGCTGATCGCCGAGGAGCCGGACGCCGCCGCGCTCGGCCTCAACGCGGTGAGCGACGGGCTGCACGTGCTGCTGCCCCAGGCGGCGACGGGTCTGTTCGACCCGTTGCGGGCGCGCGGCTTCGAGCCGGTGCCGATGGACCTGAGCGAGCTGCTGAAGGGCGGCGGCAGCGTGAAGTGCTGTACGCAGGAGCTGCGGGCCTAGGCGGCGTCATGCGGGGGCGGCCAGGGGTCGCCCCAGTCGGTGTCCCGGGCGGCGCGGTACAGGGCGCCGTGCCGCTTGGTGACGGTGTCGCGCCGCAGGCCCTCGTCGCGGGTGCAGAGGTCGAGGAGGACCTGGCCCTTGCGGATCTGGGGCCTGCGGACGACCCGGGCGGCCACCGGCTCGGGCGTGAACCGGGTGGCGACGACGTAGCTGAACTTCTCGTCCTCGTACGCCAGTGATCCGCCCTTGACCTGCCGGTGCAGGGACGAGCGGCTGACCCGGGCCGAGAAGTGGCACCAGTCCGTGCCCGGCTCGATGGGGCAGGTGCCGCTGTGCGGGCAGGGCGCGGCGACGGTGAGCCCGGCGGCGACGAGCCGGTCACGGGCCTCGATGATCCGGGCGTAGCCGCCGGGGGTGCCGGCCTCGACGACCACGACGGCCTGTCCGGCCGCGGCGGCGGCGTCCACGAGCGCGGTGCGGGCGGGGACGGTCAGCTCGTTGAGCACGTAGGAGACCGTGACCAGGTCCGCGGGCGCGAGGGCGAGGTCGGTGCCGATACGGGCCCGCTGCCAGTCCGCCGTGCGCAGGGCGGGCAGTCCGGAGGCGGCGGCCAGTTCGCGGCCGAGGGCGAGCGCGGGTTCGGCCCAGTCCAGGACGGTGGTGCGGTGGCCCTCCCACTCCCCCGCGACGGCCCAGCTCGCCGCCCCGGTGCCGCCGCCGACGTCGGTGTGGGTGGCGGGCGCCCAGTCGGGGGCGGCCTCGCGCAGGGCGTCGAGGGCGGACCGTACCGCCTCGAAGGTGGCGGGCATCCGGTACGCGGCGTACGCGACCACGTCCGAGCGGTCGCGGAGCACCGGCGCGTCGGTGGGAATCGTGCCCCGGTAGTGGGCGATGAGCCGGTCGACGGCCTGGCCCGCCTGCTTGGGCGGCAGCCCGTCCAGGAGTCCGGCGAGAGCCGCGCGCAGGGCGTCCGCGGTGGGGAGGGTGGCGTTCACCGAGGAATTGTAGGCGGGCCGGGGCCGCCGTCAGATCGCGGAGGGCTGCCGCCAGGGGCGGCAGAGGCCGAGGAAGCACACCAGGGCTCCGGCCGCGCAGACCAGCTGGACGACGGCCATGGGGACCGCGGTCTCCTCGCCGGCGATCCCGACGAGCGGGGAGGCGATGGCGCCGATGAGGAACTGCGAGGTGCCGAGCAGCGCGGAGGCCGATCCGGCGGCGTGCTTGGTGCGCATCAGGGCCTGGGCGTTGGTGTTGGGCATCGCCAGGCCCATCGCCGACATCAGCACGAAGAGCCCGGCGGCCACCGGCACGAGACCGACGTCGCCGAAGACCCCGGAGGTCATCAGGAGCAGCGCGGTCGCGGCGGCGACGATGACGACGAGCCCGCAGGTGAGGGCCTTGTCGAGGCTGACCCGGCCGACGAGCAGCTTGCCGTTGATCTGTCCGACGGTGATCAGCCCGACGGAGTTGATGCCGAAGAGCAGGCTGAAGGTCTGCGGGGACGCCCCGTAGATCTCCTGGATGACGAACGGCGAGGCGCTCACGTACGCGAAGAGGGCGGCGAAGGCGAGGCTGCCCGCGATCATGTAGCCGGTGAAGGCCCGGTCGGCGAGCAGACCGCGCATCGTGCGCAGCGCGTCGCGGACGCCGCCGGTGTGGCGCTCCGCGGGCGGCAGGGTCTCGCCGAGCCACTTCCAGACGACGAAGGTGAGCAGCAGCCCGACGACGGTGAGGACGCCGAAGATGCCGCGCCAGTCGGTGAGGCGCAGGACCTGTCCGCCGATGACCGGGGCGATGACGGGGGCGACGCCGGAGATCAGCATCAGCGTCGAGAAGAACCGGGCCATCGCGACGCCGTCGTACATGTCGCGCACCACGGCGCGGGCGATGACGATGCCGGCCGCGCCGGCGAGGCCCTGGATCAGGCGGAAGGCGATGAGGAGCCCGGCGGACGGGGCGAAGATGCAGAGCGCGGTGGCCAGGACGTAGACGGCCATGCCGAGGAGCAGCGGGCGGCGCCTGCCCCAGCGGTCGCTCATCGGTCCGACGACGACCTGGCCGAGCGCCATGCCGGTGAGGCAGGCGGTCAGGGTGAGCTGGACCGTGGCGGCGGGGGCGTGCAGCGAGTCCGTGACGGCCGGAAGGGCCGGGAGGTACATGTCCATCGACAGCGGCGGGAGCGCCGTGAGGCCGCCGAGGACGAGGGTGACGAGGAGGCCGGTGCGCCGGGCGGCGGCAGTGGCCTTGCCGGGGAGGGGTGCCCCCTGCGGGGCGGTGTCGGTGGTGCGTATGTGCTGGGCCCGGCTGACGCCGCTCTCCGGCATTCTCATCTCCATAGTTGTTGAATCCGGCTCTATGCTCTCAGCTCGGCGGGGATGGTCGACACCTTTTTGGGAGCGTGCATGAGCAGGACTGTCCGTTGGGGCGTGCTGGCGACCGGCGGGATCGCGGCGACGTTCACCGCCGATCTCCAGGCCGTGCCGGGTGCGGAGGTGGTGGCCGTGGCGTCCCGCTCGGAAGCCTCGGCGCGGGCGTTCGCGGAGCGGTTCGGGATACCGAGGGCGTACGGAGACTGGGCGGGTCTGGTCGCGGACGACGAGGTCGACGTGGTGTACGTGGCCACGCCGCACTCCGCGCACCGGGAGGCCGCCGCGCTCGCGCTGGAGGCCGGGAAGCACGTGCTGTGCGAGAAGGCGTTCACGCTGAACGAGCGCGAGGCGCGGGAGCTGGTGAAGCTCGCCCGGGACCGCGGGGTCTTCCTGATGGAAGCGATGTGGACGTACTGCAACCCGGTGATCCGCCGCCTCACCGAGCTGGTGCGGGACGGGGCGATCGGCGAGATCCGCACCGTGCAGGCCGACTTCGGCTTCGCGGCGGACCTGGGCCCGGACCACCGGCTGCGCGATCCCCGGCTGGGCGGCGGGGCGCTGCTGGACCTGGGCGTGTACCCGGTGTCGTTCGCGCATCTGCTGCTGGGCGAGCCGGACCGGGTGCAGGCGGACGCGCTGCTGTCGCCGGAGGGCGTGGACCTGAACACCGGGATGCTGCTGGGCTGGGACTCGGGGGCCAACGCGCTGCTGTCCTGCTCGATCGTCGGGCACCACCCGACGGCCGCCACGGTGATCGGGACGGCCGGGCGCATCGACATCCCGCACAGCTTCTTCCACCCGGAGGGCTTCGTGCTGCGCCGGGACGGTGCCGAGCCGGAGGAGATCACCTCGGGCCCGGGTCCGCAGGGCCTGTCGGGAATGCAGTACGAGGCGGCCGAGGTGATGCGCGCGGTCCTGGCGGGCGAGACGGAGTCCCCGCTGGTGCCGCTGGAGGGCTCGCTCGCGGTGATGCGGACGCTCGACGCGGTACGTGACCGCATCGGCGTCCGCTACCCGGTGGACGCTCTCTAGGCGGGCTTGAGGCCGGGGGCGCCGGCTTCGGTGACGTAGGAGCCGGCGGTGGTGACGGGGGCGCCGGGCTTGGTGACGGCCGAGACCGTACGGAAGTCGGCGCGTGCCGCCCGCTCCTGGAGGGTGACGACGGCGTAGCCGCGGCGCCCGTTGTAGAACTTCAGGTGCGGGTTGGCCGCCATCAGGTTGTTGTAGTTGGACGGCTTCTCGGAGCCGTCCTTCCCGCTGGTGACGGACGTCGTGACGATCTCGGTGCCGATGGTGCGGGACGCCGGGTCGTCGAAGTCCCGCTTGATGTCGAAGCCGTAGCTGACGTGCACGTCGCCGGTGAGGACCATGAGGTTGTCCACGCCGACGCGTTCGGCGCCCTGCAGGATGCGGTCGCGGGAGGCCGGGTAGCCGTCCCAGGAGTCCATGGACAGCTTGAACGCGTCGGTGGGCACGTCGCGCCGCTGGGCGAAGGTGACCTGCTGGGGCACGACGTTCCAGGTGGCGTGCGAGTGGCGCCAGCCGTCGATGAGCCAGCGCTCCTGGGTGGCGCCGGTCAGCGTGCGCCTCGGGTCCTCGGACTCGGGACCGGGCGTCTGCCAGCCGTCGCCGTACGCCTGGTCGCTGCGGTACTGCCGGGTGTCGAGCACGTCGAACTGGGCGAGCCGGCCGAAGCTCAGGCGGCGGTAGAGCCGCATGTCGGGGCCGGTCGGCCGCTGGGGCGTGCGCAGCGGCTGGTTCTCCCAGTACGCGCGGTACGCGGCGGCCCGGCGGATCAGGAACTCCTCGGGGGGCACGCTGTTCTCGGGGGTGTCCCCCGCGTAGTTGTTCTCGGTCTCGTGGTCGTCCCAGGTGACGACGAAGGGGTGCGCGGCGTGGGCGGCGCGCAGGTCGGGGTCGGACTTGTAGAGGGCGTACCGCAGCCGGTAGTCCTCCAGCGTCATCGTCTCCCGGTTGAACAGGGCGGGCAGGGTGCGGTCGGTGTAGTTGCGGGCGCCGCCGGTCGCGGTGACGGCGTACTCGTAGAGGTAGTCGCCGAGGTGGAAGACGACGTCCACGTCCTCCTGGGCGAGGTGCCGGTACGCGGTGAAGTAGCCGTCGTGGTACGCCTGGCAGGAGACGGCGGCCAGGGACAGTTCCCGCTTGCGGGCGCCGGGCGCGGGTGCCGTACGGGTGCGGCCGGCCGGGCTGGTCCACTGTCCGGTGCGGAAGCGGTAGTAGAGGACGCGGTCCGGGGCGAGGCCCTGCACCTCGACGTGCACGCTGTGGTGGAACTCCGGGTGGGCGTACGTGGTGCCGCGCCGGACGACCCGGTGGAAGCGCTCGTCGTGGGCCAGCTCCCATCGGACCTCGAAGCGGGCGTCCGGCAGGCCGCTGCCGGGCTCGAACGGACGGGGCGCGAGCCGTGTCCACAGCAGCACGGAGCCGGGCAGCGGGTCGCCGGAGGCGACGCCGAGCGTGAACGGGTCCTCGACGATCCGCCGGCCGTCCATCTCGCTCGCGGCAGCGGTCCCGACGGCGGGCAGCCCGACCGAGAAGGCGAGCGCGGCGGCGGCTCCGGTGACTGTGAGGAAGCGGCGGCGGTCGGTGTGCCGGGCGGCGTCGCGCATCTCCTGCTGTGGCGATGAGTGCGTCATCTGTCCCTCCCCTGACTGGTGGTGTGGGGGAAGTCCAGCGGCCCGGCGCATCCGCAGCCTGTCGTGTTCGCGTCGCGCGGGCGTCGCCCGGATGAGAAGTGCGCCAGGATGGTGCCCCCGGGGGCAAACTCCGCGTTCGCGGCGAAACGATGATCATCGAGCGGGGGCGCGGCGGCGCGGGAATCGCCGGGAGTTTCCCGCGAATTCACCCCACGGGGTTGCCTCCGGCGAGGCGGCGCCGTCGCCCCGGTCCGCGCGGGCGCTGTGCTCGGCGGCCGTGCTGCTGGGCGCCGCGTCCGGACCGGCCGGGGGAAGCGGTGGTGGACGGAGCCGCTGGGGGCGCCCGTCTCCTGGGCGACGGCCGATGCTGAATCGGGTTGGCCCGGTCGTGGAATCGGACGCGCCCGGGACCGTACACCCGCCTGCTGCGTCTGCTCGCGGCTGCTGCCCGTGGCGGCGCACCGGGGCGCGGCAGCGCTGCTGGGGCAGGCCCCGGAACCCGGCGTGGACGTTCCCGGCCGAGGGGTGCGCACTGCGCGTACGCTGCGGCGGCATGAGCAACAATCTGTTGAACTCCACGAAGGACTCCGCCCCGCGCACGGCCGTGGTCACGGGCGCCGGCTCCGGCATCGGCCGCGCGGTGGCGCTCGCGCTGGCCGGCGCGGGCTGGTCGGTGGCGCTCGCGGGCCGGCGCCCCGGTCCGCTCGCCGGGACCGCCGCCCTGGCGGGCCCCGAGGCCCGGCTGATCACCGTCCCGGCCGACGTGACGCGCCCGCAGGACGTGGACGCGTTGTTCTCCTCCGTACGGGAGTGCTTCGGGCACCTGGACCTGCTCTTCAACAACGCGGGGACCTTCGGCCCGGGCGGCCCCGTCGAGGAGCTGGCGTACGAGGACTGGCGCGGGGTCGTCGACGTGAACCTCACGGGGGCGTTCCTCTGCGCGCAGGCCGCGTACCGGCAGATGAAGGAACAGGACCCGCAGGGCGGACGCATCATCAACAACGGCTCCGTCTCCGCGCACACGCCCCGCCCGCACTCGGTCGCGTACACCGCGACGAAGCACGCGGTCACCGGCCTGACGAAGTCTCTGTCGCTCGACGGGCGCCCGTACCGCATCGCCTGCGGCCAGATCGACATCGGCAACGCGGCGACGGACATGACGGAACGGATGCGGACGGGGACCCTCCAGGCCAACGGCGAACTGGTCGTGGAGCCGGTGATGGCGGCCGACGACGTGGCCCGCACGGTGCTCCACATGGCGGACCTGCCGCTGGAGGCGAACGTCCAGTTCGCGACGGTGATGGCGACGGCGATGCCGTACGTGGGACGGGGCTGACGCACCCGGCGGGGCCGGGAATGCCGTCGGTGGCACGGTGGTTGAGCGGCACATGAGTGAGATTCCCGCGACGGACGTCCTGCGTTACACCGCCTTCTCCCCCGACCCCGAGGGCGGCAACCCCGCCGGGATCGTGCTCGACGCCTCCGGGTTCGACGACGCGGCCATGCTCGCCGTGGCGGCGGAACTGGGTTACAGCGAGTCGGCGTTCCTGACCGGCCGGACCGAGGCGGTGGAGCCCGGGGCGCGCGGCTACACGATCCGCTACTTCAGCCCGAAGGCGGAGGTGTCCTTCTGCGGACACGCCACGGTCGCCACGGCCCTCGCGCTCGCCGAGCGGGACGGGCCGGGCGAGCTGGAGTTCGCCACCCCCGCCGGTCCGGTGCCGGTCACCGTGGTCCGCGAGGACGGCGAGCTGCGGGCGACGCTGACCAGCGTGGAACCGAGCGTCGAGGACGTCGCGCCGGCGGACCTGGCGGAGGCGCTGGCGGCCCTGGACTGGCCGGCCGCCGACCTCGATCCGGCCCTGCCACCCAGGATCGCGTACGCCGGTGCCCGCCACCTCGTGCTGGCGGCGGGCACCCGGGAGCGGCTGGCCGCGCTGGACTACGACTTCGCGCGCCTCGAAGCGCTGATGCACCGGCTGGAGCTGACCACCGTGCAGCTCGTGTGGCGGGCCTCCGGCACGGTGTTCCACGTCCGCGACCCGTTCCCGGTCGGCGGAGTGGTCGAGGACCCGGCGACGGGCGCGGCGGCGGCCGCCTTCGGAGCGTACCTGCGCGCCCTCGCCCTCGTGCCGGAGGCCGCCGTGCTGACCCTGCACCAGGGCGAGGACATGGGCCGCCCCGGCACGCTCACCGTGACACTGCGGGCGGGCGACGCGCGGGTGCGGGTGAGCGGGACGGGCACCCGGCTGCCGGAACCGGCCTGAGCACGGGCCGGCCGGAGCCCGGAACCTGCCTGAGCCCGGAACCTGCCTGAGCCCGGAACCGGCGCGGGTCAGGACGGGCCGAACGCGCAGGTGAAGACGGTGCCGCCGTCCTGCACCGCCCGCACCAGCACCCCGCCGGCCGGGACGGTCGTCGCCTCGATCCAGCAGGGGACGTCCAGCTCCACGTACCGGAGGAAGTCGGACCGCACCGACACCGGGAGGAAGCCGGGCACGGTCGCGGTGGCGGCCTGCCGCGCCGCCTCCAGCAGCAGGATGCCGGGCACGTGGTCGTTGGGGCGGCCGAACAGCGTCGGGTGCCCGGTGTCGAGCCGCAGCGGCCACCGGCCGGGGCGCACGGCGGGCGCGAGGACGACGTCCCGCTCGCAGGCCCGGCCGGCCGCGCGCGGCGCGAGGGCCGGCGGGAGGGGTCCGGGGGCGGCGCCGGCCCGGTGGCCGCGCAGCCGTTGGTAGGCGGCGGCCGAGGTGCAGCTGATCCGGGAGCCGCAGGTGGCGAGGGTCCCGCCGTTCCGGCGCAGGACGAAGTCGACGCGCATCGAGCCGATGCTGCTGCCCCGGCGGCGGATGTCGGAGCAGGACACCTCCACCTCGATGTCCCAGGGCTCGTCGCCGAGCAGGAAGTGCTCGGCGGCGGTGGTGTAGTTCAGCTCCCACATCACGAACGCGTCCCCGAGCGGCACCCCGAGTTCGGCGTGGCAGACCAGCATGGCCGCCTGCCGCATCGTTTCGGCGATCAGCAGCGGGTCCTGGTGGCGGCCGCCCACGGGGGCGAAGAAGCGGTGGGCGCGCGGCCAGTGGGCGGGCACGTGGAACCGGGTGTCGCTCAGCCGGGTCACCCCGGTGGGGAACACGTCCTGCGGGTCCGCGCGGTGGACCAGCCGCCGGAAGTGTTCCCCGGTGACCTGCGAGGAGAACTGGATCATGGGGACTCCGATGCGAAGAGGCCGGGTGGCCCCCGCCCCGGTAGTGATCAGGCCAGTCTGCCCCGGCCCCGCCCTCAGTTTCCAGCCACCCCCTCGGGTCCACCCCTAGGCTGGCTCGGGCAACCGACCGTCAATGTTGTGACAGGAGTGACTGATGTCCGTTCACCGTGTGGTCCCGAACGTGCCGGTCGGCGGGGGTGACGCCGGATCGGATGGTTCCGCCCTGCGTGACAACGCCGCCTTCTACGGCATGCTCGGCTTCGAGGAGGTCATGAACCATGGCTGGATCATGACCCTTGCCTCGCCCACCCAGCCGGCCGCTCAGATCAGCTTCATGACGCGCGACGAGACCGGCCCCGTCAACCCGGACCTGAGCGTCGAGGTGGCGGACGTGGACGCCGTGCACGCCGCGCTGGTGCGCGAGGGGGCGGAGATCGTGTACGGCCCGCACGACGAGGAGTGGGGCGTGCGCCGGTTCTTCGTACGCGACCCGAACGGCAAGGTGGTCAACGTACTGACGCACCGCTGAGGCGCGGCGTCGTTGGACAGGGCGACCGGGACCGTCCGGTCGACTGCCTCCGACGCACCACGCCGAAAGGTGACCCCATGCCCCAGCCACCCTTCTTCCTGTCGCCCCCGGCACCCCCGGAACCGGCCGCGCCGCGCGTCCCGGGCGCCGGTGCCGGGCGGGCGCTGCTGCCACCGGAGGAGTACGTCCGCTCGGTGCCCAAGTCGACCGGTTTCGCCTGCGTCTTCTTCACCGACGCACACGACCGCCCGGTGCAGTTGCGGGCCACGTACTCGCGGACGCACCCGTGGCAGTTCCCCGGCGGGACGATGGACCACGGCGAGCGGCCCTGGGAGACGGCGCGGCGGGAGTGCCGCGAGGAGACGGGCATCGAGGTGCCGGGGCCGCCGCGCCTGCTGGCCACGGTCTTCGGCCCTCCCGGCGCCGACTGGCCGTACCCCACCTGGGGATGCGTGTTCGACGGCGGCCGGCTGACGGACGAGCGGATTCGCTCGCTCGTCCTGGACCCGCACGAACACGACGCGGTCCTGGCCCTCCCCCTGGAGGAGTGGCGTCCGCTGATGCCCTCGCAGGACTTCGCCCGTCTGGAATCGGTGCTGACGGCGCGCCTCACGGGCACGGCCGCCTACTTCGACACGTGGGGGTGGGGCGACGGCTGAGCGGCGCCGGGGGCAGTGGAGGGCTGAACGGCGGCTGAAACGGCGGGGATCCCCCTCAGCCCCCGATCAGCCGCTCCACGGCCTCCGCCGTCCTGGCCGCGCCGTCCTCGCCCGCCATGTGCTCGGCACCCCGGGCGGCGGCCTTCGCGTAGTCCCCCTGCCGGACGACCCGGTCCAGGGCGTCGGCCAGCCGTTCGGCGGTCAGGGCCAGGCGGTTGCCGAGGCGCCCGAGCGAGCGGGAGCCGGTGACGACGGGCGGGAAGTCGCCGTAATAACTCATCCACCTGCCCTTTCGTCGTCACGGCCGATCATCGGGCCTGACGTCGGGGGAGGGCCGAACCGGGCCGGTCCGAGCACGGGGGGCGGGCGTTCCGGAGGAGCCGCACGGCGGGCCGGAGCGGCCCGGCGGGGTCGCTCCCCCACCGGGCCGCGGGCCTGCGCGCGTGGTCAGGCCGCGCACACTCCGAGGTCCTCCCAGACGCCCCACTCGCCGGTGGTGCCGGGCTTGTCGCCCTTCACCCACCACTTGGCGCGCCAGGTGTGTCCGTCGTGCGAGACGGTGTCGCCGCCGGTGTACACGGCTTCGGTGCTCCACAGCGGCACGGTGCAGTCGCCCGGGTCGCCGCCGTCGCCGCCGCCGGGGTTGCCGCCGTCACCGCCGCCGTTCTCACCGGTGGAGCCGATGTTGACGTCGACGCACGCGTAGAAGGCGTTGGCGGTGTCGGCGACGTTCCAGACGGCGAGCACCTTCTGCCGCCCGGTGAAGCTGCCGAAGTCCACCTCCTGGCTCACGTCGGCGGGCGGCTGGGCGTGATTGCCGGCGAACTCGGCGATCTTCTGGTCGCCGATGAAGTACTGCCAGTTGTCCGTGGCGTGACGGGCCGTGTGGTGCCAGGTGAAGGTGTACGTCTTGCCGACCGGGGTGACCTGCCAGCCCTTGCTGTCGTCGTCCAGCTCGGCGAACGCCGCGTTGCCGCCGCTGCAGCTCTTGAGGCCCTTCGGCCCCTCGACGCTCTGCGGCTCGTACTTGATCTGGCCGCAGTCGACGACACCCGCGGCGCACTGGGCCTGCCGGCTGGTGGGGGCGGTCACCCAGCCGTGGGCGCTCGCGATGCCGGCCTGCACGCCGAGGGCGAGCACGGGGGCGACCAGCGCTCCGACGGAGACGGCCATCCGACGCTTGGCGTTCATGCCACATCACTTCCTTCGCTCGTACGGAGGCCGGGCGCTCGCCTGCGGCACATGGGCACCCCTGGTCCAGACCTGGCCGATGCAGGTCTAGACCTTAGTGACGGACAAGGCCCGGTCAAGGGGTTGAGCCACGTCGGTTCGCGCCTCCGCTTTTCAGGATCGAATGGTTCGTCACCGCAGTACTCGCACCCCCACTTTTAAGTGATCCTTAAGCCCCTGGTCACCGGCGGCGCCCGGCGGCCGCCCGATACCGACGCACCCTCCGCGTGCCCCACACACCGTCAAATTGGTCTAGTCCTAATCTCGTTGGAATCGTTGACGCGCAGGTCACGGGCTGGTTATCACTGCTCCAGCCCATCCACAGCACCACCCGCTCCCCCGCTGGAGGCCGTACGTGCACCCCCGTAAAACTCTTATCGCCGCGCTGTTGAGCACGGCCCTCGTCACCGGCGGCCTCGCCGCGACCGTCGGCATCGGCTCCGCGCAGGCGGCCGACGCACCGGCCTCCGCTTCCGCCGGCGACGTGCGCATCGCGTACTACGACCAGTGGAGCGTCTACGGCAACGCCTTCTACCCGAAGCAGCTCGACACCCGGGGCATCGCCGGCCAGCTGGACATCATCAACTACTCGTTCGGCAACATCCACCCCACCGACCTCACCTGCTTCGAGGCCAACAAGGCGGCGGGCGACGACAACAACCCCAACGCGGGTGACGGCGCGGGCGACTCGTACGCCGACTACCAGAAGTCCTTCAGTGCGGCGGACAGCGTCGACGGCGTGGCCGACAAGTGGGACCAGCCGATCGTGGGCGTCTTCAACCAGTTCAAGGAACTGAAGGCGAAGTACCCCCACCTGAAGATCAACATCTCGCTGGGCGGCTGGTCCTACTCCAAGTACTTCAGCGACGCGGCGAAGACGGACGCGAGCCGCAAGAAGCTCGTCTCCTCCTGCATCGACCAGTACATCAAGGGAAACCTCCCGGTCGAGGGCGGCTTCGGCGGCGCCGGCTCGGCGGCCGGGATCTTCGACGGCATCGACATCGACTGGGAGTACCCCGCCTCCGCGGGCGGCCACCTGGGCAACCACTACGCGCCCGAGGACAAGCAGAACTTCACCCTCCTGCTCGCGGAGTTCCGCAAGCAGCTCGACGCGTACGGCGCTGCCAACGGCGGCAAGAAGTACCTGCTGACCGCCGCCTTCGGGGCCGGCCAGGACAAGATCGCGAACATCGAGACCGACAAGATCGGCCAGTACCTCGACTACGCGAACCTGATGACGTACGACATGCACGGCGCCTGGGACGGGGACGGGCCGACGTACCACCAGTCCCCGCTCCACTCCGGCAGCAACGACCCGTCCGACCCGGTCGCGCCCGGCACCGAGAAGTACTCGATCGACAACGCGGTCGACTCCTGGCTCGACGGCAAGCCCGCCTACGGCATCGCCGGCGGCTTCCCCGCGAACAAGCTGACCCTGGGCTACGAGTTCTACTACCGAGGCTGGAAGGGCGTCCCGGAGGGCTCCACCCACGGTCTGGCCCAGTCCGCGACCGGCGGCTCCTCCCCCCGCCCGCTGAGCCAGCAGGCCGGCATCGCGCACTACAAGGAGCTCGGCGGCATCGTCGACAACCCGGCGACCACCTACTGGGACGACCAGGCGAAGGCGTCCTACTTCTACAAGGACGGCGAGTTCTTCACGGGCCTGGACCAGAAGTCCATCCAGGCCCGGGCGGACTACGGCAAGCAGCGCGGTCTGGCCGGCGCGATGATGTACTCCCTGCTCGGCCTGGACGAGAACGCGACCCTGCTGAAGCAGATCAACACCGCGATCGGCGGCACCACCACCGGCCCCACCACCCCGCCGACCACCGACCCGACCACCCCGCCCACCACCGGCCCCACGGACCCGCCCGCCACCGGCTGCGGCTCGGCCCCGGCGTACGTGGCCGGCACGGTCTACAACGCGGGCAACGAGGTCTCCTACAACGGCCACAAGTACAAGGCCCAGTGGTGGACCCAGAACGAGACCCCCGGCAGCACCGGCGACTGGGGCGTCTGGAAGGACCTGGGCGCCTGCTGAACGCCCTGCCCCACCGAGGGCCCCGCCGGTGCGCGCACCGGCGGGGCCCTCGGCCGTACGGGACCGGGACGACTGGGAAAGACTGCCCCCATGAGAGACATCGTGTTCACGCGCGGGAGCGGCTGGATGCCCGCCGTGGTCCGCGAGGACGGTGCGCTGCGGCAGATGCTGGGCGCGGGGGCCGACGCCAACCACGAGCCCCGCACGTTCACCTTCCCGATCGGGGAGACCCACCTCGCCGTGATCCGGGAGGATCTGGCCCGGCACCTGCTGCTGTGGAGCGCGGTCCTCCCGCTGTGCGATGCCGCCGGCACCCGCGGACGGCTTGACGAGGACGCCGCCGTCGCGCTCTTGGACCCGGTCCTGCTCGCACCGCCGGCGGACGTCGACGCGCTCTTCCGGCGCGTCCCGTGGGAGCGGGGCCGGCTCGTCGCCCACGGCGCCGACATCGGCCTGCTCGACCGCGGCCAGGTCGTCGCCGCGATGCGTACGGCGACGGAGACGTCCGACGGAAAGCGGGCCCAGGAGGACCACGCACAGCACCGCCGGGCCGAACGCGGCACCGTACTCGGCCCGCTCGACACCGCGCTCCTGCGGTACACGAACCAGTACCTGCACGGCGCCACGATCCCGAGGCGCACCCCCGGCGCCGTCGACCCCGCCCTGTTGCCCCAGGTCATGCGGGTGCTCGCCACCGCGGAACACGCGTGCGCCGGCCTGTGCATCGGCCGCGACCCGCGCCGCGGAAAGCACGCCACGGACAAGCGGGACTGGACACGCATGGAGACGGCGGCCGGGACGGCCGTACGCCGCGCCCACCCCGGACTCGTCGACGAGGCGGTGCGCGCCGTGAGTTTCCTGCTGTGCTCGGAGGCTGCGGACCTGTCCCGGAACACCCCCATGGACGACGACGGCCGGCCCACGAGAAGGACCCCCCTGTCGTTCACCGACGACAAGGACACCGAGACGACCTGGCGCCCGGGCAACTCCCTGAGCGCCACCGCGGAGTTCTGGGAGTTCGTCGCCGCCCGCGCCGCCTCGGACAACGAGGTGTTCACGATCGAGGACGAGAAGCGCGGCGAGGGAATCCAGCTCCATTTCTACGCGGACTCCGCAGCCCGGATCACGACACTGCGCGAAGGCCGGGACGGCGCGGACCCGGAGTACCGGGTCGAGTACACCCTGATCGACGGCATGAGCGGCTACCGGTCCCTGGTCGGCGCCTTCGTCCGCGGCGGCTGCGCCGGCCTCGGGGAGCACGGGCCGTGGATCCCGGACGTCACGGAGTTCGAGCGGGCACGCCGGCGCCGCGACGCGGAGCGGCGCGGGCGGTAGCCGCGCGGGGAAGCGGCAGACGAGTCGGGCTGTACGCCGGGTTCTGTCGCCCGGTCGCCTCGCGGCGGCCGGGGAGACGGCCATCCATCTAGGACCGGCATTGCTGCCGGCCTCGTGCGGTCTACCCGCGAACTCGGGCGGGCAGCCCTCGAACGTTCGCGCAGGAGCACCAAGGCGCTCCCTCTTGACCTTGCTCCGGGTGGGGTTTACCTAGCCGCCTGAGTCACCTCAGACGCTGGTGGTCTCTTACACCACCGTTTCACCCTTACCCGGGACCGAGGTCCCGGGCGGTCTGTTTTCTGTGGCACTGTCCCGCGGGTCACCCCGGGTGGCCGTTAGCCATCACCCTGCCCTGTGGAGCCCGGACGTTCCTCGGGAGGATCCGAAGATCCCCACGCGGCCGTCCGCCCGGCTCGTCTGCCGTGGAGCCCATGCTACCCGGCCGGGAGGGGTGGCTCAGAGGAAGTCCTCGGTCTTCAGCTCCAGGTCGAAGGGGGGCGGCAGGCGGACCGGCTTCCCGAAGGGCACGGTGCAGTGCTGGCGGTAGTCGTCGCCCTCCGGATCACGGAACAGCGTCACCGAGGACTCCTCCCGGTCGACCAGTAGGTACAGCGGGATCGGGCCCCTCGCGTAGCAGTGCCGCTTGGCCTCCCGGTCGGCGGCCGGCTTGGAGGACGTGACCTCCACGACCAGCGCCACCCCCTCGCACGGCATCCACGGGTCCGCACCCCGGTAGAGCCGGAGCGCCGTCGGGGCGAACGTGCCGTCCGGGATGGCGTGGTTCTTCGGGCAGCCTCCGCCGCTTCTCAGCTTCAGGCCCTTGTTCCCGGAGAAGTCCATGTCGGTCGTCGCGTGCCTGACGACCTGCTTCAAGATCACACTGATGTAGTCCTCATGATCCCCGTCCGGTGGCGGTGTCCCGACGATCTCCCCCTCGATCAGCTCCGCCCGGAAGCCCTCCGGCGTATCCAGCGCCAGGAAGCCCTCAAGCAGGACGTCCGCCTGCGAGAGCGGTTCGTGCGGCATGGCAGACATGTCACGCCCCTTCCTCGGTCGCTCGCCAGAGTGGGCCATCGCGGAACCAGCCGTCCGTGAGATGGGAGTCTTTCCCCCGATCGTGGCACAGGACGACGTCATGACGTCAGAGGCGGCCCGACGCCAGCGCCGTGATGCCCGCCGTCCAGGCCGTGGTGACCGCCTCCGGGGTGGGGAAGCGGTCGTTGAGTTCCATCAGGACCATGCCGTGGGCGAAGGCCCAGGCCGCGCGGGCCAGGGGTTCGTCCGGGGCCAGGGCGCGGAAGAGCGGGGCCGCGGCGCGTTCTTCGAGGTGCTGGGGGTGGGGGCGGGACGTGGTGAGGCGGTAGAGGTGGGGGTGGGCCACGGCGTGGGCGCGGTAGGCGGCGGCCAGGGCCGGGAAGGAGCCCGGGGCGGCCGTCTCCGCCGCTTCCAGGGCCTCGGCGGTCTCCGTCAGCATCGCGTCGGCCAGCGCGTTCACCACGGACGACTTGTCCGGGAAGTGCTTGTAGAGGGAGGGGGCCGTGATGCCCAGCCCGCCGGCGAGGCGGCGCATGGTCAGCGCGTCCGGGCCCTCCTGCTCCAGGAGCATGCGGGCGGCGGCCAGGATCTGGTGCTGGCGGGCGCGGTCGGTCACGCCGGTCCTTCCGTCGTACGGGGCGCGGGGGCCGAACTCGCGATCGTACGAGATGCCGTCAGGCCGGGGTGAACAGGGCCTTCGCCTTGCCCGGCGCCGCCTGTGCGAGGCGGACCCGCAGGCGCTCGCCCAGCGGAAGGGGCACGGGCCCCTCGATGCGCGCGACGATCGCCGGGTCGTCGATGTGGACGGTGCCGGTCGCGGGTTCGTTGTCCTTCACGTCCACCACGTACCCGTCGAACACCTCGCCCACCCGGTCCTTCAGCAGCGCGGCCTCGACCAGGTCGACGGACTCCCGCTCCACGGTGTTGGCGCGCCGGGTGCCCTCCGCCATCTCCTTGGGCAGCGCGGGCAGGGCGGCGAGGACCCATTCGGGAGGGTCGCGGTCCTCGCAGGCGGCGACGCACAGTTCGGCGGCGTACCGGTCGACGAGGCGGCGCAGCGGCGCGGTGCAGTGCGTGTACAGGTCCGCCACCGCCGCGTGCACGGCCGGGTCCGGCAGGTCGCCGTGGTCGAAGACCGTGTAGCCCGCGCCGCGCAGCAGGGTCGTGCACTCCTGGAGGAACGCCGCGTGGTCGGTGCGCCCCGGGTCGAGCGAGCGGACGACCTGGGCGTACGGGACGTGGTGCGGCCAGTCGATGCGCAGGGCCTCGGCGCTGCGGCGCAGCCGGGCCACCGCGCCGTCGGGCGCGATCGGCAGGGTGCGCAGGATGCCGGTGCCGCTCTCGGCCATCAGGCGGGCCGCCGCCATGCCCGTGAGCAGGGAGATCTGGGCGTTCCAGCCGTCGGCGGGGAGCGGGGCGCGGTATGCGAGGCCGTACGTGCCGTCGTGCTCGGTGATCTCCTGCTCGGGCACGCCCAGGGAGATGCCGCCCCGGGCCACCTCCTGCTCCTCGCGGAGCATGCCGACGTCCTTGAGCAGGGCGAGCGGTTCCTCGGCGGTGCCGGCGTCGATCTGCCGCTGGACGCCCGCGTAGTCCAGCTTGGCGCGACTGCGTACGAGGGCCCTGCGCACCCGGGTCGCCCCCGCCCGGCCCTCCGGGTCCAGGTCGATCTCCCACAGGACGGCGGGGCGGACGCGGCCGGGCAGCAGGCTGGCGGCGTCCTCGGAGAGGATCTCCGGGTGCAGCGGCACCCTGCCGTCGGGGAAGTACAGCGTCGTCACCCGCCGGTGGGCCTCGGCGTCCAGCGCGCAGCCGGGGCGCACGAACGCGGCGACGTCCGCGATGGCGTAG
Source organism: Streptomyces sp. 2131.1 (assembly GCF_900105515.1). Lineage (GTDB taxonomy): Bacteria > Actinomycetota > Actinomycetes > Streptomycetales > Streptomycetaceae > Streptomyces > Streptomyces drozdowiczii. The sequence goes on along the minus strand of NZ_FNSY01000001.1, from coordinate 5,069,958 downwards.
TGCACGCGGTAGCCGTGGGCTCGCCGCTCCAGGTGCATCGCCTGGTCGAGGTCCGTGGACGCGGGCGGGTCGATGGTGAGGAACGGGATGTCCGTCGCGTCGGCGTGCCCGGCGAGTTCCGGACCGCGCGCGGCGTCCGCCGCCTCGGCGAGCACGTCGGGCGGGAAGTCGTCGGGCAGCGACAGTTCGGTGCGCAGCCCGCGCAGGGCCGCCCGCAGCGGGGTCTCGGCTGCGCCGGTCATGTGCAGGAGGCGGCGGGGCATGGTCCCGAGCGTAGGGCGGGGCGTGGGTCGCGGCATTCCGGGAGGGGCCTTGTGCCCGTACGGTGTGCCCCTTCGCCCCCGTACGCTGGCCGGGGGCATCCGCGCGGTCCGCACACACCGCGCCGACGCCCTTCCCGTACGTATGAAGGAGATCCGCCGTGCTCGTGCTGTTGCCGCCCTCCGAAGGAAAGGCCGCCTCGGGGCGCGGGGCTCCGCTGAAGCCCGAGTCGCTGTCGCTGCCCGGTCTCGCCGGGGCGCGGGGCGAGGTGCTGGACGCGCTCGTGGAGCTGTGCGTGGCCGACGAGGAGAAGGCCCGCGAGGTGCTGGGGCTCAGCGAGGGGCTGCGGGGCGAGATCCCGAAGAACGCCGAGCTGCGGACTGCGGGCACCCGGCCGGCCGGGGAGCTGTACACCGGTGTCCTGTACGACGCGCTCGGGCTCGGGTCCCTCGACGCGTCCGCCCGCCGCCTCGCCGGGAAGTCACTGCTGGTGTTCTCGGGGCTGTGGGGCGCGGTGCGAGTGGGCGACCGGATTCCTCCGTACCGCTGCTCGATGGGGGTCAGGCTGCCGGGCCTCGGCGCGCTCGGGGCTTTCTGGCGTACGCCGATGGCGGAGGTGATGCCGGAGGCGGCGGGGGAGGGTCTCGTACTGGACCTGCGCTCGTCCGCGTACACGGCGGCGTGGAAGCCGAAGGGTGCGGTCGCGGAGCGGACGGCGAGCGTGCGGGTGCTGCAGTCGCAGATCGTGGACGGGGTCGAGAAGCGGTCGGTGGTCAGCCACTTCAACAAGGCGACCAAGGGCCGGATGGTGCGGGATTTGCTGCTCGCGGGGGCGCGGCCGGCCGGTCCGGCCGAGCTGGTGACGGTCCTGCGGGATCTGGGGTACGTCGTCGAGGCCGAGGCGCCCGCGCGGGCGGGGCGTCCGTGGCAGCTCGACGTGGTGGTCACGGAGATCCACTAGCCGTACGTTGCACCCTGCGCAACGCGCGTTGCGTCCTGTGGCGTGCACGGGCAGGATGGGCGCATGACCTCCTCCGTACTGGATCTCGCCCCCGTCGTGCCCGTCGTCGTCCTGGAGGACGCGGCCGACGCGGTGCCGCTCGCCCGGGCCCTGGTCGCGGGCGGGCTCCCGGCGATCGAGGTGACCCTGCGCACCGACGCCGCCCTGGACGCGATCCGGGCGATCGCGGCGGAGGTGCCGGGCGCGGTCGTCGGGGCCGGGACCGTGATCTCGGCGCGGAACGTCGAGGACACCGTGGCGGCGGGGGCCCGGTTCCTGGTCAGTCCGGGGTGGACGGATGCGCTGCTGGAGGCGATGAAGGGTTCCGGGCTGCCGTTCCTGCCCGGGGTCTCGACCACGTCCGAGGTGGTCGCGCTGCTGGAGCGCGGGGTCACCGAGATGAAGTTCTTCCCGGCCGAGGCGGCGGGCGGCACGGCCTGTCTGAAGGCTCTCTCCGCGCCGCTCCCCCAGGCCCGGTTCTGCCCGACGGGCGGCATCTCGGCTGCCTCCGCGCCCTCGTACCTGGCGCTGCCCAACGTCGGCTGCGTCGGCGGGAGCTGGATGGTCCCGGCGGACGCGGTGGCCGGCCGGGACTGGGACCGCGTGGCGCGCCTCGCCGCCGAGGCGGCGGCACTGGCCTGAACGGTGCGGTCGGGTACCGGTGCGCACCCGGCCCGAACCGCGCGGTGGAAGGCTCGTCCCGCATCTGGCCTGAACGGTGCGGTGCAGAAAACCCGGCGCACATCGCCGTGCATGCTCCCCGGCATCCGGGGCACGACCCTTGTAGGGGACGTAGCCCGCATGCCGGGTGACCCGGGTTCCGGCCGGTAATCCCCCGACCCGCCGGAACCGCCTCGGCCCCATCGGTCCTCCCCCCGACCGGTGGGGCCGAGTGCTGTCCCGGTGCTGTCAGCGCAGGTGGGACGTGTCGTTCAGCAGACGTACGGAGGCGTTGCCGTCCGCGTAGTACGCGACGGCCGAGACCGACGCCGCCGAGAGCTCCATCCGGAACAGCGCCTCCGGCGGGGCTCCCAGGGCCAGCCGCACCAGGGTCTTGATCGGTGTGACGTGCGTGACGACGAGGACCGTGCGGCCCGCGTACCGCGTGACCAGGGCGTCGCGGGCGACGGCCACCCGGCGGGCGACCTCCGCGAAGCTCTCGCCGCCGCCGGTGGGCGCCGCGTCCGGGGAGGCGAGCCAGGCGTCCAGGTCGGCCGCGTACCGCTCCTTGACCTCGCCGAACGTGAGCCCTTCCCAGGCGCCGAAGTCCGTCTCGCGCAGCCCGTCCTCGATCCGCACCTCCAGGCCGAGCCGGTCCGCGACCGCACCGGCCGTCTCGCGGCAGCGGCGCAGCGGCGAACTGACGATCTCCTGCACGGTGCCCCGGGCGGCGAAGGCGGCAGCAGCGCGCGCGGCCTGTTCGCGGCCGGCGGCGGAGAGCTCGGGGTCGGTGCCGCCGCTGCCGGAGAACCGCTTCTGCGGGGTGAGGGCCGTCTCGCCGTGCCGCAGCAGGACGAGCGTGGCGGGGGCGCCCAGGTCGGGCGCCGCACCCCAGCCCACCTGCGGGGTCACCGGGTCGGAGGCCGGCGGCGGGGCGGGGACGGCCGGGGTCGGCGCGGTCCGGGAGGCGCCGGGAACCTCGGTACCCGGCAGCGGTTCGGGCCCGGCGCCCGTCCGCTTCAGCGCCGCCCTCGCGCGGGCGGCGCCCGCCGCCGCGTCGCCGGGCGGGCCCTGGGTCGGGGGCAACGCGGCGGCGACCGGGGAGCGCGGGGTGTCCAGGGCGGCGGTGGAGGCCGAGGGATCCCATGGGACGCCGCGCCGGCCGGCGTCCATCGCCTCGTTGGCCAGCCGGTCCGCGTGCTTGTTCCGCTCGCGCGGGATCCACTCGTACGTGACGTCCGCGCCGGGCAGCACGCCCGCCGCCTCGGCCGCGAGGGGCTTCATGTCCGGGTGCTTGATCTTCCAGCGGCCCGACATCTGCTCGACGACCAGCTTGGAGTCCATCCGGACGTGCACCCGGACCCCGGTGCCCACCGGGCCGTCCGCGAGCAGCGCGCCCACCGCGCGGAGGCCGGCGACGAGGCCCTTGTACTCGGCGACGTTGTTGGTCGCGGTCCCGATGTACTCGGCGGCCTCGGCCAGCGTCTCGCCGGTGTCCGGGTCGATGACGACCGCGCCGTAGCCGGCGGCGCCCGGGTTGCCCCGGGAGCCGCCGTCGGCCTCGACGACGAAGCGGCGCGGCCGGTCCACTACAGGCCCGAGTCGGCGGTGCGGACCAGGATGCGGCGGCAGTTCTCGCAGCGCAGCACCGTGTCGGGGGACGCGGCCTTCACGTCGTTGATCTCGGTGATGTTGAGCTCCAGCCGGCAGCCCTCGCAGCGGCGCTGGTAGAGGCGGGCGGCGCCCACCCCGCCCTGCTGGGTGCGGAGCTTGTCGTACAGCTTCAGCAGGTCGGCGGGGACCGAACCGGCGACGACCTCGCGCTCCTTGGTGACGGTGGCGGCCTCGGCGTCGAGCTCCTGGGTGGCGGCGTCGCGGCGGGCGGTGGCGTCGTCGGCCTTGGCCTGGACTGCGGCGACCCGGTCGGTCAGCTCGGCGACCCGCTCCTGGGCGGACTCGCGGCGCTCCATGACCTCCAGGACGATGTCCTCCAGGTCGCCCTGGCGCTTGGCGAGGGAGGCGATCTCGCGCTGGAGGCTCTCCAGGTCCTTCGGCGAGGTGACCGCGCCGGAGTCCAGGCGCTGCTGGTCCCGGGCGGCGCGCTGGCGGACCTGGTCGACGTCCTGCTCCGCCTTGGTCTGCTCACGGGCGGTGTCGCTCTCCTCCGTGGTGGAGGCGACGAGCAGGTCGCGGAGCTGGGCGAGGTCGGCCGTCAGCGACTCGATCTCGGCGTGCTCGGGCAGGGACTTGCGGCGGTGCGCGAGCTGGGAGAGGCGCTGGTCGAGCGCCTGGACGTCGAGAAGTCGGATCTGGTCGGCGGGCGCGGCGTTCAGTTGGGGGCTCCAGAAGAGTGGTGGGCGGTCCAGGGGTCGGTGACCTGCTTCGAGACGTGGACCCGCAGGTCCCATCCGAGGCGGTCGGAAATCGCTTCGAGCTGTGCCGCGGCCTGCTCGCACCACGGCCACTCGGTGGCCCAGTGTGCGGCATCGACCAGGCCGAGCGGCGAGTGCTGGGTGGCCTCGGAGGCCGGGTGGTGGCGCAGGTCCGCGGTGAGGAAGGCGTCCACGCCGGCGGCGCGCACCGCGTCGAAGAGGCTGTCGCCCGATCCTCCGCTCACCGCGACGGTGCGCACGAGCGCGTCCGGGTCGCCGGCGAGGCGGATGCCCTGCGCGGTGGCGGGCAGCCGGGCGGCGGCGCGGGCGGCGAAGGCGCCCAGGGTCTCGGGGTGGTCGAGCACGCAGATCCGGCCGAGTCCGCGGCGCCCCGAGGGGTCCGCCGGGTCCGGTACGAGGGGGCGCTCGACGCGCAGGTCGAGGGCGGCGGCCAGGGCGTCGGAGACACCCGGGTCGGCGGTGTCGGCGTTGGTGTGGGCGACGTGCAGCGCGACGCCGTCCCGGATCAGCGTGTGGACGACGCGGCCCTTGAAGGTGTCCGCCGCGACCGTCGTCGTACCGCGCAGGTAGAGCGGGTGGTGGGTCACGATCAGGTGCGCCCCCAGCTCCTTCGCCTCGTCGGCGACCGCCTGGACGGGGTCGACGGCGAAGAGCACCCGGTGGATCTCGGCGTCCGGATCACCGCAGACGGTGCCGATCGCGTCCCAACCTTCGGCCCGCTCGGGCGGCCAGAGGGCGTCGAGCTCGGAGATGACATCAGACAGACGGGGCACGGAGGAAAGGCTACCTGCCCGCCGCGCCCCCGGGAGCCCCGGGAACGGGCCGCCCGGCGGCGGTCCGCCCCGAAGCACACCCGCCCGCGGCCCGACAACGAAATCCGGCCATCACCACCCTTATGTGTGAAGTGGGGAGGCTCGTGTTGTTCGGCTGGAAGTGCGAAAACTACCTTCGGTCGCCGGAGGTGATGAGTCGATGACTTCCTGTGCCATCGAGGACGGGACCACCACGGGTGACGACGAGCCGGCGGGGCCGGAGCCGGAGCCCGATCCGGGCGATCCCGCGGGAGCCGCGGAGACCGGCCAGGCGGAGGGTGCCCGAGCGCCGGTGGCCGTCGTGACGGCCACCCCTGGCGAAACGGTTTTGCCGCCCTTCGTGCTCACTGCCGACGGGGCGTACGGAGCCCGGCTCACCGCCGCACCGGTGCCCGGACCCGACACCGCCTGGTACGCCGAGCGCTGGACGCTCGACGGGCCCGAACCGTACGCCGTACCGCTGCCCACCGACCAGCCGGAGGAGGCGGAGGCGCAGCTGCTGCCGCTCGCCGACGGGCGGGTGCTGATCCGGCGCCGGGTCGCCGAGCGGCACACCTTCTCCCTGCTCTACCCGACCGGCCCCGGCACCGGCGAGCTGCTGCTCGGGGCCGTCGAGCGCGACGCCCTGGCCCTGCTGCCGCCCTCGCCGGACGGGGTGAGCGCGTACGCCCTCGCGGTCGGCGCGTACTCCACGGAGCTGTGGCGGGTGGCGGGCGGGGTGTCCGGGCCCGAGCACCTCGCGGACCTGCCGGGCCGCTGTTCCGGCGGGGTCTGGCTGGACCGGGCCGGCCGGCTCCTCGCCCTGGACCGGGAGCCCGCCGGGGGCGGCCCCGTGAAGACGGTCGCGGTGGACCTGGGCCGGGACGCCGAGATGACGCCGCTGCTCCAGATCGCGCCGGACAGCGACGACCGGCTGCTGCTCGCCGACCCGGACAGCGGGCTGCTGCTGATCCGCTCGGACGCGCCCGGCCACGACCGGCTCGGCTGGGGCGTCCTCGGCAGCTGCCTGCCGGTGCGCTTCCCGGAGTGCCTGCGCCTGCCCGGCTGCACGGTGACGCCGATCGCCGTGCAGCCGGGCCAGATGCTGATGCCGGAGAGCTGCGCGGTGGCCCTCGGGATCGACGGGGCGGCGGGCAGCTCGCTCGGGCTCTGGCGCCCGTCGGGCCGCCGGCTCCACCAGCTCGCGGCGCCCGTCGGCTGGCTCGCGGGCAGCGGGGTCTGGTCCCGGGACGGGGTGCTGAAACTCCCGTACGCCGACGGGGACACGGCGTGCGCGGTGGCGCTCCTGGAGATGCCGGAGGAGACGGAACCGGCGGGCGACGCAAGTGGTAGGCAACCTTCCGGCGCGCCGGTGAATCCTCCTGTGTGTACCCCGGTTCCCTTGGGGCAGGCGCCTCTCGTGGGGCGTACGGCCCCTGGCTAAGCTGGGGCGGGGCTCACGCAACCGTGCTTTCCGGTCACCGACCGTGGCCTTTCCCGGGACTGCGGCGGCGTGATGCTCCGGTCGACACACACGTAAGCGATCACAACGGGGTGACTTCCCACATGTCTGAAGCCCAGACCGACACGACCCAGACGTACCCGCCGGGGGCGGACGCGCAACGGGCCGACGCCGGCGGCTCCGGAAAGCACAGAGGGGGCGTGGCGGTGGACGACACGGCCGCGACACCGGCCGGCCGGCACCGCCGCCCCTCCGAGGAGGGCGGCGCGGCGGCGGCCTGACCGCCGTACGCCGGAAGGAAGAACGAGAAGGGGAGAAGCGGTGCCCCCGCCGCCGTGGCACGACCACGGCGGCGGGGGCACCGCTCTTTCCGGTCCCGGCGGCGATGACAAATGTCATGGCGGACCGCGTACACATGCCTCTGCCACGCCGCGCTCACGCTCCGTAACGTCGTAGGCATGACGCAGACAAGGGACGACGAGACGGCGGTGGTGTTCACCGGCGCGGTGAAGACCTTCGGGAGGGCCGGGCGGAGGGTACGCGCCGTCGACGGGATCGACGTGCGGATCGGCCGCGGCGAGACCGTGGCCCTGCTGGGCCGCAACGGGGCGGGCAAGTCCTCCACCATCTCGCTGCTGCTGGGGCTGAACGAGCCGGACGAGGGGACCGTGCGGGTCCTGGGCCGCTCCCCCGGCAAGGCTGTGCGGGCCGGGCTGGTCGGCGCCATGCTCCAGGAGGGGAAGCCGATACCGAAGGTGACCGTGCGCGAGCTGGTCTCCTTCGTCGCCTCCACCTATCCGCGCCCGCTGCCGGTCGCCGAGGCGCTGGTCCTGGCGGGGGTCTCGGAGTACGCGGACCGGCGCATCGACAAGCTCTCGGGGGGTCAGACCCAGCGCCTGCGGTTCGCCGTGGCGCTGGCGGGGAATCCCGAGCTGATCGTGCTGGACGAGCCGACCGCCGCGCTGGACGTGGAGGGGCGTCGCGCGTTCTGGGATTCGATGCGGGCCTACGCCCGGCGCGGCAACACGGTGCTCTTCTCCACGCACTACCTGGAGGAGGCCGACGAGAACGCGGACCGGATCGTCGTCATCGACCGGGGCCGGATCGTCGCGGACGGCAGCGGCGAGGCGATCAAGGACGCGGCCGGGCACAGCCAGGTCTCCTTCGACCTCGCGGGCCGCTCCACCGAGGGCCTGGACCGGCTGCCCGGTGTCGTCACCGTCGAGGTGACCGGGGACCGCGCGCTGCTGTGCACCGACGACTCGGACGCGACCGTCGTGGAGCTGGCCCGGCTCGGCCTGGTCCGGGGCCTCCAGGTCTCCCGGGCCACCCTGGAGACCGCCTTCCTCGCGCTCACCGCACCCGGCCGCGCCGCACTCGCGAAGACCGCGCACACCACCGAGAAGGAGACCGTCTGATGTTCCAGTACATCCTGCTCGAAATGCGCCGGACCCTGCGCGACGCCGGCTTCCTGATCTTCGGTACGGGGATGCCCGTGATGATGTACCTGATCTTCACCAACATCGGCTCCGACGACGGCGCCGACGGCTGGAAGACCGCCTCCATGGTCGGCATGGCCGCGTACGGGGCGCTCGGCTCGGCCATGTCGATAGGTACGGGCGTCGCGTCCGACAAGTCCCTCGGCTGGCTCCAGCAGTTGAGGATCACCCCGCTCGCCCCCTCGCACGCCGTGGTGGGCCGGGCGGTCAGCGGTTCGGTGACCGTGCTGCCGGTGGTCCTGACCGTGCTGCTGGCCGGCGCCCTGATCAACGGGGTGCGGATGGCGGCCTGGCAGTGGGCGGTGCTGGTCCTGGTGCTGTGGCTGGGCGCGCTCCCCTTCACCCTGCTCGGCCTGGGCAACGGCTACCGGCTCACCCCGCAGGGCACGGGTGTCGTCAACGTCGCCTGCCTGATGGGCTTCGGCGTCGTCGGCGGGCTGTGGTTCCCGTTGGAGATGCTGCCCGAGTGGCTGCGCTCGGTCGGCCGGTTCACGCCGGCCAACCGGTTCGCGGACCTGGGCTGGGCGACGACCCACGGACACGCTCCGGGCGCCACCACGCTGGTCGTGCTCGCCTCGTGGCTCCTGCTGTTCGGCGCGTACGCGGTGATCTCGTACCGTCGGTCCGCCAGGACCGTGTGACAGGAGCGAACATGCCGCGGAACGCACGACCGTCGTTCAGGGAGCGCCGCCGGCTGCGGCGGGAGGGCCGCAGGCCCGGACCGCCGTCGCCGTACGCCCTGCTGCCCTGGCTGCTGATGGGCCTGGGCGCCTTCTCCAACCTCTTCCAGGGCGAGACCTCCACTCCCTGGATCGCCGGCGCCGGCCTGCTGGCCTTCAACTCCCTCTACATCTCCGTGGTGTTCCGCGGTTTCGCCAAGGAGAAGCGCGAGAGCACGGTGACGTATGTGCTGCTCGGCGCGCTGGCCGCGGTCACCTTCGCCCTGGCCATCGCCTACGGCGGCAGCTGGCTGCTGTTCTTCCCGCTGCTCTCGCTGGCCGCGGGCACGGTCCTGCGCCACCGCTGGCTGGTGGCCGGGCTGCTGGGGCTCGCGGTGGCCGCGTGCGTGGTCGCGGTCTGGCGCGACGACAGCGCCTCGCCGCCGTGGACGCTGGGATACGGGACGTTCATCTCCGGGGCCGTGACGTCGGCGATCCTCAGGCTGGCGGAGACCGTGACGGAACTGCGCGCCACCCGGCAGGAGTTGGCACGGGCCGCCGTCGAGCGGGAGCGGCTGCGCTTCTCGCGGGACCTGCACGACCTGCTGGGCCACACGCTGTCGGTCATCGTGGTGAAGTCGGAGGCCGCGCGCCGGCTCGCCCCGCGCGACATGGACGCGGCGCTCACGCAGGTCGCCGACATCGAGTCCGTCGGGCGCCAGGCGCTCACCGAGATCCGCGAGGCCGTCACCGGCTACCGCGAGGGGAGCCTCGCCACCGAACTGGACCGGGCCAGGTCCGCGCTGACCGCCGCCGGGATCGAACCGGTCGTCCGGCGCTCCGGGCCGCCGCTGGCCCCGCAGGCCGAGGCGCTGCTGGGCTGGGTGGTGCGGGAGGCCGTCACCAACGTCGTACGCCACTCCACGGCGACGCGCTGCGTGTTCGAGGTCGGCGGCACCGGTGAGCAGGTCCGGCTGACGGTGACCGACGACGGCCGGGGCCGGCGCGAGGGCCCCGCTCCCACCCCGGGCATCGGCGGCACCGGTCTGAAGGGGCTCACCGAACGGCTCGCCGCTGCCGGGGGCTCCCTGGTGGCGGGCCCGGGCACGGACAGCGGCTTCGTGGTCACCGCCGAACTGCCGGTGGACGCGGGCGGCGGTGAGGAGGGCGACGGCGGCGGCGACGCGACGGCCCCGCCGGGAGCCGGGGAGGGACCGGACTGCTCGCCTACGCTGGGCCGGTGAACGAGATGCCACAGGAGCACCCACCGGCCACGTCCGTACGCGTTCTGCTCGCCGAGGACCAGGGGATGATGCGCGGCGCGCTCGCCCTGCTGCTCGGTCTGGAGCCGGACATCGAGGTGGTGGCCCAGGTCGGCGCGGGCGACGAGATCGTGGCGGCGGCGCTGGCGTCCCGGCCGGACGTGGCGCTGCTGGACATCGAACTGCCGGGGCGCAGCGGGCTGGACGCGGCGGCGGACCTGCGCGAGGAGGTGCCGGACTGCCGGGTGCTGATCCTGACCACCTTCGGCCGGCCGGGCTATCTGCGCCGGGCGATGGAGGCCGGGGCGGCGGGCTTCCTGGTGAAGGACGGCCCGGTGGAGGAGCTGGCCGAGGCGATCCGCCGGGTGCTGGCCGGGGAGACGGTGGTCGATCCGGCGCTGGCGGCCGCCGCGCTGAGCTCGGGGCCGAGTCCGCTGACGGCGCGTGAGCGGGACGCGCTGGTCGCGTCGGCGGACGGGGCGACGGTCGCCGACATCGCCGCGAAGCTGCATCTGTCGGAGTCGACGGTCCGCAACTACCTGTCGTCGGCGATCGGCAAGACGGGCACCCGCAACCGCATGGAGGCGGTCCGCGCGGCCCGTCAGCAGGGCTGGCTCTGACCACGCTCCGTCCATACCCGTCACCGACCCTTAGGGGCCCTGCCGCTTCATGTCGTCCCGCATACCCGCGCCCCGGCGCACTCCTCCGCTCTGGCTCGTACCGGCACTCTGGACCCTGGGCCTCGGGCTCTGGGGGCTCTCGCGGCAGGGCAGCCTGTGGCGGGACGAGGCCGCGACCTGGCAGGTGGCGCTGCGGTCCACCGCCGGCATACGGACCATGCTGGCCAACGTCGACGCGGTCCACGGGGTCTACTACCTGCTGATGCACGGCCTGTTCGACTGGTTCGGGCCGACGACCACGACCCTGCGGCTGCCGTCCGTGCTGGCCATGGCGGTGGCGGCGGCCTGTGTGACCGTCACCGGCGAGCAGTTGGGCGGGCGCGGGGCGGGCCTGGGCGCCGGGATGGTCCTCGGCCTGCTGCCCGCCGTGCAGTTCTACTTCCAGGAGGGGCGCCCGTACGCGCTGGTCGCGGGCGGGGCCGGGGTCTCGACGCTGCTGCTGGTGACGCTGCTCCGGCGGCCCGGCCGGTGGGGGCGCTGGGCGGCGTACGCGGGCACGGTCCTGCTCGGCGCGCTGCTGAACTGGCTCTCGCTGCTGATCCTGCCCGCGCACGCGGCGACCCTGGCGTGGAGCGGGGCCGGGCGGGGGGTGTGGGCGCGCTGGACGGCGGCGTCGGCGGCGGCCGTCGCGGGGGCGCTGCCGCTGATCCTGTACACCGCGCGCCAGTCGGAGCAGGTGTCCTGGATACCGCCGCTGACCTGGCACATGCTGATCGGCCCCGCGGTGCTGCTGGCGGTCGGCGGCCTCGGGGCGCTGGCGGACCGGCCGGGTGCGGGGCGGCTGTCCCTGGCGTCGGTCGGGCTGCCGCTGCTGGCAGTTCCCCAGCTGGGCCTGGTCGTGCTGTCGCTGTTCAAGCCGCTGTTCCTGGACCGGTACGTGCTGTTCAGCATGCTGGGCCTGGCGCTGCTGGCGGGGGCGGCGTGCGCAGCGGCGGTTCGGGCGGCGGCGCCGCGGTTCCCGAGGGCGTCGAGGTGGCTCGTGCCGGTGCTGCTTGCGGGCGCGGTGGCGGCCCTGTTGCCGCAGTCACTGGCCAAGCGGGCGCCGTCGAGCCGGGTGGACGACGTGCTGGCCGTCACGGCGGACGTGCGGCGGCTGAAGGAGCCGGGCATGGCGGTGGTCTTCCTGCCGTCCGCCCGGCGCGACACGGCCCTGGTCTCGCCCGGGGCGTTCGCGGGGCTGCGGGACATCGCGCTGGACCGGGGCCCGCTCGCGACCGGCACGCTGAACGGGGTGGAGGCGGAGCCGGCCCGGATAAGGGCCGCGATGCTGGCGGAGCCGCGGATACTGCTGGTCACGGACACCCCGGAGGCAGCCCGGCCGGAGGCGGAACGGCGCGAGAAGGTGAAGGCCGCAGTGCTGCGGGACCACTTCAGCGTGATCGCGGACGAGCGGGCGCGGGGGCGTCGGGTGACGCTGTACGAACGGAAGTGATCAGCGGCGCCCGGTGGCGCGGGAGCCACAGCAGCATCACGAGCAGGCCGCCGAGCAGGACGCCGCCCGCCGTGCGGAAGGCCAGCGCGTAGCCGGCGGTCAGGGCGGCCGGGTCCGCCACGTCACCGGTGCGGGCCGCGGCGACCGTGGAGAGCACGGCGAGTCCGAGCGCGCCGCCCATGGTGCGGGAGGTGTTGACCAGGCCCGAGACGAGACCCGCCTCCCCCGGTGCCGCTCCCGATGTGGCCAGCGAGGCGAGCGGGGTGGAGGCGAGCCCGGCACCGGCCATCATGAGCACGCCGGGCAGGCAGACCGCGGTGAGGTAGGAGCCGTGCACGGTCATCGTGGACTGCCAGCCGAAGCCGGCCGCCGCGACGACGGTGCCGATGAGCGCGAGGTTCTTCGCCCCGACGCGGGCCATCAGCCGGGGCGCGCTCTTGGAGCCGATGACGACGGCGAGCGAGGACGGCATCAGGGCGAGCCCGGCCTGCAGCGCGCTGTAGTCCAGGACGTTCTGCGCGTACACCGTCATGAAGTACCACATCGAGAACGTGGCGGAGCCGATCACCAGCATCGCGACGTTCGCGGAGGCCACCGCCCGCGCCCCGAGCACGCGCAGCGGCATCAGGGGCCGTGCGGTGCGGGTCTCGACGAGGACGAACAGGGCGAGCAGCGCGGGCCCGCCCAGCAGCGGCACCAGGGTCGCGGTCGCCGTCCACCCCGCCTCCTCGGTCTGCACGATCCCGTACGCGACGGAGGCGAGGCCGGCCGTGACGAGGACGGCGCCCAGGAGGTCGATGCGGCTGCGGCCGTCCGTACGGCCCTCGGCGAGCCGGAGGGCGGCGCCGGCCAGCACGAGCACGCCGACGGGCACGTTGATCAGCAGCACCCAGCGCCAGGACAGCGCGTCGGTGAGCACCCCGCCCACCAGGCCGCCGGCCGCGCCGCCGCCCGCGCCGACCGCCATCCAGGTGCCGATGGCCTTCGCGCGGGCAGCGCCCTCGGGGACGGCGGCGGTGAGCAGGGTGAGGGTGGCCGGGGCGAGGACGGCCGCGCCGAGGCCCTGCGCGGCGCGGGCGGCGAGGAGCTGCCAGCCCTCCTGGGCGAGCCCGCCGGCCAGTGAGGCGGCGGTGAACAGGCCGAGGCCGACGAGGAACATCCGCTTGCGGCCGTAGAGGTCGGCGGCCCGCCCGCCGAGCAGCATGAACCCGGCGAACGCGATCGAGTACGCGTTGAGCACCCACTGCAGCCCGATGGCACTCAGCCCCAGGTCGGCGCGCATGGAGGGGAGGGCGACGTTGACGACGGACACGTCGAGCACCACGAGGAACTGCCCGACGCAGGCGGCGAGGACCACCGCCCAGGTGCGGGTCCTGGTGCGTCCGGAGGGCGGTGCGGGTGTGGAGGCGTCAACCATGGGTGTCATACTCGCAGCCGCCGAGTGCCCCGTACATCGGTTTCCGGGTCCGGTCGGTCTCGGTCCAGCGGCGTAGGACCGGCGCTCGATCTGACGAAGCGTCACCCCCTTTCCGCGCGCGCCCCGCGCGCGGCCGCGGCCCGTTCGCACCCCGTGCACCGGAATACGCCGTAGCCGAAGAAGGTTCACCCTGCACAGACTTGGCGGTCGGCGCTGCCCTCGGCGCCGGCCGCACGACCGTATCGCCCCATTTCGCCCTGCTGCCCGGAGGCCGCACGCATGCCACAGACGACGTACGAAAAGCCCGCCGCGGAGCTTCCCGATCCGCGCGCGAAGGCGGGCCGGGGGATCGTCCCCGTGCTCGCCTTCGCGGGTATCACCGTCGCCGTGATGCAGACCCTGCTCGTCCCCGTCATCAAGGATCTGCCCGCCCTTCTGCACACCGATCCGTCGAACGCCACCTGGGTGATGACCGCCACCCTGCTCGCCGGAGCCGTCGCCACCCCGATCATGGGGCGGCTCGGAGACCTGTACGGCAAGCGCGGGATGCTGCTGGCCAGCCTCGCCGTGATGGTCGTCGGCTCCCTGATATGCGCCTTCACCGACGACCTCGTGGTCATGATCGTGGGCCGCGCCCTCCAGGGCTTCGCGATGGGCGCGATCCCGCTGGGCATCGGCATCATGCGCGACGAGCTGCCGCGCGAGAAGCTCGGTTCGGCGATGGCGCTGATGAGTTCCTCGATCGGGGTGGGCGGCGGACTCGCGCTGCCGGCCGCCGCGCTCGTCGCCCAGCACACCGACTGGCACGCCCTCTTCTTCGGCTCGGCCGGGCTCGGCGTGCTGGCCATGGCGCTGACCGTGTTCGCCGTCCCCGAGACCTCGCTGCGCGCGCCCGGCCGCTTCGACACCGTCGGCGCGCTCGGGCTCTCGCTCGGCCTGGTGCTCCTGCTGCTGCCCATCACCAAGGGATCCGACTGGGGCTGGACCTCGCCGACCACGCTCGGCCTGGTCGCCGCCTCGCTGGTCGTGCTGGTGCTGTGGGGCCTGTTCGAACTGCGCAGCGACGCCCCGCTGGTCGACCTGCGGACCACGGCCCGCCGCGAGGTGCTGCTGACCAACCTGACCTCGATCATGGTCGGCGTCGCCTTCTACGCCGTCTCGCTCGTCCTGCCCCAGCTGCTCCAGCTGCCCACCTCCACCGGCTACGGCCTCGGCCAGTCGATGGTGGTCGCCGGGCTCTGCGTGGCCCCGCTCGGCCTGACGATGATGTTCGTCGCCCCGCTGTACGCCCGGATCTCCGCCCGCAAGGGCCCGAAGGTCTCCCTGATGCTCGGCATGCTGGTCATCGCGATCGGCTACGGGGCCGGGCTCGGCCTGATGAGCGCCGCCTGGCAGACCGTGATCATCGCCGTGCTCCTCGGCGCCGGCATCGGGCTCGCCTACTCCTCGCTGCCCGCCCTGATCATCGGGGCCGTCGACGCCTCCGAGACGGGCGCGGCGAACGGGCTGAACACCCTGATGCGCTCCATCGGCACCTCGGTCTCCAGCGCGGTCATCGGCATGGTCCTGGCCCACACCTCCACCCGGATGGGCCCGGTCACGGTGCCGACCATGCACGGCTTCCGCATCTCGTTCCTCATCGCGACGGGCGCGGTGATCGCCGGCCTCGTCCTGGCCTCGTTCCTGCCGTCCCGGCGCACGGCCACCGCGCCGGTGCTCCTGGCCAGCAGCGAGGGCGACGCGGCGGCCCGGCGCACCGCCGCCGAGGACGTCGAACCGCTCCCGCTGCCCGGCCCCGAGGGCTTCCGCGGCCGGGTGCTGGACACGGACGGGGCCCCTGTCAACGCGGCCAATGTGACCCTGATCGACCGGCAGGGCCGGCAGGCGGGGCTCACCACCACGGACACGTGGGGCCGCTGGGCGCTCGCCGCGCCGGAGGCCGGCACGTACGTCCTGGCCGCGTCCGCCGCGGGGCACGCGCCGCGCGCCTGCCCGGCGAAGGGCGGCCCCGCGGTCACCGACCTCGTGCTGGGTGCCGTCGGCGCGCCGGAGCGTCGAACCGCGGTTCCGTCGTGAGCAGGTAGGACACGTCCGTCCCCGCCGGCAGCTCCCGGGGCGCCGCGCCCCGCGTGAACAGCCGGGCGGGGCGGGCGCCCTCGACCCGGGCCGCCCCGCCCCCGACGCGCAGCCAGGAGCCCTCGCGCAGGCCGAGGACCGGGACGTCGTTCTCCTCCAGGAACTCGGTGAGCCGCTCCTCGCGGGTCTCGCCCTTGTGGGTGCTGGCCGGGTCCGGGTCCAGGTAGTGCGGGTTGATCTGGAAGGGCACGAGGCCCAGGGTCTCGAAGGACGGCGGCTGCACGATGGGCATGTCGTTGGTGGTGCGCAGGGTGGGCGCCGCCATGTTGGTCCCGGCGCTGGCGCCCATGTACGGCAGGCCGCCGCGCACGGCGCCCGCCACGGCCTCGCGCAGCCCGGTCCGGTGGAGCGCGCTCAGCAGCCGGAAGGAGTTGCCGCCGCCGATGAACACGGCGTCGGCGGCCGCCAGCGCGGCGACCGGGTCGGTGTGCTCGTGGACGCCGTGGACGGCGATGCCGGCCGGTTCCAGGGCGCCGCGGACGCGTGCGGTGTACGTGTCGTGGTCGGCGAGCGCGTACGGCACGAAGGCGAGCCGGGCGCCGCCGGGCAGGAACGCGGTGACGGTGTCCAGGGCGTGTTCCAGGTAACCGCAGCCGTGCTGGGTGGAGTTGGAGAGCAGGAGCAGATTCACGGGGTACTTCCTCGGAGGTTGATCGGTCAGGCCGTGGGGGTGCGGCGGGCCTTGGGCTTCGGTCGCTGCGGCGGGTGGGTGAGGCGCTTCTCCAGGAGGGCGGCGGCGTGCCGCAGCGCTTCGAGGCGGTTCTCGGGCGCGCCCTCGAACCGCTCCTCGGCGCCGCCCAGGCTGAGGCTCCCGTACGGTTCGCGGCCCAGGAAGACGGGTACGGCGACGGTCGCGATGCCGGTGTCGTACTCGCCGACCGTCCAGGCGTACCCCTGGGCGCGGACCTTGAGCAGCTCCTGCTCCAGCGCGTCCGGGTCGGTGACGGTCCGGTCGGTGAAGCGGGCCATCGGGCGGCCCCGGAAGAGCCGGTGGCGCTGCTCGTCGGGCAGGTAGGCGTAGAAGGACTTGGACGTGGCCCCGGCGTGCGCCGGGTAGAGCTCGCCGACGAGCGGGTAGTAGCGCAGCGGTCCCGCCTCGCCCTCCTCGGCGGCCACGCACCGCATGTGGAAGCTGTCGGGCAGGCAGAACAGCACGGTGTCGCCGGTGACCCGGCGCAGCTCCTCCAGGACCGGTCCGGCCAGCAGCTCCAGTGATCCCGAGCGCTCCCAGAGACGGCCCAGGCGCAGCACGGCCGGGCCGATGCGGTAGCGGCGGGTGGCGGGGTCGGAGACCAGGAAGCCGCGCCCCGCGAGGGTGGCGAGCAACCGCTGGGCGACGGAGGTGTCCCAGCCGAACTCCGCAGCGACCTCGGTCACGCCCCAGTCGGGCCGGGTCCGCTCGAACGCGAGGAGCACGAGCAGCGCCCGGTCCACGGTCTGGAGGGCTCCGGCGGGGGTGCGCCGGTCCACGTCGAACTCCGCCATAGCCATCTCACCATTCAGACCGGAATTGCAGATAACGGGAAATCATTGCGCTCAACGCTATCCGATCCCGAATCTGCTCTCAGCACCCCGTCCGGAGCCTCTGCTCCCTGGCGGGCTCCGGACGGGTGTGACGGATGCGCGAGAAAGGCCCCCCATGTTGAAGTACGTACTGGACCTCGTCGAGCTGCTCGACGACCCCCAGGCCAATGGCAAGACGGTCGCCGAGTACCTGGACGCCGCGGCGGGGGCCGCCGGCTCGTCCGCCGAGGTCACCACGGTCGCCGGCGAGCGGGGCTCGACGGACTTCGTGTCGGTCCGCATCCCCGGTTCCCGGGGGCGTACGGCCGGGGGCGACGCCCGCACCCTGGGCGTCGTCGGCCGGCTCGGCGGCATCGGCGCCCGGCCCGAGGTGACCGGCCTGGTCTCCGACGCGGACGGGGCCGTCTCGGCGCTCGCCGCCGCCGCCAAGCTGCTCGACATGCGCCGCCGGGGCGATGTGCTGCCCGGTGACGTGGTCATCGCGACCCACATCTGCCCGGACGCCCCGACCGAGCCGCACGACCCGGTGCCGTTCATGGGGTCGCCAGTGGACATCGCCACGATGAACCGCCACGAGGTGACCGGCGAGATGGAGGCCGTGCTCTCCATCGACACCACCAAGGGCAACCGCATCATCAACCACAAGGGCCTCGCCCTGTCGCCCACCGTCAAGGAGGGCTGGGTGCTCCGCGTCAACGAGCAGCTGGGGGAGCTGCTGGCCGTGGTGACCGGTGAGCCGTTGGTCACGTACCCGGTGACCACTCAGGACATCACCCCGTACGGTAATGGTGCACACCACATCAATTCGATCCTCCAGCCCTCCACCGCGACGGCGGCCCCCGTGATCGGCCTGGCCATCACCTCGGCCGCGGCGGTGCCCGGCTGCGGGACGGGCGCGAGTCACGAGAGCGACATCGCGTCCGCCGCCCGTTACGCCGTCGAGGTCGCCAAGGGCTACGGCGACGGCCGGCTGGACTTCCACGACGCGGTGGAGTTCGAGAACCTCGTCAGCCGCTACGGCTCGCTGACCCACCTGCAGACCTTCGGCCGTACCCCCCAGGAGTCCTGATGGCAGCCACCCCGCAGTCCGGTGCCGTGGCGTCCGCGCCCAAGAGCATCGGCAGCGACGACTACTCGCTCTCGCGCGTCCCGCGTGACCAGCGGTTCGGCTTCTGGTCGATGCTCCTCCAGTGGCTGGCCCAGTCCGGTTCGATCTCTCAGTTCACGCTCGGCGCCACCATCGGTGTCGGGATGACCTTCGGCGACGCGTTCCTGGCGTTCACGCTGGGCGCGGTGATCCTGGAGGTGGTGATCTTCGCGATCGGCCTGGCCGGGATGCGCGAAGGTCTCGCCACCCCGATGCTCACCCGCTGGGTGGGCTTCGGCCGCAACGGCTCGGCGCTGGTCAGCTTCGTGATCGCGGTCAGCCTGGTCGGCTGGTTCGGCGTCCAGAACAAGATCTTCGGTGACAGCGTCTCGGCGCTGGTCGGCGGCCCGGCCTGGATTTGGTGCGTGCTCGCGGGCATCGCCATCACCGCGCTGGTGATCTTCGGCTTCAAGTACATGGCGAACTTCGCGAAGATCGTCACCCCACTGTTCTTCGCGATGGTCGCCTTCTCGGTGATCCGGACCCTGAACGACCACTCGTTCGGCGACCTGGTCCACTCACCGCCGCCGGGCGACACGATCCCGCTGGCCGTCGCCGCCACCGCCATCGCGGGCGGCTACATGACGGGCGCGATCGTCTCCCCGGAGATGACCCGCTACAACCGCAAGGGCTCGCACGTCTTCCTGCAGAGCGCCTCGTCGATGATCCTCTCCGAGTACATCGTCGGCCTGACCGGCGTGCTCCTGGGCCACCTGGTCAAGAGCAACGAGGTCTCGCACATCGTGCTCTCCACCTCCGGCGCGTTCGGCGTGCTCGTCGTCCTGATGTCCACGGCGAAGATCAACGACTGGAACCTGTACGGCTCCTCGCTCGGCGTCGTCAACTTCTTCCAGGTCGTCTTCGGCAAGCGCGTCCACCGCGGCGCGGTCACCATCGTCCTCGGCATCGCGGGCACGGTCCTGTCGGCCGTCGGGATCATGAGCCACTTCACCGAGTTCCTGACGATCCTCGGTGTCGCCATCCCGCCCATCGGCGGCATCATCGTCGCCGAGTACTGGGTCGTGAAGCGGATGCGCAAGCCTCTCGACGAGACCCGGGAGGCCCAGACCCTGCCGGCGCACTCCCCGACCTGGGTGCCGATGTCGATCGCCATCTGGATCGCCGCGTTCTGCGTCGGCAAGTTCTACGACGGCGGCATCCCGGCCCTGAACTCGCTGGCCACCGCCTTCGTCCTGTACAGCGCCCTGGGCCTGCTGGGCTGGATCAAGCCCTACGGCACCTCCGTCCTCGCCGACGAGCAGGACGACCCGGCCCCGGACGCCCGCACCACCACCCCCGTGGGAGCAGCATGAACACCGCACCCGGCACCGCACCCGTCCCGGCCTCCGACGAGGCCCAGGACGAGGTCGTCACCCTCTGCGCCGAGCTGATCAGGTTCGACACCTCCAACCCGACGAGCACCGAGCGCGCGAGCGCCGAGTGGGTGGTGGCCCGCCTGGCCGAGGTGGGCATCGGCTCCGAGCTGGTCGAGTCGGCGCCCGGCCGCGCCAGCGTCATCGCCCGGATCGCCGGCCACGATCCCGAGCGCGGCGCCCTGCTGGTGCACGGCCACCTGGACGTGGTCCCGGCGGACGCCTCCGAGTGGCAGGTGCCGCCCTTCTCCGGCGAGATCCGCGACGGCTACCTCTGGGGCCGGGGCGCGATCGACATGAAGGACACCGTGGCGGTGATGCTCGCCACCGCCCGGCACTTCGCCCGCACCGGCACGAAGCCCTCGCGCGACCTGGTCCTCGCCTTCCTCGCGGACGAGGAGGCGGGCGGCAAGTTCGGCGCCCACTGGCTCGTCGAGCACCGCCCGGAGCTGTTCGCCGGGGTCACCGAGGCGATCGGGGAGGGCGGCGGGTTCTCCTTCGCGATCGACGACACCCGGCGCCTCTACCCGATCGAGAACGCCCAGCGCGGCATGGCCTGGATGGAGCTGACCGCCACCGGCCGGGCCGGCCACGGCTCCTCCCCCAACGACGAGAACGCGGTCACCGACCTCGCGGAGTCGCTGACCCGGATCGGCCGCGAGACCTTCCCCGTCCGGCTGATCGAGCCGGTCCGCGCGCTGCTCCAGGAGGCCGCCCGGCTCTACGGCGTCGACTTCGACGAGGACGACATCGAAGGCAGCCTCGCCCGGCTCGGCCCGGTCGCCGACTTCATGCAGGTGGTCCTGCGCAACTCGGCGAACCCGACGATGTTCAGCGCCGGTTACCAGACCAACGTGATCCCGGGGAAGGCGACCGCCCGGGTGGACGGCCGCTTCCTGCCCGGCCACGAGCAGGAGCTGATCGACACCATCGACCGGCTGCTGCTGCCCTCGGTGAGCCGGGAGTGGGTCAACCACGACATCGCCATGGAGACCACGTTCGACGGCCCGCTCGTCGACGCCATGTGCGCGGCGGTGCGCGCCGAGGACCCGGACGGCCACCCGGTGCCGTACTGCAACCCCGGCGGCACGGACGCCAAGGCGTTCACGCACCTGGGCATCCGCTGCTTCGGCTTCAAGGGCCTGAAGCTCCCGCACGACCTGGACTACGGCCGCCTCTTCCACGGCGTGGACGAGCGCGTCCCGCTGGAGGGCCTGCGCTTCGGCGTCCGCGTCATGACCCGCCTCTGGCAGAGCTGCTGACCCGAGCCACGCCAGGCACCCCTCCGTACGCCCCCGCCCGTACCTTCGGCGGGGGCGTACGGCACGATGGCGCCCTACCCGTCCCACCAGGAGGAACACCATGGCCGCCGAGCCCAAGCCGGAGATTCTCGCCGCCTTCCAGGCCGCCAAGGGCTTCATGCCGGTGGCCGAGGGGCTCGCGCTGTACGACGCCGCCGCCGAGGCCGCCGCGCTCGGCCTGCCGCTGCTGGAGGTCGGCACCTACTGCGGGCGCTCCACGATCCTGATCGCCGACGCGGCGCGGGCCGCGGGCGTCACCGCGCTCACCGTGGACCACCACCGGGGCAGCGAGGAGCAGCAGCCCGGCTGGGAGTACCACGACCCGACCGTGGTGGACCCGGAGGTGGGCAGGATGGACACCCTGCCCACCTTCCGCAGGACGCTGCACGCGGCGGGCCTGGAGGACCACGTGGTGGCGCTCGTGGGGCGTTCGCCGCAGGTGGCGGCGGTGTGGGGCGGCCCGCTCGGCTTCGTCTTCATCGACGGCGGCCACACCGACGAGCACGCGAACGGCGACTACGAGGGCTGGGCCCCGCACGTCGCGGAGGGCGGGCTGCTGGTGATCCACGACGTGTTCCCGGACCCGGCGCACGGCGGCCAGGCCCCGTACCGGGTGTATCTGCGGGCGCTGGAGTCGGGGGCCTTCACGGAGATCTCCGTCACGGACTCGCTGCGCGTGCTGCGCCGGACCGGCTCGGGCACCTGAGGACACGAGCCGTACGGGGGTGCCCGGCCGGTCCGCGGACGGCCCGGACACCGCCGCGCCCGGCCGATAGCATCGCCGGGTGCGTCACGACGAGAGCCTTCCCCCCACCCCGCGCCGCCGCCCGCTCCGGCTCGCCGCCGCTGCCCTGCTGTGCCTGGGCCTGGCCGGCTGCGGCGACGGGGGCGGCGGCACCGCGGCGGCCCAGGCCGGGCCGAGCGGAGGTGCGGCCACCACCCCGCCGGCCACGCCGTCACCGGCACCCACGAAGGCCGCCCCGTCGCCGTCGAAGTCCCCGTCGAGGCCCCCGTCGAAGGCCCCCTCGAAGACCCCGCCCGCTCCCGACGGGCCGCTGTCCGGCACGACGGTGGTCATCGACCCCGGGCACAACCCGGCCAACCACCTGCACACCGCCGAGATCAACCGCCAGGTCGACATCGGCACCGGGCACAAGGAGTGCGACACCACCGGTACCGCCACCAACGGGGGTTACGCGGAGGCGGAGTTCACCCTCGACGTGGCGCACCGGCTGCGGACGCTGCTGCGGGACCAGGGCGCGACGGTGATCCTGACCTACGACCGGGACCGGGCGTTCGGGCCGTGCGTGGACGAGCGGGCGCGTATCGGCAACAAGGCCCACGCGGACGCGGTGGTCTCCATCCACGCGGACGGATCGGCCGTCGGCAACCGGGGGTTCCACGTGATCCTTCCCGCGTCCGTACGCGGCGGGGGTGCGGACACCTCGAAGATCGTCGCCCCTTCGCGCGACCTCGGCACGCGTATCGCGGGACTGTTCGTACGCAGTACCGGAAGTTCTCCCTCCAATTACATCGGCGGCAAAACGGGTTTGGACGTCCGCAAGGATCTCGGCGGACTTAATTTGTCGACCGTGCCCAAAGTCTTCATCGAATGCGGCAATATGCGTGATCCCGAGGACGCCGCCCTGCTCACCGACCCGGGTTGGCGCCAGAAGGCCGCCCAGGGCATCGCGGACGGCATCAGCAGCTACCTCAAGGGGTAAGCAAGGGGTGATTCTGCGATGAATTCGGGAGGATGTCCGCGCGGCAACCGGGCAGGAACACAACCCGCCCGGGCAGACGATAGATTCATCCGTACGATGGGGAGCCGTTCCCGAGCTTCAAGCCGTCCCCGCCGAGCATCCGGCGGCAACGACGACCGCCCCGACGAGACGACCGACTAAGGACCTTCACGTGAATATCCGCTCCCTCACTCGAGGCGATGGCGTGGTGATCGGAGCAGCGGTCGTGCTGTTCATCGCCTCGTTCCTCGACTACTACGACTACGGAAGCAACAGGATCGACGCCCCCAACGCCTGGGACGGCCTCGGCAACGGCATCGGCGTCTACATGGTCGGGGTCATCGGCGCGGCGCTGATCGTGTTCTCCCGTTCGCAGCCCCAGCCCCGCAAGGTCGTGGGCCTCGACCTCGCCCAGTTCGGCGTCGCCGCCACCGTGTTCACCGCGTGGAACATGTTCTGGACGATCATCGACCTCGGTCAGATCGACGCGGGCGCCGGCCTGATCCTCGGCTTCATCGCCTCGCTGGCACTCGCCGGCGGCGCCGTAGCCTCGCCGCTGGTCCCGGCCCTCAAGGCCCCGCTCGCGGGCGCCCCGGGCCAGCAGGCCGTGCAGCCGCCGTACGGTGGCCAGCCCGGCCAGGGCTACGGCTACCCGGGTGGTCCGCAGCCGGCGTTCGGCGGCCAGCAGCCGGGCCAGCCGCAGCCGTACGGTGCGCAGCAGCCGGGTCAGCCGGTTCAGCCCGAGGCGCAGAAGGCTCCGGCGGCTCCGGCGGCCGGGGGCGGCGCCGGTGACTTCACGCCGTTCTGGTTCGCGGTGCCGGTGGCCCGCCAGCTGTACAACGAGGACGGTTCGCAGGCCCCGATCGCCGAACTGGCGCCGGGCACCTGGTACCTCGCGGTCGAGCAGCGCGGTTCGGCGCTGATCGCCCAGACGCAGGACGGCCGTCGTGGCGTCCTCCAGGACACCACGGGCATCCAGCGCGGCTGACGCGCCCCGCCCCCTTGTCGGCCCCCCGCCCTCTCCGGGCGGGGGGCCGCTGTCGTGTCCGGCGGGCTCAACCGGCCGCCCGAGCGGGGAGCTTGCCCTTCCGGGTCCAGCGGAGCAGTTCGTCCGCCGACCAGGTGGTGACCACGCGCTCCGGCTCCACCCCGCACTCCTCGGCACGGGCGCAGCCGTACGCCTGCCAGTCCAGCTGGCCCGGTGCGTGCGCGTCGGTGTCGACGGCGAACAGGGTGCCCGCCGCCACGGCCTCGCGCAGCAGCCGGCGGGGCGGGTCGAGGCGTTCGGGCCTGCTGTTGATCTCGACGGCGGTGCCCGCCTCGGCGCAGGCGGCGAAGACCTCGTCGGCGTCGAACGCCGACTCCGGGCGCCCCCGGCCGGTGACCAGGCGCCCGGTGCAGTGGCCGAGGACGTTCGCCTGCGGGTGGCGTACGGCGGCGACCATCCGCCGGGTCATGGGGGCGGAGTCCATGCGGAGCTTGGAGTGGACGGAGACCACGACCAGGTCGACCTGTTCGAGGAGGTCCTCCTCCTGGTCCAGGGAGCCGTCCAGGTTGATGTCGCACTCGATGCCGGTGAGCAGCCTGAACGGCGCCCAGCGCGCGTTGAGTTCGGCCACCTCGGCCAGCTGCCTGCGCAGCCGCTCCGGCGAGAGGCCGTTGGCCACGGTGAGCCGGGGCGAGTGGTCGGTGAGCACCGTCCAGTCGTGGCCCAGCTCCGCCGCCGCGCGGCCCATCTCCTCGATGGGGCTGCCGCCGTCCGACCAGTCGGAGTGCGTATGGCAGTCGCCGCGCAGCAGGGACAGCAGATGTTCGCCGCCCTTCGCCAGCGGTCCCGCGCTCGAAGCCTCGGACTCCAGCCGCTCCAGATACCCGGGGGTCTCGCCGGCCACGGCCTCGCGGATCACCTGGGCGGTGCGGGGGCCGATGCCCTTGACCCGTTCCAGCGAGCCGTCGGACACGCGCCGCTCCACCTCGCCGTCGTCCATCGCGGCGACGGTGCGGGCGGCCGTACGGAAGGCCTGGACGCGGTAGGTGACCGCCCTGCCGCGCTCCAGCAGGAAGGCGATCCGTTCCAGGGCCCGGACGGGGTCCATCGGCACCTCCACAGCTGGACGGGACGGCCGGCGGCCGCCCGTCCAGCTTGGCCCAGCACGGCCCGGCCCGCACACCGGCCCGCCCCCTCATTCGAAGGACGTGCGCTCCAGCCAGGAGTTCAGCAGCCCGGCGTCGCCCAGCACCTCCACCCGGTCGCTGCCGACGGCGAGGCGGCGGTTGAAGACCAGCATGACGTCGGTGAGCGGCCCGCGCAGCGCCACGTCCGCCCTGCCGTGCTCACGGCTCCAGGTGACGCCGTCCGCGCCGAGCTCGATCAGCCACTCGGCCCCGGGGGCGTCGGTGGCGTGCAGGTGCAGGGTGCGTCCGTCGCGGGGCAGCTCGGCCGACCCGGAGTAGCCCACCTTCTGCGCGTAGGCCACGATCTGCAGCCACTCCTCGACGGTGTCCGCCGCCAGCTCCGGCGCCATCGTGTACGGGACCTTCGCGGCGAGGGCCGCGTCGGCGAGGTGGACGACGGTCTCCAGAGCCATGCGGCGGGCCCAGAAGCCCGCGCTGCGGTTCCAGGCCCAGGACCAGACCTGGGCATCCGGCCCGGCCTCCCGGAGCGCGTCGACGGTGCCGGCGGCGCCTTCCGCCAGCCAGGTGTCGAGCGCGGCAGGGCCGTCGCCCGCGGGGCTGTTGTCCGGCACCTTCTCGTCCGCCACCTCCTCGGTGGCCCGGGTGCGGACGATCTCGCCGGCCCAGCGGTGGGCGCGGCCGACGTGCTCGGCCAGTTCGCGCAGGGTCCAGTCGGGGCAGGTCGGTACGGTCGCGCCGAGGTCGGCTCCCCGGATCGCCGCCCTCAACTCCCCGGTCAGCCGGACGATTTCATCGCAGTAGCGCTCGTGCGCAAGAAGGGCCATCACCGCACCCTAGTGCGAGGAGACCGCTTCCACATGCGGTTATCCGCCGAGCTGCGAGGTGGACGGCACCTTGTCCTTCACCTCGGCGCCCGCGCTCTTCCCGGCGTCCTTGATGCCGCTGATGACGCTCTCGAACACCCCGATGTCTCCTGCCCCCGCCTCGCCCTTGCGGAGCTTGGTGCCGAGCCCCTTGAGCGAGGCGATGCCGGCGGTGAGCGGGGCGACGGCCTTCGACAGCAGCGGGTCGCCCTTCGCGTTCTCCGTCGCGGCCTTGAGCCGGTTGTAGGCGAAGCCGCCCGCGAGTCCGGCCTTGACGAGGGCGAAGGTGCGCCCGTCGGCGCCCTTCTTGAACTTCCCGGCCCGGTACGGCTTCACGATCCACTGGTACGTGGCGCCCGCCGCGAGCCCCGCGTTGGCGGCGAACCTGGTCTTGGCCCACTTCTGCGCCCCGGCCGACGAGGTGCCGGTCGGCGAGGCCGAACTGCTCGTACCGCTGCCCTTGTCGTCGCTCCCGCACGCGGTGGTGCCCGCCAGCACGGCACAGGCCAGCAGCAGCGCGACGAGCAGGCGGCGGAGCGGTACGGGTCGGGGCACGGCGGGCCTCCCTGGCCTGGCGGGGCGGGTGCCGGGTCCCGGCACTCCCCGCCAGGCTGGCCGCGTACGGGCCAACCCGCCACCGCTGGGCGGCCGTAAGGGTTCGGCCACCGGGTTTCGGCCGCGCCGGAGCGGCAAAGCGGAGACCATGTCCTACAGCAGAGGCAGTGGCTTCACCGCAGCACGTGTCATCGCCCTCGTGGCGGACGTCATGGCCTTCATCATCGGCCTGTGGATCCTGATGTACCTGCTCGACGCGAACCGCGGCAACGAGCTGGTCGAGTTCGTGCGGGACACCGCCAGGTGGCTCGCGGGCTGGTCGTACGACCTGTTCACGTTCGACAAGGCGTGGGCGAACGTCGTCGCCGGTTACGGCCTCGCCGCCCTGGTGTACCTGTTCATCGGGCACGCCGTGGCGGGCCGCGTCCGACGCTGACGCAGCCCCGTCAACCGCTCAGCCGCAGCAGTCCGGCTCCAGCCCCTTCGGCAGCCGGTCCCCGCTGAAGACGGCGGTGGTCGCCTCGTCCCCACCGAGCGCGGCCACCGCCAGCAGCAGCGAACCGGCCGTCCACGAGGTGTGCTCCTCGGGCCAGAACGCCCGGTTGCCCTCGAAGACGTACCCCGTCCAGTACATGCCGCCCTCGGCCCGCAGGTGCTGGATGGACTGGAGGATCTCCAGCGCCCGGTCGGACTCGCCCATCACCCAGAGGGCCAGGGCCAGTTCGCAGCTCTCGCCGCCGGTCACCCACGGGTTGGGCAGCACGCAGCGCACGCCGAGGCCCGGGACGACGAAGCGGTCCCAGCCCTCCTCGATGCGTTCCTTGGCCGCCACCCCGGCGACCGCGCCGCCGAGCACCGGGTAGTACCAGTCCATCGAGTACTGGCTCTTGTCGAGGAAGCGCTCCGGGTGGCTGCGGATCGCGTGGCCGAGCGCCCCGGTCGCCAGCTCCCAGTCCGGCTGGGGCTCCTCGCGGCGTTCGGCGATGGCGAGCGCGCAACGCAGGGCCTGGTGGATGGAGGAGGACCCGGTCAGCAGCGCGTCCGTCACCTCCGTGCCGTCGTCCTCCCGCTTCCAGCCGATCTGGCCGCCGGGCTGCTGGAGGCGCAGGACGAACTCGACGGCCGCGTAGACCGTGGGCCACATCCGGTCGACGAAGGCGTCGTCGCCGGTGGCGAGGTAGTGGTGCCAGACGCCGACGGCCACGTAGGCGCAGAAGTTGGTCTCCCGGCCCCGGTCGGTCGGCCGCTGCGGGTCGCCGTCGTGGTAGGCGGCGTACCAGGAGCCGTCCTCGTTCTGGTGGCGGGCCAGCCACTCGTACGCGCGCTCCGCGGCGGCGTGCTCGCCGGCCGCGTCCAGGGCCATCGCGGCCTCGGTGTGGTCCCACGGGTCGAGGTGGTGTCCGCGGAACCACGGGATCGCACCGTCCTCGCACTGCGTGGCGAGCAGCGCGGTGACGGTCTCGGCGGCCTGCGCGGCAGTGAGGACTCCGGGCAGGACGAGGTGTTCGGTCCGCTCGGGAAGGCTCACGCCTCGGCCTCGGCGGCCACTGCGGCGACGGGCAGGTGCGGCTTGGTCGCGTACGCCACGAAGCTCTTGCCGACGACGGGGTTCAGGAGCTGCTCGGCCACCCGGGTGGCCAGCGGCTTCTTCATGATGTCCCAGACCAGGAGCTTGTGGTACGCCTTCACCGGCAGCGCCTTGTCGTTGTCGACGCCGAACGCGCACTTGAGCCACCAGTACGGCGAGTGCAGGGCGTGGGCGTGGTGGGTGCCGTACGGCTTGAGGCCGGCGCCGCGCATCTTGCCGAGGAGCTCGTCCGCCTTGTAGATGCGGATGTGGCCGCCCTCGACCTCGTGGTACGCGTCGGAGAGGGCCCAGCAGACCTTCTCGGGGCCGTAACGCGGGACGGTGACGGCGATCCGGCCGCCGGGCCGCAGCACCCGGACCATCTCGGCGAGCACGCCCTTGTCGTCGGGGATGTGCTCCATGACCTCGGAGATGATCACGACGTCGAACGACTCGTCGGGGAAGGGCAGGTTGAGCGCGTCGCCCTCCATCGCGGTGGCGGTGGCACCCTCGGGGGCCTCCCCGGCCTCCTTCATCGCCGCGAACCACTTCGCGACCTCCCGGATCTCCTCGCCGTTCCGGTCGAGGGCCACCACCTGGGCGCCGCGCCGGTAGCACTCGAAGGCGTGGCGTCCGGCGCCGCACCCGAGGTCGAGCACGCGGTCGCCTGCGGCGAGCGGGAAGCGGGTGAAGTCCACGGTCAGCACGAGTGCCTGCTTTCGCGGTCGGGGGTGGGGTCGGGGGTCAGGTGCGGGGGCCCGGCGGGCGGGGCGGGGTCACCGCCGGCCACCGGGGCCGGTGGCGGCGCGGGCGGCGATGGCCTGCCGGTAGAGCTCGGCGGTGCCGATCGCGGCCTGCTTCCAGGTGAACCGGGCGAGCACCCGCTCACGGCCGGCGGCGCCGAGCCGGGCGCGCAGCTCCGCGTCGCCGAGCAGCCGGCCGAGCGCGTCGGCGAGGGCGCCGGGGTCGCCGGGCGGGACCGCGAGGCAGGTCTCGCCGTCGGGGCCCGCGACCTCCGGGATCGCGCCGCCGGTCGTCGCGACGAGCGGGGTGCCGGTGGCCATGGCCTCGGCGGCGGGCAGCGAGAACCCCTCGTACAGCGAGGGGACGCAGGCGATCTGCGCGCCGCGCACCAGGTCGACCAGCTCGGTGTCGCTGATGCCCTTGACGAACTCGACGGCGTCCGCGAGCCCGTGGCGCTCGATGGCCCGGGCGACCGGTCCGTCCTCGGCGCGCCTGCCGACGACGACGAGGTGGGCGGCGGGGTTGCCGGTACGGAGCTTGGCGAGAGCCTCCACGAGGTGGACGAGGCCCTTGAGCGGGACGTCCGCGCTCGACGTGGTGACGATGCGGCCGGGGACCTCGGCGACCGAGGGGTCGGGCGACCACAGGTCGGTGTCGGCGCCGATGTGGACGACCTCGACGCGGCGCGGGTCGACGCCGAGGTGGTCGACGATTTCCTGCTTGGAGGAGCCGGAGACGGTGAGCACCGACGGCAGCCGGCGCGCGACCCGCTTCTGCATGCGGGTGAACGCGTACCAGCGGCGTACGGACGCGCGGCGCCGCCGGGTGGGCGCGGCGTCCAGGTCGAGCTGCCGGTCGACGGTGATGGGGTGGTGGATCGTGGTGACGAGGGGGGCGCCGAGGTCGGCGAGGAGCCCGTAGCCGAGGGTCTGGTTGTCGTGGATGACGTCGAACTCGCCGCGCCGGGCGGCGAGGTGGCGCCGGGCCCGCAGGCTGAAGGTGAGCGGTTCGGGGAAGCCGCCGGTCCACATGGTGGCGACCTCGGCGGCGTCGATCCAGTCCCGGTACTCGCCGCGCCCCGGCGTGCGGAACGGGTCGGGCTGCCGGTAGAGGTCCAGGCTGGGCAGCTCGGTGAGCGGGACGCCCTCGTCGAGCACCGGGTAGGGCTGGGCGCCGATGACCTCGACGCTGTGGCCGAGGCGGGCCAGCTCCCGGGCGAGGTGGCGTACGTAGACGCCCTGGCCGCCGCAGAAGGGGTTGCCCTTGTAGGTCAGGAGCGCGATGCGCAGGGGGCCGTCACCGGGGCCCGTGCCCGACGTGGCGACGCCCGTACGGGGGCCCGACTCAACGGCCTCAGCGGTCACACTCGGCCCCCTTCTCACTGCCTGTTCGCCGGAGCGTAACCGCCGACGCTAATCTAGAACAAGTTTCAGACTGGCTAGTTCAATGAGCTACGAATCTACCGGGCGGTAGCGTCGGTGCAACGGCCGGATCAGGTGATTCACGCCACGGCACACACCCCGGCCACGGGATGGGACACATGACAGCGGAAGCCCGACCGGCAACGCCGCCCCTGACGGAGCGCCAGGAGGCCCGTCGCCGCCGCATCCTGGAGGCCACCGCCGAACTCGCCCGCCGGGGCGGTTTCGAGGCCGTCCAGATGCGCGAGGTCGCGGAGGCCGCGGAGGTCGCCCTGGGCACGCTGTACCGGTACTTCCCGTCCAAGGTCCACCTCCTCGTCGCCACCCTTCAGGACCGGCTCCAGCAGCTCCGCGCGGCTCTGCGCGCACGCCCCCCGGCGGGGGACGACCCGGCGGCCCGGGTCACCGAAGCGCTGATGCGGGCGTTCCGCTCGATGCGGCGCGAACCGCAGCTCGCGGACGCGATGGTGCGCGCGCTGACGTTCGCGGACCGCGGCGCCGGCCCCGAGGCCGACGCCGTCTCGCGGCTCACGACGGCGATCATCCTGGACGCGATGGGCACCGGCCACCCGACGCCGGACCAGCTCTGCGCCGTGCGGGTGATCGAGCACACCTGGCACTCCGCGCTGATCTGCTGGCTCTCCGGCCGTGAGTCGATCGCGCAGGTGCGCACGGACATCGAGACGGCGTGCGGGCTGATCGGCCCGGCGGCCCCCTGACGGGCGCACCCGCCTGCCATGTGCGGCGCCCACACGCCCCGGGGGCGAGGTGGGGTGCCCTGCACCATATCTACGGCGGCACGGGGTTCATACGGTTCGGCGACATCACAGGAACACGCCGAGGAGCCGGTCACCATGCCCCGCAGCCGCACAGCCAGCAGAGCCCTCAGATCCCTCAGTGACATCCGTACCGTCGCCGTCCTGGCCGCGGCCGGACTGCTGCTGACGGGCTGCACCGCCGCCGGGAAGGCGGGCGGCTCCGACTCCGCGAAGTCCGCCGACGACGCGGCCGTCAAGGTCGGCCTGGTGTACTCCAGGACCGGGCTCCTCGCCGACTACGGCAAGCAGTACCGCGACGGCTTCATGGCCGGCCTCGACTACGCCACCAAGGGGACCCGCGAGGTCGCGGGCCACCGCATCGAGGTCACCGAGCAGGACGACGCCGGCGACCCGGGCAAGGCCGTCTCCGCCGCGAAGAACCTCATCGGCAAGGGCTACAAGGTGCTGGCCGGCACCACCGACTCCGGCGTCGCCCTCCAGATGGCCCCGCTCGCCGCGCAGAACAAGGTGCTCTACGTCAGCGGACCGGCCGCCACCGACGCGGTGACCGGGATCAACGACTACACCTTCCGCTCCGGCCGCCAGTCCTACCAGGACATCCTCACGGCGGGCACGATGCTCGGCGACGCCAAGGGCAAGAAGGTCACGGTCCTCGCCCAGGACTCCACCTTCGGCCAGGCCAACGTGGCCGCCGTCAAGGCGGTGCTCGGCGGCAAGGGCGCCTTGGTCGGCTCGGTGCTGGCGCCGCCCAGCGCGACGGACCTGACCCCGTTCGCCCGGCAGGTCAAGGCGGGCGGCCCCGACCTGGTCTTCGTCGCCTGGGCCGGCTCCACCGCACCGGCGCTCTGGACCGCGCTCGACCAGCAGGGCGTGCTCGGCGCGAGCAAGGTGGTCACCGGCCTGGCCGGCACCGCCTCGTACCCGATCTTCGGAGCGGCCGGGGTCAAGGTGTCGTTCCTGGCGCACTACTTCCCGGGCGCGGGCGGCAACAACGCCGTCGAGAAGGCGATGCTGGACGCGGTGAAGAAGGACGGCGGCAGGCCCGACCTGTTCACGCCCGACGGCTTCACGGCCGCCCAGATGATCGTGCACGCCGTCGAGAAGGGCGGCGCCACCGACACCGCCGCGATGGTGAAGGCCCTGGAGGGCTGGAGTTTCGACGGGGTCAAGGGACAGACCCGGGTGCGCGGCGAGGACCACGCGCTGCTCCAGCCGATGTTCGTGGCCAAGCTGGACGGCAAGGGCAAGACGGCCGAGCCGAAGCTGCTGGACACCGAGCAGATGGACGCCGTGGCACCGCCCGTGAAGCCCGCGGCGGGCTGACCCGTGACCGCACCCCACACTCTCGGGCAGGCGAGCCCGGCGGACCGGGAGACGCCCGTGCTCCGGCTGGAGGGACTCGGCTGGAGCGTCGGCGGCGCCACCATCGTCGAGGACGTCTCGCTGAGCGTCCGCGAGGGCGAGTTCCTTGCCTTCATCGGGCCCAACGGGGCGGGCAAGACCTCCCTGTTCAACCTGATCAGCGGGCTGAACCTGCCGACCGCCGGGCGGATCGAGCTGGACGGCGCCGAGATGACGGACCGGCCCGCGCACGTGCGGGCCCGGCGCGGGATCGGCCGGACCTTCCAGACCTCCAGCCTGTGGCCCGCGATGACCGTGGCCGACCACGTCCGCCTCGCCGCGCAGGCCGCCCGGGGCGGCTCGTACCGGCTGTGGCGGCGCGCCGACCCGTACACCGCCGAGGTCGCCGGCGTCCTGGAGCGCACCGGCCTCGGCCACCGGGCCGGGGCGACGGCGGGCGAACTGTCGCACGGCGAGAAGCGGAAGCTGGAGCTCGCCGTGCTGCTCGTGGGCGAGCCCCGGCTGATGCTGCTCGACGAGCCGATGGCCGGGGTGAGCGCCGAGGAGGTGCCCGCCCTGACCGAACTCATCCGCACCCTGCACCGGGAGGAGGGGCGCACGGTCCTCATGGTCGAACACCACATGGACGTCCTGCTGGGCCTGGCGGACCGGCTCGCCGTGATGCACCACGGCCGGCTGCTCGCCCTGGACACACCGGAGGCGGTCACCGCCGACCCGACCGTGCAGCAGGCGTACCTCGGGGAGGGACTGTGACGGAACAACCCCTCCTGGACGTGCGGGACCTGCGGGTCCTGATCGGCGGCCGGCACATCCTGCACGGCGTCGACCTGGACGTCAGCGCGCACGGCGTCACCGCGCTCCTCGGGCGCAACGGTGCCGGGAAGACCACCGCGGTCCGGGGCGTCCTCGGGCTCGTCCCGCGCGCCGGAAGCGTGCGGTTCGACGGCGAGGAGACCGCGGGCCTGCCCACGCACGCCCTGGTCCGGCGCGGCATCGGCTACGCCCCCGAGGACCGGGGGATCTTCGCCGGGCTGACCGTCGCGGAGAACCTGCGGCTGGCCGAGCGGCGCGGCGCGGGCGAGCCGGCGTACGGCCTGGTCCACGAGCTGTTCCCCGAACTCAAGCAGCGGGCGAAGCAGTTGGCGGGGACACTGTCGGGCGGCCAGCAGCAGATGGTCGCCATCGGGCGGACCCTGCTCAACGCCAACCGGCTGATCATCGCGGACGAACCGACCAAGGGCCTGGCGCCGAAGGTCGTCACCGAGGTGGCGCAGGTGCTGGAGCGGGCCGCCGAGGCGGTGCCGGTGCTGCTCGTGGAGCAGAACCTCGCCGTGGTGCGCCGGCTGGCCGGGCACTGCGTGGTCCTCGCCGACGGCCGTACCGCCCACCGCGGCCCGGCCGCCGAGCTGCTGGGCGACGCGGAGGCGGCCCGCACGCTGCTCGGTGTGGGCCACGGCCCGCTCCCCGCACACCCTTCCGTGAAGGCGGATTCCTGATGTCCACCCTCGTCCTGCTCACCATGACCGGACTCGGTCTGGGGGCCCTCTACTTCCTCGTCGCGTCCGGACTCTCGCTGATCTTCGGCCTGATGGACGTGCTCAACTTCGCGCACGGGGCGCTGCTGTCCATCGGCGCGTACGGCACCTGGTGGGCCGCGTCCGGGAACCTGCCCGGCGCGGGCCCCGGCGGCGCCGGCTTCGTGCTCGCGGTCCTGTTCGGTACGGCGGTGGGCACCGCCGCCGCCGTGCTCCTCGAACTCGCGGTGGTCCGCCCGCTCTACACCCGGCCGCGCGAGCAGGTGCTCGCCACGGTCGGGGTGGGGCTCGCGGTGCCCGCGCTGCTTTCGGGCATCTGGGGCTCCGACGCCCACCCGTTCCCGGGGCCGGAGGCGCTGTCCGGCACCTTCGGGCTGCTGGGCGCGCAGGTCCCGGTCAACCGGGTGGTCCTGGTGGGCGCGGCGGTCGTGGTGCTGGTGGCGCTGCGGCTGTTCCTCGGCCGGACCCGGCACGGCCTGGTCGTCCGGGCCGGTGTCGAGGACCGGGCGATGGTCACCGCGCTCGGCATCGACGTCCGCAGGGCGTTCACGCTGGTCTTCGCGATCGGCGGCTGCGCGGCGGCGCTGGGCGGTGCGCTCGGCGGGCTGTACTTCGGCTCGGTCGACCCGCGCCAGGGCACCTCGCTGCTGATCTTCGCGTTCGTCGTCGTGGTCACCGGCGGCATGGGCTCGGTGACCGGCGCCGCCGTGGCGTCCGTGGTCATCGGCCTGGTCCAGCAGCTCGCCAACTACTACACCGCAGCGGGGCTCGGCGACCTGGCGGTCGTCGTCCTGCTCGCCGTGCTGCTGCTGATCCGGCCGCGCGGACTGACGGGGAGGCTCGCGTGAGCACCGCCACCGACACACCCGACCGCACCGCCGGCCGCCCGGCCACCGCCCAGGCCCCGGCCGGGCGGGCCCGGCTGCTGCGCTGGTGGCCCGCCGCCGTCCTGCTGGTACTGGTGGTCGCGCCGTTCAGCGCGGTGCCGGTGCCGGGCCTGCTCGACGGGCCGCTCGGCTCGGCGGGCAGTCTGCAACTCCTGGCCACCTGCCTGCTGTTCGGCGCGCTGGCCACCGGCTACGACCTGCTTCTCGGACGCACCGGGCTGCTCTCCTTCGGGCACGCCCTGTACTTCGCGGCGGGCAGCTATGCCACCAACCTGTTCCTGCTTGAGGCGGGCCTGCCGTTCGCGCTCGCCACGGTCCTCGGGATGCTCTTCGGGATCGCGCTCGCCCTGGCCCTGGGGTCGGTGAGCCTGCGCGTGACCGGCATCGGCTTCTCCATGGTCACCCTCGCGTTCGCCCAGGCGGGCTCGATCCTGGTGTCCCGGAACCCCGGCGGGGTCACCGGCGGCGAGGAGGGCCGGGCGGCCCCCTCCGACCTGCTGCCGTCCTCGCTCGTCGGCATCGACAACACCGCCAACCTGTACTGGATCGCGCTGGCCTACCTGGTCCTGACCCTGGGCGTCGTCCACTGGGCGGTCCGCTCCCCCACCGGCCGCGTCTGGGAGGGCATCAAGGAGAACGAGCGCCGGGTGGAGGTCCTGGGCCTGAAGCCGTACGGGTTCAAGCTGACGGCCTTCGTCGTCGCGGGCGGACTCGCGGCCCTCGGCGGGATCGTGCACCTGCTCCTGACGGGCGGCTCGACCCCGCAGACGACCACGTCCGACTTCACGCTGTCGCTGCTGGTGATGGTGGTCCTGGGCGGCTCGGGCACCCGCTGGGGGCCGATGGCCGGCGGCATCCTCTACACCTGGGCCGACCACAGGCTCGGCGACCTGGCCGGTTCCGGCGCGGTCGCGGACCTGCCGGCGGTGCTGCGCGTACCGCTCTCGCAGCCGCTGTTCCTGCTGGGCGTGCTGTTCGTGGCCGTGGTACATCTGCTGCCCGGCGGCCTGGCCCGGCTGCCGTCCCGGCTGCGGGCAGCCTCGAACCGTAAGGAGACCGTAGTCAGTTGAGCCCGCTCGTGGAGTACGAAGAGATCGAGGTCCCCGTGCGCGGGGGCTTCCTGGCGGCGCTGCGCTGGCCGGCCGCCGCCCCGGAGGCGCCGGTGGTGGTGGCCCTGCACGGGATCACCTCCAACGCCCTGTCCTGGGCGGCGGTGGCCCGGCTGCTGGACGGCCGGGTCACGCTGGTCGCGCCGGATCTGCGCGGCCGGGCCGGGAGTGCGCAGTTGCCCGGCCCGTACGGGATCGCCGGGCACACCGACGACATCGCCGCGCTGACCGAGGCCCTGGGCCGGGACCGGGTAGTCCTCGCGGGCCACTCGATGGGCGCGTTCGTGGCGGCCCTTGCGGCGGTGCGCCACCCGGACCGCTTCGGGCCGCTGCTGCTCGTGGACGGCGGCATCGGCTTCCCGGCTCCGACGCACCTGACGCCGGACGAGCTGATGACGGCGGTGATCGGCCCGGCGATGGACCGCCTGTCGATGACCTTCCCGGACCGGGCCGCCTACCGCGCGTTCTGGCAGGCGCATCCGGCGTTCGCCGGCGCCTGGTCGGACGAGGTGGACGCGTACATCCAGCGCGACCTGACCGGCGAGGAGCCGGACCTGCGCTCGTCCTGCCGGATCGAGGCGATCCGCACGGACGGGGTCGGCCTGTTCGACGAGGAGGTCCTGTCGGCGGTGCGGAAGCTGCCCGTCGACGCGGCGCTGCTGTGGGCGGAGCGCGGCCTGATGGACGAGGAGCAGGGCCTCTACGACGAGGGCCGGCTGGCCGCCGCCGACCTGGGCGGGACCCGGGTGGAGCCGGTCGCGGTGAAGGACGTGAACCACTACACGGTCCTGACGGGCGACCGGGGCGGCCGGGAGATCGCGGACCGGCTGGTGGCGCTGGCGCGCGGCTGAAGTACGTACGAGCAGGGCCCGGCACCACGCCGGGCCCTGCTCTCCGTGCCTCAGGTGGTGCAGCCGCTGTCCGCGATGACGAAGTAGCCGGCCGGGGTCTCCTTCAGGGTGTGGCTGACGAAGACGTTGTACAGGCCCATGTTCTCGTTGGAGCCGTTGGCGTAGACGTACCCGCCGGACATGTGCGCCCGGCCGGCGGTGACGTGGGCGTAGTTGGTGGCGGTGAAGCACTGCGCGGGGTCGGGGTCACCCGGGTCTCCGGGATCACCGGGGTCGCCCGGGCCGCCGGGGTCGGTACCGCCGTCCAGGCCCCAGAAGACGCCCGTGTAGTACGTGGAGCAGAGGGTGTTCAGGAAGTACGCGGCCGTCGAGCCGCACTGCTGGGCGCCCGAACCGGGGCCGACGGGCAGGCCGTGGCCCATGCCGGAGACCGAGTACATCTCCACGGCCGGCTTGCCCGAGGCGTCGTTGTAGACGGTGCGGGTGGTGCTGCCGGGGAGGCTGTCCGTGGAGGACGGGGTCTGGCTGATGCCCCACACGTTGGTCCACTGGTCGCGCAGGGCCGTGGCGTTGGCCGGGTAGACCGTGTAGTCCGAGGTGCCCTGCCAGATCGCGACCTTGGGCCAGGGACCGCTGTAACCGGGGTAGGCGGCGCGGACCTTGTCGCCCCACTGCGCGGGCGTCAGCTTCTGCGGGCCCGTCTGGCAGCCGGAGGCGGCCGCCTGGCTCGTCGCGCACTGGGCGGGCAGTCCGGAGGCCACCGAGCCGCCCGCGAAGACGTCGGGGTAGGCGGCGAGCAGGTCGGCGGTCATCCCGCCGCCGGCGGAGAGCCCGGTGACGTACACCCGGCGCCCGTCGGAGCCGTAGGTCTTCTTCGCGTAGTCGACCATCTGCACGATCGACGCGGCCTCGCCCTTGCCCCGGGTGTCCTCGTTCGGGTCGAACCAGCCGAAGCAGGACAGCGCGTTGTTGGCGGAGGTGGTCTGCGGGAAGACGACGGCGAAGCCCCACTGGTCGGCGTACTTCGGCCAGCCGGAGTTGGTGTAGTAGGCGTTCGCGGTCTGCGTGCAGCCGTGCAGGGCGACGACCAGGGGGGCGTTCGCGGGGAGTCCTGCCGGGGTGTACGCGTACATCTGGAGGTTGCCGGGGTTCGAGCCGAAGCCGGTCACCTGCTGGAGGCCGGCGGCAGCGGCGGCGGGCTGCGCGGCGGTGGTGGCGCTCAGCGTCGCCGCGAGCAGTCCGAGGACGGCGGCGGACGCGAGGCGCCGCAGCAGACGTTTCAGGATCGGTGGTCGCACGGGTGGTCTCTCCCTGCCGTGGGGGTACGGGTTGCTGCGGAACCTACGAGCGGGGCCGGTCCCCGCCCATGGGACCGGTGGCCACACCCCGGCCCCCGCTGTGTGCGCCGACGCCCTTGCGCGACGGGGAGCGGCGGCGGGCCTGCGGCGGCGGCCCCCGCCGGTCGCGTCCCGGCGGCCGCCCGGGGCCCCGCACCATGTACGCCCGCACCATGCCCGGGTACGTGGGTGTGTGCACCGGCGCCGTGTGACGCGGGCCCGCGCGTACCTACGGTGACGGCCATGGAGACTTCCCGCAGACCGGATCACCAGCCCGCAGCCGCCGCGTCCGGCGGCCCCGCGCAGGCCCCCGCAGAACCCGTCCTGGCCGGGCGCACCGCGCTGGTGACCGGGGCGGCGAGCGGGATCGGGCGGGCCTGCGCGCAGGCCCTCGCCGCCGCGGGCGCCCATGTGCACGTCGTGGACCGGGCCGGCGAAGCCGCCGAGCGGCTGGCGAAGGAGATCGGCGGGACGCCCTGGGTGGTGGACCTGTCCGAGCCGGCGGTCGTGGACACCCTGCCCGCCGACGTGGACGTGGTGGTCAACAACGCGGGCCTCCAGCACGTGGCCCCGGTGCACGAGTTCCCGCCGGACCGGTTCGCCCTGATCCAGCGCGTGATGGTGGAGACGCCGTTCCGCGTCTTGCGCCGGACCCTGCCGGGCATGTACGAACGCGGCTGGGGGCGCGTGGTCAACATCTCGTCGGTGCACGGGCTGCGCGCGAGCCCGTACAAATCGGCCTACGTGACGGCCAAGCACGCACTGGAGGGACTGAGCAAGGTGGTCGCGCTCGAAGCGGCGGAGCACGGGGTGACGAGCAACTGCGTCTGCCCCGGGTACGTGCGCACCCCACTGGTGGAGAACCAGATCGCCGACCAGGCCCGCACGCACGGCATCTCCGAGGAGGAGGTGGTGGGCCGGGTCATGCTGGAGCGCAGCGCGGTCAAGCGGCTGATCGAGCCGGCGGACGTGGCCGAGGCGGTCCTGTGGCTGTGCGGCCCGCGCACCGGGCACATCACCGGCTCGTCGCTCTCCATGGACGGCGGCTGGACCGCGAACTGACCCGCCTGCCCCGACCCCCGAGGAACCCTGGAACACCATGCCTGAACCGCTCCCCTCCGCCGCGCCCCACCTCCGGCGCCTGTTCGACCTGCTGGCCGACGACGCCCCGGCCGAGGCGCTGGGGGCGGTCTCCTCGCAGGCGCGGGCGGACGGGGTGCCCACCGGGGAGCTGGCGGAGGTGGAACGGGCGACGGCGACCGCGCTGCGGATCAGGAGCGCGCTGCGCCAGCACCGGCGGCGCGAGGCCCAGCTGACCGCACTGTTCGACACGGCGGGCGACCTGGCGGCGTCCCGCGACCTGGACGACGTGCTGAAGGCGATCGTGCGGAGGGCCAGGATGCTGCTGGGCACGGACACCGCGTATCTGACCCTGCCGGACGAGGAGGCCGGGGACACCTACATGCGGGTCACCGACGGCTCGGTCTCGGTGCTCTTCCAACGGCTGCGCCTGGAGCTGGGCGAGGGCCTCGGCGGTCTGGTGGCGCAGACGGCGAGCCCGTACGCGACGCCGGACTACCGCACCGACGACCGCTTCCGCCACACCCGCAACATCAACGCCGGGGTGCTGGACGAGGGCCTGGTCGCGATCCTGGGCGTACCGCTGCTGCTGGGGTCGAGCCGGGGCGGTACGGGCAAGGTGATCGGCGTCCTGTTCGCGGCGGACCGCTCGCCCCGGGTCTTCAGCCCCGACGAGGTGGCCCTGCTCTGCTCGCTGGCGGCGCACGCGGCGATCGCCATCGACACGGCCCGCGCGCTCACCGACACCACGGCCGCGCTGGCCGAACTGGCCGAGGCGAACGCGGAGCTGGCCGAGGCCAACGCCTCTGTGCGGGCGCACTCGGCGGCCATGGCACGGGCCGAGGAGTCGCACGACCGGCTCACCGACCTGGTGCTGCGCGGCCGGGACGTCAAGGACGTGGCGGCGGCGGTCGCCGGGCTGCTCGGCTCGCCGCTGACCATCCACGACCCGGGCGGCCGCCCGCTGGCCGCGGTCCGCCCGGACGGTACGGGCTTCGCCGCCGACAGCATGGACGCGGACTGGCTGGCGGAGGCGGCCGAGGAGTCGCGTACGGGAGCGCGGGCCGTGCACCGCGACGGGCGGGTGGTGTGCGCGGTGCTCGCCGGGCAGGAGCTGCTGGCCGGTCTCGTCCTGCACCGGGCCCGCCCACTGGACGACTCGGACCGGCGGCTGTTCGAGCGGTCGGCGGTGGTGACGGGGCTGCTGTTGCTGCTCCGGCGCACGGTGGCCGAGACGGAGAACCGGATACGCGGTGAGCTCATCGCTGACCTGCTGTCGGACCCGGCCCGTGACCCGGCGGGGCTGGCCGAGCGCGGCCGCCGGCTCGGCATCGACCTGGACCGCCCGCATCTGCTGCTCGTGGCGGAGACCGGGGCGCGGGAGCGGCTGGCACCGGCGGCGATGCGCTTCCTGTTCGGCGGCGAGAACCAGGGCGTGAGCGCCGAGCACGCGGGCGCGGTGGTGCTGTTGATCGAGGACGCCGGTACGGGAGCGGGCGCGGCGGCCCGCTCGGCGGCGGCCCAGCTGGGGCAGCTGGCCCAGTCCCCCGTCACGGTGGCGGCGGCCGGTCCGGCGCGTGGCCCCGGCGGGCTGGCCGCCGCCTACACGGAGGCGGCGCGCTGCCTGCGGGCGATGCGGGTGCTGGGGCGGGCGGGCGAGGGCGCGTGCGTGGAGGAGCTGGGCTTCCTGGGCGTGGTGCTGGGCAACGCGCAGGACGTGGACGGGTTCGTGGCGGTGACGCTGGGGCCGCTGCTGGAGTACGACGCACAGCGCGGCACGCATCTGGTGCGCACGCTGAGCGCGTACTTCGGGGCGGGCGGCAGCCTGATCCGGGCCAAGGACGAGCTGCACGTCCATGTGAACACGGTGGTGCAGCGCCTGGACCGCATCCAGGTGCTGCTGGGCCGGGACTGGAACGAACCGGACCGGGCGCTGGAGCTCCAGCTGGCGCTGCGGCTGCACCTGTTGTCGGGTTCTTCGCGGGACACGCGGCCGGCCTGACGGGCAGAATCCCGGACCGTGACGATCTCCGCGCGCGCCCTCAACCGGGCCACCCTCAGCCGTCAACTGCTCCTGGCCCGTGAGCCGCTAACCGCCGCCGAGGGGGTGCGGCGGGTGGTCGCGCTCCAGGCCCAGCACCCGGCCTCGCCGTACATCGCCCTGTGGAACCGCCTCACGGACTTCACCCCGGCCGACGGCGAGGAACTGGTGGCGCGGGTAGTGGAGTTCACCCGTACGCCGAGGTCGTCGGCCGAGATGCAGGCGTGGCTGGCGGAGCTGTACGGCGCGGAGCGCAAGGACGCGGTGTGGTGGGGCATGAAGGCGTACGCGCCGCTGCACCACGTGCCGACCGGTCCGCCGTGGTCCTTCGGCGCGCGTGCCACATTCGTCGCGGCGGGCGAGGGGCCCGCGCCCCGGGGCCGGACGGTGGACCAGGAGGCGCTGCGCACCCTGATCCTGCGCTACCTGGCCGGGTTCGGTCCGGCGTCGGTCGCTGACGTGGCGCAGTTCTCGATGGTGGGGCGGGCGCCGGTCCGGGCCGCGCTGGCGGCCATGGCGGACGAGGTGGAACGGCTGGAGGGACCGGACGGGGAGGCACTGTTCGACCTCCCGGACGCGCCCCGGCCGGACGGCGGGACGCCCGCCCCGGCCCGGCTCATGGCGATGTGGGACTCCACGCTGCTGGCGTACGCGGACCGGGGCCGGGTGATCCCGCCGGAGTACCGCCCGCTGGTGATCAGGCGCAACGGCGACGTGCTGCCGACCCTGCTGGTGGACGGCCGTGTCGCGGGCGTGTGGCGCCCGACGGCCGAGGGCGTGGAGGCCACGGCGTTCCACCCGCTGCCGGCCGCAGGGTGGGACGAACTGGGCGCGGAGGCCAAGGCGTTGACTGCGTTCCTCGGCGCCCGTGAGCGCACGGTCTACAGCCGCTACCACCACTGGTGGGCCGAGCTCCCGGACGCGGAGGTGCGGACGCTCTGACGCCTACACGGCGGTGACCGGGGGCGGGTGCGGGGAGCGGAAGGTGAAGGCGTCGGGGGTCTCGCCCTTCTCGCGGAGCAGGGCGACCCGGTCCATCGCCTCCCGCACGCTCGGGCGGTGGCCGGCCGGGACCCACCACAGGGCGCTGTGGTGGTCGGCGAGGCGCTCGAACCATTCGCGGCGGCGGGCCAGGACCCTGAGGTGGTCGCTGCGGTAGACGTACGCCTTCAGCGCGTCGACCGATTCCCAGACCGAGCAGTTGATGAGGAAGAGGTCGTCCTCCGCCTCGGGACGCAGGCTCGTGGCATCGGCCCCCTCGTCGTCGACCATGCGCCAGACGAAGCCCGGGGCTCCGTCGGCGAGGGCGTTGATCTCCGGGAGCTGGGCGACGAAGTCGGCGAGCTGGGGGCTGTCGAGCGGGGCGAGGATGCGCCCGACGTTGACCTGGGCAAGGTGGAAGTCGTTCACGGGCCCAAGCATGACCGGGTGACCCTTCTAAAGTCAACGGATTCGTTTTTAGACTTCGCCGCCCTCGTCGGGCCCCTCGATCGCGACGCAACAGCCTTCCGGCAGCGGGTCCATGGCGGCGCTCCAGCCCTCGGCGAGCAGCCCTTCGATACCGGCGAGGTTCATCCCGCAGACCAGGGCCGGGAATTGCTCAGCCAGCGCGTGGAACGGACAGTTGTTGAGGCGGAGTTTCCCGCAGTCCCAGTACGGGTCGTAGCCGCGCTCCCGCAGCGCGTGGACGGGGTCGGCCGCGCTCGCCGCCTCCCCGGCGGCCCGCGCCGCCGCCTGCAACTCCGCGTCCAGCCCGGCCCGCTCGACGACCTCGGCGAGCAGCCGGCTCACGGTGTCGTACGAACGCGGCGGTACGGAGACGACGTGCTCGCCGTCCGCCCGCCGGTACAGCTTGGAGGGCCGCCCGGAGCCGGGTCCGGTGCGGCCGGAGAGCCGCCGGAAGCCGGCCTCCAGGAGCCCGGCGTCCACCAGCTTGTCCAGGTGGAACGCGGCCACCGCCCGCGTCACCCCGACCGCGTCGGCGGCGGCGTCCCGGGTGACGTCGCCCGGGGCGGCGGCCACGTATCGGTACAGCCCGCGTCGTACGGGGTCCCCGAGGGCGGCCAGCGCATCCAGGGCGTCGTCGTCACTGCTCACACCGGCGAGTCTAGGCGCGCACCCCTCCGGGGCTCCGCCCCGGAAGCGCTCCTCAATCGCCGGAGGGGCTGAAAATGCCGCCGCAGATGTGCGGCGGCAGCGGCAAGATCAAGCCCCGCCGGCGGTTGAGGCGCGGGGTCCGGGGCAGCGCCCCGGTTTCGGGAAGGGGCGGGCAGGGGGACAAACCCCGCCCGTTAGACTGGCCGCGTCGTCACTATGCCCGTTCAGGGGGAAGCCGGTGCGAATCCGGCACTGACCCGCAGCCGTGAACCGCCGCTCGCGGCGGAAGTCGGAATGCCCTGTCCGAGTCGTGACCGGCTCACGCCGCCGGAACCCCGGCGGCCCGCCCCGTCGAGGTATACGGAGCCGGAGCCCGGTGCCGTGTGTGCCTGCCCCGGTCCCCAGGAGAGGCACCGCCCGCCATGACCGTACGCCGCAGCGCCGCCGCGCTCGCCGCCACCGCCGCCGTGCTCTGCGCGGCCGCCGCCCCGGCCGCCGTCGCCGCGCCGTCTCCGTCCCCCTCGGCCGCGCTGCCCTCCGGGCTCTACGGTACGAACGACCCCACGTACGACGGGGTGTGGCGGCAGTCGCTCGCGTTCCTCGCGCAGCAGGCCGTGGGCGTGACGCCCGCCGCGAAGGCGGTGGACTGGCTGACCGGCCAGCAGTGCGACAGCGGCATGTTCGCCGCGTACCGCGCGGACGCCTCCGCACCGTGCGACGACAAGACCGTCGCCGACACCAACGCG
The DNA here is from genome assembly GCF_900105515.1 of Streptomyces sp. 2131.1. Classification (GTDB taxonomy): domain Bacteria; phylum Actinomycetota; class Actinomycetes; order Streptomycetales; family Streptomycetaceae; genus Streptomyces; species Streptomyces drozdowiczii. Next base: position 5,026,109 of record NZ_FNSY01000001.1, on the reverse strand, counting down.
ACGGCCGTCGCCGCCCAGGCCCTGCGCGCGATCGGCGGGCACCAGGACGCCATGGCGAACGCGGTCGGCTGGCTCAAGTCCGTCCAGAACGAGGACGGCGGCTGGGGCTACACCGCCGGCAGCCCGAGCGACGCGAACTCCACGTCCATCGTGATCGGCACCCTCGCCCGGGCGGGCGAACGGCTGGACGGCGTGACGACGCACGGCGGCAAGACCCCGTACGACGCGCTGCTCGGCTTCTCCATCCCCTGCGGCGGCAAGGACGGCGGCGCGTTCGCCTACCAGCCCGACAAGGCCGGCAAGCTCGCCGCCAACGGTGACGCGACCGCCGCCGGTGTCCTCGGCGCGCTCGGCAAGGGCCTGGTCGTCGCGGACAACGCGGCCGTGAAGGACCCCGCCTGCCGCAAGGGCTCCCCCCTGCTCCCCGAGCAGGCCGCGCAGAACGGCGCCGCCTACCTCGCCACCGCCCTCGCGAAGAGCGGCCACCTCGACCAGCCGCCGATGCCAGGCGCGGAGGACAGCGAGCCGCAGCCCGACTTCGGCAACACCGCCGACGCGGTCGTCGCACTGGCCGCCGCCGGCCACAAGGACAAGGCCGTCGCCTCCGTCACCTGGCTGAAGAAGAACTCCGCGGCCTGGGCGAAGCAGGCGGGACCCGCCGCGTACGCCCAGCTCGTCCTCGCCGCGCACGCCACCGGCGCCGACGTCCACGACTTCGGCGGCGCCGACCTCGTCTCCCAGCTGAACGCGACCGGCCCCGCCCCGGCCTCCGTGACGAAGCCGGAGCCGAAGGCCACCGAGGAGGAGCAGAAGGACAGCGGCGACGGCGAGGGCATCGGCGGCCTCTGGTGGTTCGTCGGGATCGGGCTCGCCGTCGGCGCCGGCGTGGGCTTCCTGATCAGCGGCCGCCGCAAGAACCAGCAGCTGTGAGCCGCACCGCACGGGCAGCCGCGCTGCTGGTCGTGGGCGCCGTCCTGGCCGTGCTCGGCACGGGCACGGCGCAGGCGGCGGGCTACCGCTACTGGTCGTTCTGGGAGGGCTCGGCGAACGGCTGGTCGTACGCCACCCAGGGGCCCTCGCTCGTACGGCCCGACGACGGCTCGGTGCAGGGCTTCCGCTTCTCGGTGAGCGCGGACTCGCAGGACGCCTCCAAGCCGCGCCGCGCCGCCGACTTCGCGAAGATCTGCGCGGACACCCCGGCGAAGGACGGCAGCAAGCGCGTCGCCCTCGTCATCGACCCGGGCACCGCGGCCGACGCGCCGGACGGGGAGACCCCGCCCGCGCTGCGGACCGCGTGCGCGCGGGTGCCGGAGGACGCGAGCAGCGCGGAGGCCCTGGCCGCGGTGGCGAAGCCGCTGCGCTACGACACGAGCGCCATGCTCTGCGCGATCTCCGGCTACCCGGCCACGGGCTGCGGCGAGCAGGTCTCCGGCCACGGCGACGGCGGCAGCGGCAGCAAGGCACCCGCCTCGACCTCCGCCGCCGCCTCGGTCGACGGCGACGGTGACGGCGGCGGCCCGTCCGCCGGGGTCCTCGTCGGGATCGGCGCCGTGCTGCTCCTCGGTATCGCCGCAGTCGCGCAGGCCCGCCGCCGCCGCGGATGACCGGCCCGACGGCCGGCCGCGCGGACACCGCGACACACCGGCTCCCCGCCTGGCGCGCCCCCGCCGCCACCCGTAGCAACGCGCTGCCGGCCGGGGCGTGGTGGCTGTGGGCGCTGGGTCTGGCCACCGCCGCGTCCCGGACCACCAACCCGCTGCTGCTCGGCCTGCTGGTCGGGGTCGCGGGTTACGTGGTGGCCGCGCGCCGCACGGACGCGCCGTGGGCCAGGTCGTACGGGATGTTCATCCGGATCGGGCTGTTCGTGATCGCGGTCCGGCTGCTGTTCTCCGTCTTCCTCGGCTCGCCGATCCCCGGCACGCACACCCTGTTCACGCTGCCCGAGGTGCCGCTGCCCGACTGGGCGAAGGGCGTCCGGATCGGCGGCCGGGTCACCGCCGAGCAAATGCTGTTCGCGCTGTACGACGGGGCGAAGCTGGCGGCCCTGCTGATCTGCGTCGGCGCGGCGAACTCCCTCGCCAACCCGGCCCGGCTGCTGAAGTCGCTGCCCGGCGCGCTCTACGAGGCCGGGGTCGCCGTCGTCGTCGCGATGACGTTCGCGCCGAACATGGTCGCCGACGTGCTGCGGCTGCGCACCGCCCGCCGGCTGCGCGGCCGGCCCACCGGCGGGGTGCGGGCCGTGCTCCAGATCGGGCTCCCGGTCCTGGAGGGCGCCCTCGAACGGTCGGTCGCCGTGGCCGCCTCCATGGACGCGCGCGGCTACGGCCGCACCGCGCGGGTCCCGGCCGTCGTCCGGCACACCACGAACGCCCTCACGCTCGGCGGCCTGCTCGGCGTGTGCGCCGGTACGTACGGGCTGCTGGCCGCCGAGGGCGCCGGCTACGGGGTGCCGCTGCTCGTCGCCGGTCTCCTCGCGGCGATGGCGGGGCTGCGGCTCGGCGGGGCGCGTTCGGTGCGGACCCGCTACCGGCCCGACCGGTGGGGCGTGCGGGCCTGGCTGGTCGCCGGGTCCGGCGCGGCGGTCGCGGCGGCGATGATCTGGGCCGGGAACGCCGACCCGGCGGCGCTGCACCCCGGGGTCGTACCGCTCACCGCGCCCGTGCTGCCGCTGTGGCCGGCCGCCGCCGTGCTGCTCGGGCTGCTTCCGGCGGTGGTCGCGCCCGTCCCGCCCTCCCCCACAGGCTTCGAGGAGCAGGTGTGATCCGGTTCGACGATGTTTCGGTGCGGTACGAGGGTGCCGGGCGCCCCACCCTGGCCGGGGTCGACCTGACGGTCCCGGAGGGTGAGCTGGTGCTGCTCGTCGGCCCCTCCGGGGTCGGCAAGTCGACGCTGCTCGGTGCCGTCTCGGGCCTGGTCCCGCACTTCACGGGCGGCACGCTGACCGGGCGGGTCACCGTGGACGGCCGTGACACCCGTACGCACAAGCCCCGGGAGCTCGCGGACCTGGTCGGCACTGTGGGCCAGGACCCCCTGGCGCACTTCGTGACGGACACGGTCGAGGACGAGCTGGCCTACGGCATGGAGTCGCTGGGCCTGGCCCCCGACGTGATGCGGCGGCGGGTGGAGGAGACCCTCGACCTGCTGGGCCTGGCCGGGCTGCGCGACCGCCCGATCGCCACCCTGTCCGGCGGTCAGCAGCAGCGCGTCGCGATCGGCTCGGTCCTCACCCCGCACCCCCGGGTCCTGGTCCTCGACGAGCCGACGTCCGCGCTCGACCCGGCGGCGGCCGAGGAGGTCCTCGCGGTCCTCCAGCGGCTCGTCCACGACCTGGGCACGACGGTCCTGATGGCGGAGCACCGGCTGGAGCGCGTGGTGCAGTACGCGGACCGGGTCGTCCTGCTGCCCTCGCCGGGCGCCCCTCCGGTCATGGGCGCGCCCGCCGACATCATGGCGGTGTCCCCGGTGCACCCGCCGGTCGTCGCGCTCGGCCGCCTCGCGGACTGGGAGCCGCTGCCGCTCTCGGTCCGGGACGCGCGGCGGCGGGCCGGCGGTCTGCGCGACCGGCTGGCGGACGTGGCGCCCGGGCACCCGGCCCCGGACGCGCCGGGCGCCCCGGCAGACCCACTCCCCCCGCGTACCGCCCCGAGCCGCAGCGCCCTCGCCCGGCTGTTCCGGCGCGCCCCGCACGAGGCCCCCGCCCCGGACCCCGCCACCGGCGGCCCCGGCGGCACCCCCGCCGCCCAGGCAGAGCGGCTCGGCGTACGGCGCGGCCGGGTCGAGGCGCTGCGCCGGGTGACGCTCACCGTCCGGGCCGGCGAGACCGTGGCCCTGATGGGGCGCAACGGCGCGGGCAAGTCCACGCTGCTCGGCGCGCTCGTCGGCATGGTCGAGCCCACCTCCGGCACCGTCCTGACCGGCGGCCTGGCCCCGCACCGCACCCCGCCGCGCGAGATGGTGCGCCGCGTCGGCCTCGTACCGCAGGAGCCGCGCGACCTGCTGTACGCGGACACGGTCGCCGCCGAGTGCGCGGCGGCCGACGCCGACGCCGGGGCGGAGCCGGGCAGCTGCCGGGCACTCGTCTCCGAACTCCTGCCGGGGGTGGCGGACGACACCCACCCCCGCGACCTGTCCGAGGGGCAGCGCCTCGCGCTGGCCCTGGCCCTCGTGCTCACCGCCCCGCCGCCGCTGCTCCTGCTCGACGAGCCGACCCGGGGCCTCGACTACGCGGCGAAGGCCCGGCTGGTCGGGGTGCTGCGCGCACTGGCCGCCGAGGGCCACGCCATCGTGCTGGCCACCCATGACGTGGAGCTGGCCGCCGAGCTGGCGCACCGGGTGGTGATCCTCGCCGACGGGGAGGTCGTCGCGGACGGGCCGACCGCCGAGGTCGTGGTGTCCTCGCCCGCGTTCTCCCCGCAGACCGCCAAGATCCTCGCCCCGCAGGAGTGGCTCACCGTCTCCCAGGTGCGCGCGGCCCTGGAGGGTGGCGCGTGAACGGCGTGCGGAGGCGCGGCCGCCCGGTCCGGCTCGGCCCCCGGGCGATCGTGGCGCTGGTGCTGATCAGCGCCATCGGGATCGCCGCCTTCGGGTGGCCGCTGCTCGCGGACCGGGATTCGGGGCTCGCGCACGCGCAGGACGCGCCGTGGCTGTTCGCCGCGCTGCTGCCGCTGCTCGTCGGGGTGGTGGTCGCGATGATCGCGGACGCCGGGCTCGACGCGAAGGCGGTCGCGATGCTGGGGGTGCTGGCCGCGGTCGGGGCGGCGCTGCGCCCGCTGGGGGCGGGCACGGCGGGCCTGGAGCCGATGTTCTTCCTGATGGTGCTGAGCGGGCGGGTGCTGGGGCCGGGGTTCGGCTTCGTGCTGGGGTCCGTGACGATGTTCGCCTCCGCGCTGCTGACCGGCGGGGTGGGGCCGTGGATGCCGTTCCAGATGCTGTCGATGAGCTGGTTCGCGATGGGCGCGGGCCTGCTGCCGGGCCCGGACCGGCTGCGCGGGCGCGGCGAGCTGCTGATGCTGGCGGCGTACGGGGCGGTCGCGTCGTTCGCGTACGGGACGATCATGAACCTGTACGGGTGGACGATCGTGCCGGGCCTCGCCTCGGGCATCTCGTTCCGGCCGGGCGACCCGCTGGGCGACAACCTGGTCCGCTTCCTCGCGTACTGCGCGACGACGTCGCTCGGCTGGGACCTGGGCCGGGCCGTGCTCACGGTGGTCCTCACGCTGACGGTCGGGGCGCCGCTGCTGAAGGCGCTGCGGAGGGCGACGCGGCGCGCTTCCTTCGAGGCCCAGGTCACATTCGACGCCCGTGGCGAGTGAGGGCACCCACAGGACCTTGGTCCCGTACGAAGCGTGTTAGGAGCCGCGCGGGCGGCCCGCAGGCCCCAGCCGCACCCGCCACGACCTGCAATGAAGCGGTTTGGGCCGGTTCGGGACGTTCGGCCCGGGGCGCGAGGCGGGGTCGTAACAGGGGTCGTTGCCACGGCCGAACGGCGCCGCTAAGACTGGATCCCGTCGCCGAGCACCGCAGGGTCCTCACCGGGATCGCGGTCAACGAGCGCCGGTCCACGCAGGATTCGGACCGAGCCCGCGACTCCCCCGTTCCCGACCGTTAGGTTCCCTGTGTCGTTCGCCCGCAACCTCATCTCCAAGCCCCGCACCGCCCGTCGCAAGGCCGCCGTCGCCGGCGCCACCGTGCTTCTCGGAGCCACCGGCATCGGTCTGGGCGTCTCCCCGGCCATGGCGGCCCCGTCCGCAGCACCGACGTCCGCAGGCAGTGCCCAGGACACGGCGAAGCAGATGATCGGTGACGACGCGCAGTTCCAGTGCTTCAGCAACATCGTCAGCCACGAGAGCGGCTGGAACCCGTCCGCCACCAACGCCTCCTCCGGCGCCTACGGCCTGGTCCAGGCCCTGCCCGGTTCGAAGATGGCGTCCGCCGGTTCCGACTGGAAGACCAACCCCGGCACGCAGATCAAGTGGGGCATGGACTACATGAACTCCCGCTACGGCAGCCCCTGTGGCGCCTGGTCCTTCTGGCAGGCCCACAACTGGTACTGAGCCGGCCCGGTTCGAACCAGTAGTCCCGATGCCCCGACCGCCCCGCGGCCGGGGCATCGGCATGTCCGGGCAGCGGTACGCGCATCCGTACCCCCGTCCGCATGCCGGACAGGCGTACGGGGATCATGGCGGGCATGCATGCCCTGCTCTCCGCCTTCGCCCCCATCTGGGTGCTGACCGGCATCGGTTACGCGGTCGGGTGCGGCGGGCTCCTCGGGGAGCAGGCGGAGGCGGTGCTCGGCCGGTTCGTCTTCCATGTCGCCATGCCGGCCGCCCTGTTCACCATGGTGTCGGGGGCGAGTCCGGACGTCTTCGGCCATCCGTCGATGCTCGCGTTCGCGGCGAGCACGGCCGTCGCCGCCGGGTCCGGGTTCGTGCTGGTGCGGCGGGTGTTCGGCCGGGGGCGGGCGGACGCGGCGATCGGTGCCATGTCCTCGGGCCATGTGAACTCCGCCAACCTCGGTATCCCGGTGGCGGTCCAGGTGCTCGGTGACGCGTCGTTCGTCGCGCAGGTCATCCTGTTCCAGGTGCTCGTGCTGTCACCGGTGATCCTGACCCTGCTCGACTCCGGGACGCGCGGGGAGGACGGGCGGCGCCCCGGCGGCGGGTTCCGGCGGATGCTGACCATGCCCGTGCGCAACCCGATCATCCTGGCCTCGCTGCTCGGTGTGGTGGTCTCCGCGACCGGGCTGCGGCTGCCGGCCGCCCTGACGCACCCGTGCGACGTGCTGGGCGCGGCGGCGGTGCCCACGGCCCTGATCACGCTCGGCCTGTCGCTGCACCGGGGTTCGGGCGGCGGGGGCCGGACGCGCGGGGACCGGGCGGAGACCGCGGTCGTGGTCGCCGTGAAGACGCTGGGGCAGCCGCTGGCCGCGCTGCTCGTCGCGGGCCCGTTGCTGCACCTCCCGGCCCACCAGCTCCTCGCGGTGGTGCTGTGCGCGGCGCTGCCGACGGCGCAGAACTCGTTCATCTACGCCCGCGAGTACGGCCTGGACACCGGTCTCGCCCGGAACGCCATCGTGGCCTCGACCCTGGTGTCGATGGTCACGCTTTCCGTGGCGACGTGGGCGCTGGGGCCCTGAGCCGTTCGAGTGGCGGGGCGCCGGGGGCGGACGGATGCTGGACGGGCGACGATCCACCGGCCGAAGGGGTGCGGGGGCGCTTTCACGTATCTGCGCACCCCTTCGGCGTACGCCTAGGGCTTGCCGGCCACCGTCTCGCTGTCCGCCTCCGGGGCGGCGGCGGGAGCGGGCACCCGGGCGGTCCTGCCCTCCGGTGCCTCGGGCGGCACCCGCAGCCGGCGCGGTCCGGCGAGCGCGTACGCGATGAGGAAGCCGAGCGCGACGACCGCAGCGCCGCCCGCCGCGTCCAGTACCCAGTGGTTGGCCGTCGCGACGATCGCGGAGACCGTGAGCAGCGGATGCAGCACCCCGAGCGCCTTCATCCACGCCTTCGGGGCGAGCAGCACGATGACCACCCCGCACCACAGGGACCAGCCGAAGTGCAGCGAGGGCATCGCCGCGTACTGGTTGGTGACCGCCGTCAGCGCCCCGTAGTCCGGCTCGGTGAAGTCCTGCACCCCGTGCACGGTGTCGATGAAGCCGAGCCCGGGCATCAGCCGCGGCGGGGCCAGCGGGTAGAGCCAGAAGCCGACGAGGGCCAGGAGCGTGGCGAAGCCGAGGGTGGAGCGCGCCCAGCGGTAGTCGGCGGGGCGGCGTACGTACAGCACGGCGAGGATCGCCAGCGGGACGACGAAGTGGAACGTCGAGTAGTAGTAGTCGAAGAAGTCCCGCAGCCGGCCGACACCCGCGACCGCGTGGTTGATCCGGTGCTCGACGTCGATGTGCAGCCACTGTTCGGCCGAGTGGACCTGCCGCCCGTGCCGTTCGGCGGTGGCCCGCCCGGCGGTGGCGGCCAGTCTGACGTGGGCGTACGCGGAGTAGACGACCCGGATCAGCAGGAGTTCGAGGAGCAGGTTGGGCCGGTTGAGCACCCGCCGCCAGAACGGCAGCAGCGGCACCCGGCTCCAGCGGGCCGGCACGGGCCGCGCGTACGCGGTGGGCATGGGCCGCTGCCAGTACGGCGAGGTCCGCGGCAGGAACGGGGCGGCGCAGGCGGCCCCGAGCGCGGCGATCAGCATCACGTTGTCGCGTACCGGGAACACCGCGCCGATGTTCGGCAGCAGCACCGTGCCCGGCAGGGTGGTGACCAGCACCACGAGGAGCGGCCACACCAGCCGGTCCGAGGCGCTCCGGCCCACCCTGCCGACCACGGCCAGCAGCACCCACAGCAACTGGTGCTGCCAGGCGGTCGGCGACACGGCGACGGCGACGCAGCCGGTCACGGACACGGCGAGCAGCAGCTGTCCGTCGCGGGCGTAGCGCACGGCGCGGCGCAGGCCGATCACGCAGACGGCGGCGGCCAGCGCGAGGAACAGCGCGATCTCCAGCGGCCCGGCGAGGCCGAGGCGCAGCAGCGCGCCGTGCAGCGACTGGTTGGCGAGGCTGTCCGCCTGGTCGCCGAGGCCGGCCCCGGCGACGTGGTGCACCCAGTAGGTCCACGAGTCGTGCGGCATCGCGGCCCACGCCAGGGCGGTGCTCGCGGCGAACGCGGCGGCGGCGGCGAGCGCGCAGCGGCGTCTGCCGGTGAGCCACAGCAGGAGGGCGAAGAGCAGCACGGTCGGCTGGAGGGCCGCGGCCACCCCGATGAGAACCCCGGCCTTGCGTTCCCCCCGGACGGCGAAGAGGCCGACGAGGACCAGGAGGACGGGCAGGATGCTGACCTGGCCGAGGTGGAACGCGTTGCGCACCGGCAGCGACAGCATCAGCAGGCTGATCGCGACGGGCGCGGCGAGCAGGGCGGTGCGCCGGCCGACCGGGCCGGGCAGGGCGCGGGCCGCGACCACCCCGAGGGCGGCGACGAGCAGGAGCGAGCCGAAGGTCCAGGCGACGCCGAGGCTCTGTTCGGCGGTACGGGTGAGCGGCTTGAGTACGAGCCCGGCGAAGGGGGTGCCGGTGAAGCGGTCGGTGTCGTACAGCGAGCCGTTCACGTGGAGCACGCCGTTCTCGCCGATCCAGGTCTCCAGATCGGTGAGCCGTTCGCCCGGCGGCTGCCGCAGCACCACCGCCATCTGCCGGACGGCCAGCGCGGCTACGACCAGCCAGAGCACCGCCCGTGCCGCTCCCGTCCTCGTTCCCGTCGTCGCGCTTCCGCTCCCACCGTGCTCCGCGTTCGCCACGCTGCGCCGACCCTCCCAAGGTCTGTCGCCGGCCAATTGCCCGGCATGTGTGAAACCTTCGCATTGCGTCATGAGGTAGACCCAATCAACCCGCTTTACGCCTGACTGTCACCCCGCTTTACCCGAAAGTCCGCCCGGCCGGGCGGACCGCGCCGGCCGGAACCGCCGGGGGCCCGCGCACGTCTGAGCCCGTGATCGGTAACGACGGGGAGGACGGAAGATGCGCCGCGGGGGCAGAGAACGAGGAGCGAGGAGCTGGGCGGTCCGTGCGCTCTCCCTGGCCCTGATGCTGGTGTCGTTGCAGCTGGGGTCGCTGATCGCACCGGCGTACGCCTGCGGCTGCGGGGCGATGGTGGTGAACCGGGACAGCCGGGTCGAGGTCTCCCGGGAGACGTCGGCGGTCGGCTGGGACGGCAGCACCGAGCAGATAGTGATGCAGCTGAGCGTCCGGGGGAACGCGCCCGACGCGGCCTGGATCATGCCGGTCCCGCACCGCGCCACGGTCGAGTTGGGGGACGCGGCGCTGTTCACGGAGCTCAGGGCGATCACCGCGCCGGTGCACGAGGACCGTCATTACTTCTGGCCCCGCGACGAGGACTGGCCGTTCCGCGGCTCCGACGACCGCGCCGGCGACCGGGCCGCCGCCCCCGGGGCCGCCGCGCCGGTCGACGTGGTCGGCCGCGAGCGGCTCGGGCCGTTCGACGTGGCACGGCTGACGGCGACCGACCCGGAGGCGCTGGAGGGCTGGCTGGAGGAGAACGGCTTCGAACTGCCGGACCGCCTGGCGACGGCCCTGCGCCCGTACGTCGAGCAGAAGTGGGAGTACGTGGCGGTGCGCCTCGCACCGGAGGAGCGGGGAGCCCTGCTCAGCGGGACGCTCGAACCGCTGCGGCTGCGGTTCGCCAGCGACCGGCTGGTCTATCCGATGCGCCTGTCCGAGCTGGCCGCGACCCCGCAGACCCTCGACCTGTACGTGCTGGCCGGCCACCGCATGGAACCGCGCGGCGCGATCGGCGGGCGGCCGCCGAAGGTCGCGTACGCGGGCCGGGTGGACCCCGCGAAGGAGCCGTACGAGGCGCTGGCGGCGGTCACGGGCGACAAGCCGGTCTTCGTGACGGCGATCGACCAGTACTTCCCGTCGCCGGAGCGGATCGACGGCGACCACGAACTGCGGGCGGCCGCCGAGGACACCCCGTACCGGACCGTGGTCTACCGGGACACGCTGCTGACCTGGGGCGGCATGCCGGTCTGGCTGCTGGTGCCGTTCGGCGGCGCGGTCGCGGTGGTCGTGGCCCTGCTGCTGGTGGCGCGCGCCCGGCGGCGGCGCCCGGTCGTACCCCCGCCGCCGGTGTTCACACCGCCGCCGCTGCGCTAGCCGCTCGGATGTACGTACGGAGGGTGAGGCGCGGGACCGAGCTGGACCCCAGGGCCCCAGACCCCCGCGCCCACCCCCTCGAAATCACTTGGCCCGTACATGCGTGCGGCAGCGAGAATGGCCGCATGACCTGGACCGTGGCACCCGAACCCTTCGACTCCCCGGAAGCGGCCCTGCTCCGGCGGGACTACTACGACGAGGTGGCCAGCCGTTACTGGGGCCGCCCGGCGACGGCCGAGGAGATCCGGGACGGGCTCACCGACGACGGCGCCGAGCGGCTCACGGCCCCGACCGGTGACTTCGTCGTCGGCCGTCACGGCGGCCGGGCGGCGGCCTGCGCGGGCCTGGTCCTCGTGGACGCGGAGACGGCCGAGCTGACCCGGGTCTTCGTCCGCCCGGAGTTCCGGGGCACGGGAGGCGGCGGGCTGCTGCTCACCGCGCTGGCGGACCGGGCCCGGGCCCTCGGGCTGTCCCGGCTGCGGCTCGACACCCGCAACGACCTGGTCGAGGCGCGCGGCCTGTACGCGAAGCACGGTTTCCGGGAGGTCCCGGCGTTCAACAGCGGGCCCTACAGGGAACGCTGGTTCGCCAAGGAACTGGCCCAGGCGGCGCAGGGCACCAGCGCCGGGCTTCCCCCGGGCGAACCGGCTCCGCCACGGCGTCTCGGCCTGACGCTCGGCACCGTCCGTCCCCTTTGATGTCCTGGCCTAGGCGAGAGTGAGAAGCGGACCGAGTTGGGCCGCCCACTCCGGATACAGGGCGGCCTTCTTCTCGTGCAGCGCCATGATTTCGTCGGCCAGCGCAGGGTCCATGTCGTCGGAGACGTCGGGGCCGACGGCGATCCTGGCCAGATGCGGAAAGATCTCGGGGTCTCCAGCGAGGTGGACCGGGTCGTGCATGTACCGCTCCAGGGCCGCCAGGTCCTGGATACCCACGCAGTAGGCGTGGGTGAAGCCGCCGGCGGGGTCGGCCAGGCTCTGCCCGACCGTTGCGAAGGAGACCGACTCGATGGATGCCGTGCGCCGCATCAGTGTGAGCACACGGGCCTTCTCCTCTTCGGTCGTCCCTTCCTTGAACGCGAATCGCAGCATGTGGACGATCATGGTTCACACTCCCCTATTTGAACCAGCCGGTTCAGAAAAACTTCCTGATGAGTTGTTATCTAGAATGAACGCATGAGTTCAGCAGCGTCAAGCAGGCCCAAGTCCGTTCCGCGCGGCCGCGTCGACAAGCGGAAGGCGATCCTGGACGCTGCGTTCACCGTCTTCGCGCGGCGTGGATACGCGCAGGCATGCGTTCAGGAGATCGCGGAGGAGGCAGGGGTCGCCAAGCCGACCGTCTACAGCCACCTCTCCGACAAGGAGACCCTCTTCCGTCACGCTGTCGAGGCGGCACTCGACGCCCTCCTGGAGGAGAAGCTCACGGTGATCGGGCGCCTGCGCGCCCGGGCGCCGGACGAGGATCCGCATGCGGCACTGACGGACCTGGCTCACGGGCTGGCGCGCATCTGCTGCGGCGAACCCGCTCGCGCGCTGCGACGGTTGACCTACGCACAGGCGGCGCAGTTCCCCGACCTGGCCGAGACCACGCAGGAGCGCACCGTGCACCGGCCCCGCGCGGCACTGGCCGACCGGCTGGCCCGCCTCTCCCTGGCCGGCGCCCTACGCCCGTGCGACCCGGAGCAGGCCGCTGAGCACTTCTTCGCCCTGCTGACCGGCCCTTTGGAGTCCCGCTCCCTGCTGGGCACCCGCCGCGTACCGGCCGCCGAGCTGCGCGGCACGGCGGAAGCGGCCGTGGACACCTTCCTGCGCGCGTACGCGGGCGACCGGCAACTGTCGCAGACCACCGCTGAGGGCGATCGGCCGGACGGCTCCTAGGACCTGTCCGGGTGCCCCGCCGCATGGTCGCGCTTCGGCTCCGGGCTGTGCGGGCGCTCCTTGCTGGACCCGCTGGTCTCCCGCGTCAGCTCGGAGACCAGCGCGACCAGGTCGGTCGGCCGGTCGGGCCCCCACCAGTCGCCCAGCAGCTCGGCCAGGGAGTCCTCTCGGGCCTGGGCGAGCTTCACCACCGCCTCCGCGCCCGGTTCGGTGAGCACCATCTGCACCCCGACGCGCCGGACGAGCCCACGCCCCTCCAGCTGCCGCGCCGCGTCGTTGATCACCCGCAGCGGTACGGGGGCCACCTCGGCGAGCCGGGCGGGCTCCACGGTGCCATGGCGCCTGATCCGCAGCAGCATCCAGCTGGCGGCGGGCAGCAGGTCGAAGCCCGCCTTCTCGGTGATCTTGATGTAGACCTCGCGGCGGCCCTCCCGGGTGGCCAGCACGGACAGGGCCCGCGCGCACTCGTCGTACGAGGACCGCTCGACCGGGTTGGGTGCCAGGGTCTCGCTCGTATCGGGGGCCGTCACGGATCCGCGCAGCTTGTCCTCCTTGAGCAGCCAGGCGAAGAGGAAGGCCACCAGGACGACGGGGGCCGCGTACAGGAAGACGTCGGTGATCGACGTCGAGTACGCCTGGAGCACCGGCCCGCGCAGGGAGGCCGGCAGCTGTCCGATGGCGCGCGGGTCGGCGGCCAGGCTCTTCGCGTCGACCCCGGGCGGCAGCGAACGGCCGGCGAGCGCGGCGCCGAGTTTGTCGGTGAGCCGGTTGGTGAAGATGGTGCCGAAGATCGCCACACCGAACGAGGCCCCGATGGACCGGAAGAACGTCGCGCCTGAGGTCGCCACGCCGAGGTCCTGGTACGAGACGGCGTTCTGCACGACCAGGACGAGGACCTGCATCACCAGGCCGAGCCCCGCGCCGAACACGAAGAAGTAGGCGCTCATCTCCCAGGTGCTGCTGGAGACGGTCAGCCGGTGCAGGAGCAGCAGGCCGATCGCGGTGATGCCGGTGCCGGCGATCGGGAAGACCTTCCAGCGGCCCGTCCGGCTGACGATCTGCCCGGACGCGGTCGAGGTGATGAGCAGCCCGAACACCATGGGCAGCATGTGGACGCCGGACATCGTCGGCGTGATGCCGTGCACCACCTGGAGGAAGGTCGGCAGATAGGTCATCGCGCCGAACATCGCGAAGCCGATGACGAAGCTGATCACGGCGACGAGGCTGAAGGTCCTGATCCGGAACAGCTTCAGCGGCAGCACGGGCTCGGTGGCGCGCCGCTCCACGAACACGAACGCGATCAGGAGCAGCACGGCCAGCACCGCGAGGCCGATGATCTTCCAGGAGCCCCAGGCCCAGGTGGTGCCGCCGAGCGAGGCGACGAGGACCAGGCAGGTGGCGACGGAGGCGATGAGGAAGGTGCCCAGGTAGTCGATGGTGTGCTTCGTCCGGCGGACCGGGATGTGCAGCACGGCGGCGATCACGACGAGGGCGACGACCCCGATGGGGAGGTTGATGTAGAAGACCCAGCGCCAGGAGAGGTGCTGGGTGAAGAAGCCGCCGAGCAGTGGTCCGAGGACGCTCGTCGCGCCGAACACGGCCCCGAAGAGGCCCTGGTACTTGCCGCGTTCGCGCGGCGGGACGATGTCGCCGACGATCGCCATCGACAGGACCATGAGGCCGCCGCCGCCGAGGCCCTGGAGGGCGCGGAAGCCGATCAGCTGGGGCATGTTCTGGGCGATGCCGCAGAGCGCGGAGCCGATCAGGAAGATGACGATCGCGGTCTGGAACAGCTTCTTGCGCCCGTACTGGTCGCCGAGCTTCCCCCAGAGCGGGGTCGCGGCGGTCGAGGCCAGCAGATAGGCCGTGACGACCCAGGAGAGGTGTTCGAGCCCGCCGAGGTCGCTGACGATGGTGGGCAGCGCGGTGGAGACGATGGTCTGGTCGAGTGCGGCGAGGAGCATGCCGAGAAGCAGTGCGCCGATCGCCACCAGGACCGACCGCGTGGAGCGGTCACCGCCGGGGGCCTGGGCCGTGGGGCTCAGCTGCTGGGCCATGAAACATCTCCTCGGATCCGCTACACCCCCATCCTGTCCGCTATCCCCCGTTATGGCCTGCCGGGGGGCCGGGTGATTGGGCTTCTCGGCGGCGGCCTGCATAATCGCAGGCAGTTCAAGGGGAGGGGACCCACGATGGCCGGACATATATGCCCGGAGTGCGGTACGGAGAGCAGACCGGGCACGGTTCCGGGCTGCGCCTGCGCGAGCCGCGCGGCATACGGAGCCACTGGCGCGCCGGGTCACGCCACCGGCCCGGCACGGGCCGCCGAGCAGCAGCGCATCGCCGACGAGCACCACGCCGGCCGGTCCGCGGAGATGGCCGCCGCTGAGGACTTCGACCCCCTGCGCATCCGCCCGTACGTGACCCTGGGCGGCGACGCCGCGACTGCGGCGCCCCCGGCTCCCCCGCCGGGCGCCCCGCAGGTCTACGGCCCCGAGGGCGACGCCGCGACCACGATGCCGCTGTTCCTGGACCCGGCGGGCCCTCCTCCGGCGGACGCGGGCACCCCGGCGGACACCGCGCTCCTGCTCGGCGGGCCCGACCCGGTGGCGCCGCGCCGCCGCAAGCCCTTCGCCGCCGTGATCGCGGGGGCGGCCGTGGTCACCGTGGTGGGCACGGCGGCCTTCATCGGCGGACTGTTCAACGGGGACGGCAACGGCGAGGCCGATCTGGACCAGGCCCTGCCGTCGACGGTGGCCAGCCTCCCGGACGAGAGCGAGCCCTCGCCGTCCACGACGCCCACCGCCTCCGCGCCGCCCTCCCGCTCGCCCGCCCCCTCCTCGTCCGCGTCCGCCTCGGCCTCGCCGTCCACGTCCGTGTCGCCCTCCGCCTCCGCCTCCCGCTCCGCCACGGCCTCCTCGTCGGCGTCGGCCCCGGGCGCCTCCTCGTCCCCGTCGGCCACGGCGGAGACCAGCGGCCCGGTGGAGGGCCTGGCCCCGCCGGTGGCGACACCGGACGAAGCCGGAACCCTGCGACGCGGCGACCACGGCCCGGAGGTGGCGGAACTCCAGAACCGGCTCCGCGAGGTCTGGGTCTACAACGGCCCGGTCGACTCGGACTACGGCTCCCGGACGGAGCAGGCGGTGAGCGACTTCCAGGTCTGGTACAGCATCGACGGCGACCCGGAGGGCGTCTACGGCCCGAAGACCCGGAGCGCCCTGGAGGCGAGGACGACGGGCCGAGGCCGCCGCTGACAGCCGCGGCGGGCCCAGCCCCCACGTGCACCGCCCGCCCCGCAGACGCAGCGGACACCACCGACAGCCCGAGGGCACCGGCGGACACCGCCGCCTGCCCTGCAAGCGCGGCCCCCGCGGGCGCAGACCCCGCGGACACCACCGCCCGCCCCGCGGACGCGGCCGACCCGGCCCCGCAGCCCCGCAGCCCCGCAGCCCCGCAGCCCCGCAGCCTGCGGGCCGCAGGCCGCAAGGCCGCAAGGCCGCAGCAGAGCCTCCCCGGGCCGGGGAGCACGACCGCAGCCTCACCCGAAGGCCCCGGTCCGGGGACGCCACGTCCCCGGACCGGGGCCTTCACGCACCCCACCCCGGAGGGGATTCGCATTCGCGACCCCGTTTTTGTATCGTGGAGGAACAAAGTGGCCTCCGCGCGCACACCCTGACCGGCGGGCGGGGGCCGCTTGTTCTCCCGCGCCGCCCACCCCCGCGGCGTTCGCTTCCCCCCGCTCTGGAGCCCGCCCATGCCGGCCACCGCCCTCACCGCCAAAGCACTGCTGCTCGACATGGACGGCACCCTGGTGAACTCCGATGCCGTCGTGGAGCGCTGCTGGCGGCGCTGGGCGCTGCGGCACGGCCTGGACCCGGAAGAGGCGCTGAAGGTGGTCCACGGCCGCCAGGGCTACGCCACGATGGCGGTCCTGCTGCCGGACCGCCCGATGGAACAGAACCACGCCGATAACCGGGTGATGCTCGCCGAGGAGACCGCCGACACCGAGGGCGTCGTCCCGGTCGGCGGCGCACCGGCCTTCATGGACGCCATCGCCGCCCTTCCGCACGCCCTCGTCACCTCGGCCGACCTCGCACTGGCCACGGCCCGGATGAACGCGGCCTCGCTGCGGATGCCGGACCTCCGCATCACCGCCGAGAGCGTCGGCGCCAGCAAGCCGGACCCGGAGGGCTTCCTCAAGGGCGCGGCCGCACTGGGCTTCGAGCCGGCGGACTGCGTGGTCTTCGAGGACTCCGAGGCGGGCATCGCGGCGGGCCGGGCGGCCGGCATGCGCGTCGTGGGCGTGGGACCCCGCGCGGGTGCCCACGCGCCGGACGCCCACGTGGCCGACCTGACGCAGCTGCGCGTCGAGGCCGCGGCGGACGGTGGGTTCACCCTGCACTTCGACGCGCGGTAACCTCGCGCGGGAACACCCCGCGCCCGGCCACAGAGGCGCACCGGGGCCGCTGATCCCCCGTCAAACACCAGCACCACGAACCCCAGTACGGCCCTCGCCCACCCCGGGCGGGGGCCGTTCGCATGCGCGTCCGCGCAGGTCGCGGGCGTCGGCGCCGTGCCGGGCCGGCTCAACGCGCCCGCGCGCACAGGCCCGTACGCCCCCCGCACCGCGAACCCCTTTGTCAGATCCCTTGATGTGACGTGCCCATGTCGCCACTCTGTTACCTGGCGCCCACCCCACGGAAACCCGGCGCCGCCACGATGGCCCGAGCCGTTCATGACGGCCCGTCCATGTCCCCCCACATCAAGGGAGTTCGCATGTCAGGTGTCTACGCGCGTCGCATAGCCGTCCTCACCGCATCCGCCACCCTCGCCGTCACCACCGGCCTGCTCAACGCCCCCGGCACACAGGCGGCCATGCCCACTCCGGTCTCCGCCTCGACGGCCCGCACGTACCTGAGCGAGCTGACCGTGAAGGCGGAGGGCTCGTCCAGCGGCTACAGCAGGGACAAGTTCCCGCACTGGATCACCCAGTCCGGCGCCTGCAACACCCGCGAGGTCGTCCTGAAGCGGGACGGCACCAACGTCTCGCAGGACTCCAGCTGCGCGGCGACCGGCGGAAGTTGGTACTCGGAGTACGACGGCGCCACCTGGACCGCCGCGTCCGATCTGGACATCGACCACATGGTCCCGCTCGCCGAGGCCTGGCGCTCGGGCGCCTCCAGCTGGACCACCGCCCAACGGCAGGCGTACGCGAACGACCTGACCCGGCCGCAGCTGATCGCGGTCACGGACAACGTCAACCAGGCCAAGGGCGACAAGGACCCGGCGTCCTGGATGCCGCCGCGCGCCGCGTACAAGTGCACCTACGTGCGGGCCTGGATCCACGTGAAGCACTACTACAAGCTCACCGTCGACTCGGCCGAGAAGTCGGCCCTGCAGTCCGCCCTCAGCGGCTGCTGAACCGAGGGACGCCCCGGCGCCCTCAACCCCGGTGGCCCCACCGGCCGATGCCCGCACGACGGGCCGGCCGGCGGGGCCACCGACGTGTTTTCGGCCTACTACGGCTGTTCATGACAAGAGAGCAGGCGCCTTACCCCCGAAGCGCGAGCCGGCAGTCCGCCAACGGGGCGCGAGGGGCACGCAACTCCAGCGGGACTCCAGTGAAACCGGGGGCGCCCGTGGTCGGAGCATCGAGCGACCGGACTCCGCCCTCATGGCCGGAAAACTGCGCTCTCATTGGTTCAGGCCAAGTGCGGGAGCAAGGCTGCCCAGTTCGAGGCGGTATTGGCGCGTCGACCGGCCCACATCACCCCGTCGCATTTCAGCCACTCGACAGAACGTTGAACTTGCAAGTATTGGTGAGGTTTACCTAATCTATGGCGCCCAGTCGGTTCACGTCCCCACCAGACCGAAGGAGCCCCTCCCCCATGACCCCACATCTGCACCGGGCCCAGCCCTATGTCCTCGCGCTGTTCCGCATCGTCGTCGGCCTGCTCTTCGCGTGCCACGGAGCCGCCTCGGTCTTCGGGATACTCGGCGGCGCCCGGGACGGCGGCTCCATACCTGCCGGCACCTGGCCCGGCTGGTACGCCGCGGTCATCCAGCTCATCGGCGGCATCCTCGTGGCCCTCGGCCTGGGCACCCGTGTCGCCGCCCTGATCTCGTCCGGCTCCATGGCCTACGCCTACTTCACGGTCCACCAGTCCCACGCGCTCCTCCCCCTCCAGAACGGCGGCGAACCGTCCGCCGTCTTCTGCTGGGTCTTCCTGCTGATCGTCTTCACCGGCCCGGGCGCCCTCGCCCTGGACGGCCTGCTCACCGCCCGCACCCCGGACCGCCAGGACCGGGACCGCACGGCGGAACGGAACTCCCCGGTCTCCGTCTGACCCGCTCTCCCCGACTCCCCCCGGGCCCGCCGACCGACCGGGCCCCGCACACAACCCCTCGCGTACCGCCGGGAAACCGCTCCCCGGCGGTACGCGCTCCACCGGGCCTCGACCGGGGTGCCCAACATCACGCATATATATGGATCACCGGGTGAACGACAGGCGTACGCTGTACAGCTGAACCTGCCGCTCCTGCCGCTCCCCTGCGACATCGCGGCGTTGTCACGACCGGGGAGTAGAAGGTGCTGGAGAGTGTGGGTGCGCTGATCGGCAGCCCATGGATCTATGTCGTGGTCGCGCTCTCCGTGCTGCTGGACGTCTTCCTTCCCGTGCTGCCCAGCGGTGTGCTGGTGATCACCGCCGCCACGGCCGCCGCCGCGGGCACCACCGGTGTGGCCGCCGACGCGGCGGGTGCCGCCCGCCACG
This sequence comes from Streptomyces sp. 2131.1, assembly GCF_900105515.1. GTDB lineage: Bacteria > Actinomycetota > Actinomycetes > Streptomycetales > Streptomycetaceae > Streptomyces > Streptomyces drozdowiczii. The sequence continues at coordinate 5,006,793 of NZ_FNSY01000001.1, read as the reverse complement.
TCACCGAGGTCCCCTCGCTGCTGGCCCTCCTGCTGTGCGCCGCCACCGCGTCGGTGCTCGGCGACCTCGCCGCGTACCGGCTGGCCCGGATCGGCGGCGAGCGGCTGGACCGCGCCATCGCCCGCTCCCGCCGCCTCACCTCCGCGCAGGAACGTCTGGGCGCGGCCCTGAGCCGGGGCGGCGGCGTCCTCGTCGTCATCGCGCGCTTCGCCCCCGCCGGGCGCTCGGTCGTCTCGCTGGGCGCGGGGGCCTCGCACCGCAAGGTGAAGGAATTCCTGCCGTGGTCCGCCGTCGCGGGCCTGGCCTGGGCCGGCTACAGCGTGGGCCTCGGCTACTTCGGCGCGCAGTGGCTGGGCGCGGGCTGGCTGGGCACGGCCGTCTCGGTCCTCGCCCTGTTCGTCGCGGGCTCCTTCGCCGCACTACTCATGCGGCGCCCCGCCGAGGCGGCCCGCGCCGCCTCGGCCGCCTGATCCGGTCCCACGAAGCCGGTCCTGGGAAGCCGGTTACAGGAAGCCGGCCCTAGGAAGCCCTGGCGCCACCCCGTATCTCCAGGCCGTCCAGCAGCCGGGCGGTCGCCTCGGCGACCTCGTCGACGGCGCGGTCGAAGACTTCCCTGTTGTGCGCGGCCGGCGCACGGAAGCCCGACACCTTGCGGACGAACTGGAGGGCGGCGGCGCGGATGTCCTCCTCGGTGGCCTCTTCGGGGAGGGCGGGCGGTCGGAGCGTCTTGATACTGCGGCACATGCTCCCAGTGTGACCCGTACCACTGACAACTGCGCCCAGGCGGTCAGGCGACCGGCTTCAGGCGACTGGCATCAGACGACCGGCTTCAGGCGTCCGGTGCACAGGGCCCAGATCACGAAGGTGTCGATGGCGAGCGAGACCACGGCCCAGACCGGCTGGTAGGGCAGCCACATGAAGTTGGCGATCATGTTGAGCGCCGCGAGCCCCACACCGGCCCCGCGCGCCCAGCCGAAGCCCCGCAGGATGCCCCACCCGACGATGGCGACGACGATGCCGAGGACCAGGTGAATCCATCCCCAGGTCGTCACGTTGAACTTGAAGACGTAGTTGTTGATCCGCGCGTAGACGTCGTCCGACGCGATCCCGGCGATGCCCTTGATCGCCCCGAGCACACCGTCGACCATCAGCAGGACACCGGCGAACATGATCCCGCCGGTGGCCCAGGGGTTGTCGTCATCCCGGCCGGGGCCCATGGGCGAGGAAGGGGTGCCCGGCGGGGGCGCTGTCTGTGCCATGAGGACTCCTGGGCCGGTGGAACGTGCGGCTCAGACCGACCTTGCGCCGCCTCGCCCGGCACGGCTAGGCGGAAGCGCCCGTACGGGTGACGCCCTCGGGCCGTCCCTCCTGCGGCTCCGGCCCCGCGTCCCGGCGCGGCCGGCCGGACGCCCCGAGCACCACGAAGACCGTGGCCACGAGGAGCACCGCCGCCACGACCCGCAGCCCGTCGGACATCGCTGGGGCGAACGCGGCGGCGTGCCCGGGACCCACGTGGTCCGCGCCGGTCCCGGAGGCCAGCACGGTGCCGACAACGGCGACTCCAAGAGCCGCCCCGATCTCGCGCGCCGCCGTGTTGAGCCCGGAGCCGAGCCCGCTGCGGTGCGCGGGCAGCCCGGCGACGACGGCCACGGTCAGGGCCGGCGCGCACAGCCCCGTACCGGCGGAGATGACCAGGAGGTACACGGCGTACAGGGCGTACGGGGTGCCGCCGTCGGCGGTGGAGACGAGGAGCAGGCCCAGGCCGATGAGCGCGAGTCCGCCGCCCGCCACCGGGCGGATGCCGTACCGGTCCTGCCAGCGCGCCCCGATCTTCGGCATGACGGCCATCCCGACGGTCAGCGGCACGATCGCCACCCCGGCGAGGCCGACCGGGAAGCCCTTTACGTACTGGAGGTACTGGGAGTTGACGTAGAACAGCGCGAAGAGCCCGAAGAAGGCCGTGGCGATGCCCAGCGTCCCGGCGCGCACCACCGGCGAGGCGAAGATCCGCGGGTCGAGCAGCGGCCTGGCGGCGCGCAGCCCGTGGACGGTGAAGACGGTGAGCAGTACGGCTCCGAGGCCGAAGGCGGTCAGCACCCGCGCCGATCCCCAGCCGTGCGGCGGGCCCTCGATGATCCCGTACACCAGGGCGGTGAGGGCGGCCACGAGCAGCAGCGAGCCGAGCGGGTCGGGCGCGGAGTCCGTCCGTTCCGGGCTGCGGGGCGAGAGGCGGGCGACGGCGAGGGCGAGCAGCGCGGCGAGCGGGACCATGGCCCAGAACAGGGTGCGCCAGCTGCCGAACTGTCCGGCCAGGCCGCCGCCGACGTTGCCCGCGAGGCCGCCGAGGCCGGCGGCGAGCGTCCAGCTCGCCAGCGCCTGGGAGCGGCGGGCGGGCGGGGTGAGGGTGACCAGGAGCGACATGGTCGCGGGCATGATGAGCGCGGCGCCGGCGCCGCACACCCCGCGCCCGGCGATGAGCACGGCGGGGGCGGTGGCGACCGCGCTGACGGCGGCGCCGGTGGCGAAGAGGCCGAGGCCGGCGAGCAGGGCGCCCTTGCGTCCGAAGCGGTCGCCGAGCGCGCCCGCCGGGATCAGCAGGCCGGCGAAGACGATGACGTACGCGTCGACCGCCCACAGCAGTTCGCTGGACGAGGGGTGCAGGGTCGAGGCGGCGAGCTGCGGGATGAGCAGGTTGACGGCGGCGACCATGCCCTGCGCGACGAGCACACAGGCGCAGAGCACGAACAGCGCCGCACGGGAGAGGCCGGGGGCCTTCTGGGCATACGGGGACAACGCTCCTCCTGGGGAGCCGTGGTGGTGGGGTGTGCTGTCCACCGTAGAGTTGGCGCGACTTGCTTTCCAATGCATCTTTGACAAGGGATGTATGCGTGTGACGCAATCCGGCCTTGACCTCAATCTTCTGGTCGCCCTGGACGTCCTGATCGAGGAATCCAGCGTCTCGGGCGCCGCCGCCCGGCTGCACCTGTCCGAGCCGGCGATGAGCCGCACCCTGGGCCGCATCCGCAAGGCGCTGGGCGATCCGGTGCTGGTGCGGGCCGGGCGCACGATGGTGCCCACCCCGCACGCCCTGGCCGTCCACGGTGAGGTGCGGGCGGTCGTGGAGCGGGCGCGTGGGGTGTTCCTGTCGGGCGGCAAGGTCGATCTGCGCGCCCTGTCGCGGACCTTCACGGTGCTGGCCCAGGACACCCTGGCGGCGATCTCCGGCCCGGCTCTGTTCGCCCGGATCGCCCGCGAGGCGCCGGGCGTGCGGCTCCGCTTCCTGATGGAGAGCCATGTCGACGGCCCGTTCCTGCGCGAGGGCGCCGCCGATCTGGAGGTGGGGGTGATCGACACGCGTTCCCCGGAGGTGCGCCGCGAACACCTCTACGACGACCGGATGGTGGGGGTCGTGCGCCCGGGCCACCCGCTCCTGGAGGGGGAGATCACTCCGGCCCGGTTCGCCGCCGCCGACCATGTGACGGTCTCGCGGCGCGGCCGGACCGAGGGCCCGGTTGACACCGCCCTCGCGGAACTCGGCCTGAGCCGAAGGGTGGTGGGCAGCGTGGGCACGCTTCCCTCGTCCCTCTTCCTCCTGCTCGGCAGCGACCTGGTCGGCCTGGCCTCGCTGCGCACCCGCCCCCTGACCGAGCCACTGGGCCTGCGGACGTTCCGCATCCCCTTCCCGCTGCCGCCGCTCTCCTTCGGCATGGCGTGGCACCCGCGCCACGACGCGGACCCGGCGCACGCCTGGCTACGGGGCTGCTTCCGGCAACTGGCCCGCGAGGAGGCCCCGGACGAGAACGGAGAAAATTCGGTGTCCCCCGCCCCGCCCGCCGGTTAACCTCCCCCCGACAGACGGCCCTGAGGAGGGGAAGATGCCCGGTAGCCCGAGCGCGCGCTGACGTATCAGGTCGACCGACCCGTCATCGCGTGCTGCCTCCGACTGCGGCACAGCGAGCCTTTCCCGCCCGACCGCCGACGCGCGCCCCGCGTCCGGTGGCGGCGGAGCGTTGTCCTCCGCAGACCGAGGGGCCCCCGTGCATCCCGAATCCCGTACCTCCTCACCCGCCCTCCGGCGGGACGCCGACTTCCTGCGCCTGTGGGCCGGGCAGACCGCCTCCCAGTTCGGCGAGCAGGCCCTGCTGGTCGTCCTGCCGCTGGTCGCCGTCGTCTCGCTGCACGCCGACGGGGGCTCGCTCGGCCTGCTGCGCGCGGTGGAGCAGGCGCCGATCCTGCTGCTGTCGCTGTTCGCGGGCGCGTGGGCCGACCGCCGCCGCACCCGTACGGTGATGGTGGCGGCGGACCTCGGCCGTGCGCTCGCCCTGGCGGCGGTCCCCCTGGCCCTCCTCTTCGGGGTGCTCGGACTGCCGGTCCTGCTCGTGGTCGCCGCGCTGCTCGGCGTCGGCAGCGTGTTCTTCGACGTGGCGTACCAGGCGTCGCTGGTCCGGCTGGTGGACCGCGAGTCGCTGATGCGGGGCAACAGCGCGCTGGAGGGCAGCAGATCGGCGGCGCGGATCGGCGGTCCGGCGCTCGGCGGGGCGCTGATGTCGGTGTTCTCACCGCTGCTCGCGGTCGTCACCGGTGCGTGCTTCTTCGTGCTGTCGGCCGTGTCGATCGGCCGCGTCCGCCGGCGCGAACGCGTCCCCGAGCTCGCCGGGCCCCCGGCCCCGGTCCTGCGGCGGATCCACGAGGGTCTCCGCTTCGTCGCCGGGCATCCGGCGCTGCGTGCGGTGGGTATGGCCTCGGCCCTGTTCCAGTTCTCGCTGGCCGCGCTGATGACCGTCTATCTGCTCTTCCTGCCCCGCGAACTCCACCTGTCCGGCGCCGAGGTGGGGCTCGCGCTGGCGGCGACGGGCCCGGGGGCGGTGCTGGGGTCGCTGCTGGCGGCGCGGCTGCCGGAGCGGCTGGGGTACGGCGTCGTCCTGGTGGGCTCGGCGGTCCTGGCGGACGGCGCGATGCTCGGCGTACCGGCGCTGCACGGCCCGGGACCACTGGTGCTGCCCGCGCTGATGGCCGTCAACTTCGTCTTCGGTACGTTCGGCCAGCTGGTGAACGTCACGGTGATGTCCGTACGGCAGGCGGTCACCCCGGTCTCCATCCAGGCCCGGGTGGTGGCGACGATCAACTTCGCGGGGATGGGCCTCACCCCGTTCGGCTCGCTCCTCGGCGGCTTCCTGGCGGGTGCGTGGGGCCTTCGCCCGAGCCTGCTGGCCACGGCGGTCGCACTCGCCCTCTCCCCGCTGTTCATGGCGCTCTCCCCCTTGTCCCGCCTGGGGAAACGCCTCCCCCTCGCAGGTCAGGCAGGCCCGTCATATGCCGGTGAGTGACCCATTCCTGGCGTACGATACGGGCATGAGCGAGCGCGCGATGCAGGAACCGACCCTCCTCCTCCTGACCGCCCTGGCGGACGAGCCCCGGCACGGCTACGCCATCGCGCGCGAGGTCGAGACGATCTCCGGCGGCCGGGTCAGGATGCGTACCGGCACCCTGTACGGGGCGCTGGAGCGGCTCCTGAACGAGGGCCTGATCGAGGTCCACGCGGAGGAGGTCGTGGACAGCAGGCTGCGCCGCACGTACACGCTCACCGCGACCGGCCGGGAGGTGCTGGCCGCCGAGGCCCTCCGGATCGCGGCCACCGCCCGCGAGGCCACCCGGCGCCTCGGCGTCGGCGAGAAGCCGGCCACCGCATGAGCACCTCGCTGCTGCGGCTGTACCCGACCGGCTACCGCCGTGCGTTCGGGGACGACATCGCCGAGGCGTACCGCGAGGCGACCGAGGACGCCGGCCGGATCGCCCGGTTCCGGGAAGCGGGCGACATCGTGGCGCACGCGCTGCGGATGCGTCTGCGCCTGGGGTCCGCGCAGCGCCCCGGCCGCCTGTTCGCGGCCGCCGCGCCCTTCGCGTCGGCCGCGAACGCCGCGTACGCCGCCTTCGGCCTCGTCTCGATGCTCGCCGACTGGAGGCTGAGCGGGGACCCGGACTTCCTGGTCCCGTTCAGCTTCGTCATGATCGGCTGCGACCTGGTGACGCTGGCCGGGGCGGTCCTGGCGCTGAGCGGGAGCTTTGCGGCGGGGGCGCGGTGGGCGTTCGCGGGCGCGCTGACCCAGGCGCTCTCGCTCGTCCTAGTCCCCCTGTCGGCCGGGGTACTGCTGCCGGCGGCCGCCGCCCCGTACCTCCTGGCCCCGGTGCTGGTGGCCGCCCTCCCCCTGGCCTGCCCGCCGGACCTGCGCCCGCCCGCCAGGACCCCGGGCGCCGCGGCCCGGGTCGCGCTGCTGCTGTGGACCGGGCTCGCGGTGGCCGCCCTGACCCTGGCGGACGCGGAGAGCCATCTCGCGGTCGTGCTGTGGCGGTTGGGTGTCCCGATGGCCGCCGCGCTGCTCCTGGTGGGCCGCCCGGCGCTGTCCCGGCTGCGCACCCCGGGGCGGTTCGCGCTGGCCGGGGCACCGTTCGTCGCGATGGGGTACAGCGCCGGGGTGGTGGACCGGGACACCGCGGTCCCGGCCCTGGCGGTGCTGGCGGCGGCCGGGGTGGCGCTGCGGTTGTGGCGGCTGCGGAGCAGGTCGAGCACCGGCTGAGCGGCCGGGGGCGGGCCTCAGGTGGTGACGCGTATCTTCGACTGCCCGTGGCCCCGCTTCTCCCAGTCCTCCATGAACCGCGCCCGCAGCCCGTGCTTCGCGGCGAGGTCGATCAGGGTCTCGGTCCGGTAGTAGAAGTCCTCGCGCAGCACCTGGTGTTCGGTGCCGGTGGTGCGGTCGAAGGTGAAGTCGAAGTGGCCGCCGGGCGCCAGGATGCGCCCCACATGGGCGAGGCACTCGTCGATGATCTCCAGCGGCGAGTGCGAGAACACGCTGTGCGCGTGGACGACGTCGAAGTACGCGTCCGGCAGGAAGTCCAGCGTCAGGTCCTTGGTGATGGTCAGGTGCGGCACCTTGGCCTGGAGCCCCTGCGTGGTCAGGGTCTGCTTGGCGGCCATCAGGATGTCGGGCGAGATGTCGATCCCGTAGTAGTGCCCGGCCTCCAGGTAGTCGATGAACCGCCAGCCGGCGCGCAGATTGCCGCATCCGATGTCGAGCATCCGGGCCCCGGGGGCGAGTCCGTGCTCGACGAGGTAGTCGAACTGCATCTGCCCCAGCGCCAGCCACCGCTCGTGCGTCTGACTGCCCACGGCGGCCTCGGGGTTGCGCCGGGTGTCCGAGGCCATCACGGCCCGGTAGTAGTTCACGTGGTCCGGGTGCTTGAAGGCCAGCCACCGGTCCCGGGCCGCCCTCTTCAGATAGGGCGCGATGCGGCCCGGACGGCGCGCGGCGTAACGGACCTTGTGGGCGAGGGACTCACGGTTGGCGACGAGGTTCTTCTTGGAGGCCATGACTGCTCCACCTTCTCCACTGCGGGGCGGCATCCCGGAAAACCCGCAGCGTGAGGCGGGCCCGGGGGCGTAACGCCGCAATCATAGGTCGGTTACCGACATATACAAACCACCGGCCTATGCGCGCGCCTCCTCCAGACCGCCTTCCCGGTCCTCCTCCCGCCCTCAGACCCTCTTGATCCGGTACACATCGCGTACGCAGGCGTTGGCGACCCCGGCGACGAGGACGACGGCGGAGCACACCAGCAGGATGCGGGCGCTGCTCCAGTACGCGGAAGTGGCGGCGACCAGGAGGTAGCCGACAGGGATGGCGATCTGCTCCCCGAACGAGTTGAGGGAGCTCAGCCGCCCCAACTCGTCGTCGGGCACCTGCTGTTGCAGCACTGTGGACCAGGCGACGATGGCCACGTCCATCCCCACCCCGGCGACGGCGGTCGCCAACAGCACCCAGGGCAGCGACAGCCCGAGCCCCAGCGCGGCCAGCGGCAGCATGAGCCCCGAACTGGTCACGACGCAGACCAGCATCAGGCGCTGCGGCTTCCACAGCAGGCAGACGAACGTCCCGCCCAGCAGCCCGGCCGCGAACGCCCCCTGCACCAGCCCCCAGGAACCGGCGCCCGCATAACTGCGGGCCGCCACGATCGGCCCGAGCAGCTGGTACCCCGCCAGCCAGGCGGCCACGACCGCCGTACCGGACAGCGTGTAACTCCACAACCAGACACGCGACTTGAACCCGGCCCACCCCTGCCGCAGATCGGCCACCAGGCCACCGGAGCCCCCCGGGGACACCGCGCCCGGCAGCCGCAGCGCGGACAGCAGCAGCGCGGCGACGACGAAGGTGAGGGCGTCCCACCCGAGCGCCCAGGCGGGCCCGGTCAGCGCGACGACGAACCCGCCGATGACGGGCCCGACGACCTTGACGGCGTTCCTCGGCACCCGGACGAGCGCGTTCGCCTGCTGAAGCTGCTCCGGCGGCACGAGCCGGGACGCCACGCCCTGGGCCGCCGGCGCGGTGAACGCGGATGACACCCCCGACACGCAGGCGCACACACTGATCGCGGCGGTGGTCGCCGCCCCGGTCGCGACGAGCACGGCGACGGCCCCCTGCGCCGCCCCGGCCCCGAGGTTCCCGAGGAAGAGGATCCGGCTGCGGGACATCCGGTCCGCCAGCACCCCGCCGATGAGGAGGAAGACCACGGTCGGCACGGTGTTGGCCGTGAGCACGATCCCGAGCGACCCCGCTCCCCCGCCCTGCCCGATCACGGCGAACGCCAGCGCCACGGGAGCCATCGCGGACCCGGCCGCGGAGATCAGATGGGCGAGCAGGAACCGCCGGAAGGCCGGCAGCCGCAGCGGAGAAGGCGGCTCCTTCTCCTGGTCGCGGACATCCATCAACTCCGTGCTCGCTTCACCCATGGCGGCAGGGTAGAGGGCGCGCGAACGGGACGGCACCCGCGTTTACGGAGCGGGCTACCGCCGCCCGTGGTCGGGATCCTCGTCCAGGCCGGGCAGCTCCTCGTGCCCCTCCGAGTAGTGGTTGACCCACCCGCAGAGCGCACAGGCGTACCGCCCGGCCAGGCCGTGCACCTCGGTGCCGCACCGGGCGCAGTCGGTGCGGGTGATCTCCGGAATCGCCGGTTCGGACTTGCTGGTCACCCGGGGACTGTACCGACCGCGACGCCCTCGGCGGAGACCGCGTACGGACTGATCATGGTGTCGGCGTACACCTCCGGCGCGTCCTCCAGGAGGGCGGGCAGATCACCGGGGAAGACGCGCGGCGCGGGCAGGGCGTTGTGCCGGTCCAGGTCCTCCCGCGAGCGCCAGGGCCTCCTCACCTCCGACCGCCTCGCCGGCGGCCACCGCCGCTACGACGCCGAAGCCCCCACCGTGGTCCGCCGCATCCGCTCCCTGCTGGACGCGGGCCTCCCGACCCCGCACCATCCGCGACCTGCTCCCGTGCGTACGCCAGGACGGCACGGTGGCCCTGTGCAAGCTGGAGACCCTGGAACAGCACCTCCAGGGCCTGGACGACCGCATCTCCGCACTCCAGGAGACACGCTTGTCACTGGCAGGCCCGGTGGGGGCGGCCCGGGCGGAGCTGGTACGCGTACTGCCGGAGGCCGAGGCGAGGACTGTGGTACGCCCACACGTCACCGACGGCCTGACCGGCCCGACCGAACACCGTGCGGCGGGCTCTGTCAGTCCCCCCTGACACCCTGCCGCCGTGACAATGACATGGGCCGAATTCTGGGCACTGATAGCCACCCTCGGCGGCGAGGCCACCGAAGCCGACTGCCACCGCCTCGCCAAGCGGTTGAGCCGCCGATCCCTCCCCGACATCACCGCCTTCGCGGAACACCACGCGGAAGCGCTGTACCGCCTGGACCAGGAGCAGTTCGGCTCCCTCCCGGTGGTCGGCATGACGACAGAGACCGGCGCCCCTTTCCCGCAGTCCGGCGACTCCTTCCTCTACGCCCGCTGCGCTGTGGTGGCAGCGGGCCGCGAGGCATGGGAGAGCGCCCTCTCGGACCCCGCCGAGTCCGCCCAGTACACCTCACTCGACTACGACGGCGAACGCCTGCTGTACATCCCGGACGAGGTCTACGAACTGGCCACGGGCAAGGAGTGGCACCGCACGACCCGCTACTGCTACGAATCCTTCTCCAACAAGGACGGCTGGCCCCACCTGCGCACCTGACCGGGGCGGCAGCCGTTCCCTCACTGCCGCCTGGCCGTCACCAGGTAGCCCGCGAAGGTCCTCCCACCCCTGGCCTTCGCCCACCCGTCGGCCGCCCCCTCGACCGGAACCAACTCGGTCGTGCCCGGAACGGGGCCGCGAACCCGGTCCGTCGCGCCGGGAAGCAACCCGTAACGGCAGTGCACCTCCACGACGGACACCACCTCCAACGGGACCTGCGGGACCCCCTCCTCTCCCCCGTGATGCTCCTCGCGGAAGTCGATCCCCTCCGCGCGCTCCTCGCCGACGAGGTGGACGTAGTCCTCGGGATCGACTTCCACCAACGCCCACGACACGACATCCCCGGCAGCGAAGGGCTCCCCACAGCACTGCATCTGCCAGTCATCGACCCAAATCTTCAACGCCATCCAGCCATTGTGCGCCGCGCATTACGGGTCAGCGCAGCCCGAAGCGTCCGGCCCAGGCGGTCACATCGGCGGTGGTCGCGTTGCCGCCGCAGATGACCAGGCCGAGCCTGGCGCTCCCACCGACGCGTTCGAGCACCTGGCGTGCCGCGGGCAGCAGGCATCCGGCGGCGGGCTCGGCCCAGACCTTCGCATGGTCGGCCAGGTCGAGGACCCCCTCCACGGCCTCGGCATCGGTCACGGTGAGGACATCGGTGACCAGGGCCGAGACGTGTTCGTAGGTGAGCGGTGAGGCGCTCGGGGCGCTCAACGTCGAGACCATCGAGGCCAGCTCAACGGGCACCGGCCCTCCGGCGGCCAGGGCTTCCGACATGGCTCGCGCGCCCTCGGTCTCCACACCCCAGACCCGTACACCCGGACGGCGCGCGTGCAGCGCGGCCGCGACACCGGAGATCAAACCGCCGCCACCGATGCTGACGAGTACGTCGGTGAGCTCGCCGGCATCCTCCGCGAACTCCAGGCCGACCGTGCCCTGGCCCGCGATGACGACCGGGTCGTCGAAGGGGTGGACCAACGCGAGCCCCGACTCCTGGAGTTCGCCCACGAGAGCGAAGGCGCCGCCCATGGTGTCGGCGAGGACGACGTTCGCCCCGGCTGCCTCGGCCATCTCCACGGAGCGGCCGGGGGCGGACCGGGGCATGACGACGGTCGCCTTGATGTCCAGCGCACCGGCCATCTCCGCGACCGCGATGCCATGGTTGCCACCGCTCACGGCGACAACCCCCGCAGCCCGCTCGGCCCCGCTGAGCGACAGCAATTTCGCCGTCGCCCCGCGCGCCTTGAAGGACCCGGTGCGCTGGAGCAGTTCCAGCTTCGTGGTGACCGGCGCCCCCAGAAACACGGAGAGCCCGGGACTCGCCACGGTCGGCGTCCTCACCACGTAGGCGGCAATCCGCTCGGCCTCGGCCTCCACATCCGCGACGGTGATCAACACGTTCCCCTCCAATATCGCCCGAGCCACAACGACGGCCCCCAGGTCGCCAGAACGAACCTACCTCCCCCGGAATCCCGAACCGCTCGCTGACCTCGCACATCTCACTCTCGGATGGATAGCGCATGGACCGCCTCGACCACAGTCCCGGCAGGGAACGAGCGGTCGAGGCGGCGTGGTCCCAGCGGGGAGATCAGCGCGTCGGGTAGGTGCGCGGGTGCGTCGGGGAACGGCGGCACGGCGACTTGCACAGGACAACCGTGCGGCCGGCCGTACTGGCACCGTCGATCGGGTATCGCACCGCAGCCTCCTCGGTGAGCGTGCGACCGCAGTTGGCACACCTCATGCTCGTACTTTCCGCCACACACGCCCAAGACGTACGGATGCGGCGCATGCCGTGCCGGCGCGGCATTCCGCACAGGTGAGAGTGTGGCCGAGCCATTTCTTGTACGCCTGGTCCGTGATGGCACGGTCGGCGGCGGTCACGAGGCGACGCCTTTGCTGCAACGGGGGCACTCGCAGGGCTCCATGGCCGCCCTCCAGTCCGGCTCAGTCACAGGCACGACCTGCTCCGTCTCCCGCACCACCGTCCTGGCCCCGGTGGTGCTGTCCACCTCGTACACCTTGATCGTCATCACCGGGGGCTCCTCCCGCCGCGGTCGCCGAAGAATGGGGCCCACAGGCCACTTCCTCCACTACGCTGAGTTGTCTGGGCGTTACTGCACTCCAGACGTTATGCAGCGCAGACCGCCGCTTGAACTGACCGTGGGTACGGGTACCCGACCACGGCCGGCCATCAAGGGGGACACGATGAAAGCTGGTCCACAGACCACCCTGACCAGCAGTCGGGGAACGGCGCCGCGCGGCCGCGGCGGCATCGTTTCGGGCTACGTCTTTCGCCTGATCCGCGAGCAGCTGGGGCACACCCAGGAAACCCTCGCCGAACGGCTTCGCATTTCTGCCGACACGGTCGCCGGATGGGAGTCCGGGCGTCGACCCCTGACTGCCGTACCGGTCGGCCAGATGCTCGTGTACCGCCACCAGCTCTTGCATCTGGGCAGCGTGCCGCCTCTGCTGCAGATCCTGGAAAGGGCCATGGAAGCGGACATCCTCCTGGCGAGCACCCTCGATGAGGAGAACCCCGCCGCTAACAGCCCCATCGGCGCGTGGGTGATGCAGCGAGACTTGGTCGAAGTGCTGTCCTGGCCGCTGAACGGAGAGACCCCCACCCCTCTGAAGGATCTGCCCGCGCCGCCCCGACCTCGCCGCGGACCTGTACCACGCGGGCCTGAACTTCCCGCGGACGACCGCCGTCGCTTCTTCACCCGCATGCGCCGAACCGCCGAACAGGCGCGGGGCGAAGACGACTTCCTGCTCCGGCGCCAAGCCCTCTATCTGGCCGGATACGACGATGCACCGGACACCTCTGCGTGGCTGGCCCGACAGCAACGTACTGAGCGCCCTGATGGCTGGCTCACCGGCTGGCTCAACTCCCGTTCCGTTGCAGCCGTCGCCGCCAGGCAGGGCGACCGTGACCGCATGGCGCACTTCATCCGGACGAACCTCACAGACCACGACGCGGGCGAGGCGGCGAACCTCAACTACTGGGCGTACTGGCTCGGTGAGGCTCCGCACCTCCAACTGTCCGACGACTTCATTGCCGAATCGAACCCAGGCCCGTGGCCGGGCGACAAGCTGATGCGTCACCTCGTGCGAGGCATGACCCCGAACCAGGGGTTCTTCGACCTGAACGTCCACACCCTGTGGGCCCTGCTCGCTGTCCGGCCCAACCTGCTTCACCCAGGAAACGCGACCAGCAACGAGCTACGCGCAGCCCTTCCCGTGATGTTGGATAACCAAGAGCTGTCGACGCAGGCACGCCGGGAGCTCGACGGCATCCGGTACGCGATCCGCCTCGCCGAGGCGTGAGAGGAGACGGGCGTGACTGACGATCTGTCCGCAGTGGGACGCTTCCTGTTCGAGGCGGGCACGCTGAAGCACACCCGCCGAACCGGCTGGTGGATGGCAGGCGTCAGAGACCCGGAGAGCGTGGCCGAGCACTCGTGGCGCACCTCGCTGATCGCCTCACTCATCGCCAAGCTCGAAGGCGCCGACCCGGCCAAGGCCGCGCTCCTCGCCGTATGGCACGACACCCAGGAAACTCGTACCGGCGACGTGAACTACGTAGGAAAGAAGTACGCCCCGGCCGGCGACCCACAAGCCGTCACCGCCGACCAGACAACGGGGATGCCCGAAGCCCTCGCGTCCGCGATCCAAGACGTCATCGCCGAGTACGAAGCCAAGGAATCATCGGAGGCCATCTGCGCCCGCGATGCCGACAAGCTGGAGTGCTTGCTCCAAGGCATTGAGTACAAGGCCCAAGGCTACGAGAACGCCCAACGTTGGATCGACAACAGCCGAGCCCGCTTGGTCACTGAAACCGGACAACGCCTGGCTGCCGAACTCCTGGAGCAAGACTCACTGGATTGGCTACGCACAGCCCTCGGCGAACCGAAGCCCTGACCTGTGCGCAGCGGAGCATCACTCCTGCGTCCGACCAAATGCCCTAAGGCAGATTGGGTATTGAGGTGAGACGCCGGTCGAGGGCGAGCGCGTCCATGGCCGGACAAGCAGCCTGCCCCCACCACGCGAGGCCGATGGGGGCCGAGACTCGCCAGGCTGATGAAGCCAGGACAGGGGATTCCAGCCCAGTCCCATGTTGATCCACGGCGAACGCAGATGGCTTCGAACCGCCGACAACTGCTTTGTAAGTTCGACCGGACGCGGTCAAGGACCCTGGCGGGCCCGGCCGCGACTGCCGTCCATGGCTCTCCAGGGCTGCCGTTGTGCACCGACGTTGATGTCGGCCGTGGATGTCAGCTCACGGGCTCGGCATCTACTCGTCGGCTGCCCTGCACGGTCGCGTCAAAGCAGGTGCTGCGCGCTTGTCGTCCGCGGTCGCTCCTGGCCAGCCTCGCACGGCCCAGGAACTCGCCCTGCTGGCCGGCGCTGGCGGTGTCCGCACAGCCCGGTGGATCGCAGATGCTGCCCGGCAGCGTCTCCTGCTGTTGATACCAGGAGTAGATGTTAAGGCGAGCCGCCCCTGCTCAAGCATAGGCCGGAGGCACACCAACCGGCCAGCTATCGCACCGTTGGCCAGTTGGGCGAAATGAGAGAGTTGTACGCTTCATTGCATTTTCCGCCGCACAGTCAACAGAAGCTAGCGAGTCGAATCGGCCCAATCTGTGAAAATTTCTCACCATGCATCACTCGAACCCATATCCTGACTATCGAATGCAGAGACTGGAGAAGCAGTGACCGACCTTGAGCAAAATCCTGACGCCCCCTATCGCAAGTTGCGGTCGCTGTCTGATAGCGCACCGTCAGAGCTGGCGATATGGAAGGCGGGCAGTTCATGCCTGCATGCCCTACTGCTATCTGTTGCTGTTCGGTATCTGAGGGAGGTGCGTAAAGACCCTGACAGGAATTCCGGGGGCCCTGGGAGCGAACCAAGAAATTGGGCCAATGTAACAGCTCGATTGATCGAATGGAGCTACCTATACGGCAACCAGACGGCAGTGGGCTCTCTTACTAAGAAGGATGTCGAGGACGCAGTCTCAGCCGCTCAGGATTGGGAAGTTATTGAGATTGGCCTCCAAGGCGGGCGAGCCGGCCGAGTGCGTATCTTTGAGGACAAGCAGGGGTTGGCGATAGACCCTATATCGGATCCCAGCATTGAGGTTGTTGACATGATGCTGGAGAGAATCGATACAGAGAATCCGGAGGAGAATGATAGGGGCCCCAGCCTGGAGCCCGCCTATGCCTTCTTTCGCTCTTTGCAGGGGCGCCGTAACGTGCATGCACATATACCTCAGTGGATTGGCGGACTATATGTGCAGCACATGAAGAACTACGTCGCCGGCCGCCGCTGGGAGGTACCTACAGATACAGACCTAGGAGGAATCACAGTCGGTGAGGCCATTCCGTTGATAGGCACACTAAAGGGGATGTCGCTGCTCCAGCTTTCCCTTTTCAGAGGGGAGCCGACTCCAAATACTGCCTACCTCGGCATGTCTCTGGATACTCTAAAACGGACTCTACGTCGCTATAACCCGAAGAGTTCGGCAATCGATAAGTTTATCGAGATGCTGACTTACGACGGACCTGGAGGGAAAACCGCCTTTTCTGCACCGATCATCCCGTGGGACGGTCAACTACTAATGCCGTTTCCGCTACTGTCGGATGGACTGGAAGAAAGAATGGTCCTTCGCGCTGCGGCATCCAATCCAGCAACTTCCGGGAAGCTAGGCGGATCCCTTGGCGATCTGTGCGCGAAATGGCGCAGCCGGCTTGAGACCGTTCCTGGCGTTCGCGTGGCATCGGAAGTAAAAGTTCTAGCGCAAAATCGCCGAAAAATTGGTGACCTTGACATCGTCACTCTAGACGCAGACAGAAAAACAGGACTGATAGTGGAGGCTAAGTGGCCGATCGATGCACGAGTGCTCTCAGAAACTTGGAAGCAAGAAGATGCAATCGATAAGGGTAGGGAGCAGATTCGTCGCCTCAAGCGGGAGATAGCCGCCGGGGCAGTGGTCAAACTTCCCCCCGACTGGCCGCCGTTCGGCGACGTCCAGTGGGAATGGATGGTCGGAACTCCCAGACTCCTTGATTCACGAATAGCCACAGATGAGGAAATTCGAACTACGAGCCTTAGATTTGTGGAGCAACTCCTGCCAGTCAATTCAACCGGCGAGTTGCTTCAAAAGCTCGACACGTTTCCCTATCCGGTCCGAGGGAGAGAATTTGAATTGGCATGGAAACGCGTCAAAATGAACGGCACAGAAGTACGATGCAGGGTTATCGAGATATATCATCCGGCCCCAAGCCCACCTGCCGACAGAAAGCGCTCTAAGGGATGGACGTGAGCGCACCGTCCGGCTGTAGCTGCTCCACCCACCACTCACCCCGGCTCCCATCCCGTCCGCCTTCGGCCCACACACCGTGGAGCGGTCGTGGTTCAGGGCGTCAAGGTGGAGCGCGCCACTGTACGAATGACCTTGACGCCCTGGGCCGCGACTGCTCGGCTCTGCCTGGGTCGAAGGTGGTCGGGATGGGAGCCCCACGACGCTCGCCACGCTCCGGCCGGCACTCGCGAACGGTGCCCCGTCCATCCCGGAGTCTGAGCGCCCCCGCCGGAGGCGTCGTCTTGAAGCCGCGGGCTTGGTTCTCGTCTCATGCCCCCGGGCCTATCCAGTTGTGGGCGCGCGTCGGCGGCGGCAGCGCCGAGCGGGCCGGAGGCAGGAGCGCGGGCGCAGCCAGAGCCGGGAAGCGCGCCCGGCGGAGCGGAGCGCAGCCGGGTGCCTTGATGAGGTAGAGAAACCTGTAACAACTCCGGGCGGCGTGAGTAGCCAGGTGCCCGGCTATGGACTGATGGCCTGGGCGATGGGTTGCGTCGAGTCGGTAACCGCTTCGGCTCCTGCCTCGACGAAGAGTTGGACGCTCCTCCTCGCCCCGTGCGTTGCTCCGCTCCGCTGGCGACGGCTGCGGCAGGCTGCTCGGCGTGAGGCTGCTGGTCATCGTGGGAGGCCACGGGCTACGTCTTCACCACACGCACCGGCCGGCCGATCGAACCCCGTAACCTGTACCGCTCGTTCACCCGCGTTGCAGCGACCGCCGGACTTCGGGTGATCCGCCTGCACGATGCCCGCCACGGCTTCGCGACCCTGCTGACCGCTGTCGGCGTCCCGCCCCGGGGCGTGATGGAGATCCTCGGGCACAGTCAGATCGCGGTCACGATGAACATCTACGCCCACGTCGTCCAGGACACGCAGCGCGAGGGCGTGAGTCGCCTGGACCGGATGCTGAAGCGGAGGCGTTCCGACCGTGGGTGACCGCGCCCGTTGATGTCAGACGTAGATGTCAAAGACCCCCAGCCATGATCGACTGGGGGTCTTTGTGCTGGTGGGCGCGGACGGTTTCGAACCGCCGACATCTGCTTTGTAAGAGCAGCGCTCTACCCCTGAGCTACGCACCCGTGGATGAAGGAACAGGTTACATGGCCCGTGGGGTGTGTCGACAATCGGTTGTTGCGGAGCCGGACGGGGCGGCGGACCACGGCGTACGGGGGATAGCCCCACCCCCGAGACGGTAGCCGTCCGGATCGTCCTGGTGGCGGGGAGTTGCCTACCGTGGGGGCACATCGCAGCGCCGGCCCAGGGGGACCTGATCACCATGACCATCCGTAATCGCAGCGCACTCGTGGCCGTCGGGGGCACCGTTCTGCTCGTGGCGGCGCTGAGCGGGTGCGGGAGCACGGACGTGGATGACGCGCCCGTCGAGCACAAGTCGTTCGCGTACGGCGGGAAGGCGCTCACGATCGAGGCGGAGAACTCCACCGTGGAGGTCGTTCCCGCCGATGTGGACGAGATCGAGGTGACCCGGAGGGTGGACGGGTGGGCAGTGCTCGGGAGTGGGCCGGACCCCGTGTGGAAGCTGGAGGGGGACACGCTCACGCTCCGGGTGAAGTGCAAGGCGTTGATCAGCAACTGCGATTCGCGGCACGAGGTGAAGGTGCCCCGCGGGCTCGCGCTGACCGTGGACGCGGACAACGGGAAGGTCACCGCGTCCAAGTTCAGTACGCCGCTCAAGCTGTACTCCGACAATGGCGGGGTCGTCGTACGGGACGTCAGCGGGCCCCTGGAGCTGAAGAGCGACAACGGGTCCGTCCGGGGCGAGCGGGTTTCCGCGCGGTCCGTGGTGGCGCGGTCGGACAACGGGTCTGTGGACCTCGATCTCAGCCGGGTCCCGGATCTCGTGGACACCGTCAGCGACAACGGGCGCATCGCCATCGACCTGCCCGCCGGCAAGACCTCGTACGCCGTGACCGCGTCCGCCGACAACGGGCACGTCGACGTGAAGGTGCCGCGCAGCGACTCCAGCCGACACGTGGTGAAGGCCCACAGCGACAACGGCGGGGTCGCCGTCCGGCACGCGGGCTGAAAAAGGTGCGCGGTCACCGCCCTGCCGTGAACTAACCGGCCCGTGTGTTCGTCCTTACTGGTGGGAGAATGTACCGGGCAGGACGAAACGGCACGGGAGAGGGATTGTGACGGCGACAGACGCGCAGCCGCAGGCGGAAGTCGTCGGAGCGGTCCGGGAGCGGAGTCGGCGTTGTACGGCCGGGCGGGGGCTCCGTGACGTCTGCTTCCTGGTCCTCGCGCCCCTTCCCCTCCTCGCCGCCGTACTCCCCCTCGCCGTCGCCGGCGGGGGTACGCGGCGGTGGTTCGGGGGGCGTGGCGAGAGCCAGCGGGCCGAGGCGCAGGCGGCCAAGGACGCGGCCGCCGAGGCGTTCTACGAGCTGGACACCGCACAGCGCGATCTGAAGATCTCCATCGAGACGATCACGGCGGTCGACAGTTCACCGGCCGCCCGCAAGGCCGTCGACGACTTCGCCGCGCTCGGCCGGCGCATCGACGAGGCGAGCCACGCGTACATCACGGCCGTCGACGCCCACGACCTCGACCGGGACGATCTCGAACCGTCCGTCGCCTCCAAGGCGCGGGCCGATCTGACCTCCGCGAAGGATCAGCTGGTACGCGTCAAGGGCGAGCTCGACCGGTTCGGCGCCGGGCTCGGGCCGCTGCTCGGGAGCGCCGAGACGCAGCTGGCCCGCCTCGCCCCCGCCGTCGAGCGCGCGCGACAGGCGCTCCTCGCCGCGAGCAACGCTCTCGACGCGGTGCGGGCGTCCGGGCTGCGGGCCGACGATCTGGCCGCCCGCCTCGCCGCCCTCGCCCCTGAACTGACCAAGCTCAACCAGGGCGCGGGGCGGCACGGCGTGACCGAGACCCTGCAGCGCGCCGATCGCGTGCTGCGCGATGCCGAAGCCGTACGGGCCGAGGCGGAGAAGCTCCCGGAGCGCGCCGCCGAGATCGACCGCCGGCTGGTGACCCTGCGCACCCGTGCCCAGGCCCTGACGACCCGGTCCGCGTCCGTGGAGCCGGTGCTCAGCGAGTTGCGGCGGCGGTTCTCCGCGGCCTGCTGGCAGGACCTCCAGCCGGTGCCGGAGCAGGCGGCGGTCAATGTGCGCCAGGCCGAGGAGAAGCTGAAGGAGGCGGCCCGGGCGCGCGAGGAGCAGCGCTGGGCCGACGCGACCTCCCGGCTGAGCACGGTCCGCGCGCTGCTCAACGCGACGGACGAGGCGGTGTCGGCCGCCGGTGACCGGTTGCGGCGGCTCGACGAGGTCGCGAAGGACCCGGAGCAGGAGATCCAGCGCACCCGGTTCGCCATCCGCGACGCCCAGCGGCTCGCCATGGCCGGGCGCCACACCCCCGAGCCGCGTCACGCCCGTCCGCTGGACGACGCGGTGGCCCGCCTCGACCAGGCGATCACGGCCCTGGAGAACCGCCACCCCGACTACTGGCACTTCCTGACCGTGACGGAGGGCCTGCGGCAGATCGCCGCGGACGTCGTCGCCGACATCCGCGAGGAGCGCGGCGCGGGCAGCCACTGACGCCTCGCGGCGTCGGGGTTCGGCGGGGCGTGGGCGGACGCGCGGCGCCCGCGCCAGGGGCCTCGCGCGGACCGCGTACCGCGGCCGCCCGGGATAGCGCGCCCCGCACGCCCACGCACCCGTCACCGCCGTCGCCCGGCAGACGTCCCCCGTCCCGCCCGCTAACCTGGCGCCATGCCTCGTTACGAATACCGCTGCCGCACCTGCGGAGACACCTTCGAGCTCAGCCGGCCCATGGCCGACTCCTCGGCGCCCGCCTCCTGCCCCTCCGGGCACGAGGACACCGTGAAGCTGCTCTCCGCCGTCGCAGTCGGGGGTTCGGCCGGCTCCGCGCCCGCGCCCTCCGGCGGTGGCGGGGGCGGCTGCTGCGGCGGAGGCTGCTGCGGCTGACCCCGGCGGCGCGCCGGCAGCGGCGGCGCCCCGGACTCCCGCGCCCGGACCGCCCCGTCCGACGAGGCACGGCCACCGCGCCCCGGACCCGGACCCGCCGCCCCCGGACCGTCCCGTCCGACGACGCGCGGCCGCCATCCCCTGGATGCCCGGACCCGCCGCCCCGGGCGGCTACCGCTTGCGTGACAGCGTCAGCCCGTCCGACACCGTCAGCAGCACGCTGTCCATCCGCGGGTCCGCCGACACGTGGTCGTTGAACTCCTGGATCGCCTTCGCCGCGCCCGTCGCGTCCGAGTCCGTCACGCGGCCGTGGAAGAGCACGTTGTCCGTGGTGATGACCCCGCCGGGGCGCAGCCTGGGCACCAGTTCCTCCCAGTACGCGATGTAGTTGCCCTTGTCCGCGTCCAGGTAGGCGAAGTCGATGTGGGGTTCCTCCGGCATCGCGCGCAGGGTGTCCAGGGCCGGGGCGATGCGCAGGTCGATGCGGTCGGCGACGCCCGCCTTCTGCCAGGCCTCGCGGCCGTACGCGGTCCACTCCTCCGAGACGTCGCAGGCGATCAGCCGTCCGTCCTCGGGGAGGGCCTGGGCCATCGCCAGGGCGGAGAAGCCGGTGAACGTCCCGACCTCGACGATGTGCCGGGCGCCGGTCAGCCGGACGAGGAAGGCGAGCAGCGGGCCCTGCTCCTCGGCCGACTGCATGCCCGCGTGCTCGGGCAGCCGGGCGTAGGTCGTCTCGACCAGTTCGCGCTGCACGGCGTCCAGCGGCGGGTTGTGCGCCAGCATGTACGCGTACAGCTCATCGGTGATCTTGGTGGAGTTTCCCTTGGTCATCGCACAACTCTACGGTCGCCCAAGCGATTTACCGGGTCCCCGACGCCCGCAGGAAGCGGCGCAGGATCTCCTCGCCCGCGGCCACGCCCCGCTCGGCGGTCGCCTCGACGTGCTCGGCCTTCCAGCCCGCGTCGGCGAGTTCGCCGTGGCCGGGGCGCCAGCCCCGGTCGGCGGCGAGCAGGAGGTCGGCGTCGAGGAGGGAGTCGCCGGCGGCGAGGGTGCGGGTGGCGCCGGTGCGGCGGGCGACCTCGCGCATGGCGGCGCTCTTGGTGAGCGGGCGCGGTACGGCGTAGATCTTGCGGCCCTGGAGGGATACGGTCCAGCCGCGCGGCTCCGCCCAGGCGGCGAGTTCCTTGGTCCACTCCGGGGGCAGTTCGGCGCGGTCGACGACGAGGTAGGCGAACAGGTCCTCCGCGACGCGCTCCTTCAGCAGCCACGCGGGGTCGGCGGTGGCGGCGAGATGGGCGCGGATCTCGGCGAGCGGGGCGCACTCGTCGGTCAGCCGGCGGGCCACGGTGCGCTGCCAGTCGCGGTCGGACTCGCCGTTCACCAGGATGTGGCCGCCGTTGGCGCAGATCGCGTACTCGGCCGGGCCACCGGGAAGCCGGATGCGCTGGTACTGCTTCCGGGTGCGCGTGGTGGTGGGGACAAAGACCGTGGAGGTGGCGTCGGTCAGCTCGGTGAGCAGACCCGCGGCGGTCTCGGTGACGTACGAGAGGGGCTTGTGCTTGTAGACCTCGACGCACAGCAGCCGGGGCGCCTGCGCGTCCTCCATGGTGAGCTGGAGCGCGGCCGCCGAGTAGATCAGGGTGCGGTCGAGGTCGCTGGCGACGAGGGTGACCTGGGAGGCAGTCACGCGGACTCCACCGCCTTGCCGTCGGCGCCGGTGGCCCCTCGGGTGTACTTGGGGTGGATGAGCCCGACGCAGGTGTACGGGAGTGCGTCGACCTCCTCGACGGGTACGCCGCGCTGCTCGGCGAGCAGCCTGATGTGGTCCAGGTCCGTGCCGGCGCCGCGCCGGGCGAGGATCTTCCAGGGGACGCGGCGCAGCAGGACCCGGGTGGTCTCGCCGACGCCCGGCTTCACGAGGTTGACGTCGTGGATGCCGTACTCCTCGCTGATGCGTTCCACCGCCGCCCAGCCCTCCCAGGTGGGGGCCCGGTCGGTGGCGAGCAACTCCTTCACCTCGGCGTCCACGGCGTCCGCGACCTCGTCGAAGCGCTCGGCGACGGTGTCGAGGAAGAGGCCGGAGACGTCGGAGCCGGCGAGCTCGCGGTAGAACTTCGCGCCGTGGAAGTCGTGCGGGCCGACCAGGTCGGCGCGCAGGACCGTACGCGAAATGAGCCCGGAGACGGTGGAGTTGAGGCAGGCGGAGGGGATGAGGAAGTCCTCGCGGGTGCCGTACGTCCGCACGCAGCCGCCCGGGTCCGCCAGCACCGCGATCTCCGGGTTGAAGCCGGCCACTCCCCCGGCCTTCTCGAACTCGGTGACAGCGGCGGCCAGTTCGCGGGTGATCGCACCCTTGCCGGTCCAGCCGTCGACGAACACGACGTCGGCCGGGTCGTGGTGTTCGGCCAGCCAGCGCAGCGCGTTGGCGTCGATGCCGCGTCCCCGCACGATGGAGACGGCGTAGTGGGGCAGTTCGACGCCGTGCCGTGCCTGGGCCCAGCGGCGCATGAGCACGCCGACCGGCGTACCGGCCCGGGCGAGCGAGACGAGCACCGGGCGGGGGCCGCGCTCGGCGAGGACCGTCTCGGTGACCGTGCCGACGGCGCGGGCGATGCGGGCGGCCGACACCGCGAGGGCGCTCTTGAACAGCTCCTGATACGCGGCGGAGGGCTGGTACTCGACGGGGAGCGACTCCGCGTAGTGCGCGCCCCCGCTCTGTATCGCCTCCTCGCGCTCCTCCGTGGGCGCTTCGAGGCGGGTGTCCGAGAGGTCCTGGAGCAGCCAGCCGACCTCGTCCGGTGCGTACGAGGAGAAGGCGGGGCCGCGAAGGGGCTCGGGCAGCTGCATGGGGGCTTCTTCCTGGCGTGCGGGGTCCGGCGGGGCCGGTACGTATGAGGGGATCACCGCGAGCAGGACGTGTGCGGTGTGCGGGGCGAGCCGGTCGAGCAGGCCGCCGGGGGCGTGCAGGGCGGGGGTGTCTGCGGCCGAGTCGATGACGGCGACCACGGCGTCGAAGCCGGCTCCGGCCACGTTGTACGCGTAGCGCTCGCCGGGTCCGTCGGCCGGGTCGTCGTGGGCCGGGAAGACGAGCCGGGTGCGTATCGCGTAGCCGGGGTCGTCGACGGCCAGGACCGGGGAGCGGGTGGTGGTGGAGTAGCGGACCTCGGCGCCGGTGCGCTCCTCCAGGGCGGTGGCCAGGCGCAGCGGCGCGTACATCAGCTCCTCGGAGCCGAGGACGAGGACGCGGCGGGGTCCGTCGCCGATGGCCTGCGCGATGCGGTCGGCCAGGGCGGGGAGCGCGGGCTCCAGGAGGGCGCGGTGGGCCGGGGTGAAGCCGTGGCGCCCGCCGTCGGGGACGCCGGCCGGCCAGGGGAGGTCGACGCGGGTGGGAGCCGACGGTCGCGGGGCCCGTCCCTCGGGGCGGTCCTCAAGGCGGCCCTCGCGCTCCTGCTGCCGTTCCTGCTCCTGCTCCTGCTCCGCGACCAGCGCCTGTCCCTTCTCCAGGACTCCGTCCGGGAGCGTGACCGTGCCGGTGTTGCGGGCGATCAGGTCCACCCGGGCGCCGATCTCGGCCGCGAAGCCGGCGAGGCGGTCCCGGTCGGCCGGTGAGCGCATGTCGACCAGGGCGACGATGACGTACCGGTCGCGGGGGTAGCGCTCGTGCAGGTCGCGGATGGTGTTGAGGACGGTGTTGCCGGTGGAGAACTCGTCGTCCACGAGGACCAGCGCCGAGCCGTCCCCGGCCGCCGCCAGCAGGTGCGGGTCCTCCGGGAGCAGCAGGTGCGAGGTGGCGTGCGAGTGGGACTCCTCGAAGCCGCCCGCCCGGGCCACGCCGGGCACGGGCCTGCGCGTCGAGTGGAGGTAGGGCGCGTCGCCGAGGCCGTCGGCGACGGAGTGGCCCAGGCCGGTGGCGGTCTCCGCGTAGCCGAGGACGACCGCCCGCCGGGCCCCGTCCTCGCCGAGGAGCGCGCGGACCCGGCGGCCGAGCTCGTATCCGGCGGCGTACACGACACAGGGGCGCTGCGGGACGTGCTTGCCGAGCACGTTGGACACGAGCAGGTGCGCCCGCTTGGGGTTGCGCCGCAGGGCCAGGCCCAGCAGCTCGCGCAGCTCCCCGTCGCCCACCAGCCCGACGCCCAGTCGCTCCGCCACCCAGCTACCCGACCACACCACGTTCGCGTCTCTTTCCACTCGCCTGTCGGACCCGGGCCCCTTCCGGCGCCGGCCGTCCGTACCGATCGTCCCGCGCGTTCCGCTCACTCCGCGAGGCAGGCCGCCAGCAGGTCCACGAAGCCGACGTCCTCCCGGGCCACGCCGAAGACCTCGGCGCGCAGCAGGGTGCGCTCGGCCCAGGCCCGGTGGGGCTTCACCTCGTTCATCTTGTTCGTGTACGCGGAGCGCAGCACCCCGCCGCCGTTGCGCTCGGGGCGCAGGATGTCCTGGGCGTCGCTGAACTCCTCGTGGCTGACCACGGACAGCGCGTGCACGGGCGCCACGTGCGAGGGGTGGATGCAGGTCTTGCCGAGGAGGCCGTTGGCCCGGTCCAGCTCGATCTCGCGCAGCAGGCCGTCCATGTCGTGCTCGATGAGCGCGGTGCGCAGTTCGTCCGCGCGGTTCTCCTGGAAGGGGCTGCGGCGCAGCTGGGGCTTGAACATGCGCTCCTGGCGGGGGAAGTACTCCCATACGGGTCCGGTGACCGTGAAGCCGGTCCCGTCGGCCCGGCCGAGCACGTTGACGACGTCCGCGATGACGTGGGCGACGATCCCGACGTCGTACGCCGTCATGTCGGGGGCGCGCCGCAGTCCGTACGCCGAGCAGAAGTCGGTGACGCCGAGGCGCAGCGCCAGCACCCGGTCGCGGTGGGCGGTGACGGTGTCGGCGATGCCCCGGAGGGTGTCGCGACGGGTCTCCAGGTGGAGCAGCTCGGGCGATTCGAGGACGGGCATGGCGAAGAGCCGCCGTCCGG
This sequence comes from Streptomyces sp. 2131.1, assembly GCF_900105515.1. Lineage (GTDB taxonomy): Bacteria > Actinomycetota > Actinomycetes > Streptomycetales > Streptomycetaceae > Streptomyces > Streptomyces drozdowiczii. The sequence continues at coordinate 4,981,469 of NZ_FNSY01000001.1, read as the reverse complement.
CGGTGGCCTCGGCCTTGGTGAGGGCCTCCAGGAAGGGCACTCCGCGTTCGCGGGTGAACTTGGGGAGTACGAATCCGGACAGCAGCCGGACCGAGGCGCCGAGGCGGCGCACCAGGTCGGTGATCTGTTCCGGTTCACGGACCCGGATGAACAGCAGCGGGAGCTCGACAGAGCGTGTGTCGAGGTCGGCGAACTGCCTGACCAGGTTCTCCTCGGCTCCGGTGACCTCGGAGTCGTCGATCGAGTCCTCCAGGCACAGCACCATGGAGACGACTCCGCGCCCGGCCAGCTTGACGATGTCGTCGGCGAGCCGGGGGCGGGTGGCGGGACTGTAGAGCGTGGCGCCCAGGGCGGCGGAGAGGAGGGCGGCCGGCGAGTCGGCGTCGAACGCGCAGGGTTCCTGGAAGAACAGCCTGTCCTTCGCAGCAGCTGCAATATGCCCGAAATGACGCATGCAATTCCCCCCGTACTCTCTGACCGACCGGACAACGTGTGGCCGGTAATAGTACGTACGAACGGGTGTCGGCAGTTCCCTCCGCAGGTGAATTGCGGGTGGCATGACCGTTTCGCAGTCATTTCGAAGGGGGCGGACCGGGTGAATCCGCCCCGCCGCCGGGACACGGACCGTGCCCCCCGCGTTGTCCGCACGGGCGGCCAGCAGGCAGGATGACGGGCATGACGCACGCGATGGTGAAAGGCTCGAACGTCCCCCTCGACGCCATGGCCGTACGGGCCGTGCTGCGCTGGAGGCCGGGCGCCGGGGTGCCCGATGTGGACGCCTCGGCCCTGCTGCTCGGGGCCGGCGGACGCGTGCGCTCGGACGAGGATTTCGTCTTCTACAACCAGCCGCGCCATCCGTCCGGCCTGGTGCGGCGGCTGCCCAAGCGCAGCCTGCCCGAGGGCCTGACGGACGCCATCGAGGCCGATCTGACCGCGCTCGATCCGTCGGTCGACCAGGTGGTCATCGCGGCGTCGTCGGACGGCGCGGCCTTCGGAGCCGTACGCGATCTGCGCATCCTGATCTACGACGCGGCGGCGGCCGGCGGCGAACCGCTCGCCGTGTTCGACGTGCGCGCGGAGACCGGGGAGGAGACCGCGATCATCTGCGGCGAGCTGTACCGGCGCGGCGACGGCTGGAAGTTCCGGGCGGTCGGGCAGGGCTACCCGACCGGGCTGATCGGTCTGGCGACCGCGTTCGGCATCTCGGTCGACGAGGCGGAGCCCGAGACCGGGACGCCCGAACCGGAGCAGCCCGAGGCGCGGTACCTGCCTCCCGTGCCGCCGGCGCCCTCGTTCCCTCCGGCACCGGTCCCGGCGCCCGACTCGCAGGCGACCGTCCTGCACCAGCAGTCCTCGTACGGCTACCCGCAGCCCACCGCGGCGCCGGCGCCGCAGCCCGCGTACGGCTACCCCCAGCCGGCCTACGGCTATCCGCAGCCCGCCCCTGCGGCGGCACCCGCGCCCGATCCGAACTTCGTGCTGCCGCCGCAGGGGCCGCAGTTCATACGGCCCTGATCCGAACGAAAGGCCCTAGGTACGGGTCTTGTAGCCGCGGCCCCACTGCATGCCGAAGCCGTACATGCGGTCCAGCTCCGACTGGAAGCCGTAGACGAACTTCACCTCGCGGCGCACGATCAGCTCGTCCTTGATGTTCTCCACCGTCATCACCGCGCAGGAGCGGGCCTGCGGGGCGCGCTCGTCCAGCTCGATCTCGATGCGCGGCCCGTTGCCCGGGTAGAGGGTCACCTTGGCGTGCGTACGGTCGAAGGCCGGGGTCTGGTCGTAGATGTAGACGAAGACCATCAGCCGTTTGATGTTCTCGCGCTGGTCGAGGTTGACGTAGAGGGTCTCACCGGAGGGGGCTCCGAAGCGGTCGTCGCCGCTGAGCCGGATGTAGGGCGGCCCGTTCAGATCGCCGAGCAGGTTGCCCAGGGGCTGCACGACGCCCTTGGTGCCGTCCGCCAGCTCGTACATGCAGCCCAGGTCCAGGTCGACGTTGACCACGCCCTGGGTGTGCGCCTGGACGGGCTCCGGCTGGAAGAGCTTGAACGGGCGCAGCAGCCGGCCGCTCTGGCGGGAGCGGCCCTCGATGTCCGAGGTGCGCATGCGCCAGGAGAGGTTGACGCGGAGGTTGCCGCTGAGCGCGCCCTGCTTGGTAAGCGAGACCGTGGGGCGGCGCCGGGTGAGCACGATGGAGTTGGTGGCCGCGTTCCCCGACTCGAACTGTGTCTCCCGCCCCGGCCACAGACTGTTCCAGAACTCCATCCCCGACCCCGCCCTCTCGGTCCCTCACCCGTCGCATGCGGCGCACACGACCCACGCACCACTGCGGGGCGGCTCCGGGCCGCCTCCGGGTGCTGTCCCGGAAACCTTGCCGTACGAGCCGCCCCGCAGAGAGCGTTCCCTCAATTCCTACCGGGTCACACCCCGGCGGTCACTCCGCTCTTGCCTTCCTCGGCCTCCAGCGCCTTGTTGCGGCGGACCGAGGACCAGAAGGACCAGGCGATCAGGACGACGCCGACGAGACCGGTGATGATCTCGTTGATCTCGTACTGGATCGTGACCAGCAGGATGACCGCGAGCGCGCCGATCGCGTAGTGGGCGCCGTGCTCCAGGTACACGTAGTCGTCCAGGGTGCCCTGGCGGACGAGGTAGACCGTGAGCGAACGGACGTACATGGCGCCGATGCCGAGGCCGAGCGCCATGAGCACGATCTCATTGGTGATGGCGAAGGCGCCGATCACGCCGTCGAACGAGAAGGACGCGTCGAGCACTTCCAGGTAGAGGAACATGAAGAACGCGGCCTTGCCGGAGAGGGCGACCGCGGAGATCTTCTTGCCGCTCCGCTTGGCCTCTTCCTCCTCCTCGTGCTCGCGCTCCTCCTCCTCTTCGAGCTTGTCCTCGAAGTAACCGGAGAGCCCGCCGACGATGAGGTACGTGATCAGACCCGCGATACCGGCGAGCAGGACGGTCTCCGCCTTGTCCACGTGCCCGCCGCCGTGCTGGTGGGCGTGGGTGGCGACGGTCATCGCGGAGATCAGCAGGACGATCAGGGCGATGCAGACCGACAGCATGTCGACCTTGCCGAGCTTGGCGAGCGGGCGCTCGATCCAGCGCAGCCACTGGATGTCACGGTCCTCGAAGATGAAGTCGAGGAAGATCATGAGCAGGAACATGCCACCGAAGGCGGCGATCGCCGGGTGGGCGTCCGTGACCAGTTCCTTGTAGCGGTCCGGGTCGTTGAACGACAGATCGATCGCGTCGATCGGATTCAGGCTGGCGGTAATGGCCACGATCACGACGGGGAAGACCAGCCGCATACCGAAGACCGCGATGATCACGCCGACGGTCAGGAAGATCTTCTGCCAGAAGGCGGACATCTTCTTGAGGATTCCGGCGTTGACCACGGCGTTGTCGAAGGACAGCGAGATCTCCAGGACGGAGAGGATCGCCACTACGCCGAATGCCTCCCACCCCCCGTAGAACCACGCGGCCACGAGGCCGATCACGGTGATCGCGAACGACCATCCGAAGGTTTTCAGAAGCACTGGCTACCCCATCATGTATGTAACGGGTCTCCCCCGAAGTGCACGGGGCTCCCCCGCGCCGTGCGCGGCTTTACGAAACGTTGACCCCGAAGTCTAGAGCGATGCCGCGCAGCCCCGATGCGTACCCCTGACCAACTGCACGGAACTTCCACTCGCCGTTGTAGCGGTAGAGCTCACCGAAGATCATCGCGGTCTCGGTCGAGGCGTCCTCGGTGAGGTCGTAACGCGCGAGTTCCTGACCGTCGGCCTGATTGACGACGCGGATGAACGCGTTGCTGACCTGGCCGAATGTCTGGCCGCGATTGTCGGCCTCGTGAATCGAGACCGGAAAGACGATCTTGTCGCAATGGGCCGGGACCTGCGCGAGGTTCACGATGATCGACTCGTCGTCGCCCTCGCCCTCACCCGTGAGGTTGTCACCGGTGTGCTCCACGGAACCGTCGGGGCTCGTGAGGTTGTTGTAGAACACGAACCACTCGTCGCCGAGCACCCGGCCCGACTGGCACAGCAGCGCGCTGGCGTCCAGGTCGAAGTCGGCCCCCGTCGTGGATCGTGCGTCCCAGCCGAGCCCGACCAGCACCTGGGTGAGATTGGGTGCGGCCTTGGAGAGGGAGACATTGCCTCCCTTGGCGAGCGTGACGCCCATGGTGTGTCCTCCCCGAGTCTGTGAACCGTCTTTTGTGCGGGACGGACCCGCCGGCCGGACCCGTGGGTCCGGGGGCGGAACCGTCCATCGAGCGCGTCCGGCGCCGCACGTGGTGCGGCGCCGGACGCGGACGCTGATGCCGGGGCCTGGCCCCGGGCAGGTCAGACGTTGACGCCGAAGTCCTGCGCGATGCCGCGCAGACCGGAGGCGTAGCCCTGGCCGATGGCCCGGAACTTCCACTCCGCGCCGTTGCGGTACAGCTCGCCGAAGACCATGGCGGTCTCGGTCGAGGCGTCCTCGGACAGGTCGTAGCGCGCGAGCTCGCTGTTGTCGGCCTGGTTGACGACGCGGATGTACGCGTTGCGGACCTGGCCGAAACTCTGCTGGCGGGTCTCGGCCTCGTAGATCGACACCGGGAAGACGATCTTGTCGACGTCCGCCGGCACCGTGGCCAGGTTGACGTTGATGACCTCGTCGTCGCCCTCGCCCTCACCGGTGAGGTTGTCACCGGTGTGCTCGACGGAGCCGTCGGGGCTCTTGAGGTTGTTGAAGAAGACGAAGTTGCCGTCGTTGGCGACCTTGCCCTCGGCGTTCGTCAGCAGAGCACTGGCGTCGAGGTCGAAGTCCCCACCGGTGGTGGTACGGGCGTCCCAGCCGAGACCCACGATGACCGCGGTCAGGTTGGGCGCGGCCTTGGTCAGCGAGACGTTGCCGCCCTTGCTGAGGCTGACTCCCACGAGTCCTCCCATTGGTTTCTTGGGGGCCGGCCGGTGCCGGCGCCTCCACGTCGTGTTGACATCGGATCAACGACTGGATCCTAGTGACCGGTTCCCGCCCTAAACAGGCTTTCGGGACCGGATCGGCCCACGATCCGCCGGAAGCCGGATCAGAGGGCGCCGAGCGCCTTGATGTAGTCGTTGAGGTCGCGCGCGTCGGGCAGGCCGTTGACGACGGTCCAGCGCACCACGCCCTCCTTGTCGATGACGAAGGTGCCGCGCACCGCGCAGCCCTTCTCCTCGTCGAAGACGCCGTAGGCCCGCGAGGTCTCGCCGTGCGGCCAGAAGTCGGAGAGCAGCGGGTACTCCAGACCCTCCTGCTCGGCGAAGACGCGCAGGGTGTGGATGGAGTCGTTCGAGACGGCCAGCAGCTGCGTGTCGTCGTTCTCGAACGCGGGCAGCTCGTCGCGGAGCGCGCACAGCTCGCCCGTGCAGACGCCGGTGAAGGCGAACGGGTAGAACAGCAGCACCACGTTCTTCTCACCCCGGTAGTCGGAGAGCTTCACGGTCCGGCCGTGGTTGTCCTTCAGCTCGAAATCCGGGGCCTGGGTGCCGACCTCGATCGCCATGAAAACGCGTCCCTTCGCTACGTCGCCGGGCTGGGCTGTCCGGGTGACACCCACCCTACGCAGAGCCCTCCGGCGCCCGCGCGGCACCCGGGAAGGCTTCCCGCGTACGAGCGGATCAAGCCACCGGGCGGCGGGGACGGATGTACGACGGGACGTACAAAGGCCCCCGGCCGGCGCGATGCCTGTCGGGGGCCTTCAGGGGTTGGTGGGGTCAGCGCTTGGCCTTGGCCGCTTTGGGCGTGACGAGACGGCTTCCCGACCAGTCCTTGCCCGCGTTGACGCTCTTGGTCTGGGAGAGCCCGGCGGTCTGGGAGGCCTCGTTGATGTCGCTCGGCTCGACGTATCCGTCGCGGCCGGTCTTCGGCGTCATGAGCCAGACCACACCGCCGTCCTCGAGCAGACCGATGGCATCCACCAGCGCGTCCGTAAGGTCGCCGTCCTCGTCGCGGAACCAGAGCAGGACGACGTCTGCGATGTCGTCGTACTCCTCGTCGACGAGGTCCTGGCCGGTAATGGCCTCAATGCCCTCACGGAGCTCCAGCTCGACGTCGTCGTCGTAGCCGATCTCCTGGACCACCTGTCCGGGTTCGAACCCCAGGCGTGCAGCCGGGTTGGTCCGTTCCTCCGCGTGGTCCGCGGTCGCGCTCACGGGTTGCCTCCTGATCATGTTTCGGAAAATGCTTCAGCCACGCGCGTACGCGGGGCGTTGGCCGTAGTCCACACGGGAGCGGCGGATCGCGCAAGTACCCAGCGTACGAGACCGCCTAAACGGTGACGTTTCCTGTCACGTCGCCGTACTGCCGGCGGCCCCCTGCGAGGGCCCGCGTCCTCCATCCCCTTTCCTGATGTCCTGCGTCCTTGGACAGCTTATGCCGTTTCGGCCCGGCATCCGGAGTCGAGAAGCGTTTGGGAACACTTGGACGCCTTGGGCGTATGGTTGCGGTCCGTCCCCTGTCATCCTGCCTGCCCCGTCCTGTCCGACACCTCCTGCCTGCACCGATACCCACTCGGCGGCCGTCCATCCGCCCGGCGGAACCGGGTTCCGGGACGAGTTCGGAGTTACCTCTCGGTAGAGATGACGTACGCGTTCCAGCGGTACACGATGGGGATGGCGTACACATCCTCATGTCCGGGGGCATGACTCCCGTAACAGGCCCCGAAGCGCAGCACCGAACAGCGAAGGAACAGCGTGGCTTCCGGATCCGATCGCAACCCGATCATCATTGGCGGCCTTCCGAGTCAGGTCCCGGATTTTGATCCCGAAGAGACCCAGGAATGGCTCGACTCCCTCGACGCCGCCGTCGACGAGCGCGGCCGTGAGCGGGCCCGCTATCTCATGCTCCGGCTCATCGAGCGAGCGCGCGAGAAGCGCGTCGCCGTGCCGGAGATGCGCAGCACGGACTACGTGAACACGATCGCCACGAAGGACGAGCCGTTCTTCCCCGGCGACGAGGAGATCGAGCGCAAGATCCTCAACGCGACCCGCTGGAACGCGGCCGTGATGGTCTCGCGCGCCCAGCGGCCGGGGATCGGCGTCGGCGGGCACATCGCCACGTTCGCGTCGTCCGCCTCGTTGTACGACGTCGGTTTCAACCACTTCTTCCGCGGCAAGGACGACGGTCTGGGCGGTGACCAGATCTTCTTCCAGGGACACGCGTCGCCCGGGATCTACGCCCGCGCGTTCCTGCTGGACCGGCTGAGCGAGGCGCAGCTGGACGCGTTCCGCCAGGAGAAGTCGAAGGCGCCGAACGGGCTGTCCAGCTACCCGCACCCGCGGCTGATGCCGGACTTCTGGGAGTTCCCGACCGTGTCGATGGGCCTCGGCCCGCTCGGCGCGATCTACCAGGCGCGGATGAACCGGTACATGGAGGCGCGCGGTCTCGCCGACACGTCGAACTCGCATGTGTGGGCGTACCTCGGCGACGGCGAGATGGACGAGCCGGAGTCGCTGGGCCAGCTGTCCATCGCCGCCCGCGAGGGCCTCGACAACCTGACCTTCGTCGTCAACTGCAACCTCCAGCGCCTCGACGGCCCGGTGCGCGGCAACGGCAAGGTCATCCAGGAGCTGGAGTCCCAGTTCCGGGGTGCCGGGTGGAACGTGATCAAGCTGGTCTGGGACCGCTCCTGGGACCCGCTGCTGGCGCAGGACCGCACGGGCATCCTGGTCAACAAGCTGAACACGACGCCGGACGGGCAGTTCCAGACGTACGCGACGGAGACCGGCGCGTACATCCGGGAGCACTTCTTCGGCGACGACCCGCGGCTGCGCGAGATGGTCAAGGACATGACCGACCAGCAGATCCTGCACCTGGGGCGCGGCGGTCACGACCACCGCAAGGTGTACGCGGCGTACGCGGCGGCCAAGGCCCACAAGGGCCAGCCGACGGTGATCCTGGCGCAGACGGTCAAGGGCTGGACCCTCGGGCCGAACTTCGAGGGCCGCAACGCGACCCACCAGATGAAGAAGCTGACCGCCGAGGACCTGAAGCGGTTCCGGGACCGGCTGCACATCCCGATCGCGGACAAGGAGCTGGAGGACGGCAACCCGCCGTACTACCACCCGGGCCGCGGCTCGGAGGAGATCCAGTACATGCACGACCGCCGCAAGGGCCTGGGCGGCTACGTCCCGACCCGCGTGGTGCGCGCGAAGGCGCTGGAGCTGCCCGGGGACAAGACGTACGCGACGGCGAAGAAGGGCTCGGGTCAGCAGTCGATCGCCACCACCATGGCGTTCGTCCGCATCCTGAAGGACCTCATGCGGGACAAGGAGATCGGCAAGCGCTTCGTGCTGATCGCGCCCGACGAGTACCGCACGTTCGGCATGGACGCGTTCTTCCCGAGCGCGAAGATCTACAACCCGCTCGGGCAGCAGTACGAGTCGGTGGACCGCGATCTGCTGCTCGCGTACAAGGAGTCGCCGACCGGGCAGATGCTGCACGACGGCATCTCCGAGGCGGGCTGCACGGCCTCGCTGATCGCCGCGGGTTCGGCGTACGCAACGCACGGCGAGCCGCTGATCCCGGTGTACGTCTTCTACTCGATGTTCGGCTTCCAGCGCACCGGTGACCAGTTCTGGCAGATGGCCGACCAGCTCGCGCGCGGCTTCGTGCTGGGTGCGACCGCCGGCCGGACGACGCTGACCGGTGAGGGCCTCCAGCACGCCGACGGGCACTCCCAGCTGCTGGCCTCGACCAACCCGGGCTGTGTGGCCTACGACCCGGCGTTCGGGTACGAGATCGCGCACATCGTCCAGGACGGTCTGCGCCGCATGTACGGCGGGACGCCCGAGGAGAACGAGGACGTCTTCTACTACCTCACCGTCTACAACGAGCCGATCCAGCACCCGGCGGAGCCCGCCGACGTGGACGTCGAGGGCATCCTGAAGGGCGTCTACCGCTACAGCAGCGGGGAGAAGGGCGAGATCCCGGCCCAGATCCTGGCGTCCGGTGTGGCGGTGCCGTGGGCGGTCGAGGCGCAGCGCATCCTCGCGGACGAGTGGAACGTGAAGGCGGACGTCTGGTCGGCGACCTCCTGGAACGAGCTGCGGCGCGAGGCCGTGGACGTGGAGCGGTACAACCTGCTGCACCCGGAGGAGGAGCAGCGCGTCCCGTACGTGACGCGCAAGCTCTCCGGGGCGCAGGGGCCGTTCGTGGCGGTGTCGGACTGGATGCGGTCGGTGCCGGACCAGATCGCCCGCTGGGTGCCCGGTGCGTACCAGTCGCTGGGTGCGGACGGCTTCGGCTTCGCGGACACGCGGGGCGCGGCGCGGCGGTTCTTCCACATCGACGCGCAGTCGATCGTTCTCGCTGTGCTCACGGAGCTGGCGAAGGACGGGAAGATCGACCGTTCGGTGCTGAAGACGGCGGTCGACCGCTACGAGCTGCTGGACGTGGCCTCGGCCGATCCGGGGGCCGCGGGCGGCGACGCGTAACACCGCGACCGGTGCGGGGCGGCGGTGCCCGGGTGGGTGCCGCCGCCCCGCAGCGTGTCCGGGGCCGGTCAGCTCTCCCAGACCTTGAAGGCGCGCACCTGGTACGGGGAGCGTGGCAGCCAGGTCCCGCCGCCCGGATACGTCTCGAACTCGCCGGTCTCCTGGCACTCGGCGGACTGGTAGGTGGTGACGGGCCGGCCGGTGCGGTTGGCGAGGGCCTGGGCGGTGGTGCCGGTCTTCAGCGGGACGCAGCTCTCGATGTCGATGGTGGACAGCTCGTGGGTCTGCCGGGCCCCGGTGAAGTCGGGCTTCGCCCAGAGGCAGAGCTGCCCGCTCCCGCAGTCCCCGAGCCTGACGGGCGCGGCGGCCGCTCCCTGGACCGCCGTGGCGCGGGCCGGCGGGGACGAGAACAGGGCCGTGAGGGCGAGCAGGGCGGCGGCCAGGGCGGCCGTGACAGTGGTCGTACGCATGCGAGATGAACCCCCGTTGTGATGGAAACGCAGAGTGGGAACGTCCACCGGTGTGGATCTTCCACCACCACCCTGGACGGTTACGCTGCGTAACCGGAAGAGTCCGGGGCCGGGTTCACCCTGACAGGTGACAGCCCCGCCGGTTCGCTCCGGCGGGGCTGTCGGACACGCCGTGTTGACGCGCGCGGGTCGGACACGCCGTGTTGACGCGCGCGGGTCGGACACGCTGTGTTGACGCGCGCGGGGTGAGGGGCGGTCAGATGTGGCCGCCGCCCATGCCCGCCTCCGCGTTCTCGCCGCGCTTGGTCAGCGTGGCGACCAGGGCGGCGATCACCGCGACGATGCCGGCGACCATGAACGCGGTGCTCATCCCGGAGACGAAGGTGTCGTGCGCGACGCCCACGATCTTGCCCGCGATCTCCGGCGGGGTCTCCTCGGTGACGGGCGGCATGCCGACCTTGATGGCGGAGGAGGCCTGGTCGAGCTGCTCGGGCGAGAGCTGCGGGAGCTGCGCGTCCTTCCAGTTGCCCGGCAGCTCGGAGTCGACGCGCGAGGCCATGATCGCGCCGAGCACCGCCGTACCGAGGCTGCCGCCGACCTGCATGGCGGCCTGCTGGAGGCCGCCGGCGACGCCGGAGAGCTCCATCGGGGCGTTGCCGACGATGACCTCGGTGGCGCCGACCATGACGGGGGCCAGGCCGAGGCCGAGCAGGGCGAACCAGACCGACATGGTGAGCGTGCCCGTGCCGACGGTCAGCTGGGACATGCCGAAGCACGCGACGGCCGTGCAGACCATGCCGCCCACCAGCGGGACGCGCGGGCCGAACCTGGTGATGAGAGCGCCCGCCACCGGCGAGGCGACGATCATCATGGCGGTCAGCGGCAGCAGGTGCAGGCCCGCGTCGACGGCCTTCATGCCGTGCACGTTCTGCAGGTAGAAGGTCACGAAGAAGAGGCCGCCCATGAACGCGAAGGCCATCAGCACCATCAGGACCGTGCCCGCCGAGAGCGGGACGGAGCGGAACATCGCCAGCGGGACCAGCGGCTCCTTGACGCGCTGCTCGACCAGCGCGAAGGCCAGGAACAGGACGACCGCGCCGACCAGGAAGCCGATCGTCTGAAGGTCGCCCCAGCCCCACTCGGAGCCCTTGATGAGCGCCCAGATCAGGCAGAACATCGCGCCGGACAGCAGCACGATGCCGGCGATGTCGAAGGAGCGCGGGGCGTTCTCGGCGCGGTGGTCCCTGAGGATCAGCACGCCGAGCACCAGGGCGAGGACACCGACCGGCACGTTGATGAAGAAGACGGACTGCCAGCTGACGTGCTCGACGAGCACGCCGCCGAGGATCGGGCCGCCGGCGGTCGAGGCGCCGATCACCATGCCCCAGATGCCGATCGCCATGTTCAGCTTCTCGGCCGGGAACGTGGCGCGCAGCAGCCCGAGCGCGGCCGGCATGAGCAGCGCGCCGAAGAGCCCCTGGAGCACCCGGAAGGCGATCACGAGGGCGACGCTGTCGGACAGGCCGATGGCGCCCGAGGCGGCCGCGAAGCCGACGACGCCGATGAGGAAGGTCTGGCGGTGGCCGAAGCGGTCACCGAGCTTGCCCGCGGTGATCAACGAGACCGCGAGGGCGAGCATGTAGCCGTTGGTGATCCACTGGACGTCGGCGAGCGAGGCGCCGAGGTCCTGCTGGATGGCGGGGTTGGCGATCGCGACGATCGTGCCGTCGAGCGCGACCATCATCACGCCGATGGCCACGGAGAACAGCGTCAGCCAGGGGTGGCCGCGCAGCCCCTTGGCAGGTGCGGGAGCGAGGCCCCCGGGGTCCCGCGGAGCCTTTTCGACGGTGGTCTGACTAGTCATACGCGTGAGACTAGTGTCAGCCACTGACAGTTGACTAACCATTTCACTAGTCGGTAACTGTCATGTAGCTCACAGGTAAGCTGAGCTGGACAAAGCAGGGAAAAGAGGGCCGGTTCAGTGACCGAAGGGCAGCCGTCCGCGGCGCTCCCCACCGGGCTGCGCGAGCGCAAGAAGCGGCGCACCCGCGACGCGCTGCTCGTCGCCGCCCTCGAACTCTTCACCGCCCACGGGTACGAGGAGACCACCGTCGACGAGATCGCCGACGCGGTCGAGGTCTCCCAGCGCACCTTCTTCCGCTACTTCCCGGGCAAGGAGGCGGCGGTCTTCGCCGTGCAGGACATGGTGGAGTCCCACTTCCTCTCCGAGCTGCGCCAACGACCCGCGGACGAGGCACCGTTCGAGGCGATGCGCCGCGCCGTGCTGTGCGCCTGGGACAGCATCGGACAGACCGTGGAGGCGATCATCCCGGTCGAACTCCACATGCGCGCCTACCGGATGATCGAATCCACGCCGTCGCTCCTCGCCGCCCATCTGCGCCGCGGCATCGTCCTGGAGAACCGGATCACCGAACTGATCGCGGGGCGCGAGGGCCTGGACCCGGCGCGCGACCCCCGCCCCCGGGTCGCCGTCGCGGCGTTCTCCGGGGTCATGCGCGCGGCGGGCCAACTGTGGGGCCAGAGAGGGGACGGCGGCATGGAATCGCTCCGCGCCCTGACCGAGACACACCTCGACGCGCTCGCCCCGGCCCTCTCCGAGAGATGGCGCACACCGTGAACACCAGCGCGCCACACTCCGTCAACAGCCCGTGAGCGAGGCGCCTCCGAGGGCGCGGAGCGTGCCGCAAGGCCGTACGCAGCGTGAGGCGACCGCCGTGTCATTCCGCACAGTCGGGTGATGTACGTCACCCCTGTCACAAACAGGCCACGCGCGTCTCCTAGGGTGGTCCGGAGTGACTTCCTTCGATTCCTCCCCCACGCTCACCGCCTGGCGCGCGCTGCTCGCCCTGGCGGTCGTCTTCGTGATGCTCGCGACCACCGGCTGGACCGCCGTGCACCATCAGCGCTCCGCCGACTCCCGCGCGCTCGCGCTGGCCGCCTGGGCCAAGGGATCGATAGCGGGACAGCCGCTGCCGGAGGCCGACGCACCGCCGTACAAGCTGGCGCACTTCTTCGCCACGCTCACCGCCGCGCAGCGCGCACAGCTCGCCGACAGATACCCGCTCGTCGTCGGCAACCTCAACGGCGCCCCGGTCACCACCCGTTACCGGGCGAACCGGCGGGCGATCGGGCAGGCGAGCGCCGTCGAACGCAAACGCGTCCACGACAGCAGGCTCTCCGCCACAGGCCGTTCCGAGGCACAGCACCGCCTGGACCGCTTCCGCTCGATGCTCGCGAAGGACCGGCACTTCCTGGCCTTCGACCCCTCTGGGCGGGGGCTGGCCGCCGAGGTGTTCGGCGACCTCGACCGGGCCGACCGGATCTCGCTCGTGGTGCCCGGCGTCGACACCACCCTCCTGACGCTGGAGCGCACCGGCGCCAAGACCAACGCGGCGCCCGTCGGCATGGCCAAGTCGCTGTACGCCGCCGAGCTCGCCGCGCGCCCCCAGGCGCGTCCCGCGGTGATCGCCTGGGCCGACTACACCACGCCCGTCGGCATCGGGATGGACGCCGCCCTGGGCAACCTCGCCCGGCGTGGGGCGGTCCGGCTCGACGCGCTCGTCCGGGCGCTCCCGGGTCCCGCGCCCGTCTCGCTGTTCTGCCACAGCTACGGCTCCGTGCTGTGCGGGGTCGCCGCGAGCAGGCTGCCCGGGCGGGTGGAGGACATCGCGGTGGCCGGCAGCCCCGGCATGCGCGCCGACAACGCGGCTCAGCTGCACACCAGGGCGCATGTGTGGGCGATGCGGGACAGCGGGGACTGGATCGAGGACGTGCCGAACCTGGAGTTCGGGGGCCTCGGCCACGGTGCCGATCCGGTCGACCACGACTTCGGCGCCCGGGTCGTCTCGGCTCAGGGCGCGGTCGGCCACAGCGGCTATTTCGAGCCGGGCACCGAGAGCCTCGACAACTTCGCCGCGATCGGCGTGGGCGCGTACACCTCGGTGACCTGCGCACGGGCCGACAGCACCTGCAACGACGGGGTGTATCCCAACACGACAGCCTGACGCGCGTAGAGACATCGCGTCCGGTCCTCGGACGCGATGCACTCCGAGAGGGGACGGGGCGGGCAAGTGCCGCATACGATGAGGCGCATGGGTGATGTGCTGGCCGGAATTCATGCCACCTGGGAGTTCGACGGCGACTCCGTGCTCATCCGCTACGAACGGGGTATCCGCACGCCGAGACTCCTCCAGAGCCTCCGCGAGCGCCGCGTCCCGCACGCGGCGCTGTCATCGGTGACGCTGACCCCGGGCAGGCGGGGCACGGTGGTGCTGCGCGCGGTCCCGCGCCCCGGTGCCGACCCGCTCCTGGAGGCGGCGGCCGGGCAGCTCAAGGACGGCTGCGACCCGTACCGCCTGGTGCTCCCCGCCGCCCGAGAGACCCTCGCCGAGTACTACGCGGACGAGCTGCGCACCTGTCTCGGCTCGGACGCGTCCGCGCCCGCCGACCGTTTCCTGGTGGCCGCCCCCGAGGCGCCGATGCAGTTCAAGGCGTACGACGGCCGGGCCGGTTTCGACGGCGAGCGGATCTCGTTCCGCTGGTTCTGGACGGGCGCCTCGTCGGAGAAGTGGAAGGCCGGCGACCAGACGTTCCCGGTCACCGACCTGTGCGGGGTCGAGTGGCGGTCGCCGGAGGGCCTGGAGGGCTATCTGCGGCTGCTGCCCAAGGGGGCGGAGCCCGTGGCGCCGGCCTCGGACGTGCTCACCGGCGCGGGGATGCGGACCGGGACGGCCACGGGCGTCCAGCCGGTCATACCCCGGCCCGCGCGGGCCGACCAGGACCCCGCAGCGGTGATCTTCGGGCTCGGCTACGGCCCCGTCCACGAATCGCTGCCCTTCGCGGCGGCCGTCCTGGAGTCCGTACGCAGAAAGCAGTCCGCGCCCCCGGCCGCTCCCCTCACGGCCGCGGCCCGGCGTGATCCGGCGGACATCGCGGAGCGCATCCACCACCTCGGGGAGCTGCACCGGGCGGGTCTGGTGACCGACGAGGAGTTCAGCGCCAAGAAGGCGCAGCTCCTCGCCGAGCTGTAGCCGCCCGCGATGACCGAGCCGATACCCGCTACCGCCTCCGCTTCGCGGCGCTGGGAGAGGTTCCTGCCGCAGGCCGCCGCCGTCGCGCTGACGGCGCTCTTCCTCCCCGTCACCTTCGCCAACCTCCTCGACCAGTACGGGCTCGGCGGCGCGGCCGCCACCACCCTCGCCGTCACCCAGGCCGGACCCCTGCTGCTGCTGGCGCGGCAGCCGCTGTGGGCGTGGTGGATCGTCTTCCCGGCGGACATCGCGGGCGCGCTGGTGCTCCTGGGGCAGCCGGCCCGCGAGTACGACGTGTGGCCGTGGCCGCCCGCACCGCTCATCGCCTACCTCTTCCTGCTCCTCGCGCTGGCGCTGCGCCGGTCGCGGCGGGTCCTGGTCGCCGTCTGGCTGGCGAGCGGCGCGGCGAGCCTGATCCTGCACCTGGTCCGCGCGGACCGCAGCAACGGCAGCGCGCTGCTCCTGCCCCTGTTCGGGGCCGTGGTGCTGGTGATCGGCGCGGCGGTACGGGAACGGCGTGTCGCGCAGCGCCGGCTCGCCGAGCAAGAAACCGTCAGCGAGGCGGAGCGCGCCCGGCGGACGCTGCTGGAGGAGCGGGCCCGGATCGCCCGCGAGCTGCACGACGTGGTCGCCCACCACATGTCCGTGATCACCGTCCAGGCGGACTCCGCGCCCTACCGGCTGCCGGAGCTGTCGGACGAGGCGCGCGAGGAGTTCGGGACGATCGCGGCGAGCGCGCGGGAGTCGCTGGCCGAGATGCGGCGGCTGCTGGTGGTGCTGCGCGGCGACGGCACGGAGGGCGAGCGGGCCCCGCAGCCGGGGATCGACCGCCTGCAGCAACTGGTGGAGGCGACGGTACGGGCGGGGCTGCCGGCCGAACTGTCGCTGGCCGCCGACCTGGGTGACGTACCGCCCGCCGTTGACTTGTCCGCGTACCGGATCGTGCAGGAGGCGCTGGCCAATGTGGTCCGGCACGCGCCCGGGGCACGCACCCGGATCTCGGTCACCTCGGACGGTGAACAGGTGACGGTGCTGGTCGTCAACGGCCCGCCCGAGCAGCCGGTTTCACCTCTGGAGTCGGCGGGAACGGGCCACGGCCTGGTCGGGATGCGGGAGCGCGTACGGTTGACCGGTGGCTCACTGGACACCGGGCCGCTGCCGGACGGGGGGTTCCGGGTCGCCGCGCGGCTGCCGCTGCCCCCGCCCGGGCCCGCCGACGCCCCCTGAGCCCGGAGGAACCGTGCCCATCCGTGTGATCATCGTCGACGACCAGGCCATGGTGCGGGCGGGATTCGCGGCCCTGCTGGCCGCGCAGGCGGACATCGACGTGGTCGGCGAGGCGCCGGACGGGCGCCAGGGCGTCGACGTCAGCCGCCGGGTCCACCCGGACGTGGTGCTGATGGACGTCCGGATGCCGGAGATGGACGGCCTCGCGGCGGCCCGGGAGCTGCTCGACCCGCCGCCGGGCGTGGTCCATGTGCCCAGGGTGCTGATGCTGACGACGTTCGACGTGGACGACTACGTGTACGAGGCGCTGCGCGCCGGCGCGTCCGGGTTCCTGCTGAAGGACGCGCCGCCGGCGGATCTCATCGCGGCGGTACGGGTGGTGGCGGCGGGCGACGCGCTGCTCGCCCCGTCCGTGACGCGCCGTCTGATAGCGGACTTCGCCAGGCAGCAGCCGCCGGCGGCTTCCCGGGGCGGGGCCGCGCTGCGGCTCAACGGGCTGACGCCGCGTGAGACGGAGGTCCTGGAACTGATCGCGCGCGGCCTGTCGAACCAGGAGATCGCGGGCCGGCTGGTGCTCGCCGAGCAGACGGTGAAGACGCACATCGGGCGTGTCCTGGCGAAGCTCTCCCTGCGGGACCGCGCGCAGGCGGTGATCTTCGCGTACGAGGCGGGGCTGGTGGTCCCCGGCTCCGCCTGACGGGCCACGGGGCGGGGCGGCCGTCCCGGCTCGGCCCACCCGCTACACCCCCTACCCGGGTATCACACGGCAGTTGGCTCCCCGGTGTGACGCCCGGGCCCCCACCGCGTCCCTACCTTCCTCCCGTCGCGCCGAACAGCGCGCGGGGAACGGCCGGTTCGGCCGGAGAGGGAGGGCGGGGCGGATGCGGCGTTACGCGAGGACCCTGGTCACGGTGGCGCTGACGGTCACCATGGTGTCGGGGACGGCCGGCTGGGTGGCGGGCAACGCCCAGCAGGCGGTCACGGGCCCGCCGCCCGGTACGGCGTCCTGGCGGGCCGACCACACGCTGGGGCGCGAACTGCCCGACCCGGAAAGGGATTCACCCGCTGCGGTGGCCCGCTTCTTCGCGGGGCTCACGGACGCCGGGCAGCAGGCACTGGCCCTCCGGCACCCGCTCGTCGTCGGCAACCTGGACGGGGCACCCGCCGAACTGCGCTACCGGGCCAACGCCCTTGCCCTGAAGGCGTCCCACGATCCGCGTTACGCCCACCTCGCGAAGGACCCGGCCCGCCGCATCCTGGCGTTCGACCCGCGCGGCCGGGGCCAAGTCGCTGAGGTCTTCGGTGACTTGGCGAGCGCCGACCGGGTCTCCGTGATCGTGCCCGGCTCCGACATCGACGCCGGCACCTTCGACCGTACGACCGATGTGTACGGCACCCCGGCCGGCATGGCCCGGTCGCTGTACGCCCGTACGGGTCCGGGCACCGCCGTGATCGCCTGGGCCGGGTACACCACCCCGGTGGGCCTCGGCCTCGACGCCGCGCGCGGCACCCTGGCCGAGGCGGGCTCCGTGCGGCTGACCCGGTTCGCGGACGGGCTGGCGGCGGCCGGGACGCCCGTCACGACGGTGTTCTGCCACAGCTACGGCTCGGTCGTCTGCGGCCTGGCCGCGCCCCGGCTGCACGCCGCCGACCTGGTGGTCCTCGGCTCCCCGGGGATGCGCGCGGACGACGTGGCCGATCTGCGCACCGGGGCGCGGGTGTGGGCGGCGAAGGACCCCGGCGACTGGATCGCCAACGTCCCGCACGTCGAGTTCGCCGGGCTCGGCCACGGCGCCGACCCCGCGTCGCCGGGCTTCGGCGCCCGACGGGTGCCCGCCGGCGACGCGGACGGGCACACCGGCTACTTCGCCCCGGGCACGGAGTCGCTGCGCGCGTTCACGGCGATCGCGAAGGGCGCGTACGCCTAGGGCCTGTCCCGACCCGCCGGACAGGCTCTAGCCGTTCCCGCCCAGCTCCTCCGCGAGTCCGACGATGACGCCGTCCGGGCCGCGCAGGTAGCAGAGCAGGTAGGTGTCCTCGAACCGGGCGATGGAGCCGACGAGTTCACCGCCGAGAGGGCGCAGCCGGGCGACGGTGTCCTCGATGTCGTCGACGGCGAACATGACGCGGTGTGTGCCGAGCACGTTGTGCGGCCGGTCGCGCGGAGCGTCGATCAGCTCGGGGCTGAGGTACTTCGCGAGTTCCAGCCTGCTGTGGCCGTCCGGCGTGCGGAGCATCGCGATCTCGCAGTGGGTGCCGTCGAGCCCGGTGCACTGGTCGGCGAAGCCGCCCTGGACCTCGCCCTTGCCCTCCAGCTCCATCCCGAGCTCCGCGAAGAACGCGATGGCGGCGTCCAGGTCCTCGACGACGATGCCGACGTTGTCCATCCGCTTGATCGCCATGCTGTTGCCTCCTTGGTCGCTTCCTCGTGCGGAGGCTACCCGCCCGCTACTCGCGCGCGAGCGAGGTCAGGCTCATGTCGTGGTAGCGGTCGCCCGCGACCTGCCCGGCGATCGGTTCCAGCACGGCCAGTTCGTCGTCGGTGAGCGTGAGGCGGGTGGCTCCCGCGTTCTCCAGGAGGCGGTGGCTCTTTCGGGTGCCCGGGATGGGGACGACGGTGATGCCGTGCACCTGGGCGCGCTGCTGCACCCAGGCGAGCGCGACCTGCCCGGCCGTCGCCCCGTGCGCGGCGGCGATCTTGTGGACGGGCTCTAGGAGCGCCGTGTTGGCCTTCGCGTTCTCGCCGGTCATGCGGGGCTGCGAGGCGCGGAAGTCGCCCTGGGACAGCTCCTTGCCCGCGTCCGCGAACGATCCGGTGAGGAAGCCCCGGCCCAGCGGCGAGTAGGGCACGACGGTCACGCCCAGCTCGGCGGCGGCGGCCACCGCGCTGCGTTCGACGTCCCGGCTGAACAGGGACCACTCGGACTGGAGGGCGGCGATCGGGTGCACCGCGTGCGCCTCGCGCAGTTCGGCGCCGGTCACCTCGCTGAGCCCGAGCTGCTTGACCTTGCCCTCCCGCACCAGCTCGCCCATGGCGCCGACGGACTCGGCGAACGGGACGGCCGGGTCGCGGCGGTGCATGTAGTAGAGGTCGATCACGTCGGTGCCGAGCCGGCGCAGGCTCGCCTCGACGGCCTTGCGGATGTAGGCGGGGCTGTTGTTGACGCCCCGGTAGTCCGGGTCGTCGTCGCGCCGCTCGATGGCGAACTTGGTGGCGAGGGTGATCTCGTCGCGGTGCGCCCCGACGAACGGCGCGAGGAACGTCTCGTTGGCTCCGCTGCCGTAGATGTCGGCGGTGTCGAAAAGGGTGACGCCCGCCGCGAGCGCCGTTTCCAGCGTCTCGCGGGCCGCGGCCTCGTCGGTGTCGCCGTAGAACTCGCTGATGCCCATGCAGCCGAGGCCCTGGACCCCGACCCGGGGGCCGCCCCTGCCGAGCTCCACCGTGGCGATCTTGTTGTCAGTCATCAGGCACTGGGCCCTTCCGGCGCCCCGCGGGCGCCCGCATAGAAGTCGATCTTGTAGTCCAGCACGGCCAGGGTGTCCTGGAGCTCCGCTATCCGCGTTCTCACGTCGCGGCGGGTCGCCTCCAGCAGCTCCTGCCGTTCCTCGAAGGTGTGGTCGCCCTCACGTATGAGTTCGGCGTACCGGACCATGTGGGCGACCGGCATCCCGGTCAACCGCAGCTTGGTGACGAAGGCCAGCCAGTCCAGGTCCCGGTTGCTGAAGCGCCGCTGGCCGGTGTGCGACCGGTCCACGTGCGGCATGAGACCGATCCGCTCGTACCAGCGCAGGGTGTGGGCGGTCAGGCCGGTGAACGCGGCGACCTCGCTGATCGTGTAGCGGTCCTGCCCGTCGGGGCGCGGGTGCGCCGACGGGGCGGAGGCGCAGAGGTCGGTCCGGCTCGCGGTGGTCTCCGTCACGGTCATGGCTCCACGCTATGACGTTGGAGTGCACTCGAAGCAAGCATCACCGGGTGCGGTTTCCGACAGGTGGGACGCGGAATCTACTCTCGTACGCATGCAGAGCCTGGCGATGATCGAGAACTGGCCCGTCCCCACCGCGGCGGCGGCCGTCGTACGAGCGGACGGCGAGGTCGCCGGTACGCACGGCCCGACCGCCCACCGCTTCCACCTCGCCTCCGTCACCAAACCGATCGCGGCCTACGCGGCGCTGGTGGCGTACGAGGAAGGCGCCGTCGAGCTGGACGAACCGGCGGGTCCCGAGGGCTCGACCGTGCGCCACCTGCTCGCCCACACCAGCGGCCTCGCCTTCGACGAGCACCGGGTGATGGCCCCGCCCGGCAACCGGCGCCTGTACTCCAACGCCGGCTTCGAGGTGCTGGGCGACCACATCGCGAAGGCCGCCGACATCCCGTTCCCGGAATACGTTCGACAGGCGGTTCTGGAGCCCCTGGGGATGACCGCCACCACCCTGGACGGCTCCCCCGCCAAGGACGGCGTCTCCACGGTCGACGATCTCGCGCGCTTCGCGGCCGAGGTGCAGGCCCCCCGCCTCCTCGACCCGCGTACGGTGGCCGTCGCGCAGAGCGTCGTCCACCCGGGCCTGAAGGGCGTCCTGCCCGGCTACGGCCACCAGAACCCCAACGACTGGGGCCTCGGCTTCGAGATCCGCGACTCCAAGTCCCCGCACTGGACGGGCGCCTCGTCCTCCCCCGCGACCTTCGGCCACTTCGGCCAGTCGGGCACCTTCCTGTGGATCGACCCGGTCGCGGGCGCGGCGTGCGTCGCGCTCACCGACCGGGCCTTCGGGCCGTGGGCGGTCGAGGTGTGGCCCGCGTTCACGGACGCGGTGCTGGCCGAACTGGCCGGGTGACTCAGACCGTCGCCACCCGGCCCGCGTACCGCTGGGTCCAGCCCGTGCCGGTGTCCGCGGTGAGCACCACGTCGTAGTAGCCGTGCTCGGTGGGCCAGTCCACGACGGTGGAGTGACCGCCGGGGACGGTGACCTTGCGCGTGCCGCCGGCGTAGTCGTTGGCCCGCAGGGTGTAGCGGACCGGGTGCCGTCCGTCGTTGTGCAGCGCCAGCCGGACCGCGGGGCGCCTGCCCCTGACGAGCCGCACCTCGACGCGCGGGAGGCCGATGTGCCGGGTGCTCGCGTCCTCGGGGAGCACCTCTCCGGCGAAGGAGCGCAGAAAGCCGTCGGGGCCGTACACCGAGAAGGCGTACCCGCCGTCCGTCCGCGTCGTGTCCCAGGTGTACGTACGCGGGTTCGCCGCGCTCACCGTGTACGGGGTGTTGGAGAACGGCAGGTACCGGTCGGGGAAGACCTGGAGGCTCACCGCCTTGCCCGAGGGGCCGCCGGTCAGGGTCATCGACGCGGTCACCGTGCCGGTTCTCCGGTCCTCGGTGAACGTGGCGTGCGGGTGGAAGGAGAGCCCGCGCGGCTCCATCCGGTCGCGGGGCGGACGCGGCGGGGTCCCGGTGACCGGGTCGGCGATGACGACCGGGCCGGGGCGCGGGTGCGCGAAGTCGATCGCGCTGGTCAGGTCTCCGGCGACGGAGCGGCGCCACGGGGTGATGTTCGGACAGGTGAACGGCTTGCCCAGGTGCGCCGCCCAGGTCTCCAGGAATTTCACGGTCGAGGTGTGGTCGAAGACCTCCGAGGCGACGTAGCCGCCGCGCGTCCACGGGGAGACCAGCAGCATCGGGACGCGGGGCCCGAAGCCGTACGGGGTGGTGCCGGCGAACTCGCCGGGTGTGCCCTGTTCCGGGCGGGGCGGCAGGACGTGGTCGAACTTCCCGTCGTTCTCGTCGTAGGTGATGATCACCAGGGTGTGGTTCCAGATGTCCTCGTTGCTCTGGAGGGTCTTGAGGACCTTGTTCATGTACCGCTCGCCGTGCACCGTGTCGAAGCCCGGGTGCTCGCTCCACGCGGCGGGCATGACCACCCAGGAGACCTCGGGCAGCGGGTGCTCGGCGCCCGGCTCGCACGCGGCGACGAGGTCGCGCAGGACGGCGTCGAGGTTGGCCTCGGAGTCGTCATTCGGCGTCGTGGCGCCCTCGTAGACGAAGGAGTTGGCCTTCCAGACCTTGCCGGTGCCTGGTTCGAGCTCGGCCGGGTCCGCGGTGCGCGGGTCGAAGGAGGCGAAGCTGTTGGTGACGTTGCAGCCGTACTCGCCGACGTACCCGCTCTGGAGGCTGCCGCCGACGCCGTTGCCGCTGTTGTCGGAGTAGACGCGCCAGTCGATGCCGGCCCGCTGGAGCTGTTCGGGGACGGTGGTCCAGGTGCGGGTGTAGTTGTTCTGGCCCGCGTTGGTGGTCTCGCCGCCCGCCGTACCGCTCATCAGGTAGTAGCGGTTGGGGATGGTGGGCCCGTGCAGGGAGCAGAAGTTCATGTCGCAGACGGTGTACTGGGAAGCGAGCGAGTACATCCACGGCATGTAGTCGGGTGTGTAGTACCACATGCAGTGGTCGCCCTTGTCCTTCACCCAGGTGTCCCACCGCCCCTCGTCGGCCCCGTAGAAGTTGTGCTTGTCGCTCCAGGTGGCGGTCGAGACGGCGGGCGTGACGATGGTGCCGTCGGCGGCGCGCTGCTGGAAGACGGTGGTGCCGTCCTGGAAGGTCAGGACCTGCTTGTCGTCGTGCCCTCGTACGCCCTTCAGCTGGCCGAGGTAGTGGTCGAAGGACCTGTTCTCCTGCATGAGGATCACCACGTGCCTCAGGTCGGAGATGTCGCCCTTGAAGCCCTTGGGCAGGCGGTACTCGGCCGCTTCGGCCCGTGCCCCGCCGGCCGCCTCGGCCACCGGCCCGGCGGCGATCACGCCGAGCGAGACGGCGGCCGTCTGCAGCATCCGGCGGCGGCTGATGCGCGTCTCGTTGGTGAGCTCGCCCGCGTCGACGTCGTCGGCCGGGCACGGGGGCTCGCTGATCTGAAGGGTCATCGGGGCACCTCTGGGGGGAGAGTCGTTCACAAGGGGGGAAGAAGGACGTCTGCGCGCGCCTGCGAAATCTAGGCCGCCGGTACGAACGGCGGGCGAACCGTGGACGTATTCCTGAGGCACCGGCAGATTTCCATGGCCACGGCACGCAGTCGAGATCCCGCACGGTGATAGCCGGAAATCGTGCCCCGTTGGCCGGTCGGCGGGTCTTGCCGCGACGCTGGCCGCCGGTCGCGGACCGCCGCTACGCTCCCCGCCCATGACCGACGACATAGTCCGCGCCACCGCGTCCGACGTCCCCGCGCTCGCGGGTGTCCTGGCCAGTGCGTACGCCGGGGACCCGGTGTGGTCCTGGCTGATGCCAGACGACCGGGACCGGCGGCTGCGGCGGCTGTTCACCGCGCACCTGGCCCAGCAGGTCCCGGCGGGCCGGGTGTGGACGGACCCGGAGCGCACGGTGGCGGCGGTCTGGACGGAGCCCGGCGCGTGGAAGCTCCCGGTGACCCACCTGCTGCGCAACGCGGGCACACTGCTGCGGGCGGGCCGCGCCCAACTCCCCCGTATGGCGGCCCGGTTGCTGACCCTGGAGCACCGCCACCCGGTCCGCCCGGCGCACTGGTACGTGGAGTACATCGGCACCCACGCGGACGCGCGCGGGACCGGCCGCGGGTCGACGGTCCTCGCCGGCCTCCTGGAACGCGCGGACGCGGACGGCCGCCCGGTGTTCCTGGAGTCCAGCAACAGCCGCAACCTCACGTTCTACCGCCGCCACGGCTTCGAGGTGCGCGAGGAGATGGTGTTCCGGTCGGGGCCGCCGATGTGGTCGATGTGGCGGGGGTAGAAGGGCCCCCGCCACCAGGATTTTCGTCACGCCTCGTGTTTACGGAGCCGTTTTCCGGTTACGACAAGTAGTGAAAGACCATCAGTACCGGACGGAAGGCAGGAACATGAACGTCGTCATCGTGCTGATCCTCGTCGCGGTCCTCGCCCCGATCACCTTCGTCGCCCTTGCCCCGAAGGTGCCCGCGCGGCGCAACGCGTTTCCCGGCCGGAGCACCGGCCGGAGCCGTCGCCGCCCGGCGGGGGTGCGGCTGAGCGAGATCCCGCGACAGCAGGCCGACCGGCACCACGCCCGCTGACGCGGGGCCGGTGGCCGGGGTGCCGGTCAGTCGCACAGCTCCCAGACCAGCACCTCGGCCGCGTCCGCCGCGACCAGTTCGAGTCCCGTCCCGCCGGTGATCCGGGCCGCGTCCCCCGCCGCCAGCGCGTCGGCGCCGACGCGCACCGTCCCGCGCACCACGTGCACGTACGCCCGCGGCGCGTCCGGGACCGCCGCCCGCTCGCCCTCGGCGAGGCGCCGCACATGAAGCATCGCGCCGGCCTCGGGGAGTGCGTACGGGGTGGAGTCGGCGATGCCGGGGACGGTCGTGTACGAGGGCTCGCCGCCGGGCTCCAGGGGCGCGAGCCACATCTGAAGGAACGTCAGCGGGTTTTCCCCGTCGTTGCGTTCGACGTGGCGGACGCCGGAAGCGGCGCTCAGGTGCTGGACGTCGCCGGCGCGGACCACCGTGGCGTGGCCGGCCGAGTCGCGGTGGGTCAGCTCGCCCTCGACGACCCAGGTGACGATCTCCGTATGGCTGTGCGGATGCTCCTCGAAGCCCGCACCGGGGGCCAGACGTTCCTCGTTGCAGGCGAGGATCGGGCCGAAGCGGAGGTTGTCCGGGTCGTAGAAGGAGCCGAAGGAGAACGAGTGCCGGGACTCGATGCCGGCCGCCCCGTCCCCACCCTCGAACCGGTCGCCCGCGCGGTGTACGGAAATCACCCGTCCACGGTAGCCCGCCGGCTCCCGCGGAGCCCCCGCCGGACGCCGATCCGACCCGCCACCGGCCCCGGCCCTCCGTGCGTCCGTCCCGATAAGGCAGTCTTGTGTCCGTGCCCCGACCCGATCCTGAGCAGCCCGCTGCGAACGACGCCCATCTCCACGCCGCGACCCTGAAGCGGCTGGAGCAGTCCTCCGGCCGGCTGGCCGCGAACGCGATCGCCCGCATGGACGAGTCGCTGCCGTGGTACCGGGCGATGCCCCCGGAGAACCGGTCCTGGATCGGCCTGGTCGCCCAGGCCGGTATCGCGGCGTTCACCGAGTGGTTCCGGCATCCGGAGACCCCGCAGGCGATCTCGACCGACGTCTTCGGGACAGCCCCGCGCGAGCTGACCCGGGCCATCACACTGCGGCAGACCGTCGAGATGGTGCGCACCACCATCGAGGTCATGGAGGCCGCGATCGACGAGGTCGCCGCGCCCGGCGACGAATCCGTGCTGCGGGAGGCGCTGCTCGTCTACGCCCGCGAGATCGCCTTCGCGACCGCCCAGGTGTACGCGCAGGCGGCCGAGGCCCGGGGCGCGTGGGACGCCCGGCTGGAGTCGCTCGTGGTCAACGCGGTGCTCTCCGGCGAGGCCGACGAGGGCGCCGTCTCCCGGGCCGCCGCGCTCGGCTGGAACTCCCCGGAGCACGTCTGCGTCCTGCTCGGCACCGCCCCGGACGGGGACAGCGAGCTGACCGTGGAGGCGATCCGGCGGGCCGCCCGGCACGCCAAGCTCCAGGTCCTCACGGGCGTCCTCGGCCACCGCCTGGTCGTCATCGCGGGCGGCAGCGACAACCCGCTCCAGGTCGCGAAGGCCCTGATCGGGCCGTACGCGGCGGGCCCCGTGGTGGCCGGCCCGGTGGTGGCGGACCTGCTGGCGGCGACCCGGTCCGCGCAGGCCGCGGCGGCCGGGCTGAAGGCGTGCGGGGCGTGGCAGGACGCTCCGCGGCCGGTGCTCGCCGACGACCTGCTGCCGGAGCGCGCGATGGCGGGCGACCCGGCCGCGCGCGAGCAGTTGGTGGAGGAGATCTACAGACCGCTCGAAGAGGCGGGCTCCGCGCTCCTGGAGACGCTGAGTGTGTATCTGGAGCAGGCGAGCAGCCTGGAGGGCGCGGCCAGGATGCTGTTCGTGCATCCCAACACCGTGCGCTACCGGCTCCGACGTGTGACAGACGTCACCGGCTGGTCACCTTCCGATGTCCGCTCGGCGTTCACTCTGCGAATCGCCCTCATCCTGGGGCGTCTGGCCGACCGGGATACGCAGTCCTAGACTTTTGTCGGACATCAACAATTCCCCCTACGGTTCTTCGTCCCTGTCCCCACGGGTGTTCCGGACCGTTCACAAGAGAGAGTGTGAGGGTGCTCGTACTCGTCGCTCCCGGCCAAGGCGCTCAGACGCCCGGCTTCCTGACTCCCTGGCTCGACCTCCCCGGTGCCACCGACCGCATCGCGGCCTGGTCCGACGCCATCGGGCTCGACCTTGCCCACTACGGCACCAAGGCCGACGCGGAGGAGATCCGCGACACCGCGGTGGCCCAGCCGCTGCTGGTCGCCGCCGGCCTGCTCTCGGCCGCCGCGCTCGACGCCTCACCGGCCGTCGTCGCGGGCCACAGCGTCGGTGAGATCACCGCCGCCGCCCTCGCCGGAGTCATCGGCGACGAGGCCGCGCTCCGCTTCGTACGCACGCGTGGGCTCGCCATGGCCGACGCCGCGGCGGTCACCGAGACCGGCATGGCGGCGCTGCTCGGCGGCGACCCCGCGGTCACCGTCGAGCACCTGGAGAAGCTCGGCCTGACCCCGGCGAACGTCAACGGGGGCGGCCAGATCGTCGCCGCCGGCACCGCCGCGCAGATCGCCGCGCTCACCGAGGACAAGCCGGAGGGCGTGCGCCGCGTGGTGCCCCTGAAGGTGGCCGGCGCGTTCCACACGCACCACATGGCTCCCGCCGTCGAGCGACTGCGCGCGGCCGCCGGCGACCTGGACGTCTCCGACCCGTCCGTGACGTATGTCTCGAACGCGGACGGCAAGACCGTCGCCACCGGCCACGAGGTCATCACCCGGCTCGTCGGCCAGGTCGCGAACCCGGTCCGCTGGGACCTGTGCATGGAGACCTTCGAGGCGCTCGGCGTCACCGCGCTGATCGAGGCCTGCCCCGGCGGCACGCTCACCGGTCTGGCGAAGCGGGCGCTGCCCGGCGTCCGGACCCTCGCGCTGAAGACCCCCGACGACCTCGACGCGGCCCGCGCGCTCATCGCTGAGCACGCGGGCGCCTAAGGAGCCCGAGAGCATGTCGAAGATCAAGCCCAGCCAGGGCGCTCCGTACGCGCGGATCATGGGCGTCGGCGGCTACCGCCCGACCCGGGTGGTCCCCAACGAGGTCATCCTGGAGACGATCGACTCGTCCGACGAGTGGATCCGCTCCCGCTCCGGCATCGCGACCCGCCACTGGGCCTCCGAGGAGGAGACCGTGGCCGCGATGTCCGTCGAGGCGTCCGGCAAGGCCATCGCCGACGCCGGGATCACCCCGGAGCAGATCGGCGCGGTCATCGTCTCGACCGTGTCGCACTTCAAGCAGACCCCGGCCATCGCGACCGAGATCGCCCACAGGGTCGGCGCCGGCAAGCCCGCCGCCTTCGACATCTCGGCCGGCTGCGCGGGCTTCGGCTACGGGCTGACGCTGGCCAAGGGCATGATCGTCGAGGGCTCGGCGGAGTACGTGCTCGTCATCGGCGTCGAGCGGCTGAGCGATCTCACCGACCTGACGGACCGCGCGACGGCGTTCCTGTTCGGCGACGGCGCCGGAGCGGTCATCGTCGGCCCCTCCAAGGTGCCTGCCATAGGCCCGACCGTCTGGGGCTCCGAGGGCGACAAGTCCGAGACGATCAAGCAGACCGTGGCGTGGAACGACTTCCAGGTCGGCGACGTCACGAAGCTGCCCCTCAACGACCGCGGCGAGATCAAGTTCCCCGCCATCACGCAGGAGGGCCAGGCGGTGTTCCGCTGGGCCGTCTTCGAGATGGCGAAGGTCGCCCAGCAGGCGCTGGACGCGGCCGGGATCGCCCCGGAAGACCTGGACGTCTTCATCCCGCACCAGGCCAACATGCGGATCATCGACTCGATGGTGAAGACGCTGAAGCTGCCGGAGAGCGTCACGGTCGCCCGTGACGTGGAGACCACCGGCAACACCTCCGCCGCCTCGATCCCGCTCGCGATGGAGCGGCTCCTGGCGACCGGACAGGCCAAGAGCGGCGACACCGCTCTCGTCATCGGCTTCGGGGCGGGTCTCGTCTACGCCGCGACGGTCGTTACTCTCCCCTAGGCACACCGGCGCTTTTCGCCCGGAAGCCCGAACCCAGCAGATAAACACCGAAGGAGCGCCGCCATGGCCGCCACGCAGGAAGAGATCGTCAAGGGTCTCGCCGACATCGTCAACGAGATCGCCGGTATCCCGGCCGAGGACGTCGAGCTGGACAAGTCCTTCACGGACGACCTGGACGTCGACTCGCTGTCCATGGTCGAGGTCGTCGTCGCCGCCGAGGAGCGCTTCGACGTGAAGATCCCCGACGAGGACGTCAAGAACCTCAAGACCGTCGGCGACGCCGCGGACTACATCCTCAAGCACCAGGCCTGATCCAGCCGGTTCGTGTGTCGCCACCCGGCGGTGGCGCCGCTGATTCACGATCCCCTACACGTGGAGAAGATTTTCCAGTGAACTCGACCAATCGCACCGTGGTCGTCACCGGTATCGGCGCAACCACTCCGCTGGGTGGCGATTCCGCATCGACCTGGGAAGGGCTGATGGCGGGCCGTTCCGGCGTCAAGCCCCTTGAGGGCGAACGTTTCGCCGAACTGCCTGTACGGATCGCGGCCCTGGCTGCCGTCGATCCCTCCGAGGTCCTGCCGCGTCCGCTCGCCCGCCGTCTGGACCGCTCGGCGCAGTTCGCGCTGATCGCGGCCCGCGAGGCGTGGGCGGACGCGGGCTTCACCGGCAAGGCCGGTGAGGACGAAACGATCCAGCCCGAGCGGCTGGGTTCGGTCATCGCCTCCGGCATCGGCGGCGTGATCACCCTGCTCGACCAGTACGACGTGCTGAAGGAGAAGGGCGTACGCCGAGTCTCCCCGCACACCGTGCCCATGCTCATGCCCAACGGCCCGGCCGCGAACGTGGGTATCGAGGTGAACGCCCAGGCGGGCGTCCACACCCCGGTCTCCGCCTGCGCGTCGGGTGCCGAGGCGATCGGGTACGCCGTCGAGATGATCCGCACCGGCCGCGCCGATGTGGTCCTCGCCGGCGGCACCGAGGCGGCGATCCACCCGCTGCCGATCGCCGCGTTCGCCAACATGATGGCGATGTCCAAGAGCAACGACGAGCCGGAGAAGGCCTCGCGCCCGTACGACGTGGGCCGTGACGGCTTCGTCCTCGGCGAGGGCGCCGGTGTCGTCGTCCTGGAATCCGCGGAGCACGCGGCGGCGCGTGGCGCCCGGGTCTACTGCGAGGTGCTGGGCCAGGGCCTCTCGGCCGACGCCCACCACATCGCGCAGCCGGAGCCCACGGGCCGCGGTATCGCCGCTGCGATGCAGAACCTGCTGGACCAGACCGACCTGAAGCCGTCGGAGATCGCCCACCTGAACGCCCACGCGACGTCCACCCCGCAGGGTGACATCGCGGAGGTCAAGGCGCTGCGCGCGGTGCTGGGCGAGGACCTGGACCACGTCGCGATCTCCGCGACGAAGTCGATGACGGGTCACCTGCTCGGCGGCGCGGGCGGCATCGAGACCGTGGCGACGGTCCTGGCGCTGCACCACCGGATGGCCCCGCCCACGATCAACGTCGAGAACCTGGACGAGTCGATCGACGCGGACATCGTGCGGGATGCGCCCCGGGCGCTGCCGGAGGGGCCGATCGCCGCGATCAACAACTCGTTCGGCTTCGGTGGGCACAACGTGGTGCTGGCGTTCCGTAGCGTCTGACGCGCGACGCGCGTCACCTGTGCGTGAAGCCCGTGCCCCCCGTGTGGGGGCGCGGGCTTCGTCGTGGTGTTCGGGGGCTCCGCCCCCGGGTTACACGACCTGGTGGAGCCAGCGGACCGGCGCGCCCTCGCCCGCATGGCGGAACGACTCCAGTTCGTCGTCCCACGGCTTGCCGAGGAGCTTGGCGACCTCCGCCGCCAGGTCCGTCTCGCCGCCCGCGGAGCGGGCCAGCGCGGCGCGGAGGCGGTCCTCCGGGACCAGGATGTCGCCGTGCATGCCGGTGACGGCGTGGAAGATGCCCAGGGCCGGCGTCGAGCTGTACCGCTCGCCCTCCGCCGTGGGGGAAGGCTCCGCCGTCACCTCGAAGCGGAGCAGGTCCCAGCCGCGCAGCGCGGAGGCCAGCTTGGACGCCGTGCCGGGCCGGGCCTGCCAGGAGAACTCGGAGCGCCAGGTGCCCGGCGAGGCGGGCTGTCTGATCCAGTCGAGCTGCACCCGCCCACCGAGGACTCCCGCCACCGCCCACTCGACGTGTGGGCAGAGCGCGCGCGGTGCGGAGTGAACGTACAGGACTCCACGTGTCGTCACCGGGACCTCCAGTGTGGGACGAGGTTCGCCTTCCCCAGCGGCCTGTCATCAGTAAACAGCATCGGGAGTTATTCTCCGGAAAAGCGACAGTATGTGACGTGGTGTGATGTTCGGATGCCACCCGAGTGGAGCCGGGCATCGCAGGAGCCACTGGTTCGACGGGGAAAAGCTACCGCGCCCGGGGGTCGCCGGTGTGACGTACCGTCGGTCCCGGGGCCCTTCTTCGCGCAGTCTTCACCCCGGCGGAGCGTCGGGTCACGAACAGGAGGAGGCCAGGCCATGCCGGATCGGTCCGTACGGCACCGCTCGCGCACCGCACTGGCCGGGCTGGCCGCACTGGCCTGCCTGGGCACCGGTGCGCTGGCGGGCTGCGACTCGGGGCCCGGCGGTACGACGAAGGGCCCGGCGTCGGCCGAGCGCCGGCCGTCCCCGGCGGCGGGCCCGGTCTGGGATCCGAAGCCCGCGTCGATCGCGGCGGTCGGGGACTCGATCACGCGCGGCTTCGACGCGTGCTCGGTGCTGGCGGACTGCCCGGAGGTCTCCTGGTCGACCGGCACGGACAGCTCCGTACGCAGTCTGGCGGTACGCCTCCTCGGCGCCTCCCGGGCGGCGGACCACAGCTGGAACCACGCTGTGACGGGCGCCCGGATGGCCCAGCTGCCGGAGCAGATGGCGCTGGCGGCGGACGAAAACCCGGATCTGGTGACCGTGATGATCGGCGCCAACGACGCCTGCCGGGACTCGGTGCGGACGATGACCCCGGTGGCCGACTTCCGGCGGTCGTTCGAGGCGTCGCTGCGCAAGCTGCGCAGCGGGGCGCCGAAGGCGCAGGTGTACGTGTCGAGCGTGCCGGACCTGAAGCGGCTGTGGTCGCAGGGGCGGGTCAACCAGCTGGGCAAGCAGATCTGGAAACTGGGCATCTGCAGGTCGATGCTGAGCGACGCGGACGACATGGGCGCGGCGGCGGTGGCCCGGCGCACGGCGGTGCAGGAGCGCGTCGTGGCGTACAACGAGGTGCTGCGCGAGGTCTGCGCGAAGGACAGCCGCTGCCGGTACGACGGCGGGGCGGTGTACGACTACCGGTTCACCGGCAAGCAGCTC
Organism: Streptomyces sp. 2131.1; assembly: GCF_900105515.1. GTDB lineage: Bacteria > Actinomycetota > Actinomycetes > Streptomycetales > Streptomycetaceae > Streptomyces > Streptomyces drozdowiczii. The sequence goes on along the minus strand of NZ_FNSY01000001.1, from coordinate 4,949,834 downwards.
AGCCAGTGGGACTGGTTCCACCCCGGCCGCAACGGCCAGGCCAGGCTCGCGGAGATCGCCTACCGCAACGTCACGGCGGTCCGCCCGCCCGCGTAGAGTCGCTGATCATGCAGACGGGTTCGAACACGGTGATGAGTACGGAACACTTCGGCACCCTCGCGGACGGCACCGCCGTGCACCGCTGGACGCTGGAGCGGGGCGGCACGCGGGTGCGCGTCCTGACGTACGGCGGCATCGTGCAGTCGGCCGAGGTGCCGGACCGGGACGGGGTGCGGGCCGGGATCGCGCTCGGGCTGCCGGACCTGGCCTCGTACCAGGAGTACGCCGGGCCCTACTTCGGGGCGCTGGTCGGCCGGTACGCGAACCGGATCGGCGGGGCGTCCTTCGAGCTGGACGGCCGGACCCACCACCTCACGCGCAACGAGGGCCGCAACCACGTGCACGGCGGGGAGTGCGGCTTCGACAAGCGGGTCTGGGACGCGCGGGAGACCGCGGACGGGGTGGAGCTGTCCCTCGTCTCGGCGGACGGCGAGGAGGGCTTCCCGGGGCGGGTGGAGCTGACAGCGGCGTACACCCTGGACGAGGACGGCGCGCTGCGGATCGCGTACCGGGCGGTGACGGACGCGCCGACCGTGCTGAACCTGACGAACCACACCTACTGGAACCTGGCGGGCGCGGACAGCGGCAGCGCGCTCGGCCAGCGGCTGCGGATCGCGGCGGGGGCGGTCACGCCGGTGGACGCGGAGTCGCTGCCGACGGGCGAGTTCCTGCCGGTGGAGGGCACCCGGTTCGACTTCCGGGAGGCCCGTCCGGTGACCAAGGAGTACGACCACAACTTCGTGCTCGACGCGGACGCGGCGGGTGCGGCGGCCGAGCTGTACGACGAGGTGTCGGGGCGGGTCCTGACGGTCACGACGACGGAGCCCGGGCTCCAGCTGTACACCGCGGACCACTTCGACGGCCGGCCGTTCGGCCCGTGCGCCGGGATCGCCTTGGAGACCCAGCACTTCCCGGACTCGCCGAACCGTCCGGAGTTCCCGAGCACGGTGCTGCGGCCGGGCGAGGAGTTCGTGTCGACGACGGTGTACGGGTTCTCGGTGCGCTGACCCGGGACCGCTCAGTCCGCGGCGACCGTCTCGCCCTTGCCTGCGCCGTCCGCCGGCTCCTCGTCGCCGACCAGGCCGCGCGCCAGCAGGGTGGCCCCGGCGACGGCGCCCGGCATGAGGAACACGGCGACGAACGGCACCATGAAGGCCAGCCCCAGCGGTACGCCGAAGCCGAGGGTGCGCAGGCGGTTGCCGCGCAGCAGGGCGAGCCGGTCCTTGAGCACCATGCCCCGGCGCTGGAGGGCGACGGCGGTCAGCTCCTCGGCGAGGAAGTAGCCGGTGACGCAGAAGCCGATGACGGGGACGACGGTCTGCCCGACGACGGGGAGGAATCCGAGGGCGAAGAGCAGGACCGCGTACAGCCCGACCCGCACGAGAATGCGCACGCTGTCGCGGGCGGAGATCCACAGCTCCCGCCAGAGGGGCAGTCCGGACTCGGGGACCGTGCCGCCCTCGGTGCGCTCGACCTCCTCGGACAGCGACTCGTAGAAGGGCTGCCCGACGAGCAGGGTCACGGCGGTGAAGGTGATGACGGCCAGGAAGAGGCCGAGGACGAAGACCAGTGCGGTCAGCGCGTTGCGCAGCAGGCCGGGCCAGGGCGAGGACCAGTCGTCGGCGAACGGTGTCGCCCACTCCGCCAGGTCGTCGGCGCCGTAGCCGAGGCCGACGAGGGCGCCCGCGTACACCACGAGGGTGATCAGACCGGGCAGCAGCCCTATCCCGAACCATTTGCCGTGGCCGAACACCCAGCGTTGGCCCTTGACCAGAAAACCGAGCCCCGCCCCGAGATCACGCATGGCGTCAGCCTAACGGGGTCCGGGACGGGGCTCGTTCAGTGGTGCGGGGACGGTCAGGCGACCGCGAGCTCCACCTTGATGTTGCCGCGCGTGGCGTTCGAGTACGGGCAGACCTGGTGGGCCTTCTCGACGAGCGCCCGCGCGGTCGCCTCGTCGACGGTCGGGATGGTCGCGGTGATGGCGACCTCCAGGCCGAAGCCGCCGGCCTCGGTCTTGCCGATGGAGACGGCCGCGGTCACCGTGGAGCCGGAGATGTCGGCCTTCTCCTGGCGGGCCACGACGCCCAGTGCGCCCTGGAAGCAGGCGCTGTAACCGGCGGCGAAGAGCTGCTCCGGGTTGGTGCCGGCGCCGCTGCCGCCCATCTCCTTCGGCGGGTTGACGACGACGTCGAGCTTGCCGTCGTCCGAGGCGACGCGGCCGTCACGGCCGTTCTCCGCGGTGGCGACGGCGGTGTACGCGACGGCAATGTCCTGAATGGTCATGCTGAGGATTCCTCCTGCTGGTGCGCCGCGACTCGCGCCCACGATCGCGACGGTTGGGTTGAGCCTAACGGGTGCGGGGAAACGCGGTTCAGCCGAGGGAGACGATCATCTTCCCGGTGTTCTCGCCGCGCAGCAGACCGAGGAAGGCGTCGGCGCCGTTCTCGATGCCCTCGACGACGGTCTCGCGGTACTTCAGCTCGCCCGAGTTCAGCCAGCCGGCCACTTCGTGGACGAACTGCTGCTGGAGGTCGGCGTGGTCGCCGACGAGCATGCCCTGGAGCCGCAGCCGCTTGCCGATGACGAGCGCGAGGTTGCGCGGGGCCGGGGTGGGCTCGGTGGCGTTGTACTGGGCGATCATGCCGCAGATGGTGGCGCGGCCGTGCACGTTGAACGAGGAGAGCGCGGCCTCCAGGTGCTCGCCGCCGACGTTGTCGAAGTAGACGTCGATGCCGTCGGGGGCGGCCGCTGCGAGCTGCTCCTTGACGGGGCCGTTCTTGTAGTTGAACGCGGCGTCGAAGCCGTACTCCTCGGTGAGGAGCTTGACCTTCTCGTCGGAGCCGGCGGAGCCGATGACCCGGGAGGCGCCCTTGATCTTCGCCATCTGGCCGACCTGGCTGCCGACCGCGCCGGCGGCGCCGGAGACGAAGACCGCGTCGCCCTCCTTGAAGGACGCCACGTCGAACAGGCCGGCGTAGGCGGTGAGGCCGGTCATGCCGAGCACGCCGAGGTAGGCGGAGAGCGGGGCGAGCGAGGCGTCGACCTTCACCGCGTGCTTGGCGGGGACGCTCGCGTACTCGCGCCAGCCGAGGCCGTGCAGGACGTGTTCGCCGACCTCGAAGCCCTCGGCATCGGAGGCGATGACCTCGCCGACGGCGCCGCCGTCCATGGGGTGGTCGAGCTTGAAGGGCGGGGTGTACGACTTCACGTCGTTCATCCGGCCGCGCATGTACGGGTCGACCGAGAAGTGCAGGTTGCGCACGAGGACCCGGCCCTCGGCGGGGGCGGTGACCGGTGCCTCACGCAGCGCGAAGTCCTCGGCCTTCGGCCAGCCGTGCGGACGGGCTACGAGGTGCCATTCACGGCCGGACGCGGGAAGAGCTGCAGACATGGGCTCGGTGTCTCCTCGGTGTGGGGGTGTCGGTCTGGAAGCTGTGGTTCTTGAAGCTGTGGTTCTGGAAGCGGTGGAAAAGCTTCACCACATGAAACAACCATGCTCCTGGATATTTCATGTTGTCAAGCAACTGGGTATCCTGTGTGTCATGGCCACCTCGCGCACAGATCCCCTGACCCTCGAAGTCATCGAGCTCATCGGCACCGTCGTGGCGCGCTACTACGAGGAGTACGAGCAGGCCGCCGCCGCGCACAACCTCACCGGCGCGCAGGCCCGGGTCCTCGGACTCCTGTCCGTCGAGCCGCTGCCCATGCGCAGGATCGCCCTGAAGCTGAAGTGCGAGCCGTCCAACGTGACCGGGATCGTGGACCGGCTGGAGGCGCGCGGGCTGGTGGAGCGGCGCCCGGACCCGGCCGACCGCCGGGTGAAACTGGCCGCGCCCACCGAGCGGGGGGCGGCGACGGCGCTGCAGCTGCGCGACGCGCTGGACTTCGCGCGGGAGCCGCTGGCGGGGCTGTCGGACGCGGACCGGACGGTGCTGCGGGATCTCCTGCGGCGGATGCTGGGCGCCGGCGCCTGAGCGGCGGTCGGGCACGATGGGCGGCATGAGCGCTTCCGCCCCCTTCGGGCCCCGTGAGTTCCAGCTCGTCCTGCTGCGCCGGATGGCGGACCACCAGCCGGATCTGGTGGAGGACGCCCGGCACGAGCTGAGCGCGACGCTCGCGGAGATGCGCGAGGCGAACCGGCGCTGGCAGGCCATGGTCCGGGCGCCGCGCGGGCGGGGCGCGCTGCGGCGCTACCGCTCGGTGCTCGGTGAGCCGGAGTCGACGGGCCGCCGGGCCCTCGGTGACCTGGAGTTCGACGTGCTGCTGTGGCCGGTGCCGCTCTGGCCGGACCTGCGGTTCGAGGTGATGGTGGCGCCGGGCGGAGCGGTGTGGAACGAGTGGCTGGTACGGGCGCGGGGCGCTGCCGCGCCGGTGCTGCGCACGGTAGACGACCTGGTGCCCTGGTCGTCCACGGTGGACGAGGTGGCCCGGGCGTTCGCTCCGGCCCGGCCGACGGAGGGGAGTGCGCCTACGCGGTTCGCGCTGCGGGTCGGGGACGGGGCGGACGCGTGCGTCGCGGAGTTCACGTGGGGGTTGTTGCAGCGGGTGGCGCGTGGGGGCTGAGGCGTCCTCGATCGCCGGACGGGCTGGGACTTGCCGTCCAGGCGTCCTCAATCGCCGGACGGGCTTGATGTGGCGGGGGTGGTGTGGGACGTGCGGGCGTCCTCGGTCGCCGGACGGGCTTGACGGGCCGGGTCGCGCGGCGCGCTCGACACGCCGTCAGGTGGTCCCTCCTACGGCTCAGCCCAGCGGGCGCGGGGAGTCCGAACGGCGCAGGCTTTCAGGAGAGCCGGCTGCCCGTCGGTCCCCCTCAACGCTCTCGGGAGGAAACCGCCGTGACCGTCAGCCTTGAGCAGTTGCGCCGTTGCCATGTCGCCGTCGACCTCGGGGCCGCCCGCACCCGGGTGTACGTCAAGGGGCCCGGCCTCGTCGTGGACGAACCGAGCGTCGCAGCCGTCAACACCCGTACCGGCTCACTGATCGCCGTGGGCGCGCTGGCCGAGCAGATGACGGGCCGCACGCCCGACTACATCCGGGTGGCCCGGCCCGTGTCCGGCGGGACCGTCGTGGACATCGAGATGGCCCAGCGCATGCTGCGCCACCTGCTCGGCGAGAAGCTCCGCCGCCAGCTGCGCCGCAAGCCCTGGCTGCGCGCCGCCGCCTGCACCCCGCACGACAGCGATCCGCTCGCCCGGCGGGCCACGGTGGAGACCCTGGTCGGCCTCGGCGCCCGGCGGGTGGAGCTCGTCGACACCCTGGTCGCGGCGGCCGTCGGCAGCGGGCTCCCGGTCGAACAGCCGACCGCGACCATGATCATGGTGTGCGGGGCCGCGACGACGCAGATCGCGGTCCTCTCGCTCGGCTCGATCGTGACGGCGGTACGCCTCCCGGTCGGCGGCGACGCGATCGACCACGCGGTCATCCAGCACCTGCGCCAGCACCACGAGCTGATGCTGCCGAGCCAGTCCGTGCGCCCCCTGCAGCTCGCGCTCAGCGGCACCGGGCTGACCGCGCGGGGCCCCTCGGTCACCGAGATCCACGGCCGCGACGTGGCCACCGGGCTCGCCCGGTCCGTCGAGGTCGACACCGCCGCGATCCGGCAGGCGATCCACCGCCCGCTCACCGCCGTCCTCGACGGCGTGGGCAAGGTGCTGCGGGACTGCCCGCCCGACCTGGTGGCCGACCTCGCGGACTGCGGGATCATGATGGTCGGCGGAAGCGCCCTGCTGCCCGGCCTCGACCAGATGCTGCGCGACGCGACCGGTGTGCCGGTGCACATCGCGGAGCAGCCCGACACCTGCGCGATCCTGGGCCTGGGCGCCATGCTGGAGGGCGAGATCAGCCCCATGGTCCTCGACCCGCTGGCGAGCTGACGGGCGCCGGGACAGGCCCGTGACGGACCAGCCGCCCGGCGGACCGCCGGACGGCGGCCTGCCCAGGTCGCCGCTGCTGCCGCGGCTCCTGGAGGCCGTGCTGAGCGTCGGCTCGGACCTCGAACTCCGGGCCACGCTCCAGCAGATCATCGACACCGCGACCGCCCTGACCGACGCGAGGTACGGGGCGCTGGGCGTACTCGACCCGGGGCGCGGCACGATCCGCGAGCTGTACGTGTGCGGGATGACGGAGGCCGAGCAGGCGGCCGTCGGCTACTTCCCGGACGGGCACACGGGAATGCTCGGCGCGCTCGTCGACGCGCCGGGCCCGCTGCGCTCCGACGACCTGGCCGCCGATCCGCGCGCCACCGGCATGCCGCCCGGCCATCCCCCGATGCGCTCGTTCCTCGGCGCCCCGATCCGGGTCCACCACGAGGTCTTCGGCAACATCTACCTGGCCGAGAAGCACACCGGGCACTTCACGGAGACCGACGCGGGGCTGCTGAAGGTCCTGTCCGCGCAGGCCGGCATCGCGATCGGCAACGCCCGCCTCTACGAGAGCGCCCGCCAGCGGGAGCGCTGGATCGAGGGCGCGGCGGCCGTCACCAACACCCTGCTCACCGGCGAGAACCTCTCCGACGCGCTGACGACGGTCGCCGAGCGGGCCCGCATCCTCAGCGACGCCTCGGCCGGGGTGATCCTGCAGCCCACCGACGAGGGCGGGATGGAGATCGTCGTCGCCTCGACGCGGGAGGACCCGGCGGGGCTGGTGGGCACGGCCATCGCGCCCGGTTCACCGGTCCTGGTGCAGTTGCTGGGCGGCGAGGCCGTCTTCATCGAGGACTCGGCGACCGACCCCCGGATGACCACCCCCGTACGGTCGCGGTTCGGGCCGAGCATGATGCTGCCGCTCCAGAGCGGGGGCCGGCTCATCGGGACGCTCGCGCTGCCCCGGCGGCGCGGAGCCCGCCCGTACACCGACGTGGACCGGCTGCTGGCCGCCCAGTTCGCCTCGCAGGCGGCGCTGGCCCTGGTGCTCGCGGACGCGCAGCAGGACCGGGAGCGGCTGGCGGTGTACGAGGACCGCGACCGGATCGCGCGTGATCTGCACGACCTGGTCGTCCAGCGGCTGTTCGCCACCGAGATGATGCTGGAGTCGACGCGCCGCAGGGCCGGGGGCGGGGAGACGGGCGAGCTGCTGGGTACGGCCGTCGACGAGCTGGACTCGACGATCCAGGAGGTGCGGACGGCCATCTTCGCGCTCCAGCAGCCGCCCGCCGAGGCGCCCGCCACCTTCCGCGGCCGGGTGCTGAGGGAGACCGGGGGCGCGGCGGCGGTGCTCGGTTTCCAGCCGTCGGTGCGCTTCGCCGGGGCGGTGGACGCGCTGGTGTCCGAACCGGTCGGCGGGCGGCTCCTCGCGGCGCTGCGGGGCGCCCTGGCGGCGGCGCACCGGCGGACCGGGGTGTCGGCGATCGAGGTGGAGGTGGACGCGACGGTCACCCTGCCGGACGGGCGGGGCGCGGTCCGTCTCACGGTCGCGGACGACGGGCACGAGCCGGACGGTTCGCGGGCGGACACGGTGGTCTGGGAGGCACCTCTCTGAACGCCCCGGTCACGGCCCCGGCGCCGCCCTCAGCGCGACCCGGGTGTTCGAGTGGGCGACGCCCGCCTCGCGCTTGAGGCGGCGCAGGAGGGTGTCGAGCGCGGCGGTGTCGGCCGCGGTGGCGCGTACCAGGTAGTCGTGCGCGCCCGTGACGTGCACCAGCTCGGTGATGCCGGGCAGGGCCAGCACCGCCCGTTCGAACGTCTCGTTGGTGGTGTCCATCCGCAGGGTCACGTCGATGAAGACGACGAGCCCGGTGCGGGTGTCGGCGGCGGGGTCGACGATCACGGTGAAACCGCGGATGACGCCGTCCTTGCGCAGCCGTCTGACCCGGTCGGCCGCCGCGTTGGCGCTGAGTCCGACCCGTACGCCCAGGTCGCGGTACGAGATCCGGGCGTCCTCCTGGAGGACGCCGAGGATTTCCCTGTCCAGACGATCCATGGTCCCAATTGTCACAGATTCGGCGCATATGCGAAGGGTGAGGAAGTGTCCCCCGTACGGCGCAGGCCGACGGGCTCACGGCCCGTGTCCGGCCTTGACTGGCGGTGTGGACACAGCCGTGAAGCAGTCACCCGCCGCCGCGGACGCCCCGGGCTCCGCCGCCTATCGCAACCTGATCGTGGCCACGGTCGGCTTCACGCTCACCTTCTGGGCCTGGAATCTGATCGCGCCCATGTCCGGGGACTACAAGGACCGCCTGGACCTGAACTCCTTCCAGCAGTCGCTGCTGGTCGCCGTGCCGGTGCTGGTGGGTTCGCTGGGCCGGATCCCGGTGGGCGCGCTGACCGACAAATACGGGGCGCGGCTGATGTTCCCGGTCACCTCGGCGCTGACGATCCTGCCGGTGCTGCTGCTGATCCCGGCGAAGAACTCGTACGGCGCGATGCTGGCCGTCGGCTTCCTGCTGGGGGTCGGCGGCACGACCTTCGCCATCGGCATCCCGTTGGTCAACTCGTGGTTCCCGCCCGCCAAGCGCGGCCTCGCGCTCGGTGTCTTCGGCATGGGCATGGGCGGTGTGGCGCTGTCCGGCTACTTCACCCCGCGCATCGCCGAGCACGGCGACAACCTGCCGTTCCTCGTGGTCGCGGGCGCCCTGGTCGTGTACGCGGCGCTCTCGGCCGTGCTCATCAACGACCACCCCGGCCGCAAGGTGCCGACGGATTCGCTGGCGCACCGGCTCGGCTCGGCGGGCCGGCTGCGGGTCACCTGGGAGCTGTCCGCGCTGTACGCGATCGGCTTCGGCGGGATCGTCGCGTTCGGCGTGTACCTGCCGACGTATCTGAAGACGTGGTACGAGCTGTCGCCGACCGACGCCGGTACGAAGGCGGCCGGGTTCGCCCTGGTCACCGTCATCTTCCGGCCGATCGGCGGCTGGCTCTCGGACCGCGTCCACCCGGCGCTCGTCACCTCCGTGGCCCTCGGCGTCGCGGCGCTGATGGCGATCGTGCAGGCCTTCGACCCCCGGCTGGACCCGACGGGCACGATCGCGCTGCTGGTCATGGCGGCGGGCCTGGGTACCGCGAGCGGCAGCGTCTTCGCTCTTGTCTCGCAGGTCACCCCGCAGCCGAAGGTGGGCAGCGTGACCGGGATCGTCGGCGCGATGGGCGGGCTCGGCGGGTTCGTGCCGCCGCTCGTGATGGGCGCGATCTACAGCGCGAAGGACTCGTACTCGATCGGCTTCATGCTGCTGTCCGACCTGGCACTCGCGGGCTGTGTGTACGCGTACGGCCGCATGCGGAACGTCCAGCGGGACGGCTGAGGAGAGCGATGGCTCGCCCGGGGCGTGAGGCGGGCCTCATTCGAGCCGGTTTCCAGGCCCCGGGGCTCGGTGTCGATCTAGGGTGCGCAGGGTGATGCCACTTCTGCCCGCACTCCAGGACGCGTCCGGTCCGGCGGCCGCCCGCGAAGCCGTCCGGTTCGATGACGTCACCCTCACCTACTCCGCGCTGGCCGGGGTCACGGCCGCCCTCGCGGCCCGGCTGGCCGGCGCGGTCCGGGTCGCCGTCTGGGCCACGCCGAGCGCGCCGACCGTCGTCGCGGTGGTCGCCGCGCTGCGGGCCGGGGTGCCGGCCGTCCCGCTGAACCCGAAGACCGGGGAGCGGGAGCTCGCGCACATCGTCGCGGACAGCGCGCCCTCGCTGGTGCTGGCCGCGCCCGGTGACGTGCTGCCGCCCGCTCTGGCCGGTCTGGAACGCCTCGACGTCACCACCGCGCCCGACGGCCCCGCGCCCGCCGCCCTGCCGGAGCCCGACCCGGAGTCCCCCGCCCTGGTCGTGTACACCTCCGGCACGACGGGCCCGCCGAAGGGTGCCGTCCTCCCCCGCCGGGCGCTCGCCGCGTCGCTGGACGCGCTGGAGGACGCCTGGCAGTGGACCGTCGACGACGTCCTCGTCCACGCCCTGCCCCTCTTCCACGTGCACGGGCTGATCCTGGGCGTCCTGGGCCCCCTGCGCCGGGGCGGTTCGGTGCGCCACCTGGGCCGGTTCTCGCCCGAGGGCGTGGCCCGCGAGCTGGCCTCGGGCGGCACGATGCTGTTCGGCGTACCGACCATGTACCACCGGCTCGCCGAGGCGCTGGCGGACCCGGACGCGTCCGCCGGGCTCACCGACGCCCTCGCGGGCGCCCGGCTGCTGGTCTCCGGCTCGGCCGCGCTGCCGGTCCACGACCACGAGCGCATCGCGGCGGCGACCGGCCGCCGGGTCATCGAGCGGTACGGCATGACGGAGACCCTGATGAACACGGGAGTACGGGCCGACGGCGCCCCGCGCCCCGGCACGGTCGGCCCGCCCCTGCGCGGCGTGGAGCTGCGCCTGGTCGAGGAGGACGGCACGCCGCTCACCGGCGCGGACGCCATCGGCGAGATCCAGGTGCGCGGCCCGAACCTGTTCACCGGCTACCTCAACCGGCCCGACGCGACGGCCGCCGCGCTCACCGAGGACGGCTGGTTCCGCACGGGCGACATGGCCACGCTCGACCCGGACGGCTATGTGCGCATCGTCGGCCGCAAAGCCACGGACCTGATCAAGAGCGGCGGCTACAAGATCGGCGCCGGCGAGATCGAGAACGCGCTGCTCGACCACCCCGCCGTGCGGGAGGCGGCCGTCACCGGCGAACCCGACCCGGACCTCGGCGAGCGGATCGTGGCCTGGGTGGTCCCGGCCGACCCCGCCGCCCCGCCCACCGCCGAGGAGCTGGCGGACCATGTCGCCGCCCAGCTCGCCCCGCACAAGCGGCCGCGCACCGTCCGCTACCTGGACGCGCTGCCGCGCAACGACTTGGGCAAGATCATGAAGCGGGCGCTCCATGGCTGAGCGGCTGACGGCACGCGGGGCGGTCGCCGCGCTCACCGCCGACTTCACGGAGCTGCCGGCCCCCGCCGGGGACACCGACGGCGACGGCCCGCTCGGCTGGACCGGCTACGCGGACTCGCGGGCCCGGGCCACCGCCGGTACCGGGGAGCGGGAGTCCGTCGTCCACGGCACCGCCACGGTCGGCGGGAACCCCTGCGTGCTGATCTCCTTCGAGTTCGGCTTCCTGGGCGGCTCGCTCGGGCAGCGCACCGGGGACCGGCTGGAGGCGGCGTACGAGGAGGCGATCACCCGGGGGCTGCCGCTCGTCTCGTTGATCGCCACGGGCGGGAGCCGGATGCAGGAGGGCATGATCGCGCTGACCCAGCTCCAGCGGGTCGCCCGTGCGTCGGCACGGCTGCGGGCGGCGGGGCCCGCGCAGCTCGCGGTCCTGCGCGACCCGACGACCGGGGGCGGCTGGGCCACCCTGGGCGCGGGCGCGGACGTGATCCTCGCGCTGCCGGGGGCGCAGATCGGGTTCGCCGGATCGCGGGTGCGTCCGGCCGGCGCCGACCCCGCCGCGTACGGGGCCGAGGGTCAGCTCGCGGCCGGTTCGGTCGACGCGGTCGTGGCGCCCGGGGACCTGCCGGCCACGGTCGGGCGCTGGCTCGGGCTGCTCGCCCACCACGACGACCCGCCCTCCCCCGCCCCGGTCCCGGCGGCCCTCGGGGCGAGGGACCTGCCGGAGACGGGCTGGGACGCGGTGCTCCGGGCGCGGGCGGCCGACCGGCCGCGCGCCGGCGCCTATCTGGACGACTACTTCGACGCGCGGCTCCCGCTGAGCGGCGACCGCTGCGGCGGCACGGACCCCGGGCTGCTCTGCGGATTCGGGGTGCGCGAGGGGCGTGCGGTGGCGTACGTGGCGCAGTGCGGCACCGCGACCCGCCCGGCCGGCTACCGCACCGCGGCCCGGGTGATCCGGCTCGCCGACCGGCTGGGCGTCCCGGTCCTCACGCTGGTGGACACCCCGGGCGCGGCCAACGACGCTGAGGCGGAGCGGTCCGGCGCGGGCGCGGCCATCGCGGACGCCTTCGCGGCGATAGCGGCGGCCCGGGTCCCGGTGACGACCCTGGTGATCGGCGAGGGCGGTTCGGGCGGGGCGCTGGCCCTGGCCGCGCCGGACCGCACCCATGTCACCCCGGACAGCTACTTCTCGGTCATCGCGCCGGAACTGGCCGCCGCGATCCTGAAGCGTTCCCCGGACCGGGTCAGGGCCACGGCCGGCCAGCTGCGGCTGCGCCCGCAGGATCTGGTGGACCTGGGCGTGGCCCGTTCGGTGGCCGGGCATCGCGCCGACGGGCAGGGGGCGTGAAGGGTGGCTAGCTTGAACAAGGGGGCGTTCACTCGTACGAGGAGATGACCACGATGCCCGCAGAGATGACCGAGGGCACGCCGTGCTGGGCCGACGCGACGTTCACCGATCTGGAGGGCGCGAAACGCTTCTACGGTGAGCTGCTGGACTGGACGTTCGGCGACACGCTGCCGGAGTACGGCAACTACACACAGGCGTACGTGGACGGCAAGGCGGTCGCCGCACTGATGCCGCCGGGCCCCGGGCAGATGCCGGTCGGCTGGTGCCTGTACCTGGCCACGCCGGACGCGGAGACCACCGCGTCGAAGATCCGCGGCGCCGGCGGCACGCTCCTGGTGGAGCCCATGCGGGTCGGCGAGTTCGGCACGATGGTGCTGGCCTCCGACCCTGGCGGGGTGACCTTCGGCGTGTGGCAGCCCGGCACCCACAAGGGCTTCGAGGCGCGGACCGTTCCGGGCGCCTTCAACTGGGCCGAGGTCTTCACCCGGGCCCCGGAGCGGGCCGACGCCTTCTTTTCCGAGGTCTTCGGGTACGGCGTGCAGCGCATGACGGACGACGGGGTCGACTTCACGCTCTACGACCTGGGCGCCGACCCGGTCCTGGGCCGCATGAGGATGACGGACGAGTTCCCGCCGGAGGTGCCGCCGTACGTGAACGTGTACTTCACGGTGGACGACTGCGACGCGGCGGTGGAGAAGGCGAAGTCCATGGGCGCGACGCTGCGGTTCGGCCCGATGACCATCCCATTCGGCCGGTTCGCGGCGCTGACGGACCCGCAGGGCTCGCCGTTCTCGCTGATCGACAACGGCACGACGGGCGGCGAGATGCCGAACCTGGAGCGGGTGTCGTAGCAGGAGGCGCTACGCCTCGGGGTGGCGGGCGTCGTACCGGGCGAAGCCCCGCCACCGCAGCCCGAGCAGCGCCACCGCGGCCACGCAGGCGACGCCTCCCCCGGTGACGGCGAACCCCGGGGAGGTCAGGTCGGCGGCGGACCCGGCGATGAAGTCCCCCAGCCGGGGCCCGCCGGCCACCACCACGATGAAGACGCCCTGGAGCCGTCCGCGCAGCTCGTCCGGGACGGCCGCCTGGAGCATGGTGTTGCGGAAGACCATGGACGTGGTGTCGGCGGCCCCGGCGAGCGCCAGGAACACGAGCCCGAGCCACAGCTGCCGGGTGAGTCCGAAGACCGCGACGGCGGCGCCCCAGCATCCGACGGCGACCAGCACCGCGAGCCCGTGCCGCCGTACGCTCCCCAGCCACCCGGAGAACACCCCGCCGAGCAGCGCCCCGAGCGCCGGTGCGGCGACGAGCAGCCCGGTGGTCTTCGCGTCGCCCCCGTACCAGAGGACGGCGACGACGGGGAACAGCGCGCGGGGCTGGGCGAGCACCATCGCGCACATGTCGCTGAGGAACGTCATCCGCAGGTTGGGCCGGGTGCCGAGGAACCGCAGCCCGTCGAGCACGGAGGCCCGCTTCCTCCCCGTCTCCTCGCCCCGCTCGGGCAGCATCGCGGGCAGCCGCCACATGGCGTAGAGGGCCGCGGTGAAGGTGACGGCGTCGACCCCGTACGCGGCGCGGTACCCCCACCAGCCGACGATGAGCCCGCCGAGCATGGGCCCGACGAGGCTGCCGGTGGTGCTGGTCATCGAGTTCAGCGCGTTGGCGGCGGGCAGCTGCTCGGCCGGCAGCAGGCGGGCGATCATCGAGGAGCGGGCGGGCGAGTTCAGCGCGAAGCAGACGGCCTGGAGCGCGACGATCCCGTACAGCAGCCCGACCTGCTCGATCCCGGCGACGGTGACCCCGACGAGCAGCACCGACAGCAGGAACGACCCGAACGCGCTGGCCAGCCCCAGCTTCCGCCGGTCCACGGTGTCCGCGACGGCCCCGCCGTACAGCCCAAACACCACGAGCGGCACCAGCGAGCAGGCTCCGATGAGCCCCACGGAGAACGCCGACCCGGTCAGGTCGTACACCTGCAACGACACGGCGAGCGCCGTCATCCCCTGCCCGGTCCAGGACACGGTGTTCCCGAACCAGAGCCGCCGGTAGTCCGGGGAGGTGCGCAAAGGGGTCAGATCGGCGAATATCCGGCCCCGGGGCGCCGGTTCACCGGCGGCGGCGTCGGATTCGGTCAGGGATTCGGTCACGCGGAATGGTATCGACCACTCCCCGGTGCGGTACGCGCCGGTGGGACTCGTGGTCCTGACGCCTCGGCGCGGTCGCGCAGCAGCTCGAAGAGCGCGTCGCCCTCCTGGCTTCCCCGGTGCCCGCCGGAAACCGTGTGACGCTTCCCTTTCTGCCTGAGACCGATGACCTCGTTCATGCACCGTTCGCCGATACCGGCCGCCTCGTAGGCCGAGGGGTCCGCGACGAAGGCCAGGGTCGCCGTGGCGAGGATCCCGGGGACGTCACGACGTCGGGTTCGGAGTGCGTTGCGGAGCCGGGCCACCTCTTCCGGAATGTCCGCGGGGCGTCGCAGGCCGATCAGTTCCCGCAACCCCTTTCCTCCCAGCTCCCGCATTCCGTCGGAGAGCAGGGCCTCGACCACTGCGCCCGGCTCCGCGTCGGCGGACTCCTGATGCCCCGGAAGGGGTGGCAGCGAGTACGGCTCCTGAAGGGAGGGAAGAGCGGCGTGACAGATCAGGAGCCGCAGACGATGCGGGGGATAGTCGGCGGACTCTCCCGTATGGCGCTCCTCCGCCGTTCGCAGGGCGTCGGCCAGCGCCCAGATATAGGCCGGCCCGCAGGCGATGGTCGCGCAGATGTCCGCGAACGCCTCTCCGAGCCACCGCTCCCAGAGCAGCAGGCGGTCGGCCTCCATCCCCGTAACGCTTCTCAGTCTGGCGAGCAGCGATGGCGTCAGGCCGAAATCGTCCTCGATGTGGTGGGCCGTCTCATGTGCGACGGCGAGGAGGGAGGGCAGGTGGCGTCCCGACGACCACGGCAGGGAGATGAGGGGGACGGGCAGGTACTTGCTCGCCTTGCGGCCGTCCATCGTCCGCTGCTTTCCATCGGAGAGCAGGTCCTCGAAGTCGGACCCGCGCGCCGTCGCGAAAGGAACGGGCCGGCGGCTGGGAAACGTCAAAGGCGGTTCACGCAGCCGGGATTCCGACGCAGCGGCCAGCATGACGGGTTCGTACAACGACCACGCCAACTCGTCGGTGACTTCGAGCAGCCTTGCGTAACGGGGGACTTGCCGGATGAGCAGTTTGCTTCTGAAGAAGTCCCACAGGTGGTGCAGGTCGAGGACGATGTCCGCCGCCCGGAGGACGCGTTCGTCCGGCGGCATCAGGTCGATGCGGTCGAGTACCGTCGTCAGCACCAGAACAACGGAACGGACTTGCGACTCGTGCTTCTCCAGGGAACGGCCCTCTGAAGCACTGCTGCTCCACGAGGAGAGTTCTGCCCTCAGATCATCGATGACGTGCCGCGTCTCATGCTCCCGGCGATGCCTGTAGCCCCCGTCGACACGGGTCATTCCTCGTCCGCCTCGGAATCCGAGATGTGCAGGGCGGACGGGGTGGCGAACATGGTTCCGGTGATCGCTTCGAGAGAGTCATCGCCCCAGTCGGTAGTCGTCCATCTGGTGTCTCCCCGGCCTGGATCCGTCTGGAGCAGGACCACTGCTTGCAGAGCCCTGTGCAACTCCATCAGAGGCGCCTCCCGTACGATCCCGGTCGCCAGAACCATGGCTTGGAGCTCGGATGCCTTGACGAGTCCGGTCCCGAGGGCAGCAGGCACCAGGCCCGAGGCGAAGAGGATCGCCGCGAAGTGGTTGCGCAGCACGAGCTGCAGAGGGATGTCGGCGGACGAACTGGGGCGCGGGGGGTCGAGAACGATGAGCGGCTGGGTTCCCGGCTCGAACCCGGCCAGCCACTGGACCAGCCTGCCGGGATCCAGGTCCGACCCCGAGGCCTTGCTGTCCAGACGATCGCTCGGGCTGAGTCCGACCGGCGACAGGTCGAAGTACGGGGTCGTGCCCCCCTTGATCCTCAGCGGGGCGTGTACATGCAGCACAGCCGGCGCCCCACGACGGGCGGGCGGCAACGAGGCAGGACTGGATACCTGCAGCACCTCGCATCCCTGTGACCGGTAGACATCCGTAAGGGACCTGGCTGACACCTGCAGGTCCAGCAGGGCATCGTTCGGCGCGCTCTCCAGCAGGAGTACCGAGCGCGCTCCGAACTTCGCCCGCGTTCGCTGCCGCGCTTCCCGCAGAAGGGTGACCAGGGCCGCGCCGGCGAGCGACACCAGAGCCCTGGACGTCCCGCTCATTCCTTTGGGCAGCACAATGTTGAGGGCGGCGGCAGCGGCCGCGAAAGTCGCACCGCCCAAGACCCCGTCAGCGATGATCTCCATGCCGGCCATGAGGCGGAGCGCGGACTGCAAGGCCCGGACATCCGCCGATTCCGCGGCATCGGGGAGGGTCCGGTAGAGGACCATGTGTTCGTCCTCGCTCGTCGCGAGCGACGACAGTTCCCAGGGGAACGTGTGCAGAGCGGCATCGTCGGACCGCACCTGCATACGCGAGACCTGGTCGGCACCCGGCCACACCTCCCGCAGCCGGGGCAGCATGGTCGCCGCTGCCGCACGCCAGTCCGCCAGCAGCGTGTCGGCCAGCGCCTGGTGGCCCGCCGTGGACGTGTTGCCGGGAACGATGCTGAACACGCGGTCCGTCTCCGGCCGCTCCTGATCATCGAGCGGACTCCGGGCCTGTTCTCTCGGCGCGGGATGTCCGAGCCTCACCATCATGCGGTCGGCGGCCTTCATCATCGAGCGGTCGTTCAGGTCCTCCCCGACGGAATGGAGAATGCGTGCCTCCCATGCCGATTCCTGGTGCACCCCGCCCAGGTCGGCGACTGCCCTGCGCAGGTGCTCGTCGCGTTCCTCGGCCGTGGCGGAGGCTCTCTGTGCCAGGAACCAGCGGGCGACCGCGGACGACAACGGCGCCGTCGCCGGTGCGACTTCCAGAAGGCTGTCGCTGACGTGCTTGGTGGTGGTTCCCCTGGCCAGCATCTGCGCCTGAGCTCGACGCCAGGCCGACAGCGGATCGCCGGACCGGGTGTGCAGTTCCTGATGAGCGCGGTCGGAGAGATGGGCTGCCTGCGCCCTCTGCCCGCCGAGTCGTCCCAGATGCGCGAGGTGGGTGAGCTGCACCTGATAGTCGAGCCCCGACCGGGCAGGCTGCGCGATGGGGGCGAACAGTGCGTGCAGAGCGTTCAGATGCGAGGGGCTCGGGGCCTCGTCGGGGGGTGTCGGAAAACTGCTCAGCCCCGCCAGTGCCCCCAGCCGCGCCGAGGGAGGCTGCACAGTGGCGAGGGCCAGGCACAGCTCAGCTGTCCGCTGCGGTGAGTTCAGTACGGCCGCCACGCCTCCGCGCAGGACCTTCTCCCGGGAGTCGGCGGGCACGTCCAACAGCGAGACATCGTGCACCGGGTAGCCCAGGCCGGACAGCTGGTGCCACAGCAGGGCCCGCTCCACGGCCCAGCCCCCCGACGCGTCGGCGGTCTGCAACTGAACGAGTACGGCCGCCGCACGACGCAGGTCCTGCAGATCACGGGCCAGGAAGCGTGCGTAGAGAAGGAGGTAGCGCGGGTGTCCGTGCGGGAAACCCAGGTCACTCCAGAGACCGGCCGCACGGTCGAAGAGCGACTGGGCGCGATCGACGGCGAGCATCTCGCCCTCGATCGCGGCACGGGCCATGAGGCTCCTGGCGAGGTGCCGGAAGCGGGCCGGCCCCTCGCCCGAGGCCGACGACTGCTCGGCCTCGTCCAGGGCGGTGAGTGCCTCCTGGGACTGCCCCAGGAGCCGGTGGGCGCGTGACTGGAGCAGGCATCTCTCAACACGCTGTGCGTGCGGGACGGCCAGTAACTCCGGCCGTTGCAGCGTCGCGAGCGCTTCCGTGGGAACGAACGAATTGAGCTGGCTGCGGGCTTTGGCCAACATCGCGCGGGACTGCAACGGGGACGTCCGCTCGTGGTGGCGCCCCGCGTTCCGGGTGAGGACGGCGGATGCCTTGGATCCGGCCGGTGTGACGACCTGATCCTCGAGTTCGACAGCCTTGGTGATGTTCCCCTGGCGCTCCAGCTGCTGCGCCAGTTCCAGGGAGATGAGCCATTGGCTGGCCGTGGCACTGCGGGTGTGGGCGGTGTGGAGAGCCGAGCGGTAGGTGGATTCCGCTTCACCGTCGTGGAGTGCCGTCTGAATGCGGGCGAGGGTGACCTGAAGCCGTTCCCTCCACCGGTCCTCCTCTTCTTCGCGCAGCGCCTGCTGAACGATGTGCGCTGCCTCCTGATGCTTGTTCCGGCTGCTCAGAAGGCAGGCCCGCAGCAGCTGTTCCGCGCTGTTCGACTGCACGTCAGGTGCTGGGGCCTTCGCACGCAGCTCGCCGACGACCGCCATCCTGTGCTCGATCTCGTTCCAGAGGGGGTCTGCGGCGTTGTACGTGTTCTCTTCCGCCTGCTTCAGTACGAGCGAGGTGGCTATCACGAGATGCGCGGCAATGAGCGTGGTGTGGCTGATCAACTGCGGTCCGTCGGGAAGCCGTCTGGGCTCTGTTCCCTCCACGTACTCCGGCCCCAGCACTTCCTCGGCCAGCTCGCGCATGCCGTCGAAGTCGTTCCGCTCGTCGGCCCGTCGAACGGCGTTGTGCCAAGCCTGCACGGCATCGGGGTGCCCGCCCTGGAAGTGATGGTAAAGAGCCTCCCTGGTGCAGGTGAGCCACTGCTCGGGGTGCGCGTCTGCCTGACTCTCGAAGTGAAGCGCGAACGCGCGGTGCAGCTTCCTGGCCACCGGCTGAAGGGCGACCAGTTGCCTCATGGGCGCCGCCACATTGGGATGGAAGACGACTACGGAGTCGTCTCCCGGCTGCCGGGACACCCAGGAGGACGCGCCTGCGTAATCGAGTAGACGCTGCCAGGCGTTCTCGAGCCGCCAACCGGTCAATTGATCGGATACGACGGGGAAGACCTCGGAGCTGCCGCGCAGGTGATGCGCGTCCGTGCGGGGATCGTCCACCTCCTCCACCCCGCTGATGCCGGCTGAGAGCCAGTGCAGCATGACCTGCTTGACGTCTTCGAACCGCAGCTGCCGCGGAATGACGCCGTAGCGCAGAATCCATCGCACCTGGGGGTCTTCGATGCGGCAGACAACTCGCTCGATCAGGTATCGAAGGTGCGGTTCCCCCCAGGAGTTCAAGGTCTCCGGCGTGATATCGGGATCGCTCTCGATCACGTCCGCGCACAACGCCAGTGTGAAGGGAAGCCCCTGGGCCTTCGACGTCGCGGCGCGCACCAGCTCCGGATCGGTGATGCCGCGCCGGGCCAGGTAGGCACGCGTTTTCCCGGAAGTGAAGAGTGGAACCTCGACGTGAGCGATCTCGTCGTCTCCGAAGACGGTAAGAGCGTCCGGGACCGCCTCTCGGAGATCGTATCGGCCGGCCAGAATCACCCGGAGCCCCGGGCAGCGGTCGAGCAGGCGGGCAAGCAGACGCAGCAGCTGCGCCGCCTCGCCCGAGCCGTGCAACAGGAGCTCTTCGAGGGTGTCGACGACCAGAACCACCGGCTTGCCCGGACGCACGCGGTTGAGCCTGTCGGCAAAGGCGCCGACCAACTCGTCCTCGACGGCCTCGGAATTCAGCAGAGCGATGTCACGCGCCACGTCGCTCGCCAGCTTGGAAGGCCGGCGGTCGAGAAGCACCCGATAAGCAGCGTAGCTTTCGAGCCTCTCGAAAAGTTTACCGGGAAATCGGCGCCCTACTTGTTCCGCGATTTCCAGCAGAATGAGCCAGGGATGGCGGCCGACCGCTCTGGCACTGGCGAAGTCGAAGTCGATCCTGGCGCACAGCACATCCCGCCCGGCCGGCACCCAGTGACGCGCTACCAGCCAGCGGAGTTGCATCGTCTTGCCCGCGCCGCCGGGCGCGTACATCTGCCAGATCCGCTGCTCGCCCCGCAGCAGGCGTTCCGCCTGTTCCTCGATCCCGTCCGGGGGGAGATACTGCGCCGCGCGGGCGTAGTCGGCCGCCCAGAAGGACCGGGTACGGACATAGCCCGAGCAGTCCCGGTATCTCTGACGCAGCTCGGGCGCCAGGCGGACCGAGCGGTCCGGGTCCCCCAGAACATCGACCAGGTCCTCGCATGCCGCGAAGTCCCCGTCCTCGTCCGCCTGCGCGAAAAGCCGGTCGAACAGACTGACGGCCCGTTCCGGTGCGCCCAGGAGAAGGTGCCGAAGTTGCTCGACTTCATCGTCCGCGGCACCCCAATACCGCGCAACTTCCCTTTCCAGTTCCTCGAGTTCGGCCAGGAGCCCGGAGGGGGTGGGCTTCAGCCACTCACGGAAATAACTACTCCGATCGGAATCCGTCAGCGCATACTGCCCGTGCTGCCACCTGGCGGGAACAACGGCCCCTTGTTCGACGAGGTCGTTCCAGGAAGGAGGCTCCTCCCCGGTCGCACGGCGCGCCCAGGGACGCAGCGTCCCCTCGTAGAGCGCCGGATCGAACATCCGGGCCGCGGCGCACGCTCTGAGCGCCGGCCGCCAGGACTCGGGTACCAGTGACCTGCTGATGTCCTCGGGACTCTCGCCCGACGCCAGTCTGCGAGCCAGATCGGCCATCATGTCCGCGGCGTTCGTCATCGGGCCTCCAGAGCCCGAGCCGCTTCGGTCCACTGCTGGATGATCCTCTTCTGCGTGAACAGTTGGAAGAGCCCTACCGGAAAGTAGTCGTCCGGCTGCTGGACATAAGCATGGAGCAAGTTGAGAGTCGCGGCGTTGGGTACACATTTCAGTCGGCTGCTGTAGGCCCTGGCCAGCCGCATGAAGTGAGACTTCTTGAAATCGCCGACCTGGACACGGCCCACCAAATGCGAGTCCGCGTCGGGAACCACGGGCCGCGAGAACTCGGAGGCAACGAGGACCAGCCGAAGCGGCGTCGCCTCGCCCTTGGCGATGGGCCTGATCAGACCGTGGTAGAGCTCGCCGCTCAACGACTCTTCCGTCACCATTTCGGCATGGTCGAGAGCAATGACGATCGGCCGGGTGACGGCAGCCTTGCAGAGAGCCTGCC
Organism: Streptomyces sp. 2131.1; assembly: GCF_900105515.1. Classification (GTDB taxonomy): domain Bacteria; phylum Actinomycetota; class Actinomycetes; order Streptomycetales; family Streptomycetaceae; genus Streptomyces; species Streptomyces drozdowiczii. Next base: position 4,928,530 of record NZ_FNSY01000001.1, on the reverse strand, counting down.
GAAACGCGTCCAGAATCTGCGCCTTGCGCTCATCCGCGTGGCCCGCGTCCACATTGAACGGTTCCCATTCGTCCTCCTGCCCGTACACCTCTCCTTCAAGAGGCCTCACCGCTCCCGACACCAGTCGGTTGAGCTGCGCGTTGAACTCACCGAAGACGTCCTTCGGTAACGAGCAGAGCTGATCCGGCGAGACCGCCCTTTCACGAATCATGCGCAGCACAGCCAACCAGTCCTTCTTCGACCCGCCACCCGTCTGTCCACCCGGTGCCGAAATCCTCTGCGCCAGGTCAACGGAGATTATGTGATGCCCTCGAAGGAACCAGGTGGCAAGACACCAGTTCGCCAGCCAGGTCTTTCCTGTCGGGTTGTGCCCGCTCCGGGGATGCTTGCCTATCACGAGCACATGACGCTCGGGTACGGAAGGAACGGCCCGGGGATCGTCCAAAGCCCACCAGGCGTTCCGCCGCTCTTCAGAACGCCCTACAAAAAGCTGCAGGTCGGCGTACTGCCTGTGACGAAGAACATCGGTCACCGAGCTGTCCGGCGTCGCGAGCAGATGAGGCAGCGCACCATCGGGCTCGCTGCGCATCAGCAGGACGGGAAGGGCCCAGGCACCGGTCCTCTCGGGCATCCGCCCGAGCTCGGCGCGCGCCACGGCGACACAGACGTCCAGCGGTTTGTGTTCCGCGAACGCCTCGTAGAACTTGCCCGAAAAGATCACGGCGGCCTGCGATTCGATGTCGGCCTGCATCGAAAGAACTGCCCGCACCCCGGATTCGAGGAACGCCTGCGCGATTCCGCCTATCCAGTCCGACGGGTCGGCCTGGGCGATGCGGCACGCGTTCAGCACCACGACGGATGGTTGCCTACCGAACAGATCCGCGACGTCTTCGGCCGCGAGAGTCCACAGGACCCCCGTGTCGGAGGAGAAGGAGAGTTCCGGGCTGCCGCCGTCGGATCGCGGCATCCCGTGTCCGATGAAATGCACCACGTGCGGACGGAATTCCTCCACGGCTTCGGCAAGCACCGAGGCACTCGCCGGGCAGTCGAGCACCTCCACATGGGCCAGTCCCGGGGACCGCTCCAGTACTCCGGAGAGCGCGGCGATCTCGTGCTCGGCGAGTATCTGCTCCTGGCTGGCAGGGGTCGCCACCACTACCAGCACGCGCCTGGGCCCGCGTTCCGAGGGCGACGGTTCCGCCCCCGCGGCCGGCACCCCCCGCCTGAGCAGCAGTTCGGGCCGCCGCCACAACCAGGTGCCCTGGCAGCGCATCAGCTCCCACGGCAGCGCGCGCAGAGCCGCGGGCTCGACGGTCAGAAGCACGTGCAACGGGTCGTCCCTCGTGGCACCGGCCCGTAACTCCGCCCAAGGCGAACCGAGCCCGCCGCCGAACACCGCGTCGAAGAGAGTGTCGCCGGCCTCCCGGCGGTCCTGCTCCGTCGCCTGCCTCTCGAATACGGCCCTCAGAGCCGTCAGGTCTCCCACGTCCGCCATGGGCACCAGGAGCTGGACGCCCTTGTCCGCCACGAAGTGGACACCGAAGCCCGACGCGCTGCCCGGAAGCTCCACAACGCGCAGCCACACCGCACTGTTCATGATCCTCGCCAGCCCCCCGTCTACTCCCCGGAAGGATCGAAACCCGGCTGTTCCTCCGGTCCTACCTCTTCCAGCACCGCGCCCGGATCGTCCAGTGCCTCCTCCAACAGCACGGGCGGGACCGGCACCGGCCCGGCGCCGCGGCCGGGCTGACGAGGTCCGTAGTCCGCCTTCGCCGCTCCGAACCACGGTTTCCTGAGCCGCACCACGCGGAAGAACGGTGTGCACTCCCCGCCCGTCCACTGCTCGGACAGACCCTGTGCCCGCAGGATCGAAGCCCCCGCCGCGAGATCGGCGAGCCCCAACTGCGCCTGGCCGGCCCCGGCCTGCAGGCGCAGTTCGGCAGAGGCGCTGCTCGCGCCGCTCGTCATCAATGTGCCGGACCGCGCGGTCACCACCTGGGTCACCGCCAGCAGCGAGTCGTCCCAGGTGTCCCAGCTCTGACGGACCAGCTCCGCCGCGAGCCCGGGGTGGTTCGCCACGCCGCTCTCCACCATGCCCGTGAACACCACCAGGGCGGACTTGCTCTTCGTGAACTCGACGGCCGCCCCGAGATCGGCGACGGCGAGAGACGCGAAACCGTCCATCGCGGCACCGGCCGTCTTGAACCGAACCGATACGGTTCCTTGGGCGTCGTACAGAAAATCCCTGTGCGGGAGACCCGGGCGCAGGGTGAACCCGACCCCCCGATCCGACAGCACCCCGGCCGTCCGAACGCGGCCGTCCAAGTTATGGAGAACGTCTCCTACCGCTACCCGCTGCACCAGCGGCCAGGCCAGCCACCAGTCCGCCCAGTCCCCCCGAACTGCCTTGCGGTACACCGTGTATGAGCCAGACATGCGCGCCCCCCGCCGACCAGGATCTCGGCGCTCAGGATACTGACCTCGCCGCCCAGCATGTCAGCCATTCGGACCAATATCCCCCTTCTCGTGACCTGTGGCTCCACTCACGCAGAACAGTGCGGGAGCGGGTCACGACCGAAGAGATCGGAACCAGCCCCTGCCCGCCCGGGCACCGGGCCGTCGCCCACCACCACCCGCCCGGACTGCCCGCCGGTCCCCAAGAACGCCTGGCGCTGGGTCGACACCGCGCAGTACAAGCTCACCCAGCGGGCGCAGCACCTCGCCGCCGGGGCCATCGACCTCGTGGTGTGTGCGACAGCGGTCCTTCACGGGCACACGGTGCTCCACGTGGACAGCGACTTCGCCGGCCTGCGCGCCGACGCGGAGGGGGATCGGAGGGGGCGATGGCACGCCGATGCGGGGCGGTCGAGCGGAGCGCGGCACTCCCCCAACGGTCGTGGGACCGTTCCGCGACGCCCTCACGGAGGCGTCGCCACAAACCACCAGACCAAAGCCACCCGGAGAACACCTTCGGCCCGCGAGGGCTGGCGATCACCACACCCCAGAGGCGGTCGCCACACCCGAAAACATCCCCGGAAAACGCGTTTCCCCAGGTCAGAACGATTCTGCCTGGGGAAGCTGGGTGGGGCGGGTGGGACTCGAACCCACGGCCGACGGATTATGAGTCCGCTGCTCTAACCGGCTGAGCTACCGCCCCGTCTCGGCGTGGCGCGTACATGTGTGCGCACCGTCTGCCGCAGCATAGCCGGTCATACGATCTCCCGCTGCGGATGCCCGGCTGCTGATGACCATGAAGACGGCGCTGCCCGGCGGCCGGTTCCTGGCACACGAAAAAGGACCCCTGAGGGGTCCTCTTCCGATCGCTCCCCCGACTGGACTCGAACCAGTAACCCTCCGGTTAACAGCCGAATGCTCTGCCAATTGAGCTACAGGGGATCGCGCTCCCCCGACTGGACTCGAACCAGTAACCTGCCGGTTAACAGCCGGCTGCTCTGCCAATTGAGCTACAGGGGATTGCTGCGGTGCCTCGAACGTACCTGCCTGGCGGATGCCGGGCGGCGCGCGTTCGCTGCGACACATACATTAGCGCAAGCAGGGGGGTGCTTTGCCAATCGGTATCGGCCGGGGTGATCTCGGGCGTCTGCGGGTAGGCGGGCAGCACACGTCGCACGGAGCGAAGGAAGGGTGGCAGCCATGCGGTACCGGCTCACGTTCATCGCCGGAGTGGCCCTCGGTTACGTGCTCGGCACGCGGGCCGGGCGCGAGCGTTACGAGCAGCTGAAGAAGTCCGCGCGCCAGTTCGCCCAGAACCCGGCCGTGCGCAATACCTGCGAGACCGCGGCCCAGAGCGGCCGTGAGTTCGCGGGGAAGGCGTACCACGCGGTGGGCGAGAAGGTCGGCGACAAGGTGCCGGCATCCGTGACGGACCGGGTGCGGTCCTTCCGGGGGCGCGGGACCGGGAACGGCGCGGCGGACGACTGGGGGACCACCAACACCTAGTCGGCCGCGCCACGGCTTCTGCCGCACCACCGGTAAGGGAAACCGCCGGGGGTGCGGCAGAATCTGTGTATGGGCATAGTCGCCGGCTTGGACAGTTCTTCCGCGTTCACACACATCGTGGTCTGCGATACGGACACGGGCGCCGTACTGCGCGAGGGGTACGCCCCGCACCCCGTCGAGGCGAAGGCCACCGAGGCCGACCCGCAGGCGTGGCTGCTCTCCCTCGGTGAGGCCGCCACCGGCGGGCTGCTCGAAGGCGTGCAGGCGATCGGCGTCTCCGCGCAGCAGCACGGGCTCGTTCCGCTGGACCACCAGGGCAACCTCGTACGTCCGGCGCTGCTCGGCAACGACAAGCGGGCGCAGGCCGCGGCGGCCGATCTGATCGACGGGCTCGGCGGGCGGCAGGCCTGGGCCGAGGCGGTCGGGGCGGTGCCGCAGGCCGCGCAGCCGGTGGCCAAGCTGCGCTGGCTGGCCCGGACCGAGCCGGAGCCGGCGCAGCGGGTGGCGGCGGTGCTGCAGCCGCACGACTGGCTGGTGTGGCAGCTGCTCGGGCGGCCGGCCCGGCGGACCACCGACCGGGGCGCCGCTTCCGGGACCGGGTACTGGTCGGCGGGGACGGAGTCCTACCGGCCGGACCTGGTGGAGCTGGCGCTCGGGCACCAGGCGGCGCTGCCGGAGGTGCTGGGTCCATCCGAGGCGGCCGGGACGACGCCGGAGGGGCTGCTGATCTCCGCCGGGACCGGCGAGACCATGGCGGCGGCGTTCGGCCTGGGGGTCGGCGTCGGGGACGCGGTCGTGTCGCTGGGGGCCTCGGGTTCCGTGATGGCCGTGCACCACGAGGCGCTGGCCGATCCGACCGGGATGATCACCTCGTTCGCCGACGCGACGGGCATGCACCTGCCGGTGGTGCACACGTCGAACGCCGTACGCGCGCTGCGCGGGACCGCCGAGATGCTGGACGTGGAGGGTCTCGACGCGCTGTCCGCGCTGGCCCTGAAGTCGACGCCCGGCTCCTCGGGGCTCGTGCTCCTGCCGTATCTGGAGGGCGAGCGGACCCCGCAGCTGCCGCACACCGCGGGGACGCTGTGCGGGCTCAGGCGCGAGTCGATGAAGCCGGAGCACCTGGCGCGGGCGGCATTCGAGGGGATGCTCTGCTCGCTGGCGGACGCGCTCGACGTGCTGCGCGGCCGGGGCGTGGAGGTGCGGCGGGTCTTCCTGCTGGGCGCGGCGGCCGAGCTGCCGACGGTGCGGCAGCTGGCGCCCTCGGTGCTGGGCACGCAGGTGGTCGTGCCGCAGCCCGCCCAGTACGCGGCGCTGGGGGCGGCCCGTCAGGCGGCCTGGGCGCTCGGGGTCTCGCAGGGGGCGCTGGACGGGCGCACTCCGCCGGCCTGGCAGGGCGCGGCGGCGCAGGTGCTGGAGCCGGGCGAGGAGCTGCCGGTGGGGCAGGCGGTGCGCCAGCAGTACATCGCGACGCGGGACCAGATTCACCCGGGAGCGTTCGACTCGACACGGTGAGTGCGGAGGGACCGCGAAATTATGGACCGGGTCCGTTTTTTGACCTGGACTTGAATAAAAACGTTCGCGGTCCCGGCGAGCGGTGCCGGAAGATGGGTCGGCTCACCCGACCTACGCCGACTCCGAGAGACACGCGTGCTCATAAAAATTCTGCGGGCCTATCTCGGTCCGTACAAGAAACCGATCGCGGTGCTGGTCGTCTTCCAGCTGCTGCAGACCTGCGCCACCCTCTACCTGCCGACCCTCAACGCCGACATCATCGACAACGGTGTCGTCCAGGGAGACACGGGCTACATCCTCCAGTACGGCGGCGTGATGATCGTCGTCAGCATCGCCCAGGTGGTCTGCAACATCGGGGCCGTCTACATCGGTGCCCGTACCGCCTCCGCGCTCGGGCGGGACGTGCGGGCGTCGGTCTTCGACCGGGTGCAGTCGTTCTCCTCGCGCGAGGTCGGGCGGTTCGGCGCGCCCTCGCTGATCACCCGTACGACCAATGACGTCCAGCAGATACAGATGCTGGTCCTGATGACGTTCACGCTGATGGTGTCGGCGCCCATCATGTGTGTCGGCGGCATCATCATGGCGCTCGGCCAGGACGTGCCGCTCTCGGCGGTGCTGCTCGCGGTGGTGCCGGTCCTCGGGGTCGCGGTCAGCCTGATCGTGCGGAAGATGCGCCCGCTGTTCCGGCAGATGCAGAAGCGGCTCGACACGGTCAACCGGGTGCTGCGCGAGCAGATCACCGGCAACCGCGTCATCCGCGCCTTCGTGCGCGACGACTACGAGGAGGGGCGCTTCCGGGGCGCCAACACCGAGCTGACGGACGTGGCGCTGTCGACGGGCCGGCTGATGGCCCTGATGTTCCCGACGGTGATGACCGTCGTGAACGTGTCGTCGATCGCCGTCGTCTGGTTCGGCGCGCACCGCATCGACAGCGGCGGGATGGAGATCGGCGCGCTCACCGCGTTCCTCGCCTATCTGATGCAGATCGTCATGTCGGTGATGATGGCCACCTTCATGTTCATGATGGTGCCGCGCGCCGAGGTGTGCGCGGAGCGCGTCCAGGAGGTCCTGGAGACCGAGTCCAGCGTCGTCCCGCCGGTGGAGCCGGTGCGGGAGCTGCGCGCCCACGGGCATCTGGAGGTGCGCGGCGCGGACTTCCGCTACCCGGGCGCCGAGGAGCCGGTGCTGCGGGCGGTGGACCTGGTGGCGCGGCCGGGCGAGACGACCGCGATCATCGGGTCGACGGGCAGCGGGAAGTCGACGCTTCTCGGGCTCGTACCCCGGCTGTTCGACGTGACGGACGGCCAGGTGCTGGTCGACGGCACGGACGTGCGGACCCTGGACCCGGTGCTGCTGGCCAAGACCGTGAGCCTGGTCCCGCAGAAGCCGTACCTGTTCTCGGGGACGGTCGCGACGAACCTGCGGTACGGGAATCCGGACGCGACCGACGAGGAGCTGTGGCACGCGCTGGAGGTCGCCCAGGCGAAGGAGTTCGTCGAGGCCCTGGAGCACGGGCTCGACGCGCCGATCGCGCAGGGCGGCACCAACGTCTCCGGCGGTCAGCGCCAGCGGCTGTCGATCGCGCGGACCCTGGTGCAGCGCCCGGAGATCTACCTCTTCGACGACTCGTTCTCGGCGCTGGACTACGCGACGGACGCGGCGCTGCGGGCGGCGCTCGGGCGGGAGACCGCGGAGGCCACCGTGGTGATCGTGGCCCAGCGGGTCTCCACCATCCGGGAGGCCGACCGGATCATCGTGCTGGACGAGGGGCGGGTCGTCGGGACCGGCACCCATCACGAGCTGATGGACGGCAATGACACGTACCGGGAGATCGTGCTCTCCCAGCTGACGGAAGCGGAGGCCGCGTAATGGCCGGGCCTGGCGGACGCATGATGGCGGGCGGGGCGCCGACCGAGCGGTCCATGGACTTCAAGGGGTCCTCGAAGCGGCTTCTGAAGCGCTTCGCCGCCGAGAAGAACACGCTGTACGTGATGCTGGTCGCGGTCGCGTGCAGCGTCGCGCTCTCCGTGGTCGGCCCGAAGATCCTGGGCCGCGCGACCGACCTGGTGTTCGCCGGGGTCGTCGGCCGCGGCATGGACGCCGGGACGACCAAGGAGCAGGCCGTCGAGGGCCTGCGCAGGAGCAACAGCGGCCTGGCCGACATGCTCTCCAAGGTGGACTTCACGCCGGGACAGGGCATCGACTTCGGCGCGGTGGGCGACGTCCTGCTGATGGCGCTGGCGGTGTACGTCGGCGCCGGGCTGCTGATGCTCGTGTCGACGCGGCTGTCGATCCGGATCATCAACCGGGTCGTGTTCCAGCTGCGCGAGGACATCCAGACGAAGCTGTCGCGGCTGCCGCTCTCGTACTTCGACCGTGCCAAGCGCGGCGAGGTGCTGAGCCGGGCGACGAACGACATCGACAACATCTCGCAGACGATGCAGCAGACGATGGGCCAGCTCATCAACTCGCTGCTGACCATCATCGGCGTGCTGGTGATGATGTTCTGGATCTCGCCGCTGCTGGCGCTGGTCGCGCTGGTGACGGTGCCGCTGTCGGTGGTCGTGGCGACGAAGGTCGGCAAGCGCTCGCAGCCGCAGTTCGTGCAGCAGTGGAAGGTCACCGGCAAGCTCAACGCCCACATCGAGGAGATGTACACCGGGCACACGCTGGTGAAGGTCTTCGGCCGGCAGGAGGAGTCCGCGAAGGACTTCGCCGAGCAGAACGAGGCACTGTACGAGGCCGGGTTCAAGGCGCAGTTCAACAGCGGGATCATGCAGCCGCTGATGATGTTCGTGTCGAACCTGAACTACGTGCTGATCGCCGTCGTCGGCGGGCTGCGGGTCGCCTCCGGCGCGCTGTCGATCGGTGATGTGCAGGCGTTCATCCAGTACTCGCGGCAGTTCTCGATGCCGCTGACCCAGGTCGCCTCGATGGCGAACCTGGTGCAGTCCGGTGTGGCGTCGGCGGAGCGGATCTTCGAGCTGCTGGACGCCGAGGAGCAGGAGCCCGATCCGGCGAAGGGCGAGGGCGAGCACCCCGGCATCCTGCGCGGCAGCGTCGCGCTGGAGAACGTGGCGTTCCGCTACGACCCCGAGAAGCCGCTCATCGAGGACCTGTCGCTGAACGTCGAGCCGGGCCACACGGTCGCGATCGTCGGCCCGACCGGCGCCGGCAAGACGACGCTGGTCAACCTGCTGATGCGGTTCTACGAGGTGACGGGCGGCCGGATCACGCTGGACGGCGTCGACATCGCGAAGATGTCGCGGGCCGACCTGCGTTCGGGCATCGGCATGGTCCTCCAGGACACCTGGCTGTTCGGCGGGACGATCGCGGAGAACATCGCCTACGGGGCCTCCGGCGACGTCAGCCGGGAGCGGATCGAGGAGGCGGCGCGGGCGGCACACGCCGACCGCTTCATCCGGACCCTGCCGGACGGCTACGACACGGTGATCGACGACGAGGGCTCCGGGGTCAGCGCGGGTGAGAAGCAGCTGATCACGATCGCCCGGGCGTTCCTGTCCGACCCGGTGATACTGGTGCTCGACGAGGCGACCAGCTCCGTCGACACCCGGACCGAGGTACTGATCCAGAAGGCGATGGCGGGCCTCGCGCACGGCCGTACGAGCTTCGTGATCGCGCACCGGCTCTCCACCATCCGGGATGCCGACGTCATCCTGGTCATGGAGAACGGCTCGATCGTGGAGCAGGGCACGCACGACGAACTGCTGGACGCGAAGGGCGCCTACGCCCGGCTGTACGCGGCGCAGTTCGCGCAGGCGGTCGCCGAGGTCGACTAGCCGTACGGCCGCCCCGCGGCTGCCCCGGGTGTACGCGCGTGCGCGTCAGTCGAGGTAGCCGCGGAGCTGGTCGGCGGAGGTGTGGTCGCGGAGTCGGCCGAGGGTCTTGGACTCGATCTGGCGGATGCGTTCGCGGGTCACGCCGAAGATGCGGCCGATCTCCTCCAGCGTCCGGGGCCGTCCGTCGACCAGTCCGTAGCGCAGCTGGACCACCCTGCGTTCGCGCTCGCCCAGGGTGGAGAGGACCGCCTCCAGATGCTGGCGCAGCAGCAGGAACGCCGCGGACTCCACGGGGGACGCGGCGTCGCCGTCCTCGATGAGGTCACCGAGCGAGACGTCCTCCTCCTCGCCGACCGGGGCGTGCAGCGAGATGGGTTCCTGGGCGAGGCGCATGATCTCGCCGACCCGTTCGGGCGTCAGGTCGAGGTGGGCGGCGACCTCCTCGGGCGTGGGCTCGTAGCCGCGTTCCTGGAGCATGCGGCGCTGGACCCGGACGACGCGGTTGATCAGTTCGACGACGTGGACCGGGACCCTGATGGTCCGGGCCTGGTCGGCGAGGGCGCGGGACATGGCCTGGCGGATCCACCAGGTCGCGTACGTGGAGAACTTGTAGCCGCGGGCGTAGTCGAACTTCTCGACGGCCCGGATCAGCCCGAGGTTCCCCTCCTGGACGAGGTCCAGCATGGTCAGGCCGCGGCCCACGTAGCGTTTGGCGACGGAGACCACGAGCCGGAGGTTGGCCTCGATGAGGCGGCGCTTGGCCGTGCGGCCCATGACGACCAGGCGGTCCAGGTCGACGGCGAGGCGGGTGTCGGGGTCCGGGGTGCGGGCGAGGCGTTCCTCGGCGAACAGGCCGGCCTCGACGCACCGGGCGAGCTCCACCTCCTCGGCGGCGGTGAGCAGCGGGATGCGGCCGATCTCGCGCAGGTACTGGCGGAACAGGTCCGATGTGGGCCCGGTCTCCGTCTTACCGCGCCTCTCCGGGGGCTCCTCCGGGTCCACGGCCTCCTCCATCACGACGGCCTCGGCCGGCTCGGGCGCCGCCGGGGGGTGCCCGCCGGCTTCGGGGTGGCACACGGCCCTGGCCTGCACGGGTATGGCAGGCAGGCTCTCGGTTTCGGTCACGGTCCGGGTCTGCACGGGGGCGACCTCCAGGTGATCGCTGCAGGACCGCGGGACGGGGCCGCGCTCCGATGACTCAGGGCACCGCCATCCAGTGTGGGGTACGACACACAGCCGCCACGAGGGGCGTGCGGTGACTTTCTGAGGTCGTCGCGTGACGGCCCGGATAACTCAGAGCGCGTCGGCGCCGTGGTTGCGCAGGGTCTGGGCGTACTGCTGGAGGACCCAGACCTCGTTCTGCGCGGCGGCCAGGTGGTCGGGGGCCACGTTGCTGCCGAGGCGGGCCAGGCTGCTCTGGACGTCGTTGATCCGGCGGTCGACGGCGCGCAGGCGGACCTTGACCAGGTGCTCTCCGGCGTAGGCCTCGTCGATGGACTTGCCGTGGAAGACCTCGACCGCGAGTTCGGTGATCAGCTTGCGGACGGACTCGTTGGGCGTGGCGTCGAGCACCCGGACCAGGTATTCGCGGCTGTCGGCGAGGCCCTGTTCGGCGCCGCCCGCCTCCGCGATGCACTCGCGCACGGCGGTGTAGGGCGGTGCGGTGAACTCGTCGGAGCCGTAGGCGTCGAAGGCGGGCGCGACGAGCTCGGGGCGCTGGAGGGCGAGCTTGAGCAGTTCGCGCTCGGTGCGGTGGGCGGGACTGCGAAGGTTGAGCGCCGGGCCCGAGGGGACGGGCGCGGCCTGGACCTGCTGCTGGTGGCGGGCGCCGCCCCGGCCCGCGGGAGCGGGTCCGCGCCGGTCGCCGCCCCGGCCCCGGGCCCACTGGGCGAGCTGGTTGATCCGGTGGACGACGTACTCCTGGTCCAGGATGCCGATGAAGCCGGCGAGCTGGACGGCGACCTCCCGCTGGACGCTGCCCGTCTTGATCTTGGCGACGACGGGGGCGGCCTCGTCGAGCGCGGCGGCGCGGCCGGCCGGGGTCTCCAGGTCGTAGCGCCCGACGATCTGGCGCAGCGCGAACTCGAAGAGCGGCGTGCGGGGTTCGACCAGGTCGCGGACGGCGTCGTCGCCCTTGACCAGCCGCAGGTCGCACGGGTCCATGTTGTCCGGGGCGATGGCGATGTAGGTCTCGGCGGCGAACTTCTGGTCGTCCTCGAAGGCGCGCAGGGCGGCCTTCTGGCCGGCCGCGTCGCCGTCGAAGGTGAAGATCACGCGGGCGCTGCCGTTGTCCATGAGGAGGCGGCGCAGGATCTTGATGTGGTCGCCGCCGAAGGCGGTGCCGCAGGTGGCGATGGCTGTCGTGACCCCGGCGAGGTGGCAGGCCATCACGTCGGTGTAGCCCTCGACGACGACGGCCCGGCTGGACTTGGCGATGTCCTTCTTGGCCAGGTCGATGCCGTACAGCACCTGGGACTTCTTGTAGATCGGGGTCTCGGGGGTGTTGAGGTACTTCGGGCCGTTGTCGTCGTCGCGGAGCTTGCGGGCGCCGAAGCCGACGACGTCCCCGGCGGTGTCGCGGATGGGCCACATCAGGCGGCCGCGGAAGCGGTCGATGGGGCCGCGCCGGCCGTCCTGGGAGAGGCCCGAGGTGATGAGCTCCTTGTCGCTGAAGCCCTTGCCGCGCAGGAAGCGGGTGAGGTGGTCCCAGCCTGCGGGGCTGTAGCCGACGCCGAAGTGGGCGGCGGCGGCCTGGTCGAAGCCCCGGTCCGCGAGGAACTTGCGGCCGATCTCGGCCTCGGGGCCGTTCAGCTGCTCCACGTAGAACTGGGCGGCGGCCTTGTGCGCCTCGACCAGCCTGATCCGCTCGCCGCGCTGGTGGGAGGGGTTGTAGCCGCCCTCCTCGTAGCGCAGGGTGATGCCGGCCTTGGCGGCGAGCCGCTCGACGACCTCCGCGAACGTCAGGTGGTCGATCTTCTGCACGAAGGCGATCGTGTCGCCGCCCTCCTGGCAGCCGAAGCAGTGGAAGAGACCCTTGCTCGGACTGACCTGGAAGGAGGGGGACTTCTCGTCGTGGAAGGGACACAGGCCCTTGAGGTTGCCCCCGCCCGCGTTGCGCAGCTGGAGGTACTCGGAAACGACGGCGTCGATCGGGACCGCGTCCCGTACCGCCTTCACATCGTCGTCATTGATCCTGCCTGCCACGCGTTGAAGTCTACGGGTGGGCTCGGACAGGAACGGTCCGGGCCGGGGCCGGCACCGGGCCGGCGCGGAGGCGGGAGTGAGGGCCCGCGCACCGGCCCGGGACCGCTCAGACCAGGGATTCCAGGGGCACCGACGGGTCGGCCAGGGCGTCCGGGTCGACGGGCCGGCCCGCCCTGATCAGGTTCTGCACGTGCTCCGTGACGTCCCACACGTTGACGTTCATCCCGGCGAGCACGGTGCGGTCCTTCAGCCAGAACGCGATGAACCGGCGCTTGCCCGCGTCGCCACGGATGACCACCTGGTCGTAGGAGCCGGGCGGGGCCCAGCCGGAGTACTCGAGGCCCAGGTCGTACTGGTCGGAGAAGAAGTACGGCACCCGGTCGTAGCTGACGTCCTGGCCGAGCATGGCGCGGGCCGCCGCCGGGCCGCCGTTCAGCGCGTTGGCCCAGTGCTCGACCCGCAGCCGGGTCCCGAGCAGCGGGTGGGCGGCGTTCGCCACGTCGCCGGCGGCGTAGATGTGCGGGTCGCTGGTGCGCAGCGAGGCGTCGACGGCGATGCCGCCGCCCTGCTCGCGCGGGGCGATCTCCAGGCCGGCGGCCTCGGCGAGCGCGGTGCGCGGGGCGGCGCCGATCGCGGCGAGCACGTCGTGGGCGGGGTGCTCCTCGCCGTCGTCGGTGCGCACCGCGAGGACCATGCCGTCCTGGCCGACGATCTCGGTGAGCCGGCCGCCGAAGTGGAAGCGGACGCCGTGGTCGCTGTGGAGTTCGGTGAAGATCTGGCCGAGCTCGGGGCCGATGACCCGCAGCAGCGGGGTTGCCTCCGGTTCGACGACGGTGACCTCGGCGCCGTAGCCGCGGGCGGCCGCGGCGACCTCCAGGCCGATCCAGCCGGCCCCGGCGATGACCAGGTGGCCGTTGTCCCGGCCGAGGGCGGCCAGCACGTTGCGCAGCCGGTCGGCGTGGGCGAGGCGGCGCAGGTGGTGGACGCCGGCCAGGTCCGTGCCGGGCACGTCGAGGCGGCGGGGTTCGGCGCCGGTGGCCAGGAGCAGCTTGTCGTAGTGGACGACGGTGCCGTCGCCCGTCTCGACGGTCCGGGCGGCGCGGTCGAGCGCGGTGACGGGCTGGCCGAGGTGGAGCTCGACGTCGGCGCCCGCGTACCAGGCGGTCTCGTGGACGAAGACGGTGTCGCGGTCCTCCTTCCCGGTCAGGTAGCCCTTGGACAGCGGCGGGCGTTCGTACGGATGGTCGCGCTCGTCGCCGATCAGGATGACCCGGCCGCTGAATCCCTCCGACCGGAGCGTCTGGGCTGCCTTCGCCCCGGCCAGCCCTCCGCCGACGATGACGAACGTCCGATGTGCGTCGACCACTTGTGCCTCCTCGGTGCTTGCTGCGCGGCGCCAACTGCGAGCGTCCCGCACGCAGCGTAGTGGCGAAAGGGGGTGTGGCCCGATCAGGTCACACCCGGTGGTGGTCGGTCCCCGGGGTGGTGAGCGAGCGGTGCAGGGCGCGGGCCGAGGCGTCGGTGAGGGCCGCGATCTGGTCGACGAGGACCCGCTTGCGGGCGCGGTCGTCGGGCGCCGCCTCGTACAGCGCGCGCAGCTGCGGTTCGAGCCCCTCGGGGGCGCGGGCGGTGAGCGCGGCGGCCAGTTCGGCGATGACGATCCGCTGGTCGGCGCGGATCTCCTCCTGCTCGGCACGCTGCATGACGTAGCGGTCGGCGATGGCCTTGAGCACCGCGCACTCGTTGCGGGTGGCGCGCGGGACGACCAGCTCGGCGGCGTACCGGGTGAGGCGTCCGGTGCCGTATCCCTGGCGGGTGGCGGTCTCGGCGGCGAGGCAGAAGCGGCCGATCAGCTGGCTGGTGGCGTCCTTCAGCCGGGCCTGGGCGACGGCGGACCCGTCATAGCCGTGCGGCCACCACTCCTGGGCGATGAGCCGGTCCAGCGCCTCGGCCAGCTCCTGCGGGTCGGTGTCGACCGGGACGTACCGGCCGATGGCGACGTCCCAGATCTCGCGGCGCTCCGGCTCGGCCTCCAGGCAGTTGGGATCGATGTGCCCGGCGTGCAGCCCGTCCTCGAAGTCGTGCACCGAGTACGCCACGTCGTCGGACCAGTCCATGACCTGGGCCTCGAAGCACTTGCGGTGCGGCGGCGCGCCCTTGCGGAACCACTCGAAGACCGGCAGGTCGTCCTCGTAGACCCCGAACTTGGGCGAGCCGGGATCGGCGGGGTGGGCGCCGCGGGGCCAGGGGTACTTGGTGGCGGCGTCGAGGGCGGCGCGGGTGAGGTTGAGGCCGACGCTGGCCAGGTCGCCGGTGCGGGTGTCGGGGACGAAGCGCTTGGGTTCGAGGCGGGTGAGCAGCCGCAGCGACTGGGCGTTGCCCTCGAAGCCGCCGCAGTCGGAGGCGAAGTCGTTGAGCGCCTGCTCGCCGTTGTGGCCGAAAGGCGGGTGCCCCATGTCGTGGGAGAGGCAGGCCGCCTCCACCAGGTCGGGGTCGCAGCCGAGGGCGGCGCCGAGCTCGCGGCCGACCTGGGCGCACTCCAGGGAGTGGGTGAGCCGGGTGCGCGGGCTGGCGTCCCAGGCCGGGCCGCGGGTGCCCGGCGTGACGACCTGGGTCTTCCCGGCGAGCCGGCGCAGGGCGGCGGAGTGCAGCACGCGGGCGCGATCGCGCTGGAAGGCGGTGCGGCCGGGGCGTTTGTCCGGCTCGGGGTCCCAGCGCTCGGCGTCGGCCGGGCCGTAGGGCGCCGTACCGGGGTGCTGAGTGCCGACCGTGCTGTCCGTGCCGTCCGTGCCGTTCATGGGTCCGACAGTAATCCGCCGCACCGACAGGACGGGTCAGGCGGAGGCCGGAAACCGTGTGTGCGCGGGTATGCCGCAGGCGCCCGCGCCGGCCGCGCGCGCCCGGTCGTAGCGGTGCAGGACCAGCCGGGCCATCGCGGGGTGGGCGCCGAGCGGGGCGGCGGCGATCCAGGGCGCGTGGGCGGCGGCCGCCGAGGCGAAGCGGCCGGGTGCCGTGAAGTACGAGGCGACGGCGATCCGGTGGTGCCCCCGGGCGGCGAGCGCGCGCACGGCGGCAGGCACGGTGGGCGCGGCGGCGGAGGCGTACGCGGGCACCACGGGGACGCCGCCGAGCCGTTCCCCGAGCATCCGTGCGGTACGCCGGGTGTCGGCGGCCGATTCGGGGTCCCGCGATCCGGCGGCGGCCAGCACCACGGCGCCGTCGCGGTCCGAGGCGCGCCAGCCGGCCTCGGTGAGCCGGTCGTGCAGCGCCTCCACCAGCAGCGGGTGCGGCCCGAGGGGGCCCGCGACCCGGGCGCTCAGGGCGGGGGCGTCCGCGACGGAGGCGGGGATGTCGTGCTTGACGTGGTGCCCGCGCCCGAGCAGCAGCGGTACGAGGACGGCGTCTCCGGCGCCGAGGGCGTGCAGGGCGTCCGGCAGGAGGGGTGCGTTGAGCTCTATGTGCCCGATGCGGACGTCCAGCCCCGGACGCAGCTCGCGCACCCGGTCCAGGAGGGCGGCCACGGCGTGCGGGGCACGCGGGTCCCGGCTGCCGTGGGCGACGGCGACCAGGGCCGGGGCGGCGGGCGCCGGACGGTTCACGTGGCCGGGCGGGGGAAGGTGCCGGATGCGGTGCATGCGCCGATGGTGGCGGACGCACGTTGCCGGGGCGTTGCACGCCGGTCACGGGGGTTTTCCGCGCCCTCACAGGGGAAGGGCGGGGGCCGTCAGGCGGGGACCTCCGGTGCGGCGGCGGCTTCGGTGCGGCGCCGGGTCGCGAACAGGCCCTCGATCACCTGCGCCACCCCGTCCTCCTCGTTGGTCCGGGCGTGGACCGGAACGGCGGCCAGCACCGCCGGATGGGCGTTGGCCATGGCGTAGCCCGTACCGGCCCAGGCGAGGACGGTGAGGTCGTTGGGCATGTCCCCGAACGCGATGACGTCCGCCGCCTCGATGCCCCGGTCCGCGCACAGCACGGCGAGCGCGCCGGCCTTGGTGACGCCGGGCGCGCTGATCTCCAGCAGCCCGCGCCCGCCCGAGTGGGTCAGCTGGACCGTGTCACCGGCGCCCTGGCGGGCGGCGGCCAGCAGGGTGTCCGCGTCGAGCCGCTCCGACCAGGCGAGCAGCTTGGTGACGGGGGCTTCGGTGAGCCACAGCTCGGCGAGGGAGGCCACGGGGAGTTCGGCGCCCTCGTCCTCGGACAGGCGCAGCCGGTAGGCCGGTTCGTACAGCACCTGGTTGCCGGTCTCCAGGGCGAAGCCGATGCCGGGTACGGCGGCGGCGAGCGCGGTGGCGACCTGCCGGGCGACGGTCAGGGGCAGCACCCGGGAGGAGACGACGCTGCGGCTCGCGATGTCGTAGATCAGCGCGCCGTTGCTGCACACCGCCGTGCCGGCGAGCCCGGTGGCCTCGGCCAGCCGGTCCACGAAACGCGGCGGCCGGGCGGTCACGATGACGATCTCCGCTCCGGCTTCCTCGGCCGTGCGCAGGGCGCGCAGGGTGCGGGGCGACAGCGAGCCGTCACCGCGCAGGAGGGTGCCGTCGAGATCGGAGGCGATCAACCGTGGGAGCGACATCGCCCGATCGTACGTGGGCCCCGCGGCGGGCGGAGAACCCTTTCGGCCGCCGGATCGTCCAGTAGGACGGGGGGCATCGGCCCCGGCAGCCCCGGCACCAGGGGCGGACGAGTGGGGGCGGGTACGTGAGGGCACGGATGCGGCGGACGCCGAAGGGCGGTGACCGGGCGGGCGGGACCCGGCTGCGGAGGGCCTTCGCGGGGCTGCGGACGGCCGCCACCCGCCTGTGGAGGGCCCTCCCCCGGCTGCGGCTTCCGACGACCCGGCAGGGGCGGCGGCGGGCGGTGCAGGGGCTGATGGCCGCCTGTGTGCTGGCGCTCGCGCCCGCGACCTGGCTGCACACCGTGGCCGACGCCCGGGTCAGGACCGTCGAGGACGTGCCCGCGCGGCAGGTCGCGGTGGTGTTCGGGGCGGGGCTGTGGGACGGGAAGCCGTCCCCGTACCTCGCGAACCGGCTGCGGACGGCCGCCGCGCTCTACCGGGACGGGAAGGTGAAGGTCGTCCTGGTCACCGGGGACAACAGCCGTGAGGAGTACGACGAGCCGGACGCGATGCGGACGTTCCTGGTCGGGAAGGGCGTGCCGGACGACCGGATCGTCAGCGACTTCGCGGGGTTCGACACCTGGGACTCGTGCGTGCGGGCGAAGAAGATCTTCGGCGTCGACCGGGCGGTGCTGGTGAGCCAGGGGTTCCACATCCGCCGGGCCATCGCGCTGTGCCGGGCGGCGGGGATCGACGCGTACGGCGTCGGGGTGGACGCCAGGCACGACGTCACCTGGTACTACGGCGGCGCGCGGGAGGTGTTCGCGGCGGGGAAGGCGGCGCTCGACGCCCTGTTCGAGCCGGACCCGCATTTCCTGGGCCCCCGGGAACGGGGCGTCGACGACGCGCTGGCGGCGGCCTCCCGCTGACGGCGCCTCAGACCGAGGTGACCGGCGCCGTCTCGGCGGAGACCCAGCCCAGGTAGCGGGCGCTGCCCCGGAGGACCGGCAGGGCGATGATCTCCGGGGTGTCGTAGTCGTGCGCCTCCTGGAGGTGGGCCTCCAGCTCCTCGTACCGCTCGGCCGTCGTCTTGCAGAACAGCTGCCACTCCTCGGTGGCCTCGATGGCGTTCTGCCAGCGGTAGACGGAGGTGACGGGCGCGGAGATCTGCACGCACGCGGCGAGCCGCGCCTCGACCAGTCCCCGCGCCAGTTCCCTGGCCTTCTCCTCGCTGTCCGTCGTGGTCAGTACGGTCAGCCAGGCCGGCGTCGTCGTCACTTCGGAGTCCCCTCGCGGTGGTCGGCGGTTTCTCCCCGATTGTGGGCCGCCGCCGCCCGCCGCGCCATCAGCCGCCGTACGGATGGGCCCTCTTCGCGGCCCGCAGCGCCCGGCCCCACCACACGAGCTGGTCGAGCAGCGTCTTCACGGCGGCGTCCGGGCCGGCCGGGTCGCGGTGCCTGCCCTCGTCGTCGAACCGGGCGCCCGCGTTGTGGAAGGAGACGGTGTCGCGGATCGACACGGTGTGCAGCTCGGCGAAGACCTGCCGCAGGTGCTCGACGGCGCGCAGTCCGCCGGAGACCCCGCCGTACGAGACGAACGCCACCGGCTTGGCCTGCCACTCCGCGCGGTGCCAGTCGATGAGGTTCTTCAGCGGGGCCGGGTAGGAGTGGTTGTACTCGGGGGTGACGACGACGAAGGCGTCCGCCCCGTCAAGCCGCGCGGAGACGTCGGCCAGCAGTTCGCGGGTGCTCGCTTCCAGCCGGTACGCGAGGGCGGTGGGCAGGTCCAGGGCGGCGACGTCGACGACCTCTGTCTCGATGGCCGGGTGGCCGTCGGCGTGAGCGAGGAACCAGTCGGCGATGACGGGGGCGAACCGGCCCTCGCGGTTGCTGGCGAGAATGACGGCCACCTTCACGGGGGCGTTTTCGGTCATGGCGGTGGCGGTGGATTCCGCGGTGATGAGGTCCATGCCGAAGACGTTCGTACATCAACCATGGTTGAGGTCAAACGTGACGGGGAACGCACCTCCTGCCGGGTGGAGGCGGCCGCATACCGTGGCCGTATGACGACTCCAGCAGCGCCAGTCCTTCCGTACGCCGAATTCGACGGCCGGCCCGCCACCGAGGACGATCTGCGCCGGGCGCTCCTCGTCAACTACGGGCACTTCACGGCGATGCAGGTCCGCGGGGGCCGGGTACGCGGCCTTGACCTGCATCTGGCGCGGCTGGACGCGGCCAACCGCGAGCTGTTCGAACTCCCCCTGGACGGCGGCCGGGTGCGCGGGCTGATCCGGCACGCACTGGGGAGCGCGGGCGCGGCGGACGCCTCGGTGCGGGTGTACGGGCACCCGCCGCTCGGGAACACCGCGGCCACCGTCATGGTCACGGTGGCCGGGCCGGCCCGGATGTCGCCCGAGCCCAGGAGCCTGATGCCGGTCCCCTACACACGGACCGCCCCGCACCTCAAGCGCCCCGGTGAGTTCGGCCAGACCTACTACGCGCAACTGGCCCGCCGGTCCGGTTTCGACGACGCGCTGCTGACGGGGCCCGACGGATCGGTGGCCGAGGGGGCGGTCGCCAACATCGGCTTCTGGGACGGCACCGCGGTCGTCTGGCCGCAGGCGCCGGCGCTGACCGGCATCACCATGGGCGTCCTGGAACGGGAGCTGCCGGGCGCCGGAGTGGAGTCGGTGCGCCGGGCGGTCACCCTGGACGGGCTCGGCACCTACCGGTCGGCCTTCCTCACCAACTCGCAGGGCCTGGCCCCGGTCGCCCGGATCGGCGACACCGCGTTCACGGTCGACGAGGCGCTGATGAAGCGGCTGACCGGGGCGTACGAGGCGGCTGCGGACGAGGCGGTCTGACTCATGGAGACTGCCCTGCTCGTCCACGTCGAGGGTTCGGGCCTGCCCGGCCGCGTCTGCCCGGCCGGGCCCGGCTTCCCCGGCTACGAGAACGTCCATGTGGGCGTCCAGCGCAAGGACCGCCCGGGCGAGCTTCTCGGCCCGACCCCCGGCGACGCGCCGGAGGCCCGCTGGACCCTGGAGTGCACGGCCGTCGCGGACGGGGACGGGGTCGCGGTCCGGGGACCGTACGTGCAGAACCGGCTCGGCGGGCGCTTCGTCTACCTGTCCTGGGGCACGGTCGACGAGGACGGCCTGTTCACGATGTTCCGGCGGGCCAAGCTGATGTTCGCCGACATCGACCCGGCCGTCCTGACCGCGGCCGTGCGCTGCGGACATCTCACCGCCCGGCTTCCGCTCTCGGACGCCGAGGGGCGACCGCGCTGCGCCCGTGTCCGGCCCCCGGTCATCGCGTGGTCGGCCAGCGCGCCGGGGCGCCCCTGACGCAGTGCGCCCCCTTCGGACCCAGGGGGGGAGGTCCGGAGGGGGCAGCGGCCGGGGGCGGCTGTGCACACCGTCCCGTGGGGGGTTGTGTTGCGTCTTCCCGCTCAGCTCCACCTCACGCGTGTGACATGCATCACATAGGACGACGGCCCCGTCACCCGAACGGCACCGGGGTGCCGCGAGCCGCGCACCTCACCCGCCACCACCGCCTTGACCTGCGCGGACGCGGCTTGGCAAGGGCGCCGCGCCGGGCCGAACGGGTGAGAGCTGACTCGGTGTCAGCAGGCATGGAGGCCGGTCCGGCTGTTGGCTCGGGGCCAGGACACATCCGCCAGCGCCCAGGTCCGGAGGAAACCCCCATGCGCCGTCCTGCCCGACTCGTGACCGGCACCGCTGCCGCGGCCCTCGCCGCCGCCGCGCTCGGCCTCAGCGCCGCCGCCCCGTCCGCGTACGGGGAGGGACCGGCATCCCTGCGGATCACCCCCGCGAGCGCCGCTCCGGGCACCACGGTCACCGTGGACACCACCGCCTGCGGAAGCGGCGGCAGCGCCACCGGGGACGCGAGCGCGCTGGACGCCCCGGAGTTCCCGCTGGTGCCCGCCTCCCTCGAAGAGACCCTGGCCGGCTCCTTCCGGGTGCCCGGCGGCGTCGCGCCCGGCTCGTACGGCATCGGCGTGGACTGCGCGAACGGCGAGAAGGCCACCGGGCAGATCGAGGTGAAGTCCGCCGAGCGGGCGGCCGGCTCCTCCCGCGACGGGGCCGACGCGTCCGACGAGGCCGGCACCGAGGACCCCGCCGCGACCTCCGAAGCGCCCGCGTACGACTTCTCCGACCTGGACGGGCTGGGCGGCGACGAGGACACGGAGGGCCTGGACGGTCTCGACGCCGAGGCCGCCGGCTCCGCCCTCGTACCGGACGCCCCCTCGGAGGCGGGCCGCACCACGCCCACCGAGCGCCCCCTCCCCTCCGGCCACACGACCGCACCCGGCCGGGACGACACCGGGTCCGGTCAGCGCGAGCCCTCGGGCCACCGCACCTCGGCCGCGCCCACCGCCCCCTCGGGCCACGTGAAGACCGGAGTCGGCGGCAGCGTCGGCCCGGACACCACCCAGATCGCGGCGGGAGCCGGCGTACTCGCCGCTGCCGCCGTCGGCGGAGCCTGGCTCCTGCGTCGCCGGGCGAGCGGCACGCGGGACGCCGGCTGACGGAGGCATCCACCCCTCCGTACCGCCCGGTGTCCGTCCCGGTGGCCCCGCGCCACCGGGACGGGACCGTCTCCCCCTTCTTCCGCACCCCGGAGGACGACCGTGTCCCAGAAGGCCAAGGGCTGGCTGCTCGTCGTCGTGGCGCTGGCCGGTGTCTGGCTGATCCAGAGCGGCGCGGGCACCCGGCTCACCCCGCCCGGACCAGCCGCGGCCCAGGCGTTCACCGCCGGGCCCGCCCTGCTGCCCGGCTCACCGGTCGCCGAGCCGCTGCGCCCCTCCGCGCCCGTACGCATCCGGATCCCCGCCATCCGGGTGGACGCGCCGATGATGCGGCTCGGGCTCGGGGCCGACGGCAGCCTGGACGTGCCGCCGGCCGGGAACACCGACATCGTCGGCTGGTACAAGGACGGCACACCGCCCGGCGCCAAGGGCACCGCGATCGTCGCCGGCCACGTCGACAACGCCGAGGGCCCGTCCGTCTTCTACGACCTCGGATCGCTGAAGAAGGGCAGCACCGTCGAGGTGGACCGGCAGGACGGCCGCACCGCCGTCTTCACCCTCGACGCGATCGAGGTGTACGAGAGCGACGACTTCCCCGACCAGCGGGTCTACGGCGCGTCCGCACACGCCTCGCTGCGGCTGATCACCTGCGGCGGCGGCTACTCGGAGGCGACGGGCTACCGGGGGAACGTGGTGGCGTACGCCCACCTCACGAGCGTGCGCTGAGGCTCCGCTCAGGCGTGCCACTGGTCGAACGCGAGCTTCGCGACCAGCGAGAACACGACCACCAGCAGCACCCCGCGCACGAACTCGCTGCCCTTGCGCAACGCCATCCGCGCGCCCAGCAGACCGCCCGCCAGGTTGAACACCGCCATCAGGGCCGCCAGCTGCCACAGCACGTTGCCCTGGTGGGCGAACATCGCGAGCGCCCCGGCGTTGGTGCAGACGTTGACGATCTTCGCGGTGGCGGACGCGGTGACCAGGTCGAGGTGGAGCACGGCGGTCAGGGCGAGCACCAGGAAGGTGCCCGTACCGGGGCCGAACAGTCCGTCGTACAGGCCGATGCCGCCGCCCACCAGGACGATCGCGGTGACCATGCGGGCGCGCGTGACCTCGGGCGGGACACCGTCCCCCGCCGCCCGGCCGAACTGGGGCCGCAGCATGACGAACGCGGCGACCGCGAGCAGCACCACCATGATCACCGGGCGCAGCACCTCGCTGCTGATCCCGGCGGCGAAGAACGCGCCGGTCATCGACCCGGTCAGGGCCGCGAGCCCGATCCGCACCGCCGTACCCACCTTCACGGGGGCTTTTCGCGCGTAGGTGACGGCGGCGCCCGAGGTACCGACGATGGCGACCGCCTTGTTGGTGCCGAGGATCTGCGCGGCCGGCAGATGCGGCAGGCCGAGCAGCAGCGCGGGCAGCAGGAGCAGCCCGCCGCCGCCGACCACCGCGTCGACCCAGCCGGCCGCGGCGGCGGCGAGGCACAGCACGACAAGGGTGGTCAGGGTGATGTCCGGCATGGACACGACCCTATGGAGCGGATACATGCGCCGTCCAACCATCCCGGCGACCCGGCGGGAAAGTTGAGCCAACTCTGAGGTTCCCGCAGCCCACGGCGGCTTTCCGGCGGCCTCACAGGTCCGGACGGGGGGTGCTGAGCGCAAGGTTCCTCCCGGGAAACAGCGGGGAACCGGCCGGGTAACACCGCCGGGACACGCTTTCCGTCATGAGCACACAGGCCCGGCGCCTGTGGCCCTGCCGAAACTGCTCACCGACGACGGAGGCCCCGAGATGCCGGTGTCCACTCCCCCGACCACCCCCACCTCCCCTGCCGCCGCGCCCACCCTCGTGGTCGTCGGGCACGGGATGGTCGGCCAGCGTTTCCTGGAAGCCCTGGCCGAGCGCGGGCTGACCGGCACCGCCGGCACCGCCCGGGTCGTCGTCCTGTGCGAGGAGCCCCGCGCCGCCTACGACCGGGTCCAGCTGACCTCGTACTTCGCGGGGACGACCCCGGAGGACCTGTCGCTGGTCGAGCACGGCTTCATGGAGCGGCACGGCTTCGAGCTGCGGCTCGGCGACCCGGCGGTGTCCGTGGACCGCACGGCCCGCACGGTCACCGCGCGGTCCGGGGAGGTCTTCGCGTACGACACGCTGGTGCTCGCGACCGGGTCCTACCCGTTCGTGCCGCCGGTCCCCGGCAAGGACAGCACCGGCTGCTTCGTCTACCGGACGATCGAGGACCTGCTCGCCATCGAGGAGTACGCGAAGAACGCGACGACCGGCGCGGTGGTCGGCGGCGGGCTGCTCGGTCTTGAGGCGGCAGGCGCGCTGAAGGGCCTCGGCCTGGAGACGCACGTGGTGGAGTTCGCGCCCCGGCTGATGCCCGTCCAGGTCGACGAGGGCGGGGGCGCGGCGCTGCTGCGCACCATCGAGGACATGGGCCTGAGCGTCCACACCGGGGTCGGGACGCAGGAGGTGACCGCGGGCGAGAACGGCGCGGTGACCGGGATGGCGCTCTCCGACGGTTCCTCGCTGGCCACGGACCTGGTGGTGTTCTCGGCCGGGGTGCGCCCCCGCGACCAGCTGGCCCGGGACTGCGGTCTGGCGGTCGGGGAGCGCGGCGGCATCGTCGTCGACGAGGAGTGCCGGACCTCGGACCCGGCGGTCTTCGCCATCGGGGAGTGCGCGCTCGCCTCCGACGGCCGGGTGTACGGGCTGGTGGCGCCCGGGTACGAGATGGCGCTGACGGCCGCCGAGGTGATCACCGGCGAGAAGGCCGCGTTCACCGGCGCAGACCTGTCGACGAAGCTGAAGCTGCTCGGCGTCGACGTGGCCTCGTTCGGCGACGCGCACGGCACCGCCGACGGCTGCCTGGACGTCGTGTACTCGGACGCCCGCTCCGGCGTCTACAAGAAGCTGGTGGTGGCGGCGGACGGCACCCTGCTGGGCGGAGTGCTGGTGGGCGACGCCGACCAGTACGGCACGCTGCGCCCGATGACCGGCACCGTCCTTCCCGTCGCCCCGGAGCAGCTGGTGCTCCCGGCGGGCGCGGGCGGCCCGGTCGCGCTCGGCCCCTCCTCGCTGCCCGACGAGGCGGTGATCTGCTCCTGCCACAACGTCACCAAGGGCGCGATCTGCGAGCACACCACGCTTCCCGAGGTGAAGAAGTGCACCAAGGCGGGCACCGGCTGCGGCAGTTGCGTCAAGGTGATCGGCCAGCTGCTCCCGCAGAGCCAGGACGCGGGTCTGTGCGGCTGCTTCGCGTACACCCGCAGCGAGCTGTACGAGATCGTCCGCACCCTGGGGATCACCTCGTACGCGGATCTGCTGGACTCGCACGGGCGGGAGGAGGCGCGCGGCGGCGACGGCTGCGAGGTCTGCAAGCCGACGGTCGGCTCGGTCATCGCCTCGCTGGCCCCGACGGTCGGCGCGAGCGGCTATGTCCTGGACGGCGAGCAGGCGGCCCTCCAGGACACCAACGACCACTTCCTCGCCAACCTCCAGCGCAACGGCTCGTACTCGATCGTGCCGCGCATACCCGGCGGCGAGATCACCCCGGACAAGCTGATCGTGATCGGCGAGGTGGCCCGCGACTTCGGGCTCTACACCAAGATCACCGGTGGCCAGCGCATCGACCTGTTCGGCGCCCGCGTCGACCAGCTGCCGCTGATCTGGACCCGGCTCGTCGACGCGGGCTTCGAGTCCGGGCACGCGTACGGGAAGTCGCTGCGCACGGTCAAGTCCTGTGTGGGGCAGACCTGGTGCCGCTACGGCGTGCAGGACTCCGTGAAGATGGCGATCGACCTGGAGCTGCGCTACCGGGGCCTGCGCGCCCCGCACAAGCTGAAGTCGGCGGTGTCGGGCTGCGCCCGGGAGTGCGCGGAGGCCCGGGGCAAGGACTTCGGGATCATCGCCACGGCGGGCGGCTGGAACCTCTACGTGGGCGGCAACGGCGGCGCCACCCCGCGCCACGCGGACCTGCTCGCCCAGGACCTGTCGGACGCCGAACTGGTCCGGCTGATCGACCGGTTCCTGATGTTCTACATCCGCACCGCGGACCGGCTGGAGCGCACCTCGGCCTGGCTGGAGCGGATCGAGGGGGGCCTGGAGCACGTCCGGGACGTCGTCGTGCACGACTCGCTCGGGCTCTGCGACGAGCTGGAGCGGCTGATGGCCGACCACGTCCGCGGCTACCGCGACGAGTGGGCGGAGACCATCAACGACCCGGAGCGGCTGCGCCGGTTCGTCACCTTCGTCAACGCGCCCGACGCGCCCGACCCGTCGGTCAAGTTCGTCCCGGAACGCGACCAGGTCAAGCCCGACCTGGACATCCTCGCGGGCCCGGTTCTCGCCATCCGCACTCTTGAAGGGACCGCCTCCTGATGACCACGCAGACGCTGGAGACCGCGCAGGACACCCGCAGCATCCGGCTCGCCGCCGGGGACGGCTGGCTCACCGTGTGCGACCGCTCGCTGCTGACCCCGGGGCGCGGGGTCGCCGCCCTCCTCCCGGACGGCCGGCAGGTCGCGCTGTTCCTGGACCGGGCGGGGCGGACGTACGCCATCGACAACCGCGACCCGTTCACCGGCGCCTACGTCCTCTCGCGCGGCCTCGTCGGCTCGGACGGCGGGCAGCCCTTCGTCGCCTCGCCCCTGCTCAAGCAGCGCTTCGACCTGGCGACGGGGGCCTGCCTGGACGACGACGAGGTCTCCGTACCGGTCTTCGAGGTGCGCGCGGACTGAACGCGTCCGCTCGTGCGGAGACGGCCGGAAGAACCCCCGAACGGGTACTTCCGGCCATCCTCGTCCCCGGTCGTACGCTTGATCCATGAGCCACGGCTGGAGTGCGCGCGACATACCCGACCAGAGCGGCAGGACGGCCGTGGTGACGGGAGCCAACAGCGGGATCGGGCTGCACACCGCCCGCGAACTGGCCCGCTGCGGCGCCAGGGTGCTGCTCGCCTGCCGCGACGAACGGCGCGGCAAGGAGGCGGCGGACCGCATCCGGTACGCGGTGCGCGGCGCGGACGTGGAGTTCGCCGCCCTGGATCTGGCCGACCTGTCCTCCGTACGGGAGTTCGCGGCGGACTACCGGGCGGACACGCTCGATCTGCTGATCAACAACGCCGGTGTGATGGCCCTGCCGTACGGGCGGACCGCCGACGGTTTCGAGACCCAGTTCGGCGTCAACCACCTCGGGCACTTCGCGCTCACCGGGCTGCTGCTGCCGAAGCTGCTGGCCACCGAGGGGGCCAGGGTGGTGACCGTCTCCAGCGGGATGCACGCGCTGGCCGACATCGACATGGGCGACCTCAACAGCGAGCGGACCTACCACCGCTGGATCGCCTACGGGCGCTCGAAGACCGCCAACCTGCTCTTCGTCCACGAGCTGGCCCGGCGGGCCGCGGCGGCCGGCAGCACTCTGGTCGCCGCCGCCGCGCACCCCGGCCTCGCCGCGACCGACCTGCACACGGCGGGAGCCCGGATGGAGAGGCGCAGGGCGGTGGAACGGGTCATGGGCCTCGTCAACGTCCTCGCCCAGCCCGCGTCGGCCGGGGCCCTGCCCACGCTGTACGCGGCCACCGCGCCGGGTGTGCGCCCCGACTGGTTCACCGGCCCGCGGCGGGGCCGGCGCGGCGCTCCCGGACCGTCCTGGCGGGCGGACCGGACGCGCGACGACGTGGCGGGCGAGCGGCTGTGGGTGGCCTCGGAGCAGCTGACCGGGGTGACGTACCCCGGGCTGTAGGTCAGCCCTGGTCGTCGACGGCCGACGGGTCCATCCACACGACCTCCCAGATGTGGTGGTCCGGGTCCTGGAAGGACCGGCCGTACATGAAGCCGAGGTCCTGCGGCTCGTTGGCGGGCGATCCGCCGCTCGCGAGGGCCGCGTCGGCCAGCTCGTCCACCTTCTCGCGGCTGTCGGCGCTGAGGGCGAGGATCACCTCGGTGGACCTGGAGGCGTCCGCGATCTCCTTCTTGGTGAAGTCCTTGAAGCGCTCCTCCTGGAGGAGCATCGCGAAGATCGTGTCGCTGATGACGAGGCAGGCGGTGCGCTCGTCGCTGAACTGCGGGTTGAAGGAGTAGCCCAGCTTGCCGTAGAAGCCCTTGGACGTCTCCAGGTCCTTGACCGGCAGGTTCACGAAGATCATCTGAGGCATGGCCGTCTCGCTCTCTCGGTGCGTGGTTCCTTGTGCGTCTGCCGAAGTGCTTCTGTCGAAGTGCCTCTGTCGAACGCTTCTCGACAGGTAGACGCCGGGGCCGCCCGGAACTCATCGGTGCCGGCGGCGGATCCTTTCCGCGCGGTCCGGCTCAGGAAACCGCCAGCGGCGCCCCGCCCCTGAGCAGCGAGCCGCCCAGCGGGGTCAGGGTGTGCAGGACCGAGCCGCCGTGCCGCAGGGTGTGGACGAGGCCCGCCTCGCGCAGGACGCAGGCGTGCTGGCTGGCCGAGGCGAGGGAGACCCCGGCGCGCCGGGCCAGTTCGCTGGTGGTGCAGCCGTCGCCGATGGCCCGCAGGACCGTGGAGCGGGTCTGCCCGAGGAGCCGGCCGAGCCAGGGGCCCGGTTCGGCGAAGGCCGGGGCGGCCGGGTGGGCGACCGGGTAGACCAGGACGGGCGGGAGCAGGGGGTCGCGCAGGACGACGGGGGTGCCCCGGCAGAAGTACGAGGGCTGGAGGAGCAGTCCGCGCCCGTCCAGGTGGAGGTCCCGGTCGACGGGGTAGTCCGCCTCCAGGACGGGCGCCCGCCACCGGATGACCGGCGGGAGCGAGTGGAGCAGTTCGTCCGTGCCGCCGTCCAGCAGGGCGCGGCCCCGGATGGCGCGGTCGGCCTCGACGGCGGACTGGATGTGCGGCCAGTACGGCTCGACGGCGGCGCGGTGGTAGTCCCGTAAGGCGCCGACGAGCCGGCCGAGGGGCCCGGGGCCGCCCTCGCGCAGCGGTTCCAGGCGGGCGCGGCGGGCGGTGCGCCGGGCGCCGGGCGGGCCGGACTCCTCCAGGACGGCGATCTCGGCGCGCAGCCGCTCGGGCGGGGTGGCGCGCACGGCTTCCATTCCGGCGTCGAGCCGGAGCGGTTCGGAGTTTTCCTGAGAAGGAGTCAGGAAGTCGGGGAAATATCCGCGCTGCGGAACGACCGCGGACAGCAGCCGTACTTCACCGCTCAACCTCGGGCGGGTTTCCGAGCGCCATTTCCCGAAGACCGCGGAAGCCCTCCGGTCCCTCAGCCGGTGAAAGCTGAGAATGGTCTCCCACAGCGCGTCCGGCCCGGCGGCCATCCGCACCCTGGAAAGGTCCCATCCGGAGACATGGATACGCAGCACCGAACTCCCACCCCTTGCACCTGCAATTCCCCCCTCGCAAGCGTATGCGAATCGTAACAGCACGTCACCACGGGGTTTCGGCCAGAGGTGAAACGCCTCGCCCCGACCCGCCGCCGGACGAAAGGCTGTGCGTCGTCGGGTGCGATTCCGGAGCCACCGGAAGAGCGAGTGAAGGCCGTGGGGGGTTTTGCTCGTTCGGCGGCGGTTGGCAATGGTGCGGCTCCGCACTCGATGGGGGTAAGCCGGGTGCGGCCCGTGGATGGGGATCCACGGGCCGCACCCGGGTCCGTTCAGCTCGATTTCTTTGCGCATTAAACGAAGCAATGGACGCCGGACACATCATTCACGTGAGCATGACAACAACCCATGGCGGCGCCGGTCCGTACGACAAGACGGCGGCACCCCCGCACAGGGTGCCGCCGTCTCCGGAATTCCGCGTCCGCCGCCGGTTCGGTGAGGGTGGGGTGTACCGGCGGCGGAGGCGGAATGGGTGGGAGGCGCCGCGTCAGCGGCTGTCGCTGCCCCGCGGCCCGGCCGCCGCACGGCCCGCCTCCAGGCGCGCCACCGGAATGCGGAACGGCGAGCAGGAGACGTAGTCGAGGCCGGCCTCGTGGAAGAAGTGCACCGACTCGGGGTCGCCGCCGTGCTCCCCGCAGATGCCGAGCTTCAGGTCCGGGCGGGTGGCCCGGCCGGCCGCGACGGCGTTCTTGACCAGCGAGCCGACGCCGTCCTTGTCGATGGTCTCGAACGGCGACACCCCGAAGATGCCCTTCTCCAGGTACGCGGTGAAGAACGAGGCCTCCACGTCGTCGCGGGAGAAGCCCCAGACGGTCTGGGTCAGGTCGTTGGTGCCGAAGGAGAAGAACTCCGCCGCCTCCGCGATCTGCCCCGCGGTCAGCGCGGCGCGCGGCAGCTCGATCATCGTGCCGATCTTCAGCTTGAGGTCGGTGCCGGTGGCGGCCTGCACCTCGGCGATGACCCGGTCCGCCTCCTCGCGGACGATCTCCAGCTCCTGGACCGTGCCGACGAGCGGGATCATGATCTCGGCGCGCGGGTCGCCCTTGGCGTTCTTGCGCTCGGCGGCCGCCTCCGCGATGGCCCGCACCTGCATGGCGAACAGGCCGGGGATGACCAGGCCGAGCCGGACGCCGCGCAGCCCGAGCATCGGGTTCTGCTCGTGCAGCTTGTGCACGGCCTGGAGGAGCCGCAGGTCGTTCTCGTTGGCGTCCTTGCGGGCCTCGGCGAGCGCCACCCGTACCGAGAGCTCGGTGATGTCGGGCAGGAACTCGTGCAGCGGCGGGTCCAGCAGCCGTACGGTGACCGGCAGCCCGTCCATCGCCTCGAACAGCTCGATGAAGTCCGCCTTCTGGAGCGGGAGCAGCTGCTCCAGGGCGGTCTCGCGCTCCTTGTCGGTGTCGGCGAGGATCAGCTTCTCGACCATCTCGCGGCGCTCGCCGAGGAACATGTGCTCGGTGCGGCACAGCCCGATGCCCTGGGCCCCGAAGCGGCGGGCGCGCAGGGCGTCCTCCGCGCTGTCCGCGTTGGCCCGCACCCGCAGCCGGCGCACCCGGTCCGCGTACGCCATGATCCGGTGCACGGCGGCGACCAGCTCGTCGGCGTCGTCGGCGCCCGCGTGCATCCGGCCCTCGAAGTACTCGACGACCGGGGACGGCACGACGGGGACCTCGCCGAGGTAGACCTTGCCGGTGGAGCCGTCGACGGAGACGACGTCGCCCTCCTCCACGACGATGTCACCGACCGTCAGGCGCCGGCGCTTGGTGTCGACCTCGATCTCCTCGGCGCCGCAGACACAGGTCTTGCCCATGCCGCGGGCGACGACGGCGGCGTGCGAGGTCTTGCCGCCGCGCGAGGTCAGGATGCCCTCGGCGGCGATCATGCCGTCCAGGTCGTCCGGGTTGGTCTCGCGGCGGATCAGGATGACCTTCTCGCCGGACCGGGACCACTTGACGGCGGTGTACGAGTCGAAGACCGCCTTGCCGACCGCGGCGCCGGGCGAGGCGGCGATACCCCGGCCGAGCCGCCGGGTCTTCGCGGTGTCGTCGAAGCGCGGGAACATCAGCTGCGCGAGCTGGGCGCCGTTGACCCGCTGGAGCGCCTCGGCCTCGTCGATCAGGCCCTGGTCCACCAGCTGGGTGGCGATGCGGAAGGCGGCACCGGCGGTGCGCTTGCCGACCCGGGTCTGGAGCATCCACAGGTGACCGCGCTCGATGGTGAACTCGATGTCGCAGAGGTCCTTGTAGTGCGTCTCCAGCGTCTCCATGATCTTGAGCAGCTGGTCGTACGAGTTCTTGTCGATCGCCTCCAGGTCGGCGAGCGGCACGGTGTTGCGGATGCCCGCGACGACGTCCTCGCCCTGCGCGTTCTGGAGGTAGTCGCCGTACACGCCCTGGTGGCCGCTGGCCGGGTCACGGGTGAAGGCGACGCCCGTACCCGAGTCGGGGCCGAGGTTGCCGAAGACCATGGAGCAGACGTTGACGGCGGTGCCGAGGTCGCCGGGGATGCGCTCCTGGCGGCGGTAGAGCTTGGCCCGGTCGGTGTTCCACGAGTCGAAGACCGCCTTTATGGCGAGGTCCATCTGCTCGCGCGCGTCCTGCGGGAAGTCGCGGCCGGCGTCGCGCGTGACGATCTTCTTGAACTGCTTGACCAGCTTCTTCAGGTCGCCCGCGTCGAGATCGACGTCGACGGTGACGCCCTTGGCCGCCTTCGCCTCGTCCAGCGCCTCCTCGAAGAGTTCGCCGTCGACGCCGAGCACGGTCTTGCCGAACATCTGGATGAGCCGGCGGTAGGAGTCCCACGCGAACCGCTCGTCACCGGCCTGGTCGGCGAGGCCCACGACGGAGGCGTCGGAGAGCCCGATGTTGAGGACGGTGTCCATCATCCCGGGCATCGAGAACTTGGCGCCGGAGCGTACGGAGACCAGCAGCGGGTCGTCGGCCTGGCCGAGCTTCTTGCCCATCCGCCGCTCCAGGGCGTCGAGGTGCGCACTCACCTCGTCGCGGAGGGCGGCCGGCTCGTCACCGCTGTCGAGGTAGACCTTGCACGCCTCGGTGGTGATGGTGAAGCCGGGAGGGACGGGGAGCCCGAGGTTGGTCATCTCGGCGAGGTTGGCCCCCTTCCCGCCGAGCAGGTCCTTCAGATCCTTGTTGCCCTCGGTGAAGTCGTAGACGAACTTCTGCACATCTTTGTTTTCCGACACGGGTCTCGACTCCTCGAGGACGCGGTGGCTGCCCTGACGGCGAGGAACATACCCAGATCGAAGGTGTGTGGGTACGTCCACTTGCGCGTCGTACGGCCGTAACCACCCGTCCGCCAGCAGATCGAAAGTCGGCCGTTCGGAGGACGCTCGGAGGCATGCGTTCAGGACTCGTACACAGGATGACGCAGCGCCATCCGGAACACGCCATTCCGTGGCTGAAAGTAACCGAAGCGTCGATCGATCAAAGTCCGACCACCTGGCACCCAGTGCCATCCTTTGAGAAGTGCAGCACCGGATTTCACGCTCATGTGAGCACCAGGGCTCTCAAGGTGGCGAGAATCACTCCATGGAGGCCGCTCAGATGTCACCATCCGGACACCCGTTTGGCAACTCTGGGTGCACTTCTCGCTCACTCAACGTGGTGAATGAGGGGCGTACTCGTCCGTAGGCCATCGATCCGAGATCCCCGGGGCCGATTCGCGGCCCATTTGGCGCTCAGATGAGCGAGAGGTGCGTGTGGGCACCGAGTGCCCACACGCACGAGGCTTCCTCAGCCCCCGGAGGTGTCCAGCTCCGCGTCGGCGCTGACGCCCGCGCAGTCGTACGGGTCCTTGAGCCAGCCGTCCGGGAGGGCCACCCGGTTGTTGCCCGAGGTGCGCCCGCGCGGTCCGTCGGCGCCGTCCGGCCAGGGCTGGTCGAGGTCCAGCTCCTGGAGCTGGGAGCCCAGCTCCTCCAGGGAGGAGGTGATCGCCAGCTTCTTGCGCATCTCGGAGCCGACCGCGAAGCCCTTGAGGTACCAGGCCACGTGCTTGCGGAAGTCGATCACGCCCCGGGCCTCGTCGCCGATCCACTCCCCCAGCAGCGTCGCGTGGCGCAGCATCACGTCGGCGACGGTGCGCAGGGTGGGCGCCTGCCGGGTCTCCGTGCCCTCGAACGCGCTGACCAGGTCGCCGAAGAGCCAGGGCCGGCCCAGGCAGCCGCGCCCCACGACCACGCCGTCGCAGCCGGTCTCGCGCATCATGCGCAGGACGTCGTCCGCGCACCAGATGTCACCGTTGCCGAGCACCGGGATCTCCGGGACGTGCTCCTTGAGGCGGGCGATGGCGTCCCAGTCGGCGGTGCCGCCGTAGTGCTGGGCGGTGGTCCTGCCGTGCAGGGCGACCGCCGTGACGCCCTCCTCGACGGCGATCCGGCCGGCGTCGAGGTAGGTGAGGTGGTCGTCGTCGATGCCCTTGCGCATCTTGATGGTGACGGGCAGGTCCCCGGCGCGGGAGACGGCCTCGCGCAGGATCGCGCGCAGCAGCGGCCGCTTGTACGGGAGGGCCGAGCCGCCGCCCTTGCGGGTGACCTTGGGGACCGGGCAGCCGAAGTTGAGGTCGATGTGATCGGCGAGGTTCTCGTCGACGATCATGCTGACCGCCTTGCCGACGGTGTCCGGGTCCACTCCGTACAGCTGGATCGAGCGCGGGGTCTCGGTCGCGTCGAAGTGGATGAGCTGCATGGTCTTCTCGTTGCGCTCGACCAGGGCCCTCGTCGTGATCATCTCGCTGACGAACAGCCCCTTGCCGCCCGAGAACTCCCGGCACAGCGTCCGGAAGGGGGCGTTGGTGATGCCGGCCATGGGTGCGAGGACCACCGGCGGCTGCACGGTGTGCGGGCCGATGCGGAGCAGCGGGGGCGAGGGGGCGAGCGTGGTCATGGCCCCATTGTCCCGTACCCCGGCGACTGCTCCCGAGGCGGTCGCAACCCGCCGGGGCGGGGAAGGAGCGGGCGTTGCCGGAGCGCCGCCGTAGCGTGGGGATTCCGGCGACGAGCCGGCGGACGAAGGAGACCGAGCTCATGACGACGACCTCTTCCCGTTTGACCCCGGCCTCCCCCAGCCGGCGCGGACTGCTCGCGCTCGGCGGCGCCGGGGCCGTGGGCGCGCTGCTCGCCGGTGCGGGGACCGCCCGTGCGGCGGAGGGCGCCACGACGGCCCGGCTGCGCGAGCTGGAGCGGGCGCACGGGGCCCGCGTCGGCGCCTTCGCGTACAACGTGGCCACCGGGGTCGCGGTGCGGCACCGGGCGGACGAGCGCTTTCCGATGCTGTCCACCTTCAAGACGCTCGCCGCGGCGGCCGTCCTGCGGGATCTGGACCGGGACGGCGAGGTGCTGGAGAAGGTGGTCCGCTACACGAAGGCGGACTGCGTGTCCGATTCGCCGGTCACCGACACCCCGGAGCACCTCGCGAGCGGGCTGAGCGTCGCCCGCCTGTGCGACGCCGCGATCGGCGACAGCGACAACACCGCGGCCAACCTGCTGCTGCGCGAGCTGGGGGGCCCGGCCGCCGTCACCCGCTTCGCGCGCTCCCTGGGCGACCGCGTGACCCGGCTGGACCGCTGGGAGCCCCTGCTGAACTCCGCGGAGCCGGGCCGGGTCACCGACACCACCACCCCGTCCGCGCTCGCCCGCGACTACGCCCGGCTCGTCCTGGGGAACGTGCTGGAGCGCCGGGACCGCGGGCGGCTGACGCACTGGCTGCTCAACTGCCGGACGAGCGGTACGCGGTTCCGGGCCGGGCTGCCGCCGGAGTGGACGGTCGCCGACAAGACGGGCGGCGGCTCGTACGGCTCGTGCAACGACGTGGGCGTCGCGTGGACGCCCGAGGGCGTGCCGGTGGTCCTGGCAGTACTGACGACGAAGCCCGCCGGAGCCTCCGACGCGGCGGGCGACCACCCGCTGGTCCGGGACGCGGCGGAGGCACTGGCGGCAGCAGTCGTTAGTTAGTCGTACTATCGATGGATGCCTGAGCTCAGCCACCGACGACGGATGCTGGTGCTGGCGATCTGCTGCATGAGCCTGCTGATCGTCAGCCTCGACTCCACCGCCCTGAATGTCGCCCTGCCCGCCATGCGCCGGGAACTGGACGCGAGCGTCGCGGGGATGCAGTGGACGATCGACGCGTACACGCTCGTCCTCGCCTCCCTGCTGATGCTCGCGGGTTCCACCGCCGACCGGATCGGCCGGCGCAAGGTCTTCATGGCCGGGCTGGTCCTGTTCACCCTGGGTTCGGCGCTCTGCTCGCTGGCGCCGAACCTGGAGGCCCTCATCGCCTTCCGGATGGTGCAGGCCGTGGGCGGCTCGATGCTGAACCCGGTCGCGATGTCGATCATCACCAACACCTTCACCGATCCGCGCGAGCGCGCCCGTGCGATCGGGGTCTGGGGCGGCGTCGTCGGCATCTCGATGGCGGCCGGCCCGGTGGTCGGCGGCACCTTGGTCGATTCGGTCGGCTGGCGGTCGATCTTCTGGGTCAACCTCCCGGTCGGCCTCGCCGCCCTGCTGCTGACCTGGCGTTACGTCCCCGAGTCGCGCGCCCACCGGGCCCGCCGCCCGGACCCGCTGGGCCAGTTCCTGGTGATCACACTGCTCGGCTCGCTGACGTACGCGATCATCGAGGCCCCGCAGAAGGGGTGGACCTCCGGCGAGATCCTGCTCTTCGCCGGTCTCGCGGCGGCGGCCCTGGTGGGACTGCTCGTGTACGAGCCGCGGCGCGCGGACCCGCTGATCGACCTGCGGTTCTTCCACAGCGTGCCGTTCAGCGGGGCCACCGTGATCGCGGTCAGCGCGTTCGCCGCGCTCGGCGGCTTCCTCTTCCTCAACACGCTCTATCTCCAGGACGTCCGGGGGCTGAGCGCGCTGGACGCCGGGCTCTACACGCTGCCCATGGCGGCCGTGGTGTGTCTGCTGTCGCCGCTGTCCGGGCGGCTGGTGGCCAGTCGCGGGCCGCGCATCCCGCTGCTGATCGCGGGCGGGGCGATGGCGGTGAGCGGGCTGATGCTGGCGGCGTTCGACGCGGAGACCGGGACGGTCTCGATGTTCGCCGCGTACGTGCTGTTCGGCCTGGGCTTCGGCTCGGTGAACGCGCCCATCACCAACACCGCGGTCTCCGGCATGCCCCGCTCCCAGGCGGGCGTGGCGGCGGCCGTCGCCTCCACGAGCCGCCAGATCGGGCAGACCCTCGGTGTCGCGGTGATCGGCGCGGTCCTGGCGGCGGGCTTGGGCGGGTCCCTCGGATCCGCCGGCTCGGCGGACGGCTTCGTGGAGGCGAGCAGGCCGGGCTGGTGGATCGTGACGGGCTGCGGTCTCGCGGTCCTGTTCGTGGGGGCGCTGAGCAGCGGTCGCTGGGCGCGGGGGACGGCACGCCGGACGGCGGAACGGCTGGCGGAGCCCGTGGCCGAGGGCCCGGCCGCCCACTCCTCGACGGCGCGGGCGGGGGCGTGAGTCCGCCGCTCAGTCCTCTGCGGCCTCCGCCGCGCGGACCAGTTCCTGGAGCCGCTCCAGCCGCTCGCGCGTCTCCGCGTCGCGGGGCGCGTAACTGACCAGGCGGGGGCCGGCCGACGGGCCGAGCCAGAGGTCGGTGGTCTCGACGCGCAGCAGCCCCACCCAGGCGTTGCGGAAGACCTTGGACCGGCTGCCCGCCCCGACGACCTCGTGCCGGGCCCAGTTCTCGCGGAACTCCGGCGAGGCCGCCTCCAGCCGCCCCAGCAGCTCCTTCCAGGCGGGCTCGGCGAGGTGTTCCGCCATGGCCGCGCGGAACTTGGCGGTGATGAAGCGGGTCACCTCGGCCGTGTCCATGACCGAGGCGCGCCACTGCTCGTTGGTGTAGGCGAGCAGCATGACGTTGCGGTCCTCGGGCGCGACCGCGTCCATGTCGCACAGCAGCCGCCCGTACGTACGGTTGTGGGCGAGGATGTCGTACCGGCTGTTCTGCACGCAGGCGGGGATCGGCTCCAGCTGCCGCAGCATGGTGCGCAGCGCCGTGGTGATGTGCGGGCAGTCCGTGCCGGGGGCGGGATCGATGGCGCCCGCGAGCGAGAAGAGGTGGCTGCGCTCGCTGCGGTCCAGCAGCAGGGCGCGGGCGAGGGCGTCGAGGACCTGGGGCGAGACCTGGATGTCCCGGGCCTGTTCGAGCCAGGTGTACCAGGTGACGCCGACGGCGGAGAGCTGGGCGACCTCCTCGCGGCGCAGCCCGGGCGTCCGCCGGCGGCGGCCCCGGACGAGGCCGACCTGCTCGGGGGTGATCCGTTCGCGGCGGCTGCGCAGGAAGTTCGCGAGTTCGTGCCGCCGGACGTCGGGCTCGCCCCCGCCGGGGGCGGCCGTCTGCGTGGCCGGCGTCGCCATGGTCGTCATGCCTCCAGGGTGCGGGCGGTGCGGGGACTGCGGACCGCCTGTGCCTGGTGGTCCTTGTACCAGGATAAAGACACTCTGGTACCAGGCTGCGTGCCGGGCGATCGTCGGTGGCGTGAGTGAATCATCTGTACGGACGACAACGGCAAGCGCCACGGCCTCCCCGGTCGTGCGCCACGACCATCCCGGCCCGGTGCTCGGCACGCTGGGACTGTTCACGGTGCTGCTGGGCGCGGCCCTCCCTCTGATCGACTTCTTCATCGTCAACGTGGCCCTGCCCACCATCGACCACGACCTCGCGGCGGGCCCCGCCCTGCTGGAACTGGTCGTCGCGGGCTACGGGCTCGCGTACGCCGTGCTGCTCGTACTCGGCGGGCGGCTCGGCGACATGGCCGGCCGGCGCCGGCTGTTCCTGGCCGGCATCGCGGCCTTCGGACTCACCTCGCTGGCCTGCGGGCTGGCCCCGGACGCCTGGTCCCTGGTCGGGGCGCGGGTCGCGCAGGGCGCGTCGGCCGCGCTGATGCTCCCGCAGGTACTGGCCACCATCCAGGCGGCCACCTCCGGCCACCGCAGGGCCCGGGCGATGAGCCTGTACGGGGCGACCGCGGGGCTTTCGATGGTCGCGGGCCAGATCCTGGGCGGCGCGCTGGTCGCCGCCGCGCCGATGTCCTCGGTGTTCGGCGAGAGCGCGGGCTGGCGCTCGGTGTTCCTGGTCAACGTGCCCGTCGCGGCGGTCGGCCTGGTCCTGGCGGCGCGCACGGTGCCCGAGACGCGGTCGGAGCGGCCGGCGCCCGTCGACGTACCGGGCACGCTGCTGCTCGCGGTGTCGCTGCTGACGCTGCTGGCCCCGCTGACGGAGGGGCGGGCGGCGGGCTGGCCGCTGTGGACCTGGGTGTCGCTGGCGCTGTTCCCGTTCGCGGCGGCGGCGTTCTACCGGGTGGAGCGGCGGGCGGACCGGCGCGGGCTGACCCCGCTGGTTCCGCCGAGCCTGCTGCGCCTGGAGTCGCTGCGGCGCGGTCTCGCCCTGGTGGTGCCGTTCTCGGTGGGCTTCGGCGGCTTCATGTTCGTCATCGCGGTGGCGCTCCAGCAGGGCCTGAAGCTGGGCCCGGCGCAGTCCGGCCTGTCGATCGCCCCGATGGCGGTGGCCTTCTTCGTGGCATCGCTGGCCGGCCCCCGGCTGGTACGGCGGTACGGCAGCCGGGTCGTGACTGCGGGCGGGCTGATCCAGGCGGTGGGCGTGGCGGTGCTCGCGCTCACGGTGTGGCGGGGCTGGCCCGACCTGGGCATGGCGGGCCTGATGCCGGGAATGGCCGTCGCCGGTTTCGGCCAGGGCCTCCAGCTGCCCGTCATCTTCCGCATCATCCTGTCGGACGTTCCGCCGGAGCGGGCCGGGGTGGGCGGCGGCGTGATGACGACGACCCAGCAGGCGACGCTGACCCTCGGCGTGGCGACGCTCGGCTCGCTGTTCCTGGCCCTGGCACCCGGTTCGGGGATGCGGGACGCGCTGGTGGTGACCCTGCTGGTGCAGCTGGCCGCGGTCGCCCTGACGGCCGCGCTGAGCCTGCGGCTGCCGCGCACGGTGGGGTGAGGTGGCGCCCTGCGGGCGCGGTGTCCGGGCGGTCGCGGGGCCGCGCGACGGTACGGCGGCACGGCGGGCGGCGGGGGCCTCGCCGGGGCGGGCCCGTGTGGGCCGACCCCCGGCGAGGCCGTAGTCGCGCGACAGCCCGGGCCGAACGGCCCGGGCTGCCAGGGCGAGAGCAGGCGCCTTCGGCGCCCACGCGCTCGTCAGCTCTGCGCCGGGGCCTCCGGCTCCGCGGCCGACGCCTCGGCGTCCGCGGTGTCCGGCTGCGCGGGCCCTTCGGCCCGCTCCCGCATCTTGCGGAGCAGCTCCTGCTTCTGGTCGGCGGCCGTCCTGCGGTCGGCCTCTCCGGCGGGGCCGGCCCCCTGCGCCCCGGAGCGGGACAGCTTCTTGCGCTGTCCGCCGACGCCGAGGAGGTTGTTGCGGCTCTTGGCCATGGGGTTCTCCCAATGTGTGGTCTCGGTGAGGTCTCTCGCGACCTCGGATCGATCCGGGGGGCGGCGGGTGGTCGGGCCCGCCGCGCTCTCACTCGTAGATCTGGAAGAACGAATACATGGTCAGGACGGTACCCACACCGGGCGTCCGCCTCACCAGGTTTTCCGCCCGCGGTCCCCCGACGCAGAGGCCCCCGGTTCCGCGGCGGGCGCGGAAGCGGGGGCTCGTTCAGCGGGTGCGGCCGTCAGCAGCCGAGCAGCCGGGTGGCCAGGTAGCCCTGGATCTGGTCCAGGGACACGCGCTCCTGCTTCATCGTGTCGCGCTCGCGGACGGTGACCGCGTTGTCGTCCAGGGTGTCGAAGTCGACGGTGACGCAGAACGGCGTGCCGATCTCGTCCTGGCGGCGGTAGCGGCGGCCGATGGCGCCCGCGTCGTCGAACTCGATGTTCCAGTTCTGCCGCAGGTCGGTGGCGAGGCCCTTGGCCTTCGGCGAGAGCTGCGGGTTGCGGGACAGCGGGAGGACCGCGACCTTGACCGGTGCCAGGCGCGGGTCGAGGCGCATCACGGCGCGCTTC
Organism: Streptomyces sp. 2131.1; assembly: GCF_900105515.1. Classification (GTDB taxonomy): domain Bacteria; phylum Actinomycetota; class Actinomycetes; order Streptomycetales; family Streptomycetaceae; genus Streptomyces; species Streptomyces drozdowiczii. Next base: position 4,888,654 of record NZ_FNSY01000001.1, on the reverse strand, counting down.
TCCATGACGCCCTTGGCGTTCGGCGCCTCGTCCTCGTTGTAGGCGTCGAGGAGGAAGGCCAGCATCGCGCGGCCGACACCGGCCGCGGGCTCGATGACGTACGGGGTGTAGCGCTCGCTCTTCTCCTGGTCGAAGAAGGAGAGGTCCGTGCCCGAGGCCTTGGAGTGGGCCGTGAGGTCGTAGTCGGTGCGGTTGGCGACGCCCTCCAGCTCGCCCCACTCGCTGCCGCCGAAGCGGAAGCGGTACTCGATGTCAGCGGTGCGCTTGGAGTAGTGGGAGAGCTTCTCCTGCGGGTGCTCGAACCACCGCATGTTCTCCTCGCGCATGCCGAGGCCGGTGTACCAGTTCCAGCGCTGCTCCATCCAGTACTCCTGCCACTGCTCGTCCTCGCCCGGCTTGACGAAGAACTCCATCTCCATCTGCTCGAACTCGCGCGTGCGGAAGATGAAGTTGCCCGGAGTGATCTCGTTGCGGAAGGACTTGCCCATCTGCGCGATGCCGAACGGGGGCTTCTTGCGCGAGGTGGTCTGCACCTGGCCGAAGTTGGTGAAGATGCCCTGGGCGGTCTCGGGGCGCAGGTAGGCGACCGAGCCGGAGTCCTGGGTCGGGCCGAGGTGCGTGGAGAGCAGGCCGGAGAACTGCTTGGGCTCGGTGAACGTGCCCTTGTTGCCGCAGTTCGGGCAGTTGAGGTCGGCCAGGCCGTTGACGGGCGCCTTGCCGTGCTTCTCCTCGTACGCCTCCTCCAGGTGGTCCGCGCGGTAGCGCTTGTGGCAGGAGGTGCACTCGGTAAGCGGGTCGGAGAACGTGGCGACGTGGCCGGAGGCCACCCACACCTCGGGGGCCAGGATGACCGACGAGTCGAGACCGACCACGTCCTCGCGGGAGGTGACCATGTAGCGCCACCACTGGCGCTTGAGGTTCTCCTTGAGTTCGACACCCAGCGGCCCGTAGTCCCAGGCGGCCTTCTGGCCACCGTAGATCTCGCTGCAGGGGTAGACGAAGCCACGGCGCTTGCTCAGGCTGACGATGGTGTCGATCTTGTCGGCGGCCACGGTGCTCTCTTCATTACGACGACGGAACGGGCGGGCGAAGGGCCCAGATTACCGGCGGCCACGCCCCTTCGATCAAATCGGTATCGGTCCCGGCCGCGAACCCCGCTTGTTGACAATCGTTTCCACTTTTGTTGAAAATGACTGTCATGAACGTACGCCGCCTCATATCCACCGCCGCCGTCGCCGGCGCGGCCGCCCTCGGTCTCACCGCCCTCACCGCCTGCTCGTCCTCCGACGCCTCCGATCACAAGAGCGGCGACCGGCTCGACGTGGTGGCGTCGTTCTATCCGATGCAGTTCCTGGCGGAGCGCATAGGCGGGGACCACGTCTCGGTCTCCAGCCTCACCAAGCCCGGCGTGGAACCCCACGAGCTGGAGCTAAGCCCCCGGCAGATCGGCGGCCTCACCGACGCCGACTTCATCCTCTACCTCAAGGGCATCCAGCCCGCCGTCGACGACGCGATCAAGCAGTCGGAGTCCGAGAACACCCTCGACGTCACGACGCTGACCTCGCTGGAGGACCACGGCACGGAGGTCGGCGGCGAGGAACACGGCCACGACGAGCACGCCCACGAGCACGAGGGCGAGGAGGCCGGCGCCGACCCGCACATCTGGCTGGACCCGGTGAAGTACAGCGAGGTCGCCAAGGGCGTCGGCAAGGCGCTGGAGAAGACCGACCCGGACCACGCCGCGGACTACCGCAAGAACACCGACACGCTGGTCAACGAGCTGGGCGCGCTCGACACCGCGTACCGGACCGGGCTGAAGAACACCGCGACGAAGACGTTCATCACCACGCACTCCGCCTTCGGCTACCTCGCCGAGCGCTACGGTCTCACCCAGGAGGGCATCGCCGGCATCGACCCCGAGGCCGAGCCCAGCCCCGCCCGCATCAGCGCCCTGCACTCCGTCGCGGAGAAGAAGAAGGTCACCACCGTCTTCTTCGAGACACTCGCCAGCGACAAGACCGCGAAGACCGTCGCCCGCGACACCGGACTGCGCACCGACGTCCTGGACCCCCTTGAGGGAATCACCAAGGCATCCAAGGGCGATGACTACATCGAGGTCATGAAGTCCAACCTCGCCGCCCTGCGCACGGCACTCGGCGCGAAGTGAGCGACGACCCCACCGCACCCACCGGCCCGAACCGCGCAGCAGCACCGGAGGCGCTCATGCCCGAGCCCCAGAACCCCGACCGCGAACCCGTGATCGTCGTCCGCGACGCCACCGCCACCCTCGGCGCACGCCCCGTGCTGCGCGGTATCGACCTGACCGTGCGCCGCGGCGAGGTCGTCGCCCTGCTCGGCGCCAACGGCTCCGGCAAGTCCACCGCGGTCCGTTCCGTCATCGGCCAGGTCCCGCTGACCGGCGGCACCGTCGAGCTCTTCGGCACCCCGCTGCGCCGCTTCCGCCACTGGGCCCGGGTCGGTTACGTACCGCAGCGCACCACGGCGGCCGGCGGCGTACCCGCCACGATCCGCGAGGTCGTCTCCGCCGGGCGCCTCTCCCGCACCCGGCTGGGCATCCCCCGCAAGGCCGACCGGGCCGCCGTCGACCGGGCCATCGAGCTCGTCGGCCTCGCCGACCGCGCCAAGGACTCGGTGAACGCCCTCTCCGGCGGCCAGCACCAGCGCGTGCTGATCGCCCGCGCGCTCGCCGCCGAACCGGAGCTCCTGATCATGGACGAGCCGATGGCGGGCGTGGACCTGGCCAGCCAGGAGATCCTCGCCGCCACCCTGCGCGAGCAGGTCGCCGGCGGGGCCACCGTGCTTCTCGTGCTGCACGAGCTGGGGCCGCTGGAGCCCCTGATCGACCGGGCGGTCGTCCTGCGCGACGGCTGCGTCCTGCACGACGGACCGCCCCCGGAGGCCGTCGGGCAGCACGCCCTGCCCGGTCACGACCACGTACACCCCCACGCGGCTTCCGAGCCCGTCCGGACGGGACTGCTGAGCTGACCATGGAATTCCTCGACCCTCCCTTCATGCAGCGGGCCCTGCTCGCCGCCGTGCTCGTCGGCGTCATCGCGCCCGCCGTCGGCATCTACCTGGTCCAGCGCCGGCAGGCCCTGATGGGCGACGGCATCGGCCACATCGCGATGACCGGCGTCGGCCTCGGCTTCCTGCTCTCCACCAGCCCCGTCTGGATGGCCACCGCCGTCGCCGTGGCGGGCGCGGTCGTCATGGAGCTGATCCGCTGGTACGGCCGCACCCGCGGCGACATCGCGCTGGCCATGCTCTTCTACGGCGGCATGGCGGGCGGTGTGCTGCTGATCAACCTCTCCGACACCGGATCGAACGCCAACCTCACGTCGTACCTCTTCGGCTCGCTGTCCACGGTCTCCTCCGAGGACGTCACCGCGATCTCGGTGCTGGCCGCGTTCGTGCTGCTGGTGACGGTGGGGCTGCGGCGGCAGCTGTTCGCCGTCAGCCAGGACGAGGAGTTCGCCCGGGTGACCGGGCTGCCGGTGCGGCTGCTGAACCTGCTGGTCGCGGTCACCGCCGCGGTCACCGTCACGGTCGCGATGCGGGTCGTCGGGCTGCTGCTGGTCAGCGCGCTGATGGTGGTCCCGGTCGCCGCCGCGCAGCAGATCACCCGGTCCTTCAAGGTGACGTTCGTGCTCTCCGTGGTCATCGGCGTCGGCGTCACCCTGTCCGGCACCATCACCTCGTACTACCAGGACGTCCCGCCCGGCGCGACGATCGTGCTGCTGGCCATCGGGGTCTTCGTCGCCCTGACCGTGCTCGCGGCCCCGCTGGCCCGCCGCCGGGCCCGGCGCGGCGAAACCGAGACGGAGCGGTGCACCCTGGAAGTACCGGCGGCCCGCCCGGCGCCGGACGACGTCCGAGTCTGATCCCCCGGACGGGGCGGGCTGGCACAATGGCCCGACAGATGTACGGGCGACACGAGGAGGCTCCTGTGGCGACGGCGCCGATCAGTGGAACGAACGCGGCTCCGGTCCGCGGCCGGTCGACCCGGCAGCGGGCAGCCGTGGCGGCCGCGCTCGACGAGGTGGACGAGTTCCGCAGCGCCCAGGAGCTGCACGACGTCCTCAAGCACCGCGGGGACTCGGTCGGCCTGACGACGGTCTACCGCACCCTTCAGTCCCTCGCCGACGCCGGCGAGGTGGACGTCCTGCGCACCACGGAGGGCGAGTCCGTCTACCGGCGCTGCTCGACCGGCGAGCACCACCACCATCTGGTCTGCCGGATGTGCGGCAAGGCGGTCGAGGTCGAGGGCCCCGTGGTCGAGCAGTGGGCGGAGACCATCGCCACCCAGCACGGCTTCGTCAACGTGGCGCACACGGTCGAGGTCTTCGGCACCTGTGCGGACTGCGCGGGCGGCGAGCAGTAGGCCGCGAGCGGCAAGCAGCAGGGAACGGGCCGGCGGGGACACCCCCGCCGGCCCTTCCGTTCAGCTCCCCGAGGCCGCGATCTCCTCGGCGCCGCCGAAGCGGCGGTCGCGCTGGGCGAACTCCAGGCAGGCCCGCCACAGGTCCCGGCGGTCGAAATCGGGCCACAGCACGTCCTGGAAGACCATCTCGGCGTACGCGCTCTGCCAGATCAGGTAGTTCGAGGTCCGCTGCTCGCCGCTGGGGCGCACGAAGAGGTCGACGTCCGGCATGTCCGGGTAGTAGATGTACTTCGCGAACGTCTTCTCGTTGACCTTCGACGGATCGAGCCGTCCGGCGGCGACGTCCTGCGCGATCCGCTGCGCGGCGTCCGCGATCTCGGCCCGGCCGCCGTAGTTGACGCAGAAGTACAGCGTCATCCTGTCGTTGTCCTTGGTCTGCTCCTGGGCGACCTGGAGCTCCTGGACGACCGACTTCCACAGCTTGGGCATGCGGCCCACCCAGCGGATGCGGATGCCCAGTTCGTCCATCTCGTCGCGGCGGCGGCGGATGACGTCCCGGTTGAAGTTCATCAGGAACTTCACCTCCTCCGGGGACCGCTTCCAGTTCTCCGTCGAGAAGGCGTACAGCGAGAGGTTCTTGACGCCCATCTCGATGCAGCCCTTGAGCACGTCCATGACGACGCCCTCGCCGACCTTGTGCCCCTCGGTGCGCGGCAGACCGCGCTCCTTCGCCCAGCGGCCGTTGCCGTCCATCACGATGGCGACGTGCTTGGGCACCAGCTCACCGGGGATCTTCGGGGGCACGGCACCGGACGGGTGCGGCTCCGGGGTCTTGTAGTCGCGCCGGTTACGGCCGCCGAGCATCCCGCGTACTGCCATGAGCTTCTCAGTCTCCCTGTGTCACTTCTCTACGTACCGCAGTGAACGCAGCCCGCGCTCCAGATGCCAGTGCAGATACGCGGACACCAGTCCGCTCCCCTCCCTGACATGACGCGCCTCGCACGCGTCCGCCGTCTCCCAGTCGCCGGTGAGCAGGGCGCTCAGCAGGGCGACGGCCTCAGCCGAGGGTACGACGCTGCCGGGCACCCGGCAGTCGCCGCATACGATGCCGCCCGCCGCCACGGAGAAGAAACGGTTCGGTCCGGGCAGTCCGCAGCGGGCGCAGTCATCGAAGCTGGGGGCGTAGCCGTTGACCGCGAGGGACCTCAGCAGGAAGGCGTCCAGGATCAGATGCGGTTCGTGCTCGCCGCGGGCCAGCGTGCGCAGCCCGCCCACCAGCAGCAGGTACTGCTGGACCGCGGGTTCGCCCTCGTGGTCGGTGAAGCGCTCGGCGGTCTCCAGCATCGCGGTGCCCGCGGTGTAGCGCCCGTAGTCGGTGACGATCCCGCCGCCGTACGGGGCGATGGTCTCGCTCTGGGTGCACAGCGGCAGCCCGCGCCCGACCAGCTCGCTGCCGCGCGCGAAGAACTGCACGTCCACATGGGAGAACGGCTCAAGGCGGGCCCCGAACTTGGACTTGGTGCGGCGCACCCCGCGCGCGACGGCCCGCACCCGGCCGTGGCCCCGGGTCAGTATCGTGATGATCCGGTCGGCCTCGCCCAGTTTCTGCGTGCGCAGCACCACGCCGTCGTCCCGGAACAAGCTCATGCGTCCATTGTCCGGTACGCCACCGACACCCGGGGCCCGCCCCCGCGGGGCGGCCCTGCCGGCAGACGGCCAGGAGTGCGCTCAGGGCGCCGCCGGCGACGACGGGGTCCTCGGCCCCGGCTGCTGGTGAGATCGGCGGCCAGGAGGCACTGCAGGCCCGCGACGGCGGTGCCGGCCGCGGTGGGGCGGGCCCGGGATCAGGAGGGCGTACGCGCCGCGGCGGCGAGCAGTCGGGTGGTGTCCTCGGCGCGCAGCCGCAGCGCCCCGCCGACCGTGGTCAGCACCTCGCGCTCGGCCGGGCTGTACGCGCCGTCGGCGAGGGCGATCCGGGCGCCCTGGAGCAGAATCGATTCACGTCCGGTGGGGGCGAGGTGCGGAGCGAGCGGTTCCAGCGCCTCGTGGAGCTCGATCGCGAGGGCCGCGCCGCAGGCCTCGGCGGCCGGGTCGAACGCGGAGCCGTGTCCGATGTCGGCGGACAGCACCTCGACGACGGTGGCGAGCTGTTCGGACGTGCAGTCGTCGAAACCGGCGCCGCGCACGGTCTCGACCGCGGTCTCCAGGACCGTACGGGAGGTGCTGCCGCCGGCCGCGAGGACGCCGAGGGCCACCGTGTGCACGGCGTCCCTGAGCATCGCGGAGAACCGGGTGGTGGTGGGGTGGTCGAGCGCCTCGCAGTCGAAGTGCCCGTGACAGGCCGCGCATTCGACGACCGGGCCCGTGGTGCCGCGCCGCAGCAGCGGCACGCCCAGCACGGCGAAGCGGCGGCGTCCAGTGAGGCGGCGGTAGTTGCGGTCCCCGCCGCATCCGGGGCAGAAGAACTCCCCGTCACCGACGGTGTCCCACAGCGTACGGATGCCGCAGATACGCAGCTTCATGGCGCGTTGTCCCAGGGCTGACCGCACGTCGCACACCTCCGTAACACTCCGGCAACACTGCCGTGTCGACGTGATGTTAACCACATCACCGTTGCGCCGTCAGCACCCCGCCCGTCACAACCGCCCGGAGAATGGCCGAACCCCGCCCCCGGAGACGGGTGGGCGGGGTTCGCGGACCTTACGGCTCCGGGCCTTTCCGGGCGCCGGATCAGCGGGTGGCGCGGTTGACGGCCGAGACGACGGCCTTCAGCGAGGCGCGGGTGGTGTTGGCGTCGATGCCGATGCCCCACAGCACCCTTCCGTCGATGGCGCACTCGATGTACGAGGCGGCCTGCGCGCTCGCACCCTCGCTCATGGTGTGCTCGGTGTAGTCCAGCAGCCTGGCGTCGATACCGATGGCCTGCAGCGCTTCGAAGAAGGCGGAGATCGGACCGTTGCCGGTACCGGTCAGCACGGTGTCCGTGCCGTCCACGGTCGCCTCGACGGTGATCGTGTCCCGGCCGTCCGAGCCGGTCGTGCTCTGGCCGGAACGGATCTGCACACGACCCCACGCGTTCTCGGGGTTGGGCAGGTACTCGTCCTTGAAGGTGGTCCAGATCTGCGTCGGCGTGACCTCGCCGCCCTCGGCGTCGGTCTTGGCCTGAATGATCCGGGAGAACTCGATCTGCATCCGGCGCGGCAGGTCCAGCTTGTGGTCGTTCTTCAGGACGTACGCGATGCCGCCCTTGCCGGACTGCGAGTTGACGCGGATGACCGCCTCGTAGGAGCGGCCGACGTCCTTCGGGTCGATCGGCAGGTACGGGACCGCCCACTCGATGTCGTCGACGGTCTTGCCCTGAGCGGCCGCGTCGGCCTCCATGGCGTCGAAGCCCTTCTTGATGGCGTCCTGGTGGGAGCCGGAGAAGGCGGTGTAGACCAGGTCGCCCGCGTAGGGGTGGCGCGGGTGGACCTCCATCTGGTTGCAGTACTCGCTGGTGCGGCGGATCTCGTCGATCTGCGAGAAGTCGATCTGTGGGTCGACGCCCTGCGAGAACAGGTTCATGCCCAGCGTCACCAGGTCGACGTTCCCGGTGCGCTCACCCTGGCCGAACAGGCAGCCCTCGATCCGGTCGGCCCCGGCCATCAGCGCCAGTTCGGCGGCGGCGACGGCGGTGCCGCGGTCGTTGTGCGGGTGGACGGACAGGCAGACGAACTCGCGGCGCGACAGGTTGCGCGACATCCACTCGAACCGGTCCGCGTGCGTGGACGGCGTCGAACGCTCCACGGTGGCGGGCAGGTTGAGGATGATCTCGCGGCCCTCCTCGGGCTGCCAGACGTCACAGACGGCCTCGCAGACCTCCAGGGCGAAGTCCAGCTCCGTGTCGGTGAAGATCTCGGGGCTGTACTGGTAGCCGAAGACCGTCTCGTCACCCAGGATCTTCTCGGCGTACTCCATGACCAGCCGGGTGCCGTCCACCGCGATCTGCTTGACCTCCTCGCGGGAGCCGCGGAAGACCACGCGGCGGAAGGTGGGGGCGGTGGCGTTGTACAGGTGGACGGTGGCGCGGTGGGCGCCGCGCAGTGATTCGACTGTCCGCTCGATCAGTTCCTCGCGGGCCTGCGTCAGGACGGAGATCGTCACGTCCTCGGGGATCGCGCCCTCTTCGATGATGGAGCGGACGAACGCGAAGTCGGTCTCGCCGGAGGACGGGAAGCCGACCTCGATCTCCTTGTAGCCCATGCGTACGAGCAGGTCGAACATCTCGCGCTTGCGGGCCGGCGACATGGGGTCGATCAGGGCCTGGTTGCCGTCGCGCAGGTCGGTGGAGAGCCAGCGGGGAGCCTTGGTGATCCGCTTCTCCGGCCAGGTGCGGTCGGGGATGTCCACGGCCTCGTAGCGACCGTACTTGTGGACCGGCATCCCGGACGGCTTCTGCAGCACCGTGGCGTTGGTGATCGGCGTGGGGCGGCCGACGGCCTGCGAGGCGGGAGTCTGGGCGGGATTCACTTCGGTCATGGCGTAGGGCTCCTCGGGGTCCTTCTACGGGACGGCCGACTGTGTCACTGCAACACCAGACTCCGCGGGGAGGGGGTCGGCCTACGACTACAGGCCCTCGCCGCGGCAGCTAAGAAGAAGCAGCCCGAAACGCATGATGCGTCGAGACTAGCCGAGGGACACCGGAGACGTGGGTGCCGTATCAGTATGCGGGATCGGACGCTCTAAACGCCCAACCGTGACCAATCACTCTATTTCATCAACCCCGGTTGCAACCAGTGACATCACGCTTACGCAGTGCCACAGTCGTGTGTATGCAGCCTCGTTCACAGCAGGGGTTCCACCCCGTCTTCTGCACCATCGTCCCGCCCCACCTCCTCGACAAGATCTCCCAGTCCGACGACCCCGCCCTCGCGGACCCGGCCCGCCGCACCCTGGCGTCCGACGCCGCCCGGCGCACCCGCCGCCGGATGACCACCGTCGTCCGGCCCACCCCCTCCGCCCAGCCCGAGGACGACGGCTCCGCCAAGCCCGACCGCACGCTCTACGACTGCCGCCACGGCACGGACCTGCCGGGCACCAAGGTCCGCGGCGAGGGCGAGAAGCCCACGAAGGACGCCAGCGTCAACCGCGCGTACGCGGGTCTCGGCGCCACGTTCGACCTGCTACTGACCGCCTACGGCCGGCGCTCCATCGACGGCAACGGACTGCCGCTGATCGGTTCCGTCCACTACGACGAGAAGTACAACAACGCCTTCTTCGACGGCGAGCAGATGGTCTTCGGCGACGGGGACGGGGAGATCTTCCTCGACTTCACCGTCGCCATCGACGTCATCGCCCACGAACTGGCCCACGGGCTCACGCAGTACACGGCCAACCTCAGCTACTACGGCCAGTCCGGCGCGCTCAACGAGTCGGTCTCGGACGTCTTCGGCTCCCTCGTGAAGCAGTACTCGCTGGGCCAGACCGCCGAGCAGGCCGACTGGCTGATCGGCGAGGGGCTGCTCGCGCCCCGGGTCGAGGGCAAGGCGCTGCGCTCGATGAAGGCGCCCGGCACGGCGTACGACGACGACGTGCTCGGCAAGGACCCGCAGCCGGCCTCCATGGACGACTACATCCACACCGGCGACGACAACGGCGGGGTGCACCTCAACTCCGGTATCCCCAACCGCGCGTTCTACCTCCTGGCGACCGCGCTCGGCGGCAGTTCCTGGGAGCGGGCGGGCCAGCTCTGGTTCGATGTGCTCACAGGTGGTGAACTGGCGGTGGACGCGGACTTCGCGGACTTCGCCCGGCTCACCGTGGCGGCGGCGCGCAGCCGCTTCGGCGAGGGCGACGAGGTGGAGGCCGTCCTCAAGGCGTGGTCGGAGGTGGGCGTTCCGACCAGTTAGACACCGCTCCGGGTACCCGGCAGCTCAGCACACCCACCGACCGGCCCGTCCGCCGTGGAAGGACACCGCATGCGGATTCAGGTGAGCAGGACCGGCGGCTTCGCCGGTATCGCGCGCCACCGCGAGATCGACACCTCCGGACGGGCCGACGCCCGGGAGTGGGAGGCCCTGGCGGGCTCCGCCCTCGCCGACGGCCAAGCAGCCGCGCCCAAGGGCGTCCCGGACGGCTTCAGCTACCGGATAACGGTCGACGGCCGCACCGTGCACTGCGCGGACCCCCGCCTGAGCGACGCCCAGCGCGCCCTGATCTCACGCGTCCTGAAGGAGGGCGCGTGAGACGGAGCCGCTGAAGGGTCAGGCAGGTCTCAGAACCCGAGCTTGCGCAGCTGCTTCGGGTCGCGCTGCCAGTCCTTGGCGACCTTGACGTGCAGATCGAGGAAGACTGGCGTGCCGAGCAGGGCCTCGATGTGCTTGCGGGACTTGGTGCCGACGTCCTTCAGGCGCTTGCCCTTCGGGCCGATGATGATGCCCTTCTGGCTGGGGCGCTCGATGTAGACGTTGGCGTGAATGTCCAGCAGCGGCTTGTCCGCCGGCCGGTCCTCGCGCGGCAGCATCTCCTCGACGACGACCGCGATGGAGTGCGGCAGCTCGTCGCGTACGCCTTCGAGCGCGGCCTCGCGGATCAGCTCCGCGACCATGACCATCTCCGGCTCGTCGGTGAGGTCGCCCTCCGGGTAGAGGGGCGGGCCCTCGGGCAGGAGGGGGGCGATCAGGTCGGAGAGCAGGTCGACCTGCTGGTCCTTGACGGCCGAGACGGGGATGATCTCCGCCCACTCGAAGCCCAGCTCCTCGCCGAGCCGGGAGACGGCCAGCAGCTGTTCGGCCAGCTGCTTCGACTCGACCAGGTCGGTCTTGGTGATGATCGCGATCTTGGGCGTCTTCTTGATGCCCGCGAGCTCCTTGACGATGTACTTGTCGCCGGGGCCGAGCTTCTGGTCGGCGGGCAGGCAGAAGCCGATGACGTCGACCTCGGCCCAGGTGGTGCGCACGACGTCGTTGAGCCGCTCCCCCAGCAGGGTGCGCGGCTTGTGGAGCCCCGGGGTGTCGACCAGGATCAGCTGGGCGTCCGGCCTGTGCACGATGCCGCGCACGGTGTGCCGGGTCGTCTGCGGGCGGTTGGAGGTGATGGCCACCTTCCGCCCGACCAGAGCGTTCGTCAGGGTGGACTTGCCCGCGTTGGGGCGTCCCACGAAGCAGGCGAAACCGGCCCGGTGGGGGGCGGGGTTCTCGGCCTGCCGCGCGGCGGCTTCGGGGTTAGGTCGAACGCTCATGGCGCCCATTGTCCCCGATCCCGGGAGCCGCGGGGCACCGAGGCGCCCGCCGCGGCCTCCGGGCCCCGTCCGGGCGGCCCCGCCGCGCCCGCTCCGGGAGCGTCACGGCGCGGGTACGGCGGCACTGCCCGTGCGTACGGAAGTCAGCCGGCCGTGACGCTGAGCCGCAGCTGTCCGTCCGGCCCGGCGAGCAGCACCGGCGTGCCGGCCCCGCCCAGGTCCCGTACGGCGGCCCGGTCCTCCTCGGACGGGGTCTCGGCCTCGGAGACGATCGCGGCGGCCTCCAGGGACTTCGCCCCGCTGGCCACGGCCATCGCGACGGCCGTCCGCAGCGCGCTGAGCTTCAGCGAGTCCAGCTCCACGGTCCCCGCCACGTAGGTGCGTCCGGTCTCGTCCCGGACGGCCGCGCCCTCGGGGACGCCGTTGCGGGCGCGGGCGCTGCGCGCCAGGGTGACGATCTTGCGGTCCTCGGCCCCGAGGTCGGTGGTGCCGGTGCTCTCAGTCATGTGCCGAGCATACGAAGCCCGGCGCGGGGCCGGGCACGCGGGAGGCCGGGCCGGTGCGCCTCATGGCCGGTCGAGCCGCAGCCGCTCCGCCTTCGGCAGCCCCGCCACCACCAGGTCGTAGCTGTCCTCGATCAGCTCGCGCAGCTTCGCGTCGGGCAGTCCGGAGACCGTGACGGTGTTCCAGTGGCGCTTGTTCATGTGCCAGCCCGGCACCACCGCCTCGTACTCCTCGCGCAGCCGCACCGCCTCGTCGGGGTCGCACTTGAGGTTCACCGTCAGCGGCCGGGCGTCCAGCGCGCTCAGCGCGAACATCTTGCCGAGCACCTTGAAGACGGACGCCTCCGGTCCGAACGGGAACTCCTCGACGCTCGCGTTGAAGCCCAGGCAGAACGCCCTCAGCTGCTGCGGGGTCATTCCGGTGTCTCCTCCTCCTCGGGAGCCACCGGCTCCACCAGCACCGTGACGATCTTGTTCCGGCGGCCCGCCGGGGACTCCGCGGTCAGCCGCAGCCGCCGCCCGTCGGGCAGTTCGACCTCCGAGGAGGCGCCGGCGATCGGCACCCGGCCGAGCGCCTTCGCGAGGAGTCCGCCGACCGTCTCCACGTCCTCGTCGTCGTACTCGTCGAGGCCGAACAGCTCGCCGAGGTCGCCGATGTCGAGCCGCGCTGTGACCCGGAAGCAACCGTTCTCCAGCTCCTGGACTGGCGGCAGTTCGCGGTCGTACTCGTCGGTGATCTCGCCGACGATCTCCTCCAGGATGTCCTCGATGGTGACGATGCCCGCCGTGCCGCCGTACTCGTCGATGACTACGGCGACGTGGCTGCGCTCCTGCTGCATCTCGCGCAGCAGGTCGCCGGCGTTCTTCGTGTCGGGCACGAACGACGCCGGGCGCATCGCCGTGGAGACCGGGTCGGCCTCCGACTCCCGGTTGATGTGCGTCTTGCGGACCAGGTCCTTCAGATACACGATCCCGACGATGTCGTCCTCGTTCTCGCCGGTGACCGGGATGCGCGAGAAGCCGGAGCGCAGCGCGAGGGTGAGAGCCTGACGGATCGTCTTGTAGCGCTCGATGCAGACGAGGTCGGTGCGCGGGACCATCACCTCGCGCACCAGCGTGTCGCCGAGCTCGAAGACGGAGTGCACCATGCGGCGCTCCTCGTCCTCGATCAGCGACTCCTGCTCGGCGAGGTCCACCATGGCCCGCAGCTCGGCCTCGCTGGCGAACGGGCCCTTGCGGAAGCCCTTGCCGGGGGTCAGCGCGTTGCCGATGAGGATCAGCAGCTGCGGGATCGGCCCCATGACCCGGGCCAGCGGCAGGAGCACGTACGCCGAGGCGGTGGCCGTGTTCAGCGGATGCTGGCGGCCGATGGTGCGCGGCGAGACGCCGATCGCGACGTACGAGACGAGGACCATCACGCCGATGGCGACGGCCAGCGCCTCCCAGGTCTCCGGGAACTCCTTCAGGCAGGCGTAGGTGACGAGCACCCCGGCGGCCATCTCGCAGGCGACCCGCACCAGCAGGGCGACGTTGAGATAGCGCGTCGGGTCGGCCGCGACCTGTTCCAGCTTGGCGCTGCCGCGCCGCCCCGAGCGGACCGCCTCGGCGGCCCGGAAGCTCGACGTACGGGCGATACCGGCCTCGGCGCACGCCGCGAGCCAGCCCACGACGAGCAGCAGGACGACGCCGGAGATCAGGGGCAGGCTCACGAGACGGTCGGGGCGGGGGACGGACCGGTCAGCCCGCGCTCGCCGCGCCAGCCGTCCACGATGGCCGCCTGGAGACCGAACATCTCGGCCTTCTCGTCCGGCTCCTCGTGGTCGTAGCCCAGCAGGTGCAGCACCCCGTGGACGGTGAGGAGCTGGAGCTCCTCGTCCATGGAGTGCTGCGTCTCGGCTTCCTCGCCCTGCTTCTTCGCGACCTCGGGGCAGAGCACGATGTCACCGAGGAGCCCCTGCGGGGGCTCCTCGTCGTCCTTGGCCGGCGGACGCAGCTCGTCCATCGGGAAGGACATGACATCCGTCGGGCCCGGCAGGTCCATCCACTGGATGTGCAGCTGCTCCATCGCGGCGCCGTCCACCACGATCACCGAGAGCTCGGAGAGGGGGTGGATCCGCATGCGCGCGAGCGCGTAGCGGGCGATGTCGAGGATCGCCTGCTCGTCGACCTCGGTTCCGGACTCGTTGTTGACGTCGATCGACATGGTGCGCTGCTACTGCTTCCCGTTGTGGCGGCCGCGGCCCCGAGGGCCGCCGCCGTCCTGCTCGCCCTTGCTGTTGTCGTACTTCTCGTACGCGTCGACGATACGGCCGACGAGCTTGTGCCGTACGACATCCTGGGAGGTGAGCCGGGAGAAGTGCACGTCGTCGATGCCCTCCAGGATCTCCTGGACCTGACGCAGACCGCTCTTGGTCCCAGTCGGCAGGTCGACCTGCGTGACGTCACCGGTGACGACGATCTTGGAGTCGAAGCCGAGCCGGGTCAGGAACATCTTCATCTGCTCGGCGCTGGTGTTCTGCGCCTCGTCCAGGATGATGAAGGCGTCATTGAGCGTACGGCCCCTCATATAGGCCAGGGGCGCCACCTCGATCGTGCCCGCGGCCATCAGGCGCGGGATCGAGTCGGGGTCGAGCATGTCGTGAAGTGCGTCGTAGAGCGGGCGCAGGTACGGGTCGATCTTGTCGAACAGCGTGCCGGGCAGGAAGCCGAGGCGCTCGCCCGCCTCGACGGCCGGGCGGGTCAGGATGATCCGGCTGACCTGCTTGGACTGGAGGGCCTGGACCGCCTTGGCCATGGCGAGGTAGGTCTTGCCCGTACCGGCGGGGCCGATACCGAAGACGATCGTGTGCTTGTCGATCGCGTCGACGTACCGCTTCTGGTTCAGCGTCTTGGGGCGGATCGTGCGGCCTCGGCTGGAGAGGATGTTCTGCGTGAGCACCTCGGCCGGGGTCTCGGCGCCGTCCGCCTGGCCGTTGTCACTGGCCTTGAGCATCGCGATCGACCGTTCCACGGCGTCCTCCGTCATCGGCTGTCCGGTGCGGAGCACCAGCACCATCTCGTCGAACAGGCGCTGGATCAGGGCGATGTCCGCCGCGTTGCCCGTCGCGCTTATGTCATTGCCCCGGACGTGGATGTCGGCCGCCGGGAACGCCGCTTCGATCACGCGCAGCAGCGAGTCGCCCGCTCCCAGGAGCATCACCATCGGGTGAGCGGCCGGGATGCTGATGTGGGCACGCGCCTGCGGCTGTGTGGGTGACTGAGTCATGGGCCGGCCCTCGGGCCTGCGCATACCTCCCGTTGCAGGGTTCTCGCTGCTCGAAAACCTCGTGTCTCAAGCCTACGACTCCGCACCGACAACACCAGAGGTTTTCCCGGGCGGTGGGGTTACGGGCGGAAGCCGATCGTGGGTACGGCCCGGCGCAGCGGCCAGGACCGGGCGGCGGCCGGCAGCAGGTCGTCAAGGAAGGCGTACCGCCTGAGCGCGGCCGGGTCCTGGCCGGCGCAGGTGCGCACCTGCCGCCACCAGGCGGCGATCTCCGCCCAGCCGGGGGCCGAGAGCGAGCCGCCGAACTCCTGGACGGAGAGGGCCGCGGTCAGCCCGGCGAAGGCGAGGCGGTCGGCGAGGGGCCAGCCGGCCAGGGTGCCGGTGACGAAGCCGGCCACGAAGACGTCGCCCGCCCCGGTGGGGTCCAGGGCCTCGACCTCGATGGCCGGGACCTCGGCGGCGGTCCCGGTGGCCGCGTCGACCGCGTAGGCGCCCTCGGAGCCGAGGGTGACGACGGCGAGCGGTACGCGTTCGGCCAGGGCGTGCGCGGCGGCGCGGGGGCAGTCGGTTCGGGTGTAGCGCATCGCCTCCTCGGCGTTGGGCAGGAAGGCGTGGCAGTGCTCCAGGCCGTTCAGGGCGTCCAGGTCCCAGCGCCCGGTCTCGTCCCAGCCGACGTCGCCGAAGATCAGGGCCCCCCGGCGGGCGGCCTCGGCGACCCAGGGTTCGGTGCGGCCGGGGACGAGCGAGGTGACGGCGGCCCGGGCCCTGGGCGGGCAGCGGGGGAAGGCGGGGGCCTCGGGCGAGGCGGTGGTGGGGAGCGCCGGGGCCTCGTGGCCGTGCGAGACCATCGTCCGCTCGCCCTCGTACGCCATGGAGACGGTCACCGGGGAGTGCCAGCCGCGGACGGTGTGCGACCGCGAGAGGTCGATGCCCTCGCCCTGTTCGAGCGCGTCCCAGCAGTACTCGCCGTAGTGGTCGTCGCCGAACGCGGCGGCCAGGGAGGTGTGCAGGCCGAGCCGGGCCAGCGCGGTGGCCATGTTGGCGACGCCGCCGGGGCTGGACCCCATACCGCGTGCCCAGGATTCGGTGCCGCGTACGGGGGCGCTGTCCAGGCCGGTGAAGATGATGTCGAGGAAGACCGTGCCGGTGAGGAAGACGTCGCAGTCGGGGTCCTGCGGGGCACGCAGCCCGTCGAGCGGGTCGATGTCTGGGATGTCAGCGCTCACCTTGCACTCCCCGGTCGTGACGGTTGCGGCCAGTGTGCCCGATACGCGGCGGTGATGGACGGGTGCGCGCCGCGCGTGTGTTCACGGCTGCTGACCTGCGTAAACATCGGTCGCTACCCATCCGCGAATCGCGTAAACACAAATGTGCCCCAGATCACATAACACCGGCTTTCGGTGGGCCGGGAGCACTTGATACAAATTGGCCCGCGAGCACCGTTGGAGACGTACCCGACGGAAGCGCCGATTTCCTCGTATTCACCTTTCCGCATCACCCTTCTGCACCCCCTCTGCCTTCTGCCGTATCTCGGCATGTCTTCAGGAACGCCCATGTCCTCGCGCCCTCGCGCCGCGTGGCCCCTGGTCGCCGTGTTCACCGCCGGTTACCTCGCCGCCTACCTCCTCCCCACCATCGTGGGACGGCTCTCCGTCTACCTGGGCCTCAGCACGGCTCAGGCCGGGCTCGTCGGCAGCGCGCTGCTGCTGAGTTCGGCCTCCGCCGGCTTCTCCCTGGCGGGTCGCGTGGAGACGTACGGTCCGTGCAGACCGGCACGCGTGGGACTGGTCCTGTGCGTGGTGGGGTACGGCTGCGCCGCGCTGGCCGGGTCCGTGCCGCTGGTGGTCTCCGGCGCGGTGGTCGGGGGCTTCGGCTCCGGCACGGCGACCGCCGTCGCGGCGTCGGGCATCGCCGCCCAGCGCGACCCGCACCGCACCTCGTCCCTGGGCCTGCTGAGCGTCTCGGCGACCGCGGGCGCCCTGTATCTGACGATCCCGCACCTGGGCGGCGGCCACCGGCTGCCGTTCGCCTCGATCGCCCTGGTCGCGCTGCTGGTCTGGCCGGCCACCTCCCGGCTCGGCGGCTCGGCCCCCGAGGACCAGTCCGGACCGGCCGTCACCGCGAAGGGCCGGCTGCCGCACCGCCGCTCGGGCCTGGTACTCGCGGGCGGCATGCTCGTCTGGTCGATGGCGCAGAACGCGCTGTGGGGCGTCAGCAGCCGGATCGGCGTGGACCAGGTCGGGCTGTCCGAGGTGACCATCGGCGCCGTGTTCGCCGCCGCGCTCGGCGCCGGGCTGCTCGGCGTGATGGGCGCCGGGGTGCTCGGCTCGAAGCTCGGCCGGGCGGTCCCGATCGGCGTGGGCACCGCGGTCATCGCGGGGAGCATCGTGCTCAGCTCGTCGGCCGTGAGCCTCGGCTCGTTCGCGACCGGCGAGATCCTGTGGAACACCGTCTACCCGGTGGTCCTCTCGTACCTGATCGGCCTGGCCGCCTCCCTGGACGTACGCGGCCGCTGGGCGGTCCTCGCCGGGTCCGCCTCGTCCGTCGGCGTCGCCTGCGGGCCGGTGCTCGGCAGTGTGCTGTCCGAGGAGGCCGGCTACCCGGGGATGGGTCTGGTCCTGGGCGTGACGACCCTGCTGATAGCGCTCCCGGTGACCGCGGTCGCCCTGCACACCGGCGGCCGTCCGCTGGTGCCCGGTTCGGTACGCCGCCGGGGCGGTGCGCCCGCGGCCCTGCTCGCCGTCACCACGGGTGCGGTGCCCGGCGCCGTGCCCAAGGTGGGCGCGCCCGAGCAGGCCGTCACGGAGATCAGCCTCCCGGCCCTGCGCCGCAGGCGCCTGGGCAGGAACGCGTTCCGCACGGCCGGCCCGGAGGGCGGTCAGTCGAACGCGTACGCCTCGACCTCCGACAAGTAGCGCGCCCTGCGCTCCTCGTCGTGGTCGAGGAAGGCCGCCTCGAAGGAGTTGCGGGCCAGCGTGCGCAGCTGCTCCCGGTCCAGGCCGAGGGCCTCGTGCACGGCGTGGAAGGTGTCTCCGACGTACCCGCCGAAGTAGGCGGGGTCGTCGGAGTTCACCGTGCAGAGCAGCCCGGCCTCCAGCATGGCGGGCAGCGGGTGCTGCTCCAGGGTGTCGACCGCGCGCAGCCGTACGTTGGACAGCGGGCAGAGCGTGAGCGGTACCCGCTCCGCGACCAGCCGCTTCACCAGGTCCGGGTCCTCCATGCAGCGCAGCCCGTGGTCGATCCGCTCCACGCCCAGCACGTCGAGCGCCTCGCGGATGTAGGAGGGCGGCCCCTCCTCCCCCGCGTGGGCGACCTTGCGCAGTCCGAGCTCCCCGGCCCGTTCGTACACCTCGCGGAACTTCACGGGCGGGTGGCCGACCTCGGCGGAGTCCAGGCCGACGGCGCTGATCCGGTGCAGGTGCGGCCGGGCCGCCTCCAGGGTCTCCAGCGCCGATTCGGCGGACTGGTCGCGCAGGAAGCACATGATCAGCTGGGTGGAGACGCCGTGCTTCTCCTCGCTGCGCTCCAGAGCCCGGGCGAGCCCCTCGACGACGGTGCCGATGGGGACGCCGCGTGCGGTGTGGGCCTGCGGGTCGAAGAAGATCTCGGCGTGCCGCACGCCCTGGGCGGCGGCCCGGGCGAGGTAGGCGTCGGCCAGCTCGGTGAAGTCGTCCTCGGTCCGCAGCACCGCCATCAGCGCGTAGTAGAGGTCCAGGAAGCTCTGGAGGTCCTCGAAGAGGTACGCGGTGCGCAGGACCTCGGTGTCCGCGTACGGCAGGGTCACGCCGTTGCGCGCGGCGAGCGCGAAGGCCAGTTCCGGTTCGAGGGTCCCCTCGATGTGGAGGTGGAGTTCCGCTTTGGGGAGGTGCACGGTGGTTCTCGCTTACGCAGGTGGTGCTGGGTGGGGGGCTGCTACGGGTGACGGCTCGGCACCGCTACCCGCATCAGATCCTCCGCGACGGTCAGCCCGCCCTCGTACCCGGCCCCCCTCGCCTCGGCCTCGAAGGCCTCCGGGTCCGGGTAGCGCTGGGAGAAGTGCGTGAGGACGAGGTGCCGTACGCCCGCCTCCCGGGCGACCGCGGCCGCCTGGGCCGCGGTCAGGTGACCGTGGTCCGCGGCCAGTCTCCGGTCCTCGTCGAGGAAGGTCGACTCGATGACCAGCAGGTCGCAGCCCTCGGCGAGCACGTACACGCCGTCGCAGAGCCTGGTGTCCATGATGAACGCGAACCGCTGTCCGCGCCTGTGCTCGGAGACGTCCGCGAGCGTGACCCCGCCGAGCGCGCCCTCGCGCTGGAGGCGTCCGACGTCCGGACCCCTGATGCCGTGCTCGGCGAGCTTCGCGGGCAGTATGCGCCGGCCGTCGGGCTCGGTGAGCCGGTAGCCGTACGACTCGACGGGGTGCGAAAGCCGGTGGGTGTCGAGCGTGTACGCGGCGGTGGTGGCGAGCGGCCCGTCGGCGTCGACCGGGGCCTCGGTCAGCTTCACGGTCTCGCGGTAGGCGGTGGAGTACCGCAGCCGGTCGAAGAAGTGCTGCCCGCTCGCCGGGTAGTGGGCGGTCACCGGGTGCGGGACCTGGTCGAGGTTGATCCGCTGGATCACCCCGGCCAGGCCCAGCGAGTGGTCGCCGTGGAAGTGCGTGACGCAGATCCGGTTGATGTCGTGCGCGGCGACCCCGGCCCGCAGCATCTGGCGCTGGGTGCCCTCGCCGGGATCGAAGAGGATGCCCTCGCCGTCCCAGCGCAGCAGGTAGCCGTTGTGGTTGCGGTGCCGTGTCGGGACCTGGCTGGCGGTCCCGAGCACGACGAGTTCACGCGCGGACATCTATCCGGGCGGCCATTCCAGGCCGCGGCCGCCCAGCACGTGCGCGTGCGCGTGGAAGACGGTCTGGCCGGCACCGGCGCCGGTGTTGAACACGACCCGGTATCCGGTCTCGTCGATCTTCTCGTCCGCGGCCACGTTGCCCGCCTCGCACAGCACGTCGGCGAGCACCTGCGGTTCGGCGGCGCCGAGGGAGGCGGCGTCCGGGTGGTGCAGGCGCGGGATGACGAGTACGTGGGTGGGGGCCTGGGGGTTGATGTCGCGGAAGGCCACGGTGGTGTCCGTCTCGCGGACGATGGTGGCCGGGATCTCGCCCGAGACGATCTTGCAGAACAGGCAGTCGGGCTGGGGTTCTCCTGCCATTCGCTTACGCGCTCCTTGGTCTGGGTGATCCATCGCGGTCCAGCCTATCCGGGGGCGCTGCCCCCGGACCCCCGCTCCTCAATCGCCGAGGGGCTTGATTTTCGCTCCCGTCGGCGTCTGAGGCGCGGGGTCCGGAGCGGAGCCCCGGGTCCGGGACGTCAGTCCGACAGCTCCGGCAGCTCCGGCAGCTCCGGCGGCACCTTCGCCGGCACCCGCTCCAGCGACTCCAGCCCGATCCGCACCGCCTCGTCCAGCTGCGGATCACGCCCCTCGGCGTGATCCCGCGGGGTCATCACGACCTCCACGTCCGGGTCGACGCCGTGGTTCTCGACGCCCCACCCGTACCCGTCCAGCCAGAACGCGTACTTCGGCTGGGTGACCAGCGTGCCGTCGACCAGCCGGTAGCGGCTGTCGATGCCGACCACGCCGCCCCACGTGCGCACGCCGACCACGGGCCCGATCTTCAGGGCCTTGATCGCCGCGTTCACGATGTCGCCGTCCGAGCCGGAGAACTCGTTCGCGACGGCCACGACCGGCCCGCGCGGCGCGTCGGCCGGGTAGCTGTAGGCCTGTGCGTCTCGCGGCAGGTCCCAGCCGACGATGCGGCGGGCCAGCTTCTCGACGACGAGCTGGGAGGTGTGGCCGCCCCGGTTCTCCCGGACGTCCACGACCAGGCCCTCGCGCGCCATCTCGGTGCGCAGGTCGCGGTGGATCTGGGCCCAGCCGCCGCCGACCATGTCGGGCACGTGGAGGTAGCCCAGCCGGCCGCCCGACCGCTCGTGCACGTACGCCCGCCGGTCGGCGACCCACGCGTGGTAGCGCAGGGCCTCCTCGTCGGCGACGGGTACGACGACGACATGGCGCGGGTCGCCCCCGTCGGCCGGGGAGACCGTCAGCTCGACGGGCTTGCCGGCCGAGCCGGTGAGCAGCGGCGCGGGCCCGGTCAGCGGGTCGACGGGGTGCCCGTCGACGGCCACGATCGCGTCGCCGGCCCGGACCGCCACGCCCGGTGCGGCGAGCGGCGAGCGGGCCGCCGGGTCCGAGGTCTCGGAGGGCAGCACGCGGTCGACGCGCCAGCTGCCGTCCTCCGCGCGCGAGAGGTCCGCCCCGAGCAGCCCCTGCCGGGCCGCCTCGTCGCGCCACCCGCCGGGCGGGGTGACGTACGCGTGCGAGGTGCCCAGCTCGCCCTGGACCTCCCAGAGCAGGTCCATGAGGTCGTCGTGGGTCGCGACGCGCTCCAGGACCGGGCGGTAGCGGTCCAGGACGCCGTCCCAGTCGACGCCGCCCATGTCGGGCCGCCAGAAGTTGTCCCGCATGACGCGGCCGGCCTCGGCGTACATCTGGCGCCACTCGGCGGCCGGGTCGAGGGTGCGCCGGATCCGGGAGAGGTCGACGGTCACGGCGTCGTCGTGGTCGTCGTCGCCGGCGGGCACCCGGCTGTCGGAGGGGACGACGGAGAGCTTGCCGTGGTTGATGATCGCGAGCCGCTTCCCGTCACCGCTGACCGCGAAACGGCTGACGTCGGAGGAGAGTTCCTCGCAGCGCAGCTTCTCCAGGTCGTACCGCTCCAGGACGGTGTCCGGGCGCCGCGCGTCCGGGCCGGCGCCGCTGGTGCCGAGGACCCCGGTGAGCGGGTGGCGCAGCCAGAGCAGCCCGTCCCGCGCGACGCGGAGCGAGGAGTAGACGGCCGCCTCGACGGGAAGGGGCACGATCCGGTCGGCGAGGCCGTCCAGGTCGATGCGGGTGATCGGGAGCGCGGTGGGGTTGTCCTCGCCGTCGGCGCCCTTCTCCTTCTCGGTGGGCCGGCCGTGCAGCTGCGGCCCGAACGGGGAGGGCGTGGTCGCCGCGAGCGTCAGCAGGTGCGGCCGGCAGGACCCGATGAACGCCATGTCGAAGACGTGCGCGTCGTAGATGGGGTCGAAGGCGCGCTCGGAGAGGAAGGCCAGGTGCTTTCCGTCGGCGGTGAAGGCGGGCGCGAAATCCCGGAACCGCAGCGGGGTGGCCTCGGAGACCGAGAGGTCGGCGATGTGGGCCAGTTTGAGCTGGCTGAGCGGCTCGGGGCCGGGGTGCGACCAGGCGAGCCACGCGGAGTCGGGCGACCAGGCGAGACCCGAGGCGTCGCCGTGCTCGCTGCGGTCCACCTCGTGGATCTCGCCGCTGTCCCGCTCGACGATCAGCACGCGGCCGTCGTGAGCGGCGACCGCGAACCGGCTGCCGTCGGGGGCGGGCGCGAGGTCCAGGACGCGGCCGAGCCGGCCGGCCGCCAGGCGGCGGGGCGCGGCGCCCGGCGAGGTGCCGGTGGCGGGGGCGATCTCCAGGGCGTCGTCGCCCTCGGCGTCGGTGACCCAGACGACGTGCTGGTCGCCGTCGGCCTGGAAGGTGCGCGGCAGTCTGGCCCGTACGCCGGGTTCGGCGGCGAGCGCGCGGGCCGGGCCCTCGCGGTGGGTGACCCAGTGGACGGCCCCCCGCGAGAGGACGGCGCTGCCCCGGCCGGTGCGGTCGGGGGAGGCGCTGGTCAGGTGGCTGTCGGCGTGCAGCGGGTACGGCTGGAGGTCGGCGCGCTGGCCGCCGAGCCGGATCTCGACGCGGCGGGGCTCGTCGCCCTCCAGGCCGTCCAGGAGCCAGAGTTCACCGGCACAGGCGTAGGCGACCCGGGTGCCGTCGGTGGTGGCGTGTCGCGCGTAGAAGCCGTCGACGGGGGTGTGCCGGCGCAGGTCCGTGCCGTCGGGCAGCGAGGAGTAGAGGGCGCCGACGCCCTCGTGGTCGGAGAGGAACGCGATGCGCTCCCCCACCCACATCGGGCATTCGAGGTTGCCGTCGAGGTCCTCGTGGACGCGGACGAACTCCAGTGGGTCGTCCTCGGCCGCGATCCAGAGCTTGCCGGCCGTGCCGCCCCGGTAGCGCTTCCAGGTGGCGGCCTCGCGGCCCATGGTGGCCGAGAGCAGCAGGACGCGTCCGCCGGGCCCGTACGCGAGGGAGCCGACGGGGCCGTACGGGAGGGTCCGGGCGGGACCGCCGTCGACCGGGACGGCCCGGGCCCAGCTGCGGCGCAGCGAGACCTGGCCCTGGGTGCTGGTGACCAGTACGTCCCCTTCGGGGGTCCAGCCGCGCACGGTGGTGCGGGTGTCCCCCCAGTGGGTGAGCCGGCGTGAGGGTCCGCCGTCCGCGGGTGCGAGGTGCACTTCGGGCGCCCCGTCGCGGGTGGAGGTCCAGGCGACGAGGGTGCCGTCGGGCGATATCCGCGGCTGGGTCACGGGACGGTTGTCTGCGCTGACCCGCCATGCCCGGCCGCCGTCGAGCGGGGCGAGCCAGACGTCGTCCTCGGCGGTGAAGGCGATCAAGTCACCCTGGACATGGGGGTACCGGAGGTAGGAAGGCTGTGTCACACGATCACCCTAGGCCGCGCACGCCCCGGGTGGCACGGGGTTGGCCGCAGTACGTCCGGCGTCGGCGCCGGCCGTGCGGGCATGACCCGGGGATATGCGGACCACGGGAAAGGTCAACGCCCCACACGATGCCCCTACTTGCCCGGGTACGCGGTGACCGTGACGGTCACCGTGGCCGTCGGGCCGTTGCCCCGGCCCGGGACTCCGGCGGGCGGTGCGGTCGTGGCCGGGGCGGCGCAGTCGCCGAGCAGGGTGGCCCGGAAGACGGCGCGCCCACCGGTCCTCGCGGTCATGTCGCCGCGTACGCAGCGGCCCTCGACGGCATGGGTCACCTTCCCGTCCAGCGCGATGTCCCCGCCGGACTTCGTCTCGCCGTCGCAGTGGACCTCGGCCACCCGGCGCACGGAGGCGGAGGGCGCCGCGGAACGGGTGGCGCCGCCCCTGTCGAGGGAGGCCGTGCAGGTCAGCCAGCGCACGTGGACGCCCTCGTGCTCCAGTGCCCGGGTGGCGGTCCGGTCGGTGGTGACGGCGACGGACGCGGTGTTCAACGCGCCCGCAGCGTCCACCGGTTCACAGGCGGCGAGGCCGGCGACGGCCGCCGCGGCGAGGCAGAGTGCGGCCGGAAAGCGACGGGCCGTACGCCGGCCCCTTGCCCTTGATGTCCCCATACGGGCAGCTTCCCACCGTACCTGGCGGTGCGGTAGAGCACTTCCGGGCACAACCACCCCATCGGGGACGGTCTACGACCAGCGCCCCGTACGCCCCAGCAGCAGCGCGGTCGCCGCGGTGCCCGCCGTCGAGGTGCGCAGGACCGAGGGACCGAGCCGGCAGGTGCGGGCTCCGGCTGCGGTGAACGCGGCCAGTTCGTCCGGGGAGACACCGCCCTCGGGGCCGACGACCAGCACGATCTCGCCCGCGTCGGGCAGGGCGACGGTGGCCAGGGGCTCGCTGTCGTAGTCGCGGTCCTCGTGCAGGACGGCCGCGAAGTCCGCCGCGGCCAGCAGGCCCGCGACCTGCTTGGTGGTGGCCAGGTCGGCCACGTCCGGGAAGCGCACGCGGCGGGACTGCTTGCCGGCCTCGCGGGCCGTACCGCGCCATTTGGCCAGGGACTTGAGACCGCGGTCGCCCTTCCACTGGGTGATGCAGCGCGCCGCCTGCCACGGCACGACCCCGTCGACTCCGGTCTCGGTCATCGTCTCCACGGCGACCTCGCCCCGGTCCCCCTTGGGCAGGGCCTGGACGACGGTGATCCGGACGGCGGGGGCCGGCTCCTCGTGGACCGGGTCCAGGTCGACGACGAGCCGGTCCTTGCCCTCGGCGGCCCGCACGAGGCCGGGCGCCCACCGGCCGCGGCCGTCGGTCAGGACGACCTCCTCGCCGGTGCGCAGGCGCTTCACGGATACCGCGTGCCGCCCTTCGGGGCCGTCGAGGACGAACTCCGGTGCGTCCGCCAGCTGTTCGACGACGAAGACGGGTGCCGTCACTGCGTACTCCTCGTGCTCACTGCCGTCCGTGCGGCGTCCAGTTCCTCGGCGAGCAGCCGGACCAGCCGGGCCGCCGGCAGTTCGCGGGCCATCCGGTGGCCCTGCCCGGCCCACAGCGCCATGCCCTGCGCGTCCCCGGCCTTGGCGGCCGCCTTGCGGAGCACGGAGGTCATGTGGTGGACCTGGGGGTAGGCGGCGGGGGCGTACGGTCCGTGCTCGCGCACGAAGCGGTTGACCAGGCCGCGTGCCGGGCGGCCGGAGAACGCCCTGGTCAGGGTGGTCCGGACGAACAGCGGGTTGGTCAGGGCCTTCTTGTGCAGCACATGGGCGCCGGACTCCGGGCAGGGCAGGAAGGCGGTGCCCAGCTGGGCGGCGTCGGCGCCCGCCGCGAGCACGGCGGCGATCTGGGAGCCCCGCATCAGGCCGCCGGCGGCGACGACCGGTATCTGCACCGTCTCGCGGACCTGGGTCACCAGGCTGAGCAGCCCGGTGCCGCCGTCCTCGGTGGCCGGGTCGTCCTGGAAGGTGGAGCGGTGGCCGCCCGCCTCGGTGCCCTGGGCGCAGACGGCGTCGGCCCCGGCCCACTGGGCGGCCTGCGCCTCCTCGGGCGAGGTGACCGTGACGACGGTGTACGTACCGGCCGCGGCGAACGCGTCGAGCGTGTCGCGCGAGGGGCAGCCGAAGGTGAAGGAGACGACCGGGACGGGGGCGTCGAGGAGGACGGCGAGCTTGTCCTCGTACCCGTCGTCGCCGGGGACGTCGGTGTCGCCGAGGGGAGTCTCGTACCAGGCGGCCTCGCCCGTGAGCCGGCGGCGGTAGACGTCCAGGGCCGCGGGGTCGGTGTGGCTCTGCTGCGGCATGAAGAGGTTGACGCCGAAGGGCTGCCCGGTCAGGCCGCGCACCTGGTCGATCTCGTCGCGGATGCCGTCCGCCGTCCTGTACCCGGCGGCCAGGAAGCCGAGCCCGCCGGCCTCGGAGACGGCCGCGGCGAGCTGCGGGCAGGAGGGACCGCCGGCCATGGGGGCCTGCACGATCGGATACCGGCAGAGATCGGTCAGCGCGGAGGACATGACCGCATCGTGTCACGTCCCTGGTGTCCCGTGATGCCCGCCCCGCGACGGCGTAGGGCCCCGGCGCGGTACGGACCCGGAGACCGGGTCCGTACCGCGTGGAGAGGTGCCGTCAGCGGCCGTTGAAGGCGTCCTTCAGGCGGGAGAACAGGCCCTGCTGGCCGGGCTGGAACTGGCCGGTGGGCCGCTCCTCGCCGCGCAGCTTGGACAGTTCGCGCAGGAGGCGTTCCTGCTCGGGGTCCAGCTTCATCGGGGTGGTCACCTCGACGTGCACGATGAGGTCGCCGCGTCCGCCGCCGCGCAGGTGCGTGATGCCGCGCCCGTGCAGCGGGACGGACTGGCCGGACTGGGTGCCCGGCCGGATGTCGACCTCCTCCAGGCCGTCCAGCGTCTCCAGCGGCACCTTGGTGCCGAGGGCCGCCGCCGTCATGGGGATGGTGACCGTGCAGTGCAGGTCGTCGCCGCGGCGCTGGAACACCGAGTGCGGCAGCTCGTGGATCTCGACGTAGAGGTCGCCGGCGGGGCCGCCGCCGGGGCCGACCTCACCCTCGCCCGCGAGCTGGATGCGGGTGCCGTTGTCGACACCGGCGGGGATCTTCACGGTCAGCGTGCGCCGCGAGCGGATGCGGCCGTCGCCGGCGCACTCCGGGCAGGGGGTCGGCACGACCGTACCGAAGCCCTGGCACTGCGGGCAGGGCCGCGAGGTCATGACCTGACCGAGGAAGGACCGGGTGACCTGGGAGACCTCACCGCGGCCGCGGCACATGTCGCAGGTCTGCGCGGAGGTACCGGGGGCCGCCCCCTCGCCGCTGCACGTCGTACACACGACGGCCGTGTCGACCTGGATGTCCTTGGTGGTGCCGAAGGCCGCCTCGGCGAGGTCGATCTCCAGCCGGATCATGGCGTCCTGGCCGCGTCGGGTGCGCGAACGGGGTCCGCGCTGCGACGACGTACCGAAGAACGCGTCCATGATGTCGGAGAAGTTGCCGAAGCCGCCCTGTCCGAAGCCGCCGGCGCCGCCGCCCCCGGACTGGGAGAGGGGGTCGCCGCCGAGGTCGTAGACCTGCTTCTTCTGGGCGTCCGACAGCACCTCGTAGGCGGCGTTGATCTCCTTGAACCGCTCCTGGGTCTTCGGATCGGGGTTCACGTCCGGGTGCAGCTCGCGGGCGAGCCTCCGGAATGCCTTCTTGATCTCGTCCTGAGAAGCGTCGCGGCGCACGCCGAGTACGGCGTAGTAGTCCGTGGCCACTTACGACTCCGCCAGGATCTGTCCGACGTAACGTGCCACTGCGCGTACCGCTCCCATCGTTCCGGGGTAGTCCATGCGGGTCGGTCCGACCACGCCGAGTTTGGCGACTGCCTCGTCGCCCGAACCGTAGCCGACCGCGACGACGGACGTGGAGTTGAGGCCCTCGTGGGCGTTCTCGTGCCCGATGCGTACGGTCATGCCCGAGTCCTTGGCCTCGCCGAGCAGCTTCAGCAGCACGACCTGTTCCTCCAGTGCTTCGAGCACCGGCCGGATCATCACAGGGAAGTCGTGTCCGAAGCGGGTGAGGTTGGAGGTGCCGCCGATCATCAGCCGCTCCTCCGTCTCCTCGACGAGGGTTTCGAGCAGGATCGAGAGGACGGTGGACACGGTTCCCCGGTCCTCGCTCTCGAAGGATTCCGGCAGGTCCTGCACCAGCTGCGGGACGTCCGCGAAGCGGCGTCCCACCACCCGGCTGTTGAGCCGGGCCCGCAGGTCCGCGAGCGCGGTCTCGCCGAACGGCGCCGGGCAGTCGACCAGCCGCTGTTCGACCCGGCCGGTGTCCGTGATCAGCACGAGCATCAGCCGCGCCGGTGCCAGCGACAGCAGTTCCACATGCCGCACCGTCGAGCGGGTCAGCGAGGGGTACTGCACGACGGCGACCTGCCGGGTCAGCTGCGCGAGCAGCCGTACGGTGCGGCCCACGACGTCGTCGAGGTCGACCGCGCCGTCGAGGAAGTTCTGGATGGCGCGGCGCTCCGGCGACGAGAGGGGCTTGACGCCCGCGAGCTTGTCGACGAAGAGCCGGTAGCCCTTGTCCGTCGGGATGCGCCCCGCGCTGGTGTGGGGCTGGGCGATGAAGCCCTCGTCCTCCAGCACCGCCATGTCGTTGCGGACGGTGGCCGGGGAGACCCCGAGCTTGTGCCGCTCCGTGAGCGCCTTGGAGCCTACGGGCTCCTCGGTGCCGACGTAGTCCTGGACGATGGCGCGCAGCACTTCGAGTCTGCGTTCGCTGAGCATCGCGCGCACACCTCCAGCTGTCCATCTCGTGGTCCTCGGGCCGTTCCCGGGATTCCTCCTGGCACTCGGTACGTACGAGTGCCAGCGATCCCCGGCCAGTGTACGGCGACGGGGTGGCTTCCTAGCAAGGGCGACCGGCCACCGTGCCGCAGGACCGCGCAGGTCGCTGCCGATAGCGTCGCCCCATGGACGCCTCTTGGGAAGACTTCGGGTGGGAGCGGCTGGGCCCCGGAACGGGCCGACGGCGCCTTCCGGTGTGGGACGCCACGGCCCTGCTGGTGGCCGGCGCGGACGGAGTGCTGCTCTGCGACACCGGTGCGTCACTGCGCGAGGGCGTCGAGCTGCGTACGCAGGCGGAGGCGCTGCTCGGCCGGAGGGTGACGCACATCGCACTCAGTCACCCGCACTTCGATCATGTGCTGGGCACAGCCGCCTTCGCCGGGGCCCGGGTGTACGGCGCGGCCGGCATGACGGAGCTGCTGCGGCGCGGGGCGGGCGAGCTGTACGCGGACGCGGTGTCCCAGGGCCTGCCCGAGCCGGACGCGGCGGAGTCCGTCGACACGCTGGTGGCCCCGGGCGAGGAGGTGGACGGGGAGCGGGTGCTGGACCTGGGCGGCCGGCAGGTGGTGCTGGTGAACGTGGGCGCGGCGCACAGCGGCCACGACCTGGCGGTGCTGGTCCCCGGCTCTGCGCCGCTGGTGTTCTGCGGCGACCTGGTGGAGGAGTCGGGCGAGCCGCAGGCCGGTCCGGACGCCCTGCCCGCCCGCTGGCCGGCGGCGCTTGACCGGCTTCTGGAGCTGGGCGGCGAGGACGCGCTGTACGTGCCGGGGCACGGGGCGGTGGTGGACGCGGCCTTCGTCCGGGCGCAGCGGGACGCGCTGGCGGGACGGTTCGGCGGGTCGTAGCGGGACGCGCCGGCGGGACGGTTCGGCGGGTCGTAGCGGGACGCGCCGGCGGGACGGTTCGGCGGGTCGTAGCGGGGAAGGGCGGACCGCCGGGCGGCCTCACGGTTCGGCGTGTCGCGGGTCTTCCCCGCTTATCGTCGTGCGATGCGCAGCTACCAGCCGGATCTGACCCCGCCGTGGAAGAAGTCCGCCCCCGCCCCCGAAGTGCCCGCCGAGACCGATCTGGTCGTGGAGGAGGCCGTCACCGGTTTCTGCGGTGCGGTGATCCGGTGCGAGAAGACCGCCGAGGGGCCGACGGTGACCCTGGAGGACCGGTTCGGCAAGCACCGGGTCTTCCCGATGACGCCGCGCGGCTTCCTGCTTGAGGGCCGGGTGGTGACGCTGGTGCGCCCGTCGGCCGGCGGACCGGTGCGGCCCGCGCGTACGGCCTCCGGTTCGGTGGCGGTGCCGGGGGCGCGGGCCCGGGTGGCGCGGGCCGGGCGGATCTACGTGGAGGGGCGGCACGACGCGGAGCTGGTCGAGCGGGTGTGGGGCGACGACCTGCGCATCGAGGGCGTGGTCGTCGAGTACCTGGAGGGCATCGACGACCTTCCGGCGATCGTGCGCGAGTTCGGGCCGGCGCCGGACGCCCGGCTGGGCGTGCTGGTCGACCATCTGGTGCCCGGCTCCAAGGAGTCGCGGATCGCGGCCCAGGTCTCCGGGGACAGCGTCCTGGTGGTCGGCCATCCGTACATCGACGTGTGGGAGGCCGTGAAGCCCGCGTCGGTGGGGATCGCCGGCTGGCCGGTGGTGCCGCGTGGGCAGGACTGGAAAACGGGGGTGTGCCGGGCGCTGGGGTGGCCGGAGAACACCGGCGCGGCCTGGCAGCGGATTCTGTCCTCGGTCCGGTCCTACCGTGACCTTCAGCCCGAACTCCTGGGCCGGGTAGAGGAATTGATTGATTTCGTCACCCTTCCGGACTGATGTCCGGCGGGCTTTCCCGTCGATCCCGCACCGATACGGACGAATGCCTGCGCCTCGCACGCATCATCGGTTATTGAGTGGGGCCAGGCTCTTTTCGCGAGGGAAGGCACGGGGGCGATGGCGCGCGAGGTTTGGCGGGACAGTGCGGACAACGAGGCGGCCTCCGCCGTCTTCCACTTCGTCCAGCAGCTCATCGACCGCTTCTCCGACAACCGGCCCGTGATGCCGCTGGTGGTCCTCCAGGCCGCCGACGCCGACGTGCCGGCCGCCGTGGACGCCCGGGTCGAACAGATCGTCCGGCAGATCCACCGGGCCAACCAGCCGCGCCGCGTCCCGCTGAAGCTGCTCGAAGGGCGCGGCCCGACGCCGTACGACGCGGCCCTGGACATGGTCCGCACGCTGACCGAGAAGCCGTGGGAGACCCGGGGCGGATCGCAGTACAAGCCGTTCGCCTTCCCACGCTCCCGGCTGCTCGGGGCCATCGAGCAGGCCAGCGAGGCCGTGCTGCGGGATCCGGAACCGGGCGGCTCCCGGGACCAGCGCGACGAACGGATCCTGGAGGAGCTGAGCGCGCTGCGCTGGCGGGCCGGGCGGCGCGGCCGGGGCACCTGGTGGAGCGCGCTGCGCGAGTCGGTGCGGCCGGAGACGTTCGTGGGCGCCGTGGTCATCGCGGTCCTGGGCGTGCTGCTCGGCGAGATCGGCTGGCTGCCGACCACGCTGGTGGCCGTGGGGGCGGTCCTCGGGCTCTCGGTCGTCCGGCTGCTGACGACGTCCGCGCCGCCGCTGCTGTGGCTGCGCCGGGCCAGCAAGTGGTTCGCCACCACCTCCTCGCTGGCCGCCGCCAGTACCGGCTACCCGTCCGACGGCTGGTCGCGGTTCTCGCCGAGCGGTTCGTGGCGGGTGATCCGGGCGCGGGCGGCGGTGGTCGCCGGGCGGGTGGCCGACGCGGCGGCCGGCGACGAGCGGTCCCGCCAGTTCCACCTGGAGCTGCGGGTGCAGGCGCTGCTGGAGGACCTGCGCAACAACTACCGGCCGCACGCGGCGGACTGGCGGCGCGGCAAGCGCACGGTGCCGCCGGTGGTCTTCCTGCCGACGGCCGGCCAGGGCAACGGCGGCATCCAGCTGATCAACGCCATCAACAACGTGCGCTCCCGGCGCAGCGAGGTCGATCCGCTGCTGCTCCTGGCCTCTCTGCCGGCCGCCGAGATCCTGCGGCACACCCCGCCGCTGCCGCCCGATCCGCCGCCCGTGCACACCGGCGCGGCCCGTGCCCGGTACGAGGACTGGGTCGGTCACCTCAGCGTCGGCCAGTCGCCCACGGCCACCGCCACGCCCGCCTGGGTGCTGCGGCTGCCGCTGTCGACGGCCCAGCTGACCCATGAGCACGCGCACGCCCAGCTGTCCACGGAGCGGGTGCGCCGGACGTGGGTGTGGTGGGTGATGTCGCGGACGACGGTCGCCTGCCTGGTGGCCGGCGCGCTGCTGGGGACACTGCTGCTGAGCAACCATCTGGCGGACCGTTACTGCCACGGACCGCTCACGGACGTCAACACGGACTCGGTGCGGCTGACCGGTCCGGGCGGCGGGGACAAGGAGTGCATAGGCGTGGCCACGACCACGAAGGTGCGCTTCTCCGAGGGCAACGGCCTGGAGCTGGACGGGGCCGGGGCGGGCACCACCTTCGACCGGATCGAGCGGGCGGTGGCCGAGGAGAACGCCTCGATCGAGCCGGGCGACAAGTACGTCACCCTGATCTACGCGGGCCCGTTCACCGCCCCGTCCCCGGAGGGCACCCGCAAGGCCCTGGAGGAGCTGACCGGCGTCTACCTCTACCAGCACCACACCAACACGCTGGACTTCTCCGTGAAGCTGCGGGTCCTGACGGCCAACGGCGGGCAGGACATGCTCCAGCAGATACCGGCGGTGAAGAAGATCATCGAGGTGGCCGGAAGAGACCCCTCGGTCGTCGGCGTGGTCGGGCTCGGCCGCGACACCACCGACAGCCCGGAGGCCACCGCGCTCCTCCAGCGCGCGGGCCTGCCCGTGGTCGACACCACCAACTCCGGCGGCTACCTGGCGACCGACTACTCCAACTACTTCGGTCTGGCCGCCACCGACCAGGAGCAGGCGGACGCCCTCGGCCTGATCGCGAAGCAGGTGGCGGGGAAGGCGGGCGGCAAGGGCAGGCCGCGGGCCCTGGTCCTGTCGCGCAAGCTCGGCAACAACGACAAGGACCGCTACACGGTGGAGCAGCGCAAGGTGGGCAGCGCGATGCTCGCCAAGTCGGGCTTCGCGCTCTCGGAGCCGGTGGAGTACAGCCTCGGCCGCCGCAGCAGCGCCGACCTGGACCGGCCGGTGCAGCAGATCTGCGCGGCGGACCCGGCGCCGCAGGCGCTGTACTTCGCGGGCCGGGTCGAGGACGTCGCCAACCTGATGAGCCGGCTCGCCCACAGCTGCTCCCGCCGCCCCATCACCGTCTTCACGGGCGACGACCTGACGAAGGCCCGGCTCGACGCGAGCACGGACACCACGAAGAACGTCACGCTCTACCACACCGCCCTCGCGCCGATGGGCCGCGGCCGCGCCGACGGCTTCTACGGGGAGTCGCACCAGGCCCTGCAGAAGCTGCTCCCGGAGGGCCGGACGCTTCCCCGGCTGCCGGCGTCGAAACCGTACGAGGACCCGCTCTTCGCGAGCGGTCAGTCGGTGATGTCGTACAGCGCCACGGCCGCGCTGTACGACGCGGCGAGCCACGGCGACGCGGTGAACAGCGCCGCGGAGACCTGGGCGAACCTGTACGCGGTGAACCTGCGGACCATGCCCACGGGCACGATCACCTTCCGCGGCTTCATCCCGTACGAGGCACAGGCGGGCCACGGTCTGGACGTCGTGCAGATCACCTACCCGGACGGCCGGAGCCACGCCCGGATCATCTGCGGCCGGGCGGCGGGGGCGCGGGCGCTGGAGCCTTCGGGGTGCCCGCTGAAGTGAGCGCGGGCCTGCGGGAGTGCGCGCGGTGGCGCGGTCCGGCGTACGCGCCCGCCTCAGTCCACCAGGTCGCGCACCACGGCGTCGGCCAGCAGGCGGCCGCGCAGGGTCAGCACGGCCCGCCCGTCCTCGAACGGTGCCGGTTCCAGGAGGCCGTCGTCCACCGCCCGGCGGGCGGCCGCGAGCCCGGCGGGGGCCAGCAGGGCGAGCGGGCAGCCGTCGACGAGCCGGAGCTCCAGCAGGATGCGCTCGACGCGGCGGTCCTCGGCGGACAGGATCTCGCGCCCGGCGCCCGGTGAGCGCCCTTCGGCGAGCGCCTGTGCGTACGCCCCCGGGTGCTTCACGTTCCACCAGCGCACGCCGCCGACGTGGCTGTGCGCCCCGGGGCCGGCGCCCCACCAGTCGGCGCCGCGCCAGTACAGCTCGTTGTGCAGGCAGCGGCCCTCGGGCGTGCGGGCCCAGTTCGACACCTCGTACCAGGAGTAGCCGGCGGCGGCCATCGCCTCGTCCGCGATGAGGTACCGGTCGGCGTGCGCGTCGTCGTCGGTCATCGGGATCTCGCCGCGCTTGATCCGGCGGGCGAGCCCGGTGCCCTCCTCGACGATCAGCGCGTACGCGGAGACGTGGTCGGGGCCGGCGCCGATCGCCGCGTCCAGGGACGCGCGCCAGTCGTCGTCGGACTCGCCGGGGGTCCCGTAGATCAGGTCGAGGTTGATGTGCTCGAAACCGGCCGCCCTCGCCTCGGCGACGCACGCCTCGGGCCTGCCCGGGGTGTGGGTGCGGTCGAGGATCTTCAGGACGTGCTGCCGGGCGCTCTGCATGCCGAAGGAGATCCGGTTGAAGCCGCCCTCGCGCAGCTCGGCCAGATAGTCCGGGCCCACGGATTCCGGGTTGGCCTCGGTGGTGATCTCGGCGTCCTCCGCGAGCCCGAACTCCTCGCGGACCGCCGCCAGCATCCGTACCAGGTCGGCGGCGGCCAGCAGGGTCGGCGTGCCGCCGCCTACGAAGACCGTGCGGACCGGGCGCGGGTCGTCGCCGAGGACCTTGCGGGCCTGGCGGACCTCCCCGATCAGATGGGCGGCGTAGTTGTCGCGTGAGGCCAGCGCACCGCCGGAGCCGCGCAGCTCGGTCGCGGTGTAGGTGTTGAAGTCGCAGTAGCCGCAGCGGGTCGCGCAGTACGGCACGTGCAGGTAGAAGCCGAGCGGGCGGCCGGCTGCGCCTTCCAGGGCATGGCGGGGCAGCGCCCCGTCGTCGGGCACGGGTTCACCATCGGGCAGTACGGAAGGCATACCGTCCATTGTCGCGCGCCGCCCGGCAACCGGACGCCACGCCTCTTCCCCGCCCCGCCCGCTCCTATTCGGCCTGGAGAACCAGCAGCGCCAGGTCGTCGTCCGGCGGGCGCTCGGCGAAGTCGTGCACGGCGTGCTTGATGCGCTCCGCGATCTCCTCCGCGCTCAGCCCCGCGCAGCCGGAGAGCGCCTGCGCGAGCCCGTCGCCGTCGTCGAACATCTCCCCGCCCGAGCGCCGCTCCGTGACCCCGTCGGTGACGCAGAGCAGGCTGTCGCCGGGCGCCAGGTCGAAGCTCTGGGTCTCGTAGACGGCGTCGTCCATGAGGCCCAGCAGCAGCTGCGGCTCGGCGGCGGGCCGCACGGTCCCGTCCGGGCGCAGCAGCAGCGGCAGCGGGTGGCCCGCGCTGGCCAGGGTGCAGCGGGCACCGCCGCCGGGCAGCGGCACCAGCTCCCCGTACAGCAGGGAGAGGAAGCGGGACTGCCCGCCGTTGTCCTCGGAGTGCTGGCCACCGGCGGCGGCGACCATGAGCGCGGCGGCCTCGGCGGCCTCCATCGCGTCGTCCAGGAGCAGCCGGTTGAGCCGGACCAGCACCTCGTCGGCCTGGAAGCCCTCGCGGGCCAGCAGCCGCAGCCAGGGGCGGGCGAGACCGGTGACGACGGCGGCCTCCGGACCGCTGCCCTGGACGTCGCCGAGCACGAAGCACCAGCGGTCGCCGGGGCACGGGAAGATGTCGTAGAAGTCACCGCCGACGACCCCGTCGTCGCTCGGTTCGTAGACCAGGGAACTGGCGACGCCCGGTATCTCGGCGACCTTGCTGGGCAGCAGTCCGCGCTGGAGGATGCGGCTGATGGTGGCCTGGCGGGTGTAGGCGCGGGCGGCGCCGACGGCGAGGCCGACCCGGCGCACGAAGTCCTCGATGAGGGCCGTCAGCTCGTCGGGCAGCCGGACGGTGGTCTCGCGGCCCAGGAGTACGGCTCCGAGGGTGCGGCCGCCCGAGGTGATCCGGTAGGCGAAGGCGACGCCCTCCTCGTCGTCCGGCGGTTCGCCGTCCTCGCCGCTCCCGGGCCACGGCATGGAGACCGCGCCGGTGCCGACGCGTTCGGGGAGCCGGAGCGGGTGGCCCTCCAGCAGGGTCCGCAGCGCCGGGATGCGCTCCTCGTCCACGTGCCAGATCTTGGCGAGGCGGGGGACGGCCGCGGGGCCGCCGCTCTCGGGCTCCAGCCAGATCGCGCACCAGTCGGCGAGCCGGGGGACGAGTAACTGTCCGGCCAGGGCCGCCACGATGTCCTCGTCGAGCTGCCCGGCCAGCAGGTCGGATGCCTCGGCGAGGAAGGAGAGCGCGCCGCGCCCCGCCCAGTCCCCGTCGTCGCGGGCGGTGCGCCGGGCGGTCGGGGCGAGGAGTTCGGCGGTGCGCAGCCCCCGGTCGAGGCCGGACTCGCCGCGCCCTTCGGGGAAGGGGTTCCAGTCGTCGACGGGGAGCCGGGCCCAGACGGTCTTCGTGCCCGTGCGGTAGGTGATGCCCCACCGTTCGGCGAGGGCCGCGACGATCTCCAGGCCGCGCCCGTAGTCGGCGGGCTCTCCCGCGCCCTCGGCGCTGTGCCCGTGGTCGCCGCGCACCGTGCGGGCGGGGTGGTGGTCGGAGACCTCCAGGACCAGCGCGGACTCCGCCTCCTCGGTGGCCTCCTCCAGCCGGAAGAGGAGTTCGACGGTGGTGCCCGCGTGGACAACGGCGTTGGTCACCAGTTCGCTGACGATGACCGACGCGTCCTCGGACAGCCGCTCGCTGAACCCCACCGCGGCGGGCAGCCCGAGCCCGGTCCACTCGGCGAGGGCGGCGGCGACGAACCTCCTGGCCGCGGAGGGCGCGAGGAGGTTGCCGGGCAGGCTGGTCCGGGCGACCGGCTGTGTGCCCGTGGCGGCGGTGGTTCCGGGACGCTGCACGATGTCCCGCTGCAAGGGAATGGACCCCACAGGGCGGCTCCTGACCTGTTCTCGCTCTGCCTGCTTCTCCGCTGTGCGCCGCTGACGACACGGACAGAGTGACAGATCGACCCTCCCCATACGCGCCGAGTTACCGAAGTGGGTGGTGAAGACGTTGCGCGAAAAACGCGCCGGCCCCCCGCGCCGGTGCGCGCGGGGGGCTTTCAGGGGGCGTACGGGAATGGAGCGGGCGCCGGTCAGGCCTCGCGGGAGCCCGCGTACATCTCCTCGATCAGGTCCTTGTACGTGCGCTCGACGACGGGCCGCTTCAGCTTGAGGCTGGGGGTGACCTCGCCGTGCTCGATGTCGAGGTCGCGCGGGAGCAGCCGGAACTTCTTGATGGTCTGCCAGCGCTGGAGGCCCTCGTTGAGCCGCTTCACGTAGCCGTCGATCAGCTCGACGGTCTTCGGCGAGGCGACGACGTCCGCGTACGACTTGCCCTCCATGCCGTTCTCGGCGGCCCAGCCGAGGATGGTGGGCTCGTCGAGGGCGATCAGCGCGGTGCAGAAGTTACGGTCCGCGCCGTGCACCAGGATGTTGGAGACGAACGGGCAGACCGCCTTGAACTGGCCCTCGACCTCGGCGGGCGCGATGTACTTGCCGCCGGACGTCTTGATCAGGTCCTTCTTGCGGTCGGTGATCCGCAGGTAGCCGTCCACGGACAGCTCGCCGATGTCACCGGTGTGGAACCAGCCGTCGGCCTCCAGCACCTCGGCGGTCTTGTCCGGCAGGCCCTGGTAGCCCTGCATGATGCCGGGGCCGCGCAGCAGGATCTCGCCGTCGTCGGCGATGCGGACCTCGGTGCCGGGGAGCGGCTTGCCGACCGTGCCGGTGCGGTAGCTCTCGCCGGGGTTGACGAAGGAGGCGGCGCTGGACTCGGTGAGGCCGTAGCCCTCCAGGATGTGGATGCCTGCGCCGGAGAAGAACAGGCCGATGTCGGGGGCGAGCGCGGCGGAGCCGGAGACGCAGGCGCGCAGCCGGCCGCCGAACGCCTCGCGGATCTTGGCGAAGACCAGGGTGTCGGCGACCTTGTGCTTGGCGCCGAGCGCGAAGGGCACGGACGCGTTGCCGGTGCGCCGGAAGTTGTCCTGCGAGACCCGGGCGTACTCGCGGGCGACGCCTGCCGCCCACTGGAAGATCTTGTACTTGGCCCCGCCGCCCGCGCGCGCCTTGGCCGCGACGCCGTTGTAGACCTTCTCGAAAATGCGCGGGACCGCCGCCATGTAGGTCGGCTGGACGACCGGCAGGTTCTCGATGATCTTGTCGACGCGGCCGTCGACGGCGGTGACGTGGCCTACCTCGATCTGCCCGGAGGTGAGGACCTTGCCGAAGACGTGGGCGAGCGGCAGCCAGAGGTACTGGACGTCGTCCTTGGTGATCAGGCCGGTGGAGACGGTGGCCTTGGCCATGTACGACCAGTTGTCGTGCGGCAGCCGTACGCCCTTGGGGCGGCCGGTGGTGCCCGAGGTGTAGATGAGGGTCGCCAGCTGCTCGGCGGTGATGGCGTCGACGCGCTCGCGGATCGCCTCCGGGTTCTTCGCCAGGTGCTCGGCGCCCAGGGCCTCCAGCTCGGCCAGGGTGAGCACCCAGCCCTCGGGGTCGCCCTCGGCCGGTCCCGCGCCCTCGGGGTCGATGACCACGACGTGGGCCAGGGCCGGCAGTTCGGCGCGGCGCTCGCGGGCCTTGGCCAGCTGGGAGGCGTCCTCGGCGATCAGGACCCGGCTCTCGGAGTCGGAGAGGATGAACGCCGACTCCTCGGCGTTGGTGGAGGGGTAGACCGTGGTGGTCGCGGCGCCCGCGCACATGACCCCGAGGTCGACGAGGATCCACTCGACCCGGGTCGACGAGGCGAGCGCGACGCGCTCCTCCGGCCGCACGCCGAGCGCGATCAGCCCGGCGGCCACGGCGTACACCCGCTCGGCGGCCTGCGCCCAGCTGAGCGACTTCCACTCGTCGGGGCCCTCGCCCCCGGCCGCGGGGACCGGGTAGCGGTAGGCCTCCCCGTCCGGGGTGGCCGCCACCCGGTCGATGAAGAGGGTCGCCACGGAGGGCGGACGGTTATCGATCATGGTCTGTGTGTCGCTCACGACATCCTCCGGGCCTGCGGCGTTACTTCACGACCGGCTGCTGCTTGATGTGATCCTGCGTGCTGCGATCCCGCTTGCTTAACTGGCGAGTAACTAAGAAGTCGTGATCAGGGTAAAGGGCCCGCGCGCCCCGCGTAAGAGGCAATCGGACCCCGCTTGATAACGAACGGACCCCCGCACCGCAGCGTGCTGCGATACGGGGGCCGCCGGTCCTGCGCTGCCGGGACTACTTCTTGGCCTTGCCCTCACCGGCGGACTCGTCGGTCGACAGCACGGAGATGAACGCGTCCTGCGGCACCTCCACGTTGCCGACCATCTTCATCCGCTTCTTGCCCTCCTTCTGCTTCTCCAGCAGCTTGCGCTTGCGGGAGATGTCGCCGCCGTAGCACTTGGCGAGGACGTCCTTGCGGATGGCGCGGACGGTCTCGCGGGCGATGACCCGGGAGCCGATGGCCGCCTGGATCGGCACCTCGAAGTTCTGCCGGGGGATGAGCTTCTGCAGCTTGGCGACGAGGCGCACACCGTACGCGTACGCCTTGTCCTTGTGCGTGACCGCGGAGAAGGCGTCGACCTTGTCGCCGTGCAGCAGGATGTCGACCTTGACGAGCTGCGCCGACTGCTCGCCGGTGGGCTCGTAGTCGAGGGAGGCGTAACCGCGGGTCTTGGACTTCAGCTGGTCGAAGAAGTCGAAGACGATCTCGGCGAGCGGCAGGGTGTAGCGGATCTCGACGCGGTCCTCGGAGAGGTAGTCCATGCCGAGGAGGGTGCCGCGGCGCTGCTGGCACAGCTCCATGATCGCGCCGATGAACTCGCTGGGCGCGAGGACCGTCGCCCGGACGACCGGCTCGTGCACCTTGTCGATCTTGCCCTCGGGGAATTCACTCGGGTTGGTGACGACGTGCTCGCTGCCGTCCTCCATCTCGACCCGGTAGACCACGTTGGGCGCGGTGGCGATGAGGTCGAGGCCGAACTCGCGCTCCAGCCGCTCGCGGACCACGTCCAGGTGGAGGAGGCCGAGGAAGCCGACGCGGAAGCCGAAGCCGAGCGCCGCGGAGGTCTCCGGCTCGTACACCAGGGCGGCGTCGTTGAGCTGGAGCTTGTCCAGGGCCTCGCGCAGGTCCGGGTAGTCCGAGCCGTCCAGCGGGTAGAGACCGGAGAACACCATCGGCTTGGGGTCCTTGTAGCCGCCCAGCGCCTCGGTCGCCCCGTTGTTCAGCGAGGTGATCGTGTCACCGACCTTGGACTGCCGGACGTCCTTGACACCGGTGATGATGTAGCCGACCTCGCCGACGCCGATGCCGTCGGACGGGGTCATCTCCGGCGAGGAGACACCGATCTCCAGCAGCTCGTGCGTGGCGCCGG
Organism: Streptomyces sp. 2131.1; assembly: GCF_900105515.1. GTDB lineage: Bacteria > Actinomycetota > Actinomycetes > Streptomycetales > Streptomycetaceae > Streptomyces > Streptomyces drozdowiczii. The sequence continues at coordinate 4,848,303 of NZ_FNSY01000001.1, read as the reverse complement.
TCGACATCATCCGGATGCGCTCGCGCTTGTTGAGCGAACCGTCGACGACACGGACGTACGTGACGACACCGCGGTACGAGTCGTAGACCGAGTCGAAGATCATCGCGCGGGCGGGCGCGTCGGCGTTCCCGACGGGCGCCGGGACGTCCCGGACGACGCGGTCGAGCAGCGCGTCCACGCCCATGCCGGTCTTCGCGGAGACCTTGAGCACATCCTCGGGCTGGCAGCCGATGAGGTGGGCCAGCTCCTCGGAGAACTTCTCGGGCTGCGCGGCCGGCAGGTCGATCTTGTTGAGCACCGGGACGATGGTGAGGTCGTTCTCCATCGCCAGGTAGAGGTTGGCCAGGGTCTGGGCCTCGATGCCCTGCGCGGCGTCGACCAGCAGGATCGTGCCCTCGCAGGCGGCGAGCGACCGGGAGACCTCGTAGGTGAAGTCGACGTGTCCCGGCGTGTCGATCATGTTGAGGACGTGGGTGCTGCCCTGGCCCTCACCGGTGGTCGGCGCCCAGGGCAGGCGGACGGCCTGGGACTTGATGGTGATGCCGCGCTCGCGCTCGATGTCCATCCGGTCGAGGTACTGAGCGCGCATCTGCCGCTGGTCGACCACCCCGGTGAGCTGGAGCATCCGGTCGGCAAGGGTCGACTTGCCATGGTCGATGTGCGCGATGATGCAGAAGTTGCGGATCAGCGCCGGGTCGGTACGGCTCGGCTCGGGCACGTGGAGAGGAGTCGCGGGCACGCAGGGTCCTGATTCTTGAGACGCCGGACGCCGTGTCTCGGGTCGGTTCGGGTCGGGGCGGATCTGTACGTAGCTCCCATCGTCCCACGCCTCCGGGGCGGCGACCGGTTTGGGCCGGTCCGACGGCTCCTGCTACCGTGGACAGCTGTGCCTCGTGGCTCTCGGGCCGCGCGGACACACATCGAAGATCCAACGAACCTGAAAAGGCTCTTTCGTGGCGAACATCAAGTCCCAGATCAAGCGGAACAAGACGAACGAGAAGGCGCGCCTGCGCAACAAGGCCGTCAAGTCCTCGCTCAAGACCGCGATCCGCAAGGCCCGCGAGGCCGTCGCCGCGGGTGACGTCGAGAAGGCCACCGTGGCCGTTCGCGCCGCCTCCCGTCAGCTCGACAAGGCTGTCTCGAAGGGTGTCATCCACAAGAACGCCGCCGCCAACAAGAAGTCGGCGCTGGCCTCCAAGGCTGCCACCCTCCAGGCCTGAGCGACCTGATCACCGCCGGAACGGACCAAGCGGGCCCTCTACCCCGCTCCTGACCGGCCCCCGCGTCGCACACCGAACCTGCGTTCGCCACGCGGGTGCGACGCACCCAGTCCAACCCGAGGCCCCGCCACCCTTTCCCCAGGGAGCGGGGCCTTCGGCGTGGGCTTTCAGCCCTGCCCGCCCGCGATCGGGCCGGCACGCCCACGGCCCGCGCGGCAAACCCAGCCCGTCCGGCGATTGAGGACGCATGAACGGCGAGTTCAAGCCCGTCCGGCGATTGAGGACAACCGCGGCGCACAGGGGCGAAACCGCACCGGACTACCGCGGGCCACGCCCGCCCCGCGCAGCCCCCGCCACGGCCACCACCGCCTTCTCCAGCGCGTACTCGGGGTCGTCCCCGCCCCCCTTCACCCCCGCGTCCGCCTCCGCGACCGCCCGCAGCGCCACCGCGACCCCGTCCGGCGTCCACCCCCGCATCTGCTGCCGCACCCGGTCGATCTTCCACGGCGGCATCCCCAGCTCACGCGCGAGATCCGCCGGCCGCCCCCCGCGCGCCGACGACAGCTTGCCGATCGCCCGGACGCCCTGGGCGAGCGCGCTGGTGATCAGGACGGGGGCCACCCCCGTGGACAGCGACCAGCGCAGCGCCTCCAGGGCCTCCGCCGCCCGCCCCTCGACCGCCCGGTCGGCGACCGTGAAGCTCGACGCCTCCGCCCGCCCCGTGTAGTAGCGCCCGACGACCGCCTCGTCGATCGTGCCCTCGATGTCCGCGACGAGCTGCGACACCGCGCTGGCCAGCTCCCGCAGATCGCTGCCGATGGAGTCGACCAGCGCCTGGCACGCCTCGGGCGTCGCGGAGCGCCCCAGCGCGCGGAACTCGCCCCGTACGAAGGACAGCCGCTCGGCCGGCTTCGTCGTCTTCGGGCACGCGACCTCGCGGGCTCCCGCCTTGCGGGCCGCGTCGAGCAGGCCCTTGCCCTTGGCGCCCCCCGCGTGCAGCAGGACGAGCGTGATCTCCTCGACCGGGTCGTCCAGGTACTTCTTGACGTCCTTGACCGCGTCCGCGCTGAGATCCTGCGCGTTGCGCACGACCACGACCTTGCGCTCGGCGAACAGTGAGGGGCTGGTCAGCTCGGCCAGCGTGCCCGGCTGGAGCTGGTCGGGCATGAGGTCCCGGACGTCCGTGTCGGCGTCGGCGGCGCGCGCGGCCGCCACCACCTGCTGCACGGCGCGGTCGAGGAGCAGGTCCTCCTGACCCACGGCGAGCGTGAGCGAGGCGAGCGGGTCGTCGGTGGAATTCCTTCTGGTGGCCATCGCCGTCCAGCATCCCACGGGCCACCGACAGCCCGGCCGCGGCCGGGTCCGCCGCACCCTCCCTCGTATCCGAGAATGGGCGGGTGAGCGATGAGAGACACGTCCTGGTGCTGCCCGACCGCGATGCCGCCGAGGAGGCGGCGGAGGAACTCGCCGACCGGTTCGGCGTCACCGACGAGCCGCAGCTCGTCCGGGACGCGCTGGCAGGCGAGGACGACGCCGAGGACGCCCAGTGGCTCGTGGTCGTGGAGGACCCGGACCACCGTCTCGACGCCGCGGCGCTCGACGCCTTCGCCGCGGAGTACGAGGGGTGGCTGGAGGCCCCGTAGGACCGCCCCGCGGTGCGGGGGATCAGCCCTTCGGGACGATCTGGACGTCCATCTCGACGGAGATGCTCGGGCCGACGACCGCGATGCCGCGCGCGAGCATCGTCTGCCAGGTGAGCGTGAAGTCCTCGCGGTGCAGCTGCGTGGTGGCGCGGCAGGCGGCCCGGGACTCGCCCTCCATCCCGTTGCCGAGCCCGAGGTACTGGGTGTCGAGGGTCACCGTGCGGCTCACCCCGTGCAGCGTGAGCGCACCGCTCACACCCCACCGGGTCCCGCCCCGGTGCACGAAGCGGTCGCTGTAGAACTCCAGCGTCGGGTAGCGGCCGACGTCCAGGAAGTCGCTGGAGCACAGGTGGTCGTCGCGCATCCGGACGTTGGTGTCGATGGACGCGGCGTCGATGACCACGTGCATCGCCGAGTCCTCCATGCGGTCGGCGATCCGGACCGCACCCGCGAAGGTGTTGAACCGGCCGTGGATGCGGGCCATCCCGATGTGCCGGGCGGTGAAACCGATCTGGGAGTGCGTGGGCTCGATCTCCCAGTCGCCCGGCTCGGGCAGCTGCGGCGGCGCGGCGACCTGGAGGGTGACATCGCCCAGGCTCGCATGGCCGCCCTCGGTGACCGTGGCCGCACCGTGGAAGGGCGTGAAGCCCTCCGCCGTGACGGCCAGCCGGTACTCCCCCGCCGGAACCGTGGCGAGGACGCTGCCGTACGGGTCTGTCTCGCCCCCGACCACCTTGCGCCCCGCACGGTCCGTCAGCACGAACTCCGCGAGCGGCACCGGCTCGTTGACCGGGTCGAGCACCCGGCAGCTGAGGACACCGGCCGAGTCCGGCACGATCAGTCCGGCGAGGGCACCGCCACGAGCGGCACCCGTCGCACCTTTGTTTCGGAACCAACGGCCGAACATCTCCACACACTCCCGGGCGCGTTCTCACCTCGGGCCGGATGGCAGACGTCTTTGTCGGAGCAGCGGCCCGCCGACGAGCATGCATTCGATCACCCTTGGGGTGTTCGAGGCAAACAGAGCATCTCGCCTGGTCTTGTGCGCAGGTGTTACCGAAGGTCCGATTTCGCGGGGAGCCGGTCCAGGCGCACCCCGAAGTGCTCGCGGTAGGCGGCGAGCACCTCCTCGTCGCCGGCGAGCGGTGTCTCGTGGCGCTCGGTGCCCACCGTCGTGAGGAGCTTGCGCCCGGTGAGCGTGATGCGGCCGTCGTCCGTGCTGCGCGAGCAGACGGGGGCCCGGGTGAAGTGGGAGTCGGGCGAGGTCCGGTGGTACCAGGCACCGGCCCGGAAGTCGGCCAGTACCCGGGGCCGCATCTCCAGGCGGAGCCGGGGCTTGCCGTCGCACAGCACGTCGAGGTCCCCGGCCTCCTCGGCGTCAGGTGCCGGCGCGATCCGGAAAGTACCGCCCGGGTCCTTGTGGTCGGCGCGGTCGTCGAGCGCGAGCGGCCGCCTGGCGTGGTCGCCGAAGCCGACGTCGGCGAGCCACGGCCCGGTCCCGTCGTCCGTCCCGACGCGCAGCGCCATGTGGTCGTACGGGATGCCGAGCCGCCCCCCGTCTCCGTGCACCCGGGCCTGAAGCAGGGTGACGCGGAACCCGAGCGCCCGCAGCAGTACGGCGAACGCCCCGTTGAGTTCGTAGCAGAAGCCGCCCCGGCGACGGGCCACGATCTTGTCCAGGAGCGCCCCGTCCTCCAGCACGACGTCCTCGCCGAGGTGGATGGAGAGGTTCTCGAAGGGCACGGCGACGAGGTGGCGCAGCTGCAGCTCGCGCAGCGCCTGGGCATCGGGGCGTGCCGGCCTGTCGGCGCCGATGCGCTCCAGATAGGCGTCGATGGTCTGCGGCAGGTCGGGGTCCATGGAGCCAGTCTGTGCCGGCGCCACAGCGCCGCGCCATGCGCCACTGGTCCTAGGTCCGGCGACGGTGTCGCGCGGCCGGGGCGCGGGTTAGCGTGCGCGGCATGCCTCACCCGGAACCGGCCCGCAGCCGTGAACAGCGCAAGCAGGGCGTACTCGTCCGCCTGGAGAAGGACACGGACGCCTGGGTGTCCACGGCCTCCGCCGACGGGGCGCCGACCCTCGTACCGCTGTGGTTCGTATGGGACGGGGAGGCCCTCCTGATGGCCACCCGGCGCACCAACCCGACGGCGGTCAACCTGACACCGGCCGGCCGGGCCCACATCGCGCTCGGCCACACCCGCGACGTGGTCATGATCGAGGCGACGGCCGAAGTGGTAGAGGGCACGGACCTCCCGACGGCAGCGGGCGACGCCTTCGCGGCGAAGTTCTCCTGGGACCTGAGGGGACGCCCCGGCTGGGTGTACCTCCGCTTCACGCCGCACGCGATCAGGGCCTGGCGGGAGTCCAACGAACAGCCCGACCGCGACCTGATGACCGACGGCCGCTGGCTGGTCTGAGCCCGGGATCACGGGAGTCCGGGGCTCCGGAGTCCGGGTCACGGGAGTCCGGGGCTCCGGAGTCCGGGGCGCGGGTGCCAGTGCCCAGTCAGCCGGGCCTGCCCGGCCCGCCCGGCCCGCCCGATCCGCCCAGCCCGCCCGCCAGGTCCCCGCCGTCGGGTACGCCCTCATGACCGCCCCACCGCCCGCAACCCTCTCCCCCTGCCCGTCACCGCGATCGCCCCGTCCCTGTCGGTGCGCAGGACCACCGCACCCTGCCCCGTCAGCGCGTCGACCGTCCGGGGTGCCGGATGCCCGTACGGGTTGTCCCGGCCCACGCTCACCAGCGCGAACCTGGGCCGGACGGCCCGCAGCAGGGCGCTGTCCTGGTGCGCGGAGCCGTGGTGGGCGACCTTGAGCACATCCACGCGAGGCAATTCCGGATGGCTGCGCAACAGCGCCTGCTGGGCGGGCGGTTCCAGGTCGCCCGGCAGCAGCAGAGTCAGCCCGCCGGCGCGCACGAACAGGGTGACACTGGCGTCGTTCGGGTCCTGCGGGACGGGCCCGGCCACCCCCGCCGCACCCGGCGGCCAGAGCACCTGCCAGTCGAGCGTGCCGATCCGGCGCCGTTCACCGGGGGAGGCCCGCATCACGGGAACCCGCGCCCGGGCCGCCGCTCTCCTGACGAACGCGGCCTGCTCCGGCGGCTCGTCCAGGCTCGTCGTCTGGATCGCGCCCACCGTCCTGCCGCGCAGCACCCCGGGCAGGCCCCGCACGTGGTCGGCGTGGAAGTGAGTGAGCAGCAGCAACGGAATCCGGCTGACGCCCAGTTCGCGCAGGCACCGGTCGGCGAGCCGGGGATCGGGGCCCACGTCGACGACGACACCCGAGCCCCTTCCCGCGGCGAGCACCAGAGCATCGCCCTGCCCGACGTCGCACATCGCGAACGCCCAGCCGGGCGGCGGCCACCCGGTCAGTACCCGCGTCAGCGGGGCCGGCCGGAGCACGGCGAGCACGAGGAGCAGCGCGGCGGCCGAGCAGACCCAGGGGCGGCGGCCCATCCACCGGGCGACCGGCACGAGGACCAGGGTCAGTACGGCCAGCAGCGCCGCACCGGACAGGCCTCCGGGCCAGTCGGCCTCCGCCCCGGGAAACGCCGCCCCGGTCCTTGCCACCGAGGCGATCCACCCGGCCGGCCACCCCGCGACCCGGGCGAGCAGCCCGGCCAACGGCATCGCCACCGGTGCCATGGCCAGCGCGGCGAACCCGAGGACCGTGGCAGGCGCCACCGCGAACTCGGCGAGCAGATTGCACGGGACCGCCACGAGGCTCACCCGCGAGGCGAGGAGCACCACGACGGGCGAGCACACCGCCTGGGCGGCGGCCGCCGCGGCCAGCGCTTCCGCCAGGCGCGGCGGCACCCGGCGCCGGCGCAGCGCCTCGCCCCACCTCGGGGCGAGGGTCAGCAGGGCGCCGGTGGCCAGCACCGACAGGACGAAGCCGTAACTGCGCGCCAGCCAGGGGTCGTACAGCACCAGCAGCAGCACGGCGGCACACAGCGCGGGGATCAGCGTCCGGCGCCGCCCGGTGCCGATGGCGAGCAGTGTGATCAGCCCGCACGCGGCGGCCCGCAGCACGCTCGGCTCGGGCCGGCAGACCAGGACGAAGGCGAGCGTGAGCCCACCGCCGAGGACTGCGGTCGTCCGCAACGAGATCCCGAACCTGGGGGCCAGTCCCCCGCGTTCGGCACGCAGCGCTCTGCCGGGCGCCCCGATGAGCAGAACGAGCAGAATCGACAGATTTGAACCTGAAACCGCCATCAAGTGCGTGAGGTCCGTCGCGCGGAACGCGTCATGCAGTTCGGGAGTGACCCGTGACGTGTCGCCGACGACGAGACCGGGCAGCAAGGCCCGTGCGTCGGGGCCCAGTCCGTCGGTGGCCTCGCGCAGTCCGGCGCGCAGCCGCCCCGCCGTGCGCTGGAGGTGGCTGGGCGGCCCGGTCACCCGGGGCGGCGCCTTGCCGTCGGGCCGCAGCACGGCGGCGATCCGTTCGCCCTTGTGCAGCGAGGGCGCCAGGCGCCCGTCGATCCGCAGCCGGGTGGAGGGAAGCAGCCGCTGCCAGGCGGCCGTCGCCCCGCCCGGCGGGACGATGACCAGCACCGGCGTCCGCAGCCGCAAGGCTGTGCCGTCGGGCCGCGTCAGGAGCGTGACCTCCGCGTCCAGCAACAGGGAGGCGGGCGTGCTGTGGTCGCCGCGCACCCGGGGGAACGTACGCCGGGCATCGGAGGTAAGGGTGATCTCCGCCTCGACGCGGGCGAACTGCCCGGCCAGTCCGGGCACCGGGCCCCGGCGCACATCGGCACCGTGCAGCCCGGCGGACGCCGCTCCCGCCGCTGTGCAGAGCAGCACGGCCGCCGCAGCGGTGGCGGGCAGCCGCCGGCGCGCACGGACCGGGTCTCCGAAGACTTCGCCCGGTACTCCCCGGGCGGCAGACCCGTCCAGTCCCGGGACCGCCCTGCGTGACCTCCGCAGACCCGGCACGGCCAGAAAGATCATCGCCGCCCCCAGGCAGAGCCCCGCTCCCATCGCCACCCACCGCCCGGGAGCGCCGAGGGCGAGCCCGGCACCGGCCCAGGCAGCGGCGGCCGGGCCGAGCAGCCGGAGATCGGCCGGGCCCTCCTGGCGGGGGTCGGAGAGTCCCAGGCGCCTGCCCGACGCCGCGTGGATGTCCGGCGCGCTCACGGCTGCACCAGCGGGCGCAGATCGGCGAACCGGCGGTCACCGATCCCGTTGACCTCGCGGAGTTCGTCGACGGACCGGAATCCGCCGTGCTGAGTGCGGTAGTCGACGATGTGCTGGGCGAGAACGGGACCGACGCCCGGCAGGCCCTCCAGCTGATCCGCCGTGGCCGCGTTCAGGCTCACCGGCCCGCCGCCCCCGGCGGCCGCAGGTCCGCCCGCGCCGCCGGCCGGGACCGGGGCCGGCGGGGCGCCCACCACGATCTGCTCGCCGTCCACGAGCACCCGGGCCCGGTTGAGCCCCGCCAGGTCCGTCCCGGGCCGCGCCCCGCCTGCCGCCGTCAACGCGTCGTCCACCCGTGACCCGGAGGGCAGCCGACGCAGCCCGGGGTCGCGCACCTTCCCACTGACGTCCACCACGATCTGCCCACCGGACCCGGCTGTAGGCACGGCGCCGGGCGACGGGTCGGGCCGGCCCGCGTCCTCCGGCTCCGCGTCCGCCTCCGGCCCGGGCGCGTGCACCGCCTCGCCGACCACGTCCGGAGCGCGTACGCCCTCGGGCCGGCCGGACCAGAAGTGCATCCCGGCGAACACGGCGGCGGCGACCAGGACCACGGCGAGCGCGGCCAGGGTCCTCGGCTCCAGGCCGCACCTGAGCTGCACCCACATCGGCAGCCGCTCCCGCACCGCGAGTCCGGCCGCCGCCCACCGCCCCACAGGAGCCGCAGCCGGAACCGCGCCGGCCATCCCCGTCTCCACGGCCCCGGCCGCCTCCGCACCACCGCCCCCGGCTTCCGCCGCACCCGAAGCCGGCGCCATCGAGTCCGAAGCCGCCGAACCCGAATCCGGAGCCGGGGCCGCCCCCACGCCCCACCGCGCGACCCGTCCCCCGTACCCGCCCGCCATGAGCGCATCGGCCCGGCAGCGCGCCGCCGCGGTCGCCTCCGCGCGGCCCGTGGTCCGCCGACGGCGCCCCGGTCCGGAGCCCGCCGTCCGCCGGACGCGGCCGTCGGAGGCCGGGGCACGTCCGGGCCCGCTGGTTGCACGCTGTGATCGGGAAGCCATGCCTAAGGACGCTAGGCACTCCCGCCAAAGCCCGCTGAGCACAAGCGGTTTCAGTGGATAACCAACTCGATGTGGATATCTCGCCCACTCCGGAGAGTGACGGTCGACAGAGCGGCCGTCAGCGCGGCGAGACCACCGCTCCCAGCAGCCCCGGCCCGGTGTGCGCGCCGATCACCGCGCCCACCTCGCTGACGTGCAGGTCCACCAGGCCTGGCACACGCTCCCGCAGCCGCTCGGCCAGCCGGTCCGCACGCTCGGGCGCCGCCAGGTGGTGGACCGCGATGTCCACGCCCCCGCCGCCCGCGCGTTCGACGACGATCTCCTCCAACCGGGCGATGGCCTTCGAGGCCGTCCGGACCTTCTCCAGCAGCTCGATCCGGCCGCCGTCCAGCTGGAGCAGGGGTTTGACCGCGAGCGCCGAGCCGAGCAGGGCCTGCGCGGCGCCGATCCGGCCGCCGCGGCGCAGGTAGTCCAGGGTGTCGACGTAGAAGTACGTGGAGGTGCCCGACGCACGCTTCTCGGCCGCCGCCACCGCCTCGTCCAGGCCGCCGCCCGCCTCGGCGGTCTCCGCGGCCGACAGGGCGCAGAAGCCGAGGGCCATAGCGACCATTCCCGTGTCCACCACCCGCACCGGCACCGGAGCGTCCTTCGCCGCGAGCACCGCAGCGTCGTAGGTACCGGAGAATTCCGCCGACAGATGGAGGGAGACGATGCCGCTCGCACCGGCCTCCGCGACGGCCCGGTAGGCGGCGGCGAAGACCTCGGGGCTGGGCCGGGACGTGGTCACGGAACGGCGCTTCTGGAGGGCCAGGGCCAGGGAACGGGCCGAGATCTCGGTGCCCTCCTCCAGGGCCTGATCGCCCAGGACCACGGTCAGCGGCACCGCGATGATGCCGTGCCGCCGCATCGTGTCGGGCGGCAGGTAGGCCGTTGAATCGGTGACGATCGCGACATGGCGGGACATGAGCGGGAGGTTACCCGGAGCGCCGGGGAGTAGGCAGTCCGACCCCGCACGAATGATCAGCCGCGGTCGCTTCGCAACGCATCCTGCCACCCTCGGTCACCGGTGGTCGCGGCGTTCCTCCCGGCGTGTCACAGCCGGTCCCCGAGGGGTACGGCTCAGTTGGACGTCTCCGGCCGGGCCGTCTTCTGCCACGGGTAGGTGGTGCTCTGCCTGGGGTCCCGGGCCGTGATGGCCTCCGGCGCGTCCGGCTCTCCGTCCCAGTCGTCCGCCGGCACCGGCCCCTGACCGGTCTCCTGGCCAGCCATCGGCTGGGCCGGGCCGGGTGCCGTGGTCCAGTGCCGCAGGGCCCCCGCCTCCACGTCGATCTGCGCGTTCAGCGCCGACAGCTCGTCGTCGGCGAACCTGCGGGCCCGGTCCCGGGCGGCCCAGCGCAGCGCGTCGGCGGACTGGGTGATCCGCTCGGTGCGCTCCTTCAGGCCGGGAAGCCTTGAGGTCACCGTCGCCTTGTCGGGCTCGCGCTCCAGCGCCTTCAGCTCCGCGTCCAGCTCACGCCCGTACACGCTCAGCCGGTCGAACAGGCCCAGCGACTCGGAGAGCGACGCGTCCTCGGCCGCGCCCGCCCGCAGCGCCTCCTGCGTGGCACGCATCGACGTGCGCAGCGAGAGCCGCAGCTGGGCCAGCTCGCCGCCGACGCCCAGCTGACCGTAGCTCTTGGCCCGCAGCGTGGTGTCCTCGACGGTGCGGCGCGCCTGTGTGATCGTGCGGTCCACGCCGCGCCGGGCCGCCCCGACGACCTTGACGGTCGCGTACACGCCCAGGGCCATGAAGGCGACGACGAGCAGCCCCAGGATCAGGATCACGGATTCCATGAGCGCCCCTCGGATGGTGTGACGGCCTCCGGTACACGTACACCGGTCATCTCCACCGTAAACGGAACGGGCAGGTTGGGGGTTCCGTCGGAACCCCCAACCTGCCCGTAGGGGAAAGCCCCCACCCGTGTCCGCGACTACGCGGGGACGATGTTCACCAGCTTCGGCGCGCGGACGATCACCTTGCGGATGCCCGCCCCGTCCAGCGCGGCGACGACGGCCGGGTCGGCCAGGGCCAGGGCCTCCAGCTCCGTGTCCGTGATCGACGGGGAGATCTCCAGGCGCGCCTTGACCTTGCCCTTGATCTGCACGACGCAGGTGACGGTCTCGTCCACGACGTACGCCGGGTCGGCCACCGGGAAGTCCTGGTGCACGACCGACTCCGTGTGGCCCAGCCGGCGCCACAGCTCCTCGGCGATGTGCGGGGCCAGCGGCGCGATCAGCAGCACCAGGGCCTCCGCGACCGGGCGGGGCAGCGGGCCGCCCGCCTTGGTCAGGTGGTTGTTCAGCTCGGTGACCTTGGCGATCGCCGTGTTGAACCGCATGCCGGCCATGTCGCCGCCGACTCCGTCGATCGCCTTGTGCAGCGCGCGCAGCGTGTCCTCGCCGGGCTCGGAGTCGACGACGGTGACCTCACCGGTCTCCTCGTCGACGATGTTGCGCCACAGCCGCTGCAGCAGCCGGTACTGGCCGACGACCGCGCGCGTGTCCCAGGGCCGCGACACGTCCAGGGGGCCCATCGCCATCTCGTACAGGCGCAGCGTGTCCGCGCCGAACTCGGTGCAGATCTCGTCGGGCGTGACGGCGTTCTTCAGGGACTTGCCCATCTTGCCCAGGACGCGGGAGACCTTCTCGCCCTGGTAGTAGTACGCCCCGTCACGCTCCTCGACCTCGGCGGCCGGGACGGCGATGCCGCGGCTGTCCCGGTAGACGAACGCCTGGATCATGCCCTGGTTGTACAGCTTGTGGAACGGCTCCGCGGAGGAGACATGGCCCAGGTCGTGCAGCACCTTCGACCAGAAGCGGGCGTACAGCAGGTGCAGCACGGCGTGCTCGGCACCGCCCACGTACAGGTCGACGCCGCCGGTCGGCTGCCCCTCGCGCGGGCCCATCCAGTACTCCTCGATGGCCGGGTCGACCAGCTTCTCGGAGTTGTTCGGGTCCAGGTAGCGCAGCTCGTACCAGCAGGAACCGGCCCAGTTGGGCATGGTGTTGGTCTCGCGGCGGTAATTTCGCAGACCAGCGCCGTCGCCCAGGTCCAGCGTGACGTTGACCCACTCGGCGTTGCGCGACAGCGGGGTCTCGGGCTGGGTGTCGGCGTCGTCCGGGTCGAAGGTGCGCGGCGAGTAGTCGTCGACCTCGGGCAGCTCCAGCGGCAGCATCGACTCGGGCAGCGGGTGGGCGATGCCCTCCTCGTCGTACACGATCGGGAAGGGCTCGCCCCAGTAGCGCTGGCGGCTGAACAGCCAGTCGCGCAGCCGGAAGTTGACGGTGCCCTCGCCGACGCCGTGCTCCTTCAGCCACTCCGTGATGCGGGCCTTCGCGTCGGCGACGCCCAGACCGTTCAGCGAGATCTCGTCGTTGGCGGAGTTGACCAGCTTCGCGTCGTACGAGGCGAAGGCGTCCTCCCACGTCGAGGCGTCCGTGCCGCGGCCGTCCGACGGCTCGACGACGCAGCGCACGGGCAGCTCGAAGGCGCGCGCGAAGGCGAAGTCGCGGGCGTCGTGCGCCGGTACGGCCATGATCGCGCCGGTGCCGTAGCCCATCAGGACGTAGTCCGCGATGAAGACGGGGATCTGCTCGCCGCTGACGGGGTTGGTGGCGTACGCGCCGGTGAAGACGCCGGTCTTGTCCTTGGCCTCGGCCTGCCGCTCGACGTCGGACTTGGACGCGGCCTGCTTGCGGTACGCGGTGACCGCCTCGGCCGGGGAGGCGTGGCCGCCCGTCCAGACCGGGTGGGTGCCCTCGGGCCAGGCGGCGGGGATGATCCGCTCGACCAGCTCGTGCTCGGGCGCCAGCACCATGTAGGTGGCGCCGAACAGCGTGTCCTGGCGGGTGGTGAAGACGGTGACGCTGCCCGCGCCGTCGACCGGGAAGTCGACGCGCGCGCCCTCGGAACGGCCGATCCAGTTGCGCTGCTGCAGCTTGATGGCCTCGGGCCAGTCCAGCCCGTCCAGGTCGTTCAGCAGCCGGTCGGCGTAGGCGGTGATGCGCATGTTCCACTGGCGCAGCTTGGCCTTGAACACGGGGAAGTTGCCGCGCTCGGAGCGGCCGTCGGCGGTGACCTCCTCGTTGGCCAGGACGGTGCCCAGGCCGGGCGACCAGTTGACCGGCGCGTCGGAGGCGTAGGCCAGCCGGTACCCGCCCAGGACGTCGGCGCGCTCGACGGCGCTCAGCGCGCTCCAGTCACGGCCGTCGGGGGTCGCGCGCTCGCCGCTCTCGAACTGGGCGACCAGCTCGTCGATCGGCCGGGCGCGGTCCGCCTCGGTGTCGTACCAGGAGTTGAAGATCTGCAGGAAGATCCACTGGGTCCACTTGTAGTACTCGGACTCGATCGTGGCGAACGAGCGGCGCTTGTCGTGGCCCAGGCCCAGCCGGCGCAGCTGCGCCGTCATGTTCGCGATGTTGGCCTCGGTGGAGATCCGCGGGTGGGTGCCGGTCTGTACGGCGTACTGCTCCGCGGGCAGGCCGAAGGCGTCGAAGCCCAGGGTGTGCAGGACGTTGTGCCCGGTCATCCGCTGGTGGCGGGCGAAGACGTCGGTGGCGATGTAACCCAGCGGGTGGCCGACGTGCAGTCCCGCGCCCGAGGGGTACGGGAACATGTCCATGATGAACTTCTTGGGCCTGGCGGCCAGCTCCGGATCGCCCGCCAGGTCACCGGTCGGGTTGGGTGCCTCGTACGTGCCCTCGGCGTCCCAGAAGTCCTGCCAGCGTGCCTCGATGTCGGCGGCCATCGCTGCCGTGTAGCGGTGCGGCGCAGCAACGTCGGCTGCGGAATTCGTCTCGCTCATGATCCTCAAAGCTCCATCGATCGTCATCTGCCGGCGCCCACGTCGTACGGACACGCGTCCACGGAAACGAAAAATCCCCTCGCACAGGAGGGGACGCCGCGCTGATGCCGACCAGGCATTCTCACCGGTCGGGACTGATCAGCGCGGCTCGCTAAGCAGAAGGCCTACGGCACGCATGGCGTCAGGGTACCGCACGGAGCCGGTCCCCCTCAGGGCGATAGCCCGTTGACCGGCTGCGCACACAGAACGGCGGGCCATCCGATCCGGATGGCCCGCCGTTCTTCTTCACTGTGGAGCTAAGGAGAATTGAACTCCTGACCTCTTGCATGCCATGCAAGCGCTCTACCAACTGAGCTATAGCCCCTCGTTGCGCCGCCCGCGTTTCCCTGGCGACATCGAGAACAGTACCGGTCACCCCGGCCGTCCACCAAATCGATTCCGGGCGGACCGGTTTTCACCGGTCTTCGGAGGGGAAGCGGTCAGGCCGTCGCGAAGGAGTAGAACCGTTTGAGCGTGCAGTGCTCCTCCAGGAGCCGGCCGTAGATCGGCTCCCCCTCCAGCTCGCGGTAGGTCTCGATGGGGTCGCCTTTTATGATCAGCGCCCGCGCGCACTCCTCGCACCAGTACTGGTAGTCCGCGTTGACCGGGTCCATGTCCCTGACGATGGGCGTACCGCTGCCGCACCAGTCGCATTTCCGCCTGTGTGCACCCATGGATCAGCTCCGGCCCCGACGGAGGGAAGACGGCTTCGGGACCTCGTGGCGGCTCCCAGGCATCGCGCACACCCTCCCGTTCGGTCCGTCGCTCCCTCCGGCGGTCCGATTCTGCCATGGCCCCGCAAGGGGGTCAGCCCGCCCGAGTCACCGCCCGCCGCCGTACGAGCCCCGCAACGGCGCCCGCGCACGCGACTCCGGCCAGAGCCAGCTCACAGACCCACAGAGCGTGCCCCGACCCCTGCGCCCCCGGGGCGCCGAGACGGTTGAGGTAGAGGGTGCCGATGGTGGCGACTCCGACGACCTGGCCGAGCTGGGTGACGGTCACCAGCACACCGCTGGCGTCGGCGGCGTCCTGGGGCCGTACGTCCGCCAGGGCGCCCGCGAGGTTGGGGCTGAACGCGAGAGCCATACCCGTACCCAGCAGCAGGAAGCCCGCGTACAGCACGGGGCCCCCGCCGTCGCCGCCCCGCAGCGCCAGCCCGATCAGCACGTTGCCGACGGCCACCATCACGAAGCCGCCGGGGACCAGACCCCTCTGCAGCCGGGCGGGCCACCGCCGCCAGGTCAGTCCGGCCACGCCGAAGGCCACCGCGGTCGGCGCGCACATCAGCCCGGCGCGCAGCGCCGAGTACCCGAGGCCGCCCTGGAGGTGCAGCGTCAGCGTGAAGAGGAAGCCCGCGTTGACCGCCATCACCAGCAGGATGCGCACCGACGCCACGGCGATTCCGGGCAACCGGAGCACTCGGGGCGCGATCAGGGGCGCACCGCCGCGTGCGGCGAGCCGGGTCTCGTACGCCACGAAGCCGGCGAGGACGACCGCGCAGGCGAGCAGGCAGATCCACGTCCAGTCGGGCCAGCCCAGCTCCTGGCCGAGCACCAGCGGGACGGTCAGCAGGGTGACGCCCAGGGCGAGCACGACCAGGCCCACCGGGTCGAAGCCGCGCGCCCGCGCCACGCGCCGGGCCTGGCCGGTGCGCGGCTCGCCCGGCAGGACGCGGGCGCCGAGCACCAGCAGGACCAGCCCGATCGGCACGTTGACCAGGAAGACCGGGCGCCAGCCCGCCCCGAACAGGTCGACGCTCACCAGCACCCCGCCCACGACCTGCCCCGCGGCGGCCCCCGTGGCCAGCACGGCGCTGTAGGCGCCGATCGCGCGGACCCGAGCCGCCCCGGTGAAGTGCTGCTGGATCAGGCTGAGGACCTGCGGGATCATCACCGCCGCGCCCGCCCCCTGGATCACCCGGAAGGCGATCAGCTGCCCCGAGCCCGCCGCCAGTCCGCAGGCGAGCGAGGCCGCGGTGAAGACCGCGAGCCCGGTCAGATGTGCGCGGCCGTGACCGAGCAGGCCGCCGAGCCGTGCGCCGGCGACGAGGAGGACGGCGTACGAGATGGTGTATCCGGCCACCACCAGCTGCAATTGGGCCCCCGATGCGCCGAGTTCGGTACGGATCGTGGGGGCGGCGACGTTCACGATGAAGATGTCGAGCATGGCCATGAACTGGGCCGTGAGGACCACGGCGAGCAGCCGTGCGGGTGCCTTGTCAGTGGCGGGAGCTTTACTGGTGACGGAGCGTGAGGCCGTCGTCTCGGAGGTCGCGGTCATGCCTTCCAGGCTGGTGCCGGACGCATACGGGTAACGAGAGCCCGCTGATGCTGGTACTGGCAGCACCTGGCAACACCCGGGCGCAGCACGGACGATGGGGGCGTGACGACGGTGACGACACAACAGCACACACGGCGGAACGGGCCGGCGCACGGCAAACGGCCCGAGCTCGCCGCCTTCCTGCGCAGCCGCCGGGCCCGGGTCACCCCGGCCGACGTGGGCATGCCTCCCGGCTTACGACGCCGCACGCCGGGTCTGCGCCGCGAGGAGGTCGCCCAGCTCTCCGGCGTCGGTGTCACCTGGTACACGTGGTTGGAGCAGGGCCGCCCGATCAACGCCTCCTCGCAGGTCCTGGACGCGGTGGCGCGAACGCTTCGGCTGGACCCGCCGGAGCGCGAGCACCTCTACGAGCTGGCCGGGGTCCCCTTCCTGCCGGGCCGCGAGTCCGACGTCTTCGAGGTCGGCGAGGAGATCCAGGGCATCATCGACGCGCTCGATCCACTGCCCTCGGTCGTCTACAACGCGCGCTACGACGTACTGGCGACCAACCCGGCCTACCTCGACCTCTTCGGCATCCCCTTCATGAAGGGCACCCGCGTCCACAACGCCCTGTGGTCGGTGTTCACGGCCTCGGAGGAGGACTGCCCGGTCGTCCACCGGACCCAGGAGCTGCCCCTGATGGCGGCGACCCTGCGCAGCGGCTACGGGCGCCACGTGGGCGAGCCGGCGTGGGAGAGGTTCATCGAGGCGCTGTCGGACGCCAGCCCCTATTTCGCGAAGCTGTGGCGCAGCGGGGACGTCGTACCGCCGGGCCGGCGCGTGAAGGTCTTCCGGCACCGCGCGGTGGCCGGGGAGATACGGATGACCTCGGTGTCGCTGACCGTCAACGGGCTGCTGGAGTGCCGGATCGTCACGTACACGGCGGCCGACGAGGAGAGCAGGCGGCTGCTCGCGGACCTGCGGGCACACCGCCGAGGCCCCGCGGCCCGCACGTGACCGCACACGCGGAAATCCCGCCCCCTGGTGGGGACGGGATTTCCGATTGTGGAGCTAAGGAGAATTGAACTCCTGACCTCTTGCATGCCATGCAAGCGCTCTACCAACTGAGCTATAGCCCCGCTGTCCGCTGTGTTTCTCTGCGCTCCCGCGCTGCGAACAAGAAGAACTTTAGCCTGTGACCAGCCGGAAAGTGAAATCCGGCCCCTGCCGCCCGGAGGCGGCCCGTGGCGACCGGGTCAGGTGTCGTCGCCGAGCACCGGCTCCGGCAGCGTGCCGGCGTTGTGCTCCAGCAGCCGCCAGCCTCGGGCGCCCTCGCCGAGCACGGACCAGCAGCAGTTGGTCAGCCCGCCGAGCCCCTCCCAGTGGTGCGCCTCCAGGCCCAGCAGCCGGCCGATGGTGGTCCGGATCGTGCCGCCGTGACTGACGACGACCAGCGTGCCGTCGTCGGGCAGCTTGCCGGCGTGCCCGAGGACGACGGGGGCCGCCCGGTCGGCGACCTCGGTCTCCAGCTCGCCGCCGCCGCGCCGCACGGGCTCGCCGCGCTTCCAGGCCGCGTACTGCTCGCCGTACCGCTCCACGATCTCCTCGTGGGTGAGGCCCTGCCAGGCACCCGCGTAGGTCTCCCGCAGGCCCTGGTCGTGCACCACGCCGATGCCGGTGATCGCGGCGAGCTCGGCGGCCGTGGCCACGGCCCGCCGCAGGTCGGAGGCGACGATCGCGTCCGGCTTCAGCGAGGCGAGCAGCCGCGCGGCCCGGCGGGCCTGCGCGACACCGGTCTCGGTCAGCTCGATGTCCGTGGAGCCCTGGAAGCGGCGCTCCAGGTTCCACGCCGTCTGGCCGTGGCGCCAGAGGACGATCCTGCGGCCCCTGCCGCTTCTGCTGCCGTTCAGTTCTGCTCACCTTCCGTGCCGCCGTTGAGCTCCGCGTGCTCGGCGGCCTTGCCACGGGTCTTCACGGCGTCCTCGGGCAGGTCGATCTCCGGGCAGTCCTTCCACAGGCGCTCCAGCGCGTAGAAGACGCGCTCCTCGCTGTGCTGGACGTGGATGACGATGTCGACGTAGTCGAGGAGGATCCAGCGGGCGTCGCGGTCGCCCTCGCGGCGGACCGGCTTGGCGCCGAGCTCCTTCTGCAGCCGCTCCTCGATCTCGTCGACGATCGACTTGACCTGGCGGTCGTTGGGGGCCGAGGCCAGCAGGAAGGCGTCGGTGATCGACAGCACGTCGCTGACGTCGTAGGCGATGATATCGTGCGCGAGCCGGTCGGCGGCCGCCTGGGCGGCGGCGTTGATGAGCTCGATGGAGCGGTCAGTGGCGGTCACAAGCAGGCTTTCGTCGTCGGTCGGATAGACCCCTAGGGTCTCACGGGGAACCGACGTCGCACGCAGCCGTATTCCGGGGGCGGCCGGGGAAGGGCCCGACCGGCTCGTGGGAGGAGGGGGCCGCCCCTCCTCCCATGGCCCGCTACTCGGCCTTGTAGTCCTGGCCCAGGATGACGGACACGTCCGCGTTCCCGGCCGGCTTGCCCTTCTTCACCGCGCTCGTCGGCAGTCCGAGGGTCTTGGCGACCTGGGTCGCCTTCTCCTTGTCGGCGGCCTCGGCGTAGACGACCTGCGAGGAGGCGGCCGCGTCGGCCTTCCCACCGTTGACGAAGGCGAAACCGCCGTTGACCAGCTTGCCCCGGGCGGACTCGGTGGAGCCGGTGTCCCCGGTGGCGTTCTTGATGCCGACCCGGATCACCCCGTCCGCGGTCGGCGCCTTGACCGTGCCGCCGAGGATGTCCTTGACCACGCTGTCGGTGGCCGCGTCGGTGAGGGTGCCGTCGTCCTGGACCGGCAGCAGCGCCGTCTTGTAGTCGCCGATCTTGGCGTGCTCGGCGAGCTTCGCCAGCGAGGCCCCAAGGTCCTTCTCGGGCAGCGACGGGTCGAGGATCTGGGCCAGCGTCTGGACGGTGACCGTGGCGGCCTTCGGGTCGTCGGAGATCTTCCGCAGCACCCCGCGCATGACCTGCCCGAACCGCATCAACTGCTTGGCCTCGGCCTCACCCGGCCCGCGGTACGTGGCGTACGCGACGGCCATCGGACCGCTGAGGGTCTGCGCCTCGCCCTTCTTCACCAGGTCGCCGGAGCCCTTCTTGGCGCCCGGCACCGCGGTGTCCGTGTCGACCTCGATGTTGCCGACGAGATCGACGAGGTTCTCCAGGTACGGGGTGTCGAGCCGCCAGGTCCCGCTGATGTCGGTGCCGAGCAGGGTGTCCAGGGACTCCCTGGTCCCGGAGGTGCCGTCGTCATCGACCGACTTGCCGAGCGTCGTGGTCGTCCCGTCGTCGTCGGAGACGGCGAGGGAGTTGGGCAGCAGGACCGTGGTCCCCTGCTTGGTGGTGACGTTGTCGACGAGCAGGGCGGTGGAGGTGCCGCCGCCCTTCGTGTTGTGGAGGTGCACGACGATGACGTCCCGGCGCTGCGGACCGGTCGTCGCGGTGTTCTCCTTCTCCCCGCCGGACATGCCGGGCAGCTTGTCCGCCGACCACAGGTAGCCGACGCCGCCGAGCACCGCCAGGACCGCGGCGACGATCAGCGCGACGACCCGGTTGCGGCCGCGGCGGCGCGCCTCCTCACGGCGCTCGCTGCGGCTCTCGGTGAACTTGAGCCAGTCGATGACGTCCTCGGAGTCCTCGTCGGGCTCCTCGATGAACGCGAACTGCTCGGTGCGGTAGTCCTCGCCGCCGCGGCGCTGCCCGGGCACGGCCGCCTCCGGCGCCTGCCGCGGCTCCGGCTCCCCGCGAGGCGCGGGGGCCGGGGCGGGAGCGGGGGCCGGGGCCTGCTGCGGGGCGCTCCACTGCTGCGTCGTGTCGACCGCGGCCTGCTGCCCGGTGTCGTACGCGGGCATCTGCCCGGTGTCATAGCCGTACTGGTCGTAGCCGTAGTCCTGCTGCGGGGCCTGCTGGGAGCGGTCCCCGTAGGGGTCGTAGCCCTGCGGCGGGGCAGGGGGCTGCTGCTGGGCGTACGGGTCGTAGCCGTACCCCTGCCCACCGCCCTGCGGAGCCTGCTGCGGCGCCTGCTGGTTCCCGTAGGGCTGCTGCTGTTGCTGCCCGTACGGGTCGTACTGCTGCTGACCCGGCTGCTGGTACACCGGCTGCCCGTACTCGTCGTAGCCGATGATCTGCGGCTGCTGGTAGTACGGGTCGTACGGGTTCTGTCGGTCGTTCACCGGTGCCCCTTTCCGTGGCTCACTCGCCGCGGTACAGCTGGCGCTTGTCGATGTAGCGGACCACACCGTCGGGCACGAGGTACCAGACCGGCTCCCCCTCGGCGACCCTCGCGCGGCAGTCCGTCGAGGAGATCGCGAGGGCGGGGACCTCCACCAGGGAGACGCCCCCCTTCGGCAGCCCGTCGTCCGTGAGCACGTGGCCCGGCCGGGTCACACCGATGAAGTGGGACAGCGAGAACAGTTCGTCCGCGTTGCGCCAGGTGAGGATCTGGGCGAGCGCGTCGGCGCCGGTGATGAAGAAGAGGTCCGCGTCTCCGTGGACCTCGCGCAGGTCCCGCAGCGTGTCGATCGTGTACGTGGGGCCCTGACGGTCGATGTCGCTGCGGCTGACCGAGAACTGGGGGTTGGACGCCGTCGCGATGACCGTCATCAGATAACGGTCCTCGGCCGGGGAGACGTGCTTGTGGCTCTTCTGCCACGGCTGCCCGGTCGGTACGAAGACCACCTCGTCGAGGTGGAACTGGGCGGCCACTTCACTGGCCGCCACCAGGTGTCCATGATGAATCGGGTCAAACGTCCCGCCCATCACGCCGAGTCGGCGCTTTCCGCGGCCGGTAGGCACTTCCTGCTCTCCCATGCGTGCAGAGCCTACTGGCACAGCTGTACGCCTCGGCCTCAGCGGTCGCGGTTGAAGCGCGTGGTGATCCACAGAAGGAGGAGAAGCACGACAAAGGCACCGCCACCGGTGAGGTAGGGGCTCAGGCTCTCGTGATTGCCGCCGTGCTCGCCCTCGGCGGCGACGGTGACCAGCTGGTGTGCGGTGCTCGTGAGGCTCATCTTCGGCAGGACCTATCGATCGGGAGTCGGGGGAAGACGTCGCGGACATCGTATGCGGGCGCCCCGGGCACGCTCACGCCGACTCAGTCGTTGTTGTCGTCGTTGCGGTACCCGCGCAGCAGGAACCAGGCCAGCAGGGCGGCTCCCAGGAGGGAGACGACGAGCACGATGCGGATCGTGTTGCCCGGCCCCTGGTCCTCGGATGCGGCGGCGAACAGAGCAACTGCGTGCGGCATGTCGGGCGTCTCCTCAGTTATCCACAGCCCCCCGCACACCGTAGCCCCAGCACCTAGGCTGGGCGGCGTCAGGGGGCGAGCGACGTCTCGTACGAACACAGGGGGCCATTCATGACCGACAGCCACGAGAGCCGGGGCGCCGTACCGAGCAGGCAGCGCAAGCGTTTCCCGGGCATCTCCTCCCGGGCCTACGAGCACCCCGCGGACCGCTCCGCTCTGGTCGCGCTGCGCAAGCTGAGCGGCTTCGACACCGTCTTCAAGGCCCTGAGCGGGCTGCTGCCCGAGCGCAGTCTGCGACTGCTCTTCCTGTCGGACTCCGTCCGGGTGAGCGACGCCCAGTTCGCGCACCTCAACGACATGCTGCGCGACGCCTGTTACATCCTGGACCTGCAGAAGGTCCCGCCGATGTACGTCAACCAGGACCCCAGGCCCAACGCCATGTGCATCGGGCTCGACGAGCCGATCATCGTGGTGACCACGGGGCTGGTGGAGCTGCTCGACGAGGAGGAGATGCGGGCGGTCATCGGCCACGAGGTCGGACACGCCCTGTCCGGTCACGCGGTGTACCGGACGATATTGCTCTTCCTCACCAACCTGGCGCTGAAGGTCGCCTGGATCCCGCTGGGCAACGTCGCGATCATGGCGATCGTGACGGCGCTGCGCGAGTGGTTCCGCAAGTCGGAACTGTCGGCGGACCGGGCAGGGCTGCTCGCCGGACAGGACATACAGGCCTCGATGCGCGGCCTGATGAAGATCGCCGGCGGCAATCACCTCCACGAGATGAACGTGGACGCGTTCCTCGCCCAGGCCGACGAGTACGAGAAGGCCGGGGACCTGCGCGACTCGGTGCTGAAGATCCTCAACGTGCTTCCCCGCTCGCACCCGTTCACCACGGTCCGCGCGGCCGAGCTGAAGAAGTGGTCGGAGACCCGTGAGTACCAGCGGATCATGGACGGCCACTACCCGCGCCGCGACGAGGACAAGGACACCTCGGTGACGGACTCGTTCAAGGAGTCCGCCTCGCACTACGCCGATTCGGTGCGCAACAGCAAGGACCCGCTGATGAAGCTGGTCGGCGACATCGCGGGCGGCGCCGGGGATCTCGGCGGCAAGCTGCGGGACAAGTTCACCGGCGGGGGCGCCGGCGGTGCCAAGGGCGGTGCTACGGGCGGCTCGACGGGGACGGAGGGCCCTGAGGACTCGCAGGGGCCCCGGACGGAAGGGAGCTGACCTCCAGCGTCCCGCAGAGCGCGGCGACGGGCCGGCCCGTGGCGTACGGGTCGGTGCCCGCCGGTCCGCGCGAGGCCGCGCGCTCCCCGGCGAGCAGCGGCCGCAGGGCGCCCGAGGCGTCGGCCGGGCAGGACTGCGGTCCCGCCTGGAGGTAGCTGGTCTGCACCTCCAGGCGGTGCAGCCGCAGGTCCTCCCGGTCGAACCGGAAGCGCATCTCCCGCCGCACGGTGAACAGGGAGGCGCCGCCCTTGGGCTGAGGTCCGGAGACGGCTGGGCGCAGCGCGTACGTGAAGGTGTGGTCCGAGACGACCTCCAGGGCGTCGGAGCCGGTCTGGGCGTAGCGCAGGGTGCCGCGGACCCGGATCTCGGGGTCCGCGGTGACCCGGGCCGGGTCGAAGCGGACGAGCCAGCCGGTCGCGGCGTGCTGCCCGTCGTCGAAGGGCTCGTCCACGCTGCGGTCGAACTGCTCCATCTGGTCGGGGTCGAGCAGGGACTCCACAGGGCGCACGGCGTTCCCGCTGAGCACGTCGGGGTCGAGCGAGGACGCTGCCAGGTAGTCCTTGACGGTGGCGAGCGCGGCGCTGACCTGGCTCTCCGAGAAGTCGGCGGTCGCCCGGGCGGCCGGTGGGCTGATGCCGTCCCTGCCCTTCGGGTACTGGGCGGCGGGGCTGCCGGCGAAGAGGGCGGCGGGGGTGCCGCCGGGCACTGTGCCGCGCGGGGCGAGGGGGACGAGGGTCATCCGCAGCGGTTCGGGCCGCAGGGCGTCCGGGGTCTCGTACGGGTGGCTCAGGCCCATGAAGACGGCCGCGCCGAAGGCCAGGGCGATGAGGATGATCAGGGCGAGGGCGATCCGGGAGCCGCTGCGGACGGCCCGTCCGGGCAGGCTTCGGACGGCCCGGGCGTGGTCGACCATGCGTTCCTGGGCGGACAGCTCCTGGAGGCGGGCGGCCCGTACGAAGGACTCGTCGAAGACGAGTGAGCCGTACTCGTCGTCCTGGCCGCCCGCGCCGTTGTCCGCCGGGCCATCGGGTGGGTCGCCGCGGTCTGCCATGACTTCTCCCGGCTCCGTGAGAAGTCCCCTCTTCGAGCGGAGGAGGGGTCATACCTTCAGGGTGGGTCGAACACGACGACGGTAAACGCGGTGACGCCCGGCAACCACCGGGGAGTTTCGCCGGGAGCCGTTCGGCGGCGGTGAACGGCTCAGGGTGTGCGCGGGACGGCGGAGACCATCGGGCGGGAGTATTCGTCCGCGTCGGACGGTGCCGAACCCGGGCCGGGGCCGGGCGCGCTGTCCACGCCGCTGGTGGCGGGCGGCGGGACCTGGTCCTGCCGGTCGCCCGAACTGTTGCGGTAGACGGCGCTGAAGGCCAGGGCGACCATGCCGACGCCCATCAGGACGGCCAGCAGCCAGGCGACCGGCCGGTGCCAGCGGGCCGCCCCCCTGTACGGGCGCAGGGAGCCGCCGTGGCGCCCGTAGGGGCCGTGCTCGTGGAAGCCGTCGTCGTCCGCGTCGAGCGGATCGTAGCCGCCCGGGCCGTAGCCCTCGTCGTACCGCTCGTCGTCGAAGAGGCCGCCGCGGCCGCCGGCGCGCCGGGCGTCGGCCTCGGCGCGCGCCTCAGCCGCCGCCAGCAGCCGCTCGACGGCGGTGGGCTCGTGGAAGGCGGCTGCCCGTACGAAGTCCTCGTCGAACACCACGGAGGCGAAGTCCTCGTCCGCGCCCCCGCGGTCGTCGTCGGGCTCCCGGCCGTTCGGATACGGCCTGCCCCCCACGTCGTCCGGCACGGTTTCAGACTAGACCCGCGAGACCGTTTTGGGCAGGGAGACGGCGGATTCGCCCCGCCCGGGCGTCATCGCACGTGGCCGTCGCCGGTGACGATGTACTTGGTCGAGGTGAGTTCCGGCAGGCCCATGGGGCCCCTGGCGTGCAGCTTCTGCGTGGAGATGCCGATCTCGGCGCCGAAACCGAACTGGCCTCCGTCGGTGAACCGGGTCGAGGCGTTGACGGCCACCGTGGTGGAATCCACCAGCTGGGTGAAGCGGCGCGCCGCGGCCTGCGAGGTGGTCACGATCGCCTCGGTGTGCCCGGAGGACCAGAGCCGGATGTGCGCCACGGCCGCGTCCAGCGACTCCACGACGGCCGCCGCGATGTCGTACGAGAGGTATTCGATCTCCCAGTCCTCGGCCGTCGCCGCCACCACCGTGGCCTTGGAGCCCTCGCCGTACTCCAGCACGCGCTCGTCGCCGTGCACGGTCACCCCGGCCCCGGCCAGGGCGTCCAGGGCGCGCGGCAGGAAGGCGTCGGCGATGTCCTTGTGGACGAGGAGGGTCTCGGCGGCGTTGCAGACGCTCGGGCGCTGGGCCTTGGAGTTGACCAGAATCTCCACGGCCATGTCCAGGTCGGTCTGCGCGTCGACGTACACGTGGCAGTTGCCGGTGCCGGTCTCGATGACCGGGACCGTGGACTCCTCGACCACCGTGCGGATCAGCGAGGCGCCGCCGCGCGGGATGAGCACGTCGACGAGGCCCCGGGCGCGCATGAGTTCGCGCACCGAGTCGCGGCTCTCGCCGGGGACCAGCTGCACCGCGTCGGCCGGCAGCCCGGAGCCGCCCACCGCGTCGCGCAGGACCCGCACCAGGGCGGTGTTCGAGGCGAAGGCGGAGGACGAGCCGCGCAGCAGGACGGCGTTGCCGGACTTCAGGCAGAGGGCGGCGGCGTCCACCGTCACGTTGGGCCGGGCCTCGTAGATGATCCCGACGACGCCGAGCGGCACCCGCACCTGGCGCAGGTCGATGCCGTTGGGGAGGGTCGAGCCGCGCACGACCTCGCCGACCGGGTCGGGCAGGGCGGCGACGTCCCGTACGTCGGCGGCGATGGCGCGGATGCGCTCGGGGGTGAGGGTCAGCCGGTCCACGACGGACTCGCTGGTCCCCGCCTCACGGGCGCGGGCCACGTCCTCGGCGTTGGCCGCGAGGATGTCGCTCGTCCGTACTTCCAGCGCGTCCGCGATCGCCAGGAGCGCGTCGTCCTTCGCCGCGCGCGGAAGTGGCGCGATGTCGGCGGCCGCGGAACGGGCCCGGTAGGCGGCCTGGGCCACGGGAGACATGTTGTCGTACGGCGAGAGCGTGGTCATGCCCGCAGAGTAGTGCGCACACTGCGGACATTCCGCACGCATCCCGTGATGCGAGACGGCCGTCCCACCGGCGGCGGCCGGGTCAGTACGGGTGGACGCCGACCGGGGCGGCCGGGGGCGGTCCGTACCCCTCGGCGACGCGCTGGTGGTAGGTCTCGCGGTCGATGACTTCGAGGCCGACGATCGCCCAGGGCGGCAGGCCGGCGCTGGAGCGGTGCTCGCCCCACAGCCGCAGGGCCACCGCCGCCGCGTCGTGCAGGTCGCGGGCCTCCTCCCAGTAGCGGATCTCCGCGTGGTCGTTGGCATAACGGCTGGTCAGCAGGAACGGATGGTCGTGCGCGAGCTGTTCGAGCCCGCGTCTGACCTCCTTCAGCGGGAACTCGGTCCCCGAGACGCAGAGGGTGATGTGCCACAGCTTCGACGGGGCGTGTTCCTGGCTCGCGGGTCTCGGCTCCGGCCGGGCGGTGGTGCGCTCGTCCGTCCGGTCCACGGGCCCGCTCCCGTCGAAACCGGGCCCCGCTCCGACACTGGTCAGGGTGCGGCCACCCGTTCCTCGGGGCGGCGCCCCCGGGCGCGCTCGTCTCACCGGCGGCCTCCTGTGTTGTGGTGCTTTTGCTGTACCCCGCAGTTTCCCTGCTACAAAGTGGACCAGTCCGCGGCCCCGTGTGGGGCGGTTTTCGTGAAGGTCCCCGTCCGTTGGCCGGACTTTCAGCCGTTTCAGGGGCCGCGTCAGCCGTGCAGGACGACGAGATCGTCCCTGTGTACGACCTCGCGCTCGTAGGCGGGGCCGAGGTCCCGGGCGAGGTCCCGGGTGGAGCGGCCGAGGAGCTGCGGCATCTCCTTGGCGTCGAAGTTGACGAGCCCGCGGGCCACCGGACGGCCCTTCAGGTCGCGCAGCTCCACCGGGTCTCCCGCGGCGAACTCGCCCTCGACCGCCGCGATCCCGGCGGGCAGCAGCGAGCTGTGGCGCTCCACGACCGCCCGCACCGCCCCGTCGTCGAGGGTCAGCGAGCCGCGCGGGGTCGAGGCGTGGGCGAGCCAGAGCAGCCGGTCGGCGGAGCGGCGGCCGGTGCGGTGGAAGTAGGTGCCGGTGTCGCGGCCGGCGAGGGCGTCCGCGGCGTGGCTGGCGGAGGTGAGCACGACGGGGACGCCGGCTGCGGTGGCGATGCGGGCGGCCTCGACCTTGGTGACCATGCCGCCGGTGCCGACGCCCGCCTTGCCGGCGCTGCCGATACTGACCCCGGCCAGGTCTGCGGGGCCGGTGACCTCGGCGATGCGGGTGGTGCCGGGGATGCTCGGGTCGCCGTCGTAGAGGCCGTCCACGTCGGAGAGGAGGACCAGCAGGTCGGCGCGGACCAGGTGGGCGACGAGGGCGGCGAGCCGGTCGTTGTCGCCGAACCGGATCTCGTCGGTGGCGACGGTGTCGTTCTCGTTGACGACGGGCAGCGCGCCCATGTCCAGGAGCTGGTCGAGGGTGCGGTAGGCGTTGCGGTAGTGGGCGCGGCGGCTGGTGTCGTTGCTGGTGAGCAGGACCTGGCCGACGCGGACGCCGTAGCGGGCGAAGGAGGCGGTGTAGCGGGCGACGAGGAGCCCCTGGCCGACGCTGGCCGCGGCCTGCTGGCGGGCCAGGTCCTTGGGCCTGCGGTGCAGTCCGAGCGGGGCGAGGCCGGCCGCGATGGCGCCGCTGGAGACGAGGACGACCTCGCGTTCGCCGCCGTCGCGGACCTTGGCCAGTACGTCGACGAGCGCGTCGACCCGGTCGGCGTCGAGGCCGCCGGCGGCGGTGGTGAGGGAGGAGGAACCGACCTTGACCACGATCCTGCGGGCTTCCGTGACGCCCTGCCTTGCCCCTGCCACCCGGTCCCCCAAGTTCGTTCGCTGGACCCCGCAATCTACGCGAGAGCGGATTCCGGCGCCTTCGCGTTCCGCAGCATGGAACCCCTTTCGTACCGGTGCGTCCCGTTCCGTGTCCGTTCGGTCCGTGGACTCGTTGGGCAGAGGTACCGGGGGCCGGCAGGAGGTCCCGAGGACTGCGAAGAGGATGTGATCGCATGCGCCGGCTCTCCGTTCCCGGGGCCTGGGTGCACGAGCCCCAGGTCGTCCCGGACGATCGCGGCAGCTTCCACGAGTGGTTCAGGGCGGCGGACCTGGGGGCCGCGGCCGGGCACACGCTGGGGCTCGCGCAGGCCAACTTCTCCACCTCGCGCCGGGGCACGCTGCGCGGGATCCACTTCGCGGA
Source organism: Streptomyces sp. 2131.1 (assembly GCF_900105515.1). Taxonomy (GTDB): domain Bacteria; phylum Actinomycetota; class Actinomycetes; order Streptomycetales; family Streptomycetaceae; genus Streptomyces; species Streptomyces drozdowiczii. Next base: position 4,820,201 of record NZ_FNSY01000001.1, on the reverse strand, counting down.
CGTGCCGCCGGGCCAGGCGAAGTACGTGAAGTGCGTGCGGGGCGCGGTGCTCGACGTGATCGTGGACGTACGCACGGGCTCGCCCACGTACAAGCGGTGGGAGGCGGTCCGGCTGGACGACACCGACCACCGGGCGGTCTACCTCGCGGAGGGGCTCGGGCACGGCTTCATGGCGCTGACGGACGACGCCTGCGTGCTGTACCTGTGCTCCGAGGGGTACGCGCCGGAGCGCGAGCACGGCGTCGACCCGCTCGACGCGGAACTGGGCATCGCGTGGCCGTCGGACATCGCGCCGCTGCTGTCCCCGAAGGACGCGTCGGCCCCGGCGCTCGCCGAGGCCGAGGAGCGGGGGCTGCTGCCGTCGTACGCGGCGTGCGAGGCGTACTACGCGCGGCTGCGGGTGGACGGCCCGGCGGTCCCGGAGGTCAGGTCGGGCGAGCCGTCGCTCAGCCCGGTGGCCGGCTGAGCGGGGCGTTCGGCGGCGAGCAGGGTGGGGAAGGCCGCGTGCAGGGCCGTACTCCAGTCGCGGAGGGGCTCGATGCCGGCGGCCGTGAAGCGGTCGTGCGCGAGCACGCTGTACGCGGGCCGGGGCGCGGGGCGGGCGAAGGCGGCGCTGCTGGTCGGGCGGACGCGGTCCGGGTCGGCGCCGAGCAGCCGGAAGACCTCGCGGGCCAGGCCGTACCAGGTCGTCTCGCCGCCGCTGGTGCCGTGGTAGACGCCCGCCGGTGCGGTGCCGTCGAGCGCGGCGCGGCCCAGCAGGACCAGTCGCGCGGCGAGGTCGGCGGTCCAGGTGGGCTGTCCGCGCTGGTCGTCCACCACGTCGAGGGTGTCCTTGACGGCTTCCAGTTTGATCATCGTACGGACGAAGTTGGCGCCGCCCGCGCCGTAGAGCCAGGCGGTGCGGACGACGTGGCCCGTGTCGGGCAGGGTCTCCAGGACCGCGCGCTCGCCGGCCAGCTTGGTGCGGCCGTAGGCGCCGCGCGGGGCGGTCGGGGCGTCCTCCGGGTACGGCCGGTCCGCGTCGCCCGCGAACACGTAGTCGGTGGAGACGTGCAGCAGGACGCTGCCGTGGGCGCGGCAGGCGTCGGCCAGGACGGCGGGTCCGGTGCCGTTGACGCGCAGGGCCTCGGCCTCCCGGCTCTCCGCGTCGTCGACGGCGGTCCAGGCGGCGCAGTTGACCACGACGGCGGGCCGCTGGGCACCGAGGACCGCGCGGACCTGCGCCGGGTCGGAGATGTCCAGGGCCGCGCGGTCAGCGGCGACGACGGTGGCGTCCTCGCGGGCCAGAGCAGTCGTCAGGTCCCGGCCGAGCATGCCGCCGGCCCCGGTGACCAGCCAGCGCGGCCTCACAGGGCGGCCCTCTCCTTGAGCGGCTCCCACCAGGACCGGTTCTCGCGGTACCAGCGGACGGTCTCGGCGAGGCCGGTCCGGAAGTCCTTGCGGGGCGTGTAGCCCAGCTCCTCGCGGATCTTGGCGCAGTCGACGGAGTAGCGCCGGTCGTGGCCCTTGCGGTCCTCGACGTGGACCACGTCGGTGTCCCAGTCGGCGTCGCACGCCTCCAGGAGCAGCCGGGTGAGCTCCTTGTTGGAGAGTTCGGTGCCGCCGCCGATGTTGTAGACCTCGCCGGGGCGGCCCTGGGTGCGGACGAGTTCGATGCCCTGGACGTGGTCGTCGATGTGCAGCCAGTCGCGGACGTGGGCGCCGTCGCCGTAGAGCGGGACGGGCCGGCCCTCCAGGAGGTTCGTCACGAAGAGCGGGATGACCTTCTCGGGGAAGTGGTGGTGCCCGTAGTTGTTGGAACAGCGGGTGACCCGGACGTCGAGGCCGTGGGTGCGGTGGTACGCCAGCGCGATGAGGTCGCTGGACGCCTTGGAGGCGGAGTACGGGGAGTTGGGCGCGAGGGGTTCGCGCTCGGTCCAGGAGCCCTCGTCGATGGAGCCGTAGACCTCGTCGGTGGAGACGTGGACGAAGGTGCGCACGCCCGCCTCGTGCGCGGCGTGGACCAGGGTGTGGGTGCCCACGACGTTCGTACGGACGAAGGCCGCGCCGCCGTCGATGGAGCGGTCGACGTGGGACTCGGCGGCGAAGTGCACCACCTGGTCGTGCCCGGCCATGAGCCGTCCGACCAGCTCCGCGTCGCAGATGTCGCCGTGCACGAAGGAGAAGCCGGGGTGGTCCCGGACCTCGTCCAGGTTGGCCGGGTTGCCCGCGTAGGTGAGCGCGTCGAGCACGGTGACGGCGACGTTCCCGGGGCCGTCCGGGCCGAGCAGCGTACGGACGTGGTGGGAGCCGATGAAGCCGGCGCCGCCGGTGACGAGGATGCGGGTGGTGGTCATGAGGAGATCTGCACCTTGCTGTGGTCGCCGAGGACGAGTCGGTGGGCGGAGGGGCTGCGGGGCGCGGGCGTCACCTCGACGTCATGGCCGATCAGCGACGCCTCCACGCGCCGCACCCCGTCGATGGAGGCGCCCCGCAGCACGATGGAGTACTCGATCTCGCTGTCCTCGATGCGGCAGTTCTGGGAGACCGAGGTGAACGGGCCGACATAGGCGTCGCTGATCACCGAACCGGCCCCGATGATGGCGGGTCCGACGATCCGGCTGCGGGTGACCCGGGCACCCGGCTCGATCAGCACACGGCCGATGATCTCGCTCTCGCCGTCGACGTAGGCGCCCTCGGTGGACGGCTCGACGCTCTCCAGCACGGTCCGGTTGACCTCCAGCATGTCGGTGACGTTGCCGGTGTCCTTCCAGTAGCCCCGGATGATGGTGGAGCGCACGTCGCGTTCCCGGTCGATCAGCCACTGGAGGGCGTGGGTGATCTCCAGCTCGCCGCGCCAGGAGGGCCGGATCGAGCGGACGGCCTCGTGGACGGCCGGGGTGAAGAGGTAGACGCCGACGAGCGCCAGGTCGCTCTTGGGGTGCTCGGGCTTCTCCTCCAGGGCCACCACCCTGCCGTCCCCGTCCAGTTCCGCGACGCCGAACGAGGCCGGGTCGGGCACCTGGGTCAGCAGGATCCGCGCGTCGGGCCGGTCCGCGCGGAACTCCTCGACCAGGTCCGCGATCCCGCCGACGATGAAGTTGTCGCCCAGATACATCACGAAGTCGTCGTCGCCCAGGAAGCGCCGGGCGACCAGGACCGCGTGGGCGAGGCCGAGCGGCTCGGACTGCCGGATGTAGGTGACGTCGATGCCGAAGCGGGAACCGTCGCCGACCGCCGCCCGGATCTCCTCCTCGGTGTCGCCCACGATGATGCCGACCTCGGTGATCCCGGCTTCCGCGATGGCCTCCAGGCCGTAGAAGAGCACCGGTTTGTTCGCCACCGGCACCAGCTGTTTGGCGGAGGTATGGGTAATGGGACGAAGCCGGGTGCCCGCCCCACCGGAAAGTACGAGAGCCTTCACAGTTTGCTGCCCCCACGATGAGATGTGGCCGATGCGGCGGCGGTCCGCCGCAGCCGACCCTACTGACCCACATCCCCACTTCGGCGGCGAAACGACCCATGACCGGGTTCACCGACACATCCGGACGAAAAGCGGCAACTTTTCGTCACCCGTACGGGGGGGCGTACCGAGGGCTACGGGTGGCGCAGGCGCCAGCCCCGCCACGCGGAGTCGATCATCTCGTCCACGCCGTACCGCGCCGACCAGTCCAGCTCCGCGCGGATGCGGTCGGCGCCGGCGACCACGCGGGCCGGGTCGCCGGGACGGCGTGCCACGACCTCGGCGGCGGTGTCCTCGCTGCCCGTGACCTTGAGGATGCGGTCGACCATCTCGCGCACCGAGCTTCCCTCGCCGCGGCCGATGTTCAGCGTGAGGTCCGTGCCGGCCTCCGCGGACTCCAGCCGGCGGGCGGCGGCGAGGTGGGCGGAGGCGATGTCCTCGACGTGGATGTAGTCGCGGACGCAGGTGCCGTCCGGCGTCGCGTAGTCGTCGCCGAAGATGCGCGGGGACTCGCCCGCCTCCAGGCGCTCGAAGACCATCGGGATCAGGTTGAAGACGCCGGCGTCGGCCAGCTCCGGCTCGGCCGCGCCCGCCACGTTGAAGTAGCGCAGCGAGGCGCAGCGCAGCCCGTGGGCCCTGGCGGCGGCGTGGATGAGCCACTCGCCGACGAGCTTGGTCTCGCCGTACGGGCTCATCGGGGCGCACGGCGTCGTCTCGGTGACGAGGTCGACGTCGGGCATGCCGTAGACGGCGGCCGACGAGGAGAACACCAGCCGGCCGACGCCCCCGGCGACCATGCTCTCCAGCAGGACCTCCAGGCCGGTGACGTTCTCCTTGTAGTAGTACAGAGGGCGCTCCACGGACTCGCCGACCTGCTTCTTGCCCGCGATGTGCACCACGCCGGTCACCCCGTGCCCGGCGATCGCGGCATCGAGGGCCCGGCGGTCGAGAACGCTGCCGGTGACCAGGGGGACCCCCGCGGGGACCTTGTCGGCGCTGCCGGTGGACAGGTCGTCGAACACGACCACCCGCTGACCGCCCGCGAGCATCGCGCGCACCACGTGCGCCCCGATGTAACCCGCCCCGCCCGTAACCATCCAGGTCATGTCGTGCGTCTCCTGTCGGATGCCGAATCCCGCCGGCGTTCCACCCTACGTGTACGCCCCGCGGCAATCTCCGGATGGGCCCGGAGCCATCAATTACGCTTTTCGGATGCCGGACATCGACCACTGTCGCACGGTCCGTCCGCGCCCCGTAACAGACACCGCGGACAGCTGGAACTGGTGAACGATGCCTCGACTGACACTCGTCGTGCCTGCGTACAACGTCCGGGGGTACATCGGGGAGTGTCTCGACTCCGTGCTCGGGCAGGACTTCGCCGACTTCGAGGTCATCGGCGTCGACGACTGCTCCCCGGACGGCTCCGGCGCGATCCTCGACACCTACGCGGCGCGCGACGACCGGCTGCGGGTGCTGCACCTCACGGAGAACGTGGGCCTGGGCCGCGCCCGCAACGCGGGTCTGGAGCTGGCGACCGGCGACTACGTCCTCTTCCTGGACAGCGACGACACCCTGGCGCCGGGCTCTCTGGCGGCCATCGCGGCACGGCTGGACGCGACGGACGACCCGGATGTCCTGATCTACGACTACACCCGGACCTACTGGGACGGGCGGCACCTGCGCAACACACGCTCCGAACTGCTCTCCGAGGAGGGCCCGGCCGTCTTCTCGCTCGCGGAGCGCCCGCGGCTGCTGGATCTGCTCCAGATCGTCTGGAACAAGGCCTACCGGCGCGATTTCGTCAGCCGGCACGGCTTCCGGTTCCCGCCCGGCTACTACGAGGACGCGCCGTGGACGTACAGCTCGCTCATCGCGGCGGAGCGCATCGCGGTGCTCGACCGCTCCTGTGTGCTCTACCGTCAACGGCGTGAGGGCGGCAACATCCTTCGTACAGTCAGCCGAAAACACTTCGATGTCTTCGACCAGTACGACCGGGTGTTCGCCTTCCTGGGCGGGCATCCGGAGCTGGAACGCTGGCGTCCGGCGCTCTTCCTGAAAATGACCGACCACTTCCTGACCGTGCTGGAGAAGCCGGGCCGGCTGCCGCGCGACGCACGCTCCGAGTTCTTCCACCGGGCCGCCGAGGTCTACCGCGCACGGCTGCCCGAGGGCTTCGAGCGGCCGCCGGGCGGGCGGGGCTACAAGTACGCGCTGCTCGGCATGGACGCGTACTCCGCGTTCTTCGGCCTGACCCGCGCCAACAACGTCCGCCACCGCGCCCGGCTGGGCGGGCGGGCCCGCGTCGGCCGGGCCAGGCGGGCCGCCCTCGGCGTGCTCTACCGGTGCGGGCTGCGGATGCCGTTGGACGAGAACCTCGCGGTGTTCTCCGCGTACTGGGGGCGCGGCTACTCCTGCAACCCGGCCGCGATCGAGGCCGAGCTGGGCCGCCTCGCACCGCGGATGCGCCGCGTCTGGGCCGTGCGCTCCGAGCACCGCGACCGGGTGCCCGCGGGGGTGGAGAAGGTGATCGTCGGATCACGCGCGTACTGGACGGTCATGGCCCGCGCCAAGTACCTCACCAACAACGTCAACTTCGGCGACACCGTCGTCAAGCGCGAGGGCCAGATCCACCTCCAGACCCACCACGGCACCCCGCTGAAGACCATGGGCCTCGACCAGGCGCGGTACCCGGCGTCCACCAGCATGGACATGGAGAAGCTGCTGCGCCGGTGCGACCGCTGGGACTACAGCCTGTCCTCCAACCGGTTCTCCACCACCGTCTGGGAGCGGGTCTACCCCTGCCGGTTCACCACGCTGGAGACCGGCTACCCGCGCAACGACGTGCTGGTCAACGCCACCGCGGCGGACGTCGTGGCGGCCCGCCGGGAACTCGGCCTGGCCGACGGCACGACCGCCTTCCTGTACATGCCGACCCACCGCGAGTACGAGAAGTCCTTCACGCCCCGGCTCGACCTGTCGAAGCTGGCCGAGGACCTGGGCCCGGGCGTCACCCTGCTGGTGCGCGGGCACTACTTCTACAAGCCCGCCGGGCGGCTCGCCGAGCTCCGGGCCGGCGGCCGGATCATCGACGTCTCCGGCCGCGGGAACGTCGAGGAGCTCTACCTCGCGGCGGACGCCCTGATCACCGACTACTCCTCCGCGATGTTCGACTACGCCAACCTGGACCGGCCGATCGTCATCCACGCGGACGACTGGGACACCTACCGGGTGGTGCGCGGGACGTACTTCGACCTCATGGCCGAGCCGCCGGGCGCCGTCGCGACGACCCAGGAGCGGCTGACCGCGATCCTGGGCTCGGACGAGTGGCGCGGCGAGAAGGCGGCGGCGCTGCGCACGGCGTTCCGGAAGCGCTACTGCGACTACGACGACGGGCGGGCCGCCGAGCGCGTGGTGCGCCGGGTGTTCCTGGGCGAGAAGACCCTGCCGCCGGTCGTCCCGCTCGCCGAGCGGATCCCGGCTCCCTCCCCCGCCGAGGCGGCGGCCCGCCACTGAAGGCCCCCTACGACGACCGCGGTCCCGGTCCTCTCCGGTGTACGGAAAGGGGCCGGGACCGCGGTCGTCGTCGTACCTCTACGCGAACGGGTCGAAGTCCTGGAACTCCTTGGCGGCCTCGTCGCGCTCGGCCTCCCGCTCGCGGCGGCGCTGGGTGGCCGGACGCTGCTCCTCCAGGCGGTGGTCCTCGCCCCGGCGGCCGAGCATCTCGGCACCGGCCGACACGGTCGGCTCCCAGTCGAAGACGACCGCGTTGTCCTCGGCGCCGATGGCCACGCCGTCGCCCGCCCGGGCCCCGGCCTTGCGCAGCTGGTCCTCGACTCCGAGCCGGGCGAGCCGGTCCGCGAGGTAGCCCACGGCTTCGTCGTTGTTGAAGTCGGTCTGGCGCACCCAGCGCTCCGGCTTCTCGCCGCGCACCCGGTAGATGCCGTCGTCCTCCAGGGTGACGGTGAACCCGGCGTCGTCCACGGCCTTGGGCCGGATGACGATACGGGTCGCCTCCTCCACCGGCTTGGCGGCGCGCGCCTCGGCGATGACGCCGGCCAGGGCGAAGGACAGCTCCTTGAGCCCGGTCCTGGCGACGGCGGACGCCTCGAAGACGCGGTAGCCGCGCGCCTCCAGGTCGGGGCGGATCATGTCCGCGAGGTCCTGGCCGTCCGGGATGTCGATCTTGTTCAGGACGACGATGCGGGGCCGGTCCTCGAGCCCCCCGTACAGCTTCAGCTCCTCCTCGATCATGTCGAGGTCGGAGACGGGGTCGCGGTCGGACTCCAGCGTCGCCGTGTCCAGTACGTGCACGAGTACCGAGCAGCGCTCGACGTGGCGCAGGAACTCCAGGCCGAGGCCCTTGCCCTGGCTGGCGCCCGGGATCAGGCCCGGGACGTCGGCGATGGTGTAGACGGTCTCGCCGGCGGTGACCACGCCCAGGTTCGGGACGAGCGTGGTGAACGGGTAGTCCGCGATCTTCGGCTTCGCGGCCGACAGGACCGAGATCAGCGAGGACTTGCCGGCGCTCGGGTACCCCACCAGGGCCACGTCCGCGACGGTCTTGAGCTCCAGGACGATGTCCCGCGCCTCGCCGGGCTCGCCGAGCAGCGCGAAGCCGGGGGCCTTGCGGCGGGCGGAGGCCAGCGCCGCGTTGCCGAGGCCGCCGCGGCCGCCCTGGCCGGCGACGAAGGTGGTGCCCTGGCCGACGAGGTCGGCGAGCACGTTGCCCTGGCGGTCGAGGACGACGGTGCCGTCCGGCACGGGCAGGACCAGGTCCTGGCCCTCCTTGCCGGTGCGGTGGTCGCCGCCGCCGGGCTGGCCGTTGGTGGCCTTGCGGTGGGGGTGGTGGTGGTACTCGAGAAGCGTGGTGACGGACTGGTCGACGACCAGGGTCACATCGCCGCCACGGCCGCCGTTGCCGCCGTCCGGGCCGCCGAGCGGCTTGAACTTCTCACGGTGAACGGAGGCACAGCCGTGGCCTCCGTTACCCGCGGCGACATGCAGTTCGACGCGGTCCACGAAGGTGGTCATGGATGGAACCTCCAGTTGCATACCTGCGGAAAAGCTTTGCTCATTCCCCATAGGGACAACACGCGAAAGGCGGACCCACTTCCCTTCTCGGGAAGTGAGGTCCGCCTCCACGTCATACCGCTCGACGAGCGCCGGGAATTCAGCCGGCGATCGGAACGATGTTCACGACCTTGCGGCCACGGTGCGTGCCGAACTCGACCGCACCGGCGGCGAGGGCGAACAGCGTGTCGTCGCCGCCACGGCCGACGCCCGTGCCCGGGTGGAAGTGGGTGCCGCGCTGGCGGACCAGGATCTCACCGGCGTTGACGGCCTGGCCGCCGAAGCGCTTCACGCCGAGCCGCTGAGCATTGGAATCGCGCCCGTTCCGGGTGGACGATGCGCCCTTCTTGTGTGCCATGTGTTCTCAGTCCCTTACTTCGCAGCCGCGGGAATACCGGTGACCTTGATCGCCGTGTACTGCTGGCGGTGACCCTGGCGACGGCGGTAGCCGGTCTTGTTCTTGTAGCGAAGGATGTCGATCTTCGCGCCCTTGTGGTGGTCCACGACCTCGGCCTGGACCTTGATGCCGTCGAGCACCCACGGGTCGCTGGTCACGGCGTCGCCGTCGACAACGAGCAGGGTAGAGAGCTCTACCGTGTCGCCAACCTTGGCAGTGGAAATCTTGTCAACCTCAACGATGTCGCCGACAGCAACCTTGTGCTGGCGACCACCGCTGCGCACGATGGCGTACACGCGGATCTCACTCTCACTCGAAGCGGAAACCCCTGATGCCAGCCGCTCACACGGGTCCTGAGACCCATGACGATCCGGAGTGGACGAGCGGCCTCTCCCGTACGAGCGGGAGGTCGGTGCTCAGAGGTGTGGCGAACAAACGCCGACGGTCAAGGTTACGGGGCCCGGCACAGCCGGTCAAACCGGGCCCGGCCCCTCAGACCGCGGCGCTCCTGACGTACTCGGCGTACGAGTCCCGGATGGCGTCCTCGGACAGGTTCAGGTGCTCCAGGATCGTGTAGCGGCCCGGCCGGGTCCGGGGCGCGAACGCCACCACCCGTACGAACTCCGCCGCGTCGAAGCCCATGTCCTCGGCGGTGACCGGCAGACCGTGGCGCCGCAGCACCTCGGCCATGCGCACGGACTCCTGGACGGCGCCGCGCAGATGCATGGCGAACGCCGCGCCCAGCCCGCACTGTTCGCCGTGGCTGGCGGCCCGCTGCGGGAAGAGCAGGTCGAAGGCGTGGTTGATCTCGTGGCAGGCGCCGGAGGCCGGGCGGCTGTCACCGGCCACCGACATCGAGATCCCGGTGAGCACCAGGCCCTCCGCCAGCACCTGGAGGAACGCGTCGTCCTCCAGGCCGCCGGGGTGGCGCAGCACGGCCTCGCCGGCCTGCCGGGCCATCGCGGCGGCCAGGCCGTCCATGTCCTCGCCGTTGACGCGGTGGGCCAGCTCCCAGTCCGCGACGGCGGAGATGTTGGAGAGCGCGTCCCCGATCCCGGACCGCACGAAGCGGGCGGGGGCCTCGCGGATGACGTCGAGGTCGATGACCACGGCGATCGGGTTCGGCACGCCGTACGAGCCGCGGCCCGCGTCGTTGTCCAGCGTCGCCACCGGGGAGCACAGGCCGTCGTGGGACAGGTTCGTCGCGACGGCGACCAGGGGCAGCCCGACGCGCGCCGCGGCGAACTTGGCGCAGTCGATGATCTTGCCGCCGCCGAGGCCCACCACGGCGTCGTACCGCCCGGACTTCATGGCCTCGGCGAGCTTGACGGCGTCGTTCAGCGTGCCGCCGCCAACCTCGAACCAGGAGGCGCCCGGCAGGCTGTCCGAGAGCCGTTCCCGCAGCGCCCGGCCGGAACCCCCGCTGATCGCCACCGCCAGCTTGCCCGAGCCGGAGATCCGCTGATCGGCGAGGACGACCGCCAGATCCGCGAGAGCCCCGGCCCGGATGTCGACGACGACCGGCGCGGGAATCAGCCGGGTCAGTACAGGCACGCGATCTTCCTGCCCTTGGCCAGGTCCTCGTGGTTGTCGATCTCGACCCACTTCACGTCGCCGATCGGCTCCACGTCGACCTTGAAGCCGCGGTTGACGAGCTCCTGGTAGCCGTCCTCGTAGTAGAGGTCCGGGTCGCGCTCGAAGGTGGCCTTCAGCGCGTCGGCCAGCTCCTCGGCGGCCTCGGCCTCGATGAGGGTGACGCCGATGTACTCGCCGGTGGCCTCGGACGGGTCCATCAGCTTGGTGATCCGTCGGACGCCCGCGCCGTCCTCCACGACGACCTTCATCTCCTCGTCCGCGAGGGACTTCACCGTGTCGAGGGCGAGGATGATCCGCTTGCCGTCACCGCGCGCGGCCAGCAGCGTCTTCTCGACGGAGACCGGGTGCACGGTGTCGCCGTTGGCGAGGATCACGCCGTCCTTGAGGGCGTCCCGGCCGCACCACAGGGAGTAGGCGTTGTTCCACTCCTCTGCCTTGTCGTTGTCGATCAGCGTGATGCTGACGCCGTACTTGGCCTCCAGCGCCGCCTTGCGCTCGTACAGGGCCTCCTTGCGGTAGCCCACGATGATCGCGACCTCGGTCAGCCCGACCTCGGCGAAGTTGCCGAGCGTCAGATCGACGACGGTCAGGCTCTCCTCATCGCCCTCGGGCCCGACGGGCACCAGGGCCTTGGGGAGCGTGTCGGTGTAGGGGCGCAGGCGGCGGCCGGCGCCTGCGGCCAGAATCATGCCGATCATGGGGTTCTCCTCGATGCGGTGGTACGGGTGTCCGTTGTCAGCGGTACGGGGCCCGGCGGATGGTTCAGAGTTCCGACGCCACGAAGTCGCGCAGCCAGGTACGGAAGTCGGGGCCCAGGTCCTCGCGCTCGCAGGCGAGACGGACGATGGCCCGCAGGTAGTCGCCGCGGTCGCCGGTGTCGTAGCGGCGCCCCCGGAAGACCACTCCGTGCACCGGACCGCCGAGCTTCTCGTCGGCGGCCAGCTGCTGCAACGCGTCGGTCAGCTGGATCTCGCCGCCCCGGCCCGGTTCCGTCCCGTGCAGCACTCCGAAGACGGCTGGGTCCAGGACATAGCGGCCGATGACCGCCAGATTGCTGGGGGCGTCGCCCGGGTCCGGCTTCTCGACCAGGCCGGTCACCCGGACGATGTCGCCGTCCCGGGTGGGTTCGACCGCCGCGCACCCGTAGAGGTGGCTCTGTTCGGGCGCCACCTCCATCAGGGCGACGACGCTGCCGCCCTCACGCTCCCTGATCTCGGTCATCCGGGTCAGCAGCGGGTCGCGCGGGTCGATCAGGTCGTCGCCGAGCAGCACCGCGAACGGCTCGTCCCCCACATGGGGCTCCGCGCACAGGACGGCGTGGCCGAGGCCGCGCGGGTCGCCCTGGCGCACGTAGTGCATCGTCGCGAGGTCGCTCGACTCCTGGACCCGGACCAGCCGCTCGGCGTCGCCCTTGCGGGTCAGCGCCGACTCCAGCTCGTAGTTCCGGTCGAAGTGGTCCTCCAGCGCCCGTTTGTTGCGCCCCGTGATCATCAGGACGTCGCTCAGACCCGCGGCGGCGGCCTCCTCGACGACGTACTGGATCGCCGGCTTGTCGACGACCGGCAGCATCTCCTTGGGGGTCGCCTTCGTCGCCGGCAGGAACCTGGTCCCGAGCCCGGCGGCCGGTATGACGGCCTTCTGGATCTTGCGCATACAGGGGCCTTCGTGTCGGGGGCCGGAGCGGCCCGGCGCCACGACGCGGCCGGCCGGCCCCGGAAGGGGCCGGCCGGACCGCGCCGCGGACGGTGCGAGGAGGTCAGACCTCGTCGGCCGTGGCCGTGACGGACGAACCGCTCTGCTCCGCCGCCACCGTCTTCTTCGCCGCCTTCTTGGCCGTCGTCTTCTTCGCGGCGGTCTTCTTCGCCGCGGTCTTCTTGACGGCCGCCTTCTTGGCCGTGGCCTTCTTGGCGGTCTTGCGGGCCGCCTTCTTGGCCGGAGCCGCCTCGGACTCGGTCACGGCCTCCGCCTCGGGGGCCTCCACCACGACGACGGCGGCCTCCTCGGCGCCCGCGGGCGAGCCGGCGGGGGCGCTGACCTTGCGGGTGGCGCGGCGCCGGACGCGCGGCGGCGCGGCGGGCTCCTCGGCCGGGACCTCGGCGTGCGACGCCTCGACGACCGGGTCCTCGGCGGCGACCGGGTCGGGACCCTGGGCGGGCTCCTCGGCGGCGGCCGGTGCGGGCTCGGCCGCCGGGACGGCCTCGGCCACGACCGCTTCGGCCGACGCCGGCGAACCCGCCGGGGCGGTCGCCTTGCGGGTCGCCCGGCGGCGCGTACGGCCCTGAGGTGCCTCGGCCGGGGCCTCGGCGGGCGTCTCGGCCACCGGCTCCGGGGCCGCGACGGGCTCCGCTGCCGGCTCGGCCACGATCTCCGCCGGGGTGGCGGACTTCGGGGCACCGGCCGGGGCCGACGCCTTGCGGGTCGCCCGGCGGCGGCCACGGCCGCGTACGGCGGCCTCGGCCTCGGCGGCGCTGCTGTACAGCTCCTCGTCCGGGACGAACTCCGGCTCGGGCAGGGCCACCGGCGCGGCGACCTCCGCGGCCACCTCGGCCTCGGTCTCGGGCTCCGCCTCGGCGTGCTCGTGACCGTGGTCGTGCTCGTGACCGTGGTCGTGCTCGTGGCCGTGGTCCTGGCCGCCGCCGCGACGCTTCTTGGAGCGCTTGCCGCCGCCACCGCCGCCCTGCGAGGCGGGCTGTTCCATGTGGACGATCACACCGCGGCCGTTGCAGTGGACGCAGGTCTCGGAGAAGGACTCCAGCAGCCCCTGGCCGACCCGCTTGCGGGTCATCTGGACCAGGCCCAGCGAGGTGACCTCGGCGACCTGGTGCTTCGTACGGTCCCGGCCCAGGCACTCCAGCAGGCGCCGCAGCACCAGGTCCCGGTTGGACTCCAGCACCATGTCGATGAAGTCGACGACCACGATGCCGCCGAGGTCGCGCAGCCGCAGCTGGCGCACGATCTCCTCGGCCGCCTCCAGGTTGTTCTTGGTGACCGTCTCCTCCAGGTTGCCGCCCTGGCCGGTGAACTTGCCGGTGTTGACGTCGACGACGACCATCGCCTCGGTCTTGTCGATCACCAGAGAGCCGCCGCTCGGCAGGTAGACCTTGCGGTCCAGCGCCTTCATGAGCTGCTCGTCGATCCGGTACGTCGCGAAGATGTCGACCTCGGAGGTCCACCGCGACAGCCGGTCCGTCAGGTCGGGCGCCACGTGCGAGACGTATCCGTGGATGGTCTCCCACGCGTCGTCGCCGCTGACGATGACCTTGGAGAAGTCCTCGTTGAAGATGTCGCGGACGACCCGGACGGTCATGTCCGGCTCGCCGTACAGGAGCGTCGGCGCGTTGGAGCTGCCGGTGCTCTTCGACTTCTTCTTGATGTCCTCCCACTGCTGCTGGAGCCGCTCGACGTCGCGGCGCAGCTCGTCCTCGCTCGCGCCCTCGGCGGCGGTGCGCACGATGACACCCGCGTCCTCGGGGACGATCTTCTTGAGGATGGTCTTGAGCCGGGCGCGCTCGGTGTCGGGCAGCTTGCGGCTGATCCCCGTCATCGAGCCCTCGGGCACGTAGACCAGGTAGCGGCCGGGCAGCGAGACCTGGCTGGTCAGGCGGGCGCCCTTGTGGCCGATCGGGTCCTTGGTGACCTGGACCAGGACGGACTGGCCGGACTTCAGCGCGGTCTCGATACGGCGCGGCCCGTGGGCCATGCCGAGCGCCTCGAAGTTGACCTCACCGGCGTACAGGACGGCGTTGCGGCCCTTGCCGATGTCGACGAACGCGGCCTCCATGGACGGCAGCACGTTCTGGACCTTGCCCAGGTAGACGTTGCCGACGTAGCTGGTGGCCTGCTCCTTGTTGACGTAGTGCTCGACGAGCACGTCGTCCTCGAGGACGCCGATCTGGGTGCGCTCGCCGCTCTGGCGGACGACCATGACGCGCTCGACGGACTCGCGGCGCGCCAGGAACTCCGCCTCGGTGATGATCGGCACCCGGCGGCGGCCCTGCTCGCGGCCCTCGCGGCGGCGCTGCTTCTTCGCCTCCATGCGGGTCGAGCCCTTGATGGACTGGACCTCGTCGAAGCCGGTGCCGGGCTCCCGCTCCTCCTTCTTGCGGGGCTCGCGGACCTTGACGACCGTGCGCTCCGGGTCGTCCGAGCCGTTCTCGGCGTCGGACACCGCGTCACCGCTGCGACGGCGGCGGCGCCGGCGACGGCGGCTGCTGCTCGAACCGGAGCCGGCGGCCTCGTGGTCGTCGTTCTCCTCGTCGCCCTCGTCCTCGGACTCCTGGGCGGCCTCGTGCTCGTCGTCCGCGTGGTCGGCGTCGTCCGCGTGCTGCGGCTCGGCGGACTCGTCATCGGCGGCCTCGCCCCGGCGGCGGCGACGGCCGCCCCGGCGACGGCGGCGCGACGGGCGGTCGCCGTACTCGTCGGAGTCCTCGCCGTCCTGCTCGGCCTCGGCCTCCGGCTCCTGCTCGTCCTCGGCCTGCTCCGGCTCCGGGGCGGCGGCCTGGGCCTCGGTGGCGTCGGTCTCGGCGGCCTCACCGCGACGGCGGCGACGGCGGCGCGAACCGCCCTGCGACGCGGACTCGGCGGGAGCAGCCTCGGCGGGCGCGGTCCGCTCCTGGGCCGGGGTGATCTCGTCCCCGGGCTCCTCGTCGTGAGAGGCGGCAGCCGCGGCGGCGGCCGCGGTCTCCGGAGTCTGGAACATCGGCTCGGCGAAGACCGGCGCCTGGAAGACGGCGACGGCCGGGCGGGTGGCCCGACGGCTGCGGCGCGCGGGCTCCTCTGCCTTGGCGGTGAACTCGGGGCGGCCGGCGGCGGCGGTGGCCCGGCGGCGCTGACGGCCGCGCGGGGCGGCCTCCTCGACCTCGACGGTCTCGGCGGCCAGCTCCTCCACGGCGGCCTCGGGCAGGCTCTCACCGGTCTGGGCCTCGGCGGGCTGCTCGGCCGGCTTCTCCTCGGCGGCCTTCGGCGCACCGGCCGGGGACGTCGCCTTGCGGGTGGCGCGGCGGCGGCCGCGGGGGGCCTCGGCGGGCGCCTCGGCGACGACGGGCTCGGCGGCCTCTTCGGTCTCCTCCACCTCTTCCGTCTCCTCGGTGACCTCGTCGACCGGCTCCACGGAAGCGGCGGCCTGCGGGGCACCGGCCGGGGCGGAGGCGCGGCGGCGGGTGCGGCCGCGGGGGGCCGCCTCGACGGTCTCGGCGGCCGGTTCCGCTGCGGCGGGCTCGGGGCTCGGGGCGGCCTCGGCCACGATCTCCACGGGCTCGGCGGCCTTGGGCGCACCGGCCGGGGACGTGGCCTTGCGGACCGCGCGACGGCGCGGGCGGGCCGGGGCCGCGGACTCGGCGGCGGGCTCGGGGCTCTCCACCACGGGGGCCTCCTCGACGTTCTCGGCCGGCTCGGCGGCCTTGGGCGCTCCGGCGGGGGACGTGGCCTTGCGCACGGCACGGCGGCGGGCGCGGGGCGCCTCGGCCACGGGCTCGGCGGCGGGTTCGGGGCTCTCCGTCACGGGTGCCTCCTGCTCGGCGGCCGGCTCTGCGGCCTTCTCGGGCGCACCGGCGGGCGCTGTGGCCTTGCGGACCGCGCGGCGGCGGGTGCGCGGGGCCTCGGCCGCGGGCTCCTCGGTGACCGGCTCGGCGGCGGCCGGGGCGGGCTCGACGGTCTCGGCCGGCTCGGCGGCCTGCGGCGCACCGGCCGGTGACGTGGCCTTGCGGACCGCACGGCGGCGCGGGCGGGCCGGGGCCGCGGGCTCGGCGGCGGGCTCGGCTGCGGCTTGGGGCTCTCCCGCGTCAGCAGCCGGTATGGCCGACGCGTCGGCGGCGACCCGTTCGCCCGCGGACGGCGGGCCGGCGGGGCGGGAAGCGGCGCGGCGCCTGCGGCGCGGCGGCAGCTTGTCCCCGGGGGTGTTGTTGTCCTCTGCGTTCCCGGCGGTGCCGGATTCGTTCGGCTGGGGCATGCGGGCGCTTCTCCCGTCGCGCTCCCGGGCGCCGCACCTGGTTCCGGTCCGGTTCGGTCCGCATGGTGGTCGCGGCACCGCCGTCCGGGGCGCGGGCGCCGCACGGGAGCTGAATGTCTGGCTCGCCGGTTCCGTACGCGGTGTGCGGACGGCCTGGCGAAAGTCTTATGGGTCAGCGCGCGGCCCGGCCCAGGTGGCTCCCGAGCGCGAGGGCTGCGCTACGACGACCGCCTTACGCGGAACCTGCACCTTCCGGCGCCGTCGCGACGGCGGTCCCGGTGGCCGTGGTTGATGCGGCCGGGGCTGCCTCGCGGTCGGGCGCGAGCGGGTCGGTCACCGTGCCGGACTCCTCGTCGAAGAGCCCCTGCGCCAGCCTGGTCACCGCTGCGGGGACCGGCGGCGCCAGGTCGGCCACAACGCGGAGACCGGACAGGACGTCGTCAGGCCGTACGGCAGGTGTCACGTGCCGAACAACCAGCCGCAGTATCGCACAGGCCCTGTCACCGGACCTATCAGCCGGAAGATCGAGGGTCCTGAGGTCGACCACGGCGGAACGGGCGTCGAAGGCCCGCATGCCGTTCTTCGTGCGGCGCTCGACCTCGACGGTCTCCGCCGCATTGAAGGCGGACACGGCCTTCTCCGCGTCCTCGGGGGTCACCCCGTCGAGGCGGATCTCCCAGACGGAGGCGGTCAGCCGGTCGGCGAGACCCGAGGTGCGGGCCTCTACGGCGTCCGTGATGTCCAGGCCGTCCGGCATGGAGTCGTTGAGCAGCTCACGCAGGACGCCCGGATCACGGGCTTCGGTGAGGGCGATCTCCAGGAACTCGGCCTCGCTGCCCGTACCGGTGGGGGCGGCGTTGGCGTACGACACCTTGGGGTGGGGGGTGAAGCCCGCCGAGTAGGCCATGGGGACCTGGGAGCGGCGCAGTGCCCGCTCGAAGGCACGCTGGAAGTCGCGGTGGCTGGTGAACCGGAGGCGGCCGCGCTTGGTGTAGCGCAGTCGGATGCGCTGCACCGCCGGTGCGGGCGGCGGGCCTTCGGGCTGTCGCTTGCCCAGTGGTTCTTCTCCTCGGTGCGGGGCGGGCGCGGTGGCGCGCCGCCCTCGAAATACGGGTGGCCCGGGGGTCCGGACCGGCTCACCCCTGCTGTGCGGATTTCTCCGGGAGCGGGGAGATCTCTGGTCCGGGCACCGCGCTGGGCACGGTCGTTGCACTACCCAGAGTACGCGCAAGGGGGCCCCCGAGTTCCCCGGGCTCGCGCTCGGCGGGCCCGCCGGCCAGCGCACGCCACGCGTCGCGGCGCGCCTGCCGGACCGTTTCCCGGGCCGCGCGCAGCGTCTGCCGGGCCGTACGCCCGACCGCCCGCAGCGCCCGCCCGACGGGCGCCAGGACCGCGTCCCGTACGACACGCCCGACCGGAACGCACACCGTGCGGTACGCCCAGCGCACGGGCGCGGCGACCAGGTGGAGGACGAGCCAGGCGATCAGGCGGCCGACCGCCCGGGAGACGAACCCGGCGACGCGCCAGGCGACGCCGAGCGCGGCGGCGATCTCCCGGCCGACCGGCTTCAGGACTTGCCGGTACACCTGGACGACGGGGATCACGAGCAGCGTGACGACCAGCCACCGCAGGGCGATGCCGAGCCCCCGGAAGAACGCCTCGATCCCCCGGATCAGCAGATCCAGCGTCCGGGCGATGCCATGGCCCACGGGGGTGAGCACGTTCCGGTACGTCCACACGAGGGGGACCACGACCAGATACCGGACCAGCCAGGCCGCGGCGGTCCCGGCGGGCACCAGGACGTACCGCCACAGCAGCACCACGGGCAGCACGAGCACCACGGTGAGCAGCCACTTCAGGCCGGTGCCCAGCCACCGTGCCGCCGGGACCAGCGCCTCGCGCCAGACCCACCGCAGCCCGTGGCCGAGCGGAGTGAGCAGACGCGCGTACGCCCATTGCAGCGGCACCACGATCCCGTACCGCACCACGGGCACCACGACGTAGCGCCAGAGCGCGGCCCACGGCCAGACGAACACCGCCCGCCCCAGCCACACCAGCGCCTGCCCCAGCGGGACGAACACGTACCGCCACAGGGCGCCGAAGAACCGGGCCAGGACGCGTCCGAGCGGGCGCAGCAGCACCCGTTCGGCGGCGCGGGCGGTGACGACGAGGGCGTCCCACAGCATCCGGACCGGCAGCACGACGAGGAGCACCACGACCCGGACCGGAATCCGGATGACCGTGGTGAGGCAGCCGTCACCGCCCTCGTAGTGCGCGGGCGCCTGGTGGGCGCCGTACTCCGCCGGTGCCCGGTGCTTTCCCTGTTCCATGCCCCTCATGACGCGAAGGCCCGGCCGGGAGTTTCCCCGGACCGGGCCTTCGTCACCGAGCTGTCACACGCCGGCGGTCACTCCAGGACTCACTTCACGACCGTCAGCGGCAGGAGCTTCTTGCCGGTCGGGCCGATCTGGATACTCGTGTCCATCTGCGGGCACACCCCGCAGTCGAAGCACGGGGTCCAGCGGCAGTCCTCGACCTCGGTCTCGTCGAGCGAGTCCTGCCAGTCCTCCCAGAGCCAGTCCTTGTCGAGGCCCGAGTCCAGGTGGTCCCAGGGCAGGACCTCCTCGTAGGTGCGCTCGCGGGTCGTGTACCAGTCGACGTCCACGCCGAAGTCCGGCAGCGTCGCCTCGGCGCTCTTCATCCACAGGTCGTAGCTGAAGTACTCGCGCCAGCCGTCGAAGCGGCCGCCGGCCTCGTAGACCGCGCGGATGACGGAGCCGACGCGGCGGTCGCCGCGCGAGAGCAGGCCCTCGACGATGCCGGGCTTGCCGTCGTGGTAGCGGAAGCCGATCGAGCGGCCGTACTTCTTGTCGCCGCGGATCTTGTCCCGGAGCTTGCCGAGGCGGGCGTCGGTCTCCTCGGCGGAGAGCTGCGGCGCCCACTGGAACGGGGTGTGCGGCTTGGGCACGAAACCGCCGATGGAGACCGTGCAGCGGATGTCGTTCTGCCCGGAGACCTCGCGGCCCTTGGCGATCACGTTGACCGCCATGTCGCCGATCTGGAGGACGTCCTCGTCGGTCTCGGTGGGCAGCCCGCACATGAAGTACAGCTTCACCTGGCGCCAGCCGTTGCCGTACGCGGTGGCGACCGTGCGGATCAGGTCCTCCTCCGAGACCATCTTGTTGATGACCTTGCGCATGCGCTCGGAGCCGCCCTCGGGGGCGAAGGTGAGACCGGAACGGCGGCCGTTGCGGGTCAGCTCGTTGGCCAGGTCCACGTTGAACGCGTCGACGCGGGTGGACGGCAGCGAGAGGCCGATCTTGTCCTCGGTGTAGCGGTCCGCGAGGCCCTTGGCGATCTCACCGATCTCGGTGTGGTCGGCGGAGGAGAGGGAAAGCAGACCCACCTCTTCGAAGCCGGTGGCCTTGAGGCCCTTCTCGACCATCTCGCCGATGCCGGTGATGCTTCGCTCCCGCACGGGGCGCGTGATCATGCCGGCCTGGCAGAAACGGCAGCCGCGGGTGCAGCCGCGGAAGATCTCCACGGACATCCGCTCGTGGACGGTCTCGGCGAGCGGGACCAGCGGCTGCTTCGGGTAGGGCCACTCGTCGAGGTCCATGACGGTGTGCTTGGACACCCGCCACGGCACACCCGACTTGTTGGGTACGACGCGGCCGATGCGGCCGTCCGGGAGGTACTCCACGTCGTAGAAGCCGGGGACGTACACGCCGCCGGTCCTCGCGAGGCGGAACAGCACCTCCTCGCGACCGCCGGGGCGGCCCTCGGCCTTCCAGGCGCGGACGATCTCGGTGATCTCCAGGACCGCCTGCTCGCCGTCGCCGATGACCGCGCAGTCGATGAACTCCGCGATCGGCTCCGGGTTGAACGCGGCGTGGCCGCCGGCGAGCACGATCGGGTCGTCGATGTCCCGGTCCTTCGCGGCCAGCGGGATGCCGGCCAGGTCCAGGGCGGTGAGCATGTTGGTGTAGCCCAGCTCGGTCGAGAAGCTGAGCCCGAAGACGTCGAACGCCTTGACCGGGCGGTGGCTGTCCACGGTGAACTGCGGCACCTTGTGCTCGCGCATCAGCGCTTCGAGGTCCGGCCAGACGCTGTAGGTGCGCTCGGCGAGGACGCCCTGGCGCTCGTTGAGCACCTCGTAGAGGATCATGACGCCCTGGTTGGGCAGCCCGACCTCGTACGCGTCCGGGTACATCAGCGCCCAGCGGACGTCGCACTCGTCCCACGGCTTGACGGTGGAGTTCAGCTCACCGCCGACGTACTGGATGGGCTTCTGCACATGCGGGAGCAGAGCTTCGAGCTGTGGGAAGACCGAATCGACAGACATCGCGAACTTTCGAGAGCCGGCAGGGGTGACCATCCAGCGTACCTCGCTGCTCAGCTTCCGGAGGACCGCCGGATACGGGCCCGGGCCGCCCGGTGCCACACCCCGGGCAGGGCGCGCTCGGCCGCCTCGGCGGCCGCCTCCTCGCGCCCGTACACCAGTCCCCAGGTGAACGACGGCTCGCCCGCCGCGTGCGCCTGTACGGCGAGGGCGCGCAGGGTCTCGCGGGCGACCACGCTGTCCTGGTGCTCGCCGAGGAGGCTCTGTACGGCCTTGAGCCGCTTGGCGGCCTTCTTGGCGGGCTTCCCCAGGGCGGGGCGGGCGGCCTCCGCCGCGTACCGGGCCCTCTTCGCGGCTTTGCGGGCGCTGTGCAGGGCGGCGTCCCGGTCCGGTCCGGGCTGCGGCTCCAGGGCGCGCGCGATCCGTCGAGCGAGGCGCTTGTGGTCCTTGCGGACGGCGCGGGTCAGCTCGTCGCCGGGCGGGGCGTCGGCCCCGGGCAGCAGGGGCGGATCGGCGAGCAGGGCCTCCAGGGCCCGCAGCAGGCCCAGATGGCGCGCGGAGTCCAGGACGGCGGTGATGCGCCGGCGCGAACCGCCGCGGCCCGCCGCCGACCGGAGCCGCAGCCTCGCCCTGACCGGCCCGAAGGCCAGGGTGCGGGGCAGTTCGTCGAGCCGGGCGCGCAGCCGGGCGTCCAGGACCTCCTGGTCGCGGTCGACGCCCAGCTCCCCCGCGAGCCACTTCAGCTCGGCGCCGAGGGCGCGGGTGGCCTCGGGGTCGAGGACACGGCGGTACGTGCGCAGGGCGCTGCGCAGCCGCCGGGTCGCGACGCGCATCCGGTGCACGGAGTCGGGCAGGCCGCGCCGCACGGCCGGGTCGAGCGCGACGATCGCCTCGGCCTGGCGGCGTACGTAGACCAGGACGTGGTCACCGGCGGTACGTGGCTCGTCCTCCCGGGGGCGCGCGACCTCGGGCGCCGTCTCCTCCAGCGCGCGGGCGAGCTTGGAGTGGGACGCGGAGGGGCGGACGCCGGCCTCCTCCAGCGTGCGGCCGACGGTGTCGAGGAAGGCGGGGTCCCCGTCGTCGGCGAGCTCGACCTCGATCTCGGTCCAGGCGGCGGTGCGGTCGCCTCCGTGCAGCCGCTCCGCGCGGACCTCGTCGACGCTGAGCTCGGCCAGGGGCGTGCCGTCGGTGCCGGTGAGTACGTGGACGTCGCGGGCGGAGAGCAGCCGGACCACGGGGACGACGGAGGCGTCGAGGACCCGGGAGCGGATGAGGGCGGTGAGGCGGGCCGGCACGGTCTCGGAGAGCGCGGCCCGGATCTCGTCGCGGACGTCGGCGGCGACGGGGAGTTTCAGGTGCCAGCCGGCGTCCGAGCCGCCGGTGCGGCGGCGGAGGGTGACCTTGGCGGCGGCGAGGCGCAGGTCCTCGGTGTCGTAGTAGACGGCGTCGAGTTCCATGACGCCCTCGTGCGCGACGGACCCGACCCCGGCCACCCGGCCCAGATCGGGCAGCCGGGTGGCGTCGGTGGCTTCGTACTTCCGCTCGACCTCGCGCTTGGAGTCCGCCATACAACGAACCTAGCGCGCTCCGGGGAAACCGCTCAGGCCGTTATCGGCCGTTGCACCCGGATCGACTGGAGCAGGCCGACGGCCACCCAGACGGCGAACATGGAGGAGCCGCCGTAGGAGACGAACGGCAGGGGAAGGCCGGCGACCGGCATGATGCCGAGCGTCATGCCGATGTTCTCGAAGGCCTGGAAGGCGAACCAGGCGATGATCCCGGCGGCGACGATCGTGCCGTACAGCTCGGTGGTCTCGCGGGCGATACGGCAGGCGCGCCACAGGACGACGCCGAGGAGGACGAGGATGAGTCCGGCGCCGAGGAAGCCGAGTTCCTCGCCGGCGACCGTGAAGACGAAGTCGGTCTGCTGCTCGGGGACGAACTGGCCGGTGGTCTGGGTGCCCTGGAAGAGGCCGGTGCCGTGCAGGCCGCCGGAGCCGATCGCGATGCGGGCCTGGTTGGTGTTGTAGCCGACGCCGGCGGGGTCGAGCGCCGGGTTGGCGAAGGCGGCGAAGCGGGCGATCTGGTAGTCGTCGAGGAGTCCGAGCTGCCAGATGGCGACCGCCCCGGCCACGCCCGTGCCGAGGAGTCCGAAAACCCAGCGGTTGGACGCGCCCGAGGCGAGCAGCACGCCGAGCACGATGACGACCATGACCATCACGGAGCCGAGGTCCGGCATCCCCATGACGACGGCCATCGGGAGCGCCGCCAGGCCGAGGGCCTTGGCGACGGTGCGGTGGTCGGGGTGGACCTGGTCGCCGGCGTCGACGCGGGCGGCGAGCAGCATCGCCATGCCCAGGATGATGGTGATCTTGGTGAACTCGGAGGGCTGGAGGGAGAACCCGCCGGGAAGCAGGATCCAGGCGTGCGCGCCGTTGACCGTGGCGCCGAGCGGGGTGAGGACCACCATCACCAGGAGCACGGAGAGCCCGTACAGGACGGGGACCGCGCCGCGCAGGGTGCGGTGGCCGAGCCAGATCGTGCCGATCATCAGCGCCATGCCGATGCCGGTGTTGAGGGCGTGCCGGATGAGGAAGTAGTACGGGTCGCCGTGGGTCAGCGAGTCGCGTCCCCGGGTCGCCGACCAGACGAGCAGCGAGCCGATGAAGGAGAGCGCGAGCGCCGAGCCGAGGAGCGGCCAGTCGAGCCGGCGCACGACGGAGTCGCGTGCCATGAGCCGGCCCCAGCCGGACCGTTCGGGGCCGTAGCGCGGGACGGAGAATCCGGCCATCAGTCGCGCCTCCCCAGCACGGCGGCGAGCGTCTGCTCGGCGGGCGGCTTCTGCGAGGCGGGGTCGTAGGGCTTGATCTTCGGGGCGTCGATGGTGCCGTCCGTCTGGACCTTCGGAAGGCCCTTCTGGGGGGTGGGCAGGAGGGCCTTCTTGAGGTCCTGCTTGCCGGTGGCGTCGAGTCCGTAGAGCGCGTTGTAGATGTTGCGGACGGCGGGCCCGGACGCGCCGGAACCCGTACCGCCCTGGGAGATCGTCATGACGATCGAGTAGTCCTTGGTGTACGTGGCGAACCAGGAGGTCGTCTGCTTGCCGTAGACCTCGGCGGTACCCGTCTTGGCGTGCATCGGGATCTTGTCCTGCGGCCAGCCGCCGAATCGCCAGGCGGCGGAACCGCGGGTCGCGACACCCGCGAGGGCTTCGTCTATCTCGTTGCGCGTCTTCTTGGTGAAGGGCAGCTTGCCGTGCGACTTGGGCTCGATCTCCTGGACGGTCTTGCCGTCGCCGCTGACGATCGCCTTGCCGACGGTGGGGTCGTAGAGCGTGCCGCCGTTGGAGATGGCCGCGTAGATGGTGGCCATCTGGATCGGGGTGACGAGGGTGTCGCCCTGGCCGATGGAGTAGTTGACGGAGTCACCGGCGCGCATCTTGTCGCCTTCGAGGCAGTTCTCGTAGGCGATCTTCTCGACGTACGTGCCGTCCTTCTTGCCCTGCTTGCACCAGGCGTCGTGGTTGGCCTTGGCGAAGTTCTTCTTCCACTCGCGGTCCGGGACGCGGCCGCTGACCTCGTTGGGGAGGTCGATGCCGGTCTCCTTGCCGAGGCCGAACTGGTGGGCGGTCTTGTAGAACCAGTCCTTGGGGTTCTTCTTGGGGTTGTTGCCGCCGTCCTTGGCCCACTCCTTGTGCGCGATGCCGTAGTAGACGGTGTCGCAGGAGACCTCCAGGGCGCGGCCGATGGTGATGTCGCCGTAGCCCTGGGACTCGAAGTTCTTGAAGGTCTGCCCGCCGATGGAGTACGAGCTGGGGCAGGGGTAGTGCCCGTCGAAGGGGTAGCCGGCGTTGACCGCGGCCGTCGACGAGATGACCTTGAAGATGGAGCCGGGGGCGGCCTGGCCCTGGATGGCCCGGTTCAGCAGCGGGAAGTTCGACTTCTTGCCGGTGAGCTTGGCGTAGTCCTTGGCGGAGATGCCGCCGACCCAGGAGTTGGGGTCGTAGTTGGGCAGCGAGGCCATGGCGACGACGCGGCCGGTCTTGGCCTCCATGACGACGACCGCCCCGGAGTCGGCCTTGTAGTTCTCGCCGGTGTTGGTGTCGAACTCCTGGCGGGCCTTCTTCATGGCGTCGTTGAGTTCGTACTCGGCGACGGCCTGGACGCGGGCGTCGATGGAGGTGACGACGCTGGAGCCGGCCTCCGCCTCGTCGTTCTTGGCCTGGCCGATGACCCGGCCGAGGTTGTCGACCTCGTAGCGGGTGACGCCGGCCTTGCCGCGCAGCTCCTTGTCGTACGTGCGCTCCAGGCCGGAGCGGCCGACCATGTCGGAGCGCAGGTACGGCGACTCGCTGTCCTGGGCCTTGGTGATCTCCTCGTCGGTGACGGGCGAGAGGTAGCCGAGGACCTGGGCGGTGTTGGCCTTGCCGGGCGCGGCGTAGCGGCGTACGGCGGTGGGCTCCGCGGTGATGCCGGGGAAGTCCTCGGCGCGCTCGCGGATCGTCAGGGCCTGCTGGGTGGTGGCCTCGTCGGTGACCGGGATCGGCTGGTAGGGCGAACCGTTCCAGCAGGGCTGCGGGGTCTTGGCGTCGCAGAGCCGGACCTTGTCGAAGACGTCCTTCGGCTTCATGTCGAGCACGTCGGCGAGCCGGGTCAGCACGGCCTTGCCGTCGTCGTCCATCTTCATCAGCTCGGTGCGGCTGGCGGAGACGACGAGGCGGGTCTCGTTGTCGGCGAGGGGCACGCCGCGCGCGTCGAGGATGGAGCCGCGCGCGGCGGGCTGGACGACCTGCTGGACGTGGTTGTTCTTCGCCTCGTCGGAGTACTCCTGGCCGTTGCGGATCTGGAGGTACCAGAGGCGGCCGCCGAGGGTGAGGAGCAGTGAGAAGACGAGGACCTGGATGACGATGAGCCGGATCTGGACCCGCTGGGTCCGGCCGGTCTCGGGGATGTTGCTCACGGGGCGCCCCCGGTGGTGTTCCGGGGCCGGGGCCCGGCGGAATGCAGCCTCACAGTCGCTTGACTCCCTTGATCCGTCCGGCGCGTGCCGCCCGGTTGCGGGCCGCCTTCACGCGCAGTCCGCCGCGCTGGCCGCCGATCCGCAGCCCGGTCCCCGCCGCGAGCCAGCCGGCCGCCACGTCGCCGCGGCCCGAGGAGGACTCGGTGACGGGGTCGTTCACCGTACGTCTGGCGAGCGCCATGATCAGCGGCACGGTGAACGGCGCGAGCAGCAGGTCGTACACCGCGGCGGTGAAGAGCAGGCTGCCGAGGCCGACGTGACGGGCCGCCGTGTCGCCGACGAGGGCGCCGACGCCCGCGTACAGCAGGGTCGAGCCGATCGCCGCCGCGACGACCACGGCCATCGGCAGGAACGCGGACTTGAGCTGGCCGTTCTCCGGGCGTGCGAGGCCCGCGAGGTAGCCGATGACGCAGAGGACGAGGGCGTAGCGCCCTGCGGCGTGGTCGGCCGGGGGTGCCAGGTCGGCGAGGAGGCCCGCGCCGAAGCCGATGAGGGCGCCGCTGACGTGTCCGTAGACGAAGGCCAGGCCGAGGACGACCATGAGCAGCAGGTCGGGTACGGCGCCGGGGAGCTGGAGCCGGGCCAGGACCGACACCTGGACGACGAGGGCGAAGACGACCAGAACGATGGAGAGCAGGGTCCGGTTGACGTGCATGGGGATCAGCTCTACCTCTGTTCGTTGACCGCGTTGTCGGCGTTCGGAGTGGCGTTCCCGCTGGGGTCCGGGCTCTCGTGGACGTTGCCGACCACGTTGCCCTCGGTATCGACGATGTCGCCGTTGGGCGAGATGGTGACGGTGACGGTCGGGGTGGGCTTCGGCTTGGCGGGCGCCTTCGGCTTCTTCGGCAGGACCGCGTCGCGGGGGTCCGTGCGCGGGGCCTGGACGACGATGCCGACGATGTCGAGCTTGGTGAAGCCGACGTACGGGCGGACGTAGACGGTACGGGTGAGGTCGCCGCCCGACGGATCGACCCGGACGACCTCGCCGACGGGGACGCCGGGCACGAACGGCTTGTCCTTGCTGGAGCCGAACGTGACGAGCCGGTCGCCCTTCCTGACCTTGGCCTTGCCGTTGAGGAACTGGACCGCCAGCGGCCGGGAGCCCTGCCCGGTGGCGAAGCCCAGCTCGTCGGTGGACTCCATCCGGGTGCCGACGGTGAAGTCGGGGTCGTTGGCGAGGAGCACCGTGGAGGTGTCCGGGCCGACGGTGGTGACGCGGCCGACGAGCCCGTCCCCGTTGAGGACGGTCATGTCGCGCTTGACGCCGTCCTTGGAGCCCGCGTCGATGGTGACCGTCCAGGAGAAGCCCTGGGCCGCTCCTATGGCGATGACCTCCGCGGCCTTGATGCCGTACTGGCCGGTGGCCGACTTCTTCAGCATGTCGTCCAGCTGGCGGACGCGGCTGCGGTTGCGGTCGTCGCTGCCGAGCTTGGCCTTCAGCTCGGCGTTCTGCTTCTCCAGCGCGGCGATCTTGTCGTGCCGGGCGCCGGAGGCCCGTACCGCCCCTATGGCGTTGCCCACCGGGTCGACCGCCGACGCCACGCCGTTCTCCACGGGTCCGAAGACCGTGGCGGCGGCCTGCCGGGCGCCGTCCACCGGTGACGCCTCACCGCCGCGGATGTCCACCGTGATCAGCGCGAACGCGATGGCGATCAGCAGCACCAGGAGCAGCCGGCTCTCTCGTGTGTCCCTCACAGTGCGGCGGCCGTGCCTTCCTCGTAGGAATGATCGTGCCTGTATATCAACGATCCTCCGCGCGGAGCGGCAGCGTCCGCGCGGAGGGCCGTGGGGTTACTACCGTCGGGGCTGGGCGTCCAGCACCTGCTGGAGCGCCTCGAACTCCTCGACGCACTTGCCGGAGCCGAGCGCCACCGAGTCCAGCGGGTCCTCGGCGATGTGGATCGGCATGCCGGTCTCGTTGCGCAGCCGCTCGTCCAGGCCGCGCAGCAGGGCGCCGCCGCCGGTGAGGACGATGCCGCGGTCCATGACGTCGCCGGACAGCTCCGGCGGGCACTTGTCGAGCGTCGTCTTGACCGCGTCGACGATCGCGTTGACCGGCTCCTCGATGGCCTTGCGGACCTCGCCGGCCGAGATGACCACGGTCTTGGGCAGGCCCGAGACGAGGTCGCGGCCGCGGATCTCGGTGTGCTCGTCCTTCTCCAGGTCGAACGCCGAGCCGATGGTGATCTTGATCTGTTCGGCGGTGCGTTCCCCGAGGAGGAGCGAGTACTCCTTCTTGATGTGCTGGATGATCGCGTTGTCCAGCTCGTCGCCGGCCACCCGGATGGACTGCGCGGTGACGATGCCGCCGAGCGAGATCACGGCGACCTCGGTGGTGCCGCCGCCGATGTCGACCACCATGTTGCCGGTGGCCTCGTGGACCGGGAGGCCCGAGCCGATGGCCGCCGCCATGGGCTCCTCGATGATGTGCACCTGGCGGGCGCCGGCCTGCGTGGAGGCCTCGATGACGGCGCGTCGCTCGACCCCGGTGATGCCGGAGGGCACGCAGACCACGACCCGGGGGCGGGCCAGGTATCGGCGCTTGTGGATCTTCAGGATGAAGTAGCGGAGCATCCGCTCCGTGATCTCGAAGTCGGCGATCACGCCGTCCTTCAGGGGCCGTACGGCGACGATGTTGCCGGGCGTACGGCCGATCATCTTCTTGGCCTCGGCGCCGACCGCCAGGATTCCGCCGGTGTTGGTGTTGATGGCCACGACGGACGGCTCGTTCAGAACGATGCCGCGCCCCCTGACGTACACCAGCGTGTTGGCAGTCCCGAGGTCGATAGCCATGTCACGGCCGATGAACGACATTGAGTTCCCCTTGTTCCCCATGAGGATGCGTCGAGCCTTCCAAGCGAAAGCATGGATGGCTGGTTTTGGTGGGCGGGATGGGCGCTGCGGGCGTGGAAGGTTCCATCGTAGTGCCGGACGCACCGACACAGCGCGAGGGTACGCCGCCTGGCTGGGCAGAACGGGTGGCCGTTCCACTCATGGTGACGTTACGTCGGGGGGATGCGTTCCCGCGACCGGACACCCTATGCCGAAGGGCGACCGAATTAATTCGGTCGCCCCAGGTCATGAGCGCTGTTCGGCTGAGCCCGATTCAGGAAAGACCCGGGAAGAACAGCTTCATTTCCCGCTCCGCGGACTCCTCGGAGTCCGAGGCGTGGATGAGGTTCTCCCGGGTGATCGTGCCGAAGTCGCCGCGGATCGAGCCGGGCGCGGCGGCGATCGGGTCGGTGGGGCCGGCCAGGGCGCGGACGCCCTCGATGACCCGCTCGCCCTCGGCCACCAGGGCGACGACGGGACCCGACTGCATGAACTCGACCAGCGGCTCGTAGAACGGGCGGCCGACGTGCTCGGCGTAGTGCTGCTCCAGCGTGGCGCGGTCCAGGGTACGCAGTTCCAGCGCCGTGATCTTCCAGCCGGCCTTGCGCTCGATGCGGCCGACGATCTCGCCGACCAGTCCGCGGCGGACGGCGTCGGGCTTGAGAAGAACGAGGGTGCGCTGGGTCATCTGCGGCTCCTTGAAGGCATACGGGTGCGGTGAGGCGACATTACAGGGGCCCCGCGACGGGCCCGCCGCCGGGTTTGCCGCGGCCCGGCCGGCGGGGGGGCTCAGCCGCCGGCGGGCGATTCCGCCTCGGCGTGGGCCGCCGCCCAGCGGGCCTTCACCTCGTCGATCCGGCGGCCGTAGTGCACCGAGGCCCACCACAGCGCGCCGAAGGCGACGCCGAGGATGAACATCACGGGGATCACGAAGCCGCTCGCGACCAGCGCGACCTGGAGGGCCCAGCCGAGTTGGATGCCGCCGGGCCGGGTGATCATGCCGCAGAGCAGCACGGAGACCAGCATCCCGATGCCGCACACCGTCCAGACCGTGGCGTTCGACAGGTCGTCCGACTTCATCGCGACGAGTCCGGCGAACCCGATCACGAAGAACTCGCCGATCAGCGTGGACGCACAGAGCATGCGCATGGTCAGCGCCTTCCCAGGAGCAGCCGGGCCTCGCCGACCGTGATCACGGAACCGGTCACCAGGACTCCGGCTCCCGCGTACTCGTCCTCTTCCTCGGCGAGTGTGATCGCCGCCTCCAGCGCGTCGTCGAGCCGGGGTTCGACCTGCACCCGGTCGTGTCCGAAGACCTCGACGGCGACGGCCGCGAGGGCGTCGGCGTCCATCGCGCGCTCGGTGGAGTTCTGTGTGACGACGACCTCGGCGAAGATCGGCTCGAAGGCCTCCAGGAGCCCGCGCACGTCCTTGTCGCCGCTGGCGCCGACCACCCCGATCAGCCGGGAGAAGCCGAACGCCTCGGACAGGCCGTCGGCGGTGGCGCGGGCGCCGGCCGGGTTGTGCGCGGCGTCCAGGACGACGGTCGGGCTGGAGCGGACGACTTCGAGGCGGCCGGGCGAGATCACCGAGGCGAACGCCGAGCGCACGATGTCCGCGTCCAGCGCGCCGGGCTGCTCCGCGCCGATCCCGAAGAACGCCTCGACGGCGCAGAGCGCCACCACCGCGTTGTGCGCCTGGTGGGCGCCGTACAGCGGGAGGAAGATGTTGTCGTACTCACCGCCGAGGCCGCGCAGGGTCAGCAACTGGCCGCCGACCGCGATCTCCCGGGAGACCACGCCGAACTCCATGCCCTCGCGGGCCACGGTGGCGTCGGCCTCGACGGCCTTCTTCAGCATGACCTGGGCGGCGTCGACGGGCTGCTGGGCGAGGATGACCGTCGCGCCCTGCTTGATGATCCCGGACTTCTCCGTCGCGATCTCGCCCGGCGTGGAGCCCAGGCGGTCGGTGTGGTCGAGCGAGATGGGCGTGACGACGGCGACCGCGGCGTCGATGACGTTGGTCGCGTCCCAGGTGCCGCCCATGCCGACCTCGACGACGGCGACATCGACGGGCGCGTCGGCGAAGGCCGCGTACGCCATGCCCGTGAGCACCTCGAAGAAGGAGAGCCGGTAGGGCTGCTGGGCGTCGACCATCTCGACGTACGGCTTGATGTCCTCGTACGTGGAGATGAACCGCTCCGGGTCCATCGGGGCGCCGTCGAGGCTGATGCGCTCGGTGATCGACTGGACGTGCGGCGAGGTGTAGCGGCCGGTGCGCAGGTCGAAGGCGCCGAGCAGGGACTCGATCATGCGGGCGGTGCTCGTCTTGCCGTTGGTGCCGGTGATGTGGATCGAGGGGTACGCGCGCTGCGGCTCGCCGAGCACGTCCATCAGGGCGGCGATGCGGGTGACGGACGGCTCCAGCTTGGTCTCGCCCCAGCGGCCGGCGAGCTCCTGCTCCACCGCGCGCAGCGCCTTGTCGACCTCCGGGTCGGCGGGGCGGGCGGGCACATCCTCGGCGCGGGGCGGCCCCGAGGCGGCGCGCAGCGTGCGGCTGCCGGCCTCGATCACCGCCAGGTCGGGGTCGCGCTGGGTCTCTTCGTCGACGATCTCCGCGAAGGTGTCGTCGGAGTCGGACGCGTCGGGCCGGTCGGGGCGGGGCTCACTCACGGGCCCCAGTCTACGGATGGCCGCGGACATCGCGCGCAGCCGCCCGGGGGGCCGGACACGCCGAAGCCCCCGCGCCCCTCGGGTGAGAGGTGCGGGGGCTCCGGTACGGCTCAGGCCTGCGGCAGGGCGGCCAGCTGGCCGGTGATCCGCTCGATGTCGGCCTCGGCCTTCGCGAGCCGGCCGCGGATCTTGTCGACCACGTTGTCCGGGGCCTTGGCCAGGAACGCCTCGTTGCCGAGCTTGCCCTCGGCCTGGCCCTTCTCCTTGCGGGCCGCCTCCAGGTCCTTGGTCAGGCGCTTGCGCTCGGCGGCCACGTCGATCGTGCCGGACAGGTCCAGCGCGACGGTCGCCCCGGCGACGGGCAGCGAAGCGGTGGCGTGGAAGCCGTCACCGGCGGGCTGGAGCCTCAGCAGCTGCCGCATGGCCGTCTCGTGCGGGGCGAGCGGGGTGCCGGTCAGGGTCAGCTCGGCCGGGACCTTCTGGCCGGGCTGGAGGCCCTGGTCGGAGCGGAAGCGGCGGACCTCGGTGACGACCTGCTGGACGAGCTCGATCTCCCGCTCGGCGGCGTCGTCGCGGAAGCCGGAGTCCTTCGGCCAGTCCGCGACGACCACGGACTCGCGGCCGGTGAGCGCGGTCCACAGGGTCTCGGTGACGAAGGGGACGACGGGGTGCAGCAGGCGCAGCATCACGTCGAGGACCTCGCCCAGGACCCGGCCGGAGACCTCGGCCGGGCGGCCACCGCCGAAGAACGTGGTCTTGGACAGCTCGACGTACCAGTCGAAGACCTCGTCCCAGGCGAAATGCCGCAGCGCCTCGCTGAGCTTGGAGAACTGGAAGTCCTCGTAGTACGCGTCGACTTCGGCGACCGTCTTGTTCAAGCGGGAGAGGATCCAGCGGTCGGTCACCGACATCTCGTCGGCGGACGGCAGTTCGCCCTCGATCGTCGCCCCGTTCATCAGGGCGAACCGGGTCGCGTTCCAGATCTTGTTGGAGAACTTCGCGGAGCCCTGGACCCAGTCCTCGCCGATCGGGACGTCGGTGCCCGGGTTGGCGCCGCGCGCGAGCGTGAAGCGCAGCGCGTCGGAGCCGTACTTGTCCATCCAGTCCAGCGGGTTGACGACGTTCCCGAAGGACTTCGACATCTTCTTGCCGTGCTCGTCGCGGACCATACCGTGCAGCACGATCTTCGCGAACGGCGGGACGTCCTTGTTGATGTACAAGCCGAACATCATCATCCGGGCGACCCAGAAGAAGAGGATGTCGTAGCCGGTGACCAGGACGGAGTTCGGGTAGAACTTCGCGAGGCTCTCGGTCTGTTCGGGCCAGCCGAGCGTGGAGAACGGCCACAGGCCGGAGGAGAACCAGGTGTCCAGGACATCGCTGTCCTGGGTCCAGCCCTCGCCGGTGGGCGGCTCGTCGTCGGGGCCGACGCAGACCATCTCGCCGTCGGGGCCGTGCCAGACGGGGATGCGGTGACCCCACCAGAGCTGGCGCGAGATGCACCAGTCGTGGAGGTTGTCGACCCAGTCGAAGTACCGCTTCTCCATCTCCTGGGGGTGGATCTGGACCTTGCCGTCGCGGACGGCGTCACCGGCCGCCTCGGCGAGGGGGGCGACCTTGACCCACCACTGCATGGACAGCCGGGGCTCGACGGTGGTCTTGCAGCGCGAGCAGTGGCCGACGGAGTGGACGTACGGCCGCTTCTCGGCGACGATCCGGCCCTCGGCGCGCAGGGCGGCGACGATCGCGGAGCGGGCCTCCAGCCGGTCCAGGCCCTCGAAGGGGCCGGGGACGGTGATGATCGCGCGCTCGTCGAGGACGGTGAGGAAGGGCAGGTCGTGGCGCTGCCCGATCTCGAAGTCGTTCGGGTCGTGGGCGGGCGTGACCTTGACGGCGCCGGTGCCGAACGACGGGTCGACGTGGTGGTCCGCGACGACCGGGATCGTGCGGTCGGTCAGCGGCAGCTTGATCTGCTTGCCGACCAGGTGCTTGTACCGCTCGTCGTCGGGGTGGACGGCGACGGCGGTGTCACCGAGCATCGTCTCCGCGCGGGTGGTGGCGACGACGATGGTCTCCTCGCCCTCGCCGTACGTCATGGAGACCAGCTCGCCGTCGTCCTCCTGGTACTCGACCTCGATGTCCGAGATCGCGGTGAGGCAGCGGGGGCACCAGTTGACGATGCGCTCACGGCGGTAGATGAGCTCGTCGTCGTACATCCGCTTGAAGATGGTCTGGACGGCCTTGGAGAGGCCCTCGTCCATCGTGAACCGCTCGCGGGACCACGCGACGCCCTCACCGAGGCGGCGCATCTGGCCGGAGATCTGGCCGCCGGACTCGTTCTTCCACTGCCAGACGCGCTCGACGAACGCCTCACGGCCCAGGTCGTGGCGGGACTTGCCCTCCTTGGCGAGCTCGCGCTCGACGACGTTCTGGGTGGCGATGCCGGCGTGGTCCATGCCCGGCTGGTACAGCGCCTCGAAGCCCTGCATGCGCTTGCGGCGGACGAGGGCGTCGATCAGCGTGTGCTCGAAGGCGTGGCCCAGGTGCAGGGAGCCCGTGACGTTGGGCGGCGGGATGACGATCGCGTACGGCGGCTTCTCGCTCTTCGCGTCCGCCTCGAAGTACCCGCGTTCTACCCAGCGCTCGTACAGCTTCCCCTCTACCTCGGCCGGCGTGTACTGGGTCGGCAGTTCGGGGTTGCTGGCTGGCTGCTGCGCTGGGTTCTCGGTCACGCGGACAGTTTAGAGCCGTCACAGGAGTGCACTGAAACCGGTTTGTTCCGTAACGGTGTGCCTCCCGGTGGTCCGCGCGCGGGGGGCTTCCGTCAGGATGTTCGCAACGCATAAGTATCACGAACAGGGGACACCGCAGATGAGCTACAACCAGCCGGGTCCGTACGGTGGCCAGCAGCCGCAGGGCCAGCCCGGACCCTACGGCCAGCAGCCGGGCCCGTACGGCGGCCAGCAGCCGCCGCAGGGCCAGCCCGGCTACGGATACCCGCAGCAGGCCCCCCAGGGCGTCCCGCCCCAGCAGCAGCCCCAGCCCGGTTACGGCTACCCGCCGGCCCAGCAGCCCGGCCCGTACGGCCAGCAGCCCCCGGCTCCCCCGTACGGCGGTCAGCAGGGCTACGGCCAGCAGCCGGGCTTCCCGCCGCCGGCCCCCGCGAAGAAGAAGACGGGCCTGATCGTCGGCGCCGCGGTCCTCGCGCTGGCCGTCATCGCGGGCGGCGTGTACTTCCTGACGTCGGACGGCGGCAGCAGCTCCGTCGCGTCCTCGACCAAGGGTTACAAGCTGACGCCGCCGGAGACGGTGGGCGAGTACAAGCACGACAAGACCGACTCCGACAACAAGACCGGGCCGCTGACCGGCAAGGAGAAGACGGAGACGGAGGAGATGGGCGTCAAGTCGCCCGTCGAGGCCAGCGCCGTCTACGCCAGCGGGGACATCGACAAGAACCCGCTCACCACGAAGATGCTCATGCTCAAGGGCGTCTGGGGCCAGGTCGACGACCCGGAGAAGACGCTGAACGCGGCCTTCGCCGGGGCCAAGGACGAGATGGCGAAGGACGAGGGCGACAGCGACAGCGAGGCGACCCTCGTCGGCTCGCCCGAGAGCGTCACGCCCAAGGGCTTCGACGGCGCCCTGATGAAGTGCCAGACGATCAAGACGGTCAACAAGAAGTCCGACGGCTCGCTCCAGAACGGCCCGAAGGAAATCAACATCCCCGT
Organism: Streptomyces sp. 2131.1; assembly: GCF_900105515.1. Classification (GTDB taxonomy): domain Bacteria; phylum Actinomycetota; class Actinomycetes; order Streptomycetales; family Streptomycetaceae; genus Streptomyces; species Streptomyces drozdowiczii. Next base: position 4,785,159 of record NZ_FNSY01000001.1, on the reverse strand, counting down.
CTGCATCTGGACCGACTACAGCACCGTCGGCATCGTGTTCGCCGTCGACCTGGGCGCGGCCATGACCACCGGCAAGAGCATGCCGACCGAGGACGTCGCCGACCTCGCCGCCAAGCTCTACAACACCTCCCGCACCAAGATCTGACCCGGGCGACGCGAAGGGGCGCCCCGCCGGTCCTCCGGCGGGGCGCCCCTTCGCGTACGTGCGGACTACCGCAACGCGTTACGCGGACTTCTCGTGGCGGCCCTCGTCACCCTTGCCGATCGTGCGCGGCTCGCGCGGGACCAGCGTCGGGTTGACGTTGTTGCGGACCACGTCGGCGGTGATGACCACGCGGGCGACGTCCTTGCGGGACGGGACCTCGTACATCACCGACTGGAGGACCTCCTCCATGATCGCGCGCAGGCCGCGGGCGCCGGTCTGGCGCAGGATCGCCTGGTCGGCGATGGCCTCCAGCGCCTCGCGCTCGAAGTCCAGCTCCACGCCGTCGAGTTCGAAGAGGCGCTGGTACTGCTTGACCAGGGCGTTGCGCGGCTCGATGAGGATCTGGAGCAGGGCCTCGCGGTCCAGGTTGTGGACCGAGGTCAGGACGGGGAGGCGGCCGATGAACTCGGGGATCATCCCGAACTTCACCAGGTCCTCCGGCATGACCTCCTGGAACTGGTCGCTCGCCTGGATCTCCCGCTTGGAGCGGATCGTGGCGCCGAATCCGATGCCCTTGGCGCCGGCCCGGGACTCGATGATCTTCTCCAGGCCGGAGAAGGCGCCGCCCACGATGAACAGGACGTTCGTCGTGTCGATCTGGATGAACTCCTGGTGCGGGTGCTTGCGGCCGCCCTGCGGCGGTACGGAGGCGGTGGTGCCCTCCAGGATCTTCAGCAGGGCCTGCTGGACGCCCTCGCCGGAGACGTCGCGGGTGATCGACGGGTTCTCGCTCTTGCGGGCGACCTTGTCGATCTCGTCGATGTAGATGATCCCGGTCTCGGCCTTCTTGACGTCGTAGTCGGCGGCCTGGATCAGCTTCAGCAGAATGTTCTCGACGTCCTCGCCGACATAGCCGGCCTCCGTCAGCGCCGTCGCGTCGGCGATGGCGAACGGGACGTTGAGCATGCGGGCCAGCGTCTGCGCCAGCAGCGTCTTGCCGGAGCCCGTGGGGCCCAGCAGCAGGATGTTGGACTTGGCGAGCTCGATCGCGTCGTCGCGGCCCGCGCCGCCGCCGTTCTCGCCGGCCTGGACCCGCTTGTAGTGGTTGTACACAGCGACCGAGAGGGCCTTCTTCGCGGGCTCCTGCCCGACGACGTACCCCTCGAGGAACTCGTAGATCTCGCGAGGCTTGGGAAGCTCCTCCCAGCGGACCTCGCTCGTCTCGGCGAGCTCCTCCTCGATGATCTCGTTGCAGAGATCGATGCACTCGTCGCAGATGTACACACCGGGTCCCGCGATGAGCTTCTTCACCTGCTTCTGGCTCTTTCCGCAGAACGAGCACTTGAGCAGGTCGCCGCCATCACCGATGCGTGCCACGAGGTGCTTCCCCTTCGCCTGGGAGACGCCTGGTTCAGCGGCTCCTGTGCCTCTATCCGACGGTACCTTGCCCGGCCCCCCATTCGGGCCCCCCTTGGCACGGTTCACACGGCCGGAGCCGGGTGACGCCGCCGTGCCAAGGGGATGGGGCGCAGGTCAGGCGAGCGCTCCGGCCGCGCTCTTGCGGGTCGACACGATCTGGTCGACGAGACCGTAGGCGAGGGAGTCCTCGGCGGTCAGGATCTTGTCGCGCTCGATGTCGTCGCGGATCTTCTCGATCGGCGTGGTGGAGTGCTTGGCCAGCAGCTCCTCCAGCTGGGTCCGCATGCGCAGGATCTCGTTGGCCGCGATCTCCAGGTCGGAGAGCTGCTCACGGCCGGTCTGCGAGGACGGCTGGTGGATCAGGACGCGGGCGTTCGGCAGGGCCATGCGCTTGCCGGGCGTACCGGCGGCGAGCAGCACGGCGGCGGCGGAGGCCGCCTGGCCCATGCAGACCGTCTGGATGTCCGGCTTCACGAACTGCATCGTGTCGTAGATCGCGGTGAGCGCGGTGAACGAGCCGCCGGGGCTGTTGATGTAGATGGAGATGTCCCGGTCCGGGTCCATCGACTCCAGGCACAGGAGCTGCGCCATGACGTCGTTGGCGGAGGCGTCGTCGATCTGCACGCCGAGGAAGATCACGCGCTCCTCGAAGAGCTTCGCGTACGGGTCGTACTCGCGCACGCCCTGCGAGGTGCGCTCCACGAAGCGCGGCACGATGTAGCGGTTGTCCACCTGCGGGCCCGTGTAGAGGCCGCTCGCGGAGGCGCCGGGGAAGTTGTTCATGTGGGTGTTCACCATCCTGGTGGCGTTCTGTGGCTGGGTGTCTCGGCGTACGAGAGATGCGGTGCGGTACGGGCGCTGTCCGGGGAGTCCGGATCAGGCGCCGGTGCCGCCGCCGCCCGGAACGCCCGATGCGATCGAGATGATCTCGTCGATGAGGCCGTAGTCCTTGGCCTCCTCCGCGGTGTACCAGCGGTCGCGGTCGCCGTCGCGGATGATCGTCTCCACGCTCTGGCCGGAGTGGCGGGCGGTGATCTCCGCCATGCGCTGCTTGGTGCGCAGCAGGTACTGGGCCTGGATCTTGATGTCCGAGGCCGTACCGCCGATGCCGGCCGAGCCCTGGTGCATGAGGATGTCGGTGTTCGGGAGCGCGAAGCGCTTGCCGGCGGTGCCGCCGGTGAGCAGGAACTGGCCCATCGAGGCCGCCATGCCCATACCGATGGTGACCACGTCGTTCGGGATGTACTGCATGGTGTCGTAGACCGCCATGCCGGCCGTCACCGATCCGCCGGGGCTGTTGATGTAGAGGTAGATGTCCTTCTCCGGCTCGGCGGCGAGGAGAAGCAGCTGCGCGGTGATCTTGTTGGCGATGTCATCGTCGACCTGCTGACCGAGGAAGATGATGCGCTCGCCGAGCAGCCGGCTGTAGACCTGGTCACCGAGGCCTCCACCGAGGGACGGCTCTCCGGCGGCGTAGGGCATCAGATTCGTCACGTATCCACCTGCTCGTCTCTGACGGCTCCGGCCGTCTCAGCGTCTTCGTACCGGGTGGGCCGGGACTACCCGACCCTTCCTCTTCATGGACCCTAACGCGCAGGTGGAACAACGCCATCCCGCTTCCGCGACTGTTCGCTGGGAGCGCAAGCTCCGCAGCGGGCACGCGGGTTGCGACGAAACGTCTGCCGGTACGACGACGGGCTCCGGACGCGGTGGCGTCCGGAGCCCGTCGTACGGGGTCAGCGCGAGGCTCAGGCCTCGGTCTTCTCCTCGGCGGCGGCCTCAGGGGCCTCCGTGGTCTCCGCCGCGTCCTCATCGTCTTCCAGCTCGACGACCTCACCGTTGGTGTCGACGACCTTGGCGGCCTCGACGACGACGGCGAGCGCCTTGCCGCGGGCGACCTCGCCGACGAGCATCGGCACCTGGCCGCCCTCGACGACGGCCTGGGCGAACTGGTCGGGGCTCATGCCGGAGGAGGCAGCGCGCCGCATGAGGTGCTCGGTGAGCTCCTCCTGGTTGACGTTGAGCTTCTCCTTGTTGACGAGCTCGTCCAGGATGAACTGGGTCTTGATGCCCTTGACGGCCTGCTCGGACGTCTCGGCCTCGAACTCCTCGGCGGTCTTGCCCTGGATCTCCAGGTACTTGTCGAGGGTGAGACCCATCTGACCGAGCTGGTGGTGCTCCAGGTTGTGCTTGCGGGTCTGGACCTCGTCCGCGAGCAGCTTCTCCGGGATCGGGACCTCGGCGAGCTTCAGCAGCTCCTCCAGGACGCGCTCCTGGGCCTGGGTGGCCTGGTCGTACTGCTTGGTGCTCTCCAGGCGCTTGCGACTGTCGGCCTTCAGCTCCTCCAGCGTGTCGAACTCGCTGGCCATCTGGGCGAAGTCGTCGTCCAGCTCGGGGAGCTCGCGGGCGGCGACGGCGCTGACCTTGACGGTGACCTCGGCGTCCTTGCCCTCGGCCGAGCCGCCCTTCAGCTGCGAGGTGAAGGTTGCCTCGCCGCCGGCCTCCAGGCCGGTCACGGCCTCGTCGATGCCCTCGAGGAGCTCGCCGGAACCGATGGTGTACGAGACACCCTCGGCCACGCCGTCCTCCAGGACCTCGCCCTCGACCTTGGCCTCGAGGTCGATCGTGACGACGTCGCCCTCGGCGGCGGCGCGCTCGACCGGGTTGGTGGAGGCGAAGCGGCCGCGCAGCTGCTCGACGGCCTTCTCGACGTCCTCGTCGGTGACCTCGATGGCGTCGACGGTGACCTCGATGCCGGAGTAGTCCGGGATCTCGATCTCGGGGCGCACGTCCACCTCGGCGGTGAAGGCCAGCACCTCGCCGTCCTTCAGCTCGGTGATGTCGACCTCGGGCTGGCCGAGGACGTTCAGCTCACCCTCGTTGACGGCCTCGGTGTAGAACTTCGGGAGCGCGTCGTTGACGGCCTCCTCCAGCACAGCACCACGGCCGAACCGCTGGTCGATGACCCGGCTGGGGATCTTGCCCTTGCGGAACCCCTTCACCGTGACCTGCTGGTTGATCTTCTTGTACGCCGCGTCGAGGCTGTCCTTGAGCTCCTCGAAGGGCACCTCGATGCTGAGCCGAACCCGGGTCGGGTTCAGGGTCTCCACGGCGCTCTTCACGGTTCGGTCTCCTTGGTGGCTGACTTCTTGGGGTTCTGCTCCGCCGCACGGGGGGCGGCTTCGCGGACCGAGCCCGGTACATCAGACACACGGGCACGCATTTTGCATAGTAACGGCAAGGGGGAGAACTCCCGCAATGCGATCTTGCCGGTGGTCGGGGTGGCCGGATTCGAACCGACGACCTTCCGCTCCCAAAGCGGACGCGCTACCAAGCTGCGCCACACCCCGTCGGTGCGACACGTAGGGTACATGCCGCCGGGCGCTGGGCGGTCCGCTTCGCGCACGGCGCGCGCGGGCCGGGGAAGGGGTGTGCAGGCACCGCCCGCGACCCGCTACGATGCTTGTCGTGCCGCGGTCGTCGTGACCTGCGGTGCCGTGTCTGCGGGCGTAGCTCAATGGTAGAGCCCTAGTCTTCCAAACTAGCTACGCGGGTTCGATTCCCGTCGCCCGCTCCATCGCGAAGGGCCCGGTCCAATGGACCGGGCCCTTCCGCGTTGTCCGGTCCGGTGGACCCGGGCGCGGCGCCCCGGGGGCTCGGACGGCTCAGAAGGTGATCTGGCTGATCGAGTCGACGATCGAGTCGATGAACCTGTTGATCGACGGGCCCATGCCCGTCGGTGCCAGGAAGAAGCCGAAGAGCGCCGCGACGATCGCGGGCCCGGCCTTGATGGAACCGCTCCTGATCATGACCACCAGGATGATCCCCAACAGAAGCACCACAGACAGCGAAATGGCCACGACTGCTCACACCCTCGGTCGGTCCGCCTTGCCGGCCCGGAGATGTGCGGCCCTGCACCCTCCGTCGCACCCATCGTGCCACCAACTCCCCCTGGGGTGTGGCCGGGTGACGTATCGACCTGTCGATATCGCGCCATCCTGCGCCCCTTGCGCCCCCTGTGCGCCCCCTGTGCGCCCGGCAGGAGCGGAACCGCACGGCCCGGGCCCGGGTGGCGTTCCGGGCCGTCGGCACCGCTCCGCCCGCTCTCACCCGACCGCATTTCGGACGCGAAATGCGACGTTGATCGTTTCTGTATCCACACAGTTTATTCACAGGCGAATTCGGTGCCGAACGCGAGGTAATTCACTCCGGCCAACTGCCCAGCCGTTTGCCCCATTTGATGCGCATGAAACGGGTCATAGCGGGCAGGTTTCATGGGTTTGCCATTTGATATGCAGGGAAGACGCGCTATTCAACGGCGGTTTTACGGATGGCAATCGAGACGTCTAGGGTTCCTGAGATGTTCCACGCTCCGAACGCACTGCAGAGGGCCGCGCTCACACCCGTGACCGGGGAGTCGGAGCCCAGACCCGCTGCATCGACAGCGGCCCGGGAGGCCCCGGCGCCGGTGGCGGAGCGCCCCGCGCCTGGCACCCCGGCCAAGAAGCGTGACGCCTTCTTCGACAACGCCAAGTACCTCGCCATCGTGCTCGTCGCGGTGGCGCACTCGTGGGTTCCGGTCATGGACGGCAGCCGGGCCGCCCGCGCGCTGTACATGGTCGTGTACACGTTTCACATGCCCGCCTTCATCATCATCTCGGGCTATTTCTCCCGGTCGTTCGACCTGAGCCCCGCCAAGGTGAAGCGGCTGGTCACCGGTGTCGCCGTGCCGTACGTGGTGTTCGAGACGGCGTACGCGCTGTTCCGCCGGTACGCGAACGACCAGCCGGACGTGGGCGTCAGCCTGCTGGAGCCCTGGTACCTGACCTGGTTCCTGGTCGCCCTGTTCATCTGGCGGCTCACCACGCCGCTGTGGCGCAACCTCCGCCACCCGCTGGCCGTTTCGCTCGCGATCGCCGTTCTCGCCTCGCTCGCCCCCGGCATCGGACACGACCTCGACCTGCCGCGCGTCCTCCAGTTCCTGCCCTTCTTCGTGCTCGGACTCCAGCTGAAGCCCGAGCACTTCGAGCTGGTCCGCCGCCGCGGGGCCCGGCTGCTCGCCCTGCCGCTGTTCGCCGCCGCGGTGGTCTTCGCGTACTGGGCGGCGCCCCGGATGCAGCTGGGCTGGTTCCTGCGCAACTCCAGCGCCCCGGACATGGGGGCGCCGTGGTGGTCGGGCGCGGTGATGACCCTGGGGCTGTTCGGCTGCGCGACGCTGCTGACGGCCGGGTTCCTGGCCCTGGTCCCCCGACGCCACATGTGGTTCACGGTGCTGGGCGCCGGCACGATCTGCGGCTACCTGCTGCACGGCTTCCTGGTGAAGGGCGCCGCCTACTCGGGCCTCTTCGACGACCACGCCTGGCTGGTCGGACCGGCCGGCCTGGTGATCGTGACCGTGGTCGCCTCCACCGCCGTCACCCTGCTCTGCACGCCGCCGGTGCGTCGGGCGCTGCGCTGTGTGACCGAGCCGGACATGAACTGGGCGTTCCGCCGGGACGCCGCCAGGATCTGAACCCTCCTCACACCCTCACGGAGCCCGGCCCGCGGCGGCCGGGCTCCGTCGCGTTCACCGGTGTTGGCTCAATCCCGACGCTTCGGGGGCACGTCCGGCGCGGTGAGCCCCAACAGCTCCCTTACCCGCGCATACTTCGCGGTCAGCCGGGTACGGGTAGCCGGCTCCAGGACCGCGAGGCGGGCCGGGTCGGCGTTGTGCGCGAGGTCGGCCTCCTTGACGAGCAGGGCGCCGGGGGTGGCCAGGATGCGCCGGGTGTACGCCTCCGGCTCCTCGCCCGGGCGCTTGGTGACCGCGAGCACCATGTCCTTGACCTCCTGCGGCAGCGCGGCCCCGGCCAGCCACTCGGCGGACAGCGCGTCGTCCTCCACCGCGTCGTGCAGCCAGGCCGCGGCGATCTGCTCCTCGCTGCCGCCCCTGATCCGTACGCCCTCCGCGACAGCCGCGAGGTGTTCCGCGTAGGGGCGGCCGGCCTTGTCGCGCTGGGCGGCGTGGGCCTCGCGGGCGAGGGCCTCGACCTCGGGCAGGGTCAGCCGGTCACGTGATGCGGTCATGGCAGGGACTCTAGGGCCTTGGGCGCACACCGGTTCCGCGGCCGGAGAGTTGCGAGGTCAATCGTTCGGTAAACTAACTGCTGACGATTCCTTGACGATCTCTTGACTCTCTGAAAGGTCGGGCTCATCGGACACGCAGACACGCTCATCGCCATGGGCGGCGCCTTCCTCGCCGCCGCGGTCCTCGCCCGCGTCGGCCGCCGCATCGGGCTCCCCACGATCCCCCTGTTCATCCTGGCCGGGATCCTCCTCGGCCCGCACACCCCCGGCATCGTCCTCGTCGCCGACCCGCACGACCTGGAGATGCTCTCCGCGCTCGGCCTGGTGCTGCTCCTCTTCTACCTGGGCCTGGAGTTCCACCTCGACGACCTCAAGGCGGGCGGCCGCAAGATGGCCGTCGCCGGGGGCACCTACCTCGCCCTGAACGTCGGCGCCGGGCTCGGCTTCGGCTTCGCACTGGGCTGGGGCACCTCCGAGGCGCTGGTGCTCGCCGGGGTGCTCGGCATCTCCTCGTCGGCCATCGTCACCAAGGTGCTGGTCGACCTCGGCCGGATCGGCAACCCGGAGACCCGGCCCATCCTCGGCATCATCGTCGTCGAGGACGTCTTCCTCGCCCTCTACCTGGCGGCACTCCAGCCCATCCTCTCCGGCGCCGACAGCCTCGCCGCGGCGGCGGCCGACGGCGGCAAGGCCTTCGGCTTCCTGCTGCTGCTCGCCCTGGCCGCGCGGTTCGGCACCCGGGTGATCGGAAGGCTGATCAACACCCGGGACGACGAACTCCTGGTCATCTCCTTCCTCGGCGCGGCCGTCCTGGTGGCCGGGATCTCGGAGTGGTTCGGGGTCGCGGACGCGATCGGCGCCTTCATGGTCGGGCTGATGCTCGGCAGCACGTCCTCGGGCGAGCGCATCCTCAAGCTGGTCCACCCGCTGCGCGACGCGTTCGGTGCGATCTTCTTCTTCGCCTTCGGGCTCTCCATCGACCCGGGCGACCTGCCCACCGTGCTGTGGCCGGTGCTGGCCGCCGTCGTGGTCACCCTCGCGATGAACGTGTGCGCCGGAATCGCCGCCGCCAAGGTGTACGGCTTCGGCCCGCAGGCCACCGCGAACATCTCCACCACCCTGGTGGCACGCGGCGAGTTCGCCCTGATCCTCGCCACGATGGCGGCGGGCGCCGGGCTCGACGAACGGCTCTCCCCGTTCATCGCGGGCTACGTACTGGTCCTCGCGGTCCTCGCCCCGCTGGCGGCCGGGCGCTCGCACTGGCTGGCGCGGTTCCTGCCGGGGGAACCCGAACCCGCGCTCCGCGAGCCCGAGCCGGTCGGGGCCGGCTCAGGACTTCCGTGACAGGAGCAGCAGGGCCCGGTCGTCGTTGACGTCCTTGGCGCAGGCTTCGATCAGGTGCCAGGCGGCGCCCTCGAAGCCGGTGCTGACATACCGGTCGGCCTCGCCGGTCAGCCGGTCGATGCCCTCCGCGATGTCCCGGTCCGCCGCCTCCACCAGTCCGTCGGTGAACAGCATCAGCACGTCGCCGGGGGCGAGGTGGCCCTTCACCGCGTCGAACTCGGCGCCGTCGTACACCCCGAGCAGCGGGCCCTCCGCCGCCTTCTCCTCCCACAGGCCGCTGCCCGCGTGGAGCTGGAGGGCGGGCGGGTGGCCCGCCGACAGGAGCTCGTAGTCGCCCGTCTCCAGGTCGAGGACCAGGTGGATGGAGGTGGCGAATCCCTCGTCCCAGTCCTGGCGGAGCAGGTAGCCGTTGGCGGCGGGCAGGAAGCCGTGCGGGGGCAGCGAGCCGAGGAGCCCGCCGAAGGCGCCGGACAGCAGCAGGGCGCGGGATCCGGCGTCCATGCCCTTGCCGGAGACGTCGGTGAGGACGGCTTCCAGGGTGCGGCCGCCGTGGGTGCGGGCCGCGACGACGAAGTCCCCGGAGAAGGACTGGCCGCCGGCCGGGCGCAGGGCCATCTCGCGGTGCCAGCCCTGCGGGAGGCGGGGCAGCGAGCTCTGGACCCGGATGCGTTCGCGCAGGTCGAAGAGCATGGTGCCGCCGCGCCGCCAGGGCACGCCGACCCGGGCGCGGAACTGGGCGAGGATCAGGCCGAAGAATCCGCAGGCGGCGACGGTGAGCACGGTGCCGGGGGTGACCCTCGCCGGGCCGTCCTCGTAGGGGCCGAGCCAGATCGACTCGACGATGAGGGCGGCGGCGGCCGTCGCGTACAGGCCGAGGAGGCTGGCGGGGCGCAGCAGCAGGCCGCCCGCGACGATCGGCAGGACGAGCATGGTGGGCGCGCACCAGACCGGGTCGGCCAGGGTGAGCGCGGTGACGGCCGGGATGACGAGCAGCAGGCCGGCCAGGGCGATCCAGTCGGAGCCGTCGCCGCGGAAGTAGTCGACCCCGGACCGGCGCAGCGTGCTGTAGGCCCGGTGCGCCGATTTCCGCAATCGGGCCGGGTACGTCTCTGCTCCTGCGCGTCGGGCCATTGCGGGGACCTTATCCACCCGGCGGCCTCCGGTGCAGGGGGACCCCATGACAATGTGTTCGAAATCGGCCCGACCGGTGCCGTACCGGTGGGTAGGGCGTGCGGATTACGCGGACTGGCAGCCGGGGCACCAGAAGAGGTTGCGGGCGGCGAGGTCGGCGGTGCGGATCTCGGTGCCGCAGATGTGGCAGCCCTGGCGGGCGCGCCGGTAGACGTAGACCTCGCCGCCGTGGTCGTCGACGCGCGGCGGGCGGCCCATCGCCTCGGGCAGGTGCTCGGGGCGGACGGTGTCGATCCGGTTGTTCCGTACGCCCTCGCGCATCAGCTCGCGCAGGTCCGCCCAGATCGCGTCCCACTCACGGCGGGTGAGGTCCCTGCCCGGCCGGTACGGGTCGATGCCGTGCCGGAACAGCACCTCGGCGCGGTAGACGTTGCCGACACCCGCGATGACCTTCTGGTCCATCAGCAGGGCGGCGACGGTGATCCGGCTGCGGGAGATCCGCTGCCAGGCCCGTTCGCCGTCCTCGCCGGCGCGCAGCGGGTCGGGGCCGAGCCGGTCGTGTATCGCGCGCTTCTCGGCGTCGGTGATCAGGGCGCAGGTGGTCGGGCCGCGCAGGTCCGCGTGGTGCGCGTCGTTGACCAGGCGCAGCCGGACGGTGTCGGTGGGCGGCGGGGCCGGCACCGTACCGAAGTTCAGCTTGCCGAACAGGCCTAGGTGGATGTGGACCCAGCCGGTGTCCGGGAAGCCCAGGAAGAGGTGCTTGCCGTGGGCATCGGCCGTGCCGAGGACCCGGCCGTCGAGCAGGGCGGCGCTGTCCGCGAACTTCCCCTGCGGGCTGCTCACCCGCACCGGCCGGCCGGCGAAGCGCTCGCGGTGGTCGTCGGCGAGGCGGTGGATCGTGTGTCCCTCGGGCACGGCGGCGGTTCTCCTGGTGGTGCGGGTCCGGACATGACTGTGCCGCCGGAAGGACCGGCGGCACAGGAGCTGTCAGCCCTGCTGCGGGTGGTGGGCGGGGATCGGAGGGAGCTCGCCGGTGTTCTCGTATGCCGTGAGCATGTCGATGCGGCGGGTGTGCCGCTCCTCGCCGGAGTACGGGGTGGCGAGGAAGATCTCGACGAACTTGGTGGACTCCTCGACCGTGTGCATCCGGCCGCCGATGGAGATCACGTTGGCGTCGTTGTGCTCGCGGCCCAGCGCGGCGGTCTGCTCGCTCCAGGCGAGTGCGGCGCGGACGCCCTTGACCTTGTTGGCGGCGATCTGCTCGCCGTTGCCGGAGCCGCCGATCACGATGCCGAGGCTGTCCGGGTCGGCTGCCGTCTTCTCGGCGGCCCGGAGGCAGAACGGCGGGTAGTCGTCCTGGGCGTCGTAGATGTGGGGGCCGCAGTCGACGGCTTCGTGGCCCTGTGCCTTGAGCCACTCGACGAGGTGGTTCTTGAGTTCGTAACCGGCATGGTCGGATCCGAGGTACACGCGCATGGGAGGAGTGTGGCACGTGCGGCGTGGGGGCGCCGACGAAGGGGTGCAGTGTGCCCGGTGCCGGGCAGACGCGCGGAGGCCCGCCGTACGCATGGCGGTCGGCGGGCCTCCCGAAGAGGTGTCGCGGTGTCAGCCCCGGCGGTCCAGGAGCTTCCAGGAGGCGGGCAGCGCGCCCATGGCCAGCGCCGCCTTCAGCGCGTCGCCGAGCAGGAACGGCGTCAGGCCCGCGGCGATCGCGGCGCTCGCCGACATGCCGGTGGACAGGGCCAGGTACGGCACGCCGACCGCGTAGATGATCGCCGAGCCGAGGACCATCGTCCCGGCCGTGCGGAGCACCGAGCGGTCACCGCCGCGCCGGGCGAGGCCGCCGACGACCGTGGCGGCGAGCAGCATGCCGAGGACGTAGCCGAAGGAGGCGCCGCCCGCGCCGGAGGTGCCGCCCGCGAACCACGGCATGCCCGCCATGCCGACGAGGGCGTACACGGCGAGGGAGAGGAAGCCGCGGCGTGCGCCGAGCGCGGTGCCGACGAGGAGGGCCGCGAAGGTCTGGCCCGTGACGGGGACCGGGGAGCCCGGGACCGGCACGGCGATCTGGGCGGCTATGCCGGTGAGCGCGGCGCCGCCGAGCACCAGCGCGGTGTCCACGGCGTAGCGGTGCCGGGCGGCGGGCAGCAGGTCGGCGAGGACCGCTCCGGTACGGGCGGGGGCGGCAGCAGTGCTCATCGGGGACTCCGCGGGGTGAGGGGCATATGGGGGCGGGGACGGACTGATCGTGACGCTATCCGACGGAGCCGCGCTCGATCACCATCAACGGCCCACAAAGCGGCGGTTGGGGCGTTGGTGGGATTCACACAAGAGGGGCCGCGCAATCGCTGCGGGGCGTGATGCTTGTCACGGAGGTGGGGGCGGATGCGAGCGGGGCGGGCCGGGAAGGGGCGCCGAGGCGGGACTGTGAACTCCCTCTAAAAGCGCGGCGCGTGACGACGGCCCACCGCGCCCCGCCGCGTGGCCGCGGGGTGTGGACCCGGTGACCGTATAACGGACGGTGGTTCCCGGTGACCGGGGTGCGTGGTCAGACTGGGAGGTCCCGCCCGTCTCGCCGACCGAACAGAGTTCGTCCATGTCCCGGACCTCCGCGCCCTCCCCCACCGGCTCCCCGGCCACCGCGCCCGACACCGGCCCCGACTCGCCCCTGACGCACGGGCTGAAGCAGCGCCATCTCTCGATGATCGCCCTGGGCGGTGTCATCGGCGCCGGGCTCTTCGTCGGCTCGGGCGCCGGCATCGCGGCCGCGGGGCCCTCGATCGTGATCGCGTACGCCGTCTCCGGGCTGCTGGTCATGCTCGTCATGCGGATGCTCGGCGAGATGTCGGCGGCCAATCCGGTGTCGGGTTCGTTCTCCGTGCACGCCGAGCGGGCGATCGGCCCGTGGGCCGGGTTCACGGCGGGCTGGGCGTTCTGGGTGCTGCTCTGTGTGGCCGTGGGCCTGGAGGGGATCGGCGCGGCGAAGATCGTCACGGGCTGGCTGCCGGGGACCCCGGAGTGGGCCTGGGTGGCGCTGTTCATGGCGGTGTTCCTGGGGACGAACCTGGCGTCGGTGACGAAGTTCGGCGAGTTCGAGTTCTGGTTCGCCGCGCTCAAGGTCACCGCGATCACGCTGTTCCTGGTCCTAGGCGTGCTGGCGGTCCTGGGGGTGCTCCCGGGGACGGACGCGCCGGGCACCGCCAACCTGAGCGGCGCGGGCGGCTTCCTGCCGAACGGCCCGGACGGGCTGGTCATCGGACTGCTCGCCTCCGTCTTCGCGTACGGCGGTCTGGAGACGGTCACCATCGCGGCCGCCGAGTCCGAGAACCCGGTGCGGGGCGTCGCGCGGGCGGTGCGGACGGCGATGTGGCGGATCGCGCTGTTCTACGTGGGCTCAATGGCGGTCGTCGTCACGCTGGTCCCGTGGAGCGACCCGAAGGTCGTCGAGGTAGGGCCGTTCTACGCGGCGCTGGACCACCTCGGCGTCGGGGAGGCCGCGCAGATCATGAACGTGGTCATCCTGGTCGCCCTGCTCTCCGCGATGAACGCAAACATCTACGGCGCCTCGCGCATGGCCTGTTCGCTGGTGGCGCGCGGCCAGGGCCCGAAGCGGCTGGGCCGGGTCTCCGGCGGGGTGCCGCGCACGGCGGTCCTGGTCTCGTCCGTGTTCGGCTTCCTGTGCGTGCTGCTGAGCTACTGGCGCCCGGACGACGTCTTCCCCTGGCTGCTCAACATGACCGGCGCGGTGATCCTCGTCGTCTGGATCTTCATCGCCGTCTCCCAGCTGATCCTGCGCGCCCGCCTGGAGCGCGAGGCGCCCGAGAAGCTGGTGGTGCGCATGTGGCTGTTCCCGTGGCTGACGGTGGCGGCGCTGCTCGCCATGGCCGGCATCTTCGTACTGATGCTCCGCCAGCCCTCCACCCGCGACCAGCTGCTGGCGTCGGGCGCGCTCACGGTGGTCCTGGCCGCGATCGGGGCCGTACGGCAGCGGCGGCGCGCGGGCGCCTGAGCCAACACTGACAAATCCGTACGAAACACCGGGTCCTAAGCCGAAGGGCTGACCCGGTGTTTCGCGTTCCTGCTGTTAGCCTGCTCTTGCATAGAGGTTGCAATAACAACTTGTCAGCAGTTGGAGGGTTCGAAACCAATGGCCACGTACACGCTCCCGGAACTCCCGTACGACTACGCCGCGCTCGAACCGGTCATCAACCCGCAGATCATCGAGCTCCACCACGACAAGCACCACGCCGCTTACGTGAAGGGCGCCAACGACACCCTGGAGCAGCTGGAGGAGGCCCGCGACAAGGAGGCCTGGGGAGCCATCAACGGCCTCCAGAAGAACCTCGCCTTCCACCTGTCCGGCCACATCCTGCACTCGATCTACTGGCACAACATGACCGGCGACGGCGGCGGCGAGCCCCTCGCGGCGGACGGCGTCGGCGACCTCGCGGACGCGATCACCGAGTCCTTCGGCTCCTTCGCCGGCTTCAAGTCCCAGCTGACGAAGGCCGCAGCCACCACGCAGGGCTCCGGCTGGGGCGTCCTCGCGTACGAGCCGGTCAGCGGCAAGCTGATCGTCGAGCAGGTCTACGACCACCAGGGCAACGTGGGACAGGGCTCGGTCCCGGTCCTCGTCTTCGACGCCTGGGAGCACGCCTTCTACCTCCAGTACAAGAACCAGAAGGTCGACTTCATCGAGGCGATGTGGGCCGTCGTCAACTGGCAGGACGTGGCCGAGCGCTACGCCGCCGCCAAGGAGCGCGCGGACGTGCTGCTCCTCGCCCCCTGAGCAGGGCCCCTGCCGGGGCGCACCGAGCGTCCTGCCTCGTGATCGTCTTCTCAACCTTCACCGGGCAGGCGGATGAAGGGGAGGCCCCCGCCCGGACGTGACAGGCGGGGGCCTCCCTGTCGCATCCCCCGGCTGCCATGATGTCCGGCATGAGGAGCACATCATGACGATCACCGTCCACGAGCTGGTGTACTACCCCGTCAAGGGCTGCGCCGGGACCGCGGTCGACTCCGCGCGGGTCACCGCCACCGGCCTCGCCCACGACCGGACCTTCATGGTGGTCGACGCGGCCGAAGGCGCCTTCCGCAGCCAGCGCACCCACCCCGCGATGGCGGCGGTCGGCGCCCGGGTCCTGGACTCCGGAGCGGCCCTCGCCCTGTCCGCCGAGGGCACCGGCACGCTGCGGTTCGACGTGACCCCGGACGGGCCGCGCCGCGAGGTCACCATGTTCGGCCGGGACCTCGGCGAGGCCGTCGACCAGGGGGACGAGGCCGCCGAGTGGTTCTCCGATGTGCTGGGAGCCGCGTCCCGGCTGGTACGGGTGCGGCCCGGCTTCGACCGGGACGGCTGGGGCGAGACCCCCGGCAAGGTCAACTTCGGCGACGCGCACGCGGTCCTGGTCACCTCGACGGCCTCGCTGGCCGGCCTCAACGCCCGCATCGCGGCCCGGGGCGACGCCGCGCCCGTCCCCATGGACCGCTTCCGGGCCAACATCGTGCTGACCGGCGACGACGAGCCGCACTTCGAGGACCGGGTGGCGCGGATGACCGTGGGCACCGCCGAACTCGCCTACTCGGTACGGGCGCTGCGGTGCAACGTCCCGCTGGTCGACCAGCGCACCGGCCGCCGCGCCGGCCCGGAGCCGGTGCGCACGCTGGCCACGTACCGCAGGGAGCCCGATTTCGGGAACAAGCTGAGCTTCGGCGCGAAGAACGCGGTGGTCCGCGAGGGCGTGGTGCGGGTCGGCGACCCGGTCCTCGTTCACAGCCCGGTGGCCGGCTGAACGCCCGTAAAACCGGCTGCCGTTGACGGGCGGCTCTCCTATCGTCGACCTGATGTGCCCGGAACGGGACGACGACGTGGAGGATGACTGTGCGCTACCGCGAGCTGGGACGCAGCGGACTTTCGGTGTCGGAGATCGGCTACGGCGCCTGGGGCATCGGTGAGTCCAGCTGGGTGGGGGCGACGCGGGACGAGTCGCTGCGCGCCCTGAACCGGGCCATCGATCTGGGCGTCAACTTCATCGACACCGCGCGCGGCTACGGCGAGAGCGAGCGCATCGTCGGGCAGGTGGTACGGGAACGGGCCGGTGACGAGGTGCTGGTCGCGACCAAGGTGCCGCCGAAGAACGGGGGGTGGCCGGCGGCGGACGGCCTGGACCCGGCGGACGTGTTCCCCGGCGAGCACATCCGCGGCAGCCTGGAGACCAGCCTCGCCGCCTCCGGGCTGGACCACTTCGACGTGCTCCAGTTCCATGTCTGGAACGACGAGTGGCTGGGGCGCGGGGACTGGCTGGAGACGGTCGCCGCGCTGAAGCAGGAGGGCAAGATCCGCCTGTTCGGGGTCTCCGTCAACGACCACGCGCCCGAGAGCGCCGTCGCGCTCGTCCGCAGCGGCGCGGTCGACAGCGTGCAGGTCATCTACAACGTGTTCGACCAGGCCCCGGCCGACGAATTCCTGCCGGCCTGCGCGGAGCACGGCGTCGGTGTGATCGTGCGGGTCGCGCTGGACGAGGGCGGACTGACCGGCCGGATCACCGCGGACACGACCTTCCCCGAGGGTGACTTCCGCAACCGCTACTTCAAGGGCGACCGCCCGGCGCAGGTCGAGCGGCGCGTCGCGGCGCTCGTCTCGGACCTGGGCATCGGGCAGGACGCGCTCGCGGAGCACGCGCTGCGGTTCGTCCTGAGCCACCCGGCGGTCTCCACGGTCATCCCGGGCATGCGCAGCGTCCGCAACGTGGAGCGCAACACCGCCGTGAGCGACGGACAGCCGCTCACCGGCAAGCAGTTGGCGGTCCTGGCCGAGCACCGGTGGCCGCGCAACTTCTACTGCTGACCGGCGCCCGCCGGGGTCTTCTTCCACGGGCCGACGCCGAGCCGGCCCGTGGTGCCGAGGTCGAGCTCCGGGGTGACCGTCACGGGCTTCGCGCCGGGCTTCGCGGTGACCTCGACGTACGGGGCGTTCACCGGGTCGCCCTCGGTGGTGGTGTTGCGCCAGGCGAGGGTCGCGCGCGCGGACTCCCCCGGCCGCAGGGTCACGGGCCGGGGCGCGGCGCTCCCACCGACCCCGGTCGAGATCTTGTCGGTGCCGTGCAGGAGGTCCACACCGCTCACCGGCTCCCGGTCCTCGTCGAGGAGCCGGAGCGACGGGTAGCCGTTGAGGTGGTAGTCGGCGGTCCCGCAGTTCTCCAGGTGGATGCCCACGACGCGCAGTCCCATCGCGGCGTCGCCCCGGTCGTTGGTGATGCGGACCCCGGAGGACGGGCAGTCCCCGCCCGCCCCGTCCGACGGGACGGCCCGCACCTTGATGATCCGGGCCCGGTACGAGCGGGCCGAGCCCGGTCCGTCCGCCGTGTCCAGGGGCCGCCGCACGGTCTGCCCGGGCCCGACCGCCTCCACGGTGCGCGTGATGTTGTCCATCGCCTCGCCGAGGCCGTTGACCAAGGTGAACGTGATGGTGAAGGTGAGCGGTTCCTTGTCGGTGTTGGTGACCTCGTACCCGGTGGACGGGGCGCCCGAGGGACCGCACTTTCCGCTGACGACCCGGACGTTGTCCCAGGTCCGCCCGTCGGGGCCCACGACCGGCTCGGCGGGCGCGCAGGTCGCCCCGGGCGAGGCCGGGGCACCGGCCGTCTCCTTCCCGCATCCGGCGAGCAGCGCGGTGCTCGCGAGGGCGGCACACAGGACGAGGGCGGTGGCAGGACGCATCCGCCCAGATGATCAAAGGGCGCCGGAGCCGGGCTGTGCCCCAGGTCACATATTGCGTCACGGTGCCGTCACAGAAGGCGGCGGGGACCGGTCCGTGGCCGGTCCCCGCGACGCCGCTTGCGCTCAGTCGAAGATCGGGCCCTGGGTGCGGGTGCGCTTGATCTCGTAGAAGCCGGGGATCGAGGCGACCATCAGGGTGCCGTCCCAGAGCTTCGCGGCGTCCTCGCCCTTGGGGGCGGGGGTGACGACCGGGCCGAAGAAGGCGAGCTGCTCGCCGTCGGCGCCGGGGACGGCGATGACCGGGGTGCCGACCTCCTGGCCCACTTTGTCGATGCCCTCCTTGTGGGAGGCGCGCAGCTCGGTGTCGTAGGCGTCGGAGTCCGCGTGGTCCGCCAGCTCGACGGGGAGGCCGACGTCCTTCAGCGCGGCCTCGACGGCCTCGCGGGTGACGCCCTCGCCCCGGTTGTGGAAGCGGGTGCCGAGCGCGGTGTAGAGGGGGCCCACCACCTCGTCGCCGTGGAGCTGCTGGGCGGCGACCACCACGCGCACAGGGCCCCACGCCTTGTTCTCCAGCATGTCGCGGTACTCGGCGGGCAGGTCGTCGAGCCGGTCCTCGTTGAGCACCGACAGGCTCATCACGTGCCAGCGGACCTCGACGTCGCGGACCTTCTCCACCTCCAGCATCCAGCGGGAGGTCATCCAGGCCCAGGGGCAGACCGGGTCGAACCAGAAGTCGACGGGGGTCCTGCCGGTCGCGGTGCTGTTGTCAGACATCTCTCTCCTCGAACGGATGAACGCATCTGTGGGCAAGTCTGTGCGCGAGAACACCGGACGGCGCTTCGGCCATTCCCGCCCGCGAGGCCGGGAGGCGGCATGGGAGGATCAAATTATTCGAACGTGACACAAAGGAGTGTGCCGTGCCCGGCGAGAACCTGACCCGAGACGAGGCCCGCGAGCGGGCGGAGCTGCTGACCGTGGACGGTTACGACGTCGAACTCGACGTCCGCTCCGCGACCGGCGAGCCCGGCCGTGACGAGCCGGCGGAGGGCCCGTCGACCTTCCGCTCGGTGACGACGATCCGGTTCCGCGCGGCGCGCGGCGGCGCGTCCACCTTCGCGGACCTCATCGCCCCCTCGGTGAACGCGGTGACGCTGGACGGGGCCGAGCTTGACCCGGCGGTCGTCTTCGACGGGGCGCGGATCGCGCTGGCGGACCTGGCGGAGGGCGAACACGTCCTGGTGGTCGACGCGCAGTGCGCGTACAGCCGGACCGGCGAGGGCATGCACCGCTTCGTCGACCCGGAGGACGGCGAGGTCTACCTCTACACCCAGTACGAACCGGCGGACGCCCGCCGGGTCTTCGCCAACTTCGAGCAGCCCGACCTCAAGGCCCCCTACCGCTTCCGGGTGACGGCGCCCGCGGAGTGGACGGTGTGGAGCAACGGCGCGGAGGAGTCCCGCGAGGGCGGGGTGTGGCGGTTCGCGGAGACCGAGCCGATCTCCACGTACATCACGGCGGTCGTCGCCGGCCCGTACCACTACGTCACCGACTCCTACAGCCGGACCTTCGAGGACGGCACGACGCTGGAGATCCCGCTCGGCGCGATGTGCCGCAAGGGGCTCGCCAAGCACTTCGACGCCGACGACGTCTTCCTGATCACCAAGCAGGGCCTGGACTTCTTCCACGACAACTTCGACTACCCGTACCCCTTCGGGAAGTACGACCAGGCGTTCGTGCCGGAGTACAACCTCGGCGCGATGGAGAACCCGGGCTGCGTCACGTTCCGCGAGGAGTACATCTTCCGCGGCAAGGTGACGCAGGCGGCGTACGAGGGCCGGGCCAACGTCATCCTGCACGAGATGGCGCACATGTGGTTCGGGGACCTCGTCACCATGCAGTGGTGGGACGACCTGTGGCTGAAGGAGTCCTTCGCGGACTTCATGGGCGTCTTCGCGATGACCGGCGCGACCCGCTTCGAGGACGGCTGGATCACCTTCGCCAACAACCGCAAGTCCTGGGCGTACCGCGCCGACCAGCTGCCCTCCACGCACCCGATCACGGCCGACATCCGTGACCTGGAGGACGCCAAGCTGAACTTCGACGGCATCACGTACGCCAAGGGCGCCTCCGTCCTCAAGCAGCTCGTGGCGTACGTGGGACGGGACGCGTTCCTGGAGGGCGCCCGGCGCTACTTCAAGAAGCACGCCTACGGCAACACCCGGCTCGGGGACCTGCTGTCGGTGCTGTCCGAGACGTCCGGCCGGGACATGACCGCATGGTCGCGCTCCTGGCTCCAGACCGCGGGCGTCAACTCGCTGACCCCGGTGGCGACGTACGACGCGGCCGGCCGGATCACCGAGCTGGCCGTCCTCCAGGAGGCCGCCGAGTCCCACCCGGAGCTGCGCCCCCACCGGGTCGCCGTCGGCCTGTACAGCCGCAACGCCGAGGGTGAGCTGGTGCGTTACGCGCGTGCCGAGGCGGATGTGTCGGGTCCGCGCACCGTGATCGGGGAGCTGGCCGGGGCCGAGCGACCCGAGCTGATCCTCGTCAACGACGACGACCTCACGTACTGCAAGGTCCGCTTCGACGAGGTGTCGCTCGCGACCCTGCGCGCGCACCTGGGCGACATCACGGACCCGCTGGCCCGGGCGCTGTGCTGGTCCGCGCTGTGGAACCTCACCCGCGACGGGCTGATGCCGGCCCGCGACTTCGTCTCGCTGGTCCTGGCCTTCGCCGGGCGCGAGACGGACATCGGTGTCCTCCAGATGCTGCACGCCTGGACGCGCGGCGCGCTCGTGAACTACGCCGCTCCCGCGTGGCGCGAGGAGAGCGGCAGGGCGCTGGCCGAGGGCGCGCTCGGCGAACTGCGGCTCGCCGAGCCGGGCAGCGAGCACCAGCTTGCGTGGGCGCGGTTCTTCGCGTCGGTCGCCGCGTCGGACAGCGACTTCCAGCTGCTGTCCGGGCTGCTCGACTCCACGGCCAGGATCGACGGGCTCGACGTCGACCAGGAGCTGCGCTGGGCGTTCCTGTCCCCGCTGGTCGCGCACGGCGCGGCCGACGAGGGGGCGGTCGACGCGGAGCTGGCCCGGGACGACACGGCCTCCGGCAAGCGGCACCACGTACGGTGCCTGGCCTCGCGACCGTCCGCCGAGGTGAAGGCCCGGGCGTGGGCGGACGTCGTGGAGTCGGACGCGCTGTCCAACGCTCTGGTCGAGGCGACGATCGCGGGCTTCGAGCAGTCCTCGCAGCGGGAGCTGCTGGCGCCGTACACCGCGCGGTACTTCGAGGCGATCGAGCGGGTCTGGGCCGAGCGGTCGATCCAGATCGGAATGGCCGTGGTCAAGGGGCTGTTCCCGTCGCTCCAGGACGACCCGGCGACGCTGGAGGCGACCGACGCGTGGCTGGCGTCCCGGCCCGACGCGGCACCGGCGCTGCGGCGGCTGGTGCTGGAGGCGCGGGACGACCTCGCCCGGGGGCTGCGGGCGCAGGCGGCGGATTCGGTGGCCTGACCGTCCGGGAACCCTTGCCCCGGTCCAGGGCAGGGGTTCCGTCCTCGAACGCCGGACGGGCCGGGTCGTGATGCAGGACAGTGTTGTTGTCCTGGTATGTCGACGGGCCTGTAACAACGGTTAAAGGCCGGTCCGTTGGCGGGATACACCGGAGCATGACCCAGAACACCCCGCTCCCGCCCTGTCACTCCGTCACCGCCCGCACGGCCCAACGCGTGCTGTCCGCAGCACAGTTGAAGGCGATGGGCGTGCCCGCCGGACGGGCCGTCGAGCAGTGCGGAGCCGGCGGGCCGTGGCAGCAGCCGCTGCCCGGCGTGTTCGTCCTGCACCCCGGTCCGCTCAGCGGTCCGGAGCGGCTGCGGTCCGCCCTGCTGTACGCGGGCCGTCCGCCGGTCTCCGGGCGGCGGACGGCCGCCGCGCGGGTCGCCGACCCGGCGTACGGCGAGGCGATGCTCACCGGGCTCGCCGCGCTCTCGCTGTACGGCTTCGCCGCCGCGCCGCCCGTCGCCTCGGTGGAGGGGGTCGACGTGCTGGTGCCCCGGGTGCGCCGGCTGCGGTCGGCCGGATACGCCAGGCTGCTGCGGACCGCCGAACTGCCGCGCCCGGAACGGGTGGACGGGCTGCCCGTGGCCCCGGTGGCGCGGGCGCTGGCGGACGCGGTGGCGGGGCTCGGGGAAGCGGTCACGGTGCGCCGGCTGCTCACCGAGGCGGTGCGCGGCGGCCACTGCGAACCGGCCGTGCTGGTCGGCGAGCTGAACCGTGCCAAGGTGCTGGGCCGGCCTCAGGTGGTGCACGCGGTGGACACCCTGCTGGCGGAGGGCCGGGCCATGGCGGAGGAGCGGCTGTACGACATGGTGCGCGCGCACGGGCTCAAGGAGCCGCTGTGGAACGTGGACCTGCGGCTGCCCGGCGGGCCGCACCTGGGCGGCGTGGACGCCTACTGGCCCGACGAGGCGGTCGCGGTGGAGCTGGACACCAGGGCCCCGCGCCACAGCCGGCTGGAGGGGGGCCGGCGTCAGGAGGAGCACGAGGCCGAGTGGTCCGCGTACGCAGCGCGGCGGGAGCACCTGGAACGGCTGGGCGTCACTGTCGTCCACCTCACGCCGAAGAAGCTGCGCGACGCGCGCGAGCAGCAGGCGACCGTGGTCCGGACAGCACTGATGGCCGCGGCGGACCGGGAGCCGGCGGCGTATGTGATGATCCTGCCCCGCTGAACCGGGGGCGACACCTCGCCGATCGCCCCACATGACCGCGTTCTCGTCACGTATGGGCCCATTCGCCCCCGGTGACACTTCGGCCCCGGTGGCGGAATTCCGCCATGTCCGCAACAAGCATCCCGCAACTCTCCACAAACCCCTGTCATTTACGACAGGGTGAGCGGTCATCCGGTACCGATTTCCGGACTCTCTCTTTCACATACAGGGATGCTGATGACCTCCGAATCCCCCGGTTACATATCCGGAGCGAGACGCGCCGCCCGGGTGGCGGCCGCCGCCGGTCTGGTGGCCGCGCTGGCCGCCACCGGCGTCTCCCCCGTGTTCGCCGCCGACGACCCGGCCACCGCCCCCGTCAAGGCCGCCGGCACCGCTCCCGCGGACAAGCTGGGCACCGCCGACGCCGAGGTCCTGACCAAGGCCAAGGCCAAGGGCGAGAAGAACATCACCATGATGGTCGCGACCGCCCCCGGCGCGACCGAGCAGGTCACCAAGCAGCTGGACGCCGTCAAGGGCTCCGTGCTGGGACGTGCGTACGACAAGCTCGGGTACGTGCGGGCGACCGTGCCGACCGCGACCGCCGAGGCCACCATCAAGGCGGCCTCCAAGCTCGGCTCCGTCCACGGCATCGACCTCAAGCAGGAGGTCAAGCTGGACGACCCGACGCCGGCGGCGGACCGGGCGACGGGCAGCAAGGCGAAGGTGAAGTCCACCGGCAGCTACCCGGCGCCGGGGAAGAAGACACCGGCGAAGAACCCGTACAACCCGTCCTTCGAGACGGGCGCGGTCGACTTCGTGAAGCAGCACCCCAAGGCCGACGGCCGCGGGATCACCATCGGCGTCCTGGACTCCGGCGTCGACATCGCGCACCCGGCGCTGCAGAAGACCACCACCGGCGAGCGCAAGATCACCGACTGGGTGACCGCCACCGACCCGGTGAGCGACGGCGACGGCACCTGGCTGCGGATGACGGACGCCGTCTCCGGCCCGGTGTTCACGTACAAGGGGCTTACGTACAAGGCCCCCAAGGGCTCGTACCGCATCAGCGTGTTCGCCGAGGCCGCCACCAAGGGCGGCGACATGGCGGGCGACCTGAACCGCGACGGCGACACCACCGACACCTGGGCCGTGCTCCACGACCCGGTCTCGGGCGCCTCCCGCGTCGACCTGAACGGCAACGCGGACTTCACCGACGACACCGCCCTCAAGCCGTACAAGGAGAAGCACCAGGTCTCCTACTTCGGCAAGGACGACCCGCGCACCGACGTCTCCGAGCGCATCCCGTTCGTCGTCGAGAACCGCAAGGGCGTCGTCTACAACGCGGCCGGCGACACCTCCGACTTCGTCTCCATCGGGGTCATCGAGTCCGAGCACGGGACGCACGTCGCGGGCATCACCGCCGCGAACGGCCTGTTCGGCGGCAAGATGAACGGTGCCGCGCCCGGCGCGAAGATCGTCTCCTCGCGCGCCTGCACCTGGTCCGGCGGCTGCACCAACATCGCGCTCACCGAGGGCATGATCGACCTCGTCGTGAACCGCGGCGTCGACGTCGTCAACATGTCGATCGGCGGGCTGCCGCCGCTGAACGACGGCAACAACGCCCGCGCCGAGCTGTACAAGCGGCTCGTCGACATCTACGGCGTCCAGCTGGTCATCTCGGCCGGCAACGACGGCCCCGGCGTCAACACCATCGGTGACCCCGGCCTCGCCGACCACGTCATCTCGGTCGGCGCGTCCATCTCCAAGGAGACCTGGGCCGCCAACTACGGCTCGAACGTCACCAAGAAGTACGACATGCTGCCCTTCTCCTCGGCGGGTCCGCGCGAGGACGGCGGCTTCGCGCCGACCCTGACGGCCCCCGGCGCGGCGATCAACTCGACGCAGACCTGGCTGCCCGGTTCGCCGGTCAAGGAGGCGGGCTACTCGCTTCCGGCCGGCTACTCCATGCTCCAGGGCACGTCGATGGCCTCCCCGCAGGCCGCCGGCGCGACCGCGCTGCTGCTGTCCGCCGCGAAGCAGAAGCACATCGAGCTGCCCCCGGCCGACCTGCGCACCGCGCTGACCAGCACCGCCACCAAGATCAAGAACGTGCCCGCGCACGCCCAGGGCGCCGGTCTGATCAACATCGTCGACGCCTGGAAGCTGATCGCGAAGCAGGGCGCCCCGGCGCACGAGTACACGGTCAAGGCCCCCGTCGACACCGCGATCGACTTCGCGCTGAAGACCCCGGGCTTCGGCACCGGCCTGTACGACCGCGAGGGCGGCCTCAAGGCCGGGCAGAAGAAGACCTACGACGTCACGGTCACCCGCACCACGGGCCCGGACAAGAAGGTCGAGCACAAGCTCTCCTGGAAGTACAACGACGGCACCTTCAAGCTCGTCGGCTCCGACAAGGTCTCGCTGCCGCTGGGCAAGCCGGTGACGGTCAAGGTCCAGGCGAAGCCGGGCAGCGCGGGCGTGCACAGCGCGATCCTCCAGCTCGACGACAGGAAGACCGCCGGGACGGACCAGCAGATCCTGACCACGGTCGTCGTCTCCAAGGAGCTGGTGAAGCCGTCCTACGCGTTCAAGGCGTCCGGCTCGGTGCAGCGCAACGGCACCACGTCGTACTTCGTGACCGTGCCGGAGGGCGCCAAGACCCTTGAGGTCGCGATGAGCGCCCTGCGCTCGGGCAGCCAGACCCGCTTCATCGCCATCCACCCGTACGGGGTGCCGGTCGACGACAGCGGTACGCCGTACTGCTACCCGAACTACGAGAACCCGTCCAACACCTGCCGCCCGGACGCGCGCTCCTACGCGGACCCGCAGCCCGGTGTCTGGGAGATCGAGGTCGAGGCCCGGCGCACGTCGCCGCTGCTGGACAACCCGTACAAGCTGGACGTGGCGCTGCTCGGCGCGACGTTCGACCCGGCGGTGCGGACCCTCGCCGAGGCGAAGATCGGCACCCCGGCCCCGGTCGACTGGAAGGTCACCAACAACGCGGGCCCCCTGGAGGGCAAGCTCAAGGGCGGCTCGCTGGGCTCGGCCGACGTCGAGCGCCCGTCGATCTCCACCGGCGGCTCGTACGTCAAGGAGGTCACCATCGGTGCGGGCGTCGAGAAGCTGGACATCGCCATCGGCGGCACGTCCGACGCCAACGCCGACCTCGACCTGTACGTGTACAGGGGCACCGCTCAGGTGGGCGCCTCCACCACGGCGGGCTCCGAGGAGTCCGTCAGCCTGGTGAAGCCGGCCGCCGGCACGTACACCGTCCTCGTCGACGGGTACGACGTCCCGGCCGGGACCACCGAGTACGACTACCGGGACGTGTACTACTCGGCGTCGCTCGGCACGATCTCCGTCGACGAGTCGAAGGCCGTGAACCTGGCCGCCGGCGCGTCGGCCACGGTCGGCGCGCAGGTGAAGGTGGCCGCCGCGGCTCCCGAGGGCCGGCAGTTCTTCGGCGAGGTGAGCCTCGTCAACGCCCGGGGCACCTCGGCGGGCACCGGCAGCGTCGTGATCCAGAAGGTCGTCCAGTAGTCACACCGTGCTGAACGCATGATCCATTACGGCAGTGGGGCGGGTGCTCACCGGGCACCCGCCCCACTGTGCCGAGCGCCACTCGTCCGCAGGTCGGACAATGGATTGGACATGGCGGCCGTGGACATACGCATCATGGACCGGCAACCGTGCCCGTTCGTACGTCTGAGGGAGTTCCTGTGAAGGTCGGAATCGTCGGCGCCACCGGTCAGGTCGGCACAGTCATGCGCAGCATCCTGGCCGAGCGGAAGTTCCCGGCCGACGAGCTGCGGCTGTTCGCCTCCGCGCGCTCGGCGGGCTCCGTCATCGAGTGGCAGGGACGCGAGATCACCGTCGAGGACGCCGCCACGGCCGACTACACGGGCCTGGACATCGTGCTGTTCTCCGCCGGAGGCTCGACCTCCAAGGCGCTCGCCGAGAAGGTCGCCTCGCAGGGCGCCGTCGTGATCGACAACTCCTCCGCCTGGCGTAAGGACCCCGAGGTCCCGCTGGTCGTCTCCGAGGTCAACCCGCACGCCGTCGCGGACCGGCCCAAGGGCATCATCGCCAACCCGAACTGCACCACGATGGCCGCCATGCCCGTGCTGCGCCCGCTGCACGAGGAGGCGGGGCTCGAGACGCTGACCGTCGCCACGTACCAGGCGGTCTCCGGCTCCGGTCTGGCCGGTGTCGCCGAGCTGCACGGCCAGGCGTCCAAGGTCGTCGCCGAAGCGGACAAGCTCACGCACGACGGCTCGGCCGTGGACTTCCCGGAGCCGGGCGTCTACAAGCGCCCCATCGCCTTCAACGTGCTGCCGCTGGCCGGCTCGATCGTCGACGACGGCTCCTTCGAGACGGACGAGGAGCAGAAGCTCCGCAACGAGTCCCGCAAGATCCTGGAGATCCCGGAGCTCAAGGTCTCCGGTACGTGCGTCCGCGTCCCGGTCTTCTCCGGCCACTCGCTCCAGGTCAACGCCCGCTTCGCCCGTCCGGTCTCCGTGGAGCGCGCGTACGAGCTGCTGAAGGACGCGCCGGGCGTCGAGCTGTCCGAGATCCCGACGCCGCTCCAGGCCGCGGGAAAGGACGCGTCCTTCGTGGGGCGCATCCGCAACGACGAGACAGTGGAGAACGGGCTGGCGTTCTTCGTCTCCAACGACAACCTCCGCAAGGGCGCGGCGCTGAACGCGGTCCAGATCGCGGAGCTGGTCGCGGCGGAGCTGCGGGGCTGACCCCTCAGCCCGAACCCCGTGTGTCCTCGATCGCCGGACGGGCTGCGTTTTCAGCCCGTCCGGCGATCGGCCTGTGCACCTCGAAGTGCCAGCAGCCGTACTCCACGGCTCGTACGTGGACCAGGGCAACCTCCGGGTCCGCGAAGGCCTCCGCGAACGCCTCGTCGTAGCCGCGCTCCTCGTCCTCGGGGATCTCCAGGAGGCGTCCGCCCACGATGCGGCCCTCCGCGTCGTACCGGCGGACCGTGCGCAGCGCGCCCGCGCGGGAGAACGGATAGCCGTTCCGGCCCGGCTCCGGCCCCGCGCAGGCGTCGGCGTGGATGAAGACCGGGCCCTGCTCGTCGTACGCCCCCGGACGGGCCCAGGTCGCCGCGGCCCAGCGGCGCAGCGGGGCGTAGGAGACGAGGGCGACGCGCTCCCCCGGTTCGCTGCCGCGCAGGCAGCACCGCAGCGGGTCGCCGCCCTCGGTGGCGGCGTACGGGACGCAGGGCTGTCCGGCGTCGTCGGTCTCCCGGAGTTCCTTGAGCGCGTCCGGTTCGATCGCGCGTGCCTCGTAAGTGGTCATGGTCCCGAGCCTGCCGCTCCACGACGCCCCGGTCCGGCGGAAAACGGACATCGCCCTGGGCAGGGGTCCCGTGGAAGTATGGCGGGAAACATCCCAGAACAAGGAGATGACCGCGTGCCTGGCACGAATCTGACCCGCGAAGAGGCACAGGAGCGGGCGCGCCTGCTGACCGTGGACGCGTACGAGATCGATCTCGACCTCTCCGGAGCGCAGGAGGGCGGGACCTACCGGTCCGTCACCGTCGTGCGTTTCGACTCCGCCGAAGCCGGTGCGGAGACCTTCATCGACCTGGTCGCCCCCGCGGTGCACGAGGTCGAGCTGAACGGCATGGCGCTGGACGTCGCGGCGGTGTTCCGTGACTCGCGCATCGCGCTGCCGCACCTGCAGGCCGGCGCCAACGAGCTGAAGGTCGTCGCCGACTGCGCGTACACCAACACCGGCGAGGGCCTGCACCGCTTCGTCGACCCGGTCGACGAACAGGCTTACCTGTACACCCAGTTCGAGGTGCCGGACGCCCGCCGCGTCTTCGCGAGCTTCGAGCAGCCCGACCTGAAGGCGACCTTCCGGTTCACCGTGAAGGCCCCGTCCGGCTGGACCGTGATCTCCAACTCGCCGACGCCGGAGCCGAAGGACGACGTCTGGTCGTTCGAGCCTACGCCGCGCATCTCCTCGTACATCACGGCCCTGATCGTCGGCCCGTACCACTCGGTGCACAGCAGCTACGAGAAGGACGGCCGGACCGTCCCGCTGGGCATCTACTGCCGGCCCTCGCTCGCCGAATACCTGGACGCGGACGCGATCTTCGACGTGACCCGGATGGGCTTCGACTGGTTCCAGGAGAAGTTCGACTACGCGTACCCCTTCGCCAAGTACGACCAGCTCTTCGTCCCGGAGTTCAATGCCGGCGCGATGGAGAACGCGGGCGCGGTCACCATCCGCGACCAGTACGTCTTCCGGTCCAAGGTGACGGACGCGGCGTACGAGACGCGCGCCGAGACCATCCTGCACGAGCTGGCCCACATGTGGTTCGGCGACCTCGTCACGATGGAGTGGTGGAACGACCTCTGGCTGAACGAGTCGTTCGCCACGTACACCTCCATCGCCTGCCTCGCGTACGCCGAGGGCTCGGGGTGGCCGCACTCCTGGACCACGTTCGCCAACTCCATGAAGACGTGGGCCTACCGGCAGGACCAGCTGCCGTCGACCCACCCGATCATGGCCGACATCCGCGACCTGGACGACGTCCTGGTCAACTTCGACGGCATCACGTACGCCAAGGGCGCCTCGGTCCTGAAGCAGCTGGTGGCGTACGTCGGCATGGACGAGTTCTTCAAGGGCGTCCAGGCGTACTTCAAGGCGCACGCCTTCGGCAACACCCGGCTCTCCGACCTCCTCGGCGCGCTGGAGGAGACCTCGGGCCGCGACCTGAAGACCTGGTCGAAGGCGTGGCTGGAGACGGCCGGCATCAACATCCTGCGCCCGGAGATCGAGACCGACGAGAACGGTCGCGTCACCTCGTTCACCGTGCTCCAGGAGGCGCCCGCGCTGCCCGCCGGCGCGAAGGGCGAGCCGACGCTGCGCCCGCACCGCATCGCCATCGGTTTCTACGACCTCGACGAGGCCGGGAAGCTGGTGCGTACGGACCGGATCGAGCTGGACGTCGACGGCGAGCGCACCACCGTGCCGTTCCCCGCCGACCAGGCGCGCCCGGCCGTCATCCTGCTCAACGACGACGACCTCTCGTACGCGAAGGTCCGCCTCGACGAGGAGTCGCTGCGGGTCGTCACCGAGCACCTGGGCGACTTCACCGAGTCGCTGCCGCGCGCCCTGTGCTGGGCGTCGGCCTGGGACACGACCCGCGACGGCGAGCTGGCCACCCGCGACTACCTGGCGCTGGTGCTGTCCGGCATCGGCAAGGAGTCCGACATCGGCGTCGTGCAGTCGCTGCACCGCCAGGTGAAGGTGGCGCTGGACCAGTACGCGACGCCGGAGTGGCGCGAGGCGGGTCTGACGCAGTGGACCGACGCGACGCTCGCGCACCTGCGCGCGGCGGAGCCGGGCAGCGACCACCAGCTGGCCTGGGCGCGCGCGTTCGCGGCCACCGCCCGCACCCCGCAGCAGCTGGACCTGCTGCGCGCGCTGCTCGACGGCACCGAGGCGGTCGAGGGCCTGACCGTGGACACCGAGCTGCGCTGGGCGCTCGTCCAGCGGCTCGCGGCCACCGGGCTGATCGAGGAGGAGGAGATCGACACCGAGTACGCGCGCGACCGCACTGCGGCCGGCGAGCGGCACGCGGCCTCCGCCCGGGCGGCGCGGCCGACCGAGGAGGCGAAGGCCGAGGCGTGGGCGTCGGTCGTCGAGTCCGACAAGCTGCCGAACTCCCTCCAGGAGGCGGTCATCGCGGGCTTCGTGCAGACGGACCAGCGTGAGCTGCTGGCCCCGTACGCAGAGAAGTTCTTCGCCTCGGTGAAGGACGTCTGGGACTCGCGGAGCCACGAGATGGCCCAGCAGGTCGCCATCGGCCTGTACCCGGCGCTGCAGGTCTCGCAGGAGACCCTGGACGCCACGGACGCCTGGCTGGCCTCGGCCGAGCCGGGCGCGGGTCTGCGCCGGCTGATCTCGGAGTCCCGCTCGGGCGTGGAGCGCGCGCTGCGGGCCCGGACGGCTGACGCGGCGGCCGCGACCGCGTAACCGGTCCAGGACGTACGCAGGAGGGGGCGCCCCGTCGCGGGGCGCCCCCTTCGCGCTGCCGCCGCCGGTTCAGTCGAGGCGGGCGGCGAGCAGCGCGATGTCGTCGGTCTTGCCCTTGCCGAAGGTCGCCAGCAGCCGGTCGCAGAGCTCCTCGATGCCGGCCGGGGTCCGGGAGAGGGTGTCGCCGAGCTTCCGCAGGCTCTCATCGAGGTTCTCGCCGGGCACCTCGACCAGGCCGTCGGTGAGGAGCAGCAGCGTGGAGCCCTCGGGGACGTCGTGGGCGACGGGCGGCGGGTGCGGGAGGTTGAGCCCCAGGAGGGGGCCGTGCTCGGTCAGGTAGCGCGTGGCCCCGTCCGGGTGGCGGAGCAGGGGCGGGATGTGTCCGGCGTTGGCCACCTGAATGCGGCGCGCCTCCGGCTCGACGAGGACGAGGCAGACGGTGACCGTCATCGACGGGCGTACGCGCACGAGGAGCGCGTCGAGGTTCGTCAGCAGGGACTGCGGGTCGTGGCCCTCGATGGCGTACGCGCGCAGGGCGTGCCGGACCTCGCCCATGATCATGGCGGCCTTGAGCGAGTGTCCCGCCACGTCCCCGATGGCGAGCAGCAGGCCGTCCGGGGTGCGGATGGCCTCGTAGAAGTCCCCGCCGATCTCGGCGTCGTCGGCTGCGGGTTCGTAGCGCACGGCCATGCCGACGCCGGGCACCTCGGGCAGCCGGTCGGGCAGGAAGGTGCGCTGGAGGGTGAGGACGAGCGCGTGTTCCTCGCTGCGGGTGCGCAGGGCTTCGAGGGCCAGCGCGCAGGCCTGGGCCAGCTGCGAGAGCAGTTCGCGGTCGTCCGCGCCGGTGAGGGCGTCGGCGCGGACTGCGAACGCGACGGGGGGCCGGCCGCGCTTCGTCCGGGCGAGGGTGAGGGCGACGTCCCCGGCGAACACGTCCGCGCGGCCGTCGTCCTGGCAGGTGAGCGCCCGCCACTCGTCCCCCGGCAGGACCACGGTCTCCGTGCCGGTGCGGTCGCCGAGGGCCTTCTCGGCCAGCAGGTCCAGCAGCCGCGCCTCCGGCCGCACCGCGTCCGCACGGGCGGGACCGCCGCTCCCGGCCGGTGTGCTCCTCGGGGCGGCGGCCAGGTGCAGGGTGTGGTTGTCGGGGCTGAGGCCGACGGCGACGGCGGCGGACTCCATCAGCGCCGCGGCACCGGCCGCCGCCGCGGCGGTGAAGGTCTCGCCGTCCTTCGCCGCGTAGACGGCCAGAGTGCTGCTGTTGAGGGCTGCCACGCGGGTGGCGAGGCGCTCGGCGCGGCGCCGGGCACGGGCGTAGCGCAGCGCGGCGGTGACCGTGGCCAGCAGCTCGTCCGGGGCGATCGGCTCGGTGAGATAGGCGTCGGCGCCCCGGTGGAGGCCCTGGGTGCGGTCGCTCAGCTCGATCGCGGTGGCCGAGACGTGGATCACGGGCAGCGAGGCGGTGCGCGGGTCGGCCTTGATCTGCTCGCACACCTCGAAGCCGCTCATGTCGGGCAGTTTGACGTCCACGACGGCGAGTTCGGGCAGCTCGCCGTCGGGGGCGGCGGCGAGCAGGGCCAGCCCCTCCGTGCCGTCGGCGGCCTCCACCACGGTGTGGCCGGCCCGGCGCAGCCAGCTGCCGACGATGTAGCGGTTGGTCTCGTTGTCGTCCAGCACGAGCACCGTCGCGGCGGCGCTGTCCCGGTGCCGTTGCACCGTCATGCCGGGCCCTCCTCCCGGTTCGCGGGTCCGGCGGCGCCGGCTCCCGACAGGGCGGCGGCCAGCTCAGGGAGGTTCAGCGCCGCCTTGTCCAGGACCGCCCGCGCGTGGGTGAGCCTGTCCCGGTCCAGCTCGCCCGCGGGTGTCGAGGTGAGGACGACGACGGGTACGGCGGTCAGGGCCGGGTCCGCGGCGAGTTCGGCCAGCACGGCGTACCCGTCGAGGTCGGGCAGGTGCAGGTCGAGGAGGACCGCGTCCGGGCGCTCGCGGCGCACCGTGTCGCTCGCCCGGCCGCCCTCGGCCACCTCGACCACGCGCCCGGCGAGCCGGTCGAGCAGCGGCCGGATCGAGGCGCGGAAGGCGTCGTCGTCGTCCACGGTGACCAGGACGGCCACCACGGGCGCGGACGGCTCGTCCGGCGCGGACGGCTCGCCCGGCGCGGACGGCTCGCCCGGCGCGGACGGCTCGCCCGGCGCGGACGGCTCGCCCGGCGCGGACGGCTCGCCCGGCGCGGACGGCTCGCCCGGCGCGGACGGCTCGCCCGGCGCGGACGGCTCGCCCGGCGCGGTCTGGGCGGTCGGAGCGGCGGGCCGGCCGTCGGCCGGCAGGGTCACGGTGACCACGGTGCCCGCACCGGGTTCGCTCGTCAGCCGCAGACTGCCGCCGAGGAGTCCGACGAGCCGGCGCGCGTAGGGGAGGCCGAGACCGGTGCCGCTGCGGCCGCGCTGGTGGAGGCCGCGCACCTGGTAGAACTCCTCGAAGATCTGCTGCTGCTCCTCCTCCGGGATGCCGATCCCGGTGTCCGAGACGGTGAAGACGACCTGGTCGCGCCCGTCCGCCCGGTCCGCCGTCACGTCGAGGCGCACGGTCCCAGAGGGCGTGAACTTGAGGGCGTTGGACAGGAGGTTGCGCAGAACGCGGATGAGCATGACCTCGTCGCTGACGATGCTCAGCCCGGACTCGGCCACGATCAGTTCGGCGGCGCCCGGCGACTCGTATCCGCGCAGGGTGCCGCGCAGCTGGCCGAGGGCGGCGCGCAGGTCCACCGGTGCCCAATGGGGTTCCAGGCGGCCGGATTCGGCCTTGGCGACGTCGAGGAGTTCGTCGACCAGGGCGAGCAGAGTGGCGCCCGACGCGGAGATGAGGCCGATCTGCCGGCGCTGCTCCTCGTCCAGCCCGTCGCCGTCGAATTCGAGGAGCAGGCGGGCCAGGCCGACGACCGAGTTGACGGGGGTGCGCAGTTCGTGGCTGACGTTGGCCCAGAACCGCGTCTTGGCCTCGCTGGCCTCGCGCAGCAGGCGCGACTTCTCCTCCAGCTCCGCGTAGAGGGCCACGACGCCGCGGTTGGTCTCCTCCAGCTCCTCGGACAGCTCGGAGTAGAGGGCCACCACGCCCCGGTTGGTCTCCTCCAGCTCGTCGTTCAGGCGGCGCAGTTCCTCGCGCTGTGCCCGGGACTCGACCAATGCCGCTATGAGGTCGCTGGTCTGGGCCCGGGCGTCGTCCGGCACCCCGGCCTGCGTGTGGGACAGGACGGCTTCGCGCACCTGCGCGATCGCCTCGGCTGTCCGGCCGTCCGAGGTGAGCGGCTGCTCGATCGTCACCGCGTGCTCGGAGGGCGTGTAGTGCACGGCCACGAGCCGGGACGCGGCCTGGACGGCCTCGCCGCCGAGGTCCCGGTCCTCCGTCCAGTCGATGCCGACGAGCAGCAGCGGCAGCGGGCGGCGGGCCACTCCGAAGGCGACGGTCAGGCCGTCGGAACCCAGCAGGTCCCGGCCCAGCTCGCTCAGTGCGGTGGCGAGTCTGATCTGGTCCTGCTTCTCCACCCCGAGCGCCTCGGCGGCCGACTTGCCGCTCCGGCGCAGCAGGAAGACGTCCTGCTCCGTGGTGAGGGGGAAGGAGACGAGCGGGTCGGCGCCGAGCGCCGCGAAGCTGTTCACCAGGGTCCTTTCGCCACCACGACGCCGGCGTCGTCCCGGCGCACGCCCGCCTCGCGCAGCAGCTGGGCGGCGGCGACGAGCGGGGTCCGTTCGAGGAACCCGGGCATCGCCTCCGCCCGCCAGCGTTCGGTGAGGCCGTCGGAGTGCATGATCACCGCACTGTTCCGGGGCAGTTGCTGTCGTACGGTGCGCAGGGTCGGCAGCTGGTGGCCCACGATGCCGGGCGCCGAGGGCAGGGAGCGGCGGGTGCCGGTCGCCGGGTCCACCACGTAGGTGCTCACATTGCCGACCCCGCAGAAGGCCAGGGTGCCGGCCTCGGGTTCGACGCGGACGACGGCGACGGCGCCGCCCCGGCCGCCGCGCAGGGCCCTGTGGATTTCCCCCATGATCGCGTCGGGCTGCTCGGCGCGGGTGTCGCGGAACGCGGTCACCGCCGCCTGGGCGGCGCGCCCGGCGAGGGGCCCGTGTCCCAGGCCGTCGCAGAGGAGCACCAGGAGGGCGTCGGGGCCGCCCGGCCCGGTTCCCGCGCGCTCGGGTTCCGGCCCCGGGGTCCCCGGCTGCCGGTAGCCGGTCAGCTGCGCCCAGCCGAGGCGCTCGTCCCGGACCGGGCGCGGCGCCGCGGAGACCGGCGCGGAGGCCGGTTCCGCGGGTTGGCCGCCACGGACGGGGCGAGCGGCCCAGGCATCGCCGCACACCTCTTCCCCGGTGATCGTCCTGGTCAGGCCCTCGACCACGGGGCGGCCGAGCGCGGCCATCCGGACGGCCGCATCGCGCTGCCAGAAGCGGGCGGTCAGCACGGTCCCCCGGCCGGGCAGCGAGTGCAGGTCGAAGGAGTCGGCCAGGCGGGAGATGGTGCCGAGGCCGATGCCCAGGGTGCCGGCGGTGGAGGTGCCGTCGGAGAGGGCGTGCGCGATGTCCGCCATGCCGGGGCCCTCGTCCAGGGTGACGAATTCGAGGCCCGCGTCGCTGGGCGTGCGTACGGCGCGCAGCAGGAAGGAACCCTCCACGGCGTGTCTGCGCAGATTGGTGGCCGCCTCGCTGACCGCCAGGGCGACCTCGGCGCACCGCTGCTCGTCGAGGCCGATGCGGCGGCCCAGCGCGAGGGCGGCGCCCCGGGCCGCTGCGGGAAGTGCTTCCTGGTCCCGGAGCCAGATGACGTCATCGGCGTCCAGGAGGGGAAGTGTCAGCGTGCCCATTTGGTCACCGCGACCTGGGTTCCGCTGCCCGGTTCGGTGTCCAGCACGAAGTCGTCGACCAGCCTGCGTGCCCCGCTCAGCCCGAGGCCGAGGCCGCCGCCGGACGTCCAGCCGTCGGTCAGCGCCTGCTCGACGTCGGGGATGCCGGGGCCGGAGTCCTCGAAGACAGCGGTCACGCCGGCCCGGCCGTCGCGGCGCACCAGGCCCGCGCGCATGACCCCGCCGCCGCCGTACACCAGGGTGTTGCGGGCCAGTTCGCTCGCGGCGGTGACGAGCTTGGTCTGGTCGACCAGGGAGAGCTTGCAGCGCTGGGCGAGCGTGCGCACAAGCTGCCGGGCCCGGACCACGTCGTCGTTGGTGGCGATCGGTACGGTCTCGTGCTCGGCGTCGGGGACGACCGGGGAGGTATTCATCGCCCGGCCGGACCGGCGTTGCCGCGCCTGGCCAGGATCTCCAGACCCTTTTCCAGGGTGAGGGCCGTGCGCACGCCGCCGAGGGAGAGCCCCAGTTCCACCAGGGTGATGGCGACGGCGGGCCGCATGCCGACGACGACCGTCTGCGCGTCGAGCAGGCGGGAGATGGAAGCCGTGGTCGCCAGCATGCGGCCCACGAAGGAGTCGACGATCTCCACGGCGGTGATGTCGATGATCACTCCGGTGGCGCCGGATTCGACGATCCGCGAGGCGAGGTCGTCCTGGAGTTCCAGGACGACCTGGTCCTCCAGCTCGACCTGGATGGAGACGAGGAGGACGTCCCCGATCTTCAGTACGGGTACGCGCTCGCTCACGCCGTGCCGCCGGACCGCGTGATGTCCGCGCCGTTCTGGCGCAGCGCGTGCTTGAGGGCGTCGGCCAGCGACGACTTGGTGACGATGTCGCCGAACTGGATGCCGAGCGCGACGATCGTCTGGGCGATCTGGGGGCGGATGCCGGAGATGATGCAGTCGGCGCCCATCAGCCGGGCGGCGACGACCGTCTTGAGCAGGTGCTGGGCCACCTCGGTGTCCACGGCCGGAACGCCGGTGATGTCGATGATGGCCTGGTCGGAGCCGGTGTCGACGAGGGCCTGGAGCAGCTTCTCCATCACCACCTGGGTGCGGGCCGAGTCGAGGGTGCCGACCAGCGGGACGGCGACCACGCCCTCCCACAGCTTCACGACGGGCGTGGACAACTCCATCAGCTGCTCGGCCTGCGCGCTGATGACCTCTTCGCGGGTCTTCGCGTAGACCTCCAGCGTGAACAGCCCGAGGGCGTCGATCAGCTTGCTGAGCTGGAGGTAGGACCGGATGTCCTCGGCCGGGGTGTCGTCGGCGGGCGCGAGGACGTCCTTGGCGGCGAGGACGCTGGTGGCGGTCTCGGTCGGGGTGAATCCCTGGCGGGCCCGCGCCCGGGACAGCTCGGCGAGCAGCGCGCGCAGCTCCGCGTAGGCGTCGCCCTGCCAGTCGAGCCCGTCGCCGCGCAGGCCCTGGATCAGCGCCGCGTACAGCTCGCGCAGCTCCCGGTCCAGTTCGGCGAGCGAGATGCGGCCGCGCAGAGTGCGGGCGACCGCCTCCACCCAGGCTCCGCCGAGCGATTCCTGCTGCTCCGCGAGCAGCTCGGCCAACCTGGCCGATATGTCTTGTTTCGTCACCGGGTTGGCTCCCTCTGCCTCAGGCCCTTGGCTGCGATCACTCGCAGCGTATGCCATCACTCGAACACTCCTGCTACCGAACGGGGGTGGCGGATGGCACTGTCCCGGAAGGCGTACCGGACCGGGCGAAGGGGGCCGGGGAGAGAGATGGACATAGGCACGAACACCCCTCTGCCCGTTCACCAGCCCTTCACACCCGGCAATTTTTTCTGCCGGGCGGCGACGGGCTGGGGCCATGGAAACCGCCCGGCGGACAGGCGCGTACGCGCAGCCGTCCGCCGGGCGGGAGCAGGGTGTTATGAGGCCGACGCCTCGTAGCGGGCGGTCAGTTCGGCCGCGCCGGACTCGGTCAGGGAGCCGTGCAGGCGCATCCGGGCGACCCCGCCGTCGGGGAAGGCGTCCAGCCGTACGTGGGTGACCACGGCCTCGGCCGGCAGCGGGAAGCGGTGCAGGGTGTCGGGCTGGAGGCGGGTGCGCGGGATGATCTCGAACCACTCGCCGCTCTCGCCGTCCCGGCCGTGCAGCGCGATCCAGCCGGCCGCGTTGCCCTTGAGGTAGGCGGTGTCGATCTCGACCGCGCGGACGGCGCCCTGCGCGGGCAGCCGGAAGCGGACCCAGTCGTTGGTGTCGCGGACCCGGCGGCGGCGGTTCTCCCAGCCGTCGTCCATCTTGCGGGAGGTGCCGGGCAGGATGATCTGGGTCGGCGAGGAATAGAAGCGGTCCGAGGCGTCCTCGTAACTGCCGCCGTTCAGGACCGAGATGAGGTCGAACGTGGAGAGCGCGGCCAGCCAGGCCGGGTCGGGGACGACCTCGCCGTGCACGCGCAGGCGGGCGATGCCGCCGTCGGGGTGCTGGCAGAGGCGGATGTGGGTGTAGCGGCGTCCGCCGGTGATCTCGAAGCCGTTGGCGGCGTGGCCGCGTACGGGGGTCGGCGGGACGATCTCCTCCCACTTCACGTCGTCGGCGAGGAGCTGCTCCGGGCCGGGCGAGCCCGGGACGCAGGCGGCCTGCACCGAGACACGCTGCGGGTAGTTGCCGCGGAAGTGGGCGGTGTCCACGACGATGCCGCGGATGATGCCGGGGGCGCCGAGGCGGATCAGCGCCCAGTCGTGCTCGTCGGCGGCCGGGAAGGGGTGTTCGGCGTCGGCGCCTCGCCGGCGGCGGGTCTCCCAGCCGTCCATGATCTTGCCCTTGTGGCCGAAGTGTTCGGGGTCGAAGACCGCGCGCTCCCGGACGAGGAGGTTCTCGCGCTGGGCGAAGAACTCGTCGTTGGCGGCGATCACGCCCGCGCCGAGGCGGCGGTCGGCGAGGTCGACGAGGTCGGTGAAGGGGAGGTCGGCGGTGCGGTAGTCGGCATAGGGGTCGCCGCCCCCGTACGGGGCCGCGTCGTTGGCGTGGGGATCGTCGTTCCGGGTCTCGTTCCGTTCGGTTGTCATGCGTTCACTGTCGTACGCCGCAAGCCGGTAGGTCCATCGAAAGTTTCCGCACGAATCGTTCAGCTCTACTGAAAGGTCGCGCTCTCGCCGTACGGCTCCGCCGCTTCGCGCAGCGCCGCGACGACCCGGGCCACCGCCGGGGCGTCCTCGGCCCCGCGGCGGACGGCGGCGACGACGTGGCGCCGGGGCCGGTCCGCGTCCAGGACCCGCATCACCACGCCCTCCCGGCCGTGGCGTTCCGCCGAGGCCATGCGCGGGACCAGGGCGATGCCCAGACCGGCGGCGACCATGGCGAGGATCGCGGTCCAGCCGGACGCGCTGTGCGCCTGCTCGGGCGCGAAGCCGGCCGCCCGGCACGCGGAGACGGTGATCTCCGACCAGGGCTCCGAGCCGCCGAAGATCCAGGGCTCGGCGGACAGGTCGGCCAGCCGCAGCCCGTCCGCGTCCGCGAGCCGGTGGCCGGCCGGCAGGGCCACGTCGAGCGGGTCGGCGAGCAGCGGCAGCACGGAGAACCGGGGGTCGCGCGCCGTCGGGGCGTGGGCGGCGAGCGACAGCGCGAGGTCCACCTCGGCGGCGGCGAGCAGTTCGTACGCCTGGGCGGCCTCCGCCTCCCGCACCCGGACGTCGGGGCCCGGGCGGCCGTCGGCACGCAGCCGCTGCACGGCGGGGACGACGAGCGCGGGCACGGCGGTGGCGAAGGCGGCGACGCGGACCTCGCCCGCCTCGCCGCGCAGGTAGCCGGTCAGTTCGGCGTCGGCGCGCTCCAGTTGGGCGAAGACCACTTCGGCGTGGCGCAGGACCAGATGGGCGGCGTCGGTCAGCCGGACGCGCCGGCCCTGGGCCTCCAGGAGGGGCACGCCGAGCTGTTTCGCCAGGTTGGACAGCTGCTGGGAGACGGCCGACGGGGTCATCAGGAGGGCGTCGGCGGTCGCGGTGACCGTGCCCCGGTCGCGCAGGGTGCGCAGGATGCGGAGCTTCTTGACGTCCCACTCGGTCATGGCCGCAACCTACCGCCGCGTCCGGGTCCGGACATGCGTGTGCGCCGCGCGGTAGTGGCTACCGTGCGGCGCACCCGTGCCGTGCGGGGCGGCACCGGGGGCGGGGCCCCGGTCGCCGGACAGGTGGGTCAGACCTGCTTCTTGGACTTGTCGAGGACCATGACCAGGCCCGCGATGACCGCGAACAGGACGATGGGCGCCAGGACGTACAGGCCGATCGTGTCGATCACGCTCAGGCCGGAACCCGGGTCGTCGCCGTCGTCGCGGGTGAGCGCGAGCGCGGGGGACGACATGAGCAGCATCATCAGCGTCGTTCCGGCGGCGACGGCGCCGGCGCGCATAGCGTTCTTCTTGTCCACGGTGCAAACGTAGCGAACGCCTACGCGGGCCGCGCGCCCGGGGGTGCCGTACGAGTCTGCGACCCCGCCCCGGGGGCGCGCAGGACGTCCATGAGCCGGTGCAGCCGGGGCGAGGCCGCCAGTTGCTCCAGCGTCACCGGTACGCCTTCCGCGTCGGCGATGGGCAGCCGCCAGTTGGGGTACTGGTCCCAGGTGCCCGGCAGGTTCTGCGGGCGGCGGTCGCCGATGGTGTCGGGCAGCCAGACCCCGGCCATGCGGGCGGGGGTACGCAACAGGAAGCGGTGGACGGCCCGGACGGCCGCCTCCTCGTCGCCGCCGCCCTCGGGGAGCATCCCGAGCCGGGTGAGCAGGGCCAGCCACTCGGCGGTCTCCGCGCGGTCCTCCCTCAGCTCCTCGTCGAGCGGGCGGGTGAGCAGACCGAGGCGGTGGCGCAGCGTCACATGGTCGCCGGTCAGCCGGGCGGCGGTGGAGGGCAGGTCGTGGGTGGTCGCGGTGGCCAGGCAGTCCGCGCGCCACCGCTCGGGGGCGAGGGGGCGGCCGTCGCCCGCCCAGTCCCGCTCGAACCAGAGCACGGAGGTGCCGAGAACGCCGCGCCGGGCGAGCGCCTCGCGGACGCCGGGCTCGACCGTCCCCAGGTCCTCCCCCATGACGACGGCGCCGGCCCGGTGCGCCTCCAGGACCAGGACGGCGAGCATCGCCTCCGCGTCGTGCGTGACGTAGGTGCCCTCGGTGGGCGGGCGGCCCTCGGGCACCCACCAGAGCCGGAACAGGCCCATGACGTGGTCGATGCGCAGGGCGCCCGCGTGGGCGAGGAGGCCGCGCAGCAGTCCGCGGTACGGGGCGTAGCCGGAGGCGGCGAGGGCGTCGGGGCGCCAGGGCGGCAGCCCCCAGTCCTGGCCGCGCGCGTTGAACGCGTCCGGGGGCGCGCCGACGGACATGCCGTGGGCGAAGGCGTCCCGCTGGGCCCAGGTGTCGGCGCCGCCGGGGTGCACGCCGACCGCGAGGTCGTGGACGATCCCGACGGCCATTCCGGCGTCCAGGGCGGCGCGCTGGGCGTCGGCGAGCTGGGTGTCGGTCAGCCAGGCGAGGCGGCAGTGGTGGTCGACCCGGTCGAGCAGTTCGGCGCGGGCGCGGGCGGTGGCGTCGGAGCGGGGGTCCCGCAGCTCCTCGGGCCAGTCGTGCCAGTCGGGGCCGTGCACCTCGGCCAGGGCGCACCACAGGGCGTGGTCCTCCAGGGCCTGCCCCTGGGCGGCGAGGAAGTCGCAGTAGGCGGCGTGCCGGCCGGGGGTGAGGGGGACGTCGAGGACCAGGCCGAGGGCCTGCCGCTTGAGCGCCCAGACGGCGTCCCGGTCGATGAGGGCGCCCTTGTCCAGGACGGCTTCGCGCAGTTCGGCGCCCTTGCGGCGCAGCGTGTCCAGGGCCACCGGGTCGGGGACGTGGCCGTACTCGGGGACGGACTCGACGCGCAGGTGCACCGGGTCGGGGAAGCGGCGGGAGGACGGGCGGTAGGGCGAGGGGTCGGTGGGCTCGCCGGGCACCGCCGCGTGCAGCGGGTTGATCTGGACGAAGCCGGCGCCCAGCCGCCGGCCGGACCAGGAGGCGAGGTCGGCGAGGTCACCGAGGTCGCCCATGCCCCAGGAGCGGACGGAGAGCAGGGAGTAGAGCTGGACCAGGAAGCCGTGGCTGCGGCCGGGCGGTTGCGGGACGCGGTCCGGGGCGACGACGAGCGTGCAGTCCTGCGGCTCGCGGCCCGGCGCGTGGGCGGTGAGCCGGTGCACCCCGAGCGGGGGCGCGGCCCACCAGGCGCTTCCCGGTTCGGCCGGATCCGGCTCCCCGGCGGGCACCCGCAGCGGCACCGGCTCGTCGGTCTCGTCCGCCTCCTGGGGCCGGACGGACAGCTCCGTGCCGGGCGGCAGCCCGGTGAGCGCGGAGGGCAGGGGTTCGCCGGACCACACCACCAGCGTGGCCGGGAGGAGCCGGGCGCGGGCCGCCGATTCGGCGGCGGCGAGCGCGTCCCGTACCGCTTCGGGCGTGGTGGCGTCGACGCCGAGCGCACCGAGAACGGCGACGACCGTCGTCTCGGGGACGGGCTCGGTGACACCGGCGGAAGGGGAGAAGGAGGTGGCGACGCCGTGCAGTGCGGCGAGCCGGGACAAGCCCATTCAGACTCCTGGGGACTCCGTGCCCCACGCGCTGCCGGACGCGGCCGGTTCGCTGGTCAGCGGGGCGAGGACGGCGAGCGGCGGCTCGCTGGTCAGGGGGGTGGCCTCGGCGAGCGGGGGCTCGCTGGTCAGGGGTATGGCGTCGGCGAGCGGCGGCTCGCTCGTGAGCGGGCCGGGCACGGTGGCGGGGGACGCGCTGATCAGCGGGGCGGGACCTGATGCCTGTTTGGAGAGGGCGGAGAGCGGAAGCTGCGCGGTGGCGGGCATGGTGGCCTCCTGGCCATGGAGAACAGGACAGAGACGGCCTACCCAGCGGGCGCTGCCGCAGACGTAGGCGTTACAACAACGAGTTCAACGTGCCCCGGGTCACATTCCGTTCCCGAAGGGCCGGTTGTCCGCAAGACGTCCGCCTTTTTCGGCCATTCAGCGCTGTCTTTCGCGTATCGGCCCGTCACATGCACCCCGCTCATCACACCGGTCGTATCGGTGCATTTCCGTACCGGTCGCCTCGCGCATTGACACTCTCGCGCGTGGGGTGGTGGGCTCGGAACCCACTGGTGGGGCGAGGGGAGAGACAGGGATGCGGCTCAGTGGCAGGACGCGGGCGACGGCCGTCGCCGTGGCCGTGCTCGGCGGGCTGCTCGCCGCCGGGGCGCCGCAGGCGCTCGCCGCTCCCCCAAACCCTGCGTCCCGGTCCGCCGCCGACCGGGACCGTGCCGCGGACTCCGCGCCGCCCGCCGTGTGGCCGCGTCCGCAGAGCATCGAGGCGACCGGACCCGCCGTCGTGCTGACCGGCGAGGTGACCCTGGTCGTGGACGCGGAGGCCGATCCGTACGCCGTGGAGGCGCTGCGCACGGTCCTGCGGGATGCCGGGGTGCGCACGGTCCACGAGGCGCTGCCGGGCGCGGGACCGGTGCTCCGGGTGGGCGGCGACGGGGCGGCGGACGCGCTGCGCGCCCTGGGCGCGGCGGACCGGGCGGACCTGTCCGCGGGCGGCTACCGGCTGGCGGCCGGCCGCGTCGCGAAGCGGGACACCGTGGCCCTGGAGGGCGTCGGTGAGGACGGCCTGTTCCACGCGGTGCAGACGCTGCGCCAGCTGGTCCGGGGCGGCGAGGTCGCCGGGGTCACCGTCCGCGACTGGCCGTCCACCGCCGTGCGCGGGCTGACCGAGGGCTTCTACGGGCAGCCGTGGAGCCGGGAGGACCGGCTCGCGCAGATCGACTTCCTGGGACGCACCAAGCAGAACCGCTATCTCTACGCGGCGGGCGACGACCCGTACCGGCAGGCCCGCTGGCGCGACCCGTACCCGGCGACGCGGCGCGCGGACTTGCGGGAGCTGGCCGAGAGGGCCGCGGCCTCGCACGTGACGCTCGGCTGGGCGGTGGCCCCCGGCCAGTCCATGTGCCTGTCGTCCGACCACGACCTGAAGGCGCTGAACCGGAAGATCGACGCGATGTGGGGCCTGGGGGTGCGGGTCTTCCAGGTGCAGTTCCAGGACGTCAGCTACAGCGAGTGGCACTGCGCGGCCGACGCGGACGCCTTCGGCAGCGGCCCCGAGGCGGCGGCCAGGGCTCAGGCCCGCGTCGTGAACGGCGTGGCCCGGCACCTGGCGGAGCGCCACCCGGGCGCGCGGCCGCTGTCCGTGATGCCGACGGAGTTCTACCAGGACGGCGCCACCGAGTACCGCACGGCGCTCGCCGGGGAACTGGCGGACGGCGTCGAGGTCGCCTGGACGGGCGTCGGGGTCGTGCCGAGGACCATCACCGGCGCGGAACTGGCCGGGGCGCGTGCCGCGTTCGGGCATCCGCTGGTGACCATGGACAACTACCCGGTCAACGACTACGCCCAGGACCGGCTCTTCCTCGGCCCGTACACCGGCCGGGACCCGGCGGTCGCGGCCGGTTCGGCGGCGCTGCTGGCCAACGCGATGGAGCAGCCGGCCGCCTCCCGCATCCCGCTGTTCACGGCCGCCGACTTCGCGTGGAACCCGAAGGGGTACGACTCCGAGGAGTCCTGGCAGGCCGCCGTCGACGACCTCGCGGGCGGCTCCGGTGGCGGCGGCGACGCGCTGCGGGCCCTCGCGGGCAACAGCGCGGGCTCCGTGCTCGGCGCCACGGAGTCCGCGTATCTGCGGCCGCTGATCGCCGCGTTCTGGAAGGCGTACGCGGGCGACGACGCCAAGGCGCTCGACAGGGCGGCGGACCGGCTGCGGGCCGCGTTCGGCGGGATGCGGAAGGCCCCGGGCGGGCTCGCGGGCGTGGCCGGGGGCCGGCTCGGCGACGAGGTCCGCCCGTGGACGGCGCAGCTGGCGCGCTACGGCCACGCGGGCGAGCTGGCCGTCGACCTGCTGCGCGCCCAGGCCCGGGGCGACGGGTCCGCCGCGTGGCGGGCGTCGCTGGCGCTGGAGCCGGTCCGCGAGGACATCGCGGCGGGTGGCGCGAAGGTCGG
This sequence comes from Streptomyces sp. 2131.1, assembly GCF_900105515.1. Classification (GTDB taxonomy): domain Bacteria; phylum Actinomycetota; class Actinomycetes; order Streptomycetales; family Streptomycetaceae; genus Streptomyces; species Streptomyces drozdowiczii. The sequence goes on along the minus strand of NZ_FNSY01000001.1, from coordinate 4,740,748 downwards.
CGAGGGCGTGCTCGGGCCGTTCCTCGACCGGGTCCGGAAGGAGACCCGGTCCTGGACCGGCACGGACCGGTCCGGCGGCGAGGTGACCGAGGCCCCGGGCAGCTACACGGTGCGGCTCGACCGGACCCGGCCGCTGGAGGCCGTCACCGCGACGACCCTGCCGGGCGGCGGGGCGGCGGCCGGCGCGATCGTCCAGGCCCATGTGCCGGACGAGGGCTGGCGGACGCTCGGCCCGCTGTCGGCGAGCGGCTGGACCCAGGCGGCGGGCGAGGGGGTGCGGGCCGACGCGGTCCGGATCAGCTGGCCGGCCGCGGCGCCGGTGGTGGCCGGGTCGCCGCCGCTGATCATCCCGCCGCTGGCCGGCGCGTCCGTCGGCGCGGGGACGGCCCCGGACGTGCGCTCCCTGGTGCCGTGGTTCGGCGACGAGCCGGCCGCCCGCCTCGACCTGGCGCGCGGCGAGACGGACGCGGTGATCGGCGGCGGGCCGCAGGAGGTGCGGGCCCGGCTCTCCGGACGCCGCCCGGCCGAGGTGAGGGGCCGGCTGACCGCGAAGGCGCCCGAGGGCATCGAGGTCCGGGTGCCGAAGCGTACGACCGTGCCGCGCGGGACGCGGACCGAGGTCCCGGTGGAGATCACCGTGCCGGCGGACACCCCGGCCGGTGAGTACGAGGTGCCGTTCTCCTTCGGCGACGAGAGGACCACGCTGACCGTCCGGGCCTACCCGCGCACCGCCGGGCCCGACGTGCTGCGCGGGGCCGCCGCCTCCTCGTCGGGCGACGAGACCGACGGCTTCCCGGCGTCCGCCGCGTCCGACGGCGACGCGGAGACCCGCTGGTCCTCGCCGGCCGAGGACGGTGCGTGGTGGCAGACGGAGCTGCCCGGCCCGGTCCGCCTCGGCAAGGTGGAGCTGGACTGGCAGGACGCGTACGCCTCCCGCTACCGGGTCCAGGTCTCCGCCGACGGCCGCACCTGGCGCACCGCCGCGACCGTCCGCGAGGGCGCGGGCGGCCACGAGTCGGTGCGGATGGACGCGAAGGACACCCGGTTCATCCGCGTCACGGGCGACGAGCGGGCCACGAAGTACGGCATCTCGCTGTGGTCGGTCCGGGCGTACGCGGTGGCGAAGAGCGGCTGACAGGGGCCCGGGCGCGGCAGGCCGAGCCCCCCGACCGCGGGGCCGGCGCCGGGCACACCGGAGCACGCCCCGGCACGGCGTACCGCCCCGGAAAGTACACAGGCCCGGAAGCACACAGGCCCGGTCTCAGGCTGAGATGCCGTCGATCCGGGCCATCGCGTCGTCCGCGCCGAACGGTTGCAGATAGGGCAGCCAGCGCGGGTCGCGGTGGCCCGTGCCGATGATCCGCCAGGCCAGTCCGGTCGGCGGGGCGGGCTGCTGGTGCAGCCGCCAGCCGAGCTCGGGCAGATGGCGGTCGGCCTTGACGTGGTTGCAGCGGCGGCAGGCCGCCACCACGTTGTCCCAGGCGTGCTGCCCGCCGCGGCTGCGCGGGATGACGTGGTCGACGCTGGTCGCGGCGGCCCCGCAGTACATGCAGCGCCCGCCGTCCCTGGCGAACAGGGCTCGCCGGGTCAGCGGCACGGGCCCCCGGTACGGGACGCGGACGAAGCGCTTGAGACGGACGACGCTGGGGGCCGGGACGACCCGGGTGGCGCTGTGCATGAGGGCGCCGGACTCCTCAAGACAGATGGCCTTGTTCTCGAGGACGAGGACGAGCGCGCGGCGGAGCGGTACGACGCCGAGCGGCTCGTACGACGCGTTGAGAACCAGGACATGCGGCACGGATGCCTCCTTGTACGCCGGCGGCGCGTGGCTCGCGCCGGGACGATCTCCGCTCTCAGTCTCCCCTCACGCCTGGTCGAAGCGCCACCACGTGCGGGTAACGGGCGGGGACGAATTTTCTCCGCCGGAGAGGACCGGGACCGTGCCGGGGCGTCCTCGGCCCTTATGCGTTCCGTATCTCCGGGTGAGCCGCGTCTCTCCCCCCGGTCACGGCAACGGAGCACGGGTGATGCCCCGTTAGTGTGGTTGTTCAGCGCTCTTCCGCTCAGCGCCCGCCCCCTGGAGGTCCAGCCGTGTCCCTGTCCGCCCTGTTGGCCGCAGCCCCGTCACCCGAGCCGGGCGGCTCGCTGGACGAAGCCGCGAAGCAGGCCGGCAACGCCGCGGGCTGGGTGGAGGAGAACTGGTCCACCTGGCTGAACACCGGTCTGCGGATCGTCCTCATCGCCGCCGTCGCGCTCTTCCTGCGCATCGCGGTCCGCCGCGCCCTGACCAAGCTCATAGAACGGATGAACCGCAGCGCCCAGGCGGTGGAGGGCACCGCGCTCGGCGGCCTCCTGGTCAACGCGGAGCGGCGGCGCCAGCGGTCGGAGGCGATCGGCTCGGTGCTCCGTTCGGTGGCCTCGTTCCTGATCCTGGGCACCGCGGCGCTGATGATCCTGGGCGCGTTCCAGATCAACCTGGCCCCGCTGCTCGCCTCCGCCGGGGTCGCCGGTGTGGCGCTGGGCTTCGGCGCCCGCAACCTGGTCACCGACTTCCTCTCCGGGGTCTTCATGATCCTGGAGGACCAGTACGGGGTGGGCGACCAGATCGACGCGGGCGTCGCCTCCGGCGAGGTCATCGAGGTGGGCCTGCGCGTCACCAAGCTGCGCGGCGAGAACGGCGCCATCTGGTACGTCCGCAACGGCGAGGTCAAGCGGATCGGCAACCTCAGCCAGGGCTGGTCCACGGCCGGCGTCGACGTCCAGGTCCGCCCCACCGAGGACCTGGAGAAGATCCGCGCGGTCATCACCGAGGCCGCCCAGGAGATGGCCAAGGAGGACCCCTGGACCGAGCGCCTGTGGGGCCCGGTCGAGGTCCTGGGCCTGGACACGGTGCTGCTGGAGTCCATGACGGTCCGGGTGAGCGCCAAGACCATGCCGGGCCAGGCGGTCGGCGTGGAGCGCGAGCTGCGCTGGCGCATCAAGGTGGCCCTGGACGCGGCGGGCATCAGCATGGTGACGGGCGCCCCGGAGGAGGCCGCGGAGGGCGCCGATCCCGCGGCCGGCGTGGCCGCCCCGTCCGCGTACGCCTCCGCGACCTCACCGCAGTCCCTCGCGACGACCCCGATCCCGCCGCCGAGCACCACGAAGTAAGGCCTTCTGTCCGGATCGGGCCGGGGACCCGCGCGGTCCCCGGCCTCGGTCGTTTTCGGCCAGGTAACGCTTTGGTTGCCACCGGCCATCAGGTCATTGACGCCCCGGCGACCCGGGCCCTACCTTCCTCTCACCGGATAGGAAACTTTCCTAACAGAGGGGCAGGTGCCGTACACATGGCCGGAAACACGCCGGGCACACCCAGCGTTCTGCGCGCCATGAACGACCGGGCCGCCCTGGATCTGCTCCTGGAGCACGGCCCCCTGTCGCGGACCCGGATCGGGAAGCTCACCGGGCTCTCCAAGCCCACCGCCTCCCAGCTCCTTGCCCGGCTCGAAGCCGCCGGACTCGTCGTGGCCACCGGGACCGCGGCCGGCCGCCCCGGGCCGAACGCCCAGCTGTACGCGGTGAACGCCTCCGCCGCCCATGTCGCCGGTCTCGACGTGAACGCCCACCGGATCGTCGCCGCCGTCGCCGATGTGACCGGCGGGACGGTCGGGGAGTTCGAGCTGCGGACCCCCGGGCGGCGCGCCGACAGCGTGGTGCGCCAGGTGACCGAGGCGCTGGACGGAGCGGTCGCCGACGCGGGGCTGACCCGGGCCGATCTGCACCGGGTGGTCATCGGCACGCCGGGCGCCTTCGACCCCAACACCGGCCGGCTGCGCTACGCCTCCCACCTGCCCGGCTGGCACTCCCCCGCGCTGCTGGACGAGCTGGCGGCCGTGCTGCCGATGCCCGTCGAGTACGAGAACGACGTGAACCTGGTCGCCGTGGCCGAGCAGCGGCGCGGCGCGGCCCGGGGCCACGACGACTTCGTCCTGCTGTGGAACGAGGAGGGGCTCGGTGCCGCCCTCGTGATCAACGGCCGGCTGCACCGGGGCTTCACCGGGGGCGCCGGCGAGGTCGGCTTCCTGCCGGTGCCGGGGGCGCCGCTGGTCCGCCAGGTCACCAAGGCCAACGCAGGCGGGTTCCAGGAGCTGGCGGGCGCCCAGGTGCTCGCACGCCTCGCCCGGGAACTCGGCATCGAGGACGCGCCGGGCTCCGGCACCCATCAGGAGGTCGCCGCCGAGCTGGTGGGCCGGGCCGCCGAGGCCGTGGAGCGGGGCGAGGAAGGCGAGGACGGACCGTACGCCGCGCTGCTCGACCGGTTCGCCACCGGCCTCGCGACCGGGCTCGCCTCCCTGGTCGCGGTCCTCGATCCGGAGATCGTCGTGCTCTCCGGCGAGCTGTTCTCGCGCGGCGGAGAGCCGCTGCGCGCCCGGGTCGCGGCCGAGCTGGCCGAACTCGCCGCGTCCAGGCCACGGCTGCTCGCCGGGGACGTCACCCACCGGCCCGTACTGCGCGGCGCGCTGGAGAGCGCGCTCGCCACGGCCCGCGACGAAGTGTTCGACACCTCGCGCTGATCCCTCACGCCACCCCCTTCCCGTACACGCCCCGTCCCTGCCCACCCCTTCACCGGGAGACACCACCATGTCCGGAAACCGCCGGAAGCCGGCCGCCGCACTCGCCGCGACCGCCGCGATAGCCCTGTTCGCCTCCGCCTGTACCGGGCAGAGCAGTTCCGGGGCCGACGACGACGCGTCCAAGGAGACGACCATCACCTTCTGGCACGGCTGGAGCGCGCCGGGCGAGGTGAAGGGCATCGAGGCGACGATCGCCGCCTTCGAGAAGGCCCACCCCAACATCCACGTGAAGGTCGTCGGCAACATGACCGACGACAAGATCAACCAGGCGCTGCGCGCGGGCGGTTCGAAGGCTCCGGACGTGGTCTCGTCGTTCACCACGAACAACGTGGGCAAGTTCTGCTCCTCGAAGGCGTTCGTCGACCTCAACCCCTTCCTGAAGAAGGACGGCATCGACCCCGAGGCCACCTTCCCCAAGGCGATGAACGAGTACACCCAGTTCGACGGGGTGCGCTGCACGGTCCCGCTGCTGGGTGACGCGTACGGGCTCTACTACAACAAGGACGCGTTCGAGAAGGCCGGGATCGCGAACCCGCCGAAGACCTGGTCCGAGTTCGCGGCCGACGCGAAGAAGCTGACGAAGAGCAAGGGCGACTCGTACGAGCAGCTGGGCTTCATGCCGAACTACCACGGCTACGAGTCGACCACCGAGCACTACCTCGGCGCCTGGAACCCCACCTACTTCGACGCGGACGGCAAGTCGAACATCGCGAAGGACCCGGCGTTCGCGGCGCTGCTCGCCAACCAGAAGAAGCTGGTCGACTCGCTCGGCGGCTACACGAAGCTGGAGAAGTTCCGTACCGGCTTCGGTGACGAGTGGGGTGCCAAGCACCCGTTCCACACCGGCCAGGTCGCGATGCAGCTGGACGGCGAGTGGCGGCTCGGCATGGCCGAGGAGACCAAGCCGGAGTTCGAGATCGGGGTGGCCCCCATGCCCGTCGCGGACGACGAGGCCGACACGTACGGCAAGGGCTATCTGACCGGCACCATCGCGGGGATCGCCGCCACTTCCAGCAAGCAGAACGCGGCCTGGGAGCTGGTCAAGTTCATGACGACCGACACCGACGCGGTCGTGAACTTCGCCAACGCGATCCATAACGTGCCGTCCACGCTGGAGGCGCTGAAGTCGCCGAAGCTGAAGTACGACCCGCGCTTCAAGGTCTTCCTCGACATCGCCGCGAACCCGAAGTCGACCACCACCCCGCCCTCGGTCAACGGCGGCGCGTACCTGACCTCCCTGCAGAACCTCGGCTTCGACGTCGAGAAGGGCAAGCAGACGGACATCAAGGCGGGTCTGGAGAAGACCGCGAAGGAAATCGACGCGGCGATCGCCCAGGCGAAGTAGGGCCGACGCGATGAGCACGTACACACTCCGCTCGAAGCGCCGCAGGTCGGCGCTTCGGACGGCGGCCTTCATGTCGCCCTGGCTGATCGGGTTCTGCGTCTTCTTCGCCTACCCGCTGATCTCCACGGTCTACTTCTCCTTCACCAGCTACGACGGGTTCGCCGCACCTCAGTTCAGCGGCTTCAAGAACTGGTCGTTCGTCTTCAACGACTACCCGCTGTTCTGGCCGGCGCTGCGCAACACGCTCTGGCTGGTCATCGTGATGGTGGCCTGCCGGGTGGTCTTCGGACTCGGTGTCGGGCTGCTGATCACCAAGATCAAGACGGGTACGGGCGTCTTCCGGACGCTGTTCTACCTGCCGTACCTGGCTCCGCCGGTCGCCGCCACGCTCGGCTTCGTCTTCCTGCTCAACCCCGGGACAGGACCGGTGAACTCGATCCTCGGGGACCTGGGGATGGGCACGCCCGGCTGGTTCACCGACGCCACCTGGTCCAAGCCCGCGCTGACCGGGCTCGCGGTGTGGGGGGTGGGCGACCTGATGGTGATCTTCATGGCCGCGCTGCTCGACGTACCGAAGGAGCAGTACGAGGCGGCGGAGCTGGACGGGGCGACCGCGTACCACCGGTTCCGGTACGTCACGCTGCCGAACATCTCGCCGATCATCATGTTCGCCGTGGTCACCGGCATCATCCAGACGATGCAGTACTACACCCAGCCCCTGGTGGCCGGGAAGGTCGCGTCCGGTGTCATGGGCGGCTCGGGCCAGCAGTTCGAACCCGGCTATCCCGACAAGTCGACACTGACGCTTCCGCAGCTGGTCTACAACCTCGGTTTCCAGCGCTTCGACTACGGCTCCGCCTGTGTGGTCGCGCTCGTTCTCTTCGTCCTCGCCATGGCGTTCACCGCACTGCTGATGCGGCGCCGCAGCGGACTGATCCAGGCAGGTGAGTGACATGGCGCAGGTTCTCGACCACCCGAAGGCCGCCGGACCGGTGAGTGACCCCGTCACCCCGGCCCATCGCGTGGCGCGCCGCAAGGCGCTGCTGCACTGGATCGCCGTCCACTCGCTCGGCGTGGCCGCGGCGCTCTTCTTCGTGCTGCCGTTCGTCTTCCTCGTGCTCACCTCCCTGATGAGCGACCAGCAGGCCCTCACCCGGGACCTGTGGCCGCACCCCTTCGAGTGGGCCAACTACAAGAAGGTGTTCGACACCCCGGGCTTTCTGACCTGGTGGAAGAACACCCTGCTGTACGCGGGTCTGGGCACCGTTCTGACGGTGGTGTCCTCACTGCCCGTGGCGTACGCGCTCGCCAAGTTCCGCTTCCGGGGCCGGCATCTGTCGCTGATGCTCGTCATCTCGATGATGATGCTGCCGCCGCAGGTCGTGGTCATCCCGATGTACCTGTTCTGGGCCAAGCAGCTGGACCTGTCCGGCACGCTGTGGCCGCTGATCATCCCGATGGCCTTCGGCGACGCGTTCTCCATCTTCCTGCTGCGGCAGTTCCTGCTGACCATCCCCGACGAGTACCTCGACGCGGCGAAGGTCGACGGCTGCGGCGAACTGCGCACCCTGCTGCGCGTGGTGGTGCCGATGGCCAGGCCGGGGATCGCCGCCGTCGCCCTCTTCCAGTTCTTCTACGCCTGGAACGACTACTTCGGCCCCCAGATCTACGCCTCCGAGAACCCGGGCGCCTGGACGCTGAGTTACGGACTGGAGTCCTTCAAGGGCGCACACCACACCGACTGGAACCTGACCATGGCCGCGACCGTTCTGGTCATGGCCCCTGTGATCGTCGTCTTCTTCTTCGCACAGAAGGCCTTTGTCGAGGGCGTCACACTGACCGGAGTAAAGGGCTGAACCATGAAGCTCGCTGTAGTGGGTGGCGGGTCCACCTACACCCCCGAACTGATCGACGGATTCGCCCGGCTGCGTGACACGCTGCCGGTCGAGGAGCTGGTCCTCGTCGACCCGGCCGCCGACCGGCTCGACCTCGTGGGCGGCCTCGCCCGGCGGATCTTCGCCAAGCAGGGCCACCCGGGCCGCATCGTCACCACCTCGGACGTCGACGCGGGCGTCGCCGGGGCGGACGCCGTCCTGCTCCAGCTGCGCGTCGGCGGCCAGGCCGCCCGCAACCAGGACGAGACCTGGCCGCTGGAGTGCGGCTGCGTCGGCCAGGAGACCACCGGGGCCGGCGGCCTCGCCAAGGCCCTGCGCACCGTCCCGGTCGTCCTGGACATCGCCGAGCGGGTCCGGCGCACCAACCCGGACGCCTGGATCATCGACTTCACCAACCCGGTCGGCATCGTCACCCGCGCCCTCCTCCAGGCCGGCCACAAGGCCGTCGGCCTGTGCAACGTGGCCATCGGCTTCCAGCGCAAGTTCGCCCGGCTCCTCGACGTGGCCCCCGGCGAGGTGCACCTCGACCACGTCGGGCTGAACCACCTCACCTGGGAGCTGGGGGTGCGCCTCGGCGGCCCGCAGGGCGAGGACGTGCTGCCCCGGCTGATCGCCGAGCACGGCGACGCCATCGCGGACGACCTGCACATGCCGCGCGCCGTCGTGGACCGCCTCGGCGTCGTCCCCTCGTACTACCTGCGGTACTTCTACGCGCACGACGAGGTCGTCCGCGAGCTCGGCACCAAGCCCTCCCGGGCCGCCGAGGTCGCCGCCATGGAGAAGGAGCTCCTGGCGATGTACGGCGACCCGGCGCTGGACGAGAAGCCCGCGCTGCTCGCCAAGCGCGGTGGCGCCTTCTACTCGGAGGCGGCCGTGGACCTGGCGGCGGCCCTCCTGGGCGGCGGCGGCTCGGCGCACCAGGTGGTCAACACGTACAACAACGGCACACTGCCGTTCCTCCCGGACGACGCGGTCATCGAGGTCCAGGCGAAGGTCGACGGCACGGGCGCGACGCCCCTCGCCGTGCCGGCCCTGGACCCGCTGTACGCGGGGCTCATCGCGAACGTCACGGCGTACGAGGACCTCGCCCTTCGGGCGGCGCTGCACGGCGGCCGGGACCGGGTGTTCAAGGCGCTGCTCGCGCACCCCCTGATCGGCCAGTTCGAGTACGCCGAGGCGCTCACCGACAAGCTGATCGCGCACAACCGGGAGCACCTCGCGTGGGCGTGAACGGTTCGGTCCTCGCGATCGACGCGGGGAACAGCAAGACCGATGTGGCGCTCATCGGTGCGGACGGCACGGTGCTGTCCACGGCCAGGGGCGGCGGGTTCCAGCCGCCGGTGGTCGGTGTGGAGACGGCCGTCGACGTGCTCGGCGCGGCCGTGGAGAAGGCGCTGTCCCAGGCCGGTACGGACGCGGGGCGGGTCGCCCACGTGTCCGCCTGCCTGGCCAACGCGGACCTGCCGGTCGAGGAGGAGCAGCTGACCGAGGCGCTGTCCGCGCGCGGCTGGGGCGACACGGTCGAGGTCCGCAACGACACCTTCGCGATCCTGCGGGCCGGGGTCGACGAGCCGCGCGGCGTGGCCGTGGTCTGCGGCGCGGGGATCAACTGCGTCGGCATGGTCCCGGACGGGCGCACCGCGCGGTTCCCCGCGATAGGCCGGATCTCCGGTGACTGGGGCGGCGGTTCGGGCCTGTCCGAGGAGGCGATGTGGTTCGCCGCTCGCGCCGAGGACGGCCGGGGCGAGCCGACCGAGCTGGCCCGGGCGCTGCCCGCGCACTTCGGGCTCGGTTCGATGTACGCGCTGATCGAGGCGCTGCACCTGGGCCGCATCGCGCCGGAGCGCCGGCACGAACTGGCTCCGGTGCTCTTCGCGACGGGCGCGGCGGGCGACCCGGTGGCCCGGGCACTGGTGGACCGGCTGGCCGAGGAGGTCGTGGCGCTGGCCGCCGTCGCGCTGACCCGCCTCGGGCTGCTCGGCGAGGAGGCGCCGGTGCTGCTCGGCGGCAGCGTACTGGCCGCGCGTCACCCGCAGTTGGACGACCGGATCGCCGAACTCCTCGCGGCCCGGGCCCCGAAGGCCGTGGTGCGCGTGGTGCAGGAGTCGCCGGTGCTCGGCGCCGGGCTCCTCGGCCTGGACCACACGGGCGCGGCGCCCGAGGTGCACGCGAGGCTGCGGGCGCAGTACGCCTGACCTCCGGCCCGTCAGGGGCGCCCCGTGGCCGGTGGGTTGCGGGGCGCCTTTCGCGTGCGGGTACGAAGCACCTCTCGCGTGCGGGAGGAGGCGCCTTTCGTGTACGGCAGCGGGGCGCCTTTCACGGGCGGGAACCGAACGGTCGCCCCGGACGTGTTCATGGTGGGGAGGACGGTCGGCCGGGGGATCGTGCCGTCCGCCCTTGATCAACGACGCTTGTCTTGATCGAATGCCGTGTGACCGCGGCCGGTGCGATCCGGCCGCTGCGTGGTCCGGTGCCCGATCCAGGCGTTCTGGATGTGTGTGCCGGTCCCTGCGGCCATACTTCTGGCCGGGCACCTGTCCCCCGATCGGCCGGGGGGCCGGACCGCCGTCAGTGACCGAGGGGGAGGTCGAGTGACACACCCGCCGAGTGTGGGCCGGGCGCCGCACCGCGCACCGGAGCAGCCGCCTGCGCCGACCGCCGCGCCCGCGCCGCCGCAACCGAGCGCCCGCGCCGCCGCGATCGCGCGGCTGCGCGCCGCGGCGACCACCGAACCGGGCCGCCTCCAGATCATCGGGGCCGTCCTGGCGCTGCTCGTCCTCGTCTTCGGGGCTGTCACGGCGTTCGAGATCAGCGGCCGGGCGGCCTCGGCCGACGACGTGGTGGAGCGCAGCCAGCCGCTCAGCGCGGACGCGGCGGGCATCTACCGCTCGCTGGCCGACGCGGACGCGGCGGCGGCGAGCGGCTTCCTGGCCGGTCCGCAGGAGCCGCGCGCGGTGCACGAGCAGTACGTGAAGGACATCGAGGAGGCGTCCCGGCTGCTGGTGAAGGCCGCGGCGAACACGGACGCGGGGACCACGTCCGGCCGTGAGATCACCACGCTCAACGAGGGCCTGCCGCGCTACGCGGGCCTGATCGAGCGCGCCCGCGCCGCCAACCGGCAGGGCCTCCCGCTCGGCGGCGCCTACTTGCGGTACGCGAACCAGCAGATGTCCGGCGAGCTGCTGCCGGCCGCCGAGCGGCTGTACAAGGCGGAGACCGGCCGGCTCGACGGCGACCACCGCTCCGCGCGCGCCCGGCCGTGGTTCTCGCTGGGGGCCGGAGTCCTCGCGCTGGCGGTGCTCGTATGGGCGCAGCGGCGCAACTACCGGCGCACCAACCGGGTGTTCAACCACGGCCTGGTCGCCGCGACCGCCGCCGCGACCGTGCTGCTGCTGTGGCTCGCGGTCGGGCACACGGTAGCCAGGTCCGACCTGGCGGAGGCCGACTCGCACGGGCAGCGGTCCATGGACGTGCTCAACCGGGCGCGCATCGACTCGCTGAAGGCGCGCGCCGACGAGAACCTCACGGTGGTCGCCCGGGGCGCGGTGCTCACCGCGGACGGCAAGAACGACAAGTACGAGACGGACTACACCGCGGGCATGAAGGCGCTGGGCGAGGAGCTGGCCGCGGCGGTGAAGCTCGCCGACGACACCGGGGACACCACGGGCGGCAAGCCGGTGGCCGCCGCGTCCAAGGCGGTCACGGAGTGGCAGGAGCGCCACCGGACCGCCCGGAAGACCGACGACGCCGGTGATTACGAGTCGGCCCTGGAGCAGATCATCGGCCAGGAGAACTCCACGGGCGAGTCCTTCAAGAAGGTGGACGACGCCCTGCGCGACGCCCTGGCCCACGAGCAGGACGACTTCACCCGGGCCGCGCGCGACGGCCGCGGCGCCCTGGGCGGTCTGCCCGTCGGCGCGGCGGTGCTGGCCGTGCTCGGCGCGGTCGCGGCGATCGTCGGGATCAACCGCAGGCTCTCGGAGTTCCGGTGACAGGGGGAGCGATGACAGCGAAGGACCCGGGGACGGGCCGCGGACGTCTGCGGCGGCTGCGCGGCTGGGGCGGCGTGACGGCGATGGCCGCGGCCTGCGCGGTGACGGCGTCGCTGACCCTGCTGCCGCTGTCCCACCAGGGCGACGACGTCTTCGGCCCCCAGGTGACGGGCCCGGGCGCGGCGCACGCGTTGCAGGCGCGGGCCGACACCTGCACGGACCCGGAGGCCAGCGTTCGGCCGGGCGAGGTGGACGGGGACGCGGTCCGCAAGATCAAGGAGCGCGGCAAGCTCATCGCCGGCGTCGACCAGAACAGCTTCCAGTGGGGCTTCCGCAATCCGGAGTCCGGGGACCTCGAAGGCTTCGACATCGACCTCGTGCGGGCCATCGCGAAGGACATCCTCGGCGACGGCGGCAAGGTGATCTTCCGGGCCATCCCGACCAACCAGCGCATCGCCGCGCTCGAGAACGACAAGGTCGACGTCGTCGTGCGGACGATGACGATCAACTGCGCCCGCCTCCAGCAGGTCTCCTTCTCGACGGCCTACTTCCAGGCCGGGCAGCAGGTCCTCGCCGCGAAGGAGGACCATTCGATCACCGGCTTCAACTCCACGCTGGCCGGAAAGCGGGTCTGCACCGCCGAGGGCTCCACGGCGTACGAGGCGCTGGAGAAGGAGTCGTTCGGCTCGGCCTTCAAGGACAAGCACGACGGCACGGCGGCCGACGAGGACCGGCTCACCGTCCCCAACCAGCTGGACTGCCTGGTGCGGCTCCAGCTCGGCGAGGTCGACGCGGTCGTCACCGACAACGCGCTGGCCGCGGGCCAGGCCGCGCAGGACCCGGCCGTCGAGCTGAAGGGCGACCCGTTCACCACCGAGTACTACGGCGTGGCCACGAAGAAGGGCGCGAACGACCTGGTGGCCCGGGTCAACAAGGTGCTGGTCGACTACCGGGCCGGCGGCGCGGACAGCCTCTGGATGAAGTCGTACCGCGAATGGCTGGAGGACGGCCTGCCGGGCATCGGGGCGCCGCCGGCGCCCAAGTACCGGGACTAGCACGGCCCGAGCGTGGGTGGCGGCACTGATCCTGCGGGGCTCCGGCCCGGCGGGGAGAGCGGAGAGGTGATCGATGGGCGTCGCTGGCCCCTTCCCCAGCTACGCGGCCCGGCCCCCCGGTCCGGTCATGGACCGGGACGAGGCCGACCGTGCGCTGGCCCGGCTCGGCGCGGAGCACGAGGCGATCGAGACCTCGCTCCTCGCCCTCCAGGACCATGCGGGCCGCCGCCTCCTGGAGGGCGCGGAGCTGTCCGGCGTCACCCGTGAGCGGTGGACCGTCACCGAACGGTCCATCACGCTGCTGTGGAGCTACTTCGACGCGTACGCGGGCGTGCTGGACGAGGCGCGCAAGGTGCGGTCCCGGCGCCGCCACCCCAACCGGGACGACCTGACGGCCCTGACCGAGCTGCTGCGCGGCGAGGGCGTCACCGTGGCGCACGCGGCCGCGGGCCACGACCCGTCGGTCTCCGGCCCTGCCCGGCTCTCCGAGCGGTTCACGCTGGAGGAGCTGGTCTCCCGGATGAACGGGCTGTACGCGAACGCCCTGGACATGGTCGTCGCGTCGGACACCGTCTGGTCGGCGATGCCCGCCCGCATAGACCTCCTCGCCGCCGAGCTGCGCCGCACGCACTCGTTGGCGCACTCGGTCGGCGTACGGCCCGGTGAGCACCCGGCGGGCGACGACCTGGACGCGATCACCGAGGAGCTGGCCACGCTGCGGGCGCAGGTGATCGCGGACCCGCTGGCGTTCTGGCTGCCGGGGCCGGGCAGCGCGGCGCCCGGCGGCGGGCGCCCCGACACGGCCCGCTACGACCGGGCGGCCCGGGCGCTGGACGAGGTGCGGCGCGAGGTCGAGGCGGTGCTCGCCGTGCGGCAGGACGCGGAGCAGCGGCTCGTGCACCTGCGGGACGTGCTCTCCCGGGCCGACCGCACGCTGGCCGAGGCCCGGGCGGCGCGCGGCGAGGTGCTGGCCAAGATCGCCGCATCGGAGGTGCCCGTGGTCAACGGCCCGCCGACCGCGCTCCAGGAGCGGCTGGCCGCCGCCTCCGAGTACCGCAGGCACGCCCGCTGGCACCGCCTCTCGCCGCTCCTGGAGACCCTGGAGCGGGAGGCCGAGGAGGAGCTGCTGCGGGCCCGGGAGCAGCTGACGGCGGTCACCGCGCCGCTGGCGGTCCGGGCGGAGCTGCGCGGCCGGCTCGACGCGTACAAGGCGAAGGTGGCCCGCAACGGGCTGGCGGAGGACCCGGTCCTGATCGAGCGGTACGACGCGGCGCGGCGGATGCTGTGGAGCGCGCCGTGCGATCTGCGGGTGGCGGCGCAGGCCGTGCAGCGCTACCAGGACGCGGCTCTGGAGCAGTTGAACGGCCGGGGCCCGCAGGACCGCCGGGGGCACGGATGAGACGGGCCGGGCACGTGAACAGAACTGACGGACCGTCCAGCCGACGGGGCGAAGAGGGGGAACGAACATGAGTACGCAGTGCCAGCGCCCCGCGTGCGAGGGCAGTTACGAGGACATGGGCGGCGGTGAGCTGTACTGCGACACCTGCGGCCTGGCGCCCGTGGTCTCTCCGAACGGGATGGTGAGTTCGCCGCCCACCGGAATCGCGGGCGGCGGCCGGGGCAGCCGGGGCTCCAGCAGCTCGTCGGCGCGCAGCAGTTCGCAGTCGTCCTCGCGGGCGTCGTCGCGGTCCTCCTCGCGTTCGTCGACCTCTCGGCGTTCGGTGTCGGGGCGGCTCTCGCGGTCGCTGTCCGCCACGGCCGCCTCGCAGTCGGTCTCGGTGCGGTCCTCCGCCAGGTCGACCAACGCCTCGGGCCGCAACCGGCTGGGCGCGGGCCTGGTGCAGGTGCCGGAGGTGCCGCGGCCCGATCCGCGTACGGCCGTGATGGAGAACCCGGAGGTGCCCGAGCGGAAGCGGTTCTGCTCGCGGTCGGACTGCGGGGCGCCGGTGGGCCGGTCCCGGGGCGACCGCCCGGGCCGCACCGAGGGGTTCTGCACCAAGTGCGGCCACCCGTACTCCTTCGTGCCCAAGCTGGAGGCGGGCGACGTCGTCCACGGGCAGTACGAGGTCGCGGGCTGCCTGGCGCACGGCGGGCTCGGCTGGGTCTACCTCGCGGTGGACAAGGCGGTCTCGGACCGGTGGGTGGTGCTCAAGGGCCTGCTGGACACGGGTGACCAGGACGCGATGGCGGCGGCGATCTCGGAGCGGCGGTTCCTCGCGGAGATCGAGCACTCCAACATCGTCCGCATCTACAACTTCGTCGAGCACCTGGACCAGCGGACCGGTTCGCTGGACGGGTACATCGTCATGGAGTACGTCGGCGGCAAGGCGCTCAAGGAGATCGCCAACGAGCGCCGCACCCCGGCCGGGAAGCGGGACCCGCTGCCGGTCGAGCAGGCGTGCGCCTTCGGCATCGAGGCGCTGGAGGCGCTGGGCCATCTGCACAGCCGCAACCTGCTGTACTGCGACTTCAAGGTCGACAACGCGATCCAGACCGAGGACCAGCTGAAGCTCATCGACATGGGCGCGGTCCGCCGGATGGACGACGAGGAGTCGGCGATCTACGGCACCGTCGGCTACCAGGCGCCCGAGGTCGCCGAGGTCGGTCCGTCGGTCGCCTCCGACCTGTACACGGTGGCCCGCACGCTCGCGGTGCTCACCTTCGACTTCCAGGGCTACACGAACGTCTTCGTGGACTCGCTGCCGGACCCGGACAACATCGAGGTGTTCCGTACCTACGAGTCGTTCTACCGGCTCCTGGTACGCGCCACCGACCCGGACCCGGCGCGCCGGTTCGCCTCGGCGGCCGAGATGGCGGAGCAGCTGACGGGCGTGCTGCGCGAGGTGGTGTCGCTCCAGACGGGGCGCCCGCGTCCGGCGCTGTCGACGCTGTTCGGCGCGGAGCTGCGGGTCACCGACACGGAGCTGTTCGCGGACCAGGCGGGCGAGGTGTCCCGGCTGGGCGCCCGGGCCGACGGGTCCGGCGGGCGCACGGGCCGCCGGCGGGGCGGGGCGGCCGCCCAGGCGCCGTCGGCGCCCGCAGCCGTGGCCCCGCCCGGGGGTGTGCCGGGGGCGCTGCCCGCCGGACCGCCGCCCATGGCGCCCACGGGTGCGGCGCCGGTGCCGTCCGCGGCCACCCATGTCCGTACGTCCGGCGGCGCGGGCACCGGCCCGGGGCCCCTGCCGTACGCGCCCGCCGCGAGCATCCCGGCGCCCCGCAGCCCGCTCCCCGCGCCGCCCGCCCCGCAGGCGCCGGCGGGCGGAGGGGTGGCCCGGCTCGCCGGGCTCGACGTGCGGGGGACCTCGCTGGCGCTGCCCGTGCCCCGGGTCGACGCGAGCGACCCCAACGCCGGTTTCCTGGCCGGGGTGATGGCGTCGGCGCCCGCCGAGCTGATCGCCGCGCTCCAGGCGGTCCCGGCCGCCTCGCTGGAGACCCGACTGCGGGAACTGCGCGCGTACCTGGAGATGGGCGACCTCGCCGCCGCCGCGCGAACCCTGGCCGCGATGGAGGGGCAGCACGCGGACGACTGGCGCGTCGTCTGGTACCGGGGCCTCACCGCCCTGGTGAGCGGCGACAGGGAGAACGCGGCGCTGTCGTTCGACGCGGTGTACGACGCGTTCCCCGGGGAGCCCGCGCCCAAGCTGGCCCTCGGCATCTGCGCGGAGGTCCTGGGGCAGCTGGACAACGCGGCCGAGTACTACCGGCTGGTGTGGATGACCGACCCGAGCTTCGTGAGCGCGGCGTTCGGCCTGGCCCGGGTGCAGATCGCGGCCGGTGACCGGAGCGCGGCGGTCCGGACGCTGGAGTCGGTGCCGGAGGCGTCGATCCACTACACGGCGGCCCGGATCGCGGCCGTCCGGGCCCGGCTGCGCGAACGCGCCCCGGGCGAACCGCTGATGGCGGACCTGATGGCCGCGTCGGCCCAGGTGTCGGGGCTCGCGGGGCTCGGGCTCGACGCGGTCCGGCGGGAGCGCCTTTCGGCCGAGGTGCTGGGCACGGCCCTCGACTGGGTACTCTCCGGTAGCCCCTCGGGACCGCAGCCGGCCGCGCAGGCCGGGGCGCGTGCCCCGGGGGCGCTGCTCGGCAGCGAGCTGGACGAGCGCGGACTGCGTTTCGGCCTGGAGCGCGCGTACCGGATGCTCGCCCGGCTCGCTGAGCCCGGCGCCGAGAGGATCGAACTGGTGGAGCGGGCCAACCGTTTCCGCCCCCGAACGTGGGTGTGAACATGTCGCAGAACCACCAGGAGACGGCCTTGCCGAGGTGCCCCGGCTGCGAGGAGCCGCTGGAGCAGGGCGACCTGTTCTGCGGCGCCTGCGGGTACGACCTGTCGGCCGCGCCCGCGCCGGCTCCCGACCGCCCGACGGTCGCCCTCGTCACCCCGGGCCAGGCACCGGCGGCGGCGGCCCCGTCCGGGGTGCGTCACGGCGGTCCGGACGCTGCCGACGACTTCGAGCTGGCCGCTCCGGGGGCCGCCGCGCCCGATCCCCGTACGGCGCAGGAGCCCGTCCCGGCCGCCGCGGCCGGGGGCAAGGTCTGCGTGGCCTGCCGGGCCGGCCGGGTCGACGGCGACGGCTACTGCGAGAACTGCGGCCACGCCCAGCCGCGCGAGCGCGACCACATGGAGCAGGAGCTCGGTGCGGTCGCCGCGGTCAGCGACCGGGGCCTGCGCCACCATCGCAACGAGGACTCGTTCGCGGTGTCGACGACCGCCCTGCCGGACGGCTCGGCCGCCGTCGTCGCGATCGTCTGCGACGGGGTGTCGTCGGCCAGCCGGCCCGACGAGGCGTCGGCCGCGGCGGCGAGCACGGCCAACGAGTGCCTGCTGGAGTCGCTGCCGCGCGGCACGCATCCGCAGCAGGCGATGCACGAGGCGATCGTGGCGGCGTCGGAGTCGGTCAACCGGCTGGCCCAGCAGGCCGGTCAGGAGCGCGACCAGCACCGCCACCAGAACGCTCCGGCGTGCACCCTGGTCGGCGCGGTCGTGGCGAACGGGCTGCTGGTCGTCGGCTGGATCGGCGACAGCCGCGTGTACTGGGTCCCCGAGGACCGCTCCGCCGCGCCCGCCCGGCTCACCGAGGACGACTCGTGGGCCGCGCAGATGGTCGCGACGGGCCTGATGAACGAGGCGGAGGCGTACGCGGACGAGCGCGCCCACGCCATCACGGGCTGGCTCGGCGCGGACGCGTACGAACTGGAGCCGCACACCGCCTCGTTCAAGCCGGACCGGCCGGGCCTGGTGGTGGTCTGCACGGACGGCCTGTGGAACTACGCGGAGTCCGCCGCCGAGATGGCCGCCGCGGTGCCCGAGGACGCGTACCGCCGCCCGCTGCACGGCGCCCAGGTCCTGGTCGGCCACGCGCTCGACGGGGGCGGCCACGACAACGTAACAGTGGCCCTGCTGCCGTTCACCGTGTCACCGCAAGGGGCAGGCTCCGCCTGATACGGGGTGGTTCACCCCTCTACGCCTTTGTCCGTACTGCTGGGCTCCGTCCTGGACGTGGAGCCTCAAGGAGCCGATCAGATGGCCAACTTCTCCAAGTCGAACGTGCCGCAGTTCTCCGTCGAGGTGTACCAGAACGAGTTCCTGCCCGAGGGCGGCCGCGAGGTCAACGGCATCATCACGGTCACCTCGACCGGCGGTGGCACCACCGGGGGCGTACCGCTGCCGGGGGCGGCCGCCGGGGCCGCCGTGGTGATCATGGTGGACTGCTCGGGTTCGATGGACTACCCGCCGACCAAGATGCGCAACGCCCGCGACGCGACGGCGGCGGCCGTGGACACCCTGCGCGACGGCACCTCGTTCGCCGTGGTCGCCGGGACGCACGTGGCCAAGGAGGTCTACCCGGGCAACGGCCGGCTCGCCGTCGCCGACTCGCGGACCCGGGCCCAGGCCAAGGAGGCGCTGCGCCGGCTCAGCGCGGGCGGCGGTACGGCGATCGGGACCTGGCTGCGGCTGGCGGACCGGCTGCTCGGCGCGGCCGACGTGGACATCCGGCACGGCATCCTGCTCACCGACGGGCGCAACGAGCACGAGTCGCCCGAGGACCTGCGCGCGGCGCTGGAGGTCTGTGCCGGCCGGTTCACCTGTGACGCCCGCGGGGTCGGCACGGACTGGGAGGTGAAAGAAGTCACAGCCATCGCGTCGGCGCTCCTCGGCACGGCCGACATCGTCGCCGACCCGGCCGGGCTCGCCGCGGACTTCACGCGCATGATGGAGGACGCCATGGGCAAGGAGGTCGCGGACGTGGCGCTGCGGCTGTGGACCCCGGTCGGCGTGGAGATCCAGTACGTGAAGCAGGTCGCGCCGACGGTCGCCGACCTGACCGGCCGCCGCACCGAGGCGGGCCCCCGCGCCGGGGACTACCCCACCGGTTCCTGGGGCGACGAGTCCCGCGACTACCACGTGTGCGTCCGGGTGCCGGAGGCCGGCATCGGGCAGGAGATGCTCGCCGCCCGGGTCTCGCTGATCCTTCCCGACCCGTCGGGCGGAGCGCCGCAGACCCTGTCGCAGGGGCTGGTACGGGCGGTGTGGACGGACGACATGGTGGCCTCGACGTCGATCAATCCGCAGGTCGCGCACTACACGGGTCAGGCCGAACTGGCACAAGTCATCCAGCAGGGACTGGATGCCCGCAAGTCGGGAGACTTCGACGGCGCCACGGCCAAACTCGGCCGTGCGGTGCAGTTGGCGTCGGCGTCGGGGAACGAGGACACTGCGAAACTGCTTTCGAAGGTGGTAGACGTCGTCGACGCGGCGACGGGTACTGTGCGACTGAAGGCGAAGGTCGCGGAAGCGGACGAGATGACTCTCGAAACGCGCTCGACGAAGACGGTTCGCGTCAAGAAATAACCGGACAGACGCACACGATCAGCCACCCGCCGGTTCAGGTCCGTCGGGCGGCGAGCAGGACAAGTAACGGCCTGCGGGCCGGAGAAGGAGAGGGGGAAGCGCCGACATGCCGACCTGCCCGAACGGACACCAGTCGGGTTCCGAGGACTGGTGCGAGGTCTGCGGCCACCGCATGACCGGGGCGGGCGCGCCTGCGGGTGCGGTTCCCCCGCCGCCTCCCCCGCCGCCCGCGCGTGGCTACGGATATCCCCAGCCGCACGACCCGAACGCGACGGCCCAGGCCGAGCTGTGCCCGCAGTGCCGCACGCCGCGTGAGGCGATGGCGCCGTTCTGCGAGGAGTGCCGCTGGAACTTCCTCACGAACACGGCGACGTCGTACACCCCGCTGGCCCCCCGGCACAACCTCCCGGCCGACCCCGGCCCGGCCGGCAACCGGCCGCCCGGCTTCCCGGCCCAGCAGCCGCCGCCGTCGCGCGACTCCTTCGACTATCAGGGCTCCCGCCCCTCGCAGATGAACCGGTCCGCCGAGCCGCTGTCCACGGGCCCGGGCCAGGGCGGTCCGCAGGGCCAGGACCAGCCCCCCTTCGGCCAGAGTCCGCACGGCCCGGGACAAGGCCAGGGCCAGCCCCCCTTCGGCCAGAGTCCGCACGGCCAGGGACAAGGCCAGGGCCAGCCGCCGTTCGGCCAGGGTCCGCACGGCCCGGGACAAGGCCAGGGCCAGCCGCCGTTCGGCCAGGGTCCGCAGGGCACCCCGCCGCCGTTCCAGTCGGGCCCGCCCGGTCCGCAGGGGCACCAGGGGCCTCCGCCCCCGTACCAGCAGGGACCGCAGGGCTCGCCCCCGCCGTTCCAGCAGCAGGGCGCGCCGCCCGCCTTCCAGCAGCAGACGGCTCCCCCGCCCGCCCCGCCGCGCTCGGACGGCGACGACTGGCTGCTGTCCCCGCCGTCGCAGCCCGCGCCGCCACCGGCCCAGGGCCCGCAGCCGCCCTTCCCCGGGCAGCACGGTCCGGGTCCGCAGGGGCCCGGCCAGCACGGTCCGGGCCCGCAGGGCCCCGGTCCCCAGGGTCCCGGACAGCAGGGCGGTCCCGGCCCGCAGCACGGCGGTCCGCAGCATCCGCACGACCCCGGCCGGCAGCACGGTCCCGGCCCCGGTCAGCCGCCGCTGTCCGACAACTGGACGGCGTTCATCGCGCCCGACCGTGAGTACTTCCTGGCGATGATGCAGCGCAGCGGCCCCGAGGCGACCGGGCTCAACCTGCCCGCGTACTCCCCGGAGCAGCAGCTCGCGCTCACCGGTACGCAGATCACGATCGGCCGCCGCCGGCACAGCACGGGCGAGTCCCCGGACATCGACCTGTCGGTGCCGCCGGAGGACCCGGGCGTCTCCCACCAGCACGCCGTGCTGGTGCAGCAGCCCGACGGCAGCTGGGCCGTGGTCGACCAGAACTCGACCAACGGCACCACGGTCAACGGCTCCGAGGAGCCGATCCAGCCCTACGTCCCCGTCCCGCTCCAGGACGGCGACCAGGTGCACGTCGGGGCCTGGACCACGATCACGGTCCGCCGGGACTGATCACCGCGTACGACCGAGCGGCCGGTGAGGGGATCCCCCTTCACCGGCCGCTGCGGCTTGCGGTAGTTCGTACCACGAATGTCCGTTCCGGGGCGGGCCCGTACCGTTCGCGCTGCCATATTCTGTACACATGCGAAAGGCCGACGAAGGGCAGATGGGGACCGCCACCGCATTGGTGCGCTCCGCATTCCTGGTGAATGCCGTGTATGCCGATTCCGGCCGCGAACACGGAATCACCGCCCAGCAGGGCCAGCTGCTCTGCGTGCTGATGGTGAAGCCGTACGGCATGCGCGAGCTGGGCACCGTCCTCGGCCTCGCGAAGTCCAGTCTCACCGGGCTCGTGGACCGGTGCGTGCAGCGGGGCCTGGTGCGCCGGGAGCCCGATCCGGAGGACGGGCGAGCGGTGCGGGTGGCGACGACCGAGGCCGGGAGCGAGCTCGCAGAGGAGTTCTACGCGGAGACCTGCCGGCGGGTCGAGGCCTTGGCGGACGGGCTCGACGAGCCCGACCGCGAGCTGCTGACCGCGCTTCTGGGGCGCCTGGTGCTGGAGAACAAGGTGCCCATGGTCTTCCGCGAGTCCTGCGAGAACGCCCCGGCAGCCACTCCCGGCTGCTGAGGCGGGCCTCCCTCCTCAGCGGGTGATACCGAAGAGCTCCTCGAAGCGGCCGGTGAAGAGGTCCTTGCCCTTGTACGCGCTGACCTCTTCCGCGGGCAGCAGCACCGGGCCGCCCGGCGCCGGCACCTGACCGACCCCGCCGCCGGGCCCGAGCGGGAGCAGCGCGGAGCGCACCGGGGACGGCAGGTAGACGGCCACCGGATCCTCCCCGCGCACCTGGGCCAGGACGTTGGCGGCGACGACCTCGGCGTGCTTCATGGCGTACCCGGCCATCTTGGCCTCGGCCAGGTCGGTGAGGTCGCCGAGGGCGTAGATGTGGTCGTGGCCCACGACGTTGAGCCGCTCGTCGACCGGAACCCGGCCCTGCGCGTCGCGCTCGGCGACCTGGCCGTCGGCGAGGTAGTCGCCGTTGGAGCGCACGCCGTAGCAGCGGAACCAGATGTCCGCCCCGATGGGGTCACCGGCGGCGGTGGTGACGGTGAACGGCTCCAGGCGGCCCGGGGCGGCCGGCGGTTCACCGGTGAGTGCGGTGCCGAGCCGCACTTCGACGCCGAGTGCGGCCAGCTGGCGCTCCAGTTCCTCGCGGACCTCGGGCAGGAAGCCGGGCAGCAGCTCGTCGGCGGGGTCGGTGACGACCACGTGCTTCTCGGGCCAGACGGCCTTGATCTCACCGGACAGTTCGAGGCCGACCGGTCCGGCGCCGGTGATCAGGACCCGCTTGGCACCGGCCAGTTCCCGGTGCGCCTCGCGTATCCGGGCCAGCGCCTCGCCCGCCAGGTCGGTGTCCGTCTTGGCCGGGAACGGGTAGTCCGAGCCGGAGGCGAGCACCAGGTAGTCGGCGGCGACGCGCTCTCCGCCGGCCAGGGTGACCCCGCCCGGGTCCACGGCGACGGCCCGCTCGCGGCGGACGGTGCCGCGCTTCAGCAGGGTGTCGTACGGGAAGAAGATGTTCTGCGCCCAGTCGGGCCTGACCAGCGCGCGCAGCGAGCCCGCAGCGTGCACGAATGCGTCCTTGGGGTCGATGAGCACCACATCGGTTTCCTCGTCGAGCGCCTTGGCGACGGCGGAGCCGCCGTATCCGCCGCCGACGACCACGACGGTGCGATTCGCTGTTCCCTTTGCCATGCCGACCCCAACCATTGAACGGACACACGACTTGGTTCGTTACACGAACCATAGTAGTTCGCACAACGAACTGACAAGGCGTAAAGGGCCGGAGGCCGGAGAAGATCCCCGGGCCCGTCCCGGCGGGCGACGCGTCTGCGACCATGGACGGGTGACTGAGAATCCGCGCGACACGGTGCAGGAGCTGACCTTCTACGAGCAGGTCGGCGGCGAGGAGACCTTCAGGCGCCTGGTCCACCGCTTCTACCAGGGCGTCGCCGATGACCCGCTGCTGCGGCCGATGTACCCGGAGGAGGATCTCGGGCCGGCCGAGGAGCGGTTCGCGCTCTTCCTCATGCAGTACTGGGGCGGTCCGCGCACCTACAGCGACCGCCGCGGGCATCCGCGGCTGCGGATGCGGCACGCGCCGTTCCAGGTGGACCGCGCCGCACACGACGCGTGGCTGCACCACATGCGGGTGGCGCTGGACGAACTGGACCTCGCGCCCGAGCACGAGCGCCAACTGTGGGACTACCTCACCTACGCGGCGGCCTCGATGGTGAACACCGACGGCTGATGGCCCCGGAGGACCGGGTGCCGCCCGGGCTCGCTCCGCCGTCCGCCCCCGAGCGGCGCGCTGACCGGCCGTTAGGATCCGGCCATGACGACGTTCGAGCGTGAGATCACCGAGCCGGTCGACCTGTGCCTGCCCGACGGCCGCCTCGATCCGGCGGCGGTCGGCTGGTCGCGGACGCCGTTGCACCGCGCGAATCTGCGCGGCTGGGGCCGTACGAAGCGGTGGGAGTACTGGTGCGTCACGACGCCCACCCACCTGGTGGCGCTGACCGTCAGCGATTTGGACTTCCTCGCCCTGAACAGCGTCTACCTGCTCGAATACGCGCCCGGCGGGCTGGAGATGGAGCGTACGGCGGTCATCCCCGGCGGCCTCGGTGTCCACCTGCCCGACACCGTGGCCGGCGCCGCCGGCTCCCCGGACGTGGTGACCGGACCGGCGCGCCCCACGGGTGGCAAGGTGCGCGTGGAGATCCGCGACGAGCCCGGCGGCACCCGGCTCAGGGCTCGCTGTCTGACCCCGGAGCGGGTGCCGGTGGACGTGGATCTCCTGGTCGGCCGCCCGGCGGACCACGAATCGCTCTCGGTGGTCGTCCCGTGGAACAGCCACCGCTTCCAGTACACGTCCAAGCAGACCGCGCTGCCCGCCTCCGGCCGGGTCAGGGTCGGGGGCGAGTTCCTGGACTTCGACGGCGACGACACCTGGGCCGTCCTGGACCACGGCCGGGGCCGCTGGCCTCGTACGGTCGACTGGAACTGGGGCGCCGCCTCCGGCCGCACCGACGGCCGTACGGTGGGCCTCCAGCTCGGCGGGCGGTGGACGCTGGGCACCGGGTCCACGGAGAACGCCCTGTGCGTGGACGGACGGCTCAGCAAGGTCGGCGAGGAGCTGGACTGGCGCTGGTCGGCCTCGGACCCGCTGGCCACCTGGACGATCCGCACGCCGCTGACCGGTCAGATCGACCTGACGTTCACCCCGTTCCACAACCGCTGTACCCGCACCGAGGCGGGCCTGCTCGCCAACCGCACCGACCAGTGCTTCGGCCACTACGACGGCCGCGTCCGCGCCGACGACGGCACGGAGATCGCGGTGGACCGCCTGCTGGGCTGGGCGGAGGACGTGCACATGCGGTGGTGAGGGGGCGGTTCAGCCGTTCACGGAGACCGCGAGGTTCCCCAGGCCGCCCGTCGCGCCCGCCCGGCGCAGGGCGATGGAGCCGTACGGGGTACGCAGGCGCAGCCAGCTGCCCGTCGTCAGGAGGGCGACCGGGAAGTCGGGGGCGGCGCGCAGGAAGCCGAGGGACTGCGCGGCGTGGACCGCGCGGAGCGGGAGTTCGGTGTCCGCAAGGGTGCGCGACCAGATGTCGTGGCCGATGCGGTCCCGCTCGGCGCGGGTGCGCCGGCCCTCGGGGAGTGCCTCGTCGCGGGCCCGGAATTCCGTGACGGCCGCGGTCAGCGCGGCCCTCAGGGCGGCGGGGCCGGGCAGTCCTGGGCGCTCCCGCCAGCCGCCGCGGGGCGGCAGGACACCGGCCCAGGGCGGTCCGGTGACCGGCGCGGGCAGGGCGCCGAAGCCGGCGCCGGGGCCCTCGGCCGGCAGGCTCTCCAGGAGGTCACCGGCCGACACCGTGAGGTCGAAGCCGTGCGGCTCGGCCAGCCGTGCCGTACGGATCGCCAGGACGTCGAAGGACGGCGGCCGGCCGAACACGGCGAGCGCGCCGCCGCCCGCCTGGAGGCGTACGGCGGCGGCGCGGTCGTAGTGGAGCAGCCGTTCGAGGAAGGCCGCGAGGTCGGCGGCCTCCCTCGCGTCGGCGAACCGCAGCGACTGTACGGACACGGTCATACCGCGGCGGGCTCCTCGGCCAGGTACTCCTGGAGGAACAGCTTCTCCTCCGCGGAGATGCGCCGGGGACGCTCCGCGGCCAGGTCGTACGGCACGACGACGGTCGAGGCGCGTACGTAGACCTGGTCCGGGTCCTTGATCTCGTAGGCGATCGTCAGGGACGCGGCGCCTATCTTCGTGACCCAGGACTCGACGGTCACCGGCCGGTGGCGGTGGACCAGGGGCCGCACGTAGTCGATCTCGTGCCGCGCCACCACGGAACCGCCCGCGAAGGACGGCGAGCCGTCCCCCGGCGCCAGCCGGAACATGAAGTCGATGCGCGCCTCCTCCAGGTAGCGGAGGAAGACCACGTTGTTGACGTGGCCGAAGGCGTCCATGTCCGACCAGCGCAGCGGGCAGCTGTAGATGTGACGAGCCAAGACGATCAGCCTCGCGTGAGCTTCTTGTACGTGGCACGGTGCGGGCGGGCCGCGTCGGCGCCGAGGCGGTCGATCTTGTTCTTCTCGTACGACTCGAAGTTGCCCTCGAACCAGTACCACTTGGAGTCGCCCTCGTACGCCAGGATGTGCGTGGCGACGCGGTCCAGGAACCAGCGGTCGTGGGAGATGACCACGGCCGCGCCCGGGAACTCCAGCAGGGCGTTCTCCAGCGAGGACAGGGTCTCGACGTCGAGGTCGTTGGTGGGCTCGTCGAGGAGCAGCAGGTTGCCGCCCTCCTTGAGCGTCAGCGCCAGGTTGAGGCGGTTGCGCTCACCACCGGACAGGACGCCGGCCGGCTTCTGCTGGTCCGGGCCCTTGAAGCCGAACGCGGAGACGTACGCCCGCGAAGGCATCTCGACCTGGCCGACGTTGATGTAGTCCAGCTCGTCCGAGACGACGGCCCAGAGGGTCTTCTTCGGGTCGATGTTGGCGCGGGACTGGTCGACGTAGGAGATCTTGACCGTGTCGCCGACCTTGATTGAGCCGCTGTCCGGCGTCTCCAGGCCCTGGATCATCTTGAACAGCGTGGTCTTGCCCGCGCCGTTCGGACCGATGACGCCGACGATGCCGTTGCGCGGCAGCGTGAACGAGAGGTCGTCGATGAGGACCTTGTCGCCGAAGGCCTTCGAGAGGTTCTCGACCTCGACGACGATGGACCCGAGCCGCGGCCCCGGCGGGATCTGGATCTCCTCGAAGTCCAGCTTCCGCATCTTGTCCGCCTCGGCGGCCATCTCCTCGTAACGGGCGAGACGGGCCTTGGACTTGGTCTGACGCCCCTTGGCGTTCGACCGCACCCACTCCAGCTCTTCCTTGAGCCGCTTCTGGCGCTTCTCGTCCTTGCGGCCCTCGACCTTGAGACGGGCGGCCTTCTTGTCGAGGTACGTGGAGTAGTTGCCCTCGTACGGGAGCGCGCGGCCGCGGTCGAGTTCGAGGATCCACTCGGCCACGTTGTTCAGGAAGTAGCGGTCGTGGGTCACGGCCACGACGGCGCCCGCGTACTTCGAGAGGTGCTGCTCCAGCCAGTTCACCGACTCGGCGTCGAGGTGGTTGGTGGGCTCGTCGAGGAGCAGCAGGTCGGGCGCCTCGATGAGGAGCTTGCAGAGCGCGACGCGGCGCTTCTCGCCACCGGAGAGGTTGGTGACGGGCCAGTCGCCGGGCGGGCAGCCCAGGGCGTCCATGGCCTGCTCCAGCTGGGCGTCCAGGTCCCACGCGTTGGCGTGGTCCAGGTCCTCCTGGAGCTTGCCCATCTCGTCCATGAGCGCGTCCGAGTAGTCGGTCGCCATCAGCTCGGCGACCTCGTTGAAGCGCTTGAGCTTGCCCATGACCTCGGCGGCGCCGTCCTGCACGTTCTCCAGGACCGTCTTCGACTCGTCGAGCTTCGGCTCCTGCATGAGGATGCCGACGCTGAAGCCGGGCGACAGGAACGCGTCACCGTTCGACGGCTGCTCCAGGCCCGCCATGATCTTCAGCACCGTGGACTTACCGGCGCCGTTGGGCCCCACGACACCGATCTTCGCGCCGGGCAGGAAGTTCAGGGTGACGTCATCGAGGATCACCTTGTCGCCGTGCGCCTTGCGCGTCTTGCGCATGGTGTAGATGAACTCAGCCAAGAGAAACCGTCCGGCAATCGATGTGTGGGCAGATGGAACCATCTTGCCTGACGGCCGCCTCTTGACGGAAACCGGTCCGGTGCGCGATACGGGCGATCCCGGGTCGCGGTACGTGCCGGGGGTGGCCGGGGTACGCGAAGGCCCCGGCGGGCCGAAGCCCGCCGGGGCCTTGATCAGTGCGTGTGACGGTGTGCTACCGCAGGTCACTCACTGGCGGTGCGGCCCTTGCGGCGAAGGAGCACGACCGCGCCGCCGCCGACGACGACCAGGGCGATGGCGATGCCCGCGATCATCGGGGTGGCGCTGGAGCTGCCGGTCTCGGCGAGGTTGGTGTCGTCGCCGCCCGAGGTGCTGCCGCCGGCCGTGGCCGTGGTCGAGGTGGGCTCGTCACCACCGGTCTGGGTGTCCGTGCCGCCCGTGCCGCCGGTGCCGCTGCTGGTGGTCTTGCAGTCCAGGACGCCCTTGAACGTCTTGGAGAAGCCGCCGGGGCCGGTGACCGTGATGTCGTACGCCTGGTCCTCGGCGACCGGGACCGTGACGGTCGCGGTCTTGCCGGCCTCGACGGTCTGCTCCTTGCCGTCGAGCTCGAAGGTGAACGCCTCGTCGCCCTGGTTGCCGACGGTGACGTCGACGCCGCCCTTGGTGCAGTTCTTCTCGGCGGTGGCCGTCGGGATCGGGCCCTTCTTGGCCCAGGAGGCGGTGGCGGCCGCGGAGACCGTGGACTCGCTGGAGCCGGCCAGGATCTGGGTCTGGCTCTTGGTGACCCCGGCGAAGGCGCGGCCGACCGGGACGGAGGTCGCGGCCTGGACGGTCAGCGAGGCGGTGCCCTCCTCGGAGCCGGCGGGCACGTCGAAGTAGAGCTCGTCGCCGTCGGACGCCGTGGTGACGGGCTTGCCCGCCTTGTCGGTGACCTTCACGCCGCTGGCGAGGTCCGCCGGCGGGGTCACCGTGGCCTGGCCGGCGTTGGTGCGGACGGTGACCGGGCCGACGCGCTCACCTGAGCGGCCGGAGACCGCGACCGGGTCGAGCGCCAGGGAGGCCTTCGGCTCGGCGGTGACGGTGGCGGACTTCTCCAGCCAGTCCGCGAGCTTCTCCGCCTGCTCGTCAGCGGCGGTGACGTCGACGTGGTCGGAGAACCGCCAGATCGCGACCTGGGTGCCGGCCGCCGCGGTCTCGTTGGTGAGCGTCCCGGTGCCGGCCGCCTTGGCGAGCTCCGAGAGGTCGTTCACCTGCGGGTAGGAGTGCTGCAGGACCCAGAGGATCTTGCCGGCGTCCTTGTTGCCGCCGAGCGAGGTCTGGTCCCAGGGCGTCTCCAGGTACTTCGCCTGGTCCTGGGTGTGGTTGTGGATGTCGATGCAGTACGTCTTGAGCGTGCCGCCGCCGTCGACGTTCATCTCGAACAGACCCGCGGAGACCTTGTCGTCCTTCTTGCCGTCCTCGTGGACGTAAGCGGTGTCGTAGGTCTTCAGTCCGTCCAGTACGGCGGTCGCGCCGCCCTGGTGCGCGGGCACCTCGTCGGCCGTCGCGCTACCCGCGCCGACAAGGGCCCCGGCCATGGCCAGGCCGGACGCCACCACCGAGGCCGTGAGCCGGACTATGCGCCGACGCCGTCCGGTGTGAGCCGTCCCCGTGGACGACGAAACGGTCGCTGAAGAAGCAGAAAACACTGATTTCCCCTCCGGGCGAGACCCTCGCGCCCGGTACGCGTGTGGGGATTGTCCCGCCTGCTTACTCAAGTGCCTTGTGAGTACGGGGAGATCCTATGGAGCGGATAAAGAACCGTCCCCCGTCATACCGTCCGACAACCATTCCGAATCGCAATCGTTATCCGGCGCAACTCGCGCCCCATTGCGAACACTGGCCCGCCCCGGCACGCGTGGTCGTCACACGGTCACCAGATCCGAGTCCGCCTTCCGGGGCGCGGATCCGCCCTTCTGACGCACCGTCCGCCGTCGCGCGGTTGGCCGCTCCGGCACCGGCGGCTCCTCCGACGCCACCGCGCCGCCCGCCGGTTCGCCCTCCCCCACCGGCTCCCCGCCCGGCCGCTCCGGCGCCTCCCGCACCGCCCACGGATCGTCGCTCCCCGCGGCGACCGGTGCCGGGCCGTACCGGGACGTCAGGCCCGGCTCACCCCTGACCACCCTGCGGAACGCCGACGTCCCCCGCGTCAGATCGTGGCCCACCGCCACCGCCTCGATGTCCACGAACGTCCGGCGCTGCCCGTCCAACTCCTCCTCGCGCACCTTCAGCCTGCCGTGCACCACCAGCGGCTCCCCCACCGCGACCGACCCCGACAGATTCGCGGCCAGCGTGCGCCACGCCCACACGGTGTAGAAGCTCGTGTGCCCGTCGGCCCAGGCCTCCTTGGCCCGGTCCCACCGCCGGGGCGTCACCGCGAACCTGAACCGGGCCATCCCCCCGCTCGTCGTGTCCCGGAACTCCACCGCCGTCGCCGCGTTGCCCACCAGCGTCACCAAGGTCTCGTTCATGACTCCGCCTCCCCTGTTCGCCCGGTCTCCGCGACCGCACCGTGTGTGCGGTCACTGATCCCATGCTGGAGGGGAGGCGGAAATCCCGCTGGAGGCTGTGGACTAACGGCCCGTTGTGGAGAACTCCGTCACCGCCACGTACCTTTCGCGCACTTCGCGGTAGCGCGCCAGCTCGGCCGAGACCGGGTCGAGCACCCTGGCCCGTCCGCAGGCCGCCGCCGTCTCGCGCAGTCGCCGTTCGGCCTCCTGGCCGTACCGCCGCGCGGGCCCCCTCGCCGCCGCCGCGCACGACCACTCCACGAGCGGGCCGCCGACGATGCCCGCCAGCATCACCAGGGCGGGCGTCAGCAGCCCCGGCTCCAGCACCCCGATGATCTGGCCGGCCAGCCACAGGCCGCCGAAGATCTGGAGCAGTGTCATCGCCACCTGCGCCAGCACGGCCGCCGGCCACCAGGCGGGACGCGGCGGCTTCCCGGCCGCCCGCGCGGCCCGGCCCTCGCCCGCGCCACCGGGTGGAGCGGCGCCACCCGTCGGAGCCGCGCCACCCGTCGGAGCCGCGCCACCCGTGGCAGGCGCACCGGCCTCCGGCCCACCGGTCACCCGTCCCGCCAGTTCGTCCAGCGCGTCCGGCAGCCCCTGGGCCCCCTGCACCGCGGCCTCGCGCACCGCCTGTGCCCAGGGCCCGGGCAGCCCCGCGGCCGCGTCGTCCGCCACCGTGCGCACCGCCTGCTCGACGCGCTGACGTGCCGTGAGCCGTTCCTCGGGCGGGGCGGCGAGGGGCGTGCGGTCCCGGCTGCCGGGCTGCCGCGTGGCCTCGTACCAGCGCCAGAGCCGCAGCCACGGCGTGCCGCACGCCCGTCCGGCGTTGCGGCGCCACTCGCGCTCGGCCGCCTGGCCCGCGGCAGCGGCGCCCACGGCCTCCGCGAGCCGGTCCGCGAACTCCTCGCGTGCCTGCTCCCCCAGTCCCGGCCGCCCCTCGGCGACGTACACCGGGCGCAGTCGGGCCGCCGCCGCGTCGACGTCGGCGGCCAGGCGGCGGGTGGCCGCGGTGCGGTCCTGGACGAACCGGCCGAGCAGTTCGCGCAGTTCGCCGACGCCTTCGCCGGTGAGGGCGGACAGGGACAGGACGGTGGCTCCGGGCTCGCCGTGCTCGCCGACGGCCATGCCGTCCTCGTCGAGCAGCCGGCGCAGGTCGTCAAGGACCTGGTCGGCGGCCTCGCCCGGCAGCCGGTCGATCTGGTTGAGGACGACGAAGGTGACCTCGGCGTGGCCGGCGAGGGGCCGCAGGTAGCGCTCGTGGAGCGCCGCGTCCGCGTACTTCTCCGGGTCCACGACCCAGATCACGGCGTCGACCAGCGCGAGCACCCGGTCCACCTGGTCGCGGTGGCCCCGCGCCGCCGAGTCGTGGTCGGGCAGGTCGACGAGGACCAGGCCCTGGAGCGCCTCGTCGGCCGCCGCGCCGGGCTGCGGCCTGCGCCGGAGCCTGCCGGGCACGGCCAGCCGGTCGAGCAGTCCGGCGGCCCCGTCGGTCCAGGAGCAGGCGAGGGGGGAGGAAGTGGTGGGCCTGCGCAGGCCGGTCTCGGAGAGCTGGGCGCCGGCGAGCGCGTTGAAGAGGGCCGACTTGCCGCTGCCGCTGGCCCCGGCGATGGCGACGACGGTGTGCCGGGAGGACAGGCGCTGCCGGGCCGCGGCCTCGTCCAGCACCCGGCCCGCCTCGGCGAGGGCGGCCCGGTCCAGGCGGGCCCTGGACAGCCCGACGAGTTCGCGCAGGGCGTCCAGGCGCGGCCGGAGCGGGCTGCCGGAGTCCACGTACGCCTCGACCTGCGGCCCGCCGTCGTCCTCCGGAGGGACCTCGTCCGGCGTCTGCTCGGCCTCCTTGGGGGCCGCCTGCGCCCGCCGGGCGATGAGCCCGTCGTCCCATCCGGTGCCGGAGTGCGACGCGTCGGACAGGCACTCCCCGGTCCCGCCCTGCCCCGGATTCTCGTCAGTGACGGCAGTCATCGCTGCCACCTCTCCTTCTGCAGTAGGGACAGTGCGGCGATCAGTTCGGCCTGCGGTTCGGGGGCCACGTCGAGGGAGTCCAGGGGCGCGAGCCGCCGGTCGCGTTCGCCGTTCAGCACGTGGTCGAGACAGTTGGTGAGCAGCGCGCCGCCCTTGTCGCGCAGCCGCAGCGCGCCCTGCGCGCCGATGCGTTCGGCGAGTTGTTCGCCCGCGGTGCGGGCGCGGCGGCCGCCGAGCAGGGCCGCGGCCAGCAGTGCGGCGACGGTCTCGGGGTCCGGGGCGGTGTTGCGCTCCATCAGGCGCAGCTCCTCCTCGGCCAGTTCCTCCAGGATCCGGCGCCACCTGCGTACGGTCATGTCGATCCGGCCCCGGATGTCCTCGGCCGGTCCCCAGCCGCCCTCCTCGCGGCCCGCTGCTTCGAAGGCGAAGGCCGAGGCGGCGGGTTCGCGGCGCCAGACGGTACGGATCTGCTCGTCGGCGGCGGCGACGGCGCACTCCAGGAGCGCGGCCAGGCTCTCGACGAGCGCGTCGAGCACTTCCTCGGAGCTGCTGTACGTGGGGTAGCCGCGCCAGCGGGTCCGGGCGTCGCCGGCGAGCGCGCCGCCGTTCTTGAGCCTTCGGCGGAGGCGGGCGCCCTCCTTCCCGTACGCCTCCTCGACGACACCCGTGAGCCGTACGGCGGCCGCGTACTGGGCGGCGACGGCCCCGGCGAGCGCGGGCATCCGGACGTTCAGGGATTCGATGACGCCCGAGGCAGTCCGGCCGACCGCCTGCTGACGGGCCGCCGGGTCCTGCGCGCGGTGGGCGAGCCAGGCGCGCAGCGGGGCGACCGCGGTGGTGGGCAGCAGGCCGCTGCCGCCGCCCGCCGATTCGGGGAGTTCGGGGATGGTGAACCGGGGCACCTCGCCGAGGCCCGCCTTGGCGAGCAGGGCGCCGTACTGCCGGGAGACCTCGGCGATCACCTGGTGCGGGACGCGGTCGAGGACGGTGACGAGCGAGGCGTTGTACTCCTTGGCGGTACGCAGCAGGTGCCAGGGCACGGCGTCGGCGTACCGCGAGGCGGTGGTGACCATCACCCAGATGTCGGCGGCGCAGATGAGCTCGGCTGCCAGGACCCGGTTGCGCACGACGAGGGAGTCGATGTCGGGGGCGTCCAGCAGGGCGAGCCCGCGGGGCAGCCCGGGAGCGGTCTCGACGCGCAGCGCGGTGCCCTCCTCCGCGGCGTTGCCGTCGGGGCCGTCGAGGTCGTCGCACTGGCCGGGATCGGCGTACTCATCGGGCGACAGCCAGACCCGGGTGAGCTGCGGCAGCACCCGTACGCCCGCGAACCAGTGCTGGTCGTCCGGGTGGCACACCAGGACGGGCGTGCGGGTGGTGGGCCGGAGCACCCCGGCCTCGCTGACCCTGCGACCCACGAGGGAGTTGACGAGCGTCGACTTGCCGGCACCGGTCGATCCGCCGATGACGGCGAGCAGGGGCGCGTCGGGGTCCTTGAGCCGGGGCAGCAGATAGTCGTCGAGCTGGGCGAGCAGCTCGATCCGGGTCTGCCTGGCGCGAAGAGCCCCTGGGAGCGGAAGTGGGAGACGCACGGCGGCGACACAGTCGCGCAGGGCGGAGAGTGCGTCGATGAGCTGAGGCCGTACGTCCAAGGTCACCACATGCGAAGAATGCCCAATTTTGGAGCCCTTTTGAAGCGTATAGCCACTTCTGCGCGCCGGTTCCCCCGTCCGGACAGGGGTGACGAGGGGGGCGCAGGCATAACGAGTGCACAACACCCGAGGCGTGAAGCGTCAAAAGCGGTGCATGATCCGTGCCCACCTGCGATTATCGTCTCGCTTCACCGAACCTCCACATCGTGCCACGCAGGTGAAGCAACGAGGTCGAGCCATTCGGAGCCCTATCCTTGTCCCGGCAAGGTCACGGACCGCCCGGTCCCGGGGCTCCCGGCACCGCAGCCACCACCCGGCCCCCGTAGCTCAGTGGATAGAGCAGGCGCCTTCTAAGCGCTTGGCCGCAGGTTCGAGTCCTGCCGGGGGCACACAGATCGCACCACAACGAGGCCCTCCACCCCGGAGGGCCTTTTCGCTGGTCGGCGGCACATTACCGAGCGAGGCGTAGCAGCGACGTAAGCGCCGGACCGGCCCCATGCGACCAGGAGGACGGTCCGGCGCCGGCCGGGTGCGTCGTCACACGCCCTCGATCTTCGCCACCTTGCGGCCCGCCTTGAGGTAGACCGTGCCGGCGGCCGTCGTGGTGCCGACGGCGGCCAGGGCGGTCTTGACGGCCTCGTGGAGGGAGCGCGTGACGTCGTCCTCCGAGAGGGTCACCGTCTTCCGCCCCTCCGAGGTCTCGACGACGAGGCGCAGGGCGTTCTGCTTGGCGAGACGGCGTGCCGCGGAGGTGCCGGCGGCGAACTCCAGGACCTGGGTGAGTACGGCGGCCACCGCGTCGTCGGCGTGGGCGGCCGGGACGACGGGCAGGGACCCGACGTCGCCGAAGCTGCGCCGGGAGAACTGCGCGGTGAAGTGGCGGCGGGCGGCCATCGCGGCTTCGAGGCCGTGGACCGCGGCGACGGCCTCACCGGCGAGGACCTTCTTGAGGTCCATCGGGTGCAGGCTCTTGTTCTCGACACGGGCGACGGCCGCGTCCACCTCGGCGTCGGTCCACTCGGTCCACGCCTTGAGGTAGGGCACCATCAGCCGGTCCGGGATGGACATGATCTTGCCGAAGACGTCGTCCGCGGTCGCGGTCAGGGCGATGTAGTTGCCCTTGCTCTTGCTCATCTTGGCGCCGCTGCCGTCCGTGCCCTCGATCAGGGGCATGCTGATGACGAGCTGCGGTTTCCGGCCCGCGTTCTCCATGACCTTGCGGCCCATCTGCATGTTCAGCAGCTGGTCGACACCGCCGAGTTCGATGTCGGCGTGGATCTTCTCCGAGTCGATCGCCATGACGACGGCGTAGATGAACTCGGACATCGCCAGGCCCTGCCCCTGGGCGAGCCGGGTACGGAAGTCCTCGCGCTGCAGCGACATGGAAACGGGAATCCGCGAAAGAACGCCGATGAGTTCGGGAAGTCGGATGTCCGCGAGCCATTCGCTGTTACGGCGGAACTCCGCGCGCTCGAAATCGAAGAACGGGGACACCTGGTCCCGGTAGGTGGTGAGATTGTTCGCGATGTCCTCGTCCGTCAGCGGCGGACGCTCGTCGGAACGCCCGGAGGGGTCGCCGATCTTCGCAGTGATGTCACCGACGATCAGAACGATGTCGTGTCCCATGCGCTGGAACCGGCTCAGAATGATCATGGGGACGGTGTGCCCCAGATGCACGTCGGACGACGTGGGGTCGATGCCCAGCTTGACCCGCAGCGGCCGCCCCTCGGCCCGGGCGGCCTCGATGGCCGAGGACAGCGCGTCCTGCGAGGGCAGCACGCCCACGGTCCGGCCCGCGATCAGTGCCGCCTGCTCCTCGGGGCTGAGATCGGACAGGTCCAGACGACGCCTGGCACCGGTCTCGGCCAGGAGCTCCTCCACGGTCGTGTCGGAGGACAGGTCCCGCGCGAGCAGTTCAAGGGTTCGGGCTTCCGATGTGCCGAGGCGAGTCATGGGGACTCCTGCGTGGATCGAAGTTCCGCCGAAGCGACGAGCCACGCTCTACGCCGCCACCGCCAGCAGCGCGAAAGCCGCCAGGGACAGCACCGTACGCACGCGGTGCAAGGCATTCCAGCGGGTTTCGAACGCCGTGCGGGCCTCCGTGTCGTCGCCG
This sequence comes from Streptomyces sp. 2131.1, assembly GCF_900105515.1. Classification (GTDB taxonomy): domain Bacteria; phylum Actinomycetota; class Actinomycetes; order Streptomycetales; family Streptomycetaceae; genus Streptomyces; species Streptomyces drozdowiczii. The sequence goes on along the minus strand of NZ_FNSY01000001.1, from coordinate 4,704,954 downwards.
CCCTCGGACGCGGCGAGCGCGTTGTTCAGCGGGATGTTGCCCGCGATCGTGATCAGGTGCGAGGCGACGGCGCAGGCCAGGGCGGCGATCAGCAGGGGCCAGGTGTCCTCGCCGGCCTCCGTGAACACCGGGACGGCCGGGAACGCGATGACGCCCAGGAAGAGCACCAGGAAGGCCGGGCCGGGGACCTTCTCGTTGAAGCGGCGCATCGCGGCGGTGAAGCCGCCGTCGGGCAGGACGGCCAGACCGGGCATCACCGCGATGAGGAAGGTCAGCAGGAATCCGGCGTAGAGGCCGGTCGTGATCACGGCGAGGGTCAGGAACAGGGATGCCATGGGGCCCATCATGGCCCGGTACGGGCGCACGCGTCGCGGCAATTCGCAGACGCGTGCGCACCGTTGGGGTCGCGGGGCGGCCGGTGCGAGCGCGCCGGCCGCCCCGGTCCCGTCAGTCCATCTCGCCCTCTTCCGCGCCCGTCCCGTCCTCGCGGGCCCCGCCCTTCAGCCGCTCCGCGCGGACGATCGCGTCGGCCAGCTTCGTGACCGAGGTGTCCTCCGTGCTCGCGGCCAGCTTCTCGGCCCGGCCGGCGAGTTCACCGAGGCCCGGCGCGCCGGGCAGGCCGGTGCCGCGCAGGTACTCCGCGAAGTAGGCGGCCACCGCCGTGACCTGGAGCCGGGTGCTCCGGCCGCCCCACAGCTTGCCGGTGACCGCGCCGGTCGCCACGGAGCCGGTCTTCTCGTGCGGGGTACGGGTCTTCGGGTCGAGCCAGCGCACGGTCGCGGTGGCGACATGGCCGGAGGCGCCGTCGCGCAGGTGCACCGCGTACAGAGCGGTGACGGTGTGGCCGGGGCCCACCTCACCGCCGTCCACGGTGTCGTCGCGGAAGTCGTCGTCGGCGACCTTGCGGTCCTCGTAGCCGATGAGCTTGAACTTCTCGACGGTCTTCGGGTCGAAGGCGACCTGTGCCTTGGCGTCCCGGGCGGTCAGTTCGAGGTGGGCGGGGAGCTGGTCGACGAAGACCTTGCGGGCCTGCTCCTCGTCGGCGATGTACGTGGTGTGGCCGTCGCCCTTGTTGGTCAGCTCCTCCATGAACGCGTCGCCGTAGTCGCTGCCGACGCCCACGCCGAACAGGGTGATGCCGTACTCGCGGCGGGCGGAGTCGATCCGTTCGAGGATGTCGTCGGCGTCGGTGTCACCGGTGTTGGCCAGCGCGTCGGAGAGCAGGACGACGCGGTTGTTGGCGCCCTTGCGGCGGCCCTCCACCGCTTCCTCGTAACCGCGCTCGATGCCCGCCCCCACGTTGGTGGACTCGGCGGGTTCCAGGGAGTCGACCGCGTCGCGGATCCTGCCGCGGTGGCCGCTCAGCCGGGTCATGGGCAGGACGGTCTCCGCCTCGTCGCTGAAGGTGACCAGGCTGATCGAGTCGTCGTCGCGCAGTTCGCCGGTGAGGATGCCGAGCGAGGTCTTGACCAGGCCGAGGCGGTCGGGCGAGTTCATCGAGCCGGAGACGTCGACCACGAAGGTCAGGGCGGCCGGGGGCCGTTCGGCCGTGGTGGGCGCGGCCTTGGTGGCGAGGCCGACCCGGACGAGCGACCAGTCCCCCTCCTCGCCGGCGGCCCTGGCACCATCCACGGAGACCGAGAAGCCGTTGCCCGTGGGGCGGTGGTAGCCCTGGCGGAAGCTGTTGACGAACTCCTCGGGCCGCACGGTCTCCGGGCCGGGCAGCCGGCCGTCGTCGAGGGTGCGGCGGGCGTAGCCGTACGAGGCGGTGTCGACGTCCAGCGCGAAGGTGGAGAGGTAGTCGGGCGGGGCGGACTCCTTGAGCCGGTCCGCGCCGTCCCCGTCCTTCGCGTCTTCCTTCGCCCCGCCGGTGTAGGCCGGTGCGGGCGCCCCCGCGCGCCGCTGGTCGGAGGTCGACTCGCCCCCGCCGCCGCCCTCCCCCGAACAGCCGGTGAGCAGCACTCCGGCCGCGAGCACCAGCCCGACTGCGCCGCGGTACCTCCGTGTGCGGTGTTCCATGCCGTACCCCCTGTCTCGTCACGTCAGCACTTGTGAATGTGACGCGCGAAGGGGCGGCCCGGACCCGACGAAGGTGTTGCGGAACGATCTCGATGCGGCAACAACGGGCGGTACGGCGGCGGAATGTCAAGGTCAGGACACGATGTCCTTACGGCTGAACCCGCGGAAGGCGAAAGCGAACAGGATCAGGGCATACGTCACCGATACGGCCGAGCCCTTCGCCATGCCGCCCCACTCGATGGAGGGCTGGAGCGCGTCGGCCCAGGCGAACTGCCAGTGCGCCGGAAGGAAGTCGCGCCAGGAGCCGAGGGCGGTCACGGCGTCGAGCACGTTGCCGACGATGGTCAGCCCCACCGCCCCGCCGACCGCGCCGAGCGGGGCGTCGGTCTTCGTGGACAGCCAGAACGCCAGCCCGGCGGTCACCAGCTGGGACACGAAGACGAACGCCACGACGAGCGCGAGGCGCGGCACCGCGTCCCCGGCGCCCAGCGCCCCTCCGGTCGGCAGTTCCAGCGGCCCCCAGCCGTACGCCGCCGCGCCGGCCGCGAGCGCGACGAGCGGCAGCAGCACCATCGCGGCGAGGCTGAAGCCCAGCGCGACGACGAGCTTGCTCCACAGCAGCCTGGCCCGGGGCACGGGCGCGGCCAGCAGGTAGCGCAGTGAGGACCAGCTCGCCTCGGAGGCCACGGTGTCGCCGCAGAACAGCGCGACCGGGACGACGAGCAGGAAGCCCGCCGAGACGAACAGGCAGGTCGCGGCGAAGTTCGCGGCGGACGCGGTCGCCGTGTCCATGAGCGTGATCCGGCCGTCGCCGCCGGGCCCGCCGTCCGGGGTGCCGCCGATGGCGAACGCGGTGATCAGGATGAACGGCAGCGCGGCCAGCACCCCGCCCATGAGCAGGGTGCGGCGCCGGCGCAGCTGTCGTACCGCCTCGACATGCAGCGGCAGCGTGTGGCGGGCACGGTAGCCGGGTGCCTCGGGGGCCGCGGCGAGGTCGGCTGCGGTACTCATGCGGAGCCTCCGGAGATCAGGGTGAGGAAGGCGTCCTCCAGGCGGCGGTGCGGGCCGACGCCCGTCAGCGGCACGTCGAGGCGGACCAGCTCGGCGATCAGCTGCGGCGAGGTCGCCCCGTCGAGCCGGACGAGCAGCCCGTGCCCGTCGTCGGTGCGGACGGCGGAACCGATGCCCGGCAGGGCGGCGATCTTCTCCACGAGGGGGTCGGCGAGCGGGTCGGCGGTGGTGACCAGGAGCATGTCGCCGGAGCCGGTGATCTCGGCGACGGGGCCCGCCTGGACGAGCCGGCCGCGGTCCATGACGACCAGGTGCGTGCAGGACTGCTCGACCTCGGACAGGAGGTGGCTGGAGACGATCACGGTGCGGCCGCCGGCCGCGTACCGGATCATCACGTCCCGCATCTCGCGGATCTGCGGCGGGTCGAGGCCGTTGGTCGGCTCGTCGAGGATGAGGAGGTCCGGCATGCCGAGCATGGCCTGGGCGATGGCGAGCCGCTGCCGCATGCCCTGGGAGTACGTGCGCACGGCGCGGGCCAGGGCGTCGCCGAGGCCGGCGATCTCCAGCGCCTCGTCGATGCGGGCGTCCTCGTCGGGGCGTCCGGTGGCCTTCCAGTACAGCTCCAGGTTGGCGCGGCCGGACAGGTGCGGGAGGAAGCCGGCGCCCTCGACGAAGCAGCCGACCCGGGAGAGGACGGGCGCGCCGGGGCGGATGGCGCGCCCGAAGACGCGGATCTCGCCGTCGTCGGGGGTGATGAGCCCCATGAGCATGCGCAGGGTGGTGGTCTTGCCGGCGCCGTTCGGGCCCAGGAGGCCGAGCACCTGCCCCTTCTCGACGCGGAAGGAGAGGTCGCGGACCGCGTACCGGTCCGAGGACTTGGCGTACTTCTTCGACAGGCCGGTGATCCGGAGCGGTACGTCACGGAGCGCGGGGTCGGGGGCGGGCGTCGCGGTACGGCGGCGGGCGGTGAGCAGCAGGGCGGCGGCGATCACCAGCGCGACGGCCGGCAGCCCCCAGGTCCACCAGGGCAGCGCGGCCGAAGCGGTTTCGAGGCCGGGCGCGGTGGGGAGCGTGAGCGGCCCTTCGAGGGAGACGGTGTACGTGGCGGGCTCGGCGGGGGACGCGTAGCCGAGGTCGGTCGCGGCGAGGACGAGGCGGAGGCGGTGGCCCGCGTCGAGTTCGTGGTCGACGGCGGGCAGCGTCAGCTCGACCGGCCTGCCCTGCTGCGCGGGCGTGATCCGGTAGGGCGCGACGAGCTGGGCGGGCAGCACCTGCCGCTTCCCGTCCGGCGAGACGTCGTACACCTTGCCGAACAGGACCGCGTCGCCGTGATCGGCCTCGACGGTCACCCGGACGGTCGGGGCGCCGGTGATGCGGCGTGCCGTGGTGAGCGGGGCGGAGTCGAAGCGGGCGTACTGGCCCGGGAAGTCGAGGGTGAGGCCGACGCCGAGGGTGGAGAGCTGGGAGATGGAGCCGCCGACTCCGGGGACGGCGGAGATGGACGGCGGACTGGCCCCCGCGGGGTTGCTGATCTTCTGCGGGTCGCCGCTCAGCTCGACGGGCTGCCCGCCGCTGCGCAGTCCGGGGTAGGTGCCGGCGCTCGCGCCGCGGGTGAGGGCGGCGCCGTCGGTGGAGTCGATGCCGCCGGTCCGGGTGACGCGGAAGGCGGGGCCGGTGTCGGCACCCTCTTCCCCCTTCAGGTAGCGGTCGAACCAGGAACCGATCCTCTTCTGTACCCGGCCGGTCTCCCGGTCACCCCCGTCGTGCCCGCCGGCCGTCCAGTCGACGGAGACGGGGGCGCCGTTGGCGGTGATGGCCTTGGCCATGGCGTCGGCCTGGCCGAGCGGGAAGAGGGAGTCGGTCTGGCCCTGCACGATGAGCGCGGGGACCTTGATGCGGTCGGCGACGGCGCTCGGTGAGCGCTCGGTGAGCAGGGCGCGCGCGGCGGCGTCCGGCTTGCCGTTGACGGCGACCCGTTCGTACAGGTCGCACAGTTCCTTCTCGAAGTTGCCGCAGCCGCCGCCGGTGTTGACGAAGATCCCGGCCCAGAGTTTCTTGAACACCCCGTCCGGGAAGAGCGCGTCGGCGAGGTTCCAGTAGGTGATCTCGGGGGCGATGGCGTCGACGCGGTGGTCGAAGCCGGCGGCGAGGAGCGAGACGGCCCCGCCGTAGGACGCCCCGGTGACGCCGACGCGCGGGTCGCCCTCGGCGTCGAGGCGCACCTCGGGGCGGGCGGCGAGCCAGTCGATCAGCCGGGACACGTCCTCGACCTCGCGGTCCGGGGCGTTCAGCGAGACCTTGCCGCCCGACCTGCCGAAGCCGCGGGCGGACCAGGTGAGCACGGCGTACCCGTCGCGGGCCAGTTGCTCGGCCTGCGCCCGGGTGTCCGCCTTGCTGCCGCCGAAGCCGTGGCCGATGAGCACGGCGGGCCGGCGTCCGCCGCCGCCTGCCGTGAAGTAGGAGGTGTCCAGGTTCACCCCGTCGACGCGCATCATCCGGTCCTGGCGGTGCACGGCGGGCGCGCCGTCGTCGGCCACCGCCGTCCAGGTGCCCGCACCGGCGAGCACGAGGAGCGCGGCACCGCCCGCCGCCCACCGGCCTCGGGTGCGGGGCAGCAGGCGCCGCCACCGGGACGTACGCGCATCAGGGGAGTCCATGCGCCGAGCCTATGCGGCCCCGCGCCCCGCCCCACCTGCCGCCGGGCGGAACTCCCGGGCATCCTCGAGGCGTACAGGACCGGCCCCCCGTACTCCGGACGCGGTATGCGCCGGGCCGGCAAATGCGTCGCGCGCCGCGCACGCGCTCTGGAACGCTGCCGCCATGGATCACCCCGAGGTACTGCTGATCGGCGGCCGCGCGGGCGTGGGGAAGACGACGGTGGCCTGGGAGGTGTCGGCGCTGCTGCGGGAGTCCGGCGCCCCGCACGCGGTCGTCGACGGCGACTTCATGGGCGCCGTGCACCCCGCACCCGACGACGACCCGCACCGCTCCCTGATCACCGAACGCAATCTGACGGCGGTCTGGGCCAACTACGCGGACCTGGGCCTGCGCCGCCTCGTCTACACGAACACGGTGAGCGTGCTGGCCGGTTCGGCGCCGATGTTCGAGCGGGCGATGGGGGCCGGGGTCCGGTGCGTACGGGTCCTGATGACCGCGTCGGACGCGACGGCCGCTCAGCGGCTCACCGGCCGGGAGACCGGTTCCGGGCTGGAGCACGAGCTGCGCAACAGCATGCGCAAGGCCCGGATGCTCGACGCGCACGCCCCGGCCGACACGGTGCGGGTGGCGACGGACGGGCGGACGGTGGTGGACATCGCGCGGGAGATCGTGGGGCTGACGGGGTGGGCCGGCGCCTGACCCCGGCCGGGCCCCCGGCCTTGTGGGAAGCTCACGCCCCACGCGCGCGAAGGCTGTCCGTGCTCACCAACTACCTTTTCGCTCAAGCGTGTTGGAATGCGTCTATGGTCAATTCCACTGACGGGATCACGCGCCTGGGCCCGGACGACTTCGCCCGGCGCCTGCGGGCCGAGATCGTCCGGATGAGGGACGAGGCGACGCGACAGCGGAAACTCGCGCACCGCCGGCCGAGTTCTGGGCCAGGGCGGACATCGCCCTCGGGCTCCCCGCGGCCCTGCTGGCGGGCACGGCGGGAGCGGCGGGGCTGGCCTCGGCGGATGTGCGGGTGGCCGCCTCCCTCGCCGCCCTCGCCTCCGCCGGGTTCGCGGCAGGAGCTGGCTTCCTGCGCAGCGACACCAGACGCCGTGCCAACAAGCGGGCGCGGCACGCGTGGGCCTCGGTCGAGGCCAGGGCCATGGTGGCGCTGGCCCGCGAGCACGTGTCCCACGCGAACCTCGACGACCTGCTGGAGTGCCGCCAGGCAGCGCTGGCCGCCTACGACGGCGAAGACGCGGGGCCCGGGACGGCAGCGGGCGCCGGGTAGACCCGTTCGTCCGGCAGCAGCGCGCTCGCGGCCTCCGTCCCGCCCGCCCTGACCAGCGCGTGGATCTCCCGGGCGAGCGGGGTGACGTCGCGGATCGCGACCGTCCACTCGTCCGCGTAACGCCGCGACGCCTCGCCCGCCAGGCCGAGCTGAAGCGAGCGGTGGGTGAGCCGGTTCAGGTGCAGGTCGCGCTCGGGGTCCCACTGGACGCGGGCGGGCGCCCGGCGCAGGTCGCGCTGCCAGGTGGCGCGGTCCGGGTGCACGCCCCGTTCGTAGTGGGAGAGTTCGGCGTGGGCCAGGGCCCAGTCGAAGCCCTCGCGGGTGATCTCGACGGCGAGGACGGTCTCCTGGCCCTCCTTCGTCCCCCAGCCGCAGCGGTACATCATCCACAGGAAGCTCGGCTTGATCCACGTCATGCGGTCGCGCTTCCAGGCGGCCGGGAAGCGCCCGTCGCGGGCGGCCGGCAGCCCGAGCGACGGCCTGTACGCCTGGTAGACGGTCACGGTCTCGGCGGTGTGCAGCGCGCGGATCTGGTGGCGGGGCACGGTGGACGCGGACGTGGATGCGGTCATACGAGCATCACAGCACCGTGCGGCGGGGGACGGCGAACGGTTTTCCACCGGTCACGCGCTCGGAGCCGTACGGCCTCACACGAACGCGATGACATCCGTCATGTGGAGATCGGTACACGCGGCTCTGCCGGGGAGGGGGGCCGGATCGGCACTCTGTACGTGTCGAGAGCGGGAGCCACGAAGGCGCCGCCGCAACGGGAGGAACCGACATGAGCAGCCCGGCCGCCACACTCTCCGCCCCCGTCGTCGACGCCCCGGCGGCCGCCACCCCGATCGCGCCCCGCAAGGCGCTCGTGGACAGCCTGAAGCCGCTGCTGGTGGACGTCGCGCTGCCGCTCGCCGCGTACTACGGGCTGAAGGCGGCGGGGCTCTCCACCTTCGCCGCGCTGGCCTGGAGCAGCGTGATCCCCGCCGTCCGCACCGTGTGGGGTGCGGTCCGCGACCGCAGGCTCAACGGGCTCGCCGCGCTGATGGTGTCGGTCAACGCTGTCTCGCTGGTGCTGGGCCTTGTCGCCGGTGACCCGCGGGTGATGCTCCTCAAGGACAGCGGGGTGAGCAGCATCATCGGGCTGACGTTCCTGGTGACGGCGCTGCGGGGGCGGCCGATGCTGTCGGCGGGGCTGCGACCGTGGCTGACGCGGGGCGAGGCCGCCAAGACGGCTGCCTGGGAGCGGCTGTCCGCCGGTTCGCCGTCGTTCCGGCGGGCCGAGACGCGGTTCTCGGCGGTGTGGGGCCTGGGACTGCTCGCCGAGTGCGCGGTGCGGGCCGTGGGCGCGTACACCGTGCCGGTCGAGACGATGGTGTGGGCCGGGACCGTGATCATGGTGGTCGCGATGGTGCTGGCGTTCGTCGTCTCGGGGCGGATCGCGGTCGCCCCGATGGAGCGGATGATCGAGGCCGAGGCCGGCAACTCGAAGCGCTGAGCGTCCGACAGAACTCCGCAGGGCCGCTCCGGGGGGAGCGGCCCTGCGGTCATGTGTGCGGCGAAAAACGTTTGACCTCGCCGTTTACCGTTTTCACATGACTACTTCGCTCAGGCTGGCCGAGGTCACCGCCGACAACGTCGATGCCGCGATCGCCCTCAGGGTCCGGCCCGACCAGGAGCATCTGGTGGAGCCGGTGGCGACGTCCCTCGCGGAGGCGTACGTGCATCAGGCAGTCGCCTGGCCCCGGCTCGTCCTGGACGGCGACCGGCTCGTCGGCTTCCTGATGGCCTTCCTGGACATCGACTTCGAGAACGACGCCAAGGAGCACCACCTCCGCTCCGGGCTGTGGCGCCTGAACATCGCGGCGGACGAACAGGGGCGTGGCTGCGGGCGGTTCGCGGTCGAGTCCGTGGCCGCGGAGATACGCCGGCGCGGCGGCGACCGGATGTACGTCACCTGGCACCCGGGCGACGACGGCCCCGAGGGCTTCTACCTCGGGCTCGGTTTCCGGCCCACGGGCGAGACGAGCGGGGGCCAGACGGTCGGGGTGCTGGAGCTGGGCTGAGTACGGGCCGGGGCGGGGGCTCCGGCCCGTACCACCGGTCAGTGGTTCCGGGGGAAGCCCAGGTCCACGCCCGCCGGGGCGTCGGCCGGGTCGGGCCAGCGGGTCGTGGTGACCTTGCCTCGGGTGTAGAAGTGCACGCCGTCGTTGCCGTAGATGTGGTGGTCTCCGAAGAGGGAGTCCTTCCAGCCGCCGAAGGAGTGGTAGCCGACCGGCACCGGGATCGGCACGTTGACGCCGACCATGCCGGCCTCGATCTCCAGCTGGAACCGGCGGGCCGCGCCGCCGTCGCGGGTGAAGATCGCGGTGCCGTTGCCGTACGGCGAGGCGTTCATGAGGGCCACGCCCTCCTCGTACGTGTCCACGCGCAGCACGCACAGGACCGGCCCGAAGATCTCGTCCCTGTACGCGTCGGATTCGGTGGAGACGTGGTCGAGGAGCGAGAGGCCGATCCAGTGGCCGTCCTCGAAGCCCTCGACGGTGAAACCGGTCCCGTCGAGGACGACTTCGGCGCCCTGGGCGGCGGCGCCGGTGACGTAGGTGGCGACCTTGTCGCGGTGGGCGGCGGTGATCAGCGGGCCCATCTCGGAGTCCGGGTCGGTGCCGGGGCCGATCCTGATCCCCTCGGCCCGCTCCTTGATCCGGGCGACCAGCTCGTCGCCGATCGCGCCCACCGCTACGACGGCGGAGATCGCCATGCAGCGCTCACCGGCGGAGCCGTACGCGGCGGAGACCGCGGCGTCGGCGGCGGCGTCCAGGTCCGCGTCGGGCAGGACCAGCATGTGGTTCTTAGCGCCGCCGAGCGCCTGCACGCGCTTGCCGTTCGCCGAGGCGGTGGCGTGGATGTGGCGGGCGATGGGCGTCGAGCCGACGAACGACACGGCGGCCACGTCCGGGTGGTTCAGCAGGGCGTCCACGGCGACCCGGTCCCCGTGCAGCACGTTCAGCACACCGTCCGGCAGCCCGGCCTCGGCGGCCAGTTCGGCCAGGAGGTTGGCGGCGGACGGGTCCTTCTCGCTGGGCTTGAGCACGAAGGTGTTCCCGCAGGCGACGGCCAGCGGGAACATCCACATCGGCACCATGGCCGGGAAGTTGAACGGGGTGATCCCGGCGACCACGCCGAGCGGCTGGCGGATCGAGGAGACGTCGACCCGGTTCGACACCTGGGTGGACAGCTCGCCCTTGAGCTGCGTGGTGATCCCGCAGGCCAGCTCGACGATCTCCAGGCCGCGCGCCACCTCGCCCAGCGCGTCGGAGCGCACCTTGCCGTGCTCGGCGGTGATCAGCGCGGCGATCTCGTCCCGGTGGGCGTCCAGCAGCGCGTGGTAGCGGAACAGGACCGCCGTACGGGCGGACAGCGAGGAGTCGCGCCACGTCCGGTACGCGTCCTTCGCGGCGGCCACCGCGGTGCCGGCCTCCTCCACCGAGGCGAACGCGACCCGGGTGGTGACCGCTCCGGTGGCGGGGTCGGTGACCTCGCCCCAGTTGCCCGAGGTGCCCTCGACGGTCTTGCCACCGATCCAGTGGTTCACGGTCTTCATGCTGTGACTCCTTCAGAGGTGACGGCGTCGGCCGGTGCGGTGTCGTTCGTACTCTTTCCGTGCTTCGACCGCCGCGGGGCGGGTGGCCGTCTCGGCCACGGGAACATCCCACCACGCCTGTGCCTCCGGAGGCCCCTGTCCGGCGCCGGGTGTTTCGGTCTCCACGTGCACGCAGACGGGCCGGTCCGCCGCCCGGGCCTCGGCGAGGGCGTCGCGCAGCTCCCCCACGGTCCCGGCGCGCAGCACCCGCATGCCGAGCGAGGCGGCGTTGGCGGCGAGGTCCACGGGGAGCGGCGGGCCGGTGAAGTCTCCGTGCGCCGCCCGGTGACGGTAGTCCGTGCCGAAGCGTTCGCCGCCGGTGGCCTCGGAGAGGCCGCCGATGGACGCGTAGCCGTGGTTCTGGAGGACGACGAGCTTGACGGGGACGTTCTCCTGGACGGCGGTGACGATCTCGGTGGGGTTCATGAGGTACGTGCCGTCGCCGACGAGCGCCCACACGGGACGGTCCGGGGCCGCCCTGCTCACGCCGATCGCGGCCGGGATCTCGTAGCCCATGCAGGAGTAGCCGTACTCCACGTGGTACTGGCGCGGGGAGCGGGTCCGCCAGAGTTTGTGCAGGTCGCCGGGGAGCGAACCGGCCGCGTTGATGAGGATGTCCTCGTCGGTGACCAGCTCGTCCAGGAGGCCGAGGACCTGTGTCTGGGTGGGGCGGGCGTGCGGGTCGGGGGTGGCGTACGCGGCATCGACGCGCCGCTCCCAACGGGCCTTGGCCTCCGTGTACCCGGCCTCGTACGCGGGGTCCGCGCGGTGGCCGGACAGGGCGCCGGTGAGGGCTTCGAGGGCGGTGCGGGCGTCGGCGACGAGCGGGAGCGCGGCGAGCTTGTGGGCGTCGAAGCCGGTGATGTTGATGTTGAGGAAGCGGACGTCCGGGTTCTCGAAGAGCGTCGCGGACGCGGTGGTGAAGTCGGTGTAGCGGGTGCCGATTCCGATGACGAGGTCGGCGGTGCGGGCGAGGTCGTCGGCGGTCGCGGTGCCGGTGTGGCCGATGCCGCCGATGTCGGCGGGGTGGTCGTGGCGCAGCGAGCCCTTGCCCGCCTGGGTGGAGGCGACGGGGATGCCGGTGGCTGCGGCGAACGCTGCGAGAGCGTTCTCGGCGGCGCTGTGGTGGACCCCGCCGCCCGCGACGACCAGCGGACGGCGCGCGGCACGTACCGCTCGTACCGCCCGGTCGAGTTCGTGCGGGTCGGGGGCGGGGCGGCGTACGTGCCAGACACGCTCCGCGAAGAACTCCGCCGGCCAGTCGTACGCCTCCGCCTGCACGTCCTGGGGCAGCGCGAGCGTGACGGCGCCGGTCTCCGCCGGGTCGGCGAGGACCCGCATGGCGTGCAGCGCGGCCGGGACCAGCGCCTCGGGGCGGGTGATCCGGTCGAAGAAGCGGGAGACGGGGCGCAGGCAGTCGTTGACGGAGACGTCGCCCGCGTACGGCACCTCCAGCTGCTGGAGCACGGGGTCGGCGGGGCGGGTCGCGAAGGTGTCGCCGGGCAGCAGCAGGACGGGGAGGTGGTTGACGGTGGCGAGGGCGGCGCCGGTGACGAGGTTGGTGGCGCCGGGGCCGATGGAGGTGGTGACGGCGTGGGCGGAGAGCCTGCCCGACTGGCGGGCGTAGCCGGTGGCCGCGTGGACCATGGCCTGTTCGTTGCGGCCCTGGAGGTAGGGCATGGCGGGGCCGGTCTCCAGGAGCGCCTGGCCGATGCCCGCGACGTTGCCGTGGCCGAAGATGCCCCAGGTCGCGGCGATCAGCCGGTGGCGCTCGCCGTCGCGTTCGGTGTACTGGCGGGCGAGGAAGGCGACGAGGGCCTGGGCGGTGGTGAGGCGGCGGACGGCCTCACCGGTCGTGCCGGGCGTCGCGGTCATGCCGGGTCCTCCGGTCCGTGGAGCGGCCCGGGGTTCTCCGGTCCGTGGAGCGGCCCGGGGTTCTCCGGTCCGTGGAGCGGCCCGGGGTTCTCCGGTCCGTGGAGCGGCCCGGGGTTCTCCGGCCCGTGGAGCGGCCCGGGGTCCTGCGGTCCGTGGAGCGGCCCGAGGTTCTCCGGCCCGTGGAGCGGCCCGGGGTCCTGCGGTCCGTGGAGCGGCCCGAGGTTCTCCGGCCCGTGGAGCGGCCCGGGGTCCTGCGGTCCGTGGAGCGGCCCGAGGTTCTCCGGCCCGTGGAGCGGCCCGGGGTCCTGCGGTCCGTGGAGCGGCAGCCGGGGGTCGACCGGCTGGGACGGCCAGGTGTCGCGGATCCAGGTGTGGTCGGGGTGGTCGCGGATCAGCCACTCCCGCTTCTCGCCGGGGCCCGCCATGACGTTGAGGTAGTACAGGGTGCGGCCGGGCTGGGCGACGGACGGACCGTGCCACCCGTCGGGGATGAGGACCGTGTCGCCGCTGCGGACCTCGGCGAGCACGTCCGTACCGCCGGGGCGGGACGGGGAGACGCGGTGGTAGCCGATGCCGTCGTCCTCGACCTCGAAGTAGTAGATCTCCTCCAGGACGGATTCCTCGCCGGGGCGGTCCTCGTCGTGTTTGTGCGGCGGATAGGAGGACCAGTTGCCGCCGGGGGTGAGGACTTCCACGGCGATCAGCCGGTCGCAGTCGAAGGCGTCGGCGGCGGCGAAGTTGTTGACCTGGCGGGAGCACGTACCGGCGCCGCGCAGTTCCACGCGTACCTCCGGCGCGGGGCCGTAGCGAGCGGGGAGTCGTCGCTCGCACTTCGCTCCTGCCAGGGCGAAGCGGCCTCCTGCGCCGGAGGCGATCTGTGCGTGGGCGTCGCGCGGTACATAGGCGAAATCGGAAACGCCGCTGAACACGCTCTTACGGCCCAGCAGTTCAAAGATCTCATCTGAGATGTGCACCGTACAGCTGCCGGTCAACGGCAGTACGATCCACTCGCTCTCCCCGGTGACAAGTGTGTGAACTCCTCCCGGCTCCAGCTCCACCACTCGTAGGCTCGACCGCTCCCAGCCGGCCTGCTCCGGGCCGACGTCCAGGGCGTAGGGGCCGTGCGCGGTACTGCCCGCCGGCAGGTGGTACGTCGGTTCGTCTCGCATGCTCAGGTCCTTTCGCCGGTTGCGGTGACCGCGCCCTTGCCGGCGACCGCCGGCGAGGTCGTAAGGGCGGCCTCGACCTCGTGGGGGAAGGGCATGGCGGAGGAACAGGCGAGCCGGGCGGCGACGATGGCGCCGGCGGCGTTGGCGTAGCGCATGGTGCGCGCGATGTCCCAGCCGGCCAGGAGCCCGTGGCAGAGCGCGCCGCCGAACGCGTCGCCCGCCCCCAGTCCGTTGACCACCTCCACGGGGAGCGGCGGCACGTCGGCGCTGGTCCCGTCCCGGTGGACGGCGAGGACGCCCGCGGGCCCCTGTTTGACGACGGCCAGCTCGACGCCGGCCTCGATGAGGGCGCGTGCCGCCGCGTACGGTTCGCGCTCGCCGGTCGCGACCTCGCACTCGTCGAGGTTGCCGACGGCGACGGTCGCGTACGCCAGGGCCTCGCGGTAGCGGGCGGACGGGCTCGGTCCGGAACTGCCGTTCCCGTCGTCGGCCGGCCAGAACATCGGGCGCCAGTCGAGGTCGAAGACGGTGATGCCGGTGCGGTCGCGGGCGCGCAGGGCGGCGAGGGTCGCCGTACGGCTCGGCTCGGCGCACAGGCCGGTGCCGGTCATCCAGAACACCCGGGCCGCCCTGACCGCGTCCAGGTCCAGTTCGCGGGCGTGGATCTCCAGGTCGGGGGCCTTGGGCTGCCGGTAGAAGTAGAGAGGGAAGTCGTCGGGCGGGAAGACCTCGCAGAAGGTGACCGGGGTCGGATAGGCGGCCACGGGCGTCACCCAGCGGTCGTCCACGCCGAACTCCCGCAGCTGCTCGCGCAGGTAGTCGCCGAAGGGGTCCGCGCCGGTGCGGGTCACCACGGCGGTGCGCCGGCCGAGGCGGGCCGCGGCGACGGCGACGTTGGAGGGGGAGCCGCCGAGGAACTTCCCGAAGGTGTCGACCCGGGCCAGCGGCACACCCGTCCGCAGCGGATAGAGGTCCACCCCGATCCGCCCCATGGTGATCACGTCGTACGGCTGCTCAGGCATGCAGCGTCCCTTCTGCTGGGCACCCTTCGGGCTACGGCCGGAGGCGGCGGACCGCCTCCGGTTCCGCTCCTTCCCTTCACACTCTCCTCTGCGATCACCGTCAATCATTTGTACGGACATAGGGACCTATCCTTGACACTCGTCTCCGCGCGTGGTGAGGCTTGACGCATGACCTCATCCCCCGCCCGCATCCGCATCGGCTCGGCGCCCAACTCGTGGGGGGTGTGGTTCCCCGACGATCCGCGGCAAGTGCCCTGGCAGCGCTTCCTCGACGAGGTCTCCGCCGCGGGCTACGAGTGGATCGAACTGGGCCCGTACGGCTACCTCCCGACCGATCCGGCCCGCCTCGCGGACGAGACGGCGAGCCGCGGGCTCTCCGTCTCGGCGGGCACCGTTTTCACGGGATTGCACCACGGTCCGGGCGTCTGGGACCGGACCTGGGAGCATGTCGCCGGCATCGCGGCCCTCACCCGGGCGATGGGCGCGGCGCATCTCGTCGTCATCCCCGCCTTCTGGCGCGACGACAAGACCGGCGAGGTGCTGGAGGACCGCACGCTCACCCCCGAGCAGTGGCGCCATCTCACCGCGCAGACCGAGCGGCTGGCGCGCGAGGTCCGGGACCGGTACGGGCTGCGCGTCGTCGTCC
The DNA here is from genome assembly GCF_900105515.1 of Streptomyces sp. 2131.1. Lineage (GTDB taxonomy): Bacteria > Actinomycetota > Actinomycetes > Streptomycetales > Streptomycetaceae > Streptomyces > Streptomyces drozdowiczii. The sequence goes on along the minus strand of NZ_FNSY01000001.1, from coordinate 4,689,632 downwards.
ACCCGCATGCCGACACCCATATCGACACCGAGGAGAACGTCGGCCGCTTCCTCGACGCCACCGACCCGGACCTGGTCTCGCTCTGCCTGGACACCGGCCACTACGCGTACTGCGGCGGTGACAGCGTCAAGCTGATCGAGACCTACGGCGAGCGGATCGGCTACCTCCACCTGAAGCAGGTGGACCCGGAGATCCTCGCCGGCGTGGTGGCGGACGAGGTGCCGTTCGGGCCCGCCGTGGCGCGCGGCGTCATGTGCGAACCGCCGGGCGGGGTCCCGGCCCTGGAGCCCGTCCTCGCCGCCGCCCGCCGGCTGGACGTGGACCTCTTCGCCATCGTCGAGCAGGACATGTACCCCTGCCCGCCCGACCGCCCCTTCCCGATCGCCCGCCGCACCCGGGACTACCTCCGGTCCTGCGGAGTGCTCGGGGCGGAGCGCTGAGGGGGGCCGCTCGTGGGCTCGGGGCCCCTGGGGACCCGTGGGCTCGGGGGTCCTGGACGCCCGTGGGCACGGGGGCCCGGGGGCCCGCCCCCCGGTCTTCCGCCCGGTTCGGGCGGCTTGGCCGGGATCCGGCAGTGACGTGACGCCGGTGCGAGCTGTTGTCCTCGGTGAGACCGGGCCCCACGGGCCCGCCCCCCGACCTCACCGCTAGGAGCGAGCCCCATGCCCCGAACCTCTCTCATCCCGCGCCGCAGCCTCGTCGCCGGGGCGCTGGCCGGCCTCGCGCTGGCGGCCTCCCTCGCCGCGGCCCCGGGCGCCTCCGCCGACGCCGAGAACGTGCCGCCGGCCGGCTCCAGCCCCGTGTGCGCCTTCTACGACGGGGACGGGCTCACCGTCTTCGGCGACCGGGGCGACCGGGCCTTCCAGGTGCAGTGCATGCTCGCCAACCGGCAGTACCTGCCGTGGACCGCGGTCGACGGTTCGTTCGGCCTGCGCACCCTGGACGCCGTCCAGCGCTTCCAGGCCGACCACCCGCCGCTCCCGGCCAGTGGCGTGGTCGACGCCGACACCTGGGCCGCGCTCTGGCGCGGTGACGCGCCGGTTGCCCCAACCGCGTGACCGGCGTGCACCGTTGACCGTCGGATAGGCGCGGGCGGGCGCGGCGGATCCGCCGGACGCCCCGCGAAGATCACCCCCTTGTCACGCATATCTCCGTTACGCGGGTTTTCCGTCACAGGCGCTCTACAGGCCCCGACCGGTACCGACCGCCGGCGATCACCCCGCCGAGGCTGAGTGATCGTCAGCGACCGCGGCGCGACTCCCCCGACGGCTTCCCGGCCGCCGCCGCGGTGCAGAGAGGTGGCACCATGACGGACACGAGGCTCTGGTCCTACAAGGACATCGCCGCGCACATCCGGGTTCAGCCGGACACGGTCCGCTCCTATCGCAAGCACGGCCTCCTCCCGGGCCCCGACCACGTGGAGAGCGGCAAGCCCTTCTGGTACGCGGACACCGTCCGGGCCTGGGTGGCGGCCCGGCCGGGGAACCGGGGGCGGCGGGGCTGAGGGGGCGGCAGAGGGGCGGGCGGTCCCGCGGGGCCTCCCCTCCCTCCGCCCCGCCCCCGGGCCTCACGTCCCGCTCGGGACCCTCTCCTCCTCGGACGCCGGGCCCACTATCGCCCCCGCCTCCGGCCGCGCCTCCTCGGACTCCGGCCGCGCCTCCTCCCCCTCACTCAGCCCGAACCGCTGGTGGAACCTGCGCAGTGGCGCCGGCGCCCACCAGCTCGCCCGGCCCATCAGCTTCATCACCGTCGGGACGAGGAGGCTGCGGACCACCATCGCGTCCATCAGTACGGCGAGCGCGATGCCCAGGCCGAGCATCTTGGTGTTTGTCACCCGCGAGGTACCGATGGCGACCATCACGACCGCCAGGATCACGGCCGCCGCGGTGATCAGCCCGCCCGTACGCCGCAGCCCGAACGCCACCGCCTGCTCGTGGCCACCGGTGCGGTCGTACTCCTCCTTGATCCGGGAGAGCAGGAACACCCCGTAGTCCATGGAGAGTCCGAAGGCGACGCAGAACATGAGGACCGGGAGCGTCGTCTCTATGTCACCGGTGCTGGTGAACGAGAGCAGTCCGGACAGGTGGCCGTCCTGGAAGACCCACACGACCGCACCGAACATCGCGGTGAGGCTCAGGGCGTTGAGCACCACTGCCTGGAGGGGTATGAGCACGCTTCCGGTCAGCAGGAAGACCAGCAGCAGCGTCACCACGGCGATGATGCCCACCGCCCACGGCAGCCGGTCGCCGATGGCGGCCTTGGAGTCGACCAGGACCGCGGCCGTGCCCGTCACGGAGGTCTTGAACGGCGCGGATTCGGCCCGGAGGTCCTTCACCAGGCGCTGGGTCTCCTCCCCCACCGGCTCGCCCTTCCCCAGCACGCTGAAGTAGGCGGCCCTCCCCTCGGTGAGCGGGCCGTCGACCCGGAGCACCCCGGGGAGCCCGGCGAGCCGGTCGCGGTACTCGGCGTACTGGGCGGGCGTCGCCTCGCCCTCCGCAAGGACGTCGAGGCTCCCGCCGGGGCTGCCGGGGAACCCGTCCCGCAGGTGCTGCTGCACCACGTGGGACTCGGCGGACGCGGGCAGCTGCCGGTCGTCCGCCGTACCGAACTTGACGCCCAGGAACGGCACCCCGAGGAGGACGAGCCCCACGCTCGTGACCACCGCGAAGACCGGCGCCCTGCGCATCACCAGCGCGGTGAACCGGGCCCAGCCCGCCCCGGCCTCAGCCTGCGGCTTCGCGCGGCCGCGCCGCAGCAGCTTCCGGAGGTCCAGGGAGTTGACCCGGGGGCCGAGGAGCATCAGCGCGGCCGGCAGGAGGATCAGGGCGGCCGAGGCGGCCAGGAGCACCACGGCGATGCCCGCGTACGCGAAGGAGCGCAGGAAGTACTGCGGGAAGACCAGCATCGCCGCGAGCGAGACCGCGACCGTCAGGGCCGAGAACAGCACGGTCCTGCCGGCCGTGCGCAGCGTGGTCCCGATGGCCGTCCGGGTCGGGGCGCCGGTCGCCAGCTCCTCGCGGAAGCGGCGGACGATGAACAGGGCGTAATCGATGGCGAGTCCGAGCCCGAGTGCCGTGGTGAGGTTCTGGGCGAAGACGGAGACGTCGGTGAACTCGGTGATGCCGCGCAGCACCGCGTTGGTCCCCAGGATGGCGACGATGCCCACACCCAGGGGCAGCAGGGCGGCGACGGCGCTGCCGAAGACCATGACGAGCAGCACCAGCGTCACCGGCAGGGCGATCATCTCGGCCCTCAGCAGGTCGTCCTGGATGATCGTCTGCATCTCGTGCTGCACGGCCACGGGGCCGCCGAGCGAGACGCTCACCGGTCCGTGGTTCCCCCGGTAGGCCGGGGCCATCCGGTCCAGGACCTCGCCCGACGCCTTGTCGTCGCCCTCGATGCGGGCGGCGATCAGCGCCTCCTTGCCGTCCTCGGCGCGCAGCGCGGGTGTCTTGTCCTGCCAGTAGGAGCGGACGCCCACGACGTCCGCCTCGCCGGCCAGCCGCTTCGCCAGGCGCGCCGCCTCGGCGGCCACGGCCGGGTCGTCGACGGAGGCGCCTTTGGTGTCGACGAGGAGCAGGAGGTTCGGCTGGGAGGCGGGGAACTCGCGTTCCAGCGCCTTCGTGGCGTAGGTGGACTCGGCGTCCGGGGCCTGCCAGCCGCCGCTGCCCATGCGGTCGGCGACGCCGCTGCCCGCGAGGACCGCGAGGGCGGTGATCACCAAGGCCGCCAGCAGCGTGAGCCGGGGGCGCGCGGTGACGAAACGCGTCCAGCCCCCCAAGCGCTGCGGACCGTTGACTTCAGGCATGGTGCGGTGTCCCCTTTTTCCCCGGATCCGGGCGCGCGGGGCGGCAGCACGAGGCGGCCGCGCAGGGCAGCATGGATCAGTCGTTGCCACATACACTGGCAAACACGAGTCATCGCTCGCGTTTCATAAGAATGCGAGCGACCTCTCGCGTTTGTCAACCGCTCACGAAAGCTGGGGATTCACCGTGTCGCAGGCCAGGTCCGGGAGCGCCGAGCCGACGGAGGGCGCCGAGCCCGAGGGAGGCGCCGCGCCGGCCGGGGACGCCGCGCGCGCCGGGAAGGCGGGCGGGGCCGGGGCCCCCGCCAGGCCGCGCAGGCGGCAGGCCCGGGGCGAAGCCCGTATCGCGCAGCTGCTCAAGGCCGCGGCCGACGTGTTCTGCACGACGGGCTACACCGCCGCGAGCACCAACGCCATCGCCCGCGAGGCCGGTGTCTCGCCCGGGACGCTGTACCAGTTCTTCCCCAACAAGGAGGCCATCGCGGTCGAGCTCGGCGACCAGCTCCTGACCCGCTGGCGGGAGACCTACGGGGCCGCCTTCCTGGCCGACCACCTGAAGCTGCCGCTGGACGGGATGCTCGACGCCACGCTCGACCCGCTGATCGAGTTCAACTGCGAGAACCCGGCGTTCACGGTCCTGATGCACGGCTCCGAGATTCCCGGCATGGGCACCAAGGAGCACGACGCCGTGCACGTCACGATGCTCGCGCGCGTCGAGTCGATCCTCGCCGGATACCTGCCGGACAAGCCGCCCGCCGAGGTCACCCGGATCGCCACGATGATCTTCCACGTCTTCAAGTCCGGCCTGGACGTGATCATGGAGCACGAGGGCGACGAGCGGGAGGCGTACATCAGGGAGCTGAAGACGGTCCTCCACCGGTACCTCGAACCCATGATCCCCGCCGACACGGCCGCGTGCCCCGACTCGCCTCATACCCCCTAGGGGTATAAAGTGGGGAGCATGGAGGCGCACCGGTGTGCGCCCCTCCACCCCGCGTGCCCGTCGAAGAGGAGAACACCATGACCGCCGAGACCCAGCTCCCCCAGGCGACCGGCTCCTGCTGCTCGCCCAGCGGTTCCTGCCACGACAGCGCGGGCACGGACGCCGGGCCGGCCGGCGTGACCACCGTCTACCAGGTGACCGGCATGACCTGCGGACACTGCGAGGGCGCCGTCTCCGACGAGGTCTCCGCCATCGAGGGTGTCACCTCGGTGAAGGCCGTGGCGTCCACCGGGCAGGTGACGGTCGTCTCGCAGGGCCCGCTGGACGACGAGGCCGTACGCGCCGCCGTCGACGAGGCGGGGTACGAGCTCACCGGCCGCGCCTGACCGTCCCGGGAGCCCCCGGACCCCCGCACCATCCGCATCACTCGCACCACCCGTCACCGCCGGGCCGGACCGACCAGCAGATACTGGTGGGGTACGGCCCGGTCGGCGTTCCAGGAGTTCGGACATGCACAGCGCATCGGATACGCACAGCGCGACGGAGGCCGGGACCCCGGCGGCGGAGCTGTCCCAGGCCGAGTTCATGATCGGCGGCATGACCTGCGCGTCCTGCGCGGCCCGCGTCGAGAAGAAGCTCAACCGGATGGACGGCGTCACCGCCACCGTCAACTACGCCACCGAGAAGGCCCGCGTCCGCTACGACGGCGCAGGCGTCTCCGTGCGGGACCTCGTCGCCACCGTCGAGAAGACCGGCTATACGGCGAAGCCGCTGCCCCGGGCCGAGCCGCAGACCACCCCGCCCGCGCCGCAGACCGCCACACCCCCTCCGGCCGAGGCCGCCCGCCCGGAACGGCCGGATGCGCGGGTCTCCGAACCCGGACCGGCACAAGAACCGGCACAAGAGCCGGCACAGGAAGCGGAACCGGAACCGGAGGGGCCGCTACACACCGGCCCCGCCCCCGAGGACACCCCCGACCCCGCCCTGGCCTCCCTCCGGCAGCGGCTCGTCGTCTGCGCCGTGCTGGCCGCCCCCGTCGTCGCCCTGGCGATGATCCCCGCGCTGCAGTTCGACAACTGGCAGTGGCTCTCGCTCACCCTCGCCGCGCCCGTCGTCGTCTGGGGCGCCCTGCCCTTCCACCGGGCCGCCTGGACCAATCTGCGGCACGGCGCGGCCACCATGGACACGCTCGTCTCGGTGGGCACCCTCGCCGCCTTCGGGTGGTCGCTGTGGGCGCTGTTCCTCGGTGACGCCGGGATGCCCGGCATGCGGCACGGCTTCGGCCTGACGGCCTCCCGCGCCGACGGCTCGACGACCGTCTACCTGGAGGTCGCGGCGGGCGTCACCACCTTCATCCTGCTGGGCCGCTACCTGGAAGCGAAGTCCAAGCGGAGGGCCGGGGCCGCGCTGCGGGCGCTGATGCACCTGGGCGCCAAGGACGTGGCCGTCCTGCGCGGCGGGACCGAGGTGCGCGTGCCCGTCGGCCGGCTCGCCGTGGGCGACCGCTTCGTCGTCCGGCCCGGCGAGAAGATCGCGACGGACGGCACGGTCGTCGAAGGCGGCTCGGCCGTGGACGCGTCCATGCTCACCGGCGAGTCCGTCCCCGTGGATGTGGGCGTCGGGGACCAGGTCGCCGGGGCCACCGTGAACGCCTCCGGCCGGCTCGTCCTCGAGGCGACCCGGGTCGGCGCGGACACCCGGCTGGCCCGGATGGCGAAGCTCGTCGAGGACGCGCAGAACGGCAAGGCCGAGGTGCAGCGGCTGGCCGACCGGATCTCGGCGGTGTTCGTCCCGGTCGTCCTGCTCATCGCCCTGTCCACCCTGGTCGCGTGGCTGCTGGCCACGGACGACGTGACGGCGGCGTTCACGTCGGCGGTGGCCGTCCTGATCATCGCCTGCCCCTGCGCCCTGGGCCTGGCGACGCCGACCGCGCTCATGGTCGGCACCGGGCGCGGTGCCCAGCTCGGCATCCTCATCAAGGGCCCCGAGGTCCTGGAGTCCACCCGCCGCGTCGACACGGTCGTCCTGGACAAGACCGGCACCGTCACCACCGGCCGCATGACCCTCCAGGCCGTCCACACGGCCGCCGGAAACACCGAGTCCGACGCCCTCCGCCTCGCCGGAGCCCTCGAGAACGCCTCCGAGCACCCCATCGCCCGGGCCGTCGCCACCGCGGCCACCGACCGCACCGGCGCCCCCCTCCCCGCCCCCGAGGGCTTCACCAACGTGCCCGGCCTCGGCGTCCGGGGCACCGTCGACGGCCACACCGTCCTCGTCGGGCGCCCCCAGCTGCTCACCGAGGCCGGAATCCCCCTGCCCGACACCCTGGCCACCGCCGTCGCGGACGCCGCCGCCCAAGGGCGTACGGCCGTCGCCGTCGGCTGGGACGGCGAGGCGCGCGCCGTCCTCGAAGTCGCCGACGCGGTCAAGGAGTCCAGCGCGGAGGCCGTCGCCGCGCTCCGGGATCTCGGTCTCACACCGATCCTGCTGACCGGCGACAACCGCGCCGTGGCTCAGTCCGTGGCCCGCGAGGTCGGGATCAGCGAGGTCCGCGCGGAGGTGCTGCCCGAGGAGAAGGCGCACGTCATCCGGGATCTGCAGGCTCAGGGGCGGGTCGTCGCCATGGTCGGCGACGGGGTCAACGACGCGGCCGCGCTGGCCACCGCCGACCTGGGTCTGGCGATGGGCACCGGCACCGACGCGGCGATCGAGGCGAGCGACCTCACCCTCGTTCGTGGAGATCTCAAGGTGACAGCTGACGCCATCCGTCTCTCCCGGCGCACCCTCACCACCATCAGGGGCAACCTTTTCTGGGCTTTCGGCTACAACGTGGCCGCTCTACCCCTTGCGGCATTTGGGCTGCTCAACCCTATGATTGCCGGAGCGGCGATGGCCTTCTCATCGGTCTTCGTCGTGACGAACAGCCTGCGCCTGCGGTCCTTCACGTAATATCCACAATGAGATCCAGATCACATTGGTTTCAGGGTAACCATTCGATGGGTTCGTAAGTCTTAGAGTGCGATGCCAAGGATGTCTTGGGGGACGTCCGGCGGAGCATCTTGGGGGATGCTCCGGGCAAGTGGGCCGGGGCACGTACACCGGGGAGCTTTGAGCGGCCCTCCCGTCGGTACGTACCCCGGCAGACCACAGCAGTAGGCAGGACGAGCAGTACCGAGGCAGCACCCAGGAGCTACGGCTCCCACAGAACGCCCGGCCGGATCCCGTGGGGGGAATCCGCTCCGGGATATGGGAAGCGCCTCGCTGTCGGCCCGTGGGGGGATCGATGGCGAGGCGCTTCTCGCTTTACGCCGGGAGCGCTCCCCGCGCACGCACACGGCGCGGCACGCGCCCCGCGTACGCCCGTAGCAGCGCACGCGCCCCCACTCCCACCCCACCGGGCCGCGGACGCACGACGCCCCCGGCTCCGCTTCGCTCGGGGCGAGGGCGCGGCAGTCGGGGGCGAGGAGTCCGGCGTCAGTCAGGGCCGGGATGCGGTAGAGGTCGTTCAGCGGCCCTCGACCGGGACGAAGTCGCGCAGGACCTCGCCGGTGTAGATCTGGCGCGGGCGGCCGATGCGGGAACCCGGCTCCTTGATCATCTCGTGCCACTGGGCGATCCAGCCGGGAAGGCGGCCGAGCGCGAAGAGCACGGTGAACATCTCGGTCGGGAAGCCCATCGCGCGGTAGATGAGGCCCGTGTAGAAGTCCACGTTCGGGTAGAGGTTGCGCGAGACGAAGTACTCGTCGGAGAGCGCGTGCTCCTCCAGCTTGAGCGCGATGTCCAGCAGCTCGTCGGACTTGCCGAGGGCGGACAGCACGTCGTGCGCGGCGGCCTTGATGATCTTGGCGCGCGGGTCGAAGGACTTGTACACCCGGTGGCCGAAGCCCATCAGGCGGACGCCGTCCTCCTTGTTCTTCACCTTGCGGATGAAGGAGTCGACGTCGCCGCCGTTGGCCTGGATGCCTTCCAGCATCTCCAGGACCGACTGGTTGGCGCCGCCGTGCAGGGGACCCCAGAGCGCGGAGATGCCGGCGGAGATCGAGGCGAACATGTTCGCCTGCGAGGAGCCGACCAGGCGCACGGTGGAGGTCGAACAGTTCTGCTCGTGGTCCGCGTGCAGGATGAGCAGCTTGTCGAGCGCCGAGACGACGACCGGGTCGAGCTCGTACTCCTGGGCGGGGACCGAGAAGGTCATGCGCAGGAAGTTCTCGACGTAGCCGAGGTCGTTGCGCGGGTAGACGAACGGGTGACCGATCGACTTCTTGTACGCGTACGCGGCGATGGTCGGGAGCTTGGCGAGCAGCCGGATCGTCGAGAGGTGGCGCTGCTCCTCGTCGAACGGGTTGTGGCTGTCCTGGTAGAACGTGGACAGCGCGCTGACGACCGAGGACAGCATGGCCATCGGGTGGGCGTCGCGCGGGAAGCCGTCGAAGAACCGCTTGACGTCCTCGTGCAGCAGGGTGTGCTGGGTGATCTCGTTCTTGAAGGTCGACAGCTCGTCGACCTTGGGAAGCTCACCGTTGATCAGCGTGTACGCGACCTCGAGGAACGTCGAGCGCTCGGCGAGCTGCTCGATGGGGTAGCCGCGGTAGCGCAGGATGCCCTGCTCGCCGTCGAGGTAGGTGATGGCCGATTTATAGGCAGCGGTGTTGCCGTATCCGCTGTCCAGCGTCACCAGGCCGGTGTTCGCCCGGAGCTTCCCGATGTCGAAGCCCTTGTCGCCGACGGTGCTGTCGATCACCGGGTAGGTGTACTCGCCATCGCCGTACCGCAGTACCACAGCGTTGTTGGTGTGCTCGCTCACGTCATCCCTCACCGACGTAGTGCCTCTTCTTCGAGGTTCCCTGACTGTCTCCACCCTCCCCCATTTGGCTCAGGAGAGTGCACTCGGGGTCGTCCATTGGACCTACTCGCGGCACTGAGTGCCGCGAACTTAGCCATCCTGCCCCCTTGACTGCGGTTCCGGAAGACCTCCGTGATGTTTCCCACCGTTTTGATCGATCATTTTTACCGACGATCCTCCGTCGCCGCCCCCGCGCAGCCGGTGATCCAGCGCCGTACAGCGTCTGCCTGCGGAAACAGTGCGGACCGCCTGGCCGATCGCCTGCCGCGAGCCGACCAGCACGACGAGCTTCTTGGCCCGGGTCACGGCGGTGTACAGCAGGTTCCGCTGGAGCATCATCCAGGCGCTCTTCGTCACCGGGACGACGACGGCGGGGTACTCGCTGCCCTGGGAACGGTGGATCGTCATGGCGTACGCGTGGGCCAGCTCGTCGAGCTCGTCGAAGTCGTAGCCGATCTCCTCGTCCTCGTCGGTGAGGACCGTCAGCCGCTGTTCGTCCAGGTCAAGGCCGGTGACGACGCCGACCGTGCCGTTGAAGACGCCGTTCTCGCCCTTGTCATAGTTGTTACGGATCTGGGTGACCTTGTCCCCGACTCGGAAGACCCGGCCGCCGAACCGCTTCTCCGGCACTCCGGGCCGCGCCGGGGTGATCGCCTGCTGGAGCAAGCCGTTGAGATGCCCGGCCCCGGCCGGGCCCCGGTGCATCGGCGCGAGCACCTGTACGTCGCGGCGCGCGTTCAGCCCGAACTTGGCCGGAATACGGCGGGCTGCGACGTCCACCGCGAGGACTCCGGCGTCCTCCGTCTCGTCCTCGACGAAGAGGAAGAAGTCACTGAGCCCCTGAGTGAGGGGCGGTACGCCGGAATTGATGCGGTGCGCGTTGGTGACGACGCCCGACTGCTGGGCCTGGCGGAAAATGGTGGTCAGCCGGACCGCCGGCACCGGCCCGCCGTCCGCGAGCAGGTCCCGCAGCACCTCCCCCGCCCCCACCGAGGGCAGCTGGTCCACATCGCCGACGAGCAGCAGGTGGGCACCCGGTGCCACCGCCTTCACCAGCTTGTTGGCGAGCAGCAGATCGAGCATCGACGCCTCGTCGACGACCACCAGATCGGCGTCCAGCGGACGGTCCTTGTCGTACGCCGCGTCGCCGCCGGGCTTCAGTTCGAGCAGCCGGTGCACGGTGGACGCCTCGGCCCCGGTCAGCTCCGAGAGCCGCTTGGCCGCGCGGCCTGTGGGCGCGGCCAGCACCACCTTGGCCTTCTTGGCGCGGGCCAGCTCCACGATGGACCGGACCGTGAACGACTTGCCGCAGCCGGGCCCGCCGGTCAGCACGGCGACCTTCCGGGTCAGCGCGAGCCGCACGGCGGCCTCCTGCTCGGGCGCCAGCTGGGCACCGGTCCGGCCGGCGAGCCACTTCAGGGCCTTGTCCCAGTCCACGTCCGCGAAGCCGGGCATCCGCTCCTCCGGTGTCCGCAGCAGCCGCCGCACCTGCGCGGCGAGCGAGATCTCCGCCCGGTGGAACGGCACCAGATACACCGCCGTGACCGGCTCCCCGCCCTCGGGCGACGGCACCTTCTCCCGTACGACGCCCTCCGGTTCCTCCGCCAGCTCCGCCAGGCACTCGATGACGAGCCCGGTGTCCACCTGGAGCAGCTTCACCGCGTCCGCGATCAGCCGCTCCTCGGGCAGGAAGCAGTGCCCCTGGTCGGTGGACTGCGACAGCGCGTACTGCAGCCCGGCCTTGACCCGTTCCGGGCTGTCGTGCGGGATGCCCACGGCCTGGGCGATCCTGTCGGCGGTGAGGAAGCCGATGCCCCAGACGTCGGCGGCCAGCCGGTAGGGCTGGTTCTTCACGACGGAGATCGAGGCGTCCTCGTACTTCTTGTAGATCCGCACGGCGATGGATGTCGAGACGCCGACGCCCTGGAGGAAGACCATGACCTCCTTGATCGCCTTCTGCTCCTCCCACGCGGCGGCGATCATCTTCGTCCGCTTGGGCCCGAGCCCCGGCACCTCGATCAGCCGCTTCGGCTCCCGCTCGATGATGTCGAGCGTGTCCACGCCGAAGTGGGTGGTGATCCGGTCGGCCATCACGGGCCCGATGCCCTTGATCAGCCCGGACCCGAGGTAGCGCCGGATGCCCTGGATGGTGGCGGGGAGGACCGTCCGGTAGTTCTCGACGTGGAACTGCTTGCCGTAGGTCGAGTGGGAGCCCCAACGCCCCTCCATCCGCAGCGACTCCCCCGGCTGCGCCCCGAGGAGCGCCCCCACGACGGTGAGCAGGTCGTTGCTCCCCCGCCCGGTGTCGACGCGGGCGACGGTGTACCCGTTCTCCTCGTTGGCGTAGGTGATCCGCTCGAGTACGCCTTCGAGGACGGCCAGGTTGGGGGTGTGGGGCGTGGTGGTGGCCATGGCGCGACGCTACCGGGTGGGTGCGACACCCGGAGCCCTGTCGTCCGCTCCTGGGCCGCCTGTACGGTGAAACGTCTGTCAGGTGGTCGAAAGGGTTCGCGTGTCCAGGTCCCGTGCACTGAGCTTCGCCGTCGTTGCCCTGGCCGCCGCCGGGGTGGTGCTCACCGGGTGCTCGTCGGACGACGGGGGGTCCGGGAAGGGCGTTTCGGACGACGGGACCGGCAAGGCGACGGTGAGTGTGCCGGACGGGGACGGCAAGGGGTCCGCGAAGCTGCACTACAGCGGTGGGAAGGGCGGGGAGTTCACCATCGAGAGCGTCCGCTGTGCCGTGATGAACGGGAAGCTCGCCGCCGTCACCGCACCCGACAGCGCCGGCAGCAGCACCCCCGCGAAGCCCTCGTTCACGGCCGTCATGAGTGGTGACAAGGCGATGACCACGCTCACCACGAAGGACGGCGCCAGCTATCTGCACGCCTCCGCGCCCGGGATCAGCGGCAGCAGGAGCGGCGACACCTGGGTCGTCACCGTGGCCGGGCTGAAGCTCGGACCGACCGACCCCAGCGGCGAGTCGATCACCGTCGACGGCGTCATCACCTGCGGGACCGTCGCCGGAGGGTAGGGCACGGCCCCCAACGCCCCGATGGCATCCGGGACATGGGTAGATCGAAGCACCTGCTCGTCGGCGACCGGTCGGGCACCACGCGGTTCCGGGTCGGGGACGATCCCGCGCTCGCGCCGCCCCAGTAGGACCCGGCCTCCCCGGGACCCGGACCGCACAGCCGGGCCCCGGGGGGGCGGACTCAGCAGGCGTGCTCGGCGTAGCGGGCCGCCACCTCCGCCAGGACCTCCGCGCCGTCGCGCGCCCACAGGTCCTCGTTGAAGATCTCCACCTCGACCGGGCCGTCGAAGCCCGTCTCCTCCACCGCGCGGCGGAAGAACCGGAAGTCCACGCTGCCGTCGCCCAGTTGGCCCCGGCCGAGCAGGACGCCCGCCGGGAGCGGGGTGATCCAGTCGGCGAGCTGGAAGGAGTGGATGCGGCCGCCCGCACCGGCCCGGGCGATCTGGGCGGGCGCCTGGTCGTCCCACCAGAGGTGGTACGTGTCGACGACCACGCCCACCTGCTCGGCCGGGAAGCGCTCCGCGATGTCCAGGGCCTGGGAGAGCGTCGAGACCACGCACCGGTCCGAGGCGAACATGGGGTGCAGGGGCTCGATGGCGAGGCGCACCCCGCGCTCCGCCGCGTACGGGACCAGCTCGGCCAGGGCGTCCGCGATGCGTTCGCGGGCCCCGTACAGGTCCTTGCTGCCCTCCGGGAGGCCGCCCGAGACGAGGACCAGGGTGTCCGTGGACAGGCCCGCCGCCTCGTCGAGCGCGGCACGGTTGTCGTCCAGGGCGCGGGCCCGTTCCGCCGGGTCCAGGGCGGTGAGGAAGCCGCCCCGGCACAGGCTGGTGACGGTCAGGCCGTGGTCGGAGAGGAGCCGGGCCGTCGCCTCGACCCCGTACGACTGCACGGGGGCCCGCCACAGGCCGACCTTGTCGACGCCGGCCTTCGAGCAGCCCTCGGCCAGCTCCGGCAGCGACCACTGCTTGATGGTCTCCTGGTTGATGGAGAGACGGCCGTCGCTCATCGGGTGCCTCCGTTGACCGTGAGGAGCGCGCGCATCCGGGACTCGGCCAGCTCCGGGTCCGGGAACAGGCCGAGCCCGTCGGCGAGTTCGTACGCCTTCGCCAGGTGCGGGAGCGAGCGGGCCGACTGGAGGCCGCCCACCATCGTGAAGTGGTCCTGGTGACCGGCCAGCCAGGCGAGGAAGACCACGCCCGTCTTGTAGAACCGGGTCGGTGCCTGGAAGAGGTGCCGGGACAACTCGACCGTGGGGTCGAGGAGTTCGCGGAAGCCCTTCGTGTCGCCCGTGTCCAGCACCCGCACCGCGTGCGCGGCCAGTGGGCCCAGCGGGTCGAAGATGCCGAGCAGCGCGTGGCTGAAGCCCCGGTCGTCGCCCGCGATCAGCTCCGGGTAGTTGAAGTCGTCCCCGGTGTAGCAGCGCACCCCGCCCGGCAGCCGGCGGCGTACGTCGATCTCGCGGTCCGCGTCGAGCAGCGACATCTTGATGCCGTCGACCTTGTCCGGGTGCTCCGCGATGACCTGGAGGAACGTGTCGGTGGCCAGGTCCAGGTCGGTGGAGCCCCAGTAGCCTTCGAGCGCCGGGTCGAACATCGGGCCCAGCCAGTGCAGGACGACCGGTTCGGTGGCCTGGCGCAGCAGGTGGGCGTACGTGTCCAGGTAGTCCTGGGGGCCCTTCGCGGCGGCGGCGAGGGCGCGGGAGGCCATCAGGATGGCCTGGGCGCCGCTCTCCTCGACGACGGCGAGCTGTTCCTCGTACGCCGCACGCACCTCGGCGAGCGTGGCCGGGCCGGGCGGCAGCTGGTCGGTGCCGACGCCGCAGGCGATGCGCCCGCCGACTGCCCTGGCCTCGGCGGCCGAGCGGCGGATCAGCTCCTCGGCGCCCGCCCAGTCCAGGCCCATGCCGCGCTGCGCGGTGTCCATGGCCTCGGCCACGCCCAGGCCGTGCGACCAGAGGTGGCGGCGGAAGGCGAGCGTGGCGTCCCAGTCGACGGCGGCCGGCGAGTCGGGGCTGACATCGGCGTACGGGTCGGCCACGACGTGCGCGGCGGAGAAGACCGTACGGGAGGCGAGCGGCGTACCCGTCGGGGCGAGCTCGAGCGGGGTGGCCCGGGGTTCGTACGGGCCCTGCGGGAGATGGATGGTCACGGCGACGACTCCAGGGGGCCGAGGGGAAGGCGGCTGGTCACAGCGACAGCTCGGGGACGTCCAGGCGGCGGCCCTCCGCGTGGGACTTCAGGCCCAGCTCCGCGAGCTGCACGCCGCGGGCGCCGGCCATCAGGTCCCAGGCATACGGCTCGTCGAGCACGATGTGGCGCAGGAACAGCTCCCACTGGGCCTTGAAGCCGTTGTCGAACTCCGCGTTGTCCGGGACCTCCTGCCACTGGTCGCGGAAGGACTCGGTGACGGGGAGGTCCGGGTTCCAGACCGGCTTCGGGGTGACCGAGCGGTGCTGGACGCGGCAGTTGCGCAGGCCCGCGACGGCGGAGCCGTGGGTGCCGTCCACCTGGAACTCGACCAGCTCGTCGCGGTTGACGCGGACCGCCCAGGAGGAGTTGATCTGGGCGACGGCGCCGCCCTCCAGCTGGAAGATGCCGTAGGCGGCGTCGTCGGCGGTCGCCGCGTACGGCTCACCGCGCTCGTCCCGGCGCTCGGGGATGTGGGTCTGGACGTGCGCCTGGACCGAGGTGACCCGGCCGAACAGCTCGTGGAGCACGTACTCCCAGTGCGGGAACATGTCGACGACGATTCCGCCGCCGTCCTCGGCGCGGTAGTTCCAGGAGGGGCGCTGCGCCTCCTGCCAGTCGCCCTCGAAGACCCAGTAGCCGAACTCGCCGCGCACGGAGAGGATCTCGCCGAAGAATCCGCCGTCGATGAGGCGCTTCAGCTTGAGCAGGCCCGGCAGGAAGATCTTGTCCTGGACGACGCCGTGCTTGATGCCGGCCTCCTGGGCCAGGCGGGCCAGGTCGAGGGCGCCCTCGACGTCCGTGGCGGTGGGCTTCTCGGTGTAGATGTGCTTGCCGGCGGCGACGGCCTTCTTGATGGCCTCCACCCGGGCCTGGGTGACCTGGGCGTCGAAGTAGATGTCGACGGTGTCGTCCGCGAGGACCGCGTCGAGGTCGGTGGACCACTCGGTCAGGCCGTGGCGCGCGGCCAGTTCTTCCAGGGCGTGGGCGCGGCGGCCGACGAGGACCGGTTCCGGCCACAGCACGTCGCCGTCGCCGAGGTCGAGGCCGCCCTGCTCGCGGATCGCGAGGATCGAGCGCACCAGGTGCTGTCGGTATCCCATGCGTCCGGTGACGCCGTTCATGGCGATGCGCACTGTCCTGCGTGTCACGAAAGTTCCCTCCGTACGGCCGTAGCAAGCGCTTTCTATACGAGATGACGCTAGCCTGCCGACAGCGGCCCGGACAAGAGGGGGCCCGTCAATCGGTCACAGGCCACGGAGGAAAGCGATGACAGTCACCCTGGCGGACGTGGCGGCCCGCGCCCGGGTGTCCCCGGCCACCGTCTCCCGTGTGCTGAACGGCAACTACCCGGTGGCGGCGTCCACCCGGGAGCGAGTCCTGCGCGCGGTGGACGACCTGGACTACGTGCTGAACGGGCAGGCCAGCGCCCTGGCGGCGGCCACGTCCGACCTGGTCGGCATCCTCGTCAACGACATCGCCGACCCGTTCTTCGGGATCATGGCGGGCGCCGCGCAGACCGAGATCGGCGGGCCCGGCGACGGGTCGGGCCGGGCGGGCGGCGAGAAACTGGCGGTCGTCTGCAACACCGGCGGCTCCCCGGACCGCGAACTGACCTACCTCACCCTGCTCCAGCGCCAGCGCGCCGCCGCCGTCGTCCTCACCGGCGGCGCGGTGGAGGACCCGGAGCACCAGACGGCGATGGCCGCGAAGCTGGCGAAGCTCGCGGAGGCGGGCACCCGGGTCGTGCTCTGCGGGCGGCCGCCGCTGCCGGACGGCGCGGCCGTGGTGGCCGCGCTCGCCTTCGACAACCAGGGCGGCGCCCAGCGGCTCACCAAGCACCTGCTATCCCTCGGGCACCGCAGGATCGGCTATGTCGCGGGCCCGCTGGAGCGCACCACCACCCGGCACCGGCTCGCCGGACACCGCGAGGCGATGCGCGGGGCGGGGGCGGCCGGCGACGAGGACCGGCTGACCGTGCACGGCTCGTACGACCGGGGATCCGGCTACGACGCGACCGTCGAACTCCTGCGCCGCGAACCGGCGATCACCGCCGTCGTCGCCGCCAACGACACCGTGGCGCTCGGTGCGGCGGCGGCGATCCGCGACCGGGGGCTGCGCATCCCGGAGGACATCTCGGTGGCCGGCTTCGACGACCTGCCGTTCTCGGTGGACGTGGTCCCGGCCCTCACGACCGTACGGCTGCCGCTCGTCGAGGCGGGGGCGCGGGCGGGCCGGCTGGCCATGGGCAAGGAGGACCCGCCGCCCGGCGGCATCGCGCTGATCCCGGCCGAGCTGATGGTGCGCGGATCGACGGCGCCGCCCCGGGGGTGAGCGCCCGCGGGTCGGGGTACGCGTCAGGGCGCCCCGCCTCCCGCCGGACGGGGCGGCACGGAACGACGGAAGGAACACGCACGTGAAGCTCGCTTTCTCCACCCTCGGGGTTCCGGGGCTGCCCATCGCCGACGTCGTCCGGCTCGCCGCCGGGAACGGCTACCAGGGGGTTGAGCTGCGCGCCCACCCCGAGGAGCCGGTGCACCTGGGCCTCGGGCAGGCCGAACGTGCCTCGGTGGTCGCCGAGTTCGAGCGCGGCGGGGTCCAGATCCTGGGCGTGGCGGGGTACGCGAAGGTCGCCGCCGAGGGCTACGACCAGCCGGTCCTGGACGAGCTGGCCGCGCTGACCGAGCTGGCCCGGGACCTGGGAGCGCCGTACGTCCGGGTGTTCCCGGGCGGCGGGGACCTGAAGCCGTCGGAAGCCGACGAGATCGCCGCGCGCCGGCTGGGCGCCGCAGCCCCGTACGCCGCCGACCTGGGCGTACGCCTCCTCCTGGAGACCCATGACTCGCACCGGGCGGGGGTCGACGTGGCCCGGGTGGCCGGGACGGTGGGCCACAAGAGCGTCGGCGCGCTGTGGGACGTCATGCACACCTGGCTGGCGGGCGAGGAGCCGGTGGCCAGCCACGCGGTCCTGGCCCCGCACCTCGGCTACGTGCAGGTGAAGGACATCGCCTCGACCGACGACACCACGCCGCTGGCCCTGGGCGCGGGGGTGCTGCCGCTGCGGGCGTGCCTGGACACCGTGGACCCGGACGGCTGGGTGTGCTGGGAGTACGAGAAGCGCTGGTACCCGGAGGCGGCGGAGCTGCCGGGGCTGCTGGGCGCGGGACGCGAGCACCTGCTGCGGCTGGGCGCGCCCAAGCAGTAAGCGGTCTCAGGCGGGTACCGGTTCCGGGGCGGGACGGGGTGCGGCGCGAGGAGCCGGCGCGGGAGCGGTGGATCTGCCGGCCGCCGGGGACGGTCTGCCACGACTGGCTCGTACGGACGCTGCGCGCGGCGGGCCACGAGCCGGACATCCGGCCCAGGCGGAGGAGAACCACACCCAACTGGCCCCGCTCGCCACCGGTCTCGGGGTCGCGATGATCCCCCGGCTGGGGCGCGGGCCGCTGCCGGAGGGCGTGGTGGCGGTACGGATGGACCCGGTGCCGGCACGGCGGCTGTACGCGCTGGGGCGTACGGGGGCGGCGCGCCGGCCGCGATCACGGCGGCGGTCGCGGCGCTCCAGGCGCACGGGGCAGGCGTGGGGCTGCGGTGGGCGAGGGGCAGTCGGCCCCGGACGCACAACGAGACGCAACGACCGGAAGGGACGCGCTCAAAACGGCCCGCACCCTTGACCGGAAGTTATTTTCTGGATATCCGTGCTCCTTGGAAGTTTCTTTCACCACCCCCTCGTCACCGAGAACGGCCGAAGGAGCTCACGTGCACCACCGCCCCTCCAGACGCACCCTCCTCACCGCCACCGCCGCCACGGCGGTCGCCGCCGCGGCGGGCATGGCGGCCGCCCCGGAGGCCCTCGCCTCCCAGGGCTCCGCGCACAGCAGCCACCACTCCGCCGCCACGACCCGGCGGCTGAAGCGGCTCATCTCCCGGATGAGCCTGGAGGAGAAGGTCGGCCAGCTCTTCGTCATGCGGGTCTACGGGCACTCCGCCACCGACCCCGACCAGGCCGACATCGACGCCAACCTCGCCGAGATCGGGGTGCGCACGGCCGCCGAGATGATCGCCAAGTACCACGTGGGCGGCATCATCTACTTCGCCTGGGCGCACAATACCCGCGACCCGCACCAGATCGCCGAACTCTCCAACGGCATCCAGCGCGCGGGCCTCTCCGGGCGGACCCCGCTGCCGCTGCTGATCTCCACCGACCAGGAGCACGGCATCGTCTGCCGCGTCGGCGAGCCCGCCACGCTGATGCCGGGCGCGATGGCGCTGGGCGCGGGCGGTTCGCGCTCCGACGCTCGCAGGGCCGGGCAGATCGCGGGCGCCGAGCTGGCCGCGATCGGCATCAACCAGAACTACGCGCCGGACGCGGACGTCAACGTGAACCCGGCCAACCCGGTCATCGGCGTACGGTCCTTCGGCTCGGACCCGCAGTCCGTGGCCGGCATGGTCGCGGCGCAGGTGAAGGGCTATCAGAGCGCGGGGATCGCCTCCACGGCCAAGCACTTCCCGGGCCACGGCGACACCAGCACCGACAGCCACACCGGCCTCCCGGTCATCGGCCACACCCGCGCGCAGTGGGCGGAGCTGGACGCGCCGCCGTTCCGCGCGGCCATCGCGGCGGGCATCGACTCGATCATGACCGCGCACATCGTGGTGCCCGCGCTCGACCCGTCCGAGGACCCGGCGACCCTGTCGAAGCCGATCCTCACCGGCATCCTGCGCGAGGAGCTGGGCTACGACGGGGTGGTGGTCACCGACTCGCTTGGCATGGAGGGCGTACGCACGAAGTACGGCGACGACCGGGTGCCGGTGCTCGCGCTCCAGGCCGGCGTCGACCAGCTGCTGAACCCGCCGAGCCTGGACGTCTCGTGGAACGCGCTGCTGGCGGCCGTCAAGAGCGGTGAGGTCAGCGAGGCCCGGCTCGACGAATCGATCCTGCGCATCCTGCGCCTGAAGACGAAGCTCGGTCTCTTCGACCGGCCGTTCGTCACCGGACGCGGGGTGGACCGTACGGTCGGCACCCGGGCGCACCTGGCCGAGGCCGACCGGATCGCCGAGCACACGACGACCCTGCTGGCCAACGAGGGCCGGCTGCTGCCGCTGTCCCGTCGCTCGCACGGGAACGTGCTGGTGGTGGGCGCCGACCCGGCATCGCCCTCGGGCACCACGGGCCCGCCGACGACGACACTCGCGGCGGCGTTCGACGAGCTGGGCTTCACGGCGACCGCGCTGCCGACGGGGACGGCGCCCAGCAAGGCGGCCATCGACGCGGCGGTGGCCGCGGCCCGGGGCAAGGACGCGGTGGTCGTGGGGACGTACAACGTCTCGGCGACCAGTTCGCAGCGCACCCTGGTCAGCGCGCTGGCCGCGACGGGCGTCCCGGTGATCACGATCGCCATCCGCAACCCGTACGACATCGCGCAACTGGCGGACACCGGGCACAGGGCCCATCTCGCCGCCTACTCCTGGACCGACGTCGAACTGCGCGCGGCGGTCCGGGTGATCGCGGGCCGGGCCCGCCCCGAGGGCAGGCTCCCGGTCCCTGTGCAGCGGGCGGACGACCCGTCGAAGGTGCTGTACCCGGTGGGGTACGGGCTGACGTACTGACCGGTTCCCGCCCCGGCTGCCGTGTCACCACGGCCGCCGGGGCGGGTCCACGTCACGGACGCCGGACGCCGAGGCGGTGGTCGGTCGTCAGGTCCTTGTTGTCGAGACGCGCGTCGAACTTCGCGAGCGGCTTCGCCTTCGACGCGTCCTGCTGGACGGCGGCCGGGGCGACGCCCGCCCAGCGCAGGATCGCGGCCGTGGCCGTGGCGTTCTCGGAGGGGACGAGCCCGGCGACGTTCGAGCCGTGGTTCCCGCCTGGCACGGTGAAGACGTAGCTGTCACGGGCGCCCGCCCCGAGCCGGAAGCGCTCCGCGCCCCACGGGTCGTTCTCGCCGTAGACGTACAGCATGTGCGTCGCGTGGTGCTTCACCCATGTGTCGACGTCCCGCATCGCCCGGGGCTGGAACGTCATCGGGATGGAGCGCGGCACGAAGTTGCGCGGCGGCTGGTAGCCGTAGCGGCTGAGCTTGCCCAGCCAGGGCTGCTTGATGTCCGGGGACCCGAGCTGGGTGCCCGCCTGGTAGTAGTACGGGGTGTAGTTGGCCAGGCCCTGGTCGGCGTAGGCGGAGAAGCCGGAGATCGAGTCGACCGAGTCCCAGATCTCCTGATCGGTCGCCTTCTCGGCGTCGGCCGGGAGGCCTTCGCAGTCGGCGAGCAGGCTGTACTGCCAGAACGCCCACACGTAATCCATGACGACGGCCTCGTACGCCTTGTCCAGGGAGCCGACGGTGTCGAAGGTGTAGCCGTTGTCGGCGGCGTACCGGGCGTACTTCTTCTCCAGCGGCTTGCGGCGGATCAGGGCCTCGCGCTGGACTCCGCTCAGCTTGTCGCGGCACTCCTCGGTGCCGACCTCCGCGAAGAACCGGTCGTACGCCGAGTCCTCGTTGTTCACCACGTCGTTGGGCGCGACGTACGCGACGACGCCGTCCATGTCCTTCGGGTAGAAGCGCTCGTAGTACGTGGCGGTCATGCCGCCCTTGGAGCCGCCGGTGGTCAGCCAGTTCTTGGAGTAGATCCGCTTGAGCGCGGTGAAGACCCGGTGCTGGTCGCTTGCCGCCTGCCGGATGTCCAGCTTGGACCAGTCGGCGGGCGAGGGCCGCGACGGGGTGAAGTACCTGTATTCCAGCGAGACCTGGTTGCCGTCGACGATCCGGGTGGGCTCGGAGCGGCTGGGGTTGGTGGAGACGTTGTAGCCGCCGGTGAAGAAGACCGTGGGGCGGGAGGTGTCCTTGTGCAGCAGGGTGATGCGCTGCTGGAACGTCCCCTCGGACGGGTGGCGGTGGTCGACCGGCTGGGTGTAGTTCAGGACGAAGTAGCGGTAGCCCGCGTAGGGCTTCTCCTCGATGAGACTCATGCCCGGGATGGCCAGGATGCGGTCCTTGATGTCCGTGCTCGTCCCGCTGTCGCTCGCGGCGGTCCGGAGCGAGGCCGGTACGGCGGCGGTGGCCGCCCCGGCCGAGGCGCCCGTCGCACCGACCGTGCCGATGAGCACCGCGAGCGACAGGATTCCTCTGAGCGCCTTGCGCATGCGCGTCCTCCCCTTGGGAGGCGCCCCGCCGAGCACGACCGGGCCCCGTGGGACGCCTCTTGGTTCACAGCTGACGCGGCGAACCTAGCGGCGCGACATCCGGACGACCAGACCCCCTTGCCGGGGCTACGCAGGGTGTCACCCGGTCAGCAGAGGATCCAGCTCGTGCGGCCGCCCTTGCCCTCGACCGAGCCGGAGACGCGCACGCAGCGGTTCAGCGCGTGGACGGTCACCGGGCCGGCGCGCTCGGTGTAGCGGCCGCTGTCCGTGACGGGGTGGCCGCCGCGCGGCTGGATGGTCACGGACATGCGGCGGCGCTTGCCGGGCTTGGCGGCCACGGCGGTGGCGCAGGCGTAGGCGCGGGACTTGTACACGCGCAGCTCGCCCGTCGGGAACTTCACCGTCTTCTTCGGGCGCCCCGCGCACACCGAGGCGGCGTTCGCGCTGCCCGCGACCGCCCCGCCGAGTACCAGTGCGAAGGCGGTGGCCAGGGAGAGGACCAGGAAGCGGCGGCGGAGTCGTTGCCGCGCGCCCCAGGCATGTCTTCCGGTCCCTCTGGTCACAGCAGCCCCATCGCTTCCTCGAACCTGAGTGCCCTTGCCCGACACCTGAGCGCATATGCGTGTACCTGCGTACGACGCGAGAGGCCATGCGGAGGTTGCATCCGGCGGGCCCGGCCTTCCCGGGGATCGGGGCGGCCCACCATGGAGCCGGCAGGACAGACCGTCACGAAAGGCAGGAACCGCCATGACCCGCACCCGCTCCGCCCGGCGCACCGCCGCCCGCACCCTGCTCGCCTCCGCGCTCCTGGCCGCGGCCGTCGCCGTACCCGCCTCCGCGGCGGCCCCGCGGGCGGCGGCCCCGGCGGCCCCGGCGGCCCCGGCCCTCGAAGAGACGGCGACCCAGGAGTCCCGGCTGGTCGACCACTTCTACGGCGCGTACACCGACGCCGTGGCCGCCGAGGACGGCGGCAGGCTCGCCACCGCCGTGCGGGGCTTCTACCTCACGCCCGCCCTGCGCGCCCGCCTCGCCGACTGGGAGGCGGCCAACCACGCGGACGGGGTGCTGCTCGCCCAGGACGTCCCGGCGGACTACCGGGTCACCCCGGGCCACAGCGGCGCCGGCCACACCTGGTCCACGGTCCGCCTCACCTGGGGGTCCGCCCAGAGCCGCTCGTACACGTACCTGACCGTGCGCTCGGACCTGGCGACCGGGAAGATCTCCGCGATCCGGGACGGGGAGTAGCTCACACCCCGGCCGGCTCGTCCTCTCCTATGAACGTGCGCCACAGCACCGCGTAGTGCCCGTCGCGGGCGAGGAGTTCGTCGTGGGTGCCGTCCTCCACGACCCGGCCGTGGTCCATCACCACGACCCGGTCGGCGCGCGCGGCGGTGGTCAGGCGGTGGGCGACGACGAGCGTGGTGCGGCGGCCCGCGAGACGGTCGGTCGCCTGGTTCACCTGCGCCTCGCTGGCGAGGTCGAGCGAGGCGGTGGCCTCGTCGAGCAGCAGGATGTCGGGGTCGACGAGTTCGGCGCGGGCGAGCGCGATCAGCTGGCGCTGCCCGGCCGAGAGGTTGCGGCCCCGCTCGGCGACCTCGTGGAGGTAGCCGCCGTCCAGGGTGGCGATCATGTCGTGCGCGCCGACCGCCCGGGCCGCCGCCTCCACCTCGGCGTCGGTGGCCTCCGGCCGCCCGTAGGCGATGGCGTCGCGCACGGTCCCGGCGAACAGGTACGCCTCCTGCGGTACGACCCCGAGCCGGCGCCGGTACGCGGTGAGGCCGAGGCCGCGCAGGTCGGTGCCGTCCACCGTGACCCGGCCGTCCGTCGGGTCGTAGTACCGGGCGACGAGCTTGACCAGGGTGGACTTGCCGGCTCCGGTCTCGCCGACGAACGCGACGGTCTGGCCGGCCGGGATGCGCAGGTCGACGCCCCGGAGGGCGGCCTCCTCGTCCCCGTACGCGAAGGAGACGTCCTCGAAGGCGATCTCGCCGCGCAGCTCCCGTACGTCCCGGGTGTCGCCCCGGTCCGTGGTGGAGGCGGGTTCGCGCAGGAGTTCCTGGATGCGGCCGAGGGAGACGGCGGCCTGCTGGTAGCCGTCGAAGACCTGGGAGAGCTGCTGGACGGGTGCGAAGAACAGGTCGATGTAGAGCAGATAGGCGACCAGCGCACCGGCGGTGAGCGTGCCGTCGTCGACCCGGCCCGCGCCGACGATCAGCACGGCGGCCGCGGCGACCGACGACAGCAGCTGGACGAACGGGAAGTAGACCGAGATCAGCCACTGCCCGCGCACCCGGGCCTCGCGGTACTCGTCGCTGCGCGCGGCGAACCGGTCGCCGCCGTCCCGCTCGCGCCGGAAGGCCTGCACGATGCGGAGTCCGGCGACGGACTCCTGGAGGTCGGCGTTGACGACGCTGATCCGCTCTCGGGCCAGCTCGTACGCCTTGACGCTCTTGCGGCGGAAGAAGACCGTCCCGACGACGAGGACGGGCAGGGTCGCGAAGACGACGAGGGCCAGTTCCACGTCGAGGACCAGCAGGGCGACCATGATGCCGAGGAAGGTGACGACGGAGACGAAGGCGGTGACCAGGCCGGTCTGGAGGAACGTGGACAGCGCGTCCACGTCCGTCGTCATCCGGGTCATGATGCGGCCGGTCAGCTCGCGCTCGTAGTAGTCGAGGCCGAGGCGCTGGAGCTGGGCGAAGATCTTGAGCCGCAGCGCGTACAGCACCCGCTCGCCGGTGCGGCCGGTCATCCGGGTCTCGCCGATCTGGGCGGCCCACTGCACGAGGACGACGACCAGGCCGAAGGCGGCGGCCGCCCAGACCGCGCCCAGCGCGAGCTTGGTGACGCCGTCGTCGATGCCGTTGCGGATCAGTACCGGGAGCAGCAGCCCGGCGCCGGCGTCCACGGCGACCAGGCCCAGGCTCACCAGCAGCGGCAGCCCGAAGCCGCGCAGCAGCCTGCGCAGCCCGTAGGAGTCCTCGGCGTGCACGGCCCGGGCCTCGTCGACGTCGGGGACGTCGTCGGCCGGGGGCAGGGCGTCGACCTGGGCGAGCAGTTCGGGGGTGGCGGGCATGCCCGCCGCGCCGGTGTCCCGGTCGTCCTTCTTGCGGACCCACAGCTCGGGGGTGATCCCGCGCTCGGCCTCGGCCTCGGCGTCGATCTCCTCCTGGAGCGCGCGGTCCCGGTCCGGGGCGTCGGGGGCCGTGGCCTGTCGGTGTCCGGGTGAGGGGGTGCCCAGCTCGTCCGGGTCGGTGAGCAGGCGGCGGTAGAGCGCGCAGCGGCGTTCCAGCTCCTCGTGGGTGCCGAGGTCGGCGAGGCGGCCGTTGTCCAGGACCGCGATCCGGTCGGCGAGGTTCAGGGTGGAGCGGCGGTGGGCGATGAGCAGCGTCGTGCGGCCGGCCATCACCTGGCGCAGGGCCTCGTGGATCTCGTGCTCGACGCGGGCGTCCACGGCGGAGGTGGCGTCGTCGAGGAGGAGCAGGCGGGGGTCGGTGAGGATGGCGCGGGCGAGCGCGAGGCGCTGGCGCTGGCCGCCGGAGAGGGTGAGCCCGTGCTCGCCGACCTTGGTGTCGTAGCCGGCCGGCAGTTCGGCGATGAAGCGGTCGGCCTGGGCGGAGCGGGCGGCCTGTTCGATCTGTTCGTCCGTGGCGCCGGGCAGGCCGTAGGCGATGTTGGCGCGGACGGTGTCGGAGAACAGGAAGCTGTCCTCGGGGACGAGCCCTATGGCGGCGCGCAGTGAGTCGAGGGTGAGTTCCCGCACGTCGTGGCCGCCGACGAGGACCGCGCCGTGCGACACGTCGTAGAAGCGCGGCAGGAGCAGCGAGACGGTGGACTTGCCGCTGCCGGAGGCGCCGACGACGGCGACGGTCTCGCCGGGTTCGATGGTCAGCGAGAAGCCGTCGAGGACCGGGCGGCGTGTGTCGTCATAGCCGAACCGCACGTCGTCGAACTCGACGCTCGCCGGGGCGTCGGCGGGCAGTTCCTTGGTGCCGTCCTTCATGGAGGGCTCGGTGTCGATGAGTTCCAGGACGCGTTCCACGCCGGCGCGGGCCTGCTGGCCGACGGTGAGGACCATGGCGAGCATCCGGACCGGGCCGACGAGCTGCGCGAGGTACGTGGAGAACGCGACGAACGTGCCGAGGGTGATCTCGCCCCGGGTGGCCAGCCAGCCGCCGAGGGCCAGCATCGCGACCTGGCCGAGGGCGGGGACGGCCTGGAGGGCGGGGGTGTAGCGGGAGTTCAGCCGGATGGTGCGCAGCCGGCCGGCGAACAGTTTGCGGCCGACCTCGCGCAGTTTGCCGGTCTCCTGGTCCTCCTGGCCGAAGCCCTTGACGACGCGGACGCCGGAGACGGCTCCGTCCACGACGCCGGCGACCGCGGCGGCCTGGGACTGGGCGTACCAGGTGGCGGGGAAGAGGCGGGCGCGGGAGCGGCGGGCGATGTACCAGAGGGCGGGGGCTACGGCGACTGCGACGAGGGTCAGCAGCGGCGACAGCCAGGCCATGATGACCAGGGAGATCAGGAAGAGCAGGACGTTCCCGATGGTCATCGGGAGCATGAACAGCAGGCCCTGGATCAGCTGGAGGTCGCTGGTGGCGCGTCCGACGACCTGCCCGGTGGACAGCTCGTCCTGGCGTTTGCCGTCGAGCCGGGCGATCGTCGCGTACATGCCGGTACGCAGGTCGTGCTGGACGTCGAGGGCGAGCCGGCCGCCGTAGTAGCGGCGGATGTACGTGAAGGCGTAGACGAGGACGGCCGCCACGATCAGCAGCCCGGTCCAGACGGCCAGGGAGCGGGTGTGCCCGACGACCACGTCGTCGATGATCACCTTGGTGACCAGCGGGACGAGGGCCATGACGGCCATGCCGCCGAGCGAGGAGCCGAGCGCCAGCAGGACGTTGCGCCGGTAGTTCCAGGCGTAGCCGCTCAGCCTCCGCGCCCAGCCGCCCCGCTGCCCGCGTTCCGTCACTTCTGCGTCCGCCACCCGGTGCCTCCCGTCCGACCTGATCCGACGGAAGGCACCAACGCGGCGCGCCGCGGATTTCATCCCGCGTTAACAAATACGGGACCGGGGACCTAGGTCCCCTCCCCGGCCGGATGAACGCACCGCGCCGGACACGGCCCAGGGCGGCTGCACGTTCCGGGGCCGTCCCTGCCGGGCCGCGAGTGGCACGGCGCTCAGCCGGCACGCCCCCTCTCCCGGTCCTTGGCCGTGCCTGTCTCCTTGGCCCGGCCGGGTGGCTGCCAGGGGGACTCGCTCGCCGTGGTGCTCGGTGTCGCCGGTGCGGATGTGGTCCCGTCACTCGGGGTGATCGACGCGCTGGGCGGGGTGTTCGAGGTGGTGGGCGCGGTGCTCGGCGTGGGTGTCGCCGTGGGGGTCGCATCCTTCGAGCCGGTGCCGGCGGCGGATTCGCCGGGCGAGGCGGAGGAGGTGCCGGGCGAGGGTGCGTCGGCCCTGCGCGTACCGGCCGCGTCGTGCGGGGCCGAGGACCGTACCGCCGGTGGCGGTGCGGTCGTCGCCCCGCGCTCGCCTCCGCCGTCGGGGGCACGGGTGCTCTCGGCGGGAGCGGTGGACGCCGGCGGTGCGGTCCGCTCGGTGTCGGGAGGGGCGGAACTGCCGGTGACGGCGAGCACGACCGCCGCCACGGCGGCGAGGGCGGCGCCCCCGCCGGCCATGACGGTGCGCCCTCGCCGGGGGGTGCCGGGAGCGTCGTCGTCCCGGCCGCGCGGTGGTTCCGCGTGCGCGCGGTCGACCGCCCCCGGCGGCTCGGGGACGGCGGCGAGGCGCTCGGTGGTGGCCGGCGCGGTCACCGTGGGCGTCGTGTCGGCCGGCGCGGTCAGAGCGCGGGCGCAGTCGCGGGCTGTGGGACGGGCGTGGTCGTCCTGGTCCGTCATCCGGCGGAGCAGGGCGCGGAACGGCTCCGGTGCCTCGGCCGGCAGGGCGGGTTGGCGGTGCAGCCGTGCGATCGCGGCCTCGACGGGGCCGCCGCCGTATTCGATCCTGCCCGTGAGGCATTCGAGGAGCACCAGGCCGAGGGCGTAGATGTCGGCGGGCCGGCCCACGGGTCGGCCGAGTACCTGTTCGGGGGACAGGTAGGCGGCCGTGCCCACGAGTGTGTCGGTCGCGGTGCGGGTGGTGGCGTCCAGGGGCCTGGATATGCCGAAGTCGACCAGGTACGGACGGCGTTCGGCGTCCAGCAGGATGTTGGACGGTTTGACGTCGCGGTGGACGATTCCGGCTTCGTGCGCGTGAGCGAGCGCCTGGGCGAGGCCCGCTCCGAGTGCCGCGGTGGCATCGGGGGTCAGCGGCCCCCGGGCGATGCGGCTCTTCAGGGTGGTGCCTTCGACCAGCTGCATGACCAGGAAGGCGCGCCCGTCGTGGTGCCCGGCGTCGAAGGCGGTGACCAGTCCGGGGTGGTGCAGCCGGGCCAGGATCTCCGCTTCGCTCCGCCAGCTCTCCTCGGCGTCGAGGCAGGCGTCCGGCCGGAAGACCTTGACCGCGACCGGTCGTCTCATCCGCAGGTCGAGGCCCCGGTAGACGTCCGCCGCACCGCCCGAACCGAGAAGCTCGTCCAGACGGTACCGGCCGCTGAGCACCTCGGCGTGAAGCCGGGAAGCCGTGGTCTGAGCAGTTTCGCGAAGCCTCATTCCCTCTCCTGCTGCGTTGGGGGGCTTACGCCAGTCGGTGATCCGGACCCGACGCTCCTTGAGACGCCGCGTACCCGCGAAGAGCCGTGTGCAGCCCTCCCGCCGGCAAAGAGCTGGATCGCGCCGCACCGGGTACAGGGCGGCGGCAGGGACGGCGTCCGTGCCGCCCCTCCCCCAGGCCGAGGAGAAGCCCCGTGGACGGAATCGTGTTGCTCAAGGACGACCACAAGACGGTGGAGAAGCTGTTCAAGCGGTTCGAGAAGGCCGGCGAGAACGCCCACGCCGAGAAGCGGAAGATCGTGGACCGGGTGATCGACGAACTCACCACCCACACCTGGATCGAGGAGAAGATCTTCTACCCGGCCGTCCGGGAGGCCGCGCCCGACACGAAGGATCACGTCCTGGAAAGCGTCGAGGAGCACCACGTCATGGTGTGGCTGCTGTCGGAGCTGAAGGATCTCGACCCCGCCGACGAGCGCTTCGACGCCAAGATGACCGTCCTCATCGAGAACGTCCGCCACCACGTCGAGGAAGAGGAGAAGGAGTGGTTCCCCGACGTGCGCGAGGCCATGGGCCGTAATCGCCTGACCGAGCTCGGTCAGCAGATGGCGGAAGCGAAGAAGAACGCTCCCGGCAAGCCCCTCTCGGTCCCCAGCGCCGAGTGACAGCGCCCCTCCGGACGGGCGGGACGACTCGTGGGGGGCCGGAAGCCCGTACGGGTCGTTGACGTGGGGTTCGCCGCCACCGCGGGGTGGGTAGTCATGACGTCCGCCGGTGGATCAACGGGAGGAACACATGGCCGACGGTCAGCCCACGGACGCCTATCGCTGCGGACAGCTGTACGCGGCGCTGGCGGCGCTCGAACGGCTCGGCGCGCCGGACGGGAGGGCGAAGCTGGACAACCGGACGACCCTGGCCAAGGCGTCCGAGAACCCGCGGGGCACGCTGAAGCTCCATCTGCCCCGGGTGATGTCCCATCTCATGCGCGCCCAGAAGTCGCCCAGGGGCGGGGAGGCCGTGAAGGTGTTCCGGTCGATCCCCGAGCTGCTGCCGCGGTCGAGGGAGCTGCCGGGAAGCCTGAACCACGCGCAGCGCGACGACTTCCTCAAGGGGTGTCTGGCGCAGGAGAGGGCGCTGGGGGCCGCCGCGAGGTGAACCGGCCCGGGGCCGCGACGGCCCCGGGCCCGCGAGCCGGCACGGTCCGGACGAAAGCCCCTACAGGTGCGTCGGCTCGAACATCTTCAGCAGGGCCGGGAGTACGACGACCGAGGGGCCGGGCCGTCCGAAGGCCTCCGCCAGGTCCGCGGCCAGCGTCTCGGGGCTCGTACGGACGGCCGGGACGCCGAAGGACTCGGCGAGGGCGGTGAAGTCCGGGCGGGCCAGCTCCGTGCCGGTGGTCTCGCCGAAGGCGCCGGTCAGGTACTCGCGCAGGATGCCGTAGCCGCCGTCGTCGACGATCAGCCAGGTGACCGGCAGGCCGTACTGCCGGGCGGTGGCCAGTTCCGCGACCGAGTACATCGCGCCGCCGTCGCCGGAGACCGCGAGGACCGGCCGGGTCGGGTCGGCGACCGCCGCGCCGAGCGCCGCCGGGAACGCGTAGCCGAGACCGCCGGCGCCCTGCGCGGAGTGCATGGTGTTGGGGCGGCGGGCGTCGAACGCGGCCCAGGCCCAGTAGCCGAGGATCGTCATGTCCCAGAAGCTGGGCGAGGCGTCGGGCAGGGCGGTGCGGATCGCGGCCAGGATGTCCTGCTCCAGGTCGCGTCCCTGCCCGCCGATCCGGTCCCGTACGCGGCGGAGCACCCCGGCGACGCGCTCCGCCGCTGCCGGGTCCTCGCGCGGGGCGACCGCGTCGATGAGGTCGGCGAGCGCGTCGCGGGCGTCCGCGTGGATGCCGAGCGCCGGGAGGTTGGCCTCCAGCTTGCCGGCGTCCGCCTCGATCTGGACGACCCGGCCGCGCGGGGCGAGCGTGTAGTAGTTCGAGGAGAGTTCACCGAGTCCGGAGCCGACGACGAGCAGGACGTCGGCGTCCTCCAGGAAGCCGGTGATGTGCCGGTCCTCCACCCAGGACTGGAGCGAGAGCGGGTGGCCCCACGGGAAGGCGCCCTTGCCGCCGTACGTGGTGACGACCGGGGCGTTCAGCTTCTCGGCCAGCGCCCGCAGCTTCCCGGAGGCGTCCGACCGTACGACCCCGCCGCCCGCGACGATCGCCGGGCGTTCGGCGTTGGCAAGCAGGTGGGCGGCGACCGCGATCAGTTCCGGGCGGGCGTGCAGCTCGCGCGGGGTGGCGTCGGGGGCCACGACGGCGGGCAGCGCCGTCGCGGCGTCCAGGACGTCCTGCGGGATCTCGACCCAGACGGGGCCGTGCGGAGCCGTCAGCGCGGACTCCCAGGCGGCGGCGATCGCGGACGGGATCTGTGAGGCCGCGCGCACGGTGTGGACGGACTTCACCACGTCCCGGAACGACGCCTGCTGGTCGCGCAGCTCGTGCAGGTGGCCGTGGCGCCCGCCGCCCAGACCCCGGACCGGCACCTGGCTGGAGACCGCGAGCACCGGCGCGGAGGCGGCCGCCGCCTCCTGGAGGGCGGCGAGCGAGGTCAGGGCGCCGGGCCCGGTCGACAGGAACAGCGGGGCGACCTCGCCGGTGATCCGGCCGTAGGCGTCGGCGGCGAAACCCGCGTTGTTCTCGACGCGCAGCCCGACGTACTCCAGCGACGAGCGGCGCAGCGCGTCGAACAGCGCCAGCGCGTGCTGTCCGGGCAGCCCGAAGACGGTGGTCGCGCCGAGGCCCCGCAGCGTCTCGACGACGAGGTCGCCGCCGGTGCGTCCGGGCGGGGGGTTCAGCGCTGCCTCGATCTGCGCCGGGGTCAGCTCGGGCCGCTCGTCGTGGTGGTCGTGACTCAAGGCTGCCGTGCCTCCGCGATCTGGCGGGTCATGATCGTCGTCAGCTCGTACGCGGTGTGCGAGGCGGCGACGGAGGTGATCTCCGCGTGATCGTACGCGGGGGCGACCTCGACCAGGTCGGCGGAGACCAGGTGGCAGGAGGAGAGGCCGCGCACGATCTCCAGCAGCTCGCGGGAGGTGAGGCCGCCGGCCTCGGGGGTGCCGGTGCCGGGCGCGTGGGCCGGGTCGAGCACGTCGATGTCGATGGAGATGTACAGCGGCCGGTCGCCGATGCGCTGGCGCAGCTGGTCGGTGATCTCGTCGACGCCGCGCCGCATCACGTCGGCGGAGGTGACGATCCCGAAGCCCATCTTGGCGTCGTCGGTCAGGTCCTGCTTGCCGTAGAGCGGGCCGCGCGTGCCGACGTGGGAGAGCGCCGAGGTGTCGAGGATGCCCTCCTCGACGGCCCGGCGGAACGGGGTGCCGTGCGTGTAGGCGGCGCCGAAGTAGGTGTCCCAGGTGTCGAGGTGGGCGTCGAAGTGGAGCAGCGCGACCGGCCCGTGCTTCTTGGCCACGGACCGCAGCAGGGGCAGCGCGATGGTGTGGTCGCCGCCGAGCGTCATCAGCCGGGCGCCGGTGTCGAGCAGCGCGTCGGCCGCGGCCTCGACGGTCTCCACGGCCTCCTCGATGTTGAAGGGGTTGGCCGCGATGTCCCCGGCGTCGGCGACCTGCGCCAGCGCGAAGGGCGAGGCGTCCTGCGCCGGGTTGTAGGGGCGCAGCAGCCGCGAGGCCTCGCGGATCGCGTTGCCGCCGAAGCGGGCGCCGGGCCGGTAGGAGACACCCGAGTCGAACGGCACCCCGACGACGGCCACGTCCGCCGTACCCACCTCGTCGAGCCGGGGCAGCCGGGCGAACGTCGCGGGCCCGGCGTACCGCGGGATGCGGGAGGAGTCGACGGGGCCGCGCGGCGTGTCGTTGCTGCTCATGACGGGTGTGCCCTTCCTTGGGGTGCGTGTGCCGGAGCGACGCTAGGCGCCTGTGGCGCCGGACTGAAGTGTACGTTTCGTCCACTCACCCACCGGAACGGATGAATCGCCCCCGGTCCGGACGGCGGCATTCGCGTGCTCAGCATCACCCTGGACAGCCCCGTGACCGCCGGGTAACTTTTAAGCATGGCTGAGCAAGCGCTTAGCCATGCCCCAGAAGACGTAGAAGTCGCAGCCACCAGGGAGGCACCCCGTGCGCCGTACGGTATTCAACGAGGACCACGAGGCGTTCCGGGAGACCATCCGGGCCTTCATCGCCGCCGAGGTCGTGCCCGTGTACGACGAGTGGTTCGAGGCCGGGCAGGCGCCGCGTGAGTTCTACAAGCAGCTCGGTGAGCTGGGCGTCTTCGGGATCAACGTCGACGAGGAGTACGACGGTGCGGGCATCGACTCGCACAAGTACGAGGCCGTCATCTACGAGGAGACCGCCCGGGCCGGTGTCTCCTTCGGCGGGTCCGGCGTGCACACGCTGCTCGGGCTGCCGTACATCAAGATGCTCGCCACCGACGAGCAGAAGAAGCGCTGGCTGCCGAAGTTCGTCTCCGGCGAGGAGATGTGGGCCCTCGCGATGACCGAGCCGGGCACCGGGTCGGACGTGGCGGGCATGAAGACCACCGCGAAGCTCTCCGAGGACGGCACGCACTACGTCCTCAACGGCGCGAAGACGTTCATCACCGGCGGTGTGCACGCCGACCGCGTCATCGTCTGCGCCCGCACCTCCGCCCCGCGCGAGGACGACCGCCGCTTCGGCATCTCGCTGTTCGCCGTGGACACCAAGTCCGAGGGCTACTCCATCGGCCGCAAGCTCGACAAGCTCGGGCTGCGCGTCTCCGACACCGCCGAGCTGGCGTTCGTCGACGTGAAGGTGCCGGCCGAGGACCTGCTCGGCGAGGAGAACAAGGGCTTCGGCTACCTCGGCACCAACCTGGCCTCCGAGCGCTGGGGCATCGCCTTCGGCGCGTACGCCCAGGCCGCCGCCGCCGTGCGGTTCGCCAAGGAGTACGTGCAGGAGCGCACCGTCTTCGGCAAGACCGTCGCCTCGTTCCAGAACACCAAGTTCGAGCTGGCCGCCTGCCAGGCCGAGGTGGACGCGGCCCAGGCCGTCGCCGACCGCGCGCTGGAGGCACTGGACGCCGGTGAGCTGACCGCCGCCGAGGCCGCCTCCGCGAAGCTGTTCTGCACCGAGGTCGCGCACCGCGTGATCGACCGCTGCCTCCAGCTGCACGGCGGCTACGGCTTCATGAACGAGTACCCGATCGCCCGCCTGTACGCGGACAACCGCGTCAACCGCATCTACGGCGGCACCAGCGAGGTCATGAAGTCGATCATCGCCAAGTCCATGGGCCTGTAGGGACCGCCTCCCTCCCATGAGCACCGCACTCGATTCCCTGCTCGATCTGCTCGACCTGGAGCGGATCGAGCAGGACATCTTCCGGGGCACCAGCCGCTCGGCGGTCGTACCCCGGGTCTTCGGCGGGCAGGTCGCGGCCCAGGCGCTCGTCGCCGCGGGCCGCACCGTCCCCGCCGACAGGTCGGCCCACTCGCTGCACGCGTACTTCCTGCGGATGGGCGACCCGGGCGCGCCGATCGTCTACACCGTCGACCGCATCCGCGACGGCCGGTCCTTCGCCACGCGCCGGGTCGTCGCCGTCCAGCACGGGCAGCCGATCTTCCACCTCTCCGCGTCCTTCCAGACGTACGAGGAGGGTCTTGAGCACCAGGCGGACATGCCGCCCGCGCCGGACCCCGAGACACTGCCCACGGCCGCCGAGATGCTGCCGCGGTACGCCGACCGGTTCAGCGACCCCGGCATGGTCGGCCGGCTGGTCGAGGCCCGGGCCGCGGTCGATCTGCGGTACGTGGACGCGCCGCCGTTCGGCACGGTGGGCGAGCCGCGCGAGCCCAGGTCCCAGGTGTGGTTCCGTACCAACGGCAAGCTGGCCGACGACCCGCTGCTGCACGTCTGCATGGCGACGTACGTCTCCGACATGACGCTGCTCGACTCCGTGCTGCTCGCCCACGGGCGCGGCGGCTGGGCGGTCGGTGACGTGGTGGGCGCGAGCCTGGACCACGCGATGTGGTTCCACCGGCCGTTCCGGGCCGACGAGTGGCTGCTGTACGACCAGGAGTCGCCGTCCGCGTCCGGCGGGCGCGGCCTCGGCCAGGCACGCATCTACACGCAGGACGGCCGCCTGGCGATCACCGTCATCCAGGAGGGTGTGGTCCGGGTCCCGCGGTGACGGGATCCCGGCCGCGCGTCGGACATGAGCGGGCCGGTCGCGGACATACTCACCGGCATGACTGACGCGAAAAGCAGTGGCGGGGGGTCCACGTTCACCGTTGTCGTCGCGGCGCTGGCCAATCTGGGCATCGCCGTGGCGAAGGCGGTCGCCGGGCTGATCAGCGGATCGAGCGCGATGCTCTCCGAGGCGGCCCACTCCGTCGCCGACACGGTCACCGAGGTGCTGCTGCTCACCGCGCTCAAGCGCAGCGAGAAGCCGGCCGACGAGGACCATCCGCTGGGGTACGGCCCCGAGCGGTACATCTGGGCGCTGCTCGCCTCCGTCGCGACCTTCGTCGGCGGCGCGGTCTTCTCGATCTACGACGGGGTGCACACGCTGCTCGCGGGCGAGGACCTGGGCAGCCCGCTGCTCTCGTACCTGGTGCTGGCGGTGGCCTTCCTGCTGGAGGGCTTCTCGCTGCGGACGGGGCTCAAGCAGGTCCGCGAGGAGGCCGAGGAACTGGGCGCGCCCGCCCGGCACTACTTCCGGCGCACCCCGGACACGGCGGTCAAGGCCGTCGTGATGGAGGACTCGGCGGCCCTCCTCGGCCTGCTGCTCGCGGCGGGCGGGCTGCTCGGCGGCCAGCTGACGGGGTCCGGCGTGTGGGACGGCATCGCCTCGCTGCTGATCGGGGTGCTGCTGGTGTACGTGGCCTGGGTGCTCGGCAAGTCCAACGTCCAGCTGCTGATCGGGCGGCCGGTGTCGGCGCCGATGCGGGAGGGCATCCGCGAGGAGCTGCTCGGCGTGGACCACCTCATCTCCGTACTGGAGCTGACCACGCTCATCCAGGGGCCGGACGAGATCCTGGTGGCCGCGAAGGTCGACTTCCGGGACACGGTCAGCGCCGAGGACGTCGAGACGGCCTGCGAGCAGGCGGAGCGCCGGCTGCGGCAGCGGTACGCGTCCATCAAGCGGGTGTACCTGGACCCCACCTCGGGCCGGGAGGCGCGCCGCCGGGCCCGTGCGGCGGAGGAGGAGGGGCCCTGAAGGCTCAGAGCAGTCCCGCCGCGTCCAGCAGGTAGTCCGTCATCGGCTCGTAGAAGCGCGGATCCAGGACGTGGTCGTCGAGCGGGACGCACACCTGGAGGGTGCCCTCGGACTCGCCGAGGAACAGCGCGGGGTCGTTGCAGTCCGCGTAGCCGATGGCGTCCAGGCCGCGCTGCGCCGCGCATCCCGCCCAGCCGTGGTCGGCGACGACGAGGTCGGGCAGCGGGCGGCCCTCCCGCTCCAGGCCGTCGAGGATCGCGGCCATCGGGGCCGGGGAGTGGGTGTGCCAGAGCGTCGCGCCGCGCTCCTGGACGGCGACGTCCGCGAACTGGAAGACCATGCCCTCGTCGGCCATCAGCCCGCCGGGAATCCGTACGATCTCGCAGCCTGCCGCCCGCAGCGCCTGCGCGGTCTGCCGGTGCACGTCGAGCAGGCCGCCGGGGTGGCCGGTGGCGAAGAGGACCCGTTCGGAGCCCTCGACGGCCTCGCGCAGCCGGGCGGCGGCCCGGTCCAGGGCGTCGACGGTCAGCTCGGGGTCGATGGTGTCCTGCCCGAACCGGTGCTCCGGATCGTCGCTGACCCCGCAGCGCTCGGCCATCACGGCCAGCACGTCCTGCTCGTCGCGCCACCGGTCGCCCAGCTCCAGGCCCAGCCAGTAGTGCCGGTCCCCGTTGGCCAGGCTGCGGTAGTGGGCGAGGTTGTTGTCCCGCGGGGTGGCGACGTCCCCCGCGATGCGCGTACGGACGAGATGTTCGACGAGGGCGGCGCGGCTGGATATCGGCATGGGGCCATTGTGCCGTGGCGGGTGTCCGGCGTCCCGGCCGTTCCGGGGGTCGGTCAGCGCCCGGGGACGCCCTGCCGCTCCCCCGCCGCCGCGAAGGCGCCCCGGGCCAGCCGGTGCAGCAGGTCCGCCGTCTCCGTACGGCCCGGCTGGGCCCCGGGCCGGCCGAGGTGCGGGGTGGAGTTGAGCAGGCCGAAGACCGCGTGGACGGTGGCGCGGGCCTCGTGCTCGGGGAGGTCCGGGTAGAGGTCGCGGACGACGGCGACCCACACCTCGACGTACTGCCGCTGGAGCCGGCGCACCCGCTTGCGGTCGGTGTCCCGCAGGCGGTCCAGCTCGCGGTCGTGCAGGGTGATCAGGGGGCGGTCGTCGAGGGCGAAGTCGATGTGGCCCTCGATGAGCGCGTCCAGCAGGGCCTCGGGCGATCCGTCGCCGGAGGCGGCGTCCTCGGACACCCGGAGCTCCCCGCCGGCCAGCAGCCGTTCGCTGATGCCGACGAGGAGCTCGGCGAGCATCGCGTCCTTGCCGGGGAAGTGCCGGTAGAGACCGGGGCCGCTGATGCCGACGGCGGCGCCTATCTCGTCGACGCCGACACCGTGGAAGCCGCGCTCGGCGA
Source organism: Streptomyces sp. 2131.1 (assembly GCF_900105515.1). Lineage (GTDB taxonomy): Bacteria > Actinomycetota > Actinomycetes > Streptomycetales > Streptomycetaceae > Streptomyces > Streptomyces drozdowiczii. The sequence goes on along the minus strand of NZ_FNSY01000001.1, from coordinate 4,652,443 downwards.
AGAGGCGGGCGGCCTCCCGGAGGATCTGCTCGCGGCGGGTGGGGGCCGCGACGCGGGCGGCGGCATGGGTGCTCATGAGCAGCCATTCTAGACAGGCGGGTTAGCGCTCGTTAACCTGTAGCCACGTTAACGCTCATTAACAAGGTGGCGTGGACGCTCAGGAACACTGCACAACGGGCAAGGGGGCTCGACAGGATGCAGCAGGCACCGGTGCTGGCGAGCGCGGCCGATCCCGCCTCGGAGGCCTGGCAGGCCAACGAGGCGGCGCATCACGCGCTCGCCGACGAGCTGCGCAAGCGGCTCGCCACGGCCAGGCTCGGCGGGGGTGAGAGGGCCCGCGCCCGGCATGTGGCGCGCGGCAAACTGCTGCCCCGGGAACGGGTGGACACCCTGCTCGACCCGGGCTCGCCCTTCCTGGAGCTGGCCCCGCTGGCGGCCGAAGGGCTCTACGGGGGCGCGGCGCCGGCCGCCGGCGTGATCGCCGGGATCGGCCGGGTCAGCGGGCGCGAGTGCGTGATCGTCGCCAACGACGCGACGGTCAAGGGCGGCACGTACTACCCGATGACCGTGAAGAAGCATCTGCGGGCCCAGGAGGTGGCGCTGGAGAATCGTCTCCCCTGCCTCTACCTGGTGGACTCGGGCGGCGCCTTCCTGCCGATGCAGGACGAGGTCTTCCCCGACCGCGAGCACTTCGGGCGGATCTTCTACAACCAGGCCCGGATGTCCGGTGCGGGCGTCCCGCAGATCGCGGCGGTGCTCGGCTCGTGCACGGCAGGCGGGGCATACGTCCCGGCGATGAGCGACGAGGCCGTCATCGTCCGGAACCAGGGCACGATCTTCCTGGGCGGCCCGCCGCTGGTGAAGGCCGCCACCGGTGAGGTGGTCACGGCCGAGGAGCTGGGCGGCGGCGAGGTGCACTCCCGTACATCGGGCGTCACCGACCACCTCGCGGAGGACGACGCGCACGCGCTGCGGATCGTGCGGAACATCGTCGCGACGCTGCCGGACCGGGGCGCGCTGCCCTGGTCCGTACGGCCGGTCGAGGAGCCGAAGGTGGACCCGGCCGGGCTGTACGGCGCGGTCCCGGTCGACTCGCGCACCCCGTACGACGTGCGCGAGGTGATCGCCCGGGTCGTCGACGGCTCGCGGTTCGCCGAGTTCAAGGCGGAGTACGGCACGACGCTGATCACCGGCTTCGCGCACATCCACGGCCACCCGGTCGGGATCGTCGCCAACAACGGCATCCTGTTCTCCGAGTCCGCCCAGAAGGGCGCGCACTTCATCGAGCTGTGCGACCAGCGCGGCATCCCGCTGGTCTTCCTGCAGAACATCTCGGGCTTCATGGTCGGCCGGGATTACGAGGCCGGCGGCATCGCCAAGCACGGCGCGAAGATGGTCACCGCCGTCGCCTGCACCCGGGTGCCGAAGCTGACCGTGGTGGTCGGCGGCTCCTACGGCGCGGGCAACTACTCCATGTGCGGCCGGGCCTACAGCCCCCGGTTCCTGTGGATGTGGCCCAACGCGAAGATCTCCGTCATGGGCGGCGAGCAGGCCGCGTCCGTCCTCGCCACGGTCAAGCGCGACCAGCTGGGCGACGACTGGAGCGCCGAGGACGAGGAGTCCTTCAAGGCCCCGATCCGCGAGCAGTACGAGACCCAGGGCAACGCGTACTACGCCACCGCCCGGCTCTGGGACGACGGGGTGATCGACCCGCTGGAGACCCGGCAGGTGCTGGGGCTCGCCCTGACCGCGTGCGCCAACGCGCCCTTGGGCGACGCCGGCTTCGGCGTCTTCCGGATGTGAGGAAGAGATGACGATGTTCGACACGGTCCTCGTCGCCAACCGCGGCGAGATCGCGGTCCGGGTCATCCGGACCCTGCGCGAGCTGGGCGTGCGCTCGGTCGCCGTCTTCAGCGACGCGGACGCCGACGCGCGGCACGTACGGGAGGCCGACACGGCCGTCCGGATCGGCCCGGCGCCCGCGTCCGAGAGCTACCTGAGCGCCGACCGCCTCCTGGAGGCCGCCCGCCGCACCGGCGCGCAAGCCGTCCACCCCGGCTACGGCTTCCTCGCGGAGAACGCGGCCTTCGCCCGGGCGTGCGCCGAGGCGGGGCTCGTCTTCATCGGGCCGCCCGCCACCGCGATCTCGCTGATGGGCGACAAGATCCGGGCCAAGGAGACGGTCTCCGCGGCGGGCGTGCCGGTGGTGCCCGGCTCCTCCGGCAGCGGCCTGAGCGACGATGAGCTGGCCGAGGCGGCGGCCGGGATCGGCATGCCCGTACTGCTGAAGCCCTCGGCGGGCGGCGGCGGCAAGGGCATGCGGCTCGTCCGGGACGCGGCGCTGCTCGCGGACGAGATCGCGGCGGCCCGGCGCGAGGCCCGCGCCTCCTTCGGCGACGACACGCTCCTGGTGGAGCGGTGGATCGACCGGCCGCGCCACATCGAGATCCAGGTCCTGGCCGACGCGCACGGCAACGTGGTGCACCTGGGCGAGCGCGAGTGCTCGCTCCAGCGCCGCCACCAGAAGATCATCGAGGAGGCCCCGTCCGTCCTGCTCGACGAGGCCACCCGGGCCTCGATGGGTGAGGCGGCCGTCCAGGCGGCCCGCTCCTGCGGGTACGTCGGCGCGGGCACGGTGGAGTTCATCGTCCCGGGCAGCGACCCGTCCTCGTACTACTTCATGGAGATGAACACCCGCCTCCAGGTCGAGCACCCGGTGACCGAGCTGATCACCGGCCTGGACCTGGTGGAGTGGCAGCTGCGCGTCGCCTCCGGGGAGCCGCTGCCGTACGGGCAGGACGACATCACGCTCACCGGGCACGCCGTGGAGGCAAGGGTCTGCGCCGAGGACCCGGCGCGCGGCTTCCTCCCCTCCGGCGGCACCGTGCTCGCGCTGCACGAACCGCAGGGCGGCGGGGTGCGCACCGACTCGGGGCTCGGCGAGGGCGGCGAGGTCGGCAGCCTGTACGACCCGATGCTGTCCAAGGTCATCGCGTACGGCCCCGACCGGGCGACCGCGCTGCGCCGGCTGCGGGTGGCCCTCGCGGACACGGTGGTGCTCGGCGTCCCGACCAACGCGGGCTTCCTGCGCCGGCTGCTGGCCCACCCGGCCGTTGTGGCGGGCGAGCTGGACACCGGCCTGGTGGAGCGCGAGGTGGACGCGCTGGTCCCGGACGGCGTGCCGGAAGAGGTGTACGCGGCGGCCGCGCTGCTGCGGCAGCACACCGCGTCCGCCGCCGCCCGACCCGTCGCCGGCGCCTGGGCAGACCCGTTCTCGGCCGGCGACGGCTGGCGGCTGGGCGGCACCCCGGCCCGGACGGTGTACGACTTCCACATTCCCGGCCACGAGCCGGTCCAGGTGGGCCTGCGGCCGTGCGGCGGCGGAGACACCGATCTGACGTTCGGTCACGTCGGGGAGGGCGCGAACCCGCCGCCCCCGGAGTCGGGCACCTGCGGCCCGCTCGGACCGCTGCCCGGGACGGCGGAGAAGGCCCGGACCCTCGCGGCGGGCGAGGGCCGCATCGCACTCGAACTCGCCGGTGTCACCCACGTGTTCGCCTACGCCGTCTCCCCGGAGGGCCACTGGCTCGGCCGGGACGGCGACAGCTGGCACGTGCGGGACCACGACCCGGTCGAGGCGTCGTTGACCGGTGCCGGACGCTCCGGTGCCGACACGCTGGCCGCGCCCATGCCCGGGACGGTGACCGTGGTGAAGGTGGCCGTCGGGGACGAGGTCGCCGCCGGGCAGAGCCTGCTGGTGGTGGAGGCGATGAAGATGGAGCACGTCATCTCCGCGCCGCACGCCGGCACCGTCACCGAACTCGACGTGACCGCGGGGGCCACGGTCGCCATGGACCAGGTACTGGCCGTGGTCGTGCCCGCCGCCGGGGAGGACGCATGACGACCGCCGACCGCACCCTGCCGATGACCGTCCCGGCCGACGGCCTGCCCGCCCGGGTCCGCATCCACGAGGTCGGCGCCCGCGACGGCCTCCAGAACGAGAAGGGGGTCGTCCCGACCGAGGTGAAGGCGGAGTTCATTCGCCGCCTCGCCGTCGCCGGGCTGACCACGATCGAGGCGACGAGCTTCGTCCACCCCAAGTGGGTGCCCCAACTCGCCGACGCGGAGCAGCTGTTCCCGATGCTCGGGGACATCGCGGACGTGGGCGACGTGGCGCTGCCGGTCCTCGTGCCGAACGAACGCGGACTGGACCGGGCCCTGGCGCTCGGGGCCCGCCGGATCGCGGTGTTCGGCTCCGCGACGGAGACGTTCGCCGCGCGCAACCTCAACCGGACGGTCGACGAGTCGCTGGCCATGTTCGCGCCGGTGGTGGCCCGCGCCAAGGCCGAGTCGGTGCACGTGCGCGGCTACTTGTCGATGTGCTTCGGCGACCCCTGGGAGGGGGCCGTGCCGGTCGCGCAGGTCGTCCGCGTCGCGAAGGCGCTCATGGACCTCGGCTGCGACGAGCTGTCGCTCGGGGACACCATCGGCGTCGCGACCCCCGGCCACGTGACCGCGCTGCTGACCGGGCTGAACGAGGCGGGGGTGGCCACCGACGTGATCGGGGTGCACTTCCACGACACGTACGGGCAGGCCCTGTCCAACACCCTGGCGGCGCTCCAGCACGGCGTGTCCACGGTGGACGCGTCGGCGGGCGGCCTCGGCGGCTGCCCGTACGCGAAGAGCGCGACCGGAAATCTCGCCACCGAGGATCTCGTGTGGATGCTCGACGGCCTCGGCATCGAAACCGGGGTCGACCTCGACGAGCTCACCGCCACCAGCGTGTGGCTCGCCGGACACCTGGGCCGACCCAGCCCTTCCCGCACCGTCCGCGCACTCGCGGCGCAGTGAACGCCCACAAGGAGAACGTTTCCATGTCCCTGGACCACCGGCTGACCGCCGAGCACGAGGAACTGCGCCGTACCGTCGAGGAGTTCGCGCACGACGTCGTCGCCCCGAAGATCGGCGACTTCTACGAGCGGCACGAGTTCCCGTACGAGATCGTGCGCGAGATGGGGCGGATGGGCCTGTTCGGGCTGCCGTTCCCGGAGGAGTACGGCGGGATGGGCGGCGACTACCTCGCGCTCGGCATCGCCCTGGAGGAGCTGGCCCGGGTCGACTCGTCGGTGGCGATCACGCTGGAGGCCGGGGTCTCGCTGGGCGCGATGCCGGTCTACCGCTTCGGCACCGAGGAGCAGAAGCGGCGGTGGCTGCCGAAGCTCTGCGCGGGCGAGGCGCTGGGCGCGTTCGGCCTGACCGAGCCGGACGGCGGCTCGGACGCGGGCGGCACGCGGACGACGGCCGTGCGCGACGAGGCGACGGGCGAGTGGGTGATCAACGGCTCCAAGTGCTTCATCACCAACTCCGGTACGGACATCACGGAGTTGGTCACGGTCACGGCGGTGACCGGCCGCAAGGAGAACGGCGCCCCGCTGATCTCCTCGATCATCGTCCCCTCCGGCACCCCCGGCTTCACGGTGGCCGCCCCCTACTCCAAGGTCGGCTGGAACGCCTCGGACACCCGCGAGCTGTCCTTCGCCGACGTCCGCGTCCCGCTGGAGAACCTGCTCGGCGAGGAGGGCCGGGGCTACGCGCAGTTCCTGCGCATCCTGGACGAGGGCCGCATCGCCATCGCCGCGCTCTCCACCGGCCTGGCCCAGGGCTGCGTGGACGAATCGGTGAAGTACGCCGCCGAGCGGCACGCCTTCGGGAAGCCGATCGGCGCCAACCAGGCCATCCAGTTCAAGATCGCGGACATGGAGATGCGGGCGCACATGGCCCGCATCGGCTGGCGCGACGCGGCCTCCCGGCTGCTGGCGGACGAGCCGTTCAAGAAGGAGGCGGCCATCGCCAAGCTGTACTCCTCGACGGTGGCCGTGGACAACGCCCGCGAGGCGACCCAGATCCACGGCGGCTACGGCTTCATGAACGAGTACCCGGTGGCCCGCATGTGGCGCGACTCCAAGATCCTGGAGATCGGCGAGGGCACCAGCGAGGTCCAGCGCATGCTGATCGCGAGGGAGCTGGGCCTGCAAGCCTGAGGACCGAGGCCGGTCGGGGACCCGAGAGCTCGGCCCCCGGCCGGCACGACAGCAGCTGCGCCCAGGCGCCGAGGCCGAGTCCGTCCCGCCCGCGTCCACCACCTGCTACCGCTCGCCCTCGCCGATACGTCGGCGGTCTGGCGCCTGCTCCGCAAACAGGTCGGGGACCCATGGGCGCAACGCGTTTCCCAGGGACTCGCGTCCCTGTGCCCGCCCGTCGAGTCCGAACTCATGCCGGCGCTCCGGGCGGACCGCGACCACGAACCCTTCTTCACCGTGCTCGGCCAGACCTTCGGCTGGGTGCCGGCGCCGGAAGACCCGTGGCCGAAGATCATCGACGTCCAGCGCGAACTGGTGCGGATCGGCCACCACCGGGGCCCCTCGCCGATGGACATCCTGATCGCCCTGACAGCGCGACAGCACCACCTCACGCTGATCCATGTGGACGATGACTTCGGCTCGATCGCCAAGGTATGCCCCGACATCGCGATGACGCGGCTCCAGCCTCTCGACGGCCGGACTCAGGACGGCTGAGCCCGCCGGCCGGGCGGTGGGGGCCGGGCCCGCAGGTCGACACAGCCTGAGGTTAGGCTAACCTTCCCTCGAACGTGTCATCGGCCGGTCTCCGGCTCGTACGAAAGCGGACTCCGTCATGAGCGCAACCCGAGCGTCCCGTCCCACCCGCCGAGGCCTGCTGGCCATGGGCGGCGCCGTTGGCCTCGGCGCCGTGCTCGCGGCCTGCGGCGGCAGCGACTCGAAGGACTCCGCCGGCTCCGGCTCCAAGAGCGCCGACGCCGGGCCGTGGAAGTTCAAGGACGACCGGGGCCAGGTCGCCGAGGCCGAGTCCGTCCCGAAGAACATCGTCGCCTTCACCGGTGTCGCCGCCGCCCTCCACGACTACGGCATCGAGGTCAAGGCGGTCTTCGGGCCGACGAAGACCAAGGACGGCAAGCCCGACGTGCAGGCCGGCGACCTGGACATCAGCAAGGTCGAGATCCTGGGCAACGTCTGGGGCGAGTTCAACGTCGAGAAGTACGCGGCGCTCGGCCCGGAGCTGCTGGTCACGGCGATGTGGGAGAAGGACGCCCTCTGGTACGTGCCGGACCAGTCCAAGGACAAGATCCTGAAGCTGGCCCCGAGCGTCGCCCTGTGGGCCGCCGAGACCACGATCCCCAAGGCCATCCAGCGCCACGAGGACCTCGCGGCCTCGCTCGGCGCCGATGTGAAGTCGGCGAAGGTCACCGCCGCCAAGGCGCGCTTCGAGAAGGCCGCCGCCCGGCTGCGCGCCGCGGCGAAGTCCAAGCCGGAGATCAAGGTCATGGTCGGCTCGGCCAGCCAGGACCTGTTCTACGTCTCGCTCGCCAAGATGTCCGCCGACACCCTGTACTTCCAGGAGCTGGGCGTGAAGTTCGTCGAGCCGAAGGTGAACGCGGCGGGCTTCTTCGAGGAGCTGAGCTGGGAGAACGTCGACAAGTACGGCGCCGACATCATCATGATGGACAACCGCTCCTCGGCGCTCCAGCCCGAGGCGCTGACCTCCAAGCCGACCTGGGCGCAGCTGCCGGCGGTCAAGGGCGGCCAGGTCATCCCGCGTACGACCGAGCCGATCTACAGCTACGCCAAGTGCGCGCCGATCCTGGAGGACCTGGCGAAGGCCATCGAGAACGCCAAGAAGGTCGCCTGACGCGACCGTTCACCACCCCGGCAGCCTGAAGGCCGCCGGGGCGGTGGCGTGTCAGCTCCCGCCCGTCTCCGAGGCGGGCCAGGGGACCTGCGGCGAGCGGTAGTAGTCGATGCCCTGGGCGGTGAACCGCTCCCCGAGCGCCGCGAGCCGCACCTTGTACATGTCCCAGTCGTGCGTCGACGCCGGTGACCAGGCCAGCTCGGCGGCGCCGGGCAGCCGCGGGAACGCCATGGCGTCGATGTCGGCGCTGTCGGTCAGGGTCTCGGACCAGATCGGCGCCTCGACGCCCAGCACGGAGCTCTCCGGGGCGCCGGTGAGGTACGTTCCGGGGTCCCAGTCGTAACTGCGCCGCACCTCGACCAGTCCGGCCCACTTCAGGCCCAGTTCGGTCTGGTCGGTGTACTTCATGTCGAGGTACACCCGGTCCGCCGGTGACAGCACGAGCCGGGTGCCGTTCTTCGCCGCGTCCACCACCTGCTGCCGGTCGGCCGCGCTGGTTCTGTCGTAGCCCCAGTACTGCGCGACGGCGCCCGCGACGGGGTCGGCGCCGGTGAGCTGGTGCCAGCCCATCACGGTCTTGCCGTACTTCCCGACGACGGCCTGGGCGCGGGTCATGATCGCCACGTAGTCCTGGTGGCTGGTGGAGTGCGCCTCGTCGCCGCCGATGTGGAAGTAGCGGCCGGGCGTGAGCGCGGCCACCTCGCGGACGACGTCGTCGATGAAGTCGTACGTGACGTCCTTGCCGGCGCACAGCGAGCTGAAACCGACCTTGGTGCCGGTATAGAGCGGCGGTGCGACCCCGTCGCAGTTCAGATCGGCGTACGAGGCGAGGGCGGCGTTGGTGTGGCCCGGCATGTCGATCTCCGGGACCACCTCCAGGTAGCGGGAGCCCGCGTACCGCACGATCTCCTGGTACTGCGCCTTGGTGTAGTACCCGCCGGGCCCGCCGTCGACCTCGGTGGAGCCGCCGTACGTGGCGAGCCGCGGCCAGGAGTCGACGGCGATGCGCCAGCCCTGGTCGTCGGAGAGGTGGATGTGGAAGGTGTTGATCTTGTACTGGGCGATCTGGTCGATGTACCGCTTCACCTCGTCGACCGAGAAGAAGTGCCGTGAGACGTCGAGCATCGCGCCGCGGTAGGCGTAGCGCGGCGTGTCGGTGATGGTGCCGCCGGCGACCCGCCACGGGCCCTTCTGCCGGGTGTCGCGCTCCACCCGGGGCGGCAGCAGCTGACGCAGCGTCTGGACGCCGTGGAAGAGCCCCGCCGGCTGTTCGGCGGTGACGGTGACGGAGCCGCGCCCGGAGGTGAGGGTGTAGCCCTCGGCGCCCAGCTCGCCGGCGCTCGGGTCGAGCCGTAACCGGATGCCGTCGGCGCCGTCGTTGCGGGTGACCGGCAGGGCGTACCCGGTGGACGGGCGGAGCACGCCCGCGAGGTAGTCGCCGATCCTCCGGGCGTCGCCGGCGCCCCCGACGGCCCGGATCCTGGTGGCCGGGGTGAGGACGTACGGGGCGCCGCCGGGTCTGACCGAGGCTGGGGCGGGCACCACCCGGCCGAGCGGCCCGGGCGCCGCGGCCACCGCGGTGACCTGGGCGGCGGACGCCTCGGGGGCGGCACACGCGCTGGAGACACCGGCCGCCGCGACGAGCAGCAGCGAGCCGAGGAGTCGGGGTAGAGCACGGGGAAGAGCACTGCGCCGGACCGTGTGCGGTCTCACAAGCCGGGTCCCTTTCTACGGGGTCACTCTGCTGGGTCTCCTGACCTTTCTCCGTCACCATGCGTACCGCGCACCTCACGGATGGTCAAGATGTAGACCACGCACCGGCGTTGGTCACCCCGGCACCCTGAAGACGTTTTGCGGCTTATGCGGTAGTTCACCCCTTCGGCTCCGACCACTCGCACGCCACGCCTCTCTCGGAGCCGTTCGACGGGTCACAGAAATCGGCCAAAGCCAGAGAAAGAGGATCGCCGAGGCCACTCCCTGCCCGGAATCGGGCAGGATTGTTGCGCTCGGGCCTCTTCCGCCGCAGTATCGACGGGTGCTCGAACGCCTCTCGTCGTACGACGACCTCATTGACCACGTGGTGCGCAGCACCACGCTGCCCCGCGGCGAAGCCGCCCGGGTGATCCTCGACGTGCTGGCGTACTTCGACGAGACGACCGAGGTCTTCGTCCGCCGCCGCCACCGCGAACTGCAGGCCGGCGGCCTGGTGAACACGGAGATCTTCGAACGGATCGCGGCCGAACTGCCGCACCGGGCGGTCGCGCCGCCGGAGCTCTCGCTCCGTCAGCTGCGCCGCATCGTCTACGGCTGAGGCCTCTTCACGGCCGGGTACCCCCTACTTGTTCATCGTTGGAGGGCAGAACGCTCTATGTGCGGAATCGTCGGTTACATCGGAAAGCGTGACGTGGCCCCGCTGCTGCTCGAAGGCCTGCAGCGGCTGGAGTACCGGGGTTACGACTCCGCCGGCATCGTGATCACCGGAAAGCCCGCGGCCGGGAAGCCCGCCACGCTGAAGTCGGTCAAGGCCAAGGGCCGGGTCCGCGAGCTGGAGTCCCGGGTCCCCAAGCGCTTCGCCGGCACCACCGGCATCGCCCACACCCGCTGGGCCACCCACGGCGCCCCGAGCGACGAGAACGCCCACCCGCACCTGGACGCCGAGGGCAAGGTCGCCGTCGTCCACAACGGGATCATCGACAACGCCTCCGAGCTGCGCGCCCGGCTGACCGCCGAGGGCGTCGTCTTCCTCTCCGAGACCGACACCGAGGTGCTGGTCCACCTGATCGCCCGCTCGGACGCCGTGACGCTGGAGGAGAAGGTCCGCGAGGCCCTGCGCTCCGTCGAGGGCACCTACGGCATCGCCGTCCTGCACGCCGACTTCAACGACCGCATCGTGGTGGCCCGCAACGGCTCCCCGGTCGTCCTCGGCATCGGCGAGAAGGAGATGTTCGTCGCCTCCGACGTCGCCGCCCTGGTCGCCCACACCCGCCAGGTCGTCACCCTGGACGACGGCGAGATGGCCACCCTGAAGGCCGACGACTTCCGTACGTACACCACGGAGGGCTCGACCACGACGGCCACGCCGACCACCGTGGAGTGGGAGGCCGAGTCGTACGACATGGGCGGCCACGACACGTACATGCACAAGGAGATCTCCGAGCAGGCGGACGCCGTCGACCGGGTGCTGCGCGGCCGGATCGACGACCGGTTCTCCACGGTGCACCTGGGCGGCCTCAACCTGGACGCCCGCGAGGCGCGCGGGGTCCGCCGCATCAAGATCCTCGGCTGCGGCACCTCGTACCACGCGGGCCAGATCGGCGCGCAGCTGATCGAGGAACTGGCCCGCATCCCCGCGGACGCCGAGCCCGCCTCCGAGTTCCGCTACCGCAACCCGGTCGTGGACCCCGACACGCTGTACGTCGCGGTCTCGCAGTCCGGTGAGACGTACGACGTGCTGGCCGCCGTCCAGGAGCTGAAGCGCAAGGGCGCGCGGGTCCTCGGCGTGGTCAACGTGGTCGGCTCGGCCATCGCCCGCGAGGCCGACGGCGGCACGTACGTGCACGCGGGCCCCGAGGTGTGCGTGGTCTCCACCAAGTGCTTCACCAACACCGTGGTCGCGTTCGCGCTGCTCGCCCTGCACCTGGGCCGCATCCGGGACCTGTCGGTCGCCGACGGCAAGCGGATCATCGAGGGCCTGCGCAGGCTGCCCGCCCAGATCAGCGAGATCCTCGCCGGCGAGGACGAGATCAAGCGGCTGGCCGCCGAGTACGCGGACGCGAAGTCGATGATGTTCATCGGCCGGGTGCGCGGCTACCCCGTGGCCCGCGAGGCTTCCCTGAAGCTCAAGGAGGTCTCGTACATCCACGCCGAGGCCTACCCGGCCTCCGAGCTGAAGCACGGTCCGCTCGCCCTGATCGAGCCCGCGATGCCGACCGTGGCGATCGTGCCGGACGACGACCTGCTGGAGAAGAACCGCGCCGCGATGGAGGAGATCAAGGCCCGCAGCGGCCGCATCCTCGCCGTGGCCCACCAGGTCCAGGAGAAGGCCGACCACACCATCGTCGTACCGAAGAACGAGAACGAGCTGGACCCGATCCTCATGGGCATCCCGCTCCAGCTCTTCGCCTACCACACGGCGCTGGCCATGGGCCGGGACATCGACAAGCCGCGCAACCTGGCGAAGTCCGTCACGGTCGAGTAGGCACGGCGCCCCGTCGCACGGATGCGGCCCCCCGGTCACCAGTGGTGGCCGGGGGGCCGTTTCCGTATACGCGGGCGCTCCGCCGGGTGGCGCGAACGCACCGCCCCGGAACCACGGTCCGCAGCCGGGGCGTTACGGGATGACGACCACCGGGCGCTGGGCGCGGCGGGCCAGCCGGCCGGCCACCGAGCCGAAGATCTTGCCCACCAGGCCGTGCGTGGAGCCCACCACGATGGCGTCGGCCGAATACTCCCGGCCGACCTCCTCCAGCTCGTGGCAGATGTCCCCGCCGCGCTCCACGAGCACCCAGGGGACCTCGGAGAGGTAGTCCGCGCAGGCGAGCTCCAGGCCGAGGACCTCGGTGCGGTGGTCCGGGACGTCGACGAAGACGGGGGGCTCGCAGCCCGCCCAGACGGTGGTCGGCAGCCGGTTGGCGACGTGGACGATGATCAGACCGGAACCCGTCCTGCGGGACATGCCGATCGCATAGGCGAGGGCCCGCTCGCTGGACGTCGAGCCGTCGAAGCCGACGACGACCCCATGCCGGAAGGCGGGGTCGCACGGACGGCGCGCTTGTTCGGCCGCCAGCGGGTCCGACATGGGGTCGGCTACCTGCTTGCGGTCCGCGGGTTCGGGGATTTCGTGACCGGCCATCGGTGTCTCGGCGAAGAGAGTCCTCGTGAGGAGAGCGACGTGGGAAGGTGCGTCAGCGAGCTGTGTCGTGGTGTCCGGGAATCATCTTCCCAACCCCATACCCCCAAGGGTACGGCGCCACTCCTTCATTGCCCGCCCCGCGCACGGCGCATGCGGCGTTTTCCGGAGCATGCCCGAGAGCGGGCCCGGATGGCAATGCCGGTTGCCCGGTACACACACGTGGGAACCGCCGTCCGGACCCCTTCCGGCGCCCGGCAGGAACGCTTCGCCCGGGCCGGCGCGCGCGTCGCCCCGGCGTACCGGAACCCACCCTTCCGGGGGAGCCGGCCGTCGCTCGCCAACCCGTCCGGAACCTGCCGCACGAGCTGTGCCCGGCGCGGCCCGGTGGGCGGTATTCGGCTGCCCCCCGCCACCCGCGTCCCGCCGGGCGCGCCGGCCCGGCCGGTGCCACCGCACTCCCCTTGCCAGGGGGCGCGCAGGGGCGGACGGGCGCCCTGGGTCGTGCGCCGGTAGAACGACTGATTTCCGCACACGCGACCGTACATTTTCAGCCAACTTCAGGGGCGGGTCGGTTCCTTGTCGAAATGGCCGATCAACCCCCTTGCCACCAGGCAGGAAGAGACCGCGCGGTACGCTTCCGCCCAATGGGGACGGGCCATGAACGCCGGACGCACTTCCCTGTACGACCTGCGAGTGAAACGCTTCGTGATCGAACGCTTCCCGCCAGGTTGCCTTGTCGACAATGAGCCGGTTGGTGAACTTGTCACGACGGCACCACGGGACGCAGTAGATTCGATCTTGGGCGTCGAAGGCCGGGGACTCGTGCACGACCGAGGGGACAAGTGCAGGTGCGACAGGCCCGTAAGGACCAGGAAGACGCGAACACCGAGGGGGGCTTAGCGTCATGAGCCAGGACTCCGCCACCGCAACGGAGGCTGTACGGAAGCTGGGCGGAAGACGACGCCGTGAAGTCGTCGCCGTACTGCTCTTCAGCGGTGGCCCCATCTTCGAGAGCTCCATCCCGCTGTCGGTGTTCGGGATCGACCGCCAGGACGCGGGAGTTCCGCGCTACCGGTTGCTCGTGTGCAGCGGTGAAGAGGGGCCCCTGCGCACCACCGGCGGGCTCGAACTGACCGCGCCCTACGGGCTGGAGGCGATCAGCAGGGCCGGCACCGTCGTGGTGCCCGCCTGGCGCTCGATCACCTCGCCGCCGCCCATGGAGGCCCTGGACGCGCTGCGCCGCGCCCACGAGGAGGGCGCCCGCATCGTCGGGCTGTGCACGGGCGCCTTCGTGCTCGCCGCAGCCGGACTGCTGGACGGCCGCCCCGCCACCACGCACTGGATGTACGCGCCGACGCTGGCCAAGCGCTACCCGTCGGTGCACGTCGACCCGCGCGAGCTGTTCGTCGACGACGGGGACGTGCTGACCTCCGCCGGGACGGCGGCCGGCATCGACCTGTGCCTGCACATAGTCCGCTCGGACCACGGCACCGAGGCCGCCGGGGCACTGGCCCGCCGGCTCGTCGTGCCGCCCCGGCGCAGTGGCGGTCAGGAGCGCTACCTCGACAGGTCTTTACCTGAGGAGATCGGCTCCGACCCGCTCGCCGAGGTCGTCGCCTGGGCGCTGGAGCATCTGCACGAGCAGTTCGACGTGGAGACGCTGGCCGCGCGCGCCTACATGAGCCGGCGGACCTTCGACCGGAGGTTCCGCTCGCTCACCGGCAGCGCACCGCTCCAGTGGCTGATCACCCAGCGGGTGCTGCAGGCGCAGCGCCTCCTGGAGACGTCGGACTACTCGGTCGACGAGGTCGCGGGCCGCTGCGGCTTCCGTTCGCCGGTCGCGCTGCGCGGGCACTTCCGCCGCCAGCTCGGTTCCTCCCCCGCCGCGTACCGGGCCGCCTACCGGTCCCGCCGTCCGCAGGGCGGGGTGCCGGAGCCGGTCATGGTGACGGAGGTGGCGGTGCCCAGCCAGGGCACCCCCCAGAGCCGCCGTACCGCCGTCCCCGGTCCGTCCGGCGCCGCACCCGCGACGCCGGAGGCGAAGGCGGGCACGGACGTGTTCGCCGCGGGGCGCCCGGCCCTGCCGGGGCAGCGCAGCGCCCCGTAGGGTGGGGCGCATGAACGACCGCATGGTGTGGATCGACTGCGAGATGACCGGGCTCTCGTTGACGGAAGACGCACTCATCGAGGTGGCCGCGCTGGTCACCGACTCGGAGTTGAACGTGCTCGGCGAAGGGGTGGACATCGTGATCCGCCCGCCGGACGCGGCGCTGGAGACCATGCCCGAGGTGGTGCGGCAGATGCACACCGCCTCGGGCCTCCTCGACGAGCTGGCCGGCGGCACGACGCTGGCCGACGCCGAGGAGCAGGTCCTCGCCTACGTCCGGGAGCACGTGAAGGAGCCCGGCAAGGCGCCGCTGTGCGGCAACTCGGTGGGCACCGACCGGGGCTTCCTCTCCCGCGACATGCCGCTCCTGGAGGGCTACCTCCACTACCGGATCGTGGACGTCTCCTCGGTCAAGGAGCTGGCCCGCCGCTGGTACCCGAGGGCGTACTTCAACAGCCCGGAGAAGAACGGCAACCACCGGGCCCTCGCCGACATCCGCGACTCCATCACGGAGCTGCGGTACTACCGGGAGGCGGTCTTCGTCCCGCAGCCCGGCCCGGACTCGGAGCAGGCGAAGGCGGCCGCCGCGCGGGTGTCGCAGCCCCGGGGCTGAAGCCGCTGGTCACGGCCCTTCCAGGGGCCGTGACCCACCGCCGGGGAATGAGGGCGCGAGCACCCTCCCGGACCCTGTACACTTTTTCTCGGCCGGTCGGAAACGACCGGACGCGGTGGGTATAGCTCAGATGGTAGAGCACCTGGTTGTGGTCCAGGATGTCGCGGGTTCGAGTCCCGTTACTCACCCTGAAGGATCAGCCCCCGACCTGTCTCGCAGGTCGGGGGCTGATCCCTTTTTCGACTCTACGCAAGGCCGTCGGCGGACTCCAGGGGCCGCCAGGCCGGTCCGGCGCCGTCCCGTACGACCCGGCCGAAGACGGCGGGTCCGCGAAGTGGATGCCGAAGGCGAGCGTGCCGGGTTCCGCCAGCTCGGCGACGAGGCGGCGGCGGTGCTCCGCGGACCCGACCGGGTCGTGGTCGTAGACACAGGACCACTCGGGCCGGTCCACCTGGACCGGTGAGTGCAGGGAGTCCCCGAAGGCGACCAGCCGCTGCCCGCCGCCGGTGATGACGGACTCCGTGTGGCCCGCGGTGTGTCCGGCGGCGACCCGGACCCGGACGCCGGGGAAGATCTCCTCGCCGTCGGCGACCGGACTGGTCGAACGCCGCCTCCACCCCACCGACCGGCGCGCCCGGCACCTCGTACTCACCGCGGAGGGCACCGGCGTACGCGCACGGCTCCTGGAACTCCTCGCGGAGGGCTCACCCCTGGCCGGGCTCGGCCCGGAGGGGCAGCGGGCCCTTCAGGAACTGCTGGAGAAGACGGTCGGCCGGCCGACGGAGCCGACGAACCTCGACCACGCGGCCGGGTCGAAGGCGAGCGCCGGGAGGGACGGGGCCTTCGAGTCGCGCAGGCGCACCGCCGGGGCGGCGGGGCCGGGGGGCAGCGCCACCTCGACGCAGTCGGGTCCCGCCGAGTCGCAGTAGCTGGACCTGGTCCAGTGCGGGGTCATACCTCGCTCCTCCTCATGTCGCCGCCGTAGCCGTCGGGCCTCTGAACCGGGAGCGCCGACACTCCGAGGTCCCGCCGCATGGTCTGCCGTACCTCGTACAGGCCCTCCGAGGCGCGTTCCAGTCTCTCCCTGATGTCGTCCAGGGACTCGTCCGCCGTGTCCCCCCGCTCGTGCCGGCCGAGCAGAGCGTGGATGCGGTGCAGCTGGTGCACGACGCCGCCGGCGGCGGCCAGCACGTCGTCGCTGATCACCATCTGTGCCTCGGCGTACACGTCGCGCAGGACGCAGCGGGGCTCCTCCCGCTCCCGGGCCCGGTCGGGGGCCGCCTCCCCGGCGGCGAGGGCGAAGTAGTCCTGCGACAGCACTGAGTGGAACTGCCGCAGGCGCTGGTTGAACACCGCGTAGGAGGCCCGCCGTGCGGCGAGGGCCTCGCGGCGTTCGGCAGCCAGTTGCTCGTCCCGTCGCTGCCGCTCCGCGCGGTCGAGCTCCTCCGTCTTGGCCTTCAGGGCGCCGCGGTGCGCCAGCACACCGGACGCGAGGGTGCCGGCCACCCCCACGACGGCGACGGCCAGAGCGGTCAGGGAAGGGTCCACGGCTCAGAAACTACGCGAAGTGCGTTGCGGGGGAACCGGGTTGCCGCGAACCTGCCTCACGAGGAGTCGCGGACCACCAGTTCGGTGGGGAGCACGATCTGGGCCCGGTCCGCGCTCTCGCCGGAGATCATGTCGAGCAGGACCCGGGTCATCGTGCGGCCCATCTCCTCGATCGGCTGGCGCACGCTGGTGAGGGCCGGGTCCATGTGGCGGGCCACGGCCGAGTCGTCGAAGCCGATGAGGGCGACGTCGTCCGGGATGCGGCGGCCGGCCTCGCGCAGGACCTGGCGGGCGCCGGCGGCCATCACGTCGGACGCGGCGAAGACGGCGTCCACGTCGGGGCGGCGGGCGAGCAGGTCGCGCATGGCCCGGGCGCCGCCCTCCTCGGAGAAGTCGGCGGGGGCGATCAGCCGCTCGTCGGGCTCAAGGCCCGCGTCCTGGACTGCCTGACGGTATCCGTCGAGGCGGCTCTGGGAGGCGTAGACGTCGAGCCGGCCGGTGATCGTGGCGATGGAGCGGCGGCCACGCGATGCGAGGTGCTCCACAGCGCTGCGGGCGCCCTCGAAGTTGTCCGAGTCGACGGAGGAGAGGGACTCGTCGGCGGATCTGCGGCCGTTCATCACGGCGGGCATACCGAGCTGTTCGAGCAGGTCGGGCAGCGGGTCGTCGGCGTGCACGGAGACCAGCAGCACCCCGTCCACGCGGTGCGCTGTGAGGTACTGCGCGAGTCGGCGGCGCTCGCGGTCGCTGCCGACGAGGGTGAGCAGCAGCTGCATCTCCGTGTCGGCGAGGGCGGCGCCGACCCCGCGCACGATGTCGGAGAAGTAGGGCTCCGCGAAGAAGCGGCTCTCCGACTCGGGCACGACGAGCGCGATGGCGTCGGTACGGTTGCCGGCCAGGGCGCGGGCCGCGCGGTTGGGCACGTAACCCAGCTCTGCGACGGCGGCCTCGACCGCTTCCCTGGTGTGGGCGCTGACCCGGGGCGATCCGTTGATCACCCGCGAGGCCGTGCCCCGCCCGACCCCCGCCCGCGCCGCGACCTCTTCGAGCGTGGGCCGGCCCCCGCTCCGTACTCGCGCTGCCGTCATGGCTGCCTCCCGTTCGCGGTCAATTTCTCACAGTCGGATAACCAAACCAAGTCCTGGCGTTGGTTCCCTTGACACTCTGTGGGACCGGTCGGCCGCTCCCCCGCTCCACCGTATGGGAGCGCTCCCACTCTACGCGCGTGGTCAAGCGGCACGCACAGGCCGGGGCGTCGGAGCCGGGGAACGGCTGAGACCCGGCAACGGGTGCCGGGTCTCAGCGGGCCGGTACGGGTCAGGACGTACCGGAGAGGAAGGGAGATGTCAGGCGAGGTCGCCCTGCGGCGGCAGCGCGTGACGGCGGATCACGTCGGCGTACCAGTGGGCACTGGCCTTCGGGATGCGGCGCTGCGACGCGTAGTCCACGTACACCGCGCCGAAGCGCTTCGAATAGCCGTACGCCCACTCGAAGTTGTCCATCAGCGACCAGAGGAAGTAGCCGCGCACGTCCGCGCCGTCGGCCACCGCGCGCTGTACGGCGTCGAGGTGGCCGTGCAGGTACGCGATGCGCTCGGGGTCCTGCACCCGGCCCTCGGGCGAGACGTAGTCGTCGAAGGCGGCGCCGTTCTCGGTGACCATCAGCGGAATGCCGGGGTGGTCGCGGGTGACGTCCATGAGCAGGTTGTAGAGACCGTTGGGGTCGATCGACCAGTTCATGGCGGTGGTCGGCTTGCCGTCGGCGAGGTGGAAGGCGACGTGCTCGGAGCCGGGCCAGGGCGAGTAGTCGCTCGCGCCGTGGCCGTCGTTGCGGGTGTCGCCGGCGCCCTCGGCGGGCGTGGAGACCAGGGTCGGCGTGTAGTAGTTGATGCCGAGGACGTCGACCGGGCGGGAGATCGCCTCCAGGTCGCCGTCCCGCACCAGCTTCGACCAGTCCACCAGGTGCGCGGTGTCCGTGAGCAGGTCCTCCGGGTAGGCGCCGTGCAGCATCGGGCCGGTGAAGACCCGGTTGCCGACCGCGTCGATGCGACGGGCGGCGTCCGCGTCCTCGGGGCTCGGCGTCAGCGGGCGGACCTGGTGGAGGTTGAGGGTGACCGAGGTCTGCGCGGTAGCGGGGAGTTGACCGCGCAGAACCTCGATCGCCCGGCCATGGGCGAGGTTGAGGTGGTGGGCCGCCCGCAGGGCGGAGGCGGGCTCGGTGCGGCCGGGGGCGTGCACCCCGGAGCCGTAGCCGAGGAAGGCCGAGCACCACGGCTCGTTGAAGGTGGTCCACGTACCGACGCGGTCACCGAGGGCGCCGGCCATGATCGCGGTGTAGTCCGCGAACCGCTCGGTGGTGGCGCGCTCCGGCCAGCCGCCCGCATCCTCCAGCTCCTGGGGCAGGTCCCAGTGGTAGAGGGTGGCGACGGGCGTGATGCCCGCCTCGAGCAGCTCGTCGACGAGCTTGCGGTAGAAGTCGAGGCCACGCTCGACGGCGGGGCCGCGACCCGTGGGCTGCACTCGGGACCAGGAGATGGAGAAGCGGTACGCCTGCAGCCCCAGCCGCTTCATCAGGGCCACGTCGTCGCGGTAGCGGTGGTAGTGGTCGGCGGCGATGTCGCCGGTGTCGCCGTTGCGGACCTTGCCGGGGGTGCGGCTGAAGGTGTCCCAGATGGAGGGCGTGCGCCCGTCCTCGGCGGCGGCACCCTCGACCTGGTAGGCGGCGGTGGCCGCTCCCCAGAGGAAGCCCGTCGGGAAGGTGGTGGCGGCCTCGGGCACCGGCTTCGGGGCGATGTCAGGTCGTACGGCAGTCATGCGGGAGCGCTCCCAGGGGTGTGACGGACAGGGGCGGTGACGGGGTGGGGCTGCGGAGCCCGTACGGTCCGCGGGGCGGGCGGGGACCGTACGGGTCCGGTACGGAAAGGCGGCAGGCGGGGCGTCAGCCCTTGACGGCGCCGGACATGATCCCGCCGACGATCTGCTTGCCGAAGACCACGAACACCGCGAGCAGCGGCAGGGTGCTGATCAGCGCGCCGGCCATCACGATGCTGGTGTCGGGGGTGTACGAGGCGCTGAGCTGGCCGAGGGCCACCTGAAGGGTGGGGTTCTGCTGGTTCAGGGCGAGGTAGGGCCAGAAGAAGTCGTTCCACGCCTGGACGAAGGTGAGCATGCCGAGCACCATCATCGCGGGGCGGGCCACCGGCAGCACCACGCTCAGCACGATGCGGAAGTTGTTCGCGCCGTCGATCTTGGCGGCCTCGATCAGCTCGTACGGCAGCGCCTCGCTCAGGTACTGGCGCATGAAGAACACGCCGAAGGCGCTGACCAGGGTCGGGAAGATCACCGACTCCAGGTTCCCGCCCCAGCCGAGGTCGGCCATCATCATGAACAGCGGGACGACGCTGAGCTGCGGCGGGATGGTCAGGGTCAGGATGACCCCGGTCATCAGGACGTTGCGTCCGCGGAAGCGCATCTTGGCGAAGGCGTAGCCGGCCAGCGTGCAGAAGAAGAGCGTCGCCGCCGTGATGCAGCCGGCCACGATGACGCTGTTGACGATCGCCTTGCCCAGGTGTGCCTGGGTCCAGGCGGCGTCGAGGTTGTGGAAGAGGCGGTCCCCGGGCAGGAACGGCGGGGTGCTGGCCAGCACCTCGTCCTGGGTGTGGGACGCGGCCACGAGGGTCCAGTACAGCGGCAGCAGCGAACCGATGCCGACGACGGCCAGCGCGATGTAGGCGAACGGGCCGCCCTTCAGCTGCTGCCCGGCACCGGGCTTGAAGCGGCTGGCACGCTTCGGCGCGCGGTGGGCGGAACGCGCCGGGAGAACGGGCTCCGGAACTTTGGTGGGGCTGGTCATGGTCATTGGAATTCGCTCCCGGTCAGACCGCGGATTTGCGTACGAAGCGGCCGATGAGCCAGTTGACCGCGGCGATGATCAGCAGGAGGGCGAGCATCGCCCAGGCCACTGCGGCGGCCGGACCGAGATGCCCGAGGTTCCAGCCGTAGTTGTAGAGGTAGACGCTGAGGGTCTCGTACTGATTCTCGTTGCCGCCGGTCGCGCCGAGAGTGCCGCCCTCCAGCAGCAGGGGCTCACCGAACAGCTGCATGGAGCCGATGGTCGAGATGACGATCGTGAAGAGGATCGTGGGCCGCAGCGAGGGGATGGTCACCTTGCGGAACTGCTGCCAGCGCGAGGCGCCGTCCAGCGAGGCCGCCTCGTACAGGTCGGACGGCACCGCCTGCATCGCGGCCAGGTAGATCAGGGTGTTGTAGCCGGTCCAGCGCCAGATCACGATGACCGAGATGGCGATCTTGGACGTCCAGTGGCCGTTGGCCCAGTTGGTGTCGCCGAGGCCGACGAAGTGCAGCGCCCAGTTCAGCAGGCCGCCGTCGGCCCGGAAGACCAGGGCGAAGACGAGGGCCGCGGAGGCCACCGAGGTGGCGTACGGGGTGAGGATCACCGTGCGCCAGAAGGTGCTGGCGCGCAGCTTGTAGTTGAGCAGATGGGCCAGGCCGAGCGCGACGAGCAGCTGCGGGACCGTCGACATGACACCGATGAGGAAGGTGTTGCTGACGGCCGTCCAGAACTCGGAGTCGTGGAGGATCTTGTCGAAGTTCTCCCAGCCGACCCATTCCATCTGGTTCATGCCGGTCATCTCGACCCGGTGCAGGGCGATCCAGCCGGTGTAGATCAGCGGGTAGAGCCCGAACGCGCCGAAGACGAGGAAGAACGGGGCTATGTAGGCGAACGGCGACGCCTTGTCGTCGAACCGCCAGAGCCGGCTCCGCCACATCTGCCGGCGGGTGTCCGCCGGTTTGTGCTGGGAGCCGCGGGGTGGCGGCGCGTATGCGTCCCGGGTGGGAGTCGAGGTGGCCACGAGCGGGAGTCCTTCCCTGGATTGCTTGAGTTACCCGGGTACGGGGCGGGGGCCGACCGGGCCGTCGCGTCGCACCCCTCAGGAACACGCAGGTGCGGGCGGCCCGCGGAGGGCCGCCCGCGCCGGGCGCGTCCGGCGGATCAGGCCGGACGCGCCCCGGCGAACGTCAGCCGATCACCTTGTCGATGGCCTTGGTGGCGGCCTCCCACGCGTCGTCCGGCTTGGTGCCGCGCTGCTCCATGTTGTTGATCTGGGTGGAGATGGTGTCCTTGATGGACGCGTCCTTCGGGCCGAGGATCGTCTCGGGGATGGACTTGGCCTCGTCGGCGTAGAGCTGGCCGATCGGGGCGTCGTTGAAGTACGGCAGCTTCGCGGTCTTCACGTCGGGCAGCTCGTACGCGCCCTTGTTGGACGGGAAGGAACCGATCGCCTTGAAGACGGCGGCCTGCTGCTCGGGGGCGGTCAGCCACTTGACGAGCTTGGTGGCC
The DNA here is from genome assembly GCF_900105515.1 of Streptomyces sp. 2131.1. Classification (GTDB taxonomy): domain Bacteria; phylum Actinomycetota; class Actinomycetes; order Streptomycetales; family Streptomycetaceae; genus Streptomyces; species Streptomyces drozdowiczii. Next base: position 4,630,237 of record NZ_FNSY01000001.1, on the reverse strand, counting down.
TCGTCGACGTTCTTGCCGGCCTTCGGGACACCGAGGAAGGAACCGCCCCAGTTGGCCGCGGAGGTGCCGGGGGCGGTGGTGATGTCCCACTTGCCCTTGTTGGCGTCACCGGCGTTCACGGAGATCTGGCCGGCCATCCAGGCGGGGCAGACCACGGTGGCCATCGTGCTCTTGCGCAGCGCGGCCTTCCACGGGTCGCTGAACTGGGCGAGGCCCTGGGTCAGCTTCTTGTCCGCGGCCTCGGCCGCGAGGTTCCAGCCCTGCTGGACGCTGGGGCTGTCCTTGTAGATCGCCTTGCCGCTCTCGTCGTAGTACTGCTTCGCGTTGGAGCTGACGACGGCGTTGAACATGGCGCTGGCGGAGTCCATGAAGTACGTGCCCGCGGGGGCCTTCTTCTTGTACTCCTCACCGAGCTTGAGGTAGTCCTCCCAGCCGCCGGAGATCTTGGCGGCGACCTCCTTGCGGTCGGTCGGCAGACCGGCCTTCTTGAACAGCTCGGTGTTGTAGCAGAGCGACATCGGGCCGATGTCGGTACCCGCGCCGATCACCTTTCCGTCGGCCGTGGTGGCCTGCTTCTCCTTCCACGACACGAACTCGTTGACGTCGATGACCTTGCTCAGGTCGGCGAACTGGTCCGCCTTGGTGTCGACGAGCTCCTTGATGCGCCCGACCTCGAGGCCCTGGACGTCGGCGAGGCCACTGCCCGAGTTCAGCTGCTGGAGCAGCTTGGGGTAGTAGACCTTCTCATCCGCGGTGGTGTCTTCCTTCACCGTGATGTTCGGGTGCAGCTCGTGGTACTTGGCGAAGAGACCGGCTTCCTTGTAGCCGAACTGGCCGAAGTCGGCGACGGTCAGCGTGATCTTCCCGTTCGCGTCGGAGGACTCGTTCGAGTCGGAGTCGTCACTGCTGCAGCCGGTCAGCAGCAGCGCCGAAGCGGTCAGGCCCGTGGTGGCCAGGACCGCGACTCTGCGGCTCCGGCCGGCGACGGTGCGGGTGATACGCATTCCACTACTCCTTGTTCCAGGGTGGGACTGGCTCACTGCGTGGCATACGCGCTGGTGAGTGCGGGTGCCGGATGGGTTTGGGGGGAGGACACGGGCAGTGCCGTTCACCCGGGAAAATCCCGCGTGATGTGGGAGCGCTCCCATGCGTCGATGTCGGAAGATTGCTGCCTGCGGGGGGTGGGTGTCAAGAGTTGAAGACGCTTCCGTTGCGCGAGCGTGTCCTGCAAGTCACGAGACCGTGTCCGGCCGAGGGCTTGCCAAAGCGGTTCGCCGCGTTGCGGCGGGAGGCGGGGTTTTGAATTCCCGCAGGTGGGGGGCGGGTTGGGGTTGGATCTTGGCCGGACCCCGACGGGAAACCAGCCGTGGTGCCGGTTTTTCGGAACGGTCCGGCAACAGCCCGGCGCGGCCTCAGGGGCCCCGCCGGGAAGTGAACGGGGTACGGCGCGGAGGGGGCGCGGATGCGGAGTCGCGCGTTCTTTGCCCGAAGTCGGGACGGGGCCGGCCGAAGCCGGCGGGCGGGAACGGGGCCCCCACCGGCGGCCGGTGAGCGCCCGGGCTGCGTGGACGTGCCGGAAAAGACAGGCGCTGTTAGCTTTCGGCTATGTGGCCAAATGTCGGTTTCGCTGGTTCGGGGCGTTGAGCGGATGGGTGTGATCCGGGACCATTCCGAGCTCGCTCTCTTCCTCTGCCTCGCCCTCGGCTATCTCGTGGGGAAGCTCCGCGTCGGCCCCATCACGCTCGGCGGCATCTGCGGAACGCTGATCGTCTCGCTGCTGATCGGCACCCGGCACGTCACCGTCGACGACGACGTCAAGACGGTGTTCTTCGCGCTGTTCATCTTCTCGCTCGGCTATCTCGCCGGGCCGCAGTTCTTCGCCAACCTCAACCGGCGCAGCCTCCGCTTCCTCGCGCTCTGCCTGATCGAGCTGGTCTGCGTGCTCGGCATCGCCTTCGGGCTGGCCAAGGCGTTCGACCTCGACGTGGGAACCGCGTCCGGCATCCTGGCCGGCGCCGCGACGGAATCCGCCGTGGTCGGTACGGCCACCGAGGCCATCGGCAAGCTCGACGGGCTGACGTCCGGCCAGGTCACCCAGTACCAGGGCCACGTCGCCACCGCGTACACCGTCTGCTACCTCTTCGGCCTGGTCACCATCGTGCTGTACACCAGCCAGATCATGCCGATGCTGACGCGCATCAACCTGGCGGACGCCTCCCGCGAGCTCTGGGAGAAGATGCGCGGCGGCGCCCGCGGCCTGGAGGACGACGAGCGGGAGGCGCTGCCGGGCACCGTCGGCCGCACCTATCTGGTGACGCTGGCCGACGGCCTCAGGATCGGCGAGCTGAAGGCCGTACGGGCGGGCAGGGTCACCGTCGAGGGCGTCAAGCGCGGCAGCAAGCTGCTCACCCCCTCCCCCGACCTGGAGCTGATCCTGAGCGACCTGGTCCAGTTGGTCGGCCGGCGCTCCTGGATCATCGAGGCGGGCCGCGAGATCGGCCCCGAGACGCCCTCGGTGCCCGGCCTCGACGCCCCGCTGGCGACCCGGCAGGTCGCGGTGACCGAGAAGGCGACGGCCGGCTCGACCATCGCCCGGCTGGAGCGGGACCACCCCGAGTTCCTGAAGGACGGGGTGTACATCACCGACGTGCTCCGCAACGACCAGCATCTGCCCGCCTCAGCCGAGACCACGGTGCAGCGCGGCGACGTACTCACGTTGGTCGGTGCGCGGGCGGGCCTGAACAAGCTGGTGGCGAAGATCGGCGCGGTCGTGAAGAACGACGCGACGGACTTCATCTACCTGGGGTTCGGCATCGTGGCGGGCTCGCTGCTCGGCCAGGTAGTGGTCCGGTTCGGCGACATCCCGATGTCGCTCGGCACCGGCGGCGGCTGCCTGGTCTCGGGGCTGCTCTTCGGCTGGTTCCGCTGCCGCCGGCAGACCTTCGGGGCGTTCCCGCCGCAGGCCGCCAACACGCTGAAGGACCTGGGCCTGGCCGTCTTCATCGCCTGCACCGGTCTGACCGCCGGGCCGCAGGCCTGGCCGCTGCTGAAGGAGTACGGCGCGCTGCTGCCGTTCGCCGGGATCGCCATGGTGCTCGTCCCGGCCACCATCTCCCTGGTCGTCGGCCTGAAGCTGCTCCGCATCGAGAAGCCGCTGCTGATCGGCGCCATCGCGGGCCAGCAGTGCTCGACCCCCGCGATCACCTCCATCACCCAGGTGGCGCAGAGCTCCGTACCGCTGCTCGGTTACACGATCACGTACGCGCTCTCCAACTTCCTGCTGCCCCTCACCGGCCCCGTCCTCGTCGGCGTCCTCGGTTCCGGATGACCGGCCCGCCCGCCACCGCCACCGCCCTCCTCGACCACTGATCCGCGGGAGCCCAGCCATGACCGAGGACGCCCTCAGCCGCACGGAGATCCGCTCGTACGCGCAGCTCAGCCCGTTCGAGCTGAAGGACAAGTTCATCAGCATCGCCCAGGCCGAACAGAGCGACAAGCCCGGCCAGAAGGGGAAGACCACCCGCGTCATGCTGAACGCGGGCCGCGGCAACCCGAACTGGGTCGCGACCGGCCCCCGCGAGGCGTACCACGCGCTCGGCTACTTCGCGATCGAGGAGTCCCGCCGGGTCTGGACCGCCGACAACCTGGGCGGGATGCCCGAGGAGCCCGGCTGCGCCGAGCGCTTCGCCCGCTTCACGCGTACGAATCCGGGGCTGCCCGGTATCGAGCTGCTGAAGGCGTGCGTCGACCTGGCCGTCAAGCGGTTCGGTTTCACGCCCGACGCCTTCGTGCACGAGCTGGCGGACTCCTCGATCGGGGACAACTACCCCGTGCCGGGGCGCATTCTGCCGCACGTCGAGCAGATCGTACGCGGCTACGTGACGGACGAGATGTTCGACCACCGGCCGCCGGAGGGGCAGCACCTGAGCCTCTTCGCGACCGAGGGCGGCACCGCCGCGATGTGCTACATCTTCGACTCTCTGCTGAAGAACGGCATCCTGCACCGGGGCGACCGGATCGCCCTGATGGTCCCGGTGTTCACGCCGTACCTGGAGATCCCCGAGCTGGACACGTACGGCTTCGACGTCGTACATGTCGAGGCGAACCTGTTCACCGAGACCGGGGTGCGGCAGTGGCGCTACCCGCCGGAGGAGATCGCCAAGCTGGCCGACCCCTCGGTGCGGATGGTGTGCTGCGTGAATCCGAGCAACCCGCCCTCCCTCGCCCTCTCCACGCGGGTCGCCGAGCAGATCGCGGAGATCGTGGCCGAGCGGAACCCTGACCTGATCATCGTCACGGACGACGTGTACGGGACCTTCGTCGAGGGCTTCCGCTCGCTCGCCGCGGAACTCCCGCGCAACGCGCTGCTCGTGTACTCGTACTCCAAGCACTACGGCGCCACCGGCTGGCGGCTCGGGGTCATCGGGCTGCACGACGACAACGTCGTCGACGACCTGCTGGCCGCGCAGAGTGCCGAGGAGAAGGCACGGCTGGACAAGCGGTACGGGTCGCTCTCCCTGGAGCCGGAGCGGATGCGGTTCATCGACCGGCTGGTCGCGGACTCCCGGCAGGTGGCGCTCAACCACACGGCGGGTCTGTCGCTGCCGCAGCAGGTGATGATGGCGTTGTTCTCGCTCTTCGACATGCTGGACGAGGGCCAGCAGTACAAGGCCCGCATCCGCGCCATCGTGCGGCAGCGCCTCCAACTGCTTCTCGAAGGCGCGCACATGAAGATCTCCGAGGACCCGAAGCGGGCCGCGTACTACATCGAGCTGGACCTGCTGGCGGAGGCGGAACGCACTCTGGGCAAGGAGTTCGCCGACTATCTGGAGGCCAACTACGAGCCCGTCGATCCGCTGTTCCGGCTGGCCGAGCAGACGTCCGTGGTGCTGCTGAACGGCGGCGGTTTCGACGGCCCGCAGTGGTCCGTCCGGGTCTCGCTGGCCAACCTCGACGACCTGGACTACCTGAAGATCGGCCACCATCTGCGGGTCGTCTTCGACGAGTACGCGCGGGAGTGGCGGGCCTCCGGGGGCTCCTAGGGCGTCGGACGACGGGCATCAGGCCGCGCGCAGCCGGGCCAGCGTGCCCTCCAGTTCCTCCTGCGCCGCGCGCGCCGCCGCGTCCGCGTCGCCCGCCACCACCGCCGTGACCAGGGCGCGGTGGCCCGCTTGCCCGTGCTGGGGGTCCTCGCGGCGCAGCCCGAGCAGGTCCACGAGGTCGATGAGCCCCTGGCGCAGGGCCGGGACGAACTCGGCGAAGAGGTCGCTGAGGACCGGGTTGTGCGCGGCGGCCACGACCGCCCGGTGCACGGCGATGTCCGCGTCCACGAAGTCCGCGTCGTCGATGCCCGCGCCGGCCGCGAGCCGGGCGGTGAGCGCCGCGTCCAGGGCGGTCAGGTCCTCGTCGGTGCGGCGGCGGGCGGCGAGGCGGGCGGCCTGGACCTCGATGAGCATGCGGACCTCGTAGACGTCGGTGACCGACGCCCGGCGCAGCCGTACCGGCCATTCCTCGGTGACGTGGTCGGCGACGACGAAGACGCCGGCGCCCTGGCGGGAGCGGAGGAGGCCGAGCGTGGCGAGTGTGCGGACCGCCTCGCGGACCGTGGAGCGGCCGACTCCCAGTTCGCGGGCAAGGGTCGTCTCGCCCGGGAGCTTCGTGCCGACCGGCCAGTGCCCCTCGGTGATCCGCGTCCGCAGATGGCTGGTCGCCTGTTCGACGAGGGGGCTGGGGCGGAGCGGGCCGGGCGGGGACACGTCGTTCACCTGTCAGGTTGTCTGAGGGGTTGCGTTCTGGTTACTGTACCGCCCATGACGAACCGCGGTCTCCTCCTTCTCGGCTGCCGCGGCGGGGCCTGAAGCGATCGGCACCCCGCCGCGGGGTGCCGTGCTGTGCCGGTCGCATCCGGCGATGCGAGAAGAGACACCGTTCATGCCCGAGTTCATGTCCGCGGCCACGTCCGACGCCCCGTCCCCCATGCACGGCTTCCCCACCATCTGCACCCCCCGCGGCCCGGTCCCCGAGGCCGCGCCCCGCTGGAACCCCCAGCGCTCCAGCTCCATGCCCTCGCACCGCTACCGCTCCGCGTACGACCGCGTCGCGATCCCGCTGACCGCGCGGAGCTGGCCGCAGGCCCGTATCGAACGGCCCCCGCTGTGGGTCCCGGTGGACCTGCGGGACGGCAACCAGGCGCTGGCGGAACCGATGGACACCCCGCGCAAGCGGCGGATGTTCGACCTGCTGGTCGCGATGGGCTTCAAGGAGATCGAGGTCGGCTACCCGTCCGCGAGCCGCACCGACTTCGACTTCGTACGCCACCTGGCGACGAGCGGGGCCGTCCCCGACGACGTCACCGTGGTCGTCTTCACCCCCGCCAAGGCCGACCTGATCGAGCGGACCTTCGAGTCGGTGGCGGGCCTGGACCGGGTCGTCGTCCACCTCTACATCGCGACCGCCCCCGTCTGGCGCGAGGTGGTCCTGGGCCGCGACCGGGCCGAGGTGCACGGCGTGGTCCTGGACGCAGCCCGGCAGATGGACCGGCTGGCGCGGGCCAGGCCCGGCGCGGACATCCGGTTCCAGTTCTCGCCCGAGGTCTTCAACCTGACCGAGCCGGACTACGTCCTGGAGATCTGCGACAGCCTGACCGAGCTGTGGGACGCCTCGCCGGACCGGCCGGTCGTCCACAACCTGCCGGCCACGGTGGAGATCGCCACGCCCAACGTCTACGCCGACCAGATCGAGTACATGCACCGCAACCTGGCCCGGCGGGACTCGGTGATCCTCTCCGTGCACCCGCACAACGACCGGGGCACGGGCGTGGCCTGCGCGGAGCTGGCGGTGCTGGCGGGCGCCCAGCGGGTGGAGGGCTGCCTGTTCGGCAACGGGGAGCGCACCGGCAACGTCGACCTGGTCAACCTGGCGCTCAACCTGCACGCCCAGGGCGTCGACCCGATGATCGACTTCTCGGACATCGACGAGATCCGCCGCACGGTCGAGCACTGCAACCGGCTGCCGGTGCCGCCGCGCCACCCGTACGGCGGGGACCTGGTGTACACCGCGTTCTCCGGCACCCACCAGGACGCCATCAGCAAGGGCTTCGCCCGCCGCGCGGACAGCCTGTCGGAGCTGTGGGAGGTGCCGTACCTGCCGATCGACCCGGCGGACGTGGGGCGTACGTACGAGGCGGTCATCCGGGTCAACTCGCAGTCGGGCAAGGGCGGCATCGCCCATCTGCTGCGCACCGGCCACGGCGTCGACCTGCCGGCCGGGATGCGGGCGGAGTTCTCCCGTACCGTCCAGGAGGCGACGGACGACAGCGGTCTGGAGGCCACCGGGAAGGACCTGTGGAACCTGTTCGAGGCGGCGTACCTGGTACCCGGGCGGGACGGCGGGGTGGCGCTCACCTCCTGGTCGGCGCAGACCGGCCCGGCCGGTGAGCACCGCTTCGTCTGCACCCTGCGGGTGGACGAGCGGGAGGGCGACTACGAGGGGACGGGCACCGGCCCGGTCACGGCGTTCGCGGACGCGCTGGCGGCGGCCGGGGTGGAGGGGGCCGTCCTGGACCTGGTGGAGCAGGGGCCGGACGGGACCGGGACGGCGACCGCGTACGCGCGCTGCCGGGTGGACGGCGAGGAGCGCTGGGGCGCGGGCCGCGACGCCTCGGGCGTGGCCGCTTCGGTGGCGGCGGTGCTGTCGGCGGTGAACCGGGCGCGGGGGTAGCGCGCGGCAGACCGGGAAAGGGGCGCGCGCCCCGGCCAGGGGTGGGGGGAAGGGGGCCCGGCCGGGGCGCGCGGAGGGGGGTTGGTCCTGTGGGCTGGTCCTGTGGGCTGGTCCTGTGGGCCGATCCTGCGTGCCAGTCCTACTTGTAGGCGCCGAACGCCTTGGTGAAGGCGAGCGGTTCCTGCGTGATGGAGCTGCACGAGGCGTCGGCGGTGGGCTTCGCGCCGCCGGCGCACTCCTTGTCCCGGGTGCCCGACCACATCGCGAGCCAGGCGAGGCCCTTCTCCTTGGCGAAGGCCGCCAGCTGGGTGGCGTCATCGACCTTGAAGATCTCGGTGCTGACGTCGTTCACGCCGATCATCGGGGTGACGGCGACGGTCTTCCACGCCTCGGCGTCGGAGAGGCCCAGCACGCCCTTGATCTGGGCCTGGGTCGCGGTGGCCGCCTGGACGGCGTACGTGCCCATGTCGCCGCTGTAGGAGGCGCCGTAGTCCATCGCCATGATGTTGACCGCGCCGACGTCCACGCCGTTCTTCTTCGCGTCGGCGATCAGGTCGACGCCGGGCTGGGTCAGGCCCTCGGGCATCACCGGCAGGGTGAACGACACGTCCAGGCCGGGGTGCGACTTCTGGAGCTGCGCGATGGCCTGCGAGCGGCGGGTGTTGGCGGCGGTGTCGGGGAGCGCGCCGCCCTCGATGTCGAAGTCGACCTTGGTCAGCTTGTACGTGTCGACGACCTTGCCGTACGCGGCGGCGAGGTCGGCGGCCGAGGAGCAGCGCAGGGCCAGTTCGGAGCCGGCGGCACCGCCGAAGGAGACCCGGACGTCGCCGCCGGCCGCGCGCAGGGCGCCGATCTGGGAGGCGACGTGGTCGTCACCGAGGCCGGTGACCCCGCCCCAGAGCGGGGCGCAGCTGCCGCCGGAGGTGATGAAGGCGAGGTTGAACTGCTTGACCCCGGTCTTGTTCGCGGTGTCGACCAGGTCGTACGCGGGGTAGAGCGAGGTGTCCACGTACGGGGCGAAGCGGGCGCCGCTCGCGGTGCCACCGCCGTCGTCGGTCTTCGTGGGGGTGGGGGTCGGCGTCGGGGTCGCCGTTTCGGTGGGCTTGTCCGTGGGCTTGTCGGTGGGGGTGGCCGTGGGGGTCGGGGTCGCGGACTCGGTGGGGCGGCCGCTGGGTTCGGGGGTCGCGCCGGGGTCCACGGAGCACTTCGCGCCGTCGATGAGGCAGCCGGTGGGGTCGGCGGCCGTGCCGTCGGAGGCGGCGACGAAGCCGACGGTGACGGTTTGCCCGGCGGCGAGCTGCTTGTTCCAGCTCGCGGGGCGGACGGTGACGTGGCTGCCGCTGACGGTGTGCTCGCCGTTCCACAGCGAGCTGAGCCTCGTGCCCGCCGGGAGGTCGAACTCGAGCTTCCAGTCGCTCTTCGCGGCACCCGTGTCGTTGGTGACGACGTACTGCCCGGTGTACCCGCCGGTCCAGCCGCTGGTACGGGTGTAAGCGGCGCCGACCGCCGACGCCTGGGCCGTGCCGGTGAGGGCGAACACCGTCCCGCCGATCACGGCCGCGGCGACGACCGAGCCGATCACCTTGGTCCTCGTGCCCATCGTGCGCCGGTGCGTGCTGGTGCCCATCGCGTTCCTGCCTCGTCATACGGAAGTGGGGATGCGGGAGCACGCTAGCGGCTGCGGAACGGGCAAACGGGGCACTCCGGACCGGAGTTGATGTTCTTAGGGTTGGCTTAAGGAGCGCATCGGCCGCGCTAAAGGTTCGCGCGTCCCACGCTGCGGCGACGCCGTTGGCGGCCCACCCGGTGGCCCCGTCCGCCCCCTGGCGGACGCTGTCCGTCGAGCCCGATCCAGACCCGGACCTCCGTGCCGCCCAGCACCGAGCGGCCGATGCGCACATCCCCGCCGGTGGACTCGGCGACCCGGCGCACGATGTCGAGCCCCAGCCCGGTCGAGCCCACCGCGTCCCGGGCGCCGCCGCGTGCCAGGGCCGCCTTCGGGTCCGCGATGCCGCCGCCCGCGTCCGAGACCAGCACGATCACCGCGTCACCGCTGTGGTGCACGTCGACCGCGAAGGCGGTGCCCTCCGGGGTGTGCCGGAAGACGTTGCCCAGCAACGCGTCGAGCGCGGCCGCCAGTTCGGGCCGGGCGACCGGGATGCGTACCGTGCGGTCCACCCCGGCGAGGCGCACCTCGCGGCCCTCGTCCTCGGCCAGCGCGGACCAGAAGTCCATGCGCTCGCGGATCACCTCGGAGGCGTCGCAGCCCGCGCCCGGGCCGCCCGGCTGGGTCGGCGGGCGCTGCTCGCGGGCGGTCCGGATGATCGTGTCGACCTCGCGCTCCAGCTGTTCGACGGCCGCCCGGGTCTGCTCGGCCGCGGGCCCCTCGCCGAGGGAGGCGGCGTTCAGCCTGAGGACGGTGAGCGGGGTGCGCAGCCGGTGCGAGAGGTCGGCGGCCAGCTCGCGCTCGTTGGCGAGGAGCTGGACGACCTGGTCGGCCATGGAGTTGAACGCGACGGCCGCGGAACGCAGTTCGTCCGGCCCCTCCTCCGGGACGCGGGTGCCGAGCCGCCCCTCCCCCAGGTCGTGCGCGGCGCCCGCGAGGCGACGGGCGGGCTCGACCATGCGGACGCCCAGCCGGTCGGCCACGGCGACCGAGCCGACGATGAGCGCGACGCCGACGCCCGCCAGCATCAGCCAGGCGGTGGTGACCCCGTGCGAGACCGCCTCCTGGGGTACGAACACCTCGACGACGGCGATGCCCTCGGGCCCCACCGCGGTGGGCTGGAGCAGCACCGAGCCGCCGGTGACCTCGGTGATGGCGGCGCGGCCCGACACCCGTACGGTCTCCAGCTCCTCGCGGGTGGCGTGCCCGTGGCCGATGTCCACCTCCACGCCGTCGGGCTCGCCGGTGGCCGGGATGTGGACGGCCATCCGGCCGGCGGCGCCCGGTTCGGTGGTGAGGACGGCCTTTTCGAGCTGGGCCCGGTCCGTGGTGATGGAGAGGGTCGGGCCGATCGTCGCGGCCTGGCGCTCCGCGTCGGAGAACGCGCGGTCGCGGGCCATCTCCTTGACGACGAGCCCCAGCGGCACCGCGAACGCGACCACGACCATCGCGGTGACGGCCAGGCACACCTTGACCAGCGCCCATCTCATGCCGGCTGCTCCGGGGCCGGGGGCTGGAGCTTCACGCCGACGCCGCGCAGGGTGTGCAGGTAGCGGGGCCGGGCCGCGGTCTCGCCGAGCTTGCGGCGCAGCCACGAGAGGTGGACGTCGATGGTCTGGTCGTCGCCGTAGGACTGCTGCCAGACCTCGGCGAGGAGCTCCTTGCGGGGGACGACGACGCCGGGCCGCCCGGCCAGGAAGGTCAGCAGGTCGAACTCGCGGCGGGTGAGGTCGAGCGCGGCGCCGTCGAGTTCGGCCTGCCGGCGCAGCGGGTCTATGGAGAGCCCGCCGACCTGGATGACGCGCGACGGCGGTGCCTCGCCGCCGGCGGCCCTGGCCCGGCGGAGTACGGCGGCCATCCGGGCCGAGAGGTGCTCCACGGAGAACGGCTTGGTGAGGTAGTCGTCGGCGCCGTCGTTGAGCAGCCGGACGATCTCGCTCTCGTCGTCGCGGGCGGTCGCGATGATGACGGGCACGTCGGTGATGCCGCGCAGCATCTTCAGCGCCTCGGACCCGTCGAGATCGGGCAGTCCGAGATCGAGGATGACCACGTCGAAACGGAAGTGGGCGACTTCGCGCAGCGCTTCCAGAGCGGTGCCGACACTCCGTACGGTGTGACCGGCCTCCGTCAGGTGCCGGATGAGGGCGGAACGTACGAACTGGTCGTCCTCGACCACGAGCACACTGGGCATGGGCGGCACCGTACGCCATCGGACCTGCCCGGGTGTCATGTCCACCGGGTTCGTGGTGCAGGATGTTGATGATGCAACGAGGTCTCGTACACGCGCTGGCGTGGTCGCTCGCCACCGGCGCGGCGGTCACGGTGTCGTGGTGGGGTGTGCACTCCGTGCTGGCCGGCACGGTGTACGACCCGCCGCGCGCGGTGCCGATCTCGGCGCCGTCGACGGAGAGCCTGGTGTCCTCGACGCACCGCCCCGCCCCGCCGGCCTCCCCCCGTCCGAAGCCCCGGGCCACCACCCCGAAGCCGTCCGCGACACCGTCCCGTACGCCGTCGCCGTCCCGCACCCCGGCGCCCAACACCCCGCGTCCGGCGTCCGGGACCACCGCCCCGGCCGGGCAGGCGCGCAGTTACGCGACGGCCGGCGGCCGGGTCGTCTTCGAGATGCGGAAGGACTCCGCCGACCTGGTGTCCGCGACCCCGGAGCCGGGCTGGTCGATGCAGGTGTGGTCCAACACGACCTGGATACGGGTGAACTTCGCCCGGGACGACGGCACGACGGTCTCCGTCTTCTGCACCTGGAACGACCACGCGCCCCAGGTGGACATCGTCAACTCGTAACCCGTGGCGCCCGGTTCAGCGGAACGCGTTCGGGGGCGGCGGCGGTGACGGGCGGGCGTCCGCGTCGTGCACGGGGGCCGCGCCGCCGGTGAAGTCCGCGAGGGCCCGGCCGTGTTCGACGCGTCCGGGGTGCGGGTCGGTCGCGACCCGGCGGGTGAGCTGCGCTATCCCGGGCGCCGTGTCGGAGGCCAGCAGGACCGCGTTGCCGAAGCGGCGGCCCCGCCACACGGTTGGGTCGGCGGCGAGGGCGAGTTCGGGGAAGACCGTGGCGGCGGTGGCGATCTGGCCGCGCAGATGGGCCAGCGGCGGCCCGTCCGCGAGGTTGGCGACGTACGTCCCGCCGGGCTTCAGGACCCGGCGCACCTCGGCGAGGAACTCGGTGGTGGTCAGGTGCGCCGGGGTGCGGGCCCCGCTGAAGACGTCCGCGATGACGAGATCGGCCCAGCCGTCCTGGATCTTCCCGAGCCCCGCGCGGGCGTCGGTGGACCTGACCCTGATCCTGGCCTGCGGGTCCAGCGGCAGTTCGCGGCGCACCAGCTGCACGAGGGCCGCGTCCACCTCGATGACCTGCTGGGTGGACCGGGGCCGGGTGGCGGCGATGTACCGGGCGAGTGTGAAGGCCCCGCCGCCCAGGTGCACCACGTGCAGCGGCTGCCCGGCGGGGGCGGCGAGGTCGGCGATGTGCCCGATGCGGCGCTGGTACTCGAAGGAGAGGTGTGCCGGGTCGTCGAGGTCGACGTGGGACTGCGGGGCCCCGTCGATCGTCAGCGTCCAGGCACGGCGGCGCTCCCGGTCGGGCACCAGCTCGGCGAGGCCGCCGTCCACGGGCTCGGAGACGTTGCTGTCCGGGGCCGCGCGGCCCGCGCGCCCCTTGCGGTCGCCGGACGCTCCTCGACGTGCCACTGCTTCTCGCCCCTGCCCACTGCTCACCTTGTACGGGACGGGCCGATCCGCGCGGCCCGCCGTACGGCCATTATCGGTGCGGCGGGTGTGGTCCGGCTCAGCGGCAGTTGTCGGCGGCCTCGATCAGCCGGGCCGCCTGGTCGAGCGCGTCGCGCAGCACGGCCGGGTCGGTGACGGGCGTGTCCGCGGCGGGCGGCAGCAGCCAGCCGCTGCCGGAGACCGGCGGCTCGGCGGGAATGCGCAGCCCCCGGCCGTCGGTCCGCGTACAGGCGCTGCCCGGTACGTCCCAGCCCTGCGCGGTGCCCGGCGGCACCAGGAACCCGAGGGTGTCGCAGGTGCCGTCGTGGATGACGGGGCCCACGACGTCCTGCGCGGCGCCCCGGCGCAGGATGTCGACGGCTTCCAGGCCCTGCCGGGCGGGCACGGTCACGAGATCACAGGGTTCGTCGGCGGACGCCGTACCGCCGGTCGCCATGTCGGTGTGCAACAAGGGACCTCTCCTCTCATCGCCGGGCGGAGCCGCACTCCGTCTCCGTAGGGACCAACGCCCCGACGGCGTCAAGGGCTACGGTGCGACACCGCCGCAAAGGGTGGCAGTTCATGGCGGATCACGACCGAGATGCCCGCTTCATCCGGAAACGCTGCGTGTGCGTACCGTCACAGCAGGTACGTTCTTGCTCCGCCGGGACACCGGAAACAACGCCCGGCTCGCACCGAGAGGGCCACGCCATGGTGTCGACAGGGGCAGTTCCCAACCTCGCCTTCCGACGGCTGCGCGGTCCGCGCTCCGCCGGGGAGTTCGCTGCCGCGGTCCGCAGGTCCGCTCGCGAGATCGGCGAGCAGGTCGCCTGCGACGCCCGGTACATCGGACGCGTGGAGTCCGGCGAGATCCGCTGTCCCAACTACGCGTACGAGCGGGTCTTCCTGCACATGTTCCCCGGGACGGCCCTGGAGGACCTGGGATTCTCGCCCCGCGCCTCCGTACGCGGGCGGGCGGCCAGGCCCGCGGCGGACGCCCCGCAACCCCCGACTGCCCCGCCGCTGGAGCCCGGCAGCCACACCGACGAGGAGAGCGACGTGCTGCGTCGCGTGTTCATGACGAGCGGCACCACCGCGGTGGCGTCCGTCTCCCTGGGGCTGGGCCTCGGCGGCCCGGCCGCCTCCCTGCCCCTGCAACGCCGGGTCGGCGAGACGGAGGTGAGCGCCGTCGAAAGGGCCGTGCGGCAGATCCGGCTGCTGGACGACCGGCACGGCGGCGACTGGCTCTACCGGCGCGCCTCGCAACCGCTGAAGGCGGCGTACGCCCTGCTCGACGCCGGGACCGCGAGCCGGGGCGCCACGGCGGACCGGCTGCACTCGGGCGCCGGTGAACTGGCCCTCTCGGTGGGGTGGCTGGCCCATGACTCGGGCCGCTTCGAGGACGCACGCTCGCACTACGCGGAGGCGCTGGCCACGGCGCGGGTGGCCGGGGACCCGGCGCTGGAGGCGCACGCGTTCTGCAACGCGTCGTTCCTGGCCCGCGACACGGGGCGGCCGCGCGAGGCCGTGCGGGCGGCGGAGGCGGGCCTGCGCGCCGCGCAGCCGCTGGGCTCGCCCCGGCTGCGGGCGCTGCTCGCGCTCCGGGAAGCGGGGGGCCGGGCGGGGCTCGGGGACCGTACGGGCTGTGAGCGGGCGCTCGGCCGGGCGCACACCGCGTTCTCGCGGGGGCCGTCGGGGGCGGACCCCGAGTGGATGAGCTTCTTCCGCGAGGCGGAGCTGGAGATGCTGGAGGCCCAGTGCTGGGCGGCCCTCGGCGAGTGGTCCCGCGCCGCGCGCCACGCGGACCGGGCGGTCCGGCTCCAGGACCCCCACTTCACCCGCAACCTCGCGCTGTACCGCGCCGAGCTGACCTGGGACCTGGCCCGCGGGGGCCGCCCCGAGGAGGCGGCGTCGGCCGGCCACGCGGTCCTGGACCTGCTGGACGACGTCCAGTCCTCCCGCATCCGCGCGATGCTGATGGACTCCGTCGCGGTCCTGGGGCCCCGGACGGGCGCGTCCCGGGAGGTCCGCGACTTCCTGGACCGCGCCGACCCCGGCCCGCCCGATGCCCGAGGACGCACCCCTCAGCCCAGCCACCCCAGCCCGTCCGGCGTTTGAGGACGGAACCCCGCGCCCCGGTCCGGGCCACACCGATCGGCCCTCCGGCCGGGGGCCCGGAAGAGGGCACCGCACCCCGTGCGCAACGCTTCCGTCCTCAAGCGCCGGACGGGCTGGGATTCACCCCCGCACCGGCCCCGCCAGGCACGCCGGACGGGCTGGAAGGGTTCACCCCTCAAGGTGCCCCGTGTCGTTCCAGTGGTGGATCGCCGGCGATCCATACGTCCAGCCCAGGACCGACAGCGACGTCGGCGCCAGCCAGATCCGCGCGCCGAAGGCGACGTCCTCGCCCATCCAGCGCGCGCCGAGCGCCCGCAGGATGTGGCCGTGGGCGAAGACCAGGACGTCGCGGTCGGCCGAGCGGGCCCACTCCACGATCTCGTCGGCCCTGGCCGACACCTCGGCGGTGCTCTCGCCCTCCGGCACACCGTCGCGCCAGATGAACCAGTCCGGCCGGCCGGCCTTGATCTCGGCCGGGGTCATCCCCTCGTACGCCCCGTAGTCCCACTCCATCAGCGTGTCCCACTCCTCCGCGCGGTCGCCGAAGCCGGCGAGCTCGCAGGTCTCGGAGGCGCGGACGAGCGGGCTGGTGCGGACCTCCAGGTCGCGCAGCTCCGCCCACGGCCCCTTGTGCAGCCGCCGGCCGAGGAGCTTCGCCCCCTCGCGCCCGGCGTCGAGCAGCGGAATGTCCGTCCTGCCGGTGTGCCTGCCGTTGAGGGACCATTCCGTCTGCCCGTGCCGGGCGAGCAGGATGCGCGGTGCCATAAAAGGGTTCTCCCTGAAAAGCTGGGACCTGGGATGTCGGGATCTGAGACCTTGTTCCCATCATCCCGTATCCGCCCATGAGGCAACCCGGGGGGCCGTGGCGGCGTCCCAATGACCACAGATGAATCCGAACAGCTGAGGGGTGCCGACCACACCCCCGGGGGACACGCGCCCGACGCGCACCGTACGGTTGTACGCCCGCAGTCGGCCGCATGAAGACATGATGGAGAAGTTCCGGATGCCGCACGCCACCACCGCGCCCGCTCCGCGCCACCGGCTCCGCTGGTGGACCGAGCTGCCGCTCCTGGCCCTGGTGTACGCGGCGTACTCCGGCGGCCGTCTCCTCGCACGCGGTGACGTGTCCACGGCCGTGGACCACGGCCTGAGCATCCTGCGCGTCGAGAAGGCCCTCTTCCTGAACGCGGAGCACCCGCTCAACCGCCTCTTCACCGCGCACGCCTCCATAGGCGTGCCCTCCGACTTCGCGTACGCCTCCCTGCACTACGTGGTCACCCCGGCCGTGCTGATCTGGATGTTCCGCCGCCACTCGGCCGCGTACCGCAGGGCCCGCACCTGGCTGATGACCTCGACCATGCTCGGACTGATCGGCTTCACGCTGATGCCGACGTGCCCGCCGAGGCTGCTGGACGCGAAGCACGGGTTCGTCGACACGATGGCGCAGTACAGCTCGTACGGCTGGTGGGGTACGGAGGCGAGCGCGCCGCGCGGCATGGGCGGGATGACCAACCAGTACGCGGCGATGCCCAGCCTGCACGTCGGCTGGGCGCTGTGGTGCGGCATCCTGCTGTGGCGCCACGCCAAGCACCCCGCGCTGCGCGCCGCGGGCATCGCGTACCCGCTGATCACCACGTTCGTCGTGATGGGCACCGCCAACCACTATCTGCTCGACGCGGTCGCCGGCTGCGCCGTGATGGGCGTCGGGGCCCTGCTGGCCCGGCCCGTGATGCGCCTGGCAGACCGGGTCAAGGCGGCGGTCCTGCCCCGCTTCTCCGGAACCTCCGGGTCCGTACCGGCCACGGATGTCAGTGCCGGATGCAAGACTTCGGCGGGTGAGCGAATCCCCGGCCAGCGGACCTCCTCCGCAGAACCATCCGACGCGGCAGCAGCGGCCGGTCCGCCTGCCCGGGCCGACGGCGCCGGCCGGTCAGGACGGTCCCCCGACGGGGACCCTGCGACGGCGGCTCGCTGAGCTGAGAGGCCCGGCGGTCGCCCCGCGCCCGCTGGACGCCCGCGCGCTCGCGGCCCTCGCCGCCAACCCGGGCTGCAAGCGCCGCGCCCTGCTCGACGGGGCCGGGGTCGACAAGGGCGCGCTCGCCTCGGCGCTGGGCTCACCGGCCCCCTTCGGCCAGTCCCAGTTCGCCTTCATGCGGGGCAACGCCTTCGAGGCCCGGGTCAAGGCCGACGGCGGTACGGAGCTGATGCGGCTGCTGCACGAGCGGCTCGGCGGCTCCGGTGAACCGCCGCGCGAGGTCGCGACGCCCGATCTGGCCGCCGCCGGACCCGAGGGCCGCGCGGCCCGCACCGCGCTGGCGCTGCGGGAGGCGACCGGGGCCGACGGCTGGGCGCTGCTGGACCACCCGATGCTCGCCCTGGAGGTGGCCGGTTCCCCGGCCTATCTGGAGCCGGACGCGGTGGTGGTGCACCCCGACGGCACCTGGACGGTCGTCGAGATCAAGTCGTTCCCCATGGTCGACGGTTCCGCGGACGCCGCGAAGGTGGGTGCGGCGGCCCGTCAGTCCGCGGTGTACGTGCTGGCGCTGGAGCGGGTCGCGGAGGTCACGGACGGGGCCCGGGTGGGCCACCGGGTGCTGCTGGTCTGCCCGAAGGACTTCTCGAACCTGCCGGCCGCCTCCGTCGTGGACGTACGCAAGCAGCGCGCCGTCACCCGCCGCCAGCTGACCCGGCTCACCCGCGTCGACGAGATCGCGGCGGCCCTCCCCGAGGGCGCCACCTTCGACCCGGAGCGCTCCCCCGAAGACCTGGAGACGGCCGTCGAGTCGGTCGCCGCCGCCTATGCGCCGGAGTGCCTGTCCGCCTGCGAGCTGGCCTTCCACTGCCGGTCCCGGGCCCGCGCCGAGGGCGCCGTGGAGGCGCTGGGCCGCGGGGTGCGGGGCGAGCTGGGCGGTCTGACCACGGTCGCCGGGGTGCTGGCCGCGGCCGCGGGCAAGGAGGGCGACCCGGCTGACCCCGCGGTCGCCGCCCTGCGCCGCGCGGCGGCCCTGCGCGCCGAGGCACTGGAGGGGCGCGTCGCATGTCACTGATCACCACGCTGGCCCGGCTGGAGGCCGTGGAGAGCGGCCGCGCCCGGCCGACGGCCACCGTCCGCCACCGCCGGCTGACCGACCGGCCGCTCGTCCTGGTGCCGCTGACCACGGCGGGCGAGGCGGGCGCCCCGCTCGGCGCGCTCGTCGGCACGGACCGGGAGGCGCCCCGGCTGCTGGCCGTGGCCCAGCCCCGCGACCGGGACCTGCGGTTCGCGTTCCTCGCCGAGCTGGCCGAGGCGGTGCTGCCGCACATCGAGTCGTACGCGGACGTCGTCGAGCCCGCGGAGCGGGGCGAGACCGATCCGGCGACCGGCAAGCGCGTCAAGGTCGAGACCGAGCTGTGCGTGGACGCGGCGCAGATCGTCGTGCCGAGCCGGGCGGGCGTCGAGTTCGTCCGGCTGCTGGGCCGCTCCATGCGGTTCCGGCGCACCGCCGAGGACGACCCGGACACGCCGTATCCGGCGCCCGCCCGGGTCCCCTTGCTCGGGCGCTGGCTGACGCACTACGGCGAGCGGGCCCGGGTCCCCGGCTCCTCGCTCCTGCTCGCCTGCACCGATCTCCTCAACCGGCACTGGGCGACCGGCCAGTCCAATCTGGAGGACCAGCACCTGGGGGCCCTGCTCGCCTGGATCGACCCGCCCGCCGGCGAGTCCGGCGCGGAGGCGGCGCTCCGCGCGGAGCTGGCCCGGGACGCGTCGGGGCAGCTGCTGTGCCCGCCGGCCGGCCCGGCCACCGACCCCGATTTCGACAACCGGCTGCTGGCCCCGGCGATCGAGAAGTACGACCGGGCGCGCGCCTCGCTGGCGGCGGCCGAGGACGGGCTCGCGGCCGATGCCCGGCTCGCCGAGCTGACCGGGGCCGAGCGCGAGATCAGGGCGCTGCTCGCCGGGGTGCTCCGGCCGACCTGGGACGCGGTGTGGCGGGGCCTGGACCTGCTGCGCGAGCTGCCCGAGGGGGCCAGGACCGAGGACCGCTGGACCCGGGACCGCTGGTCGTTCACCGCCCACCGCGACCGGGTCCGCTCCGGTGAGCCGCCGCAGCCGCGCCGGGACGACGCGGTGACGGCCGCCCGCAAGCTGGCCGCCCGCGAGACGGCGCAGGCGCAGCTGGAGGCGCAGGAGGCGCTGGACGATCCGCTGGTCCTGGCGGGCCGCCGGCTGGCCGGGGAGGCTTTCATCGGCGAGGTGAGCGCGGTGGAGATGGCGTACAGCGAGTCGAAGCGGCCCTCGCCGCGCCCGCTGGTCACCGTCCGCACCGACGAGCGGCCGCAGCTGAGCGAGGGGGTGAAGGTCTACCGCTCGCTGGACGGCAAGCCGCAGACCGCCCAGTTCGCCGGGTACGGCCCGGCGGACGGGGAGGGCGGCGCGCCCTCGCTGGTGCTGCGGATCACCGACCGGATGGGGCGCGGCAAGGAGCCCGCCCCGGGGTCGGTCCCGGAGCCGGGCGACCGGATCGCCTGGACCCTGTTCGAGCACGACCAGCGCGGCGGGCCGCAGCTGCCGGACGCCGAGGAGACCCCGTGGACCCACGGCGGCCCGCCGGGCGGCCTCGAAGCGGCCGAGCTGCCCGACCCCGTGACCCCGGAGGACCTGCTGTGACGGCCGTATTCGACCCGGGCGCGGCGGCGGGCCTGGCGACCGCGAGGATTCTGGACGACACTCTGAAGGGCACGGCCCGGGGCGTAGTGGTGGACTCCCCGCCGGGCGCGGGCAAGTCGACGCTGGTGGTGCGCGCCGCGCTGGAGCTGGCCGCGGCGGGCCGTCCGCTGATGGTGGTCGCGCAGACGAACGCGCAGGTGGACGACCTGGTGGTGCGGCTCGCGGAGAAGGAGCCCGGGCTTCCGGTGGGCCGGCTGCACAGCAACGACCCCGACCCGTACGACAAGGTGCTGGACGGCCTGGAGAACGTGCGCAAGTCCGCGAAGGCGGCGGACCTGGCGGGCCTCGACGTCGTCATCTCGACGGCGGCGAAGTGGGCCCATGTGAAGAACGTGGAGCCGTGGGGGCACGCGATCGTCGACGAGGCGTACCAGATGCGCTCGGACGCGCTGCTCGCCGTGGCCGGGCTCTTCGAACGGGCGCTGTTCGTGGGCGACCCGGGCCAGCTGGACCCGTTCTCGATCGTCGGCGCGGACCAGTGGGCGGGGCTGAGCTACGACCCCTCGGCGGGCGCGGTGAGCACCTTGCTCGCGCACAACCCGCAGCTGCCGCAGCACCGGCTGCCGGTCTCCTGGCGGCTCCCGGCCTCGGCCGCGCCGCTGGTGTCGGACGCGTTCTACCCGTACACCCCGTTCCGCAGCGGCACGGACCACGGCGACCGGCGGCTGTCCTTCGGTGTCGCGTCGGACGGGTCGGCGGCGGACCGGGTGCTGGACGAGGCGGCGGAGTCGGGCTGGGGCCTCCTCGAACTGCCGGCCCGGCACACCCCGCGCACCGACCCGGAGGCGGTCCGCGCCGTCGCCCTGGTGGTACGCCGCCTGCTGGACCGGGGCGGGGCCGCCGTCAGTGAGCGCTCCCCCGACCCGGCCCCGGTGACGGCGGACCGGGTCGCGGTCGGCACGGCCCACCGCGACCAGGCCGCGGCGGTGCGCGCCGCGCTGGCGGAGCTGGGCGTGACGGGGGTCGCGGTGGACACGGCGAACCGCCTCCAGGGCCGCGAGTTCGACGTGACGGTGGTCCTGCACCCCCTGTCGGGCCGCCCGGACGCCACCGCGTTCCACCTGGAGACGGGCCGCCTCTGCGTCCTGGCCTCCCGCCACCGTCACGCGTGCATCGTGGTCTGCCGCGAGGGCGTGGCGGACCTCCTGGACGAACACCCGTCGACGGAACCGGTCCAGCTCGGCGTCACGGTGAAGTTCCCGGACGGCTGGGAGGCGAACCACGCGGTCCTGGCCCATCTGGCGGAACACCGCGTGCGCGCGGCTTGTTGACTGCGCCGGGGGCGTGGGCCGGGTGGTGTGCGCCCCGGCGGCGGGGCGTATGCGCCCTTGCGGGCGGCAGGACAATGGAGGGTGGCCGTCGGGCCGTCCGAGGAGGAAGAACACATGGCACAACCCGAGCGGAGCGAGCAGCAGCGGCTGCGTCCCGCACCCCTGCTCTTCGAGCCGGCCGCGGCGGTCGCGGACCCGGAGCACTTCTTCGACCTGGAGTCGATGGACGATCCGAAGGAGCTGCTGGGCCGGGCGACGGAACTGGCCCTGGCGTTCCGCGCCGCGACCGACCGTGCGGTGGAGTTCCAGGCGATAGCCGCGGCGCAGCTGGCGGATCCGCGCCGGTTCGACCGGCTCACGACCGCAGACATCGCTCGGCGTGCGGAATGGACCGAGGACTACGCGAAGAAGATGGTCGAGTTCGGCCGCACTCTGCTGAACGCGCCGCCGTCGTAGGCGGCCGGGTAGCACCACCGGCATATGCCCGGGCGAACCATACTCCTTGTGCGGTTATCGCGTCCCGTTTTTCGGCAACTCTCGGAATCCGGTTGATCACGAACGGTAGACCTGTGCACATGACCGCATGGCTGCCCGACGAAACGACCCTGCACCACGGCGACGGACCCTGCCTCCCCGCCGGCCACGAGGCGGAGCTCTTCGCCGCCCTGCGCGAGCCCGCGCGCAACCAGACGGCTCAGGTGACCGCGGCCGGTGCCGCGTGGCTGGCCGGGGCGACGGCGTACCCGCGCAGCGCCCTGTCCCAGTGGGAGTCGCGCCCGACGGCCCCCGGGGTCCTGCCGTGCGGCACGGCGTTCGACGTGGTGAACGTGCCCACGCTGTTCGGGCGGCGGATGCTGGAGCACCTGTGGGCGGACGGCCCCGGCTCAGGACCGGTCGCCTCGCACCGCGGCCGGATGCTGCTCTTCGCCACCCCGGGCACGGCCCAGCGGCTGCCCTCGCTGCTGGACTGGGAGGAGTGGGGCGGCGGCCCGCAGAGCCAGGAGGGCGGCGGTACGAAGGTGCCCCCGCTGCTCTGCCACGGCACCGGGGACGCGGTGACGGTTCCACCCCTGACCTGCGGTGAGAGCTACACGGGGCCCCGCTGGCTGGTGGCGCCGGACACGCGTACCCCCTGGCTTCCGGGGCCGGACGTGCTGCTGTGGGCGTGCGTGCGGGTGGCCCGGTCGGTGCCCGCTCCGACTCCCCGGATTTCGATTTTTCCTCTCGCCGATCAGGGTGCTAAGGTCTACGACGTCAGCAGGCGCCGCTAGCTCAGTTGGTTAGAGCAGCTGACTCTTAATCAGCGGGTCCGGGGTTCGAGTCCCTGGCGGCGCACAGACGGAAGAAGCCCCTCGCGAGAGCGAGGGGCTTCTTCGTTGTCCGGTACGGGCCGGGTCAGGCTCCCGTGGTGATGCGGACCGTGTACGAGCCCGACGGCGTCCGGTCCGCGACCTCGATCGTGGCGTGCGCGCCGGGCACGGAGTACGTCTCGCCGACGCGCAGCGGGGCGTCCGCGAGCGGCGGGTAGACCGACCGCTCCCAGCAGGCGTCGCTGTCCGGGTGCGTGTCGAGCACCTCGACCGGGCCACCGCCGGACGGGGTCTCGTTGCGCACCCGGTAGAGCAGGACGCCCTCGGCGCAGGTCGAGCGGTCGTTGCCGGTGGAGCTCCGGGCCTCCACGGCCACCGCGCTGCCCTCGCCGGTCCTGATCACGGCGAGCCGGGTGCCGAGGGAGGCGCCTGGCACGGGGACGTCGGCCATCGGTTCGAGGGTGACGACCCGGTCGCTCTGGACGCAGACCACCTGCCGGTCGTCCAGCCAGCCCAGCTTCCACTTGTGCCAGCCGAAGAGGTCCGGCGCCAGCCCGAACTGGCTGCCCATGACGTCCCAGTCGCCGACGTAGGTGTCCCAGTCGCCCTTGCCGTCGGAGGGCCGGTGGTAGAGGTCGGGGAGGTCGAAGACGTGCCCGGTCTCGTGGGCCAGCACGTTGTGGTCCGGCGGGTGCTGCTCGAAGACGGTGACGACGCGCCTGATGTCCGTACCGTCGGCGTGCAGCGGCCGGTCGAAGTTGACGACCTTGGTGGCGTCGGAGTCGACGCCGGGGGCGTCCGGGTCCGCGACGAGGTAGACGATGTCGTACTTCGAGAAGTCGATCTTCGCGTCGGCCACCCGGATCGCGTCGCGCAGGTAGGCGCCGCGCCGGTCGCTGGCCCAGTCGCGCTGTATGCCGTACCAGGTCGAGGGCCTCGGCATCCGGATCCACTGCCGCTGGGGGTGCGGGCGCAGGGTGAACTTCCCGTACGAGGCGCGCCGGAAGAACTGCGTGGTGGCCGGGAAGTAGTCCGAGGTGAGTTCGGCGGGGGTGGTGGCGGGCCGGGCGTCCGGGAACGAGAGGAAGACCATCACGGCGTCCAGGGCGCGGTCCGGCCGCGGGTAGGCGCCGTTCCAGCGGTCGATGCCGAGCGAGTGGTGGGCGGGGGTGCGGGGCAGGGCGCAGGGGGTCGCGTCTCCGGTGGCGGCGGCCGCGGGTCCGGCGACGAGGGAGGTGGCGACGAGCGCCACCAGCGAGATCAGCCCGGCCGCCAGGCCGCGCGGGCTCGGCCTCTCCACCCCTGAGGGCCCGGGCTGACGCGGCACATCTACCTCCGGTACGGGGAGCGGATACCTCCGGCGTGGGCGCGGACGACTCCGGCACGGGGCACGGACCCTGGAACCCTCGCGTCTACTTTGTGGGGTTATGACTGTTTCGTCACGTGGGACTCCCCCAGTCGTGTCGACCGCCCCACTCACCACCTCCTTCACGGACAGTCACAATCGATCACTCGCGCAACGCGAGAGAACAGAGGTGCGCAGAAACAATCAGTTGGGGACATACCGGATCCGGGCCCACATCGGCCGTGCGGGTCGCACGCGGGGTGCCCGAGGGGCGGGGCGCTGGAACGGCCGGGGCGCCGCCCTCTATGCTTCACCTCGCTTTCCTGCGCGGTTCCCGCCTCTCACGACGGCGCTCCACGCGGCGGGCCAGTCCGACCGGAGATGTCCGGGACAGAACTGCAGGGCGGAGCGAACGGTGAACGCAACCCCCGAAGGGCCGCGGCCCACGGCACCCGCTGCGCAGCCACCGATGGTGACGGAGAGTCACAAGAAGTGGACGCCCGACGTGTCCGCCTCCGCGGCGCACGACTACCGGGCCGCGTTCCGGGCCGCCGCCCTGCCGATGGCCGTCGTCGACCCCGAGGGCCTGATCGTCGCCGCCAACGAGGCCCTCGGCGCGCTGACCGGCACCGGCGCCGCGGCGCTCACCGCGCAGTCGGCCGGCGACCTGGTCGACCTGGCGGCGGACGCCCGCACCTGGCACGCCTACCGCGAGGTGCTGCACGGCCGGCGCTCCCGTTTCCGCTGCACCCGCCCCCTCAAGCACCCCGACGGGCGCGCGCTGTGGGCCGAGATCACCGTCGTGCCCATGCCGGGCGGTCGGGAGGCGGAGGACGGCGGCGCACCGGGCCAGGTACTGCTGTCCGTCGCGGACGTCAGCGACCGGCGCGAACTGCAGAACCGGCTGCGCCACCTCCAGATGCACGACCCGGTGACCCGGCTGCCGAACCGGACGCTGTTCTTCGAGCGGCTGTCGGCGGCGCTCAGGCCCCCGCCCCACACCGAGGGCCGGGGCTCCCGCGTCGGGCTCTGCTACCTGGACCTGGACGGCTTCAAGGCGGTCAACGACACCCTGGGCCACCGGATCGGCGACCGGCTCCTCGCGGCCGTCGCCGCCCGGCTGACGGACTGCGCCGAGCAGGAGGGCGCCTACCCGGCCGGCGCCCCGCTGGTGGCCCGGCTCGGCGGCGACGAGTTCGCGGTCCTGGTCGAGGAGTCCACCGGCACCGAGCAGCTGACCGACCTGGCCCGCGCGGTGCTGGGGGCGCTCCAGCAGCCCTTCGACCTGGCCGGGCAGCGGCTCTCCGTCTCGGCGTCGATCGGGGTGGTGGAGCGGCCCGTCGCGGGGACGTCCGCCACCGGTCTGATGCAGGCCGCCGACACCACGCTGTACTGGGCGAAGGCCGACGGCAAGGCCCGCTGGACCCTGTTCGACCCGGAGCGCAACGCCCACCGGATGACCCGCCAGGCGCTGTCGTCGACGCTCCGCCCGGCCGTGGAGCGCGGCGAGTTCACCATCGAGTACCAGCCGCTCGTCGGCATGGCGGACGGCGTGGTGCGCGGGGTCGAGGCGCTGGTGCGCTGGAACCACCCGCAGTTCGGCGTGCTCTCACCGAATCGGTTCGTCGCGATCGCCGAGGAGGACGGCTCGATCGTGCAGCTCGGCCGGTGGGTGCTGCGCTCCGCCTGCCGGCAGGCCAGGCGGTGGCAGCTCGACCACCCGGCGAAGCCGCCGCTGTTCATCAGCGTCAACGTCGCGGTGCGCCAGGTCTGGGACTCCGACCTGGTCACCGATGTCGCGGAGATCCTGGCGGAGACCGGGCTCGATCCGGCGCTGCTCCAGCTGGAGCTGACCGAGTCCGCGGTGATGGGCTCGGCGGGCCGGCCGCTGCGGGCCCTCCAGGCACTCAGCGACATGGGCGTGCGCATCGCCATCGACGACTTCGGCACCGGCTACTCGAACCTCGCCTACCTGAGCCGCCTGCCGGTATCCGTCCTCAAGCTGGACGGCGCCTTCGTGCGCGGTTTCCGGTACGAGGACGGCACGCATCCCAGCCCCGCCGACGAGACGATCGTCGAGGCCATGGTGGAGCTGGCGCACCGGCTGGGCCTGACGGTCACCGCGGAGTGCGTGGAGACGGCCGGCCAGGCGGAGCGGCTGCGCCGGATCGGCTGCGACACCGGGCAGGGCTGGCTCTACTCGCGGGCGGTCGCCCCGGAGCGCATCGCCGAACTGATCGGGACGCGCGCCCCGGGGGCGTGACCCCTACGACTGCGGCATGCCGTACGCGTCGGCGATCAGGCCGTAGCTGTGCAGCCGGGCCTCGCCGCTGTGGGCGTTGGCGGTGATCATCAGCTCGTCGGCGCCGGTGCGCTTGGCCAGGTCGTCGAGGCCGGAGCGCACCTCGTCGGCGGTGCCGTGGACGATGTTGACCAGCCAGTTGTCGACGAACTCGCGCTCCATCGGGGAGAAGGCGTACGCCTCCGCCTCCTCGGGCGTCGGGACGAGGCCGGGCCGCCCGGAGCGCAGCCGGAGCATCGACAGGGCGCCGGTCAGCACCTGGCGCCGGGCCTCGCGCTCGTCGTCGGCGGCCAGCGCGGCGACGCCGATCAGGGCGTAGGGGGCGTCCAGGACCGTGGACGGCTTGAAGGAGTCGCGGTACAGCTCCAGCGCCGGGACGGTGTTCTGGGCCGAGAAGTGGTGCGCGAAGGCGAACGGCAGCCCGAGCACCCCGGCGAGCCGGGCGCTGAAGCCGGAGGAGCCGAGGAGCCAGATGGGCGGGCGTGCCGGGGACTGGACACCGCCCTCGGAAGTGGCCTGGACGGGTCCGGGAACCGCGTGGATGCGGGCGTAGGGGTGGCCGTCGGGGAAGTCGTCGTCCAGGAACCGGGTCAGCTCCATGAGCTGCTGCGGGAAATCATCCGCGCCCTCGTTCAGCCGGTCCGTGCGGCGCAGGGCGGCGGCCGTGGCGCCGTCCGTGCCGGGGGCGCGGCCCAGGCCCAGGTCGACGCGGCCCGGTGCCATCGCTTCCAGCGTGCCGAACTGCTCCGCGATCACGAGCGGGGCGTGGTTGGGCAGCATGACGCCGCCCGAGCCGAGCCGGATGCGCTCGGTGCGGGCGGCGGTGTGCGCCAGGATCACGGCCGGGGACGAGGAGGCGACGCCGGGCATCGAGTGGTGCTCGGCGACCCAGTAGCGGTGGAAGCCGCGGCGCTCGGCGAGCTGGGCGATCTCCACGCCGGTGCGCAGGGCCTGGCTCGCCGTGCGGCCCTGGCCCACGGTCACCAGGTCCAGCACGGACAGCGGCACGGGGGCGGTGCCCCGGGCCGTGCCGCGGATCTCGTCGCCCTGGATCTGCTCGCCTCGGATCTCGTCCACGTTCTGGCCTCTCCGGTGGTGCGTTTCAGTACCTCGTACGTCCGGAGGCCAGAACAGGAGGGGGACTCCGTTTATTCCCGGGCCTGCCGTCTCAGCTCTTCTCGCCGTGCGCGTAAGCCCGTCCGCTCCCCCAGGTCACCGGGGCCGGCGGCTGCTCGCGGTTGGCGAAGAGCGCGCCGAGCCGGGGCGCCCAGGCCGGGCGGTCGGCCAGGCGCAGGGCCTCGCGGGCCGCCACCTGGTTCGCGGTGAGGACGGGCTTGCCGAGCGCCTCCTCCAGCTCGGGGAGGTGGGCGACGGTGTGCAGGGCCGTGTCGGGGATCAGGACGGCCTCGGCGTCGGGGCGGTCGGCGGCCCGTGCCAGCCCGAGGAGCCGGTCCGCGTCCCAGGAGGCTGCCTCGGCGGCGTCGGTGACGCCCGCCGCGTGGACGCCGGCCACCTCCAGGCCGGTCTCCCGCAGGAACGCGGTGAACCGCTCGGCGACGGCCTCGGGGTAGGTCGCGGCGACCGCGACGCGTTCGGCGCCCAGCTTCCGTACCGCGTGGACGAAGCCGATTGAGGTACTGGACGCGGGCACGCCCGCCGCCCGGGCGAGGGCCGCGACCTGGTCGTGGGCGCCCTGCCACCCGTACAGGAAGCTGCCGCCGTCACAGGCCCAGACGATGGACTGGACCCCGGAGCGCTGCAGCTCCTCGATGCCGGCCGCGAGCCTGCCGGGGGTGCCCAGCGCGCTCAGGGCGTCCTCGCGGTAGGCGGCGTCCGGGCTCTCGGTGTGGTGGACGACGAGTCTGATGGTGCTGTCGAGGAGGATCTCCATGCGCGGGTAGTCGTCCTCGGCGAAGTGGCCCGGGTAGAGGAATCCGACGGTCGTCATGTCCACCCTTTCTCTGCGCCTGCTTCTCTGCGCCTGCGTCTGTTGCCGCGCGCGGTCGCGGCGGCACTGACCGGTTTCCCCGCTCGTGTTCCAGTATTCCGCCATCCGCCCCGGATATCGCTCCGGGACGAGCGGACGGGTGCCCGGCACGCATGAACGGCGCCCGTACGGGCACCCGTCGCGGTACGGAGCCGCGTACGGGGCATCCCCTACGAAACCCCGCCTACCGGCCTGCCGCCGGACACGGGAAGGTCACCCTCCGGCCACCGTTCGATTACATGCGCCCTCTTCCTGAATAGAAGCCCCGGATCGGGCAGGCGCCAAGCCTGTCCGGACTGTTCGACCCCTTCAGGAGATTGCGAACCATGGCTGACTTCCCGAACCTGTCCCGCCGGGGATTTCTCAACCGATCGGCAGCGGTGGGCGGTCTGCTCGTCGTCCCGGGCCTCCTCGCCGCGTGCAGCAAGGCCGGCGAGGGCTCCGCAGACGGCGAAGGCGCGCTGGAGAAGCTCCGCAAGCAGGGTTTCGTACGCGTCGCGTACGCCGACGAGGCGCCGTACGGCTACATGGAGGGCAAGGAACTCAAGGGCGAGGCACCCACGTTGCACCGCGAGATCTTCAAGGCGCTCGGTGTCGACGAGCTGAAGCCCACCCTCTCCGAGTGGGACAGCCTGATCCCCGGTCTCCAGGCCGGCAAGTACGACGTGGTCAGCGCCGGCATGGCGATCACCCCGGAGCGCTGCGCCAACGCCCTCTTCTCCGAGCCGGAGTTCATCTCGCCGACCGCCATGATGGTGAAGAAGGGCAACCCGAAGAAGGTCACCGACCTCGCCTCCGCGAAGGCCGCCGGGATCACCATCGGCGTGATGGCGGGCGCGGTGGAGGGTTCGTACGCCAAGGGCGCCGGCATCCCCGAGGGCAGGATCAAGACGCTTCAGAAGCCGCAGGACGGGGCGGACGCGGTCAAGGGCGGCCGGGTGGACGCGTTCCTGCTGACCGGGATCTCGCTGCGCTGGCTCGCCAAGACCAACGAGGGCACCGAGGTCACCGAGGCGTTCCTGCCCGAGCTGGACGGCGAGAAGCAGTACAGCCCCGGCGGGGCGGTCTTCCGCAAGGGCAACGAGGAGCTGCGCGACGCCTTCAACCGTGAGCTGAAGAAGATCGTCGCCGACAAGTCCCGCTATGTGGAGCTGCTGCGCGACTACGGCTTCGGCGCGACCGAACTGCCGCCGGCCACGCTGAAGACGGCCGATCTGTGCAAGGGCTGACGGGGACGGTACCCACCGCATGAATGATTTCTTCTCGGCCTTCGCCGACGATCTGCCGCAGCTGCGGTCCGGGCTGTGGGTGACCCTGGAAGCCACGGTGTTCGGCGCCCTGGCGGCGCTGCTCCTGTCGTTCGTCCTGGGCCTGATGTCGCTCAGCCGGCTCATGCTGTCGCGCGGGGTCTCCCGCGTGGTGGTGGAGTTCTTCCGCGGCACCTCGCTGTACGTCCAGCTGTTCTGGCTGTACTACGCGATGCCGCAGCTGACCGGGTACGAACTGACGCCGGTCCTCTGCGGGGTGCTGGCGTTCGGCCTCAACTACGGTGCGTACGGCGCCGAAGTGGTGCGCGGCGCGGTCAACTCCGTACCGCGCGGGCAGTACGAGGCGGCGCTCGCGCTGAACATGTCGCCGCTGCACCGGATGC
Organism: Streptomyces sp. 2131.1; assembly: GCF_900105515.1. Classification (GTDB taxonomy): domain Bacteria; phylum Actinomycetota; class Actinomycetes; order Streptomycetales; family Streptomycetaceae; genus Streptomyces; species Streptomyces drozdowiczii. The sequence goes on along the minus strand of NZ_FNSY01000001.1, from coordinate 4,600,440 downwards.
GCAAGGTGATCCTGCCGCAGGCGTGGGTGCAGATGATCCCGTCGTTCACCAACCTGCTGATCCAGCTGCTGAAGGCGACCCCGCTGCTGTGGCTGATCTCGGCGGCGGACCTGATGACCGCCATCGAGAAGCTGCGCAGCCGTACGGGCGAGACCCTCACCGCGTACGCGACGCTGCTGGTCTGCTACTTCGTCCTGGCCTACGCCCTGACCCTGCTCATGAACCTGCTGGAGCGGTCCGCCAAGCGGCGGCTCGGCCTGGCGGCGGGCGGGAAGAGCCTGCTGAAGAGCCGTAGCGCCGTGTCCGCCGCCCAGGCCGGAGGTGCCCGGTGACCAAGGACTTCGACTGGGGCGCCGTCGGCGACGCGTTCCCCCTGCTCCTCGACGGGTTCTGGACGACCCTGCTGGCCACGGTGTTCGGCACCCTGGTCGCCGCGGTGCTCGGGCTGGCCATCGCGGTGGCCGGGCGGGCCCCGTCGCGGCTGGTGACCGTGCCGGTGAAGGCGGTGATGGAGTTCATCCGCTCCACCCCGCTGATCGTGCAACTCGTGGGCGCGGCGGCACTGTTCACCTCGGTGGAGCCGCTGACCGTCGGCATCGTGGTGCTGGGCGTCCACTACGCCACGTACACCTCCGAGGTGTACCGCGCCGGCATCGACGCCGTGCCGAAGGGGCAGTGGGAGGCGTGCCGGGCGCTGTCGCTGACGCCCCGGCGGACCTGGCAGGCGGTGATCCTGCCGCAGGCCGTTCGCAACGTGGTGCCCGCGCTGGGCAACTACGCGATCTCGATGTTCAAGGAGACGCCCTTCCTCGCCGTGATCACCGTGCACGAGATGGTCTTCCAGGCACGCGACTACGGCACCAAGCACTTCGTCTACACCGAGGTGTTCACGCTCGCCGGCCTGATCTTCCTGGTCGCGAGCTACCCCACGTCCCTCCTGATGAGGAAGCTGGAGAAGCGCCTTGGCCACTGAGCCCCTCCCCCTGCAGAAGAACGCGGCCACGGCCGCCGAGGACGTCGTGCCCGTCGCCGTGTCCAAGGACGAAGGGCACCCGCTCGTCCGCTTCGACAAGGTCGTCAAGCGCTACGGCGACCACACGGTCCTCGACGAGCTGGACTTCACGGTCGAGCGCGGCGAGCACGTCACCCTGATCGGGCCCAGCGGCTCGGGCAAGACGACGATCCTGCGCCTCCTGATGACGCTGGAGCGGGTCAGCGACGGCGTGATCTGGATCAACGGCGAGCCGCTGACACACATCCGGGGGCAGGACGGCTCGCTGAAGCCGGCGTCCGAGAAGCACCTGCGGGCGGCCCGCCGGAAGATCGGCATGGTCTTCCAGCAGTTCAACCTCTTCCCCAACATGAAGGTGCTCCAGAACATCACCGAGGCGCCCGTCAACGTCCTCGGCATGGACCGGGACAAGGCGGAGGCGCGGGCCCGTGAGCTGCTGGAGCTGGTCGGCCTGTCCGGCAAGGTCGACGCGCACCCCTCGCAGCTCTCCGGCGGCCAGCAGCAGCGGGTCGCGATCGCCCGCGCGCTGGCGATGGAGCCGGAGATCCTGCTCCTGGACGAGGTGACGTCCGCGCTGGACCCGGAGCTGGTGGCGGGGGTGCTGGAGCTGCTGAGCGACATCGCCAGGAACACCGACATCACGATGCTCTGTGTGACGCACGAGATGAATTTCGCCCGTGACGTCTCGGAGAAGGTGCTGATGTTCGACGCGGGGCGGGTCGTGGAGTCCGGTTCGCCGGAAAAAATCTTCACCGATCCCTCGCACGAACGCACGCGCGAATTCCTCAACGCAGTGCTGTGACCTCGGCATCCGTCGGCCGCGCATGACACCGGCATATGCCGTACGGGTGCGCCCCTGCTAGCAGCGCCGGGGCGCACCCGCGAGTCCGCCGCACCGCCCCCTGAACAGGCTCCCGGCGGCTATCGTGGGGGCGAAGCCTCCGGCCACAAGCCGGCCTCCGGTTCCAACTGGCAGGGGGAAGCCGTGGCGTTGAAGCCCGAACCGACCGCACCGTTCCACTCGGTGCAGTACGCCCTGCGCGTTCTCGAAACGGTCTCCAAGCACGGCAGCGGGGTCACGGACACCCAGATCTCCCGGGAGACGGGCCTGCCCGTCGGCCACCTCTCCTCGCTGCTGCTGACGCTGCGCCGCGAGGGGTACGTCGAGCAGATCACCGACGGGGCGTACGTCATAGGCGCCTCGCTGGTGCTGCTCGGCTCGGGCGCGGCCCGCCGGCAGGCCCTGGAGTCCAAGCTCCAGCAGACCCTGGCCCAGCTGCGCGACTCGGTCGGCGCGGCGGTCTACATCAGCCGGTACGTGGACGGCGAGATCCGCGTCACGCAGTACGCCGACAGCCCGCTCACCCCTGCCGTCAACGAGTGGGTGGACTTCCGGTCGGCGGCGCACGCCTCGGCGATCGGCAAGTGCCTGCTGACCCAGCTCGACCAGAACGGCCGGCGCGACCACATCTCGCGGCACAAGACGGCCCGGCTGACCTCGCGGACGATCACCAGCGAGAAGGTCCTCTTCTCCAAGCTGGACAGCCAGCCGGCCACGGTCCCGGTGCTGGACCTCCAGGAGTACGCGGTCGGCACGGTGTGCGCCGCGGTGCCGCTCACGGCCGGGTCGTCGGCGGGCTGCCTGGCCCTGTCGATGCCGGTGGAGGACGCGCACCGGCTGCGGGCCGCGGCGGACACGCTGAACCGGCGCGCGGCGCCGGTGCTGCTGTCACTGGCCCTCTAGGCCGTGTCCGGCCGCCCGGGACGGGTGTGTCATCAGCACCCCTCCGGACCAGGTATTATTTTCACGTCAGCAGGCGCCGCTAGCTCAGTTGGTTAGAGCAGCTGACTCTTAATCAGCGGGTCCGGGGTTCGAGTCCCTGGCGGCGCACAGACAACGCACGAGGCGGTCTCCGTATCCACGGAGACCGCCTCGTGCGTTTTGCGCTGCCCGCAGCCATGTACGAGCGTTTTACACACTCGTACTAGACAGCTGTTTTAAACAGCCGTATATTCCTTGGCATGACGAACCCCACGAGCTCCACCGCCGCCCCCGGCGCACTCGCCGGCCGTCGGGAGTGGACCGCCTTCCTGGTCCTGCTCCTCCCCCTCCTGCTCGTCTCGATGGACGTCTCCGTCCTCTTCTTCGCGATCCCGTCCATCGACCGGGACCTCGCCCCCAGCGCCACCCAGCAGCTGTGGATCTTCGACGTGTACGCCTTCGCCCTGGCCGGCCTCCTCATCACGATGGGCTCCCTGGGCGACCGCATCGGCCGCCGGAAGCTGCTGCTGATCGGGGCCCTCGCCTTCGGCGCCGCCTCCGTCTGCGCGGCGTACGCGAACAGCCCGGAGATGCTCATCGCGGCCCGGGCGGTCCTCGGGATCGGCGGGGCGACGCTGATGCCGTCCACCATCGGGCTCGTGCGCAACATGTTCCGCGACGATCAGCAGCGCGCGAAGGCCATCGGCATCTGGTCGGGCGCCATGGCCGGCGGTGTGGCGCTCGGTTCGGTGCTCAGCGGCGTCATGCTGGAGCACTTCTGGTGGGGCTCGGTCTTCCTGATCAACGTGCCCGCGATGCTTCTGCTGCTGGTCCTGGTGCCCCTGCTGGTGCCGGAGTTCAAGGACCCGAACCCGGGCCGCTTCGACTTCCTCAGCGTCCCGCTGTCCATGGGTACGGTCCTGCCGGTGGTCTACGGCATCAAGGAGAGCGCCGCCCACGGGCTCGACGCCGGGCGGGCCCTGATCATCGCCGCCGGGCTGGCCGTCGGCTGGGTCTTCGTCCGCCGGCAGCGCACCCGCTCCGACGCGATGATCAGCCGGGAGCTGTTCCGGGGCCGCGGCTTCGGCGTCGGGATCGGGCTGAACGCGCTGGCCGCCTTCGCGATGATGGGCTCGGCCTTCTTCACCACCCAGTACCTGCAGTCGGTGCTCGGCATGAGCACGATGGAGGCCGCGCTGTGGAGCCTGGCCCCGTCGCTGGCGGTCGGTGCGGCGGCGCCCGCGGCGACCGCCATCGCCCAGCGGACCCAGCGGGCGTACGTGGTCTGCGGCGGGTTCGTCGTCGGGGCGGCGGGATTCGGCCTCTTCACCCTGGCCGGGACCGACTCGCTGGTCCTGCTGCTGATCGGCTCGGCCGTGATGAGCAGCGGCATCGTCGCCGTGATGGCGCTCGTCTCGGACATGGCGATGGCCGTCAGCCCGGCGGAGAAGGCCGGCTCGGCCGCCTCGCTGCTGGAGACCGGACAGGAGTTCGGCGGTGCGCTGGGGATGGCCCTGCTGGGCGCCGTCGCCACCGCGGTCTACCGGGCCGACATGCCCGCCGCCGCGCCCGAGGTCGCCCGCAAGACCCTGCCGGGCGCGCTGACCACGGGCGACGACTCGCTGATCTCGATCGGCCGGGACGCCTTCGTGCACAGCATGCACTACGCCTCGGTGACCGGGTCCCTGATCCTGCTGACCGGTGCGGTGCTGGCCGCGACCCTGCTGCGCCGGGCGACCCGGCCGGCCGGCGCCACCGCCGCCGGGCAGACCGCCGTCGAGGCGCCGGCCGCCCCGGTCCCGGCGCAGGTCTGACCGCGGCCCGTCCCGCCGGCACAGCGAAGCCCCGGGGAGTCCTGGACTCCCCGGGGCTCGCCGTGCTGCCCGCCGGCAGCACGTCAGTCACGCGGCACGGGCACCGGCGGACGTCAGAACTGGACGTCCGAGCACGCGTAGAACGCGTTGGCGGTGTCCGCGACGTTCCAGACGCTCAGGATGATGTGCTTCCCGGACTTCTGGGTGGGGATGGTGCCCTGCTGGGTCAGCGTCGCCGGAGGCTGCTTGCCGCCGTACGGCACCGTCATGAAGGGCTGCGGCTCGAGGTCCGCCCGGGTGAGCGGCTTGGTGGGGTCCCAGCCGTCCTTGGTGATGTAGTAGCGGAAGTCCGACGTGGCGTGGCGGGCGGTGAACTGCCAGCGGAAGCTGAATCCCTGACCGGCCGTCACCTTGGTGGCGGGCCAGTTGCCGCCGCGCGGGTCGTCCAGCTGCGCGAACTCGCCGTGGCCGGCCGAGCAGATCTTGCCGTCGGCCGGACCCGCCGCCGGGAAGCCCTTGGGGCCCTCGACGCTCTGCGGCTCCCACTGGATATTGCCGCAGCCTGTCACCGTGCCGTTGGCACAGAGCTTCTGACGGCTGATCGGGTTGTCCGTGTAGCCGTGGCTGCTGGCGCTGCTGGTGGCGAACATCGAGACGCCCGCTACGGCGAGACCGACCAGGGCCGCACTTGCCTTCATACGCATGTGGTGTCGCTCCTCGGATCGTGGGGGGAGTGGGGACTCCATGAGCACTGCTGCGCACGCGCGATCTGCGGTCTAGACCAAGGCTTAGATTATTGCCGCGCCTTGACCATGTCCAGACCAATGAGCGTGGGATTCCGGGTGCCCCGAAACCTCCCCCCGCACATCCTCAGGCCCCGTCGCCCCCGGTCCGCCCGGTGTAGAAGGCCACCGTCAAGTCCTTGACCAGGGACTTGCGTTCGTAGTCGTCGAGCTCCACGAGGCCCCGTTCGGTCAGCCGGCTGACGGTGTCGTCCACCGCGTCCACGACCGAGGTCAGGACGCTGTCCCGGTGCTGGGCGTCGATCGCCGCGATCCGGCGCCGCTGCATGGCCGCCGCGACCTCCGGCGCGTACTCGATCCCGGTCGGCTGCGCCGAGTACACCTCGACGCCGACGGGCTCGCAGTCCGCCTTCAGCATCCGCGTCAGCGCGTCGCCGACCGCCTCCGCGTTGCGCAGGGTGTGCGCGTCCTCGTGGAAGGCGTCGGCGGGCAGCTGGGAGAGGACCCGCGCCATCGCGGCCTCCACCTGCTCGCGCAGATACGTCTCGTGGTCCTCGATCCCCAGTGCCGCGCGCACGGTGTCCTTGACCCGCCACACCACCTGGACGACGACCCGCAGCGCCGTGCCGTTCGCGTCCACCGCGGGCAGCGGCTCGCTGCGCCAGTGCCGCAGGCGTACGTCGACGCGGCGGCGCAGCAGCAGCGGGCTGATCCACATCAGCCCGGTCCGCCGCACGCTCCCCCGGTACTGGCCGAACAGCGTGAGCACCCAGGCGTGCCCGACCCGGCCCCGGGTCAGCCCGCCGAGCGCGAACAGCACGAGGGCCGTCAGGAACACGAGCGCCGCCCAGGCGCCGGTGGGCAGTCCGTCGTACGGTCGCGGGCCGAGCCCGAAGCGGTGGAGCACGGCGGCCGGCACCACACCGGTCCACCACAGCACCCCGGCCGCCGCCGCGGTCCCGCCGACTCCGATGAGCAACGCGACCCAGCCGGGCAGCGCGGGGCCCGGCCGCTCGTGCAGCCGGGGGTCGGCGTCGGGCGCGGGCCGCGTCGAGGGCCGCACCTGCGGGCCCCTCGGCACGGGCGGCCGCCGCACCCCGGCGCCGGGCTCGCCGCCGCCCGGCCGTACGACGGTGGCCGGCACGGCGGCGGCACCGGCGCGGTCCTCGCGGAAGAGGAGGTGCACGGGGATGGAGGCGGTGCGCTCGTTGGCGATGACGGCCTGGTGGCGACCGCTGTCGCGGAGCGGGTCGAGGCGGGGGCCCGGGTCGGTCCGTGGTCCGGGGTCGGTCCGGCTCCCCGCGTCGGGGCCGGGCACGAGGGCCGGCCCGACACCGGCGAGAACGGGCTCGCGCTCGGGCGCGGGGGCCGACACGGCGTCGACGGGCTCCGGGGCCACGTCCACGTCCAAGGGCACGGGCACAGCATCCGCGGGCACAGCATCCGCAGGCACGGCGTCCACGGGCACGGCATCCGCGGGCTCCTTCGCGTCGGCCTTCGCGTCGGCCTCCACGTCCGCCTCCGCCTCCGCTGCCGCCGCCGGGGGCACCGACACCGACGCCGAGGTGGCACCGAGCGGCCCTCTGCGGTCGTCCTCGCCCGGCACCAGGTCGAGCACCAGGTCGACGACGGAATCGGGACCGGCGCCCCGACCCGTACCGGAGTCCGAGGACGCCCCGGCCTCCGCCCGCTCGCCCTCGCCCGGGCCCGGCACATCGACCACCACCTCGCCCCCGGCGGGCACCGAGACCGAGACCGGTGTGAAGAGCGGGGGAGCCTCCCGGCCCGCGCCGCCGTCCCGCCCGGGCACGGCGTCCCGCACCGGCAACCCGTCGGCCACCGGAACCGCGTCCCGGTCGGCCGCTCCCGGCACGTGCCGGCCCGGCCGGGCCTCCGCCACCGGGTCGCCCGGCTCCGTCGCGGCCCGCGCGGCCCAGGCATCCATGACGCTACCCGCTCCGCCGGGGCCGACCCATTCCCGTACCGGGACCGTCCCGTACTCCGTCTCCCCGCCGTGCTCCGGGTTCCCGGAGCTGTCCACCGTGGATCGCATTTCCGCCTCCGTCATGTCCGTCGTGTCACGCGAAGAGTCGCCGCCAGGTGTCCGGTCCCGGATAGCCGTCGGCCTCCTTGCCCCGCCAGCCCTGGGCCCTCTGGAAGGCCTCGACATTGCGCCGGTCCGCCTCGGTCCACCGGGGGTCGGGGCCCGACCGGTAGTGCGCGCCGTATCCCTTCTTCACCAACTGCGTTCCGAGCTTGTCGACATGGCTGTTGGACTGACCCGGCCGGAAATACCCCCGTCCGGGGAAGGCCGGAGCCGCCTTGGAGCCGCTCTGCCCGCTCGCGGCGGGGATGTCGTGGCCGGTTCCGGTCACCAGCAGCTCCCAGGTGTCGGGGCCGGGGATGCCGTCGGCCTCCTTGCCCTTCCACCCCTGGGCCCGCTGGAACGCCTGGGTGGCCCTGCGGTCGGCGTTCGTCCAGACCGGATCGGGGCCGATCTTGTAGAAGCGCTTCCCGCCCCGCGCGACGAGCATCGTGCCGAGCCGGGTGACGAAGGCGTTGTTGGTCCGGGGGCCGAACTTCGCGGCGCCGGGGAACGGCTCCGCGCCGGCCTCGCTGCCGGACTTCCCCGTGCTCAGGCCCTTGTAGCGGTAGGCGACATAGCTCGCGGAGTTGGTCCAGTACGCCATGGGCGTCGTCTGCCTGCGGGTGTGCGGCTTGGTCTGCTCGTACGCCGTGTACTGCGTGTGCGCGGAGTCGGTCCAGCCGCCGAAGATCGTGACGTGGGAGCCGTTCCCGGGGTTGGCGAGGTTGTGGAAGAGCAGGATGTCGCCGGGTTGGAGGTCCTCGCGGGCGATGCGGGTGCCGTACGCGGCGAGGCTGCCGGTCCACTCGTTGCCCGGCAGGTTCCAGGCCATCGAGACATAGCCGGAGCAGTCCTGCCGGTACCCGTCCGACCAGTACTTCGTCATGCTGTACGGGACCTGCGCGGTCACCCATTTCTTGGCGCGGTCCATGATGTCGGCCCGGGTCGTCGCCCGCGGCGCCGCCGCCGACTGGGCCGCCGGCGGCCCGGCCGCGCCGGACCCGCGCAGTGGTCCGGGGACGCCCTGAGGGCTGTCCGGGAGCGGGTTGATGCCGGCCGGCACTCCCGTTCCGGGGGCCGGGGCGGGGTCGGCCGGGGCTCCGGCGGACTCCGCGACCCCGCCGCCGAGCACCACCCCCGCCGCGGTGACCAGCACCATCGCGCGCCGCGCGCCGTGCGCGGCCGGGTGTCCCCCGTACCGCACGGGCAGCCCCCCGGCGGCGGTCCGCCGCTGGTCGGCGCAGCCCGGACAGGGGCAGTCGCTGGCGGGTACGTACTCCTCGAAGGCCGGCACAGTCATGCGATTCCCCTCCGCAGTCGTCAAGTTCTTCGGGCGCATCTGCTCGGGCGTCAGTGTGGCAACGGTCGTGACATACCGTAGTTTGACGGATAGAAGGGAAAAAACGACCATCCGACAGGCCGGGAGGGCGGCACATTGGTCGGGAGCACCGCTCGGGATCGGGTAGAGTTCTCCAGGTCAGCAGGCGCCGCTAGCTCAGTTGGTTAGAGCAGCTGACTCTTAATCAGCGGGTCCGGGGTTCGAGTCCCTGGCGGCGCACAGACAGCCAAGGCCCCCTCGCTTCCGCGAGGGGGCCTTGGTCGTTCTCGGGTGCGCCTCCGCAAGCGCTTCGCCGCGTGCGGAGGGTGACCGGTTATCGACGTAACGTCAGAAATCCGGTGGGCGAGGCGGGCGTGTCCCCCTACAGTGGGGCGTGCGGCGGACCGGACGCCCCGGGCCTTCGATGTCCGCAGACCTCCCGTGTCCGCGCCGGGCCACTCCCGCGGCCCGCGCACCGCGGTCGAGGACCGGCCCGGCCGCCACCCGGGGACGGGCGGCGGCCGGGCCCGGTACCGGGGGCGGGCTCAGGCGGCCTTGCCCGTGGGCTTCTCGGCCGTGAGGTAGGCGGAGACGACCACGTTCGCGGTGTACGAGTGCGACTCGCGGTCGTAGGTGCCGCCGCAGGTGATCAGCCGCAGCTCGGCCCGGCCGTCCTTGCGGGGCCCGTACGCCTTGTGGGCGTCGAACCGGGCGCGGGTGAGGACCTGGACGTCGTCGATGGTGAACTCGGCGACCGTGCCGTCGGTGCGGGTGACGTCGACCTTCGCGCCGGGGCGGGCCGCGCTGAGCCCGTAGAAGACGGCCGGCTTGGTCTCGGTGTCGACGTGGCCGACGAACAGGGCGGGGCCCTCGGCGCCGGGCCGGGTGCCGCTGCCGTACCAGCCGACCCTCTGGGGCGTGTCGAAGGACGGCGGCTCGATGGCGCCCTCCGCGTCCAGGCTCCGGGGGACGACGGGGGCCCGGACGCCGAGCGAGGGGATCTCGACGCTCTGCGGTGTCACGCCCTTGATCGGCGCGTGTGCCGGGGGCAGCGGGACGCCGAGCGGGCGCCCGACCGCGGCGACGTCGCCGGTGGTCGGGGCCGAGCCGATGCCCGAGCCGTCGGTGATGCCGCGGCCCCACAGCCACAGGCCCAGCAGGATCACGGCCCAGGCCACTCCGGTGAGCAGCCTGCCGTGACCCGCCGAGTCCTCCGATGCGGTCATGTCAGTCGGCCGCCGGGCGGCGACGGCGCACGCTGCGGTAGGCGACGGCGACCGCGGCTACGGCGGCCAGGCCGAGGCCGATCACCTCGTGGGTGGTGCCGGGGCCGTCCTGCTCGGCGGTCTCGCTCGCGAGCACGGCGGTGCCGCCGCCGCCCGCGTGGACCGGGGCGACGGGCATGGGGCGCTCGCGGTGGACGACGGTGACCGTGGCGGTCGCCTTGGTGTGCTTGTCGTCCTTGCAGATCGCCTCGACGTCGTAGTCACCGGGCTCGGCGTCCGAGCGGATGCTCGCCTCGGCGTAGAGCGTCCGGTCGTTGCCCGCCGAGAAGCGCACCTCGGAGACGAAGGCGTCGGAGTTCCCCTTGGCCTCCTTGGCCTTGCAGCCGGACAGCTCCAGGTCGACCTCACGGCCGGGGGCGACGGACGAGGGGGAGACCGACAGGGTGGCGCGGGACCGTGAGTCCTCGTGGCCGGAGCCGGATTCGGCCAGTGCCGCGGGGATCGGCACCAGGGTCGCCGCGGCCAGCGCGGCGGCACAGAACGTGAGGGGTATGGAACGCATCGTGAACCTCCTGATGGCAGGTTCACGCGCGCCGGGGCTTTTCGCATCCGCAGAGCGGGGGCGCTGGGCCGGTGGAGTGGAGGGCCCGGCCGCGGTACGGGGCCGCGCCCTCCACGTAATCCGGTGTCAGCCCAGGTCGACGAGGTCGACGAGGTCCGCGATGGAGTCGACGACCGTGGACGGGCGGAACGGGTACTTGTCGATGTCCGGGACCGTGGTCAGTCCGGTGAGCACCAGGAACGTCTGCATGCCCGCCTCCAGGCCGGCCAGCACGTCGGTGTCCATCCGGTCGCCGATCATGGCGCTGGACTCGGAGTGCGCGCCGATCGCGTTGAGCCCGGTCCGCATCATCAGCGGGTTCGGCTTGCCCGCGAAGTACGGGGCCTTGCCGGTCGCCTTGGTGATCAGGGCGGCGACGGAGCCGGTCGCGGGCAGCGGGCCCTCGGCGGAGGGGCCGGTCTCGTCCGGGTTGGTGCAGATGAACCGGGCGCCGGCGTTGATCAGCCGGATCGCCTTGGTGAGCGCCTCGAAGGAGTACGTCCGCGTCTCGCCGAGCACCACGTAGTCGGGGTCGTGGTCGGTGAGGACGTACCCGATGTCGTGCAGCGCGGTGGTGAGCCCGGCCTCGCCGATGACGTACGCCGTGCCGCCCGGGCGCTGGTCGTCCAGGAACTGGGCGGTGGCCAGCGCGGAGGTCCAGATGTTCTCGACCGGCACGTCCAGGCCCATGCGGTTCAGCCGGGCGTGCAGGTCGCGGGCGGTGTAGATCGAGTTGTTGGTCAGGACCAGGAAGGGCAGTCCCGAATCACGCAGCCGCTTGATGAAGGCGTCGGCACCGGGGATCGGGGTGCCCTCGTGGATGAGGACCCCGTCCATGTCGGTGAGCCAGGACGAGATCGGCTTGCGCTCTGCCATGTGGGACTCCAGTTGCCGTACGCCAGGTGCGGGGACGCCGGCGGCACCGCGTTGTGCAGCGCCGACATCCCTGAGTTTAGGCCGACTGTTCGAGCTGGAGGTACTGCCGGAACGGCGCGGATGACCAGTTGAGGGCTTGGCGGGTCCGGCGGGACGCTCAGCTTTTCGTGCGGCGGGTCCGGCGGGATGTCAGGACCATCGCGCCGCCGCCGATCAGGAAGCCGGAGACGGTGAGGGCGGGGAGCGGTACGGGGACAGAGATGCCGGTGTTGGCGAGCTGCGGGACTCCCGCCGGGTCGGTGCCGGGCGGGACGGGGCGCCTCGTGGTGCCGGGGTCCGCGTATCCCTCGTCGCCCTTGCCCTTCACCGTGCCGCTCCCCTGTTCCTCGTCCTCGCCGGTGCCGCCCACGTTCTCCCTGCCCGTTCCGTCCGCGCTCTCGCGGTCGCCGTCCGTCTCGCCGGTCCCGCCGGTGTCCGTGCCGTCCCCGTCGCTGTGCTCGTCGACCACGGTGAACGGGTAGTCCTCGGACTCGCCGACCCACTCCCCGTCGCCGCCCGGCGTGCTCCCCGAGCCCCGGCGCTGGACGATCGCGGCGTTCGCGGTGATCCGGCCGGGGCTCGTGTCGGAGGTGAAGGCCAGCCGGACCTGGACGGTGACGGTGTGCCCGGCGGGCACGGTGAAGCCGGGGAAGGCGTCGTCGCCGTCGCCCCCGAAGACGCCGATGTGCTCGTCCCGGTCGGTCGTCTCCCAGGTCACGCGGTGCTCGACGCCGGGGCGGGTGCGCTCGGAGAACTCCAGCTGGATCTGGTCCGAGGTCAGCGCCCGGTCCTCGTCGGTGAGGACGAGCACGGGGTGGATCGCCCGGCAGGACTCGGTAGTCGTGTTCGTCAGGTCCAGGAACCAGGTGCCGTAGCCGCCGCCGGAGGCGTAGGTGTCGGGTCCGCCGTGAATCCGGGTGTCGATGGGGAAGTCGGCCGACTCGGGGTTCCCGCAGGCGGGCCGCTGGTCGGCGGCGGCCGATGCGGGCGCGGCCGCCGGGCTCAGCCGGGTGGCGGGACCGGCGACCGGACTCCGCTGCGGTACGGCGGACGCGGTCGCCCCGCCGAGGACCACGGGCATGACGCTGGCGGCGGCGAGCCCGAGCGCGAGCCCGTGCCGGGTGCGCCCGGCGCCGGGGGGTTCGTTGGGCTCGGAGGGCTCAGCTGTTTCGGGGGGCATGGCGCGGCAGCCTCCACTTCGTACGGCAACGGCCGGTCGGGGCGCGGGGCGCCGGGCGCCGCGTGCGGCGCGGCTCCGGACTCCTCGGGGTGGCCGACGCTGCCACGCGCGCGCGAGCACCTGGCGCAGGCGTGCCGGGGGGCCGCCCGGAGGGGGGCGGGGGTGCGCCCGGACGGCGGAGGAGGGGCGCCCGGCGCGGGTGCCCCGGCGCTGCCCCCGCGCGGGTGCCCCCAGCGGGCATCCCGGCGTGGCCGCACCGGGCGCGGGCATCCCGGCGCGGTCGTCCCGGGCGCGGGCACCCCGGGCGCGGGCACCCCGGGAACGGCCGCCCCCGGGCGCAGGCACCCCAGCTCAGCCCGCCGCAGGCGGCCCCGCCGCGCCCACCCGCCCGAACACCGGGGCCAGCACCAGCTGGGCCGCGCCCTCCGCGACCGGGCGGTCGCCCTCGCGGTGGGCGGTGACCGGGACCGGGGTGCCGCGCACACCGTCGCGGCGGGCGCGTTCGTCGAGGACCGCGCGCACCCCGCGTACGTACGCGTCGGGGTCGGCGGCGACCGTGCGGCCGCCCAGCACCACGCGGTCGATGTCGAGCAGCCCGACGAGGTTGGCGGCGCCGGTCCCGAGCACCCGCGCGGCCTCGGCGGTGTCGCCCCGGTGGACGGCGGCCAGGCACAGCGCCTCCAGGCAGCCGCGGCCCCCGCAGTCGCACCGGACGCCGTCCAGCTGCACGGTCTGGTGGCCGAACTCCCCCGCCCCCGTCCGCTCGCCCCGGTGGACCGTGCCGCCGAGGACGAGCCCCGCGCCGAGGCCGGTGCCGAGGTGGAGGTAGGCGAAGTCGGCGGGGCCGTCCGCCCCGAGGGCGAGGCCGAGGGCGGCGGCGTTGGTGTCCTTGTCGAGGACGACGGGCAGCCCGGTCCGGGCGGCGAACGCGTCGCGCAGCGGGTACCCGTCCCACTGCGGGAATCCGGTGACCCGGTGCAGCACCCCGCCCCGGTGGTCGAGCGGCCCCGGCACGGCGACGCCCACCCCGAGCACCGGCGGCGTCCCGTCCCCGCGTACGGCTTCGACCGCCCCGGCGGCGGCCGCGAGCACCTCGTCCGCCGGGGCCCCGAAGTCCAGCGGGGCCGTACGGCTCGCGGCGACCGCCCCCGCGAGGTCGACGAGCACCACGGTCAGCCCGTCGCGGTCCAGGTGCAGCCCCACCGCGTGCCCCGCCTCGGGGACCAGCCGCAGCACGGTCCTGGGCTTGCCGCCGGTGGAGGCGCGGCGGCCCGCGTCGGCGGCCAGCCCCTCGGCGCGCAGCCGGGCGGTGATCTTGCTGACGGCCTGCGGGGTGAGCCCGGTGCGCTCGGCGAGTTCGAGCCGGCTGATGCCGGGCTCGCCGGCCACGCGCAGCAGGTCGAGGACGAGGGCCGCGTTGTGGCTGCGCAGGGCGGGGAGGTTCACGCCGGTAGTGCTCCTGTTCACGGTCCCATTGTGGCCTGCGCTTGCACTTTGGCAACAGCGTTGCCAAAGTGGGGTCATGACCTCTTTGCGCGTCGGACTCGTCGGCTACGGCCTGGCGGGGTCCGTCTTCCACGCCCCGCTGATCACCGCGACCGACGGCCTCGTCCTGGACACGGTCGTCACCCGCGACGAGGAGCGCCGCGCCCAGGCCCGCGCCGCCCACCCGGACGTCCGCTTCGCCGACGCCCCCGACGAGCTGTGGCAGCGGGCCGACGAGCTCGACCTGATCGTCATCGCGTCGCCGAACAGGACCCACGTACCGCTCGCGCGGGCCGCCCTCGAAGCCGGGCTTCCGGTGGTCGTGGACAAGCCGGTCGCGGGCACGGCTGCCGAGGCGCGGGAGCTGGCGGCGCTGGCCGAGGAGCGCGGGCTGCTGCTCTCGGTCTTCCAGAACCGCCGCTGGGACAACGACTTCCTCACCCTGCGCGCGCTCTTCGCGGACGGCGCGCTGGGCGAGGTCCAGCGCTTCGAGTCCCGGTACGAGCGGTGGCGCCCGCAGCTGAAGGGCGGCTGGCGCGAGTCGGGCGACCCGCGCGAGATCGGCGGGCTGCTGTACGACCTCGGCAGCCATGTCGTCGACCAGGCGCTGACCCTGTTCGGCCCGGCCGCGCAGGTGTACGCCGAGTCGGATCTGCGGCGTCCGGGCGCGGCGGCCGACGACGACACGTTCGTGGCGATCACGCACGCCTCGGGCGTCCGCTCGCATCTGTACGTGAGCGCGACAACGGCCCAGCTCGGCCCGCGTTTCCGGGTGCTCGGGTCCGCCGCCGGCTTCGTGAAGTACGGACTCGACCCCCAGGAGGCGGCCCTGCGCGAGGGCGCCCGGCCGACCGACGGCGGGCCGTGGGGCGAGGAGCCCGAGGAGCTCTGGGGCCGGCTCGGCGCGGGCGAGTCCCCGCTCACGGGCGGCGGCACCCCGGTCCGCACGCTCCCGGGCGACTACCCGGCGTACTACGCGGCGGTCAACGAAGCGCTGCGCGGGACGGGCGACAATCCGGTGACCGCCCTCCAGGCCGCCGAGACGCTGGACGTCCTGGAGGCGGCCCGCCGCTCGGCCCGCGAGGGGATCACCGTCACTCTGCGGCCCACCGGCGCCTCCGCCCCCGTATCCGAGGAGCAGCCCGTATGAACCCCACCGCTCCGACCATCTCCGAGCTGATCGCCCAGGAGCGCAGGCTGACCCTGCCGCACTTCGGCTACGACGACGCGTACGCGCTGGGCGGGCTGCTCGTCGCGCTGGCCCGGGAGCGGCACGCACCGGTGGCGATCGACATCCGGCGCGGGGCGCAGCAGCTGTTCCACGCCGCGCTGCCGGGGTCGAGCGCGGACAACGACGCGTGGATCGACCGCAAGCGCCGGGTCGTCGAGCGGTACGGGGAGAGCTCCTACCTGGTGGGGACGCGGTTCCGGGCGAAGGGGACGACGTTCGACGAGGCGTCCCGGCTCGACCCGGACGTGTACGCGGCGCACGGCGGTTCGTTCCCGATCGCGGTCGAGGGCGCGGGCGTCATCGGCTCGGTGACGGTCTCGGGCCTGCCGCAGGCGGAGGACCACGCGCTGGTCGTGGAGGCGCTGGAGCAGTTCGCGTCGCGCATCGGCGGCTGACGTACGCGGAGGGGTGGGGTCCGTACGCGACGGACCCCACCCCTCCGATGTATCGGGGTGCCTTACGCGTCCTTCAGCTCCTGCCGCTGCCGGCCGAGGCCGTCGATCTCCAGCTCGACGACGTCACCGGCCCGCAGGTACGGCTTGGGCTCGGGCTGCCCCATGGCCACGCCGGCCGGGGTGCCGGTGTTGATCACGTCGCCCGGGTAGAGCGTCATGAACCGGCTGAGATAGCGGACGACCTCGCCGACCGGGAAGATCTGGTCGGCGGTGGTGCCGTCCTGCTTCAGCTCGCCGTTGACCCAGAGCTTCAGCGGGAGGGCCTGCGGGTCGGCGACCTCGTCGGCGGTGACCAGCCAGGGGCCGAGCGGGTTGAACGTCTCGCAGTTCTTGCCCTTGTCCCAGGTGCCGCCGCGCTCGATCTGGAACTCGCGCTCGGAGACGTCGTGGGCGACCGCGTACCCGGCGACGTGGGCGAGGCCCTCCTCGGCGGTCTCCAGGTAGCGCGCGGTGCGCCCGATGACGACGGCCAGCTCGACCTCCCAGTCAGTCTTCACGCTGCCGCGCGGGACGAGCACGGTGTCCTCGGGCCCGACCACGGTGTCCGGGGCCTTGAAGAACAGGATCGGCTCGTCCGGTATCGCCGCCCCGGTCTCCGTGGCATGGTCGTGGTAGTTCAGCCCGATGCACACGATCTTGCCGATCCGGGCGAGCGGCGGGCCCACCCGGAGCCCCTCGGCGTCGAGCACCGGCAGCCCGTCGGGGGCGGCCGCGGCGGCGCGTACCCGGGCGAGCGCGTCCTCGTCGGCGAGCAGCGCGCTGTCGATGTCGGGGACGACGCCCGACAGGTCACGCAGGGTTCCGCCCTCGTCCAGCAGCGCCGGTCGTTCCGCACCGGCCGTACCCACACGAAGCAGCTTCACGAGTCTTTCTCTCCTCGGTCGGGATCAGGCCCGTCGGATGGGTGGCGGCCATCGCAGGCTTGTCCGATCCTCCAAGACATCCGATCACTCCGCAAGACCCTGTTCACAACCTGGACCGGGCCGCCCCCGGCGCCGCCGTTACGCGGCCGTGGCGACCGCGGCACCCGGGGCGGGCATGTCGCGGTACAGGAAGGCCCGCTCGATCGCGGTCCAGGTGGTGCTGGTGACCACGTACAGCGCGGCGGCCAGCGGCACGAAGGCGACGGTGAAGAGAGTGAAGAAGGACATCAGCGGCATGAGCCGGTTCATCGCGCCCATGCCCGGCATCGGCTGCCCGTCGGGGCCGGTGGCCGGGGTGACCGGGTTGGCGGCCATCTGGCGCTTCGTACGCCCGTAGTTGAACGTGGCGACGGCCGCCACGAGCGCGAAGAGGCCCAGGTAGACCAGGCCCTGCGCGCCGAACATCCCGCCGTGCGACAGGGCGTC
Organism: Streptomyces sp. 2131.1; assembly: GCF_900105515.1. Lineage (GTDB taxonomy): Bacteria > Actinomycetota > Actinomycetes > Streptomycetales > Streptomycetaceae > Streptomyces > Streptomyces drozdowiczii. The sequence goes on along the minus strand of NZ_FNSY01000001.1, from coordinate 4,583,263 downwards.
GTGCCAGCGCTCGCCGAGCGGGGCGTCGAAGAGCTGGTGGCCGAGGAGCGCGTTGGCCTTGTCGCCGATCCTCTGGCTGGAGAAGAGGTGGTACAGCAGGAAGAACGCGGGCATCTGGAGCAGGCTCGGCAGGCAGCCGGAGAGCGGCGAGACCTTCTCCTCGCGGTGCAGCTCCATGAGCGCCTTCTGCATCCGCTCGCGGTCCTTGCCGTGCTTCTTGCGGAGCTCCGCGATCTGCGGCTGGAGCCGGCGCTGCGCCTTCTGCCCGCGCGCGGCGGCCCGCGAGAGCGGGTGCACGGCGAGCCGGACGAGCGCGGTGAACAGGACGATCGCGGCGGCGGTGGACGCGTTCTGGAAGAGCGGGTGGAGCAGGTCGGCGAGGGCGCCGACCAGACTGGCGAAAGCGGACATGAAGGCGGACATGGGTGAGCCCTCCGAGGGTCTCGTCGTGCCGGGGATGTTGATTCGGCGTGACGGGTCCGCGAAGGGGTCGGTACGCCCTTACGCGGCCGTCGGGAGGGCGTGGCCCGGGGCTCGGGGGCGGCGGCGCCCCTGGGCGTCCGGGTCCCGTTGCGGGAGGAACGCGGTGCGCTTCTCCCGGTCGCGCATGGCGGTGCGCACCCGGGTGCGGGGCACCGGGGTGGCGCAGCGGGCACTGATGACCGAGCAGGCGGCGAGCGCGGTGCCGGCGGCCGCGGTGGCGGCGAGCGCGACGGCGGCGGAGAGGCTGCCGCCCTCGGCGAGGAGCACCTCGGTGAGGAGGAACAGCAGCAGGCCCGCGGGGCGCAGCACGCGGGAGAGACCGCCGCGTACGCGGTTCATGGCGCTGGTGTCCATGGACGGTGCCTCCCTTCCGTACTCGCCTCCGCCGGTCCATCCGTTATACACGACCGCGCACGGGTGTCAACGTACGTTGACGACCTCCCGGTCCGCCTCCCACTCGTCCCGGGCCAGCACCTCGTCGTCCGGCCGTTCGTCGCGCTCGCGCGGACCCGCGTACGTCACCACCAGCGCGACGGCCAGGTTGGCGGCGAGGGCGACGATGCCCGCGTTCACGCCCCACACCGGGTCGTTCTCCATGAACACGAACCCGCACACCACGCCGACTCCGACGACGAGCCCGGACATCGCCCCGAGCAGGGTCAGCCGCCGCCACATCAGCCCCAGCAGCACCATGGGGAGCAGCTGCGCCATGCCCTCGTACGAGATGAGCGAGAGGCGTACGAGGGTGTTGGGGGCGGTGTACGTGAGGAGCAGCGCGAGGGAGCCCGCGACCACGACGACCAGTTGCGCGGCGCCCTTCTGCCGCCGCTCCCAGCGCGGGACGAGGGAGAGCACGCTGCGGCCCCACATCGTGCCGATGACCAGCATGAACACCGCCATGGGCACGATCGAGGAGAGCGCGGCGGCGACCCCGATGATCCCGACGGACCAGGCGGGCAGCGAGTCCGTGACCAGCTTGAAGAGGGCGAGGTTGGACTCGGCGCCGACGAGCCCCGGCACCACGAACAGGGCCGCCATGCCGAGCAGCATCGGGACGAAGAGCAGGACGTTGTAGGCCGGCAGCCACATCGCGTTGCGGCGGAGCACGTCGGCGTTCCTCGCGCCGAGGTAGCCGGCGACGGTGGTCGGGAAGATCACGACGGTCAGCGAGTTCAGGAACGAGGTCGTGATGAACCACGCCTGTCCGAGGCCGCTGTCCCCGTGCCCGGGGAAGGTCAGCCACTCGCTCTTCTCGGTGACGAGCCGGTCCAGGAAGGGCCCGTAGCCGTCGAAGTAGTGCACGGGCACGTAGATCGCCAGGAACCCGAGCGTGACGATGACCAGCAGGTCCTTCAGCACGGACACCCAGGCGCTGCCGCGCAGCCCGCTGACGACGACGAAGCCGGTGGTGACGGCGAAGGCGATGAAGTACGCCCAGTTCAGGCTGATGGCCCCGTAGGAGATCGTCGAGACGACGACGCCCATGCCGGTGATCTGGAGCTGGATGTACGGAAGCAGGAACACGGTCGCCAGCACGGCGACGAGCGCGCCGAGCCAGGGCCGCCCGAAGCGGTGCGCCACCATGTCGGTGATCCCGACGAGACCGTGCTTGCGCGCGTACGCCCAGAGCATCGGCCCGACGACGTAGCCGACGGCGTACCCGCAGGACATGTACGCGACGACATACAGGACGGGCGCCCCGTAGTTGTAGCCCCAGCCGGCGGCGCCGAGGTAGCTGAAGCTGGTGTAGCCCTCACCGGCCATCAGCACCCAGATGAACACGGTCCCCAGGCTCCGCCCGCCCACCGACCACTCGGCGAGCCCTCCCCCGCCACGCCTGCCCCGTACGGCGAGCAGCCCGAGTGCGACGGTGGCGACCATGAAGACCCCGAAGACGGAGGTCGCGACGGCGGCGTTCACCGGCGGTCACCCCGCCGGGTCAGCCACACGGCGACGGGGGTCAGAACGGTCGCCCCGAGCAGCCAGAAGAAGAGGAACGGCAGCCCGAGCACGACGGGTCTCACCCGGTTCACGAACGGCAGCGCCCCCAGGTAGAGGACATAGGGGACCAGCAACCACAGCAACTGCGGACGTCGTCTGAGCACGAGGAGACACGTTAGAGGGTCGGCGGCGGGTCCGTCGCGGACGGTCGCGAGACCTCGCGGGCCGGTGGCCGTCAACACCCCCGGGCCGCGACCGGGCTCACGCCGCGGGCCTGCGGAGCGGCCCCCGCCACGCCCCCGCACAGCAGTACGGTGTGGTTCATGCGCCCCGACACCCCTGCCGACCACATCTCCGAAGCCGAGCGTCTGCTCCGCACCGCGGCGCAGTACCCCGAGGACCACGAACCGCTGCTCCTCCAGGCCGCGGCCCATCTGGAACTCGCCGGTGACCGCGCCCGCGCCACGACGCTCTACGACGAACTGCTCAACGCCCCCGGCACCGAGCACCCCCACCTGGTGAAGGCGCTCAGCGCCGCGAACCTCTGGGAGTACGGCCACGAGGCGGAGGCGCGCGCGCTGATCGACGGCGTCCGCGTGGCGGCCCCGCAGGAGGCGGCCCCGTGGGAGATCGCGGCCGAGACGCTGGAGGCCCACGACGAGCTGAACGCGGCCCACGACCTGTTCTCCACGGCCCTGCGCCTGCTGATCGCGCCGGGCGAGGAGGTCCCGTACCAGACCCAGTCGCTGCTGACCGGCCGCCACCGGGTGCGCCGCCTGATGGGCGCCCCGCACGACGCCTGGGACGAGCTGGCCGACACCCTGCACACGGCTGCGGTCCCGCTGGACGAGCTCCACGACCCGAAGCGCCTGTGGTCCCTGGGCTCCTCGGACCCGGGCGAGCTGCGCGCCGAGATCACCCGCCTGCGCGCCGAACTGGGCACGTACCGCACGGCGTTGTCCCGCCCGTTCCCGGTGGCGGTGCTGCACTGGCCGGCGGACGAACTGCGCGAACTGCTCACCGCGTACCCGGGCCTGGGCAGCGAGTACACCTCGCACCCGGACCACCTGGCCCGCCTGGAGACCGCACTGCGCGACCTCCAGGCGGCGGGCACCCCGAACCTCGGCATCGTCACGGGCACGGTCCCGTCGTACGAGGCGTTCGCCGCCTCCGAGGCCGCGTCCCCGGCGGACCCGGACCTGCTCCCCCAGTACGCCACGACCCTGGCCGCCCGCGGCCGCGCGGTGCCGTGGCCGCCGCCGAAGAGCGGGAAGTGCTGGTGCGGGTCGGGAGAGTCGTACCGGGAGTGCCATGGGGGGCGGGTGGGGTAAACCGGCGGGCTTGTACTGCGCAGCGCACAGTAACGGGAAAGCAGGACATGAAATCGAAAACGCTTGGCAGGAGCATGGCTTTGATCTTGGCGGTCACCGCCTTGAGCGCAGCCTGTTCGAACCATTCATCCGACGGCACGGCCTCAGCCACGCGAAGTGGACCCGCGTCCACGCCCCTGCCTCCGGACAGTCTGCCCGTAAAAATGAAGGAAGCCGTCGAGAAGGACCTCGGCTACTCCGTCCGAGATGCGACGGACCTCGGACGGACCGTGGATCTGCAGCACGCGGAACTGTGGAGGGCTTGTTTGACGAGAGAAGGAGACGGTCCGGACTCCGTTGATTTCGGTGCTGTCCCGCGCGGGGAAACGTGCCCGTCTCATTGGAACGCCCATGTCCCCGCCCCCAGGACGCCCGATCTCATAGGCAAGGACTTCGACAAGTCCTACGCCCAGCTCCTGAAGAAGGGATACAACAGCCGCTTCATCGATGTTTTCTACGGAGGCCCCGGCATTGTCGACCAGCAGGAAATCTCTCGGGTGCACGGAGAGATCTGCAGCCAGAGCCCGAAACCTGGCGAACCGTACGACCCCTCGGAAAACGTCACCCTGCACGTCGCGACAGGAAAGTGCCCGTCGGCCTGAAATCGCACTCGTGACTGAGGCTGCGTGACGCGGTCCTGCCGAAGCCCTGTCGACCCGTCACCTCACGTGGGACAGTGCTGGGTCGGAGGCCGTTTCACTGCGGGCCGGGATCGGCTCGGGACGTCTGGGGGCGACGAGTGGGATCCGGAACCGATGTGACCGCCGACGACCGGTCCGGTCCGCTGGTGCGTGATGTGGTGCGTGCGGTCGTGACGGAGCTCGCGCCCGACGAACTCCCGCTCGTGGAGGGGCTCTGCCGGTTCGACGACGCCACGGTGGTGCGGCGGCTGCGCCGCGGCGGCGGCGGACGCCACACACCGTTGGGATTCGGGGTCGGCGAGGCCGCCGCGCTGGTGGCACCCGTGGTCTGGCTGGTACTCGACGGGGTGGCGCAACGGACGGCGGAGTCGACGGCGACGCGTATCTCCCAGGGAGTGACGGCCATGATGCGACGGCTGGTGCCGCGGCGGCGGCCGGTTCCGGCGGCCGGGATACCGCCGTTGACGCGGGAACAGCTGGCAGCGGTACGTGCCCAGGTCCTGGCGACGGGCAGGCAGCGAGGGCTGGAGACCGCACAGGCCGAGGCGATCGCCGACGCGGTCGTGGCCCGGCTGGTGCTGGCCGAGGAGCCGGAGGCGCCCGCCGCAGCGGAGCCGGATCCGCCGGACGAGCCGGATGACCCCGGACCGGCCACCGGGCGGGGCTAGATGGCGGCCTTACCCGGGCCGGACGAGCCGTTCCGGGTCGACGAGCGAGTCCTCGGCGCGGGAACGGGCCCCCGGTTCGTCACCCTGCTGCTTCTGATGCTGACCGCGTCCGGGGCCATGATCCTGGAAGTGTTCCAGGTCATGTCCCACGGGGACCAGGCCGGTTGCGGTCTCGCCGCGGGTGTGGACCCCACCGACAGCAGCTACTGGAACACATCGCTCAGTACCTCCGGCCAGATGACCGCCACCCGCTTCTGCCTGTCCCTCTGGGCGCCCGCGCCGCCGTGGTGGCAGATCGCGGGCTGGCCCCTGGTACTGATGGTCGCGGCCGGCCTGCTCTTCGCGGTACTGCCCCTGTGGAAGGCCCGAAGGAGTCGTGTCGTCCCACTGGGGGCGGTCGACAAGGACGGTGGGATCGGCTCCCTTGTGGGTGACTTGTGCGCCGCCGCGAGCGTGTCGCCGAGGCCGCGGTTCGTGGTCGATCCGACGGCGGCCTCGGTCGGCGCCGTGGTCTTCGGGCGTACCCGCCGCCCGGTCGTCTGCCTGCACGGCGGCCTGCTCTCCGTCCGGCGCACCGATCCGGAACGCTTCCGGGCGGTGCTGCTGCACGAGCTCGCCCACATCGCCAACCGTGACGTCACCCTGACGTACCTCACGGTCGCCCTGTGGCGGGTCTTCCTCGGGCTGGTGCTGTTGCCGTACCTGCTCTGTCTCGGCTACGTCGTCCACGGCATCGTGGCGAGTGGTGGCTCGCTACGGCTGGGCCGGCCCGCGGTGCTGGCCGTCGTGCTGGTCGTGCTGCTGTACCTCGCCCGCTCGGACGCGCTGCGGAGCCGGGAGATCTACGCCGACCTGGCCGCGGTGCGCTGGGGCGCGGACCCGGTCGGCTGGTCCGTCACCGCCCCACCGCCCGCCAACGCGGTACGCGGCGCACTCGGCTCGTTCACCGAACTGTGGCGTACACATCCGCGGTGGGGTCTGCGCCGGGGCGCGCTGGCCGATCCGGCGCCGTTGTTCCGTGTCGCGCTCCTGCCGGTCTTCCTCATCGGTACCGTGCCCGCTCTGGCTGTGCCACAGGTGCTTATGCAGATCGCCCAGTACCGCGTCAACTTCACCAACAACCTGATGACGGTCCTGGTGATCGTCCCAGGTGTGCTGGTGACCGGCGTGGTCGTGGTCGCCCTGTGGCGGGCGGTGGTGTACGCGCTGCTGACCGGTACCCGGGTGCCCTCCGGTGCCTGGGCCGGGGCGTGGCTGGGTGCCGGGATGTCGGCCGGCCTGGTCCTGAGCGGTTTCGGCTCGGGCTGGGGCTGGCTGCCGCAGCGGCCGCCGGTTCTGCTCGTGCCGGTGGCGGCGGGGGCCGCGTTCGGCTGGTGGGTGACCCAGTGCGCGCGCCTGTGGGCCGCGACGGCCAGGGGCCGGACTCTGCGGCCCGCCCTCGCCTCGTGCGTGGCCGCCGCCGCTCTCGCCATGATGTCGTGGCTCACCTGGTGGCTGCTCGCCGGGGCCACGAGCCTCAACAGGGACGCACCGAGCGCCGAGATGATGGCCCGGGCGATCACGCAGTGGCTGCCGTCCCAGGCACCGGCCGGGGACCTGAGCGCGATTCCCGGCCTCACCGTGTTCGCGCCGCAACTGGACAACATCGCCGAGACGCCGATGGGCGCGCTCACGATCACCGTCCTGTGGACGGTTCCGCTGTTGGCCTGGGCGAGCGGTCCGGCGACCGGCACCCCCCGCTGGGTGCCGGACCGGGCGGCTTACGGCGAAGCTTCTGCGGCCCCGCTGCGCGAGGTCCTGCGGCCCGGGCTGCTGGGCGGGGTGCTGGCCTGCGTGGCCGTGGCGGGTATCCAGGCATACGTACACACCGGGCAACCCCCGCCGGCCGCACGGGGCGGGCTCTACGCGTACCGCTATCTGCTCCTCCTGCTCGCGGCGCTCTGCCTGCCCGCGGCCGCGGCCGCGGCGGTGGCGAGCACCGCGGACCGCCGATACCGCCTGCTGGGCGCGCTGATCGCCGCCCAGACGACGGCCCTGCTGGGCCTCACCGGCATGACCCTTCTCGTGTCGGTGGACGGATGCGTCGCCCCCTTGGCCGTCCTCTCGGACAGCTGCGCCTGGCGGCCGGCCTGGCGAAGGCCGCTGTTCCCGTACGACTTCGCGCTGAACAACGCCTTGGTCCTGTCCGCGCTCGCCGCCGTCCTCATCGCGTCGGCCGCCGTCCTCATCGCGTCGGCCGCCGTCCTCCGGCGCCGTCGACGGCCGCCGGAGGAACCCCTGCCCGCCCTACGGCGCCGCGTCCGGGTCGCGGTGGCCCTGCTGTGCGCGGTGGCGCTCGCGGGCACCGCGACGCAGGGCGCCGTGGGAAGGTACCGGCTCGGCTTCACGACCAACCAGCTCACCTCCCAGCGCAACCTGGTGCTGTACTGGGGGCTCCCCGAGCCGCACTTGTCGGACGCCGCCCGCGTGCGGCAGATCCGGGCCTGGTACCGGCTGACCGGCGACGACCTCATCAACCTCGCGGTGGCGTACGACAGCCGGCTGACCGCCGTCCTCCGCGCGGCGCAGTCCTCCAAGGACCCCTGGGGCACGCTGCACCGGACGGTGTCCCCGGTCTGCTTCGACTGGGGCAGGGCCGCCTGGTTCGAGACGGTCTGGTTCCGGATACCCGCCGACCCGCTCCTGCGAGCCGACTGGCACCGGATGGTCACCTGGGCGGATACCGGCAACCGCGGCTGCACGCAGGCTGTGAAGACGCGCGACAACACCGCCCTGGTGAGAGCCCTGCGCGATCTGCGCGCCGCCGCCCGCTGCGCGGAGACCGTCAACACCGGGATCGACAGGGTCTTGCGAGCGGGCGGCTACCCGGGCACCTCCCGCCGGGCCGCCACGGGCCGCACGGCCGTCTGCGACCGTCCACCCGCGGATCGCCCCTGATCGGACACCCACCCGTTCCCGGACCGAGGACCATGGCTCCGGGTTCGTCGTTCGACCACCGGCGCGTGCCCGCGTACCCGGCTGCGGACTGAAAAGCCTTCGCCGGTCACACGCCTGTCCGGCACTCTCTACAGCATGACCACGTCGCCCTTCGTCCCCGGCCTGGAACTCTCGCGTCGCTTCTACCTCGAAGCCGTACGGCCGCTGCTCGCGGAGGCCGTGCCCGGGATCGCGCACTCCGCCGCGCGCCTCGGCAGCGGTTCGGAGGTTCTCGGGTTCGACACCGCCCGTTCCGCCGACCACGAGTGGGGGCCCCGCCTCCAGGTCTTCCTGCACCCGCGGGACGTGGCCCGCCACGGGGCGGCGATCACGGCGCTGCTCTCCGAACGCCTGCCGAAGACGTTCCACGGCTACCCCACGCACTTCACCACCACCGCCGACGCTGGCATCGGGGTCATGCGGGAGACCGCAGGGCCGGTGTCCCACCGGGTCGAAGTCACCGACCCGGGCGCCTGGTTCACCGCCCGGCTGGGCTTCGACCCCGGCCGGGACATCACCGTGACCGACTGGCTGGCCGCTCCCACGCAACGCCTCGCCGAGGTCACCGCCGGTGCCGTCTTCCACGACGGCCTCGACCGCCTCGCACCGGCCCGGGCCGCCCTCGACTGGTACCCCCACGACCTGTGGCTCCACCTCCTCGCCTGCCAGTGGCAACGCGTCTCCCAGGAGGAGGCCTTCGTCGGCCGCTGCGGCGAGGTGGGCGACGAACTCGGCTCCGCGGTCGTCGCCGCCCGTCTCGTACGCGACCTGATGCGGCTCTGCCTGCTCATGGGCCGCCGCTACCCGCCGTACGGCAAATGGCTCGGCAGCGCCTTCGCCCGTACCCCCGAGGCCCCCGCGCTCACCCCGCTCCTCACCGCCGCCCTCGCCGCCACCGACTGGCACACCCGCGAACACCACCTGGCCCGCGCCTACGAGACCGTCGCCGCCGCCCACAACCGCCTCGGCCTCACCACCCCCGTCGACCCCACGACCCGGCCGTACCACGACCGCCCGTTCCAGGTCCTGCACGCCGAACGCTTCACCGCGGCCCTGACCGCCCACATCACCGACCCGACGGTCCGCGCCCTGCCGATGACGGGCGCCGCGGACCAGTTCCTCGACAACACCGACGTACTCAGCACCCCGGCCCTGACCCGGGGGGCGACTCGGGCGGTGGTCGATGCCGCCGCTGAAGCCACCTCCGGGCCGTAGGGGCGGCGAGCAGCGCAATTGTTTCCCGGGATTCCCGGCTGTCCCACCTTTGCAATACCATCACATTCCATCTACTCATCAGGGCCGCACCTCCCCACGCAGGTCTCAGCTCTGTCGTGCGCGCGAGGAAGGCTCCATGGCGGCGTATCAGCCCTCTGCCGACTGGCAGTTCGAGGTCCCCACCACCGGAGCCAAGCGGCTCCCGCCGACAGCCCGGTACGTCGAGTCGTTGACACACCAGGGGTACGGATTCGAGGCGGCCATCGCCGACCTCGTCGACAACTCCATCGACGCGGGCGCCCGAAACGTCGTCGTGAGCCTCCTGCGCGACGACGACCGGCTGGTCAGTCTGCTCGTCATCGACGACGGCTGCGGCATGGACGACGACGCCCTGGACACCGCGATGACGGTGGGCGGCCGGCAGGGCTACGACGACTCGGCGCTCGGCCACTTCGGCGCGGGACTCAAGGCGGCGTCCCTGTCGCACGCCGACTCGCTCACCGTGATCAGCCGCACTAAGCGCAGCCCCTCCACCGGCCGCCGCTGGCTGACGGCCCGCGCCCAGGCCGACTTCAGCTGCGACATCGTCGACCCGGGGTACTGCCAGGACCTCGTGGACCGTTACGACGGGATCATCCAGTGGCAGGGCACGATCGTGCGCTGGGACCGGGTCCGCGCCTTCGAAACCGTCACCACCGGGCAGACCGACCGCTATCTCAACGACGCGATCGAGAAGCTGGAGACCCACCTGGGGCTCTACCTCCACCGCTTCCTGGCCCGCGACGGCTTCAACATCGACATCGTGGTCGAGGACGTACGCACCAAGGAGGAGCTGGACCACCGGGGCGTCGAGCCCATCGACCCGTTCGGCTACCGGGTGCCCGGCCGGGCCGGCTACCCCCGTACGTACGCGGCGCCGGTCGAGGGCGTCGGCGGGGTCGAGCTGACCGCGCACATCTGGCCGCCGAAGTCCCCGCTGGTCAGCTACCGGGGCATCGGCCCGCTCGCCGAGCGCCAGGGCTTCTACATCTACCGCAACGACCGCCTCGTCCAGGCGGGCGGCTGGAACGGCACCCGCAGTCCGGAGGGGCACCTCGCGCTCGCGCGGATCGCCGTAGACCTGCCGTCCGCGCCGAACGACGTCTTCAACCTCACGGTGAAGAAGGACGGCGTGACCGTCACCCCCGCGTTCGCCCGCGGCCTGGAGCAGGCCGTGGACTCCGCAGGGCGTGCCTTCGCCGCGTACGTGCAGGAGGCGGCACTCACGTACCGGGAGGCCGCCCGCCGCGCCACCGAACCGCAGCGCAAGGCGGTCCTGCCGGCCGGCAAGGGGATGGACCCGAAGCTGCGGCGGACGCTGCGCGACGAGCTGCCGGAGCTGGAGGGCGAGGACCCGATCGCGTTCCGCTGGGACAGCCTGCCCCTGGACGTCTTCTTCGAGCTCGACCGCGAGCACCGGGAAGTCCGGCTCAACAGGGAGTACCGACAGGTGCTCAACGGCGGCCGGCGCGGGGGCCTGAACGACGCCCCGGTGATCAAGAGCATGCTCTACCTGATGGTCAACGAGATCTTCCAGAAGGAACGGGTCCGGGCCGTCCACACCGACAACGTGGCGCTGTGGAACAGCGTCCTGGTCACGGCGGCGCGCTGCGAACTGGAGCGCTGAACACCTCCTCCACCCGTCCGTACCGATCCAAGAGAGCGGCGCTGCCATGACCGATCACCTGTTCACCCTGCACGGCGACGTGCTGGCAGCGATGCGACGGGGGCCCAAGTCCTTCGCCAAGCTCGCCTTCGTGCTCTCCGAGGACGAGGAACCCGCCGACACCACGCTCTCCCACTTCCAGGACCGCGTCCTGAACGCGGACCCGGGCGACGGGCTGCTCGCGCTGTGGCACCGCACCCTGACCGCCTGGGACCTGGCCGAGCAGGCCGACTGGTCGGCGGCGCCGCCCCGGACGGACGCGCGCCGCTCGGACACGTACGACCGGCTGGGTTTCGGCGCCGGGCTGCGCAAGGCCCTCGACAGCGCGGTCCCGGTGTTCAAGGAGCCCGGCCCGACGGTCATCAGCAAGGAATTCGTCTCCTGGTACTCGCGGGACGCGGCCGCCGCGCGGTCGTTCTACTGGAACGCCTACGAGCGGCTGCTGCGCTCCAAGGGCTGGCCGGACGTGGCCGTCTCCGGGCTCGACGAAGCGAGCCACGCCGTGGTCGAGCGCCTCTCCGACCCCACCCGCCCCGAGGCGTACGGCGCGCGCGGCCTGGTCGTGGGCTACGTCCAGTCGGGCAAGACCGCCAACTTCACCGGCGTCACCGCGAAAGCCATCGACGCCGGATACCGCCTGGTCATCGTTCTCGGCGGCACGCTGAACCTGCTCCGGGGGCAGACCCAGCGCCGGCTGGACATGGAGCTGATCGGCCGGGAGAACATCCTGCGCGGTGCCGACCCGGCGGACCCGGACGCCCTCGTCGGCATCGACTACCAGGAGGACGCGGACTGGCCGGAGAAGTTCGTCGGCCATGGCGGCAGGCCCTCCACACTCGGCGCCTTCGACATTGAGCGCCTCACGACGCGCGACGACGACTACAAGAGCCTGCTCAACGGCATCCGTGCCCTGGAGTTCGAGAAGCAGTCCCGCACCGAGCCGCTGTACGCACCGGCCAACCTGCACCGTGCGGCGGCCCGGATCATGGTGGTGAAGAAGAACAAGTCCGTGCTGGACAAGCTGATCAAGGACCTCAAGAAGATCGGCCCGATCCTCTCCGAGATTCCCGCGCTGATCATCGACGACGAGTCGGACCAGGCATCGGTCAACACGACGGACCCGAAGAAGTGGGAGGACGGCAAGGTCGCACGTACGGCCATCAACGGCCAGATCTCCCAGCTGCTCGGCCTGCTGCCGCGCGCCCAGTACGTCGGCTACACCGCGACCCCGTTCGCCAACGTCTTCGTCGACCCGGGCGACGGCGAGGACATCTTCCCGCGCGACTTCCTCGTGTCGCTCCCCCGCCCGACCGGCTATATGGGCGTCCAGGACTTCCACGACCTCGACACGGACGAGGGCACCGCCGAGGAGACGCACATCCGCGGCATCTACGCGGACACGGGCGACCGCCTCCAGGATGCGCTGGACGCCTTCGTCCTCACCGGCGCGCTCAAGCTGTACCGCGCCGATCACGGCGTGCCCGAAGGACCGTTCCGCCACCACACGATGCTCGTTCACGAGTCGGTCCGAATGGCCGAGCACACGGCGCTCGCCCTGCGCATCAGCTCCATGTGGCACCAGGCCGCCTATACGAGCCGCCAGGGCCACGACCGCCTGGCCGCCCTCTTCGCCTCCGACTTCCACCGCTTCGCGGACGGGGACCTGCCCACGCCGGACTCGTACGAGGAACTGAGGGCCTACGTCTCGCGCGCCCGTCAGCTCATAAACGCGGGCGGTACCCCCGTGCTCGTGGTCAACGGCGACACCGAGCGCGACTACGACCAGCCCGACCTGGACTTCGAGCGCACCCCGCACGTGTGGAAGATCCTGGTCGGCGGTACGAAGCTCTCCCGCGGCTTCACGGTCGAGGGCCTGACGGTCACGTACTACCGCCGCACCACCCAGCAGGCCGACACCCTGATGCAGATGGGCCGCTGGTTCGGCTTCCGCCCCGGCTACCGCGACCTGGTCCGCCTCTACATCGGCCGCGAGGAGCCCCTCGGCAAGACGAGGACGATCGACCTCTACGAAGCCTTCGAGGCCATCTGCCGCGACGAAGAAACGTTCCGCACCCAGCTGACCCGCTACGCCACCCTGGTGGATGGAAAACCCCAGGTCACCCCGGCCCAGATCCCCCCATTGGTCTCCCAGCACCTCTCCTGGATCAAGCCCTCGGCCCGCAACAAGATGTTCAACGCGGAGCTCGTGGAGATCCGCTCCCCGGGCCAGTGGGTGGAGCCGACGGCCTACCCGGTGGGGGCGGAGGAGCTGCGGGGGAACGTGGCGGCTTGGGGGGCGGCGTTGGGGATGCTGAGTGAGGACCTCTCCGTCTTCGTCACCCTCGCCGACGAAGACCGGGGCGGCTACACCCGCTACCCCGCCAGGACAGCGGTTCTCAGCCACACTCAGATGCTGGAAGTCATGAGCAGCCTCGCCTGGGGACGCCCAGACCTCTTCGCCCCTCACCTGGCGTATCTGCGCGATGCGAGCGACGCCGGCTGCGCCACTGACGACTGGGCACTGATCCTTCCCCAGACATCAGGACCAACGAGTGTGCCGGCCAGCATTTTTGGCAGCCAGCCCCTGACCCTCGTCCAGCGCAAACGGAACGCCCGCGGCGTGTTCAACCGCATCTCCGGCGTGGCCCATCGCCAGTCCGCTGAGCGCATCGCCGGGCTCCGCTCCCTGAGCGACGACGACCCGTTCGCCACCCAGCTTCACCGGCCCCGCCGTGGGGCTGTGCTCCTTTACCCCGTGGTCGACCCGAGCATCGGAAGTCCGGCGGACCTGGTGACGGACGGCAGTATCGACCCTGGGAAGGTGGTGCTGGCTGCGGCATTCATCTCAGCGGCCAGCCCGTCGGACAAGCCGGTACCCTACGTTCGCTTCCGGGCGATCGACTCGTCCCGTCCTGGTGAAGCCACCATAGAAGTCCGATGAACGTGAGCTTGGAGTGATCCCGGTGTCTGAGCCCGCAGACTGGACCCCGCCAGACGGCTCGTGGGCTTCGTCTGCGGCGCGCCGCCGGAACATGCAGGCGATCCGCAGCCGGGACACTCAGCCGGAACGGCTCATCCGTCGACTCGTGCACGCGAACGGCCTGCGCTATCGCGTCGCCGCCAGGCCCCTGCCCGACCTGCGCCGGACGGCTGATCTGGTCTTCCGTCCAGTGAAGGTGGCTGTCTTCATCGACGGCTGCTATTGGCACGGCTGCCCTGAGCACTACGTCCCGCCCAAGACCAATCCGGGCTACTGGTCAGACAAGGTGGCCCGGAACATGGCCCGGGACCGTGACACCGACAAACGCCTGGCCGAGGCCGGGTGGGTGGTCCTGCGATTCTGGGAGCACCAGGACTCAGACGTGTGCGCCCTGGAGATCGTCAGCACTGTCCGCGACCGTCGGCGACACTTGCACAGGTAGCGCCCCAGCGGCCTCAGCCTTGCGGCGGTCACGTTCATGGGCGGCTCGCAGCACGTCCGCGATGGCCTTGCCTACTGCGGCAGCAACGGGCGGGGGGAAGGCGTTTCCGACCTGGCGGTACTGCGCGGTCTTGCCACCGGAGAACTTCCAGTTGGACGGGAAGCCCTGGATGATCGCGGCCTGCTCGACCGTGAGCATGGGACCTGTCTCCCTGAAGAGATCCCGGTCCTGACTCTTCTTCTCCACACTGAGTTCGTGCGAATTAGCGACCCCCACAGCCGTGACGCCAAGATCGGTCCAGGCAGCCTTCGCGCGACTTGGCCCGAGATCGGCACCACCGTGCTTCTTGGAACCGCCGACCAGAGTGGGAGCGACCCCGAAGTCCTTCTTACTCTCCGCCGCCTGCGCCTTTTCCTTCCACTTATTAAGGCGCTTTTCCGCCAGGATTGCGACAGCTCCGCCCATTTTCAGGTAAGGGTCGTACCTGAGCTCCATAGAGGTCTCAAGCGCGCGGAAGACACTCACAGGGCTTCCCGTGGCAGTCGGCCAGACGAACTTCAGGTCTCCCAGCACATCCGTGCGAATGGCCACCAAGACGGCCCGGGGGCGCAGCTGCGGCACGCCGAAGTCGCTGGCCTCCAGGACCTCCCACTCGCAGACCCGATAGCCGAGCCCTTCGAAGTCCTCGACAATGCCGGTCACGGGGTGCGTGGCCCAACCCCCCTGAAGACGCGCTTCGATGTAGGTGCGATATTCTTCGAACTTCGCATCCTTGATGCCGCGCACGTTCTCGATCATCACCGCTTCGGGGCGGAGTTCATCTGTGAGTTCTAGAATGCGCGGGAATAGATCACGCTCGTCGTCTTTTCCGAGTTGCTTTCCAGCGTGAGAGAAGGGAGGGCACGGCACTCCGCCAGCAAGCAGGTGAAGTTCACCCTTAGAAAGTTGCTTACCCAGATACTTCTGCGACTTCTCCAGATCCGTTTCGCGCCCACCCTCGGAAGCAATGGGAACGAAGTTGTTGACGTCTCCGGAAATCACGTCACAGTAGTCGCGCTCCCACTTCCACTCCGGCAGGGAACCGATGTTGTCCTTGAGGGTCTTGGCCGCATGGGGGTCGATCTCGACCAGAGCCAGGTGCTTGAAGCCGGCCTGATGGAGGCCAATAGCCTGCCCTCCAGCCCCCGCGCAGATCTCGATCGAGGTCAGCACGTCGTCACTGGGACCCATCGGCTCCGGTCTCCTCATTCGTACGTTCAGTGTTCAGGCCTCACCAGAAACCACTTCAGGCCAATGCTGGCAGGTAAGACCCGGAGAGCCTACCGGGACATCGCCCCTCGGCCTGCCTTGCGGCAGTCACAAGGGACACGCCCAGCACTCCGACGCCCCTCCGGCAGGCGCAAGACTCAGCATATTCGAACAAGCGAACTAACATCGAGTGGATCGGATTTGAGCGCACAGGCTGGCGGTCGCTGGGCACGGCACCTCAGGCAAGCACTGGCGGGGCGGGTTGGCACGTCCAGACTTGGCACTGAGGCAGCAGTCCGTCCGGCAGCAACCGACAGCTTTCCGTCGCCAGTCCTGGCACGAGGGCGTGAGCGGGAACCTCCAGCCGGACTGACTCCCAGCGCCCGCGCCTCGCCTGGTCAACGGGGACAGCCGAGTGGATCCAGACCCGGTCAACCGTGGCAACGTTCACCGCACTACCGTCGCGCCCGACGAGAACAGCAGCGAGACACCATCTCTCGTCCCTCGCCATCACCTCGTACTCGTGACGCGTCAGGTGAATCACCAGACGGGTCGGGTCCGTAGTCGACTTGACCTCGATGTGCGCCCGCTCCGAAGCAGACCGGGCAGCCGCTATGTCGTACCCATACGCGTCCGACTCCGCAGCCACGTGCCGGACGTGCGGCACCCCGCCCTCACGGAGAACGCCCAGTAACGCCTGCTCCCCCGCCGCCCCGACCACCCTTCTCGCTTCCTCGGCGGCCGGGCTCCACCGCACGGCGGGGACAGACGCGGGCATCACGCCGTCCCCCGCCTCGCTATCAGTAATATCCACAACCGGCCGGCCAGCAGTGGTCACCATCCCCATCCGCCTGAGCCACGCAAGGCCCTCGGCGTACTGGGCAGGTGTGAGATCCGCGTAGCCTGGGTGGTGGCTGAAGAGCACCCGCACCCGTGGAATTCCAGCCACGCGCAGCTCAGCCAGCCAGCGGAGCGCCGCCAGGCGCGTCGCCTCAGTGGGCGGCGACAGCATTGACGTGGTTCAGCAGAGCGCGGACGTCAGCCATGTCCATCCCAGCGGCTCCGGAAGGCTCGTCTTCCAGATCGGCGAGCTGCTGAACGGCGGGATCGTCCAGGATGCGCCCCATGAACTCGAGCTTCTCCTCAAGCCGCATGGCGACCACCTCGTCAATCGTGCCTTCCACCGCGAGAACGGTGACACGCGTCTGCGTATCTGGCGCCAGCCCGAGGCGGTGGATGCGGTCCAGGCTCTGCAAGAAGCGACCTGCCATGAAATCGCGGTCGACGTACACAGCGTCATGGCATACGTGATGGAGGCTGATGCCCTCGCCAAGGGTGGCCGGATTGGACAGGAGAACGTGACAGTCGGGATCCTCACGGAACCGCCTGAGCTGCTCCTCCCGGTCCGGCGTGCCACCGTGAACGACTGCCGGCTGGTAGGCGCTGAACAGGCTCTCCATGGTGGTGATGCTGCGGACAAAGGTCGCCCATACAAGGGTTTTGCGTCCCATCGCGGCATTCGCCGCAACGATATTGAGAGCTTCCTTGTACTTCGGAGACAGCTCGTGCGCGGGCAGGTTGCGCATGAGCGCGTACAGGGATTCGCCTTCCGGTACCTCGAGCGGGGGCACCTGGTAGATCAGCGGTTCGTAGCGATTCTCGCTCTCGATGAGCAGCGCGGGGCTGGTGGCAGCCATCAGAAGACGAAGCATCGCCTTGCCCAACGCATCAAATTCGTCGCGCGACGCCTCAGCCCTCGCCGTGAACCGGCCCACCAGCGCGTCGTACACCTCCCGGTGCAGTTCCGGCATCTTCAGCCGCCGGATACGCGTCTCGAAGGGAGGCAGTCCCAGTTCCTTCTTCGTCGTCCGGGTGAAGAGGGGCCGCAGCACCGAGCTCGCGTAAGCGAGATCGCCGCCGGCAACAGCCTGGGTCACGACCCTGCGCCCATGCCCGGGCCAGACGAACGACAGAAGGTTCTCCAGGTCCCGGGCCCCGTTCGGGGCCGGAGTCCCGGTGAGGATGAGGCGTCGGCGGGTCAGCGGCCCCAGCGCCATGCAGGCGCTTCCGTAGGTCCCCCGGGCCCCCAGCTTCATCCGGTGCGCTTCATCAAGGATGATCATGGACGGGGTGCCCCGCAGCCACTCCGCCAGTGCTCCCAGCGACCTGTCCAGGCGCTCGTAGTTGACGATCATGATCTCAGCCCGGTGGTCGGGGCTCTTCCCCATGACGACCGTGTACGGCGCTTCTTTGAAGCACAGATCACTCTCCGAGAGCCACGACTCGTACGCGGACTTGGGACTCACCACCAACAGCCTGCGTACATCGCCGCGCTCGCGCATCGCCGCATACACCGCCAGTCCGACGCGGGTCTTTCCGGCGCCGGGAACACTGAAGTTGGCACCATGCCGTAGCGACAGCAGCCGTGCGATGTCCCGCCGCTGGAACTCGGTGAGGTCAGCGCGCCAGCTGGTTCCCAGCGCCGCTTCCACGGCGCTGTCGTCCCACGCCTCAGCCGGACGGGGAGTTTGGAGCTGCTCCTCGGCACGGTCGGCGTCGTCGAGTACCTCTCCTACCAGCGCGCTCAGTTCGTCCGACCACACCACGGTTTCGGGGTGCGGCCAGTCTGCCAGAACGTCGATGCCTACCAAGAAGTCATCGAGATCCAGCTCCAGGGCGAGACGGCCACGGGGGCTGCCGCCCGGGAACCTGGCCGCGAGCCGCGTGAGGTCGCTGCGGTAGGGCTCACCGACGCGCAGGAGCGCCTTGGTCCGCGTGACATCGAAACCGATGTGCAGGGACGATTCGTCAGTCGTCATGCTCACGAGGGATCCCGCTTTACAGCCTCACGCAGCCACTCGACACCCTCACCGGGCACCTCGATGGTCTGAGCCGTGGCCTGGGCCAGCTTCTTCAGCGTGGCCTTCAGCTTGAGCACGGCCTCGTCCAGCGCCTCCTCATCGAGACTGCGGGCCCCGCTGGCCAGCACCATGTCGGTGATGCACTGTTCGATGTCCTGGCAGGCGTCGTTGAGACGGTCGGGGGCAGCCTGCTTCCGCTTGCGGACCCGGGCGTCCTTTCCAGCGGGTTCAAGCGCGTCCTCAACCGCCCTGTGCGCAGCTTCAAAGACGGAAGACGCCGCTTCCACCTGAGCCGGGGGCACCTTTGCCTGTGACCTGACCACAGCCTTCGCCCGGAGTACCGAGTCAGTAAAGGCACGGGCCGCAGCGACCTGGGGCGCTTCAGCCTTGACCGCGCGGTTGATCCCGGGAATCACGCGCCCAGAGGCTGCTGCGGGAGCAGGCTTCAGCTCTGTCGGCAGCCGCTGCTCCAGGTACCGGTTACGAAAGTCCGCTTCGATGAGGCGAAGGTCGGTCTTGGAGAAGTTCATCACGATGGCCGCGAGACGGTTCTCCTTCAGCAGTTCCGCCTTCTGCACATCGGACTTGGACTCCTTGGCGTAAGCACGGTGCACCTCGCGGAGCCGCTCCTGCGCGTCCTCGAAATCGAGCAGACGAAGCCGCACTCCCTCAGCCGCTGACCTGTCGCTCAGGTCTCGGAGGCAGGACAGGACCCACAGGTCCTGCTCAGCCGTCGACTCCCGGATACGGAAGTCACGCGCGACCTCCTTCAGCGGACGGCCGGCCTCAACCTGCTCGTCGATCGTGAGCAGCCGGTTGATGTACGAGTAGGGCCGACGGGTGTCATGGCGCAGCTGCAGAGAGAGCTCGACACGGTTGATGTCGGCCCAGGTGCAGGAGTCAGGCAGGACAGCCACCCGGATCTCGGCCACGCCAAGCTCGCGGAGCGCAGCGGCCCTGGTGTTGCCGTTGACCAGAATGCCTTCGCGGGTAATCAGCCCCGGTTCGTTCTGCCGGAAATCTTCAAGGCTCTGCTTCAGCGCATCAAAGTCCTTGTCCCGCTTCGACGGGTCAGACGGCTCAGCTTTGAGGAGGAAGTCGAGGTAATCCTGGCTCTCCTCGCTCCACGCGTCTTCGTCCAGCCGGCGGTCCAGCTGCGGGTCGTAGCTGCGCTGCGCCCGGATACGGTGCGTTCCGGGGTTGTAGTAGAGCGCATCCACCGGCATATCGATAACCTGCACCACCTGCGGCTTCGTGCGCCACTCGATGGTCAGAGTCTCCTGCAGCCCACTGCCGGCGGCTACGTCCTGGAGACGCTGCTCAACGAGTCCCTTGTTCTTGTCGGCATGCGGCGGCAGGCCAAAGTTCCCGGGGTTGTTGGTCATGGTCCGTTCTCCTCTTACTCAAAGGTTCATCTCAGCTCATGGCGGGGCCGCCGAGGCTAGCGGCCCCGCCATGAGCTGAGAGCGGGTCTCAGGCGGGCGGGAGCCCGAGGACCTTGCGGACCTCGTCGCGGGAGTCCGCCGGCAGCGTACGGAAGTCGGCCCAGATGCGTTCCACGACGCTGAACTCGCGCTCGTCAGCGGCGACCCAGCCCGTGAGCGTCTGCAGGTGGAGCCCCCCAAGCTTGGAGACGTCCTCCAGTACGACGCTCAGGTCGGCCTCCAGAGAACGTCCCCCCACACGGCAGCGATTACATTCCGCGACGGCCTGCACCGTCGACGTGCCGTTGGGCAGCTTCACCTTCCGCCGGGCGATGTCGATCTGGGCGGTCTCAAACGTATCGGCGTACTGCTGGCCGGGAGTGATTCCGCACGACCGGCAGCGGTTGCCGTCACGGGTCAGAACCCTCCGGCGCTGGGTGTCCGTGAGGGCCGAGGTGCCCTTGGTGGTCTTGCCCGACTCCCAGACCGGCTGCCCCTGCGCGACGAACCGCTGTTCATGCTGCCCCAGCCGGGCGTCTTCCCGGTGCGTGTCGATCTTCCAGCCGTAGGCGCGCAGTTCACGGACGCGGCGGTCCGCCTGGCTCTTGCCGGGGAAAGCGTTCTTGATCTGCTCCTTGGTGAAGACTTCGCCCTCACCCACAACGGTCAGCAGCCAGAGCGCGGCACGCCTCATCGTTCCGAGCTTCTCGTCCTGCCACGACGGCAGAGTCATCCAGATGCCCCCTCTTATGTCAGGTGCACAGCAAGTTCCGGGTGCCAGACAGCTGGCCCCGTTCGCAACACCATCACTCTGAAGGCTTGACGGCCCATCACGCCAGGCTCTGCAAGCTTTCGAGGCCCTTTGGAAAACATCTGCGCACTCCCAGAGAACTGCCGTATCCGCCAGAATTGATATCCGTCTGACACCACAAAATGAACGGAAGGCGTGCGTGACTCCCCATCGCAGAACCTGGAAAGAGCTGCCGTCTGACATCACCGCCGCCCACCGGTCTCTGGTGACGGCGTTGCGTGACGTCCGGCAATGCAGTCCACGCAGGCAGGCAGACATCGCGAGGGACGCCCATCAGGAGCCAACGACCCTCTCAAACCACCTCAACGCAGGACGCATCCCCGAGGAAACGCTCCTGCGAGACTTCTACGCCGTGGTGGAAAGGGACGCCTCCGCATCTGGGTACGGGGCGCTGCCCCACACGCTGGACGCGCTTCTGGAACTCCGTACCCACGCCAAGAAGAAGCACTGCGAGTGCTGCACTGTCGGCTATCCGGCGGCACCGGAGCAGCATGAGCAGCAGCCGGCTTCGCCTGCCGTCGCGAATCCTGAGCTGGCACGCGCGCGACGGCTCCGCCGCCGGGCCCGGCGGCGCGAGATCGCCTTGCCCCAGAAACGCGGCGGTGCGCCGGTCCCCCTCGCGGAGGGGGACCGGCGCACCACAGACGCCGCTGAGCTCACCTGGCCGGAGACTGAAGTAGTGGCCGGGTACCTCGCCGACGGCCGGAAACACGACGCTGGCTTCCTGCTTTGGCAGGCCGGTGCCTCCTACTCCGCCCCGGACATCGTCCAGGCCGTCGGCTCATGCCGTACCGCTGGCCTGGACGAGGCCGCCGAGGCAATACTGATCAATGTTGCCGAACGAACAGACAGGCAGGCCGTCTTGAACATCGCGGCGGCACTGGATGACGCCGGCCGGCACAAGGACGTCATGTTCATACTGGCTGCCGCCACGCGGTCCCCCAGGTGACCTCGCAGACGGAGGGGCCAGCCCTACACCGCCTCCGCCACGTACCGCGGAGCAGCCTCTGCCTCGTAATGCATCTGCGCTCTGTCCAACAGGCCGTCCGGATCACCTCCCCGGGCAGCCACCCAGTGCAGTAGGTCCGCGATCAGGCCGGTAGCTGACTCTTCCAGGACCCGGCCGGTGTGGCGATCCAGCAGCGGCTGCGCTCCGGCGTCACGCCAGTACTCCGCCAAAGCCGATTCCGCCCTGAGCACCTTGCGGCAGCGCAGTTCCGGAACAGCTGGCAGCTCACACCACACGGCTTTGCCCGTGGCCGTCAGCAGGGTTCCCCAGTCGACCGCCATGCCGGCGAGCAGACGAAGCCCCCGGCCGCACTCGGCGTCGCAGGCCGCCGACCTGAACACCGGGACCTGAAAGCTTTTGTCGTGGAGTTCAATTCGCAACCGGTCCCCAGCGGCCTCAAGCACCAGGGTGGCAGCGGACCCACTCCCCACATGCCTGATCACATTGGTGGCCAGCTCACTAACGGCTAGTTCGGCCTCGGCGGCGACGGCCGGCAAACCCCAGCAGTCAAGCTGCTCCCTCACCGCACTCCGAAGATCTCCGACAGCCGTCGGCACGGCCTCAAACTGCAGCACGCTCCGAGACCGGGAACTGTTGTCCTGCCCTGACATGCGCTCTCCCTCCTGACCACCCAGACGCACACCCAGAGTGCGTATGCAGCAACGCATGGTCGCCACGGGCACGAGTATGACAGCGCGACTTCTCATTGTGTAACTTCTCACAGCCCTCGTTGGAGTGAATCCACTTCGACGCAAATCCCGTCGCACGTAGCCTCGTTGACGCCGTCGGCGCGGTCCGTCGGCAGATGAAAGGAGCTCTCCCATGTCAGCCAGGGCCACCACCCGTCGTCGGCACCTCGGAGCCACCATGCGGAAGCTGCGTGCCCGCGCGGGGCTGACGCTGGAAGAGGCGGGCGAGCTCGTCGGCGTATCCAAGGCCACCATCAGCCGGTATGAGACGACTGAGGGGCCGGTCAAGTGGCTCGTGATCGACGCGCTGTGCCGCGAGTACGGAGCAAAGGAACCCGAGCGGGGAGCCATCGTGGCGCTGGCGAAGGACTCCAGACAACAGGGCTGGTGGAGCTCGTTCGCCGACCACATCCCCGAGACGATGAACCTCATGCTCACCCTCGAAGACGAAGCGGTGCGCGAAGACCACTTCTCCTGCGTCTACGTTCCCGGCCTGCTGCAGACCCGGCAGTACACCACCGCGCTCCAGCAGGCTAACGAAATGCGCCGGTCTCCGGACGAGATCGAGCGCCTGGTAGACATCCGCATGCGTCGACAGGAGATCCTCGAACGCCCGACGGCCCCACACCTCTGGGCCATCCTCGATGAGTCGGTTCTGCGCCGGGTTGTGGGGTCTCCGGTCATCATGCGCGAGCAGCTCGACCACCTGCTCGCCAAATGCAACTCCGGAAACGTAACGCTGCAGGTCCTTCCCTTCTCACGTGGCGCGCACTGTGCTGCGCTCGGCAGTTTCGTCGTCCTCGGCGGTGCAGAGCCGTCGCTCGACGTCGTGTACGTCGACCTCCACGTCGGATCCGTCTTCATGGAGAAGGAGGAGGAACTTGATCGCTACAGGCTTGCGTTCGAATACTTGCGTGCAGAAGCCTTGGACATCGAAGCTTCACGTGCGCTGATCAGCCGTGCCAAGGAGGACCTGAAAGAATGAGACCGATGAATGCTGAAGTCCCGGAGCCTGCGTGGTTCACGTCGTCGTACAGCGGAGGGAACGAGACGGAATGCGTCGAGGCCGCGTTCATCGGTGACGGCACCGCCGTGCGCGACAGCAAGCAGCCCCTCCAGGGGCAGTTCCGGGTGAGCGCGGAGACTTGGGCCTACTTCGTCAGGTCGGTCCGCGCCCACGAACTGGGCTGAGCCCCTGCCCGGGCCGCCTTGAAGGCGGCATGCACCAGGGGCGGGCCACAGGCGCTACGCGGATCGCCTACGCGCTCGGAGTCGGGCGCCCGCGCCCCGGCCGGACAGCGAGCCACGCCCTGATGGTGCCCTCCCGCCAGGCGGGGGAACGCCCGAACTGATCGTCGGGAAGCGGAAAGTCGGCCGGCCGCACACCAAGGCCACCGGCCACGCGCTTGCGCGTGCGCTTGAGATACAGACGGACCGTGGCGGCCGTGATCCCCGCGGCTTCCGCGACTCCCCCGGTGTCGAGAAGTCGCTCGGGTGGGGTGCCCATGTCTCTCCTTCGCCCGTGTCGTGAGGCAACGATATCGGGGAGGCGGCGGGCTGCTGCCTGTTCGCTGTCGCGTCTTCGTAAGTCGCCACACGTTTGCCCCTACCATGGGATCATTCTGGTGTCGAAGGCGTCTACGCCCCGCGCCCCGCCGCGGCATGCCCCGTTCCCACCCCTGGACTGTGATGCGTCGTATCCCCGGCGCGGCCCTGAGCCGCGTCTCTCGCCCGTGCCCCGATCCCCACTGGCAGCCCGTTCCCGCCTCGATACAGGAGGTCTCGACGACCGCCGCACGTCACGCTCAGCCCCGGGCCTGGCTGCGGGCCGTGGTGTGGCTGGTGGAGGAGGCTCGGCTCCATCCGAAGGCGGGCGAGGCGACCTTACGCGTGGCGCGGGACCTGGCGCGACGGATGGACTACATCGAGGGGACCGTCCTGTACGACCTCGACGGAACGGCCACCCGCTGCGCGCTGTCCAGGGCGACGGTCAAACGGCACGTCGCCTACCTCAGGGAGCTGGGGTGCCTCGCCTGGGCGCGCCACGGATCGCGGCGCAATCTCCGGCTGCCCGGGCGGGCGTACGCGGGTACGGCGACCGTCTACGTGGCCACCATCCCGTACGCCTACGACCGGGCACACGGCCACCGCGTCGGCGGCCGGGGGTTCAGGGCACGCGTGGTCGGGGTGCCGGTGCCGGCTGCGGGCAACGCACGGGTGGCGGAGCCGGGTTGCCGTGGGCGTGAGCCCCAATCTCTCGACGCCCGATCCCGTACAGGCGCAGTTGAGATGAGGGGGAGGTTGAAAGACACCCCCCGCAGGCGCGCGAGAACGCGGACCACCGCCCGGGCAAACAGTTCGGCACCACGGAGTCCGATGCAGGTCGCCGCCGACATCCGGATCGCCGCCCGCGTCCGCCCGCTCGTCCCGTGGACGCAGGGCGAAGGGCTGCGCCGACTCGCCCATGCCCTGCGGCCGTTGATCGACGAAGGGCTCAGCACCCATGATGTGGCCGCCGAGTTGACCTCGTGGTGGCTCACCTGGCGCCCCGCCGCCCCCGCCGCATACATCACCGCGCGCCTCCGCGACCGGGCGTCAGCCTCTCCGTACGACGACCTGTCGGCATACGCCCACTCGCAGACCGCCCGCCCACAGACCGCCGACCACAACGCCGACCCCACCAGCAACCCCACATGGCAGGCATGGCTCCAACAGCGCCGTGCAGCAACGGAGTTCGCTGTGGACCGACGCACCGACGACGACCGCCGCCACGCCCGCCTCTACAGCTGGGACCGCTGGGAGGAGGTCGCCGCCCACTACGCCGCCGACCCCGATGACGCGCTGGACCTCTACGGCACCCGCCTGTGCGCGTACGCGGTCAAACGCGCCTCGATCGGTTGCCGCCGACCGTGAAATGGACGCCCCGCGCCGCGCCCCGTACAGCCCCCTAGACTGCGGCCTCCGCGTCCGGACACGTCCGAAGGAGAGAAGCGCATGCCCGATGCGAGGGAAGCCGGGGACGGCGCCACGTCACACGAGGCGGGGCAAGACGCCGGGCGGGACGGTGAGGCGGAAGCTTCCAGACCGGAGCGGCGGCGGCGCTCCTGCCTGGCTGTTGTGGTGGCCGTTCTGGCCGCAGGGGCGGGCGGCCTCTTCTGGCTGTTCCAGAGCCACCTGTCGCAGCCCTTCGGGGACGACCGGGCCTGCGACGGCAGCGACACGAAGCTCCCGCAGTCGATATCCGCCGGAGGTGCGCCGATACCCACCGGGGCCTCCGACGTCCACTACTACACCCGGAACGGCAAAGCCGAGGTCACCTTCGTCAGCGGCGAGGTACTGGACTACCTCCACCGCGCCGGTGTCCTCCCGGAGGACGCGCCCCTGTTCGACGACAAGTACGGCACCAAGGCGGAGGCCGGCGACGAGGTCGCGCTGCCCGACGGTTTGTGCGGCTCCCCCTTGCGCGGCCCCGTCTGGGTCTACGACGCCACGAGTGCCAACGGGTCCCACGCCAGCGTCATGGTCGAGTGCTCGCCGGTCGACACCGAATCGCTCCGGCTTCCCACCCGCGTCGCGGTCACGTACCGCCTGCCCTGAGGCGCACACCGGAACGCCGGGCCCAGCGCGCCCAGTTGCCCCCGTAACCGGCCCACCGCAGCGGTCACAATGCCGAACCTGTCAGGCGTGTCCGGGACCAACGCCCCGGCGCGCCGCAGAGCGGACAGGTCCGCCGGTCGAGGCGCGCGCCGCCGGGGGCCGTCTGTAGGGTGCCGCAGATGACTACGACACCCGCGTCGCCCAGCTCCACCGCCGTCGCCGCCGAGGCGTTCCTGCGGAACTTCCACAACAACGGTCCCGGGCAGCAGTCGGTAGGCGTGCAGGGCGCCCCGCTCGCCGACGGTCGTACGGGCTACCAGGTCCTCGCCGCACAGGTCGCCGGAGCGCGTCGGGTGCTCGATCTGGGGTGCGCGGACGGGGCGCTGCTGGAGGTGCTGGGGGCCGCCGGAGCCGAGGAGTTGGCCGGGATCGACCTCTCGGACCAGGAGCTGGAGCTGGCCCGCGCGCGCCCCGCCCTGCGCGGCGCGGACCTGCGGCAGGGGCGGGCGCAGGAGCTGCCGTTCGCCGACGGCTCCTTCGACGCCGTGGTGTCGCACATGGCGCTGATGCTGATGCACGACGTGGACCGGGTGGCGGCGGAGGCGGCCCGGGTGCTGGTGCCCGGCGGGCGGTTCGCCGTCGCGGTGGGGGGCGGGCCGGTCGAGGGTGAGGCGCTGAGCCTGTTCCTGGACCTCGCCCGGCCCTACTTCAAGGCGGCGCCGCCCGAGCGCTCCCTGCCGCGGCTCGGCAATCCCAAGGTTCGCAAGCGTGAAACCCTGGACGAACTGCTCGGCCCGGCCGGGTTCGCGCCGGTGAGCTGGGACACCGTCGTGCTCGACATGGGTGGCACCCCCGAGGAGGTCTGGGCCTCCAACGCCGGGGGCCTCTACGACATGGTGGCGCTCGACGAGGAGGAGACGGCGCGCCTGCGTGCCGAGTTCCTTGCCGCCGCCCCGGCTCTCCAGGACACCGACGGGCGTGTCCCCTCCGGCATGCGGCTCAACATCGCGGTCACCCGTCTGCCGGTGACCTGAGCGCCTCAGACCGGGCCGACCGGCGCCTTCGCCCCCGTCAACTCCCGTACTCGCGCGGCCGTACTGACCGGCAGTACCGGCGGCTGTCCCGTCGTCCAGACCGCCCGCACCGCCATGCGGCTGATACGCCAGCCGCTGTCGGTGCGCCGGAGCCGGGCCTCGTACACCCCGCCCACCGTGAAGAGCGGTTCGGCACCCTCGCCGCGCGTGCGGAGGGTGGAGTCGCGGTGTACGTGGGTCATGTGGGCGTTCCAGGAGACGTCGGCCGTCCGGGCTCCCGGCTCGGCGCGGACGAGGACGTCGGAGGAGAGGTGCAGGGTGGCGGCGAATCGGCCGACGGCCTCTTCCATGTGCCGTACCGCCTCGGCACCTTCGGCCACGCCCAGCGGTGTCGTCGCCCGCAGGTCGTCGGTGAAGTAGGCGTCTGCCCAGCCCTCGTCGAACCTCCGCTCGTCCAGCGCGCGGAAGAAGCCGCTGATGAGGGCGGTGATGAGGGCGGTGACCTCGAAGTGGTCCTGGGGGTCGGTGGCGGTGCTCGTGCGGTTCATGACCCGATGGTGCGACCTCGACCAAACTTGAGGTCAAGAGGAGCTACGGGCGCGCCGAGGCGGCTGTACGGGATAGGCTCCCGGCAACACTCTGCGTCGCCCCAGGGGAGCACCGTGGCAAGGCCCTTGCTGTTCCTGGACGTCGACGGCCCCCTGAATCCGTATGCCGCGCAGCCCGAACGCCGCCCCGCGGGCTACACCACGATCCGCGTGCCGCGAATGGACTCCGCGACACCCCGGCTCCACTCGAAGCCTCTACGGGTCTGGCTTGACCCGGGCCATGGACCGGCCCTGTTGGCGCTCGGTTACGAGTTGTGCTGGGCCACCACCTGGATGGACAGCGCGAACCGTTGGATCGGCCCCGTCCTCGGTCTGCCGACGCTGCCGTTCGTCGAATTCGGTGAGGCGTTGTTCCGCGAGCGGCCCGACGGTGTGCACTGGAAGACGGAAGCGCTGGTCACGTACGCCGGAGGCCGGCCCTTCGCCTGGGTGGACGATGAGCAGGGCGAGGCCGACGACGCGTACGTCAGCGCCCACCACCCGGCCGCCGCGCTCCTCCACCACGTCAACCCGCGCATCGGCCTGCGGGACGACGACTTCACCGCGCTCGCGGAGTTCGCCGCGTCCGTCGATCCCTCCTGAACAGGAGCGATCCTCGATCGCGGCGGTGCTGGGGGCTGAGCCCGGCCGCCACGGGCCGGACCGGTATTCCGGTCACCGTGGGCTGTCGGCGGTCACGGCGCTCTGACCGATGTACGACTCCGAGGGTCGCCGCCGTCCGGTACGCGTGCGGCGGCGGTGGTTCCCGGGGCCCGTCACCGTACGCCGCCGGCGGCCGCGAGCAGGACGATCACCGCCCTGCCGACGCCACCATCCGCTCCAGCGCCCTCCGCGCGGGCGGCCCCCACGTCGACTTCCCGTTGGGCAGTCCCCGGTCGCCGTCGTCCGCGACGAGGAGGCCGCCCATCGCGCGCAGGACCGCCCAGCCTCGGGCCCGGCGCAGAGTCGCCACGTCCGGCGCCGGGCGGTAGGCGGCGTGGAAGCGGTCGACGGCGCCGTCCGGCAGCAGCGCCCAGGCGGCGGAGAGGTCGCAGGCCGGGTCGCCCGCGAAGAGGTCTCCGAAGTCGATGACCCCGCAGAACGTGCCGTCGGCCGTCAGCACGTTGGCGGCATGCAGGTCCCCGTGCACCCACAGTGCGGGACCCTCCCAGTCGGGCGCGGCGACCGCGTCCGCCCACACCTCACGGATGCCGTCGGGGTCAGGTGCCAGGCCCCGCTCGGTGACCTGTCCGAGGGAGTGCTCGAAGTGTTCGGCGTACGGGGCCAGCGGCCCACCCCGCCATCGGCCGGCCGGCGCTCCGGCGGGGGCCGGCCGGTGCAGGGCCGTGAGGAACCCGGCCAACGCGTCGGCGGCCTCCTCGGCACGCGTCGCCGGAACACGGTCGGCCGGTTCGCCGGGCACCCAGGTGGTGACCAGCCAGGACCGAGGAAACCGTTCGGACGGCACGCCGAGGCGCTGCGGCACTGGGACCGGCAACGGAAGGTCCGCGGCAAGCCCGGGCACCCAGGCGTGCTCCTTCAGCAGCAGCTCGTCCGCGGACTCCGTCGCCCACGGCAACCGCACGGCGAGCTCGTCCCCCAGCCGCCACAACTGGTTGTCCCAGCCGCGCGCCCCGAGGCTCAGCGGGAGGCCGGCGAGGTCGGGGTGCTGGTCGCGGAGGAGGTCGCGGATCAGGTCGGAGGTGAAGTCTGCGGGGACTTGGGTCATGCGGGCCACGGTAGTCGGGCGGGGGCGGGCCGAGGTGGGGACAGCTGAAGCCGGTGGCAGCCATCCCCGGGCGTGCGGTGAGCAGACTGCGCGACCTGCGGCTCTGCACCGCGCAGGCGGCAACTGGGGCGGTCACGGCGACCCTGAGTCGCCGTGACCGTGGTGGAGTCTCGTTCTTCAGACCGCGGAGCGGCGTTCGCCGTCGGCCGGCGCCGGGAAAGGGGCAGGGGCGGGTGTCGGCCCGGGCTGCGCACCCGAGTCGCGGGCGTTCCGCGAGCAGCCGCTTGCGGTGGGCCCGGCGGCGGATGGCCGTGACGAGCACGATCACAGCGGCGATGCCGATTCCGAGCACGGGCAGTCTTCAACGCGAGCCGGACGACCTGGCCGCCGTCGGTGTCGGCCAGTCGCCAGGTCCCCGCCCCGGAGAGGCGCCGGCCCTCGTCGTAGTCGAAGTCCTGCCCGTCCAGCTTCCTGAGCACCGCCGTCCCGTCCCCGCGCAGTTCGACGCGGGTGCCCTCGACGTTCGCCCAGCGCCCGGCGACTTGGGCAGTGGTGGCGTCGTGCACACCGGTGCCGCCGTAGTACTGGGCCGGGCCGGCACAGCCCGCCAGGACGAGGCCGCAGAGCCCGGCGTTCCCGGCCCGTATGGTGTGCCTGCTTGCCACGGATGCCTCCTGCTACTGAACCACACCCGAAGCGTTGAACGTGTTCAACGATACGGTGTGCGGGGTCGCTTGAGCCTTCCGGGTGTTGTTCCTGAGGTTGGCGAAGGGCAGTGCCCCTCCGTGGAGTTGCTTGAACTCATCGATCAGGTCCTGCTCGGCCGCTTCCGAATCCCCCTCCGGCATCGACCACCAGGCGACGAGCAGGGCGTCCGAATCGGCCAGTTGCCAGATGTAACGTCCGCCCCAGTGGCCCGCCGGCAGACCGGCACCGTGGCGGCGGTAGGTGGCAAGCCGCCGCTTCAGTCCGCCCCGGCCTGCAGCCTTGCCTACGTACACGACCGCAGCCCCGTCCACCCATGCGCTTGCGAGCTCCTCGGCGGTCACGGACGGGTCGCGGCCCTTGAAGCGCCCGGCAGGGCTGGCGGCAAGGAACGACGGAGGCGAGGCGTGCCTGCGAAGCACCACGTAAATCCCCTGGCCGGTGGGAACGTTGGCGCCGACAAGCTCCTGGAACGGCAAGAAACCGCGGAAGCCTCGCGCGGAGAGGGCGCTCTGCGTCATCGCCGGTCCGGGACTCATGCCAGACATCGTGCCAGGCACGTCCGACAAGGGATGGGGCACTGGGGCATCCCCGCGCGTGCGGGGAGCAGGCGCGCGGAGGGCAAAATTCCGCGCCTTTGCAGGGACCATCCCCGCGCGTACGGGAGCAGAGGTACTCGATCATCTCCTTGCCGTCAGCATCGGGACCATCCCCGCGCGTACGGGGAGCAGACGAAGAGACCGTCCGGCCCGGCCTGGACCAGGGGACCATCCCCGCGCGTACGGGGAGCAGCGTGCTCCATAGACGGACAGGGTGCCCGACCGGGGACCATCCCCGCGCGTACGGGGAGCAGGAGCCGTCGGCGTCGCCTGTCTCCAGCGTCATGGGACCATCCCCGCGCGTACGGGGAGCAGTTGTACTGGTCCGCCGACCTGTCCCGAGAGTGGGGACCATCCCCGCGCGTACGGGGAGCAGCTCCAGGCGAAGCTGGCCGACGCGAAGAGGAGGGGACCATCCCCGCGCGTACGGGGAGCAGTACGACGACTGCTCGCTCCAGTGCAACAGCGGGGGACCATCCCCGCGCGTGCGGGGAGCAGCAGAAGGGGTCTCCCTGCTCGGACGTGATCTGGGGACCATCCCCGCGCGTGCGGGGAGCAGCCGTCGCGGACCGCGTCCAGAACGCGGGTCCGGGGACCATCCCCGCGCGTGCGGGGAGCAGGTCGTCGCCGAGTCGAGCTGCGACTGGGTGCTGGGACCATCCCCGCGCGTGCGGGGAGCAGTGCGGGTTCTCGACGAGACCGGTGCCGATCCCGGGACCATCCCCGCGCGTGCGGGGAGCAGACCAGGCGCTCGGTGCGGGCGCGGTCGACGTTGGGACCATCCCCGCGCGTGCGGGGAGCAGGCTTCGCGACCTGCGACATTAGCTTGCGGGGGTGCGGATTCTGACCACTTTCACACAGTCCGGCATAGCGGCCTGAATGCTCATACAGTTGTCATACAACGCAGTCGAGGCCAACGAACCCATCTTCCCCTGTTCCGCCACCCCGCCGCGCCGTACCCGGTGGGTCTTTCGTACGCCCCCGAAAGACGGCCTCACACCGGATCGGCCGCTGCCCGCGCCCCGTCGTACTCCGACCGCGCCTCCAGGACCTCGTCCATGTTCCGCTCGGCCCACGCCTTGATCGTCCGCATCACCGGGACCAGGCTCTCGCCGAGCGGGGTCAGTGCGTAGTCGACGCGGACCGGCATCGTCGGGGTGACCGTCCGAGTGAGGAGGCCGTCGCGTTCCAGGGCGCGGAGGCTCTGGGTGAGCATCTTCTGGCTGACGCTCACCAGGGTGCGCGCCAGGTCCGTGTATCGCTGCGGGCCGTCGGCCAGGGCGTTGATGATCAGGCTGACCCACTTGTTGCTTATCCGGTCCAGGAGTTGGCGGGCCGGGCACTCCGCGAGGTAGGCGTCGTAGGCGGCGCGGGCATCGGTTCGGGGCTGCGTCATGACTCACCTTTCCGTGCGGTGGGCACCTCGAAGTGCCTACTTCCCTATGGAGAGTAGCTCTCCATAGGGTTGCCGACACCGGAGCGCATCGGTCATGGAGACCGATGTGGCCGGCGAACGCGAGGAGACGCTCATGCGCGCTGTCGTGGTACGGGATCCCGGCGGTCCGGATGCCCTTGAGGTGATCGAGGTACCGCTCCCGGTGCCCGCCTCGTCACAGGTGCGCGTCCGCGTCGAGGCCGCCGCCGTCAACCCCGTCGATCTGGCGACCCGCTCCGGGGCCCTGATCGAGGCCGGGGTGATGGAACCCAGGGAGGTCATCGGCCTCGGATGGGACGTTGCCGGGCGCATCGACGCAGTGGGGCCCGGAGTCACGACGTTCGCCCCGGGCGACCCCGTGATCGGCATCCAGGACCGGCTGGAGGTCTCGCTCGGTGCCTATGCCGAGTACGTCGTGCTGGACGTCGGGGCCGTCGCGCCCGCCCCTGAGGGGCTCTCCCCCGTCGAAGCCGCCACCCTTCCGCTCAACGCCCTCACCGCACAACAGTCGCTGGATCTCCTTGAATTGGAGGCCGGCGCCTCACTGCTGGTCACGGGTGCGGCGGGGGCGGTCGGCGGGTACGCGGTGGAGCTGGCGGCCTTGAGCGGGGTGGCCGTGGTGGGGGTCGCGGCGGAGAGGGACGAGTCGTTCGTACGTAAGGCGGGGGCACGGTGGTTCGTGCCCCGTACGGCTGATCTCAGCCTTGCCGTGCGGGAGTTGGTGCCCGGTGGCGTGGATGCCGCGCTGGATGCGGCCGTGCTGGGGCTGCCCGCGCTCGGGGCCGTCCGCAACTACGGCGGCTTCGTCTCCGTCGTCGGAGGCGCGGCGCCCGTACCGCTGAGGGGCATCGAGGTGCACGAGCAGTGGGTGGCCGGCGACGGGGGCGCCCTGAGGCGGCTCGCGTCCCTGGCCGCCACGGGACGCCTCACGACGCGCGTGGCGGACACGTTGCCGCTGGAGGAGGCGGCGCGGGCGCACCGACTGCTGGCCGAGGGTGGTGTACGCGGACGGCTGGTCCTGGTTCCCTGACCGGGCCGCCGCCCCCTCCGTCAGACCAGCTGCTTGTGCATGACGATGCACGGCCGGCCGTGAGCGGTGTCCTTGCGGCGGTCGGTCTCCTGCCAGCCGAGGGCGCCCCAGAAGGCGAGGGCGCCGGGGTTGTTCTCCAGCACGGCGAGCCGGAGCCCGCTGCGGCCCTCTGCTCGGAACCGGTCCTCGACGAGCACGGCCAGGCACCGGCCCACGCCCGTACGGCGGGAGCCGCCGTCCACCATCAGCAGCCCGATCCAGGGGAACCCGTCCTTGGGGTGCCGGTCGAGCAGACAGACGATCCCGGCGAGCCGCCCGCTCCCGTCACGCGCGAGCAGGACCTCGCTCCCTTCCGTGGCGGCCTCCTCGCGGAGGTCGGCCTCAACCTTGGCCGCCTGAATGTCGTCGGGGTCGTAATCGCCGGCCGCGCGCCAGTAGTCGGGGTTGCCGGCGTAGAGCGCGACGACGTCGTGGATCTCGTCGGGTGTGAAGGCGAGAGGGTGGAGGGTGAGGGGGTGGGGGTGGGGGGCCGGGTGGGCTGACATGACGGCCAGGCTACGGGTCGGGGCTGCGGGCGGGGACCGCCTCCCTGGGGCGGGCGACGGGGCGCGGATAGCGCGGCACCACTCCGGGTGATCCCCGCGCAGGCGGGGAGCAGTGCGTGCCCATCGAGGAGGGCACCCTCGAACGGGGACCATACCCGCGCGCGCGGGTAGCAGCAGTGCTTGATCATCAGACCCGGGCCCGTGAAGGGACCATCCCCTGCGGGTGAGGGGAGCAGACGACGCGGTCCTCAAAGGCCCAGCCGGTCTGGGGACCATCCCCGCGCGTGCGGGGATGAGAGCCCGTAGCGGGCGCGGACCGCGTCGACCTCGGGACCATCCCCCGCGCATATGGGGAACAGAGCGGCGAGGCACGCCTCGAAGCCGTGAACTGGGGACCATCCCCGCTCGTGCGGGGAGCAAAGGGCGAGGGTGACCATCACGAGGATGCCCACCGGGCCATCCCCTCGCGTACGGGGAACAGGCCCCCCGACCTGCGAGGTGCCCGGTGGCGGTCGGGTTCTGGCCGAGGTCGGGCACACCCCGCAGCCTAGGCCAGCGCCCCGTCCGGCGTACCGCCTTCCCCTCCAGCGCCTCGTGGAACCAACGCGCCGGCGCCCGTCCGTCGGACAAGCACCCCTGATGGACACGCCACTACTACGCCTGGCGTAGAACGCCCACCGCTTCGCATGCGGAACCGGCCCCCGGGCACCGGGCGCATACCCGACGTAACGGTTTCAATATGGGGAGGTTGCCGTGATGGCGAATGTGAAGTCCCGGGGAGCGAAGGCGTCCGCGTACGGGCTGGCCGGATTGCTGGCCGTTGCCGCGCTCGCCGGGTGCGGCTCCGATGACAAAGGCGACTCCGGGGCGGCCGGGAAGCCGTCCGGGACCGCCGCAAAGCCCTCCGACGCAGCCGGCAAGTCGCCCTCGCAGGTCGTGCAGGCGGCCAACAAGAACACCACCGCGGCCGGGTCCGCCAAGGTGAAGATCACGACCTCGGTCAGCGCCAAGGGGCAGAGCCGGACCGTCACCGGCTCCGGGGTCATGGACTTCGAGGACGGGGAGAGCAAGCTGACCATGGAGCAGGCGGGGCAGCGGCTGGAGCAGCGGGTCGTGGATGAGGTGATCTACCAGAAGCCGCCGAAGGGGCAGGGCGGGCTGCCCGGGGGCAAGAGCTGGATGAGGATCGACATCGAGAAGCTGCGCACCTCGGGGGCCGCCGGGAACAGCCAGGTCAGCGACCCGACCGACTCCTTCGCGTACTCCAAGGCGGTGTCCGAGAAGGACGTGAAGAAGGTCGGTACGGAGAATCTGGGCGGCGTCGAGACGACGCACTACAAGGTCGGCCTCGACATCGACAAGCTCGCCAAGGGCGACGCCGCGCAGGCGAAGAAGCTGCGCGAGCAGCTCGGGGAGACCGTGCCGATGGACCTGTGGATCGACGGCAAGGGGCTGACCCGGCGCCAGCAGATCGAGATGACCGCGCAGCCCACCGGCGGCGCCAAGGACTCCGGGTCGGCGAACCAGGGCAAGGCCAAGGTCGTCATGGACTTCAGCGACTTCGGGACCGACGTCGACGTGGACGCGCCCGCCGCCGGGGACACCGTCGACGTGACGGACAAGGTCGTCAAGCAGGCCGGTCAGCAGAAGCAGCAGTCCTGACCCACCGGGCCGGCGACGCTAGCCGAGGTGGCCGACGGGGACGAGGTGGTGGCCGTCGCCGCGCGGCTCGGGCGGCGGCCGCCGGCCGTGCCCGCGCCGGGCGGGCTGCCCCGGCTGAGCGACCGCGCCGGGGAGTGGGAGGACGGGCTGCGCGAGGACGCCGCCGAGCTGACGCACGCGCTCCCGCGCCCCGTGCCGGAGGCCGCCCTCGCCACCGTAGGGAATGCGGGGCGGGAGCAGCCGGAGACGCTCGTCCACGGGGACCTGCACGGGCGGTACCCGGGCGCCGGCCGCGGCCAGGGCCCGCACGGCCTCCAGCCCGTATCCCGGCTTCCGCAGCGACGTGTGCGATCGGGCGTCCGGCGTCGATCCGCAGGCACAGGAGCAGACGTCCTTCGGGGGTCAGCGGTGCGTTCCGGTGCCCCCTGCCTCCGGTGCCCCCTGCCGGTGGCGCTCACGGACTCGGCGGCCGCGTTCACCGGGAGCCCTGGCGATCTCAGGGCTCCCGCGTGAGCGGCTGTGGGTGGCGTCAGCGTGCGAACTTTTTGATGGCCGCTGGGGTGACGGGGGTGAAGAAGTTGACGAGGTTGCCGTCGGGGTCGCGGAACAGCAGCGACCGGTTTCCCCAGGGCATCGTGGTGGGCTCGGTGACGAAGTCGGTGACGAAGCCGGTCAGGTTCTGGTGAACGCGGTCCACGTCGTCGACGAGGAACTCTGTGATCACGCTGTGGTTGTCGGCAGGGCGGGCTGAGCCCGGGGCGAACAGCGGGACGGTGCGGGTGCCGGCGATCGCGAGGGTGGCGCCTGCGGTGGTGAGTTCGGCGAAGTCTTCGGTGGCCCACGTCGCCCGCGCCCCTGTGGCTCGCTCGTAGAACTCGACGAGACGCGCTACGTCGCTGGTGATGATGCGGATCGAGACGAATTCCATGCTGATCTCCTTGGCTGTGCTGGAGGCGTGCACTGCGCAGGCTAGGAGAAATAGTGGACAGAATCGGTCCTGTATTCGCGTTAGGCTGTGAACATGCCCCGACCCACTGCCCGCGTGCTGACACTGCTGGAGCTGCTGCAGTCGGGCGGCACCCGGACGGTGGCCGAACTAGCCGACCGGCTCGGCGTCGAAGGGCGCACCGTGCGGCGGTATGTGGACCAGCTGATCGACCTGGATGTGCCCGTGGAATCGGTACGCGGCCGCTACGGCGGGTATCGGCTCGCCCCCGGGTACCGCTTGCCTCCGCTCATGCTCAGCGACGACGAGGCGCTGGCCGTGCTGCTCGGCCTGGTCGCCGGCCGCCGAGCAGGGCTGACGACGACGCAGCACACGGCGAACGAGACGGCATCGGCGAAGATCCGGCGGGTGCTGCCCAAGCACACGGCCAGTCGGCTCAACACACTTCTGGAGGCCCTCGCCTTCACGGACCGGCCCGGCGAGTCCGACACCCCGGACGCTGGGGTCCTGCTCACCATCGCCGACGCGGTGCGCCATCGCCGGCCGGTCTCGATCCGCTACACCGACCGTGACGGACGGCGCAGCGAACGCACGCTGCACGCGTACGGGATCGTCGCCCATGCGGGCCGGTGGTACGTCACGGGCAAGGACGCCGGGATCGGCGAGGACCGAACCTTCCGGCTCGATCGCATCGCAGACGCGCGGGCCCTGCCCGGCTCATTCGAAGCGCCCGCAGGTACCGGTCCGGCACAGCGCGTGTTGTCAGGGTTCGCCACGGCCGAGTACCGGCATGAGGTGACCTTGCGGATCCACGGGACAGTTGAGCAGATCCGCGCCCACCTTCCCGTCAGCGTCGCCGGCCTGGAGGAGCACGAGCCCGCGGCAGGCCAGGACCGGGCGACCGAACGATGGCTGCGCGTCGAGCTGCGGGCGGAGCGGCTCGATTGGTTGCCTCCGGTACTCGCCTCACTCGACCGGCCGTTCGTCATCGAGCGCCCCGATGAACTGCGCGACCTCGTCACGGCGCTCGCCGATCGCCTTGCGTCCTACGCCCGCCAAGCCTGACCGCGAGGAACCGATGTCATGGGACGGCACAGCTAGGGCCTGCCTCGTTGCCGCGTGTGCGATCGTTGCCGCGTGTGCGATCGTTCCCGCTCGGCCGCTCCTCGGGCCACTGGCCGAGGTCCGCAGGAGCCCGCCCGTCGTCGCGTACGCCCGGCTGCCGGCGAGCCACCTCACAGAACGGGGCCGACGATCGTCGAGTCTGAGGAGCGGCCTCCCAGGGCCTGTCTCAGCCACTCCTCAGAAGCGGAGAAAACGTGCGCACCGCATACCTCACGGTCACCATCCTCGGCATCTTCTTCAACGGCGCCGCGGCCGTGACCTATCTGATCGGCCACGAATACCCCAAGTCCCAGGCCGACATGAAGGGGATTCCTCGCAAGTACGTGCCGATACTGGGGCTGTTGCTGGCCGCAGGCACTGTCGGGCTCGCCGCCGGGCTCGCCGTGACGGCCCTCGGCACGCTCGCCGCCTGCGGCCTCATCCTCTACTTCATCGGCGCGATCATCGCCCATCTGCGGGTGGGGTCCCGCAACATCGTCGGCGGGATCGTGTTCCTGGCCACGGCGATCGCGGCCCTGGTCCTGGGCGTCCAGTACCACGGGGCCTGGTAGGCGGCCCGCCAGGTGACGTGCAGCCCCGGTCCGCCGGACGACGCCTCCTACGCGCGGGTGGTGAGGTCCGCGTCCGTGATGGGCCGGACCACCCGGCACGGCGTACCGAGTGCGACGCTCATCGCGGGGATGTCGCGGCTGACCACACTGCCCGCGCCGACGACCGAGCCGTAGCCGATACGTACACCGGGCAGGACCACGACGTTGCTGCCGATCCACACCTTGTCCTCGATCACGATCGGCTCCGAGAACCGGCCGAAGTCCGCCCGGCGCGCGGGGTGGAGCGGGTGTCCTGTCGTCGTCAGGGTCACACTCGGGGCGATCATGACGTCGTTGCCGATCCGGATGTCCACGTCGTCGACGAACGTCAGGTTCACGTTGCCGAAGAAGTCGTCGCCGATGTGGACGTTGCTGCCGAACGCCGCGTGGAACGGGGCCTGCAGGACGGTGCGTTCGCCGACCGAGCCGAAGATTTCGGTCAGCAGCGACCGCCGTCTCCCCGTGTCGCCCGGGGGCGTGTGGTTGTACGCGAAGATCTCGTCCTCGCGGCGACGGTGGGCCAGGAACGCCGCCTCGGTCTCCGTGTAAACGAGCCCCTTGGCGATACGGGCCCGTATCTCGGCGTGGTCGGCGTGGTCGGCGTCAGTCATCGTGCGGTGTTCCCTTCGGCGGGTGCGGGCTCGGTGAGCCGGCGAGCGTACTCCTCGGCGATCGCCCTGTTCGGGGCCGCCGCCCGCGCCTCCTCGTACGCCGTCGCCGCCTCCCTCGTACGGCCGAGGCGGCGCAGCGCGTCCGCGCGGACGGCGGCCAGGGCGTGGTGGCCGGCCAGCTCCTTCGGCGTACCGAGCGCGTCGACGGCGTCGAGCTGGGCCTGCGGGCCGTCCCGCATGCCGAGGGCGACGGCCCGGTTGAGGGCGACGACCGGGTTCGTACGCAGGGCGAGAAGGCGGTCGTACAGGGCCGTGATCGCCGCCCAGTCGGTCGCGGCGGCGTCCGGGGCGAGGGCGTGCTGGGCGGCGATCGCGGCCTGGAGGGCGTAGGGGCCGTCCGCCGGGAGCGCCTGGTGGGCCAGGGCCGCCCCCTCCGCGATCAGCCCCCGGTCCCACAGCGACCGGTCCTGGTGTTCCAGCGTGACCAGGCCGCCGTCCGCGTCGAGCCGTGCGGCTCGGCGGGAGTGCTGGAGCAGGAGCAGGGCGAGGAGGCCGCGCGCCTCCGGCTCGTCCGATGTCTCGGCCGTGACCAGGCGGGCGAGGCGGATGGCCTCCTCGGCGAGGCCGTCGCGGGTGGTGCTGCCGTCGCTCGGCGCGTAGCCCTCCGTGAAGATCAGGTACAGCACGGCGAGGACCCCGCCCAGCCGTTCCGCGCGGGCGCCGGGGGGCGGGACGCGGTACGGGATGCCGGCCGCCGCGATCTTCCGCTTGGCACGCAGGACGCGCTGCGAGACGGTGTCCTCGCCGACCAGGAACGCGCGGGCGATCTCGCGCGTGGTGAGCCCGCCGACCGCACGCAGGGTGAGCGCCACCCGGGCTTCGAGCGGGAGCGCCGGGTGGCAGCAGGTGAAGATGAGCCGCAGCCGCTCGTCGCCGGGCGGCGCCGGTTCGTACGCCTCCTCCAGCGCCGCCGCCTCCGCGATCTTGTCGCGTTCCGTCGTACGGCGGCGCAGTACGTCGACGGCGCGGCGCCGGGCGGCGGTCACCAGCCACGCGCCCGGGCTGCGCGGCACCCCGTCGCGCTCCCAGGCCGGCAGGGCGCGGGCGAAGGCGTCCTGCGCGCAGTCCTCGGCCAGTTCCCAGTCGCCGGTGAGGCGGACGAGCGTGCCGAACACGACGCCCCACTCGGCCCGGTGGGCGGCGGCGAGCGCCGCGCGCACGGCCGCCGGTGCGGTGTCCCCGGGAGGCGTCCCGGGGGCCCCGGCGGCCTCCGCCCCCGC
Organism: Streptomyces sp. 2131.1; assembly: GCF_900105515.1. Classification (GTDB taxonomy): domain Bacteria; phylum Actinomycetota; class Actinomycetes; order Streptomycetales; family Streptomycetaceae; genus Streptomyces; species Streptomyces drozdowiczii. The sequence continues at coordinate 4,543,325 of NZ_FNSY01000001.1, read as the reverse complement.
CCCCACGCCCGCGCTCACCCGAAGTCCGTCCAGAACTCCCGGAGTTCCACGATCCCCGACCGGGCCATCGGGCACCGCCCCACGTACTCCAGCGCCTGTTCGCGGTCCCCGTCGACGAAGACGATCCCCGTGACCCACTCCGGCACGTCCGCGTATCCCCCGTCCGTGATGAGGAGTTCGCCGCCGCGACGGCGTACGAGCGTCGCGTCCTCGACCGGGCTCAGGTGCTCGCCGCCCAGGTAGCGGCCGGAGGCAAGTCCGTCCCGTACCCACTCCGCGACCGCGGCCGGGTCCGGGGTGTGCGGGGGCGCACCCGGGTCCGTCCGGATGATCGCGAGGAAGCGGGAGGCGGGGGCGTCGCCCTCGTGCGGGACGTTGTCCGTGTCCGGGCCGTGGTCGACCGGTTCGACGGGGCGGATCTCGACGCGGCCGCCGGTCGCCATCGGGTGCGAGGCGGCGACCTCGATCGCCTCGTCCAGGTCGGCCGCCTCCAGGAGGTCGTATCCGGCGATCCACTCGGCCGTCTCGGCGAACGGGCCGTCGGTGACCAGGACCTCGTCGGCCCGGACGCGGACCGTGGTCGTCTCCGCGACGGACTTGAGCGGCATTCCCTCCAGCCGGACGCCGCGCCCGTTCCACTTCTCGACCCATGCCTCCGGGTTCTCGTCGGTGTGCTCCGCGGCGGGGTCCGTGGCGATGAACAACACGTACTTCATGAGCGTTCTCCTTGCTGCCGTGCCGAACGTTTCATGAAGACGACGAACGGCGTCCACCGAATCCGACACTCCGCCGAGAAAAAAATTTGAAGTCGGTCCCCGCCAACCCGATTCGTCCGATCTCTTGACGTGCCCCTGACCGAATGGCTTCATGGGTTCCCACCGGTGTGGGAGCGCTCCCACACCGGTGCGTCCGCCCCTCCTCCTCCCCCATCTGGAGCCGCAGTGAGTACAGCGAGACATACGGCCGAGCGTCCCGCCACCGTCATCCTCACCGTCCTGGCCACCCTGCTCGGGTTCCTCGCGCTCGGCGGCCTCGCCCCGGCGCGGGCCGCGGCCGGTACGGGCCTGCACATCAGCGACGGCCGGCTGGTCGAGGGCAACGGCAACGACTTCGTCATGCGCGGGGTCAACCACGCGCACACCTGGTACCCGGGCGAGACCCAGTCGCTGGCCGACATCAAGGCGACCGGCGCCAACACCGTCCGCGTCGTGCTGTCCGACGGCTACCGCTGGAGCAGGAACGGGCCGGACGACGTCGCCGCCGTCATCGCCGACTGCAAGGCGAACCGGCTCATCTGCGTCCTGGAGGTGCACGACACCACCGGATACGGGGAGGACTCCGCCGCCGGCACGCTGGACCACGCGGCCGACTACTGGATCTCCCTGAAGGACGTCCTCGCCGGCCAGGAGGACTACGTCGTCATCAACATCGGCAACGAGCCCTGGGGCAACACCGACCCGGCCGGCTGGACCGCCCCCACCACCGCCGCGATCAAGAAGCTGCGCGCCGCCGGGTTCGCGCACACGATCATGGTGGACGCGCCCAACTGGGGCCAGGACTGGCAGAACGTCATGCGGGACAACGCCCAGGCGGTGTACGACGCCGACCCGACCGGCAACCTGCTCTTCTCGATCCACATGTACAGCGTCTACAACACCGCCCAGAAGGTCACCGACTACCTGAACGCGTTCGTGGACGCCGGACTGCCCCTGGTCATCGGTGAGTTCGGCGGCCCCGCCGACCAGTACGGGGACCCGGACGAGGACACCATGATGTCCGAGGCCCAGCGGCTGGGGCTCGGCTGGATCGCCTGGTCGTGGAGCGGCAACACCGACCCGGTCCTCGACCTGACCATCGGCTTCGACCCGGCGCGGCTCAGCTCCTGGGGCGAGCGCATCTTCCACGGCGCCGACGGCATCGCCCAGACCTCCCAGGAGGCCACGGTCTACGGCGGCGCCTCCGAGGGCGACACCGAGGCCCCGACCGCCCCGGGCACCCCGGCCGCCTCCGCCGTGACCGACACCTCCGCGACACTGACCTGGGCCGCCTCCTCCGACAACGTTGCCGTCGCCGGCTACGACGTCGTCCGCGTCAGCGGCGGTACGGAGACCAAGGTCGCCTCCTCGACGGCGACGAGCGTCACCGTCACGGGCCTGAGCGCCGACACCGCGTACTCCTTCGCGGTCTACGCCCGGGACGCGGCCGGCAACCGTTCGGCGCGGTCGGCCGCGGTGGGCGTCACCACGGACGAGGGCTCCACCACCCCGGCCGGCAGCTGCTCGGTCGGCTACAAGGTGGTCGGCCAGTGGCAGGGCGGCTTCCAGGGCGAGATCACCATCCGCAACACGGGCACCGCCGCCATCGACGGCTGGACGCTCGGTTTCGCCTTCGCCAACGGCCAGACGATCACCAACATGTGGGGCGGCACGCCCAAGCAGACCGGCGGCTCGGTGAGCGTCACGCCGGCCTCGTACACCTCCACGATCGCCCCGAACTCCACGGTGACCGTGGGCTTCACCGGCAGTCAGAGCGGTACGAACGCCGCCCCGGCCGCGTTCACCCTCAGCGGCGCGGCCTGCGCCGCCGCGTGACACGGAGCCGGCCGGCGGGGGCCGTGCGCCCCGGCCGGCCGGCACCCGGTTCTCAGTCGGCGACGGTGACGGCCACCGTCGCGGTGGCGCGCTCGTACGTCAGGTACGCCGTACCGCTCGCCAGGACCGTGTGGTCCGTGAGGGTCCAGGCGGCCGGCTCAAACACCGCCTTCCGCCCGAACAGCGGGATGCCCGCCCCGATCGTCGTCGGGCTCAGCTTCAGGATCAGGGTGTCGATCTCCCCGTAGAGGGACGCGGCCAGCTCACCGCCGCCGACGAGCCAGATGTCCTTGCCGTCCTCCTGCTTCAACTCCCGTACGCGCGCGACCGGATCGCCCGCGACGAGCTCCACGGCGGGGTCCGGGCTCTCGCCCAGGGTGCGGGAGACCACGAGGTGCCGCAGATGCGGGTAGGCGTCCGTGAGGCCCGCGTCGAGGCCGATCTCGTACGAGCGCCTGCCTTCCACGACCGTGTCGAAGCGGGTGCCCTCCGCCGTCACCCCGAGCGCGGCGCGCGCCGGCCCGGGCAGCGTCTCCGGGTACTCGGCGATCAGGTGCTCGAGGTAGTCCTCCGGGATGGGCCAGAAGCCGTCGGGGCCGCTGGGATCGGAGCCGTCCGGTCCGGCGATGAAGCCGTCCAGGGTCGCGGCGATGAAGTACACGAGCTTGCGCACGTACGGCCTTTCGTCCGGTGCGGCCTCCGCTTCCCGGGGCCGCCGTCCGCCATGATCGAACGGGCTTTCCGCAGGTGCAACGAGTATCCGGACTTCCGTACGTCCGGGCCCGGTTCAGCCGTTCCTCGGCCGGTCGAACCACATCGTCGCCAACGACGGCACCAGCCCCGCCCAGAAGAGCACGATCGGGACCGTGCGTTCCGTCCAGGGGACCTGGGTGATGAGCAGCGCGCAGAGCATGGCCCACGCCGCCTGCCCCAGCACGACGCGGGCCCAGGTCATCCGCCGGACCAGCGAGCGAAGGTTGACCTTGACCCCGGCACGCAGACGGCGGTAGCGCAGCACGGCCCCCAGGGCCCAGACGGCGGCCATGGGGACGAGGTCCCAGAGCCGCTGGCCGAGGACCAGGGGCAGTTCGCGCTGCGTCTCGCCGTCCGTCTGGAACAGGTCGATGCCCGCGGCGGCGAGGGCCAGGCAGAGCAGGGCGAGCCAGCGCAGGCCGCGCAGCAGTCGGTACGAGGCCGCGTCCAGGCCCTGCCGCATCGGCGCGGAGGCCGGCGTGGAGGCGAGGGCGTCGGCGTACAGGGTGGCGGCCTCGGCCGCCTTGACGCCGGGGGCGGTCGCCGCCTTGCTGGTCCGGCGGGCCAGGGCGTGCTCGTGCTGCGGGTCGAGCCGGAGGATCGCCTCGTCCATCCGGCCTGCGGCGGCGCGGTCGCCGGACATGTCGGCGATGAGCCAGGCCACCTCGTAGGCGTACACCTCCTCGGGGCCCAGCCGGATGGCCTCCTGGGCGATCCGTTCGGCCTCCCGCAGCCCGGCCCTCATGTCCTCACGCCGGACCTCGCCGCCGTTGGCCTTTCCCGAACTGATCATCCGGATGCGCCAGAGCCAGTCGGCGAGCCGTGCGTAGCCGAACCAGTAGTCGGGGGCCAGGCGTATCACCTCGCGCAGCACGCCCTCGGTCTCCGGGAAGCGGCCGCCCACGCGCAGGGCTCTCGCGTGCATGAGGAGCGCCCCGACGTGCTCGGCGTTCAGGGCGAGCGCCCGCTCGGTCGCCGCCAGGGCCTCGGCGCCGTTCTCCTCGTCCCCGAGATGGGTCCGGGCGAGTTCGATCCAGGCCAGGATGTCCTCGGGGTCCTCCGCGAGCCGCTGGGCCATCAACTCCCTGGCCTCCGCATATCGCTTGAGGCCGGTGAGCAGGTTCGCCCGCTCCACGGCGGGATGCAGGGAGGTGGTCACAGCTTGCGCCTCTTCTTCAGGTACGCCACCAGGTCGTCGTACGCCCCGCCCTCGTTGGCGAACATCGCCACGTTGCGCGCGGAGGCGAACCACGGTTCGGCTGAAGGCACGGTCTCCTTCGCGGCGGCCAGCAGGTCCTTCGAGTTGATCATCCGTACGGTCCCGGTCCGCACCGAGTCCAGCAGCGCCCGCTCGGCCGCCACCTCGCAGACATGGGCCAGGTCCGCGCCGGACAGTCCGTCGGTGGCCCTGACCAGCTTGCCCACGTCGACGTTCTCGATGGGCCGGTCGCGCAGGTGGTAGCGGAGGATCGCCTCCCGCGCGGGTGCGTCCGGCGGGAGGACGAGGATCGTCCGGTCGAGGCGGCCCGGGCGGCGCAGGGCGTTGTCCACGTCCCACGGCACATTGGTGGCGGCCAGCACGAAGACACCCTCGTTGGCCGCCGAGTCGATGCCGTCCAACTCGCTGAGCAGCTGGTTGACCACGTTGCGCATGCCGCTGTGCGCGGTCCGGCTGCGTTTGGCGCCGAGGGCGTCCAGCTCGTCCAGGAAGACCACGCAGGGCGCCTGGCGGCGGGCGGACTCGAAGACCTCGTGCATGTTGCGCTCGGAGTTGCCGATCCACATGTCGAGCACGTCGTTCACGGAGACCGACAGGAAGGCGGCGCCGAGTTCACCGGCCACCGCCCGCGCGATGAACGTCTTGCCGCAACCGGGAGGCCCGTACAGCAGCAGCCCGCCGCGCAGGCTCTTCCCGTACAGCTTGCGCAGCTCGGGGTTGCGGAGCGGGGCGAGGAACGCGGCCTCCATGCGGTCCTTCACGTCCTGCATGCCGCCGACGTCGGACAGTCGTACGGTTCCGGGACTCTCCACGTCCCACGCGTCGGCGCCGGCCGGATCGTCCTGCCCGTCCGCACGGGCCGGCGTCTCGGCGAACCGCGGCGGTACGGCGTCCCCGACCTGCTCCGCGGCGGCCTTCCAGTCGAACCCGGTGTGCGGACCCGGCGGTTGGGCCGGTGGCTGGGAGGCGGGCGGGTTCGGCGGCGGGGGTTCGGGAGCGGAGGCGGATACGGGCGGCGCGCCCATCGCACGGAGCATCAGCTCCCGGGCCTGGGCGTCACCCGGTGCGTGCTGAAGGGCCACGGCCGCCTCGGTGACGGCCTCGTCGGCCCGGTCCGCGTCCAGCAGGAGCTGGGCGAGGTGCAGCCGCAGGGGTACGTCGGCGGGAGCGGCGGCGACCGCGGTGCGCAGGCTCTGTATGAGAGGGGGGTCGTCCGGCATGATCTACAGCCTAGTGCGGCCATCCGACACCTCTGGAGGCGCTCAGCGGCCCGCTGAACGTTACGGCTCCGGTAGCTCCGCAAGGGCCCCTTGCCCAAGGGATTTGGATAAAGTGCCGTGACTACAGCCAGCGCTCTCCGGGGGAGTCACGAGTTCATGAGCGGTCAGCAGCCACGCAGCGGGGGCAACTCGCAGGTCTTCCAGCCCCTCACGGGCGACGACCCGACCACCATCGCCGGCTACCGGCTGGCCGCCAAGCTCGGCGCGGGCGGCATGGGCAAGGTGTACCTCTCGTACACGCCCGGCGGGCGGCCCGTCGCCATCAAGGTGATCCGGCCCGAGTTCGGCGAGGACGCGGAGTTCCGGCGGCGGTTCGCGCAGGAGGTGCAGTCCGCGCAGCGCGTGCAGGGGCTGTTCACCGCGCCGGTGATCGACGCCGACACCAAGGGCGCGCAGCCGTGGCTCGCCACCGCGTACGTGCCGGGCCCCTCGCTCGCAGACGCGGTCGTGGAGCACGGCGCGCTGCCCGTCGAGGCCGTGCTGCTGCTGATCGCGGGCATGGCCGAGGCGCTGCACGTCATCCACGGGGCGGGGATCGTCCACCGCGACCTCAAGCCGTCGAACGTGCTGCTCGCGGCGGACGGACCGCGCGTCATCGACTTCGGCATCGCCTACGCGGCCGACGCGACGTCCCTCACGGGCAGCGGGGTCACCATCGGCACCCCGTCGTTCATGGCGCCGGAGCAGGCCGCCGGGCGCCGGGTCACCGCCGCGACGGACATCTTCGCGCTGGGCCAGGTCGCGGCGTTCGCCTCCACCGGGTCGCCCGCGTTCGGTGAGGGGACCTCGCACGGGGTGCTCTACAGGATCGTGCACGAGGAGCCGGACCTCACCGGTGTGCCGGAGCGGCTGATGGAGCTGGTCGGGCGCTGCCTGGCGAAGAACCCGGAGGACCGGCCGTCGGTCGCCGAGGTGATCCAGCTGTGCCAGACCGCGAACGCGGAGACGGTGCTGCGGCGGCCCGAGGACTGGCTGCCGAAGCCGGTCGCGGCCGACATCACCGTACGGGCCGCCGCACCGGCCCCCGTGCAGACGCCGCCACCCCCGTCGTCCGCGCCGGCCACGCCCGCCTCGCCGCCTGCCGAGACCGCGCCCGCGGCCCCCGCGGCTCCGGCCGCCCCCGCCGCGTACTCGCCCACGACGCCGGCGCCGAGCACCCCGCCGCCGGGATACGGCCCGCCGGTCACGCCGCCGCCGGGGCAGGGGCCCGCGCCGGTCGGCCCGGGGGCGTTCGGCCCGCCGTCGGGGCAGACCCCGGCCTACGGGTACCCGGCGCAGCAGGCGTCCTACGGTTACCCGGGCCCTGCGCCCGCGTACTCCGGCGGGGGCGTACCGCCGCACGTCACGCAGCCGACGCCGCAGGCCGGTGCGCCGACCCCGCCCAAGCGCCGTCGCGGCAAGGTGGCGGCCATCGCGATCGTCGCGGCGCTGCTGTTCGGCGTCGCGGGCGGCGGTACGGCGTACTTCCTGCTGAAGGACAACGGCAAGGACGACAAGAGCACGACCGCCCACGACAAGGACAACAAGCCTGCCCCCAAGGCGAGTACGAAGCCGACCCCGGAGCCCACCGTCACGGACGACGACGGCTCCACCCCGGAGGACTCGGGCTCGTCGCCCTCCGCCACGTCGAGCCCGGATCCCGAGGACTTCCCGGGCATCAACCTCACGCGGGGGTACCACCTGACGTTCGGCGACCCGGAGGTCAGGCCGCAGAGCGGCGTCGACAGCGGGTACGACCTGACGTACGAGTCCGGCTACTTCGAGGCGGAGAGCGAGGACGGCCGCCTCACCCTGCTCGACCCCGGGCAGCAGGGATCGCTGGACGTCTGCCGTGCGGAGACCCGGTACGCCGACAACATCCCGGTGGAGGACCTGTCCAAGGGGCGCCAGATCTGCGTCACTTCGGGCACGGGCCACCTGGCGCTGCTGACGTACCAGGGGCACGCTCCGGAGGACTCCCCGAGCGACTACGTCACGATCGACGTGACGGTGTGGCGCAACGCGGCCCAGTAGGGCCCCCGTTGGGACGGATGCGGCGGCGGAACCCTGCGTGAAGTGGGGTTCCGCACACCCCTGCCATATTCACCGATGACCAGCACGTGTGTGCGATAACTTTTCCTGGGCGATAGCGAGAGCAAACCAGGGGGAGACATGTCGCTGCGTGACCTGCTGCGCGAGGAAATGTTCGCGTCGATGTCCCGCTCCGAGCAGATGGCCGCCTTACGTTCCGCCCGTCTGTACTTCCAACGCCCGGAATCACCGGGCTTCTTGGTGAGTGAGACCGAGGAGGGACCGGTGGTGCCGGTCTTCACCTCCGTCGAGGCGCTGGGGCTGTTCGCCGGGGCCTGCGCGTGGGCGTCCACCACCGTCGAGGACCTCGTGGAGCTACTGCCCGCGGGGGTGCGCGCGTTGGTGGATCCGCTGGGGCCGAGACCGCTCGTGCTGGACGCGGGGACGCTGGAGGCAGCGGAGGCCCGGGGAGCGCACGATGGCGGATCCTGACGCCGGGAGCACGCCGACGGGGCCGGGGCCGGCCCCGGGGGACGGGTACCGGATCGAGATCGATTCGGTGCGCAAGGTGCTCGCCCCCCTGGAGGAGTCCGTGGTCGCCGCGCACAAGATCAAGCGGGACTGGAACACGTTGTCCGCGGAGATCACGGAGTCGGCCGACTTCGACATCGTCGGGCCGACCCGGACCATGCTGGAGAAATGGGGTTTCGGCATGGGGCGGGTGGCCGAGGACACGGACGTCGTGGTGGAGACGCTGCGGGTGGTCCTCGCCGCCTATGTGCTGGCCGATCTGCTGTGCATCGAGAACTTCTCGCCGACCGCGGCCAACATCGCCAAGCTGCCGTTCGGGGAGGAGGGCATGAAGGCGTGGCAGGAGGGGTCGCGCCCGAAGTTCGACCCGCCGCCCCAGATCTACCAGGAGCCGTGGCTGGACGACGGCGACTCCGGCAGTTACCAGGACGTGCCCCAGCACCCCCGCCTGCGGGTGGACGGCGGCTGGGAAGTGGACGGCGGATCGAACGGGAAGGGGCCGGTGATATGACGAGCCGTGACGCGATGGAGGGCGGCGAGCGCGAGCGCATACCGCCGCACGCCAAGCCCGGCGACGTCATCTACGGAGACCCGGAGGACGTCGACGGCCTCGCTCTGAAGCTCCTCGCCTACGCGGGGGCGTTCAAGGAGGGCCTCGAAAAGCTCGACGACCTGTCCCTGATGGACTGGACCGGGGCCGGGTCGGAGGCGTTCAAGGACGCCACCCGCGCGCTCCCCCGGGAACTGGAGTCGGCCCAGAAGTACTTCGAGGCATCCGGGAAGGCCCTGGACTCCTACGCGTACACGCTGCGCTCGGTCCACACGCGGGTCAGGCCGATCATCGACGACGCCGACGAGGCCCGGGCGACCTCCAAGAAGTACTGGAAGCGTGTCACGGACTACAACGCCGCCGTGGAGCGCAAGGACGATCCGCTACCCGAGCGGCCGCCGGACGACGATCCGGGCCTCGCCGCCCTCCAGGACTGCTACGGCCGCCTGGACAAGCTGGAGAGCGAGCTCGACACCGTCGTCGTCGCGTCCAGGCGCAAGCTCGACGACGCGGCGGAGCACGCCCCCGACAAGCCCCCGCCCCGCAAGGGCTGGGACAAGTTCCAGAAGGGGGTCGGAGACTTCTTCGGCGGTGCGGGCGACACCATGCGCGGCTGGTACGAGGGGTTCGACGACCTCGTGAACGACGGCCCGGACGGCCTCGGTCTGCACCTGGCGGGCATGGTGGACGGGGCGTCCTACGCCGTGCAGCACCCCCAGGAGTTCGCCAAGGCCGTCGTCCACTGGGACGAATGGCAGCGGAACCCGGCCCGGGCGGCCGGTCTGCTGACGCCCGAAGTCCTCCTCGCCCTCGCCACCGGCGGCACCGGCGCGGCGCGGCGCGGGGCCTCCGTCGCCAAGAACGCCGCGCAGCGCCTGCGCGGCCGGGTGGAGGGTCTGCGCCGGGACGGCAGCGCCCGCGCGCGGACGGACAGCCACCCGGACAGGAACACCACGCCCAACGAGGAGCGCCCGACGACCGGTGAGCCGATCGACGTGGCGACGGGCGAAATGCTCATGTCCGCCACCGACGTCACGCTGCCCGGCGCCCTTCCGGTGGTCCTGGAGCGGCACTACGTCTCGGGGCACCCGTGCGGGGGCTGGTTCGGCCCCACCTGGGCGGGCACGCTCGACCAGCGCCTGGAGATCGACGGGAGGGGGATCGTCTACGTCACGGACGGCGGCATGCTGCTGACGTACCCGGTCCCGACGCCCGGTGAGGCGACGCTTCCCACCTCGGGGCCGCGCTGGCCGCTGTACTGGGACGGCGACCCGGCCGGCACGATGCGCATCGTCGTCCCGGACCGCAACCGCACGTTCCACTTCGCCCCGCTGCCCGTGAGCGGCCGCGAGCTGGCGCTGACCGCGATCACCGACCGGAACGGCGACGGCGACCGCATCGACGTCGTCTACGACACCCAGGGCACGCCGAAGGAGATCAGGCACTCCGGCGGCTACCGCATCGCCGTCGACACCGATGCCGGGATACCTCGGATCACCGCCCTGCGTCTCCTGCACGGCGCGCGGCACGAGCAGAGCACCACCCTCGTCTCCTACTCCTACGACGCCGCCGGCAACCTGGCCCAGGTCTTCAACTCGACCGACAAGGCGATGCGTTACCGGTACGACGCGGAGCACCGCATCACGTCGTGGACGGACCGCAACGGCACCTCGTACGGCTACGTCTACGACCGGCAGGGCCGTGTCCTGCGGGGCATCGGGCCGGACGGCATCCTGTCGGGCCGCATGCACTACGACGAGGCCGCCCGCACCTCCCGCTACACGGACTCGCAGGGCAACACCTCCGTGTACGTCTGCAACGAGGCGTACAAGATCGTTTCCTACACGGACCCGTTGGGGAACACCACGCTCACGGAGTGGGACGACGACAACCGGCACCCCGTCGCCGTGACCGATCCGCTGGGCCGCACCACGCGCTACGGCTACGACGACGAGGGCCGCCTGGTGACCGTCGAACGGCCGGACGGAACGGTGGCCGGTACCGTCTACGACGACCGCGGCCTGCCGCTGGAGACCCGGGAGCCGGGCGGCGCGGTGTGGCGCCACACGTACGACGAGCGCGGCTCCCACACCTCCACCACCGATCCCGGCGGCGCCGTCACCCACTACGGGTACAACGACGCGGGCCACCTCACCTCCGTCACCGACGCGCTGGGACACACCACCCGGTTCGTCACGGATGCGGCGGGTCTCCCGGTCGAGACGACGACCCCGGTGGGCTCCACCCTCCGGATGCGCCGCGGCCCGCACGGACAGGTCACCGCCGTCACCGACGCCCTGGGCCGGACCACGCGTCACGGCTGGACGATCGAGGGCATGCCGGCGTGGCGCGAGGGGCCGGACGGCGCCCGCGAGGAGTGGCAGTGGGACACCGAGGGCAACCTCGTCCTCCACACCGACGAGGCCGGCAACACCACCACCTACACGTACACCTACTTCGACCAGCCCGCCACGAGGACCGACCCCGACGGGGCGCACCACACCTTCGCCTACGACACCGAGCTGCGCCTGACCGGGGTCACCAACCCGCTGGGCAAGCAGTGGAGTTACACCTACGACGCGGCGGGACGCCTGGTCGCGGAGACCGACTTCGACGGCGCCACCCGCACCTACGAACGCGACCCGGCGGGCCGCCTCACGGCCCAGACGAACGCGGTGGGCCAGACACTGCGCTTCACCCTCGACGCGCTCGGACGCATGACCGCCCAGCTCGACGAGTCCACCGGCGAGGTGACGTCCTACGCGTACGCCGCGAACGGTGCCCTGCTCCACGCGGACAACGCGGACGCGGCGGTGACCCGGGAGCACGACGCGGTCGGCCGAGTCATATCGGAGTCGGTCAACGGCCGCACCAGCACGTACACGTACGACGCCATGGGCCGCCGCACCTCGCGCACCACCCCCGCGGGCGTGCGCTCGGACTGGTCCTACGACCCGGCGGGCCGCCCCACCGGGCTGAGCCGGGGCGACGGCGCTCTCGCCTTCGCCTACGACGCCGCGGGTCGTGAGACGGAACGCCGCATCGGAGACGCCACCACCCTCACCCATGCGTGGGACAAGGGCAACCGCCTCATCGCCCAGACCCTCGCCACCCACGAGGGGAGCGAGGAGGACCGGCTCCTCCAGCAGCGCACCTACGCCTACCGCCCGGACGGTTACCTCACCGAGATACGCGAACTGACCACCGGGACCAGGCGTTTCTCGCTGGACCCCATAGGCCGGGTAACCGACGTCCAGGCACACGGGTGGAGCGAGAGATACTCGTACGACAGGACGGGCAACCAGACCCACGCCGACGCCCCGCACCACCCCGCGACCGGTGAACGAAGCTACGACGGTGCCCTCATCCGCCGGGCAGGTCGCACCACCTACGAACACGACGCCGCCGGCCGGCTGATCCGCAGGACCCGCAAGCTCCTCAACGGCCAGGTCCGCACTTGGACGTACACGTGGAACGGGGAGAACCGCCTCACCCGGGCCACCACTCCCAGCGGCGAGGAATGGACCTACGCCTACGACCCCCTGGGCCGCCGCGTCTCCAAGACGGGTCCCGACGGTGCCGTCCTGGCCTTCACCTGGGACGGCACGGCCCTGGCCGAGCAGTCGGCCCCGGACGACACGACGACCACCTGGGACTACGCGCCCGGCACCCACCGCCCGATGGCCCAGTCCGTCCGCCGGACGGCCGAGACCGACACCATCCCCCAGTCCGAGTACGACGCCCGCTTCTTCGCGATCGTCACGGACCTGGTCGGTACGCCCGTCGAGCTGGTCACGCCGGACGGCACCCTCGCCCGGCAGGCCCGCACCACCCTCTGGGGCACCCCCCTGCCCGCCGCGGACGGCGAGGCGGACTGCCTGCTGCGCTTCCCCGGCCAGTACGCGGACGAGGAAACCGGCCTCCACTACAACTACTTCCGGCACTACGACCCGGAAACCGCCCGGTACACCACACCGGACCCGCTCGGGCTGGCCCCGGCGCCCAACGCGGTCGCCTATGTCCGCAACCCCCACAGCTGGACCGACCACCTGGGGCTCTCCGGCGACCCGGAATGGGCCAACCCGGAGGACATCAACTTCTCCCAACGTACGGTGTCACCGAACGACTACGTGGAGAAGATGCGCTCCGGGGAGTGGGACTGGCAGCGTCCCGGCACGGCGTTGAAGGTCATGGAAGTGGACGGTCAGCTGGTCTCGTACGACAACCGACGGCTCGACGCGGCGCGCGAAGTGGGGCGGCCGGTCATCATCGAGCGCGTCGACCCCAACGCAGTCCACCCCGATTCGACCACCGGACGGACCTGGGCGGAACAGTTCAGAAGGCGTATGAACTCCGGACGGAACAGAAACGAACTCGGCGAGCCGGTTCCCCCCACCGGACTCCAGGAAAGGCCACAGCACGTGCGCAACGGAAAGTGCAAGAAGAAATGACCACGATCGAAAGGCTGTGGGAGGGGGACTACGAGCTTCCCGCCGAGGACGGGCTCTACTTCGCCGACGGGCGTTCCTACGACGTGGACATCACTCCTGGAGCGCCTGCGGGCCTCACGGTGCTCGAACCCTTCGACGTCGACGCGATGCTGGCGGAGGACCCGTCCTGGGTCTCCGCGGTGGGCGTGCTCGCCGTTGTGGAACTGGGAGACGGGGGGCTGCTGTGGGGCGGCGAGGGCACGATGGGCGCGGACGGGTTCGTCGCCCGTCTGACAGCCGACCGCAAGCTGATCTGGGCGGTCTTCTTCGCGGACTCCAATCCCTTCGACCAAATCCAGGTGCGGGGGAACGTCGCTACGTGCCACTCGACCGCGGAGTTCGAGCTCGCGGTTGACATCGACGATCCCCGGAACCCGGTCCCCCGGGTCAGCGATAGTCCTCCGGATGCCCCTGCATCCACTGGTTGATCCGGTCGCGCGTGCCGATCAGCCGCTTGCGGTGCTCCAGAACGAATTCGGCGAACCAACCCCCCTCGCCGGGCTGAAAGAAAGGCCGCAGCCCGTGCGCAACGGGAAGTACGAGAAGAAATGACCACGATCGAACGGCTGTGGGAGGAGGGCTACCAGCTTCCCATCGCGGACGCGCTCCACTTCGCCGACGGGCGTTCCTACGAGGTCGCCCTCATCTCCGGGGCGCCGGCCCGCCTCGCGGTGCTCGATCCCTTCGATCTCGACGCGATGCTGGCGGAGAACCCGGCCTGGGTGTCCTCGGTCGACGGGCGCGCCGTCGCAGACCTGGGGGACAGGGGGCTGCTGTGGGGCGGCGAGGGGTCGTACGGTTCGGAGGGGTTCATCGTCCGTCTGACTACCGACCGTAAGCTGATCTGGGCGATTTTCTTCGCGGAGTCCAATCCATTCACCCGGATTCGAGTGTTGGGGAACGTCGCTATTTCCTACTCGTCCGCCGAGTTCGAGCTCGCGGTCGACATCGACGATCCCCGGAACCCGGTCCCCCGGGTCAGCGATAGTCCTCCGGATGCCCCTGCATCCACTGGTTGATCCGGTCACGCGTACCGATCAGCTTGTCCCGGTCGTCCTCCAGGCTGGTCGTGTCGTCGGCCACCGCCTTGTCCAGGGCGGCGAGCCACTTCAGCGGTTCGCTGAAGTGCGCCGGGTCGTCCGCCTTCATCGACGCGGCCAGCCCGGTCAGTTCGGAGCTGATCCGGCCCAGGAAGTACGCGCAGTCGTGCCCCGGCTCACAGCTGTCGTGGTACGTGGCCTGGAGGCCGGCGAACGCGTCGCGCACGGCCTCGGGGCCGGGGTTCGGCGGCTCCGTCCTCGGCGCGTCCTCCGCCTCCTCCTGGGCGTCGGCCGCGGCGGCGTTCACCGACGGGGCGACGTACGGGACGTCGGCGCCGGGGCCCTGCGAGGTCGTCGCCTCCGAGCAGGCCGTGGCGGTCGCCAGGAGTACGGCGGTCACCGCCAGGCTCGCGCGTACGCGGGCACGGGTACGGGTACGGACAGACATGCGACCCCCCTGATCGGTTGGCCCAGACCATACCGCGTGTGGGTCAGCCCGTGATCAGGCTCTGGAGCGCCGGTGCGTACAGGTCCGCGATGCGTTCCGGTGTCGCGGACGCCCCCGCTCCCTCGCGGTGGAGGCTCAGTGTCGCGCCGAGGCCCAGCAGGTGGCCGGCCAGGAGCTCCGCGCGCAGGGCGCGGTCCTCGCCGGGGAGGCGGGCGGTCAGCGCGTCGGTGACCTGTTCGTGGAAGCGGTCGCGGAGCAGGGAGCGTTCGTCCTGGTTGCCCAGGGAGAAGACGACGCGCAGCAGCGGGTCCGACTGGAGCGCGCGGCGGCGGGTGATCAGGGTGACCACCATGTGCCGGCCGAGCACGTCGAGCGGGGCGTCGAGGAGGAGCGCGGCGGCCGGCCCGAAGTCGGCCACCGTGTTGAACAGTTCCTCCTTGCGGCCGAAGTGCTTGACCACGAGGGACGGGCTGACCCCGGCGTCCGCCGCGATGCCCCGGATCGTCACCTCCGCGTACGGGCGCTGGGTGAACGCCCGACGGGCCGCGCGGAGGATGGCGTCGCGGCCCGTGCCGCTGTCCGTGGCCGGGGTCGTCGCGATGGCCTGGCCGCCGGTCATGCACCCTCCTGGATTCCCGCCGGCCGCGCACCCCCCGTCAGGGTGCCCGGCGCCTTGCGGCTCTCCTCGACCGTACCCGCCCCGGCGGGCCTGCCGCCCGGCAGCATGAGCGTGACCAGCAGGGCGAGCAGTGCGGCGCCCGCCGCGATCACGAAGACCAGTTGGTACGCGTGGAGCGTCGGCGCGGTCCTGCCCCCCGCCCGGAAGGTGATGTTGGCGAGCACGGCGGCCACCGTCGCGCTGCAGAACGCCTGGCCGATCGAGCGCATGAGGGTGTTCAGGCCGTTGGCCGCGCCGGTCTCGCTGACGGGGACGCCGCGCATCACGAGGGCGGGGAGCGCCGAGTACGCGATGGCGGTGCCGGAGGCGACGACGGTGGCGCCCGCGATGATGAGCCACAGGCTGTGGCTGGTGAAGTACCGCACCCCGTATCCGGTGGCGATGATCCCGGCCGCCAGCGCGAGGCTGACCTTGGGGCCGTGCTTGGCGGAGATCCGGGCGGAGACCGGGGACAGCGCCACCATGGCGACACCGCCCGGCAGCAGGCACAGGCCGCTGACGACGAGCGAGGCGCCGAGCCCGTACCCGGTGGCCTTGGGCTCCTGCACCATCTGGGCGGTGACCAGCGAGTTGGCGTAGAAGGCGAAACCGATGAGCAGGGCCGCGATGTTGGTGAGGAGGACTGCCGGCCGGGCGGAGACCCTGAGGTCGACCATGGGCGTCGCGACGCGGAGCTCGTACGCCCCCCAGATCAGCGCCACCACGACGGCCGTCACGAGCAGTCCGAGCGTCCGGCCCGAGGTCCAGCCCCAGTCGCCGCCCTGCGTCACCGCGAGCAGCAGGCAGACGAGCGCACCCGACAGGCCGAGGGCGCCGAGCACGTCGAAGCGGCCGCGGGAGCGCAGCGGGGACTCCGGTACGCAGGTCAGGACGAGCACGATGTCGAGGAGGCCGATCGCGCCGGAGACCCAGAACATCGTGTGCCAGTCGAAGTTCTCCACGACCAGCGCGGCGATCGGCAGGCCGACGGCGGCGCCGATGCCGAGGGTGGAGCTCATCAGCGCGACGGCGGCCAGCACGCGCTCGGGCGGCAGTTCGTCGCGCAGGATGCTGATGCCCAGCGGTACGACGGCGATGGCGGCGCCCTGGAGCGCGCGGCCGGTGATCAGCACCCCGATGTGCGAGCTCGCCCCGCACAGCACCGAGCCGACCACGAGCACCGCGAGCGAGGCGACGAGCACCCGCCGCTTGCCGTACATGTCGCCGACCCGGCCGAGGACGGGCGTGAACACCGCGCCGGTGAGCAGCGTGACGGTGACCAGCCAGCTCGCGGCGGCCGGGGTGGCGCCGGTCAGCTCGGGAATGTGCGGGAGCAGCGGGACGACGATCGTCTGCATGACCGCGACGACGACCCCGCAGAAGGCCAGCACCCCCACCGCGAAGCGCGGGTGCGGGGCCTGGACCGCGGGGGCCGTGGAGGCGGCGGGGCGGGTATGTCCGCGGGCATGTCTCTCCGTTGCGGGCTCGGCGGCGCATGAGGGGGTGCACGACTGTTCACCCCCAGGGTAAACGCTTGTGCACCCCCTCGGCGACGGGAGGGCGGAAGCGCGAGTTAGCCTCGATCCGGGCGCCGGTGCGGCGCGAGGCGGCCGGCGCGTACGCGTACGCCGGGCGCACACCCTTGACATGGACGTAGACGGAGGTGACCGCGATGGCGAAGGTGCCGGCAGCGGCGGTGGCGGCGGGCGGACTGGTCGGCGGTTACGCCGTCGCGCGATGGACCCGCAAGCGGCCGCTGGGCGGGGTCGCGCTCGCCGCGGCGGGCGGCGTCGCCGCGTACGAGTGGAACCGGCAGGCGGGCCCGCGCGCGGCCGTCGCGCTGACCACCGCGTACGTCGCCGCGTTCGCGGGCTCGCACCCGCTGGCCAAGAAGGTCGGCGCCTGGCCCGCCGTCTTCACCGTGGCCGGCACGGTCGCCGCCGCGTCCTGGGCGGTCACCCGCCGGTCGGCCTGAGCCGGGGCGCCCTCCGGGCGCGGTGAGGGCGCGGGCCGCCGGCCGCCCCTCACACGGCCCCGCCCCGGGGCCCCCTCACCCCCAGAGCGCCCACGACACCGTGTAGATCGCCAGCCCCGCCAGCGCCCCCACCACCGTGCCGTTGATCCGGATGAACTGAAGGTCACGCCCGATGTGGGCCTCGATCTTCCGCGAGGTCTGGTCCGCGTCCCAGCCGGCCACCGTGTCGCTGATCAGCGACGTGATCTCCGCCCGGTACGTCGTCACGACGTACACCGCCGCGTCCTCCAGCCACCCCTCCAGCTTCCCCTGGAGCCGCTCGTCCGTCGCCAGCCGGGCACCCAGCGACATCAGGGAGGCCCGGGCGCGCAGCCGCAGCTCGCTCTGCTCGTCCTCCGCCGCCGCGATCACCATCGCCCGCACCGACGCCCAGGCCGAGGCGATGACGTCCTGGACCTCGCCGCGCCCCAGGACCTCCGACTTCAGCCGCTCCACCCGGTCCCGGGTCTCCGAATCGGTCTGGAGGTCGGCCGCGAAGTCCGCGAGGAACGTGTCGATGGAGCCGCGCGCCGGGTGGCCCGGCATGTCCCGCATCTCGGTGACGAAGCGCAGCAGCTCCTTGTAGACCCGCTCCCCGACCCGCTTGTCCACGAACCGGGGCGTCCAGCCCGGCGCCCCGCCCTGCACCGCGTCCATCACCGAGTCGCCGTGCAGCACCAGCCAGTCGTGCGCCCGGGCGCAGACCAGGTCGACGAGCTTGCGGTGGCCGCCGTCCGCGACGATCTTCTCCAGCATCTTGCCGAGCCCGGGACCGATCTCCGCCGCATTCGCCCGCCGGGTGATCGCCTCACCGACGACGGCCTGCACATCCGCGTCCCGCAGGACGGTGAGCGCCCCGCGCAACGCGGTCGCCAGCTCGGCCGTCACCCGGTCCGCGTGGGCCGGCTCCGCGAGCCAGCCGCCGACCCGGCGACCGATGCCCAGGGAGTGAATCCGGTCACGTACGACGTCCCCGGAGAGAAAGTTCTCGCCGACGAAGGAACCGAGGGAGGCCCCCAGCTGGTCCTTCTTGGTGGGAATGATGGCGGTGTGCGGAATGGGCAGACCCAGCGGACGCTTGAAGAGGGCGGTGACCGCGAACCAGTCGGCCAACGCACCCACCATGCCCGCCTCGGCGGCCGCGGCGACGAAGCCCGGCCAGCCGCCCACCCCCTCGTTCTTCGCCCAGGTGGCGAGGACGTACACCAGCGCGACCAGCAGAAGGAGGCCGGTGGCCGTGGTCTTCATACGGCGTACGCCACGACGCTTCTCCTCGTCCGCCGCCGTGTACGCGAACGAGGCGAGGCCCGCAGGCCTCGCACTCCCACCGGGCCCCGGGGGCAGTTCGCCCCGCTCGGTCCGCCCGGTCCCATCGATCCGTTCCATCCGCTCCACCCGTCCGCGTACGCACAGCCCCCGGCGACCGCTACGCATTGTGCCTACCTGACCTACTCCCGGGCCGCACGTCGAGTTCCCCGCGCCCTGCCGCATCATGGGAACCGGTCCACCCCCCCTCTCTTTCCTCTTTTCCGCAAGGAGACACACCGCCCATGCCCAGGCGCCAGGGGTACGCCCTGCTCATCGCCCTCGTGACGGGAACCGCCGCGCTCGCCGCCGCCGTGGCGATCGCCGGTTCCCTGCTGTTCACCGGGCCCAGGGCGACGGCCGCCGCGACCACCGCCCCGCAGGGCGTTGCCCGGACCCCGGCCGCCCCGGCACACTCCACCGGCCACTGGCTCGCCACCTGGGCTGCGGCCCCCGTCCTCGGAATGGCCGACCCGGCACAGGCGGAGGACCAGAGCCGGCGCGTCATCCGCAACGTCGTCCACACCAGCGTCGGCGGCGCCGAGGCCCGGCTCACCCTGTCCAACCTCTTCGGCACGGCACCCCTGCTCATCGACCACGTCACCGTGAACACCCGCCCGGTGACGTTCCGCGGAGCCCCCTCCGTCACCGTCGCGGCCGGTGGGCAGACCGTCAGCGACCCCGTCGCCGTCCCGGTCAGCGCCGACGCCGACATGGTGGTCGCCCTGCGCACCCCCACCGCCGACGGCCCGGTCACCTCGCACCCCAACAGCCACCAGACCTCGTACACCGAGGACGACCGCGGCACCTGGTCCACCACGCAGTGGCGCTACCTCACCGCCGTGGACGTACGCGGCGACGCACGGGCGACCGCGACGCTCGTCGCGTTCGGCGACTCGCTCACCGCGGGCACCGGCTCCACCACCGACGCGAACACCCGCTGGCCGGACGTCCTCGCCGACCGCCTGGACGGCAGGTACGCGGTGGTCAACGAGGGGATCGCCGGCAACCGCCTGCTGCGCGACCGCATCGGCCCGCGCGGCCTCGACCGCTTCGAGCGCGACGTACTCGGCGTCTCCGGCGTGAAGACGGTCGTCATCGCGCTCGGCATCAACGACGTGCAGGCGTTCCCGAAGGAGACCGACCCCGCGCGGATCACCGGCGCCCTGCGCGGCCTCACCCAGCGCGCCCACGCACGCGGCCTGCACGTCGTCGGCGCGACCCTCATGCCGTACCGGGGCTACCGGACCTGGACGCCCGCGCAGAACGAGGTGCGCGAGCGCGTCAACGCGGAGATCCGGGCAGGCGGCGTCTTCGACGAGGTCATCGACTCCGACCTCTCGATGCGCGACCCGGCCGACCCGCGCCGGCTGAGCCCCGCGTACGACTCCGGCGACCACCTGCACCTGAACGACGCCGGCTACGCCCGGCTGGCAGCGCAGATCGACGTCCGCCCGCTGCTCACCACCAGGGCGACGACCGGCGCGCTCTGACGCCGACCGGGTGGGAGGCGCCGGGCTCCTCCCCGGGCGGCCTCCCACGGGCGGCTTCCTCCGGGGGCTGCCGGACGGCCTGCTACCGGTCGTCCTTCTCCAGGCGGCCCCGCTCGCGCTGGGCCTCCCGCAGCCGCTGCTTCTCCGCCTTGCTGCGCTTGTGCTCCACCCCGACACCGCCCATCAGCGCGAACCCGGTGATCCGCACCCGGGGCGCGTCCGGTGCCGGGACCGTCTCGTCCCTGGCGTCCTCCCCGAAGCCGCCCATGATGCCGATGCCCCGGACGTCCACGTTCAGATCCGGCGGAACCGTCACATGGATGCCGCCCATGATCGTGAAGCAGCGGATGACGGTCTCGCGGTCCTCGAAGTTCGCCTCGCGCAGGTCGATATGGCCGCCGCCCCACATCGCGAACGCGGTGAAGACCCGGCCGACCGTCCAGCTCCCCCGGCGGCCGAACCCGCCCCAGAACGCGAAGGCACCGCTCGACGTGGCCGGCTTCCCGACCCGCTCCGACCAGCGGGCCGCCGAACCGGACCGGGGCCGCACGGCCGGTGACGACGACGCGGAACCGGCGGCCGGCAGATCGCGGACGAGCGGCTCCAACTCCCCGTGCGTACGCGCCTTGTACGCGCTGTCGAGACGCTGGTCGAACTCCTCCATCTCCAGCCTGCCCTCGGCCACCGCCTCCCGGAGGATCTCGGCAACACGTTCACGCTCGGCGTCGGAGGCCCGCATCTCGGGGAGTTCGCTCGTCATACCGCGCAGCCTATTGAACGTGTCCACTCACGTCACCGGCTCCCCCGGCCGCTCGCGCGCGTACATCTTGGCGATGACGGCCTCGATGTCCGGCTCCCGCACCGAGAGGTCCGCCAACGGGTACTCCGCGGCGATCCGCGCCACCAGCGGGGCCGCCGACGCCGACGCCGGGAAGGCCAGCCACTGACGCGGCCCCTCCACCTTCACCGTCCGCACCGAGGTCTCCGACTCCAGCCGGATCGGCGGCAGTTCGCGCTCCAGATCGACCACGAGCGTCCGCTCGCTCTCCCCCACCTCGTGCAGCCCCGCCAGCGCACCGTCGTACATCAGCCGCCCGTGGTCGATCACCATCACCCGGCTGCACAACTGCTCGATGTCCGTGAGGTCATGGGTCGTCAGCAGCACCGTCGTCCCGCGCTCCGCGTTCAGGTCCCGCAGGAACTGCCGCACCTTGGCCTTCGACACCACGTCCAGGCCGATCGTCGGCTCGTCCAGGTACAGCACCTCCGGATCGTGCAGCAGCGCCGCCGCGATGTCCCCGCGCATCCGCTGCCCCAGCGACAACTGCCGCACCGGTACGTCCAACAGCTCGCCCAGGTCCAGGAGTTCGACACACCGGTCCAGGTTCGCCCGGAACCGCGCGTCCGGCACCCGGTACATCCGGTGCATCAGCCGGTACGAGTCCCGCAGCGGCAGGTCCCACCACAGCGTCGTGCGCTGGCCGAAGACCACACCGATCCGGTGCGCCAGCCGCGTCCGCTCCCGCGACGGATCGATGCCCGCGACCCGCAGCGAACCACCGCTCGGGGTGAGGATGCCCGTCAGCATCTTGATCGTCGTCGACTTCCCGGCGCCGTTCGGCCCGATGTAGCCGACCATCTCGCCGCGCTCCACCCGGAAACTGATCCCGTCGACCGCCCGCACCTGACGCCGCTCGCCGCGCAGGAAGCCCTTCCGGCGGCGGACGTCGAAGACCTTCTCCAGCCGGTCCAGCTCGATGAACGCCGGCCCGGCGCCCGTATGCCCCGCCGTGCTCGCTTCCGTGTCCGTACTCATGCCGCTCCCTCTCCCGTCCTTCAACTTCCCGTACTCCGGTACGCCCTCAGCCCCGTCCGCCAAGCCAGTCCCGCCGCGGCCGCGCAGACGGCGGCCACCACCGGCGGCAGGAACGCCACCCACTCCGGCAGCCCCAGCGGCAGCTGCCGGCCCAGCACGTACAGCGCCGGCAGCCAGTTCACGAAGGCCAGCGGCACCACGAACGTCACCCCGCGCACCAGGTCCTTCGCGAAGATCGTCGGCGGGTACTGGAGCAGCGTGTTGCCCCCGTACGTGAACGAGTTCTGCACCTGCGAGGCGTCCTGCGCCACGAACTGGAACGCCCCGCCCGCCACGAACACCGAACCGAAGATCACCGACCCGCTCAGCAGCATCAGCGGCAGCACGACCACCTTCACCACGGTCCAGTCGATGTCCACGGCCACCAGCCCGTAGCCCAGCACCAGCAGCCCCTGGGTGATCCGCCCCAGCCTGCGCAGCGCGAAACGGTCCGCCGCCACCTGCGCGAGGACCGGGACCGGCCGCACCAGCAGCGTGTCCAGCGTGCCGTCGCGCACCCGGCGGCCCAGCCGGTCCATCGACCCCATCAACAGGTCCGCCAGGCCGAACGCCGTACCCGACGCCCCGTACAGCAACGCGATCTCCGGGAGCGTGTAGCCACCCAGCGCGTCCACGTGCGCGAACATCAGCATGATCGCCACGAAGTCGAACGCCGTCGCCGCGAAGTTCCCGACCGCCGTCATCAGGAACGACGCCCGGTAGGCCATCGTCGAGCGCAGCCACATCGCCACGATCAGCCCGTACGCCCGCACCCCCTCCACCAGCCGCGACCTCGGGACGAACACCGTCCCCGGCGCCTCCGCCACGGCCGCCTCCACCACCTCAGCCACCCTGGACCACCACCCTCCGCGTCGCCACGCCCTGCACCATCCGCCCCACCAGCAGCAACACCGCGGCCCACGACACCTGGAACACGTACACCCGCACCAGACCCCAGCCCGTGTGCTTGCCCAGGAACACATCGGCCGGCACCTGGAGCATCGTCGACCACGGCAACAGCCGCGCCACCTCACCCAGCAGCCCCGGGAACAGCGTCAGAGGCAGCAGCATCCCCGAGAAGAACAGCCCCGCCAGGAAGGAGATCTGCGCCGCGCCCGCCCCGTCCATCAGCCAGAAGGCGGACAGCGCCACCAGATAGCGGATCGCGAAGCTCACCACCACACCCAGCGCCACCGACACCAGGAACGCCAGCCACGGCCACGGCGAACCCGGCAGCGCCAGGTCGAAGGCGAACGCCCCGCACACCATCGGCACGATCCCGCGCCCCAGCAGATGGAAGGCCGCGCGCCCCAAGTCCTGTGCCAGCCACCACATTTGCAGGTCGACCGGCCGGTAGAGGTCCACCGCGATGTCGCCCGTGCGGATGCGCTCGATCAACTCGTCCTCGAAGCCGCCGCCCATCATCACGCACGTCATCAGCAGCGCCTGGCCCAGCCACACGAACGTGAGCGCCTCGGGCATGTCGTAACCGCCGAGCCGGGGCCGCTCCTCCCACAACGCCACAAAGGTGTAGGCCAGGATGAAACCGAAGACGGTGTTGGTGAACACCCCCGCCGCCGTCTCGATCCGATAGGTGGCATAGCGGCGGAAACCACCCGCCGCCACCACCGCGTACAGCCGCACAGCAACCGCCTCCCCGTCAACGGGTGCCGCACCGCGCGTGGACACCAAAGCGCAGAACCCTAGTCCAGCGGCAACGGCCGCCGCGACCGCTTTTCCGCCGTCGATCCAAGGGATATGGGATGAAAAAGGGCACTATGGGGGAACTGACCGCGGCCGAGGAGTCTGCACCGACATGAGCGACGAGCCACAGCAGCAGAACGGGGACAACGACCCCCCGGGCTGGACCCCCCGGGACCTGCCTGCCGACGCCGCCGCCCCGGGACCGGACCCCGAAGGCGAGGGCGCGAAGACCCCCGGCGCCTCCGACGCCACAGGCACCGCCGGTGCCACCGACGCCTCAGGCTCCGCAGGCGCCTCCGGCGCATCAGGCTCCTCAGGCGCGAAGAAGCCCGCGAAGACGAAACGACCCAAGCGCACCGGCTGGCGGCGGCTCGTCCCCACCTGGCGCATGGTCCTCGGCGGCGTCCTCCTCCTCGCCCTGCTCCTCGTCGGCGGCTTCTTCGCCGGCTACCAGCTCGTCGACATCCCCCCGGCCAACGCCAGCGCCACCGCCCAGTCCAACGTCTACCTCTACGCCGACGGCAGCGTCATCGCCCGCGACGGCGACGTCAATCGCGAGAACATCAAGCTCGCCCAGGTCCCCCGCAACGTCCAGCACGCCGTCCTCGCCGCCGAGGACCGCGACTTCTACTCCGAACGCGCCGTCGACATCAAGGCCATGTTCCGGGCCGGCTGGAACACCCTCACCGGCAAGGGCAAACAGGGCGGCTCGACCATCACCCAGCAGTACGTCAAGAACTACTACCTGGGCCAGGAACAGACCGTCGTCCGCAAGATCAAGGAATTCTTCATCTCGATCAAGCTCAACCGCGAGCAGTCCAAGGACCAGATCCTGGAGGGCTACCTCAACACCAGCTACTTCGGCCGCAACGCCTACGGCATCCAGGCCGCCGCCCAGGCCTACTACGGCAAGGACGTCGGCGACGTCACCACCGCCCAGGGCGCCTACCTCGCCTCCCTGCTCAACGCTCCCAGCGCCTACGACGTCGTCGCCCACCCCGAGAACAAGCCCGCCGCCCTCGCCCGCTGGAACTACGTCCTCGACGGCATGGTCAAGGAGAAGTGGCTCACCCCCGCACAGCGCGCCGCGACGACCTTCCCCGTACCCGGCCCCGTCAAGCCCGCCAACAGCCTCTCCGGCCAGCGCGGCTACATCGTCAAGGCCGTCGAGGACTACCTCACCGACAACGACATCCTCGACGAGAAGACCCTCGCCACCCGCGGCTACCGCATCACCACCACCCTCCAGAAGAAGAAGCAGGACGCCCTCGTCGAAGCCGTCGACGACACCGTCATGTCCAAGACCGACGACGACCGCCCGGCCGACCGCGACGTCCGCGTCGGCGGCGCCTCCATCGACCCCGCCAACGGACACGTCGTCGCCCTCTACGGCGGCATCGACTACACCCGCCAGTACGTCAACAACGCCACCCGCCGCGACTACCAGGTCGGCTCCACCTTCAAGCCGTTCGTCTTCACCTCGGCCGTCGCCAACGACTCCACCACCCAGGACGGCCGCCGCATCACCCCCAGCACCATCTACGACGGCACCAACAAGCGCATGGTCGAAGGCCCCGACGGCCCCACCGGCTACGACCCCGCCAACGAGGACGACCGCAGCTACGGCCCCATCACCGTGCGCACCGCCACCGACAAGTCCGTCAACGCCGTCTACGCCCAGATGGCCGAGGACGTCGGCCCCGAGAAGGTCCGGCAGACCGCCGTCTCCCTCGGCATCCCCAAGGACACCGCCGACCTCACCCCCACCCCCTCCATCGCGCTCGGCGTCGCCACCGCCAGCGTCCTCGACATGACCGAGGCCTACGCGACCCTCGCCGCCCACGGCAAGCACGGCGCCCACGTCCTCGTCAGCAAGGTCACCAAGGACGGCGAGAACGTCGCCCTCCCCGGCCGCACGGTCAAGCAGGCCGTCAGCCGCGAGGCCGCCGACACCACCACCTCCATCCTCCGCAGCGTCGTCGACGGCGGCACCGGCACCGCCGCCCAGGGCGCCGGGCGCCCCGCCGCCGGAAAGACCGGCACCGCCGAGGAGGACAAGGCCGCCTGGTTCGCCGGCTACACCCCCGACCTCGCCACCGTCATCGCCGTCATGGGCCAGGACCCCGACACCGGCGCCCAGAAACCCCTCTACGGCGCCCTCGGACTCCCCCGCATCAACGGCGGCGGCGCCCCCGCCGAGACCTGGGCCAAGTACGTCGGCACCGCCCTGCGCGGCACCCCCGCCCAGGACTTCGACCTCGACATCGAGGAGGGCACCGACGACACCGCACTGCCCACCGACGAGGGCACCGCCCCCGGCGACACCGGCCGCCGCACCCCCACGGCCACCCCCCGCCGCACCCCGTCCACGACACCGTCCCGGACCCCGTCCGCCCCGCGCACCACCCCCGGCACCACGGACACCCCGCCCGACGGCACCACGGACGGCGGAACCGACACGGGCGACGAGGACGAGGGCGGGGACGGAGACGAGGGCTACTTCCAGGGACCCCACGGCACCAGGGCACCCAGCACCAGGGCGCCGAGCACCAGGACCCCCAGCACCCGCCCCTGAGAAACCGGGCTCAGTGCCCCGAGGTCGCCTTCAGCCCCACGACCGCCACCAGCAGCAGACACACGAAGAAGATCCGGGCCGCCGTCACCGGCTCGTGCAGCACCACCATGCCCAGGACCGCGGCACCCGCCGCGCCGATCCCGACCCACACCCCGTACGCCGTACCGATCGGCAGCGTCCTGGCCGCATGCGACAGCAGCATCATGCTCGCCACGATCCCCAGGCCCGTGAACACACTCGGCCACAGCCGGGTGAACCCCTCGGTGTACTTCATCCCGATCGACCAGGCCACTTCCAGCAGACCGGCGACGACCAGCAGAACCCACGCCACGACAGCACCTCCGACAAGACAGAACACGCCAACAACACGGATGCGTCGTCTTTGCGGAACCCGGTACGGCGCGTCTCGTCGGGGTCCTTCCACCGTAGCAAAGGACAGGCAAAAGGCCCGGTGACAACGGTCACCGGGCCCCTCGCCCACAGATCCACAGCTCTACAGATACAGCCCGGTCGAGTCCTCCGAACCCTCGAACCGGTCCGCCGCCACCGCGTGCAGGTCGCGCTCGCGCATCAGCACGTACGCCACACCCCGCACCTCGACCTCCGCCCGGTCCTCCGGGTCGAACAGCACCCGGTCACCCGGCTCGACCGTCCGCACGTTCTGCCCCACCGCGACCACCACGGCCCACGCCAGCCGACGGCCGACCGCGGCAGTCGCGGGAATCAGAATGCCCCCGCCGGAACGCCGCTCGCCCTCGGGCGACTCGGACCGGACCAGCACTCGGTCGTGCAGCATCCGGATGGGCAGCTTGTCGTCGGTGTTCTCGCTCACGCCCCGCAACCTACCGGGCGGCGAGGCGCCCACGCGCGAGGGGTCAGCGCCTGCCGCGCCGCGAGGACGCGACGACCAGCCCGACCACGCCCACCGCGAGCAGCGCCGCCGGAATCACGCGCTCCAGCCGGGGGCTGCCCGTCTCCGACACGAACTGGGCCCTCACGTCCGACACGGCCCGGTTCACCGCCACGTACGCGCGTCCGGCCGTCCGGTCCACGGTCCCGGCGACCTTCGCCTTCGCGTCACCGATGATCGTCTTCGGGTGCACCCGCACCCCGATCTCATCGAGTACCACCGCAAGCTGCTCGCGCCTGCTGATGATGTCCGCCTCGATCTGCGCAGGGGTCCTGGCATCCGACACCGCGCCGCCTCCGTGGTCCTCGTCCGGTAAACCTTCATCGACAGTCTGTCAGTTCCGCCGCATCCGCACCCGGCGGCACCCCCATTACGCTCGGTCCCGTAGACCCCACGTACCAACGAGGAGAACCATGAGCGAGCGTCTCGAGCCCGGCGACACCGCCCCCGCCTTCACCCTGCCCGACGCGGACGGCAACGACGTCTCACTCGCGGACCACAAGGGCCGCAAGGTCATCGTCTACTTCTACCCCGCCGCTCTTACCCCCGGTTGCACCAAGCAGGCCTGCGACTTCACGGACAACCTGGACCTGCTCGCGGAGGCCGGCTACGACGTCATCGGCGTCTCCCCGGACAAGCCGGAGAAGCTCGCGAAGTTCCGCGAGAAGGAGAACCTCAAGGTCACACTGGTGGGCGATCCGGCCAAGGAGACTCTTGAGGCGTACGGCGCGTTCGGCGAGAAGAAGCTCTACGGCAAAACGGTGACGGGCGTCATCCGCTCCACCATCGTCGTGGACGAGGACGGCAAGGTCGCCCACGCCTTCTACAACGTCAAGGCCACCGGCCACGTCGCCAAGATCATCAAGGACCTCAAGATCTGAGACCGGGGGCAGTCCGGCCGAGAGCCCCGTGGAACAGACCGGAACGAGCCATTCACTGGACCGAATGGCCGAAAACATGTGACGGACATCGCATTCGCCCGTCGAACCGGTTTGCGGCCGCCATGTCCGCGCAGAAGCCTTTCCTGTAACAGTTGCCGAGGAAAGGAACCGGCCATGGCGGCCTCCGACCCCCACCAGGTGGCCGACCCTGAAGCGGTCAAACGTCACCCCGCACTGTTCCGTGCGATCCGGAAACGCCAGAACCCCAAGCTCCGGCGTACGGACATCACCATCACGGACGACCAGGCGGTCAGGCGCGCGGTGAAGGCCGCCTCGCTCGGCAACGCGATGGAGTGGTTCGACTTCGGCATCTACTCCTACCTCGCCGCGACCCTGGGACACGTGTTCTTCCCGTCCGGGAACGACACGACCCAGCTCCTCTCCTCCTTCGCCACCTTCGCGGTCGCCTTCCTCGTACGCCCCCTGGGCGGCATGTTCTTCGGACCGATGGGCGACAAGATCGGCCGCAAGAAGGTCCTCGCCCTCACCATGATCCTGATGGCGACCGGCACCTTCGCGATCGGCCTCATCCCCTCCCACGCCACCATCGGCGTCTGGGCCGCGGTCCTGCTGATCTTCTTCCGCATGCTCCAGGGCTTCTCGACGGGCGGCGAGTACGGCGGCGCGTCGACCTTCATCGCCGAGTACGCCCCCGACAAGCGACGCGGCTTCTTCGGCAGCTTCCTGGAATTCGGCACCCTCGCCGGTTACGTCGGCGCGGCGGGCCTGGTGACCCTGCTGTACGCGCTCCTCAACGACGCCCAGATGGAGTCGTGGGGCTGGCGCGTCCCGTTCCTCGTCGCCGGACCGCTCGGCCTCGTCGGCCTCTACCTGCGACTGCGCCTCGACGAGACCCCGGCCTTCCAGAAGCTGGAGGGCGGCACGGCACACGCAACGGAGGCGGCGGACAGCGTCGAGACCACCGCCAAGGGCGACCTCGCCAAGATCTTCCGCGACTACTGGCCGACGCTGATCCTCTGCATCTGCCTCGTCGGCGCGTACAACATCACCGACTACATGCTGCTGTCGTACATGCCGACGTACCTCTCCGACGAGCTCGGCTACAGCGAGACGCATGGCCTGCTGATCCTGCTCGGCGTGATGGTGTTCCTGATGCTGATCATCAGCCAGGTCGGCAAGCTCTCCGACCGCTTCGGCCGCAAGCCGCTCCTGATGACGGGCATGCTCGGCTTCCTGATCCTGTCACTGCCCGCCTTCCTCCTGATCCGCCAGGGCAGCATCCCCGCGATCATCATCGGCATGGCGATGCTGGGCCTCTCCCTGGTCTGCATGCTCGGCACGATGTCGGCGGCGCTCCCGGCCCTGTTCCCCACGAACGTCCGTTACGGCTCGCTCTCGGTGGGCTACAACCTCTCCGCGTCGATCTTCGGCGGCACGACCCCGCTGGTCATCACGGCCCTGATCAGCGTCTCCGGCTCCAACCTGATGCCGGCGTACTACTCGATGGCAGCGGCCCTGGTCGGCGTGATCGCGGTGGCCTGCATGAAGGAAACCGCCAACAAGCCCCTGGCGGGCTCTCCGCCGTCGGTCGAGACGACGGCGGAGGCGGAAGAACTGGTCCACGCCCAGACCCCGGACCCGAAGTTCTGACCCCTGCGCACCCCTGCGGCCCGTACGGCTTCCCCCCGAAGCGGTACGGGCCGTTCCGCATCTTGGGCGACAGGTCGGACGACCGACTCCGAAACCTCCGCCCCTCGTACCACAGCCGAACAGCCACAATCTCCAAACGCGCCCACCGAGCCGCCCCGAGGCGGTAAGGTTGCGACGGTATGCGCCCGTACGCCATCGGTGAGCGGCGGTCTTTAGGTGGCCGTGTATGTCGGTTCGAATCCGACCGGGCGTACCGACAGCAAGGTGCCCGGCCCCGTTCGCGGGGCCGGGCACCAGTGCGTCAGCCCACCAGCTCCCGCACCACCGGCACCAGCGCCCGGAACGCCTTGCCGCGGTGGCTGATGGCGTTCTTCTCGTCCGGGGTCAGTTCCGCGCACGTGCGCGTTTCGCCGTCCGGCTGGAGGACCGGGTCGTAGCCGAAGCCGTACGCGCCGGCCGGGGCGTGGCGGAGGGTGCCCCCCAGGCGGCCCTCGACCACGCGTTCCGTGCCGTCCGGGAGGGCCAGGGCGGCGGCGCAGGCGAAGTGGGCCCCGCGGTGGGGGTCGGAGATGTCACCGAGCTGGGCGAGGAGCAGGTCCAGGTTGGCGCGGTCGTTGCCGTGGGTGCCGGACCAGCGGGCCGAGAAGATGCCGGGGGCGCCGCCGAGGACGTCCACGCAGAGGCCCGAGTCGTCGGCGATCGCGGGGTGGCCGGTGGCCTGGGCGAGGGCGTGGGCTTTGAGCAGCGCGTTCTCGGCGAAGGTGACGCCGGTCTCCTTGACGTCGGGGACCTCCGGATACGCGTCCGCGCCGACGAGTTCGTGGGTGAGGCCCGCGTCGGCGAGGATCGCGTGGAGTTCGGTGATCTTCCCGGCGTTGCGGGTGGCGAGGATGAGACGGGTCATGGGACCAGTATCGCCGGGTCCGGGCTCACGCCTCGTCGGGCAGTCGGGCGGCCAGGGCGCGGATGCCGGCCAGCACCTCGGTGGCGGTGGGCGCCGACTCCGGGTCGGTGATGTGCTGCATCATCAGGCCACTGAGGAGAGCGAGCTGTACGGAGCCGAGGGTGCGCACGGTCTCCTCGGAGAGTTCGTCCTCGGGTGTCCCCGTGACCTCGTGCGCCATGCCGCTGCGTCCCTGTCGTAGCCCGGCGGCCACCTGTTCGCGCAGTTCCGGGTCGCGCTGGGCGCGCAGGACCGTCTCCAGGCTGGCGAGCCAGAACGTCCGGTTGGCCGAGAAGGCCTCGATGAGGCGGGTCCAGAGCGCACCGAGGTCGCCGTCCTCCGCCGACGGGCCGAGGGCCTGGCCCCCCGAGTCGAGCGCTTCGAGGAGCGCCTGGTTGAGCAGGGCCTCCTTGGAGCCGAAGTGGTAGCCGATGGCCGCCATGCTGACGCCCGCCGCCGAGGCGAGGTCGCGGACGGTGGTGCGCTCGTAGCCCTTCTCGAAGAGGCACTTCCTGGCCGCTTCCAGCAGCTTCTCCCGGTTTCCCATACCCATGCGCCGCATCCTAGGGCCGCCCGGGAAGGTGAGGCGCCGCCTGACGCGATCGCATCGCACGATCGCCCTATACAAATGTATAGCACAAACGCCCAACTCCCGGCTACGTTGCTGCCGTTGCCGCATCCGAAGATCACGGCGAGCCCTGGAGTCCTGATGGGTCATCCGAAGTCCCCTGCCACCGCCCTCGCCGCCGTTGCCGTCACCGCGAGCCTCGCCGTCGCGGCCCTCGCGCCGGACGCCGCCGCCTCGGGGTCCGCCCTTCCCACCCGGGTGGTGACCGCCGAAGGCCCCGTGCAGGGGGCGGCCACCGGCGCGGTGCGCACGTTCCAGGGCATCCCGTACGCGGCCCCGCCGACCGGCGCGCACCGGTGGGAGAAGCCGCAGCCGGTCCGGCCGTGGTCCGCCACGCTGGATGCCCGCGCCCCGCGGAGTGCGTGTGCGCAGCCGACGGACCAGCCCATCGCGATCAAGGGCGGGGGGAGCGAGGACTGCCTGTACCTGAACCTCACGACGCCGGTCCGGCGGTCCGCGCGGCCCCGGCCGGTGATCGTGTGGATCCACGGCGGGAGCTCCGCGTACGGGGACGGGGCGAGTTACGGCGCGGCGAAGCTGGCCGCCGCGCGGCAGGGTGCGGTGGTGGTGACGGTCAATTACCGGCTGGGGGTGTTCGGGTTCCTGTCGGCGCCGGGTCTGCGGGCCCCGGCCAACCTGGGGCTGCTGGACCAGCAGGCCGCGCTGCGGTGGGTGGCGCGCAACGCGGGTGCCTTCGGCGGGGATCCGGACAACGTGACGCTCATGGGTCAGTCGGGCGGGGGTTACAGCGTGTGCGCCCAGTTGGTGTCACCGGGCGCGCGAGGTCTGTTCCACAAGGCGGTCGTGCAGAGTGCGGGGGGCGTGGGGCCGGACGGTTCGTTCACCCGTGCCCAGGCGGAGGAGCAGGGCAAGGCCGTCGTCGAGGCGGCCGGGTGCGACGACCCGGGGGCGGTCGACTCCTGCCTGCGGGGCATGTCGACGGCCGGCGTGGTCGCTGCTTCCTCGTCCGGTCACGACGGATTTCGGCCGGTCGTGGACGGCGAGGTCGTCCCGGAGGCTCCGTCGCGGGCGATCGCGGCGGGGCGGTTCGCCCGGGTGCCGGTGCTGCACGGTTCGACGCGTGACGAGATGAGCGGGCTGGCCGGCCTGGACGAGCTCATGACGGGCCGGCCGCTGACCGCCGAGGGGTATGCGGAGAAGGTGGCGGACCGGTTCGGGGCGGACGCCGCGGCGGTGCCGGCCGAGTATCCGGTGGAGCGGTATCCGGCTCCGGGGGCGGCGCTGTCGGCGGTGCTCACGGATGCGGAGTGGTCGACGGCGGCGCTGGACACGCAGCGGGCGCTGGCGCGGTACACCCCGGTGTACGCGTACGAGTTCGCCGAGGTATCGGCCCCGTACTTCCGGAACGTGCCGCGCCCTGCGAGCTTCTCGCTGGGCACGGGCCACATGATCGATCTCGCGTACGTGTTAGAGAACGAGCTCTTCGAGCCGCTGGACGCGGCGCAGGAGGAGCTGTCGGAGACGGTGGTCGGGTACTGGAGCCGGTTCGCGAGCACCGGGTGCGTGGACGGTCCGGGGCTGCCGGCGTGGCAGCGGTTCACGAACGACGGGGAGTACGTACAGCGGCTGGCGTCCGGGGACGTCGGGCGGACGGACTTCGGGGCCGGTCACCACTACGCGTTCTGGAAGGGGCTCGCCTCGTCCTGAGGTCCCGTCGGTGTCCCGGCGGCCATGTGTCGCCGGGACTCTTCGCGTTACGGGGTGCAGACCTTGGCGATCTCCCCGGCGGCATCGGTGACGGGGGTGATGTCCGGGGTGGCGTCGCCGTTGTCGATGGCGTCGCGGACGTTGGTGACGCCGGCCTGGAGGTCGTCGACGGCCTTGCTGAGGTCGGCGTCGTCGGTCTTGTCGCCGAGGTTGCCGAGTTCCTTCTGGATGTCGTCGAGGGCCTCGGACGCCTGGGTGGGGTCGTCGGAGGCGTTGGAGACGGCCTGGCGGAGGTTGTCGACGCTGGTGGCGATGGCGTCGGCGGTGCGGACGCAGTCGAGTGTCTTGTCGAGGGCGCCGCAGCCCGCGGCCGCGGTGACGGTGATGAGTGCGGCGGTGACGGCCAGTGCGGTGCGGTGGTGCCGGTGGCGCGCGGCCATGGTGGGTCCCTCCCCGGGTGCGGATACGCGGACGGGCGCACGGTTCGACCCGTGCGCCCGTATGCGTATCGACGCCGCTGGGCGGGACTTGGTTGCTTCTTTGCCTTTCGGGCGGCGGGTTCAGGCGCCGAGCGTGGTGGCGAGTGCCTCGTTCTGGAGCTTGGCGAGGTCGACGCAGCCGGCGGTGGCGAGGTCGAGCAGCGCGTTGAGTTCCGTACGGTCGAAGGGTTCGGCCTCGGCGGTGCCCTGGACCTCGACGAAGCGGCCGTCGCCGGTGCAGACGACGTTCATGTCGGTCTCGGCGCGGACGTCCTCCTCGTAGCAGAGGTCGAGGAGGGGGGTGCCGTCGACGATGCCGACGCTGATGGCGGCGACGGTGCCGGTGAGCGGCTTGCGGCCGTGCTTGATGATCTTCTTGCCCTGGGCCCAGGCGACGGCGTCGGCGAGGGCGACGTAGGCGCCGGTGATGGCGGCGGTACGGGTGCCGCCGTCGGCCTGGAGGACGTCGCAGTCGAGGACGATGGTGTTCTCGCCGAGGGCCTTGTAGTCGATGACGGCGCGCAGGGAACGGCCGATGAGCCGGCTGATCTCGTGGGTGCGGCCGCCGATCTTGCCGCGTACGGATTCGCGGTCGCCGCGGGTGTTGGTGGAGCGGGGCAGCATGGAGTATTCGGCGGTGACCCAGCCTTCGCCGCTGCCCTTGCGCCAGCGCGGTACGCCTTCGGTGACGGAGGCGGTGCAGAAGACTTTGGTGTCGCCGAAGGAGATGAGTACGGATCCTTCGGCGTGCTTGCTCCATCCGCGTTCGATGGTGACGGGGCGGAGTTGGTCGGGGGTGCGGCCGTCGATACGAGACATGGCGCCGAGCCTATCGGGTGGCGGGGGCCTCGTTTCCCGGGTGCGCCGCAGGCCCCGTCCGGGGTGGGCGGGGCCTGCGGAGGGGTTTCAGGCGGTCGTCACATCATGTCTTCGATGTCGGCCGCGATCGGGTCGGCGTCGGTGCCGATGACGACCTGGATCGCGGTGCCCATCTTGACGACGCCGTGGGCGCCGGCGGCCTTGAGCGCGGCTTCGTCGACCTTGCCGGGGTCGATGACCTCGGTGCGCAGGCGCGTGATGCAGCCTTCGACCTCTTCGATGTTCTCGATTCCGCCGAGCCCGGCGACGATCTTCTCAGCCTTGCTGGCCATGGCCTTCTCCCTGGTTCCTCATGTGCGTGCGACGGCCCACCGTGGGTCCGTTTCGTCACGGTAACGCACGGTTGGCCCAACTTCGCGGGCGAGTGACCGCACGGTCCTCAATGATGACGATCACCGGAGCCCTGCCTCTCGGCCGGGCTCCGCACCGTATCGCAACTGGTCTACACCAGTTTGCGACGACCTCCAAACCAGCTGTGCTCCGGGAGGATGCCGATGAGTTCGAACGCGGCCGCGCTACCGCAGCGGAAGTGGTGGAACGGGCCGGTCCAGGGCCTGCAGAAGGTCGGCCGCAGCCTGCAGCTGCCGGTGGCCGTCCTGCCTGCGGCGGGCCTCCTGGTCAGCCTCGGCAATCTCTTCGACTCCTCCCTGCACGGACGTTTCTGGGACAAGTTCGCGAAGGTCCTCCTCAACGGCGGGACCGCGATCCTCGACGGCGAGCTGGGCCTGCCGCTGCTCTTCTGCATCGGGGTCGCGATCGGCTTCGCGAAGAAGGCGGACGGCTCGACCGCGCTCGCCGCCGTCGCCGGCTTCCTGGTCTACCGGGGGGTGCTGACGGCGTTCCCGGTGGACGGCTCGGTGACCAAGGACGTCCCGGACGGGGTGCCGCAGAACCCGGGGGTGCTGGGCGGGATCATCATCGGGCTGCTGACGGCCGTGGTCTGGCAGCGCTACCACCGGACCAAGCTGGTGGACTGGCTCGGCTTCTTCAACGGCCGCCGGCTCGTCCCGATCCTGATGGCCTTCCTCTGCGTGATCCTGGGCGTGCTGTTCGGGCTGCTGTGGCAGCCGGTGGGCGACGCGCTGACGTGGTTCGCCAAGCAGCTGATCGACCTGGGCGCGTGGGGCGCGGCGATCTTCGGGTTCGCGAACCGGTTGCTGATCCCGATCGGCATGCACCAGTTCCTGAACACGTTCTTCTGGTTCCAGGCGGGCGACTACACCGGGGCCGACGGAGGCACGGTCCAGGGCGACATCTCCCGCTTCTTCGCCGGGGACCCGTCGGCCGGGCAGTTCACCTCGGGCTTCTTCCCGATCATGATGTTCGGGCTGCCAGCGGCGGCGCTGGCCATCGCCCACACGGCGCGGCCGGAGCGGCGCAAGGAGGTGGCGGGGCTGATGCTGTCCGTCGCGCTGACGTCGTTCGTGACGGGTGTGACGGAGCCGCTGGAGTTCTCGTTCCTCTTCGTCGCGCCGCTGCTGTACGGGGTGCACGCGATCCTGACCGGTGTGTCGATGGGCGTCACCTGGGCGCTGGGCGTGCACGCGGGGTTCAGCTTCTCGGCGGGACTGATCGACTACGTCGTCAACTGGCATCTGGATACGAAGCCGTGGCTGATCATGCCCATCGGCGCCTGCTTCGCGGTCGTCTACTACGTGATCTTCCGGTTCGCGATCACCAAGTTCAACCTTCCGACACCCGGTCGTGAGCCCGAGGATGTGGAGGAGGACATCGAGAGGAACCTCACGAAGTAGCCTTTATGCAAGGTCACTGACCTTGCGAGCGCGGCCCCCGGACCATGCGGTCCGGGGGCTTTTCGCATGTCACGGTGCGTACGCGGTAGCTGCTGCGAAGTAGTCGCAAATTGCAGGTTCCTTATCTAACCCTCACCGTGCTACAACTGGTCTACACCACTCAGTGGTCCAGACCACGTGAAGCTTCGCGCTTCACGTTTCTCGAGTCGTCGCCCACCCAAACCCCCCTGTCCCCGGCGGCGCCTTGCTTACTGGAGGAAGTTGATGAGTACGGCCACCGCTACGGCGGCCCCCGCGAAGAAGCGGGGCTCCGGCCTGTTCCAGGGCCTGCAGAAGGTGGGTCGCAGCCTGCAGCTGCCGATCGCGGTGCTGCCGGCGGCGGGCATCATGGTGCGCCTCGGCCAGGACGACATCTTCGGCAAGGACGGTCTCGGCTGGGACAAGGTCTCCGCCGTCTTCGGCAACGCGGGTGGCGCCATCACCGGCAGCCTCCCGATCCTGTTCTGCATAGGCGTGGCCATCGGCTTCGCCAAGAAGGCCGATGGCTCGACGGCGCTCGCCGCGCTCGTCGGTTTCCTCGTCTACAGCAAGGTGCTCCAGGCGTTCCCCGTCACCGAAGCGGTGGTCAACACGACCGCCAACAAGGGTGTGGACGTCGCCGCGACGTACAACGACCCCGGTGTCCTCGGCGGCATCATCATGGGTCTGCTCTCCGCGGTCCTGTGGCAGAAGTTCCACCGCACCAAGCTGGTCGACTGGCTCGGCTTCTTCAACGGCCGCCGCCTGGTCCCGATCATCATGGCCTTCGTCGGCGTCGTCGTCGGTGTCTTCTTCGGCCTGGTCTGGGAGCCGATCGGTGACGGCATCTCCAACTTCGGTGAGTGGATGACCGGTCTCGGCTCCGGCGGCGCCGCCCTGTTCGGTGGCGTCAACCGCGCGCTGATCCCGATCGGCATGCACCAGTTCGTGAACACGGTCGCCTGGTTCCAGCTCGGTGACTTCACCAACTCGGCCGGCGAGGTCGTCCACGGAGACATCACACGCTTCCTGGCCGGTGACCCGTCCGCCGGCATGTTCCAGTCCGGCTTCTTCCCGATCATGATGTTCGGCCTGCCCGCAGCCGCGATCGCCATGGCGCACTGTGCCCGCCCCGAGCGCCGCAAGGCCGTGATGGGCATGATGGTCTCCCTGGCGCTGACCTCGTTCGTCACCGGTGTGACCGAACCGATCGAGTTCTCGTTCATGTTCATCGCGCCGGTCCTGTACGTGCTGCACGCGGTGCTGACCGCCGCGTCGATGGCCATCACCTGGGGTCTGGGCGTCCACGCGGGCTTCAACTTCTCGGCCGGGTTCATCGACTACGCCCTGAACTGGACCCACGCCACCAAGCCCTGGATGATCATCCCGATCGGTCTGGTCTTCGCGGTTATCTACTACGTGACCTTCCGCTTCGCGATCATCAAGTTCAACCTCACCACCCCGGGCCGTGAGCCCGAGGAGGAGATCGAGGACCTGACCAAGGCGTAGGCCCCGGTCGGTTCCCCCACACACTCGAAGCCCTCACCTTCCCGGCGGAAGGTGAGGGCTTCGTCGTACGCGTACGGGCGCTCCGCTCAGATCTCGTACACCGCGCCCGGCGCCGCGAGTTCCGTCGGGCCGGTGAAGACCTCGCGGGCGTCGGCGAGGTTGCGTTCGGCGTCGGTCCACGGCGGGATGTGGGTGAGCACGAGGCGGCCGACGCCCGCGCGGGCGGCCAGCTCGCCGGCCTCGCGGCCGTTGAGGTGGAGGTCCGGGATGTCCTCCTTGCCGTGCACGAACGACGCCTCGCAGAGGAAGAGGTCGGTGTCCTCGGCCAGCTCGTCCAGGGCCTCGCAGGTGCCGGTGTCCCCGGAGTACGTGAGCGAGGAGCCGCCGTGCTCGATGCGGATGCCGAACGTGTCGACGGGGTGGCGGAGCTTCTCCGTACGCACCGAGAAGGGGCCGATCTCGAACCAGCCCGGCTTCAGGGTGTGGAAGTCGAAGACCTCGCTCATCGCGTGGTCGGACGGGGTGTCGGCGTGTGCGGTGGTGAGCCGCTGCTCCGTGCCGTCGGGGCCGTAGACCGGGATGCGGGCGGGGCGCTCGCCGCCGTGCGGGTAGTACCGGACGACGAAGTACGCGCACATGTCGATGCAGTGGTCGGCGTGCAGGTGGCTGAGGAAGATGGCGTCGAGGTCATAGAGACCGACGTGGCGCTGCAGCTCGCCGAGGGCGCCGTTGCCCATGTCGAGGAGCAGCCTGAAGCCGTCGGCCTCTACGAGGTAGCTCGAGCATGCCGATCCCGCGGAGGGGAACGAGCCGGAGCAGCCGACGACGGTGAGCTTCATGGAGCGTGAACCTCCGAGACGTGGGAACGGGGAGGGTTCGTGCGGTTCTGGCGGTGCGGTTCGTTGAGCGTAAGGCGCGGGGGAGCGGGTCGCTCCTTCGGGGCGGGTCGTTGTGGGGGAACTCACCTGCGCTGTCACCGGTTCGGGTGGCGTCCCCCTCCGCGCCCCTTCCCGGAACCGGGGCGCTGCCCCCGGACCCCGCTCCTCAAACGCCGGAGGGGCTGGATGGTGCGGCGCGAATGACAGAGCCCCCGTTGCCGCTGGTGTGCGGCAACGGGGGCAAGATCAAGCCCCTCCGGCGATTGAGGAGCGGAGGTCCGGGGGCAGCGCCCCCGGAACGGGTCACGCCCAGAGCTGTCCCTGCAGCGTGGCGATCGCCGCCTCGGTGGTCGGCGCCGTGTACACGCCCGTGGACAGGTACTTCCAGCCGCCGTCGGCGACGACGAAGACGATGTCCGCGCTCTCCCCGGCCTTCACCGCCTTGTTGCCGACCCCGATCGCGGCGTGCAGTGCCGCCCCGGTGGAGACGCCCGCGAAGATGCCCTCCTGCTGGAGGAGTTCGCGGGTGCGGGTGACGGCGTCCGCGGAGCCGACGGAGAAGCGGGTGGTGAGGACGGAGGCGTCGTAGAGCTCTGGGACGAAGCCCTCGTCGAGGTTGCGGAGGCCGTAGACGAGGTCGTCGTAGCGCGGCTCGGCGGCGACGATCTTGATGCCCTCGACGTGTTCGCGCAGGTAGCGGCCGACGCCCATGAGGGTGCCGGTCGTGCCGAGGCCGGCCACGAAGTGGGTGACGGACGGGAGGTCCGCCAGGATCTCGGGGCCGGTCGTGGCGTAGTGGGCGCCCGCGTTGTCGGGGTTGCCGTACTGGTAGAGCATCACCCAGTCCGGGTGCTCGGCCGAGAGCTCCTTGGCGACGCGGACGGCGGTGTTGGAGCCGCCGGCAGCCGGGGAGGAGATGATCTCGGCGCCCCACATGGCGAGCAGGTCGCGCCGCTCCTGGGAGGTGTTCTCGGGCATGACGCACACGATGCGGTAGCCCTTGAGCTTGGCCGCCATGGCGAGGGAGATGCCGGTGTTGCCGCTGGTGGGTTCGAGGATGGTGCAGCCGGGGGTGAGCCGGCCGTCCTTCTCGGCCTGCTCGACCATGTGGAGCGCGGGGCGGTCCTTGATCGAGCCGGTGGGGTTGCGGTCCTCCAGCTTGGCCCAGATGCGGACGTCGTCCGAGGGTGACAGCCGCGGCAGGCGGACGAGCGGGGTGTTGCCCACTGCGGCGAGCGGGCTGTCGAAGCGCATCAGTTCATGCCGCCGGCGACGGCCGGGAGGATGGTGATGCTGTCGCCGTCGCTGAGCTTGGTGGAGATGCCGTCCAGGAAGCGGACGTCCTCGTCGTTCAGGTAGACGTTGACGAAGCGGCGCAGCTGGTCGCCGTCGACGATCCGCTCCCGGATGCCGGTGTGGCGGCTCTCCAGGTCCGTGAAGAGGTCGGCGAGGGTGTCCCCCTGGCCCTCGACGGCCTTGGCGCCGTCGGTGTAGGTGCGGAGGATGGTCGGGATGCGGACCTCGATGGCCATGGCGTGGGCTCCTGTCGAAGCTGAGTGGTGGCGGTGGGCGTGGGGCGTGCGGCTCTGCCCCCGCGCGGGGGTCGGTACGTGGTGCGGTGGCGCCCGGCCGGTCGGCGGCGCCGGGCCGTGGCCCGGCTCAGGCCTCGCGGCCGGCGGCGGGCCGGTGGTTCGTACAGATCGCGCTGGAGAGGCGGCACAGGTCGACGTGCAGGCGCGCCACGAGCAGCGAGCCCGGCGTCTTGTCACTCACGTCATGGGGAACCATGCGGTCATCGTATCGATTCCCGGCCGGGGATTCGGAGTGTGATCTCACCTGGTGGATGGTGGGCGTTCGCTGGGTGGACAGGGCCGGGGTGTGCGCGGCCCCGTCCACCCGCTGCGGGAGTGGTCAGGCCGCCGGGTACGCCTCGACGACCGCGACCTCCTCCTCGGTGATCTCGCCGTCCACGATCCGGTACGAGCGGAACTGGAAGGGGCCGGCGTCGTCGGTGTCCGCGGTGGAGACGAGGACGTAGTGGGCGCCGGGCTCGTTGGCGTACGTGACGTCGGTGCGCGAGGGGTAGGCCTCGGTCGCGGTGTGCGAGTGGTAGACGATCACGGGCTCCTCGTCGCGGTCGTCCATCTCGCGGTAGAGCTTGAGCAGGTCGGCCGAGTCGAACTCGTAGAACGTGGGTGAGCGGGCGGCGTTGAGCATGGGGACGAAGCGCTCGGGGCGGCCACTGCCGGCGGGTCCGGCGACGACGCCGCACGCCTCGTCGGGGTGGTCGGCGCGGGCGTGCGCGACGATCTGGTCGTACAGCGTCTGGGTGATGGTCAGCATGGCGCCCAGGATAGGACGACGGGCCCCCGCGTACCGAGGAGTGGTACGCGGGGGCCCGTATCGTGAAACGTCGCTGGTGGGGGCTGTACGAATCAGCGCTTGACGCGCTCCGCGAAGGCCTTGCCCTCCGGGTTCCTGGACTTGAGGACCAGGTAGGAGACGCCGAGGATCAGGGCCCACAGCGGGGCGCAGTAGAGCGAGATCCTGGTGTCCTTGTCGATGCCCATCATGACGATGACCACGGCGATGAACGCGAGGGCGAAGCCGCTGGTGTACGGGGCTCCGGGGGCACGGAACGAGGACTGCGGGAGCAGTCCGCGGTCGGCGAGGCGGCGGTAGCGGATCTGGCTGATGAGGATCATGATCCAGGCCCACATGCCGGAGATGGTGGCGAAGGAGACGACGTAGGTGAAGGCGTCGCCGGGCCACTGGTAGTTGACCCACACGCCGACGAGCATGAGCGCGGCGGAGAACGTGGTGCCGATGAGCGGGGTGCCGCTGCGGGTGAGCCGGGTGAAGAACTTCGGGCCCTGGCCGTTGAGCGCGAGGTCGCGCAGCATGCGGCCGGTGGAGTACATGCCGGAGTTGCACGAGGAGAGCGCGGCGGTCAGGACGACGAAGTTGACGATGCCGGCGCCGACGCCGAGGCCCATCTTCTTGAAGGCTTCCACGAACGGGGAGACGCCGGGCGAGAACTCGGTCCAGGGCACCACCGAGAGGATCATGATCAGCGCGCCGACGTAGAAGACGGCGATGCGCCAGGGCACGGTGTTGATGGCCTTGGGCAGAACGGTCTTGGGGTCCTTGGACTCACCCGCGGTGACGCCGACGAGTTCGACGGCGAGGAAGGCGAACATCACGATCTGCAGGGTCATCAAGGTGCCCTTGATGCCGTGCGGGAAGAAGCCGCCGTCGGACCACAGGTGGGTGACGCTCGCGGTGTCACCGGCGTCGGAAAAGCCGAGGGTGAGGATTCCGGCGCAGATGAGGATCATGCCGACGATGGCGGTGACCTTGACCATCGAGAACCAGAACTCCAGCTCTCCGAAGAGCTTTACGGAGATGAGGTTCACGCCGTAGAGAATGAACGTGAAGACCAGGGCCGAGACCCATTGTGGAATGTCGAACCAGAACGTCATGTACTGGGCGGCCGCGGTGACTTCGGTGATTCCGGTGACGACCCAGAACAGCCAGTACGTCCAGCCGGTGACGTAGCCCGCGAAGGGGCCGATGAATTCGCGCGCGTACTCCGAGAAGGAGCCCGAGACCGGGCGGTACATGAGGAGTTCGCCCAGGGCGCGCATGATGAAGAAGATGACCAGGCCTGCTATGGCGTAGGCCAGGATGAGGCTGGGTCCGGCCTTGGCGATGGCCTTGCCGGCGCCGAGGAAGAGCCCGGTGCCGATGGCCCCGCCGATCGCGATCATCTGGATCTGGCGGGCGCCGAGTGCTCTCTGGTAGCCCTCGGCGGAGGTGGTGGCATCCGCGGCTGCGGCGTGCGGGCCGTTCTGCCCCTTGTCGTCGATCTGCGCCGATGTCATGTGGTTGCG
Organism: Streptomyces sp. 2131.1; assembly: GCF_900105515.1. Lineage (GTDB taxonomy): Bacteria > Actinomycetota > Actinomycetes > Streptomycetales > Streptomycetaceae > Streptomyces > Streptomyces drozdowiczii. The sequence continues at coordinate 4,500,698 of NZ_FNSY01000001.1, read as the reverse complement.
CCTTTCTCCACGCCGATCCGCGCCTTGCGGCCGCGGATCAGGTCCTGATCCCCCCGGATACGGATGGAGTGCCGCCGGTGGTTACCGGCTGATAGCGCCTACCCGGGAACATGGGTGGCGTTCCCGGGTGGTCGTGAAGATTTATCACGGGCACAACGGTGGTTCGACGGACGTTCTGTGGCGCACACCACAAGTAAAAGCGGACAAGGCGGAACGGGCGCTGCAAAAAAGACCGTTCAGGTGATGCGATCGTTATTCGGATTTGAGTGTCCGTTGAGCGAACAGCGTGACGGTGCGGGCACCGTGCGTCACGGCATCAGTGTCTCGACCAGGGTTTCCTGGAGGGCGCCGAGCCAGAGATAGGCCATGACCATGGGCTTTCGGGGGTCGCTGTCGGGGAGCCGGTAGAGCGAGCCCTCCTCGCCCTCGTCCTCGTCGCTGACCTCCAGGCGGGTGCCGATGGTCAGCCGGAGGTCGTTGAGCGAGCCGAGCCAGTTGCGGCACTCGTCGGCGGTGAGGGTGAGCACGGCCGCGCCATCGCCTGCCGGCGTCAGGGCGTCGAGCGTGCGTACGACGACGAGCGCGTCCTCGCGCTTGCGGGTGCGCAGGTCGTTCTCGGTGAAGCGGCGGAATTCGGAGGAGGCGGCGCGCAGTTCGTCGTCGCCGTCGCCGTACGCCTCGGGGAAGAGGCGGGCCAGGGCCGGGTCGGTGGGCGGTTCGCTGGGACCCTCGGCGAAGAGGGCGGCGAGCGGGTCCTCGCCGGCGGCGGGCTCGTCGCCGGGGCCGATGAGCTCGAGGAGCTGGACGGCGAGGGAGCGCAGGATCGCGATCTCCACCTCGTCGAGCGCGACGGCCGCGCCGCCGCCGGGGGTGGCCTCGAAGTGGCCGGCCATGGGTTCTCTCCGATGATGGTCGGGCGGCGCCGGAAGGGGCGTGCGAAAAGGGCCGTGCGGATGCCGGTGCTAGTTGCGGTCCTGGGTGAGCGTGGCCCACAGCCCGTAGCCGTGCATGGCCTGGACGTCGCGTTCCATCTCCTCGCGGCTGCCGCTGGAGACGACGGCGCGGCCCTTCTGGTGGACGTCGAGCATCAGCTTGTGCGCCTTGTCCTTGGAGTAGCCGAAGTACGCCTGGAACACGTAGGTCACATAGCTCATGAGGTTGACCGGGTCGTTGTGGACCAGCGTCACCCAGGGGACGTCGGGCTCGGGGACGACGAGGTGGTCCTCGGCCGATTCGGGACGTTCGATCTCTGTAGGGGCGACGCTCACCTACCCCATGCTGCCACTCGTAGTGGTCCATCGCACAAACGGCCCCCTCGCCGCGCCGCCCCCGGACCCCCATCTCGTCACTTTGACGAAATAGGGGTAGCATCCGCGGCATGAAATCTGCGGACCTCGGGCGACGGGTCGGTGTGCCGTCGACAGCGCTCTTCACCGACCAGTACGAGCTCACGATGGTGCAGGCCGCGCTGAAGGCCGGCACGGCCGGCCGGCGCTCGGTCTTCGAGGCGTTCACCCGCCGGCTGCCCGAGGGGCGGCGCTACGGCGTCGTCGCGGGCATCGGGCGGGTCCTGGACGCGGTGGAGAACTTCCACTTCGACGAGGAGATGCTCGGCTTCCTGCGCGACCAGTCGATCGTGGACGGGCCGACGCTGGACTACCTGGCGGACTACCGGTTCGGCGGGGACATCTGGGGCTACCCGGAGGGCGAGGTGTACTTCCCGGGCTCGCCGATCCTGCGGGTCGAGGGGTCCTTCGCCGAGTGCGTGCTGCTGGAGACGGTGATCCTGTCGATCCTCAACCACGACTCGGCCATCGCCGCCGCGGCCTCGCGGATGTCGGCGGCGGCGGGCGGGCGCGGGCTGATCGAGATGGGGGCGCGGCGCACCCACGAGCTCTCGGCGGTCGCCTCGGCCCGTGCGGCGTACATCGGCGGCTTCGACACCACGTCGGACCTGGCGGCCGGGTTCCGCTACAACATCCCGACGGTCGGGACGAGCGCCCACGCCTTCACCCTGCTGCACGACTCGGAGAGCGACGCGTTCCGGGCGCAGGTGGACTCGCTGGGGCGCGGTACGACGCTGCTGGTGGACACGTACGACGTGGCGACGGCGGTCCGCACGGCGGTCGAGATCGCGGGGCCCGAGCTGGGCGCGGTACGGATCGACTCCGGGGACCTGCTGCTGGTCGCCCACCGGGTGCGCCAGCAGCTGGACGAGCTGGGCGCCACGGAGACGAGGATCGTGGTGACCTCGGACCTGGACGAGTACGCCATCGCCTCGCTGGCCGCCGCGCCGGTGGACGCGTACGGAGTGGGCACGCAGCTGGTGACCGGCAGCGGGCACCCCACGTGCTCGATGGTCTACAAGCTCGTCGCCCGCGCCGGCTCGTCGGACCCGGCGGACGAGCTGCGGCCGGTCGCGAAGAAGTCGATGGGCGCGAAGTCCTCGAAGGGCGGCCGCAAGTGGGCCGCGCGCCGGCTGGACGAGGAGGGCGTGGCCGAGGCCGAGGTGATCGGCACCGGTCCGGTGCCCGAGGAGCTGGCGGGCCGGCAGCTGCTGGTGGAGCTCGTCCGGGGCGGCGAGGTGGTCGCGCGGGAGCCGCTGGACGCGGCGCGCGAGCGCCACATCGCGGCGCGGGCGGGACTGCCGTTGTCGGCGATGCAACTTTCGCGGGGCGAGGCGGTTATCCCCACGGAGTACGTGTGAGGAGAGAGCCGAGGGCCGGACGGGCTTGATTGCCTCCACGGAATCTCTAGGCTCGGGGCCATCCCCGTACGTACCGCTCCCCCACTCCCCGAAGGAACCCCGCATGCACCGCGCCTTGATCGTCGTGGACGTTCAGAACGACTTCTGTGAGGGCGGGAGCCTCGCCGTGGCGGGGGGTGCCGATGTCGCCGCCGCCATCACGGACCTGATCGGCGAGAGCCGTCCCTCCTACCGGTACGTGGTGGCGACCCGGGACCACCACTTCGATCCCGGGGACCACTTCTCGACGGCCCCGGACTTCGAGCACTCCTGGCCGCCGCACTGCGTGGCCGGTACGGAGGGCGTGGGCTTCCACCCCAATTTCGCGCCGGCCGTCGCCTCGGGGGCGATCGACACCGTGTTCGACAAGGGGGCCTACGCGGCCGCGTACAGCGGCTTCGAGGGGCTCGACGAGAACGGCACCGGGCTCGCCGCCTGGCTGCGCGAGCACGACGTGACCGAGGTCGACGTGGTCGGCATCGCGACCGACCACTGCGTGCGGGCGACCGCGCTGGACGCCGCCCGCGAGGGCTTCGCCACGCAGGTGCTGCTCGACCTGACCGCGGGTGTCGCCGAGGCGACGACGGAGCGGGCGCTGGCCGAGATGCGCGGCGCGGGCGTGACGCTCACGGGCAAGCCGGTCGTCTGAGCCCCGGAAGCCCCCAGAGCCGCCCCTAGGGAGCCGGGACCGCCGGTGCGGCGGGCCTGAGCAGAGCGCGGATGGGGTGCCAGAGCTCCTGCGCGCAGCCGGGTCTCGCGCGCCACAGGACGCCGTCGGGGTGGTGCAGGACGGCGGTGATCTCGTCCGGGGTGGGCGGCTCGGCGTTGCCGCGCAGGTAGACGGAGCGCAGGCCCAGGTTGCGCAGCCGGGTCAGGGCGCGGGGCCGGTTGGCCGCGTGCACCAGGACCCGGACCGGGGAGCCCGGTCCGGGGCCCTCCGCCGGGCTCGGCAGGGTGATCGCGACGACCACGCTGCCGTTCGGCAACTTGCTGAATCCTCCGCCTGCCATGCGTACGAGCTCCCCCGTGAGACATCGTGTCAATAAGAAAGTGAACAGAGGCACCTAAACACGATCGGCCGCCGCCCGCTAGGGGGCGACGGCCGATCACGTTGTGACCTGCGGTGATGTGGTTCTACCGGTGCGAGGAGCTCACCAGGACGCTCATGGTGGAGCCGCTGAGCGGCTCGCTCACGATCGTGATCCGGGTGTTGGTGTCAGGAACCTTGACACTCCCGGTCGGGTTCTCCTTGTACCAGTAGGTGCCCTTGTGGTCGTCGAAGACCGGGACGCCGAGCTGCGGCTTGATCTTCGTCGTCACATCGGCCTTGTGCAGCGTGAGGCCGTCCGTCGGGTACCAGCTGAACGGGGCGTCGAAGGGCTGGATCTTGTTGCGGATGACCGTGCCGTCCGCCCACTTCAGCGGCTTGGCGTGCGCGTCGACCGGCAGGATCAGACCCTCGCCGGGGTGCTGCGAGACGTTGTTGTCGGTCTGCGAGGTGTCCCACAGCCAGACGAGCAGGCCGTTCTGGTACGGGAAGTGCTCGACCCAGTCCGGACGCGTCGTGGAGAAGCCGAAGTTGTACGGGCCGGTCTTCAGCGTCTGGTCGTAGCTGACGTACTGGCGGTTCTCCGCGATGTAGTACTGCGGGTAGTCCTTGGTGAACGTCGAGCCGACCCGCGAGAAGCCCTTGACGGTCCAGCCGTTGTCGCCGCTCTCGGCGTTGTCGGTGAAGAGCGCGGCGCCGTCGGCGGTCACCGAGATGGTGTCGGCCGCGAAGCCCACGCCGCCCGCGCCGCCGTCGGTGGCGTAGCGGAAGCGGATGTCGATCTTCTTGCCCGCGTAGGCGTCCAGCGGGTACGAGAGCTTCTTGTACGCGCCGGAGACGTCGGTCAGGGCCGGCTTGTCGCTGGCGTCGCGCGGGATCGGCTGACCGTCGGCGGTGCCGTCGATCGCGGTCCAGCTGCTGCCGCCGTCGGTGGACACCTCGGTGTAGAGGTAGTCGTAGTCGGCCTCGATGTCCCACCAGCCCTGGAGGTCCAGGGACGCCTTGGACCTGCCGGTCAGGTCGACCGGGCGGGACAGCGTGTTGCTGAGGTTGTCACCCATGTCGCTCCACCACTGCGTGGCGCCCTCGGCGGGCGTCGTGACGGCGGTGGTGACGGGCTTGTCGGGCAGCGTGACGACGAGCGCCTGCTTGTTCTTGGTGTTGTACTCGGACACGCCCAGCTTGTGGAGGGAGGTCTTCGCGGCCTTGGCCTCGGCGTAGTTGAGCCAGCCCAGCTGGAGCTTGTCCCAGGCGGTCATGTCGCCGGGCAGGTCGCCGATGCTGTCCTTGCCGGTGCCGAGCCAGGAGCCCGCCGACATCAGCGACCAGAAGCCGACCGAGTTCTCGGCGGTGTTGGTCGTGTCGTACAGGTCCGGGAGGCCGAGGTCGTGGCCGTACTCGTGGGCGAAGACACCCAGGCCGCCGTTCTCGGGCTGCGCGGTGTAGTCGCCGACCCAGATGCCGGTGTCACCGATCTGGGTGCCGCCGGCCTTGTTGTTGGCCGGGCCGGTGGCGCCGGCGTTGGTGCCGTACGCGTACCAGCGGTGCGCCCAGATGGCGTTGGTGCCCTCGACGCCGCCGCCGGCCGACTCGTCCTCGCCCGCGTGCACGATCTGGAAGTGATCGATGTAGCCGTCGGGCTCGTTGAAGTCGCCGTCGTTGTCGTAGTCGTAACGGTCCCACTGGTCGTACTGGGCGAGGTCCGTCTTGATCTGCTCGGGCGTACGGCCCTTGGCCTTCTGGTCGGCGGCCCAGGCGTTGACGCCGTCCCTGACCATGTCCCAGGCGTTGCCGCAGTTGGTCGAACCGCAGTAGTTCGAGCCGTAGCGCGCCTCGTTGTAGGGGACCTTGACCCAGTCGGAGACCTCGCCGTCGACCGAGTAGCGGCCGGAGGAGGTCTTCTCGTAGTACGTCTTCAGCGAGTGCTTGCCCGCGCCCGTGCCGAAGTACAGCTCCTGGAAGTGGGCCTGGTTGTAGTCGGCCTGCCAGGCGGTGCTGTTGTCCTTCTTCGGGTCGGGCTTGGCTATCTTGTTGTGCAGCGGGCCAGGCGTGCCGCCGTACTTCTTGACGGGGGGCTTGGGGCCCGCGCCGTCCGGGTCGTACATGGTCGTGTCGTCGACCTGGTCGCCGAACTCCACCAGCACGGTGAAGATCTTGTCGGTCTTCTCACGGCCGAGCTCGACGTACTTCTTGCTGTCTAGCTTGACGACCTTGGAGCCCCCGCGCGACGTCACCTTCTTGTCGCCGGATATGACCTGCTCCAGGGCGGCCTGGCGCTGAGCGGCCTGCTGCTCGCTGTAGGGGCCCTCCAGGTCGTGGTCGTTGCCCTTGGCCGACCCCGGGTCGCGGCGGTCGACGGAAGCAGGGGCGCCTGACGCCCGGTCATCTGCCTGAGCGGTGGCGAAGGCGGATGCGGTGGCGGCGGTCGCGGCCATGGCCACGACAACCGCTCCGGTCCGAAGCGCCCGTCTCTTAATGATCACTTGATGCAGTCCTCCCCGGCGCCCGCAGCGACGGCCCGGGAGGTGGAGAGGCCGCGCGCGGAACGCGTCACAAGTGACGACATTCGACCGGAGTTACGGAAGAAAAGACAGACCTTGACTTGAACACAGCAAGTGCACTATGCAGGAGCGTCGTTCCGGTATCCGGACGAAGCACCACCCATCCACCGGCGCGTCAGATGCCTGTCCGGGCGCATGAAATGACTCCGTGCGCCCCCCATGCACCGGTACTGTGGGTTAGGTTACGCTTACTATCCGTTCCTCGCGGGCATCCACCGTCGTAGAGTCGCTTGACAGTGCGACCGTGTCGAGAGACCGCCCATCCGACGTCCCGAGGACGGAAAAGAAGCCATGCCGCGACCCACTGCCGCACAGCTCTCCTACGGTTCGGTCACCGTCGTCTTCTCGACCCTGGCCATGTTGCTGCTGTTCCGTACCAGTTCGGGCATCGGCATCGCCGCCGTCTCCACGGCCGCGCTCGTCCTCGGGCTGGTGGTGTCCGTGACCGTACCCACGAAGCCCCGCCGGCACACGGCGAAGGCGGCGCGTACGAGCACCCCGGTGTCTTCGCACCGTGGCACCGCACCCGCCGCCCGCACCGGGGAACGCGCCCCCGTCTCCGCGCAGAGCTGGCGCTGACGGCGGTCAGTTGACCATGACGACCACCGTCCTGGCCGCCTTGTCCTGGAGGCCCTGGCGGTACGGCTTGTCCGTGAACATGAGCACGATGTTGATGAGCCACCACAGGCACGGGCAGCACAGCAGCGCGGGCAGCCACAGCACCACGGCCCGCATGAACGCCGCCCCGGTGTCCGGCACCCGGCCGTCGTTGAGCATCGCGACCCGCATCTTGAACAGCCGCTTGCCGAGCGTGCGGCCGTCCTTGTGCGTGAAGTACGTGTCATACGCGACGTAGACGACGAGGCCGATCAGCGACCAGAGCAGCTGATGCCCGCTGTAGGTCTGCGCGAAGACGTCGCTGACGTCGTCGTTGCCGTTGCTGTCCGACACCTCGACCGCGCCGCCCCAGGGCAGCGAGATCAGATACAGCGGGATCGAGATGATCAGGAAGTCGATCAGCCGGGCCAGGATGCGCTTGCCCGGTTCGGCGAGCGGCGGCATCCCCGCGAGCGGGTCCGCCCCGCCGTACGGTCCGCCGCCCCCGTAGGGCCCCGGGTCGTACGGCGGCGGGGGCGGCGGTGCGCCGTAGGGCGAGCCGGACGACGGCGGCGGCTGGTCCCCGGGCGGCCGCTTCCGGAAGGGGTCGTCCTCGGGCGGCTGACCGGGCGGCGGCTGATCGTTGCTCATGGGGGCAGTGCATCGCGGGGGCCGGGCCCCCGCAACGGCTCAGGTGCGTTCGGGGGACGGCGCGGGGGGTGTCAGCCCGCGACGAAGGTGCGCGCCGCCTTGTCGTGCCAGCACTGGCGCCACGGCCGGTCGATCAGGCACCACAGGACGCCGGCCACCCCGACGAGCAGGATGCCCGGCACCGCGTACACCAGCCACCGGCGCAGCGCGGCCCCGAAGCCGGGCGCCTCGTGGGACTCCATGTCCCGTACGTCGATCCCGCACAGCTTCTTGCCGAGCGTACGGCCCCACTTCGCGGTGGGCAGCGCGTCGAGCAGTACGCCCAGCACGAGGAACACCCCGAGCAGCGCACCGCCCAGCGCGGTCGTGGTGGAGTCCAGCAGCCACACGGTGACCGTCTCGCCGGACAGCTTGGCCGCGTCGATCTTGTCGTCGATGTGGTCGGCGGCCCGGGCGGCCAGCGGCACGGCGGCCGCCGCGGTGAGCGCGCCGAGCACCACGCTGTCGATGAGCCGGGCGGCGAACCGCTTGCCGAGCGGGGCGGGGCGCCCGGAGGCCCGGGCCGCGGCGAGCCGCTGGAAGTGGTCGTCGACGGGGGGCTTCCACGGCGCGGGTTGCGCCTGCGGCGCGGGTGCCGGGGCCTGGTGCGCGGGTTGCGCCTGCGGCGCGGGCGCCGGGGCCTGGTGCGCGGGTTGCGCCTGCGGCGCGGGCGCCGGGGCCTGGTGCGGTACGGGGTGCGGATGCGCCTGCGGCGCGGGGGCCGGTTGGCTCACGGGGCCCTGCTGCCCCCAGGGGGCGCCGGGGGCGGGTCCGGTCTGCGGGGGCGGTACGGGGGTGGGCGCGGCGGGGAGCGCCGTTGGGCGCGGGGCCGCGTCCAGGGCGCGGATGGTCAGGGTGCCGTCGGTGGCGGGCTTTTCACCGGCCGGCCGACGCAGGGCGCGGATCGCGACGGTCTTCTCGGGTGCGGCGTCCGCCGGGCCGCGGTCCGCACGCTCGCCGGACCCCGGCATGCCGGTTCCGTCCTCAATCGCCGGACGGGCTTGATCGGGCTGGACGACCTCGTCAGCCCCAGCCGGACGGGCCTGAGGTGGCAGGACGGCCCCGTCATTCTCAGCCCGTCCGGCGTTTGAGGACGGAACCCTCGGGTCGGGGGTCCGGGCGGCTGGGGGCGTGGTGGCGGCCGGGGCGCGGTCGGCTGACTCCGGCGTGCCGGTTCCGTCCTCGATCTCCGGACGGGCCCGATCGCCCGGGCCGCCCCAGGAGACGCGGCGGTCGCGGTCGCCGCCGAAGCCGGCCTGGCGGGTGGCGTCGGCCTGCCAGGCGGTCGCGGGTTCGGGGCGCCCCTCCCCGTCCGGCCGGTCGTCGAGGAACACCGGGCCGGTCTCCTCGACCGCGGCCGGGGCCGTCCCGTCCTGCGGCGGGGCCGGGCGGCTGGTGCCGGGTACCCAGGAGGCGCCGTTCCAGTAGCGGACGTAGCCGGGGATGGACGGGTCGGGGTAGTACCCCTCGCGGGGGCTTTCGTCACCGGGTGCCGGGGTTGGGGCGCTCATCACCGTGGTCCCGTATCTCTTCGAGGCCTCATACAGGAGTCCACATCTATCAGACAGGCACGTATCCCCGGGCGTGTCCGGGGGTTTGGCCCACTTTCCGGTCACGCCGAAATTTTTTTCCCGAAGTCGCGTAATGGATGGCGTGGAGGGCGCTCTCACTCGTGCGGGCCGGTCGTGGGACCGGCTCCGGACAACGGAAGGACGCCCTCATGCACACCGTCGTGGAACGCGAGCTGGAGCTCAAGCTGGTTCTGTCGCCCGAGCGCAGCATCCCCGTACCGGCCAGGCTGACGTACCGCACGGAGGACCCGTACGCCGTGCACATCACCTTCCACATCACCTCGGACTCGCCGGTGTACTGGACGTTCGCCCGCGATCTGCTGGTGGAGGGGGTGTTCCGGCCGTGCGGGCAGGGCGATGTGCGGATCTGGCCGACCAAGGTGGACGGGAACAGCGTGATCTGCGTGGCGCTGACGTCCCCGGACGGCAACGCCCTGCTGGAGGTGCCGTCGGCGGCGGTCGCGGTGTGGGTGGAGCGGACGCTGCGGGTGGTCCCGCCGGGTACGGAGGCCGGGCGGCTCGGCATCGACGAGGGGCTGGCCGAACTCCTCGCGCCGCTGCCGGCCGACGACCTGTGGATGAGCGACCCGTGGCCGTCGGACGAGTCGCAGGACGGGGAGAGTTGAGAGGCGTGGGCCCGGCCGGGTCAGAACACCTTGCCCGGGTTGAGGAGCCCGAGCGGGTCGAACGCCTGCTTGATGCCCCGGTGCAGCTCCACGCTCACCTCGCCGAGTTCGCGCGCCAGCCACTCCTTCTTCAGGACGCCCACGCCGTGCTCGCCGGTGATCGTGCCGCCGAGGGCGAGGCCGAGGGCCATGATCTCGTCGAAGGACTCCCGGGCCCGCCGGGACTCGTCGGCGTCGGCTGGGTCGAAGCACACGACGGGGTGGGTGTTGCCGTCGCCCGCGTGGGCGCAGACGCCGATGGTGAGGCCGTACTTCCCGGCGATCTCCGCCGTGCCCTCCAGCATGGCGCCGAGCCGGGAGCGCGGTACGCACACGTCGTCGATCATCGTCGCCGGCTTGACGGTCTCCAGCGCGGTCAGCGACATCCGCCGGGCCTGGAGGAGCATCTCGGACTCGGCCGCGTCCTCGGCCGGTACGACGGCGGTGGCGCCGGCGGCGGTGCACAGGGCGCCGACGGCGGCGAGGTCGGCGGCCGGGTCCGGGGTGTCGAAGGCGGCGAGCAGCAGGGCCTCCGTGGTCTCGGGGAGGCCCATGTTCGCCATGCGGTTGACCGCCTGGACGGTCGTGCGGTCCATCAGTTCGAGGAGTGACGGGGTGTGGCCGCTCTCCATGATCCGGCAGACCGCGTCGCAGGCGCCCGCCGCGTCGGCGAACTCGGCGGCGAGGACGAGCTGCCGGGGCGGCCGGGGCTTGAGGGCGAGGACGGCCTTCACGACGATGCCGAGGCTGCCCTCGGAGCCGACGAAGAGGCGGGTGAGGTCGTATCCGGCGACGCCCTTGGCGGTGCGGCGGCCGGTGGTGAGCAGGCGCCCGTCCGCGAGGACGACGTCGAGGCCGAGGACGTATTCGGCGGTGACCCCGTACTTCACGCAGCACAGGCCGCCGGAGGCGGTGCCGATGTTGCCGCCGATGGTGCACATCTCCCAGCTGGAGGGGTCCGGCGGGTAGTAGAGCCCGTGCTCGTCGACGGCACGGGACAGTACGGCGTTGACGACTCCGGGCTCGACGACGGCGATGCGGTCGACGGGGCTGATCTCCAGGATGCGGTCCATCTTGACCAGGGAGAGCACGATGCAGCCGTCGGTGGCGTTGGCCGCGCCCGACAGGCCCGTGCGGGCGCCCTGGGGGACGACCGGGACGCGCAGCGCGGTGGCGGTGCGCATGACGTGCTGGACCTGCTCGACGGTGCGCGGGAGCGCGACGACCGCGGGCGTGCCCGCCTCGCAGAAGCTCGCCATGTCGTGGGCGTAGGAGGCCGTGACGTCCGGGTCGGTGATCAGGGCCTCGGCCGGGAGGCCCGCCCGCAGGAGTTCGAGGAGATCGTCCATGATCCAAGCGTGGCACCCGGGCCCATTGGTGTGAACCCGTCTGCGGTGGCGATCCCAAGACGCGGTGCGATCTTCATACTGACGCACAGTGAGCGGCATGGAACTCACGCCTCAGCAGCCCCCGAGGGCCCCCGGGCCCGAGAACTCCTTCGACACCGACTGGCCCGCCCCCGACGCCCCCGTGCCGGACCCCGCGTCCCTGGCCGAGCCCCCGCCCCCCACGATGCGCACGACGCTGCGCCGGGCCGCGTTCGGCATGGTGGCGGGCGCGGTCCTGGTGACGGGCGCGGTGGTCGCGGTGCCCGACGACGACACGGACGCGGCGCCGCCCCTCCCCGGCCCGGTCTCGCGCGCGATGACCGCGACGGCCGCCGGCTCCCCCGCCTCGCTCCCCGATCTGACGGCGCTCATCGCGGACAGGCAGAAGTGGGTGGGCACGCACCCCTCGGACGCGCCCGCCTGGGCGGTGCTGGGGTCGGCGTACGTGGAGCGGGGGCGGCGGGCCGCGGACCCGGCGTACTACGCCCGGGCCGAGCAGGCCCTGAAGCGCTCGCTGGACGTGCGGCCCGGTGAGAAGGGCAACACGGCCGCCTGGGTCGGGCTGGCCTCGCTCGCCAACGCCCGCAACGACTTCGTGACGGCGAAGAAGTGGGGCGAGACGGTCCGGGCGCGGCAGCCGAAGGAGTGGACGGTCTACCCGGAGCTGATCGACGCCTACAACGGCCTAGGCGACCGAAAGTCGGCGATCACCGCGGTGGAGAAGTTCACCGAGCTGCGGGCCGGGGTGCCCGCGCTGGGCCGGGCGGCCGAGATGTACCGGGACCGGGGCTGGCGCGAGGACGCGCTGGCCACCGCGCAGGACGCGGCGAACCGGGCGGGCACGCCCGCGGAGAAGGCCGCCTGCCTGACCCGGCTGGGCGAGCTGGCCTGGGAGCGGGGCGAGCCGAAGGAGGCCGTGGCCCAGTACGGGGCGGCGCTGCGCGTCGACAAGGGCCATCACCCCGCGCTCGCCGGGCGGGCCCGCGCGCTCGCGGCCCTCGGCCGCACCGACGACGCCGTGCGGGACTACCAGGCCGCCCTGGCCAAGTCGCCGCGCCCGGCGTACCTGCTGGAACTGGGCGAGCTGTACGAGTCGCTGGGGCTCGACGGGGACTCGGTGGGCCAGTACGAGAAGCTCCGCGCCGCGCTGGAGCGGGGCACGGCGCGCGGGGTGGACGAGTCGCTGACGCTGGGCCGCTTCGAGGCGGCGCACGGGGACGCGGACGCGGCGGTGGAGCTGCTGCGGGCGGAGTGGGAGCGGGGGCACCGCAGCGCGGCGGTGGCCGACGCGCTGGGCTGGGCGCTGCACCGGTCGGGCGACTCGGACGCGGCGGTGGAGTACGCGCAGCGGGCGGTGGACTCGGGCGGGCAGAACGCCTCGTACGCGTATCACCTGGGCATGGTCCAGCGCGCGGTGAACGACTACGGGCCGGCCCGCCGCCAGTTGGAGGCGGCGCTGCGCACCAACCCGAAGTTCTCGCCGCTGGACGCGCCGCTGGCGCGGGAGGCGCTGGACAGCCTGGGCGAGCCCCCGGCGGGCGGCCCGGCGGACATGCAGCCGCCACCGGCGCCGGAGCCCGCACCGCAGGCCCCGGCGCCTCAGCAGCAGCCCGCGCCTGCGGGTCCGCAGAGGCAGCAGGCGGTGCCGGCTCCCCCGTCGGCCGCCCCGCAGGCCCCCGTACAGCCGTCGGCCGCGCCTTCGGCGGCCGGGCGCTGACGTACGGAACGACGAGGGGCGGGCCGGAATCCGGCCCGCCCCTCACTCGTGCGCTGCGGGTCAGAGGTTGCCGCGCTTCTCCTGCTCGCGCTCGATCGCCTCGAACAGGGCCTTGAAGTTGCCCTTGCCGAAGCCCATCGAGCCGTGGCGCTCGATCATCTCGAAGAAGACGGTCGGGCGGTCCTGGACCGGCTTGGTGAAGATCTGCAGCAGGTAGCCGTCCTCGTCGCGGTCGACGAGGATCTTCAGCTCGCGCAGGGTCTCGACGGGCACGCGGGTCTCGCCGGCCCACTCGCCGAGGGTGTCGTAGTACGAGTCCGGGGTGTCGAGGAACTGGACACCGGCGGCGCGCATCGCCTTCACCGAGGCGACGATGTCGTTCGTGGCGAGCGCCATGTGCTGGACACCGGCGGCGCCGTAGAACTCCAGGTACTCGTCGATCTGCGACTTCTTCTTGGCGATGGCCGGCTCGTTGATCGGGAACTTGACCTTGAGCGTGCCGTCCGCGACGACCTTCGACATCAGGGCGCTGTACTCGGTCGCGATGTCGTCGCCCACGAACTCCTTCATGTTCGTGAAGCCCATGACCTTGTTGTAGAACGCCACCCACTCGTTCATCCGGCCGAGCTCGACGTTGCCGACGCAGTGGTCGATGGCCTGGAAGAAGCGCTTGGCCGGCGGCTCGACGATCGGGTTCGCGGCGACGTAACCCGGCAGGTACGGGCCGTCGTAGCCGGAGCGCTCGACCAGGGTGTGGCGGGTCTTGCCGTACGTGGCGATGGCGGCGCGCACGACGGTGCCGTGCTCGTCCTTCGTCTCGTAGGGCTCCTCGATGCCGGTGGCGCCGTGCTCGACGGCGTACGCGTACGCCGCGCGGGCGTCCGGGACCTCGATGGCGAGGTCGATGACGCCGTCGCCGTGCGCGGTGACGTGGTCCTCCAGGAAGTGGCCCCAGTCGGAGGACGCCTTGACGACGGAGGTGAGGACGAAGCGGGCGGAGCCGCTGGTGAGCACGTAGCTGGCGGTCTCGCGGCTGCCGGTCTCCGGGCCGGAGTAGGCGACCAGCTTCATGCCGAAGGCGGTCGAGTAGTAGTGCGCGGCCTGCTTGGCGTTGCCCACGGCGAAGACGACGGCGTCCATCCCCTTGACGGGGAAGGGGTCGGCCTGCCGGGACGTCTCGGGGGTGTTGTGCATCGTCTCTGTCATGCCCAGAGGTTCCCGCCGCTCCGCAAGGTGCGCAACAGTTCCCGTAATCACTGGTCAACCTGTACAGCGGCTGGCCATGATGGCCGGGCTATCTGTACATGGTGCCCATCACACCGCCCCCGGAGGCCGGCATGGCGATCGACCGACTCGACGGACGGCTCATCGTGCTGCTCGCGCGTGAACCCAGGATCGGCGTCCTGGAGGCGTCGCGCAGGCTGGGCGTGGCACGCGGGACGGTCCAGGCCCGTCTGGACCGCCTTCAGTCGAATGGCGCCATCCGCGGATTCGGCCCGGACGTCGATCCGGCGGCCCTCGGCTATCCGGTCACCGCGTTCGCGACGCTGGAGATCAAACAGGGCCAAGGCGCCGACGTACGGGCGCACTTGAGCGGCGTGCCGGAGGTCCTGGAGCTGCACACCACCACGGGGCACGGGGACATGCTGTGCCGGCTCGTGGCCCGGTCCAACGCGGATCTCCAGCGGGTGATCGACCGGGTTGTCGGATTTGATGGCATCGTCCGGGCCTCCACGGCGATCGTCATGGAGAACCCCGTGCCGCTGCGCGTCATCCCGCTCGTGGAACAGGCGGCGCGGGACACCGACTGAGCCGGGGAGTGACGGGTGAGCTTCTGGGAGTACGTGGCCAACCGCCACCAGCAGTTGCTCACCGACGCCTTCCAGCACGTCAGCGCGGTCTTCCAGTGCATGGTCATCGCGACCGTGCTCGGTGTCCTGATCGGGGTCGTCAGCTACCGCAGCGGCTGGGGCTCGTCCGTCGCGATCACCTCGACGGCGACCGTGCTGACCATCCCGTCCCTCGCCGCCATCGGTCTGCTGATCCCGCTGGTCGGCCTCGGGGTCGCCCCCACCGTGATCACCCTGACGCTGTACGGGCTGCTGCCCGTCGTCCGCAACTCGATCGTGGGCCTGCGCGGCGTCGACCCCGCCCTGGTGGACGCCGCGAAGGGCATCGGGATGTCGCGGACCGCGCGGCTGTTCAAGGTGGAGCTGCCGCTGGCCTGGCCGCCGATCCTGACCGGCATCCGGGTCTCCACGCAGATGCTGATGGGGATCGCCGCCATCGCCGCGTACGCCTCCGGGCCCGGCCTCGGCAACGAGATCTTCCGGGGCATCGCCTCGCTGGGCAGCGCCAACGCGATCAACCAGGTCCTCGCGGGCACGCTCGGCATCGTCGTCCTCGCCCTGCTCTTCGACGCCGCGTACGTCCTGCTGGGCCGGCTCACCATCCCCAGGGGGATCCGTGTCTGAGACCGCGAGCGAGACCGTGCCGGAGCCGAAGGCCACCTCCGGCGCCGCCATCCAGCTGGAGAACCTGTCCAAGCGCTACCCGGGCAACCCGAACCCCGCCGTGGAGAACGTCTCCATGGAGATCAAGGCCGGCGAGACCGTGATCTTCGTGGGCCCGTCCGGCTGCGGGAAGTCCACCACGCTGAAGATGATCAACCGGCTGATCGAGCCCACCTCGGGCCGGATCCGGATCGACGACGAGGACGTCACCGACATCGACCCGGTGAAGCTGCGCCGGAAGATCGGGTACGCGATCCAGTCGTCCGGCCTCTTCCCGCACATGACGGTCGCCGAGAACATCGCCTTGGTCCCGAAGATGGTGGGCTGGTCCAAGTCCCGGGTGAAGGACCGGGTGGAGGAGATGCTCGACCTGGTCGGCCTGGACCCGCGCGAGTTCCACGGCCGCTACCCGCGCGCGCTCTCCGGCGGCCAGCAGCAACGCGTGGGCGTGGCCCGGGCACTGGCCGCCGACCCGCCGGTGCTGCTGATGGACGAGCCGTTCGGCGCGGTCGACCCGATCACCCGCGACCACCTCCAGGACGAGCTGATCCGGCTCCAGCACGAGCTGCACAAGACGATCGTCTTCGTCACCCACGACTTCGACGAGGCGATCAAGCTGGGCGACCGGATCGCGGTGCTGCGGGAGCGGTCGCACATCGCGCAGTTCGACACCCCGGAGGCCATCCTCACCAACCCGACGGACGACTTCGTCTCCGGGTTCGTCGGCGCGGGCGCGGCGCTGAAGCGGCTCAACCTGACCCGGGTGCGGGAGGTGGAGATCGCGGACTTCCCGACCGTGACGGTGGACGACCCGCTCCAGGAGATCTTCAACAAGCTGCGCAGCGGTTCGCACAACGAGCTGCTGATGCTGGACCGCCGGGGCCGCCCCTACAAGTGGCTGCGGCGCGGCGACCTGATGCGCGCCCGGGGCTCGCTCGCGCGGGCCGGGCAGCTGGTCCACGACACGGTGACCAGGGACGCCACGCTGCACGACGCGCTGGAGGCGGTGCTCACGGACAGCGGCGGGCGGGTCGCGGTGACCGGGCGGCGCGGGGAGTTCACCGGGGTCGTCGACATGCACACCCTGATGAACTCGGTGCACGAGCTCCTGGAGGCGGACCGGCTGGCCGCCATCGAGCACCAGCACGACCTGGAGGAGCTGCGCGTCCACCAGACCTCCGAGGAGCTGGAGGGCGGTGCGGGCGCATGACCCCCGACTCCCCCTCAGGGTCCTCCCGCGCGCGCCCGCCGGGCGAGCACGACGTGAAGGGACACGCCTTCCGCGACGAGGAGGCGGAGGAGGAACAGCAGCCCGTCCCGCAGCCGGCGAAGCCGCCGCGCCGGATCACCTGGCGCAAGCTCGTGGTGCTCCCGGCGTCGCTCGCGGTGGTGCTGGTACTCACGTACGTCTGGATCAACAACGTCCACCTGGACTCGATCGCGGAGAACTCGCTGGCCGGGGACACGGTCGAGGTGCGCTGGTGGCAGCACGTGAGGCTGACCGCGATCTCCACGTTCTGGGTGCTGATCATCGCCGTTCCGCTGGGCATCGCGCTGACCCGGCGCGGTCTGAGCAGGGCCGCCCCGGTGGTCACGGCGATCGCCAACATCGGGCAGGCGACCCCGGCGATCGGTCTGCTGGCCCTGCTGGTGATCTGGCTCGGCATCGGCCCGTCCACGGCGATCACCGGCATGGTGATCTACGCGGTGCTGCCGGTGCTCTCCAACACGGTCGCCGGACTCAAGGCGATCGAGCCGAGCATGGTGGAGGCGGCGCGCGGCATCGGGATGTCGGCGATGGGCACCCTGACCCGGGTCGAACTCCCCCTGGCCGTCCCGCTGATCCTGGCCGGGGTCAGGACCGCGCTGGTGCTGAACGTGGGCACGGCGACCCTGGCGACCTTCGGGGGCGGCGGCGGGCTGGGCGACCTGATCACCTCGGGCATCCAGACCCAGCGCATGCCGGTCCTGGTGCTGGGCTCGGTCCTGACGGTGGTGCTGGCGCTCCTGGTGGACTGGCTGGCCTCGCTGGCCGAGGTGGCGCTCACCCCGCGCGGCCTGGAGGTGGGGCGATGAGGACGCGGCGGACGCGCGCGGCTCTCGCGGCGGGGGCGGCGCTGTCCCTGGCGCTGGCGGGGTGCGGGCTGAAGAGCGGGTCCCCGATGGTGGACGACGTGGTGCCCGGGTCGGTCGGGCAGGGGCAGCCGCTGGAGGGCGCCTCGCTGACCGTCACCTCGAAGAACTTCAGCGAGAACATCATCCTGGGCCAGATGATCGGACTGATCTTCAAGGCGGCCGGCGCGGAGGTCCTCGACCGGACGAACCTGCCGAGCTCCATCAGCGCCCGCGAGGCGGTCATCCAGGGCGACGCGGACGCCGAGTACGAATACACGGGCACTGGCTGGATCACGTACCTCGGGCACGCGAAGCCGATCAAGGACCCGATGGAGCAGTGGAAGGCGGTGCGGGACGCGGACCTGAAGAACGGGGTGACGTGGCTGCGGCCGTCCACCCTGAACAACACGTACGCGCTGGCCATCAGCCGAAAGAACAACGCCAAGTACCACCTGCGGACGCTCTCCGACGTGGCCGCCCTGGCGAAGAAGAACCCGTCGGCGGTGACGGTCTGCGTCGAGAACGAGTTCGCCTCGCGCGACGACGGGCTGCCCGGCATGGAGAAGGCGTACGGGATGTCCCTGCCGGCCTCCAGCATCCGCAAGATGGACGCGGGGATCATCTACACCCAGGTCTCCAAGTCCGGCTCCTGCCTGCTCGGCGAGGTCTTCACCACGGACGGCCGGATCAAGGCGATGAACCTGGACGTGCTGGAGGACAACAAGCACTTCTTCCCCAACTACAACGCGGCGCCCGTCGTCCACACCCCGACGCTGGAGAAGTACCCGGAGATCGCCGGCCTCCTCGACCCCCTCAGCAAGCGCCTGAACACGGAGGTCGCGCAGGACCTGAACGCCCGGGTGGACGTGGACGGCCAGGACCCGCACGAGGTGGCGAAGGACTGGCTGATCGAGGAGGGGTTCATCAGGAAGGGGTGAGGGCCGGGCGGGCCGGAGAGAGTTACAAAGATTCTTTGCAAAGTCCTGTTGCAAAAGTCTCTTTGCAACTCTACGGTGGAGCCATGTCACCGAACGAACCGCACAACGACGACCACAGCGCGACGGCAGCCGAGCTCGATTTCCTCCGCATCGACGCCCGCGCCCTGCGCGGGCTCGCCCACCCCCTGCGGATCCGCCTGCTCAACGCCCTGCGGGAGCACGGCCCCGCCACCGCGTCCGGCGTCGCCGAGCGGCTCGGCGAATCCAGCGGTGCCACCAGCTACCACCTGCGGCAGCTGGCCTCGTACGGCTTCGTCGAGGACGACCCGACGCTCGGCAAGGGCCGCGAGCGCTGGTGGCGGGCTTCCCACGCCGGCACCGCCTTCGACTCCGAGCTGATGCACGACGCCGACCCCGAGGTACGCGGCGCCATGGGCGTCGTCCTCCACGAGGTGGCGACGATCCACGCCCAGGAGCTGAGCACCTGGCTGGGCACGATGCACGAGTGGTCCCGCGAGTGGTACGAGGGCTCGAGTCTCAGCGACTTCAAGATCCGGCTCACGCCCGAGCTCTCCCGCGAACTCGCCGAGAAGGTCCACGAGCTGATCGACACGTACCGCGGACGCGTGCCCGAGGGCACCGAGGGCTCCGCCGTCGTCCGCACCCACCTGCACGTCTTCCCGCGCCGCACCGACTGAAGGGAACGATCGCCATGAACCCCGAGACCCACCTCGCCCCGTACCGCGTCCACTCCCCCGAGATGCGCCTCCACGTCCGCGAGCTCCGCCTCGCCCGCCGCACCGCCCTGCGCAGGAAGCTGCGGAACAGGCTGGGCTGGACCATCGTCGAGGTGGGCATGCGCGTGCTTCCCGCCGGTTCCGGCCGCCCGGCCGGCGCCCCTCGCGCCGTCTGACGGCCCGCAGCTCAGCAGCTCAGCAGCTCAGCAGCTCAGCAGCTGGGGACCTTGCCGCCCCGGTCCAGGGCGCGCAGCGAGTTCACCGCGTCCTTCAGCGTCGTGACCGGGATCAGGCGCAGCCCCTTCGGCAGTTCGGACTTCGCCTCCGAGCACTCCGCCTTCGGTACGAGGAAGACGGTCGCCCCGTCCCTCCGGGCAGCCTGCGTCTTGAGCGAGACCCCGCCCACCGCGCCGACGCCGCCGTCCGCGTCGATCGTGCCCGTGCCCGCGACGGTGCGGCCGCCGGTGAGGTCACCGCCCGAACCGTCGCCGTCCAGCTTGTCGACGATCCCCAGCGCGAAGAACAGTCCGGCGCTGGGACCGCCCACGTCCGCCAGGTGCAGGGTGATGTCGACGGAACCGGGCCCCAGGCCCAGGTAGTTCAGCGCGGCGTCCGCGGCGGCGTCCTGGGACTTCGTCATGTCGTCCAGGTTGTGCTGCTCGATCTCCTTCTCGGAGCCGCCCGTCGGGTAGACGGAGTCGTGGGGCAGCACGGCCCGGTCCGTACGGAACCAGCTGTCGACGACGTCCCCGATGCCGACGTCCTCCTTGGGGCCCGTCGCCACGATCGTCGTCATCCGCAGCTCGCCCTCGGTGGGGCGGGTCGGGGCGCCCTTGATGCTGATCACGGGGGTGCCGTGGTCGTCCCCCAGCACGTTCGCGGTCGTCCCCGGCTGCGCGAGCGTGAACGGCAGCGGCGCGAAGGCGGCTACGCCGAGGAGGGCCACGACGGGGAGGGCGGCGAGGGCGAGGGCGCGGGGCGGTGTGAACACGCGCCCAATCTAACGTCCGGCGCCCCGGACCGGGCCGTCCGGGCAGTCCAGCCCGTCCGGGCTGGGCATGGCCGGGCGGGACGGCCCCCGTGGCGCACCGCGTCAGCGAAGCGCGTCAGCGACCTCACGGGCCGCATCGATCACCCGCGGCCCCACGCGTTCCGGGACGGAGTCCGCCAGCATGACCACGCCGACACTGCCCTCCACGCCGGTCACGCCCATCAGGGCCGCCGCCGCGCCGCTCGCGCCGGCTTCGAGTTCGCCGTGGGTGAGGGTGAAGGCGGTCTCACCGACCGGCTTCCGGCGGGCGGCGAGAATCGCCCGGCCGGCGGCGCCCCGGTCCAGCGGGTGGCGGAAGCCCGCGCGGTAGGCCACGTGGTAGTCGGTCCAGGTCGGTTCGACGACCGCGACCGCCAGCGCGTCCGAGCCGTCGACCAGCGTGAGGTGGGCGGTGGCCCCGATGTCCTCGGCCAGCGAGCGCAGTGCCGGCAGCGCGGCCTCCCGTACGAGCGGATGGACCTGGCGGCCCAGGCGCAGCACGCCGAGACCGACCCTCGCCCGGCCGCCCAAGTCGCGCCGGATCAAGGTGTGTTGTTCCAGCGTGGCGAGCAGACGGTAGACCACGGTGCGGTTGACGCCGAGTTTGTTGGACAACTCGGTGACCGTCAGACCGTGGTCGGTGTCGGCGAGCAGTTTGAGGACGCGAAGTCCCCGGTCGAGCGTCTGGGAGGTTTCCGCGGTCACGACGCCCTCTCCCTCCATGGGTGAGCGGCGGCGGCTGTCCCGTGGGATGTGCGCCACCCGTCCCGGGGCGACGCACGGAGAGGCCGCCGGCCTGGCCAAGGCACCGGCTGCGCTCCGCGGCCACATTGCCACGGGGCGTTCACATTTTTGGGACAGTAGCGAGCGAGTCCGCTCAGCGGAAGACCTCGTCCAGAATCCGGTCGCCTCCGGAAACCGGGTTGCGCCGGGCGCGCATAAGTGCCGGTCAGCGGCGCGCGAACGGTTCCGGTCACATCTACGCGCGTCCATGTCGGCCGACTCGTCCGCGACGCTCCGTAGTCCGTATGTGAACCACGGTTAACTCACCGTGAAAATTTTTTCGTCCGAACACCGGATCGACGAGGCCCCGGCCCCCTCGCGAGGAGGGTGCCGGGGCCTGTGGTGCCGTACGTCGGGTCGGTCACCGCATACGGGTGGCCCACTCCTGGACCTTCTTGATCCGCTGCTCGATCTGCCCGGCGGTGGCCTCCGCGCTCGGCGGCCCGCCGCAGACCCGGCGCAGCTCGGTGTGGATGACGCCGTGCGGCTTGCCGCTCTGGTGGGTGTAGGCGGAGACCATGGTGTTCAGCTGCTTGCGCAGGCCGAGCAGCTGCTTGTGGGTGACGACCGGCCTGTCCTGGGCCGGCTTCTCCAGCAGGTCGGCCTCCGAGGCGGGTTTCTGCCTGCTGTGCGCGATCTGCCGGGTCTGCCGCTTCTGGAGCAGCAGCTGCACCTGGTCGGGTTCGAGGAGCCCGGGGATGCCGAGGTAGTCCTGCTCCTCCTCGCTGCCGGGGTGGGCCTGCATGCCGAACTCGGCGCCGTCGTAGAGCACCCGGTCGAAGACGGCGTCGGACTCCAGCGCCTCGAAGGGCAGCTGCTCCTCGGTCTCCTCGTCCTCAAGCTTCTCGGCGTCGGCGAGGAGCTTGTCCTCCTCGGCGAACGGGTTCTCCTCGTCGCTGCCCTTCTTGGGCTTGTCGAGGACGTGGTCCCGCTCGACCTCCATCTCGTTGGCGAAGTCGAGGAGCATCGGGATGGTGGGCACGAAGACGGACGCGGTCTCGCCGCGCCTGCGGGAGCGCACGAAGCGGCCGACGGCCTGGGCGAAGAACAGCGGGGTCGAGATGGTGGTGGCGTACACGCCGACGGCCAGGCGCGGCACGTCGACGCCCTCGGACACCATGCGGACCGCGACCATCCAGCGCGAGTCGTCCTCGCTGAACTTGTCGATCTTCTTCGAGGCGGCCTTCTCGTCGGAGAGGACGACGGTGGCCGATTCGCCGGTGACCTTCTTGAGGATCTTGGCGTACGCGCGTGCCGACTCCTGGTCCGTGGCGATGACGAGCCCGCCCGCGTCCGGGATGCCCTTGCGGACCTCGGTGAGCCGCTTGTCGGCGGCGCTGAGCACGTTGGGGATCCAGTCGCCGGTGGGCGAGAGGGCGGTGCGCCAGGCCTGGCCGATGGCGTCCTTGGTCATCGGCTCGCCGAGCCGGGCCGCGATCTCGTCGCCCGCCTTGGTGCGCCAGCGCATGTTGCCGCTGTAGCTGAGGAATATCACCGGGCGCACGACGCCGTCGGCCAGGGCATTGCCGTAGCCGTAGGTGTAGTCGGCGGAGGAGCGGCGGATGCCGTCGTTGCCCTCCTCGTACACGACGAACGGGATCGGGTTGGTGTCCGACCGGAACGGCGTACCGGTGAGCGCGAGCCGCCGGGTGGCGGGGTCGAACGCCTCCTGGCAGGCCTCGCCCCAGGACTTGGAGTCACCGGCGTGGTGGATCTCGTCGAGGATGACGAGGGTCTTGCGCTGCTCGCAGCGGTTGCGGTGCAGCATCGGGCGTACGCCGACGCCCGCGTAGGTGACGGCGACCCCGTGGTACTCCTTGCTCAGCGGACCGGCGCTGTAGTCGGGGTCGAGCTTGATCCCTATCCGGGCGGCCGCCTCGGCCCACTGCTTCTTCAGGTGCTCGGTGGGCGCGACGACGGTGACCTGCTGCACGACGTGGTGGTGCAGCAGCCAGGACGCGAGGGTCAGCGCGAAGGTGGTCTTCCCGGCGCCGGGGGTGGCGACGGCGAGGAAGTCGCGCGGCTGCTCCTGGATGTACTTCTCCATGGCCCCCTGCTGCCAGGCTCGCAGCTTGCCGGCCGTGCCCCAGGGGGCGCGGCCGGGGAAGGCGGGTGAGAGGTGGTGGGAGGCGGTAGTAGTCACGGTCTCCGGTTCGGGTCTCTCGGGTACGTGGGCGCTGCCCGCGCGGGCCGGACCGGCACCGCACGCGATACGACAACCGGGCCACCCTACCGGGGCGACCGCCCCGCACCGCCGCGTACCGCACCACCCCGCACGGAATTGCGACGGCTCTCACACGGGGGCGGCCACCAGGTCGCGCAGCCCCTGGGCGATGGCCTTCACGTCGTCCGTCTCACCCGTCGCGACCGCGATGACCAGGCGTTCCGCCGCGTCGATGTCGGGGCGCGGCTCGACCCCGTTCATGGCGAGGAAGGTGACACAGGACAGCCAGGCGGTGCGCTTGTTGCCGTCGAAGAACGGGTGGTTGACCGCCAGGGACTGAAGAAGCGCGGCCGCCTTGCCGAGGACGTCCGGGTACGCCTCCTGGCCGAACATGGCGGCCGACGGCCGGTGGGCCGCCGACTCCAGGAGGCCGCCGTCGCGGAGCACGATCTGCATGTCGGGGCAGGCGTGCTCGGCGATGACGAGGATGTCCTCGGAGCTCAGGTAGACACAGCTCACTTGAGCCGCTCCATGAGCTCGCTCCACTTGGCCGCCTGCTCCTGCGCCGTGCGACGGACGATGGCCTGCTGAGCGGTCCGGGCCAGATAGTCGTCCACGGCCTTGAGCAGTATGGCGTGCATGCTCGTGCCCTCCTGCTCGGCACGCTGCTTGAGGGCCTCGGTCTGGTCGTCACGGAGACGCAGGTTCATAGCCATACCAAAACGGTACCACCACATGGGGCCAAACTGGTACCACTTACCGTTCCCGCACCCGTCCCGCCACCCACGCGCCCGCCAGGGCGACCGCGGCCATCGGGAAGAAGACCACCGCGAAGGCGCCGGGGTGGGAGGTGGACGCGGCGGTCTCCGCCGCCTCGTGCGTGGCGTCCACCGCGCCGCCGCCGAGGGCCGCGAACGCGGCACCGCCGGCGGCCAGCAGGAGGACGTTGGAGAGGCCGTCGGAGATCTGGAGCGCGGCCGAGTTGGCACCGGCCTCCTCGGGGGCGGACAGCTTCATGAGCAGCACACTGGTGGAGGCGATCACCACGCCCATGCCGAAGCAGCCGAACGCCCAGGCGACCGCCACGGTCCACACCGGCACGGAGCTGATCAGCACGGCCGGGGCCGCCGCGATGGACAGCGCGACCAGGACCATGGCCCCGACCATCAGGGGCTCGCGGTGCGGTTCAAGGCGGGGCCGGGACTGTACGTAGGAGCCCAGCGCCCAGGTGCCGCCGCCCGCGGCCAGCGAGAGGCCCGCCAGCGTCGGGGACATGCCGCGCTCGGTGACCAGCATCAGCGGGACGAACGACTCGGCGGCGATGAACGACCCGGCGGCCACCCCGCGCAGCAGGACCACCGCGGGCAGCCCCCGCCCCGCGCGCGCCGTGCCCGGGGGCAGCAGACCCCGGACCGCCGGGACCAGCAGGGCGGCCCCGGCGGCGGCCGGCAGCAGGGAGAGCCAGTTGCGCTCCTGCCCGGCGTACTGAAGCAGCCCGGCGCCCAGCGAGATGCCGAGTGCGAGCACGATGCGCCGGCGGTCGTACGCCTCCACGGGCGCCTCCGGGTCCGCCGGACCGGACGCCATGCGCCGAATCTCGGGGAGCGCGAGCGCCAGCGGGAAGACGATCAGGGCCGGGATGCCGATGAAGACCCAGCGCCAGCCCAGGTGCTCGGTGACGCTTCCGGCGGCCAGCGGCCCGACGACCGAGGGGATGACCCAGCTCGCGGCGAACGCGGCCAGGATTCCCGGCCGCAGGTGCTCCGGGTAGGCGCGGCTGATCACCACGTACAGCGCGACGATCACCAGCCCGCCGCCGAGCCCCTGCACGGCGCGGCCCGCGATGAACATCCACATGGAGCCCGCGGTCCCTGACAGCAGCAGCCCCGCCCCGAAGGCGCTGATCCCGGCGGCCAGCGGAGCGAGCGGGCCCCGCCGGTCGGCCCACTGCCCGGACAGCACCATCGCGAAGAGGCTGGTGGTGAAGTACCCGGAGAACGCGAACGCGTACAGCGCGATGCCGTCCAGCTCCCGCGCGGCGACCGGCATCGCGGTCCCCACGGCGGTGGCCTCGAAGGCGATCAGGAACACCACGGAGACGATGCCGATGCTGAGCGCCCGGTAGGTCCGCCCGAGAATGCCCTCCGGCAGCACGGGCCCCGCCGCGGCGGGGGCGTCGACGTCTTCAATGAGGCGCGGGACATCGGCGTCGCGCGGTTCCAGGGCGGTCATGAGCCAAGAGTAAGGGGCGAAACGCCTGATGAACCCTGTCGGCGGTCGGCCCCGGCCTCGTCCGTTGGTCCTACGCCCGCCGCCCCGATCGTGAACGGCGTATGGCAGTCGCGTTGCACGGCCCCCGGAACCCTTGAGCGGCCCGCGCGGCCGGGCCTACGGTCGGTTCAGCGACACCACGCAGGACCGTGTGCCCGAGAGGCTCAGGGGCTCGACTGCAACTCGAGTTACACCGGTTCGAATCCGGTCACGGTCTCCGGACACCACCGCCCGCCCCTCACTCGGAGGGGCGGGCGGTGTCGTGTGCGGGCCGTCTCAGCCCTTCGGCGCCGCGACCGCCGCCTGCGGGCGGATGGGGAGGCGGTTGACCGGGCGGCCCGTCGCCGCGCGGACCGCCGCCGCGACCGCGGCCGGGGAGGTCACGACGGGCACCGCGGAGGCGGGCTTCGCGCCGAACGGGGCCACCACGTCGCGCTCCTCGACGAGCTTCACGATGCGGATCTCCGGCGCGTCCAGCGAGGTCGGCAGG
Source organism: Streptomyces sp. 2131.1 (assembly GCF_900105515.1). GTDB lineage: Bacteria > Actinomycetota > Actinomycetes > Streptomycetales > Streptomycetaceae > Streptomyces > Streptomyces drozdowiczii. The sequence goes on along the minus strand of NZ_FNSY01000001.1, from coordinate 4,474,674 downwards.
GCGTAGCCGGTGAGGTCGGGGTGGCGGACCAGGCCGCGGGCGGTGCGGAGGTTCTCGGTGAGGGCGGCGCCGATGCCCTGGGTGACGCCCGCCTCGATACGGGTCGCCAGCTGGGACGGGTTGAGGACGCGGCCGACGTCCTGGGCGACCGCCATCTCGACGACGCGGACCGAGCCCAGCTCGATGTCGACGTCCACCACCGCGCGGACCGCGCAGAACGCCATGCCCACGAAGGCGTCGCCCTGCCCGGACTCGTCCAGCGGTTCGGTGGGGTGCGGGCGGCACTGCGCGGTGGCCCACAGCTCCTTGCCGTCCAGCTCCTCCGACACGGTCGTGGAGAGCACCCCGTCGTACGAGGTGATCTTGCCGTCGGCGATCTGGAGCAGCTCCGTGGACATGCCGAACTTGTGCGCCAGGGGCTGGAGGAGCTGGGTGCGGACCATCTTCGCGGCCCGTTCGACGGCGCCGGCGGAGACCCAGGTGTGGCGGCCGTGGGTAGCCGGGCCGGCGGGGGGCTGGTCGGTGTCGACGGAGGCGACGTGCACCTCCTCGACGCCCAGGGTCTCCTGGACGACCTGGCGGGCCAGCGTGGAGAAGCCCTGGCCGGTCTCGACGGCCGCGCAGATGACGGTGGCGACCGAGTCGTGGACCCGGACCGTGGCCGTGGACACCTCGTCGGCGCCCTCCGCGCCGAGCATGTGGACCATGCCGAGCGCGTAGCCGACGCCCCTGCGCACCGCGCCCGGTTCGCCCGCGCCCTCGGGGCCGCCCGGCAGCAGCCAGTCGTCCTCCGGGGCGTCCTTGGGCAGCGAGGGCAGCGGGAAGTCCCGTACAGCGGTGAGCAGTTCGGCGACGGGCGCGGGGCAGGTCACGGTCTGGCCGGTGGGCAGGATGTCACCGGTGGCCAGCACGTTGCGCATGCGCAGCTCGGCCGGGTCGATGGCGAGCTTCGCGGCCAGCTTGTCCATCTGGCCCTCGTATGCGGCGCAGACCTGCATCGCGCCCTCGCCCCGGACATGGCCTGAGGGCGGGTTGTTCGTACGGACGGCCCAGCCCTCGATGAAGGCGTGCGGGACGACGTACGGGCCGCAGGCGAAGGCGACCGCGGCGGCCAGCGACTCCGAGGAGGAGTCCGCGTAGGCGCCCGCGTCCAGCAGGATCTGGGCCTCCACCTTGACCAGGCGGCCCTCCGCGTCCGCGTGGTGACGGTAGCGCAGCAGGGTGGGATGGCGGTGGGCGTGGCCGAGGAAGGACTCCTCGCGGGTGGCGGCCAGCTTGACCGGGCAGCCGGTGCGCAGGGCGAGCAGGCCGAGCGGCAGCTGGAATCCGGGGTCCTCGCGGTCGCCGGTCGCGCCGGGCACCCCGGTGACGACGACCTTGACCCGCTCCGGTTCGAGGCCGAAGCAGGCGGCGGCCAGGTCGCGGTCGGTGTGCGGGTCCGTGGAGGCGGTGTACAGCTCGACGCCGCCGTCCGGCCGGGGCACGGCGAGCCCGGCCTCGGCGCCGATCGGGGCGGGGTCCTGGCGGCCGATGCGGTACAGGCCCTCGACGACGACCTCGCCGGCCGCCTCCGGGTCGCCGTAGCGCAGCGGGATGTGGCGGATGAGGTTGCCGTCGGGGTGCAGCGGCTCGGCGGCGAACGCCTTCTCCGGGTCGGTGACCGCTTCCAGCACCTCGTACTCGACGGCGATGGCGGCGGCGGCCAGCCGGGCGGTGTCGGGGTGGTCGGCGGCGACGGCGGCGATCGGCTCGCCGTGGTGTCGGACCAGGTCGGAGGCGAAGACGGGACGGTCGACGACCCTGCGGCCGTACATCCTCTCGCCGGGGACGTCCTCGTGGGTGACGACCGCCCGTACGCCGGGCATCTCGGCGGCGGCCGAGGTGTCGATGGACACGATGCGGGCGTGCGCGTGCGGGGAGCGCAGGACGGCCGCCCAGAGCAGGCCCTCGGCCCACAGGTCGGCGGCGTACGGGAAGGTGCCCTCGGTCTTGGCGCGGGCGTCGGCCGGCGGGAGCGAGGCACCGATGCCGAGCCGCGGCTGCTCGGTCTCGGGTCCGCCCGGACCGGCCGGCGACGGGATGCTGATCGCCGTGTGGGTGGCGCCGGCCGCGTCGTTGCTCACGCCATGCCTCCGTCCTGCTGCTGGGCCTGCACACTACCGGCGCCCGGGCCCGCCTGGTGCGGGATGCGGGCCTCCTCCGGCTCCTCCGGACCGGTCGCCTCGGCGGCGGCTTCGGCGGCGGCCTCGCGGCCCGCGATGACCTCGTTGACGGCGTCCAGCACGCCCCGGTAGCCGGAGCACCGGCAGAGGTTGCCGCACAGGGCCCGACGGGTCTCCAGCTCGCTGGGGCGGTGGTTGCCCTCCAGGAGGTCGTGGACGGTCATCGCCATGCCGGGGATGCAGAAGCCGCACTGCACGGCACCGCAGTCCGCCAGCGCCCGCTGCACGTCGGAGGGTTCGCCGTCGACGGCCAGGCCCTCGACCGTACGGACCTCGCTGCCGGCGGTCGTGGCCGCGGGCACCAGGCAGGACGCGACGAGCCGCCCGTCCACCTGGACGTTGCACGCGCCGCACTCGCCCTGCGAGCAGCCGTCCTTGGCCCCGGCGAGACCGAGGCGCTCGCGCAGCACGTAGAGCAGGGACTCGCCGATCCACGCGTCGGTGACGGGGCGGTCGACGCCGTTGACGTGCAGGACGTACGAGGCGGCGGGGTGCTCGCTGGGGCCCTCGGGCATGACGGCGAGGGGCGCGTCCTGCGCGTCGGGAACGGATGCCTCGGGAACCCCGGATGCCTCGGGGGCCTCGGGGGCCTCCGTGCCGGGGTCCGCTTCGTGCCCGGTGCCGGGGTGGGGGCCGTCGGTGTGCGCCGGCTCCGGGTGGAAGGCCCCCGTGCCGGGCTCCGCCGCCTCGTGCGGCTCGGCCACGGGCTCGGCGGTGTCCTCGGACGGTTCCGCCACGGGGTCGGCGCCGGGCTCGGCGGTCTCCGGGAGGGGGGCCTCCTGGCGGGGGACCTCCTGGCCGGCGGCCTCCGCGTCCGACTCGGCGGCCGGGGCAGGCTGGTCGCCGTCGTGCGGTGCCGGCTCGGGAGCGCTCTCGGCGACGTCCGCCGACGCCTCCGGACCCGGCTCGGGGGCGGGCTCGGCGACGTCCGCCGACGCCTCCGGACCCGGCTCGGGGGCGGGCTCGGCCACCGCCCACGGCGCGGGCGCGCCGCCGGGAAGCGTGGCCGGACGGTCCGCGTACCAGTCGGACACGGGCGGGGCGGTGTACAGCTCGCCGGAGTCGTCCGAGAGCGGGGCGGCCGCGGCCGGCCAGGACGCCGTGGTGTCGGTGGACCACTGGCCCGTGGCGGCCGGGTCACCGGCGTACGGGTCCTGGTACGGCTGCGCCGCGGGGTGCGGGTAGCCGTAGCCGGACTGCTGGTTCGGGTCGGGCCAGTGCACCTCGTCGGGCGCGGAGTGCTCGGGCTGCCCGGTCCGCTGTTCCGGCTGCTGTTCCGGCTGCTGTTCCGGTGTCTGGACGACCCAGTTGCCGGTGGCGGCCGGGTCGAGACCGGCGGCCGGGGTCAGCGGCAGGATCATCGGCGGCGTGTAGCCGTGCCCGGGCGCGGCCAGCGGGATGTCCGCCAGGTCCTCCGGCGGCAGGTGGACGAAGGCGGTCGCCTCGCCGTCGTAGTCGCCGCCCTGCGGGGTCGGCTGCCAGCCGCCGTGCTGATCGGCGGGGTTCTCCTTGCTCACGACAGTGCCCTCCCCAGCGCGCGTCGGGCGAGCGCGGCGACGGTGCGCCGCAGGTGCAGTACGGCGGGGGGCAGCGGTGGCGCCTCTCCCCCGTCGGCGGGTGGTTCCTGGTCCGGGATGCAGGCGGCGGCGACGTACTCGCCGAACGCGGCCAGCGCGTCGGGGGCGAGGCCGCGCGCCCCGTCCCAGTCGATCAGCGAGGCGATCCAGCGCTCGGCCTCCAGCGGGCGCAGCGGCATCGGCGCGATGGCGCCGACCGCGCAGCGCACCCCGCGCCGGGCCGGGTCCAGGACGATCGCGACGGAGGCGGTGGCGCGGCCGGGTCCGGTGCGGCCGGTGGCCTTGAGGAAGACCTGCGGGGCGTGCAGCAGCGGGACGCGGACGAAGCCGATCAGCTCGGCGGGCTCCAGCATCTCGCGGCCGGCCAGCAGGTGGGAGACGGGGATCTCGCGGCGGGCGCCGCCGGGGCCCGCGATGACGAGTTCGGCCTCCAGCGCGGCGAGCACGGGCAGCGCGTCCCCGGTCGGGGCGGCGGACGCGATGTTGCCGCCGAGCGTGCCGGCGTTGCGGATCTGCGGGGGGCCCGCGGCGCGGGCGGACGCGGCGAGCGCGGGGATGAGGGCGGCGAAGTCGGGCCGCCCCATGCGGGCGTGGGTCAGACCGGCGCCCAGCAGGGCGTGCCCGTCCTGGTAGTGCCAGCCGCGCAGCTCGCTGATCCGGCCGAGTCCGACCAGACCGGAGGGGCGCAGGAGCCCCTTGTTGACGGCCGACATCAGGTCCGTGCCGCCTGCCACGGGGACGGCGGCCGGCATGGCGCCGAGTGCCGCCACCGCCTCGTCCAGCGAGGCAGGCAGCGTCACGGACTGCGTCGCCTGCGGTGCGTGCGTGGTCAACCCAGCTGCCCCTTCCCGGTGTCCCGGCGCTCCCGCCTGTTTCGCCGTACGGTACGTGCTCGAAGCCCGGACGTGGCAACTCTGGCACATCTTCCGACCGGCCCGACGCGCAGGTCCGCGAAGGGTGTATCCGTCGACGTTCAGGATAATGGTCCCGTTTTCACGCCGGTTCGGCGGTGAGCACCCTTTGCCGGTCTTACGCATCTCCGTACGGCTTTCTCCCTTGCCAGGAAAGGCAGTCGGGAAACGCCGCCGCCACCACGGTCCCAGGGGCCGTGGTGGCGGGAGAGCGGGTCGGGGCCGGGCTCACACGTTCGGGGGTGCCCCGTCGATCGGGCGTCCGAGGATGCCGGGGCGCTGCTGCCAGGGCAGCGGTCCGGCCGGCGGCCGGTAACCGACGCCGAGCGCGTCGAGGCGGGCGTAGTGCACGCTCATGCGGCGTTCGAAACCGGCGAAGTCCCGCTCGGCCGGGGCGGGCAGGGCCGACCAGGCGACCTCGGCGAAGGCGGCGAGGCGCGGGAAGACCTGGTAGTCGACGCGGGAGCGGTTCTGCATGACCTCGGTCCACACGTTGGCCTGGGCGCCCAGGACGTGCCGGGCGGCCTCCTCGCTCAGCGTCGGTGGAACGGGTTCGAAGCGGTAGACGTCCTCCAGGGTGCGGACGTACCCGATGGGCATCGGCTCGTCGGGGCCGCCGTGCTGACGGTGGTCCAGATAGACCTGCTGCTCCGGGCACATGACGACGTCGTGGCCGGCCTCGGCGGCCGCGATGCCGCCCGCGTAACCGCGCCAGGAGGAGACGGCGGCGCCGGGCGCGAGGCCGCCCTCCAGGATCTCGTCCCAGCCGATGAGGCGGCGGCCGCGCTCGGTGAGCCAGGTGTCGAAGTGGCGGATGAACCAGGACTGGAGCTCGTCCTCGTCGGCCAGGCCGAGTTCCTTCATGCGGGCCTGCGCGGCGGGCGACTGCTTCCACTGGTCCTTGGGGCACTCGTCGCCGCCGACGTGGACGAACGGCGAGGTCTCCGGCGGGAAGAGTTCGAGGAGCTCCTCGAAGACGCCCTCGTAGAACCGCAGGACGTGGTCGGTGGGTGCCAGGACGTTCGGTGTGACGCCCCAGTTGTCCCAGACGCCGAGCGCCGAGGTGTCGACGACGTCGGTGTTGCCCAGCTCCGGGTAGGCGCTGATCGCGGCCTGCGAGTGGCCGGGGATGTCGATCTCGGGGACGACCCGGATGTGCCGGGCGGCGGCGTAGGCGACGATCTCGCGGATGTCGTCCTGGGTGTAGTAACCGCCGTGCGGAGTCTCGTCCCAGAGCTCGGATGCCCGGTGTCCGTACTTGGTACGGGGGCGCCAGGCGCCGACCTCGGTGAGGCGGGGGTACCGCTTGATCTCGACGCGCCAGCCCTGGTCGTCGCTGAGGTGGAAGTGGAAGACGTTCAGCTTGTGCGCGGCGAGCAGGTCGAGGTAGCGCAGGACGTCGTCCTTGGGCATGAAGTGCCGTGCCACGTCGAGCATCAGGCCGCGCCAGCCGAAGCGGGGCGCGTCCTCGATGTCGGTGGCCCCGAAGCCGTGGACGGCGGCCCCGCCCACGGGCGCCCGGCGGAACGCCTCGGGGCCCAGCAACTGGCGCAGGGTCTGGGCGCCCCAGAACACCCCGGCCGGGCTGCCGCCGGTGATCACGACGGCCTCGTCGGGCGTGGTGGCCAGCCGGTAGCCCTCGGGCGGCAGGGTGTCGTCGGTGCGCAGCACGACGGCGCGCGGGGCGCCCTCGGCGCCGGGGGCGAGGGACAGGCCGAACGCGGCGCCCAGGGTGGCACGCAGCCAGCGCTCGGTGGTCCCGGTGCCGGGGTCCGCCACGACGGTGGTGGACTCGTCCAGCACGAATCCGCGGTGCCCCCGGTCACCGGCGCGCGCGGGGGCCGGGATCAGATCCATGTTCATGACGTCAGTCCTTAACCGCTCCGCCGAGTCCGGAGACAAGGCGTCGCTGTACGAGTACGAAGAAGACCAGCACGGGCACGGTCATCACCGTCGAGGCTGCCATGATCCCGCCCCAGTCGTTCTCGTCGGGTTTGAAGAAGACCAGCAGCGCCATCGGGAGCGTCGACCGGGAGGTGTCGCTGATGATGAACGACTTCGCGAAGAGGAAGTCGTTCCAGGTGGAGATGAACGAGAAGACGCTGGTGGCCACGAGGCCGGGGAGGACCAGCGGGAAGAGGATCTGCCACAGGAAGCGGGTGCGGCTCGCCCCGTCGATGTACGCGGCCTCCTCCAGGGCCTCCGGCACGGCCCGTACGAAGCCGCGCAGCATCCAGATCGCGAACGGCAGCGAGAAGGCGAGGTGCGGCAGGATCAGCGAGCCGAGGGTGTTCAGCTGGCCGAAGTCCCGCATCAGGAAGAACAGCGGGATGGTCAGCGCCTCGACCGGCACCATCTGCGCGACCAGGAACATGATCAGCAGCGTGGTCCGGAAGCGGAACCGGAACCGGGTGACGGCGGTGGCCGCCAGGAACGCGATGAGCGCGGAGGCGACGACGACCGTCCCGGCGACGAGCAGGCTGTTGAGGAAGTAGCGCCCGAAGTCCTGCTGCTCGAAGACCCGGCGGAACGAGTCCAGGGACGGCGACAGGGTCCAGGGCCTGGGGTGCGTGGACTGGATCTCGCCCGACGGCTTGAGGGCGGAGAGCACCATCCAGTACAGCGGGAAGGCGACGGCGGCGGCGATGAGCAGGGCGGCCGCCTCGGCGACCAGCCGGCCGGGCCGGCGTACGGTCAGGCTCAAAGTTCCTCCCCCTGGCGGCGTACGAGACGCAGGTACACGAGCGTGACGGCGAGCAGGATGAGCAGCATCACGACGCCGATCGCGGAGCCGAGGCTGTACTGCGAGGAGGCGAACGCCTTCTGGTACGCGTACACGTTGAGCACCAGGTTCTGTCCGGCGATCCCGCCGCCGTTGGTCATGACGTAGATCTGGGTGAACACCTTGAAGTCCCAGATGACCGACTGGATGGTGACGACGGTGAGGATCGGCCGCAGCATCGGTGCCGTGACGGACCGCCAGATCCGCCACTGCGAGGCCCCGTCCAGCGCGGCCGCCTCAAGGACTTCGGTGGGGATGGCCCGGATGCCCGCGTACACGGTGACCATCACGAATGGGAACGAGCACCACAGGACTTCGAGGAGCACCAGCGCGAAGGCGCTGTAGCGCCCGTACGTCCACGAGTGGTCGCCGAGCCCGAGGATCCGGTTGACGGGCCCGAAGTCGGCGTCGAACAGGAAGACCCAGACCGTCGACCCGGTGATCGCGGGGGTCGCCCACGCGCCGAGCGCACCCAGCATCAGGGCGAGCCGGGGCACCGCCCGTATCCGGGTCAGCAGGACGGCGAGCGCGCAGCCGACGAGCAGGGTGGCCAGGACGCAGGCGGCGGCGAAGACCACGGTGGCGGACAGGACCTGCCAGAACTGGCTGTCGCCGAAGAGGGCGGAGTAGTTGCCGAAGCCCTGGAAGGTGGCCGGTTCGCCGCCGCTGACCTGGGCCTGGGTGTACTCCAGGAAGGAGATCAGGCCGAGCTGGTAGATCGGGTAGACCAGCAGCCCGCCGAGCAGGACCAGCGCGGGCAGCAGGTAGAGCCAGGGGGTCCAGCCCGGCCGCCGGGCCGGTGAGGCGGGGCGGCGGCGCGGGGCGGAGGCGGGGCGTGTTTTGTACGCCGTGCTGTTCACGGTCATCGTCAGCCCGCGTCGGCGAACGCCGCGTCCATCTTCTTCGCGGCGTCGTCCGAGGCCTTCGCCACGTCCTTACGGCCGCTGACGATCTCCTGGAACATCGTGGGCAGGATCAGCGAGGAGTCGATCTGCCCCCAGGCCGGCGAGGCGGGGACGAACTTGGCCCCGGCACCGAGCGTCTTGACGAAGGGTTCGACGAACGGCTCGCGCTTCGCGGCGTCGGCGCGCACGTCGCTGTAGGTCGGCAGGAAGCCCATCGCGTCGAACATCCGCGCCTGGGACGCCTTGCCGGTCAGCTTCTTCATCAGGTCGACGGCGAGGGTGCGGTGGCTGCTGCTCCTGAGCACGCCGATGTTGTTGCCGCCCGCGAACGCGGGGGCGATGGACCCCTCGGTGACGCCGGGCAGCGGCACGACCGCGTACTTGCCCTTGACGCTGCCGTCCTCGACGGCGGTGTGGCTGAAGTCGCCGCCGATGGCCATGGCGGCCTTGCCGGAGGCGAAGGCGGTGACGGTGGCGTTGCCGCCCATGGCCGCGCACTTGGCGGGCGGGCAGTTGCCGGCGCCGAAGAGCGAGGTGTAGGCCTCGATGCCCTTGCGGGCCTTCGCGCTGTTGATGGCCGCCTTGTACGAGGAGCCGTCCCGGTCCGCCAGTTCGCCGCCGTTGGCCCAGATGAACGGCATAGCGCCGTAGGTGTAGGCGCCGCCGACCGCGAGCCCGTACAGGTCCGGCTTCCTCTTGTGGATCTTCTTGGCGGTGGAGATCAGTTCGGCCTGGGACTTGGGCGGCTGGATGCCCAGGTCCGCGAAGACGTCGGTGCGGTAGTAGAGCGCGCGTACGCCGACGAAGAGCGGGGCCCCGTAGACCTTGCCGTCGACCGTGACGGACTGCCTGGCCGCCGGGTCGGTGTCCTTGGCGTCGGCCCAGGCGCCGAACTCGGAGGTGATGTCGGCGAGTCCGCCGTCCTTCACGTACCCGGCGGTGTCGGTGTTGCCGTACTCGATGAGGTCGGGGGCGCTCTTCGGGTCGTTGAAGGCGGCCTTGACGCGCTGGGCGCGGGTCTCGACGGGGATGTACTCGATCTCGACCTTCGCGCCGTCGTGCGCCTTCCGGAAGGCGGCGACCGCGGTGTCGACGACCTTCTCCTTGGGCTTGTTGCCGACCTCCTGGAACAGCCAGACCCGTAGCGTGCCGGTCTTCTCGTCCCCCTTGGCTCCGGTGTCGGAGGTCTGCGGCGCGCAGGCGGTGGCCGTCAGGCCCGCCAGGACGAGCGCCGCGGCCGGGGCGGCGATTCGGGCAGAAAGCTTCATCCGGGAACCCCTACCGGTAGGCGTTGCAACATGCGCAACGCTCGTTTCGTTCTGCACAACAGGCAGGAGAGTAGGTGGGGTCGGGGGCGGCGACAAGTGGTCTGCACCACGTCTGCACCACTCCGTGACCTGGCGGAGCAGCCCGTGCAACGGCACGCGAAAAACCCCCGGGGCACGCGGACGCGTGCCCCGGGGGTCTCCCAAGCCTCAGCCGGGGGTGGTACCGGGCGCCTCTACTTCTTGTCCTTGCCGCCCTTGTCCTTGTCGCCGCCGCCGGCGCCCATGGACTCGTAGATCTCCTTGCACATCGGGCAGACCGGGTACTTCTTGGGGTCGCGCCCCGGTACCCAGACCTTGCCGCACAGTGCGACCACGGGGGTGCCCTCCAGGGCACTCGCCATGATCTTGTCCTTCTGGACGTAATGGGCGTAGCGCTCGTGGTCGCCGTCGCCGTTCGACACCTGCGGCGTCGGCTCCACGAGGGTTCCGGTACCTGCCCCGCGCTCGGGCTCAAGAGTGCTCATAACCGCCAAGCGTACTGAAGAACGGGACATCAGTTCAGCGAAGGGTCGTCCGGATACGTGGCGATCATGGCCAGTTCGCTGCGCTGCCGGCGCAGGACCGCACGCCACAGGCCCTCCGGGCGCGGCGAGGACACGTCGCCGGGTTCCGATTCCACGACGTACCAGGCGCCTTCGGACAGCTCGCGCTCCAGCTGCCCGGGCCCCCAGCCCGCGTACCCCGCGAAGATCCGCAGCGAGCCCATGGCCGCCGCCAGCAGCTCGGGCGGCGCCTCCAGGTCCACCAGGCCGATCGCCCCGTACACCCGCCGCCAGCCCAGGGGCCCCTCGCCGCCGGGGATCACCGCGACCCCGAGGGCGGAGTCCAGCGAGACCGGACCGCCCTGGAAGACGACCTCCGGCTCACCGGTCAGACCGGCCCAGGCCGTCAGGATGTCCACGACGCCCACCGGGGTCGGCCGGTTGAGGACCACGCCGAGGGAGCCCTCCTCGTCGTGGTCGAGGAGCAGCACGACCGCGCGGTCGAAGTTCGGGTCCGCCAGGGCGGGCGCGGCCACGAGCAGCCGCCCTGTGAGCGAGGACACCTCGGTCATGGCAGAAATGATCCCGCATCTTCGCCCGGTGCGGGGGCCATGTGACGTGGTCGTCGCGCTCGGTGCCCGAGCGCAGCTCAGGGCGCACGGGTGCATGAGGAGCGCACATCCGGCCGGGCCGTCCGGACGGTGACCCTCCGCGAGTCCCGCGCAGCAGAGCGTGTTGTGGCGGATTCATGACGTTCGTACTCCCCCCGTTCCCTTACGGAAGGGGGGTGCGGGGCCATTACCCTTTCGTCTTGGCCCCCTGCCCGACCACTCCGGAACGCGAGATTCATGACCGGCACAGACGATGTCCTGCTTGTCCACGGCGGAACCCCGCTGGAGGGCGAGATCCGCGTCCGAGGCGCCAAGAACCTGGTGCCCAAGGCGATGGTCGCCGCGCTGCTCGGCAGCGGGCCCAGCCGGCTGCGCAACGTGCCCGACATCCGTGACGTCCGGGTCGTGCGCGGACTGCTCCAGCTGCACGGTGTGACGGTCCGCCCCGGCGACGAGCCCGGCGAACTGGTCCTGGACCCCACCCACGTCGAGAGCGCCAACGTCGCCGACATCGACGCGCACGCCGGCTCCTCGCGCATCCCGATCCTGTTCTGCGGCCCGCTGCTGCACCGGCTGGGCCACGCGTTCATCCCCGGCCTCGGCGGCTGCGACATCGGCGGCCGGCCGATCGACTTCCACTTCGACGTGCTCCGCCAGTTCGGCGCGACCATCGAGAAGCGGGCGGACGGGCAGTACCTGGAGGCCCCGCAGCGGCTGCGCGGCACCAAGATCCGGCTGCCGTACCCGTCGGTGGGCTCCACCGAGCAGGTGCTGCTGACCGCGGTGCTCGCCGAGGGCGTCACGGAGCTGTCCAACGCGGCCGTGGAGCCGGAGATCGAGGACCTGATCTGCGTCCTGCAGAAAATGGGCGCGATCATCTCGATGGACACCGACCGGACCATCCGGATCACCGGTGTCGACCGCCTCGACGGTTACACCCACCGGGCCCTCCCGGACCGCCTGGAGGCCGCCTCCTGGGCGTCCGCGGCGCTGGCCACCGAGGGCAACATCTACGTCCGGGGCGCCCAGCAGCGCTCGATGATGACGTTCCTGAACACCTACCGCAAGGTCGGCGGCGCGTTCGAGATCGACGACGAGGGCATCCGCTTCTGGCACCCCGGCGGCGCGCTCAGCGCCATCGCGCTGGAGACGGACGTGCATCCCGGCTTCCAGACTGACTGGCAGCAGCCGCTGGTGGTCGCGCTGACGCAGGCCGCCGGCCTCTCCATCGTCCACGAGACGGTGTACGAGTCCCGGCTCGGCTTCACCTCCGCGCTGAACCAGATGGGCGCGCACATCCAGCTGTACCGCGAGTGCCTGGGCGGCTCGGACTGCCGCTTCGGCCAGCGCAACTTCCTGCACTCCGCGGTCGTCTCCGGGCCCACGAAGCTCCAGGGCGCGGACCTGGTCATCCCGGACCTGCGCGGCGGCTTCTCGTACCTGATCGCCGCCCTCGCGGCACAGGGCACCTCCCGGGTGCACGGCATCGACCTGATCAACCGGGGCTACGAGAACTTCATGGACAAGCTGGAGAAGCTCGGCGCGAAGGTGGAGCTGCCGGGCGGCTCGCTGGTCTGAGCGGCGCCGTCCCGGGGCGCCGGGCCCAACTGGGGCCCCGGGACACGCCGCAGCCCGCCACAGGCCCGCAGAGGGCTTCCGGCGGGCCGAATGCCGAAGGGCGGCCACCCCTTGGTCGGGGTGGCCGCCCTTCGCCGTGCCCAGGGGTCTTACTTGCCCTTGGCGGCTTCCTTGAGCTTGGAGCCCGCGGAGACCTTCACGCTGTAGCCGGCCGGGATGTTGATCGGGTCGCCGGTCTGCGGGTTACGAGCGGTGCGAGCGGCACGGTGGGTGCGCTCGAAGGTCAGGAAACCGGGAATGGTGACCTTCTCGTCGCCCTTGGCGACGATCTCACCGACGGTCTCGGCGAGAGCGGCCAGCACGGCGTCGGCGTCCTTGCGGGTCACCTCGGCACGGTCGGCCAGGGCGGCCACCAGCTCACTGCGGTTCATGTTGTTACTCCCGTGTTCTTCTTGCCTGTGAGGCGTGAGATCGAAGGCGATGCTGCCAGGGCCCTCGGACAGTGCCCGTACCCGGGTCTGCCCTTGAGAGGGTCCGGTAGACCTCGCGCCCTGTGGGGTCTCCCCTGGACGTAGTCCTTGAGGAAGCATCCTGCCCCCACCTGCGGCGGTAAAGCCAATCCGGGACCCTCAGGGAGCCGTGCGGAAAGCACCACTGCCTCTTCGTGGTGACGTCCCGTCGGCTCCCCCAAAGCGGTCCGCAGCGGGTGCGGGGCTCTGCGGGACGCGTCGCCCGCCCACCCTAAAGGGGCGTTTGGGGCGCCGCGACCCGCGACGCGCCGTACGTCAGGCGGACGTGGGCCCCGTCACAGTGGCGCCGGCGGCGCGCGCGGCGTCCCGGACGGCTCCCGCGACCGCACCGGCGACCTTGTCGTTGAAGACCGACGGGATGATGTAGTTCGCGTTCACCTCGTCCTCGGCGACGACGTCGGCGAGGGCGCGGGCGGCGGCGAGCATCATGTCCGTGTTGACGGTGCGCGACTGGGCGTCGAGCAGGCCGCGGAAGACGCCGGGGAAGACCAGCACGTTGTTGATCTGGTTCGGGAAGTCCGAGCGGCCGGTGGCGACGACCGCGGCGGTGCGGCGGGCGATCGCCGGGTCCACCTCGGGGTCCGGATTCGCGAGCGCGAACACGATCGCGCCGTCCGCCATGGCCGCCACGTCGTCCCCGTCCAGCACGTTGGGGGCGGAGACGCCGATGAAGACGTCGGCGCCGACCACGGCCTCCTTGAGGGTGCCGGTGATGTTCTCCGGGTTGGTGTTGTCCGCGATCCAGCACAGCGGCGAGTCCGGGTCGGCCGAGCGCAGGTCCTCGCGGCCGGAGTGCACGACGCCGTGGATGTCGGCGACGACGGCGTGCTTGACGCCCGCGGCGATGAGGAGCTTCAGGATGGCCGTACCGGCCGCGCCGGCGCCGGACATGACGACCCGCACGTCGCCGATGGCCTTGCCCACCACCCGCAGGGCGTTGGTCAGCGAGGCCAGGACGACGATGGCGGTGCCGTGCTGGTCGTCGTGGAAGACGGGGATGTCCAGGGCCTCGCGCAGCCGGGCCTCGATCTCGAAGCAGCGCGGCGCGGAGATGTCCTCCAGGTTGATCCCGGCGAAGCCCGGCGCGATCGCCTTGACGATCTCGACGATGGCGTCGGTGTCCTGGGTGTCCAGGCAGATCGGCCAGGCGTCGATGCCGGCGAAGCGCTTGAAGAGGGCCGCCTTGCCCTCCATGACGGGCAGCGCGGCCTTCGGGCCGATGTTGCCGAGGCCGAGCACCGCGGAGCCGTCCGTCACGACTGCGACGGAGTTGCGCTTGATGGTGAGGCGGCGTGCGTCCTCGGGATTCTCGGCGATGGCCATGCAGACGCGGGCCACGCCGGGGGTGTAGATCATCGAGAGGTCGTCACGGTTGCGGATGGGGTGCTTGGACGCCATCTCGATCTTGCCGCCGAGGTGCATGAGGAACGTACGGTCGGAGACCTTGCCGAGCACGACGCCGTCGATGCCCCGCAGCCCCTCGACGATCTCGTCGGCGTGCGCGGTGGAGGAGGCGGCGATCGTGACGTCGATCCGCAGCTTCTCGTGGCCGGAAGCGGTCACGTCGAGGCCGGTGACCGAACCGCCGGAGGACTCCACGGCGGTGGTGAGCTGGGAGACCGCGGTGCCGCTCGCGGGCACCTCCAGCCTGACCGTCATCGAGTACGAGACGCTGGGCGCCGTTGCCATGGCCGAGTCCTTCGCTTTCCTTAGCTTCATTGCTACGCGCGTCCGAAGCCGAGCAGGCCCCGCAGCGGACACGCCTTCCGATATTCGCACCTACTGACGAGTAGTCGTTAATGACTGTCGCAGCGCGGAAACTGTTTTCCACCATACGAGAGAGAGCGGCGCAGCGGAACCCCCGACGGCCGTCCGGGAAACGCGAAGAGGCCCGCGCCACCAGTGGTGACGCGGGCCTCCTCTGCAGTTCACGACACCGGCCCGCCATGCTCGCCTCGCGGCAAGTGGTCGCTCGAAGCGACTAAGGTTGGGCCCGGGGGCTTGGATCGAGCCGGTGCCGATACCAGGCTAACAAACCACCTGGAAAAGTGATTCCCGCAGCGCGGGTTGACCAAAAACGACCCCCGCGCGCCCCTCCCCCCTCAGTCCCTGAGCAGGTCCGGCACCCCGTCCGCGTCCGGCAGGTCCCGCTCCCCCGAGACCACCGTGAGCTGCTGGGTCGCCCGGGTCAGCGCCACGTACAGCACCCGCAGCCCGGCCGGGGACTCGTCCGCGATCTCCGCCGGCGAGACGACCACCGTGGCGTCGTACTCCAGGCCCTTCGCCTCCAGGGAGCCCAGCGCCACCACCCGGTCCCCCAGCTCCGCGAGCCACTCGCGGGCCTGGGCGCGCCGGTTCATCGCCACGACGACGCCGACCGTGCCGTCCACCTCGGCGAGCAGCCGCCGCGCCTCCTCGCGCACGGTCCCGGCCAGGTCGTCGTCCCGCACCGTCTCGAAGCGCGGGACCACGCCCGTGGAGCGGACGGCTGCCGGGGACTCCATGCCGGGCATAGCGAGGGCCAGCACCTTCGCGGCCAGCTCGGCGATCTCGGCCGGGTTGCGGTAGTTGACGGTCAGCGTGAAGTTGCGGCGGGGACGGCTGCCCAGGGCCTCGTCGCGGGCGGCGGCCGCCTCGTCCGGGTCGGACCAGGAGGACTGCGCCGGGTCCCCGACGATCGTCCAGGTGGCGTGCCGGCCGCGGCGGCCGACCATCCGCCACTGCATGGGCGTGAGGTCCTGCGCCTCGTCGACGATGACGTGGGCGTACTCGGTGCGCTCGGCGGCGAGCCGCTCGGCGCGCTCCCACTGGGTCTCCTCGCGCCGGGGCATCAGCTCCTCCAGGCCGGTGAGCTGGTCCAGCGGGTCCGCCTCGCGCTTGCGCCTGGGGCGGCTCGGGGTGCCGAGCAGCGTCTGGAGCTCGTCCAGGATCGCCACGTCGTGCACGGAGAGCGGACCCTGTCCGGCGGCGTCCAGGCGCTTGAGGGAGCGCGCGAGCCGGCGCACCTCGCCCTGGTTGAGCGTGCGCCGCGCCCACCGGGCGAGCCGCTTCTCGTCGGCCATCGCGGCGAGCACCCCGCGCGGGGTCAGCTCGGGCCACCAGGCGTCCAGGAACTCGATGAACGGGGTCTCCGTCGACACGTCCTCGTCGAACGACGACCGCAGCTCGGCGGCCAGCTCCGGGTCCGTGTAGCGGCCCCGGCCCGAGGAGCGGTTCCACAGCGCGTCGAGCAGCAGCCTGCGGGCGCGCGGGCGCAGCAGGTTGACCGGGGCGGTCCCGCCGAGGACGTTGTTGCGGATGCGCCGCAGCTCGTCCTCCAGGAGCTCGACCCGGGCGCCGAAGGCGACCACGCGCAGCCGGGTGGGCGTGCCGGCCGGCCGCTGCGGCGCCTCATCGGCCTCGCCGAACTCCAGCTGCCCCCCGGCGGAGGCGGCCGTCCGGGGCGCGGGCTGCTCCAGCGCGCCGCGGGCCGCCTTGCGGAGGACCGGGAGCATCCGCGAGGAGCCCTTGATCCGGGCGACGGCCGGCTCGTCGTAAGCGGTGGCGCCCTCGGGGCCCGCCGCGTCGTCGGAAAGCGAGCCGACCGCGCGGATCGCGACCTGGCCCTCCTCGCCGAGCGAGGGCAGCACGCCCTCGGTGTACGCGACCAGCAGCGGCGTCGGCGAGACGACGAGGATGCCGCCCGCGTACCGCCGCCGGTCCTGGTAGAGCAGGTACGCGGCGCGGTGCAGGGCGACCGCGGTCTTGCCGGTGCCGGGGCCGCCGGAGACCTCGGTGACGGAGGCGGCGGGCGCCCGGATGACGAGGTCCTGCTCGGCCTGGATGGACGAGACGATGTCCCGCATGGTGTGGCTGCGGGCCTGTCCGAGCGCGGCCATCAGGGCGCCGTCGCCGACGACCGGGAGCTTCTCGCCGTCCAGGTACGCGGTCAGCTCGGGGCGCATCAGGTCGTCCTCGACGCCGAGGACCCGGCGGCCCTTGGAGCGGATGACGCGGCGGCGGACCACCCGGCCCGGCTCCTTGGGCGTCGAGCGGTAGAACGGCGCCGCGGCCGGGGCCCGCCAGTCGATGACGAGCGGCGCGTAGTCGGAGTCGAGGACCCCGATCCGGCCGATGTGCAGCGTCTCGGCGATGTCCGCGGTGTCGTCCTCGCGCACGACGTCGTCGGCGGGCTCGACGGAGGTGTACGCGCCGTCCGGGCCGCGTTCGCCGTCCTTGCCGAGCAGGAGGTCGATCCTCCCGAAGAGGAAGTCCTCGAACTCGCTGTTGAGCCGGTTGAGGTGGATTCCGGCGCGGAACACCTGGGCGTCGCGCTCGGCGAGCGCCCCCGGGGTTCCGACCTGGCCGCGCTTGACGGCGTCGTCCATGAGAAATTCCGCCTCGTGGATCTTCTCCTCGAGGCGGTGGTACACCCGGTCGAGATGTTCCTGCTCGACACCGATTTCCCGGTCCCGCAGCGAATCGACAGCGGCATCCTGCGCGGCCACCGAGGCCCCCTTCTGACGTGCACTGGGCAGCCGTCAACCCTATGCGACGGGGGGCCCGCGCGCACCTGGAGCCCCCCTCTTCGGCGCGTGTGGGGGTATCGATTGCGTGACGGTGGCCGAGGAGGCGGGCCAACCGCTCACCGAGGTGCTGCCGTGTCCCCGCTGCAGCCGCGCGCGGGCCGCCGTCACACGCCTACGGCGCAGGCCCCCAGGGGCTCAGTCCTCGGCGCCGGTCACCGGGCCGTCGTGCAGGATGCGCTGGAAGAGGCGGTGGTCACGCCACTCACCGTCGATGTGGAGGAAGCGCGGCGCCATGCCGAACTCCTCGAACCCGCACTTGGCGAGGACCCGCTGCGAAGCCGCGTTGTGCAGGGCCGTGCCGGCCTCGATCCGGTGCAGCCGCAGCTCGTTCCGCGCGAGGTCGCAGATCGTGCGCACCGCGGCCGTGGCCAGCCCGCGGCCCGCGAAGTCCACGTCCACCCAGTAGCCGAGGACGGCGCTGCGGAACGGGCCGAGGACGATGGCGTTGAGGTCGAACCCGCCCACCACCCGGTCCTCGGCATCGGCCAGCACCCAGGGCATCACGCGCCCCGCCTCCCGGTCCGCGAGCAGCGCGGCCAGGCGCTCGCGCTGGCCCTGCTCGGTGTAGAAGGAGTCGGGGCGCTCGGGCTCCCACTGCTTCATGTACGCACGGCTGCGGGTCAGGGCGGCGGCCCGGGAGGCCGCGTCGGCCGGGACGGTGGGGCGGAGCCGTATTCCGGCGCCGAGCGGGTGGGGGTCATCGATCATGCCCGCACGCTATCCGGCCCGCCCCGGCCGTGGACGCTCGCGTAGGCGGATGCGCGCCTGGACGATGGAACCCGTCGGGCCGCACCGCTTCACTGGATCCATGACCACCAACCGGGCCGACGACCGGCCGACTCCCGCCTCCCACCGCTTCGTTCTCGGCGCCGCCGCCGTCACCACGGGGCTGATGGCCGGCACCTTCTTCATCTTCTCGTCCGCGGTGATGCCCGCGCTCGGACGCAGCGACGACCGGACCTTCGTCGAGGTCATGCAGAACATCAACGACGTCATCGAGAACCCGGTCTTCTTCGCCGGCTTCTTCGGCGCCCTGATACTGACCGCCGTCGCCGCCTGGCAGCACCGCCGCTCGCCGGGGCCGCGCGGCTGGATCGTCGCCGCGCTCGTCCTGTACACGCTGGCGTTCCTGCTCACCTCGGGCGTCAACGTGCCGCTGAACAACGCCCTCGCGGACGCCGGTGATCCCGCGCACCTCGCGGACCCGGCCGCCGTGCGGGACCGGTTCGAGGACGCCTGGAACGCGTGGAACACGGTGCGCGCCGTCCTGTGCACCGCCGCCCTGGCACTGCTGCTGCGCGCCCCGTACGTGGTCGCGCGCCGGCGTACGGGAGGACCCGGCGCGTACCCGGTCCCTCCTCAGGAGCCCCCGTACTTCTCGTCCGCCGACGGGTCCAGCGCCAGCCGGTAGCCGCGCTTGACCACCGTCTGGATGAGCCGGGGGGCTCCGAGGGCGGTGCGGAGCCGGGCCATGGCCGTCTCGACCGCGTGCTCGTCCGTACCGCTGCCGGGCAGGGCGCGCAGCAGGTCGGCGCGGGAGACCACCCAGCCGGGGCGCCGGGCCAGGGTGTGCAGCAGGGCCATCCCGGCGGGCGGGACGGCGCGCAGCTCGTCGTCGACCAGGACGGCGTGGCCCCGGATCTCGACGCGGTGTCCGGCGACGGGCAGCGTACGGGCGCGGGCGGGCAGTTCGCGGCAGATGAGCTGGACGAGCGGGCCGAGCCGGAAGCGTTCCGGCTGGACGGTGTCGATGCCCCGGGCCTGCAACGGCACGGCGGTGACCGGGCCGACGCAGGCCGGTACGACGTCACCGCGCAGCGCCGTGACGACCTCGGTCAGCAGCCCGCGTTCCTCGGCGCGGCCGAGCAGCGAGGCCGCCGCCGGGGCGCTGGTGAAGGTGAGCGCGTCCAGGGCGCGGGCGGCGGTCAGGTCGAGGATCCGGTCGAGGGGCGCGATGTCCTCCGGCGGCATCCAGCGGTAGACGGGGACGGCGACCACCTCGGCGCCGGCCTCGCGCAGCGACTCCACGAAGCCGGGGAGGGGCTCGCCGTGCAGCTGGAGTGCGACGCGGCGGCCCCGTACGCCTTGCTCCAGGAGCCGTTCCAGCACCTCGGCCATGGACTCGGAGGCCGGGGACCAGGCTTCGGAGAGGCCGGCGGCGCGCACGGCGCCCTTCACCTTGGGGCCGCGCGCCAGGAGTTCGACCCCGCGCAGGGCGGCGAGGAGCCGGTCGCCGATGCCCCAGCCGTCGGCCGCCTCGATCCAGCCCCGGAAGCCGATCGCGGTGGTGGCGACGACCACGTCGGGCGTCTCGGCGATCAGCTGCTCGGTCGCGGCGAGCAGTTCGCCGTCGTCGGCGAGCGGCACGATCCGCAGGGCGGGGGCGTGCACCACGGTGGCGCCCCGGCGCCGCAGCAGGGTGCCCAGCTCCTCCGCCCGGCGCGCGGCGGTGACACCGACCGTGAAGCCCGCGAGGGGCCCGTGCTGTGCGTCGTCGTGCTGTGCGTCGTGCATGAGGTCTACCCGGCTCTCGTCCCGCTGCTGCTCGTTGGTGCGGAGGACCGAGCCTGCCAACGCCGCGTGACAGACCCGGTTCAGCCGTATTTCCCGCTCGTTACGTCACCCGCCCGCGCCGTACGTGCTCACACCTCCGCGTAGCTGAGCTGCGGCTTCGCCGGGACGGCCGCGGCACGACGAAGGTATACCGCCCAGGTGAGCGCGGAGCACACGGCGTAGTAGGCGAGGAAGGACCAGAAGGCCGCCGTTCCCGTGCCGGAGGTCTGGAAGGACTGCCGGAAGGCGAGGTTGATGGCGAGCCCGCCGAGCGCCCCGACCGCGCCGATCAGCCCCATCGCCGCCCCGGAGATCCGCCGTCCCCGGGCCGCCGCCTCCTCGCCGCGCAGCCCGCGGGCGACGGCCTGGGCGTGGAAGATGCCCGGGATCATCTTGTACGTCGATCCGTTGCCGAGGCCCGACAGGGCGAACAGGGCGGTGAAGCCGACGAGGAACACGCCCAGCGAGGCGATCCGGGAGGCGTAGACGACGACACCGGTCGCGGCGGCCATGGCCGCGAAGTTGACGAGGGTGATGCGGGCCCCGCCGTACCGGTCGGCGAGCCATCCTCCGGCCGGCCGGATCAGTGAGCCGAGCAGCGGGCCGATGAAGGTGAGCGAGGCGGCCTGGAGCGGGGTGCGGCCGAACTGGGTCTGGAGGACGAGCCCGAAGGCGAAGCTGTAGCCGATGAAGGAGCCGAAGGTGCCGACGTAGAGGGCGGCCATGATCCAGGTGTGGCGGTCGCGCACGGCCTCCTTCGCCGCCCCGGTGTCGTTGCGCACGGGCGCCAGGTTGTCCATGAAGAGCGCCGCGCACCCGGCGGCGAGCAGGATCAGCGGGATGTACGCGGCGAGCACGATCCTGGGGTGCGTGGCCCCGGCCGTCCCGATCACCAGCAGCCCGGCCAGCTGCACGACGGGCACGCCGATGTTGCCGCCGCCCGCGTTGAGCCCGAGCGCCCAGCCCTTCCTGCGCAGCGGGAAGAAGGCGTTGATGTTCGTCATCGACGAGGCGAAGTTCCCGCCGCCGATGCCGGTCAGCGCGGACACCGCGAGGAAGGTGCCGTACGAGGTGCCGGGCTCCATCACCACGAGGGCGGCGATCGTCGGCACGAGCAGGGTGAGCGCGCTGAACACCGTCCAGTTCCGGCCACCGAACCGGGCCACCGCGAAGGTGTACGGCACCCGGACGACGGCGCCGACGAGGGTCGCGGTGGAGATGAGGAAGAACTTCCCGGCCGGGTCGATCCCGTACTCGGGCCCCATGAAGAGCACCATCACGGACCACAGGGTCCAGATGGAGAAGCCGATGTGCTCGGAGAGGACGGAGAACCACAGGTTGCGGCGGGCGGTCCGCTCGCCCGTCTCCCGCCAGAAGGTCTCGTCCTCCGGGTCCCAGTGCTCGATCCAACGGCCTGCCATCACGCGCCTCCACGGGTGGGTCGGGGTGTTGTCCCGAACCTAGGAAGCGCGCGTTTCGGCGCCGTGCCGCGAGGTGACCTGTGGGCAACCTTGCTCTCACCGGGCCGGGGCGGGCCCGGTGAGCAGCGCGGTCAGCCCCGGGCGCGGGCGGCGCCGTTGGGCCAGAGCCTCGGGCGCCGCTTGGCGGCGAGGTCCTCGACCCAGCCGACGGCGAGGATCATCAGCCCGATCAGCGGCCAGACGATGATCAGCGCCAGGGCGTTGTCCGCCCGGTCGATGTACGTGCCGAGGTGGTCGCCGACCCAGGGCACGTCCCACAGCAGGTCGATGATCGGGAAGGTGGCCATCAGCAGCATGTTGTGCCACAGGTAGATGGTCACCGCCCGGTTGTTGGCGAGGGTGACCAGGGTGTCCCAGCCCGCCAGCCGGCCCGGCAGCTCCCGCCAGGAGGGGGCGTACTGGAGCAGGATCATGCAGAACCCGAGCGACCAGGTGGCCTGGGCGAGCGGGATCTCGTCGAGGTTCCAGCCCTCCTCGGTGAGGTGGTGGGCGCCCCACCACAGCGCGAAGGCCATCAGCATCGCGGCGAGCGAGACCGCGAGGTAGCGCGGGACCGTCTTCAGCAGCCCGTCGTTGTGGGCGAAGCCGAGGATCCAGCAGGAGCCGAACACCGCGAAGTCGACCAGGCCCTCACCGGCCGAGCCCTCCACGGTGACCAGGCCGGTGCCGATGACGGCGGTGAGCCCGATCGGGGCGAGCAGGGTCACCCACGGCAGCTTCCGGAACGCCTTCAGCAGCAGCGGGGAGGCCAGCACGAACCACAGGTAGGCGCGGATGTACCAGAGCGGTCCGATCCCCTGCTCGGCCCACGAGGTCTCCAGCCAGCCGCCCTCGGAGCCGTTCTCCCACGGGAAGGGCGGTGTGCCGATCGGCAGGATGTAGCAGCCCAGCTTGAGGAACCACCAGATGCCCTCCTCGCGCACCGGCTTCCAGCCGAGCAGGAAGACCATGGGGACGACGACGGCGCAGAACGCCCACATCGGCGGCAGCAGCCTGCGCACCCGGGAGCGGATGACGCCCCACGCGGGCCGGGCCAGCGACCGGGCCATCAGCGATCCGGCCAGGGCGAACATGACGCCCATGGACGGGAACACGACGGTGAGCCAGGCCCAGCCGAAGAGGTGGAAGACGACGACCCGGACCAGCGCGACGGCGCGCAGCAGGTCCAGGTAGCGGTCCCGGCCCGCCTTGGCCGGGGCGGGGGCCGGCTCGTCGGCCGGGGCGAGGGCCGGCTCGTCGGCCGGGGCGAGCCCGGTGGGGGCGGGCAGCACCACGCGCAGCGCCATGGTCCGCTCGTCCGCGTGCGGCTCCCCGTACGACTGCTGTGGGTGCGTCATGCGACGGGCCTCCGGTCCTGGGCGCGCCCGCGCTGGGTGGGCATCGATCCGGGCGCCTCCACGACCCCGGTGCGGCGCAACTTCTGCCAGCGCAGCCGGCCGCCGGTGAGAGCGGTGATCCACGACTGGAGCAGCACCACGTACATCAGCTGCCGGTACAGGACCTGCTGGAGCGGCAGCGAGAGCAGATGGGTCATGCGTTCCCGGTCGAGCCGGAAGGCGTACGCCGCGCACACGAGCTGCACCGCGAGGACGCCGAGCCAAGCACCGACGGTCTTCTCGGTGGGCCCGAACACGAGCCCGTACAGCAGGAAGACGTCGATGAGCGGGGCGAGCAGCGGGGCGACGACCATGAACAGCGAGACGAACGGCAGCCCGACGCGCCCGAACCGGCCCGACGCCCCGCCCTCGATGACGGCCCGGCGGTGCTTCCAGATGGCCTGCATGGTGCCGTACGACCACCGGTAGCGCTGCGACCAGAGCTGCTGCACGGTTTCCGGCGCCTCGGTCCAGGCGCGGGCGTTCTCCGCGTAGACGACGCGCCAGCCGTCCCGGTGCAGGGCCATCGTGACGTCGGTGTCCTCGGCGAGGGTGTCCTCGCTGATGCCGCCGACCCGCTCCAGCGCCTCGCGCCGGAAGGCCCCGACCGCGCCGGGGATGGTGGGCATGCAGCGCAGCACGTCGTACATGCGGCGGTCGAGGTTGAAGCCCATCACGTACTCGATGTGCTGCCAGGCGCCGATGAGCGAGTCGCGGTTGCCGACCTTGGCGTTGCCGGCGACGGCCCCGACGCGCGGGTCGCCGAAGGCCTGGACCAGCTCGCGGACGGTGGACGGCTCGAAGACCGTGTCGCCGTCCATCATCACGATGATGTCGTTGCGGGCGTGCGCGATGCCGTTGTTCAGGGCGGCGGGCTTGCCCGCGTTGCGCTGGCGCACGACCCGGACGTTGGGCAGCCGCATCCGCTGGACGATGTCCGCGGTGCCGTCCGTGGAGCCGTCGTCGATCACGATGACTTCGACCGGATAGTCACTTGCCAGTAGCGAACGCACCGTGTTCGCGATGCACTTCTTCTCGTTGTACGCGGGAACCAGGACGGTCACCGTGCGGGTGACGGGCTCGCCCCAGCGGAAGCCGCGCCCGCGCACCCGGCGGGCGTGCACGAAGGACAGCACGAGCATCAGCCCGAAGCGGGCGAAGACCAGTACCCCGATGACGGCGAGGCCGGCCACCATCACGTCGGTGATGTGCTCCGAGACGCCGACGGCGTAGACGAACGCCTTGCCCTTCCACAGGTCGAATCCGGTGACCGGGGTGTGCGCGCTGGGGGCGCCGAGGGCGTCGGTGAGGTTGGCGAAGCTGTAGCCCTGCTTCTGCATCTTCGGCAGGAACTTCCCCAGGGCGGTGACGGTCTGGGACCGGTCGCCTCCGGAGTCGTGCATCAGGATGATCGCGCCCTTGCCGTGCTTGGGCGTGGCCCGCTCGATGATCGCCCGGACGCCCGGCCGCTTCCAGTCCTCGCTGTCGGTGTTGTTGACGACGGTGAGGTAGCCGCGGCTGCCGATGTACTGGGTGACCGGCCAGGACTTGTTGTCCATGGCGTCGGCGAACGAGGAGTACGGCGGCCGGAACAGCGAGGTGCGGATGCCGGCCGCACCGGCCAGCACCAGCTGGTTCTGGGACAGCTCCCAGTCGATGCGGCTGGTGGACTGGTAGGAGAGATCGGGGTGGTTGAAGGTGTGCAGCCCGACCTCGTGCCCCTCCCTCACCATGCGCTCGACGAGGTCCGGGTAGCGCGAGGCCATGGTGCCGGTGACGAAGAAGACTCCGTGGGCGTCGTACTTCTTGAGCTCGTCCAGCACCTTCGGCGTCCACACCGGGTCCGGGCCGTCGTCGAAGGTCAGCACGATCCGGTGGTCCGGGATGCGCAGGGTCTTCGCGGGCCCGGTGGTGGACCGGGCGTCGATGACCGGCCCGCCGTCCAGCACCTGCTCGGGCACCCGGTCGGTGGCGACGGGGGGCCGGATGCGGTGGTCGGCCAGGATTTCGCTGTGCACGTAGCCACGCAGCATCAGCATGGCGAGCAGGGCAACGAGAAACAGGAGCGGCAGCATGTAGCGCATGGGAAGTCTGCGCCGGCGGGTCTGCTTCTTCCTGTGGGTGTTGCGCCTGCCCCTGGGGGCAGGGGTGGTCATCTAGTTGACGCCTTCTTGTCCTTGCGCGGGGTCCGGGGAGTCACCGGCGGGAAGCCCGGCGTCCGGAGCCGTCGAATCGGTGCCGGCATCCGGTTCCCCGGCGTCGGCGGCCGGCACGGAGGCGGTCGCCGCACCTGCCGGTGTGCCGCCGCCGTCGTTTCCGGTGGTGGCCGGCTCCTGCTGCTCCTGACCGGTCAGGGGGAGGAAGGGGGCGCTGGAGTTGCCGCCCATCACGGCGACGACCAGGGTCACCGCGTAGCAGACGAAGACCGCGGCCAGGACCCAGCCGAGCCGTCGCAGCGTCTTGCCGCGCCGGCCGCTCTCGTCGACGAAGACGGGGCCGTCGGAGCCGTCCGGAGCCGTTGGTTCCGGCAGCAGCTCGGAGAGCTGCCGTCCGATTCCGTCCAGCTGGATGGTGACTTCGTTCGGCTCGTGTGTGTGGCCCGCATGGGCACCTTCACGCCAAGTTTCCACTGGTGTACGCACTTCCCCCACTCAGGATCGGGTGCGCGCAACTGACCGGTCGTGTGCCGCCGGACGGGCCCCCACCCTGTCCACGCGCCCCCTACCACAGTGCACCCGGGCCATGAATGTAGCGCACGCCGGGGGAGTCCGGACCCACCGGAAGGTGTTGTTCCTCATGAGAGATACATCTGTTTTTCAACCGTGCTGCGGCTACTGGCCCCTGGGGGTGAGCGTCAGGAGCGCGGGCGGGGGGCGCACGCCGGGCGCGCGCCCCTTCGCGCCCTCCCCCGGGGCACCGGACGCACAAAAGCGAGGACCCCGCTGCCGGTGGCAGCGGGGTCCTCGCTCACATGGGAATTGTGGAGATGGCGGGAATCGAACCCGCGTCCAACGGTGCGGAACCAGGGCTTCTCCGAGTGCAGTCCGCTACGCTTTTCTCGGCCTCGGAGGTCACGCGGACAAGCCTCCGACAGGCCCAGTCACTGTTTGATTTCCTTCTGAGACCCGTGACCGGACTCAGAAGTTTAGATCCCTTGATGATGCCAGGATCCGGGTCGGGATCACCCCCGGGCTGACACTCCGCAGAGTCTTCGCTTAGCTGCTAATTAGGCAGCGAGGGCGAAGGCGGAGGAATCGCGCTTGGAATTGGCGATTATTGGTTGCGACATATGGTTTACGAGATCATTGCCGCTTCCTCGACTCGCTTCCCCTGCTTCGACATCCGCTGTCGAAACCGATCATCCCCATGTTGATTTTTCAAGGTGGTGCCACACCCTCCGTGGGGTGCGTTGCCATCGTACGTGACCAACGCACGACGATGCCAGCGTATTCCCGCCGGAGGGCCCGGCGGCGGGTGCCGGGCCCCGGATCAGGCGCTCCGCTGGCGGCGGCGGGCCGCCGCGACGGCGCGGTTCGTCTCCCTGGTGTCCTGCTTCTCGCGCAGCGTCTGGCGCTTGTCGTACTCCTTCTTGCCCTTCGCGAGCGCGATCTCGGCCTTGACCCGGCCGTTCAGGAAGTACAGCGAGAGCGGCACGATGGTGTGCCCCGTCTCCTGTGACTTCGACTCCAGCTTGTCGATCTCGGCCCGGTGCATCAGCAGCTTGCGCTTGCGCTTGGCGGAGTGGTTGGTCCAGGTGCCCTGGACGTACTCCGGGACGTGGATGTTGTGCAGCCACGCCTCGCCGCCGTCGATCTGGACGAAGCCGTCGACCAGGGACGCCCGGCCCATGCGCAGCGATTTGACCTCGGTACCCATGAGCACGAGCCCGCACTCGTAGGTGTCGAGGATGGTGTAGTCGTGGCGCGCCTTCTTGTTCTGCGCGATGAGCTTGCGCCCGGTGTCCTTTTCCTTAGCCATAGTGCGGCCATTTTCGCACTACGACCCGCCCCCGAGGCCACTCAATACCGTCTCGGCCCGTTCCTCGGCCCCGGAGCTGACCGCGAGGTCCGGGGTGATGCCCTTGCCGTCGACCCCGTGGCCCGCCGGTGTGCGGTAGTGGCCCACGGTGAGCTCGGCCACCGAACCGCCCGCGAGCTTGCTGGGCATCTGCACGGAGCCCTTGCCGAAGGTCTGCGAGCCGACCGTGACCGCCCGGCCCCGGTCCTGCAGCGCTCCCGTCACCAGCTCGGCCGCGCTCATCGTGCCCCCGTCGACGAGGACCACGACGGGGCGCTCGGTGTCGCCGCCGGACCGCGCGTACAGGGCGTGCTGCTCGCCGTGCACGTCGTACGTGGCGACCAGGCCGCCGTCCAGGAAGGCCGAGGCCGCGGTGACCGCCTCGGTGACCAGGCCGCCCGGGTTGCCGCGCAGGTCCAGGAGCACCCCGGCGCCCGCCGGTGCCCCCTCGACCGCGTCGCGCACGGCGGCCCCGGAGCCCTTGGTGAACGAGCCGACCTCGATCAGCACCGCGCCGGACGGGCCGGAGCGCTCCGCCCCGATCCGCCGCACGGTCACCGACTCGACGGCGAGCCGGGCACGGCGCAGCGTCTCGGTCCGGATCGCGCTCCCCCGCCGTACGCCGAGGCTTACCGCGCTGCCCGCCTTGGCGCGGGTGCGGTCGCCGCGGAGCAGGGCCACCACGTCGGAGACCGGCAGCCGGTCCACGCGTCGGCCGTCCACGGTGCGGAGCAGGTCGCCGGAGCGGATGCCCGCGCGGTCGGCCGGGCTGCCGGGCTGGACGCGGGAGACGGCGACCTGACCGTCGGCGGACCGGCGGGCGGCGAGGCCGACACCGGTGTACGTGCCGTCGAGGGCCTGCTCGAACTCCTGGTACTCGCGCTCGTCGTACACGGCGCCCCAGCGGTCGCCGCTGCGGCTGACGACCTCCTCGGCCGCCTCCGTACCGGACTTGCCGTCCGCCACAGCGTCGGCGGCGGCCGCGGCCACCTCGTCGCCGTCGGCGGTGGCGGCGACGGACCGGGTGTGCACCGGTTGCTGCTTCTGCCCGTGCGGCAGCGCGCCCGTCGCGGCCCCGGTGGCGAGGACGCCGGCGAAGACCAGCGTCAGGGCCGCCCCGCGGCGCAGACCGCGGGGACCGACGCGACATTCG
The DNA here is from genome assembly GCF_900105515.1 of Streptomyces sp. 2131.1. Lineage (GTDB taxonomy): Bacteria > Actinomycetota > Actinomycetes > Streptomycetales > Streptomycetaceae > Streptomyces > Streptomyces drozdowiczii. Next base: position 4,446,600 of record NZ_FNSY01000001.1, on the reverse strand, counting down.
GGGTCCGACATGGCGCCGATTCTAGGACAACACCCCGGAGGCGCAGGGAAGGTTGAGTGTGCGCCCCACGGGGCGCACATCACACCTTCAGGTACTTGCGCAGTGCGAAGAGAGCGGCAACGGCGGGCATCAGCAGGCCGATCGCCAGCACCAGCGGCAGCTTCGTGAGGACCGCGTCCCAGCCGATGAAGTCGATCAGGTTCAGCTTGTCCTTGAGGGCGAGACCGCCGTCGATCAGGAAGTAGCGCCCTGCCAGCAGCATGACGCAGGCGAGCACACCGCCGATGAGACCGGCAAAGGCGGCCTCCATGATGAACGGCGCCTGGATGTAGAAGCCGGAGGCGCCGACGAGCCGCATGATCCCGGTCTCCCGGCGCCGGCTGAACGCGGACACGCGCACGGTGTTGACGATCAGCATCAACGCGATGATCAGCATCAGCGCCATCACGAAGAGCGCGGCGACGTTCATGCCGTTCATCAGGCCGAAGAGGTTGTCCAGGATGCTTCTCTGGTCCTGGACCGACTGCACCCCGTCCCGCCCGGCGAAGGCGGTGGCGACGACCTTGTACTTGGTGGGGTCCTTGAGCTTGACCCGGAAGGACTCGGGCATCTGGTCCGGCGTGATGTTGCCGGCCATCGGGGAGTCGCCGAACTCCTCCTGGTAGTGCTTGTACGCCTGGTCGGAGGACTCGTAGATCACCTTCTCCACGACGTCCATCTTGCCGAGATCGCTCTCGATGTCCTTCTTCTGCTGGGCGGTGACCGCACCCTTGGCGCACTGGACCACCGTCTCCGCGTCGCCCTTGCCGCAGAGGTAGATGGAGACGTTGACCTTGTCGTACCAGTAGTCCTTCATCGTGCTGACCTGCTCGCGCATGAGCAGCGCGCCGCCGAACAGGGCGAGCGAGAGGGCGACGGAGACGACGACGGCGAAGGTCATCGTGAGGTTGCGACGGAGGCCGACGCCGATCTCCGACAGGACGAACTGGGCGCGCATGGCGTCCTTTCAGTGCTGGGTGCTCAGTGCTGGTAGCCGTAGACGCCGCGCGCCTGGTCGCGCACGAGACGGCCCTTCTCGAGCTCGATGACGCGCTTGCGCATCTGGTCGACGATGTTCTGGTCGTGGGTCGCCATGATCACGGTGGTGCCGGTCCGGTTGATCCGGTCCAGCAGCTTCATGATGCCGACGGAGGTCTGCGGGTCGAGGTTGCCGGTCGGCTCGTCCGCGATCAGCAGCATGGGCCGGTTGACGAAGGCCCGCGCGATCGCCACGCGCTGCTGCTCACCACCGGAGAGCTCGCCGGGCATCCGGTCCTCCTTGCCGCCGAGTCCGACGAGGTCGAGGACCTGGGGCACGGCCTTGCGGATCTCGCCGCGCGGCTTGCCGATCACTTCCTGGGCGAACGCCACGTTCTGCGCGACGGTCTTGTTGGGCAGCAGGCGGAAGTCCTGGAAGACGGTGCCCAGCTGGCGGCGCATGTGCGGCACCTTCCAGTTGGACATGCGCGCGAGGTCCTTGCCCAGGACGTGGACGGCCCCGGTGCTGGCGCGCTCCTCGCGCAGGATGAGCCGCATGAAGGTGGACTTGCCGGAGCCGGAGGAGCCCACCAGGAAGACGAACTCGCCCTTCTCGATGTCGAGCGACACATCCCGGAGAGCGGGACGGCTCTGCTTCGGGTAGGTCTTGGAGACGTTGTCGAATCGAATCACGGATGCACCACGGTCGGCCGGGAGTAGGTGAGCGTGACCATACGCGAACCGGGCTGAGCCGTGCAGGCACGCGTACCGGGATGGGTGATTTACGGTGAAACGGCCCCGATTCACGGGCGGTGCGGCGGGGAAAGGGCCCGGCCGTGACCGGGGGGGCGGGCCGAACGGGCGGCGAGCTGGCACAGTGGTAGGGGAACGGTCGCGTTTCCGTGAGCGTTGTGCGGAGAGATGGCTTGTGCGGCTCCGCCGCGCGGGAGGAGGAAGGCGCATGACCTACGACCGACTGGTGTGCGCGAACTGCGCGGCGCCCGTCACCGAGGGCCGCTGCCCCGTGTGCCGGGCGAGCCGCGAGCGGATGCGGGAGCAGGAGCAGGGCGCCTTCGCCGGGCTGAGCCCTGCCATGCTGGCCGCCCTGCTGGTGGTCCTCCTGGCCGCCTTGGCCCTGCTGGCCCACCAGACCGTGTAGCACCCCGCCGCACGCCCGTACGGGAGCACGGGGAGGGGCCCGGACCGCCGATCGCGGTCCGGGCCCCTCTCGTCACTGCGCGCAGCGGCCTCAGACGGCCGTGCGGTTGCCCACCAGGCGCGGCAGGATGCGGAAGCCGATGCCTCCGGCGATCATCGTCGCGGCGCCGATCAGCAGGAACGTGGTCTCGGCCGCACCGGTCTCGGCCAGCTCGTCCTTGCCCTTGCCCTGCTCGACCGGCTGGTTGCCGACCGAGTCGGTGTCGGTGTTGCCGCCACCGCCCGAGGCGCCGATCTGGCCGGCGGGAGTGCTGTCGTCACCGCCGCCGGTGGACGGGGCCGGGTTCGACGGGTCGGTCCCGGGGTCGGTACCCGGGTCCGTTCCGGGGTCGGTGCCCGGGTCGGTCCCAGGGTCCGTGCCGGGGTCGGTACCCGGGTCCGTTCCGGGGTCGGTGCCCGGGTCGGTCCCAGGGTCCGTGCCGGGGTCGGTGCCCGGGTCCGTTCCGGGGTCGGTCCCAGGGTCAGTACCCGGGTCGGTACCCGGGTCCGTCCCAGGGTCAGTGCCCGGGTCCGTCCCAGGGTCGGTGCCCGGGTCCGTCCCAGGGTCCGTACCCGGATCGGTCCCGGGGTCAGTGCCCGGGTCCGTACCGGGGTCGGTACCCGGATCCGTCCCCGGGTCACCCGGCTCTTCGCAGCGCGGGTCCGCCGGGTTGCACGGCTCGCCGTCGTCACCCTGCTCGCCGACGCTCTGCGCGCCGATCTCCACGCCCGCGACCTTGACATCGACCCCGGACGCCTGTGCGACCCCGGCCGCGGTCAGCGAGGCACCCGCGGCGATGACCGCGCCGGCCGCTATCCGCGCGACGCGTACGCGCGTCTTCTTCGTCATGTACTGCTACCCCCAGTAGCCGTTCTCGTCGATGGAGCAGCGGCCTACGGGGTGATCGACCGGCGGGGTTCGCTCCGGGTCCCGGCCCGCGTCGTCGTACCGCGGCCGAACGGCCCGCCCCCACTCACAACCGCCCCGGAGACACACGCTGCACCAGCAGCCTTGCCCGGGTTAAGGAGAACGTCAAGGCCGTTGCGGGGCGATGTGCCCGAGTACAGGGGGATTTGACGGCCATTCAGGGCCGCGACTGTGACGGATCCGCCACATCCGGGAGCGCGTCGGCCACCGACCCGCTCCCGGACGCGGCGGTCCGGACTACTTCTCGCTCTGCTTGCGCCAGCGGATGCCGGCCTCGATGAAGCCGTCGATCTCGCCGTTGAAGACCGCTTCCGGGTTGCCCATCTCGAACTCCGTACGCAGGTCCTTGACCATCTGGTACGGGTGCAGGACGTAGGAGCGCATCTGGTTGCCCCAGGAGTTGCCGCCGTCGCCCTTCAGGGCGTTCATCCTGGCCTGCTCCTCCTGGCGGCGGCGTTCGAGCAGCTTCGCCTGGAGGACGTTCATCGCGGACGCCTTGTTCTGGATCTGCGAGCGCTCGTTCTGGCAGGAGACGACGATGCCGGTCGGCAGGTGGGTCAGGCGCACCGCGGAGTCCGTGGTGTTGACGCCCTGGCCGCCGGGGCCCGAGGAGCGGTACACGTCGACGCGCAGGTCGGACTCGTCGATCTCCACGTGGTCGGTCTGCTCGACCACGGGCAGCACCTCGACACCCGCGAAGGAGGTCTGGCGGCGGCCCTGGTTGTCGAACGGCGAGACGCGCACCAGGCGGTGGGTGCCCTGCTCGACGGAGAGCGTGCCGTAGGCGTACGGCACCTCGACGGCGAAGGTGGTCGACTTGATGCCGGCCTCTTCCGCGTACGCGGTCTCGTAGACCTCGGTCTTGTAGTTGTGCCGCTCGGCCCAGCGCAAGTACATCCGCTGGAGGCGCTCGGCGAAGTCCGCCGCGTCGACGCCGCCGGCCTCGGCGCGGATGGTGACCAGCGCCTCGCGGGCGTCGTACTCGCCGGAGAGGAGCGTGCGGACCTCCATCTCGTCCAGTGCCTTGCGGACGGACTCCAGCTCGGCCTCGGCCTCGGCGTGCGCGTCGGCGTCGCCCTCGGCCTCGGCGAGCTCGAAGAGGACTTCGAGGTCGTCGATCCGGCCGCGCAGGGCCTCGGCCTTGCGGACCTCGGCCTGGAGGTGGGAAAGCTTGCTGGTGATCTTCTGCGCCGCCTCCGGGTCGTCCCACAGGGACGGGGCGGCCGCCTGCTCCTCGAGTACGGCGATGTCCCCCCTCAGCGCATCCAGGTCCAGGACGGCCTCGATCGACCCCATGGTCGAGGAGAGGGACTTCAGCTCTTCGGAAATATCGACGACTGCCACGGGTCCAGCGTAACGGCTGTCGGCCCGTACGTTCCTCGGGCCGCCGGATCGCCTCCCGCCGGACAAGTCCTAGGGCTGTGCCGGGGCGGAGTTCTGCGTGTCCTGGGGGCCGGGGTCACCGTCGTCGCCGCCGAACGCGAACCAGCCGCCCACGCCGATGCCGGCGACCAGCACCAGGGCCGCGGCGCCCAGCGTCAGCCGGCGCTTGCGGACGGCCGCCGACTTGTTGCGGGCCGAGCCGGGGCGGGGCTTGCCGGGTGCGCGCGGGGCCCGGGCGGTGCCTCGGGGGCCGCCGGACAGCTCGTCGGGGGCCGGGACGCGCATGCTCGTGTGGGTGTCGCGGTTGGAGTCCGGGGACGAGCCGGGCACCAGGGGGACCGCGCCGCGCCTGCGGGGCTCGTCGCCGGCCGGGGTGTACTGCTGCTCGTCGTAGCCCTGCGGGGCCTCCGGCTCCTCGTCCGGCTCGTCCACGTCCAGGGGCGGGATGCCGGCCAGGTGCGGCAGCTGCTCGCGCAGCCGGGCGGCCAGCTCGGAGGCGCGCAGCCGGGAGGCGGGGGCCTTGGCCAGGCACTGGACGAGCAGCTGCCACAGCTCGTCGGGGATGCCGGGGAGCGGGACCACGGTCTCGGTGACGTGGCGGCGCAGGACGGCGCCGGGGTGCCCGCCGCCGAAGGGCGTGAAGCCCGCGAGGAGCTCGTAGAGGACCGTGGCCAGGGCGTAGATGTCGACGGCGGCGCGGGGCGGCAGGCCCTCGACGATCTCGGGGGCCAGGTAGTCCGGCGTACCGATGATCTTGGTGGTGCGGGTCCGGCGCGGGGTGTCGATGAGCTTGGCGACGCCGAAGTCGGTGAGCAGCGCGGGGTGGGCGTTGCCGGGACCGAGCGGCCCCTCCATGTCGAGCAGGATGTTCTCGGGCTTGACGTCGCGGTGGACGATCCCGGCGGCGTGCGCGGCGGCGAGCCCGTCGGCGACGTCCGCGACGACGGCGACGGCGGCCTCGGGGGCCAGCCGGCGTTCGCGGTCGAGCCGGGTGCGCAGGTCGGTGCCCCGGACCAGGTCCATGACGAGGGCGAGGTCGTTGCCGTCCACCACGAGGTCGCGGACGGCGACGACGTGCGGGTGGTCGAGCCCGAGCAGCGCGGTGCGCTCCTGGACGAACCGGCCGACGAGCTCCTGGTCGGACGCCAGGTCCTCGCGGAGCAGCTTGATGGCCACGGGGCCCTCGGGGCCGTCCCCGAGCCACACCGTGCCGGCGCTGCCGCGCCCCAGTATCTGGTGGGCGGTGTACCGGCTGCCGATTTTCCGTGCCAAGACTGCTCCCTCAGCGGCTGGCGATGGACCCAACAACCCCCCGGTCGACAAAGTTACGCGGCGATCGGGGGCCCGCGTGCCGCGGTTGGCGCCAACCTTCGCTTCTGTGGGCGAAATGCCTCGGAATTGGTCCGCGGAAGTCGATATAGCTACAGAGTTGTCCGGCCGGCCGGTGGTCCCGGCCGGCCGTGGCGGACGCCTCGGTCAGTTGCCGCTGCCGAGCTTCGACATCCAGTCCTTCACGGTGGAGAAGGCGTCGGTGATCGCGTGCCAGTAGCTCTGGCCCGTACCGATCCAGTCCTTCAACGGGGTGAGTTCCCAGATCAGCCAGCTGGCCACGAAGAGCAGAACCAGCGTGAACAGGCAGCCCTTGAGGCAGCCGAGCCCCGGGATCTTCATCGGGTTGGAACTGCGCCGCGGCTCGCGGGGCGCGCGCTGCGCCGGCTGCTGGGGCTGCTGCGGCGGCGCGTACGCCTGCTGCTGCGGCTGGGGCTGGTACTGCTGGCGCTGCGGCTGGTACTGCTGCTGCGGTTGCGGCTGGTACTGCTGCTGTCGCTGGGGCCGTTGCTGGTACTGCTGCTGGGGCTGCTGGTACTGCTGCGCGTCGCGCGGCTGCTGCGGGGGCTGCTGCCGGCGCTGCGGGCGGCGGCGCAGCGGGTCCTCGCTCGGGTCGAGGTACTGCACCTGCGTCTGCTCGTTGCGGTCGCGGGCGGCCCGGAGCTGGGACTGCCAGGGGTGCGGGTCCTCGGGACGCGGGTCGCTGTCGGGGCGCGGCGGCACGGGCGGCAGGACGGCGGTCGGGTCGGCCTGTCCGGCGCCGGGGCCCCCGCTGTGCGGCAGGACGCTGGTGGCCCCGTTGGGGTCGTACGAGCCCGCGTTGCTCGGCAGCACCTGGGTCGGGTCGGCGGCGCCGGGGACCTCGGGCACGGCGGTGGGCGCCGGGTCCGGCGCGAGCAGGGCGCCCACCCCGTCGGCGGCGGCGATCTGAGCGGCGTTCGCGTGGACGCCGATGCCGGCGGCGACGGTACGCAGCCCGCGCGCGAGGTTCTCCGCGCTGGGCCGCCGGTCGGGGTCCTTGCTCAGGCAGCGCTCTATGACCGTCCACAGGGGCTCGGGGACGGTGCCGGGCCGGCGGGGCTCCTCGCTGAGGTGCCGGTGCAGGACTTCGAGCGCGGTGCCGCCGGCGAACGGCGGGCGGCCGGTGACCAGCTCGTACAGCAGGATGCCGGCGCCGTAGATGTCGACGGCGGAGGTCTGCGGGCGGCCCTCGGCGGACTCCGGTGCCACGTAGGCGGGTGTGCCGACGAACTCGTGGGTCCTGGTCAGGCCCGGCGAGTCGGCGAGGCGCGCGATCCCGAAGTCGGTGAGCATCGGGTGCATCGCGCCGTCGGGGTCGGAGAGCAGCACGTTGGCGGGCTTGAGGTCGCGGTGGACCACCCCGTCGGCGTGGCTGGCGGCGAGCGCGTCCGCGATCTGCGCGGTGAGCAGGGCGGCGGCGACCGGGGTGAGCGGGCCGTTGTCGCGCAGGTAGCGGTGCAGGTCGGGGCCGTCGACCAGGTCCATCACGAGGGCGAGGAGGTCGCCCTCGACGACGAGGTCGCGGGTGCGCACGATGTTGGGGTGGGTCAGCCGCAACAGGACGGAGCGTTCCCGCAGGAACCGCATCACCACATCCGCGTCGTTGGCCAGTTCCTCCTTGAGGACCTTGATCGCCACGGTCTCGCCGGGCCGGCCGGCCACGGCCGCCTCGGCGCCCGCCGCCTCGCGCTGGCTGGCGCGCCAGACGGTGCCCGTGGCGCCGCGTCCCAGCGGCTCCTCGAGCAGGTACTTGCTGCCTACCGGCCGCACGTCATGCGCTCCCTGCTGGTCGTGGTGCCCGGGTACCCCCGGAGTTTCCGGCCCACTCTAGAGGCTGTACGGGCGAGGCCGGCCGGGTCGGGAAGGTTGCCCGTTTGTCCGCAATCCCCGGATGTATACCCTCTGCACCGCATTGACTCCTCGCTGTGCGCTCTCCGTTCTCCTCGCACGGAGGTCGCGGTTTCGCGCGCACAGGGGCCACCGGGGAAGACGCCGGCGCCGGGCGGATGGTTGCCGCGGGGGTCCGGGAACCGGTCATGCCGCACTTTTGGGGCCACAGCCGACCTTTCAAGATCACTTACTGATCACTCCCGGGCGTGTTGTCGGTGGCGGATGCGAGGATGCCTGGAGCACGACTGCGGGGTCGGGAGCCCCGCGGTGCGTGACGAACCTGTACCGGACGACGCGTCCGTGCCGGGTGGGGGGAATCACAGGGCGTCCCTCCGGCCGGCACCGCGCGCAGAAGGGACCGCTGACGGCGATGCAGATCCGGCTGACCGTCCTCGCGCCGCCCAGCGGCCAGACCCCGGCGCGCGCCTGCGACGTGCTCGTCACCGCCCCCGCCGGGACGGCACTGGCCGGCGTCGCGTCCGGCCTGGCGATGGCCGTCGCCGGTCCCGACGGCTCCCTCGGCAGCGGTGCGGTGGTGCTCTTCGCGGGCCGGGAGCGGCTCGACGCGCAGCGCTGCGCGCTCGGTGAACCGCCCCTCGTGGACGGCGCGGTGCTCTCGCTCCAGGTGCCGGGCGAGGACGAGACCGTGGACGACGCGGTGCCCGCCCGCCTCCAGGTGGTCGCCGGGCCCGACGCGGGCGGTGTCCATCTGCTGCACGGCGGCACGATCCGGATCGGCCGCTCGGCCGAGGCCGACGTCCCGCTCGACGACCCCGACGTCTCCCGGCTGCACTGCGAGGTGACCGTCTCCGACGACGGCCGCGTCGCGGTGGCCGACCTGGGCTCCACCAACGGCACCTCGCTGGACGGGGCCGAGGTCCACGACCGCCCGGTCCGCCTGGCCCCGGGCGCGCTGCTGCGGCTCGGCGAGTCGACGCTCCGGCTCGCCTCCGGCGCGCGTACGCCGGTGCTGGCGACCGCCCCGGACGGCGAGGGCCATCTGCGGGTGGCGCGGATCCAGGCCGCGGCGGCCGCCCCCGCCCCCTCCCCCGCTCCCGAGACCAACCGGCACGACCACGACCATGACCGCCCCGAGGCCGCCAAACCCGGGGTCGCGTCCCGGCCCGGCTCCTCCGCCGGGCACCCCGGCCGCTTCCCGGAGCAGGAGGCGCCCCGGCGCGGCGGCATAGGGGCCTGGGCCCGCCGCTTCAAGAGCGCCAGGCCCGAGCCCCTGCCCGCGGGCGCCCCCGCGCAGCCGGAGCCGCCCGCCCCCGCCACCTTCACCGCGCTGCCCACCGCACCGGAAGGCACCTGGCCCGATCCGGCGGCCGTCCTGCTGACCGCGCTCGGCCCGGGCCCCCGGCTGTGGGAGCGCGACCCCGCGCACCCGGAGGCGCTGGTGGTCCGGCTGGGCACGACCGAACGGGCCGAGCTGCCGGCCGTGCCGGTGACGGTGAGCCTGCGCGAGGCCGGTTCGCTGGGGCTCGCCGGACCCCGCGAGCGGCTGTCCGGACTCGCCCGGTCGGCGGTGGCGCAGCTGGCCGCGCTGCACTCACCCGCCGACCTGGAGATCGTGCTGATCAGCACGGACCGGGCGCGCACCCTCGAGGAGCGGCGGCGCGAGTGGGCCTGGCTGGGCTGGCTGCCCCATCTGCGGCCGATGCACGGCCAGGACTGCCGGCTGCTCCTCGCGTACGACCGTGACCAGGCCCTCGCCAGGACGGCCGAGCTGGTCCGCCGGCTGGACGACGGCCCGCTCGGCCCCGGCTGGGCGAGCCAGGACCCGGCGGCGGTCGCCGAAGCCGCGAAGCGTTACGAGGGTCCGTTCACGGTGGTGATCCTCGACGGCGACCCGGGCGCGGCGGTGCTCCGCGAGAACACGGCACGGCTGGCCGCAGCCGGCGCGGCGGCGGGCATCCATCTGATCTGCCTGGCCGAGACCCCGGCCGCGACGCCCACCTCGCCCGTCGCCGCGACGTACGAGGCGGCGTGCCACGCGTCGATCGCCTTCCGCGAGTGCGGGGCGGTGGGGATGCTGAGCGGCGACGTGGCGACGGCCCTGCGGGTGCTCCGCACGGCGGGCGGCCGCGCGGCGGGCCACGGCACGGTGGCCGCGGTGGACGCGGTGTCGGCGCACTGGGCACAGCGGTTCGGCCGGGCGCTGGCCCCCCTGCGGGCGGAGGGCTCGGCCACGCTGCCGGGCCACCAGGTACCGGTGGCGCTGCCACCGTCCGCCCGCCTCCTGGACGAACTGGGCCTGGCCCGCGCCACCCCGGCCTCCCTGATGGCCCGCTGGGCCTCGACGGCGGACGACCAGCCGGGCGCGACGCCCCCGCGCGTGGGCGCACAGCGAACGGCGGCCGAGGCGCCGGACGCGGTGGGCTCGGGCCGGACGCCGTACCCGGGCGCGACGGCCTCGGGCTCGGGCCGCACGGCGTACCCCCGCGCCACCGAGGGCGGCTCGGGCCGCACCCCGTACCCCGGTTCCGGCGACTCCGGCCGCACGCTGCGTTCCCACACGGACGACTCGGGCCGCACGGCCTACCCCGGCACCGGCGACTCGGGCCGCACGGCGTACCCGGATGCCACGACGGGCCACTCGGGGCGCACCCCGTACCCCCGCGCGACCACCGCCGACTCCGGCCGCACCCCGTACCCCGGCGCCCGGGGAACAGAGGCCGCCGGCGGCACGCAGACCGCCACGCGCACCGCCTCACCGCCCGCCGTCTACGCCGGGCGCCCGGTCGTCGTGCTCGGTGCCGGGCCCCGGGGGCCGGTGAGCGTCGACCTCGCGGACGAGGGGCCGCACCTGCTCATCGAGGGGCCGGGCGGCAGCGGGCGGACCGAGCTGCTGCGGGCTGTCGCCGCGTCGCTGGCGGCCGCCGCCCGGCCGGACCGGCTGGGCATCGTGCTGGTCGACGGGGCGGGCGGCGAGCGCGGCGAGTCCCTGCGTCCGTGCACGGAGCTGCCGCACGCGTTCACGCACCTGGTGGCCTCGGACCCGGTCCGGATGCGGGAGTTCGCCCAGGCGCTGGGCGGCGAGGTGAAGCGGCGGGCCGAGCTGCTCGGCGAGCTGGACTTCGCCGAGTGGCACAGCCGCCACGAAGCCGGGGCCACCGCACCGATCCCCGAGCAGCGGGGCGACGTGGAGGCGCCGCCCACCAGCACCCTCCGGCTGCGCCCGGCCGCGGGCCGCCCCGTGGACCCGGGCCCCTCACCGCTGCCCCGGCTGGTGGTACTCGTGGACGACTTCGACGCGCTGATGGCCCCGGCGCTCGGGAGCCCGGGCCGGCCCGCCGCCGGTTCGGTGGTGCGGGCGCTGGAGGCGGTGGCCCGGGAGGGAGGCCGGCTGGGCCTGCACCTGGTCGCGACCTCGGCCCGCCCGGACCGCACGGAGGACACGGAGCTGGCCCGCGGGGCGCGGCTGCGCATCGTGCTCGATCCGCCCGCGGTCCCGCCCTCGCCGGACGAACCGGCGCCGGGCCGGGGGCGGCTGGGGCATCCGGACGGGCGGGTGACGCCGTTCCAGGGGGGCCGGGTGACGGGCCGCATCCCGCGCACGGCGACGCTGCGGCCGACGGTCGTCCCGCTGGAGTGGGAGCGGATGGGCGACCCGCCCACCCGCCGCCCGGTCCGCGAGCTCGGCAACGGCCCGACGGACCTCGCACTGCTCGCCAGCGCCTTGGAACGGGCGGCGCGCTCGGTCAACGCACAACCCCTCGCACCCCTATTCACGTAACCGGACCCCCGACCGACCCCGAGTCACGCCGGAGCCGCCCCTGACCGGCCCCGGAGTCACCCCTGAGCGGCACCGGAGCCGGGCGGCCCGATCGTCCCCCAATGGCCGGATACCTGCACTGACTTGACGTCACGAGGGCATCACGATCAAGGAATTGGGGGCGAGTGCGGTATTGCGGCGTCCGGACGCCGGGCATAGGACTGTGCGCACACGACGACGTGCCGCACGACCGGGAGTACCGGCTTTCAGGGCCGGTGCCGGCCTGCGCACGCGCACAGAGAGACGGGGCAGGGATGCGCACAACCCTTCGGATTCGCAGGGCGGCCGTGGTGTTCACCGCCATCGGCGCACTGGCCCTCACCGGTTGCGGCGACGACGGTGACGGCGGAGGCAAGAAGACGGACGAAGGCGGCTCCACGACGGGCAAGGGCTCGACGCCGAGCGTCGCCTTACCGAAACTGGACGGTGAGAAGCTTTCCGTCGCCGCGGTCTGGACGGGTGCCGAACAGGCCAACTTCGTCAAGGTCCTAAAGGAGTTCGAGAAGCGGACCGGCGCCCAGGTGACGTTCGTCCCGGCGCAGGACCCGATCGTGAACTTCCTCGGTACGAAGATCGCGGGCGGGCAGCCGCCGGACGTCGCGATGATCCCGCAGGTCGGGGCGATCCAGCAGGCCGTGGCGAAGAAGTGGGCCAAGCCGGTCGGCGAGGAGGCGAAGGCCCAGCTGAGCAAGAACTACGCGAAGGTCTGGCAGGGCCTCGGCGCGGTGGACGGCACCCAGTACGGCGTCTACTACAAGGCCGCCAACAAGTCGCTGATCTGGTACAACACCAAGGCGTTCGAGAACGCGGGCGCGAGCGAGCCGAAGACCTGGACGGACTTCCTGTCGACCGCGGAGACGGTGTCCGCCTCGGGTGTCACGCCGGTCTCGGTCGGCGGCGCGGACGGCTGGACGCTCACCGACTGGTTCGAGAACGTCTACCTCTCCCAGGCGGGCCCGGAGAAGTACGACCAGCTCGCGCAGCACAAGATCAAATGGACGGACCCGTCCGTCAAGGACGCGCTGACCACGCTGGCCCAGCTGTTCGGCAAGCCGTCCCTGATCGCGGGCGGCGCGGACGGCGCGCTGCAGACCGAGTTCCCGGCGTCGGTCACGCAGACCTTCACCGGCGGCGACCAGCCCAAGGCCGCCATGGTCTACGAGGGCGACTTCGTCGGCGTCAACATCGCGCAGACGAAGGCGAAGATCGGTACGGACGCCAAGGTCTTCCCGTTCCCCGCGGTCGGCGCGGAGTCGCCCGTGGTGACCGGTGGCGACGCGGCGGTGGCGCTGAAGGACGGCAAGGGCGCCCAGGCGCTGCTGACCTGGCTGGCCTCCGCGGACGCCGCGAAGATCGCCGCCGAGCAGGGCGGGTTCATCTCGCCGAACAAGAGCCTGGACCCGTCCGCGTACCCCAACGACGTGCAGCGGACGATGGCGAAGGCGCTGATCGCTGCCGGTGACGCCGTCCGGTTCGACATGTCCGACCAGGCGCCGCAGTCGTTCGGCGGGACGCCCGGCAAGGGCGAGTGGAAGACCCTCCAGGACTTCCTGAAGAACCCGAAGGACATCGCGGGGACTCAAGCGAAGCTGGAGTCCGACGCGGCCAAGGCGTACAAGAGCTGACGGCATGACGACAGCGGCTGCGGGGGGCGCCGACGAGGCGCTCCCCGCCGACAGGCAACGGTCCGGCGGGACTTCGGTACCCGCCCCCAGGAAGGGTGGGCCCGCCCCTTCCGGCTCACCCGGCCGCACGGGACGGAGCGTCACCGGCACCCGCAGGCTCATCGCGGCGCTCTTCCTGCTGCCCGCGCTGGTGCTGCTCGGGGCGCTCGTGGTGTACCCGATCGTGTACTCCGTCTACCGGTCGTTCTTCGACCAGGCGGGCACGGGCTTCGCCGGCATCGACAACTACAGGACGCTGTTCTCGGACGACACCATCCGTACGGCGGTCAAGAACAACGCGATCTGGGTGGTGTTCGCACCGACGGTCGCCACCGCGCTCGGGCTGATCTTCGCGGTGCTGACGGAACGCGTCCGCTGGGGCACGGCCTTCAAGCTGATCGTCTTCATGCCGATGGCGATCTCCATGCTCGCCGCGGGCATCATCTTCCGGCTGGTGTACGACCAGGCGCCGGAGCGCGGGGTGGCCAACGCGGTCTGGGTGGGCGTGCACGACACGTTCGCCGAGTCCTCGGGCTTCCCGAAGGCGCATCCGCTGCCCGTGCACCCGCTGAAGGCGGCCGGCGGCGGGGCGTTCGTGACCAGGACCGTGGTGCACGCCGGGCAGCCGGTCCAGCTCCCCCTGGTCGGAGTGCTCCCGGCGAAGATGCCGGGCGACGCGAAACCTGCGAAGGCCCCGGCGGCCGGCGGGGACGGCGCGGTCACCGGCACCGCGTGGCTGGACTTCACCAAGGGCGGCGGTGGCAAACCCAATGTCATCGACGCCAAGGAGCTCGGGCTCAAGGGCCTGAAGGTGGAGGCCGTCAAGGACGGCGCGGTGGTCGCGACCGCCAAGGCCGCGGCGGACGGCACGTTCGCGCTGCCCGCGTCGGCGGACGGCGCCGAACTGCGCCTGCCGGCGTCCAACTTCAAGGAGCCGTACAACGGTGTGGACTGGCTCGGTCCGACGCTCGTGACGCCCGGCATCATCGGGAGCTACGTGTGGATGTGGGCGGGCTTCGCGATGGTGCTGATCGCCGCGGGCCTGGCCGGTCTGCCGCGTGAACTCCTCGAAGCGGCCCGGGTGGACGGGGCCAACGAGTGGCAGGTGTTCCGCCGGATCACCGTGCCGATGCTCGCCCCGGTCCTCGCGGTGGTGCTGGTCACTCTGATGATCAACGTACTCAAGGTCTTCGACCTGGTGTTCATCATCGCGCCGGGCTCGTCCCAGGACGACGCGAACGTACTGGCGCTCCAGCTGTACCGGTCCTCGTTCGGCACGGACGCGGATCTCGGGGTCGGCAGCGCCATCGCCGTACTCCTGCTGCTGCTGGTGATCCCGGTGATGCTCTTCAACATCAGGCGGATACGGAAGGAGGGGCGCCGATGACGACGCCCTCGGCCACCACCGCCTCGGACGCCGGCGCGGTGAAGCCCCGGCGGTCGCTGGGCGCTCGGATCGCGGCACGGGCCGGCGGCGGCGTGATGCGGGTCGCCCTGGTCCTGGTCGGCCTGTTCTGGCTGATGCCGACCATCGGGCTGCTGCTGTCCTCGCTGCGCAGCCCGGACCGGATCGCGGCGACGGGCTGGTGGAAGGTCTTCACCGCGCCCTCCGAGCTGACCTTCGACAACTACTCGCGGCTGCTGGACAATTCCACGATCACCGACTCGCTGTTCAGCACGGTGATGATCACCGTGCCGTCCACGGTCCTGGTCGTGGTGATCGGCTCGCTGGCGGGATACGCGTTCGCCTGGATGGACTTCCCCGGCCGCGACTGGTGGTTCCTGCTGGTCGTGGGGCTGCTGGTGGTCCCGGTGCAGGTAGCGCTGATCCCCGTGTCGAAGCTGTTCGGCGAGATCGGGATCTTCGAGACGACGCTCGGGGTGATCCTGTTCCACACGGCGTTCGGGCTGCCCTTCGCGATCTTCCTGCTGCGGAACTTCTTCGCGGAGATCCCCCGGGAACTCCTGGAGGCGGCGCGGCTGGACGGGGCGGGCGAGATCCGTCTCTTCACCCGGGTCGTGATGCCGCTGGGCGGCCCGGCGATCGCCTCGCTGGGGATCTTCCAGTTCCTCTGGGTCTGGAACGACATGCTGGTCGCGCTGATCTTCGCGGACTCCGGTTCGCCGCCGATCACGGTGGCGCTCCAGCAGCAGGTACGCCAGTTCGGCAACAACATCGACGTGCTGGCGCCCGGCGCCTTCGTCTCGATGGTCATTCCGCTCGCGGTGTTCTTCGCCTTCCAGCGCCAGTTCGTCTCCGGCGTGATGGCGGGGGCCGTCAAGTAGCGGCCGCGTAGCGGTGCGGGGCGTTCCGGCCTACGGGCGGGGGCGCCCCGCACGCGTGCGGGGCCCCGGTTCACCGCATCGCAGACGCTCGCCCCTTCGACCCTCGTACGCCTGTCCCGCGCCTTGCCTCGCCCTGTGCCCGGCCCCCAGTACGCTGGGTGTCCATCCCCGTACGCACAGTCCGAGAAAGAGTCCGTATGCCCCGGCTGAGTGTCATCATCCCCGTCCGCCGCGCTCGAGGCAGCCTGCGCGAGTGCCTGGAGTCGGTGCTCTCCCAGTCGTTCACGGACGTCGAGGTCATCGGGGTCGACGACCACGCGCCGGACGGCTCGGGCCTGATACTGGACGAGTTCGCCGCGCGCGACAGCCGCGTCCGGGCCGTGCACCTGGGCCCGGGCGCCGGCGCGCACGGCCGCCGCAACGCCGGGATCGAGAAGGCGTCCGGTGACTACGTCCTGTTCCTGGAGGGCTACTACATCCATCTGCCCGGCGCGCTCCAGGCCGTCGCGGACCGGCTGGAGTCCACCGGCGACCCGGACGTGCTGCTGTTCGGCCACCGCAAGCGGCCCTTCCGCGGCAGGACCCGGTCGACGCGCTCGCTGGAGAAGCTGGCCTCCCTGCCCGCCGGCCCGCTCACCCTCGCGGAGCGCCCCGACCTCCTGGACATCGCCCCGGTCTCCTGGAACCGCGCCGTGCGCCGCGCGGTCCTGGAGCGCGAGAACGTGAGCTTCGGCCCCGGCCCGCACGGCGAGCGGATGTACGCGCTGGCGACCGTCGCCGTCGCGGCCTCCGTGGCCACACTGGACACCGCCTGCGTGGAGCACCGCCAGCAGCGCTACCTGCCCGGCCTGGTGGACGACGGCGAGCCCTCGGGCGGCTCGACGCCGCTGGAGCTGGTCGGGGCGTACGACACCCTGATGACCTTCGTCGAGGCGCGCCCCGCCCTGAAGGACGTGCGCGGCCTCCTCTTCGACCGGGCCGTCCAGGAGCTGCTGTCCGCCTACCCGACGGTGACCGGGCGCCGCAGGCAGTACGTGAGCGCGGTCGCCGCTTTCCACGACGCGCACCGCCCGGCGGGCTTCAGGTTCCCCGGCGGCGCCAAGGGCCTGCGCCCGCAGCTGATCGGCGGCGGCAAGTACACCGCGCTCGGCGCCCTCGACACCGCGCTCGCCACCCGCCGCACCCTGCGCTCCGCACCGGCCACGGCCCGGGCGAAGGCGAAGAAGCAGTTCACCAAGCGGTACTACGCGGCGCAGCGCAAGCTCCCCCTCGACCCCGGGCTGGCCGTGTACGCCGCGTACTGGAACCGCGGTGTGAGCTGCAACCCGGAGGCGATCTACCGCAAGGCCGAGGAGCTGGCACCGCACATCCGCGGGGTCTGGGTGGTGTCGAAGAACCACGTGGACTCGGTGCCCGAGGGCATCGACTACGTGGTGCCCGGGACACGCCGCTACTGGTCGGTGCTGGCGCGTGCCACGTACTTCTTCAACAACGTCAACTTCCCGGACCACCTGGTCAAGCGCCCCGGCCAGATCCATGTCATGACCCACCACGGCACCCCGCTGAAGATCATGGGCATGGACCAGCAGAACTACCCGGCCGCCGCCCAGGGGCTCAACTTCGACAAGCTCCTCAAGCGCGTGGACCGCTGGGACTGGAGCGTCTCCGCCAACCCGCATTCCACGGAGGTGTGGTCCCGCGCCTACCCGGGCACGGCACGCCCGCTGGAGACGGGCTACCCGCGCAACGACGTCTTCGCCACGGCGACCGCGGAGCAGATCGCGAAAATCCGCGAGGACCTGGGCATCCGCCCCGGTCAGCGCGCAGTGCTCTACGCGCCGACGCACCGCGACTACGAGGCCGGGTTCACCAACCGCCTGGACCTGGACCGGTTCTGCGCCGCCGTCGGCCCGGACACCGTGGTCCTCATGCGCGCCCACTACTTCTACGAAGGGTCGGGGGAGCCGGAGAACGCGTCGGTCATCGACGTCTCCGCGCACCCGCGCGTCGAGGACCTGTGCCTGGCGGCGGACGCGCTGGTCACCGACTACTCCTCGGTGATGTTCGACTACGCCCACCTGAACCGCCCGATCGTCATCCTGGCCCCGGACTGGGACACGTACCGCACGGTCCGCGGTGTCGTCTTCGACCTGCTGTCCGGGCAGCCGGGCGAGACGCCGGGCGCCGTGGCCATGGACACGGACGAGCTGGCGGAGATCTTCACCGGAGGCGGCTGGAACAGCCCGGAGAACGAGGCGCTGCTGAAGGCGTTCAAGGAGCGGTTCTGCCCGTACGACGACGGCCGCGCCTCCGAGCGCGTGGTGCGCCGGGTCCTGCTGGGCGAGGAGTCCTAGGGGGACGCCGAGGGGCCCCGCGCCGGAAAACGTTCCGGCGCGGGGCCCCTCGGCTCGGCGCTCCTAGCTCTGCTGGCCGGCCATCACCGTGATCAGGCCGATCACCACGAGCAGCGAGCCGCCCCAGGTCCACAGCGAGGTCCGCTCGTGCAGCACGGTCGCCCCGGCCAGCACGATCAGCAGGTAGCCGAGCGCGTTGAACGGGTACGCGACGGACAGCGGCACCTTGGCCAGCGTGGTCATCCAGGCGAGCGCGGAGACCGCGAAGACCAGCAGCCCGAGCACGACCCACGGGCTGCCCGCGGCGCGCAGCGCGACGGAGCCGCCGTCCCGGCCCGCGACGGCCGCGGCGCCCTTCATCCCGTGCTTGAGCATGATCTGGCCGCCCGCCGACGAGAACACGGCGAACAGGAGCAGCAGCACACTGGGGAGGGTCAAGGCCTTGCTCCTGACTGCGGGGGCGGGGGGCTCGGGCACCCGGGCGGGCGCGGGTCCGGGGCGGGGCGCCTCAGACACCGACCCGGTCGGCGGGGACGTACTGTCGGTTGAGGATGTCCTGTACATCGACGTGCTCTCCAGCGATGATCGTCTCGGCCGCGTGCGGGGTGAGCAGGGCGACGTGCTGATAGCCGAACATCGTCGGCCGGGCCCGGGTCAGCAGTTTCGACGCCCCGCCGAGGACCGCGGAGAGCGGCCCCCTGCCGAGCAGCGACCAGAACGGCGCCCCGGTGGAGGAGAGTTCCAGTACGTCGTAGCCGGCGGCGCGCACGGTGCGGCGCAGGCTGGCCCGGGTGAAGAAGCGCAGATGCGTCTCGTCGAGGATGCCGCGGCGGTCGTACCCGAAGGCGCCGACGGCGACCCGCAGCCGGGAGTACCAGTGGCTGAAGTTGGGGACGGAGAGCAGCATCCGGCCCCCGGGCCGCAGCACCCCGGCCGCCTCGGCGAGGATGCGTTCGGGGCGGGAGAGGTGCTCGATGACGTCTCCGGCGACCACGTAGTCGAAGCCGGTGCCGGCCTCGGCGGGCAGCCCCTCCTCCAAGTTGGCGAGGTGGAAGTGGCTGCACTTCTCGCGGACGCCTGGCACCTCGACGTAGTCCACGCCGGTCACCTCGTGGCCCAGGTCCTCCAGCCGTTCGGCGAACAGCCCGCCGGAACAGCCGAGGTCCAGGACCCGGCCCGGCGGCAGCGTGCGCATCTTCTCCAGGATGACCGCGT
This sequence comes from Streptomyces sp. 2131.1, assembly GCF_900105515.1. Classification (GTDB taxonomy): domain Bacteria; phylum Actinomycetota; class Actinomycetes; order Streptomycetales; family Streptomycetaceae; genus Streptomyces; species Streptomyces drozdowiczii. Next base: position 4,427,538 of record NZ_FNSY01000001.1, on the reverse strand, counting down.
GCGAGGAGCCGTCGCCCTCCTTGAAGGCGTACTCGACGGGCTTGGGGATCCAGGGGCAGGTCCCGAACCCCTTGACCGCCAGCCGGTATTCGAGGACGTCCTTGACCACGTCCTTGGCGTACTTCATGCCGTTGACGTAGCAGATCTCGTCGCCGTAGTACGTGGGGACGGGGATCTCCTTGATCCGCATGCCCGCGTTCAGCAGCTGCACGATGATCTGGGTGTCGAAGTCGAAGGCGTCGGTGTTCCGGTCGATCGGCAGCCGCTTGAGGGCGGCGACGCTGTACGCGCGGTAGCCGGAGTGGAATTCGGTGAGGTCCGAGCCGAGCAGGCCGTTCTCCAGCCGGGTCAGGATGCGGTTGCCGAGCCACTTGTACACCGGCATGCCGCCCTTGAGCGCGCTGCCGGACGTCATCATCCGTGACCCGAACACGGCTTCGCACTCACCGCGTTCGATTGGCGCGACCATCTCGGGGAGCAGCTCGGGGGCGTACTGCCCGTCGCCGTGCAGCAGCACGATGATGTCGAGCCCGTGCTCGGCGGCGAGCGCGTAACCGGCCTTCTGGTTGCCGCCGTAGCCGAGGTTCTTGGTGTGCCGCATCACCACGGTGCGCGGCATGCCCTCGGCCTGCGACCAGCGGCAGCCCGCCGTGAAGGTGGCGTCGTGACTCGCGTCGTCGAGGATGAGGATCTCGTCGATCCGCGACCGGAAGTCCTCCGGGATCCGGTCGAGGGTCTTCTCCAGCGTTGTCTCCGCGTTGTACGCGACCACCAGGATGCCGATCCTGGGGCTCGGGCTTTCCTTCACGGGGAGTTCTCCAGTTGCGCTCGGGGTGCGGTGCCGGGGTCGGGGACGGGGGTCGGGGTCAGTCGACGGACGAGCAGGAGCGGTGTTCCGTACGGGGTGCTGAGAGGGGCGCCCGCTCGGCGGGAAGGGCGGGCGGGGGCGCGTCCGGGGGCGTGGCGAGGAGGCGGCGTACGCCGGTGAACAGGCCGGCCGCCAGGACGAACCAGCCGGCCGCGCCCAGGTACAGCACGGGCTCGCTCCAGCGCACGGCGGAGCGGCCGCTGTAGCCGAGCACGGCGACCAGGCCGACGACCAGGCTGTACGCGATCCCCTCGACCGGCCCGAGGACGAACATCCCGGCGGCCGCCCAGGTCAGGTACTGGAGTCCGGACGCGGTGGACAGGAGCAGCAGCAGCCCCAGCGTGGCGGCGACGATCCCGGGGGCCTGGGCGGGCCGCAGCCAGGCGAGCCGGGCCCCGGCCGCCACGCAGGCCAGGACGAAGAGGAAGTGGCCGCCGCCCTGCATGAAGGCGATGACCGGCTCGGGCAGGCCGAGGACGTCGGCGAACCGCACCAGCCCCCACAGCCGGTAGCTGCCGCCCGCGTACTCCAGGACGTTGTGCGTGAGGTCCAGCGGCACGGTCAGCAGGGCCGGCCCCCACACGAGCGCGGTGACGCCCGCGAAGCCGGCGGCGAACCGGACCAGGACCGGCCGCCCGCCGCGCAGCGCGGCCACGAACAGGGCCGGGATCACCACGACCGGGATGAACTTGACGCTGATGGACAGCGCCGCGGCCACACCGGCCGCGAGCGGCGCCCTGCGGTCGGCCAGGAGATGGGCGGCGGCCAGGGCGAACGCGACGGCGACGGCGTCGGTGTTGCCGTGGTAGCCGGAGGTGGCGACGAGCACCGGGCTGGCCGCGACGCCGATGCCGCAGAGCACCGCCGTGCGCAGGGTGGCGCGGCGGCGGACGATCTCGAACACGAGGAGCGCGCAGGCGAAGTCGGCGGCAGACGCGGGGAAGCGGATCAGCGTGGCGAAGGAGAAGCCGAGGCCGGTGAGGCGGTCGAGGCCCAGCAGCATCCACCCGGCCAGCGGGGGGTGGTTGTAGACGGGCAGACCGGGAAGCGGGTGCGCGTAGATGCGGACCGGGCCGTACCCGGTGATGGCCTTGGCGAACCCCGCGAAGATGCGTACGTCGGCGGGGCCGGGCGAGTTGGCCGCGATGATCATACGAGTGACCAGGCCTGCGGTCGCCGCGACGAGCACGGCGGCCCTGGCCCGCCATACGTCCGTTTCGCCCCACATTCGGATACCCATGAAAACAGAACGTAGCAAGGCGGCGACGCTATGCGACGCAGCGAATCGTCACCGTGGCGTAAACCCTGGGCCGTGCACCGCCCGTGAAACGCCGATGCCCGGCCGGTGCGGACACCGGCCGGGCACGGAACGGTTCCCCCGCAGTCGGGCTACAGCATGCGGTCGACCACGCGGGCGGCGGCCCGGCCGTCGTCGAGGTCGCAGAAGTCGTGCCGGAACCGCTCGTACGCCTCGGCATGTCCGGCGATGGCGCGCTCCGGGTCGCGCAGCGCCGCGATCAAGTCGTCGGACTCCGGGATCAGGGGCCCGGGCGCCCGCGACTCGAAGTCGAAGCTGAACCCGCGCAGCGTGTCGCGGTAGTGCTCCAGGTCGTAGGTGTGGAAGAGCATGGGGCGCCCGGTCTGGGCGAAGTCGAACATCAGCGACGAGTAGTCGGTGACCAGGGCATCGCTGATGAGCATGAGTTCGCCGACGTCCGGGTAGCGCGAGACGTCGCGGACGAAGCCGGTGCCGCTGTCCGGGAGCCGGTCGGTGACCATGTAGTGACGGCGTACCAGGAGCACGGTGCCGTCGCCCAGTTCGCGTTCGGCGGCGGCCAGGTCGAGCTGGAGGCCCAGCGAGTAGCGCCCGCCGCCCAGACGCTGGTCCTCGCGCCACGTCGGGGCGTAGAGGACGACGCGCTTGCCGGCCGGGATGCCGAGCCTCTCTCGTACCGCCGCGGCGACCTTGGCGCGGTCGGGGGCGTGGAAGAGGTCGTTGCGCGGGTAACCGCACTCCAGCACCTCGCCCTCGAAGCCGAACGAGCGGCGCAGGACGGGCGTGGAGTACGTGTTCGGCGAGACCAGGAAGCTCCACTGCCGGGCGCGCTCGGCGAGGGTCGCGATGTACGCGGCGTTCGCCTGGGCCGTGCCCGCGAGTTCCAGGCCGATGCGCTTGAGGGGGGTTCCGTGCCAGGTCTGGACGACCGTCTGGTCCTCGCGGCGCGCGAACCACTCGGGCAGCTGCGTGTTGGTGACGATGTAGCGGCTGCGGGCCAGCGCCTCGTACCAGGCGGCCGAGCCGTGCTCGACGGCGGTGGCGCCCTCGGGGATGACCGCCTGCTGGTCGCGGACGACCCACAGGTGCTCCACCTCGGTGCCCCGGCGCACCAGCTCCTCGTGGACCGCGCGCGGCGAGTCGGAGTACTGGCGGCCGTCGAAGGTGCTGTACAGGGCCGCGGCGCGCAGCGGTGCGGAGCGCTGGGCGGCGTACCTCTCGCTCAGCAGGCGCTTGGCGCGCGGGCCGCGCTCGGCGGCGGTGAGCACGGGGCCGGAGACGACGAGGAGCTGGTCGCCGAAGCGGCGCTCCAGGGTGTAGTCGCGGCCGGTGAGCTCGCGGGTGGCGGGCAGCGTGTGGAACGCGGAGGCGGGGACGCGCAGCGCGCGGTCGCCGCTCTCGTCGGCGGCGCCCCTGTCGCGGAGGAAGAAGTACCAGTTGCCCTCGCCCAGCGGCACCGCGCCGCCCGGGCCCTCGACGGCGTCCGGCCGCAGCTCGGCGCGGAAGCGGCGGGCGTATACGGGTCCGGTGAACTCGACCGGGAAGAGCTGCTCCTCGCGGTGTCCGCTGTTCTGCGCGACCAGCTCGACCGGGTGCTCCGGGTCCTCGGGGAAGGTGCCCTCCAGGACGAGCCGGCCGTCGTCGGTCCAGCCGGCCCGCTCGACGGCGGGCTGCACGGGCCGGTCGCTGATCACCAGGTTGCCGCGCGTGCCGGCGACGAGCGCCAGTTCGCGGCGGGCCCCGTCCGTTCCGTCGGCGAGCGGGTAGCGGCCGGGGTCCACGGCGCCGGGCGCGTCGAGCGACGCCTTCAGGCCCTTGCCGACGAGGTGCACGCTGTACGCCACGGTCTTCGGGGGCTCCTCGCCGGTGGGGCGCGTCTCCTCGATGGCGGCGAGCGGCAGTTCGGCGGTGAAACGGCTCCAGCCGGCACCGGCGCCGGTGCCCACGGTGGCGGGGACCTCGTAGGTGGCCCTGGTGGCGACGTGCGTCAGACGGAGCGTCGGCTCGCCCTTGACGAGGCGGGCGCGGACCACGCCCGAGATCTTGACGGTGCCGGGCTCCTCGCCGGGGCCGTGGGTTTCGAAGCGGGCGTCGACGCGCTCGGCGTGCAGCACCAGCTTGTCGCCGTCGAAGGCGGGGACGATGCGGTGGTCGCCGTCGGGGCGGTGGACGGGCGGTGCGACGGAGGCTTCGCGGACCGAGGGGAAGGCGCGGCGCAGCAGGCCGCTCCGGGCGACGCCGAGCTCGAACTTCCAGGTGAGCTGCTTGGGCCCGCCGTCGGCCCGGATGCGGAGCCTGGAGGCGTCCACGGAGGTCTCGAAGCCGGAGCGGTGGTAGTCGTGCAGGCTCTGGCGGGAGCGGGCGGTGGCCTCGGGCTCGTCGACGCGGCGCAGGCGCAGCGGCACGACGTTGCGCCGGCCGGCCCGGAGCCAGCCGACGCGGAACTCGCCGGCCCCGGAGGTGACCGGCAGGTTGCGGACGTACGCGTAACCCTTGAGGAAGAGCCTGCCGTCGCGCCACTCGGCGTCGCGCAGCCGGGCGGCGAGCGGCAGGTCGCGGTCGGCGACGCGCAGCACCGGGGCGGGCACGGGCCGGGTGAGGACGGGGTAGCGGGCCCGGCGGCGGCGCACGCCGCTGACCTCGAAGGCGCCGGGCTCGCGCTTGTCCTGGAGGAGCAGCGCGAGCAGCTCGTCCATGCGGTGTTCGCGTACCAGGTACCACATCACGCGCAGGCGCAGCGGCAGCCCGTCGAGCACGGCGGGGTCGACCTGGTCGAGGAAGCCGTTGGCATACGTGAGGAACGCGTCCCGGTACTCCTGGTCGCCGTCCGGGAGTACCTCCATGAAGTACCAGAGGTCGTTGGCGAGCGCGTGGGCCTCGTAGTGGTTCTTGTCCGCGGCGGTGCGCTTCTCGGCCAGGAACTCGGAGACGCCCCGGACGTGCGCGACGCGGTCGTGGACGCCGCGGACGACGGCCCGGCTGGTGGTGATGGAGCCGGGTCGGTCGCGCCAGTAGTAGACGGGGTCCTTGACGACGTCGACGGAGCCGGCCAGGAAGTGGGCGGGCAGCACGACGGGGATGTCCTCGTACAGCGCGCCGACCGGGAAGGCGAACCCGTGCTCGTCCCAGAAGGAGCGGCGGAAGACCTTGTTGCAGGCGATGCGGTCGCCGAGGAGGTCGGGGTCGCGGGAGACGTGGGTGCGCTTGCGCGTGGTGGCCATGGGCTTGCGGAACATCGGCGACTGCACGAGCTTGCCGCCGGCGCGCAGCCGCAGCACGTTGCCGGACGCCAGGTCCGAGCCGGTCTCCTCCAGCGACTCGACGAGCAGCTCGTAGGCGTTCGGCGGGATGACGTCGTCACTGTCGCAGAAGGCCAGGTAGCGGCTCCCCGGATCGCAGTTGCGGACACCGGTGTTACGGGCGTGGCCGAGGCCGCCGTTCTCCTGCCGGACCAGCTCGAAACGGTCGTCGCCCGCCGCGAACCCGGCGGCCAGTGCGGCGCTTCCGTCGGTGGACCCGTCGTCGACCATCACCACCTGGAGGTCGGTCAGGGTCTGCTCCGCGAGGGACTTCAGACACTCCGTCAGGAAGTCTTCGACGTTGTAGACGGGGACAACGACACTGAGCCGTGGCGGCATGTTGAGCACGTCCGTTCATCAAGGGACTGGCTATCCGTAGGGCTCAACCGCGAGGGCGGTCGCGGGTCACCGGTGAGGTCCCGAACGAGTGACCACGCCTGCACCGTGTTCGCGCCGCGCGCCCGCGCCGGAGGCCTGGTGGGCTGCCCGTCCGCCCACATTAACCGATTGAGGACTGTCCCCTAACAACACATTTGCACACCCGTACGAAACCCTGTCAGGCGTGCGCCGCGCCCTGCGTGAGCGCCGCCACGGCCGAGGCCGCGAGGTCGTCCAGGTACCCCGGGGGCAGCTCCCCCCGGACCACCGCGAGCCGCCAGTAGAGGGGTCCGACGATGAGGTCGAGGGCGCGGTCGGGGTCGCTGCCGGCCGGCAGTTCGCCGCGCGCGACGGCCTCCCGGACGACCACGGCGGCGACGCCCTGCTGCGGGTCGAGCAGGGCGGCCTTGATGGCGTCGGAGATCTCCGGGTTGCGGGCCGACTCGACCAGCAGGTCCGGGATGACCTGGGAGGCCAGCGGGTGGCGCAGGGCGTACGCGGCCAGTTCGAGCACCGCGCGCACGTCCCCGTGCAGCGAGCCGGTGGCGGGGGCGGGCATGCCCTGCGCGGCGACGGCCGAGACCAGGTCCAGGACCAAGTGCAGCTTGGACTTCCAGCGCCGGTAGACGGCGGTCTTGCCGACGCCGGCCCGGCGGGCGATGCCCTCGATGGACATCCGGGCGAACCCGGCCGCAGCCAGCTCCGCGAACACGGCGCTGCGGATGGCGTCGGTCACGTCCTCGCGCAGGACGGCGGCTCCCGCCGGGGCTCGGCGGCGGCTTCCGGGGTCGGTGGTCATGGTCCGCATCATAGTCCGCGACGACGAAACGGTTGCGTTCCGACGTCGGTACGTCCTACCCTCGGCGTTGCGACGATACGGTCCCGTTCCGTCGCCGGGCGCGTCCGTTCCGCCCGTATGCCGTGCCCCCGCCTGCCCGCCTCCCGTCGAAAGCGATCGTGGTGAGCCAGACAACAGCCCCGGCCCCGGCCAAGACCCCACCGCACCTCTCCCCGCCCGTGTACGCCTCCGGTGAGCTCGCCGCGCTCGCCGCACGCCACGGCCTGACCGTGAGCGGGGCGCGCCCCACCCTGGCCGCGTACGTACGGCAGCTGTGGGGGCGGCGGCACTTCATCACGGCGTTCGCCACCGCCAAGCTCACCGCCCAGTACAGCCAGGCGAAGCTCGGCCAGATCTGGCAGATCATGACCCCGTTGCTCAACGCGACGGTCTACTACTTCATCTTCGGCATCCTGATGAAGACGAAGCACGGGGTGCCGGACTTCGTGCCGTTCCTGGTCACCGGCGTCTTCATCTGGACCTTCACCAGCTCGTCGATCACCGCCGGCACCCGTGCCATCAGCGGCAACATCGGCCTCGTACGGGCGCTGCACTTCCCGCGCGCCTCACTGCCGATCTCGCTCGCCCTGCAACAGCTCCAGCAGCTGCTCTTCTCCCTGGGCGCGCTGGTCCTGATCCTGCTGGCCTTCGGCCAGTACCCGCGGCCGTCCTGGCTGCTCGCGGTGCCCGCGCTGGCCCTGCAGGCCGTCTTCAACACCGGTGTCTCGATGGTCATGGCGCGCCTCGCCGCGCGCACTCCGGACATCGCCCAGCTCACCCCGTTCGTGCTGCGCACCTGGATGTACGCGTCGGGCGTGATGTGGAGCATGGACAAGATGCTGGCCGGCGACCGGGTCCCGCACTGGGTGAAGCTCGCCCTGGAGGCCAACCCGGCGGCCGTCTTCATCGACCTGATGCGCTTCGCCCTCATCGACAGCTTCGGCGGCGACCAGCTGCCCCCGCACGTCTGGGCGGTCGCCGCGGGCTGGGCGCTGGTGTGCGGCGCCGGCGGCTTCATCTACTTCTGGAAGGCCGAGGAGAGTTACGGACGTGGCTGAGTCCCGGATACCCACGGTCGTCGTCGACGACGTCCACATCACGTACAAGGTCAACGGCGCCCGCACCGGGCGCGGCAGCGCGACCTCGGCGCTGAGCCGGATCGCCTCGCGCCGGCAGATCCCGGGCGTGCGCGAGGTGCACGCCGTCAGGGGCGTCAGCTTCGCCGCGTACAAGGGGGAGGCGATCGGGCTGATCGGCTCCAACGGCTCGGGGAAGTCGACCCTGCTGAAGGCCATCGCCGGACTGCTCCCCGCCTCCCGGGGACGCGTCCACACCCACGGCCAGCCCTCACTGCTCGGTGTCAACGCCGCACTGATGAGCGACCTGACCGGCGAGCGCAACGTCGTGCTCGGCGGCCTCGCGATGGGCATGAGCCGCGCCGAGATCCGCGAACGCTACGACGAGATCGTCGACTTCTCCGGCATCAACGAGAAGGGCGACTTCATCACCCTGCCCATGCGCACGTACTCCTCCGGCATGGGGGCCCGCCTCCGCTTCTCCATCGCCGCCGCGAAGAACCACGACGTCCTGCTCATCGACGAGGCCCTCTCCACGGGCGACGCCCGCTTCCAGCAACGCAGCAAGGCCCGCATCCTCGAACTCCGCCAACAGGCCGGCACGGTCTTCCTGGTCAGCCACAACAACAAGTCCATCACCGAAACCTGCGACCGGGCCCTCTGGCTCGAAGCGGGAAGGCTCCGCATGGACGGCCCGGCAAAAGAGGTCATGGCAGAGTACGAACACTTCACGAAGAAGCGCTAAGCGAACTCGCCCTCAACCGCCGGCCGAACTCGCCAAGCCCACCCGACGCGCGAGGGCGTCTTTCCGCCGCCCAGCCACCCCAACCCCCCAGGCGCCCGGGGCATCTTCAGACTTGCCCGGCCACCCCAGCCCGCCCGGCGTTCGAGGGCGTCTTCCGCGCCGCCCGGCCACCCCAGCCCGCCCGGCGTTCGAGGGCGTCTTCCGCGCCGCCCGGCCACCCCAGCCCGCCCGGCGTTCGAGGGCGTCTTCCGCGCCGCCCGGCCACCCCAGCCCGCCCGGCGTTCGAGGGCGTCTTCCGCGCCGCCCGGCGTTTGAGGACGCCCGAACGGCAAGTTCAAGCCCGTCCGGCGATTGAGGACAAGGGCGGCCACGGAAACGCACCCGCGGCCGCCCACCCCACCCGCGGCGCAGCCTAGACGTGCGTACGCAACAACGTCCGCATAGTCCGCATCGCCACAGACAGATTCGCCAGATCAAACGCGTCCGACCCCCGGATCTCCTCCAGCGTCGACCGCGACCGAGCCAGAATCGCCGCGTTCTTCTCCTCCCACGCCTCGAACCGCTCCTGCGGGGACGAAGACCCGTTGCCCGCACTCAGCACGTCGCCCGTCAGCGCCGCATGCGCCGCGTACAGGTCCTCGCGGATGGACGCCCGGGCCATGGACTGCCACCGGTCGGCCCGAGGCAGCTCGATGATCCGGTCCATGAGCTGCGTGATCCCCAGCCGGTCCGCGAGGTCGTAGTACACCTCGGCGACGGCCAGCGGCTCCTTGCCCGTACGGTCCGCGATCGCCACGACGTCGAGCGCGGGGAAGACGGAGGAGAAGCCGGCGACGCGCTGCGCCAGCTCGTCCGGGACACCCGCCTCGGTCAGCTCGTCCAGGATGCCCTGGTACCACTCCTGGTCGGCGCCCTTCAGCATCTTGGGCAGCGCGTCCCAGACCTGCTCGACGCCCTCGCGGAAGAAGTCGACCGTCTCGGAGATCGCCAGCGGCTGCGGCCGGTTCCCCAGCAGCCAGCGCGAACCCCGCTCGACGAGCCGGCGCGAGTGCAGCCGGATCCGGGTCTGGACATCGGCGGCGACCTCGTTGTCGAGGGCCTCCACCGCGTCCCAGACCTCGCCGAGCCCGAAGATCTCGCGGGCCGCGAACTGCGCGCGCACGATCTCCTCGATGGAGGCGCCGGTCTCCTCCCGGAGCCGGTGCAGGAAGGTCGAACCACCGCTGTTGACCGTGTCGTTGACCAGCACCGTGGTGATGATCTCGCGCCGCAGGGCGTGCCCGTCGACCGCTTCGGAGTAGCGCGTGCGCAGCTGCTCCGGGAAGTAGGCGTGCAGCAGCTTCTGCAGGTGCGGATCGTCCGGCAGGCTGGTCCCGATCAGCTCCTGCGCCGCCGTGATCTTCGTGTAGGCGAGCAGCACGGCCAGCTCGGGCTGGGTGAGCCCCTTGCCGGCGCTCAGCAGCTCGCGGACCTGCCGGTCGGTGGGCAGGAACTCCAGCGCCCGGTCGAGGTACCCGTCGCGGCCGAGCCGGCGCATGAAGCGCTGCTGGGCGTGGAGCAGGGAGGGCGCCTGGGCGACCGAGTTGGCGAGGGCCGTGTTCTGCGCGTAGTTGTTGCGCAGCACCAGGTGGCCGATCTCGTCGGTCATCTCGGCGAGCAGCTTGTTGCGCTGCTTGACGGTCATGTCGCCGTCCCGCACGAGCCCGTTGAGCAGGATCTTGATGTTCACCTCGTGGTCGGAGGTGTCCACACCGGCGCTGTTGTCGATCGCGTCGGTGTTGATCCGGCCGCCGTCCCGGGCGAACTCGATCCGGCCGAGCTGGGTGGCACCGAGGTTGCCGCCCTCGCCGACGACCTTGGCGCGCAGGTCCGCGCCGTTGACCCGGATCGCGTCGTTCGCCTTGTCGCCGACGTCCGCGTTTGACTCGGCGGTGGACTTGATGTACGTGCCGATGCCGCCGTTCCACACGAGGTCGACGGGGGCCTTGAGGATGGCCTGCATCAGCTCGGCGGGCGTCATCTTGCCGACGCCGGCCTCGATGCCCAGTGCCTCGCGCATGTGGGAGTTGACCGGGATCGACTTGGCGCTGCGCGGGTGGACGCCGCCGCCCGCGGAGATCAGCTCCTTGTCGTAGTCGGCCCAGGAGCTGCGCGGCAGGTCGTACAGGCGGCGCCGCTCGGCGTACGAGGTGGCCGCGTCCGGGTTCGGGTCGATGAAGATGTGCCGGTGGTCGAACGCGGCCACGAGCCGGATGTGCTCGGAGAGCAGCATGCCGTTGCCGAAGACGTCACCGGACATGTCGCCGACGCCGACGACCGTGAAGTCCTCGGTCTGGGTGTCGTGGCCCAGCTCGCGGAAGTGCCGCTTGACGGACTCCCAGGCGCCGCGGGCGGTGATGCCCATGCCCTTGTGGTCGTAGCCCGCCGAACCGCCGGAGGCGAACGCGTCCCCGAGCCAGAAGCCGTACGCGACGGCCACCTCGTTGGCGATGTCGGAGAACTTCGCGGTGCCCTTGTCGGCGGCGACGACGAGGTAGGTGTCGTCCTCGTCGTGGCGGACGACGTCCTTGGGCGGCACGACCTCGCCGGCCACCATGTTGTCGGTGATGTCGAGCAGCGCCGAGATGAAGGTGCGGTAGGCGGCGATCCCCTCGGCCATCCACGCGTCCCGGTCCACGGAGGGGTCGGGCAGCTGCTTGGCGACGAAGCCGCCCTTGGCGCCGACCGGCACGATGACGGTGTTCTTCACCATCTGCGCCTTGACCAGGCCGAGGATCTCGGTACGGAAGTCCTCGCGCCGGTCCGACCAGCGCAGACCACCGCGGGCGACCTTGCCGAAGCGCAGGTGGACGCCCTCCACACGCGGCGAGTAGACCCAGATCTCGAACGCGGGCCGGGGCGCGGGCAGGTCCGGGATGGACTGCGGGTCGAACTTCATCGAGACGTACGCGTGCGGCTCGCCGTCGTCCGCGTGCTGGAAGAAGTTGGTGCGCAGGGTGGCCTTGATGACGGTGAGGAAGGAGCGCAGGATGCGGTCCTCGTCCAGCGAGGCGACCTGGTCGAGGGCCCCGTCGAGCTCTTCGAGGAGCCCGTCGGTCAGCTCCGTGCCCGCGCTCTGGCGGCCCGGCGACATCCGGGCCTCGAAGAGCGAGACGAGCAGCCGGGTGGTGTGGACGTTGTTCTGGAGGGTGGACTCCATGTAGTCCTGGCTGAACGTCGAACCGGCCTGGCGCAGGTACTTGGCGTAGGCGCGCAGCACCATGGCCTGGCGCCAGTCGAGGCCGGCGCTCAGCACGAGCGCGTTGAAGCCGTCGTTCTCCGCCTCGCCGGTCCACACCGCGGCGAAGGCCTCCTGGAAGCGCTCGCGCGCGCCGTCGGCCAGGTAGCCGCCGCCGGCGTTGGCCATCGGCATCCGGAGCCCGAAGTCGTAGATCCAGGCGTGCGTACGGTCGGCGCAGCGCAGCTCGTACGGGCGCTCGTCGACGACCTCGACGCCGAGCCGCTGGAGGGCGGGCAGCACGGCGGACAGGGAGACCTGCTCACCGGTGCGGTAGATCTTGAAGCGGCGCTCGCCGGGGGCGGCGCCGACGGGCTCGTAGAGGCTGAGGGAGAAGTCCCGCTCGTTCTCCTTGAGGGCTTCGAGGTGGACCAGGTCGGCCACGGCGGCGCGCGCGGAGTGGTCGGCCTTGTAGCCCTCGGGGAAGGAGTGCCCGTACTTGCGCAGCAGTTCGGCGGCGCGTTCCTCGCCGAGCTCGGCGTTCAGCGCCTCCTGGAAGCCGTCGGCCCAGGAACGGGCGGCCTCGACGAGGCGGGCCTCGATGCGGTCGGCCTCGGCGTCGGTGAGGCTGGGCAGCTCGCTGCCGGGCGCGACGCGGACGACGAAGTGCAGGCGGGAGAGGATCGACTCGGTGTTCCAGGCCGTGAAGTCGACACTGGTGCCGTTCAGTTCCTCCTTGAGGATGTCGATCAGCCGCAGCCGCACGCCGGTTGTGTAGCGGTCGCGCGGCAGGTAGACGATCGCGGAGTAGTAGCGGCCGTACTCGTCCTGGCGCAGGTAGAGCCGCAGCCGGCGGCGCTCCTGGAGGTAGAGCACCGAGGTGACGACGGAGCGCAGCTGGTCGACGGGCGTCTGGAACAGCTCGTCGCGGGGGTAGGTCTCCAGGATCTGGAGCAGGTCGCGGCCGTCGTGGCTGTTGGGCGTGAACCCGGCGCCCTCCAGCACCTCGGCGACCTTGCGGCGGATGACGGGGACCCGGCGCACGGACTCGGTGTACGCGGCGGAGGAGAACAGGCCGAGGAAGCGGCGCTCACCGATGACGTTGCCCTCGGCGTCGAACTTCTTCACGCCGACGTAGTCGAGGTAGCTGGGGCGGTGCACGGTGGCCCGGCTGTTGGCCTTGGTCAGCACGAGGAGCTTGTGCTCGCGGGCCTTGGCGCGGGCGTCGGCGGGCAGCCGGTCGAAGGAGGGGCTGACCGGGTGCGCCTCGTCCTCGGTGTGGTGCGGGTCGGAGCGCAGGATGCCGAGGCCGGTGCCGGGGACGGCGGCCAGCGAGTCGCTGTCCCGCAGCTCGTACTCGCGGTAGCCGAGGAAGGTGAAGTGGTCGGCGGCGAGCCAGCGGAGCAGCTCCCTGGCCTCGTTGACCTCGTCGTCGGCGAGGTCGTCGAGCGGTTCGCCGGGCAGGTCGTCGGCGATGCGCAGGGCCGCGTCGCGCATCTTCTCCCAGTCCTCGACGGTCTCCCGTACGTCGGACAGGACGCGCAGCAGGTCGCTCTGGATCTGCTTGAGGTCGGCGCGATCGGTCTCACGGTCGATCTCGACGTGGATCCAGGACTCGACGAGCGCGTCGTGCGGCAGGTCCGCCTGGGTGTTCCTGCCCCCCTTGCCGCTGTCCCGGCCGGTGCCGTCGGTGAGGACCTCGACCAGCTTGCCGGTCACGTCGCGGCGGACGACGACCTGCGGGTGGATCACGACGTGGATGCCGCGGCCCTGGCGGGAGAGCTCGTTGGTGACGGAGTCGACCAGGAACGGCATGTCGTCGGTGACGACCTCGACCACGGAGTGGCTGCACGTCCAGCCGTTCTCCTCGACGGTCGGGGTGTGCACCCGGACGTTCGCCTTGCCCTGGGGGCGCTCCTCGGCCAGCCGGTAGTGCGAGGAGGCGGCGCCGAACACGTCGACCGGGTCCCGGCCCTCGATGTCCTCGGGGGCGGTGTGCCGGTAGTAGCGCTGGAGGTAGGAGAGCAGGACGTCCTGGCGCGAGCGCTCCTGCCCTGCCCCCGTCGAGCCGTCGGCCCCGGCGGCCGCGACGTGCACCCGGGGGGCACCGCCCGGCCCGCCGACACCACCGCCCGGGCTGTTGTCAGCTACCTTGGCGGCCCGTGCGAGCAGCTCGGCCTTGGCTTCGTCCAGCTTGGTCTGCATGTCCTCTGGCTCCTGTCGCGCGCCGTTGCGTGACGTAGGTGAAAAGGTCGGCGTAACGCCACGACGCGGGGTTTCCGGTCTGGGTCGACGCTATGCCGTGATGAGAGATCGCCGGGACCGTATCGGCCAACTTCAGCTGCCGGTCCGGGCGGGAGGGATCAGCCGAGGCAGCCCGGGCACGATGGCGCTCCGGGCGCGGGCCGGGGGCTTCGATGCCCCCGAGGCATATCGCGCTGATCACGGGGTCCAGGCTATCTCGCCCGCACCGGTGACCGTCACGATCCGGATGTGTACAAAAGAAGGCCGCGGAATTTGACACTCTGGACATGGTGCCCGCGGCGGGCTGAGCTTCCCTCGACTACCGGGTGAGCTGCTCGGCGAGCGTGATGGCCTCGGTCAGGCTGTCCACGACGGGCACACCGGCCTTCTCCAGACTGGCACGGCTGTGCGAGCCGCCCGTGTAGAGAACGGCCTTGGCGCCGGCGTGGGCGGCGGCCACGGCATCGTCCACCGCGTCGCCTATGACGACCGTGCGGTGCGGGGATATCGCCTCCATGGCCGCGAGATGCCGCGCCATGTACTCCGACTTGCTGCCGCCGGAGGGCCCGGTGCGCCCATCGACGCGGACGAAGTGCCGCTCGATGCCGAACCCCCGTACGACGGGGAGCAGCTCCTCGTGCCGGTACATGCTCATGATCGACTGGCTGCGCCCCGTCAGCTGCCACTGGGCGAGCAGCTCGGCGGCACCCGCGGTCAGCCCGCAGGCGTCACGCTGCTCGGTGTAGTGGCGGTGGAAGACACCGTCCATCCGCTCCCACTCGGCGTCGGTGGGGAGCCGGCCCATCAGCCGCTCGTAGAAGCGGGGTATCGGGATGCAGTACATCTCCCGGTACTGCTCCACCGTGATCGGGGCCAGGCCGACCTCGCCGAAGGCGGCGTTGGTCGCGCCGACGACGGCGGTGTTGTCGTCGAGCAGCGTGCCGTTCCAGTCCCAGACCAGATGCGTGCGGTGGTCTCCCGGTGCGATCCCCATGCCCAAGAACGTACTCTCCCCCACTGACAACCGGCCCCCAGGGCCTTACCCGATCAGGCCGGGGATCTCCTGCACCCCGAACCACAGCAGCTCGTGGTCCTCGGCCCCGTCGACGGTGAACTGCGCGTCGTCGTCCCCGAGGTCCGCGGCCCCGAGCGCGGCCGCCGCGGCGGTGACGTCCTCGTCCGCGTCGTCGGAGTCGACGTGCACCGCGGCGGCCTTGGCCAGCGGGACGGCGGAGGCGATCGTGACCTCGCCGAGCGAGGAGGCGTCCAGGATGTGGTCCGGGTCGGCGACCGCGGCACCGTCCGCGACGTCCACGGCGACGACGACCCGCCGCCGGGCCGCCTGCGGATCCCCGGCGATCAGCCGCAGCGAGGCGGACGCGGCCCGGTTGAGCGCCGCGTACTCCAGCTCCTCGATGTCGTCGGAGACGTACCACTCGCGCAGCGCCGGGGTGACGGCGTAGGCGGTAAGGGGGCCGGGGCCCAGTTCGCCGGTCCGGTGCGCGGCTGCGAGACCGGCGAGGGTCAGGGGTACGTACACGCGCATGGGCTCGGCCGCTTTCGTAGTCGGGGACGCCCTCAGGATACGTGCGGCATCCCCCTTTGGGGTTACGCCCATGGCTCGTCCCCCGTCCACCTCGCGCCGCCCACTCACCCTGCCCGGCCCGCCCGCGCCCCGCTCCCCCGCCCGTCCGCCACCCGGACAGGTGAATCCCGCGCCGCTCCACTCCCCGCCTCCGACAGTTGCGACAAATCCGACTCCCCCGTAGAAGATCCCCAACAGAAGTTACCGCCCGGTACGCCGGGCCTCTGGAGCACGGGGGCGACAGATGACCACGAACAGGACCCGACCCGCAGGACGGCACGACGCCCGCAGGCCCGAAGCCGTACCCGCCCAACGCCACCGCACCCCCAGGCGCCTGCGCCCCCATCACTGGTTCGCGGAACGCCTGCTCGCGGTCCTGAGCGGCCAGCGCCCGGTCCACTGGATGCTCGGCCACACCATCGGCGAGGCCTACGACCAACTCGCCGAACTGGCCCCCACCACCCCCCTCAGGACCCGCGGCACGCGCCCGGTCATCCGCATGTGCCGAGGCGCCCAGCCGGCCCCCGGCGTGGTGGAGGCCTGCGCGAGCATCGCCGCGGGCGAGGAAGTCCGGGCCATGGCCTTCCGCCTGGAACAGGGCCCGGACCTCCGCTGGCGCTGCGCAGCGGTGGAACTGGGCAACACTCCGGTGCGGACGCGGTGAGGCGGCAACCCACGAGGGCCCGGGACCCACCGCCGGGGCGGCCCCAGGGCCCGCTGTGCGGCCTGCGGAGCAACCCGGCTCCCTAGGGAGCCCGGGGGCCCCCTAGGGAGCCCGGGGTCCGCCAAGGAGGCGCACAGGCCGCGTACAGCCTCTCTCCCACCTCCCAGCCCCTCCGGCGCCCGAGCAGCGGGTACCCGGACGGGCCCGGGCCACCACCACGCCCGCCCCAGCCCCGCATTCCCGGCCCTCCGGCAGGTTCCCAGCCCTTCCGGCGCTTGAGGAGCGGGGCCCGGGGCGGAGCCCCGGTTTCGGGAAGGGGCGGGCAGGGGACAAGGCCCGCCGCAGGCGCACGCACGCCCCACCCGCCCCCACACAAGAACGCCGGCCGGACCCGGGCACCCAACGGCACCCGACCCCGGCCGGCCAAAACCCGCGAACGGCTACTTCTTACGCCGCCGCCCACCCCCGGACTTCTGCGCCTTGCGCCGCTCCGCCCGAGTAAGCCCGTCCGACTCGGCACCGGCACCGACGCCGGCCCCCGCACCGTCCCCGTTCGCGAAGTCGCCCTCGACGACCCCGCCCTCCCCGTCGACCGTGGGAGCGGAGAAGTGCAGCCGGTCCGGCCGCTGCGGAGCGTCCAGCCCCTTCGCCCGGATCTCCGGCCGCGCGGCCGGCACCGCGTCCTCCTTGCTCAGCGAGGTCTCCGCATCCTGCACCGGCACCTCCTCGACCTGCTGCTCGACCTGGACCTCCAGGTTGAACAGGTAGCCGACGGACTCCTCCTTGATGCCCTCCATCATGGCGTTGAACATGTCGAAGCCCTCGCGCTGGTACTCGACCAGCGGGTCCTTCTGCGCCATGGCCCGCAGGCCGATGCCCTCCTGGAGGTAGTCCATCTCGTAGAGGTGCTCACGCCACTTGCGGTCCAGGACGGACAGCACCACGCGCCGCTCCAGCTCACGCATGATCTCGGAGCCGAGCGTCTTCTCCCGCTCGTCGTACTGCTCGTGGATGTCGTCCTTGACCGACTCGGCGATGAACTCGGCGGTGACCCCGGCCAGGTCCCCCGCGGCGTCCTCCAGCTCGGCGACCGTGACCTTCACCGGGTAGAGCTGCTTGAACGCGCCCCACAGCCGGTCGAGGTCCCACTCCTCGGCGAAACCCTCCGCCGTCTCCTGGCGGATGTAGTCGTCGATCGTGTCGTCCATGAAGTGGCGGATCTGCTCCTGGAGGTCCTCGCCCTCCAGGACCCGGCGCCGCTCGCCGTAGATGACCTCACGCTGCCGGTTGAGCACCTCGTCGTACTTCAGGACGTTCTTGCGCGTCTCGAAGTTCTGCTGCTCGACCTGCGACTGCGCCGACGCGATCGCCCTCGTGACCATCTTGTTCTCGATCGGCACGTCGTCCGGCACGTTGGCCATCGACATCACGCGCTCGACCATCTGCGCCTTGAAAAGCCGCATCAGGTCGTCACCGAGCGACAGGTAGAAACGGGACTCGCCGGGGTCGCCCTGACGGCCGGAACGACCGCGCAGCTGGTTGTCGATACGGCGCGACTCGTGCCGCTCGGTGCCCAGGACGTACAGCCCGCCGAGGTCCTTGACCTCCTCGAACTCCGCCCGCACGGCCTCCTCGGCCTTCTCCAGCGCGGCGGGCAGCGCTGCCGCCCACTCCTCGACGTGCTCGACGGGGTCGAGACCGCGCTGGCGCAGCTCCGCCTCGGCGAGGTCGTCCGGGTTGCCGCCGAGCTTGATGTCGGTGCCTCGTCCGGCCATGTTCGTCGCGACGGTCACCGCGCCCTTGCGGCCGGCCTGGGCGACGATCGTCGCCTCCCGGTCGTGCTGCTTGGCGTTGAGCACCTCGTGCTGGACACCGCGCTTGGAGAGCTGCTGCGAGAGGTACTCGGACTTCTCGACGGAGGTCGTGCCGACCAGGATCGGCTGGCCCTTCTCGTGCTTCTCGGCGATGTCGTCGACGACGGCGGCGAACTTCGCGACCTCGGTGCGGTAGATCAGGTCCGACTGGTCGGCGCGCTGCATCGGCCGGTTCGTCGGGATCGGCACGACGCCCAGCTTGTAGATCTGGTGGAACTCGGCGGCCTCGGTCATCGCCGTACCGGTCATGCCGGAGAGCTTGCCGTAGAGGCGGAAGAAGTTCTGGAGGGTGATCGTGGCGAGCGTCTGGTTCTCGTCCTTGATGTCCACCCCTTCCTTCGCCTCGATCGCCTGGTGCATGCCCTCGTTGTAACGGCGGCCGGCGAGGATACGGCCGGTGTGCTCGTCGACGATCATGACTTCGCCGTCGATGACGACGTAGTCCTTGTCCTTCTTGAAGAGTTCCTTGGCCTTGATCGCGTTGTTGAGGTACCCGACGAGGGGGGTGTTCACCGACTCGTACAGGTTGTCGATGCCGAGCCAGTCCTCGACCTTGGAGACGCCGGGCTCGTGGATCGCCACGGTCCGCTTCTTCTCGTCGACCTCGTAGTCGCCGGTCTCCTCGATGCCCTTGAGCGGGTTGCCCGCCTCGCCCTTGGACAGGCGCGTGACCAGCTTGGCGAAGTCGCCGTACCACTTGGTGGCCTGGTCGGCCGGGCCGGAGATGATCAGCGGCGTACGGGCCTCGTCGACCAGGATCGAGTCGACCTCGTCGACGATCGCGAAGTTGTGGCCGCGCTGGACGAGCTCGTCCTTGGACCACGCCATGTTGTCGCGGAGGTAGTCGAAGCCGAACTCGTTGTTCGTGCCGTACGTGATGTCGCAGCCGTACTGCTCGCGGCGCTGGGCCGGCGTCATGTTGGCGATGATGCAGCCGACGGAGAGGCCGAGGAACTTGTGGACCCGGCCCATCATCTCGGAGTCGCGCGAGGCGAGGTAGTCGTTCACCGTGATCAGGTGAACGCCGTCCCCGGACAGGGCGTTCAGATACGCGGGCAGGGTGCCGACGAGGGTCTTGCCCTCACCGGTCTTCATCTCGGCGACGTATCCGAGGTGCAGCGCGGCGCCGCCCATGATCTGGACGTCGTAGTGGCGCTGGCCGAGGACGCGCTTGGCCGCCTCGCGGACGGTCGCGAACGCCTCGGGAAGCAGGTCGTCCAGGCTCTCGCCGTCCGCGTACCGTTCCTTGTACTCGTCGGTGAGCGCCCGCAGCTCGGCGTCGGAGAGGTTGACGAAGTCCTCTTCGATGGAGCTGACCTGGTCCGCGATGCGGTGCAGTTTGCGCAGGATCTTGCCTTCGCCTGCACGCATGAGCTTGTTGAAGACGGACACTGAGGCTGGTCTCCTTGCCGGTCGGGCCTGGGCACTGGGTCGTGTAATGGACTCGGGCACGGGCACGGCAGGTGGGCCCCACCGCAACGGTCATCGTAAGCGAGGACCCCGCCGCGCCGGGAGGGCTGCCACCGCGTTCTCCCCGCGGTGCCCTTCCGAGTCAACGGACGAAGGCCGCCGAAGGTGCCGGGGAGCGGGAAAAGTAGTCGCTTCGCCGCCGGTCCCTCACCAGAATCCCTTCATGGAAGCGATTGAACCGATCACCCTCACCACCGACCGCCTGCTGCTGCGCCCCTTCACCCCGGACGACACCGACGCGGTGTACGAGGAGTGCCAGGACCCGGAGATCCGGCGCTGGACCGTCGTCCCCTCGCCGTACGGCCGTTCCGACGCGGAGTTCTTCACCGAGCGGATGTGCCCCGAGGGCTGGCGGGACGGCTCCATGTACAACTTCGCCGTGCGGACCCGCGAGGACGGGGCCCTGGTGGGCGCGCTCGGCGTCAACCGCCGGACCCTTTCGGGCACGTACGAGATCGGCTTCTGGGCCGCGAAGGAGCGGCGCGGCCGCGGCTACATGACCGAGGCCGTCCTGTGCGCCGCCCGCTGGGCCTTCACCTCGCTGGGCTGCGACCGACTGGAGTGGCGTGCCGAGATCGGCAACGTCCCGTCGCGGGCCGTCGCGCTGCGTGCGGGCTTCCGCATGGAGGGTGAGCAGCGCTCGGCCCTGCTCAACAAGGGCGTGCGCCGCGATACGTGGGTGGGCGCGCTGATCCCCGCCGACCTCGGGCTTCCCGGCACCGTCGCCTACGTACCGGCGGGCGGTGTCAGTGCCGCCCCCTAAAGTGCGGACCATGACGTCTGTGCAGCCACCCGCAGTCGAACTCTCCGCCGACCAGGCCCGCAGGATCGCCCTGCGCGCGCAGGGCCTCCTGGGCGCCCCGGACCGCCGGGCGGGGGTGCCCGGAGTGCTGCGGCACCTCGGCGCCGTCCAGCTGGACACGATCTCGGTGCTGGCCCGCTCGCACGAGCTGATCCCGTACGCGCGCCTGGGCGCGATCGGCCGGCGCCCGGTCGAGGAGGCGTACTGGTCGGGCGGCCGCGCTTTCGAGTACTGGTCGCACGCGGCGTGCATCCTGCCCGTCGAGGAGTGGCCGCACTTCGCGTTCCGCCGCCGCGCCTACCGCGCCCGGCCGCAGTGGTCCCACGACCTGCCGGACGGCGCGTACGAGAACGTGATCAAGCAGCTGACCGCCGAGGGCCCGTTGACGGCGACGGAGCTGGGCGGCGCGAAGAACGGCGGGGAGTGGTGGGACTGGTCCGCCTCGAAGGTCGCCGTCGAACGGGCCCTGATGTACGGCGAGGTGGTGTGCACGGAGCGGCGCGGCTGGAAGCGGGTCTACGACCTGGCGGAGCGCGCCCTGCCCGACGCCGTGCTGCACGACGGCCTCGACGACGCCGAGTGCCTGCGCCGGCTGGTCGCGCTCGCCGGGCAGTCGCTGGGGGTGGGCACACGGGCGGACATCGCGGACTACCACCGGCTCAAGGCCGAGCAGTTCGACGCCGTGGTGGCGGATTCCGGGCTGGTGCCGGTGACCGTGGAGGGCTGGACGAAGCCGGCCTGGGCGGACCCGGCGGCGCTGGCGTCCGAACCGCGCGGACGGCACCGGACCACGCTGCTGTCGCCCTTCGATTCGCTGGTCTGGGAGCGGGCGCGCACCGAGCGGATCTTCGGCTTCACGCACCGCCTGGAGGCGTACGTACCCAAGCAGAAGCGGATCCACGGCTACTTCGCGATGCCGCTGCTGGCGGGCGGGAAGCTTCAGGGCCGGGTCGACCCGGCCCGCGAGGGGACCACGCTGATCGGCCGACAGGTGTCCCTGGCGGGCGCGAAGGCGGTGGTGCCGATGGCGCAGGCCCTGGTGGAGGCGGCGTCCTGGGTCGGCTGCACGGACATCAGGCTGGAGCGGGTGGAGGCGCCGGAGCTGCGCGGGCCGCTCGCTGCGGAGATCGGCCGTCTCCTGGCCTGACGGGCGGGGTCACGCCGGTCGTCGTCCCGGTTCAGCGGATTTCGAGGATCTTCTCCCGCATCGCGTAGACGACCGCTTCCATCCGGGAGTGCAGCTGGAGCTTCTCCAGAATGTTGCGGACGTGGTTCTTCACGGTGTTCTCGGAAATGAACAGTTCCTTCGCGATATCTCGATTGTTCATGCCGGTGGCGACCAGTTTGAGGACTTCGAGTTCACGGTCGGTGAGCCGGGGCACCGGCACCAGCCGGCGTTCGTCGGTCCGCTGGATCATCGACTTGAACTCGGTGAGCAGTTTGGACGCCATGGAAGGGCTGATCTGGGACTGCCCGTCGGCGACCGCTCGGATCGCGGTGGACACCTCGTCGGTGGAGATCTCCTTGAGGAGATAGCCCGTCGCTCCGGCCTTGATCGCTTCGTAGAGGTCGGCCTCCTCATCGCTGATCGTCAGCATGATGATCTTCGCGCTGGGGGCCACCTCCTTGATGGCCGTACATGCCTCGATGCCCCCTCGCCTGGGCATCCGGACGTCCATCAGCACGATGTCGGGCAGCAGATCGGCGGCCTTGTCGACCGCCTCCGCCCCGTCCCCGGCCTCGCCGACGACCTCGATGTCCTCCTCGTGCGCGAGGACGATCTCCAGGCCCCTGCGGAAGAGGGCGTGGTCGTCGACCACCAGGACCCGGATCGGCTCCTTGCGGTAGCCGCCGTCCCGGTCCGCGTCGAGGACGCGCACGGCGTCGCCGGGATCACTCGCGTCGCGCACGGGCCCGAAGGTGTCCGCCATCGTTCCTCCCCCTGAAGGCCACGGCCTGAAGTTCACGCACTCTCCGCCAACGGCGTTCCACAGAACACCGATTGGCCTGGGCCGCCATGATTCCATGCCGGAACGTCAATGCGGTGATCTCTCGGTGACACACGGGTGCCCCTGGGGGCGCACAGACGCTCGCAGGGGCACAGCCGGGTGGCGGGCGTCAGCCGCCGAGCGCACCGCCAGCGCCGCCCGCCTCATCGGCGGCCAGCGGGTCGGTCCTCAGGTGGATGACACCGTAGTCGTAGGCATGCCGCCGGTAGACGACACTCGGTTCCTTCGACTCGCTGTCCACGAACAGATAGAAGTCGTGTCCGACCAACTCCATCTCGTAGAGCGCCTGGTCCAACGACATGGGCGCCGCCACGTGCGTCTTCTCGCGCATCACCAGCGGTCCCTCGCCCTGTACCTCCAGCGAGCCGACCCTGGTGGTGGGTGCGGGCTGTGCCGTCTCGTCGACGATCAGCTCGCCGTCACCGTTGAACGATGCCGCGTCCGGCACCATCTCACCGACCTCGGCAGCGGGAATGCGTCCTGAACCCCGGCGGCTGTAGCGCTTGTCGTGCTGCTTGCGCAGCCGCGCCTCCAGCTTTCCGGTGGCCAGGTCCAGCGCTGCGTACGGGTCGCCTGCGGCCGCTTCCGCCCTGATGACCGGTCCACGCGAGCGGAGCGTGATCTCCACCCGGTCGGAACGGTCTGCCTGACGAGGGTTCGGCTCCTTGGACACCTCCACGTCGAGGCTGATCACTTTGCCGTCGAACTTCTGGATCTTGTCCAGCTTCAGCTTCTCGGCCACGTGCTTGCGGAACCGCTCGGGCACCTCGGTCTTGCGGCCCTTGACGACGATGTCCACGCAGAACTCCGTTCCCGGATCGCTCCGCTCGGCGGCGGAGCATCTCCCTTTTGCACCAGGCTCCGGTGATGGCCGGAGCCGCGGACTCGGTGACTTCCACCTCCTCCTCCCCAGCCGGCAAGGCATCCACCCCACCGGATTTCCGGTTTCTCAAGTACTGGTGGGTCGCCTGCCCGAAACCTGGTGGTGCATTCGTCGAGGGCCGGCATTCACCATTCCTCACAACCGAACATAGCCTGCCCGGACGGTTGTCGGCACCCGCTACTCGCACGTACCTCCGTTCAGGTCTCTTTACCCACTCACTACCTGCAACGATGAAAGTTCAGTCGCAGTTCCGGTTTATTTCGCGGACGGCGGGACAGGCTGCGTCGAAGGCCAGCGGAGACGCCGCGACGACGGCCGCGTCGCACCCCGTCGCGCCTGCGCGCACGCCCCCGCGGGCCGCGTCGACAGCGCGTGCCGCCTCGGCCAGCGTGGCGCCCGTGGTCAGCAGGTCGTCCACCAGCACCACTCGTCCGGCGGTGAGCAACCGCCCGCCCCCGGCCGCCACGTCCAGGGCACCCGCCAGGTTCGCCCGGCGCTCCGCCGCGGTCAGCCCCGCTTGATCGGCGACCGCCCGCCGCTGACACAGCACCGCGGCCACCGTCGCCGCAACGCCCGTACGCCGCAGCTCGGCCGCTGCCGCCAGCGCGATCCGCCGCGCCGGATCGTGCCCGCGCGCGGCCACCGCCCGACGCGCGGAAGGTACGGGTACGAGCAACAGCGGCCGGCCGTCCGGCAACTGCCCGGCCCCGGCTCTCACCGCACCCGCCAGCGCCCTGCCGAGCGGACGCGCCATACCGAGCGCGCCGCGCTCCTTGTGGGCCAGCAGCACCGCCCGTACCGCACCCTCGTATCCGGCCGCGGCATGCACCGCGGGCAGCCCGGACGGCTCCGGCGAGGGCCGCACCCGGCGCGGGGCTCCGCCGTACAGCTGCGCGCCGCACGCCTCGCACAGCTCCGTCCTGTCGCTGCCGCACCCGCCGCAGGACACGGGCAGAACGAGCCCGCTGATCTCCCGCCACCACCCGCGCACACTTCAACTGTGCTCCTCCCACGGCCGGCGGACCACCCCTGTGGAAAACGCCCGCGGGATCGCCGGTGTCAGCCGGGATAGACCAGCGCCGAGCCCTCCTTGAGGACCGTCTGCCAGTTGTCCCCCGGTAGCAGCTTCACTATCCCGTCGCCGAAGGTGTCCGCCATCAGCGGCAGCTGCTCGTCGTCGGCGGCGGCGATGGCGAGCACCTGGTTCACGCCGGGCAGCACGCCCGAGGAGGGCGTCGAGCCGTCCGCCTGCACGTACCGGACCTGCTGCACGCCGCCCTGCTCCTTGCCGACCACCACGAGGCGGCCGCGGCCGGACCAGGACATCGCCGTGACGTCCGCGAGCTGGGGCGCCGCCTGCCGCAGGTCGACCACGGACACCTGGGCGTCGTCCCCCGTACCCAGCCGTTCGATCCGGCCGATCTTCAGCGTCGTGTGACCGTCCGTCGTCACCAGCAGCGCTATGCGCACCCCGTCCGAGGACAGCCGCAGCCCCGCGATGCGGCTGCCGTTCAGGCTCGGCACAGTGACCTCCTGCGGCTTGCCCGTGCCGTGGGGCAGCCTCAGGAGCCGGGAGTTCTTCGGGTCGCGGTCGGCCACCCAGAGGTCGCCCCGGCCGTCCCAGCTGGGCGCCGTCAGCCGGTCCTCGGGATCGACCGCCTTGCTCGTCAGGGCCGGTACGGGCAGCTCGCCGTCCGCCGCGATGGACGTCACGTACAGCGATTCGTTGTGCTGGGAGAGCGCCGCCGCGGACTGCTCGTCCCGGGCCACGCCGATCGCGCTCACCTTCAGCGCGCCGTTGCCGAACGGGCCGGCCACCGGCTCCGGCTCACCGCTGCCCCTGGTGCTGCCCGGTATGCGCTCCACCCGGCCCTTGGCATCGACGAAGTACTGGCTGTCGGGGCCGCCCGAGGAGCCGTCGGGGGCGTACTCCTCGGCCTGGTCCGCGTCGAGCACGCACAGCGCCGAACCGTCCGAGCGCTGCAACTCCACCTGCTCGACCCGTGCGGAGGTCAGGTCCCGGAGGGTGAAGAGCACCTGCGAGGCCATCATCCGGCAGGAACGCTGCCCGGTCCCGTCGGCCTTCTTGTCGAGCGGGACCTTCAGGACGTTGCGGTCGTCGGGCGTCAGCGAGGCGACACCCTTCTTGAGGTTCGTCCCCGCCGGGAAGCGCGAGGTGACCACCGGCCGCAGCCAGTCGGTCGGGCCCCGCAGCAGGCTGCGGACCGCCTGCGTCACCGTGTCCATGCCGGTCGCGGGATCGCTGCGGTTGCGGAGGTAGACGGGGTCGGCGACCAGCGTGGCCTGTGCGTCGGAACGGCCGGCCGCGAAGTAGAACTTGTTGACCGAGCGGTACAGCCGCTTGAAGTCGGACTGCCCGAGCACCAGGCCGTCCGAGACGGAGGCGATGCGCCATTCACTGCCGTCCTGCGTCTTCTCCTTCACCAGACGCAGCGTGCGGGAGAAGTCCGTCGGAACGAGCGGCTGGTACGCGTTCTGCTCGTCGACCCTCGCCACCTGCTCACCGGTCAGGGTGTAGGTGACCTCGTTGGTGGTGCGGTCGTTCTCATGAACCGGGCGGTCGCTGCGGTTCGGCGCCTTGGCCAGGACGGTGGTCTCCGCGCTCGGCTTCCACCGGCGCGACGCCTCCTTGGTGAGGTACTTGCGCGTCGTACGGAAGTCGGAGTCGTCGCTGGTCATCGACTCCAGGAAGCCGTCGACCACTTCGTTCGGCGTCGCACCGTCGCGCGGGGCGACCGCGTACACCTGCACCTGGGAGTCCCCGGGCTGCGAGGCGTCGACGGCCTTGACATCGCCCGTGACCGGCATCGAGCCGCACGCGGACAGCACCAGCGCTCCGCACACGATCAGCACGGTCACCCCCGCCGCCCGTCCGAGGCCCCCCTCACGACGGTCAGTCCTCACGAGTCGCGTCCTCCCGCCCCTGTTCGTGCCCCGGAGAGTCGTTGTGCCCGGCCTGCCGCTCCTCGGCGGGACGCGGCACCACCCGCGCCCCGTTGCCCGGCAGGGCCGCCGGGTGCACCGAGGCGGGTGCGGTCCTGGCGCGCCCCGGTGCCCGGCCGGGCACCGGCAGCGGGGCGCGGCCGGTACCGGCGTGCTGCGAGGGCACGGCCAGCAGCCGGTGCTCGCTGCCCGTGGTGGAGGCGTCCGCGGCCTGCTCCCGGCTCTTCCGGTTGCGCCGCGAGTCCTCGGGCTCCAGCGGTATCGGCGAGCCCCGCAGTGGCTCGTCCGCCGTACGCGGCAGCGTCAGCCGGAACTGGGAACCGCCGCCGGGCTCGCCCCACGCCTGCAGCCAGCCGCCGTGCAGCCGCGCGTCCTCCACCGCGATGGACAGGCCGAGGCCGGTCCCGCCGGTGGTACGGGCACGGGCCGGGTCGGCCCGCCAGAAGCGGTTGAAAACCCGGGTCGCCTCGCCGGGCTTCAGCCCCACGCCGTAGTCCCGGACGGCGACGGCGACCGCTCCGCCCGCGGCGCCCATCCGCACCACGACGTCGCGTCCTTCGCCGTGCTCCACCGCGTTGACGACGAGGTTGCGCAGCACCCGCTCGACTCGCCGCGCGTCCGCCTCGGCGATCACCGGCTGTTCGTCGCCGGTCACCCGGATCCGGGTGCCCTTGCGTTCCGCCAGCGGCTCGGCGCCGCCGATCACCCGGCGCACGACCTGCCGCAGGTCTATCGGCTCCGCCTCCAGCGCGGCGGCACCCGCGTCGAAGCGACTGATCTCCAGCAGGTCGGAGAGCAGCGACTCGAAGCGGTCGAGCTGGTCCCCCAGGAGCTCGGCGGACCGGGCCGTTATGGGGTCGAAGTCGACACGCGCCTCGTGGATGACGTCGGCGGCCATCCGCACCGTCGTCAGTGGGGTGCGCAGCTCGTGCGAGACGTCCGAAACGAACCGCCGCTGCATCCGGGAGAGCTCCTCCAGCTGCTGGATCTTCAGCTGGAGGTTCTGCGCCATCTTGTTGAAGGCCTCACCGAGCCGGGCGATGTCGTCCTCGCCGGTGACCTTCATCCGCTCCTGGAGCCGGCCGGCGGAGAGCCGTTCGGCGATGCCCGCGGCCATGCGTACGGGGGTGACGACCTGGCGCACCACGAACCAGGCGATAGCGCCCAGCAGCACGACCACGAAGAGCCCCGCGGTCGCCAGCGTGCCCTTGACCAGCGTCAGGGACTTCTCCTCCTGCGCCAGCGGGAAGACGTAGTACAGCTGGTACGGATTGCGGTCGATGTCGTAGAGGCGCTTGCCCACGATGAGGCCGGGCTGCGACTCCCGCCCGTTCGAGTACTGGATCAGTGAGTACGTCTGGAAGGCCCCCGGGCCCTTGTTCACCGCCTCGCGGAGGTTCAGCGGGATGCTCACGGTCTCGACCTTCCCCGAACCACGCGGCGCGCGGGAGCCCTCGTCGGCGCTGAGCGCCACCACGTCGAAGGCGTTCTTCCCACCGCTGGCGAGCTGGTCGACGAGTTCGGTCCGCCAGGAGTTGTTGGCGGTCGTACCGTCCGCGGCGTCGTCGCCCTGGCCCGAAGCCGGGGTGAGCGGCGCGTTCGCCTTCTCCTGGGCGGCCGCGAACCCGCCCGCGGCCTGTGTCTGGGCGGCCTTCCCCTTCGCGTCGAGCAGGCCGTTGCGCACCTGCCCGATCACGACGAGGCCGAGCAGCAGCACCACTCCGAGCGACATCAGCAACGTGCCGGCGACGACCCGCAGCTGGAGATTGCGCCGCCACAGCCGTACGGCGGGCAGCAGCGGACGCCGCACCCAGCGCATCAGCAGCCGAGGCACCGGCCCGCCGGGCGCCCGGTCCTGGAACAACCGGCCGCCCTGCAGGAAGCGCTCGACGGTGGAAGACGTATGCCCTGAACCGGCAGCCCGCTCCGCACGGACTCCCGGCTCCCCGGGCTGCGGAGCAGTGCTACCCAGGGACATATCAGCTCGGTCCGGCCTTGTAACCGACACCACGGACGGTCACCACGATCTCCGGCCGCTCCGGGTCCTTCTCGACCTTGGAGCGGAGCCGCTGCACATGCACGTTGACCAGACGGGTGTCCGCCGCGTGCCGGTAACCCCACACCTGCTCCAGGAGGACCTCACGGGTGAAGACCTGCCACGGCTTGCGGGCGAGCGCGACCAGCAGGTCGAACTCCAGCGGCGTCAGGGCGATGGACTGCCCCTCCCGCTTCACCGAGTGACCGGCGACGTCTATCACCAGGTCCCCGATGGTCAACTGCTCCGGGGCCGGCTCTTCGGACCTGCGCAGACGTGCCCTGATCCGGGCCACCAACTCCTTCGGTTTGAACGGCTTGACGATGTAGTCGTCGGCCCCGGACTCCAGACCCACCACTACGTCAACCGTGTCGCTCTTGGCAGTGAGCATGACGATCGGCACGCCCGACTCGGCCCTGATCAGCCTGCAGACCTCGATGCCGTCCCTGCCGGGCAGCATGAGGTCGAGCAGGACCAGGTCCGGCTTCGCCTCTCGAAATGCAGCAAGTGCCTTGTCGCCGTCCGCTACGAACGACGGCTCGAAACCCTCACCACGCAGCACAATCCCGAGCATCTCGGCCAGTGCGGTGTCGTCGTCGACGACAAGGACGCGTCCCTTCATAAACGACATCATCCCATTAGCTAATCGTTACCTGCGATGATCTGGCACACAGCTCTGCCAGCCCGGCCCCCGTGACCGGCGAGATTACGCCCTCCTCCGTGACGATCGCCGTGACCAGCTCCGGCGGCGTGATATCGAAGGCGGGGTTGTACGACTGGGTCCCCACAGGGGCTACAAGCACCCCGCCCGTCTCCTCGTCCCCCATCCCACGCGGCGGGACTGTGACCTCAGTCACTTCCCGCCCGGAACGCTGCTCGACGGTGATGGACGCCCCGTCCGACGTGAGCAGATCCACGGTCGTCGTCGGCGCCACCACGATGAACGGTACGTGGTGGTACTTGGCGAGCACCGCCAGCGGATAGCTCCCCACCTTGTTGGCCACCGACCCGTCCGCCGCGATGCGGTCAGCCCCGATCAGCACAGCGTCCACCTCCCCCGCGGCGAACAGCGAACCGGCCGCGTTGTCCGTGAGCAGGCTGTACGGCATGCCGTTGCGCGCCGCCTCGTACGCGGTGAGCCGGGCACCCTGCAGCAGCGGGCGGGTCTCGTCCACCCACAGCCGCCGCAGCCTGCCCTCCCGGTGCGCACCGAGCGCCACGGCGAAGGCGGTGCCCTCGCCTCCCGAGACGAGCGCCCCGGTGTTGCAGTGGGTCAGCAGCCGATGCCCCCCGCCCGGGACCAGCTCGTCCAGCAGGGCGGTCCCGTACCGGGCCATCCGCTCGCTGGCCTCGGCATCCTCCCGGTGCAGCGCCTTGGCCTCCGCCAGCGCGGCCGCCCCCGCCCGCTCCTGTCCGGCCCCCTTGTCGAGCGCCGCCCAGTACGCCGCGGCCGCCCGTCGGACGCCGTACCCGAGGTTCACCGCGGTGGGCCGCGCCTGCTCCAAGAGCCCCGTGGCCTCCGCCACGTCGTAGCCCCGCACGGCGGCCAGCGCCACCCCGTAGGCGCCGGCGATCCCCAGCAGGGGCGCCCCCCGTACCGCGAGTGTTCTGATCGCCTCCACCAGAGCCGGCACGTCCGTGCAGACCATCTCCGTTTCCTCGGCCGGCAACCGCCTCTGGTCGAGGAGCACCAGCACGGGGCCTTCCGGGGGTTCGTCCCAGCGAAGTACGGATAGCCCGGCGGGCTTGCTGCCCACCGGCGATTGCGCGTCCTGATCAGCCATCTGTCCAGTCTGCCCGGTGACCCGCCGGGACATGAAGGCGTGAGCGCGACACAAGGCCGGACCCGCACGTCATCGACGCGTGGCACGATGGCTGCCAACCTGACGCCCCGATGCGCGGACAGGACCGTGAAGGAGCGAGCATGAACGACACTCCGGGCTGGGCCTCGCCCGGATCCGCCCCCTCCGACGGCAAGGGAACGGAAGTCCCCCGGCCTTCCGCACCTGCCGACGACGCCCCCTCGGGAACCTGGGCCGCCGAACAGCCGCCCGCCGGCCAGTGGACCCCGCCCGGCCCCAGCGGAGCCGGCCCCACCGCACCGCATCCCCGCCCGGGCGGGCACACCCCGCCCCAGGGACCGGGCTGGGGCGGCCCGTGGCAGGGTCCCGGCTGGGGCGGCCCGCCGCCCGCGGCGAAGCCCGGTGTCATCCCGCTCCGGCCGCTCGGCGTCGGCGAGATCCTGGACGGCGCCGTTTCCACCATGCGCGCCCACTGGCGCACGGTGCTCGGCATCACGCTCACGGTCTCCGTGATCGCCCAGACAGCCATCCTGCTCATCCGGCGCTACCTGCTGCCCGACCCCCCGTCGGTCGACGCCAACGCGACCGGCTCGGAGGCCCTGCGCCAGCTCAACGAGTCCCTCCGCTACAACCTGCTCGACAGCGCCCCGCCCCTGCTCGTCTCGATGCTCGCCACAATCTTCACCACAGCGGTGCTGACCGTGGTGATCAGCCGCTCGGTGCTGGGCCGCCCCGTCACCCTGTCCGACGCCTGGGCCGAGGCCCGCCCCAGGCTGCTGCCCCTGCTGGGACTGACCCTCCTGCTCGCTGTCATGGCCGCAGCGATCATGACCGCCGGTATCCTCCCCGGATTCCTGATCGGCGACACCGCAGGGGTCGGCCTCGCCTTCCTCGGCCTGCTCGCGGCGGTCACCGTCTTCCTCTGGCTGACGGTCCGATTCATCCTGGCCGCTCCGGCGCTCATGCTGGAGCGGCAGTCGATCATCGCCTCCATGCGCCGCTCCGCGAAGCTGGTCCGTGGCGCCTGGTGGCGGATGTTCGGCATTCTCGCCCTGACCTGGGTACTGACCGTCATCGTGGCCCTGGTGGTGGGCATCCCCTTCGGCATCGTCGCGGTGGGCCTGGACGACGGCAGCCTGAGCTCCTTCCTCACCGAGGGAACCTCGGAATTCGGCTGGCCGTTCCTGATCGTCTCCGCCATCGGTGACGTGGTCGTCGCCACCCTCACGTATCCGCTCTCCGCCGGCGTCATGGCCCTGCTCTACGTGGACCAGCGCATCCGCCGCGAGGCCCTCGACCTCGACCTCGCCAGGGCAGCGGGGCTCCCCGGCTTCGACGACAGGGGCTGACAACGTGCCGGGGGCGGGCGGGGCGGCAGTGAGACTGCTGATACGGGCGAGCAGCGAAGCTCCCTTGGACACCGGCCGCCTCCCGGCCCGGGAAGCAGCGAGACGCGAGCTGTCCAAGGACGCGTACCACGAGAACGATCCGAACCTCCTCCAGCGCGCGCTGGACCACCTGTGGACCTGGTTCGGCGATGTCCTCGCGGCGGCCTCGGGCACCGCACCGGGCGGAGTGGCCGGCCTGACCGTTCTCCTTCTGATCGTCATCGCCCTGGCCGCCGCGCTCCGGTGGCGGCTGGGCACCCCGCGGTCCGCCGCACGGCCGGCCGACGCGCTCTTCGCCGACGGCCCCCGCAGCACCGCCGACCACCGGGCCGCCGCCGAGGCCCACGCAGCAGAAGAGCGCTGGAACCAGGCCGTCCAGGAACGGATGCGTGCGATCGTCCGCGCCCTGGAGGAACGCGCGCTGCTGGACCCCCGCCCCGGACGAACCGCCGACGAGGCCGCCGCGGAGGCGGGCCTGGCCCTTCCCGCGCACGCCGCACCCCTGCGGGCCGCGGCCCGGGTCTTCGACGACATCACATACGGGGGCCGCGTCGCCGACCGGACGGCGTACCTGGGGCTTCTCGACCTCGACCTGGCCGTGGAGTCCGCCAGGCCACAGCTGGCCGGCGCCCGGGAGGGAGCCGGCGAATGACTGCGGTCACCACTCCTTCCTCCCCTTCCACCTCGACCTCCGTCACACCTCACCAGGTCTGGCTCCGCACCCGCGGGCTGCTGCTCGCCGTCCTCCTGCTCGTCGTCGCCGCGATAGCCCTGGCGGCCACCCGTTCCGGGGACCAGCACGGCCGCCTCGACCCCCGCTCGGCGGGCCCCTACGGCAGCAGGGCCATCGCCGAACTCCTCAAGGACCACGGCATTTCGTTCCGCGTCGTCACCACGCTCCGGGACGCCACCACCGCGGCTGGCTCCGACACGACACTCCTCGTCACCACTCCCAACCTGCTGACCCCCCACCAACAGAACACCCTTCGCACGGCGACCTCCGGCACAGTCGGCCGCACCGTCCTCCTCGGCGCGGACCCCACCTCCGTGAGCAGGCTGGCCCCGGGCGTACAGGCGAAGCCCCCCGCCTCCGTGGTCACACGCCCACCGGCCTGCCTCCTTCCCGCAGCCCGCAGAGCCGGCTCCGTCGAGACGGGCGGCGTCCGATACGACGCGAACGGCCTCGACGCCATCGCCTGCTACCCCGCGGCAGGCCTGCCCTCGGTGCTCCTCCTGCGGCAGCCCGCAGGAGGCGACACCGTCCTGCTCGGCTCCGCAGACTTCCTGTACAACGAGCGCCTCGACCGCCAGGGCAACGCGTCCCTGGCCCTTCAACTCCTCGGTTCCCGCCCGCATCTGACCTGGTACCTCCCCTCGCTCACTGATCCCTCTGCCACCGGCGGCCCCGCCGATGACGGCAACGCAGACAACAACACCGCGAACGGCGAGAGCAGCTTCATCGGCCTGATCCCGTCCGGCTGGCTGTGGGGCACCCAGCAACTCGCCGTCGCCGCAGTGCTCGCAGCGGTCTGGCGCGCCCGACGCCTCGGCCCCCTCGTCACCGAACGCCTGCCCGTAGCCATCCGGGCCTCCGAGTCCACCGAGGGCCGGGCCAGGCTCAGCCGCAAGGCCAATGCCCGCGACAGGGCCGCCGCCTCACTCCGCCATGCCACCCGCACCCGGATGGCCTCGCTCGTCGGTGTCTCCCCCCGGGAAGCGCACCTCCCCGCAGTGCTCCTCCCCGCCCTGTCCGCACGTATCGGCCCGGCCCCCGGCGACCTCGACGTGCTGCTCTTCGGCCCCGCCCCCGCCGAGGACAGCGCGCTCGTACTTCTGGCAGACCGACTCGACTCCCTCGAAAGAGAGGTCCGAACCTCATGAGCGCCCCACCCTCCGCGCCCGCCGGGAAAGCAGGATCAACCCCGCCCGTCACCTCCGACGCGGCCCGTGCTTCCCTGGAAGCACTGCGCTCCGAGATCGGCAAAGCCGTGGTCGGCCAGGACGCGGCCGTCACCGGGCTCGTGGTGGCACTGCTCTGCCGAGGCCATGTCCTACTCGAAGGCGTTCCGGGCGTAGCCAAGACCCTGTTGGTCCGGGCTCTTGCCGCATCGCTCGAACTGGACACCAAGCGCGTGCAGTTCACCCCTGATTTGATGCCGAGCGATGTGACCGGCTCGCTCGTCTACGACGCGCGCACGACCGAGTTCTCGTTCCAGCCCGGGCCTGCCTTCACCAACCTTCTCCTCGCCGACGAGATCAACCGGACGCCCCCCAAGACGCAGGCATCCCTCCTGGAGGCGATGGAAGAACGCACGGTCACTGTCGACGGCACACCACGCCCCCTGCCTGACCCCTTCCTCGTCGCCGCAACGCAGAACCCGGTCGAGTACGAGGGCACGTACCCCCTCCCCGAAGCCCAACTGGACCGTTTCCTGCTGAAGCTGACCGTCCCGCTGCCCACTCGGGAGGAGGAGGTCAATGTCCTGACCCGCCATGCCGACGGATTCGATCCCCGCGACCTGCAGGCCGCCGGCGTCCGCCCGGTCGCGGGACCCGCCGATCTCGAAGCCGCCCGTACCGGGGTAGCCGCGACGACCGTGCACCCCGAGATAGCCGGCTACGTAGTGGATATCTGTCGTGCCACGCGTGATTCCCCCTCGGTCTCTCTCGGTGTCTCCCCCCGTGGAGCCACCGCCCTGCTGTCGACGGCCCGTGCCTGGGCTTGGCTCACCGGCCGCGACTACGTGACCCCGGACGATGTGAAAGCCCTGGCCCTACCGACACTCCGGCACCGCATCCACCTGCGCCCCGAGGCACAGATGGAAGGGGTCACCCCCGACTCCGTCATCGCCGCTGTGCTCGCCCATGTCCCCGTTCCACGGTGAGGCGTTGAGCTATGGCCCTCACCGGACGTACCGCCTTGCTGGCCGCCCTGGGATCACTCCCCGTAGGCATCGTGGCCCCGAGCTGGACGGGAATGCTCGCGGTCAACGCCCCGCTCTCACTGGCAATTCTGTGCGACTATGCCCTGGCAGCGCCAGTGCGTTCGCTCCAGTTCACTCGATCCGGTGACACAACCGTTCGGCTCGGCGACCAAGCGGAAGTGCAACTCAGCGTAGTCAATCCTTCCCGCAGGCGTCTGCGGGCACACCTTCGCGACGCATGGCCTCCGAGCAGTTGGCTGCCTGGAACCGAACACGCCTCCTCCCGTCACGAATTGACTGTCCCGCCCGGCGAGCGAAGGCGTCTCAGCACCGTCCTGCGCCCCACCCGCCGGGGTGACCGCAAGGCTGAACAAGTCACCGTCCGTTCGTACGGGCCTCTGGGCCTGGCCGCACGCCAGGGCAGTCACCGGGTGCCGTGGACGGTCCGGGTACTCCCGCCCTTCACGAGCCGCAAGCACCTCCCCTCGCGTCTCGCGAGGCTGCGCGAGCTCGACGGCCGCACAAGCCTCCTCACGCGCGGCGAGGGCACAGAGTTCGACAGCCTGCGCGCCTACGTCCCCGGGGACGACGTCCGCTCGATCGACTGGCGGGCGACCGCCCGCCAGTCCGCAGTAGCTGTGAGAACTTGGCGCCCCGAACGGGATCGGCATGTCCTCGTCGTCCTCGATACGGGACGCACTTCGGCGGGCCGCCTCGGCGACGTCCCCCGCCTCGACGCCGCGATGGACGCAACCTTGCTCCTCACCGCACTCGCCGCTCGCGCCGGTGACCGCGTTGGCCTGCTCGCGTACAGCCGTCGTGTCAGGGCACGCGTGCAGGGCCGGGCAACCGGCGAAGTCCTGGCTGCCGTGGTCGACGCGCTCACGCCGCTCGAACCCGAACTCGTGGAGACCGACGCACGAGGGCTCGTCGCAGCAGCACTCGCGCACGCACCGCGACGTTCGCTGATCGTCCTCCTGACAAGCCTCGACGCAGCCCCTGTAGAGGAAGGCCTGCTCCCCGTACTCCCCCAACTGACTCAGCGACACACAGTGTTGCTGGCGGCGGTGAGCGATCCGCAGGTCGCGGGCATGGCCGACGCGCGGGGCACAGTGGACGCGATTTACGAGGCTGCTGCCGGCGCTGAAGCCGAGGCCCAGCGACGCCGGACTGCGGACAAGCTCAAAAGGTACGGCGTGGTCGTCGTCGACGCACCGCCGGACACCCTCGCGCCCGCTCTTGCCGACGCCTACCTGGCCCTCAAGGCAGCGGGGCGCCTGTAGGGAACGAAACTGCTGGGCACCGGCCCAGCAGAAAGGTCCCGGAGAACGCGAAAGAGCCCCGTGCCACAAGGGCACGGGGCTCTTCCTAAAAGGAGTTCGGCGGCGTCCTACTCTCCCACAGGGTCCCCCCTGCAGTACCATCGGCGCTGAAAGGCTTAGCTTCCGGGTTCGAAATGTAACCGGGCGTTTCCCTAACGCAATGACCACCGAAACACTATGAAATTTGAACACC
The DNA here is from genome assembly GCF_900105515.1 of Streptomyces sp. 2131.1. GTDB lineage: Bacteria > Actinomycetota > Actinomycetes > Streptomycetales > Streptomycetaceae > Streptomyces > Streptomyces drozdowiczii. The sequence goes on along the minus strand of NZ_FNSY01000001.1, from coordinate 4,391,682 downwards.
GGGCAACAACACGGCTGTTCGTTATTTCAGAACTAACACAGTGGACGCGAGCAACTGAGGACAAGCCCTCGGCCTATTAGTACCAGTCAGCTCCACCCGTTACCGGGCTTCCACATCTGGCCTATCAACCCAGTCGTCTACTGGGAGCCTTAACCCTTCAAGAGGGTGGGAATACTCATCTCGAAGCAGGCTTCCCGCTTAGATGCTTTCAGCGGTTATCCTTTCCGAACGTAGCCAACCAGCCATGCCCTTGGCAGAACAACTGGCACACCAGAGGTTCGTCCGTCCCGGTCCTCTCGTACTAGGGACAGCCCTTCTCAATATTCCTACGCGCACAGCGGATAGGGACCGAACTGTCTCACGACGTTCTAAACCCAGCTCGCGTACCGCTTTAATGGGCGAACAGCCCAACCCTTGGGACCGACTCCAGCCCCAGGATGCGACGAGCCGACATCGAGGTGCCAAACCATCCCGTCGATATGGACTCTTGGGGAAGATCAGCCTGTTATCCCCGGGGTACCTTTTATCCGTTGAGCGACAGCGCTTCCACAAGCCACTGCCGGATCACTAGTCCCGACTTTCGTCCCTGCTCGACCCGTCGGTCTCACAGTCAAGCTCCCTTGTGCACTTACACTCAACACCTGATTGCCAACCAGGCTGAGGGAACCTTTGGGCGCCTCCGTTACTCTTTAGGAGGCAACCGCCCCAGTTAAACTACCCATCAGACACTGTCCCTGATCCGGATCACGGACCCAGGTTAGACATCCAGCACGACCAGAGTGGTATTTCAACGACGACTCCACAACCACTGGCGTGGCCGCTTCAAAGTCTCCCACCTATCCTACACAAGCCGAACCGAACACCAATATCAAACTATAGTAAAGGTCCCGGGGTCTTTCCGTCCTGCTGCGCGAAACGAGCATCTTTACTCGTAGTGCAATTTCACCGGGCCTATGGTTGAGACAGTCGAGAAGTCGTTACGCCATTCGTGCAGGTCGGAACTTACCCGACAAGGAATTTCGCTACCTTAGGATGGTTATAGTTACCACCGCCGTTTACTGGCGCTTAAGTTCTCAGCTTCGCCACCCCGAAGAGCAGCTAACCGGTCCCCTTAACGTTCCAGCACCGGGCAGGCGTCAGTCCGTATACATCGCCTTACGGCTTCGCACGGACCTGTGTTTTTAGTAAACAGTCGCTTCTCGCTGGTCTCTGCGGCCACCCCCAGCTCACCGAGTAAATCGGATCACCAGTGATGGCCCCCCTTCTCCCGAAGTTACGGGGGCATTTTGCCGAGTTCCTTAACCATAGTTCACCCGAACGCCTCGGTATTCTCTACCTGACCACCTGAGTCGGTTTAGGGTACGGGCCGCCATGAAACTCGCTAGAGGCTTTTCTCGACAGCATAGGATCATCCACTTCACCACAATCGGCTCGGCATCAGGTCTCAGACTTACATGCACGACGGATTTGCCTACCGTGCGTCCTACACCCTTACCCCGGGACAACCACCGCCCGGGCTGGACTACCTTCCTGCGTCACCCCATCGCTTACCTACTACAAGTCTGGTTCGTCGGCTCCACCACTACCCTCAACTCCGAAGAGATCGGGCCGGCTTCACGGACTTAGCATCGCCTGATTCAGTATTGGGCGTTTCAAAGCGGGTACCGGAATATCAACCGGTT